>CBDAQO010000002.1:4445000-4488136 GCA_965199105.1 Acetobacteraceae bacterium | reverse complement strand
TGCCCCCACCAGACTTAACTTCAATGATATCTCCGTTGCTAAGAGAAATGTCCGCTTCAGACGACAAGCCTGCCTCTACATCCGCGATTGAGACATTCACACCATTTACGGAACCTGGGACTGCGGCCTCGATCTTTGTTGCCAGGTCGCCAACGAGCGGGTCTGTCGACGTGAACGTGCGGGGCGGAGTGGGGCTCCCTGAAGTCGGCGCTGTGGTGGCCGGCTGCGACCCTTGAACTGTACTGTTGCCGTCAGGATTCTCCGGTCCAGTCGGCGAGCCTGTCTGGCCCGAGGGACTGACCGCGGGTGGAGGTGGTGGCGTGTTGCTGTCTGGTGGATTGCTCTGAGCAGCCGTGACTCCTCCCGTCCCCGCCTGGCCTGTCAGCGTGTCGTCAGAGCCCAACGAACTCGGCCACAGAACTCCGCCGACTAGCGCCGCCGCAGGCAAGATGACTCCGCCTACAACGCCCTCGCCCAGCGTAAGCAGACCACGGCCCAGATAGGTCAAGCCGGTCAGCACCGCGTCGCCGATCTCCGGCAGCAACGCTTCTAGTGTCGCGGCGCCCGCACCCGCCACCACCGTGGCGGCAGCGACCGGCGGCGCATGGGCGTAGACCGTGACAGTGCCGAGATCAATCGTGCCCGCAGGCGTGTCGCTCGATGGCGCACTACCCTGACCCGTGCCAAAGCCATTTACTTGCGCGGTCAAGTTCGCTTGCGCCAAAGGCGGTTGGCTGTCGGCGTTCGCCTGCGCCGCCATCGCAGCACCCGCCCGCTGTGTCGCCTGCAGCTGGGCGGCTTGCTGCGCGTCGGCTTGCTGCTGGCTCGAAGCGTCAGGGCCGTCGGGCGCGGTCGGGCCGGCGTCGCTGTTGGCGGTCTGGGTCACGGCGGTGGCGACGGTCGCCTGCGTGGACGCCACGGTGCTTGCGACGGCGGGTGTGGCCGCACTGGCGTCGGCCGTAGCCGTGGCCGGCGGCGGCAGGTCCTCCTGCTGCACCGACTGCACCGCGGCACTCTGCCAGCCGGGCGGCGGGTCCTGGCTGTCGGAGGCGGCGGGTGCCGCGTTGTCATCGGGGTCGTAGGTGCCGAACAGCCCGGCGCCGGCGGCTGCCGTTTGCGTCGCGGCCAGCGCGCTCATCCAGTTGCCGCCCGCCGCCGCCACGCCCGCGCCGGCAAGCGCGCTGCCCGCCGCCAGGCCCTTGCCCCAGTCGGTGCCCGCGCCGGCGCTGCCCGCCACGCCGCCGGCCAGCGAGGTCAGCGCCGCCAGCGGGTCGCCGCCCTCGGCGCCCGTCACCGCACCGTCCACGCCCTGGGCGGCCGCCACGCCGCGGCTCACGTCCTGCGCCGCGGTGGTGACGTCGGCGGTGCTCTCCCCGATGGCTTCCCCGATATCGGAGGCATACTGGCCCACGCCGCCCGCCGCCGACCCGGCGAGCGCCAACACGCCGCCCAGGATGTTGCCGTCCGCCAGGTCCTGCCCGCCTTCGGCCGCCCCCACCGCGATGGCCACCGGGATGGCGATCGCATCCACCACGGGCACGAAGCTCAGCACGTCGGCCACGATGCCGACCACCTGCTCGATGATGCCGCCGATCCCCTGGTCGATGTCGTGGAACTGGGCGCCGCCGGTGATGTCGGTGGTGGTCTGGCTGACGGTGACCTCGGTCTCCTTGCCGCCGACATGAAGGGTTTGGCTGAGCGAGCCGCGCGCGCCCTCCGGCTCGGCCGCAATCTGCAGCGCCAGCTTGGCCGCGGTCTCTTCCAATGTCGCCAGCGCGCTGTTGCCGGCCTTCTGGGCGGCTTCGGCCCCCTGCTCGTAGTGCACCGCCACGGCCAGCATCGGCTGGTCGATCTGGTCGAAATACGACACCGTGCTGTTGTAGCCGGCCACCATGGCGCCCGTGGTGGCGCCGCCCTGGATCGCCAGCCCGAGCAGGAAGGCGGCCCCCTCGGTGCCGTTCAGGATTTGCGCCTGCTGTTGCGGCTCGCCCGGGCCGTTCGTGGGGTCGTTCCCGGGGCCGCTGCTGGCCGTCAGGATGATCGTCGGGGTGACTTCCTCATTGGCCGCCAGCAGGGCGGACCACTCGGACAGCAGTTGCGCCGCCGTGCCCGTGGCCAGCACGGTGCCGTCCTGCCCGGTGACGGTGAGCTGGGCGGTGGCCGGGTTGGTACCCGCGGGCAGGCCGCCGCCGGCCACGGCTGCGGCGAGGAAGCCGGCCATCTCGTCCTGGCTCGGCGTGTGGCCGATGGCGGCCGTGTATTGGGCGATCACCGCGTCGCCGCCGGGCAGGCTGGTGGCGCCGCCGGGTCCGTCGGGGGTGCGGTTCAGGGTTTCGCTGCCGTTGGCGTCGACGGTGATCTGGAACCCGTCGCCGCTGCCCGGCAGCTTGACGTATTCGCTGAGCGAGTGCGCGCGATGCGCCGGGTCCTGCGCGGCCAGTTCCAAGGCCAGGGTGGCGGCCACGTCGTCCAGCACGATGCGGTCGGTCGGGTGGTCCTTCTTGCCGTGCTGAGTAATACCAAGACTCACTGAATGTGACCCATTGCCCAATCGCGTAGTCCGATGGACATGACACGCCAGGGCTGGTCGACCAGTTGGTTCCAGGCGTAGCAGCAGTGGTCGACGATGGCGTCGTAGGAGGGGAACACGCGGTTGGACAGCCAGTTGTCGCGCATGAACTGCCAGACGTTCTCGACCGGGTTCAATTCGGGGCACTTGGCGGGCAGCGGCACGATGGTGATGTTGAGCGGTATGGCGAGGCGGTCGGACGTGTGCCACCCGGCCTGATCGAGCAGCAGCACGCAGTGCTTGCCCGGTGTGACCCTGGCGCCGATTTCCGCCAGGTGCAGGCCCATTGCCTCGGTGTTGCACCAGGGCAGGACGAGACCGGCGGCGGTGCCGGTTTCGGGGCAGATGGCACCGAAGATGTAGGTGGACGCCGTGCGCTGGTCCTGCGGTGCCGAGGGGCGCGTGCCTCGCCTGGCCCAACGCCGGGTTATCTTGTTCTTCTGGCCGATGCGGGCCTCGTCGCCAAACCAGACCTCTATGTCGGTGACATCGATACCCTGATCGCGCGCGACCTCGTCCAGCACGGCTGGGAAGCTTTTTTAAAGCGCTCAATGGCCCCTTCGGCCTGAGCATGGTGGCGCGGGCGGGCCGACAGCTTGCGATAGCCCAGTGCACGCAGCTCGCGGCTCATGGTCTGCTTGGCGATGCTGATCCGGAACTCCTCCCATACCCACCGGCACAGGTCGACGATCCGCCAGCGCACCACCCCATGGACGGCCGGGGTCGGGCCGCTTTCGATGATCGCCACCAACGCCGCACGGTGGGCCGTGTTCAGCAGAGACGGTTGACCCGGCGCCTTGCCGTCGATGAGCCCCTCCGGGCCGCGGGCATTGAGTTTGATCACCCAGTCCCGGACGATTTGCAACGTGACGCCGCCAATCCTGGCCGCCTCCGTCCGGCTCGCCCCATCGTAGATGGCGGCCAATGCCAACAGCCGCCGTGCTTGCCCAGCGTCCATCGCTCGTCGGGCCGCCAGCCGAAGACCCGCCGCATCGAAATCCGTCCGAAGGGGAAGTGCCATGGTGAACCTCGTCGTTCACCACCTTGAATCAGAACCGAACCGCGTCGGGCAAGCCCCAGAGTCACGCACTCAGAGACTTGGTATAAGCCGCCACAAGCACCCAAAAACAACGCCTTTGAGATTTAGCTTGCAACCGGTCGGATAAGACTGGACCAATAGTCATATGCATCCCGCAACCTTTTACCGTTGCTTATACCCTGTACTACTCCAGAAGCAACTGAATTTGCAACTCTTACTGGATTAAGCGGAGGGGTGCCCAGGCCTTTCAGGACTGGCTGACCAAAGTCAGCCAGCTTTTTACTACTTAATTGCTGTTCCCACCTTAGTTCGGGATGTTCTTTGAGCACGACTTGCCCATAATACATACCTACATAGACTGCTAGTGATTTGGTTTCCGGTGTGAGTTCCCAGGACTCAACTTCGATATCGCCTCTTGTTTGACTTGCCCGTATATTTAGTTCTTCTCTGAGCAGATCGCGCTTCCTTACTTTTTTTGCAAACCATTCACCCAACATGTCTAGAGAATGCGGTGAGCAATCTCCCATCCAACCCTCATGTTCAGGTGTAGTTCTGACCATATGAAGGAGTTCTTCAACGCAATAAGGGATATTCTTGATAAAATCAGAATAAAATTGCCGAAGATGCTCCCTGCTCATAGCCACAAACATAGTTGTTGCGGGAGAGTATGAGGTAGTAAACTGCATAGTCAGTGATATACCACTTTTATGCCCGCTTTTGCAAGTGCATCGGCTAACGGCTGAGATGGGCCACGGAGCCCTGTGATTGGGCTCGTATAAAAGTTCCAGGTGACGCCGTTCACGGCGCCCGTTCCAAGTAGCTCAGCATCCTTCGCGACTTGTGTCGCTGTATCCGCGTCTAATGTTGCGGAGCCAACCTTAGCCTCGTTAGCAATGTTACCTGAACTAAGCTGGTCTATGACACGTGGACCTTGCGTTGTTTGGAAAGTTACCTGCGATTGCCCTCCCAATGACTGAAGAGCAATCTCGCCAATCTGACCGCTTATACCTATATCGGAAGGCGGATTGGGTGAGGTAACTCTTACAGAGCCGGTTTCCGCTAATGTATAGTAATTGCCATTGCCGCCGACATAAATTTGGTTTCCGGCAGCGTCAGATTTCCCAGTCGGCGCGTATGACCCTCCGTTCGGTCCATTAACTGTTCCATCTGCGTTCGGATAATACCCGGGAGGTGCAGCAGTTGAGGCCGACGTCCCGGTTGTTGTGCGAGTCGGCGTTACCATCAATATCGTAGGTAACGGATCGCTGATCGGGAACGACTCCTGCCAGTTGCCCAGGTTGACGTCGGGCAGTGGCGACCCCGTGCTGATCGGCATGGCTGGCTGATCAGGGATTGGGATCCCCGTCAACGGCGGCAGGTTCAGGTTGGGTGGGCTGTAGCCCGGCAGCGGCGGCATTGGTGGCGCTGGGGTGAAGCCGGGGGTGGCCGGGATGGCCCCCGCATCCGGCACGGTCATGGCGGCCGTGTCGCCAAGCCTCACCGGCACACCTGCCAAGCTGCTGGCGCTTGGCGTGCCTGTGCTCGCGGGGGTCGCAGGCGCAACGCTCGCTGGGGTGCCTGGCGGGGTGAACGTCAGCGCGGCCGGGTTGGTCAGGGTGATCTGGCCGGCCTGCAGCGTACCCTGCACGGTGCCTTGTCCGTCGACGAGGCTGGCCGAGTTGGGACTGCCGCCAGGCGCGTATTGCAGCGTCGCCGTGCCCTGAACGGTCGCCAGCAGGCCGAACAGAGCCGGTGAAGTCTGGTATACTGTAACCTGGCTCGGGCTCGCCCAAGCCGACAGGTTCGATTGGCCCTGAACCGGCACCGGCACCGGCGCATTCGGGTTCGCCATGGTGTCGCCGGACAGCGTCAACGGCAAGACCACAGCCGGCGCGACCACGGCAAGCGGCGCCAACTCCGGCAGCGCAGGCAGGGCAGGCGCCAAAGACCCGAGCGACGAGGCCGGAGCCATCCCAAGGGCCGCCGTTGTGCCACCAAGGGCAAGGCTCGCTGCCCCAAGGTTGGCCAGTTGACCCCCTGCGGGCGTCATTGCAACGTTCGTGACGGGCGGGCCTGCCGGGCTCGGCGCTGCGCTCGCCGCGGCCGTGGCAGGCGCAAGCGGATGGCCGCTGGCGTCCATGTTGTCCAGGCCGGGCAGCCCAGTGGCGGCGGCACCCACGCCCGCGTTCGGGCTCCGGATGAATGCCGGTTGATAAAAGCCCTTCAGGGGTGACCCAAGCGATTCGGCTTTTGGTGAAGCTTCAGCGCTGACGCGAGAAGGGCTATGGCTATCCCCTGGATGACAGCCAATTACAACGGCCGGTTAGTGCAGCTTTATAGCTGTCTCCCCATCAATCTTACGATGGTCATTGCCTACCGACCTTTTGTACCCTCAGGGGCATTCTACAAGCTGCTCAATGAACGTCTCAAAGTCATCGGCCAATTTGACAACGGAACCTTCGCTATCCTCATATCTGTCGGCGATCCACCCATATATCGCGCCTATATCTCCCGACGCATCGCGGAAACAAAACATATCTCCGCCGGGGTCCACCGCAAACGGTATCAAATTACGCGGGAAGAAGTCCCCGCCTTCAGCTACAAGTATATTGAAGGTGTCTTCGAATAGGTCTCCTTTCTCTCCATATTTGATTGGGAGGAATTCATTAACTTGCCAGTACTCATTATCCTTGTTGAAGCAACTTGGATACGGTATGCCACCGTTATGCGAAAGATAAAACTTCTTAAGGGAATCAGGAAAGACAAAGCCCAAATTTGTCTCGACATTGGTCAGGTCATCGGTAGTCAACTGTTGCCGAGAATGAGAGACCGTAATTGTAGGCATAATGCCATCACCTCCTATATGATTGACCAGTTGCCTTCTCGAATTGCGCAACTGAACCCGAGTGCGGATAGGTCGCTGTGTGGGCGCGTCGAGAGACTAGGCCGCGTGGACAAAGCGCACGAGGGGGATTCCCCCCACGCGGAAGGGTGTGATTCGAAGCTGATCTTCATGGTGGAGATCAGCGGTGGTCCGAGGCCTTTTGAGCGACGACGAGTGGGCGTTCTTCGAGCCGTTTGTGATCGAGCGAGGTCCCTTGAGGGGGCGTCCTCCTGTTGACCACCGACGCACGCTGGACGCGGTGTTTTGGATCGCTCGGACCGGCGCACCATGGCGCGATCTGCCGGAGGAACTCGGCAATTGGAACTCGGTGCATAAGCAGTATCGTCGCTGGACGGCCAGCGGGCTGTGGGACCTTATGCTCGAAGCCCTCGCGGAGGGTGGAGGCAACGAGGCCGTGCATATGGTCGATAGCACTGTGATCCGGGCACACCACTGTGCCGCTGGCGCAAAAGGGGGACTCAAAACCAAGCTCTTGGCCGCTCGCGCGGTGGCTTCTCGACCAAAATCCATGCCCGGACCAACGCTGAGGCTCTTCCAATCGCGCTCCTCCTGACGCCGGGCGAAGCTCACGGCAGCACGGCCTTCACCGACCTCATGGCCGAGCACGACTCCGACCCCCGAGGTCATGCTGGGTGACAAGGGCTATGATAGCGACGCCATACGAAACGAGGTTCGCGCCCGGGCGGCACGCCCGAGATCCCTACCAAGAAGAACCGCCATGTCCAGCACACGGTCAACCGCGCCTTGTATGCGACCCGAAACAAGATCGAGCGCTTCTTTAACCGGCTCAAGAACAGCAGACGCGTCGCCACCCGATACGATCATACCGCAAGCAGCTTCCTCGGCTTCGCCAAGCTAGCCACAATCAAACAGTGGATCAACTTTGTCCACGCGGCCTAGTTTGGGGCTCTGAAGGCTGTTGTAAAGGATATCTCGCTGCTCATCATGGCACATGTCTGTATGACAATCTGACAGCATCCTGAAGTGCTAACGCAATGCTGTCGAGAAATTTGATCGCTTCGGCTGGAAAACTATGTTGTGCCACCACGTCAATCGATATGCTTTTACCGCGGGCATCGGGATAGCTCTCATAGATTTCCCCTGAGTCTATGTAGTCGAGATATCGCTTTATCTTATCTCTAAGTGTATTTAGATGAGACTCAGTATCATGCCATGGCCAGTAATCTATGATTGAAAGCACGACCGCATCTGAGACTTTATCAACCCCAATTGCGTCAACGACGTCGAGCTGATCAAGAGACATTCTTAGGGTTTCCGGATGATATCAACGGCCGTCGGTGGGATAGACATACCTCCGACGTAAGGTGCTTTACCTTGCCCAACGATCGTTCCCCCATATTGCTGGAGTTCTGGATATACCGCTTTTTGATTTGAGGTGAGAGGTGCGGTCTGTGAAGCTTTCATATCTGAGAGCTTGAGCGCGCCACTGCTAACGTCTGTACCGATTGCGTCCAGCCTGACGTTCAAACCCGATGGACCACCCGATTTGATAGTGATTTGTGGCTGAATGTTGATCTGTGTTTGAGGTAGGGTGTTCAGTATCACGTCAGCCTCGTATGCATCTCCCGCAGCCTTGTTCGCTTGCACGCTCTCCAGAATCAATGGGATTGTGGGCTGCGAAATCGGGAACGTCTCCTGCCAGTTGCCGAGATTGACGTTCGGCAGCGGCGTTCCCGTGCTGATCGGCATGGCAGGCTGGTCGGGGATGGGAGTGCCCGTCAGCGGCGGCAGGTTTAGGTTGGGTGGGCTGTAACCCGGCAGTGGCGCCATCGGCGGCGCCAGGGTGAAGCCCGGGGTGGCGGGGATGGCGCCCGCCGCATCCAGCCCGGTCATCGCGGCCGTGTTGCCCAGCCTCACCGCCACACCTGCCAAACTGCTGGCGCTTGGCGTGCCTGCGTTCGCAGGGGTCGCAGGCGCAACGGGCGCGGGGGTGCTTCCTGGCGGATTGAACGTCAGCGCGGCCGGGTTGGTCAGGGTGATCTGGCCGCCCTGCAGCGCACCCTGCACGTTGCCTTGTCCGTCGACGAGACTGGCCGAGTTGGGACTGCCGCCAGGCGCGTATTGCAGCGTCGCCGTGCCCTGAACGGTCGACAGCAGGCCGAACAGAGCCGGTGAAGTCTGGTAGAGCGTAACCTGGCTCGGGCTCGCCCAAGCCGACAGGTTCGGTTGGCCCTGAACCGGCACCGACACCGGCGCATTCGGGTTCGCCATGGTGTCGCCGGACAGCGTCAACGGCAAGACCAAAGCCGGCGCGACTACGGCGAGCGGCGCCAACTCCGGCAGCGCAGGCAGCGCAGGCGCCAAAGAGCCAAGCGACGAGGTCGGAACAGTGCCGATCGCCGCCGTCGTGCCACCGAGGGCAAGGCTCGCTGCGCCGAGGCTGGCCAACTGGGCCGCGGGCATCATCAGACCGTTCGGTGGGGTCGGGCCTGCCGGGTCCGGCGCTGCAATCGTCGGGGCCGTGGCAGGCGCAAGCGGGTTGCCGCTTGCATCCATGTTGTCCAAGCCGGGCAGCCCGGTGGCGGCGCTCATCGTCTGCGGGGTGGCAGAGCCAGCCGGCGCGGCGTTTTGGCTGGGTCCCGGTGCCGGGCCATCCGGAGGTGCGCTGACCGGCGCGGGAGCGGTCGGGGGGTTGGCGCCAGAGGTCGGTGTCGGATTGGCGACCACGATCGGCGGCAAATTCTGGCCCTCAAGGCTGAAGGCTGGTGGCGTTGGCGAAGCGGCAAACACGCCGTCGCCGGACGAGCCGTCGAGCCCGAGGCGCACGACAGGTGCGTCCGAACCTTCCGCCGTCGGTTGCGGCGGCGGGGCAGACGTCGCCGGGTCGGGGCTGCTGGGAGGGGGCGCCGGGTCGGCCGAAGCGGGTGCGGCCGGTGCGGGAATGCCGGCTTGGAAGGCGTCGTAGTCGGCGTCCGACAGGTTGGTCCAGGCGCCGCTGCCGTCGGGGGCCGGGTGCGGGGCCACGATCGGGTAGTTTGCGGAGGCGGCGGGGGACGCATCGCCGCCAGGCAGAGACTGCGGCACGTCGCCTGCCGCACCAGTGGGAGGGTTCTGCGCGAGCTGCACCAGTCCAGACGGGGCCGCGCTCGCCGCTGGTTGCGCCATGCCGGCCCCGGAAGCGATCGCGTCCGCGTTCGCCTGTGCGGCCGGGCTGGGTGGGATGTCGGCCGGTGGGATGGGCGGAACTGGGAGCGGCTGGCTATTGGCGTTCGCCTGCGCCGCCATCGTCGCGCCCAGCCGTTGGGCCGCCTGTTGCTGGGCGGCTTGCTGGGCGTCGGCTTGTTGCTGGCTGGACCCGTTCGGGCCGTCGGGTGCGTCGGGGTCAACCGGGCTGGTGTTGGTGGCCTGGCTCACGGCGGTGGCGACGGTCGCCTGCGTGGACGCGGTGGTGCTCGCGGCCGCAATGGTCGCAGGCGTGGCCATGCCGGCGGACGCTGCAGCGGCGGCGTCCAGCGGCGGCAGGTCCTCCTGCTGCACCGGCTGCACCGCGGCACTCTGCCAGCCGGGCGGCGGGTCCTGGCTGTCGGAGGCGGCGGGTGCCGCGTTGTCATCGGGGTCGTAGGTGCCGAACAGCCCGGCGCCGGCGGCTGCCGTTTGCGTCGCGGCCAGCGCGCTCATCCAGTTGCCGCCCGCCGCCGCCACGCCCGCGCCGGCAAGCGCGCTGCCCGCCGCCAGGCCCTTGCCCCAGTCGGTGCCCGCGCCGGCGCTGCCCGCCACGCCGCCGGCCAGCGAGGTCAGCGCCGCCAGCGGGTCGCCGCCCTCGGCGCCCGTCACCGCACCGTCCACGCCCTGGGCGGCCGCCACGCCGCGGCTCACGTCCTGCGCCGCGGTGGTGACGTCGGCGGTGCTCTCCCCGATGGCTTCCCCGATATCGGAGGCATACTGGCCCACGCCGCCCGCCGCCGACCCGGCGAGCGCCAACACGCCGCCCAGGATGTTGCCGTCCGCCAGGTCCTGCCCGCCTTCGGCCGCCCCCACCGCGATGGCCACCGGGATGGCGATCGCATCCACCACGGGCACGAAGCTCAGCACGTCGGCCACGATGCCGACCACCTGCTCGATGATGCCGCCGATCCCCTGGTCGATGTCGTGGAACTGGGCGCCGCCGGTGATGTCGGTGGTGGTCTGGCTGACGGTGACCTCGGTCTCCTTGCCGCCGACATGAAGGGTTTGGCTGAGCGAGCCGCGCGCGCCCTCCGGCTCGGCCGCAATCTGCAGCGCCAGCTTGGCCGCGGTCTCTTCCAATGTCGCCAGCGCGCTGTTGCCGGCCTTCTGGGCGGCTTCGGCCCCCTGCTCGTAGTGCACCGCCACGGCCAGCATCGGCTGGTCGATCTGGTCGAAATACGACACCGTGCTGTTGTAGCCGGCCACCATGGCGCCCGTGGTGGCGCCGCCCTGGATCGCCAGCCCGAGCAGGAAGGCGGCCCCCTCGGTGCCGTTCAGGATTTGCGCCTGCTGTTGCGGCTCGCCCGGGCCGTTCGTGGGGTCGTTCCCGGGGCCGCTGCTGGCCGTCAGGATGATCGTCGGGGTGACTTCCTCATTGGCCGCCAGCAACCCGGCCCATTGCGCCAGCAACTGCGCCGCCGTGCCCGTGGCCAGCACGGTGCCGTCCTGCCCGGTGACGGTGAGCTGGGCGGTGGCCGGGTTGGTACCCGCGGGCAGGCTGCCGCCGGCCACGGCTGCGGCGAGGAAGCCGGCCATCTCGTCCTGGCTTGGCGTGTGGCCGACCACGGCGGCGTATTGGGCGATCACCGCGTCCCCGCCGGGCAGGCTGGTGGCGCCGCCGGGTCCGTTGGGGGTGCGGTTCAGCGTTTCGCTGCCGTTGGCGGACAGGGTGATCTGGAACCCGTCGCCGCTGCCCGGCAGCTTGACGTATTCGCTGAGCGAGTGCGCGCGATGCGCCGGGTCCTGCGCGGCCAGTTCCAAGGCCAGGGTGGCGGCCACGTCGTCCAGCACGATGCGGTCGGTCGGGTGGTCCTTCTTGCCGTGCTGGGTAAGGTCCTTGCTTTGCTCATAGAAGTTCTTGGCCGCCTGCTCCAGCGTCGCGTCCTGCTCGGCCGCCTGCCAAGGTGCGGCAATCAGGCCCGCTTCAGCCGAAGTGACAGACATCGACATCAGGCGGGCTCCGAAATTGGGTTAGAAGTGCACAGCCAGGGTGCGGCCGTCGCGCTGCAGGGTGACGCAATCCTCGGCGATGGCGGCGACCACCCAGCCGCTGGGCAGCCGCGCACCGAGCAGCAGGCGTTGGCCGGCGCCGTCGATCACGTAGGGCTCGGCCCCCGTCCAGGCGGCGCGCACCGCCAGCGGCGGGGGTTCGTTGGCCACCTTCACGCCGTCGACCAGCACCAGCCGGGCGCCGAACGCGGCGTCAAACCAGCGCTGCACGGCGCGTAGGGGCGGTTCCTGGGCGGGAGGCACGGTGCCGGTGAGCGCGACCGAGCCGTCCGCCGCCGAGACGGGCTGCACGCTGTCGAGCCGGGCGGCGTGCAGCTTGGCGCGGAGCTGGTCGAGAATTTCGTCCGTGGACGGTGGGGCTGGACGCGCAGCGGTGTCCCGGATGGGGGTGGGCTGCGGCGCCACTGCCATGATGCTGGCCGGCGCGGTGCCGCTGGCCACCAGCAGCATGCCGCAGGCCACGATGGGCAGCGCTAGCACCAGCCGCACCCGCCGCTTGCGGGCGGGCGGGGTGGCGCCGGCGGGATCGAGCAGGAACTGCGTATCGCCGGCGGCGAAGCGCAACGGCTTGCTGCAGAGCAGGGGCGAAGCGCCCACCGGCAGGCCGCGGCGCCGGCCGGGGATGGCGAGCGGCGCCTCGTCCGCCTCGATGCGGATGGCGGCTTCGCTCACCTCGAGCAGGAAATGCGTATCCGCAACGCCCAGGCCGAGCAGGACGATGTCGTTGCAGACGGCCGACCCGGCGCGATAGCGGCCCGGTTCGAGCCGGATATGGGCACCCTGTTGCGGGCCGGTCTCGATGACGAGTTCGGGCATGATGGCGGCGCTGCCCCTCTGCTGCGTCGGGTTCGGCGTTCGGTGGGGGAGGAGCCCCTGGCGCCACGAGGGCACCAGGGGCTTGACCGTCGGGGGCCCGTTTAGCCGATGTTCGGGCGCTGCTGGGCGGCGGTCTCTTCCGAACCCAGGGCGGTCTTCTTCACGGTGATCGCCGCGTTCACTTCGATGGCGACGTCAAACGCCTGCTGCATCTGGGTCAGCTCTTCGTTCGCACCCTCGATGGACTGGCCGAGCGAGCTGTTGGCGGTGACACCCGGCGGAAGAGAAAGTGAGCCACTCATTGTACAAATCCTTTCACAAAGAACCCTGGTTGGACACGTCGGTGGACGAGCCGTCGGTGACCCGACCGCCGCTCGGGTAAGTGAGGCGTCAGCACACCGGCTGCCGCCTCGGATCCACGGCCGTCGCAGGCCGCTCGCCCCGCGCTCGCGTGGCCCAAACGGGTTGGGTCAAGCGGCCGGGCATTCTGTCGCTGCTCCTCAGGTGGTCTGGCTTGACGAGCTGGCGGGTTGGTTGGCTGACGACGCCGAAGTGGGCGTCGACGCGGTGGCAGGCGCGGAGCCGGCGCTGGACGACGTGCCCGAAGCCGTGCCGCTGGCGGCCGTGCTGGTGGACCCGGTCGAGCTCGACGCCGTGCTGCCGTCGGTGGTGCCGGTCGAAGCGGCCGCGCCGCCGTTGGTGGTCGAACCGGTCGTCGTGGAGGTGCCGGTCGTGGAGGTGCCCGTTGTGGAGGTGCCCGTTGTGGAGGTGCTGGGCGCGGGGATGGCAATCACCGGCGGGGGTAGGGTCAGCAGCGTGGTCACGTCGCTGATGGCGGACTGGGCGCTGCTGGGCAGCGTCTGCGCCACCATGGCGAGCTGCGTCAGCATGCCAGGGATCGTCGTCGCGTTCGGCACTTCGGTCACGGTCGGGCCGACCGCAAACTGCGAGCTGCCAGCGGCGGAGTTCAGCAGCGCGTTGAGCTGGGAGATGTCGCTGGCACCGGGGGCGGGAGCCGGGTTTGCCGCCACTGCCGTGGAGATGGTGGTCAGGTCCCGCATCGCCTGCACTTGCTGTGCGGGCGTGAGGATAGTTGAGGAGGAAACCGCGGTCTCCAGGCTGCTGATCAGGCCAGGGACGTCGGCCGGCAGCGTGATGCTGCTTGCCGCCTGCGACGTGGCCACGGTGGTGCCGCCGGTGGTTGCCGACACGATGGCGGCGCTGGCCGACGAGGACAGCGCGCCGTCGTTCACGTCGTAGTATTCCGTCATGCCGCCGCCGATGCCGTCGAGGTCCATCTGCGAGCTGGTGCTGTTCAGCAGCGTGCCGTCGGTGAAGGTGAAAGCGCCGATGTCGGTCTTGCCGGCGGTGAGCACGGTGTCGAACGTGTTATCCATCGTGGAGCTATAGGTCGAGGCCGGGCCCTGCAGGATGCTGCTGAAGGTCGGCGAGGTACCGGCCTGGCCCTCGAAATCGGTGATGCCGACCGTCTGGCCGTTCTTGGTGACGGCCACGTCCTGGATGTGGGCCACGCCGCTGGAGGACAGGGCGGTCGGGCTGAACTCGACCTGCGTGCCGTCGGCCAGGTTGATGGTCAGGCCGTCCTGCTGGAACTCGGCCTGGTTGCCGTCGCTGGCGGTGACGTGCGGGTCGCCCCAGACGTTGACGTAGGTGTCGGTCTGCTTGTCGAAGATCGTGACCTGGCCATCATCGGCATTCGACGACGCGCCATGCGTCGAAGCCGTGGAAGCAATGATCAAGTAACGGCCAGTATCGATGGCATTGCCATCGATCTGCAGGTTAGGGTTGCCTGCGGCGGCCTGGAACTCACTAGAGTTCGGATCGGTGGTGATATTCGTGGGAGCAGCAATCTCGTTTGCCGCCGCCAACCCTGAAATTGAGCTGCTCACGCGTTGGTTTCCTTTCGTTCAAGCGTTAGGCGACCGCATCAGGATCGCTAGAATCGTCAGAAAAGGCGTTGGAGACATCACCGATAGCGCTCTGAAACTGCGATGCCATGATGCTGAACAAGCCGGAAGACATGGTATCCTGGATAGCCTGGATTGCCTCGTCTATGTCAATAGTCGCAGGATCGGTCGGAGTTACACCAGACATCGTTTCTAGTCCTTTGCCTCACTTTACGCACGTCACCTGATTACTTCGCCACTCCACATGACGTGCGCACACGGCCGCATCGGGCTCGACGGACGCCGCACAGCATTGCTCAACAATGGCACACTGTAGGCTACCATAGCTTGCGTCCATCCCAAGTCATTTGCATCGTGGTGAAAGACTTCGCTGTTCTTGCTCTTGTTTAGTTCCCTATCATGCTCGATCACGACTTCGCCATTGAACCGTTAACGGGCGGGCAACCCACCGTCAACGAGAAAGCGATCAAAAAAACTGTGATGTTAAAGTTCGAAGATGACTGGCGCTTTTGGCGGTGCGGCGCCCTCTCCAAGCTATTGACTTGCCAGAACGGCTGAAACAGAAGACACGTTGAGGTTGCCACTGTTTCGACTTTCCATTGATTACTGTAGCATGCGAGCCACGCACAAGAGGTTTGTCAAATGGCTGATCTTGCGGCGCTATCCCCCGTGTCGCCCCTGAATAGTATGTCGGGCGCGTCTGGCGGGCCTGCCGGAGCGCCCACGGCGCATGAAAGTGCGGCGTTCGCCCATGCCGTCGCCGACACCGCGCCGGTTCAGACGGTTGCGGCCGAGCAGGCGGTGGCGCCGCTGCCAAGCCAGCCGTCGGGGGAGGCGCTCAGCACCACTCTCGGCCACGGGTTCGACGCCTTCGCCAAGCAGGTGCAGACCGCCGGGCACAGCGCGGGCGCCGCGGTGACGGATGGCCCGGCGTTCAAGGCCAGCAGTGCGGACTTCAAACAGGTGGTCGGCGACGCGATGCAGAGCATGCAGGGCGCATACGCCTTCGCCATCGAGACGACGATGGCCAGCCGTGGCTCAACCGAGACGACCAAGATCTTCAACACCCTATTGAAGGGGCAATAGCGATGTGGACTGCGAAGGCCGGCCGCGCCGCAGCATTGCTCGTGCTGCTGGCCTTGGCCGGCTGCAAGACGGAGCTCTACGCCGGGCTGCCGGAGCGCGAGGCCAACGAAATGCTGGGCATCCTGCTCTCCCAGGGTGTGGCGGCGGACAAGGCGACTGCCAAGGACGGTAGCGTCATCCTCTCGGTCGAGAAGAGCGAGTTCGCTCAGGCCGTCAGCCTGCTGAGTGCGCGCGGCTATCCCAAGCAGCAGTTCGAGAACATGGGCGACGTGTTCAAGGCGAGCGGATTGGTGGCCTCGCCGCTGCAGGAGCGGGCGCGCTTCCTCTGGGCGCTGAGCCAGGAACTGTCGGCCACGGTGGCGCAGATCGATGGCGTGCTGAGCGCGCGCGTCGAGGTAGTGCTGCCGAACAACGATATCTTTGCCCGCAATCCGGCGCCCTCCTCCGCCTCGGTGTTCGTCCGTTACGACGAGCATTCCCCCGTCGACACGCTGGTGCCACAGATCAAGATGTTGGTGGCCAACAGTGTCGAGGGGCTGAGTTACGATAAGGTCTCGGTGGTTCTGGTGGCCGCGGCCGCGCCCGCTGCCGTCCCGCTGGTGGCGGCCGCCCCAGCGATGGAACCGCTGGCGCTGGCGGGGGCGGCTGGAGGGGCCGGCCTGATGGCGCTGCTGGGGGCCGCCTGGCTCAACCGGCGGCGGCTGAGCGCCATGCTGCGCCCAGTGGGCCTAGGCCAACGCGCTCCGGCCGCCCTGCCATCCTCGAGCAAGTGACGCCGCTGCCACACGCCGCGCGCGCCGACCGCCTGGCCAGCCTGTTGCAAGACGGTGTGACGGCGGCGCTGGCGCAGCGCCTGCTGGAGGCGGAAGCCCTGCGTCCCCGCCTGGGCGCGCTGCTGGTGAGGCGGTTGGGGCCCCCGCCAAGCGTTTCCGGCCTGCCACGGCTGCTCGCAATGAGTGCCGCCGAACTCGACCTGCTCCGTCTGCGCGCCGGGTCGGTCTGGCACGCGGCCGAACTGCTGCGGCTGCTGGACGGGGGAGCGGTGCGCAGCCTGGTGGTGGCGCTTGGCTTCGACCCGCGTCCGCTTGCCGCCCGACACGCCAAGCTCCCGCCCATTCCCGGCGCCTCGGCGTCGCCCTTGCAGGACCGCATCGCGGGCGACGGGCAAGTATGCCTGGCCGCCTGGTGCGCCGCGCTGCCACCGCCGGCCGACCGTTACGCTGCGTTGTGCCTGCCCCCCGCCGCCGCGTCGGATGCGGCGCACAGCGCGCACGGCCCCCGCATCGTCACCGCCCTGCTGAGCGAGGCGACGTGAGCGCGCTGCCCCCGTCGCGCTACGTCATCCGCGGCGACGCCCTGCAGGCGCGGGAGGACGCCGCCACCATCCTTGCCACCGCCCGAGCCGAGGCGAAAACAATCCGCGAGGCGGCCGCGCAGGAACGCACCGCCGAGCGCGCGCGGGGCTATGCGGACGGGCTGGAGGCGGGCGCTGCCGAGAGCGCGCGCCTGCTGAAATCCACGGCGGCCGCGGCGGAGGCCTTCCTGGCGGCGCGGGAGGGCGAACTCACCGATCTCGCCTTCGCCATCGCCG
The DNA here is from genome assembly GCA_965199105.1 of Acetobacteraceae bacterium. GTDB lineage: Bacteria > Pseudomonadota > Alphaproteobacteria > Acetobacterales > Acetobacteraceae > LMUY01. The sequence goes on along the minus strand of CBDAQO010000002.1, from coordinate 4,471,006 downwards.
CCCGCGTGCTGGGCGCCCTGCCGGCAGACGCCGCCCTGGTGAGCGCGGCACGCACCGCGATCGCCGAGCACCGTGCCGACACTGCCCTCGCCGTGCGCGTGGCGCCGGACGCGGCGGCGGCGATGCAGGCAGTGGCGCAGCCGAACCTCCGGATCCAGGTCGACCCGGCTCTGCCCGCCGGCGCCTGCACCCTGGTGCACCCACGCGGCAACACGGAGCTGGGAATGCTCGATCAGTTCCGCGCCATGATGGCAAGCCGGCCGTGACGGTGCTGCCGCTCACGACCCCGTCCCCGTCCTTGGCAGCGCTTGCGGCGCAGCTTCCGGCGCTGTCGCCACGACCGGAGCATGGCCGGGTGCTCCGCGCGGTCGGCACCGTGCTGTGGGCGCTGCTGCCCGGCGCGCGCATCGGCGAGTTATGCCGGGTGGAGGAACGCGGCGCCCCGACCTTGCTGGCCGAGGTCATCGGGCTGGACGGCGACACGGCCGTGCTGGCGCCGATCGGGGACTTGCGCGGCCTGTCGCAACGTGCCGCGGTGATTCCCACTGGAGACGTGCTGCGGGTCCCCGTAGGCCCGGGCGTGCTTGGCCGAGTGCTGGATGGAATGGGCCGCCCGCTCGACCTGGCGACGCACGGCCCCTTGCCCGCGGGCACGCCGACCCGCCCCGTGGACATGGCCGCGCCCGACCCCTTGGACCGCGCCCTGGTGGACCAAGTGTTGCCGCTCGGCGTTCGGGCGATCGACGGCATGCTGACCTGCGGTGAAGGCCAGCGCCTCGGCATCTATGGCGAGCCCGGCAGCGGCAAGTCCTCGCTGCTCGCCCAGCTGGTGCGGGGCGCCCGGGTGGATGCCGTGGTGATCGGGCTGATCGGCGAGCGCGGCCGCGAGGTGCGCGACTTCATCGACCGCCAGCTCGACCCGGCAGCCCGCGCCAAGACCGCCCTGGTGGTCGCGACCTCCGACCGTCCCGCCGTCGAGCGCCTGAAGGCCGCCTACGCAGCCACCACCATCGCCGAGGCGTTCCGCGACGCCGGGCAGCGCGTGTTGCTGGTGATCGACAGCATTACCCGCTTCGCCCGCGCCCTGCGCGAGATCGGCCTGGCCGCAGGCGAGCCGCCCACCCGCCGTGGCTTTCCCCCCTCGGTCCTGGCCGAGCTGCCGCGGTTGCTGGAGCGGGCAGGGCCTGGACCCGTGGGGTCGATCACTGCCTTCTACAGCGTGCTGGTGGAGGGCGACGGCACCGGCGACCCGGTGGCCGAGGAGACGCGGGGCATCCTGGACGGCCACATCGTGCTGTCGCCAAAGCTGGCCGCCACCGGGCATTTCCCCGCCATCGACGTGCTGGCGAGCCGCAGCCGCGTGATGGATGCCATCGTGGCGCCGCCACATCGGGCTGCTGCCCGCCATCTACGCGGGCTGCTGCAGCGCCATGGCGAAATCGAGTTCCTTGTGCAGGTCGGCGAGTACAAGCCGGGCGCCGACCCGGCGAGCGACGAGGCGCTGGCCAAGATCGCCGGCATTCGCGAGTTCCTGCGGCAGGACTCGGCCAGCAGCACCGCTTTGGCCGAAACCCAAGCCTGGCTTTCCAGCCTGTGCGGCTGACGGCGTTGGCCCGCAGCGCCACCCAGAGTGAAACGCTGGCCCGGCTGGAACAGCGGCGGCTGCGGCGCGCCCAAGCCCTGCGGCAATCCTGCGTGGAGGCGCTTGCCGCGGCGGTAAAGCAAGTGGAGGCGGCGGCCGAGGCGTTGGCAAGCCACGCGGCGCAGCGGGACCGGCTCCTGCGTGCCGCCTATGACAGCATGGCCCAGCGCCTCGTGACGTCGGCCATGCTGCACGTCGTGCGGGGCCAGGAAGATCAGTTGCGGCGCGCCCAGGACGCGCTTGCGGCCGAGCAGGATGCCGCGGCTGCCGCCCGAGACGGCGCGGAGCTGGCGCTGGTGGAGGCACAGGCCGCCCTGCTCGAGGCGATCCGCCGCAGCACCAAGCGCGACCGTCTCGCGGCCGGGCTTGCAAGCCAGTGGACTCGCGCCGCAGACGACGCCGAGGAAGCCCGCCGCGCGGACGACGTGGACGACCGGCCCCGCTCGGCGCGCGCCGCGTGACCGTTCGCCCACTCGCGTTTCCCGCGGTGCCGCGGCGAGACCTTGCGGCGCGCAACCGCCGCCATGCCAAGCGGCAGCCGATCGAAGCCACCCTAGACGGCGGTCCGGTGCGGTTGTCCAGCGCCGCGCCGGCCGAAATCGCCGAACCGCTTGTGGTCCAGCTCGCCTGGGCCGGCCACGCGCTGCGGCTGCGCTGTCCGGCGGCCCTGGTGCGAGCGGTGCTGGGCGGCCTGGACCCCGGCTACGCACGGGGCGCGCTTCCGGCCTTCGACCTGCTGCCGCTGTTGCTGCAACTTGCCGCCGGGTCGTGGCCGGTCGAGGTGGTGTCGGTGGCGCCTGGCGGGGTGCTGGAGGAGTGTGTTGCGGTGACGCTGCGGCTTGCCGGGCGGGATTGGCCTGGCGAGTTGGCTGGCGCGCTAGATGTGTTGCCCAAGCAAGCCGGTCTGCCGCAGCCGCTGCGTGCGCTGCCGCTGGCTGCCGCCATTCGGTTTGGCGTCACCCGGCTGCCCGTTGCCATCGCCGCCTCGCTTCGGGAAGGGGACGCCGTGCTGATGCAAACCGGCGGTGAGCGCGGGGTAGGGCGCCTGGTGGTGGCGGAGTCCTGGCTTGCCGCCGCCGCGCAGACCGGTCATGGCTGGCGGCTGAGCCAGGCGCCGCGCCCAGCTCGTGGACAAGACGGAGAATGGCTGATGACGGGCGAGGAGGGCGACGAAGCGGCGGCGCGCGCGCAGGACATACCCGTCACTCTCACCTTCGACGTCGGCCGCACCGAGGTCACGGTGGACGAATTGGCCCGCTTGGCCCCGGGCTGCGTGCTGGAGTTGGGGCGCGGCGCGGCCGAGTTGGTGGAAATCCGCGCCAACGGCCGGCGCATCGGCCGCGGCGAGCTGGTCGATATCGACGGGGCAGTTGGCGTCCGCATCACCGGGCTTTTCGATGGCGGCTAATGTCAGTCCGAACCTGCTGGGGATCCTGGTCGCCATCACGGCTCTCGGCATCCTCACCTTCGTCGCCGTCACCATGACGTCCTTTGTGAAGCTTTCGGTGATCCTGTTCCTGGTGCGCAATGCGCTGGGCATCCAGCAGACGCCGCCCAATCTCGTGCTCTACGGCATCGCGTTGCTGCTGACCGGCTACATCATGGCGCCCGTGGCGACCCGGGTGGCGACCGCGCTCACCTCGCCCGAGCAGCACTACCAGAGTTTCGATGACTTCAAGCAGGCGGCGGTCGGCGCCTCCGAGCCGCTGAAGGCCTTCATGCTGCGCTTCACCAGCCCGGGCGAGCGCGAGTTCTTTCAAACCGCGACCCAGCGCGTATGGGCGGACGCGGACGCTCCCGCCGTGTCGCCGGACGACCTGATCATCGTGATGCCGTCGTTCGTACTATCCGAGCTGCGGCGCGCGTTCGAGGCGGGGTTCCTGCTCTACTTGCCGTTTATTGCGGTGGACCTGATTGTGACGGCGGTGCTGCTGGCGATGGGCATGTCCGCCGTGTCCCCCACCACGATTTCGGTGCCGTTCAAGCTGTTCCTGTTCGTGGCCATCGAGGGCTGGACCCGGCTGATCCATGGCTTCGTGCTGAGCTACGCGACCTAGAACAGTGCAGAACATCGACCTGGTCGGCGAGCTGCAGGCGATGTTGGGCATCGTGCTCGCCGCCTCTCTGCCGCCGCTGATCGCCGCCCTGGTGGTGGGGCTGATCGTGGGCATCCTGCAGGCGGTGACCCAGGTGCAGGACCAATCCATGCCGCTCACCTTCAAGCTGATCGCCGTGGTGGTGGTGCTGGCAGTGGGTGGCGCCTCGCTGACCGTGCCCCTGGTGCGGCAGACCGAGCACCTGTTCGACACCTTCGCCGCCGCCACCCGGTAGCCGGCCAGTGGACACCCTCGCCGGCATGGCCCTGGTGGAGCGGCTGCTGCCTGATGTGTGGCACTGGCTGCTCGCCTTCGGGCTGGCGCTGGCGCGGCCATTCGCCCTGCTGTCGGTGACGCCGCTTTTCACCCGGCTGCAGATTTCCGGCCTCCTGCGCGGCGGCGTCGCGGCCGCCCTGGCAGCGCCCTTGCTGCCCCACCTGGTGCCCGACGTGGTCGCCGCTGACACCCAGCCCTTCACGCTGCTGCTGCTGTTCGCCAAGGAGGCCATCCTTGGCGCGGTCATCGGCTTCGCCTTGGGCGTGCCGTTCTGGGCGCTGGGCGTCGCGGGCGACGTGCTGGACAACCAGCGCGGCGCCAGCCAAGGCCGCGTTGCCGACGACCCCACCTCCGGCGACGACTTGTCGATCACCGGCACGCTGCTGGTGCTGACCGGGGTCACCCTGTTCGTGCTGACGGGAGGGCTGCGGGTGATGGCACAGTTGCTCTACACGAGCTGGGCAGTCTGGCCGCCGCTCGGCGCCTTCCCCACGCTGAGCCCGGCCGTGCCCTCGCTCATCCTGGCGCTGCTGGACAGCATCATGCGCGCCGGGCTGGAGCTGGCCGCCCCCGTGATCATCGCCATGCTGCTCGCTGACCTCACGCTCGTCATCATCGGCCGCTTCGTCAGCCAGTTGCGGGTGGACGACTTCGCGCTGACGGGGCGCAACCTGGTGTTCACGCTGTTCCTGCCGCTCTACTGCGCCTACCTCATCGTCTACATGCGACAGGACCAGGCCGTGCTTCCGCAATTGATGGACACGCTGCGACCCGTGCTGGCGCCCGCTCCGTGAGCGACAGCAGCACCAGCGAGGAGAAGAACCTCCCGCCTTCGGACAAGAAGCTGAAGGACAGCCGCAAGAAGGGGCAGATCCCGAAAAGCCGCGAGATGGTGGGCGCGGTGGTCACCGTCGTCGCGTTCGCCGTGCTGGCGGTGCGCCTGCCGGCATTGTCGGACCAGTTCCTGGCGGCGCTGGACGCGACGGGGAAGCTGGCGCCGGACCAGCCCTTCGCGGCGGCCCTGCCTGCGCTGCTGTCGCCCGTGCTCTTGGCCACGGCGGGCTTGCTGGGGCCCTTGCTGCTGTTGCTGGTGGCCGCGGGCATCGTCACCAACATCGTGGTCAATGGCGGGCTGGTGGTCGCGTTCGACCCCTTGATGCCACAGATGAGCCGGCTCAACCCCGCGGAGGGCTTCCAGCGGTTGTTCGCGCTGCGCAACATCATCGAGCTGGTCAAGACGCTGGCCAAGCTGGCGCTGACCGTCACCACCGCCTACCTGCTACTACGCGGAACGCTGTCGCCGCTGGTGGAGGAGCCGTCCTGCGGCCTGGCCTGCGCCCCCGCCATGCTGCGAGGGCTGCTGCAGCCGCTCCTGATCGCCGCCTGCCTGGGGTTCCTGGTGATCGGCGCCTGCGACATCGGCATCCAGCGCTGGCTGTTCCAGCGCGACATGCGGATGACCCGCAGCGAGCAGAAGCGGGAGCGCAAGGAGCAGCACGGCGACCCGCAGATCATTCGCCACAACAAGATGGAGCGGCGCCAATCCGCCTCGTCCCGCATGCGCGCCGGGCTGCGCAACGCGACGTTCGTGGTGCGCTCGGCCGAGGTGTCCTGCGCCATGCGCTTCGCCCAGCCCGACGCCGGCGTGCCCATCCTCGTCGCGCGGGCGAAGGCGGAGATGGCGGGCCAGTTGGTGGAGGAGGCCCGCCGCCGCGACATCCCGGTGATCTACGACCCGGCGCTGGCCGCGCTGCTGGACGGCCAGCTCAAGGTCGGCATGATGATCACCAAGGCGATGTTCCCCCCCGTGATCGCCTGCATGCGCTCCGCCAAGCTGCTGTAGCGACCACGCATGCCGCCAGGCGCGGACATGACGGCCGGGCCTACTTCTCCACCGTCCCGCGGAACACCCCCACCTTGTCGACCGACTGGCCGCGTTGCTGGGACAAGGCGGTCAGCGTCTGCTCCACCAACTGCACGTAGCGGGGCGGCCCGTTCACGACCACCAGCCGTCCGTCCGCCGAGCCACGCAGTGGCCAGCGCGCATCCGCCACACCGAGCGCGTCCAGGTTGGCGTCCAATTGCGGCAGGCTCACCAGGCCGAGGGACAGCAGCTTGGAGGTCGCCTCTGCCGCCGTCGTCACGAACAACGCGCTGCCGTCATAATACCAGTCGAGCCCGTAGGTGGCCGCGAGATGGTTTAGGAAGTCGCTGAGCGGCGCCGGGGGCAGGCGGCCGCGGACCCGGCCATGCACGGCCTCGCTCACGCTGACCCGCAACCCGGATTGCTGCGCCACCTCGGTGATGACGTCGCGCAGGTCCTGGTCCACCACGGCATAGGTCACCGGTTTCTCGCCACGCGGCAATGGCGCCGCACCCGCGGAGGACCCGATCATCAGCGCGGCAAACCCGGCGACAAGCCTGGTCTGCACGGCGGAAATGGGTAAAAGGTGCATATGTCGCTCCCAAATCGTTCCGCTCCGCTCCAGGCCGCCCTGGTTGGCGCCACCTTGCTCGGCCCCGTTTTGCTCAGCGCCGGACTCGCCGGGTGCAGCCAGGCCCACATCACCTCCACCGAACCCAAGCCGCCACCCTCCACCGACCAACTCGCGACCCCAAGCGGCCTGATCAAGCTGGGCGACGACGTCCGCCGGCAGGGGGACGCCAATGGCGCGCTGGCGATCTACCAGGCCGCCAGCAGCCAGGATAGTCACGACCCGTCGGCGCTGGCGCGCATCGGCTCGGTGTCGATCGACCTGGGACAGCCATTGCGCGCGGAGCAGGCCTACCGCGCCATCCTTGCCGCCGACCCGCAGAACACCGAGGCTCGCTTCGGCTTGGGCCTGAGCCTGTTGGGCCAGCAGAAGGTGAACGACGCCCTCCCGATCCTCGGATCGCTGGCGCAGGACAGCAGCGACATGCGGCGGCTGCGCGGCTACGCGGTGGCACTCGACATGGCGGGGCGGCCGGCAGAGGCGCAGCGTTACTATCGCATCGCCCTTGCCAAGGCGCCCACCGACGCCGACCTGCACGGGGACCTGGCCCTCTCCCTGGCGGCGGCGGGCGACTCCGCCGCCGCTTTGGCCGAGAGCGACCGCGCCGTCGCCTCCGTGCTGCCGGACACGCATCAGCGCGCCAACAACGTGCTGCTGCTGGCGATGGCCGGCCAGACCGACGAAGCGCGCAAGCGGGGCCTGCAGTGGCTCGGCGCCGATCAGACCGAGGCCGTGATCAAGCAGGCAGCCCTGGTGCAACAGGCGACCGATCCTGCGTCCCGGGCCAAGGCGCTCGGGCTGATGAGCGCACCGCCAACGCAGGTGGTCGCAGCACAATAATCGCCGTCAGAGCTAGACTAATGGGCGGGCAATGGGCCGAGCAGCGGATTCGCGTCGGGAGCGCCCGGCGCGGTCACCCCCCCGGCATCGCCGCGGCTGCTGGCCGGGGTGGCCGAGCCCTGGTTCGGCTGATTGCGGCGGTAGTATTTCTCGATCGCGTCGGCAAACGGGCTAGCGGCGCCGGGCGACAGCAGGCGTCCCTGCAGCAGGTCGGCCGGCCGGTCCACCTGCGCCTCGATGCTGGCGGCGGTGGCGCAACCGGGCGGGAGCAGCCGCTCCCGGCTAGCGTCCTGGCCGGGCCAAATCCCCGCGGGGCCCTGCTCCCCCACGCCCCGGCATGCGTCAGGGACGATCGCGTCTGGCATCGGCAGCACCAGCACGCCGGAATCGGGGCTGGACGCAGCGCTCCCTGGCACGAGCGCGGCGGGGTAGAGCACGACGGGCCGGGCCAAGGCCTCACGCACGGAATGGGCACGCCGCAGGGCGAGCGGGCCCGAGAGATACAGGTCCGGCACCGTCTGCACTGGCAGGGTCTGCGCGACCCGGCGCAACACGGCGGCGCTTGCCACCGGCAACTCGCCGTCGCCCGGCGCGAAATTCAACACCAACGGCGCCAAACGCTCCGGCACGGCGTAGTTCTGCAGCGGCGGGATCGGGCCGGGTGCACAGCCCGCCACGAGCATCGCCACCGCCAGAGCCAGCCCGCGCCCGCTCAATGGACCACGAACCCCACCCCGGTCGGGCGCGCCGCCGCGGCCGCCGGGTCGGACGGCAGGGGGTAGGCCGTGGGATTGCCCATGGGCTGCGTCAGAAAAGGCGTCACCAGAATGACCAGCTCGGTCTCGTCGCGCTGGTAGCTGCTGGAGCGGAACAGGGCGCCCAGCACCGGCACGTCCCCCAGGAAGGGGAACTTGCTGAGCGTGTTCTGCTCGCTGCGCTGGAACAGCCCTGCGATGGCCAGGGTCTGCCCGCTGGCCATCTCCACATTGGTGTCCGCACTGCGCGAGATGAAGGAGGGCACGGTGGTGCCGTTGATCGACACCGAGTTGGCGGCGCTGATCTCGCTCACCTCGGGATTGACCTTCAGCGCGATGCGGTCCCCCGGCAGCACCACGGGGGTGAAGGAAAGCTGCACACCATATTGCTTGTATTCGATCGTGGTCACCCCGAGCGCCTGCGGCACCGGGATCGGCACCTCGCCGCCCGCATTGAACTTGGCCGTCTCCCCTGAGAGCGCGGTGAGATTGGGTTCGGCCAGCGTGATCAGCAGGCCTTCGCTCTGCAGCGCGTTCAGCAGCGCCGTGGCGTTGACACGGGGGGTCGCAATCCCTGTGCTGGCCTGGCCGAAACTGGTGTTCGCCGACGTGCCTTGGCCCGACAGGCTGGTGGTGAGCGCCGATGTGGCCGCCTGGCCCAGGAAGCTGCCCGTCATCAGGCCGAAGGCGAGGCTGCCCGGGTTGGCCGCCACGTTCAGGTTCACGCCCAATTGGCTGACCGTGGTGCGGGACACCTCGGCGATGCGCACCCGCAGTGTCACTTGCGGTGTGCCGGCGAGCTGGGTGCGATCGAGCGGCGCCTGGCCCGAGGCGCTGAAGGCCCGCGCTGTGGCGGTGGCGTCCAGCGCCGCGCCCAGGTCGGCCACGCTGCCCCTGCTGACGATGCGGTTGCCGTCGAAGCTGAGCGACACGTCGCCGCTGCCGGACGGCAGGGCGGCTTGGGCGGCGGCGGCGCTGCGGCTGACCCGCAGGGTAATCTGCGCCGCCGTGCCGCTCTGCATGTCGGTCGCCGACAGCGAGGTCTGCCCCGGCTTGCGGCCGTAGATGAACAGTGTGCGCGGGGAGACCACCTGCACGTCGGCCACCGAGGCGTCGCCTAGCAACACGTTGGCCGCATCCCTGTCGAGCTTGAACAGCCGGCCCTCGCCGACATGGAGCAGGATCACCCCGGCCGCAGGTTGCGGCTGGGGCGTCGTTTGCGCGAAGGCGGTGCTGGTGATGGCCAGCCAGAGCGCGAGCAAGGCCGTCCAGCCCGCGATCGCGCCGGGTTTGCGACCGGACTGGCCGGCGTGGCCGTGCAGTCTAGGCAGCGGCTGCGTCCGTCACAGAGGTGCGCAGGGGTGTCACGCTCGCGTTCGCCTCGAGCTTGCTGCCCACCTGGCGCATCGTTCCCACCACCTGCACGGGCGTGTCCGGGGCGATCTCGTGATGCGCCAGCACCGGCGTGGTAATGTCACGCCGGACCAAGGCTACGCGCAGGCTGCGGCGCAGGTCTCCCGCCACCAGCACCACGGGCGGGAAGGCGGCCGCAGCGGCCTGGGTGCGGATGGCGGCGGCCAAGCGTTCGGCGAGTGCCGGGTCGCCGCCCTGCCGTTCGTTGCCGCGGTTGGCGGCCGCACGCAGCGCCTCCTCCAGCCCGCCTTCGATCACCAGCGCGTGGAGCGTGCGGGCATCGTCCGCCCAGCGATTGCAGATCTGCCGGCGCAACGCGGCGCGGACATGCTCGGCCAGCGCGCCTGCATTGGTCTCGCGCGGCCCCCACTCAGCGACCGCCTCCAGCACCGGGCGCATGGTGCGGAGCGAGACCTGCTCGTCGACCAGGCGGCGCAACACCTCGGCGAGCCGGGGCAAGGGAGCCGCCTTGCTCGCTTCGCGCACCAGGTCGCCGTAGCCGGCTTCCATGCGGTTGAGCAGCAACTGGGTCTCCTGGATGCCCAAGAGCTGGTCGGCCGCCTTCAGCACGGCATCGCGTGCTCGGGCGGCCAGGGCGGTGGCGGGCTCCTCCGACGGGTCGAGCACGCCGGTGGCGGCTGGCACGCCGTCGATGTCGATGCGCCACTGACCCGGCGCGAGGCCTTCCCGCTCGGCGACTTTCAGGCGCGGCACGGGGATGCCGAGTTCGTCGGCCAACTGGCTGCGCGCGGCCTCCGTCGCGGCTTCGATGCCGCTGCGCTGTTCGGCCAGGACGGGAGCGATGCAGACGTCCACCGCGATCGCCTCGGGTGCGGATTTGACCTGGCCGGCAGCGGCGAAGTCGCGCGCGGCCTCCTTGCGGCGGGAGGCGGCCAGCAACCAGCCGGCCCCGCCCAGCGCCCCGCCCAGGGTGAAGAACACCGGCATCGGAAAGCCGGGCACGAAGCCCAGCCCAGCCAGCACCACCGACGCAATCTGCAGGGTGCGGGGCTGCGCCACCATCTGCTGGATGATGTCCTGGCCCAGATTGCCGCCCTGGTCGGAGGCAGCACGCGTTACGATCACGCCCACGGTGAGCGAGATGAGCAAGGCGGGGATTTGCGCGATCAAGCCATCGCCGACTGCGAGCAACGAATAAGTATCCACGGCAGTGCTGAACGGCAGGCCGCGTTGCACGCAGCCGATGGCGATCCCGCCGACCAAGTTCACCACAATGATCACCAAGCTGGCGATGGCGTCGCCCTTGACGAACTTCATGGCGCCGTCGAGAGCGCCATACAATTGGCTTTCGCGCTCGAGCATGCGGCGCCGGCGGCGCGCCTCGGTCGCGTCGATATCGCCGTTGCGTAGGTCGGTGTCGATGCTGATCTGCTTGCCGGGCAGCGCGTCCAGGGTGAAGCGGGCGGCCACCTCGGCCACGCGCTCGGAGCCCTTGGTGATCACCACGAACTGCACGATGGTGATGATGAGGTAGACGACGAGCCCAACCACCACGTTGCCCGCGATGACGAACTCGCCGAATGCATGAATGATCTCGCCGGCATCTCCTTGGGTCAGCACCAACCGGCTGGTGGTAATCGAGAGCGAGAGGCGGAACGCCGTCGTGAGCAGCACCACGGTTGGCAAGGTCGAGAACTCGACCGGGCTGCGCACATAGACCGCGACCATCATCAGGACGAGCGCCAGGCCGATGTTGGTTGCGATCAGCACGTCCGCCACGATCGTCGGAATCGGCAATATCAGCATCAGTATCGTTGCGACCAGCATCCCGACCAGGGCAAGATCCTGCCGTGCAGACAGCCAGCCAAACAATCGATCGGACAAGTTGCCCAGTACACCTGCATTTACAGGCGTATTATGCTGCTGCGGTGCCATGCCGCTCCCCATTCGTCCGTGCCAGGTATTCGCGTTAAGCTCACATACGACTAGTCTGATGCGGCTGTCACCAGTGTCGCGAAACTGACATGGAGGCTGAGCGGGCGTGGGTGCAGACGAGACGGAGTGGCTGCAGCAGGCGCTGGCGGCGTTGCGCGGCGCAGACCTGGCGGCGGCCGAGGCGGCATCGGCCGAGGCGCTGCGCCGCACCCCGGGCGATCCACGCGCGCACTACGTTCGCGGCAGGGTGGCGGCCGCGTGCGGCGACGTGGCCGCGGCCGAAGCAGGGTTTGCCGAGGCGGTCCGCCTGGCACCGGACTGGGCGAATGGCTGGGTCGAGCTGGGCGCCGTGCAGTATGGCCGCCGCCAGGTCGAAGCCGCCAAATCCTCGCTGCGCCGGGCGCTTGAGGTAGAGCCGGGCCATCGCGCCGCGCGGGCGCTCCTGGTGGTCTATCTGCTGGTCTCGGGCGAGACCGAAGCTGCAGACGCCTTGCTGCGCGAAACGGTCGCGCTGCAGCCGGACAATGCCGGTGCGCGGCTCACCCTCGTCACCACCCTACTGCATCAGGAACGTGCTCCGGAGGCATTAACGTTGCTGGAAGCGGCCGCGGTCCCGGCCAACCACGTCCAGGCGCGCGAATGGGAAGCACAGCGCGCCACGGCGCTGGTGTCGTGCGGCCGCCTGCCGGAGGCGAGGGCTGCCCTTGCGGCGAGCCGGGCGTTCGGGCCGTGTCCGCCAGCGCAAGAGCCGCGGCTGCTGCTGCCGGCTGCCCTGCTGGCCCGCGCCGAGGGCGATGTGGCGCGCGCGGAGGAGCACGCGCGGGCGATGGCGGAGGCGCTGCAGGCGAAGGAGGTGCCCGAGCAGCAACGCGTCGAGATGTCGTTCGACCTCGGCACGTTCTGGGCCCGGCAGCGTCGCCCGGCGGAGGCGATGCGGCTTTGGCGGGCGGCGCACGGTCTGCTGAGCTTGCGGGAGCCGTTTTCCCGCGCCGAGCACGCGGCTTTTCTAGACGGCAGCATCGCCGCCCTGGACCGGGATCGGCTCACCACCGGCGCCCGCGCCAGCAATGCCGACCCGGCGCCGCTCTTCATCGTCGGCATGCCCCGGTCGGGAACCACGCTGTGCCACCAGATCCTGGGGGCGCACCGGCACGTGCATGGCGCCGGGGAACGCGTCGCCTTGGTGAACTGCTTCGGGCAGGTGGCGCGGGGCGCCGAGGCCGCCCAAGCACCGGCGCGCCTCGCCGCGCTCGGCACGGCGGAGCTGGACGCGGTGGCCGAGGAGTATCTCGCGGCGCTGCACACCCTGGCGCCCGGGCGTCCTCGCATCGTGGACAAGATGCCTGGCAACTACATGCTGATCGGCTTGGTCGCGTTGATGTTGCCGGGCGCGCGCATTATCCATTGCGAGCGCGACCCGCGCGACATCGGGCTGTCGATCTTCAGCATGCGGTTCGATGGCGCCCATCCTTACGCACACGACCTGGCCGATATCGGCTGGGCAATCGGGCAGCAGGTCCGCATCATGGCGCATTGGCGCAATGCCCTGCCCGAGCGCATCCTCGCGGTACGGCTGTCGGACTGGGTGACAAATTTCGACGTCACGCTCGAGCGCGTGCTGCGCCACGCCGGCTTGCCGCCCGACCCGGCCTGCGCGAGGTTTTACGAAGCGGACGGAGTGGCCATGACCGCGAGCCAAGCCCAGGTGCGGCGCCCGGTGAACGCCCAGGGCTTGGGGCGATGGCGCCCCTATGCGGCGGAACTCGCCCTCTTGGTCGCGGAGCTGGACAGCGTCGGCGCATTGGTCGGCTGGGACGGCTAGCGTGTCCAGACAGCCGCGCCAGCCGCGGCGTCCTGAGTGATGCTCGACTGCGACGATGTTTGCTGTTTTCTCTCCGTGCGCGTGAGGGGTGGATGCGGGCGGCAGCCGACTGGCTCAAGGTGAACCACTCGACGATACTGCGCCACATCGCCCAGCTCGGGCACCAGCAAACGATCCTCCCGTCCGGACAGCACGCGCGTCTCAATGCACTGGCACATGCTGCGGCGTGGCGGAAAGCTACCGACCGGCTGAATGGCGTTGCCAGTGCTGCTGTCGTTCTCGACGGTGTTGTAGTCACCTCCCAGGTCAAAGCTGGCGCCAGCCAGGTTGACGAAGGTCGCGGTGCCGCCACCGGAATCGCCCGATAAGGTCCGTGACGTCGTCGACGGTGCCGCTGTTGCTCCAGGTCAGCCCCGCGCCGATGTAGACGTTTTCGTCCAAGGTGGTGGTGCCGGTAGTTGCCAACGTGCCGGGTCCGTCGATCTCGCCTGTGCCGTATGGGCCGAACTGCGCCGTGCCCGCCAAGGTCAGCGTGGCGCCCTTGGCCACCACGATCTGGCCGCCGGTCTGATTGAAGGCGTTGGCCGCATCGACGGGATCGGACACCGCATCACCGGAGATCGCACCGGACAAAGCAACCGGCGAGCAGCAGGGCGAGGGCTCGGATGGGAATATCTCCACGTCGCTATCGATGACCGCTCGCGCCTGGCCTACACCCAAATGCTGCTCAGCGAACGCAAGGAGGACGCCACAGCCTTCCTGGAAAGCAGCCTTGCCTTCTTCAAGCAACACGGCGTCACCGTGCAGCGCGTGATGACCGACAACGGATCAGCCTACAAAAGCTTCCTATGGGCCGAAACCTGCCACCGTCACGACGTCGCGCATAAGCGCACCCGGCCCTATACGCCCAAAACCAACGGAAAAGCAGAACGCTTCATCCAAAGCAGCATACGCGAATGGGCCTACGCAAAGCCCTTCGCCACATCAGCCCAGCGGCAAGCCGCCATGCACCCTTGGCTGCACGACTACAATACCGCCCGACCACACTCAGCCCTCGGCGGAAAACCACCCGTCAGCCGATTGAACAGGGACAACCTCCTTGGCAGCGACAGCTAGAGCTGGTTCACACCGTAGGCGACCGTTCCCACGCCGATCGCAACCAACGTGATGGCGGCCACGCGGGCGACCAGTTCGGAGTGGGCCAGCACGCGGCGGGAGGCGGTGGCGATCCCGGCGAAGAGCGACGCCAGGAACAGCACCAGCGTGTAGCCGATGGCGTAGAGCGTCATCGCGCCGACCACCCGCAGTGGCGAGGCGGCGAGCGAGGCGGCGCTGAGGATGAACACCAGGATCGGGCTGGCGCAGGGCGTCGCCACCAGCGCGAACGCCAGCCCAGCCATGAACGACCCGGCGCCGGCGGGAATGCGGCCGGCGAACTGCGGTGCCGGGATGTGCACCAGGCCCGCCATCCAGAGCCCCATCAGCACCGTCACAACGCCCACTGCGATGTTCACCGGGCCGCGATACTGCACGAACAGCGCGAAGAACAGCGAGGACACCAGGCCCAGCAACACCGTGACCACCACCACGCCGAGCACGAACAGGGTGGCCACGCGCAGGGCCGCGGCGCGGGAGCGGAGCTTGGCGGCGCCGATGTAGGAGAGGTTGATCGGCAGCATGCCCAGGATGCAGGGCGAGATGCTGGCGACCAGCCCGCCCAGGAAGGCCACGCCATAGAGGCGCCAGCCCGCCAGCGCCGCCGGCCCGGACAGGCGGTGCGCGATACGGTTCTGCCACACGCCCACCGCGCGCTCGAACAGGTCCCCCAGCGGGCCCCATGCAATGGCGGCGGCCAGGGCGGCGACCGCAGCCAGGCTGGCCGCGATGACGAGGGGCGAGGTGCGCGCGGTCACCGGGCCGGCTTGGGTTGGGTCAGCTTGGGTGTAGTCAGCTCGGGCTGTTGAGGGCGGCATCGATCGCCTGCCGGTAATCGGCCAGCGCGCCATCGTTGTAGAAGGTGGCGTAGACCTTGCCGTCCTTCGGGTCGATCACCGCGACGGTGGAGGTGGCGGCCTTCGAGGCGTCGTAGAACTTGGCCAGGCCGAGCTCCTGCGCGCGGGCCTGCGCGGCGGCGGCGGTCTTGCCGTTGGTCACGTCGAACTCGACGAACGTAATCTTGTCGCCGTAGCCCTGGGTGAGCGCGTCGATGGTGGCCTGGGTGGCCTTGCAGGCTGCGCACCAGTCGGCGTGGATGCGGACCACGACGGGCTTACCTTGCAGGGCGGGCGCCAGCGCGCCGGTGTTGTCCACCTCGGTGGCGCCACGGGCCTGGAACAGCGGCACCTTGGCGGCGGTCCCGTTCAGCACCTCGGCCTGCGCCGGGGCCAGCACCAGGGCGCCGAGCAGGGCCATGATCGCGACGGCTGGAGTTCGGCTGGTCAGACGGGTCATCGTGCGGTTCCGTGATGAGGGGGGTGAGTGGCTAGGGCTTGCCGAGCCAGGCCAGCAGCGCGGCGTGGAAGCGGTCGGGCGCCTGGATTTGCGGGGCGTGGCCGAGGTCAGGAAACTCCACCAGCGTCGCCTGCGGAATGCGTGCGGCGGCGGCACGGCCCAGCACCGGGTAGTCGCCGAGCGTTTTCTGCACCTCGGGCGTGGCCAGCGCCTTGCCGATGGCGGTCGTGTCCTTGTCGCCGATCATCAGTAGCACGGGCATGGCGAGGCCGGGTAGCTCGTAGACCACCGGCTGGCTGTAGATCATGTCGTAAAGCAGGGCGGAGTCCCAGGCGACCGCTTGCTTGCCGGGCCCGTCGTTCAGCCCGGCCAGCATCTGCACCCAGGCGTCGTATTGCGGCTGCCAGGTGCCGGCGTAGTAGGTAGCCTGCTCGTAGCGGCGGATACCGTCGGCCGTGGTCTTGAGCTCCTGCGCATACCAGGCGTCCACGCTCTGCCACGGCACGCCCTTGGCCTTCCAATCCTCCAGCCCGATCGGGTCGACCAGGACGAGCTCGTCGGTCTCGGCGGGATACATCAGGGCGTAGCGGATGCCGAGCATGCCGCCGGTGGAGTGCCCCAGGATGATGGCGTGGCGGATGCCGAGCGAGGCTAGCAGGGCGTGGGTGTTGCCGGCGAGCTGCTGGAAGCTGAACTGGTAGTGCGCCGGCTTGCTCGATTTGCAGAAGCCGATCTGGTCGGGTGCCACCACGCGGTAGCCGGCGTCGGCCAGCACGGCGATGGTCTGCTGCCAGGTGCCGGCGCAAAAGTTCTTGCCGTGCAGCAGCACGACGGTGTGGCCGTTCGGGTGCGCCGGCGCCACGTCCATGTAGGCCATCTCCAGCGCGGCCCGCTGGGAGGTGAACTGGTAGCGCGCAACTGGGTAGGGGTACTCGAAGCCCTGCAGCTCGGGGCCGTAGGACGGCGCGTCGTCGGCCTGGGCCGCTATCGGAGCCAAGCCAAGCAGGCCGGCAAGCAAGACGATGCCCAGGATGCGCCCGGTCATGCTCTAGCGCTGCGTCAGCACGCGGGACAACAGCCCGTGCGGCGAGGTGGGCGACACGCCGGGCCCGATGGTGACGGTCGCGGTCATGCCGGCGGCGAGATGGATGGCGGCGGGCACCGAGTCGATATGGATGCGCACGGGGATGCGTTGCGCCAGCCGCACCCAGGTGAACACCGGGTTGACCGAGGCCAAGCCCAGCGAGCCCGGGTCTGTGTTGGGCGTGTCGATGCCGCGGGCGACGCTGTCGACATGGCCGCGCACCGGGTCGTTGCCGTAGCCCATGAGGACGGCCAGCGCCGGGTCGCCGATATGGATGCCGGCGAGCTTGGTCTCCTCGAAATAGCCAACAACCCAGAAGCTGTCGCTATCCAGCAGCGAGATGTTGCGCGTGCCCGGCGTGGCGTAGTCACCCTCCCGCAGCAGCAGGTTGGTGACGTAGCCGTTCACCGGCGAGGTGACTTTGGTGCGGTCGAGGTTGATGTGCGCCTGGCTGAGCTGGGCGAGCGCGCCGGCATAGGCGGCAGCGGCCATTTCGGCGCTGGCGTCGTAGGTCTGGCGCTCCTCCTCCGACGTGGAGAGGGTGCTGAGCTGCAGCCGCCGGGCGGATTCGGCCCGCTTGGCCTTGAGATCGGCCAGCTTGCTGTTCACGTTGGCCTCCGCCGTGGCGACGGCAACCTGGTAGTCCAGCGAGTCGACCTGGTAGAGCACGTCGCCCTTGTGCACGGCTTGGTTGTCCGAGACGTCGAGCTGGACGATCTGGCCGGAGACTTGCGGCGCGATGTCGACCACGTCGGCCAGGATTTGCCCGTCCCGCGTCCACGGCCCGGTCGCGTAGGTGCGCCAGATCAGCACCCCAGCGACGGCGGCGACCGCCAGCAGCAGCATCGTCACCAGGGTACGGGCGGCGCGGCGGGCTTGACGGAACATTCTGCGCGGCTCCGGTTGATGCGGCAGGCTACAGCAGTGCGACGAGGGCGCCGAGGATGCAGACGTACAAGGCGGCCTCCATCAGCGGCGGGTTCCAAAGCCATCGGTCGAACCGCAAGCGCTCCAGCAGGCTGCTCAGCGGCAGCCAGACGGCCGCCGCGACGAACACGTAGACCAGGAACGGCGCGATATAAACGCCCGCGATGTCGGTCTCGCGCCACATGGGGCTAGCCGGCCGTCACGGCGTAGTGCCGCAGCCCACGCGCCTGGGCGGCCATGATGCGGGCGGCCGCATGCAGGCCGGAGGCGGTCTGCAACCCGCCGGGCTGCAGCCGCATCGCCTCCGCCGCCGCACGCAGCCGCGCCGGGTCGGCATCGAGCAGGGCGGCGCGGACGGTGTTGCGGGACGCTTCCGGCAGGTCGGGGCGCAGGCCGGACCAGGCGCGCCGCAGCTCGAGGTCGAGGTCGATCAGGTCGCCTAGCCGGCGCAGCACCGCGCGGCGCGCCGGGGTCGGGCGCCCGCTCCACAGCTCGGCCTGCGCCATCCGGTCGTAGTCCTGCAGGTTGGTGCGCGCCTCGTCGAGCAGGCGGCCGCGGCGCAGCGTGCGGCGCAGGTCGCTCACCACGGCGTCGGCGATGCGGACCAGCCGGCGGCGGCGCGAGACGGGCAGCACCAGGCGGAACGCCAGCACCATGAAGGCGACCGCCAGGCATTGCACCAGCACATCGTTGAGGAACACGCCGAGGTCGAAGCTCTGGGTGTTGGACGGGCCGAGCAGCAGCGCGAAGTAGAGCAGGAATCCGGCGCTGAGCCGCTGCAGCGCCGGGTGTCGGCCGGCAAGCGCCAGGGCGAAGGCGAACGGCGCCACGACGAGCGCGAACGGGACGAACCCGGAGGTGAGCGGCAGCAGCACGAAGCCCACCACCGCCGCGCTCAGCGCCCCGGGCAGCAACGCCCAGCCCATCGCCTCGCCCGTCGCGCTGGGGTTGGGCGTCATGCCGAGCAAGGCGGTGAACGCGGCTTGCTGCACCAGCAGCGCGGTGGAGCCCGGCCAGCCCGCCACGATGCAGAACACGCAGCCGCCGCCCACGGCGATGATTGTGCGGATGGCGCTGATGGTGGCGCCGACCACGTCGTTGTGCCGGCGCAGGGTGACGCGGCGCGGCAGGTGCCCGCCTTCGACCAGCACCCGCAACCCTTGGCTCACCGCGGCATGGTGCGCCAGCAGGTCCTGCGTGCGCTCGGCGGCGAAGGCGGCCGCGCTGGTCTCGGGCGGGCTGGGCCGGGCGGCCGTGGGGCCGAACCGCAACCTGGCGGCCGCGTGGGCGAGGAAGCGGTCCGCTGCCGGGTCGGGCGGCTCGGCGGCGATGGCGCGGCTGGCGGAGAGCATGCCCAGCAGGCCGGCGATGGCTTGGATGGCGCCCTGGCGCCGCGCCCCGCCTCCCGGCAACTCGCTGGCGGCGTAGGTGGCCTGCGTTTCCAGCGCCAGGATCGGGATGCCCATGCTCACGCTGGCCCACTCCCCGGGGTTGGCCCGGCGCTCGAGCGTGACGATGGCCAGGTCGGTCACGGCACGCAACTGGCCCTGCAACGCGGCGACCAGCGTCTCGAACGCGGCCGGGCGCGCCAGCACCAGGTTCACCACCGCCACCGAGGCGATGCCGATCAGGATCGCGGCAACCCGGTTGAGCGTGGCGGACCAGGCGCCGGCGGGTGCGTCGATGCCGCTCACCGCGATGATGCCGACGGTGTAGCCGCACAGCACGGCGCCATAGGAGCGGAAGTCCCGCAGCAGGGCGGCGGCGAAGGTGCACGCGCCCAGCCAGAGGGTGAACACCAGCAGCAGAATGGTGCGGTCCTGCGGGAAGGCGGCGATCATCGCCAGCGCGACCACGCCCCCGGCGATGGTACCCGCTGCGCGCCAGAACGCCTTGGTGAGCGCCATTCCGGGCGAGGGCTGCGCCACGATGGCGACGCACACCCCGGTGCTGGAAGCGGTGTCGAGCTGCAGCGCGAACGAGACGAAGTATCCCAGCAGCAGCGCCACCGTGGTGCGCAGCGCGAACGGCACCGCGTCCGGCGGGAAGCCCGGCAGGGGCAGCAGGTCGTGGCGGGTGGCGGCGTCATCGGACATTGCGGTCTCGGCGTCTGCTGGGGCGCAGTGTGGCCGGGAATGACATGCTCCCGCCAGCCCGCAGCAGGGATGGCGCTTCTCCCAAGCGGATGAACTTTGCCGAACCATCCTGTTGCCGCGACGGTGGCCGCTTCGCCATGTTCAAGCAGCCGCAATGGCGGGGGATCAGGCAGTGTTGGCCAAGGTGACGCGACGGACGCTGGGGTTCGGTTTGGCAGCGCTCGCGCTCCCCGCCGCACACCCCAGGAGCGCGCATGCGGCCGCCGCCACCGTGCGGGTCGGCTACCAGAAGAGCGGCTCGCTGGTGCTGGTGCGCTCGCAGGACCTGCTGCGCCCGGCTGGGTTGGCGGTCGAGTGGGTGGAGTTTCCCGCCGGGCCGCCGCTGCTGGAAGCGTTGGCCGCGGGCGCGGTGGATTTCGGCGCCACCGGGGACACGCCGCCGATCTTCGCCCAGGCCGCCGGGTCCGACCTGGTTTACGTGGGCGCGCAGCCGGATGCGGGCGCCAACGAGGCGATCCTGGTGCCCGCCGGCTCGGCTATCCAGACCGTCGCGGGGCTGCGCGGCAAGCGGGTGGCGTTCACCCGCGGGTCGAGCGCCCATGCCGGCGTGCTGCTGAATCTCGAGGCCGCCGGCATGACGATGGCGGACATCAAGCCCGTGCTGCTGCAGCCGTCGGACGGGGCGGCGGCGTTCCGGTCCGGCGCGGTGGACGCCTGGGCGATCTGGGACCCGTTCTTTGCCGTGGCGCAGCTCGACCCGGCGACCCGCGTGCTGATCTCCGACGACGTGGCCGCGCCCTCCAACGCGTTCTTCCTCGCCAGCCGCCGGTTCGCCGAGCGGCAGCCGCAGACCGTGCTGACGCTGCTGGACGCGATCAACGCCGCCGCGGATTGGGCGCGCACCCACCCGGACGCACTGGCGCAAACCATGGCGGGCGTGACCGGCGTGCCGCTGGCGGCCGAACGAGTGGCGGCGCCACGGGGCGTGTATGCCGTGCAGCGCATGGACGCTGCGATCATCGCCCGGCAACAGCATCTGGCCGACCTGTTCGCCCAGTCCCGCATCATTCCAAGCAAGGTCGACGTGAGCGCCATCGTCTGGACGCCACCGCCGCAAACCACGGGGAGCCGCCAATGAACGCCGGGCCGAGCCACATGCTGCCAGACCGCGGCGGCAAGAGCAGCGACCAGCTCGATTTCCTATGGTTCCTGCCCACCGGCGGCGACGGCCGCTACCTCGGCACGCAGCAGGGCACGCGGCAGACCGACAACCGCTACCTGCGGCAGATCGCCCAGGCCGCGGACCAGCTCGGCTACCACGGGGTGCTGCTGCCAACCGGGCGCGGGTGCGAGGACGCCTGGATCACCGCCGCCACCGTGGCGCCGTTCACCGAGCGGCTGCGCTATTTGGTGGCGGTGCGGCCCGGCGCGGTGGTGCCGGGTGAGGCCGCGCGCGCCGCGGCCACCTTCGACCGCGCTACGGATGGCCGGCTGATGCTGAACGTGGTGGCGGGCGGCTCGCCGGGCGACCTGGCGGCGGACGGGATCACCCTCGGCCATGACGAACGCTACGCCGAGGCGGCCGAGTTCCTGCAGATCTTCCGCGGCTTCCTGCGCGGCGATACGGTCGATTTCAGTGGCCAATACCTGTCCAGCAAGCGCGGCAGCCTGGTGTTCCCGCCGGTGCAATCGCCCTACCCGCCGCTCTATTTCGGCGGCTCGTCCGCGCCGGCGCGGCAACTGGCGGCCGAGCAATGCGACGTCTATCTCACCTGGGGCGAGCCGCCCGCCATGGTGGCGGAGAAGCTCGAGGACGTGCGCCGCCGGGCCGCCTTGCTGGGGCGGACGCTGCGCTACGGCATCAGGCTGCACTTCATCGTGCGCGAGACCGAAGGCGAGGCGTGGGACGCCGCACGCAAGCTCATTAGCCATCTGTCGGACGACACGATCGCCAGCGCGCAAGCCAAGCTGTCCGCCGGGTCGGACAGCGAGGGGCAGCGGCGCATGCTGTCGCTGCACGGCGGCTCGCGCGAAGGTCTGGAGGTGGCGCCGAACCTGTGGGCCGGGGTGGGCTTGGTGCGAGGCGGCGCGGGCACGGCGCTGGTCGGCGACCCGGCAACGGTGGCCGCGCGCATCCGCGAGTATCAGGATTTGGGCATCGACACCGTGATCGGCAGCGGCTTTCCCCACCTCGAGGAATGCTACCGCACGGCCGAACTGCTGTTCCCGCTGCTAAACACCTCGGGCGTGACCCGGCGGCTGCCCGGCGGCCCGGCGATGCTGACCGGCGGCGGCAGCCTGAGCACCGACCGCATGCCAGCCGGCCCTAGCAACAGCGGGATCTAGCTCAACGTCTCAACCGGCCGGTCGCGGTGTCGTCCGCGACCGACACCGGCCCGCGCGGCACCGCAGGCGCGCCCGC
Organism: Acetobacteraceae bacterium; assembly: GCA_965199105.1. Taxonomy (GTDB): domain Bacteria; phylum Pseudomonadota; class Alphaproteobacteria; order Acetobacterales; family Acetobacteraceae; genus LMUY01. The sequence continues at coordinate 4,448,791 of CBDAQO010000002.1, read as the reverse complement.
GACGAAGCGGTGGCCGTGGTGCGAGAGGTGGTGGTTGGCCAGGCCGTGGACCACGTCGGCCTTCACGCATCGCCAGACGGTCACAAGCCCACCCGAAACGGCGGCGGCCAACCGGTAAGCCGTTTGGCCGTCTGCCCTGGTGGGGGCCGCGACATACTGAGATGACCGGTGTCGTCTTTGCGACATACAGCCTCCGATTGTTCTTGGGTGATCGTTCGCTCTGAGGTCAGCATGGCACTTGGCAGCAAGCGGATTCAGCAGGAAAAATCCGCCTCGCGAGAACGTTACCTGTCGGTCAGCTTGGCAGAACGCGCTTCATACATCGACCGCTTCCACGTTCATCTCGCGCGCATGCTCCTGGATGAAGCGGAAGCGGAGTTCCGGGCGGCGGCCCATCAGGCTTTCCACCAGTTCGCTGGTCGCTGCGGCTTGGTCCGGCAGCGCCACCACCTTGAGCAAGGTGCGCCGGGCCGGGTCCATCGTGGTGTCACGCAGGGTAGCGGCCGGCATCTCGCCCAGCCCCTTGAAGCGGCTCACCTCCACCTTGGCGCCAGGCTTGAAGGCCTTCATCTGCCGCTCGCGGTCGGCGTCGTCCATCGCGTAGACCGACTTGGCGCCCTGCGTCATGCGGTAGAGCGGCGGCTGCGCCAGGTAGACATGGCCGTCCCGCACCAGGATTGGCAGTTCGCGGTAGAAGAACGTCATCAGCAGGCTGGCGATATGGGCGCCATCCACGTCGGCGTCGGTCATGATGATGATGCGGCCGTAGCGCAGCCGCTTGATGTCGAACTGGCTGCCGACGCCGCAGCCGAGCGCCTCGATCAGGTCGCGCAGCTCCTGGTTCTGCCGCAGCTTGTCGACCGAGGCGCTGGCCACGTTGAGGATCTTGCCCCGCAGCGGCAGCACCGCCTGGGTCTCGCGCCGCCGGGCCTGCTTGGCCGACCCGCCGGCGCTGTCGCCCTCCACCAGGAACAGCTCGGTCTCGGTCATCACCTCGCTGGTGCAGTCGGTAAGCTTGCCGGGCAGGCGCAGGCGCTTGGTGGCGGATTTGCGGGCGACGTCCTTGCTCTCGCGCCGCCGCAGCCGTTCCTCGGCGCGCTCGATCAGGGTGGCGAGTAGGTTGTCCGCCTGCTGCGGGTTGCCGGCGAGCCAGTGGTCGAACCGGTCGCGCATCACCGCCTCGACCAGGCGGGCGGCCTCCGGGCTGGTCAGCTTCTCCTTGGTCTGGCCCTGGAATTGCGGGTCGCGCACGAAGGCGGAGAGCTTGCCGGCCATCCCCCCGGTCACGTCCTCGGCGGTGACCTGAGCGGCGCGGCGGTTGCTGCGGTGGTCGCCCCAGGCGCGCACGCCCTTGAGCAGCGCGGCGCGGAAGCCGGCCTCGTGGGTGCCGCCTAGCGGCGTCGGCACGGTGTTGCAATAGGAATGCACGAAGCCGTCGGCATGCTCGAGCCAGGTGACCGCCCACTCGGCACGGCCCCCATTGCGGCCGTCCTCGCGGGCGGGCAGTTCGGCCTCGCCGGCCCAGATTTCAGGGACGGCCTTCGCGGTGTCACCGATGTCTTCGGCCAGACTGTCGCGCAGGCCGCCGGGGAAATGCAGCACGGCTTCCGCGGGAACGTCGTCACGGCCGGCCAGCAACGCCGGGTCGCAGACCCAACGGATGGTCACGCCGCGGAACAGGTAGGCCTTGGAGCGGCACAGCTTGTAGAGCCGCGCGGGGCTGAACTGCAGCGGGCCAAAGATGGCCGGGTCGGGCTTGAAGCGGATGGTGGTGCCGCGGCGGTTCTGCACCGGCCCGGCGTTCACCAGCTTGGTCACCGGCTTGCCCTGCGCGTAGCTCTGCCGCCACAGCGTGCGGTCGCGCGCCACCTCCACCTCGAGCGACACGCTGAGCGCGTTCACCACCGAGCTGCCGACGCCGTGCAGCCCGCCCGAGGTGGCATAGGCGTCGCCGCCGAACTTGCCACCGGAATGCAGCGTGGTGAGGATCACCTCGAGGGCGCTGAGCGGCTTGAACTTCGGGTGCGGGTCGACCGGGATGCCACGGCCGTTGTCGCGGATGCTGAGCCAGTTGTCCGCCTGCACCGCGACGTCGATGGCGCTGGCGTGGCCGGCGACCGCCTCGTCCATGGCGTTGTCGAGGATTTCCGCCGCGAGATGGTGCAGCGCGTTGTCATCGGTGCCGCCGACATACATGCCGGGGCGGCGGCGGACCGGCTCGAGGCCTTCGAGGACCTCGATGTCCTTGGCGGAATAGGCGGCCTCGCCAGGGTCCTTCGGCTTGTCTCGGGCCGCCTGGGTGCCAATGGGCTCCGGGCCGCGCCCCGGCTTGGCGCCGCCAAATAGGTCGTTCATGCTGTGTTCCCGTCGCTCCCCCGGACACTAGGTATCCGGGGGAGTCGGGTGCAAGTCCCTACGCTGGGAACGGCCCTATTGATGCGTCGGGAACGTTTCGCTGGCGGACCGCTCCTGGGTGTGCGCTTCGAGGAACCACAGTTGCTTGTCCATGCCGCGTGACACCTCGGTGAACAGGTCCGCCGTGTCCGGGTCGCCCGCCTCGTCCACCTCGTCGATGTTCGCGCGCACGGCGTTGGCGAACGTGGCGTAGCGGTCGATCAGGGCGTGGACGTGGTCGCTCACCTGGTAGATATCCACCGGATAGGGCGCCAGTGCCGACTTCGCGTTCACCTCCTGCACGGTGCCGCGCGCGGTGCCGCCGAGCTGGGTGATGCGCTCGGCCATCTCGTCGACGAACTCGTCCTGCTCGTCGCGGAACTTGTCCAGCATCAGGTGGACGCCGATGAACTGCGGCCCCTTCAGATTCCAATGCGCCTGCTTGGTGATGAGCGCGACGTCGATCGCGTCCGCCAGCCGGGCCTGCAGCAGCTCGATGGAGACGGCCTTGGCGTTCTGGTTGTTCTTGGTGTGGTGCATATGGACGCCGCCCTCGGTCTGCTCGGCCGGCATCTTTTGACGGGTAGCACTTGCCATGGATAACTCCTCCTGATCCGTGCGCGCCAAGAACGCTGCGCTACCGTCTGAGTTCGGGTTGCCACGGCCCCATTCAACCTCGCACGGCATTCAGCCTCGTGCGCGAGCGCGGCATTCAGCCTCGTGCGCGATGGATGTCGTGCGTCACGATGGCATGCTCGCTGGTCGGCATGGCAAGCCAGTCGCGCCGGGCCAGCGTGGTGCGGGTGTCGCGCAGCCCTGCGGCCCAATGGTCGCGCATCGAGGACTTGCTAAAGTCGTAATCCTTCGCCTGCCCCTCGAACGCGGCCTGCTGGTAGATAAGCTGTAGGATGTTGATCGTCGGCAGGTTCTCCAGCCGCTGCTTGAGCGCGCGCTCGTCGTCGCTCAAGTCGCCCTCCGGCAGCCGCTCGAGCAGCGACAGCAGCTTCACGCGCAGGCCGTGCAGCTCGCGGTAATGGTCTGTGGTGAGGCGGGTGCGCGATGAAAACTGGATGTCCTTGGAGCGGCCCAGCACCTCGGCCATGTCGCGCGGGATGGTGCCGCGGGCGCTGAACAGGTCGACCTGGAACACCAGCGCGTTTTCGCCATCGATATGGGTGAGCAAATGCTGCAGCGGCGTGTTGGAGACGATGCCGCCGTCCCAGAAGTAGTCGGTGCCGATCTGCGTCATCGGCAGCGCTGGCGGCAGCGAGGTGCTCGCCATCACGTGGTCCACGGTGATCGTGGTGCGGGCGTTGTCGAAGTAGGTAAAGTTGCCGGTCGCCACGTCCACGGCGCCAACGGCGAAGCGGCAGGCTGCGTCGTTGACCCGGCCGAAA
>CBDAQO010000002.1:840000-4440000 GCA_965199105.1 Acetobacteraceae bacterium | reverse complement strand
GCCGCGAGCAGGCTTTGATCCGTGGATGTCCGAATGGGGCAACCCACCCCTTTGGGGTATCATCATCTGAATACATAGGGTGATGAGGCGAACCCGGGGAACTGAAACATCTCAGTACCTGGAGGAATAGACATCAACAGAGATTCTGCGAGTAGTGGCGAGCGAAAGTGGAACAGGCCCGTGGTGTATGGGGGATAAGTTGAATGGTCTGGAAAGGCCGGCCGGAGCGGGTGATAGCCCCGTAGACGTAAATACCTATGCATCCTTGAGTAGGGCGGGGCACGTGAAACCCTGTCTGAACGTGGGGGGACCACCCTCCAAGCCTAAATACTCCCTGGTGACCGATAGTGGACAAGTACCGTGAGGGAAAGGTGAAAAGCACCCCGAGAGGGGAGTGAAAGAGACCTGAAACCGGATGCCTACAAGCAGTCGGAGCGGATTGTTCCGTGACGGCGTACCTTTTGTATAATGGGTCAGCGAGTTTCTGTTGGCAGCGAGCTTAAGCCGTTAGGTGTAGGCGTAGCGAAAGCGAGTCTGAATAGGGCGCTGAGTTGCCGGCAGAAGACCCGAAACCGAGTGATCTAGCCATGGCCAGGCTGAAGGTGCGGTAACACGCACTGGAGGGCCGGACCCACGCCTGTTGAAAAAGTCGGGGATGAGCTGTGGCTAGGGGTGAAAGGCCAATCAAACTCGGAGATAGCTGGTTCTCCGCGAAATCTATTGAGGTAGATCGTCGTGTGTTTACTGCGGGGGGTAGAGCACTGGATGGGCTAGGGGTCCCCAAAGGATTACCAAACCTAACCAAACTCCGAATACCCGTAAGTATAGCGCGGCAGACAGACGGTGGGTGCTAAGGTCCATCGTCGAGAGGGAAACAGCCCAGACCACCAGCTAAGGTCCCCAAATCGTGGCTAAGTGGGAAAGGATGTGAGGATTCCAAAACAACCAGGAGGTTGGCTTAGAAGCAGCCATCCTTTAAAGAAAGCGTAATAGCTCACTGGTCTAATAGAAACCTTGCGCCGAAGATGTAACGGGGCTCAAGCCACGTACCGAAGCTGTGGGATTAGTCGTTAGTCGTTAGTCTTTAGTCGTTAGAGCAATAGGTGGTTCGATGTCTCGGGATGTTTGGGAGCTGGACGTGTTTCGTCGGGCGTAACAAGTATCGCTAGAGGTGCATCGGGCTAGTCAGGCGTTTCCGAAGAGCGAGCAGTATGGCGGCCTGGCCGACCAGGTGCGGCGGAGTTCGAAGTCGGTTTGTGCGCTCCTTGCGGAGGGCTCGGGCCGGCAGTTGGCCTCCGATCTGGAGTTCCGGCGCTATGTTGTTATGGCGCTTGGCTCGCTTGAGGAAACCAAGTTATGGCTCCAATACGCCATTGATCTTGCCTATCTTGATGCCGCCCAGGCGCAAGCCTGGCAGCAAGAGTATGCCGAGATCGGTCGCATGCTGGGTGGCCTGTACAAACACCTAAAACCTCTAACGACTAATGACTAACGCCTAGCGACTTCTCGGTAGCGGAGCGTTCGGTAAGCCTGTGAAGGGTGAGGGGTGACCCCGCCTGGAGGTATCCGAAGTGCGAATGCTGACATGAGTAGCGACAAACAGTGTGAGAAACACTGTCGCCGAAAGTCCAAGGGTTCCTGCGCAAGGGTAATCCGCGCAGGGTGAGCCGGCCCCTAAGGCGAGGGCGAAAGCCGTAGTTGATGGGAACCAGTTGAATATTACTGGGCCTGCTGGAAGTGACGTGTGAGAGATGTTGTCAGGGCTTATTGGATTGTTCTGGCTTTTGGATCACACCGGGAAATAGCTCCAGCGTATAGACCGTACCCGAAACCGACACAGGTGGACTGGTAGAGCATACCAAGGCGCTTGGGAGAACCATGCCGAAGGAACTAGGCAAATTGCTCGCGTAACTTCGGGATAAGCGAGACCCATTCTTGGGCAACCAGGGATGGGTGGCACAAAGCAGGGGGTAGCGACTGTTTAGTAAAAACACAGGACTGTGCGAAGTCGAGAGACGACGTATACGGTCTGACGCCTGCCCGGTGCCGGAAGGTTAAGAGGAGGTGTGCAAGCACTGAATTGAAGCCCCGGTAAACGGCGGCCGTAACTATAACGGTCCTAAGGTAGCGAAATTCCTTGTCGGGTAAGTTCCGACCTGCACGAATGGCGTAACGACTTCCCCACTGTCTCCGGCATGGGCTCAGCGAAATTGAATTCCCCGTGAAGATGCGGGGTACCCGCGGTCAGACGGAAAGACCCTATGAACCTTTACTGCAACTTTGCAGTGGCCTCAGGGGAGAGCTGTGTAGGATAGGCGGGAGGCATTGAAGCATGGGCGCTAGCTTGTGTGGAGCCACCCTTGAAATACCGCCCTGATCTCTTCTGATGTCTAACCGCGTCCGGTCAGCCCGGACCGGGACCCTGCATGGCGGGCAGTTTGACTGGGGCGGTCGCCTCCCAAAGTGTAACGGAGGCGCGCGATGGTGGGCTCAGGCCGGTCGGACATCGGCTGCTGAGTGCAATGGCATAAGCCCGCCTGACTGCGAGAGCGACAGTTCGAGCAGAGACGAAAGTCGGCCATAGTGATCCGGTGGTCCCGCGTGGAAGGGCCATCGCTCAACGGATAAAAGGTACTCTAGGGATAACAGGCTGATCTCCCCCAAGAGTCCACATCGACGGGGAGGTTTGGCACCTCGATGTCGGCTCATCACATCCTGGGGCTGGAGCAGGTCCCAAGGGTTCGGCTGTTCGCCGATTAAAGTGGTACGTGAGCTGGGTTTAGAACGTCGTGAGACAGTTCGGTCCCTATCTGCCGTGGGTGAAGGAGACTTGAGAGGATCTGTCCCTAGTACGAGAGGACCGGGATGGACGCACCTCTGGTGCACCGGTTGTCGCGCCAGCGGCACGGCCGGGTAGCTATGTGCGGACGGGATAACCGCTGAAAGCATCTAAGCGGGAAACCCACCTCAAAACCAGGTCTCCCAGAGGGCCGTGGAAGACCACCACGTCGATAGGCCAGATGTGAAAGCGCCGCGAGGCGTGCAGCTAACTGGTCCTAATCGCCCGATCGGCTCTCCCAACACATGCCAGTCTTCCGTCGTCACACACACACACACACATCACCGCACCAGAACCATTCTCGTCCAAACCAACCGGGTTTGGACGACCTGGTGGCCATGGCGGGGAGCCTACACCCGATCCCATCCCGAACTCGGCCGTGAAAACCCCCAGCGCCTATGATACTGCGTCTCAAGACGCGGGAAAGTCGGTCGCCGCCAGGTCTTCCAAACACACACATACACCCATGGCGCGGGGTGGAGCAGCCCGGTAGCTCGTCAGGCTCATAACCTGAAGGTCACAGGTTCAAATCCTGTCCCCGCAACCAACGATAGTTAACCCGCCGGAACACACGTTCCCGGGATGGGCTTAGTGGGGCGCCGGAACACGGTCGGTGCCGACCTGGGCCGTTCCGCTGATCATGGCGGTCGCGTTGCGGCCGGGCGCGCTGAAAGGCTTGGTGTTGGGCGCCCATGGAACGGCGTCGGGTTTCGCGGTGCTTCAGGGCAGTCCGCGCTCGACCAGTGACGTCCAGAGGCTGCTCATGGTCCAGCTTGGCGGCCGCGCCGCGGAGCAGTTGGTGTTTGGCAAGCCATCGTGCGGCGATGGCGACAGCGATCTGGCGCAGGCTACGCTGCTTGCCACCATCGCTGCCGCGGCCATGGGCTGCGACGAGTCGCTCGGCCTGGCCTGGTTGGGCATGCCAGAGCTGAACTCCCTGCCGAAGATGCTCGCCGCCGACGCCATGTTGGCCCGGCGGGTACGTGAGACGCTTGCCGAGGCGTATGGCCAAGGGCTGGACTTGCTGACCTCGCGTCGGGCTGCCGTCGACGCACTTGCCACGGCCCTTATGATCTATCACGCGCTGGACGGAACAGAGGCGGCGGCCATTATCGCGGCACAGCGGACAGGCCAGGCGGCCCCACTTGCCGACTCCGCCCCGAGCAGGGCGACGCCGGTCGGAGAACAGCCATGAGCGGCGGTGCGGGCTCGATCCCCGCGTGGGCCGACCGAAAGGAGGCGTTCGGCAGAGCTAAGCCAATGGCTTGTGGTCGAGATCGACGGCAACCAGCACCTCTTTGGCTACGCGACCCGGCACACCGGCACCGGCGGCCTGTCTTGGCTGCTCTCCACCCCAATCGTCTCGATGGCAAAAGGCCAAACCAGCGCCCAAACCACCAGTGGGACTGCATACGTTCTTGAAGAACGGATTACCGAGGCCGACCTCGACGAGGAAGGCCAGGTCGCCCACGATCTGCTCATCCGGCACCGATCATCATCGCGGGACCATTTGGCCGACCTGCTCTGGCTCTCGGCCCGCAAGTGGGCCCGCCACCAGCTTTGTCCACGCGGCCTAGCTGCGCCTGGCAGATCTAACACCCGACACAGTGGCGCGCTTTGAGCGCGGTGAAAAACTATGAGGTTGAAGAGTTCCAGACGGAGCTAGAGGCCGCCGTAGTGGAATCCATATCTGTAAATGGTGGCGGACCTGGTGTGCGGCTTTCTCTCTAGGACCTACACAAACAGCCCAACAGGTCAGGCCGCGATGGTATTACCCGCCATAGCAAGCCATGCTCGCCTCACGTGTTCCGAGTTGCTGGGGTGGTAGCCGTCTATGCCGTCAAGCTTTTTCGAGCAGCCGATCCTGAACTCGCCCTACGAGGTCCCGACTCGGCACCACGCCCTGGACAAGGACGGCCAACCTCTCGAGCAGCCCCCTGTGTCAGGCCGCCGACGATCGGAACTGATCACCCCCGTCCCGAAACCTCGCAAGAAGCCGCAGAAATCAGGCCAAACCAGCTTCGTCCTGCCTGACGCGCAGGACCTCTCGACCGCCGATCAGGAATACAATCCAACTCCGATCATCAACGAAGTCCGCAGCTACGTTGCCGCTTGGCGGGCGCTCTCCAACCCGGCCGACTGGGGCGTGACACCAGCGACGCAGCGGCTGCTGATGCACTGGCGCCACCATCCATTCCAGACCGTGCGCCCCTTCTTCTGTCAGGTGGAGGCGGTCGAAACCGCGATCTGGCTAGCCGAAGTGGCCCGGCGTGACCGTCGCCACGACAAGTTCCGCAAACACCTGCAAGGGGCCAACGAACAAGCCAACGCCGAGCTGTTCCGCGTGGCACTGAAAATGGCGACCGGCAGTGGCAAGACCACCGTCATGGCGATGCTGATCGCGTGGCAGACGGTCAACGCGGTCCGCACGCCCGGCAGCAACCTCTTCAGCCGCGGCTTCCTGATCGTCACCCCTGGAATCACGATCAAAGACCGCCTTCGCGTCCTGCAACCCAACGACCCAGACAGCTACTACCGAGGCCGGGAGCTGGTTCCGGCCGACATGCTGCCCGACATCGATCGCGCGAAGCTCGTCATCACCAACTATCATGCCTTCAAACCACGTGAGACGCTGGAGATCAGCAAGACCGGCCGCGCGCTCCTCCAAGGCCGCGACGCACCACCGGACACCACGGAGAACGACGGCCAGATGCTGCACCGGGTCGCCAACGACCTGCTCGGCTTCAAGGGCGTCGTCGTGCTGAACGATGAGGCCCATCACTGCTACCGCGAAAAGCCGGACAGTGACGAGGACCTCGCATCCGACGAGCGCGACGAGGCCCGCAGCAACAACGACGCCGCCCGCCTGTGGATCGCCGGGCTGGAAGCCGTCAAGCGCAAACTGGGCGTCATCGCCGTCTATGACCTTTCCGCCACGCCCTTCTTCCTGCGCGGCTCCGGCTACCGCGAGGGCACCCTGTTCCCCTGGACGGTCAGCGACTTCTCTCTGATGGACGCGATCGAATGCGGCATCGTCAAGCTGCCCCGCATTCCCGTCTCCGACAACCTGCCCAGCGCCGACGTGCCGATCTACCGCAATCTGTGGGAGCACATCCGCAAAGACATGCCCAAGCTCGGCCGCGCCAAAGGCGGCCGCGGCAACCCCCTGGCCCTGCCGAGCGAGCTGCAAACCGCCCTCTACGCGCTCTACGGCCACTACGAAAAGACGTTCGCGGAATGGGACCGCGCCGGGATCGAGGTTCCGCCCGTCTTCATCGTCGTCTGCAACAACACCTCGACATCCGAACTCGTCTACGAGTGGATCTCCGGCTTCGAGCGCGACGGTGAAGGCGAGCAGAACCCCTTCCGGCCGGGACACCTCAAGCTTTTCAGTAACTACGATGAATTCGACGCGCGCCTGGCCCGCCCCAACACGCTGCTGATCGACAGCGAGCAGGTCGACTCCGGCGAAGCGCTCGACGCGGCGTTCCGCGCCGCCGTGGGCCCGGAGCTAGAGGTCTTCCGGCGCGAGAAGATGCAGCGCGAGGGCGCGGGCGCCGGTGCCGAAGCCATCTCGGACGCCGAACTGCTGCGCGAGGTGATGAACACGGTCGGCCGTAAAGGGCGCCTCGGCGAGACGGTGCGCTGCGTCGTCTCCGTCTCGATGCTGACGGAAGGGTGGGACACGAACACCGTCACTCACATCCTCGGCGTGCGCGCATTTGGCACTCAGCTCCTGTGCGAGCAGGTGGTCGGGCGGGCGCTGCGCCGCCAATCCTACGAGATGAACACCGACGGCCTGTTCGACTGCGAATACGCCGATATCATGGGCATCCCGTTCGACTTCGCTTCCCAGCCCATCGTCACCAAGCCGAAGCCGCCCAAGCCCACCACCCGCGTGCAAGCCTTGAAAGAGCGTGCAGCGCTCGAGATCACCTTCCCCCGGGTCGAAGGCTACCGCGTCAACCTGCCGGACGAGCGGGTTGAGGCGGTGTTTACCGAGAACTCCCGCCTGGTGCTGACGCCGGAGGATGTCGGGCCCTGCCGGGTGCTGCTGGAGGGCATTGTCGGTGAGGGTGTCGAGCTGACGACCGCGGTGCTGGATGCCGTGCGGCCGAGCGAGATCAGCTATCACCTCGCCAAGCACCTGCTCTACAACCAGTTCTGCGACCCGGCGGAGCCGCCCAAGATGCACCTGTTCGGCCAAATCAAGCGGGCGGCGAAGCGCTGGATCGACGAGGGCTACCTGGTCTGCCTGGGCGGCACGACCCCCGCCATGGTGACCTATCGCGAGATGGCGGACCGGGCGGCCCAAATGATCTACACGGCGTGTCAGCCGGCCGACCCGACGCCCTCGGAAATCCTGGCCGTACTCGACCCCTACACGCCGGAGGGCAGCTCCCGCTTCGTCAATTTCTCCACCTCGAAGGCGCTCTACACCACGTCGCCGGGTCGTTGCCACGTGAACCACGTGGTGTTGGACAGCGACTGGGAGGCCGAGTTCGCGCGGGCGGCCGAGGCGCATCCGCGCGTGCTCTCCTACGTCAAGAATCAGGGCATGCAGTTCGAGGTCCCCTACCGGGACGGGATGGAGCAGCGCCGATACTGGCCCGACTACATCGTGCGGGTGGATGTGGGATCGGACGAGCCGCTCAACCTGGTGATCGAGATCAAAGGCTACCGCAAGACGGACGCCAAGCTGAAGGCCGAGACCATGCACAAGCTCTGGGTGCCCGGCGTCAACAACCACCGGCGCTTCGGCCGCTGGGCGTTCGCCGAGTTCATCGACGTATACGAGATCGAGGCGGCGTTCGCCCGGCTGATCGCCTCGTTCGAGCGGTGAGGCAGCCGGCGGTGTATTTGATGGCGAGCGGGATAGAAGGCACCTTGTACGTCGGGGTCACGTCGTCGCTGGTGCAGCGCGCCTGGTAGCATCGGACGGGGGCGATGCCGGGCTTCACGTCGCGTTACGGCTGCAAGCTGCTGGTGTGGTATGAACTGCATGAGGACATGGTGGCTGCGATCTCCCGGGAGAAGCAGATCAAGGGCGGGTCCCGCCGGCGCAAGATCGCCTTGATCGAGGCGATGAACCCGCAATGGCGCGACCTCTATGACGATATTGCGTAACGGCCCGATGGATTGCTTCGTCGCAAGGGCTTCTCGCAATGACGAGGTATTGGCACCCTCTTGCGTCATTGCGAGGAGCGGAGCGACGAAGCAATCCATGGCGCGTCGAACTCGAATGGAGCTGTTTGTATACGAAAGCCAAGCGCGTCACAGTGCCATCGACGGCCATCCGGGAGGACGCAGCATGAAGCTTTCCTACTATGCCGAGACCGACAGCCTCACCATCGAGCTGCGCGCCGGGCCGGGCGCCGAAACCCGCGTCGTCGCGGACGGCCTCAACGTGGACCTCGACGATGCCGGCGGCGTAATCGGCTTCGACATCGACCACGCCTCGACCCGGCTTGATCTCTCCATGCTGGAAACGGTGGCACTCCCCCTCCGGACCGCAAAAGTCGCCTGAACCCGAGGAAACGGATGCCCCGCCAACCCAAGCCGCCCAAGGTCGCCAGACCGATCGAAGCCCTCGTCCATGCCGATACCCGCCGCAACATCCCCACCGCCGAGTTCCAGTCCATCGCGCAACGCATGGAGGAGGACGCGCCGGTGCGCCCAGCGCACTATGCCCGGGCGACGCCCTTGCCGCACGGAGAGGTCCGCGCCCGCAATGCCGACCTCGACCCGCAGGTTGTCTGGCGCGGCGCCCGCATCCGGCTGACGGACGCGCAACGCCGCCAGTTGCAGGAGACCGGCGAGATCGAGATCGGCGAGGCGCAGCTCGTCTGGCGCGGCAAGGATGCGCAGGACTGGTCGGACCTCGTGGTCAACCCGCCGCCAATCTATATCCAGGAAAAGGTCCATCCTAAGGCGATCATCGACGGCTTGCAGAAGGAGGCGCGGAGCCGGGCCGAGGCGTCGAGCGAGGCGCCGGACCTGTTCGCCGACTTCAACGGGCTGGACGATCCGGAAGCAAGGCTGGAGTTCTACCAGCACGACCAGCACTGGTCGAATAGGATGATCCTAGGCGACAGCCTGCAGGTGATGGCGAGCCTGGCCGAGCGCGAGGGCCTGCGCGGCCGCGTGCAATGCATCTATTTCGACCCGCCCTACGGCATCAAGTTCAACAGCAACTGGCAGGTGAGCACGCTCTCGCGCGACGTGAAGGACGGCAAGCGCGAGGATGTGAGCCGCGAGCCGGAGCAGGTGAAAGCGTTCCGGGATACGTGGAAGGATGGGGTTCATTCGTATCTGACGTATTTGCGGGATCGGCTGACGGTGGCGCGGGAGTTGTTGACGGAGAGCGGGTCGATTTTCGTGCAGATCGGGGATGAGAATGTGCATCGCGTGCGGTGTGTTCTTGAGAGCGTTTTCCAGGAAAGGAACCTAGTATCTCAAATCACCTTTCGAACGACGACCGGTCGTGGTGGCAAGAACCTCTCGGCCGCCGCCAACTATGTGCTGTGGTTCTGCAAAGACATCGACTTGTTGAAGTATCGTGCTCTCACGGTCGATAAGTCTGAGGGCTCTTCAACCGATGTTGTTTATACGATGCTTCGGCTATCGGATGGCTCTCACAGGCGCATGGATGCCTTAGAGAAGGGCAATTTGCCGCCAACATCGAGGATTTTCCGTCCGGACAATCTTACGAGCGCGCGATCACCCGGTCCAAATGATGTAAGATCGTTTCTTCACCATGGGCAATTCTATACTCCAGGCAGGCGCACGTTTGCGACCGATTTCGAAGGATTGCGTCATCTTAGTAGAGCTGATCGACTTTGGACTACGTCGGCGGGTACGATTCAGTTTATGCGCTTTTTGGATGATAATCCGCGCAATCCAATCTCTAACATTTGGACGGACACCGGGACGGGCAGCTTTACGGAGGAAAAGCTCTATGTCGTGCAGTCAGCAACGAAAGTGATCGAACGCTGCATCCTCATGGCCACCGACCCCGGGGACCTCGTGCTCGACCCCACCTGCGGCTCCGGCACCACCGCCACGGTCGCCGAACAATGGGGGCGCCGGTGGATCACTATCGACACTTCCCGCGTCGCCCTCGCCCTCGCGCGCACCCGCCTTATGGCCGCCAAATATCCCTACTACCTGCTCGCCGACAGCCGCGAGGGCCGCGCCAAGGAGCAGGCCGTCAGCGGCCGCATCCAGCCCGACACGCCCACCCACAATGACGTGCGCCACGGCTTCGTCTACGAGCGCGCACCGCACGTCACCCTAAAATCCATCGCCAACAACGCCGAGATCGACGTGCTGTGGGAGGAAGCGCAACAGACGCTCGAACCGCTGCGCGCCCGCCTCAACGCGGCACTCGGCATCGCCTGGGAGGAATGGCAAATCCCCCGCGACGCCGACCCGGCCTGGCCCGCCGAAGCTGCGCGCGACCACACCGCCTGGTGGGCCGCCCGCATCGAACGCCAGCGCCGCATCGACGCCTCCATCGCCCGCCGGGCCGATATCGAGTTCCTCTACGACCGCCCCTACGAGGACCGCTCCCGGGTTCGGGTGGCCGGACCCTTCACGGTCGAAAGCCTCTCCCCCCACCGCGTCGTCCCAGCCGACGAGGACGAACTGCTCGGCGCCCCCACACGGAGCCGCAATGCCGCCGCACCACCGGTCGACTTCGCCACCATGGTGCTGGAAAACCTCCGCACCGCCGGTGTGCACCAAAGCCAGAAGGCCGATAGCATCCATTTCACTAGCCTGGTCCCCTGGGCTGGAAAGCCGGACGAAAGTAAGCAGCCGTATATCGCCGCCGAAGGCCGCTACATGGAGGGCGAGATAGAGCGTCGCGCCGGCATCCTAGTTGGCCCCGAATTCGGCACGTTGTCCCGCATGGACCTGGTGATCGCCGCCCGCGAGGCCTCGGAGGCGCGGTTCGACGTGCTGATCGCGTGCGCCTTCAACTACGACGCCCATGCGAGCGAACTGACCAAGCTCGGCCCGCTGCCGATCCTGAAGGCGCGGATGAACCCCGACCTGCACATGGCCGACGACCTCAAGAACACCGGCCGCGGCAACCTGTTCGTCGTCTTCGGCGAGCCGGACCTGGTGGTGGAGCCGGTTGCGGGTCAGCCCGACCACGTCCGCATCCGCATCCTCGGCGTGGACGTGTTCGACCCGCAAACCGGCGACATCCGCTCCGGCGACACCCGCAGCATCGCCGCCTGGTTCATCGACACCGACTACAACGAGGAGAGCTTCTACGTCCGCCACGCCTACTTCCTCGGCGCGAACGATCCCTACAAGTCGCTCAAGGCCGCCCTGCGCGCGAAAATCGACGAGGAAGCCTGGGCCACCCTCTACCGCGACACCTCCCGCCCCTTCCCCCGCCCAGACCGCGGCCGCATCGCTGTGAAAGTGATCAACCACTTTGGGGACGAGGTAATGAAGGTGTTCACAGTGTGAAAGCTTCGCGCATTCTTTGTCTCCCCTCCCTCATTGTCATTGCGAGGAGCGCTTGCGACGAAGCAATCCATGCTCGCAACGACGCCGCTGCTGGCGCCATGGATTGCCACGCCGCCAAGCGGCGGCTCGCAATGACACGATCCTGACGAGGCATCTTGAGATGACCGTCGAGTTCCGCATCGCCGACACCTTCACGACGGCGCTCGCGCGTCTGGAGTCGCAGGAGCAGAAAGCGGCCAAGACTACGGCATTCGACCTGCAAATGGACCCAGCGGGGCCGGGGCTGCAATTTCACCGGATCGACCGTTCCCGCGACCAGAACTTCTGGTCGGTGCGGGCCAGCCGCGACCTCCGGCTCATCATTCACAAGACCGCCGCGAGCTTCCTTCTGGCCTATGTCGGGCACCATGACGACGCGTACGACTGGGCCGAGCGGCGGCGCATCGAGGCGCACCCCAAGACCGGCGCCGTGCAGATTGTGGAAGTGCGCGAGCGGGTGGAGGAAATCGGCCCTCCAGCCCCGACCATGGCGCCCGCTGAGCCAGTGTCGGCCGTTCGGCTGTTCTCCTCCCTGGATGCCGACGCGCTGCTGGCCGTTGGCGTTCCGGCTGACTGGATCGCCGACGTGCAGGGAGCGACCGAAGACGGCTTCCTCGGTTTCGCCGATCGCCTTCCGGCCGAAGCGTCGGAAGCCCTGCTCGAGTTCGTCGGCACCGGGCGCCTGCGGCCGCCAACGCCGCCGCCGACGCAAGACCCATTCGCCCACCCGGATGCGCTGCGCCGATTCCGCGTGGTCGAGGACCAGGCCGAGTTGGCGCGGGCGTTGGATGCGCCCTGGGATCAATGGGCGGTGTTCCTGCACCCTGCGCAGCGTAGCGTCGTGGACCGCTCCTACAACGGCCCGGCGCGCAGCTCGGGTTCCGCAGGTACGGGCAAGACGGTCGTCGCCTTGCATCGGGCTGCCCGCTTCGCGCGCGCCGGGTCGGAGGGCCGCATCCTGCTGACCACGTTCTCCCAGCCGCTGGCGAGCGCTCTGGCGCGCAAACTCGCCGTCCTGCTCGGGCCCGACGCCGCGGCGATGCGGCGCGTGACGGTGGAGCCGTACCGCACCGTGGCCGACGAACTGTATCAGTTGGCCTTCGGCCGCCGGGCCGTGGTGGCCTCGGACGAGCAGGTGGCCGACGCGCTCACCAAGGCGGCCGACGCGATCGGGGCGCGCGGCTTCACCCCGCGCTTCCTGCTATCGGAATGGCGCCACGTGGTCGATGCCTGGCAGATCGCCGATGTGGCCGCCTATGCCCGCGTCCCCCGGCTTGGCCGCAAGAACCGGATGAGCGCGGGGCAGCGGGAACGCCTCTGGCCGGTGTTCGAGGCCGTCCGGGCGTCGCTCGCCAAGCGCGGGCTGGCCACCTGGTCGCAGATCTACGGCGAGGTGGCCGCGCATTATGCCGGGCGGCAGGAGAAGCCGTTCAGCCATATTGTGGTGGACGAGGCTCAGGATCTCGGCGTCGCCGAGCTGCGATTCGTTGCGGCGATCGCACCTGCGCATCCCGACGCGCTGTTCTTTGCCGGCGACCTCGGCCAGCGCATCTTCCAGCAGCCGTTTTCGTGGCGCGAATTGGGCGTCGACGTACGCGGCCGGTCCTCGACACTCACGGTGAACTACCGCACCAGTCATCAGATTCGCCGGGCCGCCGACCGGCTGCTGCCGGCGACGGTCCGCGACGTGGACGGCAACGCCGATGAGCGGGACCGCACCGTCTCCGTGTTCAACGGACCGGCGCCGGAAACGCGTGTTTTCGCTACATTGGCCGATGAGACCGCTGCGACCGCCGCTTGGATCGCGCGGGCCGTTGCGGACGGGATCGCCCCCTCCGAGATCGGTGTTTTCGTGCGTTCCCGGACTGAGCTGGCACGCGCCCGTGCTGCCGTCGAAACCGTTGGGCTGTCCTGGACCGAGCTTTCAGAACAGGACCGGGAGCTGACCGGTACAGTCGCGATCGGCACGATGCACCTCGCCAAGGGCTTGGAGTTCAAGGCCGCGCTGGTGATGGCCTGCGACGACGGCGTGCTGCCGCTCCAGGCCCGCCTGGAGGCCGTAGCGGACGAGACGGAGCTGGACGACGTTTATGAAACGGAACGGCACCTGCTCTATGTCGCCTGCACCCGCGCCCGAGACCGGTTGATGCTGTCAGGGGTGCGCCCGGCGTCCGAGTTCCTGCAGGACTTCAAGTGCTGATGCCTCCTGCATCGAGTGGCTCAGTCGGGGACGAGTTCATTATGTCGAAAGAGTTCCTTGGCTCCATTCGCCAAATGACCTGACTCCCGGACCTCGCCTACCAAAGCCGCTCCGGGCCAACCTCCTTGAACAATTTCCTGTAGCTGATGCAACCATGCATCAGTCGAAGACTGTTATGCCTACAGATGCTTCAAGTTGTAGCCCACCCGTCTGTATCATCACGCAAGCGTGAAAAGATACGGAAAATCGGGGGAAACCTACTCATGGCCAGCGTGACCTGGAAGCCGGACGCGAATGGAGATTGGAGCCTAGTTGGCGGTGCCTCGCCGCGCGAGCCGTGGGAAGAAGCACCCCGTCCGGTCAGGAGGCGAGCAGCGCCGTGCGGAGCTTATCGAGGTCGTTCTGGAGCTGGCGCAGCTTGGCCTGCGTCATGCCCGTGGCGCGCAGGATGGCGGCGGGGATCGTGCTGGCACCGGCGCGCAAGGTCTGCCCCGCTTCGGTCAGCGTCACGCGCACCACCCGTTCATCGCGGCCGTCACGGACCCGGCGGACGTAGCCGGCCGCCTCGAGGCGTTTCAGCAGGGGGGTGAGCGTGCTGGTGCCGAGGGCGAGCCGCTCGCCGATCTGGCCCACGGTCTGGCCGTCCTGCTGCCATAGCACGACCATGACCAGGTATTGCGGATAGGTGAGGCCGAGCGCGTCGAGCCGCGTCTTGTAGGCGTGGTTGAAGGCATGCCCGGCGGCATAGGTCGAGAAGCACAGAAATTGGTCGAGTTGCAGCTCGTCTTCGCTCACATGCCGCCCTTGCCCGCGTCAGACGAAGGCAATAGATCGCGCGCGACACAAACGCAACTCGAACCAAGCAGATAAATATCGCGTGCGACACTATCGGGTGCGACCCATATCCGCTATGCGTGCCGGCGCGGCTCGGTGATCCACGCCACGCCGCCAGCCCACCTAACAGCTCACAAGGAGACACCCCATGCCAACAGACGTTCTCTACCGCACCTCCGCCCGCGCCACCGGTGGCCGGGATGGCCACGCCGCCACGTTGGACGGCAGCCTGGACGTGGGCCTCGCCACCCCGAAGGAGCTGGGCGGCGCGGGCGGGCCGGGCAACAATCCGGAGCAACTGTTCGCCGCCGGGTATGCCGCCTGCTTCCTGGGCGCGATGAAGTTCGTTGCCGGCCAGGACAAGATCACCGTCCCGGGCGACACCAGCGTGACCTCCACCGTCGGCATCGGCCCGCGTTCGGAGGGCGGCTTTGGGCTCGACATCGCGCTCGCCATCACGCTGCCCGGCATGGACCACGGTGCCGCCGAGGCGCTGGTGGAGAAGGCGCACCAGGTCTGCCCCTATTCCAACGCGACGCGCGGCAACATCGACGTGAAGCTCACCGTCGTCTGACGCGATGGCGCCGGGTCAGGCCGGTTTGGCCAACCCGGCGAGCACCCGGATCTCCTCGCCATCGGCCGCGTAGTCCGCGCCCAACTCGGTGAACAGCGCGGCCATGGCGAGGTAGATGCCGGATTCCGGGCGATCGCGGCCGATGAAGTCGGCGATCTCCTCCATCTCCGGTCCCCAGCGCTCGGCCTTGCTGAACATGTCCGGGATGCTCTTGCGCAGCCGCTCCAGCAGATGCGGCTGGCTGCTGGCGAGCTCCGCCATCAGTGCCGCGTCACAGCCGGCGCGATGGGCGGCCAGCAGCATGGTGGCGGTGAGCGCGGTGAGCCCCTTGGTGATGCCGGCATAGCTCATCTTGAGCGCCGAGGCCGCGCCCACCGGCTGCTCCATGACCGCCAGCCGCATCCCACGCTCGGCGAGTGGCAGCAGGCGGGGCGCGTCCGGGCCGCTGGCGAGCAGCAGCGGGCCGGGCGCGTCCAGCTTGCCGGGCAGGCCGAGGATCGAGCCGTCGACGAAGGCGGCACCCGTGGCCGTGACGGTGGCGGCGATGGTGGCCGTGCGGGCCGGGCTGACCGCGTTCCAGTCGACGAACACCGGCCCGCCCTCGCGCAGAGAGGGGCACAGCCGCTCGGCCGTCTGCAGCGCCACGCCGGGGGGAACGATGGAGAACAGGTAGTCGGCGTCCGCCAGCTCGGCCTCGGGCACCACCGCGATGCCGGCCGCCTCCGCCCGCTGCCGGCTCGCCGCGCTGCGACCAGCCGGGGTGACCACGCGCACGCCGTGGCGCGCCAGCCGACCGCCCACCGCCGCACCCATCTGCCCCGGCGACACCAAACCGACCGTCAGCTCCGCCATGCCCCATCTCCCGCCTGTACTCCCGAACAGAGTGCCAGTGCGCCCGGTTGGCAAGGCCGGCGCGCCATGTCACCAAAGCGTGTGCGTGGGAACTGCCAGCATGGGCCTTGTTAGGGTTGCATGCACCGCATCCTGATCTGCCTGACCCTTTTCGCCCTGGCCGGCTGCGCCGACGTCCATCCGGCCGGCCCGGGACATGAGCCGCCCACGAGCGGAACGGTGAACCCGGTCAGCGGGACGCGCAGCAACGGCGGCAGCTAGCCAGCGGCGAAGGCCTAGCCGCCGAGCGCGGGGCCAAACGCCCTGACCCCGGCGGCCGCGCCATCGGGGTGCGCCCAGACCGCGGCCGACACCGCCACGAAATCCGCTCCCGCCGCGACCAGGGGGGCACAGTTGTCAGCCGTGATGCCGCCGATCGCCACGCAGGGCAGCTCCATCAGGTCGGACCACCAGGTGAGGATGCCGGGTTCGGCCATGCTCGGCGGTGTCTTGGTGGTGGTGGGGTAGAAGGCGCCGAACGCCACGTAATCGGCGCCCGCGTCGCCCGCCGTCATCGCCAGGTCCCGGCTGTCGTGGCACGTGACCCCCAGGGTCAACCCGGCGAGCACCCGGCGGGCGTCGGCCAGCGCCATGTCCTGCTGGCCGATATGCGCCCCGTCGCACCCGGCGCGGACGGCCAGGTCAGGCCGGTCGTTGAGCAGGAACGCCACCCCACGCTCCTGGGCCACCGGGCGCAGCAGGTCGGCCGCGCGCAACAACTCGTCATCCGCCCAGTCCTTCAGCCGAAGCTGCACGGCGGCGACTGGCCCGGCGTCCAGCGCTGCCGCCAGCGTGTCGCGGAAGCGGGCAGGGGCCAGCACCGGCGGCGTGACGAGGTAGAGCTGGCAGCCGCCGGCGCTTGGCATCAATGCTTTTGGGTGGACGCGATGAAGATCTGGTCGATGCTGCGGCCCAGCGCGGCATCGAACTCGGCGTCCGTCATGTCGCGGCTCAGCCCGGACAGCAGCGCGCGGGAGAAGCTGGCGATCATGCCGTGGTTGGCCGCCAGAAGCTCGCACGCCTCGTCGCGCTTGTAGCCGCCGGACAGCGCCACCACGCGCTCCACTAGCTCGTGCTTGGTGAGCGGAGCGTAGATGTCGGGCTGGGTCGGGATGGTGAGCTTCAGCATCACGCGGCGGCCGGCCGGGCCGCTGTCCAGGTGGCGGGTGATCTCGTCGCGCAGGATGGCTTCGGCCGCCGCCTTGTCGGGCGCCTTGATCGAGACCTCGGGCTCCAGGATCGGCATCAGCCCGTGGCCGATGATCTGGTCGGCGACCTCGAACTGCTGCTTCACGATGGCGGCGATGCCCTCGGGGGACGCGCCTTCCACCACCGAGCGCATCTTGGTGCCATAGACCCCCAAGCCGCGCGCGCGCTCGAGCAGGGCGTCCAGCCCCGGCATCGGCTTCATCAGCCGCACGTGGTCGCGCGCCTCCTCAAGGCCCTTGTCGACCTTCAGGAACGGCACCACGCCGCGGTCCTGCCAGAGGTAGCTCGGCACCGGCTTGCCGCTCGCCTCGCCATCCATGGTGCGCTCGAACAGGATGGCGCCGATCACCTTGGCGCCGCTGAAGGCGGGGGCCGAGATCACGCGCACCCGCATCTCGTGCATCAGGGCGAACATTTCCGCATCGCCATGGTAGGCGGTTTCCGGGATGCCGTAGTCCTTCAGCGCGCCGGGGGTGGACCCGCCGCTCTGGTCGAGGGCGGCGATAAACCCGTCTTTGCCTGCCATCTGGCTTGCCATGGCTTGGTCGGTCATAGGGTGCAGCTCCATCCGCTGGTTCGGCGCAGTCATTGGCACACCCGCGCTCGGCTCAACAAGGCGGATGCGGGCGGTCCAGCCACTCTACCAGGTGGTGGAGCGCACCGCGCTGCGCCAGGTCGAGTGCCGCGGGGCGCGCAGCCAGCAGCACGGCGCCGGCGGCCTGCGCGCGGTTGCGCACCAGCGGCCAACTGGGCAACGCCGGGTCGAGCACCAGCAGGCGGCAGCCGGCCCGCAGTGCCTCCATCGCGCGGCCGGCGGCGTCGGCGCAATCGAGGATGTCGGGGTTGCCGCCAGCGCCCAGCGCCATCAGCGCGCGCCACCAGCCGCAGCCGCCGTAGAGCGCCGCGCCGGGGCCGGACAGCAGCGTGACAGGTCGGCCCGGCGCCACCGCCGCCTGCACGTCGGGCAGGCCGTGGACCACCACGGCGGGAGGGAGCTTCATGCTTGACCTTCAAGCGGTCCGGCGCTTGATGGTCAAACACCGGGTTCGGGAGCGGCGTGGAATGGCGGAGTCGGAGCGGGCGGACGCGGCGGAAGTGGAGGCGCTGATCCGGCTGGAAGCGGCCCTCGAGCGCATCTCGCAGCACGGCCCACTCAGCATCCCGCCCGCCCCTTCCACGGCCACAACGGCTGCTCCGGCGGCCAAATCGGCGGCGACGGATGCCGCCGCAACCCGGATCGACGCGTTGATCGCCCAGCTTCGCGGCGCGCTCGACGGCGGCCAGGCCGCGTTGGCGCCGGGCGAAGGGGAGGACTGAAGCGATGGCGCAACTCACCATCAAGATCAACGGCTACGCCTACACCGTCGGCTGCGAGGACGGCCAGGAGGCGCACCTGCAGGATATGGCGGGGCAAATCCAGCAGCGTGTCGACAGCATCAAGGCGCTCGGCGGCAACCCGACCGGCGAGGGCAAGCTGCTGGTGCTGGCCGCCCTGCTGATGGCCGACGAACTGCACGACAGCGCCATCGAGCTCAACACGCTGCGCCAGGCCCGGGCGGCGCTGCCGGTGGCGGAGGGCGAGCCCAACGGGGCCGCCAAGCCGGACGACGGCACCGAGATGGCCCGCGCCGCCGCCCGCGAGCGCCGGCTGTCCCGGCTGGCGCGCAAGGCCGAGGATATTGCGGCCAGCATGGAGCCGTCCTAGATAGGGGGTGCGGGGCTGCCCGGTTCGTCAGGATCGCTCATCCCTCGGGCCGATAAGCATTCTCCTCGGGAACTGGCGCTGCTGTGATCCTGGTCATGGTATCTGGTGCCCACCTGCACAAGCAGGCTCGGGAGGATGACATATTCCAACGGCCAGGGCGGCTCCGCACAGTTCCATTTCCACCCAGAAGCAGCTTCTGCGCGAGGCGGCCCGGGCGATCCGCGCCCAGTGTGACCCGGCGCTCGGCCACACGCTTGCGGCGGCTTTGCTGAGCAGCCCCCTGGCGCCGCAGCCCGGCCAAGTGGTCGCCGGGTTCTGGCCACTGCCAGGCGAGATCGACGTCCGCCCGCTGCTGCACGCCCTGTCCGCGCGTGGCCACACGGTCGCCCTGCCGCAGACGCCACCGCGCGGCCAGCCGCTGAGCTTCCACGCCTGGCAACCCGGTATGGACCTCCAGCCCGGACGGTTCGGCACGCTCCATCCCGACGGCCCGGCGCTCACGCCAGACCTGCTGCTGGTGCCGCTGCTCGCGTTCGACCACACCGGCGCGCGGCTGGGCTATGGCGGCGGCTACTACGACCGCACCCTTGCCGCGCTACCGGGCCGGCTCGCGATCGGCTGCGCTTTTGCCGCCCAGGAGGTAGCGCAACTGCCGATCGAGCCCACAGATATCCGCCTGAGCGCCGTGCTCACCGAGTGCCGCCTCCACGTCTTCCCCTAACCCAAGGCCGTCATGCGCATCCTCTTCCTTGGCGACACCGTCGGACGCAGCGGGCGGGAGGGTGCCGCCAATGCGCTGCCCGGCCTGCGCGACCGGCTCGGCATCGACCTGGCGATCGTGAACGCGGAGAACGCCAGCCACGGCTTCGGCCTCGCGCCCGACATGGCGGCGGCGCTGTTCGCGGCAGGGGCGGACGTGATTACGCTGGGCAACCACGCGTGGGACCGCAAGGAGATCATCCCCTACATCGCCCAGCAGCCCCACCTCCTGCGCCCGCTGAACTTCCCGCCCGGCACGCCCGGGGCCGGTGCCATCCTGGTGGAGGTGCGCGGCGGCCGGCGCGCGCTGGTGCTGAACGCGATGGGCCGGCTGTTCATGGAGGCGCTCGACTGCCCGTTTCGCGGCACCGCCGACCTGCTGTCCCGCTACCGGCTGGGCGCGAGCGTGCACGCCATCGTGGTGGACTTCCACGCCGAGGCCACCAGCGAGAAGCTGGCCTTCGCGCATCATTTCGACGGCCAGGTGTCGCTCGTGGTCGGCACCCACACCCACGTGCCCACCGCGGACCACCAGGTGCTGGCCGGCGGCACCGCGTTCCAGTCCGACGCGGGGATGTGCGGCGACTACGACAGCGTGATCGGCATGGCCAAGGAGGGCGCGGCGGCGCGCTTCATCCGCAAGCTGCCCGGCGAGCGGCTGGCGCCGGCGGAGGGCCCGGCGACCATCTGCGGCCTGTTCGTCGAGACCGACGACACGACGGGCCTGGCCACGCGCGCCGAGCCGGTGCGCCAGGGCGGACGGCTCTCGCAAATAATGCCGAGTTGATGCCAATCTCATGTCCGCTAAGCAACGCCGCGGTGACATCCCGGTTGGGGATGTGCAATTCTTCCACCTTCACCCGAAGGAGCCGGTCGTGAGTCCAGCGCTGCAAGTCACCCTTTCGGGTGGCCTGAGTTTTGGCATCCCTCTCATTCTCGCCATGCGTGAGGTGATCGCCATGCGCCGGCGGCCGCGCGGCTCGGGCGGTGGGCCGGGGCCACGCCCAGTGCCGCCGCCGCTGCCGATCTCGGGCGGCAGCCATAGCCTGCCGGTTTGCCTGATCCCGACCGACCAGTGGCGCGCCCCCGCCCGCACTCGCGAACTGGTCTAACCTCGCGTCGGACGGCGCGGCCCGAGGCGGGCAGCGGCGCTATTGGTGTGGCGCGGCGGAGGCTGGTAGAAGCACGGGTCAAGCAACAGCCGTGAGATTCCCAGGCCATGGCCGGCCATTCCCACTCCAAGAACATCATGCACCGCAAGGGTGCGCAGGACGCCCGCAAGGCGCAGCAATTCGCCAAGGTGATCCGCGAGATCACCGTGTCCGCCAAGCAGGGCCTGCCTGACCCGGCGTTCAACCCGCGCCTGCGCGCCGCCGTGGCCGCCGCCCGGGTGATGAACATGCCCAAGGACACCATCGAGCGCGCTATCCGCAAGGCCAGCGAAGCCGGCGGCGGCGCCGACTACGCCGAGGTGCGCTACGAAGGCTACGGCCCGGGCGGGATCGCCGTCATCGTCGAGGCACTGACCGACAACCGCAATCGCACCGCCTCCGACCTGCGCTCCGCCTTCAACAAGAATGGCGGCGTGATGGGGGAGTCGAACTCCGTCGCGTTCCAGTTCAACCGGGTCGGCGCGGTGAGCTACCCCGCCGCCGCCGCAAGCGCCGACGCCATGATGGATGCCGCCATCGAGGCCGGCGCCGAGGACGTGGCGAGCGACGCGGACGGTCACGAGGTGACCTGCGCCACCGCCGAGCTGTTCGCGGTGCGGGACGCGCTGGAAGGCCGGTTCGGGCCGCCTGCCTCGGCCAAGCTCGATTGGCGCCCGAGCGTCTCCGTGGCGGTCGACGATGCCGAGCGTGCGGCGGCGCTGCTAAAGCTGCTGGACGCGCTCGAGGCCAACGACGACGTGCAGGCGGTCTACTCCAACGCCGACATCCCGGACGACGTGATGGAGCAACTCGCCGCGTGATGGTCCGCCTGATGGGCATCGATCCGGGCTTGCGCTTCACCGGCTGGGGCTTGGTCGAGGTCGACGGCAACCGCTTGCGCCACGTGGCCGACGGCGTGATCGCGACCGACGGCGACGACCCGGTGCCGCAGCGGCTGCGCACCATCCACGACGCGCTGACCGCGCTGCTGGCGCTGCACCGGCCGCAGGAGGCAGCGGTGGAGGAGACCTACGTCAACCGCAACGGCGCGGCGACGCTGAAGCTCGGCTATGCCCGCGGCGTGGCGCTGCTGGCGCCGGCATTGGCCGGGATTACGGTGGTGGAATATGGCGCGCTGGCGGTGAAGAAGGCCGTGGTGGGCACCGGTGGGGCGAGCAAGGACCAGGTCGGCATGATGGTCCGCCGGCTGCTGCCCGGCGCCCTGCTGCGCCGCGCCGACGCAGCCGACGCCCTCGCCGTCGCCATCTGCCACGCCCACCACCGCGCCACCGGCCTGCGCCTGGCCACCGCGGTGCAAATGGCGTGAGCAGCGCCGCCACGAATGGCCCGGCTCGCCGGCAGATGACGGAGCGGGCGGCAGCGTGATCGCGCAACTGACCGGCTTGCTCGGCGGCGTCGAGGAGGGGCGGGCGGTAATCGACGTGCAAGGCGTCGGCTATCTCGTCCATGCCTCCACCCGCACCCTGGCGGCACTGCCCGCGCCCCCGTCCGTCGCCCGCGTGCTGGTGGAAACGCAAGTGCGCGAGGAGGCCATCACGCTCTACGGCTTCGCCGACCCGGCGGAGCGCGACTGGTTCCGCCTGCTCACCACCGTGCAGGGGGTCGGCGGGCGGGTGGCGCTAGGCATCCTCTCCGCCCTGGCGCCGCGCGACCTGGTGGCCGCCATCGCCGCCGGTGACCGCGCCAGCCTCACCCGCGCGCCGGGCGTGGGGCCCAAGCTCGCCGCGCGCCTGCTGACCGAACTGGCGAGCAAGGCCGCCGCGATGCCCGCCTCCCCCGGGCTGCCCGCGGCCGCCGCCCCGGCCGGCGTGGAGGCGGACGCGCTGTCGGCGCTCGGCAATCTCGGCTACCGCCGGGTCGAGGCGTGGCCGGTGGTCACCCGGGTGCGCGAGCGGCTGGGCGAGGCGGCCGGGGTGGATGCGGTGATCCGCGAGAGCCTGAAGGACCTGGTGCGTTGAAAGCGCCCGACACCCCGCTGTCGCCGCACCGCGCGCTGGAGGACGCGGCCGAGGCGTCGCTGCGGCCGCAGGTGCTGGCGGAGTTCATCGGCCAGCAGGCCAGCCGCGAGAACCTGCGCGTGTTCATCGACGCAGCGCGCGGGCGGGCGGAGGCGATGGACCACGTGCTGCTCCACGGCCCGCCCGGCCTCGGCAAGACCACGCTGGCCCAGATTGTGGCGCGCGAGCTCGGCGTGGGGTTCCGCGCCACCTCCGGCCCGATCATCCAGCGCGCCGGCGACCTGGCGGCGCTGCTCACCAACCTGCAGCCGCGCGACGTGCTGTTTATCGATGAAATCCACCGCCTGCAGCCGGCCATTGAGGAGGTGCTCTACCCCGCGATGGAGGACTTCCAGCTTGACCTCATCATCGGCGAGGGCCCGGCCGCCCGCTCGGTGCGCATCGACCTGTCGCCGTTCACCCTGGTGGGCGCTACCACCCGCTCCGGGCTGCTCACCACCCCGCTGCGCGACCGCTTTGGCATTCCGTTGCGGCTGGTGCTCTACACGCCGGCCGAACTCGAGCTGATCGTGGTGCGCGGGGCGGAGAAGCTGCAGTTCGGCCTCTCCCGCGAGGGCGCGCTGGAGATCGCCCGGCGCTCGCGCGGCACCCCCCGCATCGCCGGCCGATTGCTGCGCCGGGTGCGGGACTTTGCCGCGGTGGCCGGCACCGGCCCGGTGGACCGCGCCCAGGCGGACGCGGCGCTGACCCGGCTCGAGGTGGACCGCCTCGGCCTGGACGCGATGGACCGCCGCTACCTGCGCCGCCTGGCCGAGCATCATGGCGGCGGCCCGGTGGGCGTCGACACGCTGGCCGCCGCGCTGAACGAGGCGCGCGACACGCTCGAGGACGTGGTGGAGCCCTATCTGATCCAGGAAGGCCTGATCCTGCGCACCAGCCGCGGGCGCATGCTGGGCGAGCCGGGCTGGCGCCATCTCGGCCTGGCGCCGCCCGCCCGCCCGGCGCCGCTGCTGGATATGCTGGACCAGCAATGACGCTGGCCGGGCAGGTGCACCGACTCGATATCAGGGTCTACTTCGAGGACACCGATGCCGGAGGGATGGTCTATCATGCGCGCTATTTGGCTTTCGCCGAGCGCGCCCGCAGCGAGGCCCTGCGCGACGCCGGGGTGCCGCACAGCGAATTGGTTCGTAACGAGGGGCTGATCTTCGTGGTGCGACGCGTCAAAATGGATTATCTGCGCCCCGCGCGGCTGGACGACCTCCTCACCGTCGCCACCGAACCGACCAGCATGGGCGCGGCCACCGCCACGCTGCGGCAGGACTTTTCCGTCGGGGAGAGCGAGGTGGCGCAGCTCGAGGTGTTGCTGGCGTGCGTGCGCGTGGCGGATGGCCGCCCCGCGCGGATCCCGCCCCGCTGGCGCGCGGCGTTCGTCGCGCACTTGGGCGCATCGGTTTCGCTCGCGCAGTTGCGCGTGTAAGGGAGGACGCTCATGGACCAGACGGCCAATGCCGCCGCGGGGGTTGCCACCGGCGACCTCTCCATCCTGTCGCTGTTCCTGCAGGCGGACATTGTGGTGAAGATCGTGATGGTGCTGCTGCTGCTGGCCAGCGTCTGGGTGTGGGCGATCATCTTCGAGAAAGTGATCTCGCTACGCCGGGTCAACCGGCAAGCGGACGCCTTCGAGGACCGGTTCTGGTCCGGCGGCAGCCTCGAGGAGCTGTTCGACGCCGAGGGCACCAAGCCGGCGCACCCGGTGGCCGCCGTGTTCGGCGCCGCCATGGGCGAGTGGCGCCGCTCCGCCCGGGTGGCCGGGGCCGACATGTCCCGCGTCGGCGTGCGGGACCGGGTGGACCGCGCCATGACGGTTACGGTCGGGCGCGAGATGGAGCGGATGGAGCGCTGGATGGTGTTCCTCGCCTCGGTCGGTTCCACCGCGCCGTTCATCGGCCTGTTCGGCACGGTGTGGGGCATCATCCACTCGTTCTCGGCCATCGCGGCGAACAAGAACACCAGCCTGGCGGTGGTCGCCCCCGGTATCGCCGAGGCGCTGTTCGCCACCGCCATCGGCCTGGTGGCGGCCATCCCGGCGGTGCTGGCCTACAATAAGATCAGCACCGACCTGTCCCGCTTCGCCGCCCGGCTGGAGGGCTTCGGTACCGAGTTCGGCGCCATCCTGTCGCGCCAGTCCGAGGAGCGAGCGTAGCCCATGGCCGTGCAACTCGGCGGCACCCCGCGCCGCGGCTCCCGCTACCGCCCGATGGCCGAGATCAACGTGACGCCGCTGGTGGACGTGATGCTCGTGCTGTTGGTCATCTTCATGATCACCGCCCCGCTGCTGACCTCGAGCGTGAACGTCGACCTGCCCAAGGCGGGCGCCACGCCGATCACCCCGGACAAGGACCCGATCACCGTCAGCGTCGCCTCCGACAGCCGCGTGTATCTCGGCAATGACGGCATGGATCTGGGCGACTTGGTGGCCAAGCTGCAGGCCACCGCGCAATCCGACCCGGACCGGCGCATCTACGTCCGCGGCGACAAGACCGTGCCGTATGGCCGAATGATCGAGGTGATGAGCACCATAAAGCAGGGCGGCTTCACCAAGGTGGCGCTGCTGGTGGAGCAGACCGATGGTGGTGCGGGCCCGCCCTCCGCCGGGTCGCCGGCTGCCGGTGCCGCGCCAGGGTCCTCACCGGGGGCGGGCGGGTCGGGGATTGCCGCGCCGTCGTTGGCGCCGCTGCCGACCACCGCCGTGCCGTCCGTGCCGACGCAGTCGCCGCGCCGCAGGTAGCGCCAGGTTGACGGCAGCGGTGGTGACAAGGACGGCGGCACGATGAACACGCGCTTGGGCCGGGGGGCGGCGGTGTCGTTCGCTGTCCACTTGGTGGCGGTGCTGGTCCTGCTGTGGGTGGCCAACCAGCCGCCGCCGCTGGAAAAGCTGCCCACGCCGGCCGAGTTTGACGTGGACATCGTGGGCACCCCGCAGGAGGCGCGAAAGGCGACCGTCAGCGCGCCCGTGCCGGCCGAGACGGTGGCGCCGTCGCCTTCGCCCGCACCGCCGACGCCGCAGCCGCCCAAGCCGGTGCCGGTGCAGCCGCCGCCGCCACCACCCCCGCCGCCTCCGCCGCCACCCCCACCGCCACCACCCGCGCCGCCCGTGGTCGTGCCGCCGCCGCCCGTTCCGCCGCCGCCGCCGCCCACGCCGGAGCCGACGCCGCAACCCACGCCGCCGCCCCCGCCGCAACCCAAGCCCGCGCCGCCACCACCCACGCCCACGCCGCCGCTGCCGACCCCGCCCGTGCCACCGCCTCCGCTGCCGCCGCCGCCGAAACCCACCCCGCCAAGCCAGACGAGCCAGCCGCACCCGACCAGCAACGCAGTGGCGGACAGCCGGAGCGAGGAGAACAACCTGGACAAGCTGATGGCCAAGATGCGCCAGGACAGGCCGCCCACGGCCCGCTTCAACCCGGCGCCGTCTGGCGCGCCGCAGCTCGGCGGCAGCGTGCACGGCACCGACAACTACGCCCTGACGGCGCAGGAGGTCGGCGCCATCGGCGACAAGGTGCATGACTGCTGGGACTACGTGGACTCTGGTGCCAAGGGGTTCGAGACCTTCAAGGTCCACCTCATCGTGACCACCGACGGGACGGGCGTGGTGCGCGCGGCGCAGATCGCGCCCGAGGACCCGGCAGCCACCCCCGGCACGCCCCTGCATGCCTTCGCCGAACAGGCCATCCGCACCGTGCGGGCGGCGAAATGCGCGGCTTGGACGCAGTCGCTGCCGCCGAGCATGTTGGGCGGCGTGCATCGCTTCGACTTCATCTTCAAGCCATGATCGACAAAGACGATTGCTGCCATATCGATCCCCGGAGAGCCCTAGCATGAGCACCCTTCCCATTATCGGCCGCCGGGGCGCCCTGGCCGGCACCGCGACGCTGCTGGCTGCTCCGACCTGGGCGCAGGCAGCGGCCAACGCCCCCGCGAACGGGCCGGTCAACGCCATCACGGTCGACCGCGCCCGCACCGACCCGATCCCGATCGGCATCCCCACCCTGGGCGGCGAACTGGGCGACCAGGTGACCGGCGTGATCACCAACAACCTGCAGCGCTGCGGCCTGTTCCGCCCGCTGCAGGGCCCGCCCTCCGGCGGCGACGCGCCGAACCTTGCGGCTTGGAAGTCGCTCGGCGCGCAGGCGCTCGTTACCGGCAGCGCGGTGAGCGGCCGGGTCGAGTTCCGCCTGTGGGACGTGCCGCAGGGCCAGCAGATCGAGGGCACCGCCTACACCACGGCAGCCGGCAACTGGCGCCGCGTGGCCCACATCATCAGCGACGTCATCTACGAGCGCCTGCTGGGCGAAAAGGGCTACTTCGACACCCGCGTCGTCTACGTCGCCGGCACCGGCCCGCGCGACCGCCGCACCAAGCGGCTGGCGATCATGGACCAGGATAGCGAGAACAACCGCTACATCACCAACGGCTCCTGGCTGGTGCTGACGCCGCGGTTCCATCCGACGCGCGACGAGATCGTGTTCATGTCCTACACCAACAATCGCCCGCGGGTGTATGCGTTTGACCTTGGCAACGGGGCGCAGCGCGTCCTGGGGGACTTCGAGGGCATCACCTTCGCGCCGCGCTTCTCGCCCGACGGCAGCCACGTCATTATGTCGGTCACCCGCGGCGGCGGGTCGGACATCGTGACGGTGGGGCTGAACGGCGGCGGGGCGCAGCGGCTGACCAACTCGGGCGCCATCGACACCAGCCCCTGCTACAGTCCGGACGGCTCGCAGATCGTGTTCAACTCGGACCGCGGCGGTGACCAGCAGCTCTACATCATGGAAGCCGGCGGCGGCGGGGCCAAGCGCATCTCGTTCGGCAGCGGCCGCTACGCCACCCCCGTTTGGTCGCCGCGCGGGGACCTGATCGCCTTCACCCGGCTGGGTGGGTCGCAGTTCGCCATCGGCGTGATGCATCCGGACGGCTCCGGCGAGCGCATCCTGTCCGAAAGCTTCGACGTGGAGGGGCCGACCTTCTGCCCCAACGGCCGCGTGCTGATGTTTTTCCGCGAGACGCCGGCGCGTGACAGCTCGGGCAACGGCTACTCCGCCCGCCTGGTCTCGATCGATATCACCGGGTTCAACGAACGGGCCGTCACCACCCCGACCGACGCCACCGACCCGGCCTGGTCGCCATTGCTGGCCTGACCTGCGCGCGCCCACCGCGCCCGCCGGTTGACCTGGCGCGCTGTGACTTCTAAGCGACGGCATGTGGAACGAATGCCACACTTTGTCGTTGTGGCAGCGTTCAATGGTATTTGTCCGTCAAATTAGGAATCGATCAATGAATCGTAAAGTGCTTCCCGCCTTGGCGCTGTTGGCGCTGCTCTCCGCCTGTGCCAGCCAGCCAAGCAGCTCGGCGGCCTCCAACGGCACCGGCAACGTGGCCAACGGCAGCGCCGGGCCGTCCGGCGGCAGCGAGGAAGACCTGGTGGCCAACGTCGGCGACCGCGTGTTCTTCCCGACCAACGGCAACAACCTCAGCGACGACGCGCGCGCTACGCTGGACAAGCAGTCCTCTTGGCTCGGCCGCTACCCGCAGGACGCCGTGCAGATCGCCGGCAATTGCGACGAGCGCGGCACCGAGGAGTACAACATCGCACTGGGCGAGCGCCGGGCCAACTCCGCACGCGATTACCTGGTGGCGCACGGCGTGGCTTCGAGCCGGATCACCACCATCAGCTACGGCAAGGACCGCCCGACCGCGCTCGGTTCGGACGAGCAGGCCTATGCGCAGAACCGCAACGCCATCACGTCGGTCCAATAGCGGTCTGGCGTTCGGTCACTCGGGTCGGAGCGGTTTCGCCGGACGGGGAACCGCTCTAGAACCGCCCCGGCAATTGGCGGCGGAGCAGCGGGCATGAGGTTTCCCAGCACCTTGTATGCAGGTGCGGTCGTAGCGGCGATGGCACTGCTGGGCAGCTCGCCGGCGCGGGCGCAATTCGACAGCCGCGAGGCGATCGCCCTGCAAAATGAAATCCTGGACCTGCGGCACCAGTTGCAATCGCTGCAGCGAGGTGGCCCGGCGCCGTCCTACTCGGAGCGTTCGCAGTCGGGCGGGCAGGGCGCCGACCCGGGCCTGCTAACCCAGTTGCTGGACCGCGTGTCCACCCTGGAGGACCAGGTGCGCTCGCTGCGCGGCCGGGTGGACGAACTGGCCAACACCCAGCAACAGCAATCGGCCGACTTCACCAAGCAACTGGGCGACCTGCAGTTTGCGTTGCAGAACTCCGGCGGTGCGCCAGCCGCAGCGCCGGGCCAGCCGAGCTACCGCAGTCCGCCGCCTTCCGCGCTGGGCGCGCCCGGGGTGCCGTTCGCGCCGCAGCAATCGCTGAACCCGGCCGCTCCGCCGCCGCCGCGCACGCCGGAGCTGGCGTTGCAGGACGCCAACGCCGCGATTGCCCGGCGGGACTACCCCGCCGCCATCGCCGCCGCCCGCGAGGTGATCTCCAAGCGTTCGCCGCGCGCCGCGGACGCCCAGTTTGTGCTGGCGGAGGCCGAGCAGGGCGAACACAACTACCAGCAGGCAGCGCCGGACTTCTACGACGCCTATAACCGCAATCGCACCGGCGCCCGCGCTCCTGACGCGCTGCTTGGCGTGGCCAACTCGCTGATCGCGCTGAAGGACACCGCTTCGGCCTGCGAGGCGCTGGGCAAGTTGCGCGCCGAGTTCCCGCAGCCCCGCGCGGACATCCGGGACGCCGAGGCCGAAGCCCGCCGCCGCGCCGCCTGCCGCTAGAGCAGAGGGTGTATCCCCCCGCGCGCGGGGCTACCGCCGCCGCGCCGGTCACCCCGGCGGAGTTCGCCGCCGCGATGGACCGCCTCGGGCCCTGGGATAGCGCACGCCGGGTCGCCGTGGCGGTATCGGGCGGGCCGGACAGCTTGTGCCTGGCCTTGCTGCTGCGCCATTGGGGGGACCCGGCGGCCTTCATCGTCGATCACGGCCTTCGCGCTGGGTCGGCGGCCGAGGCAGCGGCGGCGCAGGCCACCTTGGCGCAACGGGGTATCGCCGCGTCCATCCTGCGGTTGCGCGGCCTGGCACCTGGAAGTGGTATAGCGGAACGGGCACGGGAGGCGCGCTACGCCGCGTTGTCGGCAGCCTGCCGGGAGGCGGGGTTGGTCGACCTGGTGCTGGGCCACCACGCCGGGGACCAGGCCGAGACCGTGCTGCTACGGCAACGGGCCGGCAGCGGGCCGCGCGGCTTGGCTTCCATGGCGAGCCTCACCGAGGCAGTGGACGTCCGGCTGCTGCGCCCGCTGCTGGGCTTCGCGCCGGAGCGGCTGGCCGCGGTGGTGGCGCAAGCCGGGCTGACCGCGGCGCAGGATCCGACCAACGACGATCTGCGCACCACCCGGGCCCGGCTGCGGCGCGAGATCGGCAGCGCGCGCGCCGGGCTGCTGGCCGAGGCGGCCACGCAAGGCCGGGCCCGCGCGGCGCGGGACGCTGGCTTGGCGGC
The DNA here is from genome assembly GCA_965199105.1 of Acetobacteraceae bacterium. Taxonomy (GTDB): domain Bacteria; phylum Pseudomonadota; class Alphaproteobacteria; order Acetobacterales; family Acetobacteraceae; genus LMUY01. The sequence goes on along the minus strand of CBDAQO010000002.1, from coordinate 4,409,826 downwards.
GGAGCTGGCGGCGCGGGTGCGGCTGTATCCGGCCGGGTTCGCCGTGATGTCGCCGGGCCCGGTGGCGCCGGACGTGCTGGCGGCGGTGCTGCGCCTGGTGTCGGGCCGGCGCTACCCGGTGGCCGCGGTGGCAAGCCTGGCGGCGGCGCCGCGGTCGGCCACCCTGGCGGGCGCCCGCCTGCTGCCCGCCGGCCGGCTTGGCCCCGGCTGGTTGGTGGTGCGCGAGGCGGCGGCGATGGCGGGCGCGCTGCCGGCCGCGGCGGACGTGGTGTGGGATGGCCGGTTCCGCGTCGGCCGGGTCGGCTCCGGCTGCACGGTCGGCGCCTTGGGCGAGGCTGCGGCCGGGTTGCGCCGGCGCTCGCCCTGGCCCGCCGCCGTGCTGCGCAGCCTGCCCGCGCTGCGCCATGACAGCACGCTGTTCTCGGTGCCGTTTTTGGATTATGATCATCGTGTGGACGATAGTGCTTCACCTGGCTGGCCGGTGCTGCATAGTGCGGCCGTGCCCTGCGCCGGGGCTGGGTTTGTGGCTTGTTGCAGGTGAGGGCTTTGCTGGAGCGTGACTGATCCCATGTTCATGGGGTTGCACTGGCCAAGCCTCTCGGGTTGGACTGTGTGGACCGGGTGGCCAGAAGACGGGCACCAATGTCGACTTCACGGATGTGCCAGGAATCATAGATGAGTAATTTTGGCCGAAACCTCGCGCTTTGGGTGATCATCGCCCTGCTGCTGGTGGTTCTGTTCAATCTCTTCCAGCCCGGCACGTCCCAGCGCGCGACGACGCAGGTCGCCTATTCGGACTTCCTGAACGAGGTCACTGCAAACCACGTCCATGACGTGACGATCCAGGGCCGCGTGATCACCGGGGAGATGAACGATAACCGTACCTTCCAGACCTACACGCCGGACGACCCATCCCTCGTGCAGCGGCTGACCGACAAGGGCGTGCGGGTGATCGCCAAGCCGGAGGACGAGGGCAGCAACAACATATTCCACTATCTGCTGAACTGGTTCCCGATGCTGCTGCTGATCGGCGTCTGGGTGTTCTTCATGCGCCAGATGCAATCCGGCGGCGGTCGCGCCATGGGCTTCGGCAAGTCCCGCGCCCGGATGCTGACCGAAAAGCAGGGCCGCGTGACGTTCGAGGACGTGGCCGGCATCGACGAGGCCAAGAGCGAACTGCAGGAGATCGTGGAATTCCTGAAGGACCCGCAGAAGTTCCAGCGGCTCGGCGGCAAGATCCCCAAGGGCGTGCTGCTGGTCGGCCCGCCCGGCACCGGCAAGACGTTGTTGGCGCGCGCTATCGCCGGCGAGGCGAACGTGCCGTTCTTCACTATCTCGGGATCCGATTTCGTGGAGATGTTCGTAGGCGTCGGCGCCAGCCGCGTGCGGGACATGTTTGAGCAGGGTAAGAAGAACGCGCCTTGCATCATCTTCATCGACGAGATCGACGCCGTCGGCCGTCATCGCGGCGCCGGCTTGGGCGGTGGCAACGACGAGCGTGAGCAGACGCTAAACCAGATGCTGGTCGAGATGGACGGGTTCGAGAGCAACGAGGGCGTGATCCTCATCGCCGCCACCAACCGCCCCGACGTGCTCGACCCGGCGTTGCTGCGGCCCGGTCGGTTCGACCGCCAGGTGGTGGTGCCGAATCCGGACGTGGGTGGCCGCGAGAAGATCCTCCGCGTGCACATGCGCAAGGTGCCGCTGGCCAATGACGTGGACCCCAAGACCATTGCGCGCGGCACCCCCGGCTTCTCGGGCGCCGACCTGGCAAACCTGGTGAACGAGGCGGCGTTGCTGGCGGCCCGCATGGGCAAGCGCACTGTGGCGATGTTCGAATTTGAGCACGCCAAGGACAAGGTGATGATGGGCAGCGAACGCCGCTCCCTTGTCATGAGCGATGCCGAGAAGCGCATGACCGCCTACCACGAGGCCGGTCACGCCCTCTGCGCCATCAACGAGCCGGATTGTGACCCGGTCCACAAGGCGACCATCATTCCCCGTGGCCGTGCGCTGGGCCTGGTGATGAGCCTGCCGGAAGGTGACCGCCTGTCCGAAAACAAGGCTCGCCTGGTGGCGCGCCTGGTGATGGCGATGGGTGGCCGGGTCGCCGAGGAGATCATCTTCGGGCCGGACCGCGTGTCGACCGGTGCTGGCGGGGACATCAAGCAGGCGACGAACATCGCCCGCAACATGGTCACCGAGTGGGGCATGAGCGAAGGCCTTGGCATGATCGCCTATGGCGACAACAGCCAAGAGGTGTTCCTCGGCCATAGCGTGACGCAGAACAAGAACGTGTCCGAGGTGACCGCCCGCGAGATCGATGCCGAGATCAAGGGCATCATCGACCGCGCCTACACCCGGGCCAAACTAGTGCTGACCGAGAACATCGAGCAACTGCACCGGCTGGCCCGCGGCCTACTGGAGCACGAGACACTGTCGGGCGACGAAATCCGCACGGTCCTGCGCGGTGAGCCGGTGATCAAGAAGGTGGTGGATGAGCCCGCCCCTGAGTCTCGTCGCGCCTCCGTTCCCACCACGCGCCCGATCTCGCCGCCGCCTGGTCTGGGCGCCGCACCGCAGCCGGGCTGACCGCCCCGCTCCAGCGCACCGCCGGTAGCGCGACGCCACCCTGGGCGGGGCTCCCCGGCCGTGCGTTGGTGATGGCGGTGCTTAACGTCACGCCAGACAGCTTCAGCGACGGCGGTGACCACCTCGACCCGGCGCGCGCGATTGCGGCCGGGCTCCAGATGGTGGCCGACGGGGCCGACCTCATCGATGTCGGCGGCGAAACCACGCGGCCACACAGCCTGCCCGTCGCCCCGGCCGAGGAGCAGGCCCGCATCTTGCCGGTCATTGCCGGGTTGCGCGGCTGTGGCGTGCCGCTCTGCGTCGACAGCCGCAACGCCGCAACCATGCAGGCGGCGCTCGAGGCGGGTGCTGCCATCGTGAACGACGTTTCCGCCCTGCAGTACGACCCGGCGGCGGCGGGCGTCATCGCCGCCTGGGGGTGCCCGGTCATCCTGATGCACATGCGCGGCACCCCGGCCATCATGCACAAGCACGCGCATTATAAGCATGTCGCCGCCGAGGTTGCGGCCGAACTGGCCATGCGCATGCAGGCCGCCATGGCGTTTGGCATCCGCCTCGAACAGGTGGCGCTCGACCCCGGCATCGGCTTCGCCAAGACGGGGACGCACAACGTCGACCTGCTACGCAACCTGGCATCGCTGCGCAACCTTGGGCGGCCGCTGGTGGTCGGCGTCTCCCGCAAGCGCTTCATCGGCACGCTGAGCGGGCAGGCTGAGGCCAAGCAGCGGGCGGGCGGCTCCCTTGCGGCGGCGCTGTTTGCGCTGCAAGCCGGCGCGTCCGTGCTGCGGGTGCATGACGTTGCTTTGACGGTGGAAGCGGTCCGGGTCTGGCAAGCGCTGACAGCCTAGGCTACCACCACCCACCCACTCAGGAATTCGCCCGCATATGGCAAATGGCAGGAGGCTGTTCGGCACCGACGGGATCCGCGGAACCGCCAACATCGAACCCATGACCGCCGACACCGCGCTGCGCCTCGGCCAGGCCACCGGCATCATGTTCGTCCGCGGCACCCATCGCCACCGGGTGGTGATCGGCAAAGACACACGGCTCTCCGGCTACATGATCGAACCGGCGTTGGTGGCGGGCTTCATCGCCGCCGGCATGGACGTGACGCTGGTCGGCCCGCTGCCCACCCCCGCCATCGCCATGCTGACCCGGTCGTTGCGCGCCGACCTGGGCGTGATGATTTCGGCCAGCCACAACCCGTTCGAGGACAACGGCATCAAGCTGTTCGGCCCGGACGGCTTCAAGCTGTCAGACGCGACCGAGGCGGAGATCGAGGCGCTGATGGCGTCCGATCTGTCGGCCCGGCTGGCCAAACCCGCCGCCCTCGGCCGCGCCGCCCGGCTGACCGACGCCGCCGGGCGCTACATCGAGAGCGCCAAATCCACTTTCCCGCGCGGGCAGACGCTCGAGGGCCGCAAGATCGTCATCGATTGTGCCCACGGCGCCGCCTACCGCGTGGCGCCGACCGTGCTGTGGGAGCTGGGCGCGACGGTGGTGGAGCTCGGCGTCAAGCCCGATGGGGTCAACATCAACCGCGACTGCGGCTCGATGACGCCGGAGCATCTGTGCCGGGCGGTGGTGGAGCACGGCGCGGCACTGGGCGTGGCGCTGGACGGGGACGCCGACCGCCTGCTGCTGTCCGACGAAACCGGCCGGCTGGTGGATGGTGACCAAATCCTGGCGCTGATCGCCCAGACCTGGGCCCGCGCCGGGCGGCTGCGCGGTGGCGCGGTGGCGGCCACGGTGATGTCCAATCTCGGGCTCGAGCGCTTCCTGGCCGGTGAAGGCCTGGCCCTGCGCCGCACCTCGGTGGGCGACCGCTACGTGATGGAGCGGATGCGCGCCGACGGGCTGAACCTCGGCGGCGAGCAATCCGGCCACGTCATCCTGGCCGACCACTCGACCACCGGGGACGGGCTGATCGCCGCGCTGCAGGTGCTGGCCGCCCTGGTGGAACGCGACCGCCCCGCCAGTGAGGTGTGCCGCCCGTTCGAGCCGTTGCCGCAGCGCCTGCGCAGCGTGCGCTTTGCCGGGCCGTCGCCGCTGGCGGACCAGCGCGTGCAGGCCGCGATCGTGGCCGCGGAGGCCACGCTCGGCGCCAGCGGCCGGCTGCTGCTGCGCGAAAGCGGCACCGAGCCGGTGGTGCGGGTGATGGCGGAGGCGGAGGACGAGGCGCTGGTCGGCCGCGTGGTGGACTCGCTCTGCGCCGCCGTGGCCGACGCGACCCGCGCCCAGGCGGCCTGAACGGGATGATCCCGCGGGTGCTGGTGATCGCCGGGTCGGATAGCGGAGGCGGTGCCGGGATCCAGGCCGACCTCAAGACCGCGATGGCGCTCGGCGCCTACGCCAGCACCGCCGTCACCGCGCTCACCGCGCAGGATACGGCGGGCGTCCACGGCGTGCATCCCGTGCCGCCCGGCTTCATCGCGCAGCAGATCACCGTGGCGCTGGCCGACCCGGGCGCGGACGCGGTGAAGACCGGCATGCTGGGCGACGCTGCCGTGATCGAGGTGGTGGCCCGCGCCCTCGCCGCCAGCACGCGGCCTTTGGTCGTCGACCCGGTGATGGTGGCCAAGGGCGGCGCGTCGCTGCTGGCGCCCGAGGCGGTGTCGGCGCTCAAGACCCTGCTGCTGCCGCTCGCCACCCTGCTCACGCCCAACCTGCCCGAAGCCGAGGCGCTGTCTGGCCGCAGCGTGCGCGACAACACCGCGATGCGCGAGGTGGCCGCCATGCTGCTGACGCTGGGGCCGGAGGCGGTGCTGCTTAAGGGCGGCCACGGCGAGGGCGACATGGTGCTGGACCTGCTGGCCACCCAATCCGGCGTGATCGAGTTCCGCCGCCCGCGCCAGCACACGCGCCACACCCATGGCACCGGCTGCACGCTAGCCACCGCCGTGGCCTGCGGGCTGGCCGCCGGGCTGGCGATGCCCGCCGCGGTGGAGCGGGCGGTGGACTACGTGCAGGCGGCGATCGCAGCGGCGCCGGGCATCGGCAAGGGCCACGGTCCACTCGGCCACATGCTGACGTAGCGCCGCCGCGGTCAGTGCGGCGTCGGGCACGGCCGCTTGCATCGCTCGGCGGAAGGGGCAATTGAACCACTGCCGCAGCCCGGATCATGGCGCGGCGGATCGGAGGGACCATGGCAGACGTGATGAGGCTCAACCCGCATGACCCGGTGCCAGAGGGCGGCCACACCGTGTTCGTGCTGCGCCGGTTTGACGAGGACGACCCGCACCGCACCATCGTGGAAGTCACGCTCACGCACCGCCATGGCCTGCCCGAGCGCACCCGTCCGGCCCGCCCGGATGGCTCGCCGATGGAGCTCGAGGAAGCGGTGGAGGCGGCCCGCCTGGTCGCCGACGAGGCCGGGATTGCCGCGGTGCAGGTGATTGACCGCGTGTCCGGCCCGCGCGAACGCGACATCCAGCAGCATGGCGGCGACCATACCGTGCACATGGAGCGGCTGGACGACGACGACCTGGAAGAGGGCGAGCGCGGGCCCGACATGCGGGATCGCTGACGCTTCTAGCAGTCGGCCGGCGGGTCGCGCGGCTCGCCTGCGCCGTGCTGTGCCTGGTGGGCGCGGTGCTGTGGTCGCTACCCATGCTGGCCGCGGGGCTGCTGGCGCTGCTGCGCTACGGCTTTGGCAGCCTGTTCGTGGTGGGGGAGAGCGTGGCCTCCGCGCTGCTGAGTTCGAGCGGGGCGGACATCGCCGGCACGTTGCAACGCCTGCACGGCGCACCGCTGCGGGGCGCGCTCGAGGCGGCGGCCGGGATGGTGACGAGCGGTGCGGCGGCGATGCTGCCGGGCGCGCAACCCTGGGCCGCCTTCGCCCTGGCGGCCGCCGCGGCAGGGGCGGCGCTCTGGTATGGCCTGCCCGCCGCCGCCATCACGCTGGCCGCTGCCGCCGGGTTTGCCGCCATGGCCGCGGTAACATCGCCGTCCAGGCCTTGACGATGGGCGCCTAGCCGCTCATTTGCAGCATACCGGACCGGCGAGGTCCCATTTTCCACATTGCTCAGGATGCGGATGTTCAGGCTGTCGAAGCTGACAGATTATGCGGTGGTCGTGCTGGTCCGCCTGGCGAGCGCGGGTGGCGTGCAGACCTCGCCTGGCGTGTCCCAGATGACGGGCGTGCCGGAGCCGACCGTGGCCAAGGTGCTCAAGGCGCTGTCGGCGGCGGGCCTGGTGGCCTCCCAGCGTGGCGCCCGTGGCGGCTACCGGCTGGTGCGTCCGCTGAGCGCCATCTCGGTGGCCGACGTGATCACCGCCATCGACGGCCCGATCGCGATGGCTGCCTGCGTCGAGGGCTCCACGGCCAATTGTGCCGCTTTGTCCTGCCAGGTGCGCGGCCGGTGGGACCTGGTGAACCATGCGGTGCGTTCCGCGCTCACCGCCATCTCGCTGGCCGACATGGCCGAGCTGCCGCAGCGCCGCTCGCCGCGCGTGACCGAGCCTTCCCTTTCTCTTCCGGCTGAGTAGGACTGACCATGGCAGCAGTTGCTGAAACCCTCGACACCGTCCAGTCGCTCACCGGCTCCGGCTACAAATGGGGCTTTGAAACCGACATCGAAATGGATGTCGCGCCGAAGGGGCTGAACGAGGATACCATCCGGCTGATCTCCGACCGCAAGGGCGAGCCGGCATGGCTACTGACGTGGCGGCTGAAGGCATATGCCTCGTGGCTGAAGATGACGGAGCCGGATTGGGCGCGGGTCGGCTACCCCAAGATCGACTACCAGGACATCCACTATTATGCTGCGCCTAAGGTGAAGCCCGGGCCGCGCTCGCTCGACGAGGTCGACCCCGAGCTGCTGCGCACCTACGCCAAGCTCGGCATTCCGCTCAAGGAGCAGGCGATCCTGGCCGGCGTGGTCGGCGCCGATGGCCCGGCGGCGGAAGGGGCTGCCGAGGGGCGCAACATCGCGGTGGACGCGGTGTTCGACAGCGTCTCGGTGGCGACCACCTTCCGCAAGAGCCTGGCCGAAGTGGGCGTGATCTTCTGCCCGATCTCGGAGGCGGTGCGCGAGCATCCCGAGCTGGTGCAGCACTATCTCGGCAGCGTGGTGCCAGCCGGCGACAACTACTTCGCCGCGCTCAACAGCGCCGTGTTCACCGACGGCTCGTTCGTGTTCATTCCCAAGGGCGTGCGCTGCCCGATGGAGCTGTCCACCTACTTCCGCATCAACGCGAAGAACACCGGGCAATTCGAGCGCACGCTGATCATCGCCGAGGAAGGCGCCAGCGTGTCCTACCTCGAGGGCTGCACGGCGCCGCAACGCGACGAGAACCAGCTCCATGCCGCCGTTGTGGAACTGGTCGCGCTGGACGACGCGACCATCAAGTACAGCACGGTGCAGAATTGGTATCCGGGCGACGCGGAGGGGCGCGGCGGCATCTACAACTTCGTCACCAAGCGTGCGGCCTGCCGTGGCGCGCGTAGCAAGGTGAGCTGGACGCAGGTGGAAACCGGGTCGGCGATCACCTGGAAGTATCCGTCGTGCATCCTGCAGGGCGAGGATAGCGTGGGCGAGTTCTACTCGGTGGCGCTGACCAACAACCGCCAGCAGGCCGATACCGGCACCAAGATGATCCATATTGGTAAGGGCACCCGCTCGACAATCGTGAGCAAGGGCATCAGCGCCGGCCGGTCGGACAACACGTATCGCGGCTTGGTGCGCATCATGCCAAAGGCGGCGGGCGCGCGAAACTTCACCCAGTGTGACAGCCTGCTGATTGGCGACCAGTGCGGCGCGCACACTGTGCCGTATATCGAGACGCGCAATCCGACGGCGCAGGTGGAGCATGAGGCGACCACCAGCAAGATCAACGACGAGCAGTTGTTCTACTGCCGCCAGCGCGGGCTGAGCCAGGAGGATGCAGTGGGGCTGATCGTGAACGGCTTCTGCAAGGACGTGCTGAAGGAGCTGCCGATGGAGTTCGCGGTGGAAGCGCAGAAGCTGCTGGCGATCTCGCTCGAGGGCTCGGTGGGCTGATGCTCGAGATCAAGCAGCTTTGCGCCTCGTTGGACGACGGCAAGGTGATCCTGCAGGGGATCGACCTGGCGGTGCCGACCGGCGAGGTGCACGCTATCATGGGGCCGAACGGCTCGGGCAAGTCCACCCTGTCCTATGTGCTCGCCGGGCGCGCCGGCTACCAAGTGACGGGCGGCAGCGCGGTGTTCGACGGCGTGGATCTGCTGGCGCTGGAGCCGGAGCAGCGCGCTGCGGCGGGGCTGTTCCTGGCGTTCCAATACCCGGTGGAGCTGCCGGGCGTGGGCAATGCCAATTTCCTGCGCACCGCCTATAACGCCCAGGCGCGCGCAAGCGGCAAGCCGGAACTCGACGCCGTGCAGTTCCTGCGCCTGGCCCGCGAGGCGATGAAGCGGCTGGCGATGCCGGACGACATGCTGAAGCGCAACGTGAACGTGGGATTCAGCGGCGGCGAGAAGAAGCGCAATGAGGTGCTGCAGATGGCCGTGCTGCAGCCCAGGCTCGCCATCCTCGACGAGACCGATAGTGGGCTCGACATCGACGCGCTCAAGATCGTGGCCGATGGCGTCAATGCGCTGCGTGGCCCGGCGTTCACCGCGCTCGTGATCACGCACTATCAGCGCCTGTTGGACTACATCGTGCCGGACCGGGTGCACGTGCTGGCGGCCGGTCGCATCGTGCGTTCCGGCGGGCCCGAGTTGGCCAAGGAACTGGAAGCGCGTGGCTATGCGCCGATCGTGGCCGAGGCGGCATGATTCAAACCTCTGCGGCCAAGGACATGCCTAAGTGAGTGCCACGCACCCGGGGGCCGAGGCGTTCCTCGCCCGCTACGAAGGCCTGCGCGCGCGCCTGCCCGGCGACACCGCCACGCGGGACGCTGCGGCCGCGCTGTTCCGCCGTGCCGGCTTGCCGGGCGTGCGCGACGAAGCTTGGAAATACACCAGCCTGCGCCCGCTGGCCGAGGTGGAGTTCCGCGAGGCGCTCACCTCGGTGGGTGGCGGCGCGTTGCCGGCCATCCCCGCTTGGCAGGGGCCGCGCCTGGTGTTCGAGAACGGGCGCTTCCAGCCCAGCCTGTCGGACGTGCCAGAGCAGGTCGGCTTCAGCCGCTTCGCCGAGGACGCGCAGTTCGGCGCGCTCTCCCGCCCGGAGCAACAGCCGGTGGTGGCGCTCAACACCATGTTGGCCGAAGACGGCGCCAGCCTGCAGGTGGCGGAAGGCGTCGACGCCGGCGTCGTGTTGCTGGTGAACCTGGCCGGGGAGACTGAAGGCCGCTCCGTCGCCTTCCACCCGCGCCATAGGATCCACCTTGCACCCGGCGCGCGCCTGACCGTGGTGGAACTCGCCCTCGGCAGCGGCCGCTATCTGCACAACCCGGTGACCGAGATCGACGTCGCGATGGGTGCGTCGCTCACCCACATCCGGCTGCAGGACGAAGCGGCGGACGCCTACCATCTCGCCACGATCTACGCCGAGGTGGCGCAAGCCGGCTTCTACGACGCCTTTACGCTCACGCTCGGCGCTCGGGTGTCGCGGGCGGAGACGCATGCGCGGCTCACCGGGCCGGGCGCCACCGTGCACCTTAACGCGGCGCAGATGCTGCGGGGCGCGCAAGTGGGTGACGTCACCACCGTGGTGACGCACACCGCGCCGCTTTGTGCCTCCCGCCAGACGGTGAAGAACGTGCTCACCGGCCGGTCCCGCGGCGTGTTCCAGGGGCGCATCGAGGTGGAACGTGCCGCGCAGAAGACCGACGGTTATCAGATGAGCCAGGCGCTGCTGCTGTCGCCGGATGCGGAGATGGACACCAAGCCCGAGCTGCAAATCTACGCCGACGACGTGAAGTGCAGCCATGGCGCCACCGTCGGCGAGTTGGACCAGGAGCAGGTGTTCTACTTGCGCAGCCGCGGCATCCCCGAGCCCGAGGCCCGCACGATGCTGATCCGCGCCTTCCTGGACGACGCACTGATTGCTGTAACGCATGAGCCGGCACGCGAGCTTTTGGAAGCCGCAGTCGCCGGCTGGTGGCAACGTGAGGCGGCTTGACGCCGGAAGAAGAGGAGCGGGAGCTTCGATATGGAACATATGCGGCTGGACATGGAACGGATGCGGCAAGAGATGCGCTTTGAAAGCCGCAAGTTCACGCGTCAATTGGTAAGTTCAATGGCTGCCGCTATCGGCGCCGGCGTGGCGCTTGGCGTTTGGGTTTCTCATATGGCTCACGTCTCATGAACATGATGGCACCGACCCCGCTCGACATGGAGCAAATCCGCGCTCAGTTCCCCATCCTGAACGAGCGCGTGCATGGCAAGCCGCTCGTCTTCCTCGACAGCGCGGCGTCGTCTATGAAGCCCGATGCCGTGATCGACGCGATGTCCGACACCATGCGCCGGCAATACGCCAACGTGCACCGCGGCCTGCACTGGATGAGCGAGCGCACCACGGACGCCTACGAGTCCACACGCGAGGCGGTGGCGCGGCTGCTGAACGCGCCGTCCCGTGACGAGGTGGTGTTCACCAAGAACAGCACCGAAGCCATCAACCTGGTGGCACACAGCTACGGCAGCCTGCTGCGCCCGGGCCAGGCGGTGCTGATCAGCGAGATGGAGCACCACGCCAACATCATCCCGTGGCAGATGCTGCGCGACCGGGCCGGCATCGAGCTGCGCGTAGCGGGCGTCACCGACGCGGGCGAGCTGGACTGGGCGGACTACGAGGCCAAGCTGGCGGATGGCCGCGTGGCACTGGTCTCGATGGTCCACATGTCCAATGTGCTTGGAACCTACACGCCCGTGGCGCGCATTGCCGCGGCGGCGCATGCGGCGGGGGCGCTGGTGCTGCTGGATGGCAGCCAGGCGGTGGTGCATCGCCGGGTCGACGTGCAGGCGATCGACGCGGACTTTTACGTGTTCACCGGCCACAAGCTGTACGGCCCCACCGGCATCGGCGTGCTGTGGGCCCGGCGCGCGTTGCTGGACCAGATGCCGCCCTTCCTCGGCGGTGGCGACATGATCGGCAGCGTCAGCTTCGAGCACAGCACGTGGGCGGCCATCCCGCACAAATTCGAGGCTGGCACGCCGCCGATCGTGGAAGCCATTGGGCTCAAGCGCGCTATCGAATGGGTGGAGGCGGTAGGGTTCGACGCCATCGCCGCGCACGAGGCAGCGCTCACCGAGCATGCCCTGGCCCGGCTGGCCGCGGTCAAGGGCGTGCGCGTGTTGGGCCAGGCGCAGGACCGCGGCGGCGTGCTGTCGTTCACGCTGGAAGGCGCCCACGCGCATGACGTGGCCACCCTGCTCGACCGCAATGGCATCGCCGTGCGCGCCGGCAACCATTGCGCCGAGCCGCTGATGCGCCGCCTGGGCGTGGACAGCACCGCGCGCGCTTCGTTCGGCATTTACACCACGTTGGGCGAGATCGACGTGTTGGGCGACACGCTGGACCGGGTGCGGGAGTTCTTTGCATGAGCGAGACGTTCGCCGACCTGCGGGACCTCTACCAAGGCGTCATCCTGCAGCACAGCCGCAACCCGGCGCACCAGATGCGGCTGGACCCGTTCGACGGCGCGGCGAAGGGCGACAACCCGATGTGCGGCGACCGCGTGGAAGTGCGCGTTCGCATGGCCGGCGGCTGCGTCGACGAAGCCGGGTTCGAAGCGCGCGGCTGCGCCATCAGCGTGGCGTCGGCCGACCTGATGGCGGACGCGGTCGCCGGGCTAACGCCGCCGCAGGTGCGCGACCTCGCCGCCGACTTCCGCGCCATGGTGCTCACCGGCGCCTGCGAGGCCTGTGCCGCGGCCTTGCAAGGCTTGCGCCCGCTCGCCGGCGTGCACGAGTATCCGTCGCGGCTGAAATGCGCCACCTTGCCATGGGACGCGCTGCTTGCGGCATTGGAGAACGTTGGCCATGACTGACACGCATGGAAGCTGGTCGCCGGAGGGCGCCACCGAGCCGCTGCCGAGCGAGGATGCGGTGATCGCGGCGGTGGCGTCGATCTACGACCCGGAAATCCCGGTCAACATCTACGAACTGGGCCTGATCTACGCGATCGACATCTCGGACGTCGGCCACGTCCATATCGAGATGACGCTCACTGCGCCCGGCTGCCCCTCGGCGCAGGAACTGCCGGTGCAGACGCGCGAGGCGGTGATGGCGGTGGCCGGCGTGTCCGGCTGCGAGGTGGAAACCGTGTGGGACCCGCCATGGGACCCGAGCCGCATGACCGAGGAAGCCCGCCTCGCGTTGAACATGTTCTGACCGAAGGCCACTTAGGACGCACCATGACGACCACGCAGACCATCACCAAGCCACGCCGCGCGCTCCCGCCGTTGATGACTCTGTCGGACGCGGCGGCCGAGCGCCTGGCCAAGCTCTATGCCGGCGGGCAAAAAGGCATGCTGCTGCGGATTGACGTGAGCACCAAGGGCTGCTCCGGCATGTCGTACAAGATGGAGTGGGTGCCCGAGCCCGGACCCGGCGACGAGGTGGTGACCGACCACGGCCTCACCGTGCTGGTGGACCGCAAGGCCAGCCTGTTCCTGATCGGCACCATGATGGACTACCAGGTGAAGGACCTGACAGCCGGCTTCACCTTCATCAATCCCAACGAAAAAGGCCGCTGCGGCTGCGGCGAGAGCTTCCACGTTTGACGGTGCGCGACGACATCGAGGCCACGCTGCGGTCCAAGTTGCACCGCGCGCCGCGGCTGGACGCCGTGATCCGCTTCGACCTCGGCGGGGATGGCGCCATAGTGCTGGACGGCAAGGCGACCCCGCCGTCAGTGGCTGAAACCGGGCCCATGCCCGACACCACGATCATGGTCTCCGCGGCCGACCTGCAGGCCATGCTCGCGCGCACGCTGAGCCCGATGCAGGCCTACTCGGCCGGACGGCTCAACGTGGCCGGAGCGATGGGCCCGGCGATGCAGCTCGGTTCGCTGTTAGGTTAGTCCGCCGAGCGCGTCTGCCGTCAGCAGGATCGTGCCTTCCGCATCCGCACGCACCGGATACACCTGGATGCTGCATTCGTTGCCGAGCCCGGCGCCGGTATGGAAGTCGTAGATCCGGTCGTGCAGCGGGCACACCACCGTCGCCCCGTCCGTCAGTCCGTCCGCCAACGGGCCGCCCCGATGCGGGCAGTGCGCTTGGGTGGCGAACACCGCACCTTCGCGGGTGTGGAACACGGCAACTTCCAGCGGCCCCACGGCGAAGTTGCGGCCCTCGCCCTGCGGGATTTGCGCCAGCTTGCCGAGGGCATGCTCCATGCTCAACCCTCCGCAGGCAGCAGGGAGGCGAACTGGTTCGGCGTCTTCGGCGTGTCGCGCTCCTTCCACGGGTCCTTCACCGCGGCGCAAGCGGCGTCCATCGCGGCATCCAGTGCCGCGCCGATGCCTTCGCTGTCGGCCACCACCACCGCGCGGGCGCGCTCGAGCCCCATCCGCTCGATGAAGGTGTGGGTGCGCTCCTTATACTTCGCGTTCTCGCGATACCACTGCATGAAGCGCCCGCTGATGCGGATCACCTCGTCCTCGCCACTCACCGTGCACAACACGTCGCCCTTGCGCACCGACGACCCGGCGGCGCCGCCGACATAAATCTCCCACTTGTCCTCGCCGATCGCCACCGCGCCGACGTCTTTCACCATCGCCTCCGAGCAGTTGCGCGGGCAGCCGGCGGTGGCGAGCTTGAGCTTGCCGGGCGCATCAATGCCGCGGAACTTGGCTTCGATCTTCTTGGCCAGGCCCATGCTGTCGCCCAGGCCGAAGCGGCAATAGTCCGTCCCGATGCAGCTCTTGCAGGTGCGGTAGCTCTTGCCCCAAGCCCAACCGGCCGGCATGTCCAAGTCGGCCCACACCTTAGGCAAATCCTCTTTGGTGATGCCCACCAGGTCGATGCGCTGCCCACCGGTGAGCTTCACCAGCGGCACGTTGTACTTCACCGCCACCTCGGCGATCCGCATCAGGTCCGCCGCCGTGGTGATGCCGCCCGGCATCTCGGGAATGACGGAGAAGGTCGCGTCCTTCTGGATGTTGGCGTGCACGCGGTCGTTGATGAAGCGGGCGTCGCGCTCGTCCTCATATTGCTCGGCCCAGATCGTGATCAGCAGCGAGGCGAGCGCCGGCTTGCTGGCCGCGTCGGCCCGGCCCTCGAACGCCAGCGCTTGGAACACGGCAGAGACCGACTTCAAACCATGGTCGCGGATGGCCTGCGCCAGCTCGGGCTTGGCCATCGGAATGCAGGGCACGTAGTAGTGCACCGACGGGTCTTCCTCCGCCGCGCCGCCGCAGAACCAATCCACCACTTCGCTCACCAGCGACTTGCAAGAGCCGCACCCCATGCCGGCCCGCGTCGCCGCCATCACCGCCTTGCCGCTGCGCTTGCCGTCCGCCACGCAGGCACCGATCGCCCCCTTGGTGACGCCGTTGCAGTTGCAGATTTGCGTGTCCGGCGGCATCTCGTCGAGCGTCACCTTCTGCGACGGCGTGCCCAGGTCGAACAGCAAGCCCAGCCGCTCCTCGGGCAACGGGCTGTCCCGCTCGAACGCCTGCATCAGGTAGGCGGCCTTGCTGATGTCGCCCATCAGGATGCCGCCCACGAGCCGGCCGTCACGCACGATCAGCTTCTTGTAGGTGCCGCGCTTGGCCTCGGTGAACTGGATGGTCTCGTCGCGCTCCTCCATGGCTTCGGTGATGCCCATGGAGGCGAGTTCCACCCCCATCACCTTGAGCTTGGTCGACAGCTTGGAGCCGTTGTAGGTGCTGGCGACGTTGTGCTTGGTCACGTGGTCGGCGAACACCTTGGCCTGCTCCCACAGCGGGGCCACCAAGCCGTAGACCTTGCCACGGTGCTGCGCGCATTCGCCCACCACGTAGACGTTCATGTCGTCCACCGAGCGCATGTGGTTGTCCACCACGATGGCGCGCTCCACGGTGAGCCCGGCGCTGTGGCCGATTTCGGCATTGGGCCGGATGCCGGCCGACACCACCACCATGTCGCACTCCAGCGTGGCGCCGTCCTTGAAGGCGATGCCGGTCACCGGGCCGTCGCCGCCGAGGATTTCCGCGGTGGATTTCTCAAGATGGATGTTGATGCCCATCTTCTCCATCGTGGCGCGCAGGATGGCGCCGCCGGTCGCGTCGAGCTGGGCGTCCATCAGGTGCTTGCCGAGATGGATCACGTGCACCTCGCAGCCGTGGTTCATCAGCCCGCGCGCCGCCTCGAGGCCGAGCAGCCCGCCGCCGATCACCGCCGCCCGCTTGCTGCGCTGAGCGGTCTCCATGATGCCATTGGTGTCGTCGATGGTGCGGAAGCCGAACACGCCGGGCCGCATCTCGCCGCTAGCCAGCCGCGCGCCCTTGATCGGCGGGATGAAGGCCCGGCTGCCGGTCGCGATCAGCAGCTTGTCGTAATGCGCTTTCACGCCGTTGGCCGCGAGCACCATGTGCGACGCTCGGTCGATCTCGACCACCCGCGCGCCGGCATGCAGCGTGATGGCGTTCTCTTTATACCATGCCAGCGGGTTGATGAAGATTTCGCTCGCGTCCTGGATGCCGCTCAGGATGTTGGACAGCAGGATGCGGTTGTAGTTGCCGTAAGGCTCGTCACCGAACATGGTGATGTCGAACTGTTCGGCGCCGCCCAGCGCCAGCACGTCCTCCACCGCCCGCGCGCCGGCCATTCCATTGCCGATGACAACCAGTTGCTGCTTGGCCATAGCGGTTACCTGCTGCTTTCGTCTTAGATTTCGATGATGCCGAGGTCGAGCACCAGGGTGCCCGAGACGCCCGGTGCCGCGCCAAAATACACTTCGACCTTGGTGTCCGGCTGCAGGTCTTCCACCACGGCGAGCGGGACGTGGATGGCGGACTTGGCGCCGATGGGGAAGGTGCGCGCGGGTTTGCCGTCGGTCATCAGCGCCAGGTAGGCCAGTTCGGCGCTCGAGTTGCCGCCGCGCAGGTAGATCAACTGCGCCCGCTTGTCCGCCGGAACGACGTAGACCAGCGAGGCGTCGAGCAGGGCCGGGGCGCTATAGCCCTTGCCCTCGAACGCGTAGGCGCCGTTGAGGAAGCGCGGCGTGGAGTCGATCATGGGACCTCTGTTTGCTTGGTGGCGTGGCTGGATGATGTCGGCAGCTTGGTTGCGCCCACGCGCTCGATGGCCGCACAGACGAAGCGCTGCGCACTGCCGCGGTCGGGCTCAGCGGTTCGGCGCGCTGGCAGACACGGGGCCGGCGGCGCTGCCAACACTGCCCTCTGCTGTCGCACCTGCGTACATGTTGAGCAAACTCCTGGGCTTACCGTCCAGTTTGGCGCTGGTTTGCCATCCAATTAACCGGATGGCTGATTAAACGCGACGCGGCGGGAAGCGCAAGCCCAAACGACATCAAACCCGACCGACGCGTCATCTGGACCCGCGATAAAAACGACCGCTGCATTAACCCTTTGTTCAGCTGTTGCTGCTCTGTTGGCCGTGGCGGCAAAACGGCGCACGACGTCTCTCGAGCGATGAGGCAAATCGTGATCTCGCCCGTTCCCGTTCCACCCCGCCCTGCCGCCGCTGATCCCGCCACTCCCGCATCCACCACCCCCGCGCCGACCGCGCCCGCACCATCGGCAGCCGCCCAGGCCAGCGGCACCGCGGACAGCGCCACGCCGGTGGGCCGCGCGAACCCCACCTTCCAGTTCGACCCTGCCGCCGGCGTGGTCGTGATCCAGTTCCGCGACGACAGCGGCAAGGTCGCGCTCTCGATCCCGAGCCAGCAGCAGATCAACGCCTACGCCACCGATAGGGTGGAGGGGCAGAAACCGGCGAGCAATGCGCTGATCGCCTGAAGCGCAGGGCACGCAGCTTGCTATCCTGATCGCTGCCGGCACGGTCCTGCGCCGGCGAGGAGGGCACGATGCTGCATCGCCGTCACGTTGTCGCTGGCCTGGCTGCCACCGCGGCCAGCCCGCGCCTGGCGCGCGCGCAAGGCCCCGCCATCCTGCGCCCGCAGAGTGCCACCACGCTGAAGTTCATCCCCTACGCCGACCTCGCCTTGCTCGACCCGGCGGTCAACGCCTTCGTCACCCGCAACCACGCCCTGATGGTCTACGACACCCTGTTCGCGCTTGATGCGGCCGGCGTGCCGCAGCCGCAAATGCTCGCCGGGCACGACGTGTCCGCCGACGGCCTGACCTGGACGTTGCGGCTGCGGGACGGCTTGCTGTTCCACGACCGGACGCCCGTGCTCGCCCGCGACGCCGTCGCCAGCATCCAGCGCTGGGGCAGCGCCGATGCGTTCGGCCAGGCCTTGCTCGCCGCCACCGACGAGCTGGCCGCCAGCGATGACAAGACCATCACCTTCCACCTCAAGCGCCCGTTCGCGTTGCTGCCCGCCGCGTTGGCGCACCCCACCAACACCATGGCCGTGATCATGCCCGAACGGCTGGCGCGCACGCCCAACACCACGCGGCTCAGCGAGATCATCGGCAGCGGACCGTTCCGCTACGTGGCCGACGAGCGGGTCGCCGGGTCACGCAACGTCTACGCCAAGTTCGACCGCTACGTGCCGCAGCCGCAGGGCGCGCCGAGTTTCTGCGCCGGTCCGCGGCTGGCCTATTTCGACCGTGTGGAATGGACCACCACGCCCGACCCGGCGACCCAGGTGGCCGCCCTGCAAGCCGGCGAGGCGGATTGGGTGGAACAGCCGCTGATGGACCTGGTGCCGAGCCTGCGGACGACCAAGGGCATCAAGGTGGAAGTGGCCGAGACCAGCGGCCTGGTGGGCTTCCTCCGTTTCAACCAGCTATTCCCGCCGTTCGACAACCCGGCCATCCGCCGCGCCGTGCTCGCAGCCGTCAACCAGACCGAGTTCATGCAGGCCGTGGTCGGTGGCAATGCGGCGTTCGACGACCACTGCGGCGTGTTCGGGGCGGCGTCCGCCATGTCGAACGACGCCGGGCTCGCGGTGATGGCGGGCCATCAAGACGTGGCCGACATCAAGCGCGCCTTGAAGGCGGCCGGGTATGCGGGCGAGCGCGTGGTCTACCTCGCCGTCAGCGACGTGCCGCGCATCAACGCGATCGCCGAGGTGGGCGCGGACATGCTGCGCCGCATAGGCATGAACGTGGACGAGGTGTCGACCGACTGGGGCACGGTGGTGCAGCGCTCGGTGAGCCGCCAGCCGTTGGACAAAGGCGGCTGGAACGTGTTCGCGTCGTTCACCGGCGGGATCGACGCCGGCTCGCCAGCGATCAACAACCTGCTGCGCGGCAATGGCGACGCGGCGTATAATGGCTGGCCGGTGGCGCCGAAGCTCGAGGCGCTGCGCGAGCAATGGCTGTTGCAAACGCAGGCGCCGGCGCAACTGGACCTGGCGCGGCAGATCCAGTTGCAGGCCTGGCAGGACGTACCGTTCCTGCCGCTTGGTTCATACAATCAGCCGACCGCCTATCGCGATACGCTGACCGGAATGTTGCAGGGTTTGATCCTGTTCACCAACGTTCGCCGGGTTTAAGCCCAACTCGCTCAGGCGGCAGCGCTTGATTCCGCCGGCTTGCGTGTGCGGCGCTTCGGCTTGGCCGGCACCTCGGCCTTGGTGGCGCGGGCCGGCGCTGGCTTGGCAGCAGCGGGGCGGCGCGCCTTTTCCTTGGCAGCCGCTTCGCGCAGCTTGTCACGGCGCAGCTTGAGTTGGTCGCGGATCATGGTCTGTGCCGCTTTGGCAACGGCGCTCCGCATCGCATCCGGCACGGCATCCAGCGCGGTGAAGAACGCCTTGGTCACCGGCTTCGCACCACGCGGTGAGCGCGCAGCCTTCACCGCAATTTCTTCATTGGCCATGGTCGATCAGCTCCTGTTCAAGTGTAGATTTAGTGACTGTATATGGGCGAGCCGTGTCCGATATCAAACAATCTCTTGACAGGACGGCAGCCAGGCTTGGTTTGCAGCGAGTTTGTTGTGGCCGGCATGCCGCTGCATCCAGGCCGCTTAGGCACCACCTATGCCGATCGCTGCCCTCGCTGGTGCCCCGCCTTGCGGTAACATCCGACATCGCGCAAGACCATTCACCAGCAGAACAAACATAAGATGGAACTGTAAGTGAACTGACGGTGCTCGAGAGCAGCATCCGAGCAATCGGAGTCGCTTCGCGATCCGAAGGCTCGGATAAAGCTGCTCTTTTCTCAGTCAAGCAGAGCATGATCGAAGAGATCATGCTCTAGCCGGCGCGCGGACCGGCTTTGGCGCCTCCTAAGTCCGCGCAGCGGGCAGCAGGTGCAGCGCCAGGAAGCGCGCCACCGCCTCGAACACGACCCGGCGGTTGGCGCGTTTGAGGAAGCCGTGGCCTTCGTCGGGGAACGTCACGTGCTCCACCGGGATGCCGCGGGCGCGCAATGCCGTCACTATCTGCTCGCTTTCGGCGGGTGGCACGCGCGTGTCGGTGAGGCCTTGCGCCACGAACATGGGGCAGGCGATGCGGTCCACGTCGTTGAGCGGCGAGAGGCTTTCCAGCAGCGCGGCGTCGGCCACCGGGTCACCATACTCGGCGGCGCGATGGGCGATGCGCCATGGGCCGGTGGTCTCGAAGAAGGTCTTCCAGCGCGCGATGCCGTAGAAGTCGACGCCGGCCGCCCACAGCTCGGGAAAGCGAGTCACCGCGGCCAGCACCATCCAGCCGCCATAGCTCTGCCCCCAGATGGCGACGCGGTTAGCGTCGAACGCGGGTTGGGCGGCGAGCCAATCGCGTGCGGCGGCAACGTCGCGCACCGCATCGGGTCGCAGCTCGCGGTCGTCCAGCGCGGCATAGGCGCGGCCATAGCCGGTGCTGCCGCGCACGTTCGGGATCAACACGGCGACACCCATGGCCAGCAGGAGCTGCAGGTCGGGCCGCCAGGTGGGCCGCGCCTGTCCCTCCGGGCCGCCATGCACCCAGACCACCACGGGCCAGCCCGCGGCCGGTGCCTTGCCCGTAGGCTGCGCCAAATAGGCGGGGATCGGGCGGCCGTCGAAGCTGGCGAACTGCACCAGCCGGTACGGCAACGCGCCCGCTGGAGCCGGTCCGGCGGCGAACAGCAGGCGCGCGGCGGCGCCCCGCTCGGCCAGCCAAATCGCACTCGGCCGGTCGGGCATGGCCAGGTCGAACGCGACCGCGCCACCATCCGGCCGCCAGGTGACTTTGGTGATGGTGCCGTCCGGGTGCGCCGGTCGCTCGAGCACGGCGCCGGTGGCAGCGTCGAGCAGCCGCAACCGGCTGTAACCCGCCTCGTTCACGACCACCGCAAGGCGCGTCTGGTCCGGCGCGACGGCCATCGTTTCGACGTCGAACTCCGGCGCGTAGAGCAGCACGGGGTCGCCGCCGGGCACCAAGGTCGCCACGGCCAAATGGTCCCGCCCGCGGTCGGTCAGCAGCCAGCAGGCGGTGCCGTCCCGACGCCAGCGCACGGTGTGATGCCTGGCGTCCGCGGTGTCGGGCGTAAGCGGGCGGCGCGGGCCGCCGGTGAGGCTGGTGGCGAACAGGATGGATTGGAAGGTCCGCTTGGTGGCGGCGACCGTCAGCGCGGCGCCATCCGGCTGCCAGGCCTGCACCTCGTGCGAGCCCTCCAACTCCGCCACCCGCCGCTGCGACCCGGTGGCGAGGTCGATCACCACCGGGTCGGCATGCGCGGGATGGCGGCTGTTGGCAGTGCAGGCGATCTGGTTGCCGTCGGGCGAAAACGCGCCCCAGCCGAACAGCGTGCCCGGCTCGTTGGTGATCGGTCGCGGGTCCGCCCCGTCAGCGTCGAGCCAGTGGAACTGGATGCGGTCGTCGCCGGCATTGTCGCGCCCGAACACGGCGCCGCCGCTCGCGGGATGGCCGGCGACGAAGTTGACCGCGTCCGCCCCCATGCTGCGTGCCCGCGCCGGGCCGCCGGGCGCCGCCATCTCCCACACCTGGGCCGACCCGGCGGCGTCGTTCAGAAAATAGAGCCGTCCGTCTGCCGCATAGCTCGGCGCGGTGGCGGAAGGGGCGGAGAGGAAGCGGTCGAGCGTGCTGGGAATGTCCATTGGGCGAGCAGAACGGGGCGGGCGCGGCCTGTCAAACGGATGGACATTGGACCAATTTACCGGTGGGCTAAATTAGTTAGCTAAGTAGGCGATCATGCAGACAGTGACCATCCATGCCGCCAAACCACGCTCTCCCAACTCATTGGCCGGGCCGAGGCGGGGGAGGAAGTGGTGGTGAGCCGCGGCAAGCAGCCGGTGGCCAAGCTGGTCCCGTTCCAGCCCGTGCTGCGCAAGCGCGAGTTCGGCGCCTTGCGCGGCCAGATCACGGTCGGGCCGGAGTTCTTCGAACCGCTGTCCGAGGGCGAGCTTGCCGCCTGGGAGTAGCGCCAAGGTAGCCCGAACGTGCAGCTCCTGCTCGACACCCATGCCTTGCTGTGGTGGCTGGCTGGGGATGCCAGCTTGTCCCCCCGTGCGCGGGCGGCGGTGGAGGACACGACCAACGCCGTGTTCGTCAGCACCGCCTCGGCCTGGAAAATCAGCACCAAATACCGCATTGGCAAGCTCCCCGGCGTGGCCGCGATCGTGGCGGACCTGGAGGGGGTCGTGGTCGCGCAAGGCTTCAAGCCGCTGCCGATCGCCAGCAAGCACGGCCAGATCGCCGGCAACCTGCCTGGGCCGCACCGGGACCCGTTTGACCGCATGCTCGTCGCCCAGGCCATGCTGGAGAGCCTGACCCTGGTGTCGATCGAGGCCATCTTCGACGGCTTCGGCGTCATCCGGCTGTGGTAGGCGCCGGGGGAAGCCCGCGTCAGACGTAGCCGAGCGCCTGGTCTCGCGCGGTGGCCGCCGGGTCGCGCTGGGCGGGGGGGCCGAAGCCGCCGCCGCCGGAGGTCTCCAGCCGCACCACGTCGCCACGGCGCAGGCGCATTCCGTCGGTCTTGGGCGGGATCGGCGTTTGCGTGCCGTCCCGCAACAGCAGCAGCCGGCCCACCGCGGCAGGCGCGCCGCCCGCCAGGCCATACGGCGCGTGGGCAAAGCGGTCCATGTTGGCGGTGAAGATGCAGGCGGCGCACTCCACCCGCCATTCCCGCACCAGCCCCAACCCGCCGCGCTGCCGCCCCGCGCCGCCCGAGCCCGGCAGCAGCGCGTAGTGCCGCACGGTGAGCGGCAGCCCGGTTTCGATCATCTCGACCGGGATATTGCTGTTGTTGTGCATGCCGGAGGAGAACGCGTTCACCCCGTCCTTGCTCGGATGCCCGCCCGACCCGCCGATCTCGATCTCCACCAGCACCTCGCGCGGCCCGTCCTCCGGCACGGTCTGGAAGCTGACCACGTAGCTGTTGCCGTAATAAGCCGCCGGGATGCGCTCCGGCACCGCGCCGTGCAGCGCCCCGTGCATGGCGTTCAGCAGCCGATGGGTGACGGCGATGCGGTGCGCGACGGGGGCGGGCGCGCGCGCGTTCACGCACAGCCCCTCGGGCGCGATCACCCGGATTGGCCGGTAACAGCCGGCATTGACCGCGAGCGGCTCGTCACTGGCCGAGATCACCGCGAACATCACCGCGGCGGCCGCGGAGGCAAGCGTGGCGTTCACCGGCCCGCGCGCTTGCGGCGAGCAGCCGGAGAGGTCGGCCGTCAGCGTGTCCCCCGCGATGGTCAGCCGCACGTGCAGGCGGATCGGCTGGCCGATATCCACCCCGTCATCGTCCAGCATGTCCTCGAACTCGTACACGCCGTCCGGCATGCGGCCGATGGCGGCGCGCATCGCGGCCTCGCTGCCGTCCAGGATGCGGCGGCTGGCCTCGACGAAGCGTTCGGTGCCGTAGCGCTCGGCCAGGCGGCGCATCGCGGCGGCGCCCACCTCGAGGCTGGCAAGTTGCGACTGCAAATCGCCAAGCAGCAGGTCGGGCTTGCGCACGTTCTGCCGGATCATGGCCCACACGCCGGCATTGGGCACGCCCGCGGCCACCAGCTTGAGCGGCGGAATGCGCAGCCCCTCCTGGAAGATCTCGGTGGCGGTCGCGGCATACGACCCGGCGGCCAACCCGCCCACGTCGATGTGGTGGCAGAGCGTGCCGACGAAGCCCACTCGCGCACCGGCGTGGAACACCGGCTGGAAGGTCACGATGTCCGGCAGGTGCTGGCCGCCACAATAGGGGTCGTTGGTCGCCACCACGTCGCCGGGGTGCCACTCCGCCGGGTCGACATACTTGTCCAGCAGCTCGCGCAGCAGGTGGCTCATCGAGTTGAGGTGGCTCGGGATGCGGGCGGACTGGGCGAGGTTGTTGCCCTCGGCGTCGAACACGGCGGTGGAGTAGTCGAGCAGCTCGCGCACGATGGTGGAGCGGCTGGTGCGCCAAACGGTGGCGTCCATCTCGTTGGCGGCGGCGGTGAGCGCGTTGCGGATGATCTCGACGTCCACCGGCCCCAACTCCGCCCGCACCGCTGGCGTGGCGGCCGCCTCGCGCCGGGCGATCAGGGCGCCGGCCGCGCCCAGTTGCACGCCCCAGAAGCGGCCGATCCAGTGGGTGGAGAACGGCTCCTCGATCAAGGCCGGGCCGGTGATGCGGTCGCCGGGGCCGATCGCCTCGCGGTCCCAAACCGCAACATCGCGCCACTCCCCGCCCTCCCAGGTGCGCCGTGTGCCCTTGTGCGCGGGCCGGTCGGCCGGGACGGGGTCGGCGGTGGCGGGCCGGGGCAGGCGCCCGATGGCAGAGACGCGCATGGTGACGACCTCCACCGCGGCACCCGGGTCCGAGAAGGCGAAACGCTGCTGGTGCGCCGCGTGAAAGTCCGCCAGCAGGCGAGGCAGGTCGTCCGCCTGGAGCATCGTCTTGGTCGCGCGTCCCTCCCACGGGATGGTCAGCTCGAACGCCTGGCCGCGGTAGCGCATGTCGGCGGCGAAGCGGAGGTCGCGGGTCGCCAGTTCCGGCGAGCCTGGCACCATTGCGCTGCGCACGCCCACGCCTTCTCCGTTCAACTGCTGAATGGCGGCCACAACCAGCCCGACGATCACCTCCTGCAGCGCCGGGAGCCCCTCCGGCGTGGCCACGATCAACCGGCTGCGGGCAAAATCCTGCACCAGGTCGCCGAACAGGATGCCGCCAGCGGAGAGCGTGCCCGGCTCGCGCGGGAACACCACCTCGGCGATGCCCACCTCGTCGGCCACCGCCGTCGCGTGCAGGCCGCCGGCGCCGCCGAAGGACAGCAGGGTGAAGTCACGCGGATCCAGCCCCTTCTCGAACAACGACAGCCGGACCGCCGCGCCCAGCGCGTTGTCGGTCACGCGCAGGATGCCTTCCGCCGCCGCTTCCACGCCCAGGCCGAGCGGCTGCGCCACGCGGGCCGCGATCGCCTGGCGGGTGGCCGGCATGTCCAGCGTCATGGCGCCGCCCAGGAAGTAGCCCGGGTCCAGCCGCCCCAGCGCGAGG
Source organism: Acetobacteraceae bacterium (assembly GCA_965199105.1). Taxonomy (GTDB): domain Bacteria; phylum Pseudomonadota; class Alphaproteobacteria; order Acetobacterales; family Acetobacteraceae; genus LMUY01. The sequence continues at coordinate 4,384,846 of CBDAQO010000002.1, read as the reverse complement.
TTCGCGTCCGTCACCGTGGGCTCCGTGCCGCCGCTGCCATACGCCACCGGCCCCGGCTTCGACCCGGCGGAGCGCGGCCCCACCAGCAGCCGCCTGCCGGCATCCACCGAGGCGATCGAGCCGCCGCCAGCCCCGATCGTGCGCATTTCCACCATCGGCAGGCGGACGGGCAGGCGGTCCACCTCGCCCTGCGTGACGGTGGCGACGCGGCCGCCCTGCACCACCGAGACATCGTAGGACGTGCCGCCCATGTCGACCGCGACCACGTTGGCGCGGCCCAGCAGGTCCGCCAGGCGCTCCGCCGCCAAGGCCCCGCCGCTGGGCCCGGACAGCAGCAAGCGCGCGGGCTGCTCGGCCGCGCGCGCCAGCGTGCAGGCGCCGCCGTTGGACTGCACCAGGAACACGGTGGGGGCGAACCCGTCTTCCCCCAGCCGCGTCTCGAGCCGGCGCAAATAGGCCTGCACCACGGGCATCAGCAGCGCGTTCAGCACGGTGGTGGAGGTCCGCTCGTATTCACGGATTTCCGGGCTGATCTCGCTGGACAGCGACACCGCCAGGCCCGGCCGCGCCGCCAGCAGCGCCTCGCGCAGCGTCTGTTCGTGCGCCGGGTTGGCGTAGGCGTGCAGCAGGCAGACGGCCACGCACTCCGCGTCGCCCAGCCGGTCGATCAGGCCCGGCAGCGCCGCCGGGTCGAGCGCCTGCTCCACCGAGCCGTCGGCGCGCATGCGTTCGGCCACGCCGAAGCGCCGGTCCCGCGGGATCAGCACCGGCGGCGGGTCGGGGTCGAGCGCGTAGAGTTCGCGGCGGTAGTGCCGGGTGATCTCAAGCACGTCCTCGAAGCCCGCGGTGGTGAGCAGCGCGCCGCGCCCGAGCCGCCGTTCCAGCACCGCATTGGTGGCGATGGTGGTGCCGTGCAGCAGCAGCCCGACCTCGCCCAGCCCGAAGCCGAACTGCGCCGCCGCCTCCCGCACGCCGCGCATCAGCCCCTCGGACGGATCCTGCGGCGTGGTCGGCGTCTTCCAGGCGCGCACCACGCCGGTGCGGCCGTCCAGCACCTGCAGGTCGGTGAAGGTGCCGCCGATGTCGACGGCGATGCGGACGGGGCGCGCTTGGCCCATGGTTAGCGCACGGGCGAGCGGAACAGGGTCTTGGTCGACCGCAGCGGCGCCGTCACGCGCCACGAGGTGCTGCCCTGGACGGCGGCGTAGGCGCGTTGCAGCTCGGCGACTTGCGCGGCCAGGCCGTCCCGCTCCCGGGTGAGCGCCTCGGCCTGCTGCTGCAATCCCGCGTAGAGCTCGTAGTTGTAGTAGGGGTGCTCGACATAGGTGTCGACCTGGCCGGCCATGAACTCGTTCGCCTTCTCATACGCCAGCGGAACCTCCCGCTGCAGCCGCGTGCGCCACGCGAGGGCATGCCCGGCGTCGGTGGTGAGCAGCAGCTTGTTCGGGACGATGGCGAACGGGATGAGCCTGCCGCCAGCCGCGGTGTAGTCGACCAGGCCCGTGATCACCCCGGTCCAGGTGGTGTTGAACACGTCGTCCAGGGCCACGACGCAGCCGGGCAGCGCGGTCCGCTCGGCGAGCCGAAGGTCGTTGGCGGTGGCTTGCGCGGTATGCCCGCCATCGATCGAGAACAGCCGGAATCGGGGGCGGGGCGACCAGTCGGGCCCGAGTTCGAGGCTGGAACGCTGGATGATCTCCACCGCCGCCCCGGGCGCATAGGCCGCCAGGTTCGCCTCGAACACCGCCCGGTCTCCCGCGCCGGACTGGTCGACGTTCTTGTGCTGATCGCCGAACACGTCGACCGCAACGGCGCGCTCGCCGGCCACGATGCCGTTGGCCAGCACCAGGAACGACTTGCCGTGATGCACGCCCACCTCGCAGACGTCCCCCTGCTGGCCGGATTGCACCTGCTTTACCAGCACCTGCGCCAGGATCGTCCCCGTCGTTGGCCACAGCCAGCCCTGCACCTTGGCCGCACCCTGGTAGAGGTAGTTCGCGAGCGGCAACATCGGCGTCGCAGTCAGTCCCGGCATCCGGCGGCCTTTGCAATGAACCCCGGGGGACGCTAGCGACTCTGCCGGGCTTGCTCAACGCGCAACCGGCCTCCCCGTGGCACGTCGCGTGCTTGGCGGCCTGGTGCTTGCCCCGCGCCTGGCAGGCAGCCGACGCAGCGCCCGTGCCGACCGCACGGCGCCCATGCATCAAGGAGCCTACGCATGCCCGCCAAACCCTTCCACCTCGCGTGGTTCCTACAAGGCTCCAGCATCCAGGCCTGGGGCGAGCCATGGACCGGCAACGTCGCCGAGGAGTGGATGTCCGCCAGCATGTTCCTCGACCTGGCGCGCTCCATCGAGCGGGCCTGCTTCGACTACCTGCTGCTCGAGGACAGCATCTATATCGGCCAGAACTGGGAGAACTCGCGCGACATGTTCCTGCGCAACGGCATGTCCGTGCCGCGGCAGGAGCCCTCCGTCATCGCCTCGCTGATGATGGCCGCCACCACCCGCCTCGGCATCGTGCCGACGCTCTCCACCTTCGCCTATCACCCCTACCTGACCGCCCGTATCGTCGGCACGCTGGACCAGATTTCGGGCGGGCGCGCCGGCTGGAACATGGTGACCGGCAGCTCGGACCTGTCGGGCCAGAACTTCGGCCTCGACCGCCTGCCCGAGCACGACACGCGCTACGACATGGCGGCGGAATACATCGACGTCGTGACCAAGCTGTGGGATTCGTGGGAGCCCGGCGCCATCGTGGCCGACCGCGACAGCGGTACCCTGATCGACCCGGCGAAGGTGCACACCATCGACTACCGCGGCACGCACTACGCCAGCCGCGGCCCGCTGAACTCGGGCCCATGCCCACAAGGCCGCCCGGTGATCGCGCAGGCCGGCGGGTCGGCCAAGGGTCGGGGCATTGCCGCGCAATACGCCGACACCATCGTGGCCGCGCCCAAGGGCACCGCGGCGATGAAGGAATACCGCGACGACGTGCACCGCCGCATGCGCGACGCCGGGCGCGATCCGCGGGACTGCAAGGTGCTGTTCATGGCCACCCCCGTGCTGGCCAACACCGACGAGGAGGCCCAGTCCCGCGCCGCCCAGCGCGGCATCGCCACCGACGCCGAGGTCAAGCGCCGCCTGGCCCAGCTCGGCTGGGTGACCAACATCGACTTCTCTGGCCACGACCTGGACGCCCCGGTGGCCGAGCTGACCACCAACGGCCACCAGTCGAGCCTGGCCAACTTCCTACGCCGCGCCGGCGGCCGCACCCTGCGCGAGGCGATCCTGGCCTACACCAGCCACGGCGGCTGCGTGGACCTGGTGGGCAAGCCCGAAACCGTCGCCGCCCAGATGGACGAGGTGATGCAGGAGGTCGGCGGCGACGGCTTCCTGCTGGTGCTCCCCAACGTGAGCCGCAAGACGGTGGTGGAGATCACCGACGGGCTGGTGCCGGCGTTACAACACCGCGGCCTGACCCGGCGCAGCTACAGCCACATTCACTTGCGTGATACGCTGCGGGAGTTTTGAGGGGGTGAGCTCCCTGGTTATGGCCAAGTCTGGTGACTAGGGTCTGGTGACTAGGGTCTGGTGACTAGGGTCTGCACGCGCGTGTAAAGCTGCGCTACTTTTACGGTGCGGGCTTCGTTTGTTTGCAGCTCTTCCGAACCCCTCTGAGGCCCGCCGAGAAAACCGTCCACTGGAACACTTTGAATATGAGGTCGACTTTGTAGACTTTGAGGTTCGTAGGATCGATGACTTCAAGTCGATCCAGGATCATCTCTTTCGCTACTTCGTCGCTCCTCGGCATTTTGGATCTCCGGAAGCTCAATCACAACTATTACTGTGTATCCATAGGGCCGCCCCAGGGTCGACGCCGGGATTCTGCGTCGTTACCGATGTTCCTGTATTCGGATCCACGCTGGTGGTGGTGATCGCAGCGTAGACAAGTGAATAAGCTTGCGGCAGGTTGTCGTTCTGTACCGCATCGGCAATTGCCTTCTGCACCGTTTGACCGGTGATAGTGAAATTGTCGCTCATTGCGATACTCCTTCCACAGGTTCAAACATGCTTTTTATGAGGGTTACTGTTCGGCGATGCGCGGCGAGCCACTCCGCCTCCGGAAACTTGTCAGTCGTAAACTGTGTCAACATCATAATGTCCGGAGCAATCATGAAACCCCCACCGCCAGGTCCAAAGCTGCCTTCCTCGCAAACCTCCTCTGGGATCCCGTAATGAAAGCAACCGATGTTGAATGGGATGTTCTGGAAGGATGCCTCGGATACTGTTTGATAGACGTAGAGGGTTTCTGCGGTGGGTGAAACCTTTAGATGAACGTATCCTGCAGCATCCCTGCCGGTAGCATCAGCATTGCCGGCCTCCAAAAGACTCTTGCATGCCGTAGTTCTAAATTGCTCAGCAAATTGCCAGCATCCTAGCGGTAGGACGGGATTGCGAAGGACAATAAAGCTCACGGAGTTGGGGAACATGGCAGGGTCGTATCGGTTGAACCACGGCGTTTTGGAGCCTGGCAGACGTTCAAGGTAAATACGGACCCATACCTCCTGTGGCAGGTAGCTCTCCAGCGACTCGGGGCGTGCAATCACTTGCTGGATGCTCAGCTCGCCCCCTTGATTGTTGTTCCTTGGTGAGAGCATCACCATGCAGCTCCCACACGCTGGAAGGTGAAGCCGCTCATGGAACAAGGTCAGGTTAGCGGTGTCGCCGCTTATTGTGAGGTGAAGCGAGCTGCCGCCGTTTGACGCCATTGGCTCGGCGACGGCCGTGAGGTGATGGCCAAGCGAGCTTCGGGCGCGTGTCGTAGGTAGGTCTTGAGAATGGATCAGAAAGCAACAAAGGATCGCTTCTAATGCTTGCGGTAAGGTAGGTGAGGAAAAGAAGAGTGCTTTCATTCTGGCTGCCTGCTCGGTGCTTCTGCCGCGTTTACGCCATGCGATGTTCGAATTATTGACGAGAACCACGAACAAACTAACGCCTAGATCGGGAGCGCCATCGCTTTCATAAATCGACGTCGACGACTATGGGTGTTTTTACGCATCAAGATAGACCGCCCAGACCGAAGTCCCAATCAGCGCGAGGTAGACGAAGGCAACGGTCGCTGCTGCAGCGTTCCCCGTCGATCACGTGCTGCTCGCAGCGCTTGCCGCAAACGATCCAGACCCCTCTCACGACCCTCAAACCTTGATGTAACTCCACCCTAACTCCTGCAGCTCGCTCAACCGCACCACCCCCGACGGCACGTCGGTCGCCTGCGGCACCTCCGGGATGTCGGATGCCTCCTTATGCTCCGCTTGCGCGATGCCGCGGCGGGTGTTGGCGCAGGCGGAGAACACCACGAACGGGTATTGGCGGCGCACCTCGGCGATGCGCTGCTTCACCGGGGAGCGGTCTTCGCGCAGCATGGTGTAGCCGCCGCCATTGGCCACCAGTTCGATGGCGACCGGCTCGCCGGCCTGGGCGTAGTAGGCGGCGGCGTTGATGATGTTGTTCAGCGCCTCGTTCATGGTGCCGACGTCGTCGCTGCCGATGTGGAACACCATGCGGTGGGCGCGTGGCCCGGCGGCGCGCGCCACGCCGGGTGCCGCGGTCAACGCCAGCAGCCCGATGCGGCCAAACCAACGGCGGTTCATCGCTGTCTCCCCCTGCTCAGCCGACCTTGGAAATCGCCCACTTCACCTGCTGCGGGCCGTCGGCGTGGCCGGTCAGCACCACCTGTTCGCAGCGCTTAGGCTCGTTGCCGCCGAGATAGATGCTCTCCTCCAGCGACATCCGCGCGCCCTCCGCCCGCAGCCGCCAGCCAGCGCCCGAGGGCAGGCGGAACAGCACCGCCTCGCCGTCCTGCTGCAGGCTGGCGTTCACCGCCGGGTGGAGATGGAAGCGCAGCGTGTAGGGCTGCGGCGAGGCGGCCTCCACCGCGTCCTCGCCGCGCACGTCCTCGCCGCTTTCGGCCAGGTACAGCCGGCGGCGGTGCACGGCGCCGAACGGCTTGAGGTAGCCGTCATGGCTCGCCTCCAGCCAATGCGCGCCGTTGGCCTCCTGGCGTTGCGCGTCCACCTTCTCCGGCTGCCGCCCCAGCCCGGCCAGCTTGAGCTCGGACGAGTTGGTGTCGGCGATCACCAGCGTGGAATGCGCGGCCGTCGCCCGGGTCGCGTCGCGCCATTGCGGCCCGGCGGCCGGCGCGCCGCCACAGTTCACGATCAGCCGCTCCCGCCCCACCGATAGCTCGAGCGACAAGGTGCCGGCATGGGCGAACCGGTCCACCCCCGGCGGCGGCGGGCGCCCGCAATCCACCACCAGCACGGTGCGGCCGGCCTGCATGCGCTGGAACCCCCCCTCGCTGAGGCTTTGCGGCGAGCGCCCGGCCCGCCCGGCTTGCGCCAGCACCTGGTCGATCAGCAGCGTGGCGTCTTCCTTGCTGCCGTTGAACAGCGCCAGGCTGCCGTCGCCGTGCCGCATCGCGCGCAGGGCCGGGCCCATGCGGTCGATGGTGTTGGCCAACTGGGCCGGGGGTTGCGCCTGGGCCGCCTGCAGCAGCGCGCGGATTTCCACCAGGTCCTGCAGCGCCGCCATCTGCGCCGCGGGGCTGCGCTCGGCATGGCAGCCATCCGGCAGCACCTGGCGCGCCAGTTCCTGCGGCAGGAAGCGCAGCGCGCGGGTGAGGAAGGCGGCCTGGTCGGGCAGCGCCACGGCGGCGGCGATCAGGCCCTTCAGCGCCGTCAGCGCCCGCGCGTCCATCTCCTCGGCCGGCAGGTTGGCCGCCAGCGCCCGCGCGTCGCTCACCAGGCGGGACATCATGCGTTGGCGGAACGCGTCGTCGGCGGAGGCGGCGAAGAAGTCGTAATGGCCGAGCCAAGCCGCCAGCCGGGCGCCCGCCACGTCCGGACGGTGCGCCAGCGGGTCGGAGGCGGTAGCGAGCCAGTCGGCCAGCAGGCTGCGCGCCCGGGTGCGCGCCGGGTCGGTGCCGAGCGCCCGCAAATCGCGCAGCCAGGTGAAGCCGTGGGCGGCCGCGCGCAACACGGGTGAGCCGGTGGTCTCGCCCCACACGCCGGGCCGCAGCGCCAGCACGCCGCCGCCGAGCTCGAACTCGCCCTTCACCAGGCGGGCGCCGCGGTTGGCGTCGCCGGGCCAAAGGTCGCGCACCGGCAGCATCGGGGCGTCCGGCACGCGGCCCATGTGCAGGCGGGGCAGCCGCGCCATCACGCGCCGCGCGTCGCGCAGCCATCGCGGGGCCATCACGCCGCGGGGCGCAGGGCGGCGATGGCGGCGCGGTAGTCTGGCGCACCGTAGACGGAGGTGCCGGCGACCAGCCCGTCGCACCCCGCGGCCAGGATGCGCGGCGCGGTTTGCGCCGTCACGCCGCCATCGGCCACGATGTGGATGGGCCGCCCGGTCTCGTTCGCCATCGCGCGCAGGGTTTGGATCTTGGCCAGCGTGCCCTCGATGAAGGCCTGGCCGCCGAAGCCGGGGTTGACCGTCATCACCAGGATCACGTCCACCAGGCCCAGCACCTCGCCCACTGAAGCGGCCGGCGTGGCCGGGTTGAGCGCGACCCCAGCCCGCTTGCCCAGCGCGCGCACCAGTTGCAGCGAGCGGTGCAGATGCGGCCCGGCTTCCACGTGGACGTGGATGTGGTCCGCACCCGCCTCGGCGAAGGCCGCGATGAACGGGTCGGCCGGCTCGATCATCAGATGCACGTCGAACGGCAGCCGCACCGCCTGCCGCACGGCTTTCACCACCGCGGGGCCGAAGCTCAGGTTGGGGACGAAATGGCCGTCCATGATGTCGAGGTGGAGCCAGTCGGCGCCGGCTTGTTCGACCGCCACCGCCTCGTCCCGCAAGCGGCCGAAATCCGCCGCCAGCAGACTAGGGGCGATCAGTGCTGTTGCTGCCATACTGGCTAGGTTCTAGTGCCCGCGCTGGCGCCAGCACAAGCGAGGGATCAGCGCCGGGTGAAGCGGGCGATGAAAAACCCGTCCATCCCGCCGCGCTCCGGCCACAGCCCCGGATGCGTCCGCACACAGCCGTCTGGGGTGAGCGCCTCGGGCAGGGCGGCGAGCTCCATAGCGGTGAACGGGGCCGGCGCCAGGCCGCACGCCAGCGCCGCCGCGCATTGCCCGGCGCCCTCCTCCGGCTGCAGCGAACACACCGCATACACCAGCCGCCCGCCCGGCCGCAGCATGGACGCCGCGCTGCGGATCAGCGCCGCCTGCTGCACGGCCAGCTCCTCCACGTCCCGCTGGCGGCGCAGATGCGGGATGTCGGGGTGGCGCCGGATGGTGCCGGTGGCGCTGCAGGGTGCGTCGAGCAGCACCGCGTCCACCAGGGCGGGCGGGCGCCAGGCGAGGGCGTCGGCCTGCACCACCTCGGCCGCCAGCGCCAGCCGAGCCAGGTTCTCGTGCAGCCGGACCAGCCGGGCCGCGTCCCGGTCGAGTGCGGTCACGCTGGCGCCCGTGGCGGCGAGCTGGGCCGTCTTGCCGCCCGGCGCCGCGCAAAGGTCCAGCACGTGCTCGCCCGGGCTGGCGGCGAGCAGGCGGGCGGGCAGCGTGGCGGCGGCGTCCTGCACCCAGAACGCGCCGTCGGCATAGCCGGGCAGGTCGGTCACGCGGGTTCCGGCCGGCAGGCGCAGCGAGCCGGTGGGCAGCGCCTCGCCTTCCAGCAGCGCCTCGCCCTCTTGCAGACCCGGCGCGCGCAGGGTGAGGTCGAGCGGCGCTTCGGTCTGGTGCGCGGTGGCGATGGCGCGGGCGTCCGCTCCCCAGCTCGTCCATAGCCAGCCGGGCGTGTCCAGCCGCGGGGCGTCCACATCCTCCAGCGCCACCGCCCCGGCCGCCGCGACCCGGCGCAACACCGCGTTCACCAGCCCGGTGAACGGCGCCAAGCCGCGCGCCCGGGCCAGCGCCACCCCGGTCGCCACCGCGGCATGGGCGGGCGTGTCCAGCAGCAGCAACTGCGCCGCGCCGATGCGCAGGATGTGGCGCACCGGGTCGGGCGGGCCGCGGCGCAGGAACGGCTCGAGCCCCGCGTCCAGCGAGCCGGCGCGGCGCAGCACGGCGGCGGCCAGCCGGTGCGCGGCCGAGCGGTCCCGCGGTTCGCCCTGGGGCAGGGCGGCCAGCGCCTCCTCCAGCGTGCGGCCATGCCCCAGCACTGCGGCGAGCAGGTCGAACGCGCCCTCGCGGGTCGGGTCGGCGCGATGAGCGGGAGGAGGGGCTGGCTGGGGCATGGGCGCGCTTCATGGCGCGGATCGGGGGGGCATGCTAGAGCGCGCCGCCATGGACCTGCTCGACACCAGCCGACCCCGGTGGCTGCTCCTGGCCTTCTGCCTGCTCACCTGGCTGCCGGGCCTGCTCACGCTGCCGCCGACCGACCGCGACGAAAGCCGCTTCGCCCAGGCCAGCAAGCAGATGATCGAGACCGGCGACTACGTCCGCATCATGAACGGCCAGGAGCCGCGCAACCGCAAGCCGATCGGCATCTACTGGCTGCAGGTGCCATTCGTGCGCGCAGCGCAGGCGCTGGGCTGGGCGGCGGCGAACCCGATTTGGCCGTATCGCCTGCCCTCGATGCTGGGTGGCCTGGTCGCGGTGCTGGCCACCTACGAGATCGGGCTGGCGCTGGGGGACCGCCGGGCGGCGCTGCTGGCGGCGGCCATGCTGGCAGCCAGCGTGCTTCTGGTGGTGGAAAGCCACCTCGCCAAGACCGACGCCGCGCTGCTCGGCGCCACCACGGTCGCGATGGCGGTGCTGGTGCGCGCTGCCCTGCGCCAGACGGTGGCATGGTGGCAGGCGGCGTTGTTCTGGCTGGCGATGGGGCTCGGCATCCTGCTCAAGGGCCCGATCACACCCATGGTCGCCGGCCTGGCCGCGCTGGCGCTCTCGCTGGCGCAGCGGCGCGGCCGCTGGCTGCTGGCGCTGCGGCCGGTGGCCGGGGTCGGCCTGATGCTGCTGGTGGTGCTGCCCTGGTTCGCCGCCATCGGCCTGGCTACCCATGGCGCCTTCTTCAGCGACGCGGTCGGCGGCGACCTCGGCCGCAAGCTCGCCAGCGGGGACGACGCGCATGGCGCCCCGCCCGGCCTGCATCTGCTGCTGCTGCCGCTGCTGGCGTTCCCCGCCACCTTGCCCGTCTTGCTTGGCGTTCCGCGCTGGTGGCGCGAGCGGCGGGACCCGGCGGTGAGCGTGCTGCTGGCCTGGCTGGTGCCGTCCTGGATCGTGTTCGAGGCGGTGCCCACCAAGCTGCCGCACTACACGCTGCCGCTCTACCCCGCGCTGTTCCTGCTGGCCGCCCGCGCCCTGCCGACCTCAGCCACGGCTTGGCGCCGCGTGGCACAGGGCGTCACTGTGGTTGCGGCGGCCGTGCTGGCTGTCGGCGCGGTGGCGTTGCCGGTGGTGCTGCACGCCAGCCTGCTGCTCGCCGCGCCGGCCCTGCTCGCGACCGTGCTGCTCGGCTGGCTCGCCCTGCAGCCCAGGCCCACGCTCGCCCTCGCCGCCGCGCCCTTGTTCACGCTGGGCGTGCTCGGCTGGGAGCTGCCGCACTTGGCCCCGCTCTGGATCGCGCCGCAGGTGGAGCACGACCTGCTGGCCGCCGGGCTGGGCGGTGAACCGCTGGCCGCAGTGGGGTTCCACGAGCCGAGCCTGATGTTCCTGGCCGGCACCGCCACGCTCATGGCGCCCGACGCCGCAGCAGGCGCCGACGACCTCGCCCGCGGCCAAGCCGCCACCGCCCTGGTAGACACGCGCGACGCCGCCGCCTTCCAGGCCGAGGCCGCCCGCCTGGGCTGCGCCACCCGCGCGCTGGCCGTGGTGGACGGCTTCAACTACTCCCGCGGCCGCCCGATGCACCTGACGCTCTACGCCAAGGCCTCACCCCAACCCAGCGCCCTCTCCCACCCACGGGTCAGGGCCGAACTCCCCTAGACCAAGACCGGCTCAGATAGAGTCGCCGGTCATGGTCTAGCTCCTTGTTTTGGCGAGCATGTTTACCAATCAAGTGACTTCACTTGATGCGGTCATGCTCTAGTGTCCTGCCTCCGAAGTTCGTCACCCTTGCGATGGACTTCGGAGACGAGCAGGACACTAGTACATGTGCTGCCCGCCGTTGATCGACAGCGTCGACCCGGTGATGAAGTCCGCGTCGTCCCCGGTCAGGAACGCCACCCCGCGGGCGATGTCGCTCGCCTGGCCCAGCCGGCCCATCGGGATGCGCGCCACGATCTTCTCCAGCACGTCCGGCGGCACCGCGCGCACCATCTCGGTGTCCACATATCCCGGCGCGATCGCGTTCACCGTAATGCCGTAGCGCGCGCCCTCTTGCGCCAGCGCCTTGGTGAAGCCGTGGATGCCGGACTTGGCCGCCGCGTAGTTCACCTGGCCATACTGCCCGGCCTGCCCATTGATCGAGCCGATGTTCACCACCCGGCCGAACTTCGCCTTGCGCATCGCATCGAAGGTCAGTTTGCACAGGTTGAAGCAGGAGCCGAGATTGGTATCCATCACGGCGTCCCACATGTCGCGGCTCATGCGGCTCATGGTGCCGTCACGCGTGATCCCGGCGTTGTTCACCAGGATTTCGATCGGCCCGTGCTGCTCGTGGATCTGCTGCACCGCCGCCTCGCAGGCCGCGAAGTCGCTGGCGTCGAACCGCAGCACGGCGATGCCCTGCGCCTGGCTGAAGCTGGTCGCCGCCTGCTCGTTGCCGACGTAGCTGGCCACCACGGTGCGGCCGGCGGCCTTGAGCGCCGCGCTGATCGCCTCGCCGATGCCGCGGGTGCCGCCAGTGACCAGGGCTACTCGTGCCATGACATCTCCTCCGTGTTGGTTTGGCGGGGCGCTTGATGCCGTGCCTGCCGCCCTTGCATCCTCGCCGGGCGCTGGGCGGAGCGCAACGGACTTCGGTCGATTACCGCTCCAGGCACATGGCGACGCCCATGCCGCCGCCGATGCACAGCGTGGCCAACCCCTTGTGCACGTCCCGCCGCGCCATCTCGTGCAGCAGGGTGACCAGCACGCGCGCGCCCGAGGCGCCGATCGGGTGGCCGATGGCGATGGCGCCGCCGTTCACGTTCACCCGGTCGGTGTCCCAGCCGAGGTCCTTGTTGACCGCGCAGGCCTGGGCGGCGAACGCCTCGTTGGCCTCGATCAGGTCGAGGTCGGCCGCCTGCCAGCCGGCCCGCTGCAGCGCCTTGCGGCTGGCGGGGATCGGCCCGGTGCCCATCAACGCCGGGTCGACGCCGGCGGTGGCGAAGGAGGCGATGCGCGCCAGCGGGGTGAGGCCGCGGCGGGCGGCCTCGGCGGCGCTCATCACCACCAGCGCGGCCGCGCCATCATTGATCCCGCTGGCATTGCCGGCGGTGACGGTGCCGTCCTTCACGAAGGCCGGCCGCAGCTTGGCCATCTTCTCCATGCTGCTGTCGTGACGGATGTATTCGTCCTCGCTCACCACCGTGTCGCTCTTGCGCCCCTTCACCGTCACGGGGACGATCTCGTCCTTGAACCGCCCCTCCTGCTGCGCGCGGGACGCCTTCTGCTGCGACCGGTCGGCGTAGCTGTCCTGGTCGTCGCGGGTGATCTGGTATTGCTTGGCGACGTTTTCGGCCGTGTTGCCCATCGCGTAGCCGTGGAAGGCGTCGATCAGCCCGTCCTTCATCATGGTGTCGACCATGGCGAAGTCGCCCATCTTCTGCCCTGCGCGCAGGTAGGCGGCGTGCGGCGACAGGCTCATGCTCTCCTGCCCGCCGGCGATCACGATGGCGCTCTCGCCGGTGCGGACCTGCTGCGCCGCCAGCGCCACCGCGCGCAGGCCGGAGCCGCACACCTGGTTGATGCCGAACGCCGTCTTGCTCTCCGGGATGCCGGCCGCGATGGCCGCCTGCCGCGCCGGGTTCTGCCCCTGCGCTGCGGTGAGGATTTGGCCAAGGATCACCTCGTCCACGTCGCCAGGCTCGAGCCGCGCCCGCTCCATCGCCGCCTTCAGCGCATCCGTGCCGAGCACATGGGCCGCAACGGAGCCAAACACGCCGTTGAAGCTGCCGACCGGAGTGCGCGCGGCCGAAACGATGACGATGTCGTCGCCGATGGAAGTGGACATGGAACTGCATTCCCGCTGTTTTGACGCCGAAGATAGTGCGTCACAGCGCCCGCAGCCAGTCCGTCAGCGGCTGCCAGAGCTGCTCGCGCGCGCGCCCGCCCGCCACCATGCCGATATGGCCCGCCGCAGGATGCAGCAGCCGCGCCGACCGGATCAGCCCGGCAAGCGCGGCGGCACTCTGCGGCGGCACGATGCGGTCATGCGCGGGCAGGGCGATCAGAACCGGCATGCGCAGGTCGGCCGGCGCCACCAGCGTGTCGGCCACGCGCCAGCGCCCCTGGCCCGGCGTGTTCTCGCCATACCAGGACTGGAAGCATTCCTGCGCGGCCCGCGCGGCGAGCGGCACGCCGTCGGCCAGCCAGTCCTCCAGCGCCACGAACATGCGCGCCCGCTCGCTATTGGGGTCGAGGCCGGCGAAGGCGCGGTATTTCTTGGCCACGCTCGCCGGGTCGGCGAGGGCGAACAGCGCTTGGATGGTGTCGACCGGAACGGTGCTGCCCGCCGGCAACACGGCCGCTTGCTGCCCCAGCGTCATCGCGGCGCTCACCGTGTGCAGCGCGCCGACGTGGAAGTCCCACGGCGTGGCGAGCAGCGCCAGGGCCTGCACCTGGCCAGGCTGGCGCAAGGCGGCCGCCAGCGCCAACAGCCCGCCCATGCAGTAGCCCAGCAGCACCGCCGGCGCGGTCAGGGTGGCGAGGGCGCGTTCCAGCCGCAGCACGTACTCGGCCAGGCCGAACTGGCGTTCTTCGGCGCCGGGCCAGCCCCAGTCCAGCAGCAGCGGGTGGGCCCCATTGGCGGACAGGTGCCGCAGCAACGAGCGCTCCGGCGCCAAATCCAGCACATAGGCGCGGTTGATCAGGCTCGGCACCACCAGCACCAGCGAACCGCTGCCGCCATAGTCGAGCATGCGGGTCTGCCCCTCCGCCCAGCGCGTCGGCGGGTCCGGCAGTCGGCGCTGGTAGGGGTGGCGGCGGTAGGCGGCGACCCCGGCGACGAAGCCTGCGTCAGGCGCTGCCGGCGGGGCCGCGCTGGATGGCTTCGAGCTGGCGGCGGAGCTGCTCCAGTCCATCCCGGACAGCATCAGGTGCAAGGCCAAGGGGCGCGGGCCCATCCGCTGCATCGGGGCCGGCGCGTCCGGCCGGTCCGTCATTCCCCCCGGGCGCGGATCGGGCAGCGTCACGCGCCAGGCCGATCCAGCTCTGGGCGTAGCGGGTGATGAACTCGTGCGACTCGCGGTCGACGGCGCGGGCGGCCATTTCGCTCTGCCAAATGGTGATCCAATCGTCTGGGTTGAAAGCGCCGTCCATGGCCGGGCGAACCTCCGCTTTGCGCCAACGCAGTCAGTTTGTCACAGAATCGTAGCACTACGCCCGGCGCGCCAGACCGTGCTAGCATTGTCATAAATGGAGGATAAAAATGTCAGTTCCCGACCCCCCAACGACCGAGCAGACGCCACCGCAGGCTCCGGTCGTGGTGAAGAAATACGCCAATCGCCGCCTCTACAACACCGAGAGTTCCAGTTACATCACGCTCGATAGCCTGGCCGGCATGATCCGCGTCGGCCGCGACTTCGTGGTCTATGACGCCAAGACCGGCGAGGACATCACCCGCGGCGTGCTGACCCAGATCATCGTGGACGAGGAAAGCAAGGGCCGCGCGATCCTGCCGACGGCGTTCCTGCGCCAGATCATCGGCTTCTACGGCGACAGCATGCAGCAGCTCGTGCCGGCCTACCTGGAGCAGGCGCTGACCTCGTTCGCGGTGCAGCAGGAGCAGATGCGCTCGGCGATGCAGCAGACCATGGGCAATTTCTTCCCGTTTCCCGGCATCCAGGAGGTCAGCCGGCAGAACATGGCGATGATGGAGCGCGCGATGAGCCTGTTCTCGCCGTTCTACCGCCCGGGTCAGGGCGCTGTGTCGGAAGGGGAAGCGACGCCTCCGCCAGCCGCGGCCGAGCCCGACCCGAGCGAGGCGTTGCGGCAGGAGATCGACCTGCTCCGCCGGCAACTCGCCGCCGCCCAGTTGCAAGCGCAGCCGCTCACCCCCTTGCCGGCGCACGCCAACGGCGTGGACCACGATCCGCCTGCCCATGAGCCGGTTGCCGATACGCTCCCTGACCCAGACCCGGCGGAATGACGCGAGCGAGATTGCGCTAGCAGGCTGCTGAAAAACTCCTCGCCGGTTGTCGTTGATTGTGATTCGCTGCGCTAGCAGCGGAGAACGACGATGCGGGGCGGCGACGAGCAGACTGGGGCCTTGTTCAGCTACGTGAGTTGCGAGGCTCGCGTGCCGCCCGACCATCCGTTGCGGCTGATCCGCGCCGTGGTGGACGAGGCTCTCGACGTGTTGTCGCCGGAGTTTGATCGGCTGTATGCGCGGGTAGGCCGCCCCGGCATTGCGCCCGAGAAGCTGTTGCGGGCGCTGCTGTTGCAGGCGTTCTATTCCATCCGGTCCGAGCGTCAATTGATGGAGCAACTGGACTATAACCTGCTGTTCCGCTGGTTCGTCGGGCTGTCGATGGATGCGCCGATGTGGGATGCAAGCACGTTCAGCAAGAACCGCGACCGCCTGCTGGACGGCGACGTGGCCCAACGCCTGCTTGCGGCCGTGGTCGCGCAGCCTCGGATCAAGGCGCTTATGTCGCACGAGCACTTCTCGGTCGACGGCACGCTCATCCAGGCCTGGGCCAGCCATAAGTCGTTCCAGCCGAAACCCGGCTCCAACGCCGAGCCGCCGCCCGGCGATGGCCCGGACGCGCCGCCATCGGGCCGCAACGCCGAGCGCAACTGGCGAGGCCAGAAGCGCAGCAACGAGACGCATGCCAGCATCACCGACCCCGATGCCCGGTTGGCGCGCAAGTCGGACGGACAGGCCAGCATCATGGCGTATGCGGGTCATGTGCTGATGGAGAACCGCAACGGGCTTGTCGCCCAGAGCTGCCTGACCCACGCGACCGGCACGGCCGAACGCGACGCGGCCCTTGCCTTAGTGGACAGGGTGGCGCCGGGCCGCCGGATCACGTTGGGCGCGGACAAGGGCTATGACGTTGCCGGCTTCATCGCCGCATTGCGGGCGCGCCGGGTCACGCCGCATGTCGCGGTCGATGGCCGGGTGTCGAAGCTGGGTGTCCGGCGCGGCTCGGGCGTGGATGGGCGCACGATGCGGCATGCGGGCTATGCCGCAAGCCAGCGGACGCGCAAGCGGATTGAAGAGGTGTTCGGCTGGATCAAAGGGGCGGCCGGATTACGACAGACCAAGCATCGCGGCCGCGAACGGGTCGGTTGGCAATTCGACCTCGCTGTCACTGCCTACAACCTGATCCGCCTGCCTAGGCTGCTGACGGGAAGGCCCGCGTGATCGGTGTTCGGCACCCGGCAAGCAGCGCCGAATGGCTCTGCACAACCAGAGCCCAGCGCAAAACGGCCACGGTAAAACATGAAAAAAGCCGGCCGGAGATGACCATCCTCCACCGTCAGCTTTGTTCAGCAGCCTGCTAGACCAAGACCGGCTCAGATAGAGTTGCCGGTCATAGTCTAGCTGTTTGTTTTGGCGAGCATGTTTACCGATCAAGTGACTTAACTTGATGCGGTCATGCTCTAGTAGCGCATCGGAGAGGTGGGCGGCGGTGGGAGCGGCTGGCGGGTGATCTGCGCGTAGGGCGACGGCGGCGGCAGCGCGGCCGACTGCACCGGCGCCGGCCCGGCCGCCAACGGCATGGGCGGCGGCGGCAGGCTGCCATAGTGGCTCAGCACCTCACGCAGCGGCGCGGCGCCCGGGTTGTTGGCCTCCATCGAGATCACCACCTGCTGGGCTGCCTCTTCGCGGCCGTAATAGGCGCGGTTCGCCTGGCTGTCGCTGGCCATGATGCTGCCCGACAGCGAGATGCCGGCAAACAGGCCGCGCGAGCGGGTGAAGCCCACGATGTCCGCCCCCACCGCCGTCGTCGTGTCGCCCTCGACGCCGCCGCCCCACTGCACGAACACCGCCCCCGCGTCCGCCCCTAGCTTGAACTGGTCGTCCAGCACCGCGCGCAGGCCGCGTTCGGTCAGGATCATCAGCATCAGCTCGCTATCCTGCAGCCCGGCCTGAAAGCCGAACGACCCGGCGGCGATGGTGTAGAACGCCGGCGACGACCACGAGCCGCTGCCATCGCGCGCCACCAGCACGCAGGCGCCGCCCTGGGCCCCGAACAGGAAGCCGGCCCGGAACACGCGCGGACAGATCATTGCGGCGCGGGCGTGCCGCAACACGTTCTGCGCGTCCCGCCCGTCGTGGTCATTCAGCATGTCCTGCGCCGCCAGGGTGGAGCGGTCGACCAGCTCCTGCTGCGCGCCCTGCGCTTGCGCCATCGCGGGCACCCCCACCAGCAAGGCGGCACACGCCATTGCCTGATAAAAACGGTTCATGGCAGCCTCTCCTCCCCGAGTCGCGTCAAGGTATAGCGGGAGACGCGACGGCCACCAAGAAAACTTGAGGTGGTGGTGGAGTTTTCTTTTGTAGCGCACTGATTTGCTTGGCCGCGATCCGTCAGCCAGCCCCCTCGCGCCGCCACGCCACCAGGATCAGGCCGAGCAGCAACGGCAGCGCCGCCCAGCTCGGCAGGAGCGGAATGGCGTCCAGCCCGGTCACGATGTGGTCGCGGTTGCGCCGCAGCCCGATCCAGCCGCTGCCCGAGGCGGCGCGGTCCGCGTCCACCATGCGCAGCTCCGGCGCGCCGGACGGCTCCAGCCAATGCACGCTGCCGCCGGACGCGCGCGCGATCGGGCCGATATGCTCGGCGGAGGCGCGCAGGTCGGCGATCTCGAGCGGATTGGCAGTGCCGGCGGCGGCAAAGGCGGTGCGCGCCCCGTCGCTGGCGCGCCATACGCCCGGGTCCGCCGCAGGCATCGACGCTGCGGCCCGGCCTGGTCCCTCGGCCTGCAGCGTGAGCGTGGTGGCCTGCCCGCCGGGCGAGGTGACGGTGATCGGCGGCGGCGGCCCGTCGGTGGTGGTGCGCCGCTCCACGTGCAGCGTCGCCTCGCTGATGGACGCGTTCAGCGCCTCCTCCTCGAGCGCCGGCTCCTTCATCAGCCAATGCGCCGTGCGCCGCAGCAGCTCGGCTTGCGGCCCACCGCCCTGGTGGTCGCGCGACCACAGCCAGATCTGGTCCGACAGCAGCAGCGCGGTGCGCCCTTGCCCGACCCGGTCCAGCAGCAGCAGCGGCTGCCCGTCCGGCCCGCTCATCACGGCCTGGCCGCGCGAGCTGCTCGGCTGCAAGCGGCGATACCACTGCCCCCAGCTCGGCGCCCCGCCTGGCTTGTCGCCCGGCAGCCCGGCCGTCACCGGGTGGCGCTCGCCCAGCGCGGTCACCAGCGGGCGGAACGGGCCGTCCAGCGTGCTCGCCCCGCCGCTCAGCGGGTCGGCTGGCAGCACCGGGGCGAGCGGGCTGTAGGCCAGGGACGACGGCCCGCTGAACTCCGGCCCCACCGACAGCAGCAGCGCGCCACCGTCCCGCACATAGTCGGCGATGTTGCGCAGGTACGGCGCCGGCAGGATGCCGCGGTTGGAGAACCGGTCCAGGATGATCAGGTCGAACTCCTTGATCTTGACCTGGAACAGCTCGCGCACCGGGAAGGCGATCAGCGCCAACTCGTTGAGCGGCGTCATGTCGTCCTTTTCCGGCGGGCGCAGGATGGTGAAATGCACCAGGTCGACCGCCGGGTCGGCCTTCAGCAGGCGGCGCCAGGTGCGCTCCCCGGCATGCGGCTCGCCCGACACCAGCAGCACGCGCAGGCGGTCCCGCACGCCGTTGATCGACACCACGGCGTGGTTGTTGAGGTCGCTCACCTCGCCCGGCAGCGGTGCCGCGGTCAGTTCCAGCACGGTCGGCCCGGCGCGGGTGATCGGCACCTCCACCGGCTGCACCTCCCCCACCGGCACCCGCATCACCTGCGGCGGGTCGCCGTCGCGGCGGATGGTGAGCGTGGCGGTGGCGCCGGCGTCGTTGGCGCCCAGGTCGTCGACCGCCACCCGCAACGTCACGGACTTGCCGACGATGCCATAAGCCGGCGCCTCGATCACGCGGATGCGGCGGTCGGTCTGCTCCCCCGCGGCGGGCAGCAGCACGTGCAAGGGCGCCGGCGGCGGGTTGGCCGGGATGTCGTGCACCTGGCCGTCGGTCAGCATCAGCACGCCCGCGAGCCGCGAGCGCGGGATGTCGGCCAGGGTGCGGTCGAGCGCGGTGAACAGCCGCGTGCCGTCATGCCCAGCCTCTGGCACGGTGACCGCGCGCAGGTCGAGCCCGGGGATTTGCGCCGCCTCTGCGGTGAGCTTGGCGGCCGCCGCGTCCACCAGCGCGCCGCGGTTGGCCACGCCCATCGAGTCGGACTTGTCCACCACCATCACCGCGACGTCGTTCAGCGGGTCGCGGGTTTCCTGCACCAGGCGCGGGCCGGCCAGCCAGAGCAGCACCACGGCGAAGGACAGCATGCGCAGCAGCGAGCCGCGCGCGCGCCGCCACAGCGCCGGGGCCAGCGCCAGCGCGCACAGCACCGCCAGGCCCGCCAGCAATGGCCAGGGCAGGGTGGGAACGAACCGGATCGCGCTGATCGCCTGCATCGCTAGGGTGCCACCTTACTGACCAAGCCGTTCCAGGATGTGCGGCACGTGCACCTGGTCTCCCTTATAGTTCCCGGTCAGCGCGTACATCACCAGGTTCACCCCGAAGCGGTAGGCGAGCGTGCGTTGCCGTGGCCCGCCGTCCAACTCGACCAGGCTGTGCCCCGTGCTGTCCACCGCCCAGGCGGACGCCCAGTCGTTGCTGCCGATCACGACCGGGCTCACGTCGTCGTTGCTGCGGTCCCCCTGGCGCTGCACCCAGACCGTGTCGCCGGCGGTGCGCCCGGGGTATTCGCTTAGCAGGTAGAATGCGCGCGACAGCACGTGCTCCGTGGTGAGCGGCGTGAGCGGCGGGATGGACAGCCCGACCGCGGCCGTGCGCAGCGCCGAGGAGTCGCCGCGGCTGTCGATCACGATGATGCCGCCGTCGCGCATGAAGGCGTTGAGCGCCTCGATCGCCGCCGGGTTGGGTGGCTGGTTCGAGGCCACCGGCCAGTAGAGCAGCGGGTAGAAACTGAGGTCGTCGGTGCCGGGGGTGACGCCCGAAGGGTCGCCCAGATGGGCCGCGGTGCGCGCGTTGACGTAGGCGGACAGCCCGGCCAGCCCGGCGCGCGCCACGTCGTCCACCGCCGGGTCGCCGGAGACGATGTAGGCCAGCCGGGTCTCGAGCGCGGCCTTCCACGGCGGCGAGGGAAGCTGCGCATGGCCCGCCGCCGGCACCAGCAGGAGCAGCAGCGCGGCTGCCAGCGCCGGGCGCAACAGGCCGCGCAGGCGCAAGGCCAGCAGCAGGTCCAGCGCGAGCAGCGCCAGCCCGGCCGCCACCAGCCAGGGCCCGATGGCGCGCTCGCGGCTGCCACCGTAGAGCGTCTGCTGGGCGGCGCCCGGAACCAGGCTGACGGCGGCCAACGGCGGCATGGCGTTGCTCAGGTTCAGCGCACGGCGCCCCGCCTCCGGCCCGTAAAGCCCCGGCGGATGCTGCGGCGAGACCGCTGTGGTGGCGAACGCGGTGCCCGCCAACCCGGTGGCAGCCGGCGGTGGCGTTCCGAGCACGCCGAAGCCGTCCAGCGCTTCCGCGGGGCTCAGCGGCCCCGTGTCGGGCGCGCCCGACACGCCGGCCGACAGCGCCACCAGGCGGCGCAGCATGGCGGGGAACAGGCCGGACAGCGGCAGGTTGGACCAGTCGGCGTTGGCCGTGACGTGGAACAGCACCACGCGCCCGGCCCCGCGCGGCGCTTCCGTCACCAACGGCGTGCCGTCCACCAGCCGGGCCCAGGTGTGGTCGCTGAGCTGCAATGAGGGTTCAGCCAACACCTGGCGGTTCACGGTCACCTCCTGTGGCACGGCCAAGCCGGCGAAGGGCGAGCTGGCCGGAAACGCCGCGAGCCGCGCCGGCTGGCTCCACGACAGCGCGCCGCCCAATTGCCGATCCTCCGCCAGCAGGCGTTCCGGCAGCAGCGGGTCGGGCATGGGCGCCTCGCCGATCTCGTCCTGCGGCTCGGCGGTGCGTGGCCCGGCGAAGCGCAGCAGCAGCCCGCCCTTTTCCACCCAGGCCGCCAACTCCGGCGCCTCCGCCTGGGTCAGCGGACGGTCGGCCAACACGATCACCGCGATGTCGCGCGACAGCAGCGTGTGCAGGTCGCCCTTGCGCAGCTCGGTGAACGGGGCGAGCGCCTGCTCGAGGTAATACAGCGAGCCCACCAGCGGCGTGTCGGCCCCGGCCTCGGCGGTCACCAGGCCGACCGGGCGCCGGCGGAACCCCTCGTCCAGCAGGAACACGCTGGCCGCACTCGCCGGGCCCTCGATCACCAGCCTGGTCAAGCGGTTGCGCAGCTCCGGCGGCAGCACGATCGGCAGCTCCGCCGTCGCCGCGCCCGGGGGCACATGCGCCGTGGCGCGCGCCAGGGTGCGGCCGTCACCGCTCTGCGCCAGCACCGCGAGGTCCACCGGCGCGGGCTGCGGCAACAGCGCGGCGCGGGCCACCACCCGGTCGGCCTCGCTGCGGGGCGGCAGCAGCACGCGCGCGTCGGGCGCACCGGGCGCGATCTCGGTCACCGGGCCCACCTCGCGCAGGGCGGCGGCCAACGCGTCGTCCCCGCCCGAGGCCAGCCCGTCCGAGATGTAGACCACGCTGCCATGTTCGCCGGCCAGCGCGTGGGCGGCGGCGGCGTGGTCGGGCGGCCAGGCCTCCGGATGCAGCGCGGCCAGGCGGGAGCGGATGTCCGCGCCGGGCATGGCGGGGGTGAGCAGGGGTGCCACGTTCTGCCCCGACCGCGCGGTGGTGAGCAGTGCCACCGGCCGGCCGGCGCGCTCGGCCCGCTCGATGGCGGCGTTGGCGGCGGCCATGCGGGTGCCCCAGTCGGCGGCGGCCCCCCAACCATTGTCCAGCACCAGCACCAGCGGACCGCTGCCGGGCAGTGCGGCGGCCGCGTCCAGCACCGGGCGGGCCAGGCCCAGGATCAGCAGCGCGGCCGCGACCGTGCGCAGCAGCAGCAGCCAGAGGGGGGTGCGGGCGGCGGTCTCCTCGCGCGCCCGCAGCCCGACGAGCAGGCGGATGGCCGGGAAATCCTGCACCCGCGGCGACGGCGGCGTCACCCGCAGCAGCCACCATAGCGCCGGTAGCACCACCAATGCGCCGAGCACCCAGGGCGCGGCGAAGATCAAGCGACGCCGCTCAGGGCGGTGTAGAGCCCCAGCAGTGCGCGTTCGGGCGGCGCGTCGGTGCGGTGGGTGGCAAAGCCCCAGCCGGCGGCGCGGCACAGCGCCTTCAGCCCGTCCTGCTGCGCCGCCAGGGCCGCGGCATAGGCGTCCCGGATGCCCTCCACCTGCGGCACCAGCGTCTCGCCATCCGCCTCTACGCCGCGGAACCGCACCCGGCCGCTATAGGGCAGCAGCGCCTCCGCCGGGTCGAGCACCTGCAGCAGGTGGCCGCGCACCGGGATGCCGGCCAGCGCGTCGATGCTGGCGCGGATGTCCTCGAGCGGCTGCAGGAAGTCCCCAATCAGCACCACCCAGCCATGCGCCGGCACCGCCGCATGGACCGGCACGCCGCTCGCCGGCAGCGCCTCCAGCTCGGACGCCATGGCCGCCAGCGAGCCCCGGCTGCGCACCCCGAGCAGGCGCACCCGCTCCCCTCCGCGCAGCAGCAGCGAGGCCAGCGCCAGCAGCAGCAACTCGGCCCGCTCCAGCTTCTGCGGCACCGCCGTGCCCGAGCGCCACCGCATCGAGGCCGAGCCGTCGCGCCACAGATGCACCGTCTGCGCCGCCTCCCACTCGGTTTCGCGCACGAAGGTGCGGGCGGACTTGGCCGATTGCCGCCAGTCGATCCGGCCCGGCGCGTCCCCCAGCTGATACGGCCGGAACTGCCAGAAACTGTCGCCCTGGCCGACCCGGCGCCGCCCATGCACCCCCTGCGCCACCGTCGCCGCCACCCGTTCCGCCGCCACCAGCAGCGCCGGCAGCTTGGACCCCAGCGCTTCCGCCCGCAGCACCGGCTGCAGGAAGGCGCGGACGGTGTCGGGCAGCGCGCTTGCCTTCAAAGGCGCTTCACCAAGCCGTCGATCACGTCCCGCATCACGACGCCTTCTGCCCGGGCGGAGAAGTTCAGCGCCATACGATGCCGCAGCACCGGCTGGGCCAGCTCGGCCACGTCGTCCAGCGAGGGCGACACGCGGCCGTCCAGCAGCGCACGCGCCCTTGTGGCCAGCATCAGCGCCTGGGCGGCGCGCGGTCCCGGTCCCCAGGCGACATGCTGGCGCACCGTGTCGTTGGCCGCCGTGTCAGGCCGGGCGCCGCGCACCAGGGCCAGGATGGCGTCCACCACGCTCTCCCCCACCGGCATGCGGCGGATCAGCCCCTGCGCCGCCATCAGCTCCTCGCCGTTCAGCACCGAACGGGCCCGCGCCACCTGCGCCCCGGTGGTGGCGAGCAGCATCGCGCGCTCGTTGGCGGCATTGGGGTAGGCCACGTCCACCTGCAGCAGGAACCGGTCCAACTGCGCTTCCGGCAGCGGGTAGGTGCCTTCCTGTTCGATCGGGTTCTGCGTCGCCAGCACATGGAACGGCCGCGGCAATGGGTGGTCCACGCCTGCCACCGCCACCCGGCCCTCCGCCATCGCCTGCAGCAGCGCGGACTGGGTGCGCGGGCTGGCGCGGTTGATCTCGTCAGCCATCAGCAACTGGCAGAATACCGGCCCGGGTACGAAGCGGAACGAGCGCCGGCCCGACGCATCCTCGTCCAGCACCTCGGACCCGGTGATGTCGGCCGGCATCAGGTCCGGCGTGAACTGCACGCGCTTGGACTGCAGGCCGAGCACCGTGCCGAGCGTTTCCACCAGCAGCGTCTTGCCCAACCCGGGCGCGCCTACCAGCAGCACGTGGCCGCCCGACAGCAGGCAGATCAGCACCTCGTCGACCACCTGCTCCTGCCCGAAGATCACGCGGCCGATCTCGCTGCGGGCCTGTGCCACGCGTGCGGCCAGCCCCTCCATTTCGGACACCAGGGTGTCACCGGCGATCATGGACATGCCCGAATGGAACTCCTGCTGGTGATGCGATGCGGATGGGCAAGTGGCCCGCCGGCCGAAACGGGCCGCCAAACCAGGCGGACGCGCCAACGAGCAGCCGATATGGCGGGGAGGGCTTCCATCGTGAGGGGGATGCTACCTATATCCGCTTGCAGTTACAGCAGTTCGGTTGGGCGGAGAGCAGGTTGTGAACAAGGCCATGCCGCCAATTGCATTTCATCACGGTCAAGATGGACCAGTTAGGGACTATGGCGCGTTTGGTCCCATTCCGACTGTGAGTAAGGCGTCAACGCGGCGCGGCGAGTGCAGCCAGGTGCGTCCCCGGATCGAATGCGGGGATTTGCCGTTCCTCATCAAGCGCGATGGCACATGGCTGTATCGTGGCAGCCCGATTAACAGGAAGGAATTGATCTGCCTGTTCTCGGGCGTGCTCAAGCGCGAGAGCGACGGCAGTTTCTGGCTCGAGACGCCGGTGGAGCGCGGCAAGATCGAGGTGGAGGATGCCCCGTTCGTCGCCGTCGAGCTGCACTGGACCGGTGATGAGCGGGACCAGGTGCTGAGCTTTCGCACCAACGTCGACCAGATGGTCACCGCCGGGCCGCAGCACCCGATCCGCGTCAAGCACGACGTGCTGACCTGCGAACCCACGCCCTACCTGCACGTGCGCGATGGCGTTGGCGCTGCGCCGGTGGAGGCCCGCATCGCCCGCGCGGTGTACTACGAACTGGTGGCGCTGGCCGTCCCGGGCATGCTGCGCGGCCGCAAGGTCCTGGGCGTGTGGAGCTGCGGCCGCTTCTTCTCGCTGGGCGACCTGCCGGCCTGCGAGGGCTGACCCGGCGTGGACCTCAGCGTCGACCTCACCGAATTACGCGCCCGCCTGCGAGCCCCGTTGCGCGATGGCACCGTGCCGGAGACCGAACTGGACGCGCTGGCCCCGGTCGCCGGGTCGGCGGAGGCGGAAGGCCTCGCGGCTGGGCCGCTGGTGGCCGCCGCCGTGCTGGTGCCGATCATGCACGGCGCCAATCCGGGCGTGCTGCTCACCAAGCGCACCGGGACGCTGTCCTCCCATGCCGGGCAAGTCTGCTTCCCGGGCGGCCGCGTCGACCCCGGCGAGACGGCCGAGGCAGCTGCCCTGCGCGAGGCGATGGAGGAGGTCGGGCTGCCCGCCAGCTCGGTTGAACTCACCGGCCGGCTGCCCGACCGCGCCACCGGCACCGGCTTTTGCATCACGCCCGTGGTCGGGTTGGTGACGCCGGGCTTCACCCCCGTGCTGGCCGCCGCCGAGGTGGAGGCCGCGTTCGTCCTGCCGCTGCAAACCCTGCTCGACCCGGCGGCGCCGCAGCTCCAGCACGCGCTGTGGAACGGCCGCAGCCGCTCGTTCTGGCTCTGGCCGCACCATGAGCATCGCATCTGGGGCGCCACCGCGGCGATCCTGGTGGACCTGGCTACGCGGCTGCGGGCAGCGGGCGCGGCCTGACATGCTGCGGTTCGGCGAGGCGATGGTGGCGCTGGCACCGCTGTTCGCCGCCTTGCTGCTGTGGGCCGTGATCTACCGCCGACTGCCCAGCCGCCGCGCCGTGGTGCTCATCACCGTGGTGGAACTGGCGGTGGCCGGCGCCGTGCTTTGGCAGGGCGCCACGGAGGGGTTGGCGCCCCACGCCCGCTACGTGCCGGCCCACCTCACCAACGGCGGGGTGACCGAGGGGCATGGCGGCTAGCGCGACCCCCGCCGACCTGCGCGCACTCCCGGCCGACCTGGGCGCACTCTTGGCCGACCCGGCCATCCTCCGGCTGTTCGCCACCCTGCCCGAAGCGCGCCTGGTGGGCGGCTGCGTGCGTGACGGCCTGCTCGCGCGCCCCGGCAGCGACGTCGACCTCGCCACCCCGGACCCGCCCGAGGCCGTCGCCGCGGCACTCACCCGCGCCGGCATCCGCGCCGTCCCCACTGGGCTCGCGCATGGCACCGTCACCGCCGTGCTGGATGGCCGCGCGTTCGAGATCACCACCCTGCGCCGCGACGTCAGCACCGACGGCCGCCATGCCGGCGTCGCCTGGACGCAGGATTGGCAGCAGGACGCGGCCCGGCGGGACTTCACCATCAACGCCATGTCGCTGGCGCAGGACGGCACGCTGCACGACTATTTCGGCGGCCAGGCGGATTTGTGCGCCGGGCAGGTGCGCTTCGTGGGCGAGGCGGCGCTGCGGGTGGCGGAAGACTACCTCCGCATCCTGCGCTTCTTTCGCTTCCAGGCGCGCTACGGCCGGGGCGCGCCGGACGCGGACGCGGTCGCCGCCATCCGCGCCGGGGTGCCGGGGCTGGCACGGCTGTCGGTCGAGCGGGTGTGGAGCGAGCTCAAGCGCATCCTGGTCGCGCCCGACCCCGACGGCGCGGTGGCGCTGATGGCGCAAACCGGCGTGCTGGCCGCCATCCTGCCCGAGGCCGCCCCGGCACCGAGGCTCGCCGCCCTGCCGCCGGACCCGTTGCTGCGCCTGGCCGCGCTGCTGCCGGCCGACCCGGCCCCCGTTGCCCTGCGGCTGCGCGCCTCCCAGGCCGAGACCGCTTACCTCGCCGCGCTGCGTGGCCCGCCGCCGGATGGCGACGACGCAGCCTTGCGCCGCCAACTCGCCGACACCGACCAGGCCGCCCTGATTGGCCGCTCCTGGCTCGCCGGCCAGCCCGACACGGTGCGCGACCGGCTGCGCGCGCTCGACCCGCCGCGCTTCCCGCTGGAAGGCCGCGACGCGCTGGCGCTCGGCGTTCCGCCCGGGCCCCGGGTGGGCGAACTGCTGCGCGCGGTGCGGCAATGGTGGTGGCAAGGCGGCTGCGTGGCCAGCGCCGCGGCGTGCCGGGCCGAACTGGCGCGCTTGGCCGCCCCCTGTTAACGCCCTGTCCCCCCTGTTAACACCCCGCCATGGACGCCCTCACCCCCGGAGCCCTCACTCCCGGAGCCCTGCTCGGCGCGCCGAGTGATCCGAGCACCCGCTCGCTGCTCCGGCGGCTGTGGCGGGAGCACCTGCGGCGCCATCGCGGCCGCGTCATCACCGTCATGGTGCTCACCGCGGTCATGGCCGGGCTCACCGCGCTCTACCCGGTGGTGATCGACCGCGCCTTCTCCATGTTCGCCGCCCGCGACCGCCGCATCCTCTACCAGGTGCCGGCCCTGGTGGTGCTGATCACCGGGCTCAAGGCCGGCGCCACCTACGGCCAGACCGTGCTCACCCAAAGCCTGGTCCTGCGCGTCATCCGCGAGCTGCAGGTGCGCATGTTCGCCCACCTCACCGAGGCCGACCTGGCGCGGGTGGAGCGCGAGGCGCCGGCCCAGCTCGCCGCCCGCTTCACCACCGATGCCGCCATCATCCGCGAGGCGCTGACCCGGGCGGTTGGCGGGGTGGCCAACGCCATCACCGTGGTGGGGCTGATCGTGTCCATGCTGTGGCTGGATTGGGCGCTGAGCCTGATCGCCGCCATGCTCTACCCGCTCGCCGCCCTGCCCATCCAGCGCATCGGCAAGCGGGTGCGCCGCGCCTCGGGCGGCATGCAGGAGCGCATGGGGGAGACCGCGAGCCTGCTGACCGAGAGCTTCAGCCAGGCCCGCACCGTGCGCGCCTACCGGCTGGAAGCCATCGAGCTGGCGCGCGCCACCACCATGTTCCGCGAGCTCAATCGCGCCCTGATGCGCATGACGCGCACCCGCTCGGGGGTGGACCCGATGCTCGAGGTGCTGGGCGGGGCGGCGGTGGCGCTGGTGATGGGCTTTGCCGGCTGGCGGGCGGCGGTGGGCAGCAGCACGGTTGGCAACTTCACCGGCTTCGTGGCCGCCCTGCTGATCGCCTCGCAGCCGTTGCGCGCCCTGGGCTCGCTCAACGCGGCGCTGCAGGAGGGGCTGGCCGGCCTCGTCCGCGTGTTCCGCGTGGTGGACGAGCCGCGCGGCATCGCGGAGCGGCCCGGCGCCACCGTGCTGCCGCCAGGCCGCGGCCGCCTGGTGTTCGAGGACGTGACGTTCCGCTACCCCGACGGCCGCAAGGGGCTTGACGGCCTGAACTTCACCGCCGAACCCGGCCTCACGGTGGCGCTGGTCGGCGCGTCCGGCGCGGGCAAGTCCACCGCACTCGCCCTCATCCCCCGCCTGCACGACCCGGCGTCCGGCCGCATCACGCTGGACGGGGCGGATTTGCGCGCCGTGACGCTGGACAGCCTGCGCGACGCCATCGCCTATGTCGGGCAGGACACCTCACTGTTCGACGTGACGGTGGGCGCCAACATCGCGCTCGGCCGGCCCGGCGCGGGGCAGGACGAGATTACCGCCGCCGCCCAGGCCGCCGCCGCCGCCGGCTTCATCGAGGCGCTGCCCGGCCGATACGACATGCCGGTTGGCCCCGGCGGCACGCGGCTGTCCGGCGGGCAGCGCCAGCGCGTGGCGCTTGCCCGGGCGCTGCTGCGTGACCCACGCATCCTGCTGCTCGACGAGGCCACCTCTGCGCTCGACGCCGAAAGCGAGGCCGCGGTGCAGCAGGCGCTGGCAAGGCTGCGCGGCGGCCGCACCACCGTGGTCGTGGCCCACCGCCTCTCCACCGTGCGCGATGCCGACCTCGTGATCGCGGTCGCCGATGGCCGGGTCGCCGAGCAGGGCACGCACGCACAACTGATGGCGCAGGACGGCCTCTACGCGCGGCTGGTGCGAACACAAGCCTTGGCGGGATGACCCGAAGTATGCGATGACCGATCGGTCAGCGGTGTTCGAGTTACACCGTGGGGCGGTTTCGAGTGGGAGTGTCGCCGGTGAGTCTGGATGACGAGGAGCCCGGGCAGCAGTCCGGAACGCTGGAGCGGCCGCGCTCGGAAGAGCAATCGCCCGATCGGCGCAACGCGCCGGCCAAGCGCGAGAGCGAGAACAAGTCCAAGCCGGACGCGGACGAAGACGAGCCGGACAAGAAGGACCGCGACCAGGAAGAGACCGCGCGCCGGTCCTCGCCCTGGGTCAAGATCATCGGCGGCATTATCGTGGTGCTCGCGATCGCGGGCGGGGTGTACTATTATCTCTCCTCCGCCGGCACCGAGAGCACCGACGACGCCTACACCGATGGCCGTTCGCTCACCATTTCGCCCAAGATCGCCGGCTACGTCATCCAGCTCCTGGTAGACGACAACCAGCGCGTGAAGGCCGGCGACGTGTTGGCCCGGATCGACCCGCGCGACTACCTGGCGGCACGCGACCAGGCGCGCGCCAACCTCGACATCGCCAAGGCGCAGCGCAACTCCGCCAAGCTCGGCGCCGAGGTGGCCGAAAAAAACTTCCCCGCCCGCTTGTTGCAGGCGCAAGGGCAGTTGCAGCAAGCCCGCGGCCAGTTGTTCCAGGCGCAGACCGAGTATAAACGCCAGCACGCCGTCACTCGCGAAGCGACCACCCAGCAGAACGTCGACCAGTCCACCGCGCAGCTCGAGTTGGCGGAGGGCCAGGTTGCTTCCGCCGAGGCGCAGGTGCAGCAAGCCGAGCCGGTGCAGCAGAACATCGGTCAATCCAACCAGCAGGTGAGCCAGTTGGACGCGCAGGTCGCGCAGGCGCAGGCGCAGCTCGACCAGGCCGAGTTGAACCTGAGCTACACCACCATCACCGCCCCGCAGGACGGCTGGATCACCAAGCGCAACATCGAGGTCGGCAACTACCTGCAGGTTGGTGCCTCGATCTTCTCGATCGTGACGCCGCAGGTCTGGATCACGGCCAACTTCAAAGAAAGCCAACTCAACCAGATGCGTCCCGGGCAGAAGGTGGCGATCACGATAGACGCCTATCCCAGCCTCAAGCTGCAAGGCCATGTCGATAGCATCCAACTCGGCTCCGGCTCGCGCTTCACCGCCTTCCCGCCGGAGAACGCGACCGGCAACTTCGTCAAGATCGTCCAGCGCGTGCCGGTCAAGCTGCTGATCGACAGCGGGATGGACCCGGCGGTGCCGTTGCCGCTCGGCCTCTCGGTGGTGCCGACTGTCAGCCTGAAGTGAGCGCCAGCGCCACCGCGGCGCCGGCTTCCGATGCCGATTGGAAGCCGAAGGCCAACCCATGGCTGATCGCCCTCGTCGTCACTACGGCGGCGTTCATGGAGATCCTTGACACCACCATCGTGAACGTAAGCCTGCCGCACATCGCAGGCTCCGTTTCCGCCTCCTACGACGACGCGACCTGGGCGCTGACCGCCTACCTGGTGGCCAACGGCATCGTGCTGCCGATCTCGGGCTTCCTCGGCAGGCTGATCGGGCGCAAGCGCTATTTCCTGATCTGCATCGCCATGTTCACCGTCTCCTCCTTTCTTTGCGGCACCTGCACCAGCCTGGGCGAGCTGGTCTGCTTCCGCCTGATGCAGGGCTTCTTCGGCGGCGGGCTGCAGCCCAACCAGCAATCCATCATCCTCGACACGTTCGACCAGTCGCAGCGCGG
Organism: Acetobacteraceae bacterium; assembly: GCA_965199105.1. Classification (GTDB taxonomy): domain Bacteria; phylum Pseudomonadota; class Alphaproteobacteria; order Acetobacterales; family Acetobacteraceae; genus LMUY01. The sequence goes on along the minus strand of CBDAQO010000002.1, from coordinate 4,354,197 downwards.
CAAGGCCTTCGGCGTGGTGGCCATCGCGGTGATCTTCGCCCCCATCATCGGGCCCACCCTGGGCGGCTGGATCACCGACACGTTCTCCTGGCGCTGGATCTTCTTCATCAACATCCCGGTCGGCATCTTCGCCTTCTTCGCCGTCACCGCCCTCGTGGAGGACCCGCCCTGGGTGCTGCGCGCGCGGGCCAAGCTGCGCGATTTCGACTATATCGGCCTCAGCCTGATCGCGCTCGGCCTCGGCAGCTTCCAGATCATGCTCGACCGCGGCGAGGACGACGACTGGTTCGGCTCGCCGATGATCCGCGTGTTCGCCGTGCTCGGCGTCATCGGCGTGGTCGGCGCCATCCTGTGGCTGCTCACCGCCAAAAAGCCGATCGTGAACCTGCGCGTGTTCGCCAACCGCAACTTCGCAGTGGGCTCGATGATGATCTTCGGCATGGGCGCCATCCTCTACTCGGGCTCCGTGCTCATCCCGCAACTGGCGCAGCAGCGCTTCGGCTACACCGCGCTGCTGGCCGGCCTGGTGCTGTCCCCTGGCGGCGCCATCGTGCTGCTGCTGATCCCCTGCATCGGTCGGCTGCTGCCCTACATCCAAACCCGCTATCTGATCGCGTTCGGCTTTGCATCGCTCGGCTGTGCCTACAGCTACGCCCACGGCGTGACCCCGCAGGCGACGTTCTTCGAGCTGGCGTCCCTGCGCGCGACGCAGACCTTCGGCCTGGCCTTCCTGTTCGTGCCGATCAGCAGCATCACCTACTCCACGCTGCCGCGGCGGTTGAACGGCGACGCCAGCTCGCTCTACGTGATGCTGCGCAACGTCGCCGGGTCGATCGGCATCTCGCTGGCCACCGCCGGCATCGTGCAGCGCACCCAGGTGCGGCAATCCTACCTGGCGGAACACCTGCAGCCGTTCAACCCGGCCTACAACGACACCCTGGCACAGACCAAGCAGGCGCTGATGAACATGGGCGTGGCGGCGCAGCAGGCGACCGGCCAGGCGCTCGGCGTGGTGTTGCGCACGCTGCAGCAGCAGGCGGCGGTGATGGCGTATCGTGACGTGTTCGCCTACTGCGCCATCGCGGCCTTCGCCATCGTCCCGCTGACCTTCCTGTTCGACCCGCGCACCAGCAAGTCCGGCGCGCAGAGTGTGGGGCATTAGCCTGCCATGAGTGACGCGGACTGGCGGCCGAAGAGCAACCCGTGGCTGATCGCGCTGATCGTGACCATGGCTGCCTTCATGGAAATCTTGGACACCACGATCGTGAACGTGGCGTTGCCGCACATTGCCGGCGCGCTGTCCTCGTCCAACGACGAGGCGACGTGGACGCTCACCTCCTACCTCGTCGCCAACGGCATCGTGCTGCCGGTGTCCGGCTTCTTCGCCAACCGGCTCGGCCGCAAGCGCTACTTCCTGATCTGCATCGCGGCGTTCGGCGTGTGCTCCACCCTGTGCGGCCTGGCCAACAGCCTGCCGCAGCTCATCGTCTTCCGCCTGCTGCAGGGCTTCTTCGGCGGCGGCCTGCAGCCCAACCAGCAATCCATCATCCTCGACACCTTTCCGCCGGCAAAGCGTGGCTTGGCGTTTTCCATCACCGCCGTCGCCACTATCGTGGCCCCGGTGCTGGGCCCGGTGCTGGGCGGCTGGATCACCGACAACTACACCTGGCGCTGGATCTTCTTCATCAACATCCCGGTCTCCGCGTTCACCTTCTTCGGCGTCGCCGCCCTGGTGGAAGACCCACCGTGGCTGCTGCGTGAGGCCAAGCGCCGGATCGACCTGATCGGGCTCGGCCTGATCGCGCTCGGCCTGGGTTGCCTGCAGGTAGTGATGGACCGCGGTGAGGACGACGACTGGTTCGGCTCCAACTTCATCATCGGCATGGCGATCGCGGCCGCCGTTGGCCTGCTCGGCGCGGTGGGCTGGCTGCTGACCGCCAAGCGCCCCATCGTCGCCCTGCGCGTGCTGGGGGACCGCAACTTCGCCATCGGCTCGTTCTGCACCTTCATGCTGTTCGCCATCGTCTATTCGTCCGCGGTGCTGATCCCGCAGCTCTCGCAAAGCGTGCTGGGCTACAACTCCACCCTGGCGGGCCTGGTGCTGTCGCCGGGAGCGCTGCTGGTGTGCTTCGTCATCCCGTTGGTGCAGCGGCTGATGGGCATCATGCCGGCCAAGTACATCGTCGCCATCGGCTTCCTCGCGATCGGGTTGGGCCTGGTCTATTCCATGGGACTCACGTCGACCATCGACTACGACACGTTGGCCAAGATGCGCATGGCGCAGTCCTTGGGGATTGCGCTGCTGTTCGTGCCGATCAGCACCTTGTCGTACGCCACCCTCTCGAAGGAGGTGAACAGCGACGCGGCGGCCCTCTACGTGATGTTCCGCAACGTCTCCGGCTCGATCGGTATCAGCCTGTCCACGGCCGAGATCACGCAGCGAACCCAAATCCGCCAATCCTACCTCGCCGGGCACCTCAACGCGTTCAACCCGGCCTACAACGACACCATCCAGCAATACCAGACCACGCTGCAGTCGATGGGCCACGCCGCCGCGACCACCATGTCGACCGCGACCGGGCAAATGTTGCAGATGCTGCGGACGCAGGCGCAGGTGCTGGCCTACTCGGACGTGTTCATGTTTTGCGCGATCGGGGCGTTCGTCGTCGTGCCGTTCTCGTTCCTGTTCTCGAGCGTGGTCGCCAAGCCCAGCGGCGGCGGCCACTAAGGCAAAACGTACAAGCAACAGGTGTGCAGAGGATGCCCATCATCTGGTGGGACTCGGGGCAAAGCCCCGACCTACGCTGCCCCGGACCTCAAGGCCAGCGCACTTCGGGCGGCATGCTCATCAGGATGGCCTCGACGTTGCCGCCGGTCTTGAGCCCGAACAGCGTGCCGCGGTCGTGCAGCAGGTTGAACTCCACGTAGCGCCCGCGCCGCACCAACTGGTGCTCCCGCTCCGCCGCCGTCCAGGGCGTGGCCATGCGCCGCCGCACCAGCGCCGGGTAGACGCCGAGGAAGGCGCGGCCGACATCCTGGGTGAAGGCGAAGTCGGCCGCCGCCCCCTGGCGGTCGAGGTTGTCGTAGAAGATGCCGCCTAGCCCGCGCGGCTCGTTGCGGTGGGGCAGGAAGAAGTAGCGGTCACACCAGGCCTTGAACTCGGGGTAATACGCCGGGTCGTGCGCGTCGCAGGCGGCACGGAAGGCGGCGTGGAACTCCGCCGCGTCCTCCTGCGCCGCCGCCGACTCCGGGCGCATCGGCGTGATATCCCCCCCGCCGCCGAACCAGCCCTTGGTGGTGACGATCATGCGTGTGTTCATGTGCACCGCCGGCACCAGCGGGCTCTGCGGATGCGCCACCAGGCTTATGCCGCCGGCCCAGAACCGCGGGTCCTCGGCGGCACCGGGCATGGCGGCGCGGAACTCCGGGCTGAACTCGCCCGACACCGCCGACACGTTCACCCCCACTTTCTCGAACACGCGCCCATGCATGACGGCCATGGTGCCGCCACCCTCGAGCCCGGGGCGGGACCACCCGGTGCGCACAAACCGGCCCGGCGCCCGCTCCTGCAGCGCGCCGCCGTCATCCTCAATCGCCTCCAGCGCGGCGCAGATCGCGTCCCGCAGCTCGGCGAACCAGGCGGCGGCGGTGGGTTGCAGCGCCCCATGCGCGGGGGGAGCAGACACTTGCGGCATTGGGAACCGTTCCAATCTAGGCGATAACGCGAAGAGCATATGTTGCAGGGGCAGGAGCCGTCCCGTAGAACATTCGCGCGAGGATTGGAAAAGGGCGCAACAGGATGTCTACGACCTCCGCCGACATGCGTGACACGCTTGGCCACGTCGGTGAGGCCAAGGGCACCAAGCGGGACTTCCTCAAGCTCGTGGCTGGCGCCGGCGCCCTGGTCGGACTGGGTGCGATTGCGTGGCCGCTGGTGGACAGCATGAACCCGGCCGGCGACGTGCTGGCGCTGTCCTCCGTCGAGGTGGACCTGGCGCCCATCACCGAGGGCATGGGCATCACCACCGTTTGGCGCGGCAAGCCGATCTTCGTGCGCCACCGCACCGCCGACGAGATCAAGACGGTGGAAGCCGTGCCGCTCAACCAGCTCATCGAGCCGGTGACCGACCAGTCCCGCATCAAGCCCGGCCATGCGCAGTGGATCGTGGTGATCGGCATCTGCACTCATCTCGGCTGCGTCCCGCTCGGCAACAAGCCGACCGACCCGCGCGGCGACTGGGGCGGCTGGTTCTGCCCCTGCCACGGCAGCCAATACGACGTTTCCGGCCGGGTGCGGCATGGCCCGGCGCCAGCCAACCTCAACCTGCCGGTTTACGCTTTCGAGACCGACACCAAAATCAAGATCGGCTGAGGAACTCAAGCATGGCCGGACTGCACAAGAGCGACATCAAGAACCCGGTGCTGAACTGGGTTGACACGCGCATGCCGATCCTGACGCTGATGCAGAAGGAATACGGCAGCTTCCCGACGCCGAAGAACTTCAACTACTTCTGGAACTTCGGCGCACTGGCGATGATCAGCCTCGCCATCATGATCGCCACCGGCGTGTTCCTGGCGATGAACTACACCGACAACACCGCCATGGCATTCGACAGCGTGCAGCGCATCATGCGCGACGTGAACTACGGCTGGCTGCTGCGCTACGTGCACGCCAACGGCGCCTCGATGTTCTTCATCGTGGTCTACATCCACATCTTCCGCGCGCTCTACTACGGGTCCTACAAGGCGCCGCGCGAGCTGCTGTTCATGCTCGGCGTGGTGATCTTCCTGATGATGATGGCCACCGCCTTCATGGGCTACGTGCTGCCCTGGGGCCAGATGAGCTACTGGGGTGCGACCGTCATCACCAACCTGTTCTCCGCCATTCCCATCATCGGGGACAGCATCGTTACCTGGCTGTGGGGCGGCTTCTCGGTGGACAACGCAACGCTGAACCGCTTCTTCGCGCTGCACTACCTCATGCCGTTCATGATCACCGGCGTGGTGTTCCTCCACATCGTGGCGCTGCACATCACCGGGTCGAACAACCCGCTCGGGATCGACGTGAAGAGCCCGCAGGACACCATTCCGTTCCACCCCTACTACACCATCAAGGACAGCGTCGGCGTCTGCGTGTTCTTGCTGGTGTTCGCCTGCTTCGTGTTCTTCGCGCCGAACTACTTCGGCCACCCCGACAACAATATTCCCGCCAACCCGCTGGCCACCCCGGCAGAGATCGTGCCGGAATGGTACTTCCTGCCGTTCTACGCCATCCTGCGCTCGGTCCCGAGCAAGCTAGGCGGCGTGATCCTGATGTTCGGCTCGATCGCCCTTCTGTTCGTGCTGCCCTGGCTCGACACTTCGCCGGTGCGCTCGGCCCGCTTCCGGCCGATCTACCGTCAGTTGCTGGTGGTGCTGGTGGTGGACATGTTCCTGCTCGGCCAGGTGGCGCAGCACGCGCCACAGGGCATCTGGGTGGTGCTAGGCCGCGTCGCGACCGCCTACTACTTCCTGCACTTCCTGGTGGCGCTGCCGCTGCTGGGTAAGCTCGAGAAAACCTTGCCGCTGCCCGAAAGCATCAGCCGGCCGGTGCTGCCCAGCCGTGACCGCGGCGGACCCGGCGGTGGCGGGCCGCTGCCCCAGGGTGCGGTCGCCAAGCCGATGGACAAGGCATAATGGCCCTGGGCATAATGGCCCTGGGCATGATGGCCCTGGGCAGGACGCGCCTGGCCGCCTGGGCGCTCGCCGCCAGCGTCGCGCTGCCCGGTGCGGTCATGGCGCAACAGCTCGAGCCGGAGCCGCTGCCGAAGGTGGACTTCAGCTTCTCCGGCCCGTTCGGCACCTTCGACCGTGCATCCGAGCAGCGCGGCCTGCAAGTGTGGCAGGAGGTTTGCTCCAACTGCCACTCCATGAAGGAAGCTTACTACCGCAACCTGGAAGGCATCGGCCTGACCGCTGACCAGGTGAAGGCGTTCGCCTCCAACATCACCGTGCCCGGCGGCACCGACGACAACGGCCAGCCGATCGAGCGACCGGCGCTGCCCGCCGACCACTTCAAGTCCCCGTTCGTGGACGACAAGGCCGCCCGCGCCGCCAACAACGGCGCCCTGCCGCCCGACCACACGCTGATCGTCAACGCTCGCGAAGGCGGCGCCACCTACGTCGACGACCTGCTGCAGGGCTACCGCGACCCGCCGCCCGGCATGAAGATGGGCGCCGGCATGAACTACAACGTCTACTTTCCCGGTCGCCAGATCGCCATGGTGCAACCGTTGCACGACGGCCAAGTGACCTACACCGACGGCACTCCCGCCACGGTGCCGCAGATGGCGCACGACGTAAGTACCTTCCTGATGTACATGTCCAACCCGGAAATGGAGCAGCGCAAGCGCATGGGCGTGCGCATCGTGCTGTTCCTGATCGGCATGACCGGCGTGACCTACGCCGTGAAGCGGAAGGTCTGGGCGGACCTGCATTGAGCTCCACCACGGTGCAGCCGGTGATCGGGATCATCGGCGGCTCCGGCCTCTACGATATCGACGGGCTGGAGGACAAGGAATGGCGCCGGGTCCCTACGCCTTGGGGCGAGGCGTCCGACGCGTTGCTGTTCGGCCGCCTCGATGGTGTAGCCTGCGTGTTCCTGCCCCGCCACGGCCGCGGCCACCGGCTGTCGCCAACCCACCTGAACTACCGCGCCAACATTGATGCGCTGAAGCGCTCGGGCGTGACCGACGTGTTGTCGCTCTCGGCGGTTGGCAGCCTGCGCGAAGAGTATCCGCCGGGCCACTTCGTGATTGTCGACCAATTCATCGACCGGACCTTTGCGCGCGAGAAGAGCTTCTTCGGCGACGGCTGCGTAGCGCATGTCTCGGTGGCGCACCCGGTTTGCCCGCGGCTCGGCGACACCCTCGAGGCTGCCGCCCGCGCGCTCGGCCTTCCCGTCAGCCGCGGCGGCACCTACCTCGCGATGGAAGGGCCGCAATTTTCCACCTTCGCCGAAAGCCAGCTCTATCGCAGTTGGGGCTGCAGCGTGATCGGCATGACCAACATGCCCGAGGCCAAACTCGCGCGCGAGGCCGAGCTTTGCTACGCCACGGTTGCGATGGTGACCGACTACGATTGCTGGCACCCGGACCACGGCCACGTGACGGTGGACCAGATCGTAGCCGTGCTGAGCGCCAACGCCGCCGCCGCCCGCCGCCTGGTGCAGGCCGTGGTACCCACCCTGGGCCAGCCCCGCGTCCCTTGCCCCGCCGGCTGCGACCGCGCGCTTGATTTCGCGCTCGTCACCTCGCCGCCCGACCGTGACCCGGCGTTGATGGCCAAGCTCGACGCCGTTGCCGGCCGGGTGCTGACCCCCGCCTAGACCAAGACCGGCTCAGATAGGAGTCGCCGGTCATGGTCTAGCTCTTTGTTTTGGCGAGCATGTTTACCGATCAAGTGACTTCACTTGATGCGGTCATGCTCTAATACGTGGCGACGGTCGCCGGTTGCCGGGTTGGCCGCACGATGCTGAACCCACCCGCCCTCTCCGGCACCACCATGCGCCGCGCCTTGCGGTAGGCCCGCAACGCCAGGCTCACGCTGATTGGGATTGGCTGCCGGATGATGGCGACCTTGCGGATGTAGTGCTCGACCGTCCAGGTGGCGGTGCTGCCGGCCGGAAAGAACACCACGTCCCCCGCGGACACCGTGCGGGATCCGGTGTGGTCCTTGAGCGTCATGCCGCCCTCGACCACGCTCACCGTCTCGTCGAGGTTGTAGAACCAGTTGAACCGCCCGGCGCTGCAGTCCCACACCACGGTCATCGCCGTGTTGTCGTCCGTAGTGGTCAGCACGCAGGACCGCGCGAGCGGCGCGCCCTCCAGGATCCAATCCGCCGGGATCGGCGCCGGCGACAACTCGACCCGCGACGACGCCACGAAGATGTCTACATTGCCCACGCTACGCATCCTTGCTGCTCACAACCCTTAAGTGCGATCACCTCGCCCCGTCCGGTCCGCAAAACGCCCGCTCCCTTGGAGAGGGTCGGGTGAGGGAACCCGCAAGCCAAACCAGGCAGCCCTTCGGCCACCTGGTTCAAACCCAGCCTTAGATCCGCCCGAGCACCAGCAGCACAACGAGGATCAACACGATCAGCCCCACGCCGCCGGTCGGGCCATACCCCCAACCCGCGCTGTAGCCATAGCCGCCACCGCCCAGCAACAAGACGATCAGAATAATAACAAGGATCGTGCCCACGGATGCCACCCCTTCCGGTGATTGCCAATGCACAGCCAACGCAACGATGCGCCGGCGGTTTTCACAGACTTGTGCAGACGCTAACCTAGGATGGTCACCCTGTATTCCGCAATGCAGCAAACCATGCCAAGCTGAGGGTATGGGAGACATCATCAATCTGCGCGGCGTGCGCAAGGCCAAGGCGCGCCAAGTCGCCAAGGTCCAGGCCGCCGCCAACCGCGAGCAATCCGGCCGCACACTCGAGCAGCGCGAGCAGGTGACCAAGGCGGCGGAGGCGGCCGCCCGCAAGATCGACGGCGCCAAGCTCGAGCCATGAACTTCACCGCCGTCAAGCTGGTCTCGCTGGTCACCCTGCCGAGCGGCCTGCTGGTCGCACTCGCCGCCATCGGGCTGGTGCTGCATCGCTGGGTGCTGGGGCGGCTGCTGCTGGTGCTCGGCGTCGCCGGGTTGGTCGCCTGCTGGGTGCTGCCGGTGGAGGTGTGGGCGGCGCGCCCGCTGGAGGACCGCTTTCCCCGCATCGCAACACCGCCGGCCAAGGTCGACGGCGTGATCGTGCTCGGCGGCGCCATCGAGGACCTCACCAGCGAGGACCGCGGCACCCCCACCGTCACTGGTGCCGCGGACCGGCTGACCACCCTCATGATCCTCGCCCGGCAATACCCGCAGGCCAAGCTGGTGTTCACCGGCGGCTCCGGCCACGTCGAACAGGTCACCAACGAGGCCAAGTTCGTCCGCATCCTGCTCGCCCAACTCGGCATGGACGTGAGCCGCATCACCTTCGAGGACCGCTCCCGCACCACCTACGAGAACGCCACGATGTCGCGCGACCTGGTGCAGCCGCAGCCGGGCCAAACCTGGCTGCTGGTGACATCGGCGATCCACATGCCGCGCGCCGTCGGCGTGTTCCGCAAGGCGGGCTGGACCGTGCTGCCGTACCCGGTCGGCTACCACACCCGCGACCACCTGACCGCCATCGAGGGCTCGCTCGGCGACAAGCTGTCGCTGCTGGATTGGGCAGCGCACGAGTGGGAGGGGCTAGTGGCGTATTGGCTGGCAGGAGAGACCAGCGCGCTGTTCCCGGCGCCGCAACCGACGGAGACCACACCCCCGGCTCCGGCCTAGGACTAGAAGCCAATTAGGTCCTCTTGCGACATAAAGCCGACTCTCGCTACGCTTCCAACGGTATGCAGGCTTTCCCGAAAACGATGGTGTTTCGAGAAGCCATGCTGATACCGGCTCGGAACGTCACGACTGGACAGTTGCTGAGCGTGACGAGGCGTCGAAACGCAGCCGGGCCTGTTCGATTGCGGGCCAATTATCCCGCATCCATCCTGCGAAGGCCTGAAGTGGTCTCTGGATACCGCAACCGGTATCGCTCAACTCATATTCAACGCGCGGCGGCACCTCGGCATGGTAATGGCGGGTTACCAGCCCATCACGCTGGAGGTGGCGCAGCGTCAGCATTCGCTGCGAAATGCCGTCAACCCCATATTTTATCTGCGAGAAGCGCAGCCTGTGGCCAGGCGCCACCGCCAAGGAGCGAAAGGACGAGGATCGTCCATTTATCCCCCAGCCGGGCGATCAGGTCGTGCGGCAAGCAGGCGGACAACTTCGGCCCGCGCTCGGTCGTCTCGTGCGGCCAATCCTGCGCCTCGGTCGCCATGGGTCACACCCTTGTTCCTAGGGCACAGCAACGTGCCGTCTTGTGGCGTGTTTCGCCTAGGCTCATTCGGTAACTCAACCAGTTATCAAAGGGTACGCATGAGCAGGATCGGGATTGTCGGCGCAGGGCATCTGGGCGAGGTGCTCGCTCGACGACTGACGGCGGCGGGGCACACGGTCAGGATCGCCAACTCGCGCGGTCCGCACACGCTGACGCAGCTCGCGGAGCGGACAGGAGCCGAACCGGCCGCTATCCCCGACGTCGCGGCCGGGGCGGACGTGCTAATCGTCACCATTCCGCTGGGCCAGGTCGCGACCCTGCCCCGGTCGCTGATCGAGGCGCTGCCGCCGAACGCCACGGTCATCGACACGGGCAACTACTATCCTCCCCGCGACGGGCGCATCGCCGCAATTGAGGACGGGACGCCGGAGACCGCCTGGGTCGCCGCCCAGGTCGGGACGCCGGTGATGAAGGCGTTCAACAACATCACCGACCACAGTCTCGCCCATGGCAGCCGGCCAAAGGGCGCGCACGACCGGATCGCGCTGCCCGTGAGCGGGAACGATCCAGAACGACGCGCGGTGGCAATGCGGCTGGTCGAGGATCTCGGCTTTGATGCCTACGACGCCGGCCTCCTAGCGCAGTCCTGGCGTCAGCAGCTCGGACAAGCGGCCTACTGCACCGATCCCAACCTTGACGAACTCAAGCGTCTTCTGGAGCGCTCCGACCCGAACACCCTGGCCTCCAAGCGCGAAGGATCGGTCAAGATCGGTGCGAAACTGCCGGCGAACTTTCCCAAAGCCGACCTGACGCGGGTAGCGCGGCTGATGGCCGGCATGGACCGGGCGAGACTAGCGAGCTGGCTGTCGCTGGTGCGTCTCGCCGGCGCAACGCTCTTGAAGCGGTGAACGTCCTGTTGCCGCCGACCATATGGGCCTTCTCGAAAACGAACGTAGAATGGGAAAGCCGGAGCCGAGCGGGCTGATACGCCGCAGCTGGGTTTCGCTTTCCCAAAATCTGTCCCCTAATGACGTTTCCCGAAATCGGCTGATCGAGATGGAAAAATGGGAAGCGGCTCAGACACGGGCACGCCGCCTCATTGCCTAGGAGCTAGAGCATGTTCCCTTCGCTTCCGCTCACTTCACACGCTCTAACCCTCTGTTTTGCGAGCATCTTCACCCGATCGGACGATTCCGTCTGATCGGGATCTGCTCTAGGACCGCTCTCCGACCCAACTCGGCCATGATCGACCCAGTGAAAACCCGAGCACCAATCCCAGCCCTCACCGCGCCCGCGCCTCGCCCGCCGCCCCGTGCAACCCGCCCTGGTCCATCAGCCAGTGATACTGAACGTGATACGCGAAATCCGTCACCCGGCGGGACGTGAGGTCGATGTAGCTCGGGTTGAACAGCACGGCGTACGGCGCCCGGTCGGTGATCTCGCGGTCGATCGCTCCCCAGCCCGCCGGGTCGCCCGATTGCGCCACCGCCTGCATGCGCGCATCGAGCGCCGGGTCGCACAGGCCGCTGAAGTTGATCGAGCCGTCGCTGCCCGGGTGATACGACGCGCAGCCGAACAGCAGCGGCATGAAGTCGGTCGCACTCGGGTAGTCGGCATACCAGGTCGTCAGGCTGATCTGCACGTGGTTGGCGGTGTTCTGGATGTAGCTGAACTGCAGGCTGCCCGACAGCGTCAGCAGCCGCGCGTCGAACCCCAGTTGGCGCAGCACGTCCAGCAGGTAGCTGCCCAGCGCGTGCTGCACCGCCGAGGTGTCGATCACCAGCGTCACTCGCATCCCCGCCGTCCCGCTCTCCCGCACCAGCGCCTGCGCGGCGACCAGGTCGTGCGGGAACGGGCAATAGGGCGCGTAGCCGGCGATCCCCGGCGGCAGGATTTGGCACGAGGGCTGCGCCAGTCGCGGGCCGCCGAACAGCTTCACCGCGGCGTCCCGGTCGATCGCCAGGTTCACCGCCCGGCGCACCCGGACGTCGTCGAACGGGCGCTCATGCATGTTCATCGGCAGGAACCACAGGCCGAGCGCCGGATTGATGTGCACCTGGCTGGCGTAGTCCGCACCCAGCTCGCCCAGCCGGTCCAGTGGCGGAGTGTCGAACATCCAGTCGGCCTGGCCGTTCTCCACCTGCGTCACCTCCGCCTCGCCTTCCAGCCCGAAGCGATACTCGATCGCGTCCGGCACCCCGTCGGGCTGCGCCTCGGGGTTCCAGGCGTGGAACCGCGTGTTGCGCTCCAGCCGCACGCCGCGCACCGGGTCGACCGCGGCGATCCGGTATGGCCCGGTGCCCACCAGCGGCTGCATCCCGGCGTCGTGGCCCGGCGCGGTGGCAGGCAGCACGCTGGCATGGGGCAGGGCGAGCTTGAGCAGGAAGTCCGGATCGGGCCGGGTCAGCCGGATGTCGAGCGTGCCGGCGGCGTCGTCGGCCTGGACGCCGGGCAGGGTGCAGTCGGCCGGGCTCTGCAAACACGCATCCGCCCCCACGATGGCGCCGTAGAACGAGCCCGCCGTCGGCCCCACGATGCGGAACACCCGGCGCAGCGAGGCGGCGGCGTCGCTCGGGCGCACTGCGCTGCCATCGGCGAACACCAGGCCGGGGCGAAGCTGGAAACGGTAGAGCAGTCCGCCCTCGGTGGGCTCCGGCACGCTGTCCGCCAGGTCGGGCACCAGTTGCAGCCCGGCCGGCCCGGCGACCCGGCGGAACGCCACCAGCCCGTCATAGACGACGGTGAAGAGCTGCCAATACTGTCCGGTGTAGTTGATCTGCGGGTCGATCGTGCCGGCGCCGCTGCTGGCCAGCAACCGCAGCGTGCCCTGCGCCGCCGCCACGCCCCCCAGCCACAGCCAGCACAGCGCGACGCACAGGCTACTCCGCAGCGAGCGCCACCTGCTGAGTTGCCCCGGCGCGCAACCCGCACGCCGCCGCCAGCAGCGCATACGACCGCTGCCGCGCCTGCGCGTCCGGCACGGTGGTGATCACCGCCACCTCCTCGGCCCCCACCTGCGCCGCCAACGCCTGCAGCCGCTCGCGCACCGCCTCGCCGGTGCCGATGATGGCGCGGGCGCGCACCTGGTCGGCGCGTTGCCGCTCGGCGTCGGAATAGGGGTAGGCGGCGGCCTCCGCGTCGGTCGGCAGCGCGCTGTACACGCCCCGGTCGCGCCCCAGCCGCCACAGCGCCCGCGCCGCGAACAGCCGCTCGGCCTCGTCCTGGCTGTCGGCCGCCAGCGCCCACACCGCGAGCGCACCCAACGGCGCCGGATGCCGCGCAGAGGGGCGGAAGCTGTCGTGGTAGAGCGCCATCGCCTCGGCCGCGCCGTCCCCATCGGTGATGAAGTGGGCAAAGCAGTACGGCAGCCCGAAATGCGCCGCCACCTGCGCGCCATAGGCCGAGGAGCCCAGGATCCACACCTCCGGCGCGGTCGGCCCGGTGGGTTGCGCCTGCACCTGGCGGAACGGATGGCCGTCCGGCAGCGCTACGCCGCTCACCCAGGCCAGCAAATCGCGAATTTGGGTCGGGAACAGGTCGGCGGCGCTCGCGGCGTTCGGGTTCAGCGCGAACGCGGTGCGCCCGTCACTGCCCGGCGCGCGGCCCAGCCCCAGATCGATCCGGCCCGGCGCGATCGCCTCCAGCACGCGGAACTGCTCGGCCACCTTCAGCGCGCTGTAATGCGGCAGCATCACCCCGGCGCTGCCCACCCGGATGCGCTGGGTGGTGGCGGCAATGGCGGCAATCAGGATTTCCGGCGCCGTGCCCGCCTGGCTGGCGGAAGCATGGTGTTCGGCGAGCCAATAGCGGTCGTAGCCCAGCGCCTCGCAGTGCCGCGCCAGCGCCATGCTCTCCCGGATCGCGTCGCCCGGGGAGCGGCCGGAGACGATGGTCGATTGGTCCAGCACCGAAAGCCGCATCTCTGTCCCCCTGCGCCAAGCTTGCTAGGTGGCCATGCCAGGTTGCAATTTTAACCGGTCTGATCAGGTGATCCATCATGGACCAATCCATGCTCGCCACGCACGCCGTCGCGCCGGTCCCCCACCTGCGACGTATGGCCGCGCCGACCGTCCGGCGAGCCGCCATGCTGGCCCTAATCGGCCTGGCCGCCATCGCCGGGTTCGTCTGGACCGGGCAGGGCCCCAGCGCCGCCGCCGTGGCGCTTGCCGGTCCCGACCTGACCCGGCTGCTGCGCGCCATGACCGGGCTGAAGCTGCTGCTCGCCGCTGTCGCCACCGCCGGCTTGCTGTGGCGCCTGGCCGCGCCCGTCGCGTGGCCCCGCTTCGCCACCTACGCGCTGGCAGCCGGCAGCATGGCGATGGGGCCAGGGCTGATCTGGGGCATGGTCCATGTCCGGCTCGGCGCCCTGCTGCTGCATGCCGGCCTGTTCGCCCTCGCCGTGCTGCTATGGCGCGACCCGGCCAGCAGCGCCCGCCTGGCCGACCTGATCACCGCCCGGCGGCGCGCGCTCAGAAGCTAACCGTTCCGAACAGCGCCTTCAGCACCGCATACACCACCCCGCCGACCAGGAACCCCACCACCGTCCCGTTGACCCGCACGTATTGCAGGTCCCGCCCGACCCGCAGCTCGATGCGGTCGACCACGGTGGCCGCGTCCCACTTGCCGATCACGTCGCCGATGAAGCCCGCCAGCGTCTGCCGCGCGGAGGGCAGCACGCCGGCGACGATGCTTTCCGCCGCCTGCTGCAGCCGCTCGCGCGCCGCCGGGTCGGACTCGAGCATGGTGCCGACGTTTGCCAGCGTGGACTCGATCAGGCTCACCGCATGGCCGCCGGGCTTGCCAGCGTCGGCCTCCAGCGCCAGACGCATGCGGGCCCACAAATCCCACAGCCAGGCCTGCACCGTCTCGTGCGCCACCACCTGCCGGATGGCGCGCCCGATCTCCGCCGCGCGCTCCGGGTCGGTCTCCATGCGGCGGATTTCCGCCCGCATCCAGACGTCGAACGCGTCGCGCAGCTCGGAGCCGTTCGGGCCCACCTTGTCCAGCTCGGTGTTGAGCGTGGTGAGCACCCGGCGGGCCACCTGCGCGCCCAGCGCCCAGCCGACCAGCCGCCCGCCCTGCTCGCGCACCCGCTCGGAGATGACGGTGCGGAGCTGGTCCTCCTTGGCTGCGAGCAGGCTGCGGAATTGGGCCAGGATGAACGTCAGCACCTCCTGGTGGCGCCCGCTCTCCAACATCCCGTGCAGCGCGCGCGCCACCACCGCGCTGGCCCCGCGCCCGCCCAGGATGCGCGGAGCCAGCCGCGTCATCAGCTTGCGCGCGCGCCCGTCTTCCAGCGTCGCCAGCACGCGCGGCAGCATGGCGGCGATCGCCTCGGCGGCGGGTCGTGCGGCCACCGGGTCGGCGAAGAAGCTGTGCAGGATGCCAGCCAGGTCGATCCGCCGCATCGTGCTGCGCAGCTCGGCCTCGGTGAACACGTGGTTGGCGACGAAGCGGCCCAGCGCCCGTCCCAGCCGCTCCTTCTGCGCCGGGATGATGGCGGTGTGCGGGATTGGCAGCCCGAGCGGATGGCGGAACAGCGCGACCACGGCGAACCAGTCCGCCACCCCGCCCACGAAGCCCGCCTTGGCCGCCGCCTGCAGCACCTCGGCGCCCCAACCCGGCGGCAACGCGTAGCTGCCCAGGGTGAGTGCGGCCATGACGCCCAGCAGCGCGGTGGCGAAGGCGCGGTGGCGGGCGAGCGAGCGCCGCGCCAGGCGGTCGGGGTCTTCAGCGGACATGGCCGCGTCGTAGCACATCCGCCCGCCATGCCGAGGCAGGCCGCACGACCGCCTTGCCGCCTAGCCTCCCGCGCCGCACAATGCAGTCATGCAGGATCATGTCACCGCCGACGCCGCGCCCGACGCTTCCGCCATGGCGCAGGAGCTGTTGACGCTGGTGCAGGAGGCGCGCGGCCGTAGCCGGGACGACCCGTTCAGCAGCCCCGTACTCGCCGTCGCCCTGCAGGTGTTGCGCCGGATGGACGCCGGGTCGCTCACGCTCGACCAGCTCGACGCCGTAGTCCGCACCCTACGGGACGCCGCGTTCGACGCCCGTGCCGCCCGGCTGCGCGGCTATGTCGGCGGGCTCGAGGGCTCGCTGGCGGCGCTGCAGCGCGTGGCCGCCCGCCTCGTCCGCCCCGACCCGGCGGACAGCCCGGTGCCGCTGCGCACCTTCCGCGCCGCGGTCGAGCGCACCCGGTTCGCCGCCGTGTTCACCGCCCATCCCACCTTCTCGCTGCCGCGCGAGATCGCCGCCGCCCTGGCTGAAGCCGCCTCTGGCCAGCCGGCGCCGCGCTTCGCCTCCCACCGCCCCGCCAAGCCCACCCTGGCCGAGGAGTTCGAGCAGGCCGTCGCCGCCATCAGCCGCGGGCGGGACGCGGTCGACCAGCTCACCATCGCCCTGTTGCGCGAGGCCGCCGCCACCTGGCCGGACCGCTGGCGCAGCCTCTCGCCGCGCCCGGTAATCCTAACCTCCTGGGTCGGCTACGACACCGACGGCCGCACCGACATTGGCTGGTGGGACACGCTGCGCCTGCGCCTGGTGATGAAGCGGCTGCAGCTCGTCCGCATCCGCGACCAAGCCGGCGACGGTCCGGCCGCCGCCCGGCTCGACGAGGCCATCACCGCTGTCACCGCCCAGATCGCCGCCGCCCCGGCTGCGCCCGAGCCCGACGCGGTGGCCGCCTTCGCCGCGGCGCTGGTGGGCGAGCGCGAGGCCGCCTTGGTCACCGCCGCCCCGGTGCTCGCCTTGCTCGACGCCGAAATCGCCGCCGCGCCTGATCCGATGACGCTGGTGGTGGCCCGCGCCGGCCTGGCTAGCCACGGCCTGTCGCTCGCCCACACCCATGTCCGCCTAAACTCGGCCCAGTTGCACAACGCCGCCCGCGTCCGCCTCGGCCTCGCCGACCCCCCAGCCGACGCCAGCCGCCGCCGCGTGCTGCTCAGCGAGATCGGCGCCGCACTCGACCGGGTGGAGCCGGAGCCGGTCGATTTCGGCGCCCTGCTCGCCGAGCAGGCTTCCGCGGTGCGGCTGATGATGGCCGTGGCCCAGATCACCAAGCACATCGACGGCGACACCCCCGTGCGCTTCCTGATCGCCGAAACGGAGAGCGGCTACACGCTGCTCACCGCGCTCTGGCTGGCCCGCCTGTTCGGCGTCGAACGCCGGGTCGAGATCAGCCCGCTGTTCGAAACCGCCGAAGCGCTCGAACAGGGCGCCCGGGTGATCGCCGAGGCGCTGCGCTCGCCGCACTGGTGCGACTACCTGCGCGCCACCGGGCGGATGTGCCTCCAGTTCGGCTACTCTGACAGCGGCCGCTACGTGGGCCAGCTTGCCGCCTCCTACCTTATCGAGCGCTTGCGCCTGAAACTGGCCGACCTGCTCGCAAAGCACGGCCTGGCCGAGGTGGAGATCGTCCTGTTCGATACCCACGGCGAGAGCATCGGCCGCGGCGCGCACCCCGGCTCGCTGGCCGACCGGCTGAAATACCTCTCGCCCACCGCCAGCCGCCAGGCCTTCGCCGCAGCCGGCATCCGCGTGCGCGAGGAGAGCGCCTTCCAGGGCGGCGACGGCTACCTGTTCTTTGGCACTCCCGCCCTCGCCGAAGCGACTGTGGCGCGCATTGCCGAACACGCCTTCGCCCCGCTGCCCACCGGCCAGGGCCCGGCCGAGGACCCGATCTACGCCGAGCCCGACTTCGCCGCCGACTTCTTCACCACCGTCGACCGCGGCATGCACGACCTGGTGGAAGACCCGGGCTACGCCGCCCTGCTCGGCGCGTTCGGCCCGGCCTTGCTCGACCCGACCGGCTCGCGCCCCTCCGCCCGCCAATCCGACAGCGGCGGACCGGCCACCATTCGTCACCCGAGCGAGCTGCGCGCGATCCCGAACAACGCCATCCTGCAGCAGCTCGGCTGGTGCGCCAACACGCTGCACGGTCTGGGCGCCGCCGCTGCGCGCCACCACGACAGCTTCGCCCCGCTGCGCGAGACCAGCCCCCGCTTCCGCCGCGCGATCGACTTCGCCGAGCACGCGCTGGCCCATTCCGACCTGGACGTGCTGCACGCCATCGTGGGCCTGGTCGAACCCAGCGCCTGGCTGGACCGGGTGCCCCACGCCACCATCCCGGGCCGCGCCGCCGCGCTGATGACGGTGGCGCGCGCGCTCGACCGGCTCGCGCTGTGGCAACCGCTGGCCGCGATGTCGCTGCGGCTGCAGACCGACCACCTGGCGCTGGCCGAGGTCTGGACCGACCACCCGCGCATGGCCGCCGCTGAAGTGCTGCTGCACGCGCTGCGCCTGGCCGCGATCCAGCGCATCTGGCTGCTCGGCACCGCCATCCCCGAGTTCTCGCCCCGCCACGGCCTCACCCGCTCGGCGCTGGAGGACCGGCTGCTGCGCCTGGACGTGCCGGCCTGCCTGGCGCTGGTGGCCGACATCTTCCCCAACCGCCCCAACCCGGCGGCCGTGCGCGACTACGCCGAGCCCGCCGGGCCGCGCAACACGGTCTCCTATGGCCGCGAACACGACGAGATCTTCCAGCCGATCGGCCGCCTGTTTGAGACCGTGCGCGAGATCGGCACCGCCATCACCCACTCGGTGGGCGCGTTCGGCTGAGCCCGCTGGCCAAGCGGCGCCGTTAGCGTTTCGGTGACGAGTTGGTGGGATACTCGCCTCATCAATGAGGACGCATGACATGGCCCCTTCCGCCAGCCACGATCGCGATTACGAGCTGCTGTCGTTCCGCGTGGGCGACCAGGAGTTTTGTATCGACATCATGTCCGTCCGCGAAATCCGCGGCTGGACCCCCACCACGCCGCTGCCGCACGCCCCGTCCTTCATCCGCGGCGTGGTGAACCTGCGCGGTGTCGCCATCCCGGTGATCGACCTCAACGAGCGCCTCGGCCTCGAAATCTCCGAGCCCGGCTCGCAGCACGTGATCATCGTGGTGCATATCGGCTCCGAGGTCGCCGGCCTGCTGGTCAACGGCGTGTCGGACATCATCACCGCCAAGGAAGAAATGATCCAGCCCGTCCCGCCGATCGCCTCCAGCCGCACGCGCAACTACGTGCAGGGCCTGCTGACGGTGGAGAACCGCATGGTGAGCCTGCTCCGCACCAACCAGCTCCTCAGCGAAACCACCGCCCTGGCCGCCTGACCCCACCGAAGCCCGCATCCACGTCCCACAGCTCCGACGCTCCCTCACCCGCCAGCGGGAATGGGTCATGGAGGGCAAGCAAGCGGCCAGAAAGGTGCCTTGAGGAGTGCAGTTTTGGACCTGACCAAGCTCAGCCGCGCGGTATCCCATGCGCTCCGCCATGAGCCTTGGCTATACGAGTTGGAGCTCGCCGATCGCGGCTAGGTCGCTGTGGACGCCCTGCTCACCGCCTTACGCACCGAGAACCCGTCCTGGGCCGCCCTGACCCAAGCCGATCTCGCGCAGATGATCGCCTGGTCCGACAAGAAGCGCCACGAACTCGCCAGCGACTGCATCCGCGCGCTCTATGGCCATTCGACGCCGCAACGCCTCATGCGGGCACCAGCCGAGCCGCCTGCAATCTTGTATCATGGCACCGCACCGGAGCTGGTCGATCGCATCATGACGGAGGGGCTCAAACCCATGAGCCGACACTACGTCCATCTGTCACCCGACTTGGCCGTCGCCGAACAGGTTGGCCGACGCAAGGCAAAAGCACCCACGATCCTGCGCGTAATGGCCGGCGCTGCCCACGCAGCCGGCATCCCCTTCTACAACGGCAAAGACCTCGTTTGGCTCGCCGACGCCGTCCCACCCCGGTTCATTGCACCGCCGGCCCCCTGATTGCTGCGGCTGGGTCACAGGCCCAAGCGGCGCCTGCCGTCACTCCCACAAACCCGTGATCACCCCCACCCGCACGGATACCTTCCCACCCTGCTCCGTTCCGTGGCAGGTCGCGCGAGCGCCAACCTGGCATGGTCGGGACACGGATGGATCTTAAACCTTTGCTCGGCCTCGGCGGCGTCCTGGTCGCCTCCATGACGGCGGAGTTCAACGACCAGGTGGCCGCCCTCGCCAGCCCCGACATCCGCGGCGGCTTCGGCATCAGCTCTGACCCGGCGAGCTGGACCCTCAGCCTCTACTACTCGGCCGAAATCTTCGGCATGGCGATCGCACCCTGGCTGCTGGTGACGTTCACGCTGCGCCGCTTCACCCTGTTCGTGATCGCGCTGTCCTGCGTCTCCAGCCTGCTGATCCCGCTCAGCCCCAACGTCACCGCCATCGACGCGCTGCGCCTGCTGCAAGGCTTGGCCGGCGGCATGACGATCCCGCTGCTGATGACCACCGCGCTCAGGGTGCTAACGCCGGACATCCGCCTCTACGGTCTCGCGGTCTACGCCATCACCGCCACCTTCACCCCCGCGATGGCCGCCCCGCTCACGGCGCTGTGGACCGACGTCGTCGGCTGGCAGTTCGTCTTCCTGCAAGCCATCCCGCTCTGCACCCTGGCCGGCTTGCTGGTCTGGTACGGCATGCCCGGCGAAGCCCCGAAATACGAGCGCTTCCGCGTGTTCGACTGGCGCGGCGCCCTGCTCGTCATCGTGGCACTGGGCGCGTTCAGCACCATGCTCTACCAGGGCGACCGGCTCGACTGGTTCAACTCCAAGCTCATCTGCGTGCTGGCCCTGGTCTCGGCCATCGGCATCCCGCTGCTCGTGCTCAACGAGTGGTTCCACCCGCTCCCGCTGCTGAAGTTCCAGCTCCTGCTGCGCCCCAACATCGGTTATGGCGGCATCGCCCTGTTCATCTTCATTATCTTGAGCCAGTCGAGCTCGACCGTTCCGCTGCAGTTCCTCGGCGAAGTTCAAGGGTATCGCCCCATCCAGCTCATGATCGTCACCGGCGGCATCGCCATCAGCCAGCTCATCCTGCTGCCCGCCTTGGCAGTGCTCCTGGACTACCCGAAGATCGACGCCCGCGCCGTCAGCCTGGTCGGCCTGATGCTGATCATCGTGTCCTGCGTCGGCGCCTCCTTCGTGACCACCGATTGGGACCCGGGCGAGTTCCTGCTCTGGGCCGCGCTGCAGGCTATCGGCCAGCCCATGGTGGTGATGCCGCTGCTGATGCTCGCCACCAACGCCGTGCGCGGCGCGGAGGAAGGGCCGTTCGCCTCTGCCGTGGTCAACACGCCGCGCGCGGTGGCCGAAGTGGTCGGCGTGTGGCTGCTGACGCTGATCCGGCACTGGCGCGGGTCGCTGCACTACAACCGCCTGGCCGACCAGCTCGGCCAGATGCGCTGGCAACACGCCGTGCCGCCGGGCAGTGCCAGCAGCCTGGCGCAGGCCGTGCAAGCCCAGGCGATGGTGCTGACACTGAGCGACACCTACCTGGTGATGGCGGCACTCGGGGTGGTCCTGGCCGTGGTGCTGCTGGTGCTGCCGGTGCGCTCCCTGCCGCCCCGCCTCGAACTGGCAAAGCACTGAGCGCCGTGTCGGAGGCGAAGACCAAGCCCAAGCCGGACCAGGCCAAGGCCGATCCACCCGACAAATCCGCCGAGAGGAAGCCGGACGAGGGGCAGCCAAAGGACAGCAAGCCCACGCCGCGCTGGCCGTTCGTGCTGGGCGGCCTGGTGGTGCTCGGCTTCGTCGCCATCGTGCTCTACCAGGTGTTCGTGCCCAAGCCGGACGTCTGGACCGACGACGCCTACGTCATGGTGCACTACGCCACCATCGCGCCGCGCATCTCGGGCCAGGTCGCCTCGGTGGAGGTGACCGACAACCAGATCGTCCACGCCGGCCAGCCGCTGGTGACGCTGGACCCGCGCGACAACCAGCAGGCGCTCGCCATGGCGCAGGCGGCACTCGCGCGGGACCGGGCGCAGGTGAGCGACGCCGGGGCGAACGTCTCCCGCCAGCCCGCGCTGATCACGCAGCAGCAGGCGGCGCTCACCGCCGAGCAGGCCCGGCTCGGCCTGGCCCTGGCCAACCAGCACCGCTACAACAACCTGGCCGCCACCGGCGCAGGCACCACGCAGGAGCGCCAGGAGGCCGACACCACGGCCCGGCAGGAGCAGGCGGCGGTGCAGCAGGCGCAGGCCGCGTTGGACGCCTCGCAGCGCCAGATGGCCGTGTTGCAGGCGCAGCAATCCGCCACCGAGGGCAACGTCGCCGCCGACCAGGCGCAAATCGGCCAGGCCGAGCTCAACCTGTCCTACACCCGCATCCTCGCCCCGATGGACGGCATGGTGGGCGAGAAATCCGTCCAGGTCGGCAACATCGTGGCCCCCGGCGGCACGCTCATGACCATCGTGCCGCTGAACGACGTCTACATCGAGGCCAACTACCGCGAGGAAGATCTGCGCCACGTCCGCAGCGGCCAGCCGGTCACCATCCACGTCGACGCCTACAACATCGACCTCGGCGGCGTGGTGAACAGCGTGCCGCCCGCGTCCGGCGCCACCTTCGCGATGATCCCGCCCAACAACGCCACCGGCAACTTCACCAAGATTGTGCAGCGCCTGCCGGTCAAGATCGACCTGGCGCCGGGTCAGCCATTGGCCAAGCTGCTGCGTGTCGGCTTCTCGGTGGAGACGACCATCCACACCGGGTTGGAGGACGTGGTGAGCGAGCAGCGCCGCGACCCGGGCCGCATCACGGCGGGCGGGCAGCAAGGGTGAGCCGCTTGGCGGCGGCCTGGCTGCTGGCCGCGTTGGCCGGCTGCACGGTGGGGCCGGATTTCCGCCCGCCGGTGGTCGCACCGCCCTCCGTGTGGGGCGCCGAACCCGGCGACGTCGCCAGCCGCACCACCAGCACCGAGGTGAACCCGGCGTGGTGGCAAACCTTCAACGACCCCATCCTCACCTCCCTCGTGCAACGCCTGGTGGCGCAGAACCTGGACCTCAAGGCGGCCGCCGAGCGCGTGCTGCAGGGCCGCGCCCAGGTCCAGGTGGCGCGCTCGCAGGGGCTGCCGCATCTGAGCGGCGAGGAGTCGTACAAGCGGGACGGCCAGAGCCCGAAAGGCTTCATCTCGCTGATCGAGCCCGCTCCCGGCGCGCCCACCGAGTATGACCTGTTCAACAACGGCGCCAGCGTGTCGTGGGAGCTCGACCTGTTCGGCCGCGTGCGGCGGCAGACCGAGGCGGCCCGCGCCAACACCCTGGTGGCGCTGGAGGACCGCCGCGGCATCGCCCTCGCCTCCCTGGCCGAGTTGGCGCAGGACTACCTGCAGTTGCGCGGCGTGCAGGAACAGCGCGCCATTGCCGAGCGCAACCTGGCCATCGCTACCGCCGACGCCGGGCTGGTGCGGGACCGCTTCGCCAACGGCGTCGCCACTACGCTCGACATGGCGCAGGCGCGCGCGCAGCAGGCCAGCATCGCCGCCAGCCTGCCGCCGCTGCGCACCGATGAGGCGGCGCTGATCAACGCCATCGGCCTGCTGCTGGCCGAGCCGCCGCGCGCGCTCGAGGCGGAGTTGCGGCCGCCGCAAGCCCTGCCCCCGCTGCCGCCCGTGGTGCCGGTGGGCCTGCCCGGCACGCTGGTGCGCCGGCGGCCGGACGTGCAGCAGGCGGAGGCGCAGCTCCACATGGCCACTGCGCAAACCGGCGTCGCGGTGGCCAACTTCTACCCCGACGTGTCGCTCACCGGCACCGCCGAGCTGAACGGCCTGCATTTCGGCAACGCCTTCGACCTGCATGCCCGCCAATACGATTTCGGCCCGTCGGTCTCCATCCCGCTGTTCCAGGGCGGCCGGCTCACCGGCGAGTTGCGCCTGCGCAAGGCCCAGCAGCGCGAGGCGGCGGACCGCTTCCAGCAGACCGTGCTGCAGGCCTGGCAGGAGGTCGACAACGCGCTCACCGCCTATGCCGAGGCGCAGCATCGCCGGGGCGACGTGGCCGAGGCGGTGCGGCAGAACGGCCTCGCGCTCATCGCGGCCCGGCAGCGCTACATCGCCGGCGCCAGCGACTTCCTCAACGTCAATTCCTCCGAAGCGCAACTGCTGCAGGCGCAGAACGACGCCGCCATCCTGGACGTGCAGATCGCGACCGACCTGGTGACGCTCTACCGCGCGCTCGGCGGCGGCTGGGAGGTGTCGGACGCCGCCCTGGCGGTGGAAACCGCATCACCGTAAGCCGCCGGCCATCCCAGGGGCCACTGCCGCGTTACGACCCAGACACCCTATGGAGGAACCGCCCATGGACCACTATCGCCTCGGCCAGTCCGGCCTGCGCGTGCCAGCGCTTTCGTTCGGCACAGCGACGTTTGGCGGCGGCACCGAGTTCTTCAAGGCCTGGGGCTCCACCGACGCCAGCGGCGCCACCCGGCTGGTGGACGTCTGCCTTGACCACGGCGTCAGCATGTTCGACTCGGCCGACATCTACTCGAATGGCATGGCCGAACAGATCCTCGGCGAGGCCATCCGCGGCAAGCGCAACCGGCTGCTGATCTCCACCAAGGCGACCTTCCCGATGGGGGAGGGGCCGAACGACTTCGGTTCCTCCCGCCACCATCTGCTCGAGACGGTGGAGGCCGCGTTGCGCCGCCTCGGCACCGGCCATATCGACCTGCTGCAGCTTCACGGCCAGGACGAGAACACCCCGGTCGAGGAGACGCTCGCCACGCTCGACCAGCTCGTGCGCGAGGGCAAGGTCCGCTACATCGGCGGCTCGAACTTCTCCGGCTGGCACATGATGAAGTCGCTGGCCTGCTCGGACCGCTACGGCTGGCCGCGCCACGTCGCCCACCAGGTGTATTACTCGCTGCTCAACCGCGACTACGAGTGGGAGCTGATGCAGCTTGGCCGCGACCAGGGCGTCGGCGCCATGGTGTGGAGCCCGCTCGGCTGGGGCAAGCTCACCGGCAAGATCCGCCGCGGCCAACCCGCGCAGCCCGGCACCCGCGCGCACGACATCGCCGGCACCGGGCCGCACTACGAGGAGGAACGGCTCTACCGCATCGTCGAGGCGCTCGAGGCGGTGGGCGAGGAGGCCGGCAAGTCGGTGCCGCAGGTGGCGCTGAATTGGCTGCTGCAGCGTGAGACGGTGGCCAGCGTGATCATCGGCGCGCGCAACGAGGAGCAGTTGCTGCAGAACATCGGCGCGGTCGGCTGGGCGCTGACCCCCGCGCAGGTGGCCCGGCTGGACGAGGCGAGTGACGTGGCGCCGGCCTACCCGGTGTGGCACCAGCGCGGTTCGCCGATGCTGTTCGAGCAAGTGCGGGTCAGCCGCCGCCTGTAGCCATCCCCTGGCTTGATGCGGTGGAGGCGCTCGCCCGGCTGGCCGCCACCGCCGCGAGCGCCCGCTGCTTCGCCATGGTCACGCTGCGATGCCCCCATCGCATGCAGCTATAGGCCGTCGATTCGCGCCGGACCAGGAAGCGCGGCTCCACCGTGCCGCCGAACCCGGCGAAGAACAGCCGGCTGCCCGGCGTGCCCACATTGTCGAAGTCGAACACCAGGGACTTGGCGCTGGCCATTTTGATGCAGTGCCAGACCAGCAGGCTCACCATGCTGTTGTCGGCGTCCGGCGAGCGCGTGGTGAGCAGGTAGTACATCACCCGCTGGTCCCAGACCACCAGAACGGCGGCGAGGATGGCGCCGTCGCGGCCGCGCACGCCGAGCAGGCGGCCGTGGTTGTTGGCCAGCGCCGCGGTGCACACCGCTTCGATCCGGAAGTAATAGTTGCGCAGGTTGCGGCTGGCGAGGTTGGCCTCGTACATGCGCACGAACTCCGCCGGGTCGTCGAGCGACGTCACCTCCCAGCGCTCGCTGGCGCGGCGGATCACGTTGCGGGTTTTGTCGCGCAGGCCCGCCCACAGCGCCGCCTCGCCTCGCGGTTGCACCAGGAAGGTGAACTGCACCCGCGTGCTCCACCCGGCTTCCTTAAAGGCGAAGGTGTCGCCGGTGCCCGGGTGCAGCGGCATCGCGTAGGCGCTCACCTGCGGAAGCTGGGCGATGAGCTGCTTGGTAACGTCGAACGCGTTGTTGTTGCGCTTGCTCTGCCCTCCAGAGCCGGCGTCGATGGCCGGGCCCAGCGCATGGCACAGCTCGGGCGCATGACAGAAGTGCAGGCCGAGCCCGCGGTGCCTGACCTGGTAGGGCAGCCGTCCGACCAGGCGCCCACCGGAGTGGACCTCCGCCTCCTCGTATTGGCCCCCGCTCGCGGCGTCGAGCCACCACCGCGTGTGGAAGATCGTGGGGGTCAGCGGATCGAGGCCGGGGAGGCTCGTCATGGCGCGCGACGTAGTCAACGCAGGCTCCAGGACAATGCCATCAGAAGGCCTTCGCTCCGCTCCCATATCTTTCCAATCCATCGCTATGCAGGCGTGTTGCTGATGACCGTCAATAGTGCTGATTAACGGCGTCACACCCACGTATTTTGCAGACAATTAACGATCATGCTTCATGGCCCGGCGAACGTATCAATGTCAACAGGACGCTGAAACAAAGGCCGAGATCGTTACAAGAGCAGAATTTCTTGTCCTTGCAACGCGCCAACCCGGCGTTTGGATGCCAGGCAGGCCGGCGCTAGGTTGCCCGCGTCACTGGCCGACCATCACCCGCTGGAGATGCTCCACCCATGCGCGCTCTCGCCTCACTGACGGCCGTTCTGGCCAGCCTGCTGATCAGCGCTCCGGTCAGCGCCCAACCCCAGGTGCAAACCGGCGCAGCCGCGTTTGGCGACTGGCGGACAGACGCGCCCGGCGTCCTGCGGCATATCTCGGTGTCAGACCTGCCGGCGCCATACGTCACCCCATCGGCCGGAAACCCACCCGAGGTGGTCGGTCGCCCGGCCGCAACATCGCCCCGCGCCCCGGACGGTTTCAAGGTCGATCTGTTCGCCCGAGGGTTGCATAATCCGCGTATCTTGCGCGTGGCGCCCGACGGCACCCTGTTCGTGAGCGAAACCGGTCCCGGCCGCGTGCTGGCCTTCGCCAAGCCAAGCGAGCCCGGTACATCAGGCCAGCCCGGCGCACCCAGCCAGCCGGCCACCTTCGCCGAAGGCCTGCACCACCCGTTCGGCATCGCGTTCTACCCGCCCGGGCCCAACCCTGCCTGGGTCTACGTCGCGCTGCAAAACAGCATCGTCCGCTTCCCCTACCAGAACGGCGACACCACCGCGCGCGGCCCAGCGCAAACCATCGTGCCGCAGCTCGCCAGCACCGAATGGGGCCACACCACGCGCGATATCGGCTTCTCGCCCGACGGCGCGCGCATGTATGTCTCGGTCGGGTCGGGCTCCAACGTGGCCGAGGAGATGGCCGCGCGCAGCCCCGCCGAGGTGGCCGCCTGGCAGCAGGGCAACGCGCTCGGCGCCGCCTGGGGCACCGAGCAGGACCGCGCCGACGTGCTGGTGTTCGCCCCCGACGGCAGCCACGGCCACCCGCTCGCCACCGGCATCCGCAACTGCGTGGGCTTGGCCGTGCAACCGGGGTCCGGCGCGGTCTGGTGCTCCACCAACGAGCGCGACGGCCTCGGCGACAACCTGGTGCCGGACTACGTCACCCGCGTGCGCGAGGGCGAGTTCTTCGGCTGGCCCTGGTGGTACATGGGCAACCACCAGGACCCGCGCCACGCCGGCGAACGCCCCGACCTGGCCGGCCACGTGGCCACGCCGGACGTGTTGCTCCAGCCGCACTCCGCCTCGCTCGAGATGGCGTTCTACACCGGCCAAGCGTTCCCGCCCGCCTGGCGCGGCGCCTTTGCCGCCGAGCACGGCTCCTGGAACCGGGCGCGCCGCACCGGCTACAAGGTCATCCGCATCGTGCTGGACGCGCAGGGCAACCCGACCGGCGAATACCAGGACTTCCTTATCGGCTTCGTGCTGGGTGACGGCGACGTGTGGGGCCGCCCGGTCGGCGTGGCGGAAGGGCAGGACGGCGCGCTCTACGTCAGCGAGGACGGCAACGGCACCATCTGGCGCGTCCGCTATGCCGGCTGACTTGGGCATGACCCCGCTCGGCTCCGCTCCGCATAACCGCTGGCACGTCTCGCCGGGCCACGCCGACCTGGTGCGCACCATCCCGCCGCCGCGCCGGCTGACCCTGCCAGCCGCCCCGCAAACCCTCACGCTGGACGCCGCCCGGCTGGCGATGGTGGTCATCGACATGCAGAACGACTTCTGTAGCGACGGCGGCTGGCTGCACCACATCGGCGTGGACGTGACGCCCACGCACCGCGCCCGCGACGGCTTGCAGGCGGTGCTCCCCGCCTTGCGCCAGGCCGGCGTGCCGGTGATCTGGGTGAGTTGGGGCAACCGCCCCGACCGCCTCAATCTCAGCCCGGCGTTGCTGCACGTCTACAACCCCGCCGGCGACGCGCTCGGCCTGGGTGACACCCTGCCGGCCGGCCACGCCGTGCTGGAAAAAGCCAGTTGGGGCGCGGCCATCGTGGACGGCCTAGCCCCAGACGCCGCCGACGTGCAGCTCGACAAGTTCCGCATGAGCGGCTTCTGGGACACGCCGCTCGACAGCGTGTTGCGCAACCTCATGGTCACCACCGTCATGTTCGGCGGCGTCAATGCCGACCAATGCGTCATGGCCACGCTGCAGGACGCCAACTTCCTCGGCTACGACACCATCCTGCTGGAGGACTGCAGCGCCACCACCTCGCCGGCCTATTGCTGGGACGCGACGCTCTACAACGTGCGCCAGTGCTTCGGCTTCACGGCGCTGGGGCGAGACCTGGTGTCGAACTTGCAGCCGACCGCGGCACGATCACCGCCGCCAGCAGCGCCAACCCCGCCACCGCCACCGCCATGAGGAACACGCCGTGCAACGCGTGGTTCAGCGTGGCCACCAGCGGCCCCCGCACCCCGTCCGGCAGCCCGCCGCGGCGCACCGGGTCGAGCAGGTCCTGCAGCGCCTCGGTGCGCGAGCCGGCGCGCTGCAGGCCGAAATTCATCACACCGCCGAACGCCGCCGAACCGACCGCCTGCCCCAACAGCCGGCAAAAGTAGAACAGCGACGTCGCCCGGCCGCGGTCGGCATAGCTCGAGCCGGATTGCACCGCGACGGTGAACACCAGGCTGCTGCTGCCCAGCCCGGCGCCGAGCAGGGCGCTGGTCGCCAGCAGCAGCCCGAAATCGCTCCGGCCTAGCAACAGCAGCCCCGCCGTGCCCACCACCATCAGCGCCGTGCTGCACAGCGCGACCCGGCGCGATTGCAACCGGCCCAGCACGCGCCCGAGCGCGAAGCTGGTCGCCGTCCAGCCCACCGTCTCCACCCCCAGCACCAGCCCCGCCGCCAGCGCGCTGTGGCCCGCCACGCCCTGCACCCAGGTGGGGACGAACGCGGTGGTGGCGATCAGCAGCGCGCCGCTGAGCAGCCCGTTCACGTTGGCGGCCAGGTTCAGGCGCTGCCGCAACAGGTGCATCGGCAGGATCGCCTCCGCCGCGCCGCGCTCCCGCCAGGCAAACCAGGCCAGGCAGGCCAGGCTCGTCGCCAGCAGCGCGGCGAGCAGGCGGAGGGGCAGGGTCTGCCACTGGATCAGTGCCTCCATGCCGGTGCCGATGCCGCCGGCCAGCAGCGCCGAGGTCAGCCCGTCCAGCCCGCCCGGCGCCCGCTCGCCCACCGGGTCGGGCAAATAGCGCACCACCAACGCCATGCTCACCGCGCCCACCGGCAGGTTGATCCAGAACACGAACGGCCACCCCAGCGTGCCGACGCACAACGAGCCCAGCAGCGGCCCGGCGATGGCGGCCACACCCCAGATCACGCTGATATGGCTCAGCGCGCGCGGGCGGTCCTCCGGCGCGGTCACGTCGCTGACGATGATGGTGCCGAGCGGGATCAGCCCGCCACCACCCAGGCCCTGCACCGCGCGGAACACGATCAGTGACGGCATGCTCCACGCCAGCCCGCACAGCACCGACCCGGCGAGGAACAGCGCGGTGCAGCCCAGGTAGGTGCGCCGCCGACCGAACAGGTCCGCCAGTCGCCCGTACAGCGGGGTGGTGACCGCCTGCGCCAGCAGGAAGATGCCGAACGCCCAGGTGAACAGGTCGAAGCCGCCCAGCCGCGCCACGATGGTGGGCATCGCGGTGCTGATGATGGTCACTTCGGTCGCGGCCATGAAGGTCGAGACCAGCATGGCGGCCACGACCGGTCGGCGTCCGGCGCGGGTGGCGGGGATGGCATCCATGTGCGGGGGGAATGAACCTCGGTGCGGGGGCGTGGTCTACCCGGGGAGGAACTCGGTCTGCAAGGCGGCGGCCTGCAGGGTGCGCCGCGCCACCGGGTCGGCGTCCAGCAGGGCGCCGTGGGAGCGGGCGAGTTGCTCGGCGGCGTTGGCGGCGGCGTGCAGGGCTTTCAGCACCGGGTCGGCGGCCGCCGTGTAGCGCAAGGCGGCGCCGGCGTAGTGGATCGGGTCCTCCACCAGGGGGAAGCCGGGCAGGGGGCTCGCCATGTAGCCGCCCTGCAGCAGCGCCGCCGGGTCGCGGCACATCGCGTCCAGGAAGCCGGTGTAGTGGTTGGCGGTCTGCGCCATCCAGGCCTCGCCGCCGCCCGCCGCCAGCACCTTCAGCCGCCCGAGCAGCGCCTTGGCCAGCCCCTGCGCCGGGTGCCGCACCGGGTAGTGCGCCAACGCCAGGCCCTCCAGCGTGGCGCCGGGCAGCCGTTCGGAGCCGAGCCAGGCGGCGTGGTTGCCGGCCTCGAGGTGCAGGCTGGGGCCGAGCCGGCCGCGCACGAAGCTCTTCACCACGCCACGGTCGGTCGCGTCGCGCAGCACCATGCGGCGCGGCACCAGCAGCTCGGCCGCGTCCAGCCCCTCGGCGAAGTAGTTGCGCAAGCCGATTTGCGCCACCCGGATGTCGGCCGGCAGCGCGTCAAGGCTCGCCCGCAGGTTGCCGCCGCGCACGTCGATGAACTCGTCGGCGTCCAGGCACAGCACCCAGTCGGGCGCGAACGCCTGGTCCGCCGTGTGGTAGAGCAGCGTATTGTGCGGCGCCTCGCTCAACACCGGGGAGCGCGCCCGCAGCAGCACCAGCGGCGCGCCGTCCGCCCGCAACTGCGCCAGGATGGCCGGGGTGCGGTCGGTGCTGCCGTTGTCCAGCACGATCATGCGGTTGGCAAACGCCAGGGTGTGGCGCACGAACGCCTCGACGATGTCGTCCTCGTTCAGTACCCGGGTGACGGCGACCAGCACGGCGAGAACTCAGCTCATCGGCTGCGCGCAGTGCTCGCGATAGGCCGGGCGCTGCAGCAGGCGGTCGTACCAGCCGCGCAATGCCGGCAGCTCCGGCCGCGTCACCATGAAGGAGAACCAGCGGTGCACGTGCACGCCGCACGGGATGTCGGCCAGGGTGAAGTTCGGCCCGGCGACGAACTCGTGGTGCTCGAGGTGCCGGTCCAGCAGGGTCCAGGCGCGAGCCGCCGTCACCAGCGCCGTTTCGATGGCGCCCGTGTCGCGCTGCTCGGCCGGGGTGCGCACCAGGCCCTGGAACACCACGGTCTGCGCGGCCGTGAGCGCGGTGTGCTGCCAATCCATCCAGCGGTCGATGCTGGCGCGCGCGCGCTTGTCCGCCGGCCACAGCGAGGTGCCGTCCGCGTGCTGGCTGGCGAGGTAGCGCAGGATGGCGTGGCTCTCCCAAAGCACGAAGCCGTCCTCCTCCAGCGTCGGCACCAGGCTATTCGGGTTCATCGCCAGGTAGTCCGCGTCCTTGGTGCGCCCGAACGCCCCGCCCGCGTCGATGCGCTCATAGGGCAGCCCCAACTCCTCGAGCAGCCAGACCACCTTCATCACGTTGGAGGAGTTCGGTCTTCCCCACAGTTTGCGCATCGGTCCACCTCGATTGCCCTCTCCAAGGTTAGGGCGTTTGCGCCGGGGCCGGAAGCGGGGGAGAACACGCCCATGACCCAGACCCGCGCGCTCGCTGCCATGTCCGTTCTTGTCGCGGGAGCGGCCCT
Organism: Acetobacteraceae bacterium; assembly: GCA_965199105.1. Taxonomy (GTDB): domain Bacteria; phylum Pseudomonadota; class Alphaproteobacteria; order Acetobacterales; family Acetobacteraceae; genus LMUY01. The sequence continues at coordinate 4,322,414 of CBDAQO010000002.1, read as the reverse complement.
CCTGGTCGCCACCGGGTCGGAGCGCGTGCTCGGCCTGGTGCCGTGCGCGCTGTGCCTGGTGGAGCGCTGGCCCTACCGCGTGGCGCTGGTGTTCGCGGCCGTGGCGCTGCTGCCGCTGCGGCGCCCCTCGCTGCGGCCGGCGCTGTGGCTGGTGCTGCTCTGCATGGTGGCGTCGCTGGCGGCGGCGAGCGTGCATGTCGGCGTGGAGCAGGGCTGGTGGCCGAGCCCGCTGCCGGAATGCGCCGCGCCGACGCTGGGCAGCGGCAGCCTGGCCGACCGCTTGGCCCACATGCCGGCCCGCCCCGCCAAGCCCTGCGACGACCCGACCTACCTGCTGCCGGCCATCCCGGTCTCCATGGCGGCGATGAACGGGCTGCTGGCCCTGGCGTTCGGCACGTTCCTCGCCATCTCGCTGGCACGCAAGCCCACCGCACGGAGCCCACGATGAGCGCCCACACCCTGCCCGGCGACACGCCGCCCGCCGAACACCTGGCCCGCATGATCCGCGTCGACCACGCCGGCGAATACGGCGCCGCGCGCATCTACGAGGGCCAACTGGCCGTGCTAGGCCGCGGCCGCCACGGCGACACGCTGCGCCACATGCTGGAGCAGGAGCAGCACCACCGCGAGACCTTCGCCACCATGGTGGCCACCCGCCGGGTGCGCCCGACCGCGCTGCTGCCGCTGTGGCACCTGGCCGGCTACGCGCTGGGCGCCGCCACCGCGCTGATCGGCGAGCGCGGCGCGATGGCCTGCACCGTAGCGGTGGAAGAGGCGATCGACGAGCACTACGCCCAACAGGCCGCCAGCCTGGACGCCGACGAGTCCGGCCTGCGCGACACCATCGAACGTTTCCGCGCCGAAGAGCTCGAGCACCGCGACATCGGCCTGGCCAACGAGGCCGAGCTGGCCCCCGCCTACAAGGCGATGAGCGCGGTGATCAAGCTAGGCTGCAAAGTGGCGATTGCCGTCAGCGAGCGAATCTAGTCCAATTGCTCCCTCTCCCCCTGGGAGAGGACTTCTTCTCAAAAGGTGATCGGGCGCATCAGGTCGCGTGGGCGACTTCGGCTTCCAGCGCCTGCAGCGCCCGGTCCAGCGCGGCGATGTCGGGCACCTTGCCCTCGGCGGCCAGCAGCGCGGCCCGGCGGCAGCGGTCGTGCGCAGCGTCCACGTCCACCCCGCCGCGCGAGCCGGCCAGGCAATCGGCATACGCATCCCCCGCGTTCGCCAGCTCCGGTCCCAGCGGGCCGAAGATGTCGCGGATGCGGCCGTCCACCCAGCCTGGCGCGGCCGGCGTTTCCTCGGTCAGCGACGAACGCGTCATCGCGCCGCGCCGAACACCCAGGCCAGCACGCCCTTTTGCGCATGCAGCCGGTTTTCCGCCACGTCGAACACCACCGATTGCGGCCCGTCGATCACCTCGGCCGTCACCTCCTCGCCGCGATGCGCTGGCAGGCAGTGCATGAACAGCGCGTCCGGCGCCGCCAGCGCCATCAGCCTGCTATCCACCTGGTACGGCGCCAGCAGGTTGTGGCGCTTGCTCGCCGGGTCGTCGGCCAGGCTCACCCACACGTCGGTCACCACGCAGCGCGCCCCGGCCGCCGCCTCCGCCGGGTCCCGCCCGACGCTGATCTGCGCCCCCTGCGCCCGCGCCCAGGCGATCAGCTCGGCCGGCGGCTGCAGCGCCTCGGGGCAGGCGATGCGCAGCATGAAGCCGAACCGCGCCGCCGCCTCGATCCAGGAGCAAGCGACGTTGTTGCCATCCCCCACCCAGGCCACCACCTGGCCCGCGATCGGCCCGCGATGCTCCTCGAACGTCATCACGTCCGCCATCAACTGGCACGGGTGGGACTTGTCGGTCAGCCCGTTGATCACCGGCACGGTGGCATACGCGGCCAGCTCCGCCAGCTTGGCCGCGTTGTCGGTGCGCAGCATGATCGCGTCCACGTAGCGCGACAGCGTGCGCGCCGTGTCCGCCACCGTCTCGCCGCGGCCGGACTGCATGTCGGCCGCGTTCAGCACGATCGCGTCGCCGCCCAGTTGGCGCATCGCCAGCTCAAACGAGACGCGGGTGCGGGTGGACGCCTTCTCGAAGATCATCGCCAGGGTGCGCCCGGCCAGCGGACGGGAGGACGGCACCCCCGCCTGCTTGAAGCCTCGCGCCACGTCCAGCATCTGGCGCAGCATCGCCGGCTCGAAGTGGCGGATGTCGAGGAAGTGGCGCGGTCCATTCGCCTCCGGCAGCGCGCCGTCGCTGTGCCGCGGCCGCCTCGCCTCGCTCACTTGGCCGCCACCCGCGCCTGCGAGGGACGCACCCGGCGTGCGCCTCGCCGCATCATCTCGACCGCCTCGGCGATGTCGGCATCGCTCACCACCAGCGGCGGCACCAGGCGCAGCACGTTGTCTCCGGCCGCCACGGTCAGCAACCCCTCCGCGGTGAACGCCGCCTGCACCTCGCCGTTCGGCACCACGCAGCGCAGCCCCTGCATCAGCCCCGCGCCGCGCACGCCGCAGAACACCTCGGGCTCGTCTTCCACCAGGGCGCCCAACGCCTCCCAGAGCGCCTGCCCCTTGCGCACCACGTCGTCCAGGAAGCCCGGCGCCAGCATCACGTCCAACACGGCGTTGGCCGCCGCGCAGGCGAGCGGGTTGCCGCCGAACGTGGTGCCGTGGCTGCCCGCCGTGAGGTGTTTGGCCACCGCTTCCTTAGCCAGGATGGCGCCCATCGGGAACCCGCCGGCGATGCCCTTCGCGGTCGCCATCACGTCCGGCTCGATGCCGGCCCATTGGTGCGCGAACAGCTTGCCGGTGCGCCCCATGCCGCATTGGACCTCGTCCATGCCCAGCAGAATGCCGTATTCGTCGCAGGCGGCGCGCAGTTCCTGCAGGAAGCGCAGGCTGGCCGGGCGCACGCCGCCTTCGCCCTGGATCGGCTCCACCAGGATCCCGGCGGTGTGCGGCCCGATCGCGTCCCGCACCGCGTTCATGTTGCCGAACGGGACGTGGTCGAACCCTTCCACCACTGGGCCGAAACCCTGCAGGTACTTCGCGTTGCCGGTCGCCGACAGCATCGCCAGGGTGCGGCCGTGGAACGCGCCGTCGAAGCACACCACCCGCACCCGCTCCTCGCGGCCGGTCTGCGCCATTGCCCGGCGCATCATCTTCACCGCGCCCTCGTTGGCCTCCGCGCCGGAGTTGCAGAAGAACACGCTGTCGGCAAACGTCGCCTCCACCAGCCGCGCCGCCAGCCGCTCGGCGCCGGGCACGCGGTAGAGGTTGGACACGTGCATCACCCGCGCAGCCTGCTCGGCGATGGCGGCCACCAGATGGGGGTGGTTGTGGCCGAGCGAGGAGGTGGCGATGCCGGCGCCGAAATCCAGGAATCGTCGGCCGTCCGCCGTATACAGCCAGGCGCCTTCGCCCCGCTCGAAAGCGAGGTCGGCTCGGTTGTACGTCGGCATCAAGGCGGCGATCATGGCCGTGGTGCATCCTTCCGCTGTATCCCCCGTGCGCCATCGCCGGGCGGAGGATCCGCGCGGGCCGGCCAGGAGAAGAACGGAGCATGAAACGCCGCCACCAGCCGAGTCAAACGCATAGAACACGCCCGTCCTGCGCAAAACCGCAGCCCCGCTGGTTCACGCGGGCTTTTGACTGCTCGCCGCCCCGTGGCAGGCTGCCGCCATGACCGACCCGGCGCCGCCCTCCGAAACCAGCCTGCACGACGCGGCGCTCCGCCACCTCGCCCGTTACAGCGCCACCCGCGCCGGCTTGCTGCGCGTGTTGACCCGCCGGGTGGAGCGCTGGGCGCGCGCGGCGGACGCGCCGGGCGAGGCGGTCGCGGCAGCCCGGCAGGCGGCCGCCGCCGTGGTCGCGCGGCTGGCCACGTCCGGCGTGGTGGACGACGCGCTGTTCGCCGCCAGCCGCGCCCGCTCGCTGCACCGCGCCGGCCGCTCGCACCGCGCCATCGCCGCCCATCTGCAAGCCCGCGGCGTCAGCCCCGAACTGGCCGCCACGCTGCCCGCCGACCCGGCGCACGAGTTGGCCGCCGCCCTGCTCTACGCCAGCCGCCGCCGCATGGGCCCGTTCCGCGACCCGCCCGACCCGGCGCTGCGCCCGCGCGACCTCGCCCGCCTGGCCCGCGCCGGGTTCGCCGCCAGCACCGCCCGCCAGCTCCTGGCGATGCCCACCGACCAGGCCGAACACGGGTTGCTGGCCGCCCGCACCGGCGGCGCGCCGTAAGATCCGCCAACCACCCTTGTCATTTGTCACCGGACGGCACGCCTTGTATGGTTGCAACAAGCGACATGTCCTCCTTAAGCTTTCACGTCTGATCGCCCCGGTCGTGGGGGGCCTTCCAGGAGAAAAACTCATGGCATTCCGTCACACCCTGGCCGGCGTCGCGCTGGCCTCCACCGTCGCCCTCCTCGCCGCAGGCAGCGCGCAGGCGCAGCCCGCCAGCACCGGCGGCGGCGGCTCGATGGCCTATCCGGACCCGTCCAAGTCCGGCCAGGTCACCATCCCCGGCAACACCGCGCGTGACACCGGCAGCATGGCCTACCCAAGCTCCCCGGGCGGTGTGCACACGGCCACCGCCACGCCGCGCGCCAAGCCCGCCAGCAAGGCGACCCAAGCCGCTGCCGCAACACCCACCGCCGCTGGCGCCGGCAGCACCGCCGCAACGCCACAAGGCGAGGCCGCCGCGCGCGCCCTGGCCACGGCCCCAGGCAGCCAGCCCGTCCCCTACGTGGACTTCAGCGCTCCCGCCAAGCCCGCCACCACGCTCCACCACGCCAAGCCCGCCGCCAAGAAGCCCACCGCCTAAGCCAAGCCCCCACCGCCTCGCCTAAAGCCCTCTCCCTCTGGGAGAGGGTTGGGTGAGGGGACTGCCCCGCCCTTCGCCGCAAACCACCCCTTAGTACTCAACCTACGTTCCGGCTTCCAACCAACTGATTGCCATGGTAATGCGCACGCATCGCAAGAGAGGCGGGCGTCGCCATGGAGCGTTTCCGCCACCGCATCGCGCCGCGCAGCCGACCGATCGCGGCCTGCCTCGCCCTTCTCGCGCTCACCGCCTGCGCCAGCACCGGCCCGCAAAGCAGCGAAGGCCCAGCGCGGAGCATCGAATGCGTGCCCTACGCCCGCGCCCGCAGCGGCCTGCCGCTCTACGGCAACGCCGCCACCTGGTGGCAGCAGGCCGCCGGCCGCTTCGCCCGCAGCCACCAACCCGAGCCCGGCGCCGTCCTGGTGTTCCGCGCCACCGGCCGCCTGCCTGACGGCCACGTCTCCACCGTGGTGCGGCTGCGCTCCCCGCGTGAGATCGTGGTCGACCACGCCAACTGGGTGCGCGGCCATGTCGGCCACGCCGACCCGGTGGTCGACGTCTCGCCTGCCAACGACTGGACCGACGTGCGCGTCTGGTGGGACCCGAGCGGCCAAATGGGCGCCACCACCTACCCCACCTACGGCTTCGTGCTCCCCGCGCCGGCAGCGGACGACCGCGTGGCCGCCCTCGCCCCCGACCTTAGCCAATGCCGCGTGGACTAAGCTGGCATCCGCCTGCCGGGCGCGCTACAGCAACCCACCCTGCCACGCGGACGCCGCACGATGACCGACTATCGCGACACCGTTTTCCTGCCCGCGACCAGCTTCCCCATGCGCGGCGACCTGCCCAAGCGCGAGCCGCAAATTCTGGCGCAATGGCAGGCCAGCGACCTTTGGCAGCGCATCGCCGCCGCCGGCGCCGGCCGCCCGCGCTTCGTGCTGCATGACGGCCCGATCTACTCCAACGGCAACCTCCACATCGGCCACGCGCTCAACCGCATCTTCAAGGACGTGGTGATCCGCGCCCACCGCATGGCCGGGTTCGACGCGCCCTACATCCCGGGCTGGGACTGCCACGGCCTGCCGATCGAGTGGAAGGTGGAGGAGGAATACCGCCGCACCGGCCGCGACAAGGACGCCGTGCCCGTGCTGGACTTCCGCGCCGAGTGCCGCGCCTACTCGCAGCATTGGCTCGAGGTGCAGACCGCCGAGTTCCAGCGCCTGGGCGTGATGGGGGACTGGGACCGGCGCTACGCCACCATGGACTTCAGCGCCGAAGCCGCCATCGCCGGGGAAATCGGCCGCTTCCTGCTCAACGGCGCGCTCTATCGCGGCCTACGCCCGGTGATGTGGTCGGTGGTGGAAAAGACCGCCCTGGCCGAGGCCGAGGTGGAATACCACGACCACACCAGCGACACGATCTGGGTGCGCTTCCCCGTGCTCGCCGGCCCGCTCGCCGGCACCAGCGTGGTGATCTGGACCACCACGCCCTGGACCATGCCGGGCAACCGTGCGCTGGCTGCCGGCGCCACGATCGACTACGCCCAATTGCGGGTGGACAGCGTGGCCGAGGGCTCGCTGGCGCGCCCGGGCGAGACCCTGCTGGTGGCGCTCGAGCTGGTCCCCGCGGTGTGCGCCGCCACCGGCATCGCCACCCACCACGTGCTGCAGGTGATCCACGGCGCCAGCCTCGCTGGCACGCTCTGCGCCCACCCCTTGCGCGGCCACCCGGGGGCCGAGGGCGGCTACGACTTCGACGTCCCCATCCTGCTGGGCGACTTCGTCACCACCGAGCAGGGCTCCGGTCTGGTGCACCAAGCCCCCGCCCACGGCGAGGAGGACTTCGCGCTTTGCGTGGCGCATGGCATCGCGGTGCCGGAAAGCGTGGCCGAGGACGGCCGCTACCTGCCCGGCGTGCCCCTGTTCGCCGGCACCCACGTGTTCAAGGCCGCCGCCCCAGTCGGCGCCGCGCTGGAGGCGGCCGGCGGCCTGCTCGGGCGCGGCAAGCTGGTGCACTCCTACCCGCATTCCTGGCGCTCCAAGGCGCCGCTGATCTACCGCGCCACCCCGCAATGGTTCATCCGCCTCGATGGCCCCGAGCACATCCGCGCCCGCGCCCTGGCCGCGCTCGACGACACCCGGTTTGTGCCGCCGCAGGGCCGCAACCGCATCGGCTCCATGGTGGCCAACCGCCCGGACTGGTGCATCAGCCGCCAGCGCGCCTGGGGCGTGCCGATCCCGGTGTTCGTGGAGCGTGCCACCGGCGAGCCGCTGCGGGACCCGGCGGTGATGGGCCGCATCACCGCCGCCTTCGCCGCCGAGGGCGCCGATGCCTGGTATGCCTCGCCGCCGGGCCGCTTCCTGGGCGAGGGTCGCGACCCGGCCGGCTACGAGCAGGTGATGGACATCGTCGACGTCTGGTTCGAAAGCGGCTCCACCCACGGCTTCGCCCTGCAGGACCGCGGCATGGGCTGGCCCGCCGACCTCTACCTCGAGGGCTCCGACCAGCATCGCGGCTGGTTCCAGGCCTCGCTGCTGGAAGCCATTGGCACCCGCGGCGCCGCCCCGTTCCGCGCCATCGTCACGCATGGCTTCGTGCTGGACGAGGCGGGCCGCAAGATGAGCAAGTCGCTCGGCAACGTCACCGCGCCGCAGACCGTGACCAACCAATACGGCGCCGACATCCTGCGGCTGTGGACCATGACCGCCGACACCACCGAGGACTTGCGCATCGGGCCGGAGATCCTGAAGCAGCAGGCCGAGCTCTACCGCCGCCTGCGCAATACGCTGCGCTGGCTGCTCGGCTCGCTCGCCGGCTGGACCGAGGCCGAGCGCGTCGACCCGGCGGACATGCCGGAGCTGGAACGCTGGGTGCTGCACCGCCTGTCCGAGCTCGACCAGCGCCTGCGCACCGCGCTCGAGCGCCACGACTGGACCGGCGTCTACCCCGAGCTGCACAGCTTCTGCGCCGCCGACCTCTCTGCGTTCTACTTCGACGTGCGCAAGGACGCGCTTTACTGCGACCGCCCCGACTACCCGGCCCGCCGCGCCGCCCGCACCGTGCTCGACACCCTGCACCGCTGCCTCACCGCCTGGCTCGCCCCCGTGCTGGTGTTCACCGCCGAGGAGGCCTGGGGCGCCCGCTTCGACGGCAGCGTGCACCTGCAGCCCTGGCCCGACGCCGCCGCTTGGCACGACCCTGGGCTCGGCGCCCGCATCGCCGCCTTGCGCCAGCACCGCGGCGAGGTGACCACCGCCCTCGAGGCCGCCCGGCGCGACGGCAGCATCGGCGCCTCGCTGCAGGCCAGCGTGGCGCTGCCCGCCGCCATGCTCGACCTGCTCGACCCGGCGCGTTGGGCCGAGTTCGCCATCGTCAGCGCCGTCACCGCCGGCCCGCTCGCGGTCACCCGCGCGCCCGGCGACAAATGCGCCCGCTGCTGGCGCGTGTTGCCCGAGGTGGGAACCGTGGCGGCGCATCCCGAGCTGTGCCGCCGCTGCGCCGACGCGGTGGCGAGCGGCCTGGTTGGCCAACCCGCGCTGGCCCCGGCATGACGCCGCCCACCGGCCGCTTCCGCCTCGGCTTGGCCGCCGGCCTCGCCGTGCTGCTGGCCGACCAGGCCAGCAAATGGTGGATCCTGGAGCAACTGCACTTGCCCGAGCGGCACCGGGTCGACCTGCTGCCGGTGCTGAGCTTCACCTGGGTGGAGAACACCGGCGTCACCTTTGGCATGTTCCAGGCCGCCGGCGGCTGGGGACCGGTGCTGCTGGCCGCGGTGGCGTTCGCCATCGTGGCCGGCCTGGTGCTATGGCTGCGCCGCGCCGAAACCACCCTGGTAGCGCTCTCGCTGGGGGCCATCGCCGGGGGCGCCATCGGCAACGTGGTGGACCGCCTGCGCTTCGGCTGGGTGGAGGACTTCATCCATTTCCACGTCGGCACCTGGAGCTGGTACGTGTTCAACGTGGCCGACGCCGCCATCGTATGCGGCGTGGCGGCCCTAGTGCTGGATGGGTTGCGCCCGCGCGGCCGCCGCTCCCCCACCGATGCGGAACGGCTTGCAGGGCGCAAGGCGGCGGAGCTATGACGCGCTATGAGAGCCACCTCCCGCCCCACCCCGATGCGCGCTACCCCGCTGCGCCCCGCAAGCTGGCTGTTGCTCGCCGCCCTGCTGCCGCTGGCGGCCTGCAGCGACGACCTGTCCCGCACCATCGGGCTGACGCGGGACGCGCCGGACGAGTTCACCGTCACCACCCGGGCGCCGCTCTCCATGCCGCCGGACTTCTCACTGCGCCCGCCGCGGCCCGGCGCGTCCCGGCCGCAGGAACTGTCCGAGCGGGCCCAGGCCGAGGCCGCCCTGGCGCCCACCACGGACCTTGGTGGCGGCCCGGCCCCCACCATGTCGCCGGGTCAGCAGGCGCTGATCGGCGCCGCCGGGCCGTCCGCTCCGCGCGACATCCGCGCCCAGGTGGACGCCGACGCGCAGCTTGACCAGCCGGGCCAGTCCTTCACCGACCGGCTGATGTTCTGGAAGCCCGCCCCTCCGGCCGGCACCGCGGTCGACCCGTCCAAGGAAGCCAATCGGCTGCGGCAGAACGCAGCGCTGGGGCAGACCGTCACGACGGGCGACACCCCGATCATCCAGCAGCGCAGCAAAGGGTTTTTCGACTCGCTGTTCTAGCCCCTGTAATATGGCGCACTACCCCCGAATCCGGTTTCATCAAGGTATTCGCGCCATCCTAATGCAGGCCCGCCCCCGCGCGACAGCGCCCAGCTGATGTCCGAGCGTCAGCCGATCGGCACCCCGCCCGACCGGCCACCCACCTGGCCGATCCGCCGCCTGCCGGACGCGCTGGTCGACCGCATTGCCGCCGGCGAGGTGATCGAGCGCCCGGCCGCCGTTGCCAAGGAGTTGGTGGAGAACGCGCTCGACGCCGGCGCAAGCCGGGTCGCCGTGGTGCTCGAGCGCGGCGGCGTCGACCGGCTCGAGGTCAGCGACGACGGCGCCGGGATGGACGCGGACGGGCTGGCGCTGGCGGTGCAGCGACACTGCACCTCCAAGCTGGCGGACGGCCAACTGATCCAGATCGCCACGCTGGGCTTCCGCGGCGAAGCGCTGCCCTCGATCGGCGCCGCCGCCCGGCTGCAGGTCACCACCCGCCCGCCCGGCGCGCCGCACGCCCATCGCATCACGGTGGAGGGCGGCGTGGTAAGCCCGGTGGCGCCGGCGGCCGGCCCGCCCGGCACCGTCGTGCTGGTGGCCGACCTGTTCTTCGCCACCCCGGCGCGGCGCCACTTCCTGAAATCCCCCCGCATCGAGGCCGACCATGCCGAGGCCGCCGTGCGCCGCCTCGCCTTCGCCGCCCCCGCCGTGGCCATGCGCCTGGTGAGCGACGGCCGGGTGGTGTTCGACCTACCAGCACAGCACCCGCTCGCCCGCGCCGCCGCCCTGCTCGGGCTGCCGGCCGAAACGCTGGTGCCGCTGGCGGCGGACCGCGACGGCATGACGCTGGCCGGCCACGCCGCCCCCGCCACCGCCACCCGCGCCACCACCGCCGGCCAGTCGCTGGTGGTGAACCGCCGCCCGGTGACCGACCCGCTGCTGCGCCTGGCGGTGCGGGTGGCGTATCGCGACGTGATCCCGCCGGGCCGCCACGCCGTGGTTGCGCTGGTGCTGACCGTGCCGGCCGCGGCGGTGGACGTGAACGTGCATCCGGCCAAGACCGAGCTGCGCTTCCGTGATCCGGACGCGGTGCGCAGCCTGGTGATCGGCGGCTTGCGGCGCGCTTTGGCCACCGGCGCCGGCAGCCCCGGCCCGGCGCAGTTCGCCAGCCGCGCCCACCGCGGCGCGCCGCCACGCCCGGCGCTGCACCTGGTCGGCGCGCCACCCCCGCCAGCCGTGCAGCCGGGCTTTGCCGAAGCGGCCGCCGGCTTCGCCCCCAGCGCCCGCATGGTCTCGCCGGCGGGCGAGGCGGCGCAGGCCCACCCGCAGGACGCCGCCCTCCCGCTCGGCGCCGCAATCGCCCAGGTCGCCGACACCTACGTGCTGGCGGTGACCGGCGACGGCAGCCTGGTGCTGGTCGACCAGCACGCCGCACATGAGCGGCTGACCCACGAGGCGCTCGCCGCGCAGCACAAGGCCGGCGGCGTGCGCGCGCAGCCCTTGCTGCTCCCCGCCGTGGTGGACCTGGCCCCGCCCGACGTGGCGCGCCTGCTGGCCGAGGCGGACGCGTTGGCGCAACTGGGTCTGGAACTGGAAGGCTTCGGCCCCGGCGCCATCCTGGTGCGCGCGCTGCCGGCCCTGCTCTGCGCCGGTGGCGCGCCCGACCCGGCGCCGCTATTGCGCGACCTGGCCGACGAGCTGGCCGAGGGCACCGCCACCGCCCTGGACAGCCGGCTCGACGCCGCCATCGCCCGGCTCGCCTGCCACGGCAGCGTGCGCGCCGGCCGCCGCCTCAACGCGGCCGAGATGAACGCCCTGCTGCGCCAGCTCGAGGCCACCCCGCGCGCCGCCACCTGCTCGCACGGCCGCCCGACCGTGCTCAAGCTAAGCCGCGCCGAGCTCGAGGCGCTGTTCTCCCGGCGCTAATTTACCCCATCACGCCGGACGGGACCACGAACGGGTGGCCCAGCAGCTTGGCGTCGCGGGTCAGCAGCCGCATGCCCTCTTCCTGCGCCTGCACCAGCAGCAGCTCGTCGAACGGGTCCTTGTGCGGCAGCGGCGGCGCCAGGCTGGCGGCGGCATGGGCGGCGGTGAGCGGCAGCAAGCTCCAATCCACCGCCCGCGCGAACGTCACCACCACCGCCGGGTCGAGCGGGCCCTTGCGGCTGCCGGAGATGGTGAAGCTGTGCCACTTCAGCCGCAGCTCCCACACCGCCACCGCCGACAGCACCACCTGGCTGGTCGCCGCCGACAGCAGCGCCCGCTCGGCGGCGGTGAGCGCGTCTGGGTCCAGCGCCGCCCACACCGCGATGTGGGTGTCGAGCAGCAGCCTCACTCGGTCAGGCCGAGCACCTCGCGGCTGAACGCCGGGTCGTCGAACGCGGGCGGCACGGTGACGCGCAGGCCATCCAGCCCGAGCTCACGGCGGATGCGGGCGGCGGCGGCGAAGTCCATCCCCCCGGTGCCCTGTGCCGGCACCAGCTCGACGAAGGGGCGGCCATGCTTGGTCACCACCACGCGCTCGCCCTGGGCCGCGGCGGTGGCGGCCTCGGCGAAGTGCGCTTTGGCGTCACGGATAGAAAGCTGCATGAACCCCTCCAGCGCCGCCCCAGCGGCAGCCACCTCGTCTACCATAGTCACGCTGTGACTACAACGCCAGTCGCAATCGTGCCCCGAGCTCGCCCACCAGCCCGCGGCGGAACGCCAGCACGCACACCACGAAGATGCAGCCCTGCGCCACCGTCACCCACGAGCCGATCCCGGCCAAATAGTTTTCCATCGCCTTCAGCACCAGCGCCCCCACGCCGGGCCCGAAGATGGTGCCCATGCCGCCCACCAGCGTCATCAGCACGATGTCGCCGGAGGTGGTGAAGCTCACGTCGGTCAGCGTCGCGATGCTGAACACCAGCGCCTTTGCCCCGCCCGCGATGCCGGCCACGAAGCAGGACAGCACGAAGGCGATCAGCTTGTAGTCGTCAGTGCGGTAGCCGAGCGAGGTGGCGCGCGGCTCGTTCTCGCGGATCGCCTTCAGCACCTGCCCGAACGGCGAATGCACCACCCGGTGGATCAGCAGGAAGAACGCCACGAACAGCACCGCGACGAAGCCGTACATCGCCAGGTCGTTGTCGAGCGGGATGGCGCCGAACAGCGCCGGGCGCGGCACCTGCTGGATGCCGTCCTCGCCATGGGTGAACGGCGCCTGCAGGCAGAAGAAGTAGTTCATCTGCGCCAAGGCCAGCGTGATCATGGCGAAGTAGATGCCCTGCCGCCGGATCGCGATCCAGCCGAACACCACCCCCAGCAGCCCGCCCGTGACGCCCCCCGCCAGCACGCACAGCTCGGCGCTCCAGCCCCAGCTCTTGGCGGCATAGGCCGACACGTAGGCGCTCATGCCGAAGAACGCGGCATGGCCAAAGCTCATCAGCCCGACATAGCCGATCAGCAGGTTGAACGCCGAGGCCAGCAGCGCGAAGCACAGCACGTTCATCAGGAACACCGGGTAGACCCCGGCCAGCGGCGCCACCACCAGCACCGCCAGCAGCACCAGCAGCCCGATCGCCTGCGGGCGGGAGAAGCCGGCCATCACGCCGCGCGCCCGAACAGCCCGGCGGGCCGCGCCAGCAGCACGATCACCATCACCAGGAAGATTACCGTGTTGGAGGCCTGCGGGTAGAACACCTTGGTCAGCCCCTCCGCCACGCCGAGCCCAAACCCGGTGATCACCGAGCCCAGGATCGAGCCCATGCCGCCAATCACCACCACGGCGAACACCACGATGATCAAGCTTGAGCCCATGTCCGGGTTCACCGAGTAGATCGGCGCCGCCAACACCCCGGCGAACGCCGCCAGCGCCACGCCGCTGGCATAGGTTAGCGTGATCATCCGCGGCACGTTCACCCCGAAGGCCTGTACCAGCCCGGGGTTCTCCGTCGCCGCCCGCAGCTTGGCGCCCACCGACGTCCGCTCGATGGCGAGCCAAGTGGCCAGGCACACCACGGCCGCCACCCCCACCACCCAGGCACGGTAGTTCGGCAGGAACATGAAGCCCAGATTGGTGCCGCCCGACAGCGCCGCCGGGATTTGGTAGGGCAGCCCGGAGGCCCCGTAGGCGTTGCGGAACACCCCCTCCAGGATCAGCGCCAGCCCGAAGGTGAGCAGCAGCCCATAGAGCGGGTCGATGCGATAGAGCTGGCTGATCACGGTCTTTTCCAGCGCCACCCCGAACGCCCCCACCAGCAGCGGCGACAGCAGCAATGCCCACCAGTAGTTCACCCCCAAATAGCTCTGCAGCATCCAGGCCACGAACGCGCCCACCATGAACAGCGCGCCATGGGCGAAGTTGATGATGTTGAGCATGCCGAAGATGATCGCCAGCCCAAGCGACAGCAGCGCGTAGAACGCCCCGTTGATCAGGCCGAGCAGCAACTGGCCGAACAACAGCGGCGCCGGCACGCCAAAGATGCTGTGCATACCCGGCGGTGCTACTCAGCCACGCCGGGGCAGGGCGCGGTCATGCATGCACCATCGGGCAGCCACCCTGGTCCAGCGGGCGGAACGCCTGGTCGGCCGGCGTGGTCGCCACCAGCGTGTAGTAGTCCCAAGGCGCCTTGCTCTGCGCCGGGCTCTTCACCTGGAACAGGTAGGTCGGGTGCAGCGCGCGCCCGTCCTCGCGGATGCTGCCGGGCCCGAACGCGTCGTCGTCGGTGGGACTCGCCTTCATCCGGCTCACCGTGGCCGCGCCGCTCTTCTTGGCCTCCGCCACCCCCATCGCCGCCACCGTCTTGAGGTAGGCGATGGCCCCGCCATAGCAGCCGGCCTGGCCCATGCCCGGATGGTAGCCGTTGGTCTTCTGGATCACCCGGCTGGTGAAGGCGCGGGTGCGGTCGTTCAGGTCCCAGTAAAAGCTTTCGGTCAGGTTCAGCCCCTGCGCGGTCTGCAGCCCCAGCGCATGGATGTCGCTGATGAACACCAGCAGCCCGGCCAGCTTGATGCCCGACTGGGTCAGCCCGAACTCGCCGGCCTGCTTGATCGAGTTCACCGTGTCGGTCCCGGCGTTGCACAGGCCGATCACCTTGGCCCCGGAGGACTGCGCCTGGAGCAGGAAGGAGGAGAAATCCGCGGTCGGGAACGGCGACTTCACGCTGCCCAGCACCGTCCCGCCGGCCTTCTTCACAAACGAGCTGGTGTCGCGCTCGAGCGCTGCGCCGAACGCGTAATCCGCGGTGATGAAGAACCAGGTGGTGCCGCCCGCCTGCACCAGCGCCCCGCCGGTGGAGCGCGCCAGCGCCCAGGTGTCCATGGTGAAGTGCACCGTGGTGGGGGCGCATTGCGGCCCGGTCAGGTCGGCGATCATCGCCGGGCTGTTGATGTAGACCCGGTCCTTCTCGTGGCACACCCCCGCCACCGCCAACGCCACCGCGCTGTTCGGGCAGTCGATCAGCATGTCCACCCCGTCCCGGTCAAACCATTGCCGCGCGATCGAGGCGCCGACGTCGGGCTTGTTCTGGTGGTCGCCGGTCACGACGTCGATGGTGACGCCGGACAGATGCGGCTGCATTTCCTCTACCGCCTGGCGCACGCAGGCGATCGCGACCGGCCCGCTCAAGTCCCGGTAGACGCCCGATTGGTCGCCCAGCACGCCGATCTTGAGCGAGCTGGACTGGGCGCGGGCGCGCGGCACCAGCCCTCCCATGGACGCGGCGGCGGACGCGACGGCTGAGGCGGCGAGTAGGCTGCGGCGCTTGATCATGGAACATCCTCCAATGTTATCGTTATCCCCGCATCATAGCGCGGTTTTGGCATCGGCCGGCCACGCCGGGTCAGACGCCGAGATACTCGTGCAGCTTGCCCATATGCGCGGCGACCTCGGCACTGGGGATCATATCGATGATCCGGCCATGCTCCATCACGTAATGGCGATCAGCCACCGTCGCGGCGAAGCGGAAGTTCTGCTCCACCAGCAGCACGGTGAAGCCACGGCTGCGCAGCTCGGCGATGGTGCGCCCGATCTGCTGCACGATCACCGGCGCCAGTCCCTCGGTCGGCTCGTCCAGTAGCAGGAAGCGCGCCCCCGTCCGCAGGATGCGCCCGATCGCCAGCATCTGCTGCTCGCCGCCCGACAGCTTGGTGCCCTGCGACCCGGCGCGCTCGCGCAAATTGGGGAACAGCGTGTAGATCGTCGCCACGTCCAGCCCGCCCGGCGCGATCCGCGGCGGCAGCATCAGGTTCTCCGTCACGTTCAGGCCGGAAAAGATGCCGCGATCCTCCGGGCAGAACGCGATGCCGGTGCGCGCCACCTCGTCCGGGCGCATCTTGATGGTCTCGCGGCCCTTGTAGATGATCGACCCGGCGCGCCGCGGCGCCAGCCCCATGATGGACTTCATCGTGGTGGTCTTGCCGGCGCCGTTGCGCCCCAGCAACGTCACCACCTCGCCCTCCGCCACCTCGAAATCCACCCCATGCAGCACGTGGCTCTCGCCATACCAGGCGTTGAGCCCGCGCACGACGAACTGCGCCCCGGTCGGCGAGGCCGCGTCAAGCATCGGTGGTCGCGTCGGTGCCGAGATAGGCCGCGATCACCTCGGGGTTGCGCGACACGGTGGCGTAATCCCCCTCCGCCAGCACCCGCCCGCGCGTCAGCACCGTGATGGTGTCGCACAGCCCGGCCACCACCGAGAGGTTGTGCTCCACCATCAGGATGGTGCGCCCGACCCGGATGCGGCGCACCAGCGCTACCACGCGATCCACGTCCTCGTGCGTCATCCCCGCCGTCGGCTCGTCCAGCAGCAGCATGCGCGGCTCGAGCGCCAGCGTGGTGGCGATCTCGAGCGCCCGCTTGCGGCCGTAGGACAGCAGGGCGGCCGCGGTGTGCGCCTCGGCGGACAGGCCCACGTCGTCCAGCAGCGCGTGCGCCTGCTCGTCGTAGCATCGCAGCACCCGCTCGCTGCGCCAGAAGTCGTACGAGCCCCCGCGCTTGCGCTGCAGCGCCAGGCGGACGTTCTCGAGCGCGGTCAAATGCGGGAACACGGCCGAAATCTGGAACGAGCGCACCAGGCCGCGTCGCGCCACCTGCGCCGGGCTCAGCCGGGTGATGTCGCGACCCTCGTAGCGAATGGTGCCCCGGGTGGGGGCGAGGAACTTGGTCAGCAGGTTGAACGTGGTCGTCTTGCCCGCCCCGTTCGGCCCGATCAGCGCGTGGATCGTGCCCGGCATCACCCGCAGGTTGACGTCGTTGACCGCGACGAACCCGCGGAACTCACGCGTCATGCCCTCGGTCTGCAGGATCGGCTCTGCCACTCGCGCTACGGTCCCCCGGGTCATCTTTATGTCGTTGCGTGGTGAGTTGCATATCGGCGGGAGGCGCGCAAGGATTGGCCGATGAAGCTCCGCTCGCTGCTGTTTGCCCCCGGTGACTCCGAACGCAAGGCGGCCCGCGCGCTGGCCTCCGACGCCGACGCGGTGATCCTTGACCTCGAGGATGCCGTCGCCCCCGCCAACAAGGGCGCGGCGCGCGAAGCGGTGGCGGCGATGCTGCCCGCCAGCCGCCCCGTCGTGGTGCGCATCAACGGCCAGGACACCGCCGAATACCTGGCCGACCTGGCCGCCATCGTGCCGCGCGCGCCGGCTGCGATCCTGCTGCCGAAATGCACCGGCCCGGCCGACCTGCTGCGCACCCACCACCACATGGAAGTGCTCGAGCAAGCCGCCGGCTTTGCCGTCGGCAGCATCGGCTTGCTGGCGTTGGTCACCGAGACGGCGGCCTCACTGGGCCGGATGGACTATACCGACGCCCCGCCGCGGCTGCGCGCGCTGTGCTTCGGCGCCGAGGACCTGTCGGCCGACCTCGGCATCGCGCCGCGCGTGGCCGGCCGCCATTCCGCCCCGATCGCCGCCGCCCGCGCCGCCACCCTGCTCGCCGCCACCGCCGCCGGCGTGCCCGCGATCGACACGCCCTGGCCCGACCCGAAGGACGAAGCCGGCCTGCAAGCCGAGGTGACTGCGGCGGTGCAGGACGGGTTTGCCGGCAAGCTCTGCATCCATCCCGCGCAAGTCACCCTGGTCACCGCCGCCTTCACCCCTCAGCCGGCGCGCCTGGAGTGGGCCGAGCGCGTCGTGGCCGCCTTTGCAGGCAGCCCGGCAGCCGGCGTGCTTGCGCTGGACGGCGCGATGATCGACCAACCCCACCTGAAGCTGGCCCGGCGCATCCTGGCCGCCGTCTGACCCGCGGACGGCTCAGCCCGGCGTGGTGGGCCGCGGCGCATAATAGCTGCGCACCCGCTCGCCCCCGCGGCTGGTGTCGCGCAAGCCGGGCCGCTCCCGCGCGTTCTCCGCCGCGCGCAGGTTCTCCCAGCCAGCCGTGCGCCACTGCTCCAGCCGCGCGTCGAAATCGATCGGGCGGCTCGCCTCCAGCAGCTCGATCACTCGGTGCCGCGTCTCCAGCGCCGGGTGCAGCACCAGCAGCGCATGGCCGCGGTTGACCCCTTCCGCCAGGCCATGCACCTCGTCATCGGGCGCGAACAACCCCTTGAGTGCGCCGAGCAGCCCGGTGTTGCCGCCCTCGCTATTTACCCCGGCGTTGGCGCCGTCCGCGGTGCGGTCAGTGATCGCCGCGTCGCCCGCGAGCCCCTCGGCGGCCAACGCGTCCAGCGCCGCGCGGGCGTGCTCCGGCGTCTCGAACATGGCGACGATCTGGTCGTCATGCGCCGCCGGGTCGTAGAGCGCCGTCTCGTGCACGGCGCGCCGGTCGAGGTTGTCGGACGGGTCGAAATAGACCGGATCAGGCTTCATCGGACAGCTCCCAAACAAACCGCATTGCCAACCATACGGCCTGCAGTCGCGCCGGTTCCGACCTCAACGGCGGCCGCGCGCCTGGCGCCTCAGGCCGCACTCGCCCGGCGGCGGCGGGCGGCGACCAGCTCCGGGTGCTCCACCGGCGTGTCCGGCCCACCCAGCGCGTGCAGCAGGGCGGTGCGCAGCGCGGCCAGCTTGCGCTCGTTCTCCACCTTCAACCCGAACACGTCCTTGACGTAGAACACGTCCACCGCCCGCACCCCGTAGGTGGTGACGTGGGCGGACGCGATCTGCAGCCCTTGCGCGCTGATCGCCGCCGTCACGTCGTGCAGCAGCCCAGGGCGGTCGCGCCCGTTCACCTCGATCACCGTGTGGCTGTTGCTGGCGCGGTTATCCACCACCACCCGCGGCGGCACGTGGATCGCCCGCATGCGCCGCCCCAGCAGCGCCTCGCTGACCCGGCGTATTTCGGTGTCCAGCGCGATCCGCCCCGACAACGCCTGCTCCACCAGCACCGACATGCGCGCCAGCCGGTGCGGCGCGTCGAACGCCCCGCCGGCCGCGTCCTGCACCCAGAACGTGTCCAGCGCCATGCCGTTGGTGAGGGTGTGGATACGCGCGTCCACGATGGAGGCGCCCGCAACCGCCAGCGCCCCGGCGATCTGGCTGAACAGCCCGGCATGGTCGGCGGCATAGACCGTAATCTCGGTCACCGCGCGTGCGGGCAGCGGGTCGGCCTGCACGGTGAGCTTAGTGTGCGTCGCCTCCGCCTCGTGGATCAGCCGGGCGTGGCGCAGATGCGTCTCGGGCTCGAAGCCCAGCCAATAGCTCGGATAGCCCAGCGCCAGGAACCGGTCCCGATCCACCGCCGCCCACGGCTCCATCAGCGCCGCCGCCGCCTGCTTGGCCCGGCTGACGCGAACGTCCCGCTCGGTGGTGGCCAGCCCGCCCGCCAACACCTCGGCCACGCGGGAATACAGCTCGCGCAGCAGCGTGGCCTTCCAGCCGTTCCACACCCGCGGCGACACCGCCCGCATGTCCGCCACCGTCAGCGTCAGCAGCAGCTTCAGCCGCTCGGGCGACTGGATGGTCTCCACCACGTCCAGAATGGTCTTCGGGTCGTCGATGTCGCGGTGGAACGCGGTCTGGCTCAGCAGCAGATGCTGCAGCACCAGCCAGGATGCCATCTCGGTCTCCTCGGCTGACAAGCCGAGCTGCGGCCCGATGGTGAGCGCCAGGTCGGCGCCCAGCTCGGAATGGTCCCCGCCGCGGCCCTTGGCGATATCGTGCAGCAGCGCGGCCAAGTACAGCGCGCGGCGGGACTGCAGATCCTCCATCAACTGCGACGCGATCGGCGCCACCTCCGCCAGCGACCCGGCGCCCAACCCGTCCAGCACCCGCACCGCCTCGATGGTGTGCTCGTCGACGGTGAACACATGGTAGGTGTCGAACTGCATCTGGCCCACGATGCGCGCCCAATCCGGGATGTAGCGCCCCAGGAAGCCGGTCATGTTCAACACATGCAGCCACTTCGCCGCGTCCCGCCCGCTGGACAGCAGGTCGAGAAAGATGGCGCCGGCCGCTGGGTCGGACCGCAGCTCGGCGGCGCGGCGCTCATGGCGGATCAGCGCGCGGATCACCAGCGGGTGCAGCGCCAGGTCCCGGTCGCGCGCCACCTGCAGCAGGCGCAGCATCTGCAGCGGTTCGGTGCGGAAGTCGCGGCCCGGCGCGGCCAGCAGCTTGCCGTCGGCCAGCACGAAGCCCTGCTCGAGCAAGGCGGCGTCGGTCTCCTCCTGCAGCGCCGGCGGCCCTAGGGCTGCGCGCACGATGGCCGGCTCCAGCACCGCGGTGATCCGCACCACCTCGCGCGCGGTGAGGAAGTAGTGGCGCATGAACCGCTCCACCCCGTCCTGTCGGCCATGCCGCGTGTAGCCCATGCGCGCGCCCACCACCGGCTGCATGTCAAAGGTCAGCCGCTCCTCGGCGCGCCCGGCGACGTAGTGCAGGTGGAACCGGACCGTCCACAGGAAGTCCCAGGAGCGGCGGGCGTGCTTGGCCTCGCGCTCGATCAGGATGCCGCCGCCCGGGCTGTCCGGCCCCACCAGGTCGCCCATCACTCGCGCGTCGAATACGTAGCGCGACATCCAATACATCGTCTGCAGGTCGCGCAGGCCGCCGCGGCCGTCCTTGATGTTGGGCTCCACCAGGAACGGGCTCTCGCCATAGCGGTAGTGGCGCGCGTCCCGCTCGGCCTGCTTGGCGGTGATGAACTCGGGCGTGCGGCTGGCGCAGGCCTCCAGGAAGCGGTGCCGGAACTCCGCCGTCAGCGGCACCGACCCGCACAGCCGCCGCGCGTCGATCATGGACGTGCGCACCGTCACGTCGCCCTCCGCCTCGGCGATGCACTGGTCCACCGAGCGCGTGGCGTGGCCCACCTTGAGCCCGAGGTCCCACAGCAGATAGAGGCTGAACTCGACCGCTTCCAAGGTGGCGGGCGGCGGCGTGCCCCCGGTGATGAACAGCAGGTCGATGTCGCTGAACGGGGCCAGCATGCCGCGGCCATAGCCCCCGGTGGCCACCACGGCGCAGTCCCCCGGCAGCGCGCCCGTCACCTCGTGCGCAAAGTCGTGCAGCGCCACGATCATGCCGTCCATCAGCGCCGCCAGCCGCCGCGCGCTCTGCAGCCCGGAGAGCTGGTAGTGCTCGAACGCCTCGCGCACATGGTGCTGCACCCGCGTGAGGTGGCGCCGGAACACCGCCAACGCCTCCTCCCGCGCCATGCTGCCATCCGGGCGCTTGATCTCGTCCAGCGCGGCGGACAGGACGCTCGCGGCCTCGTCAGGCGTTGCGGGCAAGGGGTGGACCGTCAGCATTCATCAGATGATAACCTCAATGCCTTCAAATGGTAGAGCGCCTCCAGCGCTTCTTTTGGCGTGAGTTGGTCGGGTTCTACAGCATCCAGCGCCGCCCCCACCCGGTCGGAGGCAAGGTTGGCGATCGGCAGGGCGGCAAACAGCGGCAGGTCGGGGCCGGTCGCATGCCCCCGCTCCAGCGCGCTCAACAGATTGGCGGCGCGGCGCACCACCGGGGGCGGCACCCCGGCGAGCTTGGCGACGTGAACGCCCCAGGACCGCCCGGCGGCGCCTTCGCCCACCTCATGCAGGAACACAATCTCGTTTTTCCACTCCCGCACCAGCATCGCGTGCGGGCAGAGCTGCGGCAGCGTCTGGCTCAGCCCGGCCAGTTCGTGGAAATGGGTCGCGAACAGGGTGCGGCAGCGCAGGTGCGAGTGCAGCGCCTCCAGCACCGCCCAGGCGATCGCCAGCCCGTCCAGCGTGGCGGTGCCGCGGCCGATCTCGTCCACCACCACCAGGCTGCGTGGCCCGGCGCCGTTCAGGATGGCGGCGGTCTCGGTCATCTCGGTCATGAAGGTGGAGCGGCCGCGCGCCAGGTCGTCCGCCGCCCCCACCCGGCTGAACAACCGGTCCGCCACCCCGATCCGCGCCCGCGCCGCCGGCACCGGCAGCCCGGCCTGCGCCAACACCACCAGCAGCGCGTTCTGCCGCAGGAAGGTGGATTTGCCCGCCATGTTCGGCCCGGTCAGCAGCAGCACGCGCCGCGCCGGCGACAGGTCGCAATCGTTGGGCTGGAACGCCGTCCCGGTGGGCAGCGCCGCCTCCACCACCGGGTGCCGCGCGGCGCCGACCTGGAACGCCGCGTCGTCGCTGACCAGCGGGCGACACCACGTGCCCGTTTCGGCGAGCTGCGCGCAGGATTGCAGCACGTCCAGCGTGGCCAGGGCGGACGCCGCCTCGCGCACGGCAGCGGACTGCGCCAGCGTCTCCTCGGTCAGCCGCGCCAGGATGGCGGCTTCGCGCGCGGCGGCCCGGTCGGCGGCCTCGGCGATGCGGCGGTCGAGCTCGGCCAGCTCGGCGTTGGTGAAGCGGGCGGCGTTGGCCATGGATTGCCGCAGCGTCAGCCCGGGCTGGCTGCGCAGCGCGTCCGCCGCGGCCGCCGGCACCTCCATCACGTAGCCCAACTGGGCATGGTGGCGGATCTTGAGCGAGGCCACGCCGTAGCGCTGGGCAAAGTCGAGCTGCAGGCCGGTGATCACCCGGCGGCTGTCGTCGCGCAGGCGGCGCTCGGCGTCCAACTCGCCATCGAAGCCCGCCGCCACCGCGCCCCCTTCCTCACGCCGACCCGGCGGTTGCTCCACCAAGGCGGCCAGCAACCGCGCGGCCAGGGCGGCATCGGCCTGCAACTGGCGGCCCAGCGCGTCCAGCAGCGGGCTGCGCGGCAGGATGCGCGCGACCGCCGCGGCGGCCACCAGGGCGAGCTGCACCGACTGCAGGTCCCGCGGGCCGCCTCGCCCCACCGACAGCCGGCCCAGCGCGCGTGCCGCGTCCGGCACGCCGCGCAACAGGGCGCGCAGGCTAGCGCAGGCGCCCGGCTCGGCCAGTAGCGCCATCCAGGCCTCCTGCCGGGCCGCGATCGCCGCCGGGCCGGTGAGCGGCGCCTCCAGCCAGCCCGCCAGCCGCCTTGCCCCCGGCGCCGTCAGCGTGCGCCGCACCGCGGACAGCAGCGTGTGCTCGGCCGAGCCGTCCCGCGCCCGCGTGATCTCCAGGCTGGCGCGGGTGGCTGCATCCATCGCCAGGGTGCCGCTCGCCTCGTGCCGGCTGGGCGGCGACAGCGCCGGCAGCTTGCCCGCCTGGGTGCTGCGGACGTAGGCGAGGGCGGCGGCGGCGGCCATCGCCTCGGCGTCGGTGAACGGGCCGAAGCCGTCCAGCGTGCTGGCGCCGAACGCCTCCGCCACCCGGGCGCGCGCGGCCAGCGGCGGCGGCGGCAGCATGTCCGGCGCGCGGCGCGGCTCGTGGTCACCCAGCGCCAGGTCGGCCGGCGCCAGCACCTCCGCCGGGTCGAGCCGGCCGAGCAGGGCGGGCAGGTCGCTCACCGCCTCGGTCTCGAACAGCCCGGTGGAGATGTCGAGCCAGGCCGCGCCCACCTGCCGCCCCACCCGCGCCAGCGCCAGCAGCAGGTTGGGGCGCCCGCCCTCGAGCAGCGTGTCCTCGGTGAGCGTGCCCGGCGTGATCAGCCGCACGATCTCCCGCCGCAGCGGCGCCTTGCCGGTGCGCGCAGAGGCCGCCTCCATCTGCTCGGCCACCGCCACCCGGAAGCCGCGCCGGATCAGCCGTGCGAGGTAGCCCTCCGCCGCATGCATCGGCACGCCGCACATCGGGATCGGCTTGCCCTCATGCTCGCCCCGGGCGGTGAGCGCGATCCCGAGCGCGCTGGCGGCCAACGCGGCGTCGTCGAAGAACAGCTCGTAGAAATCCCCCATGCGGAAGAACAGCAGCGCATCCGGCTGCTGCTCCTTGGCGGCAAGCCACTGCGCGATCACGGGGGAGGCAGCCATCACCCAGTGGTCAGTCCTCCGCCGGCTGGCGTCAAGCCGCCCGCAACGCCCTCCTACCTAAAAGCCCTCTCCCCCTGGGAGAGGGTTGGGTGAGGGGACGGCCCACGATCGCAGCTCCTCACCCCGACCCTCTCACAGAGGGAGAGCGAGAAGGCAGGGAGTGGGCGCCGCTACAACCGCAGCGGCGGCTCCGGGTCCGGCTCCTGGCCTGGTGGGATGTCCAGCGGGCGCGGCGGCGGCGCGTCCGGGTCCTCGAGCGGCGGCGGTGGCGGCGGACCCGGTGGCACGATCGGTTCAGGCATTTGCGCGCGCATGTCGGGTCGTCCTCGGTGGACTTCCACAACGGTCACGCAGCCGACTCGGTTGCTACGCCCGCTTCTTGCCCTTCTTGGCCGGCGGCTCCACCACCTTGCCCTTCTTCACCGCGCGCTCCCGCTCTCGCACCTGGCTGGGCGCCGAACCGCCCTTCGCCCGGTCCAGCACGAACTTGGCATAGTCCTCCATGTCCCCCGCGAACGGCGCCACCGTGCCGTCCGCCGCCAGCCACAGCCGGTCCGCCACCAGCTCCATCAGCGAGCGGTCGTGGGTGATCAGGATGACGGCGCCCTCGTAGTCGTTCAGCGCGTCCAGCAAGGCGCGGCGGCTGTCGATGTCCAGGTGGTTGGTCGGCTCGTCCAGGATCAACAGATGCGGCGCGGCCATCGCCACCAGGTTCAGCAGCAGCCGCGCCCGCTCGCCGCCCGACAGCGACTCCACCTTGGTGCCCTGCTTCTCGAAGCCCAGGCCGAACGTGGCCAGGCGCGAGCGCAGCGCCGTGTCGCTGTCCTCGCGGCGGGCGCGGCGCAGGATGTCCATCGGCGTCTCCGCCGGGTCGAGCGCCTCGATCTGGTGCTGGTGGAACCACCCCACCGCCATCCGCCGCTCCCGCTGCAACGCGCCCGACATCGGGTCGAGCGCGCCGGCGGCCAGCTTGGCGAAGGTGGACTTGCCGGCGCCGTTCACCCCCAGCAGCCCGATCCGATCGTCCAAGTCGAGCCGCAGGTTCAGCCTGGACAGGATCGGGTTGCCGTCATAGCCCACCGCCACCCCCTCCAGCCGCATCAGCGGCGGCGCCAGTGGCCGCGGCGGCGAGGGCAGCACGAACGGCGCCACCCGCTCCTCGATGGTGGTGGAAATCGGCGCCAGCTTGGCCAGCCGCTTGATCCGGCTCTGCGCCTGCGCCGCCTTGCTCGCCTTGGCGCGGAACCGGTCGACGAAGGACTGCAGGTGCGCCCGCTCCGCCTCCTGCTTGGACCGTGCGGAGGCCTGCAGCCGGACCTTCTCCGCCCGGCGCTCCTCGAACTGGTCGTATCCGCCCGGATACAGCTCGAGCTTGCCCTCGCTCAGATGCAGGATGTGGTCGACCGAATTGTTCAGCAGCTCGCGGTCATGGCTGATGATCAGCGCCCCATGCGGATAGCGCTTGAGCCGCGTCTCCAGCCACAGCGCCCCCTCGAGGTCCAGGTAGTTGGTCGGCTCGTCCAGCAGCAGCAGGTCGGGTGCAGCGAACAGCGCCGCGGCGAGCGCCACCCGCATGCGCCAGCCGCCGGAGAACTCGGCCATCGGGCGCTGCAGGTCGGCGGTGGAGAAGCCGAGCCCGGACAGGATCTCCCCGGCGCGCGACGGGGCGGAGTCGGCGTCGATCTCGGCCAGCCGCGCGTAGATGTCCCCCATCCGCTCCGGCTCGGCCGTCTCGAGCTCGACGGTGAGCGCCTGCAGCTCGGCGTCGGCCGCCAGGATGGTGTCCAGCAGGCTGACCGGCGTGGCCGGATGCTCCTGCTCCACCGAGCCGATCCGCGCCCCCTTCGGCAGCGTGATGTCGCCGTCATTGGCGCTCAGTTGCCCGGTGATCAGCTTGAACAGCGTGCTCTTGCCCGCGCCGTTGCGTCCGACCAGGCCCACCTTGGCCCCAATCGGCAGCCGCACCGTGGCGCCGGAGAACAGGCGCCGCCCCCAAGCGGTCAGGACGAGGTTTTCGATTTCCAACATGGCCCGCCTCTACCGCAGTGCGGCGGTCCTGGCGAGGGCAGGGTCAGCTACCCGCCTGGCCGATCGCGTGCAGCAGCTCGCCCTCGGTGAGCAGTTGCGGCAGCACGTCCGGCTCCTGGCCCGGCGGGTAGAACACGTAGAGCGGCACGCCGTCGCGGCCGTGGTCGTGCAGGAAGGCGGAGATTGCCGGGTCCTGCCGGGTCCAGTCGCCCTTGAGGTAGGCGACGTGCGAGCGGGCGAACGCGTCGCGGGTGGCCTGCGGGGCGAGCGCCAGCCGCTCGTTCAGCAGGCAGGAGAGGCACCAAGCGGCCGTCATGTTGACGAACACCGGGCGGCCCTGTTGGCGCAGTTCGGCCAGCCTCGTGGCGCTGAACGGCTCGCTGCCCTCCGCCGCCGGGTTCGTGTTGGTGGCCAGCAGGCCCGCCGCCGCCATCACCGCCACCAGCGCCGCCACCCGGGCGACTCGCCCGCTGCGCGCCCGCGCCTGCGACCAGCCCAGCAGCCAGGCGGCGAACCCGACCGCCACGAACCCGGCCGCCACCACCAGCACCGCCGCCGGCCCGCCCTGCTGGCTCGATACCCACAGCAGCCAGGCGGCGGCGGCATACATTGGGAAGGCGAGCGCCTGGCGCAGCGTGGTCATCCAGGCGCCAGGCCGTGGCAGCAGCCGGGCCGCCTGGGGCAGTGCCGCCACCAGGGCGTAGGGCAAAGCGAGCCCCAAGCCCATCGCGGCAAACACCAGCGCCGACCCGGCCGGCGGGGCCGCGAGCGCGCCGGCGATGGCAGCCCCCATGAACGGCGCGGTGCAGGGCGTCGCCACCACCACCGCCAGCACGCCAGTGAAGAAGCTGCCGACATGGCCGCCGCGCCCCGCCACCGATTGCCCGGCGCCCGCCAGCCGCCCGCCCAACTCGAACACGCCGGACAGGTTGAGCCCGGTGGCGAACAGCAGCCACGCCACCGCGGTTACGAACACCGGCGACTGGAACTGGTAGCCCCACCCCGCCGCCTGGCCCGCTCCGCGTAGCGCTGCCAAGCCCAGGCCCATCGCGGCGAACGACAGCACCGCGCCCGCCACGTAGCTCACCGACTCGAGCCGGATGCTGCGCCGGGTCGCGCCCGACATGCGGGCCAGCGCCATCGCCTTCATCGCCAACACCGGGAACACGCAGGGCATCAGGTTCAGCAGCAACCCGCCCAGGAACGCCGGCAGCACCAGCAGCCAGGGCGTGTCGGCAACCACGGCCGCAGCGCCCGGCGTGGCGGACACGGTGAACGCCCGCAGCCCCGCCGCCGTACGTAGCGCCACCACCCCGGCCACGGGCCAGGCAGCCCCATCCGCCGCACTCAGCTTCACCGCAAAGCGCAGCCGGTCGCCCTGTTGCGCTGGCGCCCGCGCGCCCAACGCCTCGGTGCGCCCTTCGCCCAGCGGGAAGAACTCCGCCCGGGTCACCCCCGCGGGCAACCCCGCTCCCAACAGCGTCATCATACCGTCCGGGCTGATGCTGGCGGCAAACGGCGCCGGCTGCGGCACGCTCGCGCGGGCGGCGGCGAGCAGCCCTGCCTGCGCCGAGGCAGCATCCGGCCCGGCGGGCAGCTCCAGCGTCAGCGTCGCCTGCTGCGGAATGCAGATATCGCGGCACACTAGCCAGCTCGCCCGCGCCTCGATCCGCAGCGGCAAGCCAGTGGGCGTAATGCTGAACGGCAGCACCACATCCCCCTCGTAGCCGAACGCCGTGAGGTTGCCTT
This sequence comes from Acetobacteraceae bacterium, assembly GCA_965199105.1. Lineage (GTDB taxonomy): Bacteria > Pseudomonadota > Alphaproteobacteria > Acetobacterales > Acetobacteraceae > LMUY01. The sequence goes on along the minus strand of CBDAQO010000002.1, from coordinate 4,294,955 downwards.
CGGTCAGCCGCTGCGGCGCCGGCCAGGCGATCGCCCCCGCCGTGCCGCCATCCGCCATTTGCACGGTCACGGTCGGCGCGAACCCGGCGTCCCCAGGGTTCTGCCAGTAGGTGTGCCACCCGGGCGCGATCCGCAGCCGCAACCCGGCTTCCAACGGCGACCCCGCCACAGCGGCATCGCTCGCCGTGACCAGGCTGGCGCTGACCTGCGGCGTCTGCACCGCGGCACTTTCCGCCGCCAGCACCGGCGCGGCCAAGCCAAGGCTCAGCAGCCACGCCAGCCAGGGGAACAGGCGCCTTGTCACCATGCCGGCTACTTGCGCCCGGTGCCCGGCCTTGTCTACGCCCCCACCCTTACACTACGGCGCGTGGTGCCGCCGGCGTGGCTGGGGGCGCCGCCGCAGCACCGGGCGCGGCGGTGGCGGCGGGTTGCCGATCTGGTCGAACGTCGCGTCCAATCCTTGAGCGGCGAACGTCTCCGCCTCCGCCGACCGGCCCACCACCACCCCCATGCCGAAGAAGCCGTGCGTGGTGCCGCCATATTCCGTGCGGTCGACGTCATTGCCCTGGTCGCGCAGCTTGCCCGTGAGGAAGCGTCCGTCGGACTCGAGCGGGTCGATCTCGGCCGAGATCACCGTCGTGGGCGGCAAATTGTGCAGGTCCGCCTGGCCCACCAGGTCCAGCCGCTTGTCGGCGAAATCGGCCGCGCTGCGCACCGTGTTGCGGAAGTTCCACTGCATGTCGGCGCGGTCGAGCGGGATGGCGTCCTCGTCGGCGATGTAGGACGGGATGCGCATCTGGGTGCCGGCGATCGGGTCGATCAGCAACTGGTGCACCGGCGGCGTGAAATGCCCGTCCCGCGCCGCGATCGAGACGTTGATCGCCAGGTTCGCCCCCGCCATCTCCCCCGCCACCGCGATCCGCCGCGGGTCCGCCCCCAACCCGGCGGCATGGCTCAGCAGCCAGCGGTAGGACGCCACCGCGTCGTCTTCCGCCGCCGGAAACCGCGCTTCCGGCGCCAGGCGATAGGCCACCGAGAGCACCTTGGCATGGGCCTGCGCCGCCAGCGCCCGCGCTGCCAGGTCGGAGCCGTTGAGGTCTCCGGTCACCCAGCCGCCGGTATGGAAGAACAGCACGGTGGGCTCGCCCCGTGTGGCGGGCGCCGGGTCGTAGAGCCGGGCGGCCAGCGGGCCAGCCGCGCCGTCCACCTGCAGGTCCCGCACCGAAACGCTGGCTTGGGCACTTGGCGGGGCGGCGTGCTGGGCCGCGATCACCTGCTGCGCCGCGTCCTGCATGGTGGGCTGCGAGCGGGCCTGCGCCACCGTCAGCAGGTGCACCGGCTTGGCGCCCAGATGAACGTAGGTGTTCACCACCCCGGCCATGTCGTCGTTGGCGCGCCCGTTGGCGTCCCGGTAGGGCGAGCTGAGCTGGCACCCGGCGAGCGCCAGCGCCGCAGCCAGACCCAACGGTCCTATCGCCAGTCTTCCCCTCGCCAGTCTTCCCCTTGCCAGTCTTCCCATCCAGAGTGCGCTCCTTGGCGCGGGTCCGGGCATCGGCCGCGCTTGCGTTGTCCTCCGTGCCATCCTATCCGCCCTGCAACAATCCCCTGCCGTTGGAGAACCCCGTCATGGCCGCCATAACCGACATTGTCGCCCGTGAAATCCTCGACAGCCGGGGCAATCCCGCCATCGAGGTGGACGTGGTGCTCGAGAGCGGCGCCATGGGCCGCGCCGCCGTCCCCTCCGGCGCCTCTACCGGCGCGCACGAGGCGGTCGAGCTGCGCGACGGCGACAAGGCGCGGTTCGGCGGCAAGGGGGTGCGCCAGGCGGTCGCCAACGTCGAGGGCGAGCTGTTCGACCTGCTGAGCGGGCTGGACGCCACCGACCAGATCAAGATCGATGAGATGATGATCGACCTCGACGGCACCGCCAACAAGAGCCGGCTCGGCGCCAACGCCCTGCTCGGCGTCTCCCTCGCCGTGGCCCGCGCGGCGGCCGAGGATGTCGGCCTGCCGCTCTACCGCTACGTCGGCGGCGCCTATGCGCGCACCCTGCCAGTGCCGATGATGAACATCATCAACGGCGGGCAGCACGCCGACAACCCGATCGACATCCAAGAGTTCATGATCCAGCCGGTCGCCGCCGCCACCGTGGCGGACGCGGTGCGCATGGGCTCCGAGGTGTTCCAGGCGCTGAAGCGGGCGCTGCACGACGCCGGGCACTCCACCAACGTCGGCGACGAGGGCGGCTTCGCCCCCAACCTGAAGTCGGCCGACGAGGCGCTCGGCTTCATCGCCCGCGCCTGCGAGGCCGCCGGCTACCGGCCCGGCGAGGACATCACCTTCGCGCTCGACTGCGCCGCCACCGAGTTCTACCGCGACGGCCGCTACGTGATGGCCGGCGAAGGCAAGTCGTTCGACTCCGCCGGCATGGTGGCCTACCTGCAGGACCTGGTCGCGCGCTACCCGATCGCCTCCATCGAGGACGGCTGCTCCGAGGACGACTGGGACGGCTGGGCCCACCTGACGGCCACCCTCGGCAGCAAGGTGCAATTGGTCGGCGACGACCTGTTCGTCACCAACCCCAAGCGCTTGCGCCAGGGCATCCAGCTCGGCACCGCCAACAGCGTGCTGATCAAGGTGAACCAGATCGGCACCCTCACCGAGACGCTCGAGACGTTGGAGATCGCCCACCGTGCCGGCATGACGACGGTGATGAGCCACCGCTCCGGCGAAACCGAGGACAGCACCATCGCCGACCTGGCCGTGGCCGCGAACTGCGGCCAGATCAAGACCGGCAGCCTGTCCCGCAGCGACCGCACCGCGAAATACAACCAGTTGATCCGCATCGAGGCCGAACTGGGCACCGCCGCGCGCTACGCCGGGCACAGCATCCTACGCCGCTGAGGCCCCGATTTGAGTTGCCTTGCCGTAGTCACGTCGTAGGATAAGCCACGGGCGGAGTTGCATTATGGCGTTTTGGCGTGAAATCAAGCGACGGGCCAAGCTGTGCATCCCGCCGGTGCTGTTGCTGGCCGTGGCCGCCTATTTCGGCTGGAGCGCCACCCAGGGCCCGCGCGGACTCAAGGCCTATCCGCACCAACAGGACCAGCTTAACCTCGCCCAGCAGGCACTCAGTGATGCCACCGCGGAGCAGGAAGGCTGGGAACGCCGCGTCACCGGCCTACGCAGCTCCCACCTGGACGGCGACACCCTGGACGAGCGCGCCCGCGCCATGCTGAACCTCGCGGACCCGGCAGACATCGTCGTGATGTATCCCCGCGGCAAACCCCTCTTCCCAGACCCCGCCGGCTAACAAGCGGGTAGGGGGGCAGCCCAAAAAGCCCGCTCCGTCCGAAAGAGGGTTGGGTGAGGGCAAGCCGCGACGACTTCCCCTCACCCACCCTTAACGCTCGCGAAACTGCCGGTGGCAGGCGCCACACGCCGCCCCAGTCGCCTTGAACTGCGCGGCAAACGCATCCTTGTCGTCCGACGCCGCGATCGTCTGCAGCTTCTCCGCCGCCGCGTCGAAATTGGCCGCCGCCTTGGCGAAGTCCGCCTGGTCGCTCCACACCGCCGCTTTGGCCTTGGTGTCGTGGCCGGTCTGCGTGCCGTCCGGGAACATCGCCGGGATCACCTTGCCCCAACTGGCCAGCCCCTTGGCGCCATCCTCGAACTGCTTCACGTCCGAACCGCTGTCCACTCCGGCCTTCATCGCCGCCATCACCCCGGCCTGCAGGTCGAAACCCGCCTGCCGCGACGCGATGACGTCGTCCGGCTTCAAGTCGACGCCCTCAGCGCCCGCCGACCCGATCCAAGCCGCCGCCAGGACCAGCCCGCCCAATGCCCACTGCCGCAATTCGCACTCTCCACCGTTAACTCGATACACACTGGCATCGTCCATGCTGAGTCGCCATGGAAAACCGCATGACAGGCGGCGCCGTTCGCGGCACAGCATAACCCGAGCCCAGAGGTCCGACCGCCCATGCCAGCCAACATCCGTGCCGTCGTCGTGTTCTGTGGCTCCCGCGTCGGGCACGACCCGGCGTGGCGCGCGGCCGCCGAGGCGCTCGGCCGCGGCCTGGCCGTCTCCGGCATCCGGCTGATCTACGGCGGCGGCCGCGTCGGCCTCATGGGCGCCGTGGCGGACGGCGCACTCGCCGGCGGCGGCACCGTCACCGGCATCATCCCGGACTTCCTGCGTGCCCGCGAGGTCGCCCACCCCGGCGTGCCCGACCTGGTGGTGACCGACAGCATGCATCGCCGCAAGGCCATGATGTTCGAGCAGGCGGACGCCTTCGTGACGCTGCCCGGCGGCCTCGGCACGCTGGACGAGACGGTCGAAATCGTCACCTGGCGCCAACTCGGCCTGCACGACCGTCCGGTGCTGATCGGCAACATCAACGGCTGGGCCGCCGGCCTGCTCGCCGTGCTGAACGGCTTCGTGGCCGACGGCTTCGCCGACCCCTCCTCCCGCGCGCTTTACGAGGTCCTGCCGGACGTTCCCGCCATCCTGCGCCGCCTGCTCACTATCCCTGCACGCGACCCGATGTCGTCGTCCCGAACCTAGCCTCACTGCTCCGCGCCCTCGCCCGACGCTTGCGGTGCATCCAACCGGCGGCTATATCGCCCGCTCGGTCGGAGCGTAGCTCAGCCTGGTAGAGCGCTTGCTTCGGGAGCCAGAGGCCGGAGGTTCGAATCCTCTCGCTCCGACCAGCGTCCGCCCCCGATCGCGCAGCATTGGCGCCGCTTTCACGCCAGCCGTTGCCGACATGCCCGACCCGTCATAGTGTCGGCCCTTCCTTCTGCCCGACTCGCGCCGACGGGCCCATGCGCCGGGAGCGAACCCATGCCAGCCATCCCCACCGCCGCCGCCCCGCTCTCGCGCCACGCCATGGCCTACGTGCTCGCCGGCGGCAGGGGCTCCCGGCTGCACGAACTCACCGACAGCCGCGCCAAGCCCGCCGTCTACTTCGGCGGCAAGTCCCGCATCATCGACTTCGCGCTGTCCAACGCGCTCAACTCCGGCATCCGCCGCATCGGCGTCGCCACGCAATACAAGGCGCACTCGCTGATCCGCCACCTGCAGCGCGGCTGGAACTTCCTCCGCATCGAGCGCAACGAAAGCTTCGACATCCTGCCGGCGAGCCAGCGCATCAGCGAAACCGCCTGGTACGCCGGCACCGCGGACGCCGTGTTCCAGAACATCGACATCATCGCCAGCTACGCACCGCAATACATCGTCCTGCTCGCCGGCGACCACGTCTACAAGATGGACTACGAGGTCATGCTGCAACAGCACGTTCAGTCCGGCGCCGACGTCACCATCGGCTGCATCGAGGTGCCCCGCGCCGAGGCCTCCGCGTTCGGCGTCATGCACGTGGACGCCGACGACCGGCTGATCGCCTTCCTCGAGAAGCCCGCCGACCCGCCCGGCATGCCCGACAAGCCCGACCGCGCGCTCGCCTCCATGGGCATCTACGTGTTCGACACCACCTTCCTGTTCGAACAGCTCCGCCGGGACGCCGCCGACCCCGGCTCGCAGCGCGATTTCGGCCGCGACATCATTCCCTACATCGTCGAGCACGGCCGCGCCGTGGCGCACCGCTTCGAACACTCTTGCGTCCGCTCGACCATGGACTCAGAGACCTACTGGCGCGACGTCGGCACCCTCGACGCCTATTGGGAGGCCAATATCGACCTCACCGACGTTGTCCCCGGCCTCGACCTCTACGACAGCGACTGGCCGATCTGGACCTATGGCGAGATCACCCCGCCAGCCAAGTTCGTCCACAACGACGACGGCCGCCGCGGCTACTCGGTGGACTCCATGGTATCGGGCGGCTGCATCGTCTCCGGCAGCGCCGTGGTGCGCTCGCTGCTGTTCACCGGCGTGCACGTGCACAGCTTCGGCCGGCTGGAGAACACGGTGCTGATGCCCTACGTGGACGTGGCGCGCGGCGTGCGGCTCAAGGACGTGGTGGTCGACCGCGGCGTGAAGCTGCCCGCCGGGCTGGTCATCGGCGAAGACCCGGTGCTCGACGCCAAGCGGTTCCGCCGCACCGCCAAGGGCGTCTGCCTGGTGACGCAACCGATGATTGACCGCCTGGCGCCCTGACCCGGCACGCGCGTCGATGAAGGTCCTGGCAGCGGCCAGCGAAATCTACCCGCTCATCAAGACCGGCGGCCTGGCGGACGTGACGGGCGCGCTCCCGGCCGCCCTGGCGCCGCGCGGCGTCGACGTGCGCACCCTGGTGCCGGGCTTCCCCGCCGTGATGGCGGCACTCGCCAGCGCCGAGCCGGTGCACGCCTATGCCAGCCTGCATGGCGCCGCCGTGCGGGTGCTGGCGGCGGAAGCGGCCGGCCTGCGCCTGTTCGTGCTGGACGCGCCGCATCTCTTCGACCGACCCGGCAACCCGTATATGGGCCCGAACGGGCAGGATTGGCCGGACAACCCGCAGCGCTTCGCCGCCCTGGCCAGGGTCGCGGCCGATATCGGGCTCGGCGCCATTCCCGGCTGGGTGCCCGCCGCGGTGCACTGCCACGACTGGCAGACCGGCCTCGCCCCCGCCTACCTCGCTCTCGCCGGCGGCGCCCGACCGCGCACCGTCATCACCATCCACAACCTCTCCTTTACCGGGCAGGTGCCGCTCTCGCTATGGCAGGAACTCGGCCTGCCGCAAGCCGCCCTCGCCACCGAGGGGGTCGAGTTCTACCAGTCGATCGGCTTCATGAAGGCGGCGCTCTACTACGCCGACGCCATCACCGCAGTCAGCCCGCGCTACGCCGAGGAAATCCAAACTCCCGCGCTCGGCTGCGGCTTCGACGGCCTGCTGCGCGCGCGCCGAACCGTGCTGCACGGCATCCTGAACGGCATCGACGAGGCGGTCTGGAATCCCTGGGCCGACCCCCATCTGCCGGCCCGCTACCGCCGCGGCCATCTGCGCGGCAAGGCCAAGTGCAAGGCGGCCCTGCAAGCCGCCCTGGGGCTCGATCCGGCGCCGGGCGCCCTGCTGTTCGGCGTCGTTAGCCGTCTCACCGGGCAGAAGGGGTTGGACCTGCTGCTCGGCGAACTGCCCAGCCTGCTGCAGGGCGGCGCACAACTGGCGCTGCTCGGCTCCGGCGAGCCCGGCCTGGAACAGGGCTTCCGCGCCGCCGCCGCGCGCAACCCCGGCCAGGTCGCCGCCAGCATCGGCTATGACGAGCCGGCCGCGCACCGGATCATCGCCGGGTCGGACGCGCTGCTGCTGCCGAGCCGCTTCGAACCCTGCGGCCTTACCCAGATGATGGCCATGCGCTACGGCAGCGTCCCCGTGGTGAGCCGCGTCGGCGGCCTGGCCGACAGCGTGGTGGACGCCAACGAGGCCGCCCGCCGCGCCGGGGTGGCCACCGGCATCGTGGCCGACCCGTCCCCCGAGGGCCTGGCCAGCGCCTTGCACCGCAGCGGCCAGCTCTGGGCCGACCCGGCGGCGTGGGCACAGATGGTAAAAGCCGGCATGGCCACCGATATGGGCTGGTCGTTGGCCGCGGCGCAGTATGAGGCTGTGCTGCGCGGACCGGCCGCCGCCGCATAGAAGGTATTCCCGGGCCCATTTGCCCCGGCACGGCGGCCGCGATAGGAAGCAGCTTGGAGGGGTTTTGCGATGCAGCAGGAAGCGCGGGCGGTGCTCGCCGAAGAGGCCACGGCGTCGGGGGCGACCCCCAAGCTGCCGGGCAACGTCACGGAACAGACCGTCCTGGCGGTGCAGCATTGGACCGACCGGCTGTTCAGCCTGACCCTCACCCGCGACCCCGGCTTCCGCTTCGAAAACGGCCAGTTCGTCATGATCGGCCTGATGGTGGCCGGCCGGCCCATCCTGCGCGCCTATAGCATGGCCAGTGCCAACCACGCCGACACGCTCGAATTCCTCAGCATCAAGGTTCCCGACGGCCCGCTCACCTCCCGCCTGGCGCAGGTGCAGGTCGGCGACAAGGTGCTGGTGGGCCGCAAGCCGACCGGCACGCTGCTGCTGGACAATTTGCGCCCCGGCGGCACGCTCTACATGTTTGCCACCGGCACCGGCCTAGCCCCGTTCCTGAGCCTGGTGGCCGACCCCGAGACCTACGCCCGCTATGACCGCGTGGTGCTGACCCACACCTGCCGCCGGGTCGGCGAGCTCGCCTACGCCGACCACCTGACCGAGCACCTGCCCAACCACGAGTTCCTGGGCGAGGACGTGCGCTCCAAGCTGGTCTACTACCCCACCGCCACGCGCGAGCCATTCAAGCACGAGGGCCGCATCACCGACCTGATCGCCAACGGCAAGCTCTTCACGGACACCGGCCTGACCCCGCTCGACCCGGCCCGTGACCGCGCCATGATCTGCGGCAGCCAGCGCATGCTGGACGACCTGAAGGCCATGCTCCTATCCCGCGGCTTCACCGAAGGCAGCAACAGCGAACAGGGCGAGTTCGTGATCGAAAAGGCCTTTGCCGAACGATAACGCCGCAAAAAGCCCGTGCTTCTAAAAGCCCTCTCCCTCTGGGAGAGGGAGTAAGCAGCGCGCGGGGGCGTTCCCTCAACTCGCCGGCGAAGCCGCGATCAGCCGTTCTATCGGGTCCCAGCAATACGCCACCTGCATCACGCTCGTCCCAGCGAACCGCAGGTTCGCCTCCGCCACGGGGCGCCCGCCCAGATGCTGGTAGAACCACCGGCTATGGTTATCGCGCAGCACCCATAGGAACGCCGACCTGCTTCCGCTTGCCGCCAGGTGCGCCGCGCCGGTGCGGATCAGGCGCCGCCCCACGCCGCGGTCGCGCCAATCGTCCAGCACGTAGAGCGTCTCCACCTCGCCGTCGCCCTTCACCTCGCCCGGCAGCTTGGTGCGCGCCTGCCCCACCGTGGTGTAGCCCACCAGCCGCGGCCCGGCGCCCGGCGGCACGTCGTGGCCCGAGGCAACCGCGACATACACCCCAGCACCCCCGCGGATTTGGTGGTCGTAGAACGCCGCCTGCCGCGACACCGAAAGGCCCGCCAGGTAGCTCTCCGGCAAGATCCCCGGATACGCGCTGCGCCAGGCTGCGACGTGCACGGCGCCGATCAGCGGCGCATCGGCCGGCCGCGCCCGCCGCACCGCGATCACGCCACCCGCTCCAGCGCCACCCCGAAAAACCCGTCCGTGCCATGCCGCCGCGGCGTCAGCGCCAGATGCGGCCCCAACACCGGCACTGGCCACCCCGCAGGCCAGGCGCGCGCCAGGTCCAGCACGGCAAACTCCGGGTGACGGGTGAGGAAAGCGTCCACCTGCGCCTCATTCTCTTCCAGCAGCAAAGAGCACGTCGCAAAGATAAGCCGTCCGCCCGGGCGAACCAGGCGCGCGGCATCGTCCAGGATTGCGGCCTGCTTGGGAAGCAGCTCGTCGAGGTCCACCGGCAGCAATCGCAGTCGCGCGTCGGGGTTGCGCCGCCAGGTGCCGCTGCCGGTGCAGGGCGCGTCCACCAGCACGCGGTCGAACGTGGCGGCCCGGCGCTTGGCCCACTTGTCGCCGGCCACGATGAGGTGCCGCTCGACGTTGTGCACGCCGGCCCGGCGCAAGCGGCGCACCGCCCCTTCCAGCCGGCGGTCGTGCACGTCGCAGGCCAGCAACTGCCCGCGGTTCTCCATCGTCATCGCCAGCGCCAGCGTCTTGCCGCCCGCGCCGGCGCACCAATCAGCCACCCGCATGCCGGGCTGGGCGCCGACCAGGGCCGCCACCAACTGGCTGCCCTCGTCCTGGATTTCCACCAGCCCGCTCTGGAACGCGGCGCCCGCGGTCACCGGCCGCCGACCGGCTACCCGCAGCCCCCAGGGCGACAGCGTGGTCGGCTCGGCGATGATCCCCTCCGCCGCCAGCGCCGCCATCGCGCCGGGTCGGGTGCCGCGCAGCAGGTTCACCCGCAGGTCCAGCGGGGCAGGGGCCTCCATGGCCGCCATCTCGGGCCCGATCGCCTCGCCGAACCGCGCCGCCAGATGCGGCAGCAGCCAGTCCGGGAGCTCGTAGCGCACCGCGTCTGGCATCGCCGGGTGGTCCAGCGTGTGGCCCTCGATCTTGGCGGCGGCGGCGGCCTCCTGCGGCAGCATCGGTGCGGCGCCGTATTGCCCGCCTGAATAGGATTGCTGCACCCCCGCCGCCGTCCAGCCCTCCAGCAGCAGCGACGCCGCGACCAGCATCCGCGCGGTCGGCGCCGTGCCGGAGCGCTCGAGCCACCAGGACAGCCGGCGGCGCGCGCGCAACACGCCCCACACCCGCTCCGACACGCCACGGCGGTCGCCCGAGCCGATGAAGCGGCGGTTGCGGAAGAACTCGTTGGCGCTCGCGTCGGCCGGGCGGCGAGGTGCGGCATCGATCTCGGCCAGCAGCTCGATGGCGGCCGCCAGGCGTGCGGCAGGCGTCATGCCGCGGCGGGCGGCGCCGGGCTACCCTTCCTGGCGATAGTTCGGCGCCTCCCGCGTGATGGCGACGTCATGCACGTGGCTCTCGCGCAAACCCGCCCCGGTGATGCGGCGGAAGCGGGCGTTGGCCTGCAGGTCGGCCACCGTGGCGCTGCCGGTGTAACCCATGCCCGCCCGCAAGCCGCCGACCAACTGGTGCACCACCGCCGCCACCGGCCCCTTGTAGCCGACCCGGCCTTCGATGCCCTCCGGAACCAGCTTCAACTGGTCCTTGATGTCCTGCTGGAAGTAGCGGTCGGCCGAGCCGCGCGCCATCGCTCCCAGGCTGCCCATGCCGCGATAGGATTTGTAGCTGCGCCCTTGGTAGAGGAACACCTCCCCAGGCGCCTCGTCGGTGCCGGCGAGCAGGCTGCCCACCATCACCGCGTCCGCCCCGGCGCCAAGCGCCTTCACCAGGTCCCCGCTGGTGCGCACGCCGCCATCCGCAATCGCCGGCACGCCCTGCTCGCGACACGCCGCCGCCGTTTCCAGCACCGCGGTGAACTGCGGCACACCCACCCCCGCCACCACCCGCGTGGTGCAGATGCTGCCCGGGCCGATGCCGATCTTCACCGCGTCCGCCCCGGCGCGGATCAGCGCCAGCGCGCCCTCGGGCGTGGCCACGTTGCCCACCACCACCTGCACCGCATTGGACAGCCGCTTGGTCTTCTCCACCGCCGAGAGCACGCCGGCGGAATGGCCATGCGCCGTGTCCACCACCAGAACGTCCACCTCGGCGTCGATCAGGGCGCGGGCGCGGGCGGCGCCATCTTCTCCCACGCCGATGGCGGCCGCCACGCGCAGGCGGCCGAACTCGTCCTTCAGCGCGGTCGGGTGCGCCTGCGCCTTCTCCATGTCCTTCACCGTGATGAGGCCCACGCAGCGATACTCGTCGTCCACCACCAGCAGCTTCTCCAGCCGGTGCTTGTGCAGCAGCCGCTTGGCTTCCTCGGCCGGGATGCTGTTCTGCACCGTCACCAGCCCCTCGCGCGTCATCAGCTCGTACACCTTGACCGCCGGGTCGGTGGCGAAGCGCACGTCGCGGTTGGTAAGGATGCCCACCAGCCGCCCGCTGCCCCGCTCTACCACCGGCACGCCGCTGATCCGGTTGCCCGCCATCAGCGCGCGCGCCTCTGCCAACGTCTGGTCCGGATGGATGGTCAGCGGGTTCACCACCATGCCCGACTCGAACTTCTTGACCCGGCGCACCTGGGCCGCCTGCTCCGCCAGCTCGAGGTTCTTGTGGATGACGCCGATGCCGCCCAACTGCGCCATCGCAATTGCCATGGCGCTCTCCGTCACTGTGTCCATGGCGGAGGCGACCAGCGGGATGTTCAGCGTGATCGACCGGGTGAGCCGCGCCCGCGTGTCCACCGCGTTGGGCAGCACCTGCGAATAGTCCGGCACCAGCAGCACGTCGTCGAAGGTCAACGCCTCCGCGATCGGCTCCCCCACCCGGGTTCGCGACAGTGGAGGCTGAGCTGTGTCCGGTGCCATGAGCCGCAATCTCCGAGGGCGGGAGCGCCCCGCGCCTTGGCGACCCGACATAAGCCGGGGTTTGTTGCTCTGCAAGTTATCAGCGTGTGACCGGAGCGGTCGGGCTGCGGAAGCCCTTGGCCACGACGTAGAGTTCGCTTGAATCGCGACGGCTTGCCGGCGGCTTGGCGTGGCGCACGCTGGCGAAGCACTGCTTGAGCTGGTCGAGCAGGGTCTTCTCCGACCCTCCTTGCAGCACCTTGGCCACGAAGCTGCCCTCCGCCGCCAGCACCCCCACCGCAAAGTCCGCCGCCAGCTCGGCCAACGCCACGATGCGGATGTGGTCGGTCGCCGTGTGCCCAGTGGTGTTGGGCGCCATGTCGGACAGCACCAGGTCGGGCGCCCCGCCGAGCGCGCTGCTGAGGAGCGCCGGCAGCGCCGGGTCGTTGAAGTCGCCCTGGAAGAAGCGCGCGCCCTGGATCGGCTCGATCGCGAGCAGGTCCACCCCCACAATTGCGCCAGCCCCGCGCCGCGCAGCCACCTGGCTCCACCCGCCCGGCGCCGCGCCGAGGTCAAGCACGCGCGCCCCCTTGGTGATGAGGTGGAAGCGGTCGTCCAGCTCCATAAGCTTGAACGCCGCCCGCGACCGCCACCCCGCAGCCCGCGCCGCCGCGACATACGGGTCGTTCAACTGCCGCCGCAGCCAGGCCTGTTGCGCCGTGGTGCGCCCACGCGCGGTGCGCAGCGAGACGTCGAGGTTACGCGGCGCGGATGGCTTCTTGCTCAGCGTTCATGACCTTGGTTGGCGAGGGCGCCCAGTGTCGCCCGCCCAAGCTCACTTGAACAGCCAGGACCACCAACTGCCCTACCGCCGCCCACCCCGCGCCACCCGCCACAGCGTGGTCGGCCGCGCTACGCTGCCCGGTTTGAACTCCGCCATGTCGGCAACGTGCGCGGCCGTCACGTAAACCCCCCCATCCGCCGCGTCCGCCATGCTGTGCGGCCACCGCAGCCGCTCGTCCTTCACCACCTGCGTCACCCCGCCGCCCGGCGCCCGCACGTCCACCGCGTTCTCGGCCGGATTGGTGATGAACAGCTCGCCACCCGCGCCCATCCAAAGCCCCTCCGCCACATGGGTCTGCGCCACCCGCTCCACCGCGCCCGACAGGCGGGCAGGGGGCAAGTCCGGGTCCGCCAACGCCGCCACCGGCGCGCGATACAGCGTGCGCCCGGCCAGCGCCTGCCAGTAGAGGAACTGGCCGTCACCATCGAGCGTGATCCCGTCCGCCCCGCCCGTCAGCGCCCGGTTGTCGGGCCGCCGCAGCTCGTGGCCGTCCACCAGCGGCACCACGCCCGGCTCGGCCGCGGTGCGCGCATCCCCATCCAGCACCCGGCGCACATGCCCGCTCGGGATGTCCACCACCAGCAGCGCACTGCGCAGCCCACCATCGCTGATGAAGGCATGCCGCCCGTCGGGGCTCACCCGCACATCCCTGAGATCGCTGCCCTGCGGCACCGCCACCGCGTCGAACCGCACCACCAGCACCACATGGTCGGTGGCCAAATCCACCTTCAGCAGCTTGGGCGCCCCGGCGATGACGAACCCGGCGGCCGGCGCCCCCGCGTCCAGGATCCACAGGAAGCCCTGCGGGTCCACCGTCACGCTCTGCACGCAGACCAGGCTCACCAGCGGTGACGGCCGCTTGAGGTTGCTCCAAATGTTCCATGCCGGGTCGGGGAACGGGGTGACTGTGCCGCCGCTGCCCAGCTCCGCCACCGACACCGCGACGTCCTGCTCCCAGCGCGGAAAACACACGAACACCCGCCCGGTGCGCGACGCCGCCACCCCCGTCACCTGCTGGTCGAACGTGGCCACCAGGCTTAGGCCCGGCGCGGTCGCCTGCCCCCCCGGCACCGCGAACCCGGCCGCGGCCGCCACCAGGCTGCGGCGCGGCAGCATTGTCACGCCGGCGCCACCCGCCGCGGCGGCTTGGCCACCGGTGCCGGCGTCTTGGCGGGGAAGTTGCACCACGCAGCCGCAGCGCAGCGCCAGCACTCTGGCGTGCGCGCCTTGCACACGTAGCGGCCATGCAGGATCAGCCAGTGATGCGCCGGCCGCAGCAGCTCCGCCGGGATCCGCTTCACCAGCCCGTCCTCCACGTCGCGCACCGTCTTGCCCGGCGCGATCCCGGTGCGGTTGCCGAGCCGGAACACATGCGTGTCCACCGCCATGGCGCTTTCCCCAAACGCCACGTTCAGCACCACGTTGGCGGTCTTGCGCCCCACCCCCGGCAGCGCCTCGAGCGCCTCCCGCTCCGGCGGCACTGCGCCGCCATGGCGCTCCACCAGCAGGCGGCTGAGGGCCGCCACGTTCTTGGCCTTGCCCTGCCACAGGCCGATCGAGCGGATGAACGGCGCAATCCTCTCCGCCCCCAGCGCCGCCATCGCCGCCGGATCGGGTGCGGCGGCAAACAGCGCCGGCGTCGCCCGGTTCACCGCCGCGTCCGTGGTCTGCGCCGACAGCACCACCGAGACCAGCAGGCTGAACGGGTCGTTATAGGCCAGCTCGCTCTTCGCGTCCGGGTTGGCCGCCTCCAGCGCCGCCAGGAACGGCCGGATTTGGTCGAGCTTCATCCGCGGCGTCTTGCGCGTCCTGGCGCGAGTTTGGGGGCGCGTTTTGGGGCGCGGCGTGGCGCGCGGCTCCGGCGGGGCAGGCATACCCCCTCCTTGCCGCGGATCACCGGGGAGTGACAAGCGGCGGCGCCGGGCTATTTTCCCGGTGTGGACCCGGAACAGTGCTTTTTCGAGGCGACCATCGTCCCGCAACGCAGCCTCTCCCGGCGCGGCCTGCGCCGGCTGATCGGCGCCATCTGCGCGCTCAGCCTGTGCAGCACCACCGTGTTCTGGTGGCTCGGCGCCTGGCCCATCGCCGGCTTCAACGGCGTCGAAATCACCACCGCGTTGCTGCTGCTGCGCCACCACAACCGTGCCGCCCGCGCCTGCGAGGTGCTGCGCCTCACCAACGCCGCCTTGCGCATCATCCGCACCAGCCCCGCCGGCGAGCGCACCGAGCGCCAGGTTCCGCCCGGCTGGCTGCGGGTGGAGGTGGAAGAGCGACCCGGCCGCGTGCCCGGCCTGTTCCTCTGCACCCACGGCGAGCGCGAGGAGGTGGCCGCCAGCCTCGGCGAACCCGAAAAGCTCGACCTCGCCCGCGCCCTCCGTCAGGCCCTGCACGCCTGGCGCAGCCCGCCCGGCCACGCCGCCACCGAGCACCCCGCCGGCTGACGCTGGCCCGCGCGGCGCCCCGCTATACGGCGCCTATGCCGGGGCGCTCGTGGTCGGCCTCAGCTTCCTGCTGTGGCTCATTCCGCTCGCCGCCATGCTGCCGCCGCAGCCGCTCAAGGTCGCCTTCCTGCAAGACCGCGCCCAATCCGTCATCGGCCAGCGGTACTTCCTCGCCGAGGGCTGGCGCTGGCCGCTGCTCGTGGCTTCCCGCCTGGAGTGGCCGACGGGGCTGAACATCGCCCTCACCGACGGCATCCCCCTGGCCATGCTGCCGCTCAAAGTGCTGCGCGCCTGGCTGCGCGCCTGGCTTCTTCCTGCAGGAAGGCTGGATCGCCATCGCCTGGACGCTGCAGCCGGTCGCCGCGGTCTTCGCGCTCCGCGGCGTGGGCGAGCGGCGGGTCTCGGCCGCGCTGTGCGTCAGCCTCCTGTCACTCCGCATGCCCACTCTGCTGGAGCGTATCCCGCACACCTCCCTGTGTACCCACGCGGTCATCCTGCTCGCCATCGGGCTGCACCTGCGCGCGGTCCGGTCCCCCAGCCCGGCACTTGCCGCCGCCGCCTTGCTGCTGCTCGCCGCCACGGCGCTCGTGCTGCTGGCGTGGCGTCGCCCGGTCCTGTCTTGGCAGCGCTACGCCGGGCTCGCCGCCGCCGCCATGGCCGTGTTCGCCCTCTCCAACCGGGTTTACGCCGGCCACACCCTGCTGCTGAGCTACGGTCCGGTCCCTCACTGGCTCGCCAGCTTCCGTGGCACCGGTCGGTTCTTCTGGCCGGCGAGCTACCTCATCATGCTCGGCAGCGTCGCCGCCATCCTGCGCATGCTCGGTGTCCATGGCCTCGCTGGTGACGGCACAACCTGTTGGTGCGACGAAAGTCAGCGCCAGGGCAAAGCTGGCGGAAGCCGACCTCACCGAGCTTGGATCCTAGGCCCGCCGCCCCTCCGCCTTCACCCCCACCGCGTCCACTGCGGTGCGGACGATGTCCTTGGCGGTGAGGCCTGCGTCCGCGAGTTGCCCCGGCTGGGTGTTCTGTTCGACGAAGCGGTCTGGCAGCACCATGGGGCGGATCGCCAGGCCGCCGTCCAGCAGGCCCGACCATGCCAGATGCTGCATCACCGCCGCGCCGAACCCGCCCACCGAGCCTTCCTCCAGCGTGATCAGCACCGCGTGCTCCCGCGCCAGGCGCTCCACCAGCGCCGTGTCCAGCGGCTTGGCGAAGCGCGCGTCGGCCACCACCGTGGGCAGGCCGCGCGCGGCCAACTCGTCCGCCGCCAGCAGCGCGTCCACCAGGCGGGTGCCTAGGCTCAGGATCGCCACCACCGCGCCGCCCGAACCCGCGCCGCCCGGACTTCCGCCCGCCACCTCCCGCACCATCCGGCCACGCCCGATCGGCAGCGGCGTGCCGCGCGCCGGCAGCGCCATGCCGGTGCCCTCGCCGCGCGGGTAGCGCACCGCCGACGGCCCGGCGCCATACGCCGCCTGCGTCGCCACCATATGCATCAGCTCAACCTCGTCCGCCGGCGCCATCAGCACCAGCCCGGGCAGGCAGCCCAGATACGCCAGGTCAAAACTGCCGGCATGCGTCGCACCATCCGCCCCCACCAAACCCGCACGGTCCAGCCCGAACCGCACCGGCAAACCCTGGATCGCCACGTCATGCACCACCTGATCATAGGCGCGTTGCATGAACGTGGAGTAAACGGCACAGAACGGGATCATCCCCTCCGCCGCCAACCCGGCCGCAAACGTCACCGCGTGCTGCTCGGCGATGCCCACGTCAAAGCAGCGCTCCGGAAAGCGCTTGGCGAACCGGTCCAGCCCAGTGCCCGACGGCATCGCGGCGGTGATCGCCACCACGCGCGGGTCGGCCTCGGCTTCGGCCGTTAACGCTTCGGCAAACACTTTAGTGTAGGAAGGGGGGCCGGGCGGTGCCTTCACCTGTTCGCCCGTCACCACGTTGAAGCGCGTCACCGCGTGCAGCTTGTCCGCACTCGCCTCGGCCGGGGGGTAGCCGCGGCCTTTCTGGGTGATGGCGTGGATCAGGATGGGGCCGCTCTCCTCGGCGTCGCGCACGTTGCGCAGCACCGGGAGCAGGTGGTCCATGTTGTGGCCGTCGATCGGGCCCAGGTAGTAGAAGCCCAGTTCCTCGAACAGGGTGCCGCCGGTCAGGATGCCGCGGGCATATTCCTCCGCCCGCTTGGCCGTCTTGGCCATGCCGGAGGGAAACCGCCGCGCCATGCGGGAGGCCAGGTCGCGTAAATTGAGGTAGGAGTTGGAGGACAGCAGGCGAGACAGGTAGGCGCTCATCGCCCCAACCGGCGGCGCAATCGACATGTCGTTGTCGTTCAGCACCACCACCAGGCGCGCGCGCATGGCGCCGGCGTTGTTCATGGCCTCATACGCCATGCCCGCGCTCATCGCCCCGTCGCCGATCACCGCAATCACGTTGCGCGGCGTGCCCTGCAGCCCGGCCGCCACCGCCATGCCGAGCCCAGCCGAGATCGAGGTGGAGGAATGCGCGGCACCAAACGGGTCATACGGGCTCTCCGACCGCCGGGTGAAGCCCGAGAGGCCGCCGGGTTGGCGCAGCGTGCGGATGCGGTCGCGCCGCCCGGTCAGGATCTTGTGCGGGTAGCACTGGTGGCCGACGTCCCAGATCAGCCGGTCATGCGGCGTGTCGAACACCGCATGCAGCGCCACCGTCAGCTCCACCACCCCCAGGCTGGCGCCCAGATGCCCACCCGTCGTGCTCACCGCATCAATCGTCTCCGCCCGCAACTCGTCCGCCAGCTCACGCAACTGCTCGGCCGAGAAATTGCGCAAATCCGCCGGCACCCGCACACGGTCCAGCAACGGCGTCGCCGGGCGCGGCGGCAGCAGGGGAGCGTTCATGCTGGTAGAAACTCCGTCACAGTGAGTAAGTGAGCTAGCACAATGGGTTAAGCGAGGGAGCGGGTCGCCAGGCTGCCGTCGGCGCGTTGCACAATCGCCTGCACCCGCGCCTCCGCCTCTGCCAGCTTGGCCTCGCAATGCTGCCGCAGCACCGCACCCCGTTCATACGCGGTGATGGCGTCCTCAAGCTTCTGCTGGCCGCCCTCCAGACCCTTGACGATGCGCTCCAGCTCCGCCAGCGCGTCCTCAAACGATAGACCTGAGATGTCTTGCGACACGCTCGACTCCTCTTGGTCTGCCGTCATTACGCCGTTCTCACCCAGCCGACAATGAGCAGCAACAGCAACGAAATCACGGTGTTGCCAGCCTGCCATCGCGCCGCCGTGTATAGCCGGCATTCCCTCCGCCCGGCTAACGTTGCGACACCCGACCGGGAGTTCCGCGATGCGCACCGCCGTCTTCGCCTGCCTGCTGACACTGCTCTGCGCCACCGCCCGCGCCCAACCCGCGCTCACCCAGCCGGTGTCGGACCAGGTCGTGACCCTCGGCGCCGCCCATCTGCACCTGCCCGGCGGCGCGTGGCAGGAGGTCAGCCAAGAGGACCACCCGCTCACCCGCGTCAACGGCGGCGGCTGGTTCAACACGCCGCGCACCATCCACGTCTACGTCCAGACCCAGGACGGCCGCCTCGCCGCCATCATGCTCGCCGCCACCAACACGCTGACCGCCCGCGAGGGCTGGGCCCCGCCACGGCTCTGCAACCGAACCGACACATACTGGTCCGACCACCGCAACGGCTGGACCCAAAACTACGACTGCGCCCTGGTGAACCACGTCGTCATGCGCGAAACCTCCACCACGAGCGACCTGATGCGCGCCGCCTTCGACGCCGCCAAGCCGTCGGGCGGCATGCCCAACCAATTGATCCGGGCCGAGTTTGCCGACGCCCACGCGCGCAACGAAATCCGCGTCTACGTGGCGTTCAACCCGGCGCTCGCCGGCCTCGAGCCCTCCCACGCCGGTTGGAAAGCCAGCGAGTGGCAGGCCAGCAACGCCGACGCAGCGCACAAGGCCTACCTCGACCGCATCGCCGCCTGGGCTCAATCCTACCGCACCACCGTCCGCGACGCGCTCCCCTAGGCCACGGACTGATCCGGGGCAGGTCCGCCATCCTCCTACTCCGGCTCGTCTTCCAGCGCATGCAGCTTGCGCCGCACCACCCGGGTGCGCGTCCGGGCGTCCTCGATCGTGCGTGACATCGCGCCGGCGCTGCGGGCGAGCCGCTCCAGCACCTCGTCCATGCGCACCATCTCCTGCCGGGTCGCGCCGAGCAGCCGACCGATATGCTCCGCCTTCTGCTCCAACGACAGCGTGACGTAGCCGAGATGCACCGTACGCAGCAGCCCGGGTAACAGCCCCGGCCCCATCAGCATCACCCGCTGCACCCGGCCCAACTCGTCCACCAGGCCGGGCAGCCGCGCCGCCTCGGCATACAGCCCGTCGGTCGGCAGATACAGGATGGCGAAATCGGTGGTGAGCGGCGGCGCGATGTATTTGCTCGCCACCCGGCGCCCCTCGCTGCGCAGCACCTGCTCCAAAGCCCGCCGCGCCAGCCGCTCGCCCTCCAGATCGCCCGCCTCCGCAGCGCTGATCAGCCGCTCGTAATCCGCCAGCGGCAGCTTGGCGTCGATCGGCAGCAGCGCGCGCGGCTCGCCCGAGCCCGGCATGCGGATGGCGAACTCTACCACCCCGCCATCGCCGATCGCCACGTTGGCGGCATAGCTTCCCGCCGGCAGCAGGTCGTCAAGCAGGGTGCGGAGCTGCGTCTCGCCCCACCCGCCCCGCGTCTTCACGTTGGAAAAGATGCGCTTGAGGTCGCTGATCCCGGCACTCACCGCCGCCACCTCGCCCATGGCCTTCTGCATCGCGGCAAACTGGTCCAGCACGCGGCCAAAGCTCGCCGCCATCTGCTGCTCCACCACCTGGTGCAACTGCGTGCCCACGCTATGCTCGATCGCTGCCAGCCGAGCCGCCCCGCTCTCCGCCATCTCGCGCAGCTTGGTCTCGAGCAGCAGCGCCATCTGCCCGCTCGCGTCGCGCGCTTCGAACCGCGCCTGCTCCAACCCGGCCTGCAACGCCCGGTCGCCCGCCGCCGATTGTTCGACCACCGCGCGCACGCCATGCAACGCCCCCAACGTGCGCAGCGTAGTGAGCAGAGTAGCCAGCACCACCGCCGCCGCCATCCCCATCAGCGCCGCCCACATCGCAACCGGCCAAGACCCCGCGGCAAACTCGAACCAGGACTCCAATTGTGACACTCGCTCCCGTCGCTCGCCCGCCCCGCCAGCGACTCGATACACGAGTCGCCCGAGTCTGCCGCCGCTGATGCCCAAGCCCAACAGCCTGCCCACGATGGCGCTCGGCGCCCTGGGCGTGGTGTTCGGCGACATCGGCACCAGCCCGCTCTACGCGGTCAAACAGTGCTTCGAGGACGACCCCAGCTTCGCCCACGACCCGGCGGCCATCCTGGGCATCCTCTCCCTCATCATCTGGTCCATCCTGTTCGTCGTCTGCCTCAAATACGCGACCTTCATCCTGCGCGCCGACCACGACGGCGAGGGCGGTACCCTGGCCATGCTCGGCCTCATCCGCACCAAGCTGCCGGCCCGCTCGTTCAGCCGCCCCACCGCGCTCACCCTGCTGGTGCTGTTCGGCTCCGCGCTGCTCTACGGCGACGGCGTCGTCACCCCCGCCATCTCCGTGCTCTCCGCGGTCGAAGGCCTGAAGCAGGCCAGCCCCGCCTTCGAGCACTTCGTCGTGCCGCTGGCCGCTGGCATCCTGCTGGCGCTGTTCTGGGGCCAGCACTACGGCACCGAGCGGGTCGGCCGCTTCTTCGGCCCCATGATGCTGGTGTGGTTCGCCACCATCGCCGCCCTGGGCGTCGTCCGCGCCGTGCAACAACCCGCCGTGCTGGCCGCCTTCAACCCGCTGCTCGGCCTGCGCCTGCTCACCACCCGTGGCTGGCAGGGCTACGCTGTGCTCGGCGCCGTGGTGCTCTGCTTCTCCGGCACCGAGGCGCTGTTCGCCGACCTGGGGCACTTCAGCCGCCGCCCCATCGTGCTGGCGTGGTACTGCGTCGTGCTGCCCGCGCTTGGCCTGAACTATCTCGGCCAAGGCGCCGCCCTGCTCGCCGACCCGGCGTCCGTCAGCAACCCCTTCTTCGCCCTCGTCCCGCACTGGGCGCTCTACCCCGCCGTCGTGATCGCCACCGCCGCCACCGTCATCGCCTCCCAGGCGCTGATTTCCGGCGCCTTCTCCCTCACCCAGCAGGCCATCAACATGGGCTTCGCACCGCGCTACCGCGTCATCCACACCTCCCAGGACGAACGCGGCCAAGTCTATATGCCAGTGGTGAACTACGTCTTAATGATCGCCTGCGTCACCCTGGTCGTGACGTTTCGCTCGTCGGACGCGCTCGGCTCCGCCTACGGGCTGGCCGTGATCGGCACCATGACGGTCACCTCCATCACCTTCTTCGTCGTCATGCGCCAGGTCTGGGGCTGGTCGCTCTGGCGGGCGGCGCCGCTCGCGGGCGTTTTCCTCCTGGTGGACTGCGCCTTCCTTGGCGCCAACCTGGCCAAGATCTTCGCCGGCGCCTGGGTCCCCCTGTTGATCGGCGGCGTGGTGTTCGCCTTTTTCGCAATCTGGACCGAAGGCCGCTCGCGCCTGCGCCGGGCCCTGGCCGCCTGGTCGATGCCGCTGGCCGAGTTCCGCCACATGGTCGCCGACTGGCAGCACCGCGAAGCCGGCGGCGCCGTATTCCTGACCGAAAACGCCGACAAGGTGCCCATGATCGGCCGCCACAACTGGCTGCGCGCCCATGTCCGCCACGAAAACGTCCTTCTACTGCGGGTCGAAACCACCAAGCGCCCGTTTGTGCCCGAGACCGAGCGCTTCGATGTGGAGGACCTTGGCCAAGGCATCTTCCGCGGCGTGCTGCGCTTCGGCTTCATGCAAAAGCCCGACGTGTCGGCCGCCCTCGAGGACCGCCTGCCGTTCGACCCGCACGACACCATCTTCTTCCTGGCCCAGGTCATCGCGACTGGCTCCCCGCCAACCTGGCAGGGCCTGCTGCGCCGCATCACCCAGTTCCTCGGCCGCACCGGCCTTACCCCAATCGAGTATTTCGACCTGCCACCCAGCCAGGTGGTCTCGGTCGGGCTACAAATCGAATGTTAGCCCTGAATGCCTAACCACCAGTAAACGCAGGAGACCCGGTCATGCGTCTAACCCTCGTGCTATGCGGCCTGCTCGTCCTCGCCGGCTGCAGCAACGTTACCTTTGGCGGCCCGCCGCTTATCTCCGGCCAATCCCCCGCTACCGCGCAATCCTTCAACGGCGAGCCGCAACCGCCCAACAGCCTGCCCCCTGGTTTCGCGGGCATCGGCGGCGGCCCCAACGCCACAGCACCGAATTACGCCAGCGCCACCCTACGCATCCCCTAAACGCGCGCGCAGGAGCGGGCAGGGGGGTTAGCTCGCGCAAGCCTACCACCGCCCGATTAAACCCCCTTGAGCCCGCCGCCTTCCCGCGCCCAAACGTCGTCCCACCAATCCGCCGGGCTCAACGCCTGGTCCAGCCGCTCCGCCAGCCCGGCCGAACGCTCCCGCGGCACACACAGCATCATCAACGATACGATTGTCTGCGGCGCCCAGTGGTTCACCGGGTTGCCGGCGAAGTTGTCCGGCTCGAAAATCGGCGCGCTATGCCAAAACAGGTCGTAGTCGCGCAAAGCCAGGAACTCGAAAATCCCCGGCCATCGGCCCCGGTCGTCGTTCTCCAGGTAGATCGTCGGCCGCAACCGCGCGATCGTGCCCCGGGCGCTGCGCAACACCTCCAGCTCCTTGCCATCCACATCGATCTTGATGAAGTCGCACCGCTCTAGCACCAGGCTGTCGAGCGCCATCACCGGCGGCTGCCAGGTCTGGCTGACATAGCCGAACTCGCCCCACGGCCCACCGGTGTCCACGCCATCCTGGTCGGCCACGAAGGCGTTGATCGGCCTGGTGTTGCCAAGCTCATTCAGCGCCAGGTTCGCGCACAGCACGTTGAACGTGTCGCTGTGCGACTCCACCGCATAGACCCGCCCGGCCGGCCCCACCAGTTGCGCCATCGGCACCGTCAGGTCACCGATGTTGGCGCCTACATCCACCGCCACGTCGCCCGGCTTGATGTAGGCGCGCAGCACCCGCACCTCCTCCTCGCTATACTGCCCGTACAGCTCGAAACACTTGCCGATCGTCGGCCCGCTCAGCAGCATCCAGCCATACCGGCAGCGCTTCAGAACATACGGCCCGACCTGCATGGCGCCACCCTCACTTGCAGTACAACCGTATGAAAATGAACACGGTCCAGCAACCCCGTCGCTTGCACCCGCGCCGCCGCCGGGCCAGATAGGCGCGCCATGCCCCCGCCGCTCCTGCTGCTGCAGAACATCCACCTCACCCTCGGCACCCAAGCCCTGCTGGACGGCGCCGAAATTGGCGTCGGCGCCGGCGAGCGCATCTGCCTGGTCGGCCGCAACGGCTCCGGCAAATCCACCCTGCTCAAGATCGCCACCGGCCAAATCCGCCCCGACGGCGGCACCCGCTTCCTCCAACCCGGTGCCACCGTCCGCTACCTGCCGCAAGAGCCGGACCTGTCGGGCTTCGAAACCGTGCTCGACTACGTCCAGGCCGATTGCGGACCCGGCGACGACTCCTTCCGCGGCCCCGCCTTGCTCCAGCAACTCGGCCTGAGCGGCATGGAACCCCCCGCTCGCCTGTCCGGCGGCGAGGCACGCCGCGCCGCCCTGGCCCGCACCCTGGCCCCGCTGCCCGACCTCCTGCTGCTCGACGAACCCACCAACCACCTCGACCTGCCCGCCATCGAGTGGCTCGAGAAGGAACTTGCCACCTCCCGCGCCGGCATCGTCCTCATCAGCCACGACCGCCGCCTGCTGCAAACCCTCGGCCGCGCCGTCGTCTGGCTCGAGGACGGCCTCACCCGCCGCATGGACCGCGGCTTCGCGCACTTCGAGGAGTGGCGCGAGGAGGTGGCCGAGCAGGACGCGCGCGACCGCCAGAAGCTCGCCCGCCAGATCGTGCGCGAAGAACACTGGATGACCTACGGCGTCACTGCGCGGCGCAAGCGCAACGTGCGCCGGGTCGCCGAATTGGCAGCACTGCGGCAGAAAAAGCGCGACGCCGGCGGCCCCGCCAGCAGCCTCACCCTGCGCGCTGCCGAAGGCGAGGTCTCCGGCCGCCAGGTCATCGTGGCCGACCACGTGCGCAAGGCGTACGGCAACCACGTCGTCGTACGCGACCTCTCGTTGCGGGTCATGCGCGGCGACCGCCTCGGCATCGTGGGCCCCAACGGCGGCGGCAAGACCACCCTCCTGCGGCTGCTCACCGGCGCCGACGCCCCCGACAGCGGCACCATCACCCTCGGCACCAACCTGCAGGAAGTCACCCTCGACCAGCAACGCGCCACCCTCGACCCGGCGCGCACCCTGCAGGACACCCTTACCGGCGGCGACGGCGACCAGGTGACCGTTGCCGGCCAAAAGCGCCACGTGGTCGGCTACATGAAGGACTTCCTGTTCCGCCCCGAACAGGCCCGCACCGCGGTCGGCATGCTCTCCGGCGGCGAACGCGGCCGCCTGCTGCTCGCTTGCGCCCTGGCCAAGCCCTCCAACCTGCTCATCCTCGACGAGCCCACCAACGACCTCGACCTCGAGACCCTCGACCTGCTGCAGGAACTGCTCAGCGACTACGCCGGCACCGTCCTCCTGGTCAGCCACGACCGCGACTTCCTCGACCGCGTCGTCACCTCCACCCTCGCCCACGAGGGCGACGGACGCTGGACCGACTACGCCGGCGGCTACTCCGACATGCTGGCGCAACGCACCCCCACCTTGCTCGAGACCCCCGAGCCCAACCGCCGCAAACCCGCCGCCACCAAGCCCGCACCAAGCCGCAAGATGCCGATGAAGGACCGCCAAGTGCTGCAAGCGCTCCCCGCCGAAATGCAGGAACACCGGCGCCGCATCGCCCTCCTGCAAGGCAAGCTCACCGAACCCGGCCTCTACACCCGCAGCCCCGCCGTGTTTCAAAAAGCCACCGAAGCCCTCCAGGCCGCCGAAAAGGCCCTGGCCCGCGCCGAGGAACGCTGGCTAGAACTCGAACTCGCGCGCGAGGCGGCAGAAAGCTAGCGCAAACATCGTTGCAGCTCTTCCAAAGCACTGTCCCCCTGGGAGAGGGTTGGGTGAGGGGACCGCGGCGCGAAACGGCCGAGTGGCGCACGTAATCTCATCTGGATGCAGCGGACTGCAACCTTGTTCAAGCATGTCGAGCAAGGGCGCTGACACACCATCGTAACCCGACCGCTTCCAGGCTGGGGCATCACCTACGGCCCGCCAGGCGACGGCCCTTTTCCGACCGTCATGCTGCTGCATGGCTCCGAAGGCGCCTGGTCGGGCTACAGCTATCTCAATGCCGCCATTCTGGCCGCCCACGGCTTCCTCGCCTTCCCGCTCGGCTACTCCAAGCGCGGCAACCTCTGGAACGCCGGGGACATTACGGACGTGGCGCTCGACCGCACTGTCGACGCACTCGCCGCACTGCGCGCCTTCGCGCCCAGTTCCGGCCGGGTCGGCCTTTACGGCGTCTCCCGCGGCGCCGAACAGGCTTGTTGCCCACCACGCCCATCGAAATCGAGCGCTACCCGGGCCCGCTTTACCTCAGCCACGGTGAACAGGATTCCGTCTGGTCGGTCGCCATGACCCGCCGTCTCGAGGCCCGGCTTCGAAGCGCCCGGCGCAACCCTGAAGTCCACTACCTCCCAGGCCAGGACCACACGCCACAGGGCGACGCCGAAAACGACCACCACGCCCGCCTCATCAGCTTCCTGCAACGAAGCTTGGCGCCGCCATCTCCAACCTGAACTCCGCTGCTCCTCAGGGCGGCGCCACGAGCTCGCCCCACCGAAGCAATCGCACCCCTGCGATCTGCAACAAAGCGACGATCCAAGCTGGATCAACGATGAACATTGGCAGCAACGACATCGCCGCGGGGGTCCGTCTGTGAGCCGCTTTGCCCCTTTACATCTCCTGCGCCGCACCCCTGTCTAAGCCATGCTCGCAGAACCCCGGCTCGTCCCCCCGATCCACGCCATCCGCTCCTCCGACCTGGGGCCGATCGGCACCATCCGCACGCTGCAGCGAAACACGCTCGAGCTCTGGGGTCGCCGCGCCTACGAGCGGCCAGCCGCGGTGGGCAGCTTTCTCGGCCGTGTCCAGGTCCTGATGAACGATCCCGACGGCATCGCCCACGTGCTGGTGCGCAACGCCGCCAACTACACCCGGCCGCTCGTGTCCCAGCGCATCCTGGCGCCGCTGCTCGGCCGCGGCCTGCTGCTCAGCGAGGGCGCTGCCTGGCGCCATCAGCGCCGCACCATCGCTCCCATCCTGGCGCCCCGATCGATGCCGGTGCTCACCGCCCACGTCGCAACCGTGGCCGACGAGTGCCTGCAGCGGGTGCGCGGCCAGAGCGATGTCCTGCTGCTGACCGAGATGCAACGCACCGCGCTCGAAGTCGCCGGCCGCTCCATGTTTTCGCTCCAGATGGACCAGCACGGCGACGCCATGCGCAGCCTGTTCACCCGGTACGCCACCGAACTCGCCCGCCCCTCCACGCTGGACCTGCTGTTGCCGCCCTCCCTGCCCAGCCTGCGTGACCCCAAGCGCCGCCGCTTCCGCCAGGAGTGGATCGGCATCGTCACCCGCTTGGTCGAGGAGCGCGAGCGGATGCCGGCTAAGCAAGGCCCACGCGACCTGTTCGACATGCTGCTCGCCGCGCGCGACCCCGAGACCGGCGAGGGCTTCAGCCGCGAGATGCTGTGCGACCAGGTCGCCACCATGATCCTAGCCGGCCACGAGACCACCGCGCTCACCCTGTTCTGGTCGCTGGCCTTGCTGGCGCAGTCCCCAGTTTGGCAGCAACGCGTGGCCGAGGAAGCCGCCGCCAACCCGTTCCAACCCGGCGATGCCGCCGAAATCCTGCCCCGCCTGGTCGTCACCCGTGCCGTGGTCAGCGAGGCGCTGCGGCTCTACCCACCGGCCTTCATGATCACCCGCCGCGCCCTGGCCCGCGACACCGCCGGGCGCACCCTGGTCCCGCGCGGCGCCACCGTGGTGATCGCCCCCTGGGTGCTGCACCGCCACACCGCGCTCTGGCAGGACCCGCACGCCTTTAGCCCGCAGCGCTTCATGCCAGACGCCCCGCCGCCGCCGCGCTACGGCTACCTGCCGTTCGGCGCCGGGCCGCGGGTCTGCGTGGCGGCCCAGTTCGCCGTGGCCGAAGCAGTGCTCGTGCTGGCCAGGCTGATGGAGTCCCAGTCGGTCAGCTCGGCCGACATCATGCACGTCAAACCCGTCGCCATGGTCACAACCCACCCGGACCGGCCCGCGCATTTTAACTTCCAAGCCCGCCACTGAGCCACACGGTCACACGGGAGCCCCCTGGCCGCCCGGCAGCATGACCAAGGACGGCTCCTGCCGCGTGTCCCGCATCCGGCCCAGCGCCGCCACCCGCCAATCCAGGTGCCCGGCCGCATGGTGCCCCAGCTCGTGCCCGATCACGAAGCGAACCTGCGCATCCGTGTCCACGTCCAGCAGCATCGAGGTGAGAAATATATAGGGCTTGCCCAGCACCCGCCGGGCGAAGGCGTTGGCCACGCCGTGCGCGTTGTAGACGAACGCCGTGGGCGTTTTGGCCAGCCCCAGCTCCGCCGCGCCGGCCGCTACCATTTGGTGGAGGTGCGCGCATTGCCGGTCCGAAAGCAGCACATAGTGGCCGAACACGTACGCACGGTAGAACGCAGCGGCAATCAACGACGGGATCCAGAGCAGCACGCCATAGAAGACCACCGCGCCCAGGAGGGCAGGCTTGCCCCGCACCACCGCGAACACCAAAACAGCGAGCAGAACGGCCCAAACCAAGCCGCCGACGACCATCATGAGGCCGCCATAGGCCCGCTCCTTCGGGTGCCGCAATGCACGGGCTAGGTTGGTCGACATCGGTTGCTGCAGCTCCATCACAACGTGGCCGCACCACGACCACCAGGGTAGCCTACGAGTATGAACCCACAACGAAGCGTGCCGACACTCCGCCCGCACCTCGCTCTCGACAAGACCGCCGCGGAAGGGAACAACACCGCCGCAACCAGCGAGGACGCCGATGGACCGGATCACAGCCCACAGCCTGACCATCGCAACCGAGCTGCACAGCTTCATCGAAACCGAGGCGCTCCCCGGCACTGGCATTGCCGCGGACGCGTTCTGGGCCGGGTTCGCCGCCCTGCTGACCGACCTCATGCCTCGCAACCAAGCCCTCCTGGCCCAGCGAGACGCGCTGCAGGCCAAGCTCGACGCCTGGCACCGCGACCACGCCGCCGCCGCGCCCGACCCGGCCGCCTACCACGCCTTCCTGCACGAGATCGGCTACCTGCAACCCGAGCCGCCGCCCTTCACCGTGCAAACCACCAACGTGGACGCCGAATTCGCCAGCATCGCCGGCCCGCAACTCGTGGTCCCGGTCAGCAACGCCCGCTACGCGCTGAACGCCGCCAATGCGCGCTGGGGCAGCCTTTACGACGCGCTCTACGGCACCGACGCCATCGACGAGGCCGGCGGCGCCGAGCGCACCAGCCGCTTCAACCCCGCCCGCGGGGCCAAGGTGGTGGCCCGCGCCCGCGCCTTCCTCGACCAGGCCGCCCCGCTGGCCGCCGGGTCGCACACCACGGTCGCGGCCTACACCGTGGAGCTGGGCCAGTTGGTCGCCAGCCACGGCACCGGCAGCACCAGCCTCACCAACCCCGCCCAGTTTGTCGGCTACCGCGGCGACCCGGCGTCTCCCACCGCCATCCTGCTGCAGAACAACGGTTTGCACATCGAACTGGTGATCGACCGCAGCCACGTCATCGGCAGGGACGACCCGTCGGGCGTCGCCGACATGGTGATCGAGTCCGCCATCAGCACCATCATGGACTGCGAGGACAGCGTCGCCGCGGTGGACGCCGAAGACAAGGTCCTGGTCTACCGCAACTGGCTCGGCCTCATGCAGGGCAGCCTCTCCGCCAGCTTCACTAAGGGCGGCGAAACCCTGCAGCGCCGCCTCGCCCCGGACCGCGAGTACACCACTCCCGACGGCGGCCGCCTGGTGCTACCCGGCCGCAGCCTGATGCTGGTGCGCAACGTCGGCCACCACATGATGACCGACGCCATCCTCACCCAATCGGGCGAAGCAATCCCCGAGGGGATGCTGGACGCGATGGTGACCTCGCTCATCGCCATGCACGACCTGCAACCCGGCGCGCGACGCAATAGCCGCGCCGGCTCGGTCTACATCGTGAAGCCCAAGATGCACGGGCCAGACGAGGTCGCCTTCGCCAGCGAGCTGTTCACCCGCGTGGAACAGGTGCTCGGCCTGCCCCACGCCACCCTCAAGATGGGCATCATGGACGAGGAGCGCCGCACCAGCGCCAACCTTGCCGCCTGCATCGCCGCCGCAAGCGACCGCGTAGCCTTCATCAACACCGGCTTCCTCGACCGCACCGGCGACGAAATCCATACCTCGATGGAGGCCGGCGCCTTCATCCGCAAAAACGACATCAAGCACACCCCCTGGATCCGCGCGTACGAGGACCGCAACGTCGACATCGGCCTGGCCGCCGGGCTGCGCGGCCGCGCCCAGATCGGCAAGGGCATGTGGGCCGCACCGGACAAGATGGCCGACATGCTGGCGCAGAAGATCACCCACCCTGAAGCCGGCGCCAACACGGCCTGGGTGCCATCCCCCACCGCCGCCACTCTGCACGCGATGCACTACCACCAGGTTAACGTGGCCGAGCGCCAGACTGCCATCGCGCAGCGCGCCCCGGGCAAGCTGTCCGACCTGCTCACCATTCCCCTGGCCGACCGCCCCAACTGGGCGCCGGACGACGTGCAGGCGGAGCTGGACAACAACGTGCAGAGCATCCTCGGCTACGTCGTGCGCTGGGTCGACCAGGGCGTCGGCTGCTCCAAGGTGCCGGACGTGAACGACGTCGGCCTCATGGAGGACCGTGCCACCCTGCGCATCAGCAGCCAGCACATCGCCAACTGGCTGCGCCACGGCGTGGTGGACGAAGCCCAGGTCATGGCCGCCCTGCGCCGCATGGCCGCCGTGGTCGACCGCCAGAACGCCGCCGACCCGGCCTACCGCCCCATGGCCCCCAGCTGCACCGGCCCGGCATTCCAGGCCGCATGCGACCTGGTGCTGCAGGGCCGCTCGCAACCGAACGGCTACACCGAGTTCATCCTCCATCGCCGCCGGCGCGAGGCCAAGGCCAAGGCCAAGGTCAGTGCCAGCGCCTGAGCCGCGCCGTCAGCCCGCCGGCAACAGCCACCGCAACGACCGCCGCAGCGCCCCCGTCGCGTCGTCCACGAACGGGTGGCCATGCGCGAACAGCACCAGGTGTGGGTCGAGCGCCACCAGCGCCGCCGCCGCCTGCGCCGCCTCCTGCTGACGCAGCCGGATGATGGCCCGCACATACGGCGGCGGCATGCCGTCTGGCGCTACGATGCCGAAAGCGCGCGCCACCGGGCGGAACCAGGGCGGCAGCTTGGCCGGGTCGAGGTTCAGCACCAGGTCGGTCAGCACCAGCGTGGCGCTGCGACGATGGAACAGCGCCACCTCGTGAAAGCCCAGCCCGCCCGGCACCACCACCAGCTCCACCGCGCCGCCCCACGCCGCCGCCGCACCCTCCGGCAGGTCCCGGTCGAGCCGCACGCCGCTGCGCCGCACCGCCCGGCGCCCGCGCAAGCCCGGCGCGGCCCAAACCGTGGCGCCGGGGAAGGCTTGCTGCCACGCCTGCAGGAACATCCAGTGCCCGATGTTGGGCGCCACCAGGTGCGCGATGCGGCCCAGCGCCTCGAGCTCGCTCGCCAGGCGCGGGCTGAACCGGGTGGGCGAATGCAGCAGCAATTCCCCGCCGGGCAGCTCGAGCACCGTCATGCGCGCTGGCAGCACCGCGCCGAGCGGCCCGTCCAGCCGGCTGTCCACCGTGTAGACGCCGTCCCCCACCAGCTTGGGCGTGTCCAGCGGCGGATAGCCGAGCTCCCGCGGCACGTAGGGCACGCCTATTTGGAGCCTCCTACGCCCAGGTCATGCGCGCGCCGCTCGAACGCCTCCCGCACGTCATCCAACGTCGGCAGCTTCAGCGCATGCAGCGTCTCATGCACCTTCTTGGCCGGCGCCGAAGTCAGGTCCCGGCGGAAGTTGGTGTAGACCTCCTCGGCCGACTTATAGTCCCGGTAGCGGTGGATTTCCTTCTCCGTCGCCTGCTGCACGTCGGACAGCCGGTGCTGGTCCCGCTCGGAGCGGCCATCCGGGCGCGCCTTCATCACCGGGTCGAACGCCTCGCGCATGAGGAACTCCACCTGCTCGTGCTTTGCGTCATGTGCCATCCGCGTGCCTCCCTGTCGCCCACCGGGCTTGATGCCCGCTTGTCGCCTGTCCGGCTCGATGCCCGCTTGTCGCCTATCCGGCTCAATGCGCGCCGCCCCACCCGGTTGCGTCCAAGCCCCCACTGCGTTGACGCCCCCCGAGCGCTCCGCTTGTATCGCCCGAACCCCAGCCCGCGAGCCCGACCATGATCGTCCGCACCTTCCTCGCCGCCCTGCTGGCGCTTGCCGCCACGCTGCAAGCCCCCATCCAGCGCGCCCACGCCGCCCCCGCGCACGACACGCTCACCATCGGCATCGCCCAGTTCCCCTCCTCGCTGCACCCGGACATCGACGCCGAGGTGGTCAAGGCCTACGTCGCCGGCTTCGTGGTGCGCCAGATCACCGCCTTCGACGCCGACTGGAAGAACTCCTGCCTGCTCTGCACCGAGCTGCCCACGCTGGAAAACGGGCTGGCCAAGATCGAGGACCGCCCGGACGGCACCAAGGGCATGGCCGTCACGATCAAGCTCAAACCCGGCCTGCAATGGGGCGACGGCCAGCCCGTCACCGCGCGCGACATCGCCTTCACCTGGAAGCTCGGCGCGAACCCGGCCAGCGGCTTTTCCAACAACAATCCCTGGAGCCGCGCCACCAGCGTGGACGTGGTGGACGACCAGACCGCCGTGCTCCACCTCGGCCGCGTCCGCGCCGACTACAACCAGTGGGACCAGATCCTGCCCGAGCACATCGAGGCCGCCGTGCTCGCCAAGGACGACAGCCCCGGCGCCTACATCAACGCCACCAACTACAACCGCGCCCCGCTCAACCCGGGCCTCTACGATGGCCCCTACCTCATCACCGGCTACGACAGCGGCAACCAGGTCATCCTGGAGCCCAACCCGCACTGGTCCGGCACCAAGCCCGGCTTCAAGCGCATCGTGCTGCGCCACATCGAGAACACCGCCGCACTCCAGGCCAACCTGCTCTCCGGCGACGTGGACATGGTGGCCGGCGAAGGCATCGGCCTCACCATCGACCAGGCGCTCGCCCTGCAGAAGGCCCACCCGGACGAGTTCCACTACGAGTTCAAGCCCAGCCTCACCTACGAGCACATCGACCTCAAGCGCGAGAACCCCCTGCTCGCCGACCTGCGCATGCGCCGCGCCCTGCTCATGGCGATGGACCGCCAGACCCTGGTGGACCGCCTATTCCAAGGCAAGCAGCCGGTCGCCGCCACCTGGGTCAACCCGCTCAGCCCCTACTACGACCCGGCGATCCCCATCGTGAAATACGACCCGGCGGGTGCCCGCGCGCTGCTGGCCCAAGCCGGATGGACGCCGGGGCCAGACGGCGTCTGCCGCAACGCCGCCGGCGACCGCCTCTCGTTCGAGCTCAGCACCACCGCCGGCAACCGCCTGCGCGAGCTGCAGGAGCAGGTGCTGCAATCCAACTGGAAGGGCGCCTGCGTGGAGGTGACGCTCAAGAACGAGCCCGCCCGCACCCTGTTCGGTGACACCATGAAGCACCGCACCTACACCGGCATGGTGATGTACGGCTGGAGCAGCAACGTGACCGAAACGCCGTTCCGCACCCTCGACACCAGCCAAATCCCCACCGAAGCCAACAACTACGGCGGCTCCAACACGCCCGGCTTCAGCAACCCCAAGATGGACGCCGACATCACCGCCGCCGAGGGCGAACTCGACCCGGCCAAGCAAAAGGCGCTGTGGGCCGACATGCAGCAAATCTACGCCGACGCCATCCCCGTCCTGCCCCTGTTCTTCCGCGCCGAACCCCACGTCACCCCCACGTGGCTGCGCGGCTACGTCCCCACCGGCCAGGGCGACATGGCCTGCGAATGGTCGGAAAACTGGCATCCCGCATGACCCTGCCGGCCTTGCCACCCCCAGAACCCCTTTCCCTGCCCCAAAAAGCTCCCTCCCTCTGGGAGATGGTGGGGTGAGGGGTCGCTGCGAGAATGTCCCGGTGAGGGGACGCTGCGAGAGCGCCGGATGAGTCGCCACACGCGCCCATCCCCGCCGCCTCACCGCGCCCACCGGCTGAGCAACCCCGCAGCAGCGGTCGCCACCGC
The DNA here is from genome assembly GCA_965199105.1 of Acetobacteraceae bacterium. Classification (GTDB taxonomy): domain Bacteria; phylum Pseudomonadota; class Alphaproteobacteria; order Acetobacterales; family Acetobacteraceae; genus LMUY01. Next base: position 4,261,242 of record CBDAQO010000002.1, on the reverse strand, counting down.
CGCCCTCCTCCTCGGCCACCCACTTCCCGCCACCGCCCAGCCACACCGCACGCTCACCATCGGCGTCGCCTCGTTCCCCTCCAGCCTTCACCCCGCGATCGACCCCGAAGTGGTCAAATCCTACGCCCTCGGCTTCACCGACCGCCCCGTCACCACCTACGACCCCGACCACCGCCTCGTCTGCCTGCTCTGCACCGAGCTGCCCACGCTCGAGAACGGCGGCGCCAAGCTCGAGGGCGCCGGCATGGCGGTCACCTTCCACTTCAAGCCCGGCCTCACCTGGGCCGATGGCGCCCCCCTCGGCGCCGCCGACCTGGCCTTCACCGCCGCCGTCGGGCGCGACCCCAACAGCGGGTTCGCCGAAACCAAGTTCTGGACCCGCATCAGCCGCGTCGACGTGACGGACCCGCAGACCGCCGTGCTGCACTTCACCGAGCCGTACTACCAATACAACGCCCTCGGCGAACTGCTCCCGGCCCACCTGGAGCAGCCGGTCTACCAGGCCGCGCACGACCCGGCCGACTACATCGACCACAGCCGCTACAACCGCGACCCGATCAACCCCGGCCTCTACAACGGCCCCTACCGCATCGCCCAGGTCGACACCGGCAGCGACCTGGTGCTGGACCGCAATCCGCACTGGGCCGGCCCGCAGCCCGCCTTCGACCGCATCGTCATCAAGACCATCGGCAACACCGCCGCCCTGCAGGCCAACCTGCTGTCCGGCGACGTGGACATGGCGCCCGGCGAGGGCGTGGCGCTCACGCTGGACCAGGTGCTGGCGCTGCAGGCGCGATACCCCGACCGCTTCACCTACGCCTTCAAGCCCAACCTCTCGTACACCCATATCGACCTGCAGCTCGACAACCCCATCCTGGCCGACCTGCGGGTGCGCCGCGCCTTGCTGCTAGCGGTCGATCGGCAGAGCATCGTCGACAAGCTGATGGGCGGCCGCGTCCCGGTCGCGCGCAGCTTCACCAGCCCGCTCGAGCCGCAATACACTCCCGACGTGGCAACCTACCCGTTCGACCCGGCGCGCGCCCGCGCCCTGCTGGCCGAGGCCGGTTGGCAACCCGGCCCCGACGGCATCGCCCGCAACGCCGCCGGCCAGCGCCTCAGCCTCGAGTTCACCACCAGCAGCGGCGTGCGGGCACGCGAATTGCAGCAGCAGGTGATGCAAAGCCAATGGCGCGACATCGGCATCGAGGTCACCATCCACAACGAGCCGCCCCGCACCCTGTTCGGCGAAACCCTGAAGCATCGCAGCTTCACCGGCCTGGCCCTATTCGGCTGGAGCGGCGCGGTGGAGAGCTCGCCGCGGCAAATCCTCTCCAGCGGCCAAATGCCCACCGCCGCCAACAACTGGGGCGGCACCAACTACACCGGCTTCCACAACCCGCAGATGGACGCCGACATCGACGCCATGGAGCGCGCGTTGGACTTCACCGCCCGCAAGCCGCTCTGGGCCGACATGCAGCGCATCTACGCCGACCAGCTCCCGGTGCTGCCGCTCTATTTCGGCGCCGACGCCTACGTCCTGCCGCTCTGGCTCACCGGCGTCACCCCGACCGGCACCAACGCGCCCTCAAGCCTGTGGGTCGAGTCGTGGCGCGCCGATGGCTGACGTGTCGACGGTGGACGCTCTGGCGGCGGACGTGTTGGCGGTGGACGCGCTCTGCGTCGCCTTCCCCGGCCCACGCGGCCCGCGCGAGGTGGTGTCCGGCGTGGGCTTCCGCGTGGCGGCCGGCCGCACCCTGGGCGTGGTGGGCGAAAGCGGCTGCGGCAAGTCCATGACCGCGCTCGCCGTGATGGGCCTGGTGCCGGGCCCGGGGCAGGCGCGCGGCTCGGTGCGGCTCGAGGGCCGCGAAATGCTCGGCGCGCCCGCCTCTGCCTGGCGCAAGCTGCGTGGCGACCGCGTGGCGATGGTGTTCCAGGAGCCGATGACCGCGCTCAACCCGGTGATGACCGTGGGCCGCCAGATCGCCGAGGTGATGGTGCTGCACCAGGCGCTGAGCTGGAAGCAGGCCGGCGCCCGCGCCGTGGAGCTGCTCGCCGACGTCGGCATCACCTCCCCGCGCGAGCGCGCCGCCGCCTACCCGCACCAGCTCTCCGGCGGCATGCGGCAGCGCGCGATGATCGCGATGGCGCTCGCCTGCCGCCCCGCGCTGCTGATCGCCGACGAGCCCACCACCGCGCTGGACGTCACCATCCAGGCGCAAATCTTGGACCTGATGCTGGGCCTGCAGGAGGAGATCGGCACCGCCATCCAGTTCATCAGCCACAACCTGGCCGTGGTGAGCGAGGTCGCCCACGAGATCATCGTTATGTACGCCGGCCGTGTGGTGGAGCGCGCGCCTGCCGACGCGCTGTTCGCCCAGCCGCTGCACCCCTACACCGAAGGCCTGATCGCAACCCTCCCCGACCCGGCCCATCGCGCCACCGACCTCCCGGTGATCCCCGGCGGCGTGCCCAACATGGAAGCAGCCTTCGCCGGCTGCCGCTTCGCCGACCGCTGCAACCGGTCCGACCCCACCTGCCGCCAGTCCGAACCGCCGCTCGAGCAGGTGGCGCCAGCGCATTGGGTGGCGTGCTTCAAGGTGGGGCAATGACGGTCGCGCCCTCACCCCGGCCCTCTGCCGCGAGCGAGAGAGGGAGCAGCAAGCGAGTGCCATCGCCTTGCCTGCTGGCGGGGCGGCGAGCTGGGCGGCACTCATGACTCCCCTCGTCGCGCTCGACGCTATCCACGTCCACTTCCCCGTCCGCCGGCAAACCCTGCGCGCGGTCGAGAACGTCTCGCTCGAGATCGGCGAGGGCGAAACCCTGGCCCTGGTCGGCGAGAGCGGCAGCGGCAAGAGCACCCTCGGCAACGTGGTCGCCGGGCTGCAAGCGCCGACCGCGGGCAGCATGCAGTTCCGCGGCCGCCCGGTCGACCGGCGCGAGACCGCCCGCGCCATCCAGATCGTGTTCCAGGACCCGTTCGGCGCGCTCGACCCGCGCATGCCCGTTTCGGCCATCATCGCCGAACCGTTGCGCATCGGCCGCATCGGCAGCCCGGCTGAGCGGCAAGCCCGAGCGGCCGAACTGGTCGAGCAGGTGGGCCTGCCGCGGGACGCGCTGAACCGCTACCCGCACGAGTTCTCCGGCGGCCAGCGCCAGCGCATCGCCATCGCTCGCGCGCTGGCGCCACAGCCCATCCTAATCGTGGCCGACGAACCGCTCTCCGCCCTCGACGTCTCAATCCAGAGCCAAATCCTCAACCTCATGCGCGCCCTGCAGCAGCAGCGCAGCCTGGCCTACCTGTTCATCAGCCACGACCTCGCCGTGGTGAACCACCTGGCCGACCGCGTCGCCGTGCTCTACCTCGGCCGCCTGGTGGAGGTCGCCACCCGCCAGGCGCTGTTCGCCACCCCCTCACACCCCTACACCGAGGCGCTGCTCGAGGCGGTGCCGCGCATCGGCCGGCGGCGGCAGCGCGGCACCGCCATCCGCGGCGAGATGCCCAGCCCGCTGGCGCCGCCGCCGGGTTGCGTGTTCCATCCCCGCTGCCCCAAGGTCCAGCCGCTATGCCGCCAAACCGCGCCCGTGCTGGAACCCTCGCCGGGCCGGGACGGGCAATCGGCCGCCTGCCACTTCAAGGCATGATCCGCTTCATCCTGCAACGCGGCGCGCAGGCGCTGATCGTGCTGCTGGTGATGTCGTTCGTCATCTACAGCCTGATCGGCCTCATGCCGGGCGACCCAATCGACGTCATGATCGCCTCCGACCCCGGCGCCACCCCCGAAGTGGTGGCCCACCTGCGCGCCATCTACGGCCTCGACCAGCCCATCACGCTGCGCTACTGGCACTGGCTGGTCGCGGCCCTGCAGGGCGATTTCGGCTTCTCCCGCACGCATGCCCAACCCGTGCTGCAGGTGCTGCTCCCCGCCCTGCTGCAAACCTGCAAGCTGATGCTCGCCGCCTTCGTCCTCTCCGTCGCACTCGCCTTCCTCCTCGGCGTGCTGGCGGCGCTGCGGCCTGGCGGCCTGGTGGACAGCATCGTCAGCCTGTTCGCCTTCGCCGGCATCTCCGTGCCGGTGTTCTGGCTGGCGCTGGTGATGATCCTGGTGTTCGCCGTCCGCCTGCACTGGCTGCCGGCCAGCGGCACCAGCACCGTGGGCAACGGCGACTTCACCGACCAGGTGCGCCACTTGATCATGCCGGTCACCACGCTCGCGCTCGCCAGCACCGGGCAGTTCACCCGCTTCGTGCGCGCCTCGATGATCGAGACCATGCGCATGGACCACGTCCGCACCGCGCGGGCCAAGGGCGCTGGCGAGGCGCGCATCGTCACCGTGCATGCGTTGCGCAACGCGCTGATCCCGGTGGTGACGGTGATGGCGCTGAGCTTTGGCGGCCTGTTCAGCGGCGCGCTGATCACCGAGACCATGTTCGCCCAACCCGGCATGGGCAAGATGATCTACGACGCCATCCTCGGCAACGACTTCAACCTCGCCCTCACCGGCCTGCTGTTCGCCACCCTCGTCACGCTGGTGAGCAACCTGCTGGCCGACCTGGCCTATGCCTGGCTCGACCCCAGGATCGCATTGTGAACGCATTGGGAGCCGCACGGTGACCGCGCCATGAGCCCGGAAGGCAGCTTCGCCCCCGCCCCCACTCCCGCCACCGAGCGCGCCGTCTCGCCCTGGACGCTGCGCTGGCGCCGCTTCCGCCGCCACCGCACCGGCATGGCCAGCCTGGTGATCATCACCCTGCTGCTGCTGTTCACGCTCGGCGCCTGGCCCACCGCGCATTGGCTGGGCGTCGACCCCTACGAGACCGACCTGCTCTCGCAATACGGCCCACCATCGCCGGGCCACCCGCTCGGCACCGACGAGGCGGGGCGCGACGAGCTGGTGCGGCTCATGCTGGGCGGGCAGATCTCGCTGCTGGTCGGCGTGCTGGCCACCGGCGCCGGCAGCGTCATCGGCCTGTTCATCGGCGTGGTGGCCGGCTACTTCGGCGGCCGGGTGGACGGCGTGCTGATGCGCTTCACCGACGGCATGATCGCCTTGCCGCTGCTGCCTTTGCTGATCGTGCTGGGCGCGCTGGACCTCACCAAGCTCGGCTTCTCGGCCGAGTTCGCCCATTCCGGCGCCGCCGGGTTCTGGCGCGTGGTCGTCATCATCGCCGCGGTCGACTGGACCAGCATCGCCCGCCTCACCCGCGCCGCCACCCTCGCGCTGCGCAGCCGCGACTACGTCCGCGCCGCGCGGGCCAGCGGCGGTGGCGCGGCCTACGTCATGGCCGCCCACATCCTGCCCAACGTCGCCACCCCGCTGATCGTGGCCGTCACGCTCACTATCGGCCGCGTGATCCTGTTCGAGAGCGTGCTGTCGTTCCTGGGCTTCGGCATCGTGGCGCCCATGCCCTCCTGGGGCAACATGCTGAACAACGCCCAGGACCTGGTCACCACCGACCCGGCGATCGCCATCTACCCAGGCTTGCTGATCTTTATCACCGTCATCGCGGTGAATTTCCTGGGAGATGGCCTGCAGCACGCGTTTGATCCCCGCAGCGAGCGCTGACCTATCGCTGCCACGGGGGTGATCGATGCTGCCAACGGGATTGAGGCTTCCCCCCGCACTGAGCCGGCGAACATTGCTGGCAGCCGCACCGGTGGTGTTGGTCAGCGGGCCGGCAGAGGTGCTGCCCATGGCCTGGTACGTTGGCCCGGCAACCGGCCGGACCGACCCGTTCGTGCCATGGGCCTGCGAGGCGATGCAGGCGCGCACCGGGCTGCGGGTGCGGCGGACCCTCGACATTACGGCGGCGGACATCGTCTGCACGACCCGGCCGGACGCGGAGGCGCTTGGCTTGCGCGGCATGCGACCCATCGCCTGGCGCGGTGGCCAGTCGGTGGCTGGGGTTGGGGCGCGGGCCCGGTGGGGCGGCGAGCCGGCGCGCTTTGTCGCCTTTCTCGCCGGCCGGAGTGCCACGGCTCAAGCGAGCTGGTTGGGGCTGACGGACCCCCACCCCTTCCGCCCCCCGCCACCGGGAGACGGAGAACGTTGATCGGTGTCGTTACTGCTTGTTGAACACGAGGGTGCAGGGGCGCTGTTCCACTCGGGTGCCGGCTCCGTTCGCCAGGCCAAATTGCGCCTTGACGCTGTAGTGGAACGCAGACCCGGTTGGGACGTGGCGAAACGTGCCGCGGGGGTCGTCGGTCAAGCCGTCCGCAATCAACAGCGCCGCCCCGTCAGCACCGATCAGTCCGTCCAAGGTCATGGATCCCGGGGCGCCGGCCTGGCCCCGCTCGCCATGGAACATGCCGTTCGCCACCCGGGCGGCGAAGTGCCACGCGTAGCCTTTCACGCCGGCAGCCGTTTCCGTACAGGTCAAGTCCACCCGCCAAGCGCCGTCGAACCGCGATGCGGTCTGTGCCGCCACAGGCGCCAGCGCGCTTCCCACCACGGTGAGAATCGAAGCCCAGGCAATCGGCCATGGACGGCGGAATGTGTGCATGGAGTGTGCTCGCCAACCGGTCGTTACGACCCTAGCACGGCGACCGGCGCCGGGTCATCCATGGAAGGCCGGCCGGTGCGGAACCGCCAATGATGCCAGAGCAACCGTGCCGCGATGGCGCGATAGGGTGCCCAGCCTGCGGCGAGGGCGCGCAGGGCCGCAGGGTTCGGACGGGCGGGCAGGCGCTTGAGGTCCGCCACCGCGGCGGCGAGCGCCAGGTCGCCGGCCGGGAACACGTCCTCGCGCTGTAGGGCGAACAGCAGGTAGACTTCCGCCGTCCATCGCCCCATGCCGCGGATGGCACACAGCGCCGCGATCGCCTCCTCGTCCGCCATCGCCGCCAGTCCTGCCTCGCTCAGCCGCCCGTCCAGGAACGCCGCGGCAAGGGCACGGGCATGGGCAACCTTGGGCCGGGACAGCCCAGCGCCACGCAGCAGGTCATCCGACAGCCCAGCCAGCGCCGCCGGGTCGAGCGCGCCGGGCAGGGCGGCCAGCCGCCGCCAGATCGCCGCCGCCGCGCCGTTGCTGATCTGCTGCCCCACGATCGCCTGCAGCAGGCCGGGAAAGCCCCCCGCGCGCGTGCGCCACGGCAGCATCCCCGCACCCGCCTCGATGCTGGCGAGGTCAGGATCGAGCCGGTAGAGCGCAGCGCAAGCGGCGGTTGGAACCATGGCCCATCTTAGCCCCGCCCGCCCAAAAACCCCCACGTTTCACGAACAAGAAACCCCCCTCCCAGAGGGAGATGGAGAGGGCAGGAAGACAAACCGCTGCCCGTTACGAGATCCGGCGGGGCCGGGCGCTGTGGCGGTCCATCTCGAACCGCGCGATCGCGGTGCCGTCTGGCGTGGCCAGCGCGAACGTCACCACATCGGGCTGCTCCTGCACCTCGGTGATCTTCCACGTATGATTGCCGTTGATCAGCAGGAACGCCTCCGCGATCTTCTGCACGTCCGGCCCGCTCAGCATCTTGTCGCGCGCCGGATAGATCAACGCGAATTGCCGCATCCGCTGCATCATGTCGTCATGACGCATCCCGCCGCCGTAGCGCTCGTCGCCCATCCGGTCCATCCCGCCACCCATCGGGCGGCCATCGCCCGGCCCGTGCATGCCACCGTCCGCTGGTGGCGGCGGCGCTGGCGGGGCGGTCTGGGCACCCGCGACCGGAGACCAAGCCGCAACCCCACCGGCCAGCACGCCACCGGTGATCGCTGCCAAAATGATCGCTTTACGCATGACGCGCGCCTCCACGTTTGTTGTGGGCGGCTTCTAGAACCGGGCGGCGCATCCCGTCTGCGGCGAAGTGCAACCAATTGCAACGAGGTAGCGCAAGCCCTCCCGGCTCGGATTGGCAAACGCTACATAGCTCACATGGAAACCATGCCGCACATCCTGGTGGTGGATGACGACCGGGAAATCCGTGACCTGCTGGCCCGCTTCCTCGAACGCCACCGCTTCCGCGTCACCGCCGTGCGGGACGCGCGCGAGGCACGCCGGGTGTGGCCGACCGGGCACTTCCAACTCGTCGTGCTGGATTTGATGCTGCCCGGCGAGGGTGGGCTCGACCTGTCCCGCTGGATGCGCTCGCAAGGTGACGTGCCGATCATCATGCTGACCGCCATGGGGGAGGAGACCGACCGCATCATCGGGCTCGAACTCGGCGCCGACGACTACGTGCCCAAGCCGTTCAACCCGCGCGAACTGCTCGCTCGCATGCGCGCGGTGTTGCGCCGCACCGCCGACCGCCCCGGCCGCCGCGCCGAGGACGTCAGCGCGCTGCGCTTCGCCGGCTGGACGCTGGAGCCGCACCGCCGCCGCCTGCTCAACCCGGAGCAGGTCGAGGTTCCGCTCACGGGCGGCGAATATGACTTGCTGCTCGCCCTGGTGGAGCGCGCCAACCGGGTGCTCACCCGCGACATGCTGCTCGACCTGCTGCGGGGCCGGCAGGCCGGGCCGTTCGACCGCGCCATCGACGTCGCCATCAGCCGGCTGCGGCGCAAGCTCGAGGATGACGGGCGGCAGGCGCAGTTGATCAAGACGGTGCGTGGCGGCGGCTATGTGCTGGCGGCGGACGTCCAACGGGCGTGAGCGGCCATCGCGCGGCCGTTTCGAACCAGCGGCTGCCATGGCTGCGCAGCCTGGCCAACCGCACCGCCGCCGTGCTGCTGGTGGGCCTGATCCTGGTGCAGGGGCTGGGTTTGCTGATCTACACCTTCAGCCAGCTCGACCTGCTGCTGCTCGCGCGCACCCAGGAAGAGGGGTTGCGCATCGGCAGCCTCTACCGCTCGGTGGCGCTGGCGCCGCCGGAGGACCGCCAGATCGCCATCCGCGAGATCGACCCGCGCGCCAGGGTCACCGCCACGCTCGACCAGACCCCCTCGCCAAGCGACCTGCCACCGGCGCCGCCGCAGGCGCAGCGGGACTTGCGGCTCAGCCTGCAAGTCGCGCCGGTGCCGCCCAGTGCACGGTGGAAGGCGTTGCTGATCCGTGCCTCGTTTCCGGAGCGGCGCCTGCTGGTCAGCATGCAGCTCCCCTCGGGCGAATGGCTCAACATCCGGGTGGCGATTGGCCCGCTCACCCCCTTCCTGCAGCGCAGCTTCCTGATCCCGTTCGCGCTGATGGCGTTGGCGACCACGGCGTTGGTGATCTGGGGGGTGCAGCAATTCTCCGCCCCGATGCGCCAACTCGCGGAGGCGGCCGAGCGGCTGGGCACGGACGTGAACGCTCCGCCGATGCCCGAGGCCGGGCCGAGCGAGGTGATGAAGGCCGCGCGCGCCTTCAACACCATGGCCGACCGCATCCGGCGCTTCGTGCGGGACCGCACCTTCCTGCTCACCGCCATCGGCCACGACCTGCGCACGCCGATCACCCGGCTGAAGCTGCGCGCCGAGTGGATGGACGACGAGGAGCAGCGCGGCAAGATGCTGGCCGACCTGGACGAGCTGGAGGGCATGGTGGCGGCCACGCTGGCGTTCGGGCGCGACGACGCCGCCTCGGAGTCGATGCGGGCGGTGGATTTGGCGGAGTTGCTGCGCACCATCCTGGACGAGGCGGCGGACGCGCGCACCGGTGGGGCCGAGCTTACCGGCTACGAGGGGCCGGACCACCAGCCGGTGCGCGCGCGCCCGGTGGCGATCAAGCGGGCGCTGTCCAACCTGGTGAACAACGCGCTGAACTACGGCGGTAATGCGCGGGTTTGCCTGCAGGAGCCGAAGGACGGGCTGGTGACGGTGCTGGTGGAGGATAACGGCCCTGGCATTCCGCCGGGCGAGCTCGACCGCGTGTTCGAGCCGTTTCACCGCCTCGAGGTCAGCCGCAACCGCGAGACCGGCGGCACTGGGCTGGGCCTACCGATCGCGCGCAACATCCTGCGTGCCCATGGCGGCGACGTGGTGCTGAGCAACCGCCCCAGCGGCGGCGTGAAGGCGGCGGTGACGCTGCCGGCGTAAGAGCGGCCGCGACGCTGGCCGCAACTGAGGCATGGCTTTTGCTAGACTTGGCCGAACCTCGCATGGAGTGGCCACATGCTCAGCCGGCGGACTCTGTTCATGGCGCCCGTGGCCGCAGCCGCGTTGGCTGCCTCGCCGGGTCGCGTGGCCCGGGCCGCCACGCTCGACGAGGTGCTTTCGGCGGGCACGCTGCGGGTGGGCGTCAACCCTACTTTGCCGCCGCGCGCAATGTATGACGACACCAACACCATCACCGGGTTCGAGCCCGAGCTGGCGGCGGCGATGGCCAAGAAGCTCGGCACCAAGCTCGCCCTGGTCGCCGTCGGCTCGCCCGACCGGGTGCCGTTCGTCGCCACCAACCGGGTCGACCTGGTGATGGGGGCGATGAGCCGCACCTCGGACCGGGCCAAGGTGATCGACTTCAGCATGCCGATCCACTCCGAGAACTACGGCATCATCACCCGCGCCGACACCGGCATCACCGGCATGGCCGACCTCGACCGCGACGGCGTGACCCTGGTGCAGGTGCGCGGCACGGTGATGGTCCCGGTGCTGCAGAAGCGGGCGCCGAAAGCGCAGATGCTGCTGCTGGACAACTACGAGGACCGTGACCGGGCGATCGCGCAGGGGCGGGCGATGGCTTCGGTGGACGGCATCGACACGGCCTCGTTCCGCCTCAACAAGCAATACGGCGCCACCAAGTGGGTGCTGGTCGCGGCGCCCGAACTCGGCGTCACGTGGTCCTGCTTCGGCCTGGCGAAGGGCAACACCAGCCTGCGCGACTACGTGAACGTGGCGCTCTACGAGCTGCATACCGATGGCACGGTGGAGGCCCTGTGGGAGCATTGGTTCGGCCGCCCGATGGACACCAAAGTGCCCGTCAGCCCCTGGTTCTGACGGGGCGGCATTAGGCATGGCGTATACGCTGCAATGGGGCCAGGTCCTGCCGTATTGGGGCTACCTGCTCGGGGGCGCGCTGGTTTCGCTGGAGCTGGCGTTCCTGGGCTTTGCCGGCGGCCTCCTGATCGGGCTGTGCAACGCCTCGCTGCTGCACTTCCTGCCGCGCAGCGCCGGACGGGTGGCGCGCGCCTACGTCGTGTGCTTCCTCAACACGCCCGTGCTAGTGCAGATCTTCTTCATCTTCTTCGGCCTGCCCGAAGCCGGCATCCTCGTCGGCCCGTTCACCGCCGTGCTGATCGGGCTGTCGCTGAACGAAGGCGCCTACCTGACCGAGACCCTGCGCGGCGGGTTCAACGCCGTCCGCCGCGAGGAGCTGGACGCCGCCGAGACGCTCGGCATGACCCGGCGCCAAACGCTGCGCTTCGTCGTGCTGCCGCAGGTCTGCCGCACCGTCTACCCGGCGCTGTCCAACCAATACATCCTGGTGACGATGACCACGTCCATCGCGGCAATCTTCGGCATCGAGGAACTCACCGGGCGCGCCTACAACATCAACGCCGAAACGTTCCGCTCGTTCGAGATCTTTTCCCTCGCCGCGGTCGACTACATCGGCCTGACGATTGTGGCGAGCGTGCTGCTGGCCTTGGCCGGGCGGCGATTGTTCCGCCTGCGCATGCGGCTGGTCTGATGCCGCGTTCGCCATGTTGACCGAGCTGCTGCGCGAGGCGCCGCGGTTCTTCTCGCCCTACAACCTGCTGCTGTTCGGCCAGGCGCTGCTGCAAACCGTGGCGCTCTCGCTCGGCGGCGGCGCGATCGGGCTGGCCGCGGGTGGCGGCTTGGCGGTGCTGCGCATGCCCCGGCTGGTGCGGCTGCTGCCGGCGCGCGTCCTGGCCACGCTCTACGTCGAGCTGTTCCGGCGCATCCCGTTCCTGGTCAAGCTGCTCTGCGTGTTCTTCGGCTTCCAGTGGCTCGGCTGGCAGGCGCCGCTGTTCGTCGTGGCGCTCACCGCCGTGTCGCTGTCGGCGACGGCCTTCGCGGCCGAGCTGGTGCGCACGGGGCTCGAATCGGTCCACGCCAACCAGGTCGACACGGCCGAGGCGATGAACTTCTCCCGCGCGCAAACCCTGTTCGCGGTGATGCTGCCGCAGGCCTGGCGCGTGATGCTGCCCCCGATGATCGGCTACCTGATCGGCTTCATCAAATCGACCTCGATTGCCTCCCAGCTTGGGGTGCTCGAGCTGACCTATGCGGCGAAGATCATGAACACCAAGGGCTTCTCGGCCGTGCTATGCTTCGGCACCATCCTCGTCCTCTACTTCCTGCTGTGCTACCCGCTCAGCCTGCTGGGGGCCTGGGCCGAACGCCGCGCCGGCCGGGCAGCGCCTCGCGAAACCTCAGTTATTTCGAGCGAAGGAGCCATCGCATGATGCCCGGCAGCCAGTACGTCCACGGCTCCATCGACTGCCACATCCATGCCTGCCCGCACCTCAACGGGCGCTCCGTCACCGTGTTTGAAGCGGTGCGCCAGGCCGCCGCCGCGGGCATGACGGCGATCGGGCTGATGGACAACTTCAGCAACAGCGCAGGCTATGCCGCCCTGGCAATGAGCGAGCTCGGCCATCTGGGCGTGGAGGTGTTTGGCGGCCTCATCATGCAGCCCGTCTGCGGCGGCGTCACGGCGGCCGCGGCCCGGGCGGCGCTCGGCTACGGCTACGGCCCGCCCTTCGGCCTCGGCACCGGCGCACGCTTCATCTCGCTGCCGACCCACCACACCCGCTACATCTCGCAGCGCGAGGGCCGCAGCCCGGCCTTCCTCGAAACCACCTTCTTCGTGCCCGAGGGCGGCCCCGTGCCCGACCCGGTGCCCGAAATCATGGACCTCTGCGCCCGCGCGGACGCCGTGTTCGACTGCGGCCATGTCAGCGGCCGGGAAGCGGTGGCGCTGGCGGAAGCGGCCCAGCGCCGCGGGCTGACCCGGGTGCGCACCCATTGCTCGCGCTACACGGCGGACGAAATCCGCGCCATCACCGCCACCGGCGCTTATGCCGAGTTCTCGTTCTACATCCTCACCCACGCCACCACGGTGGGGCTGACGCATGTGGACGAGGAAAAGCACAAGGTCGCGGGCGGCAACATGACCATCACCGACATGGCCGCCCGCATCCGCGCCGCCGGGCCGGAGCGCACCATCCTGTCCAGCGATTGCGGCATCTCGCTGCTGCCGCCGCCGGCCGAGGGCTTCCGCGAGTTCATGCTGCTGGTGGAAAGCGAGGGGTTTTCCGCCGCCGAAATCCGGCAGATGAACACCACCAACCCCGGCGTGCTATTCCGCGCCGGGCTGGCCTGATTTCCCCCACGCAACGAGGTTCCCCATGATCATCCAAGCTTGGCTGCGGCGTCTGGCGCTGGTTGGCGCCGCGCTGCTGGTGGCGCTGCCCGCCGCCGCCCAGGTTCGCACGCTCGACCAGATCCTCAGCGCCAAGAAGCTGGTGGTCGGCGTGAACCCGACGCTGCCGCCGCTCGCCTCGTTCGACGACAAGAACCAGATCGTGGGCTACGACGTGGACGTGGCGACCCGCCTCGCCAAGTTGCTCGGCGTGGACGTGCAATTCGTGCAGGTGGGCTCGCCCGACCGCGTGCCGTTCGTGGTCTCCGGCCGGGTGGATATGGTGATGGGCGCCCTCACCCGCACGCCGGACCGCGCCAAGGTGGTGGCGTTCACCGTGCCCATCCAAACCGAGGCGCTGAGCGTGCTCACCACGGAGGCCAAGCCGTATACGTCGTGGAAGGACCTGGCTGGCCCGGACATCCACCTGGTGCAGGTGCGCGGCACCACGCCGGTGGACTTCATCAAGGCCAACCTGCCGCAAGCCCAAGTGCTGCTGCTCGACAACTACCCCGACGCGGTGCGCGCGCTGGCGCAGGGCCGCGGCGACGCGATGATCGACGTGGTGGATTACCTCGGCAACTTCATGAAGAACTACCAGGTGAAGTGGAAGGTGCTGAAGGAGCCGGTGGGGGGCGATGTGGACTATGACTGCATCGGGGTGGCGATGGGCAACACCAGCCTGAAGGACTGGCTGAACGTGGCGCTGTATTCGCTTGGCGCGTCGGGCTTCATGACCGACACCTACACCAAGTGGTTCGGCATCGCCCCCGTCGTTCCCGTCAAGCCGGACCCGTATTTCTGACGCCCAAGCTCGAGCTCGCCGACGTCACCGCGCGCTACGGTGCCGTCCCCGTCCTGAACGGGCTCAGCCTGACCGTCGGCAAGGGCGAGATCGTAAGCCTGATCGGCCCCTCGGGCTCCGGCAAGTCGAGCGTGCTGCGCGTGGTGGCGGGCCTGCTGCTGCCAACCGCTGGCACGATTAGCCTCGACGGCCAGGCGGTGGACAGCGCCAACCGTGCCGAACTGCGGCGTTTGCGCAGCCGCCTGGCCATCGTGTTCCAGCAATACAACCTGTTCCAGAACATGACGGTGTTGAAGAACGTCTCCGTCGCGCCGGTGCAGGTGCAGCGCCGCCCGCGCCGCGAGGTGGAGGCGGAGGCGCGCGCCATCCTGGGCAAGGTGGGCCTGGCCGCCAAGCTGCACGCCTATCCGGACGAGCTGTCCGGCGGGCAGCAGCAACGCGTGGCCATCGCCCGCGCTTTGGCACTGCGGCCCGAAATCATGCTGCTGGACGAGATCACCTCTGCGCTGGACCCGGAGCTGGTGGCCGAGGTGCTGGACACGATTGGGCTGCTGGCCGCGGAGGGCATGACGATGCTGCTGGTGTCCCACGAGATGGGCTTCGTGCGCGACATCTCGACCACGGTGGCGTTCATGGATGGTGGGCGGGTGGTGGAGGCGGGGGCGCCGGGGACGATCTTCGGCGAGGCGCAGCAGCAGCGGACGCGAGCGTTTGTGGGGAAGATACGGCGGGCGTTTTAGGGGGTGCGGCCGGGTTGGGCATGCCGAGTTTGATAAAAGCCGACATTTCGCTTCTGGCCAAAGTGCGGAAAAGCGGACGTTTTATCTCGGTCGGGGCTGGCCGATAGCTGCCGTTCCGCTTTCGAGAAGCTGGCCATGGAAAGCGGACATGGCCGTCTAGAACAATGGGCCGCGACAGTCCAGCTACGGCTTTCTCCTTGAAGGACAATCGCATGGCGGGAACAGCATTGGTGGTGGGCGCCAGCGGGATCGTTGGCAGCGCGACGGCGGCGCTGCTGGCGGAAGAGGGCTGGACGGTGCATGGCCTAGCGCGCCGTCCCGTTCCGCAGTCGAGCATCCTGCCGGTAGCCGCCGACTTGCTTGACGCCGCCAATACCACGGCTGCGTTGCGCGGCATCCGGCCCGATGCGGTGTTCATCGCCACCTGGCTGCGCCAGCCGACGGAAGCCGAGAACATCCGCGTCAACGCTGCAATGGTCCGCAACCTGCTTGCGGGGCTGCCGAAGGCCGCAGGACCACGGCACGTGGCCCTGGTGACCGGCCTCAAGCACTACCTGGGCCCGTTCGAGGCGTATGGGCACGGCACACTGCCGCAGACGCCGTTCCGCGAGGAGCAGGGGCGGCTCGACGTGGAAAACTTCTACTATGCCCAGGAGGACGAGTTGTTTGCCGCCGCGGCACGCGACGGCTTTGGCTGGAGCGTCCACCGGCCGCATACGGTGATAGGCAAGGCCGTGGGCAATGCCATGAACATGGGTACCACGCTGGCGACCTATGCCATGCTGTGCCGCGAGCTGGAGCGGCCGTTCCGCTTTCCTGGCTCCGCCACCCAGTGGAACGGCTTGACCGACATGACCGATGCCAGGCAGCTGGCCCGCCACCTGCTCTGGGCCACGACTACCCCGGCCGCCCGCGACCAGGCGTTCAACGTGGTCAACGGCGACGTCTTCCGCTGGAGTTGGATGTGGGACCGCATCGCCGCGTGGTTCGGGTTGCAGCCGGCTGCATTCGACGGCTCGGTATGTCCCCTTGAGCAGCAGATGGCCGATGATAGGCCGATTTGGCGGCGCATCGCGGAGCGCCATCATCTCGCAGAACCCGACCTATCCCGCCTTGCCTCGCCCTGGCACACCGATGCCGATCTGGGTCGCCCCATCGAGGTGGTCACCGACATGGGCAAAAGCCGCCGCCTCGGCTTTACCGCCTACCAGTCTACCGATGACGCGTTCTTCGACCTGTTCACCCGGCTGCGCGCCGACCGTCTCATTCCCTGATCAACGACAGGGCGGCTCAGGCAATCGACCTTGAACGCACCGACATCCTGTTTGGCACTTCGTTGTGTCAAAGCATGGTACATTGGCCGAAGGACGAACCCGCTATCGCGGGAGTAGTGCTTTCGAGGTGTGACGTCGCTCGGCGCTTCATGACGATCGTGGATTGAGATTGAGCGAGCTGCGGCTGGCTCCAAGGATCAGGGCTCCTTCAACCCGAGGAGCTCATCGTGAATCATCTCTCTCCTGTAACGCCCGGCACCCTGCGCGAACGCTTCATCCAGGACATGACCGTCCGCGGGTTCACCGACAAGACCCGTCACGACTACATCCGCACCGTCGCCGGCTTCGCGGCCTTCCTCGAGCGCTCACCCGGCACTGCCACCGCCGAGGATATCCGGCGCTTCCAGATCCAGCAGTCCGAACGCGGCATGAACGCGCCGGCCATGAACAGCGCCGTGGCCGCCCTGCGCTTCTTCTTCAATCATACCGCCGACCGGCCGGACCTCGCCCGCAAGCTCATCCGGTTGCGATATCCGCGTAAGCTGCCGAACGTCTTGAGCCCCGACGAGGCCGCGCGCCTGATCGCGGCGACGACCTGCCTTAAGCACCGGGCCGCGCTCTGCGTCGCCTACGGGGCCGGGCTGCGGGTGGCCGAGGTCGCCTCGCTCAAGGTCGGCGATATCGACAGCGAGCGCATGCTGATCCGGGTCGAGCGCGGCAAAGGGGGTCGAGGCCGTCACGCCTTGCTCTCGCCCGACCTGCTGGCGCTGCTCCGAGCCTGGTGGCAGCAGGGCAAGCGCGAGGGCGTCATGCTGCCGGCCGGCTGGCTGTTCCCCGGCCAGGACCCCGCCAAGCCCATCACCACCCGCCAGCTCAGCCGCGTCGTGGAGGGCGCTGCCGAGGCAGCCGGGCTGACCAAGCGCGTCAGTCCGCACACGCTGCGGCACAGCTTCGCAACCCACCTGCTCGAGGACGGCGTGGACATCCGCGTCATTCAGGTCCTGCTCGGCCATGCCAAGCTCGACAACACCGCGCTCTACACCCGCGTGGCCACCAAGATCGTGCGCACCGTGACCAGCCCGCTCGACAAAATCACCGCGCAGATCGGCATTCCAATCGGGGAGAGAGCCAGTCCCGGCGGCTGACGGCCGTGCGCCCTGCGCTCGAGATCGCCGACATCTTCCGCCGGCACGGGCCCGCCTGGCGAGCGGCCCATGCCGGGCACGTCAGCCTCGGCCAGATCAAGGTCATGACGGCGATCGAGACCTGCCGCACTGCCGCTCTCGGTGGCCACATCGAGGGCTGCGAGGACTGCGGCCACCGCCGCATCGCCTATAACAGCTGCCGCAACCGGCACTGTCCGAAGTGCCAGGGGGCGGCTGCACGCGAGTGGCTGGCGGCACGTGAGGCCGACCTGCTGCCGGTTGGCTACTTCCACGTCGTGTTCACGCTGCCGGCCGAGATCGCCGAGATCGCCGCCCAGAACAAGGCTGTGATCTACGACCTGCTGTTCCGCGCGGCCTCGCAGACCATGCTCACTATCGCCGCCGATCCGCGCCATTTGGGAGCGCGCATCGGCATCACCGCCGTGCTCCATACCTGGGGCTCAGCGCTCACCCACCACCCGCATATCCACATGATCGTGCCCGGCGGCGGCATCTCGCTCGACGGCCAGCGCTGGGTCTCGTCCCGGCCGGCATTCCTGCTTCCGGTGCGCGTGTTGGGCTCGCTGTTCCGCCGGCTGTTCCTGACCCAGCTGGCCGAGTTGCACACCGCCGGGAAGCTGCAGTTCTTCGGCAAGCAGGCCGAACTCGTCGACCCGACAGCGTTCCGGCAGCGCGTGGCACTCGTGCGCAAGAAGACCTGGGTGGTCTATGCCAAGCCGCCGTTTGCGGGTCCGGCGGCGGTGCTGGCCTACCTGTCGCGCTACACGCACCGGGTCGCCATCTCCAACCGCCGGCTGATCACGCTGGACGAGACCGGGGTGACGTTCCGCTTCAAGGACTATCGCCGCGACGGCGCCGAGCGGTATGGCACCATGACGCTGGCGACAGGCGAGTTCATCCGCCGGTTCCTGCTGCACGTCCTGCCACGCGGGTTCCACCGCATCCGCCATTACGGCCTGCTCGCCAGCGGCGGCCGTCGCGACAATCTCGCCCGTGCTCGCGAACTCCTTGCCGCACCATCGCCGCCGGCTGAACAGAACACCACGATCGAGCCGTCCGATCACCGCCCGCCGTGTCCCTGCTGCGGTGGCCACATGATCATCATCGAGACCTTCATGCGCTGCACCCAGCCCCGGGCGCCACCTGGACCGACGCAATCAGCTGGAACAACCACGTCGTGACCCGGCACGGCCCGATCCACTTGCAAATCGTAGTCCTGCTGCGGTCAGAGATACCGCTTGTCCCCGACACTACAAAAGCTCGGCAGAGTGCCATCGATTGGCGCCGAAGACATTCAGATCTTGACGAACGGCCTACTCAGACTCGCGTCTCCGGTCAATCAAAGTGCATGATCCCGCCCCTGAGCCCGACCACTCCGGCGACGTCCAAACCCTAAATCCCCATACCGAACACTGGCCCGCGGGATTCGTCCTTCGGAGACTTTCGTACGCCAAGCGGCGTCCGAAACTCATCACGGTAGCGGACTGGCAGGTTTTGGCTGAATGGCGAGAAGACCAGCCATTGGCTAACCCGGGTATAGTTCCATTCGACGCCGGTTTGAAATTAAATTCTAGTCTTCGTTACCAAAACCATTTTCTTGAACATAGGCCCCAAAACCTTTTGCGCCAAGTCGGCCAGGTGATGGCCTTTCCCGGAGTTGTGAGTTTGGCCAACACAGTGCAGTTGATGGCTCAACAGTCTGCCTCATTTTATCTGGACATGATGCTGTATCTTATTTATAATATCGTTCCCATATTTTTTTCGTAGGACATCAATGAATTCCTTCTCAACAGAATTTATATAAGCCAGATTCCCAGCGAGACTTCGAAGCTCGTCCTCGCTCAGATTATTTTCAAGAGCGTTGTGGACCGTGGCATGTATCCGTCTTTTACTGTCTCGGCCAATACTGACTCCGCCTTGGTTCGAGAGTATCAGCCCCGTCACGGACCGCTTAAATTTAGCCGTGGCATAAACGGTTTTCTCCGCGTTTATATGAAGCCGAGGTGAATCTAATTTCCTTATAATCGACGCCACGGCCTTCAACACGCCAGTTAAATACCCTGTTCTGGCGGCGGAAAACGTCATGTCATCGGCATATCTCGTGAAGGCTACCTTGTCTTTAGCAACTGCATTTGCGACTAACGTATCGAATTCAAACAACAAAATGTTAGAGATCATTGGAGATGATGGGGCACCAATAGCCAGTCTCAGATTTCCCAGTTGTCTTTGAAATAATAAATGCGCTGTTAATCTAACATCCTCCTCGGACAACTCTTTGAGGGATGCTCTGCAATATATTCCCCAGTCTGCTCCTCGTAGAGAGGAGAAGAAATCTTTGAAATCCAGTTTCAGGATTGGACGCCCGGCACCAGCATGGGGTTTCACATTGTCTAGGAGCGAGACTCCTTCCCGATAGGCCGTTGCACAAGGATGGATCGGCAGCCGCTTTAGGAGTATCGACATAAGAGCGCGCTGCAACAGTTTAACCTCTCTTGCTGGCTGCGATATGCGCCGCATGGTGCCGTCCCGTTTTGGGATGAAATAAGTCTTATAGCGAATGGGCGCAGATACCATGATCCGCCGGACATAGCCCGGCGATAATCCCGTCTCGTTCGAGAGAAGACTTACGATTTCACTCATTGGGTTGAACGCCTAGCAAATGTTATACTGCTAAAGCGCTCCGGGTCATCTTGCCTCCAATATTCCACAACGTCCGCGCGCCACCTAACCCGGTCAACAACGGGGCCGCTAAGCTTATGCTTGTATTGAACGGCCTCTTTAGCAGCTCTAGCAGAGTAAAAGGTATTTATGCCCCTCTTGTCCTTTATGATCCAACCCAGAAACTCAGCACACAAAAGAAAATCTGGTATTCTAAAGTTCTTTATGCTTATTTCAAAGCAGTATAGAAGTACTTCGATCTCTTCTTCTGTCAAAGACCCGTAGTGCTGAATAAGTCCTACTATTAGCTTTATCAAATGCCCATTTCTGCTAGAATCAAAGGTGGTTCTCTCAATTTTTAGCTTTCTCCTAGCTTCAATTGCATTACCTAGAATTCCAGAAAAAGAGTTAGTATTTAGTGTAGATAGATCAGATATGCTTCGAATGCTCAGGTCTGCTAAATTTATGACGCAGACCGATGAACCTTTATATTCGTTCTCGAGATACCGAATTGGACCAAGTGTTATAAATGATTGTATTGAATAATGCTTGTCATCTATAACGATAAGAAGCCTTAAGGCGATTTCCGGAACCATTGAGAAAGCGCCCATTTCTGCGGCGCTTCCAAAGCTTTCTGAAAAAAGAATTATTAACTCAGACAATTGAGCTATGTCAGATTCAAAACTCAGAATGTCTTGATAAGATCCTCTGGGGAAAAAGGCATTTAAGTCTTCAGCTAATAATATTTTATACTCTGAGAAAGGGGCTTTCGTTTGAAGCCGCAGAAATGCGTCTCTTAAAGATGGTGGGGTAGACGCAGAAGCATTTACGGGGCCACCGCAAAGGAATATAGCCGGGGATGGAGCGTAGACGCGAATTGTGCCCGCATCCATATACTCGACAATCTCTGGAAGATTGCCGCCTAGAATCACTTACCTAAGTCGCGGAAGAGCGTGGGGTTTTATCGAGCGGAGCGGCCGTAGGCGATAAGGCCCCGCGCTCTTCCGCGACGAATAAAACTGACCAATCAAATGAAGTTCGGCGAAACGCCAAACTAAGTGTCCAGCTAGCTGAGCACTTAACGCGTAAGTGTAATCTCATCCTACCGCCCGCTAGCCTGTCCGTCAAGGTTTAGATCTTTCTGACACGCGAAGGTGCTCAAAGCAAATTCGTTGATCGCCATTTCATGGGCTTGCCCGTCTCCATAAGCGGGCCAGGCGTCAGTTGTGCGTGGGCGCGGTGCCGCCGCCTCACGCCTGCCAAGCGCCGGACGGTAGGCTTACTTTTTCCGCCGCTCACCCTGTATGGCGAACTTCCGCGCCCCATTGGCGGCGATCTGCTGACGCCGGCGCAGGGCTGCTACCGCTGCCGCCCGGCGATCACGCGACATACTCACGTCGGTGGCCGCCGCGTCGATCAGCCCGACCCATATTCTGAATTCTTTGGATTTTTGGTCGTGCCCGGCGCGGCTAACGTCTGATTTTGGTTAGTTCGAAGATTGCGCTAAATGACCATAATGAGGCGCAAAGCGGCCGCACCGTCATCGTGACCGATGTCCTATTTCGGTCAGAGACGCCAAGTCACTGAACAACCGATTTGGGGTCGTAACCAGGATTCCCAGCTCAACCCTAAGCCGCCGCCCGCTCCAGCGCCCCACGCAGCATCGCTGCCTCCGCCTCGGTCACCGCCCCAACCGGCGGCCGCACCGCAGCGCATGGAATCCGCCCGAGTTCGGCCAGGCACCACTTGATCCGCGCCGTTGCCCGGCCGCCTGGTGGGGTGCCGTAGATCGCCTCCGCCAAGGGCTCGATGCGCTCGTGCAGCGCGCGTGCGGTGGCGAGGTCGGAGTGGCGGATGGCGGCGTCGAGGGCTACGATTTCGTGTGGGATGATGGCGGCTAGGGAGACCAGGCTGCCGTCCGAGCCGTGGGCGTAGCAGGCGAGGAGGTGTTCGTCGCCGCTGGCCATGACGGCGACGCCGGGCCAGCGGGCTTTGACCCGGCGGCGTAGCGCGTCGTAGCCGTTGACCTCCCAGCCGCCCTCCTTGATCGCCACCACGCGCGGGATGGCGAGCAGGCGGTCCAGCACCTCGGGGGGGTAGGCCATGCGGCCGGCTGCCACGCTGGCCTGGAACAGGAAGAGCGGCAGGCCGGGCACGGCCTCGGCGATCCGGCGGTGGTGGCGCTCGGCCATCTCGCCGTCCTGCGCCAGGGCGAAGCTGTTGGGGGGCACCACCATCACGGCATCCGCTCCCGCCGCGCGCGCCTCCTGCGCCTCGGCGGCGGCTTCCAGGCTGCTTTCCTGGTTCACGCCGGCGACCACGATGCGGCTGGCGCCCACGGTGGCCACGGTCACTGCCACGGCGCGCTGCTTTTCGGCGCGCGTGAGCACGAAGTTCTCGCCCGCATGGCCGTTGCAGAGCACCCCCACGATGCCGGGCTGTAGCACGCAGTCGGCGGTGTGGCGGGCATAGGCGTCCCAGTCCGGGGCAAAGGCGGCGTCCATCGGCAGGATGGTGCTGGGGTAGATGCCGTGGAATGGCGTGTCACCAAGGGGAGTCATCGAGGGATCACGCGGCGGCCTCCTGGGACATCAGGCGTTCAAGCGGAAACAACGGCAACTCGGGCGGCTGGCCCAGCATCGCCTGCGCCAGCAGCTTGCCCATGTAAGGCCCCGACGTGTAGCCCGAATGCACCGAGCCGATGACCCAGACGCCTGGCACGCCCGGCAGGGGACCGATCGCCGGCATGGCGTCGACGGTTTCGGCTTCGAGGCCGAGCCAGCTCCGCAACACCTGGGCGTCGCGCAGGGCGGGGATGGTGTAGGCGGCCAGGCGCACGTTGCCGACCAGGTTTTCCGGCACCACTGTCGCCGGCCCGGCGTCGCGGTCCCCCACCCCCTGCCAGCCGCCGCCGATCAGCACCGAGCCGTTCTCATACTGCTTGAGCGACAGCAGGCCCGACGCGACCCCCAGCACGCTGCGCATCACGGGAGGCAGCTTGTCCGTCACCACCAACTGGTTCACCAGCGTCCGGATCGGCAGCGTGACGCCGAACCAGGCGGCCATCGGCTCCAGCCACACTCCGCCAGCCAGCACCACGCGGGCGCAGCGCAACGGCCCGGCGGCGGTGCGCAGGCAGACGCCGCCGGGCGCCGGGTCGGCCCCTGCCACGGCGCAGCGTTCGAGCAGCGTCACGCCAGCGTTCAGCAAAGCGGGGCGGAAGCTGCGGCCGGTGAGGTAGGCGCTGGTGAAGCCGTCCATCGGGCTGTAGCCGGCCAGCAGCAGCGCCGGGTTGAGGCCCGGCTCGATCTCGAGCGCCCGGGCTGGGCTGACCAGCTCGATCGGGGCGCCGGCTTGGCGGCGGAGGCGGGCGCGCTCCTCCACCATCGCCGCCTCGGCCTCGGTGAAGGCGACCGACAGACCGGGCCGCACCCGCGCCGCGACGTCGCCGCCGTCCAGCCAGTCGCCGGTGGTCAGCCACATGCGCCATGCCGGCAGCGCGTAGGGCACCAGGGCGGCGCGCGTCATCTGCAGGGTCAGCGTGCCGGCGTTGACCCCGGAGGCCTGGCGGCAGAGCGGGCCGCGGTCCAGCAGCGCCACCCGCATGCCGCCGCGGGCGAGGAACAGCGCGGTGCTGCACCCCATCACGCCCGCGCCGACGACGGCGCAATCGAAGGGCTGGCTCATATCGGCGCCGGCTTGGGGATGGGGATGTCGGCATAGTCGAAGCGCCCGGCCAGTGCGGCCAGGTTCACCGGGCGCAGCGGGATGCGCGGGGTGAACCGCCCGGCCGCCTCCGGGTGGCCGCTGTGCCGGCTCAGCAGGGCGGCCGCGCCGGTGCCGCAGCGTCGGCCTTGGCAGGCGCCCATGCCGCAGCGGGTGAACTGCTTGAGCTGGTTCAGGTCCCGCACCCCCGCCGCGAGCGCCGCATCGATGTCCGCCCGGGTGGTGCCCTCGCAGGGGCAAACGACGCAGTCGGGCGGGATGGCCGCGATCAACGCCGGGTCGAGCGGTGGCGGCGGCGCGGCGCGGCCGGCTGCCAGGGCGTGCAGGAATGCCTGCAGCTCACGGTGGCCGGCTTCCGCCTGCAGCAGCGCCAGATCCACCAGGGCCGCGGTCGCCGCCACGCTGCCCGAGACGGCGGCGGCCGCGCCCGCAACCCCGCTCGCCGCCCCAGCCACGTACAGGCCCGGCACGGTGGTGCGGTGGGCACCGTCCAGCACCGCCGCCCACCCGCCACGCTGCGGGGCGTATTCCATGGCGGCCCCGAGCACGCCGGCCGCTTCGATGGCAGGCTGCCAGCCATACCCCACGCAGAGCAGGTCGCACGGAACACGCAGGCGAGCGCCGTCATGGAGCGCGGCGATGGTCACGTGGTCCAGCGCCGGCTCGCCGTCCGCCCCCGCCACGAAGCTGGCAGCCAGCCAACGGACGCCCGGCAGCGCGGCCGACCCGGCGGCGGCGTCAACGACGGCCATGAGGTTCATGCCCGCGGCGAGGCAGGCGGCGGCCGTCTCCGCCAGCAGGGCTCCCGCTCCGGCTAGGACCGTCCGCCGCCCCGGCTCCGACCGCACCAGTGTCGCCGCCTCGGCCAGGCCGTGCACGCCGGGCCGGGTCCACCCGGCAAACGGCAGCAACCGCTCCTCGGCGCCATTAGCCAGCACCAGCGCACGAGCCTGGACGCTCAGCCCGCGGTCGCCGGCCACCGCATCCAGCCGGAACGGTAGTCCGCTGCCGGCCGCCGCGGCGCTGACGCCCCAGACCGTCCAGCCCTGCAACACGGTGGCGCCAGGCAAGGCGGCAACCGGGCCAGAGTCCACGACGGCCACCTTCGCGCCGCCCTGCACCGCGCGCGCAGCGGCGGCCCGGCCGGCGGGGCCGGCTCCAAGCACGGCCACGTCGAACAGGGCAGACATCGGCGGGGCGGAGTCGGCCAGCTCAGCGCGGGCAACGCTGCAGCGGATAGGGAAAGGCGGCGCAGTTCGGGAAGCTGATCGTCTCCTCGCTTTCGCGCAGCACGTGCAGGGCGTCCGGGCCGTCGCAGCCAAACCCACCCAAGTCGGTCTGGTCCGGGGTGAAGCGGAACTCCGCACCGGTGGGCGAGGTCCGCACGCTTTCGATCACGCGCTGCAGCATGCCCTGTGTGGTCAGCGCGGCATGCGCCACGGCGTCCTGCGCGAACACGACGGTGGGCTGGGCGCGGCAATCCTGCGCCGTCATGCCGTCCAGCACGGGGAACAGCCCGCCGGTCCAGGTGCCGAACAGCCAGGCATGGGGCGGGCCGCTCGGGCGTGGGTCGGAACGGAGCTTGGGGGCGGCGGTCGCCAGGGGCGCGGCAAGCAGGATGGCGATCATAGCGGCAGCGGCGGGACGGCGCATGGAAACCTCGGGTGTGCGGTGGCGCGAAGTTAGCCGCGTGGCGCCGCCGCATCCAGCCGTTGAGTTCTGCGGCCCGGCGTGGCATGGGCTGGCACATGCCGAACCCGTCATGCTGAGGTCGCTCTACCAGCGCGTTCTGCGGCTCGCCGCCAGCCCGCGCGCGACGGCCTGGCTATTCGCCATCGCGTTTGCCGAGGCGAGCTTCTTCCCGCTCCCGCCCGACGCCCTGCTGATTCCGATGGCGCTGGCGCGGCCGGCCCGGGCGCTGTTCTACGCCTTGGTCGCCACCGTCGGCAGCGTGCTGGGCGGCATGCTGGGCTACTTCATCGGCTACGCGCTGTTCACCCAGGTCGCGTTGCCGCTGCTGCGACTGTACCACTACGAAGCCGCGTTCGCCGCCTTCCAGGCCCGCTTCAACGAGGTCGGGCTCTACATCATCCTGGTGAAGGGGCTGCTGCCGATCCCCTACAAGATCGTCACCATCGCTTGCGGCGCGGCCAAGTTCGACTTCGCGACCTTCGTCGCCGCCAGTATCGTCACGCGGGGCGCCCGCTTCCTGCTGTGGGCCGCGCTGCTCAAGGTGTTCGGCGAGCGCGCGCGGGTTTTCATCGACCGCCAGTTGCCCGCCTTGCTGGCGGCGGCCGCGGTGGCGGCGGTGGCGGGCTTCGTCATGCTGAAATACGTCTGACGCACGGTCCGCCGGCGGCTTGCCAGCGAGTTTACCTCCCTGTAACGTTTCGATAGCTGCAGCCACTCGTCAGTAGCGGCGCGGCGGGGAGAGAACGCCATGAACGCCACCGAACTGGCCCGCGTCGCCGGCCACCCGAAGTTTCGCGAGCTGGCACGCAAGCGCAGCCTCTTCGCCTGGACCCTCGCCGCCGCCATGCTGGTGATCTACATGGGCTTCATCTTCCTGGTCGCGTTCGACCACGGCTTTGTGGCCCAGCCGGTCGGCCCCAGCCCGCTGACCATGGCCTTCCCGCTCGGCCTCGGGGTCATCGTGGCTGCCATCGTGCTCACCGGCGTCTACGTGCTGCGCGCCAACACCGAGTTTGACCGCCTGACGCGCGAAATCCGGGGCGACGTGCAGCCCGTGGCGCCGCTGTTCGAGGCCCGGTTGGCCGGCGGTGTGCGGTGAGGCGCCTGGCTTTCGCCCTGCCAGCCTGGCTCCTGGCGGGGCTGGCGCTGGCACATGCCGCACATGCCGCCGGGCCGGACCTCGGGCAGACCCAGAAGCAGCCGCTGAACGTGACCGCGATCGCGCTGTTCCTGGCCTTCGTGGCGCTCAGCCTGCTCATCACCTACTGGGCCGCGCGCCGCACCAAGTCCGCCGCCGACTTCTACGCGGCCGGCGGCGGCATCAAGGGCTGGCAGAACGGCACCGCCATCGCGGGGGACTTCATGTCCGCCGCCTCCTTCCTCGGCATCGCCGCACTGGTCTATGGCAGCGGCTATGACGGGCTTATCTACTCGATCGGCTTCCTGGTCGGCTGGCCCATCGTGATGTTCCTGATGGCCGAACGCCTGCGCAACCTCGGCAAATACACCTTCGCCGACGTCGTGTCCTACCGCCTGCAGCAGACCCCGATGCGCCTGCTTTCGGCCAGCGGCACGCTGGTGGTGGTGGCGTTTTACCTCATCGCGCAAATGGTCGGCGCCGGGCAGCTCATCAAGCTGCTGTTCGGGCTCGACTACCTCTACGCCGTAGTGCTCGTGGGCGTGCTGATGGTCTGCTACGTGACCTTCGGCGGCATGCTGGCGACCACCTGGGTGCAGATCATCAAGGCCATCATGCTGCTCGGCGGCGCCACGCTGATGGCCGCGCTGGTGTTGGCCCAGTTCGGCTGGAGTCCGACCGCGCTGTTCGCCGCCGCGGTGCAGGTGCATCCCAAGCACGCCGCCATCATGGCGCCGGGCGCGTTCGTCTCCAGCCAAGTCGGCACCATCTCGCTCGGCCTCGGCCTGATGTTCGGCACTGCCGGGTTGCCGCACATCCTAATGCGCTTCTTCACCGTGAAGGACGCCAAGACCGCCCGCACCAGCGTGTTCTACGCCACCGGGCTGATCGGCTACTTTTACGTCCTGACCTTCATCATCGGCTTCGGCGCCATCGTGCTGGTCGGCACCAACCCGCAATTTGCCGCCAACCCGGCGACCGGCGGCTTCACCGCGGCGGCTGCGCTGCGCGGCGGCGGCAACATGCCGGCGATCCACCTGGCGCAG
Source organism: Acetobacteraceae bacterium (assembly GCA_965199105.1). Lineage (GTDB taxonomy): Bacteria > Pseudomonadota > Alphaproteobacteria > Acetobacterales > Acetobacteraceae > LMUY01. The sequence continues at coordinate 4,233,764 of CBDAQO010000002.1, read as the reverse complement.
GCGGTGGGCGGGGACGCGCTGTTCGGCTTCATTTCGGCCGTGGCGTTCGCCACCATCTTGGCGGTGGTCTCTGGGCTCACTTTGTCCGGCGCCAGCGCGGTCAGCCACGACCTCTACGCCAGCGTGGTGCGACGCGGCCGCGTCAGCGACGGCTCGGAGGTGCGGGTGTCGCGCATCGCCACGGTGGCGCTGGGCGTGCTGGCGATCCTGCTCGGGGTGGCGTTCGAGAAGGTGAACGTTGCGTTCATGGTGGGCCTGGCCTTTGCCATCGCCGCCTCGGCCAACTTCCCGGTGCTGCTGCTCTCGATGTACTGGAAGGGGCTGACCACGCGGGGAGCCGCGGTCGGCGGCTGGCTCGGCCTGATCACGGCGACCGGGCTGACCGTGCTGAGCCCGTCCATCTGGCACGACGTGCTGGGCTTTCCGGCCGCCATCTTCCCCTACAATTCGCCCACCATCTTCTCGATGCCGCTGGCCTTCATCGCCTGCTTCGTGGTCTCGCTGACCGACCATAGCGCCCAAGGCCTGGCCGAGTCGGAGCGGTTCGAGGCGCAATACGTCCGCGCCCAAACCGGCATCGGAGCCGAGGGCGCCACCGCCCACTAATCCCCCACCTCCCAGCACCGCCGCCGGCAAGCCCAGACCTCCACCGTACACCCGTACACCCGCCCCCGATTTCATTGTGTCCTTGTGACACGCAGACGCTGACACTAGGGTGCGCCCGCCCCCTTCCCCCAGGCGCAGCCGAGGACCCCATGAGCGAAGAGCCGGCCCCCAAGCGGGTGTTGCTGAAAGTCTCCGGCGAAGCCCTCATGGGGCCGCGCGACTACGGCCTCGACAGCGACACCCTGCTGCGCATCGCCGCCGACGTGGGGGACGTGGTGCAGACCGGGGTGCAGGTTTGTCTGGTCATCGGCGGCGGCAACATCTTCCGCGGCATTTCGGCCGCCGCCCGCGGCATGGACCGTGCCCAGGCCGACTACATGGGCATGATCGCCACCGTCATGAACGCGCTCGGCATGCAGAACGCGCTGGAGAAGCGCGGCGTGCCGACCCGGGTGCAATCTGCCATTCCCATGGCCAGCGTGTGCGAGCCCTACATTCGCCGCCGGGCCGTGCGCCACATGGAGAAGGGCAGGGTGGTGATCTTCGCCGCCGGCACGGGCAACCCGTTCTTCACCACCGACACCGCCGCTGCCCTGCGCGCCGCTGAGATGGACTGCACCATGCTGCTCAAGGGCACCCAGGTGGACGGGGTCTACGCCGCCGACCCGCGCAAGACGCCGGACGCCGAGCGCTACGAGCAGCTCACCTACCACGACGTGTTGGCGCGCGACCTGGCGGTGATGGACGCCGCCGCCATCAGCGTGGCGCGTGAGAACGGGTTGCCGATCGTGGTGTTCAACATCCATGCCCCCGGCGCGTTCGCCCAGGTGATGCGCGGGGAAGGCCGCTTCACGACCATCCTCGAAAAACCATAGTCTGCGCGTTATCACAGCCTGCCAACCGTGCGCCGCGGCCGCCGCCGCCGCACCGTCCGATGAGGTGACGCCGTGCCCGCCGACCTACCCAGCCTCAAGACCGACCTCACCCGCCGCATGGATGGCGCCCTCGAGACCCTGCGGCGCGACTTCGCCGGCCTGCGCACCGGCCGCGCCAGCCCCGCCCTGCTCGAACCCGTGAAGGTCGAGGCGTATGGCACCGAGATGCCGATCACCCAGGTTGGCACCATCGGCGTGCCCGAGTCGCGCATGCTCACGGTCCAGGTTTGGGACAAGACGCTGGTGGGCGCGGTGGAGCGGGCGATCCGCGACTTCGGCCTTGGCCTCAACCCGGCGGCCGACGGGCAGACCGTGCGCGTGCCCATCCCGCAACTGACCGCCGAGCGCCGCACCGAACTTGCGCGCGCCGCCGGCCGCTACGGCGAGAGCGCGCGGGTGGCCATCCGCGGCGTGCGGCGGGACGGCATGGAGCAGGTGCGCGCGGCGGAGAAGAAGCACGACGTGGGCGAGGACGAGGCCAAGACCTGGTCCGAAGAGGTGCAGAAGCTGACCGATCAGTACATCAAGCGGATCGACGACAGCCTGGTCGATAAGGAACGCGAAATTAAGCAAGTGTAACCATTTGAGTGCATAATCGCGCCACCAGACAGGACCGACGCCCGCCCGTGAGACCGCATCCGTGACATCCCAGCCGTGGAACTGACGTGAACGTTCAGATCAGCCGTATCGTCCCGGAAGCGGCCGACGCGTCGCTGCCGGCCCATGTGGCCGTGATCATGGACGGCAACGGCCGCTGGGCGGCGGCGCGCGGGCTGCCCCGGGTGGCTGGCCACCGCGCCGGCACCCAGGCGGTGCGCCGCACCATCGAGGCGGCGATCAACCGGGACGTCCGCTGGCTCACGCTCTACGCCTTCAGCAGCGAGAACTGGAGCCGGCCACCGTCCGAAATCCTCGACCTGACCGGCCTGCTGCAGCACTACCTGCGTCAGGAGCTGGCCGAGTTGAAACGCCAGGGCGTGCGCTTGCGGGTGATCGGGGACCGGGACCGGTTTGGCCCCGATCTGTGCGCCGAGCTCACCCGCGCCGAGCTCGAGACCACCGGCAATACCCGTTTAAACCTGAACATGGCGCTGTCCTACGGCGCCCGGGGCGAGATCGCCGCCGCCGCGCGCCGGGCTGCCGAGGCCGCCCGCAACGGCACGCTCGACCCGGCCACGTTGGACGAGACCGCCTTTGCCGGCCTGCTCGCCACCGCTGGCATGCCGGACCCCGACCTGGTGGTGCGCACCAGCGGCGAGCACCGGCTGAGCAACTTCCTGCTCTGGCAATGCGCCTATGCCGAGCTGGTGTTCACCGACGTGCTGTGGCCCGATTTCGGCGCCCCCGAGTTCGACGCCGCGTTGGCCGAGTTCCGCCGCCGCGAACGGCGCTTCGGGGCCCGTCCTGGCTGAGGCGGGCAGCGCTCGGTTGCCGAAATGAGCGAGCGACAGCCCGGGTCGGTCCCGCGGGAGGGGCCGCAAGCCAGCCGGCGGCGATGGGGCGACCTGCGGCTGCGTGTCCTGTCCGCGCTGGTGGCGGCGCCGTTGGCGCTCGCCTGCGTCTGGTTTGGCGGCCGGCTGTTCTTCGCGCTGATCCTGGCCTGCCTGGCCGGCGTGGTCTGGGAGTGGGGGCAGATGTGCGCCTGGCGCCCGCGCCCGCTGCTGTTCGGTGTCGGCTACGGCGCCTGCGCCATGCTCTCGCTGTGGCTGTGGCGGCTGTCCGCCGGGCCCTGGGCGATCTTCTTCCTTTTCGCCGTGGTGTGGTGCAGCGACATCGGCGCCTATGCGGCGGGCCGGGCCATCGGCGGCCCGCGTTTGGCGCCAGCGATCTCGCCGGGTAAAACCTGGAGCGGTGCGGTCGGCGGTTTGCTCGCCGCCGTCGTGGGAGGGGGCTTGGTGGCTGGGACCTGGAGCGTCAAGGACTTCATCGCGGCCCTGGTGCTGGGGCTGGCGTCGCAATTGGGCGACCTGGGCGAAAGCGCCGCCAAGCGCCACTACCGGGTCAAGGATTCCGGCCGCCTGCTCCCCGGCCATGGCGGCTTGCTGGACCGGGTGGACGGGCTGATGGCCGCCGCCATTGTGGCCGGCGCCTTCCTCGCCGCCTCGCTGAGCATGGCGGCCGGCCCGGCAGGCCAACTGTGAGGAGCGTCACGGTCCTCGGCAGCACCGGCAGCGTCGGCTGCAGCACGGTGGACCTGCTGCTCGCCCACCGCGACCGGTTCCGCGTGCTCTGCCTCACCGGTGGGCGCAACGTGGCGGCCTTGGCGCAGCAGGCCATCGCGTTGGGCGCCGAACGCGCCGTCATCGCCGACCCGGCGTGCTACGCGGCCCTGCAACAGGCGCTGTCGGGCTCCGGCATCGCGGTGGCGGCGGGCGAGCACGCGGTGGTGGAGGCGGCGTCCATGCCGGCGGAGTGGACCATGGCCGCCATCTCCGGCGCGGCCGGGCTGCCCGCCACCCTGGCCGCCATCCGCCGCGGCGGCGCCATCGCGTTCGCCAACAAGGAGGCGCTGGTCTGCGCCGGCGAGGTGATGCTGCGCGCGGTGCGGGACGCCGGGGCCACGCTGCTGCCGGTGGATTCCGAGCACAACGCCATCTTCCAGGCCATGGCGGAGGGCAACGGCCGCGCCGTCGAGCGCATCACGCTCACCGCGTCCGGCGGCCCGTTCCGCACCGCCACGCGCGACGAGATGGAGCAGGCGACGCCGGAGCGGGCGCTGAAACACCCGACCTGGTCGATGGGCGCCAAGATCAGCGTCGATTCGGCGACCATGTTCAACAAGGGGCTCGAGCTTATCGAGGCCGCCCGCCTGTTCGACCTGCAGGAACATCAGGTGGACGTGCTGGTGCACCCCCAATCCGTGGTGCACGGCCTGGTGGCCTACAGCGACGGCAGCGTGCTGGCGCAACTGGGCAGCCCGGACATGCGCATCCCGATCGCGCACGCGCTGGCCTGGCCGCAGCGGCTAGCGACCAACTCGCCGCGGCTCGACCTTGCGGCCGTGGCGCGGCTGGAGTTCTACGCCCCCGACCTGGAGCGCTTCCCGGCCTTGCGCCTGGCGCGGGACGCCTTGCGCGCCGGCGGCGGTGCCCCCACCATCTTCAATGCCGCCAACGAGGTCGCAGTGGCCGCCTTCCTGGACCGGCGCATCGGCTTCCTCGACATCGCCCGCGTCGTGGCCGACGTGCTGGAGAGGCTGGGGGCGCCAGAGGCCGGGTCGCTGGACAGCGTCTTGTCACTCGATCGGCTCGGGCGGCAAGCTGCGGCGGACAAGATAGCGGCGGGGCGCGTCGTCCTGCGGCAAAGGGATGTGGCTTGATGACGTTTCTGCCTGATGCCGTCCGCACCGTAGTCTCCTTCGTGGTCGTGCTGGGCGTCTTGGTGTTCATCCACGAGATGGGCCATTACCTCGCCGCCCGCTGGCGCGGCATCCACGTCGAGGCGTTCTCCATCGGCTTCGGCCAGCCCATCGCGCGCTGGACCGATCGCGTCGGCACCGAGTGGCGGCTGTGCTGGCTGCCTTTGGGCGGCTACGTGAAGCTGCACGGCCAAGAGCGCCCGCAGGACGTGCCGGAGGCGGTGCGCGCGTCCTGGCTGCCGGGGCGCACGTTCCACGAGAAGGGCGTCGGCTCGCGCGCCATCGTGGTGGCGGCCGGCCCCATCGCCAACTTCGTGCTCGCCGCGGTGCTGTTCAGCGTCATGTTCGGCATCCAGGGCGAACCCGGCGACCCGGTGGTGCAGTCGGTGGTGCAGCCCTCCGCCGCGGCCTCGGCCGGGTTGCATCCAGGCGACCGGATCACCGACATCAATACTAAGAAGATCAGTGACTTCGAGGATATCGTTCGCATCGTCTCGGAGAGTCCGGGCAAGCCGCTCGCCGTTACCGTGTTGCGCGCGGGTGCGTTGCAAACCTTGCCGGTCACGCCGGCTGCCGTGGATGACGGCGGTGGCGGCAAGATCGGCCAGCTCGGCATCACCGGTGCGCTGCGCCCGGTCGGCCCGCTCCGCGCCCTGCAGGACGGGGCGGTGCACACCTGGAGCGTCGCCGTGCAGACGTTGCAGGGAGTTGGCGAGATCATCACCGGGCGGCGCGGCACGGCGGGGCTGGGCGGCCCGCTCAAGATCGCGCAGTTGTCAGGCCAGGTGGCGGAGCACGGGCTGGGCAGCCTGGTATCGTTCATCGCCCTGCTGTCGGTCAACCTCGGCCTGATCAACCTGTTCCCGATCCCGATCCTCGATGGCGGCCACCTGGTGTTCTACGCCATGGAGGCGATCCGCGGCCGGCCGCTGCCTGCCCGCGCGCAGGAATACGGCTTCCGCGCCGGGCTGGCGCTGATCGCGTGCCTGTTCCTGTTCGTGACGTGGAACGACCTGACCAGTTTCGGCCTGTTCCGCTGGGTGGCCGGCCTGATCGGCTGACCGAAGCCGTCGCCGTGGCAGAGTAATGCCACTGTATGCCGCGCTCGTCTATCAATCGAGGGTAATGCCATCCCGGCCGGCCGCAGTCGTTGCGGTAGGCGACGGGACCATCGCCGTGTGCACTGCCGTCGTGGGCGTAATGGTTGCCGCGTCGGTCTGTATCAAACGTGAATCGATGCCGCTCAGGCCTTGGCGGCGCGCCCGGAGTCTGCCTACAAGCGCCGGGCTCCGGGGGGTTTTCGTCGTTGTCGCGCATACGCCTGCTATTGTTGACGACGGTTTGCCTGGCAGCGGTCAGCGGTGATCACTCGGTCAGCGCGCAATCGCCCGGGCTGGGTGGAGCGGCCGCACCGGGTGGCCCGTCCGCCCCAGCCGCGCCGCCGAGCCCTGCCGCGCCACCCACAGCCACGCCAAGGCCCGCCTTGCGCGCCAGTGTCCGCGCCCCGAACCGCGCCCTGGACCACGAGGCTGCAGCGCGACGCCCAACGCCGGGCAGCAGCGACGTCATCAGCGCCATCCGTGTGGTCGGCAACGAACGCATCGAGGCGGGCACCATCCTGTCCTACATGCTGGTCTCAGCGGGCGACCCGGCGAACCCCGACCTGATCGACCGCAGCCTCAAGACCCTGTTCGCCACCGGGCTGTTCAGCGACGTCACCATCAACCGCGACGGCTCGGCGCTGGTGGTGAAGGTGGTGGAGAACCCGCTGGTCAACCGCGTGGCGTTCGAGGGCAACTCCGCCCTGGGCGACGACGCGCTGCGGGCGGCGCTGGAACTGCGCCCACGCTCGGTGTTCACCCCGGAGATCGCCCGCTCCGACCGGCAGAAGATCCTCGACCTGTACGCCAAGCGCGGCCGCTACGGCGCCACCGTCGAGCCGAAGATCGTCCGCCTGCCGCAGAACCGGGTCGACGTCATCTTCGAGATCCACGACGGCGTCAACACGCTGGTCAGTCGCATCACCTTCGTTGGCAACCATGCCTTCGGCGAGGATCGGCTGCGTGAGATCGTGGAGTCGCGCGAGTCGGCCTGGTACCGCTTCCTCTCCAACAGCGACACCTACGACCCGGCGCGGGTGGAGTTCGACCGCGAGCTGCTGCGCCGGTTCTACCTCAAGAACGGCTATGCCGACTTCGAGGTGAAGGACGCCACGGCGGAGCTGGCGCCGGACCGCTCGTCGTTCTTCCTCACCTTCACCCTGGACGAGGGCGCGCAATACCGCGTCTCGTCGATCACGGTGAACTCGAGCCTGCCGCACCTCACCAGCGCCGACCTGCTGCCGTTCATCGAGCAGCAGAAAGGCGAAGTGTATGACGGCGACGCCATCGAGCGCTCCGTAAACGCCATGCAGGACGCGGCACAAGCCCGCGGCATCAACTTCGCCCTGGTCCGCCCCCGCATCGCCCGCAACCGCGACAAGCACACGCTCGACCTGGTGTTCGACGTGACGGAAGGGCCACGCGTCTACGTCGAGCGCATCGACATCAACGGCAACACCCGCACCAAGGACAAGGTCATCCGCCGCGAGATGCAGGTGGCCGAAGGCGACGCCTACAACCCGGTCGAAATCCGCCGCTCGCGCCAGCGGCTGACCGAGCTTGGCTACTTCAACACCGTCAACATCACCCAGGCGCCGGGCAGCACGGCGGACAAGACGGTGGTGAACGTGGCGGTGGACGAGAAATCCACCGGCGAACTGAGCTTCGGCGGCGGCTTCTCGACCGACGCCGGCGCCTTGCTCAGCGCCGGGTTGCGCGAGAAGAACCTGATCGGCACTGGCATCGATTCCTCGCTGCAGGGCACGCTGGCGCAGCGCCGCTCCGAGATCGACCTGTCGGCCACCGACCCCTACTTCCTCGACCGCAACCTGGTCGCCGGGTTCGACATCTTCCACGTCAGCAACAACAACCAGGCGATCTCGAACTACGACGAGTCGCGCACCGGCCTGTCGCTGCGCACCGGCTACCAGATCAACCCGCATCTGAGCCAGGCGATCACCTACTCCATCGTGCAGCGCTCGGTGAGCAACGTGAACGAGGGCGCGAGCCTCTACATCCTGAACTCGGCCGGCACCACGCTGCTGTCCCAGATCGGGCAGACGCTGACCCTGGACTACCGCGACAGCCGGGTGGACCCGCATGCCGGCTTCGTGCTGCGCTATGGGCTGGACGTGGCGGGGCTAGGCGGCACGGCGCACTACGTGCGCAACAAGCTGGACGGCACCTGGTTCATCCCGTTCGACCGCTTCACCGGCAACAGCGACTGGGGCCTGGCGATCTCGGCCAGCGGCGGCTACCTGGAGGATCTGGGCCAGCGCCAGGAGGACTTGATCGACCGCTTCTTCCTCGGCGGCGACAACCTGCGCGGCTTCCAGTCCGGCGGCGCCGGGCCGCACACGGTGCCCACCACCGACGAGCCGCCCAGCGTGGTCTATGGCAGCGACAGCGTCGGCGGACGGCTGATCTACACTCAATCCACCGAGCTGCACTTTCCGCTGCCAGTGTCGACCGACCTCGGCCTGTCGGGCCGCGCCTTCGTCGACCTGGGTGGGCTGGCGCAGGTCAAGCAGCAGGGTGCGCTGTTCGCCTACAACTTCTACGACCAGCCGGTGGCCGGTGGCGTGACGCAGCAGATCAACCACCCCAACAACCTGTCGCCCCGGGTCGGCGCCGGTGTCGGCGTGTCCTGGAAGACGCCATTCGGGCTGATCAATCTTGACTTGGCGGACCCAGTCGTGAAGCAGAAATACGACCAGACCCAGATTTTCCGGTTTGGCTTCGGGACCAGATTCTAAGGTGAGCAACATGATGTCATTCAGCTCCGGCAAAAACTCCGTGGCTTGGGCCGCGGGCTTGGCTCTGGCCGCTGCGATGCTGGCTCAGCCCGGCGCGGCCGTGGCGCAGGGCTATTTCATTCCGCCGCAGAACGCCCAGCCCAAGCCAGGCGCCGTAGCCCGCCCCGCCCCGCGCGCGCCGGCGCCGACGCAGCAAGCCCTGCCGCCGCCACCGCCGGTGGAGCTGCCAAGCGGCTTGGCCGGCGTCACCACCGGGGACTCGACCGACCAGGCCGACCAATCGGCGCTGGCGCAACTGCCGAGCGCCCCCGTGCCGGAACTGCCGCCGCTGCCGAAGGGCACTGTGCCGCCCGCCCCGATCATCGGCGTGCTGGGCGTGCCGGAGGTGATGCGCGCGGCCACCGCGTCGCAGCAGGTGGAGAAGGTCATCACCGAGCGGCGCGAGAAGCTGCAGGCCGACGCGCAGAAGGGCCAGGCCGAGTGGCATGACCTGCAGCAGCAACTCTCGGCCGACCGCGCCACGCTCAACCCGGACCAGGTTCGGGCCAAGGAGCGCGACCTGCAGGAGCGCATCACCAACGACCAGAAGAGCTGGCGCGACCGCAACCGCATCATCCAGGAGACGGCGCAGTATTCGCTCAACCAGATCGAGCGCACCCTGATCGCCGTGATCCGCCAGGTGGCGGAAAGCCGGGGGATGAACCTGGTGCTGCACCGCGCCCAGGTCGCGCTCAACATCAACGAGTTCGACATCACCGACCAGGTGACGGTGCAGATGAACAAGGTGATGCCGTCCATCACCATTGCGCCGGACGGCGTCTCGCCGCTGACGCAGGCGACCGCCCAAGCGGGGGCCCAGGCGGGTGCCGTCTCGCAGGCGCCCACGCCGACGCCCGCCTCGGCACCGCCCACCAGCCCGCCGGCGCGCCATTAAGCCGGCCGGCACCGCGACGGTGTCGGACGCCGGCGCGGGCGATACGCGCTTCTTCGCCCGCATCGGCCCCCACGCGCTGGCTGCTGTGGCGGAGCTGGCCGGCGGCAGCGTGGCGGCCAGCGACCGGCTGCTGGCCGGGGTGGCGCCACTGCAATCCGCCGGCCCTGGCGACGTGAGTTTTCTCGACAACCGGCACTATGCGCCGTTGCTGGGGCAGACCCAGGCCGGCGCCGTGATCGTGCACCCCGACTTCGCCAGCCGCGTGCCGCCGCATTGCGCCGCCATCGTCACCCCGGAGCCCTATCTCGGCTGGGCCCGCGTCGCCGCGCTGTTCCATCCGCCGCCGCCGCTGCGCCCTGGCATTCATCCGTCCGCGGTGGTGGACCCGGCGGCCGACGTTGACCCCAGCGCCGAGATCGGGCCGCTGGCGGTCATCGGTGCGGCCGCCTCGATCGGCCCGCGCTGCCGGGTGGCGCCGGGGGCGGTGATTGGGCCGGGCGTGGTGATGGGCCCGGATTGCCGGGTCGGCGCGCTCGCCTCACTGTCCCATGCCGTGCTGGGCGCGCGGGTCTACGTCTATCCCGGCGCGCGGATCGGGCAGGAGGGGTTCGGCTTCGCGCAGGGGCCGCAAGGCTTCGTCACCGTGCCGCAACTCGGCCGCGTGCTGCTTGAGGACGACGTGGAGGTGGGCGCCAACAGCACCATCGATCGCGGGTCGGCGCAGGATACGGTGATCGGCGCCGGGTCTCGCCTCGACAACCTGGTGCAGATCGGGCACAACGTCCGCCTCGGGCGATGCTGCGTTGTCGTGGCGCAAGCAGGCATTTCGGGGTCCACCGTCTTAGAGGATTTTGTGGTGGTTGCGGCACAGGCGGGCCTCGTTGGGCATTTGCGGATTGGTGCGAAGGCCCGGATCGGTGCGCAATCCGGCGTGATGCGGGATGTGGCGGCGGGGGCCGACGTGCTGGGCGCGCCTGCCATGCCGGTGCGTGAGTTCTTTCGCAACGTGGCCGTGCTGCGCAAGCTCGCCGGGCGCGGACCCGCGAGCGATAAGGCGGGGAGCGATAAAGCCGCGCAGGACAAGGCCGGACGGGACAAAGGGGGGCGAGAGCAGGGCTGAGTATGGATACCAACCTGCCGGCAAGCGTGAGCCACGAGGTGCTGGACATCGCGCGCATCATGCACGCCATCCCGCATCGCTACCCCATGCTCATGATCGATCGCGTGGTGGACCTGGCGCCGGACCGTTCGGCGGTCGGCATCAAGAACCTGTCCGCCAACGAGGGCTTCTTCCAGGGCCACTTTCCGAACCACCCGGTGATGCCCGGCGTGCTCATCATCGAGGCCATGGCGCAGACCGCGGCCGTGCTGGTGGTGGAGACGCTGGGGCCGGATGCCGCGGGCAAGCTGGTGTATTTCATGACTATCGACAGCGCCAAGTTCCGCCGCCCGGTGGTGCCCGGCGACCAACTCAAGCTGCACGTGGCCAAGGATCGCAGCCGGGGCAACGTGTGGCGCTTCCACGCCACCGGGACCGTCGACGGCGCCTCCGTGGCCGAGGCGACATTCTCGGCCATGATCATGGACCGGCAACCATCGCCGGGCTGACCTTCGTGGGCCGCAATGTTGCCGCACTGGAGGCGCGCCACTCCGCCGGCCACCAACCCACCGTAACAGGCAGGTGATTCGATGCCGTCCGCTGCCTCGCTGTCGCCCACCCTCCGCGCGCCGCTGATCCACCCGACCGCCCTGGTGGCCGAGGGCGCCCGGCTGCAGGAGGGCGTGGAGATCGGGCCTTGGTGCACCGTCGGCCCGCATGTGGAATTGGGCGCCGGCGTGCGGCTGATCAGCCACGTGGTGGTGGAGGGGCACACCGTGATCGAGGATGGCGCGGTGCTGTTCCCGTTCTGCACCGTGGGCATGGCGCCGCAGGACCTGAAGTATCGCGACGAGCCGACGCGCTGCCGGGTCGGCGCCCGCACCCAGTTGCGCGAGCACTGCACCATCCATCGCGGCACCGTCACCGGCATCGGGGAGACCCGGGTGGGCGCGGATTGCCTGCTGATGGCGGTGGTCCACGTGGCGCATGACTGCGTGCTGGGCGACGGGGTGATTATTGCCAACAACGTGGTGATGGGCGGCCATGTCGAGATCGGCGCCGGTGCGGTGATCGGCGGCGCGGCGGCGCTGCACCAGTTCGTGCGCATCGGCCGCGCGGCCATGGTGGGCGGCGTGTCCGGCGTGGAGGCGGATGTGGTGCCGTTCGGCAGCGTGATCGGCAACCGCGCCCGGCTGGCGGGTCTGAACGTGATCGGCCTGCGCCGCCGCGGCGTGGACAAGGCGCGGCTGCACACCGTCCGCACCGCGTTCCGCACCTTGTTCGGCGGCGAGGGGGTGTTCGCCAGCCGCTTGAGCCTGGTGCGCGAGCAATGGGGCTACGAGCCGCTGGTGGCCGAGATGCTGGATTTCGCGGCCACCCCCAGCAAGCGCGGGCTGATCCGGGCCGCGTTGACGGCGGAGGAAGACGCCTGAGCTAGCGGCCCGGCGCTTGACCAGCCAGGCCCCTGCGTTGGGCGTGATCGCCGGGGGTGGCCCGTTGCCCGCCCGGGTCGCGGCCACCGCCCAGGCCGCCGGCCGCCCGGTCCACGTGGTGGCGCTCGAGGGCTACGCCGAGCCCGCCTTGCTCACGCCCTATCCGCACACACCCGCCCGGCTCGGCGCCGTGGGGCACATCCTGGCCACGCTGCGCGCCCATGGTTGCCGGGACATCGTGCTGGTTGGCCCGGTCCGCCGCCCCTCGCTGCTGCACCTGCGGCCCGATGCCGAGGGCGCCCGCCTCCTCGCCCGCATCGGCCGCGCGGCGTTCAGCGGGGATGACGGTTTCCTTGCCGCCATCGTCCGCGTGTTGGGCGAGGAGGGCTTCCACGTCATCGGCGCGCACGAAATCCTCACCGAGTCGGTCGCTCCCGCCGGCCTGCTCAGCCGCGCCGCACCCGACCCGGCGGCCGAGCAGGACATCGCGCGCGGCGTGGCGGTGGTGCGGGCCCTGGGCCAGGTGGATGTGGGGCAGGGCTGCGTGGTGCAGCAGGGCATCGTGCTCGCGGTGGAGGCCATCGAGGGCACCGACGCCATGCTCGCCCGCGCCGGCGGGTTGCGCCGGCCTGGCCCCGGCGGCGTGCTGGTCAAGCTGGTCAAACCCGGGCAGGATCGCCGCGCCGACCTGCCGACGCTGGGCCCTCGCACAATTGATGCCGCCGTGGGCGCCGGCTTGCGCGGGATTGCGTTCGAAGCCGGCGGGACCCTGTTCACCGATCGGGCCGAGTGCATCGCCCGGGCCAACGCCGCCGGGCTGTTCCTGCTCGGCCTCCACCAACCCTCCGGAGACACGCCATGAGCCGCTATCTGCACACCATGATCCGCGTGAAGGACCTCGACAAGAGCGTGGACTTCTACACCCGCCTGATGGGCATGAAGGAGTTGCGCCGCAACGAGGTGCCCGGCGGCCGCTACACGCTGAGCTTCGTGGGCTTCGAGTCCAATCCCGGCCAGGCCGAGATCGAGCTCACCCACAACTGGGACCAAGAGAAGCCATACGACGTCGGCAACGGCTTCGGCCACCTGGCGGTCGGCGTGCCGGACGTGGCGGCCGCCTGCGAGGAGGTCAAGGCGGGCGGCGGCAAGGTGACGCGCCCGGCCGGCCCGGTGCAGCACGGCACCACGGTGATCGCGTTCGTCGAGGACCCGGACGGCTACAAGATCGAGCTGATCGAACGCAACACTTGAACGCAGCCCACCCCGCCGTGCCGCCCCGCCACCTGAGGCGTCACCCTCTTCCGTCCTTTACAGGAAAGGGAGATGGGAGCCAACGCAATCACCCCACCCGCACGCGGGAGAGGGCAAAGGCCAGTGGTGATTGCCCAGCATCCCCACGCTAACCGACCTGGTCGGCGGCACCGTTCGCATCGGCGTCACCGGGCTGGCGCGGGCGGGTAAAACTGCGTTCCTGACCTCGGTTGCCGCCAACCTGCTCGCGATGGGCGCGGGCCTGCCCACCTTGCCGGCGCTGGCGGCGCGCTTGGGTGGGCGCCGCCTCGGCGTGCGGCTCGCCCCGGTCGGCGCCGGCGCGGTGCCGCGGTTTGACGCGCCGGCGCACCTGCGCGCTCTCGCGTCCGACCCGGCGGCCTGGCCCGCCCGCACCGCCGCCGTTTCTCTGCTGGCGCTCGACCTCACCGTCCCGCGCGCCGGGTTCGCCGCCGCCCTGCCGCCGCGCAGCCTGCGGCTCGAACTGCTGGACTACCCGGGCGAGTGGCTGCTCGACCTGCCGCTGCTGGACATGGATTTCGCCACCTGGTCGGACCGCACGCTGGCGCGGCTGGACGACCACCCCGCCACGCGCGCCTTCCTCCAGTTCAGTGCCGGGTTGCCCGATAGCGGCGCGCGGCCCGGCGGCGCCGCCCAGGACGAAGCGCTCGCCGCCACCGGGCACCGGCTGTATCGCGACGCGCTACACCGCCTGCGTGACGAATCCGGGCTGTCGTTGCTGCAGCCCGGGCGCTTCCTGATGCCGTCGCCCGGCCTGGAGCTGCCGTGGCTGGCGTTCTTCCCCCTGCGCGGGCGCGGCGGCCTCGCCGCCCTGTTGGCAGCGCGCTACGACGCCTACTGCAACGCCGTGCGGCAGGACCTGGTGTCTCCGCTGTTCGGCCACATGGACCGGCTGGTCGTCCTGGCGGACCTTCTGAGCGCGCTCGGCGCCGGGCGGGACAGCTTTGCCGACGCCCAAGCCAGCCTGGCCGCCGCCGCCGGAGCGCTGCGCTGGTCGTTTTCCTGGACCGAGGCGTTCACCGCCCTGCTGCAGCTCCGCCTGCCCCCGCCGCGCATCCGCCGCGTGGCCTACGCCGCCACCAAGGCCGACCACGTGGCCAGCCGCCAGCGCGGCAATTTGCGCGCGCTGATGGCGGCCCTCACCGCGGCCGGCGGGGACGTCGCCGCGCGCCACTTCGCCATCGCCTCCATCCGCTGCACCGAAGACGCGACGATGCGGCTGGACGGGCGCAGCGTCTCGGCGGTGCGCGGGCGCATTGCCGGGCAGGGGGTGGGCCTGTCCTATCCCGGCGAGGTGCCGGATTGCCCGCCGGATGGCGCGTTCTGGGCCGGCGAGTTCTTCGCCCTGCCCGAGTTCGAGCCGACCCGGCTGCCGGGCGAGGGCCGCGCCGGGGTGCCGCATATCGAGCTCGACACGCTGCTGGCGTTCCTGCTGGACGACGTGTTGTGAGGCCGAACGCCCCGCGCGTGCTGATTGAAGACGCCGCCGCGCCCAAGCTCGAGGCGCCGGAGCAGCTCGCCGAGCCGCTGACCGACGCCACCCCGCCGCAAGCCGGAGGCGGTAAGTATGCGCTGGCAGGGCTCGCCGTGCTGCTGGTGGGGCTGGCGGCGTTGCAGACCGGCAACTTCGCCGCAGCACAGTTCCAGCGCGCCGCCTGGCTCGGCTGGCTCACCGTCGCCGTCGCGGTCGGCGGATTCGGCCTGTTGCTGGCCGGCATCGGGCGGGAGTTGCGCGGGCTGTTCGCGCTGGCCCGGGTCGACCGCCTGCGCCGCGCCTTCGCCAGCCGCGATGGCATCCGCATCCACGCCGCCGCGCGCAGTTGGGCCGCGACCCTGCCGGACGCCGAGACGCTGCGCCCGGCGATCGACGCCGCCAACGACCCGGACGCCATCCTCGCGCTGCTGCGCGCCGGCCCCGACGCCACGCTGCGCGCCCGCGCCGACGCGCTCGGCCGCACCGCCGCGTTCCAGATGGCCGCCGGCATCGCCGCGACCCCCACCCCGGCGCTGGCCGCCCTGGTGGTGACGTGGCGCGGCGTGCGGCTGGTGCGGCAGGTGGCTGGGCTGTATGGCATGCGCCCGGGATTGTTGGGCACGCTCAACCTGCTGCGGCGCACGATGCTGTCCGCCGGCCTGGTCGCCGGGTCGGAAGCGGCGATCAACCTGGCGGCGCATGCCGTGCTGACCAACCCGCTGCTGGCCCACGCCTTAGGCGAGATGGCGGGAGCCGGCGTCGCGGCCCGCCGCACCGTCCTGCTGGCCCGCGCCACCGCCGTGGCGTGCAGCCCGCTGCCGCCGGAACAAGGGTGAGGTAAGAATGCTGCAACGAACCATGATTGTGCTGGCCGGGCTGGTGCTGGCCGCCCCGGCCTATGCGGACGATGCCACTGGCATCACGGTCTCGGGCCTGGCGGTCGAGCGCACCCTCACCCCCGACGACATGGCGGGGCTGCCGGTGATCCAGGTTCCGGTGGCGTTCGGCACCGAGCACGGCGCGCGCCAGGCGATGTTCGAGGGCCCGCTGCTATGGACCGTGCTCGAGCACGAGGGCGCCATCGACCCGGCCAAGCCGCGCGAGCAGGTTCGCCTTGCCGTGCTGGTGCAGGGCCATGATGGCTATGCCGCCACCCTGGCGCTGGGTGAGATTTCGCCCGCCTTCGAGGGCAAGCAGGTGATCCTGGCCGACAAGCAGGACGGCCAAGCCCTGCCATCAGGCCATTACCGCCTGGTCGTCCCCGGCGACCGCATGGGCGGGCGCAGCGTGCGCGACGTGGCGCGGCTGAGCGTGGTGCCGCTGCCGAGCCCCCCGTGAGGCGAGCCCATCCTGCCACGTAGTTATTGCTGAAGGCTTAACGCACCCGCGTCGGCATAGCGCGCTGCCATCAGGCCAGCACGGCCGGCGCCGCTGGGTGCGGGCCAGACTTGCAGAGCGGCGAGGTTCAGGCTCACCCGGCACTCGCCCAATGGCACCGCCGCCTCGGCCGCCGCCTGCAGCACCGTGGCGCCGAGTTGCAGCGTCACCCAACGCTGCCCGGCGCGTAGCTCGCCGACCGCCAGCACGGTGGCGGGGTAGCCGCCCTCCGCCACCAGCCGCACCGCCGTGGCGCGGATCGCCCAGCCGACTGGCCCGGGTCGCAGTGCCGGGCCCGGCACGGGGATGACCACGCCGCCCAAGTCGATCCGGTCAGCGCCGGTGGCGACGGCTGCGGCCACGTTCTCTGCCCCGAGCAGCCGGGCGGCGGCTTCGCTGGCCGGGCGCTGGAACACGGCGGAAACGGGGCCTGATTGCAGCACCCGGCCAGCCTCCAGAATCAGCAGCTCGTCGGCCAGCAGCAGCGCCTCCGCCGGGTCGTGCGTCACCAGGATGGTGGTGGCCGCGATCTCCCTTTGCAGGGCGCAGAGCTCCTCGCGCAGCGCCGCCCGCAACGGCGCGTCCAGGGCGGAGAACGGCTCGTCCAGCAGCAGCAGGGCGGACGGGCGGGACAGGGCGCGGGCGAGCGCCACGCGTTGCTGCTGGCCGAGCGACAACTCCTGCGGCGTGCGGTGGTCCAGCCCGGCCAGGCCGAGACGCTGCGACCAATGCGTCGCCCGCGCCGCCTCCGCCCCCATGCCAAACCGGATTTGGCGGCCGACCGGCACGCCGGGCAGCAGCGCGTAGTTCTGCGGCACGTAGCCCACCGAGCGCAGATGCGGCGGCAGGTGCCCCAGGTCACGCCCGGCCAGCGTGAGCGTGGCGTGGCTGGCGCGGTCCACCCCCGCAATCAGCCGCAGCGTCGCCGTCTTGCCGGAGCCGGACGCGCCGAGGATGCAGAGCCGCCGCGCTTGCGTCTGCCAGGCAACGTCCAGCATGAAGCCGCGGTCCTGGCGGAAAGCGAGTTCGAGCGGGCGCGGGGGCAGGCTGGCGGGGCGTGGGCCCGGCGGCGGCGGCGATGGCGGCGGCACCATCGCCTCGACCGGGATCACGTGGGAGCGGCGCTCGGCCCGCAGACTCGCCGCCATCACCAGCACCGCCACGGCAAGGGTGGGCAGCAGGATGGGCAGCATTGCCGGCAGCCCCTCGCTCCCGAACGCGACGTAGCTGTAAACCGGCAGCGAGTAGGGGTGGTACGCCACCAGCACCGTCGCGCCGAACTCGCCGAACGCGCGCAGCCAGGTGAGCAGCAGTCCGGCCCAAACCCCCCGCGCCGCCAGCGACAGGCTGACCCGGCGGAACACCGCGCCCGGCGCCAGGCCGAGCGTGGCCGCGACGTCCTCGAGCGCCGGGTCGACGTCGCGGAAGGCGGAGCGGGCGGCAATGATCAGGAACGGTGCCGCCACGAACGCCTCGGCCAGCACGATGCCGAGGAACGAGTCGGTGAGTGCGCCATGGGTCAGGCGGCCGAGCGGGCTAGCGTAGCCGAGCAGGAACAGCAGCAGGGTGCCGCTGACGAGCGGCGGCAAGGCGAGCGGCAGTTGCACCAGGAAGCCCAGCGGCGCCATCCCCCGCCACTTCCCGCGCGCCAGCAGGTAGCCCAGCGGGATGCCGCCCATCGCGACCAAAGCGGACGCGGCCGTGGCGCTGGCCACCGAGACCAAGCCGGCGGAGGCGAGCGCCGCCCAATCCACGTGCTGCCAGTCGGCGGCGAACACCTGTTGCAACCCGGCCACGAACGGCGCCAGCAGGTAGAGCGCCAGCACCCCACCCAGCAGCGGCAGCACCGGAGGCAGCCGCAACGCGGGGGTCAGTGCAAATGGAGGTCGGCGGGCATCTGCTTGGCGTCCCCACTGATGACCGGCGCCACCACGTCCAGCCCTTGCTGCTGCATGATGGCTCTGCCGGCCGGGCTCAGCAGGGCGTTCACGAACCGCACCGCCGCCGCCTGGTCCGGCGCGTCCTTCAGGATCGTGACGGTGTAGTGCGCGCTGAGGGCGACCTCGGGCGGCAGCGGAATGGCGTCGATATGCAAGTCCGCCGTCTCGGTCGAGTAGAAGAAGCCCACGTCGAGCTGGCCGGACTGCAGGCGGCCGACCAGGTTCTCCTCCGGCATGATCTCGGCCGGGTTCTCGTCCTCTCCCAGCACCGCGGCGGCGAGGCCGGGCTGGTGGTAGACGTCCTGCGCATGCTCCAGCAATTGCACGGTCAGCGCGCCCTTCGGGTCGAGCTTGGGGTCGGTGCGGCCGATATGGATGCCGGGCTCGCGCAGCACCTCATACCAGGGCTTGCTCTTGAGCTCGGCGGCGAAGCGGCTGTTCGCGTTGTAGCCGATCACCAGCGGGGACTGGGCGAAGGTGATGTACCAGCTCACCCAATCGCCGTTCTGCGCCCCCATCAGGCCGGCATTGACGCCCGGCGCGGCGCTGATGAACACGTCGGCCTGGCGCTGCTTGCCCTTGATCTGGTTGGCCAGCGCGTTCGACCCGGCGGCGAACCCGCGGAAGCTGTCGCCACCGGCCTGGTCGAACGCGGGCCCGATACCGTGCTCCATGAGGCTCAGCAGGGAGCCGGCGTAGAGCACGTTGAGGTCGGCCGCGGCGGCGGCGGCGGGCGTCAGCAGGGTTGCAGCGGCGAGGAGGGCTTTCAGCATGCAGGGCATCCGCGAGGGGTATGGCGCGGCGGCTATAGCACCCTGGCGCTCGGCAGGTCAGTAGCGCTTGTAGGGCAGGAACTTGCCGCTCATGCCGATCTTCACCCGGTCGCCCTTCTGGTCGGGCTGGCGCTCCATCGTCATGTCGAAGTCGATGGCGGACATGATGCCGTCGCCGAACTCCTCGTGGATCAGCTCCTTCCAGGTCGTCCCATACACGCTCACCAGCTCGTAGAAGCGGTAGATCAGCGGGTCGGTCGGCACCTCGGTGGGCAGCGAGCCGCGATAGGGCGCCTGGGTCAGCAGGTCGATCTCGGCCGGGTTGAGGTCGAACAGCAAGCCGGCCTTTTCCGCCGTCTCGCTGGCCATGGACATCTGGCCGAGGCAGGCGGCGCACACCCAAACCGTCGAATGCCCCAGCTTTTCGGCCACTTGCGGCCAGGTCCAGCCCTTCGCCTTCTTGGCCGCCATGATCTTGTGGCCCAACGCGGTCTTGGCTTCGTTCATCGCTGCGTCTCCATTTGCTCGGTGGGGTGCTCGGTGGGGATTTCGGCTGGGCGGACTTGGGGCACCGCGCGCGCCGTCCAGCCCGGTGGGCGCTGCTCGGCCAGCGCGCGGGAGCGGGTGACCAGGAAGTCCACGATGTGGTTGCGCAGCGCGTAGTAGCCCGGCGCGTGATGGATGGTGCTGCGCAGGCGCGGGCGGGGCAGGGTGTTCACCACCATCTCGGCCAGGCATGCGTCCGGCCCGTTGGTCATGAGCAGGATGCGGTCGGCGAGCAGGATCGCCTCGTCCACGTCATGGGTGATCATGAAGGCGGTCTGCCCGGCCTCCACCACGAGGTTCAGCACCTCCTCCTGCAAGGTGCCGCGGGTGAGCGCGTCCAGGGCGGAGAACGGCTCGTCCATCAGCAGCAGGCGCGGCTCGGCGGCCAGCGCCCGGGCGATGCCGACGCGCTGCCGCATGCCGCCGGAGAGCTCGTGCGGCTTGCGCCCGGCCGCCTCGGCCAGCCCCACCCGGCCCAGCACCGCCAGCGCCGCCGCCTGCACGCGGGCGCGCGGCCATTCGGGGTGGCGGGAGCGGATGGCGAAGGCCACGTTGCCCAGCGCCGACAGCCAGGGCAGCAGCGCGTGGGACTGGAAGATCACCGCCCGGTCTAGCGCTGGGCCGGTGATCGGGCGTTGCTCTAGGCTCAGCGACCCGGCGTCCGGCCGCTCGAGCCCGGCCAGCATGTTCAGGATGGTGGTCTTGCCGCAGCCGGAATGGCCGATCAGGACGACGAACTCGCCCCGCTCGACGCTGAACCACACGTCGCTGAACACCGGGCGGCCGCCATAGCGCCGGGTGATCCCCTGCACCTCGAGGTAGGGCGCGCGATGGCTCACTCCGTCCATGTCACCGCCCGCGCCAGCCGGCCCAGCCCTTGGTCCAGCGCCATGCCCACCAGCCCGATCAGCAGGATGGCGACCACGATGTCGGCGATGGAGAGGTTGTTCCACTGGTTCCAGACGAAGTAGCCGATCCCGGTGCCGCCGACCAGCATCTCGGCCGCCACGATTACCAGCCAGGCGATGCCGACCGAAATGCGCATTCCGGTCATGATGGTAGGCGCGGCGGCGGGCAGGATCACGCGCAAGGCGGTGCGCCAGGGCCCGGCCTCGAGCGTGCGCGCCACGTTCAGCCACTCGCGCCGCACGCTGCCGACGCCCTGGGCGGTGTTCAGCAGCATGGGCCAGATGGCGCAGATGAAGATCACGAAGATGGCGGACACGCTGCTGCTCTTGATGGTGTAGAGCGCCAGCGGCATCCAGGCGAGCGGGCTGACCGGGCGCAACACCTGGATGATCGGGTCCAGCGCGCCACCCATCACCGGGCTCATGCCGATCAGGAAGCCGAGCGGGATGGCCACCAGCACCGCCAGGCCGAAGCCCAGCGCCACCCGCAGCAGCGACCAGCCGAGCTGGATGCCGATGCCTTGGTCGTTGGTGCCGTGGACGTAGAACGGGTCGCGTAGCAGGGCCCAGGCGCGCACGGCGACGTCGGACGGGCGCGGCATGGGGGATTTCTGGCCCTGGCTGGCGGCCGCGCCGACCAGGGCGGCATAGGCCGGGTCGACCGTCACCGTTCCGGCGGCTGGGGTCGCGGCCCACTGCCAGGCGCCAAGGAAGGCGGCCAGCAGCAGCGCCAGCAGCAGCAGCGATTGCAGGCGCTGCCGGGCGCGGCCGGTCATGCCCGCTTGATGGCGAAGGAGGCGACGTAGGCGTCGGGCTCCGCCGGGTCGAAGGTCTTGCCCATGATGGTGTAGCTCTTGTAGGGCGTGGCGGGGACGGGCAGGCCGGCCTGCTTCATGGCGGCGGCGGCGTCGGTGGCGAGGTAGACCTGCTGCGCCACGTCCCGCCAGGACAGGTCCCCGCGCACCTGCCCCCAGCGCTTCATCTGCGTCATCATCCAGACCGCCATCGAGGGGTAGGGGAACGGGTCGAAGCTGACCCGCTGCGGCACCTGCTTCACGTTGCCCAGCCCGTCGGCGTAGGTGCCGGTGAGCGCCTGCTCCACCACGGTTGCGGGCTGGTTGAGGTAGTTCTGGCCGGCAATCAGGTCCGCGATGTCCTTGCGGTGCTCGGCCTGGTTGGCATAGGCGGTGCTGTCCACGATGGCCTGCAGCAGGGCGCGGAAGGTGTTGGGCGCCTGCTGCACCATGGCGCGGCTGATGCCGAACGCGCAGCACGGATGGCCGTCCCACAGCTCGCGGGTGAGCAGGTGGATGAAGCCCACGCCGTCATACACCGCGCGCTGGTTGAACGGGTCGGGGCCGAGGAAGCCGTCGATGTTCTCGGCGCGCAGGTTGGCCACCATCTCGGGCGGCGGGATGACGCGGAGCTGCACGTCCCGGTCGGGGTCGAGCCCGGCTTCGGCCAGGTAGTAGCGCAGCAGGTAGTTGTGCATCGAGTAGTCGAACGGGATGCCGAACTTCATGCCGCGCCACTTCGCCGGGTCGCGATTGTCCTTGTGCTTCATGGCCATCGTGATGGCTTGGCCGTTGATGTTCTCGATCGCCGGCACCGTGTAGGGCACCGCGCCCGACCCGGCGCCTAGGGTGAGCGCCAGCGGCATCGGGCTCAGCATGTGGGCGGCGTCGTATTCGCCGTCGAGCGCCTTGTCCCGCACCACGGCCCAGCCCGCGGTGCGCACGATGTCCACGTTCAGGCCCTGCTTGGCGTAGAACCCCATCGGCGCGGCCAGGATGATCGGGGTGGCGCAGGTGATGGCGATGAAGCCGACCTTGAGGTCCTTCTTTTCCGGCGCGCCGGCGTCCTCGGCCCAGGCTTCCTGGGCGCGCAGGATGGGGAACACCCGGTCCATCGCGGCGACGACGGTGGCCGCGCCCACGGCACGGATGACCCGGCGCCGCCCCGCTTCGCCGCCGAACGCCGCCCGTTCCGCGGCTAGGCGCATCGCGTTGGGCACACCCTCACAGGCCAGGCCGCCAATGCCGCAGCGACAGCCGTGTGGGTGGGCGAAGGGCGGGATTGGCAAGGCGAACTCCCGTCAGGTCGAGATTGGGTCGAGGCTGAAGCCGGTGGAGCAAGCGATATGCCAGCCGCCATTGCCTGATGCCGGCGCTCAATCGCCTGGATGTTGTGCAGACAGAAAGGTCTGTGCGGCTTTCTTGGTCAGCCGGCTTCAGGGTAGCGCCGCGGCGGCAATCAAAATAGAAACGAAGCGCCAGAACACGAAGGAATTGCCATGCAACCGCCGAAACGCCTTCACGCGCCAGGATGGGTCAGCGAGTTCAAGGCCTTCATCATGCGCGGCAACGTGGTGGATCTGGCCGTCGGCATCATCATCGGCGCGGCGTTCACCAGCATCGTCTCGAGCCTGGTGAAGGACATCTTCACGCCGCTGATCGGCCTGATCGTGGGCGGGGTGGATTTCACCAACATCTTCGTCACGCTAAAGGGCCCGGTTCAACCCACGCTGGACGCGGCGCAAAAGGCCGGGGCGGTGACGCTGAACGTCGGCCTGTTCGTCAACGCCGTCATCCAGTTCCTGATCGTGGCGTTCGCGATCTTCTGGGTCGTGAAGCTGCTGAGCGCGTTCCAGCGCAAGGAGGCAGTGGAGCCAACCGTGCCGCCGGAGCCGACCCGCAGCGAGGCGTTGTTGGAAGACATTCGCAACGCGCTCGTGCAGCGGCCGGTCGCGCGGACCGAGTAAGCGGCTGCGGGCTGGGCGCGAACGCTGGTGGCGTCGCGCGTCCAGCCCGGATGCCTCTAGCGCTGCTGGGTCTGCTGAGCCGCCACGGCGCGCTTGTTCTTCACCGCCTCATGGTGCCCGACGGCACAGCCCGCCGCAGCGCCCAGCAATGCATGATGGCCAGCCATGTGACCGGCCACGCCACCCACGGCACCGCCCGATACACAACCGATGGCGTGCGCCTGCGGGGCGGCAAAGCCGATGCTGACCACGGCGGCAAGGGCGAGAAGAGACTTCATGCGTTGAACTCCATTACTGCGGAAGATTGGTCTGTGGGTCGGCCGGTGCGTTCGGGTCCTTCGGCTGGGCAAACAGCGCCGAGCCGTTCCGCTTCTTTTGCAGCGCGGCGTAGTGCCCGATTGGGCAGGGTGCGGTCGGTATGTCGGTGTAGCCCGTGTTACCCATGACGTGGCCCGGCGTCGGCGTGGTCGACACGCAGCCGAGCGCCCACGCGGGCGCGGCCGACGCAATCCAACCGCCACACATCACCATCGCCGCTACGATCCATACCCGCATTTCGCACCCCTTCCACACGCCCAACGTTCCGCCTGGCCCTGCGTTCACCAAAACGGCGCGGATTTGCAAGCGCAATCCGCTAGTTGTGCCGCGCGATGAACGTCTTGATCCGGGGCGCGATCTCGTTGCGGAAGCGCGCGCCGTTGAACAGCCCGTAATGCCCCACCCCCGCCTGCTCCCAATGGGTGTGCTTGTCGGCGGCCAGTTGCGGCGTCAGATCATGCGTCACGCGGGTTTGGCCGAGGCCGGAGATGTCGTCCCGCTCGCCCTCCACGGTCATGATGGCGGTGCGGGTGATGCACGCCGGGTCGACCGGCCGGTCCCGCGAGACCAGCACGCCGCGCGGCAGCGAGTGCTCCTGGAACACGGTCTCGATGGTCTGCAGGTAGAACTCGGCCGACAGGTCCATCACCGAGCGATACTCGTCGTAGAACGCGCGCTTGGACGCGAGCGGCTCGCCATCGCCATCCACCAGGTGGGCGAACATCTGCCAATGCGCCTGCATGTGGCGCCCGATGTTCATCGCCATGAAGCCGGCCAATTGCAGGAAGCCGGGATAGACCTGGCGCATGAAGCCCAGCTCGCCGAACGGGACCGTGTGGATGGTGTTGCGGCGGAACCAGGCTAGGTCGTGCTTCTTGGCGAACAGGTTGACCTCGGTGGGCGCCTCGCGCGTGTCCACCGGGCCGCCGATCAGGATGATGGAGCGCGGCGCGGGCGCGTTGGCGTCGGCGTTCATCAGCGCGGCGCTGGCCAGTACCGGCACCGCTGGCTGGCACACCGCGAGCACGTGGGTTTGCGGGCCGAGATGGCGGACGAAATGCTCCACGTAGTCGATGTAGTCGTCCAGGTCGAAGACGGGCGCGCTGAGCTTCATCTCCTTGGCGTCCCGCCAATCGGTGATGTAGACCGCGTGGTCGGGCAGGAACGCTTGCACCGTGCCGCGCAGCAAGGTGGCGAAATGGCCGGACATCGGCGCCACGATCAGCAACACCGGGTCGTCCGGACGGTCGGCGGCGCGGCGGAAGTGCAGCAGGTCGCACCACGGCAGGCGCAGCGCCACCTCCTCGGTCACGGCCACGTCCTGCCCGCCGATCACCGTGGAGCTGTGGCCGAAAGCGGGCTTCCGGAAATCTCGTGTGGTGTGCTCGAACGTGTCCAACGCGGCGGCGGTGAAGCGCCCAAACGGGGTCTCGCGCAGCGGATTGGCCGGGTTGTCCATAACCTGCATCGCGCCCGACACCATGGCGCGCATCGGTTGCATGGCCATCCGCTGCCACTCGTACATCTGATACAGCATCAGGCCCGGACCTCACTCAGCAACGCGGGATGGCGGAATGGCTGGTGCACGAGCATCCGCCTATCAAACACCGGTTTGGTTACCTCGCAGTTAACGCGGATGGCGGAAAACCGCCAAAGCGTTTCACCCGGGCTCCAACGCGGGGCTAACGTGCGTTTTGTGCATGGCAACAAATCGACAGTCGCAGCCGGCGAGGCTATGTGTCAGCCATGCTGCAGCGCTTCTTCGCCTATTACCGGCCCTACCGCCGCCTGTTCGCGCTGGATTTCGGCTGCGCGGTGATCGCCGGGCTGCTCGAACTCGGCTTTCCGATGGCGATGCGCGGCTTCATCGACCAGCTTTTGCCGGGCCGCGATTGGGGCCTCATCCTCGTGGCCTCCGCGGTGCTGCTGGCGGTTTACCTGCTCAACACCGGGCTGATGGCGGTGGTGACCTATTGGGGCCACCATCTAGGCATCAACATCGAGACCGAGATGCGCCGCCGCGCGTTCGACCACCTGCAGAAGCTGTCATTCTCGTTCTACGACAACAGCAAGACCGGCAACCTCATCACCCACGTCACCAAGGACTTGGAGGACGTCGGCGAGGTGGCGCATCACGGCCCGGAAGACCTGTTCATCGCGCTGATGACCTTCGCCGGCGCCTTCGCGCTGATGTTCTTCATCAACATGAAGCTCGCCCTGCTCACCACCATCATCACCCCGCTGGTGACGGTGGCCTCCACTCGCTACGGCAACCGCATGACGCAGAACTTCCGCGCCCTGTTCCGCCAGGTGGGCGCGTTCAACGCCCGGGTGGAGGAGAACGTCGGCGGCATGCGGGTGGTGCAGGCCTTCGCCAACGAGGAGCACGAGCGCCGCCTGTTCGCCGCCGACAACGCGCAATACCGCCGCACCAAGCTGCAGGCCTACCGGCTGATGGCCGCCTCCACCTCCATCACCTACCTGGGCATGCGGCTGACGCAGATGGTGGTGATGGTCGCCGGCACCTGGTTCGTGCTGCACGGGCAGCTTTCTGAGGGCGGCTTCATCTCCTTCCTGCTGCTGGTGGGCGTGTTCCTGCGCCCGGTCGACAAGATCAACGGCGTGCTCGAAACCTACCCCAAGGGGATCGCCGGGTTCCGCCGCTACTGCGAGCTGATCGACACCGAGCCCGACATCGTCGACGCGCCCGGCGCCCGCGCAGCGGCCCGGCTGCACGGGGACATCCGCTACGAGGGCGTGCAGTTCGGCTACGGCGACGGCCGCCTGATCCTGCGCGACGTGGATTTGCGCATCGCGCCCGGCGAGACGGTGGCCTTCGTCGGCCCCTCGGGCGCCGGCAAGACCACGCTTTGCTCGCTGCTGCCGCGCTTCTACGACGTGTCGGGCGGGCGCATCACCATCGACGGGGTGGACATCCGGGCGATGACGCTGGCCTCGCTGCGGCGCCAGATCGGCATCGTGCAGCAGGACGTGTTCCTGTTCGGCGGCACGCTGCGGGAGAACATCGCCTATGGCCGGCTGGACGCGAGCGAGGCCGACATCATCGACGCGGCCCGGCGTGCGCAGCTCGAGGCCGTGATCGCGGCGCTGCCCCAGGGGCTGGACACGCTGATCGGCGAGCGTGGCGTGAAGCTCTCCGGCGGCCAGAAGCAGCGGCTGGCGATCGCGCGCATGTTCCTCAAGAACCCGCCCATCCTGATCCTGGACGAGGCCACCAGCGCGCTGGACACCGAAACCGAGCGCGCGGTGCAGAAGGCACTGGCGACGCTGGCGGTGGGGCGCACCACGCTGGTGATCGCGCACCGCCTGGCCACCATCCGCAACGCCGACCGCATCGTGGTGGTAGACGCGGCGGGCGTAGCCGAGCAGGGCGCGCATGGCGAGTTGCTGGCCGCGGGTGGCGTGTACCAGCGGCTGCACGCGGCGCAGTTCGGCGAGGCGGTATGAGGCTCGGCCGCCGCGGCGCGCTGCTCACCCTGGCGGGGCTGGCCCCAGCCTTGGCCACGCGGGCGCAGGTGCCGCCGTCCGTTCCCGCCCCAGCCCTGCCGCCGCAAGTGGTGCTGCCGCTGCCCACGCCCACGCCGCCGCGCCCGCCGGCGTCGCCGGTGACTGCCATCGACAAGACCAAGACCTACTACCTCATGTTCGACCAGACGATCGACCTCAACTCGATGCGCGCGCTGCGCCACCAGTTGGCCAACCTGGTGGAAGCGGGCGTGACGCAGGTGGTGCTGGTGATGAACTCGCCAGGCGGCCAGGTGTTGGAGACGCTGGTCACCTACAGCTTCATCCAGTCGCTGCCGCTCCGCCTCTCGACCCATGCGCAAGGCATCGTCGCTTCCTCGGCGACGGTGCTGTTCCTCGCCGGCGAGGAGCGTTCGGCCGACCCGGCGGCGCGCTTCATCTTCCACCCGACCCAAACCGTCCTGCTTGGCTCGCTGACGCAGCAGCAGATCCAGGAGCAGGCCGCCCTGGTGGACGCGACGGTGGACGAGTTCGAGCAGGTGTATCGCGACCGCACCGGGCTCACGGCGGAGCAAATCCAGCAGTTCCATCGCGGCGAGGTCATCATGACGGCGGACCAGGCCGAAGCGGCGCGGATCGTGGATAGTGTCGCCGCGCTCAAGATACCCGGGCCCGACACGGCGCGGATCGTCTTCGTCGAATAGCACGGGCAGGCTATACTCGGGCCATGCCGCACACCGACTTCGTCCATCTCCGAGTCCATTCCGCCTACTCGCTCAGCGAGGGCGCCATCAAGCCCGACAAGATCGCCAGCCTGGCGCGCGAGGCGGGGATGCCGGCGGTGGCGATCACCGATTCGGGCAATCTGTTCGGCGCGCTGGAGTTCAGCCAGTATTGCACCGGCAAGGGGGTGCAGCCGATCATCGGTTGCCAGATTGGCCTGGCGCGGGCGGAAAAGCCGGGCGCGCCGCCCGACCCGGTGGTGCTGCTGGCGCAAAACCCGGCGGGCTTGGCCAACCTGCAGCGCCTGTCCTCGTTCGGCTTCCTGCAGACCGACCCGGCGGACCCGTGCTTGCCGCTGGAGACCGTGCTGCAGCACAACGACGGCCTGCTGCTGCTGACCGGCGGCACCGGTGGCCCGCTGGCACGGCTGCTGGCAGAGGGCCGGCGCGAGGAGGCGGCGGCCTGGCTGGCGGCGGTGCGCGAGGCGTTCGGCGACCGCGCGGCCGTCGAACTGCACCGCCATGGGCTGGCGGTGGAGCGCATGGTGGAGCCCGGCCTGGTCGCGCTGGCGGACGAGTTCGACCTGCCGCTGCTCGCCACCAACGAGTGCTTCTTCGCCACCCCCGCGATGTATGCGGCGCACGACGCGCTGCTGTGCATCGCCTCCGGGCAGGCGGTGGCGGCGGCGGAGCGGCGCCGGGTCACGGTGGAGCACTGGTTCAAGCCGGCCGCCGCCATGCGCGCGCTGTTCGCCGACCTGCCCGAGGCTTGCGACAACACGCTCGCCTTCGCCCGCCGCTGCGCCGTGATGGCGGAAACCCGCAAGCCGCTGCTGCCGGTGTGCCCCAAGGTGCGCGCGGGAGCGAGCGAGGACGAGACGGTGCGCGCCATGGCCCGCGAAGGCCTCGCCCGCCGCATGGACGCCGCCGGCGCCGACCCGGCCACCCGCGCGCGCTACGGCGAGCGGCTGGACTACGAATTGGGCGTGATCGCCGCGATGGGCTTCCCCGGCTACTTCCTCATCGTGGCCGACTTCATCCAGTGGGCCAAGGCGCAGGGCATCCCGGTGGGGCCGGGCCGTGGCTCCGGCGCCGGCTCCGTGGTGGCCTGGGCGCTGACCATCACCGACCTCGACCCACTGCGCTTCGGCCTGCTGTTCGAACGCTTTCTCAACCCCGAACGCATCTCGATGCCGGACTTCGACATCGATTTTTGCCAGGACCGGCGCGACGAGGTGATCGACTACGTGCGCCGCGAATATGGCGCCGACCGCGTGGCGCAGATCATCACCTTCGGCAAGCTGCAGGCGCGCGCGGCGGTGCGCGACGTGGGGCGGGTGTTAGGCTTGCCCTTCGGCCAGGTGAACCGCGTGGCCGAGCTGATCCCGAACAACCCGGCCAAGCCGGTGACGCTGGCGCAGGCGATTGAGGGCGAGCCTAAGCTGCAGCAGATGCGCGCCGACGACGAGGCGGTGAAGCGGTTGCTCGAGGTGGCGCTGCAACTGGAGGGGCTGTACCGCCACGCCAGCACTCACGCCGCCGGGCTGGTGATCGGCGACCGCCCGCTGATCGAGCTGGTGCCGCTCTACCGGGACCCGAAGGCCAACACGCTGGTGACGCAATACTCGATGAAATACGTCGAGCAGGCCGGGCTGGTGAAGTTCGACTTCCTGGGGCTCACCACGCTCACAATCCTGCAGCGCGCGGTGGGCTTCATGGCCAACCCGCCCGACCTCGACCGCCTGCCGCTGGACGACAAACCGACCTACGAGATGCTGGCGCGCGGCGATGCGGGCGGGGTGTTCCAGTTCGAGTCGGCCGGCATGCGCGACGTGCTGCGGCAGATGCGGCCCGACCGGTTCGAGGACCTGATCGCCGCGGTGGCGCTGTTCCGCCCCGGCCCGATGGCCAACATTCCGGATTACTGCCGCCGCAAGCATGGCGAGCCATGGGCGCCACCACACCCGGAACTGGCCGAGGTGTTAGGCGAAACCTACGGCATCATGGTCTACCAGGAACAGGTGATGACCATTGCCCAGATCATGGCGGGCTACAGCCTGGGTGCGGCGGACATGCTGCGCCGCGCGATGGGCAAGAAGATCCGTGCCGAAATGGACGCGCAACGCAAGACGTTCGTGGACGGTGCGATGGCGCGGGGGATCGCCGAGGCCAAGGCGGTCGAAGTGTTCGAGCTGATGGCCAAGTTCGCCGATTACGGGTTCAACAAGTCGCACGCTGCGGCCTATGCGCTGGTGGCGTATCAGACCGCCTGGATGAAGCAGAACCACCCGGTGGAGTTCCTGGCCGCCTGCATGTCGCTCGCCATCACCAACACCGACAAGCTGGCCGCGCTGCGGCAGGAGGCGGAGCGGCTGGGCATCCGCGTGTTGCCGCCCGACATCAACGCGTCCGACGCCGATTTCAAGCCGGACTTGGACCCGGCGGGCAAGCCTGCGATCCGCTACGCGTTGGCGGCGGTGAAGAAGGTTGGGTTGGCCGCCATGCGCGCCGTGGTGGCGGCACGCGGCGCGCGGCCGTTCCGCGACCCAACCGAGTTCGCCGCCCGCGTGGACCCGCGGCAGATCAACAAGATGCAGATCGAGAACCTGGTGAAGGCGGGCGCGTTCGACGGCATCGCGGCCAACCGGGCGCAACTGTTCGCCGGCGCCGAGCTGGTGCTGCGCCGCGCCCAGGCGGACGCCGAACAGCGCGAGAGCGGCCAGATCGGCCTGTTCGGCGGCGCGGCGCCCGCGCCGATCCGGCTGCCGGCGGGCCCGGATTGGCCGCCGCTCGAGCGGCTGGGCTTCGAGGCGGAGGCGATCGGCTTCCACCTCACCGCGCACCCGCTCGACATGTATGCCACGCTGCTGGGCCGCATCGGCGCGGTGGGCTCGGACCGGCTGGAGGCGCTTGCCGCCGCTGGCGCCGGGCGGGTGAAGCTGGCCGGCTGCGTGATCGGCCGCAAGGAACGCCCAACCCGCAGCGGCAGCAAGATGGCGTGGGTGCGCTTGTCCGACGGCGCCGGGTCGTTCGAGGTGACGTTCTTTTCCGAGGCGCTGGCAGCCTGTGGCGAGCTGCTGCGCGAGGGTGCGGCGGTGCTGGTGACGGCGGACCTGAAGCAGGAGGGCGAGGCGCTGCGCATCACCGCGTCCGGCGCCGTGTCGCTCGAGCAGGCAGCGGCCGAAGCGGGCGCCGGCATGCGCATCTGGCTCGGCCAGACGGCGGCGGTCCCGCATATCCGCGCGATCCTGGAGCGCGAGCGCCGGGGCCGGGGCCGGGTGGTGCTGCTGCCGCTGGTGGGGGACGGACAGGACGTGGAAATCGAGCTGCCTGGCGGCTTCAACGTGACGCCGCGGCTGGCGCAGGCGTTGAAGCTGGTGCCGGGGGTGGAGCGGGTGGAGGAGGTTTGAGGGGGTTCAGCCGGAAGCGAGCAGGCACGTTGGGCTAGTGAAGCCTTCCGGGGCGGCTCGGATCAGGACCGCGGAACGATCGGTTGGCCGTGCTACGTCAGTGGCGATGTCGCGCCCAAGCGCCGCAGCTTCTAGACCAAGACCGGCTCACACAGAGTCGCCGGTCATGGTCTAGCTCTTTGTTTTGGCGAGCATGTTTACCAATCAAGTGACCTCACTTGATGCGGTCATGCTCTAACGAAGGTTGCAAGGCTCAGCCGGCCGAACTCCACGCCACTGCGTCCTCGCCCGCGGGCAGGCGCATGGGGCAGGACGGGTCGGTCGCCGTGCGCCAGACCGCTTCTGCCACGTCGCGCGCATACGTGACGGCGGATGGCGTCTGCTGCATGCCTGCGAAGACGCGCTCGGCGACCGGCTTGTAAGCCTCCGGGATGCCGGCTTGCAGGCGGGCCCGAGCGGTCTGGCCGAACGGCGTCTCCGGCGAGCGCCCGGGAATTACCAGGCGCACGCGGATGTTGAACGACTCCACTTCCAACGCCAGCGCCTCCGAGAACGCGTTCACCGCCGCCTTGCTCGCCGTGTACACCGACAGCAGGTGCAACGGCCGCAGCGTCACCGCGGAGGTGACGTTGACGATCAGGCCTGAGCCTTGCGCGCGAAAGTGCGGCAGCATCGCCTGGGTCATGGCGATGGTGCCGAGCGTGTTGGTTTCGAACACCTCGCGCGCCGTCTCCATCGGCACCGCCTCCAACGCCGCCAGCAGCCCGATGCCGGCATTGTTGACCAGCACGTCCACCGCGCCGGCCGCCGCCACCGCGGCACGGATGCTGCCGGCGTCGGTCACGTCGAGTGGGAGGATGCGCAGATGGTCCGACGCGGGCAGCGCGTCCTCCCGCGGGGTGCGCATGGTGGCGACCACGTGCCAACCGCGGTCGAGGAACAGGCGGGCGGTCTCGAGGCCGAAGCCGCTCGAGCAGCCGGTGATGAAGATGGTGCTCATGCAAGCTCCTGTCGAGCGTGTGAAGGCGAGCGGTCGGTCGTAGCCCGGCGCGTGCGGACCGGCATCAGAAGAACTGCCCGCGCAAGAACCCCAGCGCTGGCAGTGGTCGCCACCGCCGCGGCAGGTCCGACCGGCGGATCGGCGCCACCCCGTAGCGCGGCACCGGCTGGTCGGTGCCGCGCAGCAGGTGGACATAGGCGCGCACCTCCTGCTCGCGCCAATCCCGGTCGGCCAAGGCACGGGCGCGGGAGGGGAACACCTCGGCGATGCGGCGCTGCGTGCCGAGCCAGGCGATCACGGCCCACATCGTGTCGTCGCTGCGCACCCGCTCGAGCTTGGCCACTACGTCTGTCACTGCCGCATCCATTGCCGTGAGGGCCCGATGCTAGAGCGCTTCCGCCCCAGGGGGAACCAGGGTTGGGGGAACCAGGGTTGGGGCAACCGCCGCCGGCTCCAGCCAGGTGACGGCCGCGCCATGCGGGTGCGCCAACGCCAGGCGGGTTTGCGGCAGGCCAGGCCAGATTTGCAGGGTGAGCTCGGGTCGCGCGTCGGGCCGGGGTGGCTCGAGGCGCAGCCAGGCTAGCGGTGCGGCCGCGCTGGCGGTGGCTGCGGCGGCGAGCACGCGCGTGTGGATCGCCTCCTGGATCGGCTGGGCCATGTACTGCCACATGATCGAGTGATACAGCACGGTGGTACAGCCGGGCGCCTGGGTGGCGAGTTGGCCGTCCAACCAGGTGGCGGCATCGGCGCGTGCCAAGGCCGGGCTGGCGGCGCGGGCAAGCAGGATGGCGGCGTCGAGCCGGGCCAGGCGGTCGGTTTGGTCCGGCCAGACATAGGCCCGCAGCCGCAGCCGCTGCTCGTCTTCGGCGAGGTCGACAGGGGCCAGGTCGCAGCCGGCGCGGGTGGCTATGGTCAGCGGGGCGATCGCCGGGGGCGGGCCTTGCCAGCGCGGGGCCAGGCGCACCGGGCTCGCCGGGTCGCCCCATTCGGTGCTGCCAAGCTGGTAGTGGTAGCGGTCCCAAAGCAGGTTCAACCCGGCACTGGCGCCGATCTCGAGCAAGCGCAACGGCAAGCGTGTGGTGGCGGCGATGGTGAGGAAGCCGCCCAGCAGCACCGCCGAGCGACCCACTTCGTTGGTCTGCGGCGCGGAGATGATAAATCGACGGATGGCCGCAGCGTGGGTGCCGAGCGTGGCGCGCACCGCGCTGGCAAGGGCGCCCGGCGCACATCGGGCGGGCGGGAAGCAGGCGGCCAGGCTAGGCGCGGCTGCGCTCAGCACCAGCGCGTGCAGGGCACCGGCCATCCGCAACGGCAACGCGTCCGCCACCGGGTCGCCCGGCCAGTCGGCGATGAGCTTGCCCGCCGGACCGTTCGCCTGCACTTCGGCCGCGACGTGCTGCAGCAACTCGGCGGTGAAGGGCGAACCCAAGCCGTCGCACCAGCCGATTTGCTTGGTGAATGCGTCCTGAATGGCGGCTGGGCTGACTGGCGACTGGGTCACTGAGCCAGGATCGCTACAAGGGATTGCCGATGCAAGACGCCGCCAATCGCGTGGGCCAGGTTGCTAGCAGCCTGTCGGATTGGGGGTACCCAGTTTTCGAATAGCTGGCTAGAATCGCGTTATGTCGAGCTTCATTCCGTTCAGTCGCGACCAGGCCTTCCTGCTACCACCTGACCTGAAGGCGTGGGTTCCAACGATGACTTGGCGCATTTCATCGTGGCGGCGGTCGAGCGCGTGCCGATCGGGGCGTTCCGGACCGGGTCGCAGCCGAGCGGCAAACCACAATACCACCCGCAACTGATGCTGGCGCTGCTGGTCTACAGCTATGCCAACGGCATCTTTTCCTCCCGCCGGATCGAGCGGGCGACCTATCGCGATATCGCGGTGCGGTTCGTCGCCGCCAACCTCCATCCCGACCACGACACCATCGCCGTCTTCCGCACCACCAACAAGGCCGCCTTCGAGGCAGCCTTCCTCCAAATCCTGCTGTTGGCGCGCGAAACCGGCCTGCTCCGGCTCGGCACGGTGTCGATCGACGGCACCAAGATCGACGCCAACGCCTCGAAAATCCGCTCGGTCCGCTACGACCGCGCCCGCGAGCTGCGCGCCAAGCTCGCCGCCGACATCGCGCAACTCACCGCGAAGGCCGAAGCCGCCGACACCGAAGGCCAGGACCCACAAGCATTGCCGGCCGAATTGGCCCGGCGCGAGGCGCTGAAAGCCAAGCTTGATGCCGCCTGCGACCGCTTGGAAGCCGACGCCCGCGCCCAGGCAGAAGCCGCCCGCCCAGCCTACGAAGCAAAGAAGGCCACCTACGACGCCAAGAAAGGACGTCGCCGCGGTAGCAAACCCAAGCCCCCCGACGACACGCCGCCGTTCGAGCGGCAAAGTAACCTGACCGATCCCGATAGCGCGCTGATGCGCCGTTCGGACGCGCATGAGTATCGCCAGGCCTATAACGCACAGGCCGTGGTCTGCGCCGAAGGGCCGCAGCTTATCCTGGCAACTAACCTGGTCGCGACCAGCGCCGACGCGCCAAGCTTTGCCGCAACCTTGCTGGGCATGCGCGACACAGTGGGCCTGCCCCAGACCGTGCTGGCCGACACAGGCTATGCCAGCGGCCGGGCGGTTCAGGCGCTGAGGCCAACAATGTCGAACCCTTGGTGGCCATCGGACGCACCCAGCCGCACCGGCCATACGATTTCCGTCCGCCGCCAGAACCCAAGGCGCTCCGGCGGATCACGCAGCCCTGGCGTATCGCAATGAAAGCCAAGATGGAGACCGACGATGCCAAAGCCCTCTACAAAAAGCGCAAGCAATCCGTTGAAACCGTGTTCGGCATCATCAAAAGCGCCATGGGTTTCAGGCGCTTCCACCTGCGCGGCCTCACAAATGCAGCCACCGAGTGGACGCTGATCGCACTGGCCTATAACTGCAGGCGGATACACCGCCTGCAGCCAGCCTGATCCAACCAAACACGCCCGTCAGATCGCCAACGAACAATGAACCCGACAGGCTGTTAGAGCATGTTCCGTTCGCTTCCGCTCACTTCACACGCTCTAACCCTCTGTTTTGCGAGCATCTTCACCCGATCAGACGATTCCGTCTGATCGGGATCTGCTCTAGGGTGCTGGGCCGGTTTCGCGCGGGGGGGCGGGTTGGCGGGGGCGGGTTGGGGTGGCTTGGGGCGAGGCGGCTTTGCCTGGCCTGTCTTTAAGGTTGGTTAGGGAGCCGGGGGGCGGGGGGGCGAGGCCGGCGGCTAGGGCGCAGAGTTCGGCGATGTCGGCTGGGGTGCGGCGTTCGTAGGGATGGGTGCCGGCTGGGTAGCCGAGGCCGAGGTCGTGGACGATGTCGGCGATGATGGCGGGAAGGGGGCGGTTTTCGATGTCCTCGAGCACGTCGGGGCCGCCGATGCGCTCGGCGAGTTCGGCGCGCAGGTCGTCGGCCTGGGGTTTGGGCACGTCGCGCTGGATGACGTCGGCGACGGCGCGGACGATGAGCCGGCGGGCGCCGTCGCGATGGCGGGTGCGCTCGGCTGGGGCGGTGTCCTTGAGCTTTTGCAGCAGCAGCACGGTGCGGCGGACGGCGCGGGCGACCCGGTCGTAGGATTGCGAGATGTCGCGCAGCACTTCGGGCGGGGTGACCTTGTTCTCGGTCGCGAGCCGGGCCTGGTGGTGGATCATGCGCGCGATGTCGGCGCCGAGGTCGACCATTTCGGCCAGGACGTCCATCAGGTGCTGGGTGTCGAGCACGCGATGGTCGTCGAGGGTGTGGATTTCGGCCGACGTGGGTTCGGGCTGCATGGGCGCAGAGTGACCATGCGGCAGGGCAGGGTTTCAAGGGGATTTTGGAGGATGGCGGGTGCGGAAATCCGGCTGAACGCGTTCACCATGACGGCGCTGGGGCACCAGGCGCCCGGGCTGTGGCGGCATCCGCGTGACCGGTCGGTGGAGTATAAGACGCTGGGGTTCTGGACCGAGCTGGCTCGGTTGCTGGAGGCGGGGCTGTTCGACGGGGTGTTCTTCGCCGACGTGCTGGGCGTTTACGACGTGTATGGCGGCGGCCCGGCGGCGGCGGTGCGCAGCGCGGCGCAGGTGCCGGCGAACGACCCGATGCTGGTGATCCCGGCGATGGCGGCGGTGACGGAGCATCTGGGGTTCGGGGTGACGGTGAACCTGTCGTACGAGCCGGTGGTGCCGTTGGCGCGGCGGTTTTCCACGCTCGACCACCTGACGGCGGGGCGAGTGGGGTGGAATGTGGTGACGGGCTACCTCGACAGCGCGGCGCGGGCGGTGGGGCGGGCCGGGCAGGCGGGGCACGATGCGCGGTATGATGCGGCCGAGCCGGTGATGGAGGCGGCGTATCGGCTATGGGAAGCCAGTTGGTCGGACGATGCGGTGGTGATGGACCGGGCGGCCGGGGTGTATGCGCGGGCGGAGCGGGTGCGGGCGGTGCAGCAGGCGGTGGCGGGCGTGGCGGCGGTGCATCTGGCGGAGCCGTCGCCGCAGCGCACGCCGGTGATCTACCAGGCCGGGTCGTCGCCGCGGGGGCAGGCGTTTGCGGCGCGGCATGCGGAGTGCGTGTTCGTTTCGGGGCCGAGCGTGGCGGCGGTGGCGCCGCGGGTGGCGGCGGTGCGGGCGCTGGCGGCGGCGGCGGGGCGGGAGGTGGTGGTGTTTACGCTGCTGACAGCGATCGTGGCCAAGAGCGATGCGGCGGCGCGGGCGCTGCACGAGGAGTACCGCGGCTATGTGAGCCACGAGGGGGCGTTGGCGCTGATGTCGGGATGGATCGGGGTCGACCTGTCCGGCTACCGGCTGGATGAGGCGGTGCGGTTCGTGGAGAACGACGCGGGGCGGTCGACGATGGAGAACGTGACGCGGGCGGACCCGTCGCGGGTGTGGACGGTGCGGGACGTGGCCGAGCATGTGGGGTTGGGCGGGAGTGGGCCGGTGTTCGCCGGGTCGGCGGCGACGGTTGCGGACCGGATGGAGGCGTGGCTGGCGGCGACGGGGGCGGACGGGTTCAACCTGGCGTCGATGGTGGCGCATGAGACGTTTGCGCATGTGGTGCGGTGGCTGGTGCCGGAGTTGCAGTCGCGGGGGCGGTATAAGCGGGCGTATGCGGCGGGGACGTTGCGGCAGAAGCTGTTCGGGCGGGGGGATCGGTTGGTGGCGCCGCATCCGGGGGCGGGGGTGCGGGTGGGGTGAGTGGGGTGGGGTGCGTGGGTGAGTGGCTCTTGGATTTTGGGGCTTCGTTGGCCCCTCACCCTACCCTCTCCCGGAGGGGGAGGGCTTTAGGCGGGGGGGGCTTTGGGGGGTTATTGTAGGGCTTCGACTGGGAGCGACCACATGAGGCCGCCGTTGGAGGCGAGGGCGTTTTTGCCGCGGGGGAGGTTGAGGGGGGAGTGGAGGCCTACGTCGCGGTCGTAGATTTCGCCGTAGTTGCCGACGGCTTCGATGGCGTGGCGGAAGGCGTCGTCGGGGATGCCGAATGCCTTGCCGATCCAGGGGATGGTGCCGAGGAGGCGTTGCACGACCGGGTCGTCGGTGGGGCCGAAATGGGCGGCGTTTGCCTGGGTGATGCCGTATTCCTCGGCTTGCAGCAGGGTCCATACGGTCCAGCGGATGAGGGCGGCCCATTGCAGGTCGTCGCTGCGGTAGGCTGGGCTGAGCGGGTCGAGCGAGATGGTTTCGGGCAGGATGGTGAAGTGCCCGGCCTGGGCGCGGAAGCCGAGCGCGGCGTTGGCGAGCCATGAGACGTCGCCGGTCATCGCGTCGCAATGGGCGTCGAGCAGGGCCACCTCCATCTCGCCGCGCTCGGAGAACGGGTCGCGCATTTCGGGTTGCTTGAGCTTGGGCTCGAGCAGGTCGTAGACGCCGCGTTCGGCTGGGGCGGCGTTGATGAAGCAGACGCTGCGCTTGCCCAGGTCGGCGAGGCTGGTGATGCCGCTGTCCTTGGCGACGAGGAAGCCTTGGCCGTCGAAGAAGATGGGCGGTCCGTAGGCTAGTCCGAAGGCGGCGCCGATCACCGGGTTGGGCGTGGCGCCGAACAGCACGCTGGCACGCTTGTCGCGCACGGCGATGAGGCCGGTTGGTTCGTCGGAGAAGCTGAGGAAGCGCGCCCTGGCTGGGTCGCCGAAGATTTCGGCGGCGAGGGCGCGGCAGAAATCCGCTTCCAGGGCCGAGAGGTTGCCGTGGCTGTCCGCCTCGGAATAGTCGTCCACGTCCACCACCACGCCGCAGGTGAGCGAGCCGGCGGCGCGGATCGCGTCCAGCGTGGTGCCGGCGTGGGCGGTGGAGGCGAACAGCAGTGGGGAGGCGAACAGCAGTGGGGAGGCGAACAGCAGTGGCAGGGTGGCTGCGAGTGCCAGCTTGATGGTTCCCGCGATTGTCATGGCAACAGCGATCCTCGCAAAAAGAAGGGAGCCGGACAGATGCCCGGCTCCCGAGGTTACGTCAGGGTCTTGCGCGTGGTGGTGGTTACGGCGTCCAGGTGCCGGAGGTGGGGATGCCTGGGGTGACGGAGGGGCGCGGGTTGAAGTCGGCGGGCGCCGGGTCGAGCAGCTTGCCGCCCACGTAGTCGGTCGGCACGATGTTCAGCGTGTAGCAGCCGCCGAGCGGGTAGTGCGGCAGCGAGGGCGTGGTGTTGGGTTCGATCTCGGCGTATTCGGCGGGCAGCGGGGCCGTGTAGCCGAGCAGGCGGTTGTTGTCGAAGGCGGCGAGCATGTCGCCGATGCCGGGCACCACGTCGTCGGCTGGGCCGACGTAGTTTTGGCCGAGGATGGACTTGCCGGCTGCGAAGCCTTCCTGCTCGTTCGGCAGGTCGGCCAGCGGGGTCAGGTTGAACAGCTTGTCGATGAGCTTGATGACGGAGCTGTGCTCGGAGTTCTGCTTAACGATCGCGTGCACCTTCGAGTAGGGCGAGATCACGATCGCCGGGATGCGCGAGGACGGCTCGAGCGGGTTGCCCTCGGGGTCGTTCACGCGCGCCGTGACGGGGGCGTGGTCGTAGAGGCCATCGGTCTCGTCGTAGGTGACGATGATGGCGCTGTCTTTCCAATACGGGCTGGCGGCGATGGCGTTGACTTCGTCGGCGATCAACTGCTCGGAGATTTGCGCGTCCGAGTAGCCGGGGTGGTCGTCGCTGCCGGGGAAGTCTGCGCGCACGGTGGGGTTGGGGTCGACCGGGACGAGCTTGTCGTTGTTGTCGTAGCCGCCGCGGACGTAGAATACGCCGCCCTTGGTGCCGAGCTGCTGGTTATTGATGGCGGTGTAGAAGTCGTTCAGGCCGTGCAGGTTGCTAGCGACGACGGGGTTGTCACCGATGTAGCCGAAATACTCCGGGCCGTTGTGGTGCCACACATAGGAGCTGTGCAGCGGGAGCGCGGTGGAGTCGGTCGGCTCGGCGTCGTAGCCTTCCTGGAACCAGCCCCAGTTGGTGGGCGGGTTGCCGTCGCCGGCGATGGTCTTGATGTCCTTCTCGACGTCGAGCAGGTCGAGCGCCGGGTTCTGGTCGCTGGCGACGGTTGCCTTGATGCTCTTGCCGAGGAAGGACAGGGGCAGGCTGGCGTAGGTCTGGTTCAGGTAGGGCTTGTTGGGGTTCTCGTCGCCCGGGTTGATGTTGGGCTTGATCGGCGAGGTGTCGAGGTTGGAGCCGGGAAAGGTGGCGGCGTCAGCGACAATGGGCTCGCCACCGCTGGCGGCAACCGTCGGGCTTGCGGTGTTGTTGCTGGCTTCGGACGGGTTGAGCGCCCATTGTGTCAGGCCGGACTGGCCGGCGATCAGCGCGATGGCGTTGGGCGTTGACGGCCCGCTGACGGTCATGTGGAAGTTGTCGAACAGGGTGAAGCGGTCGGCGAGCTGCCAGAGGAAGGGCGCGGTGTCGCAGTCGACATGGCCCATGACGAGTTCGGCGGACTGCTTTTGCGCCAGGGTAGCCGGCGTGGTCGGCGGCTGCAGGGTGGTCTTGCTGACCACGACGCCGTTGACGGTGGTGAGGCCCTGCTGGTCGAGCGCGAAACGGTCGTTGAGCGACACGCCGTTCACGAAGTCCGAGCTGGTGAGGATGCCCGAGTGCGAGTGGTCGACCGAGGAGGTGTCGGCCGGGTAGATCGGCACCGTGATGGTGCCCGTGCCGGAGGGGCTGGGGGCGGTGACGGTTTGCGGGATGAGGAACGGCGAGACGGTGCCGATGGTGCCGTTGGTCTCGAGGATCGGCTGGACGAAGCCCGGCGTTTGCGCTGCGGGCTTGGTGAACAGGCCGTTGGCGCCTGGGAAAGTGCCGAAGTAGAAGTCGAACGAGCGGTTTTCCTGGAACAGCACGAACACGTATTTGACCCGCTTCTGCAACAGCGCGACCTTCTGCGCCGTGGTGAGCGTGGGCTCCTTGGTGATGTCGGTGGTGTAGCTTTTCACCATCGCGCTGCTCGCCGGGCCGACCACCACGTCGCCGGGCGCTTCCTGCGCCATCAGGCTGAACGGCTGCAGCAGCACGATGCTGGTAAGTATTGCACAGGACTGCTTGTAGAACTGTCGTTTCGTCATATTCAGCAATGCCTTTCCACCCGGAAATACGCTCGTCCGCGCTGTGGTTAAAACCAGCAGTGACGGGGCTAGGTATGAAATTCCGGTAAGGCGGACTAGCCACAGTTTGATGACGTTTAGATGTAGGGTTCACGGGTTATTTGTAACAGCCGGGGCGTGGTTGACGGGTGGCGTTACAGGTGTTCCTGCAGGATGGGGCCGGCTGGCCGGGTCAGCGCCCAGTAGGAGGCCTGGATGCGCTCGGGGGTGAGGTCGAGCAGGGCGAAACCGTGGGTGTAGGCGCCTTCGACCACGTCGAGGTTGCCGTCGGTGCGGACGAGTGGCGGGTCGGTCAGGCCGGGGAGCGGCGTTTCCGGGCCTGGGAGGGCTTCGACGGGGATGGCGCCGTAGCCGATGTTGCGGCCGACCGGCACGCCCCGGTATGGCTGATACAGGCGCAGGCGGTGTTCGTGGCCCCAGAACCAGGCGGCCATCGGGCCCGCTTGCGACAGGCGCGCGTAGGTGGCCATCAGGTTGGGGTTGACCGGGTTGTGTTGCGCCAAGGGGCCGATCTGGGCGAAGGCGGAGAACGGCTGATGGTGAGTGAGGAAGATGGTCTTGCCGGTAAAGCCAGTGAGCTTGTCCTGGTGCCAGGCTTCCTCGGCGGGGTCGATGCGGGTGAGTGCTGCGGCTTCGTCATAGGGGTCGCGGTCGTTCAGCCCGGTGTCGCCGGCCAGGATTTGCCATGAGCGGTCGGGGCTGCGCAGGCAGAAGTAGCTGGCGGGTTGGCCGATCTGTTGCAGCAGGTGGTAGTAGCCGGCGCCGCCGCTATAGACGTCGTGGTTGCCGCAGAGGGTGAACAGGCGCTGGCCCGGCAAGACGGCGCGCAGCGGTTGCAGGAAGTGTGCGGTGCATTCGGAGGCGGTGCCGGAGAAGTAGATGTCGCCCAGGTGGATGACGATGTCGGGCTGCTGCTGCGCCAGGAGGGCGGCGACGTGGCGCGCCTCGCTGGTTCCGGTTCCCCAGTCCGACAGGAGCGCGATGCGCAGGGTGGGCTGGGGTGCGGTGAGGGTGAAGTCCGCCAGGTTGGCGTAGCGGATGTAGGGGATTGGCTTGGGCTTGCCGTCCAGCCCGAAGTTGCCGGCGTAGGCCACTAGGGTTTGTGCCCAGAGCGGGTCGCATTGGGAGAAGCTCAGGCGATCTTGCAGGGCTTGCCGGCGTGGCGCGTTGCCGGTGGCGATGGCCTCGAGCAGTTCGAGCCCCAGGCCGGCGCAGGTGAGGGAGGCGGCGGGGACGCCGTTTGGGGGCGAGTAGGCGCGCGTTGGATCGCGGCGCAGGGCCGCGATGTGCGCCGCCGACTGCGCGAGGGGGTGGTTGGCCGGGTCGGCACCGGACGCCGGGTCGTGCCGCGCCACGGCGTGGGCTGCGGATTGGAACAGCGACAGCAGCGGGTTGCGGGTGGGGCGGAATGGCTCGGGCATGGTGGGTCTTTAGCGCGCTGCGGGAGAGGGCTGCGAGGGTTGGGGGGGTGACCCTGGCTTGCTAGTATTTGAGGAACGGCAGTCCTTTCTGCAGCGAGTTGCGTGACGGCAAATCCGCCGTGGTGAAGCCGCCGCCGAGCGCCTGGACCAGCGTCACGCTTGCCACCAGGCGCGCCTGCTGCACGGCCAGCGCGGATTCCTGGTTGGTGAGCAGCGCGGTCTGCTCGGTGATCACGGTGGTGTAGGGCACGGTGCCGGCGAGGTATTGGTTGAGCGCCAGCTTGACGGAGAGTTGGGCGGCGTTGACCGCGATGGTCTCGGCCTGGGCTTGCTGGGCCAGCACGCGCAGGGCCACGAGCTCGTCTTCCACCTGCTGGAACGCGGTGAGCACGGTCTGGCGGTAGGTGGCGACCTGGTTGTCGTAGCTGGCGCGGGCGACGGCCACTGCGGAGTTGCGCAAGCCGCCTTCGAACAGCGTCTGCGTGGCGGTGGCGCCGAGCGACCAGACCCGGTTGGCGGTTTGGATCAGCGAGCCGAGTGGGTTGCCGGAGTAGCCGTAGAGGGCGGACAGGCTGATGTCCGGGTAATACGCCGCGATCTGCACGCCGATGAGGGCGTTTTCCTGCTGCATGGCCCGCTCGGCGGCTGCGATGTCTGGGCGCCGCTCGAGCAGGGTCGACGGTAGGATTGCGGGCGGGACCGGCACGTCGGACGCGAGCGGCGCGGTGGGGATGCTGAGCTCGGAGGGCGAGACGCCGGTGAGCACGGCGATGGCGTGTTCGTATTGCGCGCGCAGCACGCCGACGTTCACCAGGGCGGCCTGCGCCGTGTCGAGCTGGGTTTCGGCGGCTGCGACGTTGGCCAGCGGCGTGGTTCCGGCGTTGTATTGGTTGCGGGTGATGCGCAGCGCGTCGGCGTAGGCCTTGACGGTGTCGTTCAGCACCTGGCCCAGCGAGTCCTGATAGCGCAGATCGAAATAGTCGGTCGCGAGGGCGCCTTGGGCGGAGAGCGCGCCGTTGGCGAGGTCGGCCGCGCTGACCTGGGCGG
Organism: Acetobacteraceae bacterium; assembly: GCA_965199105.1. Lineage (GTDB taxonomy): Bacteria > Pseudomonadota > Alphaproteobacteria > Acetobacterales > Acetobacteraceae > LMUY01. Next base: position 4,190,487 of record CBDAQO010000002.1, on the reverse strand, counting down.
CGGCGACGTCGCTTTCCACCTGGCGGCGGATGCGACCCCACACGTCGAGGTCCCAGCTTGCGGTGCCTTCGGCCGTGAACGAGGTGAGGGTGTTGCGGCCCGACCCGCCGGTTCCGCTCACGCCGCTCACGCCGCCGCCGAAGCCGCCCTCGGAGGAGCGCACATCGCTGGCGGTGGCGCCGAGGACGGGGAACAGCGCCGAACGGGCCACGTCGACGGTGGCCTTCGCCTCGTTGTATTGCGCCTGGAACTGCTTCACCGTTTGGTTGGAGAGCACGATGGTGGCTTCGAGGCGGTCGAGCAGCGGGTCGTTGTAGATCGCCCACCAATCGCCCTTGGCCGCCGTGTCCGACGGGGCGGCGGTGGTCCAGCCCGGCGGCGCCTCCTTGAACGGGGCGAGCGAGCCGACCGAGGCGGGGCGGTGATAGTCGGGCCCGACCATGCAGGCGGTGAGGGGCAGCAAGAGGAGCGCTGCCCGAGCCAAGCGCCGGCAGGTCATTCGGCCGCGCCGAGGGCTGGCGCCATGCCGCGACGCAGGCGCAACCGGTCCAGCAGGAGGTAGACGGCGGGCGTGGTGTAGAGCGTGAGGACCTGGCTCACGATCAGCCCGCCCACGATGGAGATGCCGAGCGGCCGCCGCAGCTCGGCGCCATTGCCGTAGGCCAGGGCTAAGGGCAGGGCGCCCAGCAGCGCCGCCGCCGTGGTCATCATGATGGGGCGGAAGCGCATCAGGCAGGCCTGGAAAATCGCCTCGCGCCCGGCGATGCCTTCGGACCGCTCGGCATGCAGGGCAAAATCGATCATCAAGATGGCATTCTTCTTTACGATACCGATCAGCAGGATGACGCCAATGACGGCGATGAGGGAGAACTCGGTGTGGAACAGCAGCAAGGCGAGCACGGCACCGATGCCGGCGGAGGGCAGGGTGGATAGGATGGTGATCGGGTGGATGAAACTCTCGTAGAGCACGCCCAGGACGATGTAGACGGCCAGCAAGGCGGCGGCCACGAGGACGCCTTCGGTGTTAAGCGATTGCTGGAACACCTGCGCGGTGCCGGCGAAGCCGCCGATGATGTCGGCCGGGAGGTGGATCTCGGCGATGGCGCGGTTGATCGCCTCCTGCGCGTCGGACAGGCTGTGACCCGGCGCCAGATTGAACGAGATGGTGGCTGCGACGAACTGGCTCTGGTGGTTGACCGAGAGCGCCGTCTTGCCTGGGGCGAAGCGGGTGACGGCGGACAGCGGGACCATGGTTTCCTGGCCGGTGCTGACGGCGGCGCCGGAGGAGGCGCTGGAACTGCCGCTCACCGCCAGCGCGTTCTGTGCGGCATTGCGCTCGGAGTTGTTGATGCCGTTGGCGCTCGAGGCGGTGGTGGACGTGGCCGTGGCTGACCCGGCCTTTACCGTGCCGGAGGGCAGGTTGGTGGTTTGCGTGCCGGTCGCGGTGCCGCCCGAGGTGCTGATCCAGACCTGGCCGAGGATGTCCGAAGACTGCCAATATTTCGGGGCCACCTCCATCACCACGTGATATTCGTTGAGCGCGTTGTAGATGGTCGACACCGACCGCTGCCCGAACGCGTCATACAGCGTATTGTCGATCTGGCTTACGGTGAGGCCGAGCCGGGCGGCGGTGGTGCGGTCGATGGTGATTTCGGTCTGCAAACCGGCCTGCTGCTGGTCGGAGTTCACGTCGGTCAGCGCCGGGTCGCGCTGCAGCGCCTGCAGCAGCTTGGGCGCCCACTCGAACACCTCGGCGGTGCTGTCCCCCCGCAAGGTGTACTGGTAGGCGGCGTTGCTCTGCCGCCCGCCGACCCGGATGTCCTGGGCGGGGACCAGGAACAGGCGCCCGCCGGGCACGCGCGACAGTTCGCGCCGCAGCCGCGTCATGACGGTGTCGAGATCCCCGCGCTGACCCTTCGGTTTTAGCGCGACGTAGACGTTGCCGGTGTTGGTCTGCGACGACGCGCCGCCGCTGCCGGAGCCGGTGGCGCCGACGACGTTGGCGACCGCCGGGTCGTGCTGCACGATGGACATCATCTGGGTGAGCTTTTTGCTCATCGACTGGAACGAGATGCTCTGGTCTGCCTGCAGCGAGCCGATCAGGCGGCCGGTGTCCTGCGTCGGGAAGAAGCCCTTTGGGATGACGGCGATGAGCACGACGTTCATCACCACGGTGGCCAGCAGGATGATCAGCACCAGCCCGTTGTGGTCGAGCGACCAGGCCAGGGTGCGGCCGTAGAACTCCTGGGCGCGCTGGCCGAAGCTCTTGCGCCGGGCCAGGAAGTCGGCCGGGGCGCCAGCCGGGCGCAGGAACAGCGCGCAGAGCATGGGCGTGGTGGTGAGCGAGATCACCATCGACACCAGGATGGCCATCGCGAGGGTGACGGCGAACTCGCGGAACAGGCGCCCGACGATGCCGCCCATCAGCAGGATGGGTAGGAACACGGCGATGAGCGACAGGGTGATGGAGACGATGGTGAAGCCGACTTCCTGGGCGCCGCGCAACGCTGCCTGGGCGCGCAGCATCCCGTCCTCGAGGTAGCGGGAGATGTTTTCCAGCACGACGATGGCGTCATCCACGACGAAGCCGGTGGAGATGGTGAGCGCCATGAGGGACAGGTTGTCCAGGCTGTAGCCGGCCAGGTACATCGTGCCGAAGGTGCCGATGACGGAGACGGGGACTGCGACCAGCGGGATGAGCGTGGCGCGCAGGTTGCGCAGGAAGACGAACACCACCAGCGTCACCAGGGCGACGGCGATGAGCAGCGTGACCTCGGTGTCGGCGAGCGAGGCGCGGATGCTGACGGTGCTGTCGGACGCAAACACGATGTCGATGTCGTGCGGCAGGGCGGCCTTGAGCTTCGGCACCGCGGCCTTGATCGCGTCGACGGTTTGGATGACGTTGGCGCCGGGTTGCTTGAAGATGATGACGAGCACGGCCGGCTTGCCGTTCGCCAGGCCGAGGTTGCGCAAGTCCTGCACGCTGTCGTCGACCTCGGCCACGTCGGTCAGGTGGACGGCGGCGCCGTTGCGGTAGGCGACGATGAGCGGACGGTAATCGGCGGCGTGGCTGGCCTGGTCGTTGGTGTAGATCTGCATGCGTTGGCTGCCGACCTCGACGATGCCCTTGGGGCTGTTGGCGTTTGCCGCGGCGAGGGAGGCGCGGACGTCCTCGAGCCCGATGCCGTATTTGAATAGCGCTTGCGGCTGCAGTTCCACGCGCACGGCGGGCAGGGCGGCGCCGCTGATGATGACCTGGCCGACCCCGCTCAACTGGGAAAGCTGCTGCTGCAGCACCGTGCTGGCGGCGTCGTAGATTTGGCCGCGGGTGAGCGTGTCGGAGGTGAGCGAGACGATGAGGATGGGCGCGTCGGCGGGGTTGACCTTGCGGTAGATCGGGTTGGACAGCAGGTTGCTCGGCAGGTCGGCGCGGGCGGCGTTGATCGCTGCCTGGACGTCCCGCGCGGCGCCGTTGATGTCCCGGTCGAGGCCGAATTGCAGGGTGATGCGCGCTTGGCCGACCTGGCTTTGCGAGGTCATCTCGGTGACGTCGGCGATTTGGCCGAGGTGGCGTTCGAGCGGGCTGGCCAGGCTGGTGGCGACCGTCTCTGGGTCGGCGCCGGGCAGTTGGGCCTGGACCGAGATGGTGGGGAAGTCGACCTGGGGCAGGGATGCGACCGGCAGTTCGAAGTAGGCCAGCGCGCCGGCGGCCAGGATGGCGAGCGTCAGCAGCGTGGTTGCGACCGGTCGCAGGATGAAGGGCGCGGAGATGTTCATCGCAGGGTGCTATTCGGCCGGTTCGGCCGCGCCGGCGCTGAGGTTCGGGGTGCGCCCGGTCAGGCGGACGGCCAGTTGGTCGAAGGCGAGGTAGATGACCGGGGTGGTGAACAGCGTCAGCACCTGGCTGACCAGCAGGCCGCCGATGATGGCGATGCCGAGCGGCTGGCGCAGTTCGGAGCCGCTGCCGGTGCCGATCATGAGCGGCAAGGCGCCGAGCAGGGCGGCCATGGTGGTCATCAGGATGGGGCGGAACCGCAGCAGGCAGGCCTGGTAGATCGCCTCGCGCGGCGGCTTGCCTTCGACGCGCTCGGCCGCCAGCGCGAAGTCGATCATCATGATGGCGTTCTTCTTCACGATGCCGATCAGCAGGATGATGCCGATGATGCCGATGATGTCGAGATCGTGGCCGGTGAGGTCGAGCGCGATGAGGGCGCCGACGCCGGCGGATGGCAGCGTGGAGAGGATGGTGAAGGGGTGGATGAAGCTTTCGTAGAGCACGCCGAGCACGACGTAGACCGCGACCAGGGCGGCGAGGATGAGCAGCAGCTCGTTCGACAGCGACGCTTTGAACGCGGCCAGCGCGCCCTGGTAGGCGGTGCTGAAGCTGTCCGGCAGCCCGATGTCGCGTTCGGCCCGCTCGATGTCGGCCACGGCACTGTCGAGCGAGGTGCCGGCGGCGAGGTTGAACGAGATGGAGACGGCGGGGAACTGGCCGAGATGCTCGACCTGCAGCGCGATGTTGCCGATGGCGACGTGCACGATGGAGGACAGCGGCACCTGGCCGGTGGTGGACGTGGCGGATGGCAGGTAGATGCCGTTCAGCGCTTGTTCCAGGCTGCGGCTGTCGACCACGTCGGCCTGGATGATGACCCGGTATTGGTTGGATTGGGTGTAGAGCGTGGAGGCGATGCGCTGGCCGAACGCGTCGTACAGCGCGTTGTCGATGGTGGCGGTGGTGATGCCGAAGCGGGCCGCCGTCGCGCGGTCCACCACCATCTGCAGCGCCTTGCCGTTGGTGTTCAGGTCACTGCTGACCGACTCGAAGGCGGGTGATTGGGCCAGCGCCGCGAGCAGCTTGGGCACGTAGACGGCGAATTGCGAGCTGTCGGGGTTTTCCAGGAAGAAGTGATACTCGGCGCGGCTGACCGTGGAGTCGATGGTGAGGTCCTGCACGGGTTGCATGGCGAGGCGGATGCCGGGGACGGTGGCGGTTTCCTGGGTGAGGCGGCGGATGACGCCGGTTACGCTGAGGTCGCGGTCGGCCTTGGGCTTGAGGTTGATGAGGAAGCGGCCGGCGTTGAGGGTGGTGTTGGTGCCGTCGACGCCGATGAAGGAGGAGAGGCTTGCGACCGCCGGGTCGGTGAGGATGGCGTCGGCCAGGGCTTGCTGGTGGTTCACCATGGCGCTGAACGAGGTGTCCTGCGCGGCTTCGGAGATGCCCTGGATGGCGCTGGTGTCCTGCACCGGGAAGAAGCCCTTGGGGATGACGATGTAGAGCACCACCGTCATCGCCAGCGTGAGCGCGGCCACCAGCAAGGTGAGGCCTTGGCGGTCCAGCACCCAGTTCAGCCAGCGTCCGTAGCCGGCGATCACGCGGTCGAAGCCGCGTTCGGCCATCAGGTCCAGCCGGTTGCGCTGGCTGTCCGGCCGGTGGCGGACGAGCAGGGCGCATAGCATGGGCACCAGCGTGAGCGAGACGACGGCGGAGATGACGATGGTGACGGAGAGCGTCACGGCGAACTCGTTGAACAGGCGCCCGACCACGTCTCCCATGAAGAGCAGCGGGATGAGCACCGCGATCAGCGAGACGGTGAGCGAGATGATGGTGAAGCCGATCTCGCGCGAGCCGTCGAGCGCTGCCTGCAGCGGTGGCTCGCCCTGCTCGACGTGGCGGGCGATGTTTTCGATCATGACAATGGCGTCGTCCACCACGAAGCCGGTCGAGATGGTGAGCGCCATCAGCGAGAGGTTGTCCAGGCTGAAGCCGAGCAGGTACATCGCCGCCAGGGTGCCGACGAGGGACAGCGGCACCGACAGCGAGGGGATCAGCGTCGCCGGCAGGTTGCGCAGGAACAGGAAGATGACCAGCACGACGAGCGCCACGGCGAGGCCGAGCTCGAACTCCACGTCGCTCACGGAGGCGCGGATGGTGGTGGTCCGGTCGCTCAGCACCGTGACGTCGATGGCGGCGGGCATGGAGCTTTCGAGTTGCGGCAGCAGGCGCTTGATGGCGTTCACCACGCCGATGACGTTGGAGCCGGGCTGGCGCTGGATGTTCAGGATGACCGCGGGGGTGCGGTTGGCCCAGGCGGAGAGCTGGTTGTTTTCGGCGCCGTCCACGACGGTTGCCACGTCGCCGATGGTGACCGGGCGGCCGTTCTTGTAGGCGATGATGAGGTTCTTGTAGCCGGCGGCGCTGGTGATCTGGTCGTTGTCGTCGATGGTGGTGCTCTGGCTCGGCCCGTCAAAGCTGCCCTTCGGCGTGTCGGTGTTCTGGGTGCCGATGATGGTGCGCACGTCGTCGATCGCCAGCCCGTAGGCGGACAGCGCGCGCGGGTTCAGCACGATGCGGACTGCGGGGCGGTTGCCGCCGCTGATCGAAACCAGGCCGACGCCGGGTTGCTGGCTGATCTTTTGCGCGAGCCGAACGTCCGCCAGGTCTTCGATTTGGGTCAGCGGCACGGTTTTGCTGGTGAGCGCCAGAGTGAGGATGGGCGTGTCGGCCGGGTTGACCTTGTTGTAGATCGGCGGGGCTGGCAGGTCCGACGGGAGCAGGCTGGTGGCGGCGTTGATGGCCGCCTGCACTTCCTGCTCCGCCACGTCCAGGTTCAGCGAGAGCACGAATTGCAGCGTGACGACCGAGGCGCCGCCGGACGAGACCGAGGACATCTGCGACAGGCCGGGCATTTCGCCGAATTGGCGCTCGAGCGGCGCGGTGACGGCGGTGGTCATCACTTCGGGGCTGGCGCCGGGATAGAAGGTCTGCACCTGGATGGTCGGGTAGTCCACTTCGGGCAGGGCCGAGATGGGCAGGAAGTTGTAGGCGATGATGCCCACGAGCAGGATTGCCGCCATCAGCAGCGTCGTGCCGACGGGGCGGACGATGAAGATGTGCGACGGGCTCATTGCGCGGGGGCGGCACCGTTCTCGGATGCGGTCGGAGCGCTGCGCGTGCCGCGCGTGCCGCGCCGGGCTCCGCCGCGGGAGGGTGGCGCCGCTTCGTTGGCAGGCTGGTTGGGGTCGACGACGCTCACGCGGGCGCCGTCCCGCAGGCGGTCCAGCCCGTCGGTGACGATCCGCTCGCCAGGGGTCAGCCCGTCGACGATCTGCACCGACTGGCCTTCCGCGATCCCCGTCTTCACCACCTGAACGGCGACCGTGCTGTCCGGCTTCACCAGGTAGACGAAGTCCCCCGGTGCGCCGTGCTGCACGGCGGCGAGCGGCGCCGTGGTGACGTTGGTGAGTTGGTTGACGATCAGGCGGATGTTGACGAATTGCTGCGGGAACAGCGTTTCGTCCTGGTTGGGGAACATCGCGCGCAGCTTCAGCGTGCCGGTGGTGTTGTCGATCTGGTTGTCGATGCTGGCCAGCGACCCGGTGGCGACGAGCGTGGTGTTGGTGCGGTCATAGGCCTGCGCCGTGAGCGCCCCGGTTTGCATCTGACGGCGGATTTGGCTGACGTTGTCCTCCGGCAAGGTGAACAGCACCGACATCGGCTGTTCCTGGGTCAACACGAACAATCCGGAGGTGCTGCTGGTCTGCACGTAGTTGCCCGGGTCGACCAGGCGAATACCGACGCGGCCATCGACGGGGGAGGTGATGTGGCAATACGCGAGGTTGAGCTTGGCACTGTCCACCGCACCTTGGTCGGTGAGGACGGTGCCTTCGTATTGCTTGATCAGGTAGGCCTGGTCGTCCACCTGTTGTTTGGAGATGCTGTCTTGCTTGTTGAGGGTCAGGTAGCGGGCGTAGTCCGCCTTGGCCTGGCCTAGCAGGCCCTGGTCGTGCGCCAGGGTGCCCTGCGCCTGTTCCAGGGCGACCTGGTAGGGCCGCGGGTCGATCTGGGCCAGGAAGTCTCCCTTGTGCACCTCCTGGCCCTCGTTGAAGTTCACCTGGGTGAGCTGGCCGTTGATCTGCGTGACGACGGTGACGGTGGTGAGCGGGGTGACCGCTCCGAGGCCGGTGAGCACGACGTCCAGGTTGCCGGTACCGACCGTGGCCACTCCCACCGGCTGCGGCGGCCCGCCCTGGCGGCTGGCGGTGGCGGGTTGGTGGCGGCTTTCGAGCAGGCGCCAGGCGAACAGCCCGGTGGCGGCGATGATGAGGAGGCCGAGTAGCAGCGACCAGCGCGACCGCCGCCGGCTTGGCGCAAGCCGCGGGTCGGCCCGGCGCACGGGCGTCCGCACCTCGAGCTGGTCATTCATCCTGCGCGACCTCCACCTTGCTCAACGCACCATACTCCACACCCGTAAACAGGGCGCTAACCGGCCGCGCCACTCCTGGGGAGTATGCCATGGCTGGCCGGCCTGGTCTCTGCCGGGTCGAGGGGCGGTGAGCGCTTGCCTCCCGAGGGCGGCTTGGCGCGCACGGCCTGGCGAACCCGCGGCCAGCCCCGGCTTGGCGGCGGCACCGACGACACCAGCCGGCTCCCGATCGGGTGGCACGATAAAGTCCTGCACCAGCGGCCCAGGGCAAGTCTCATAGTGTGACAAGGCGCCGCCTTGCGGCGGCGGGGTGTGACAAGGCGCCGCCTTGCGGCGGGGGTGTGACAAGGCGCTGTTTTGCGGCGGCGGGGTGTGACAAGGCGCCGCGGCGGGCTGAAAAATAGCTCGCGTAATCGTGAAAACGCTGGACCATGCGCCGGGTCAGGGCCTAGTTTGCCGCCCTGCCATCCCAGATGCTGCCGCCACGCGCTTCGTGGTGCCGCCCGGTGATAGCGCTTCCACCCCGATGGGCTCGTCCCGAGCCGCCCATTGCAGGCCTGCGTCATCCTGGCCCCACATTTTTCATTCCAGACATAGGGTAAGCCTAATGGCTCTATTTGAGGCTTGTGTCGAGTTTACCTTGCGACCGGAGAACGAAGGCAACTACGTCGACAACCCGGCCGACCCGGGCGGGCCGACCAATTACGGCATCACGCTCGAAGGCCTGACCGCATGGCGCGGCACCCTTTGCACCGCCAAGGACGTCCGCCAGCTCACCGAGGCTGAGGCCCGCGAGATCTACGAGGCGCGCTATTGGCAGACCGTGGCCGGCAGCCAGTTGGCCGCTGGGCTGGACCTGATGGTGTTCGACTTCGGCGTCAATCACGGGCCGGGTGCGGCGGCCAAGATGCTGCAGCGGATGGTGGGCGCGGTGCAGGACGGCGATGTCGGCCCGAACACCGTGAAGCGGGCCACCTGCCAGGGCGCGGTGCTGCGCGCCCGCATCGTGGCGCTTGGCTCCGCGCAGCAGGCTTTCTACGCGAGCTTGAAGAACCAGACGTTCGGCAAAGGCTGGGCCGCCCGCACCACGCGCCGTCAAGCCGCTGCCATGGCGATGGCCGCCGCCAAACCGAGCCTCACCGCAGTCAAACCGCCGGCGCATGCCGCCGCACCCCTTTCAGGAGCTTGATCTCGATGCCCGTTCTCTCAGCCACGGCCGCGGTGAATGACGCGGTGGCCGCTGCGAAATCGCTGCCCAACCTCATCGCGAACCTCTACGCCGTCGACCCGGCGCTCGCGACCCAGCTCGAATCGAAGCCGCTGCTGGCCAGCAAGACGCCGTGGGGCACGCTTGGGGCCGGGGCGGTGGCGTGGGTTTCGTCGCGCTACGGCTTCGGCTTCGACGAGACGACTTGCGGCCTGGTGTCGGGCGCGGCGGTGCTGCTCGGCAGCTATGTGTTGCGGGCGCTGACGAAGCAGCCGATCGCCGGTGTGCTGACCACCCCGCCGGTCACGCCCGCGCCGGCCATTTCCGTCCCGACGGTTTAGGAGAAGCCTATGAAGGCAGCTTTGCTCCACGTCATCGCGGTTATTTCCAACCCGGTCCGTTGGCAATCCCGCATCCGGCTGTATCGCGACTTCCAGCAGCATATGCTGGACAGCGGCGTTCGGCTCACCACCGTCGAATGCGCCTATGGTGACCGGCCGTACGAGCTTGCCGGCCATCCGCATGTCAACCACGTGCCGGTGCGGTCCTGGTCGGTGGTGTGGAACAAGGAGAGCCTGATCAATGCCGGGCTGGCGCGCTTGCCGCTGGACTGGAAATACGTTGCCTGGGTGGATGCGGACATCATGTTTCGTAAGGCCGGCTGGGCGGGGGAGACGGTCCATGCGCTGCAGCAATACGACGTGGTGCAGCCATGGTCGCATTGCTACGACTTAGGGCCGAACGACGACCACCTGCAGGCGCATGCGTCGTTCTGCAAGCTGTTCAAGGAAGACAAGCCGATCCTGCCCGCCGGGCCGCCCGACTACGAGTTTGCCCATCCCGGTTATGCCTGGGCTGCCACCCGCTGTGCGCTGGAGCGAGTGGGCGGCTTGATGGACGTGGCGGCGCTCGGGGCGGGCGACCACCACATGGCGCTCGCGCTGATCGGGCGCGCGGCGGAGAGCCTGCCGAGCGGCATCCATCCGAACTATCGCCGGGCCGTGCTACGCTGGCAGGAGCGCGCGTCGCAGCATATTTGCCGCAATATCGGTTACGTGCCGGGCACCATCGAGCACCGTTGGCACGGCAGCAAGGAGCGCCGCGCCTATGTCAGCCGGTGGGACATCCTGTTGCGTCATGGCTTCGACCCCGACGAGGACCTGAAGCGCAACACGTCGGGCATTTTCGAGCTGTCGGGCAACAAGCCCGCGCTTGCCCACGACATCGATGGCTACATGCGCGCCCGCAACGAGGACGCGAACTCTGTGTAGCGGCGACCAGTGGCCGGCTTCACTCCCACTCCAACAGTCCAGGACCCACATGACACGTTGTCTCACCGTTGTTTTTCTGCTCGCCAGCACTGCCGCCTGCGCGCAGATGAGCCAGCCTTCCCCTGCGCTGGTGACGGATGCCGGCCAGGTCGCTTCGGCGGCATTGGCGGCCTACCAGGCGGCGCTTGGGGCGGCTGAACAGGCCGAAGCCGGCGACCCGGCGGTCGAGGCGGTCGTCCAGTCGATCACCGCCGCGGCCGCGCCGTACGTCGCGGACGCGCAAACCGCGGCCGCGCAGGCCGCCACGGCGCCGACGCTGGCCGCGCTCTCGGCCGAACTCCTGCTGGACGCGGCGCCGCACATCACCGTGGTGCCGAACGGCAAGTAGCGGACCCGGGGAAGGGCGGGCCTACGTGTTGGGCCGCCCTTCCCGCGTTTAGCTGAGGCGCTTGCGCAGGCCGTCGTTGATCAAGGCCGGGTTGCCCTTGCCGCCCGTGGCCTTCACCACCTGGCCGACGAAGAAGCCGAACAGCTTGTCCTTGCCGGCGCGGTACTGCGCCACCTTGTCGGCGTTGGCCGCCATGACGGACTCGATGGCTGCATCAATCGCGCTGGTGTCGGTGACTTGGCGCAGGCCGCGCTGGTCCACGATGGCGCCGGGCGCGTCGCCGGTTTCCACCATCGCTTCGAACACGTCCTTGGCGATGCGCCCGTTGATGGTGCCGTCCTGTAGCAGGTCCAGCATTTCGCCCAGGGCGGCGGCGGAAACCGGTGACTCCTCGATGCTGCGTCCGGTGCGGTTCAGGGCGCCGAACAGGTCTCCCATCACCCAGTTGGCCGCGGCCTTGGCGTCCCGGCCGTGGGCCACCGCCTCGAAGAATTGCGCCACCGGCTGCTCGGCCACCAGCACGCCGGCGTCATAGGGGGAGAGGCCGTATGACGCCACGAAGCGGGCGCGCTTGGCGTCCGGCAGTTCGGGCAGGGCTTGGCGCAGCGTGTCCACCCAGCCCGGCTCCAGCACCAAAGGCAGCAGGTCGGGGTCGGGGAAGTAGCGGTAGTCGTGCGCGTCCTCCTTGGAGCGCATGGAACGGGTTTCGCCGCGCGCGTTGTCGTAAAGGCGGGTTTCCTGCTGCACCGTGTCGCCCGCCTCCCACACTCCGATCTGGCGGCGCGCTTCGGCTTCCACCGCCTGCGCCACGAAGCGGATGGAGTTCACGTTCTTCACCTCGCAGCGGGTGCGGAACGGTTCGCCCGCCTTGCGCACCGACACGTTGACGTCGGCCCGCATCGAGCCCTCTTCCATGTTGCCGTCGCACGTGCCGAGATAGCGTAGGATGGACCTTAGTTTGCGCAGGTAGGCGCCGGCTTCGTCTGGCGAGCGGATGTCGGGCTCGGAGACGATCTCCATCAGCGCCACGCCGGAGCGGTTGAGGTCGATCAGCGAGCGCGCCGGGTCCTGGTCGTGCAGCGACTTGCCGGCGTCCTGCTCGAGGTGCAGCCGGGTGACGCCGATGCGCCGGGTCTGGCCGTCCACCTCGATCTCGACATGTCCGGCGCCCACGATCGGGTGGTAGAGCTGGCTGATCTGGTAGCCTTGCGGCAGGTCGGCGTAGAAGTAGTTCTTGCGGTCGAACTGGCTCACCAGGTTGATCTGCGCGTCGAGCCCCAGGCCGGTGCGGACCGCCTGCGCCACGCACTCGGCGTTCACCACGGGCAGCATGCCGGGGAAGCCCGCGTCGACGAAGCTCACCTGGCTGTTGGGCTCGGCGCCGAACGCGGTGGCCGCGCCGGAGAACAGCTTGGCTCGGCTGGTCACCTGGGCATGCACTTCGAGGCCGCAGACGATTTCCCACTCGCCGGTTTCGCCGGCAAGCGTGTAGCTCATGGCAGCCGGCCTTGCTCTGCCGCGGTGAACACCGCCGCCTGCTGCTCCTTGAGGAACGCCTCCGGCTCGCCCACCGTGTAGCTCAGCGCGGCGGCGGCCTTGCAGAACCCGGCGAGCGTCGCCTCGTCCATGCCGCCGTCCTTCACGCGGGTCTGGCTGACCACGATGGCCGACAGCATCGGCAGGCCCTGGCGGTGGCCGTGCTGGCAAACCGCCAGCAAGTGCTTCGGCATGGTGACGTTGGCGCTGTTCCACTTCACCCCGCTCTGCTCGGCCACCGCCTTGTAGGTGATGAACTGGCGGTTGCGCGCGGCCTGCGCGATGATGCTCACGGTGCGCTCCAGGCTCAGCCCCGCGGTGGTGCGCTTGCCGAGTTCGGCCAGGGCGGCCTTGAACGAGGGCGCCGCGGTTTTGCCGGCGACCTCGTGGTTGTTCAGGATGGTCTTGAGTTCGTCGATGGTCTTGGCGGTGAGGTCAACTGGCATGGGCGTGTTCCTGTGCGCGCAGCCGTGGCCGCGTGGTGAAGCCGGCGGCGGTCTCGATGGCGGCACCCACTGCGAACACCGTTTCCTCGTCGAATGGCCGTGCCATCACCTGCAGGCCGAGCGGCAGGCCGGCCTGGCTGAGCCCGGCGGGCACCGAGATGGCCGGGATGCCGGCGAGGTTGGCGTTCACGGTGAACACGTCGTTCAGGTACATGGTCACCGGGTCGTCCATCTTGGCGTCGTGGGCGAAGGCGGCGGTGGGGGTGGTGGGCGTGAGCAGGGCGTCCACCTGGGCGAAGGCGCGGGTGAAGTCGCGCAGGATGAGCGCGCGGATTTTCTGCGCCCGGGTGTAGTAGGCGTCGTAGTAACCGGCGGAGAGCACGTAGGTGCCGACCATGATGCGGCGGCGTACCTCCTCGCCGAACCCCTCGGCGCGGGTGCGTTCGTACAGGTCGCTCAGGGTCTCGCCGGGCGCGCGGAGGCCGAAGCGCACGCCGTCGTAGCGCGCCAGGTTGGAGGAGGCCTCCGCGGGCGCCACTATATAGTAGGCCGCCAGCCCGTATTTGGTGTGTGGCAGCGACACCTCCACCACCTCGGCCCCGGCGTCCCGCAGCCAGGCGAGCCCATGCTCCCACAGTGCGGTGACCTCGGGCGCCATGCCGTCGGCGCGGTATTCCTGCGGCACGCCGATCCGCAAGCCCCTCACCCCGCGCGCGCAGGCGGCGGCGAAGTCGGGCACGGGGCGGTCGGCCGAGGTGCTGTCCTTGGGGTCGAAGCCGGCCATGGCGCCCAGCAGCATGGCGGCGTCCGCCACCGAGCGGGCGAACGGGCCGGGATGGTCGAGCGAGGAGGCGAACGCGACCACGCCCCAGCGGCTGCAGCGGCCATAGGTGGGCTTCACGCCGACGATGCCGCAGAACGCCGCGGGCTGGCGGATGGAGCCGCCGGTGTCGGTGCCGGTCGCGCCCATCGCGAGGCCGGCCGCCACCGCTGCCGCCGACCCGCCGGAGGAGCCGCCGGGCACCAGCTTGGCCGCCTCGGGCGACCAGGGGTTGGTCACCGGGCCGAATGCGCTGCTGAGGTTGGACGAGCCCATGGCGAACTCGTCCATGTTGGTCTTGCCCAGCATCACGGCGCCGCTTTGCAGCAGCTTGGCCGTGACGGTGCTCTCATAGGGCGGCACGAACGGCTCGAGGATGCGGCTGCCGGCAGTGGTGCGCACGCCCGCGGTGCAGAACACGTCCTTGATGGCGAGCGGGATGCCGGCCAGCGACCCGGCGGTGCCCGCGGCCAGGGCGGCGTCGGCGACGTCGGCTTGCTGCAGGGCGCGGTCGGGCGTGGCGGTGATGAAGGCGTTCAGCCCCTCGAGCGCCTCCATCGCGGCCAGATGCGCCTGCGTCAGCTCGCGGGCGCTGAACTGGCGGGCGCGCAGGCCGGCGGCGGCCGCGGCGAGGCCGAGCTCGGTCAGGCTCATTCCACCACCTTGGGCACGGCGAAGAAGCCGCCCACCCGGTCCGGCGCGTTGGCCAGCACCTGCTCGGCCAGGCCGCCATCCGTCACCTCGTCCTGCCGCAGCCGCAGCGCCATCGTGGCCGCGCCGGTCACGGGCGCCACGTCGGTGACGTCGACCTCGTTGAGCTGCTCGATCCAGCCCAGGATGCCGTTCAACTGGGTTTGCAGCGCGCCGAGCTGCTCCGGCGGCACCTGGATGCGGGCCAGCGTGGCGATGCGGCGGACGGTCGCGAGGTCGAGCGACATGATGCTCCTAAGTGGCTTGGCCCGGGGGGCTGCCTTGGCTTGGACGGAAGCGCACACCATAACGGGTTGCCATGCCGCTCATCAACCTGACCGATCTGCACGCCCAACTTCCGCGCAACCAGCGCCTGCTCGGCATCGACCTGGGCACCCGCACGGTGGGGCTCGCGCTGAGCGACGTGCGCCGGGTGCTGGCGAGCCCGTTCGGCACCCTGTCGCGCGGCAAGCTGGCGGACATGGCGCGGGCCATCCAGGGATTTGCCCGGCAGGAAGACATCGGCGGCCTGGTGGTGGGGCTGCCGTTGCTGATGGACGGGCGGCTTGGCCCGGCGGCGCAGGCGGCGCGGGATTGGACCTTCGCCATCGCCGCCGCCACCGAGTTGCCGGCGGCGATGTGGGACGAGCGGCTCTCCTCGGCCGAGGCCAACCGGGCGCTGTCGCAGCAATTGGCCAACCGGGCCCGCCGGGCCGCGACCGTGGACCGCTTGGCGGCGGCGGTGTTCCTGCAGGCGGCGCTGGATTCGTTGCACGCCGGGCCAGCCTCCCTCGCGGCGAATGCCAGCCATTCCGACCCATGATGTTGCACTGCAGCAAAACCATCATTATGTTGCGCTGCACAAGAGGTGAGGGACGTCCTTTCGCTCTGGTTCGGGTCTGATCCCGATTGCTGAAGGAATGCTATGATGGACACGTTTTCAAAGGCTGGCGAGGCGATGCTGTTGGCTGAAGAGGGCAACCGGTTGCTGGCGCAGGCGCTGGTGAACGCCGTTCGCGACTGGGTTGGCTCGTTCAAGACCTGGCTTCGCGCGATGCCGACGTCCCTGCCGCCAACTGGGCTGCCCCGCTAACACGCTCACGCGCCGGGTTGGATCGAGGCGCCGGGCGGGTTTCCGGCGCCGGTCTGCCTCAGGCGTCGACGGGCAGGTTGGCCATTGCGCTCACCAAGGCGGCCGGCTCCAGGCGCTGGTAGAGCGAGCGCTGCGCGTCTGCCAGGGCGATGGTTCCGTCCATCGCCACCAAGAACGTCGCCGGCAGCGGCACCCGCCAATCTCCCGTGCCGTTGATGCGCGGCAGGTCGTGGCCGAGCCGGAGGTAGAGGGGTCGCGCCACCTCCGGGATTTCGTAGGCGACGCCGTATTGCTCGGCCACCGCGTTGCCCTTGTCCGACAGGGTGGAAAAGGCGAGCAAGTCCCGCTCCGCCATGGTGCTGCAGCGGTCCGACGGCTGGGGCGTGAGGGCGAACAATGAGCTGCCGGCCTCATGGATGTCTGGCAGCGCTGCCTGGTAGGCGCGCAGGGTGAGGGTGCAGAACGGGCACCAGCCGCCGCGGACGAACATCACGGCCACCGGGCCATAGCGGAGTTGGTCATGCAGCCGGGTCATGCGGCCGTGCTGGTTGGGCAGGGCGAAGTCGGGCGCACGGTCGCCGACCTGGAGCGCGGGCCGGGCGCTGGGCGTCACCGCGACCAGGCTGTTGGCTTGGGCGAGGGCCTCGCGGTCAGCCGGGCCGAGCCGGTTCATGAAGCCGGTTAGGAAGATTTGGAGCTGGCTCGTCAGGCTATCCCGAGCGGTTTGCATAGCTGGCTCCCTGCCAAGCTGGTTGACGATCCTTGTCCTCTCTATGTCAGCCGTCCAGAGATGTTTTGAATGCCTGTTCTGGCAATAGGTTCGATGTTATCGGGGCATAGGTCGTGGATTTGCTGGCGGCGTTTCGCGTCTACGTTCGGGTGGCGGAAGCGCGGTCGTTTTCCGCCGTCGCCCGCGAGCTCGGCATGACGCAACCGGCCGTCTCGCGCCAGGTGGCCTCGCTCGAGGAGCATCTCGGCGCCCGCCTGATCCAGCGCACCACCCGCAGCCTGGCGCTGACCGAGGACGGGCGCGACCTGTTGGGCCATGCCCGCCGGGTGCTGGACACGGTGGAGGAGGCCGAAGCCGCGGTCGGGCGCCGCCATGCGGTGCCGGGTGGGCTGGTGCGGCTGGGCTCGGCCGCCACCTTCGGCCGGCTCTACGTCGCTCCGCGCATGCCGCGCCTGCTCGAACGCTACCCCGAGATCTCCATCGACCTGCGCATGTCCGACGTCGCCGGCGACCTGGTGGCGGAGGGGCTGGACCTGGCCATCCGCACCGCGCCGACCGAGGACTCCTCGCTGGTGTCGCGCAAGATCGGCTCCTCCCGGCGCATGGCGGTGGCCTCGGCCGCCTGCATCGCCGCCCACGGCCTGCCGCTTCACCCGGCGGACCTGGCGCGCATGCCCTGCATCATCTTCACTGCCGCCAGCGAGCCCAACGACTGGCGCTTCGGCAGCGGCGCCGAGGCCGTCACGGTGCGGGTGAACGGCCGTTTCCGCACCGACAACGGCGACGCGATGCGCGAGGCGGTGCTGTCGGGGCTGGGATTCGCGCTGCTGCCGACTTGGTTCTTCGCCGAGGAGATCACCTCGGGCCGGTTGCAGACCGTGCTGTCGGACTGGCAGCCACCCGCCATGCCGATCACCGCGGTCTACCCGACCCGGCGCAACCTGGCCCCGCGCACCCGGGCGGTGATCGACTTTCTGGTCGACGAGTACCGGCTCGACCCGGTGATCTCCACCTATGGCGAGGCCTGAGCGCCAGGCTTGGACGCGGCGCATCGCAGCACAGAAAAACCGTGTGACGGCCCAAAACTTGCCGCCTAGTATGCCGGCGTGAACGTCCTTGCCCCGCCCAAAGCCCGCCTGATCGTCGAGGTGGTGCACGACCTGGTGTGCCCCTGGTGCTATCTCGGCACCAGGCGGCTGATCCGCACCGTGCGCCGCCGGCCGGATTTGCTGATCGAGCTGGTGTGGCGCCCGTTCCTGCTCAACCCGGACATGCCGCGGCTCGGCATGGCGCGGTCGGACTACGTGGTGCGCAAGTTTGGCGGCGAGGACCGGGCGCGCCGGCTGTATGGCTCGATCGCCGATATCGGCCGCGCCGAGGGCGTTCCGTTCCGCTTCGACCGCGTCCGCCGCACCCCCTCCAGCGTGGACGCGCATCGCCTGGTGCGCTGGGCCGCCCGCTTTGGCCGCGCCGACGAGCTGGTGGAGGCGCTGTTCGCCGCCCACTTCGCCGATGGCCGCGACATCGGCGACCTCGGCATGCTGACCGCCATTGCCGCCTCCTGCGGCCTCGACCCGGCGGCCGCGCACGCGATGCTGGCCGGGGACGCCGAACTGGACGGCGTGCATGCCGACAACCTGCGCGCGCACCGCCTCGGCATCAACGGCGTGCCCTGCTTCGTGGTCGGGGGCCGCCACGCCATCGCCGGCGCGCAGGAGCCGGAGGTGATCGAGCGGCTGCTGGACGTGGCGGCGGTGGAGATGCTGGACGGTTAGTGCGGCTGGTCGGTGAGTTGTGTCCTGGCTTTGTCCTTATCCCCGGCGAACGAGTCAGCGCACAGACTTATTGCATGTTACGACGAACTTGGCTCGAAGCCAGCTTCGTCTGCGCGAAGATAGGCGCTGTCACCAGGCAGAAACGCGAGCGGGACTCCAAGCGGCGCGATTTGAACCTCGGTGTCCGCCACGAACCGGCTCGGCATTCAAAGCCCTGTGCCGCCATTGCCTTGGTAAAATGGAGAAGTGCATTATTTGCGTCCATCGTCGTCATTCTTTCACACCAGGCGCCGTTATGAGCATGACTGGCAAAGCCACCTCAAGGGGCACGTCTGGGATAAGGCCAGCCCTTGCTGCCTGCAAGCCGACTGGAACGACGACGTTGCCGACAGATAACGATTTATACACTGACTGCTGATCCTTAGTAAGGGTTGCCTGTCCGGCTTTTACCTCAATAACGGCCCGAGATGCATTTAGCGATACACCTGCGTTGAGCTGACCAAAGTCCAAAACTTCAATTGCGCGAACCCCCGGTATGGCCGCGCCGCTTGCGCCCGTGATGAGCGCTTTGCCTTCAACTGTGGCTGCTACTATAGGATCAACAGACAGAACAAGGTCCGCAATGGAAAGTTTTCTGGTCGCATCGTCTATAAACCTGACGTCCTTAGTCACAGTGTAACCCAATGACTGTAGTAATCTGCCACTTGATCGACAACAGCTTGGTGCCTGGCGTTTTGGAGCTCGATTGGTGCAGGTGTGCCATCGCCAGCAGTGACTTCGTAGAGGATATGATCCTCCGCTGCGGCCTGCCCTTCGTTCAAGTTGAAATGTGATGTGCCTCCAAGTGTGAGGAGTTCGCCGAAGCGGCGTCGTTCGTCTCAGCCTGTGCCTCGGCCGCTTGTAGGAGCTGTTTACGTTTGGCAGGCCGATGCTCTTCATCGCATCTGCCAGGTCGGGTTTCGAGGGGAAAATGGGTCGCGTTTGCCCCTCACCCCGCCCTCTCCCGGAGGGAGAGGGAGTGCCCGCCCGGGAGAAGGCAAAGGGGGAGAAGAGGGCGGGTTGGGGTTGGGGTGGGCTAGCGGTTGGCGCCGGGGACCCACTTCACGTCGGCGGCACCAGCATCGTTCAGCACGCGGCCGAGCACGAACAGGTGGTCGGACAGGCGGTTGAGGAAGCGCACCACCGCCGGGTTCACCGTCTCTTCGCGCGCCAGGCGCACCACCAGGCGTTCGGCCCGGCGCACCACGGTGCGGGCCAGGTGGGCGTAGGCGGCGGCTGGGGTGCCGCCGGGCAGCACGAAGCTGTCCAGCGGGGCCAGGGTGGCGTTCATCGTCGCCACTTCCGCCTCCAGCCGCAGCGAGGGCGCGTCGGTCAGGCGCAGCCGGTCTCCCGCCTCGCCGGGCACGCAGAGGTCGGAGCCGACGTCGAACAGGTCGTTCTGGATGCGGGCCAGCATGGCGTCCGCCTCGTCTGCCGTGTGCAGCCGCAGCAGGCCGATGGTGGCGTTGGCCTCGTCCACCGTGCCGTAGGCGTCCACCCGCACGGCGTCCTTCGGCACCCGCCTGCCATCGCCCAGCGAGGTTTCGCCGCTGTCGCCGCCGCGGGTGATGACCCGGTCTATGCGCAGGGTCACAGCACCAGCACTCCGTGATGCTTGGCTTTGCCCTCGGGCTCGACGTGAATGGTGATGATCAAATGCTCCATGTCTTGGCGCAGCGCGGATTCGATGCGGTCGCAAATCTCATGCGCTTCGGACACGCGCATGTCCCCGGGCACGACCAGGTGAAACTCCAGATAGGTAAGCCGGCCGGCATGGCGAGTCCGCAGGTCGTGCGCCTCGAGTGCGCCGCGCGCGTGGTCGCCCACCAGGCGGCGGATGCGGTCCACCACCTCGGGGGAGGGGGCGGCGTCCATCAGCCCGCCCACCGACTCGCCGATGAGGCTGGTGCCGGACCATAGCACGTAGGCCGCCACCGCCGCGGCCAGCAGCGGGTCGAGCACTGGCAGCCCGGTGGCGAGCGCCAGGCCCAGGCCGAGCAGGATGGCCACCGAGGTGACCACGTCGGCCCATAGGTGGCGCCCGTCGGCGGTGAGCGTGAGCGAGCGGTTCAGCCGGCCGGCGCGCAGCAGCACCGTGCCCCACACTCCGTTGGCCACCGAGGCCAGGGCGTTCAGCGCCAGGCCTTGCCAGGGGGCTACGAGCGGCGCCGGGTCACGCCAGCTCGCCCAGGCGTGCTGCAGGATGGCGGCCGCGGCCACGATGATGAGCGTGCCCTCCACCACGGCGGCGAAGAACTCGGCCTTCTGGTGGCCATAGGTGTGGTTGGCGTCGGCCGGGCGCTCGGCCACCCGCAGCGCCACCAGCGCGATGACGGCCGCGGCCACGTTCACCGTGCTCTCCAGCGCGTCCGAGAACAGCGCCGCACTGTTGGTCAGCCACCAGGCTCCGGTCTTGAGCGCGAGCACGCCCACGCCGAGCACGATGCTGAAGCTCGCGATCTGCTGCGTTCGGCCCACCGCCCCGGCTCCTCGGCCTGCGATCGCACCGGGTGGCATCACCTGGTGGGTCATTCGCCGGCGCAAACAAAGCGGACCCGGGCACGGCTGGCAACCGCCAAGCCAGGCGCGGGTCTCGCGAGCGCCGTGTAGCAAGGCGGCTGGCTCGCGTCATCCGTCCCGCGGAGCCGTTACGCGGGCGTTGACGCGGCGATACCGGGGCGGCAGGGTTCAGCCATGCACCGCGCGCAACCGTGCCCGCGCAATCCTCGATGCCTGCACCCACTGACCAGGAGGCTGCCATGACCATCCGCCGTCGAGACGTGATGAAGACCGCCGCTGCGGCCGCCTTGGGCACGGCGGCGGCGTTCCCCACCGGCTTCCCGACCATCTGGGCGCAGAACATCAAGACCGTCACCCTGCGCCAGTTCGGCACCGGCGTGTCGTCGCTGAACCAGATTGCCGACAAGGTAAAGCAGGACCTCGGCTTCACGCTGGAGCTGACCGCGCTCGACACTGATGCCGTGGTGCAGAAGGCCGTCACCCAGCCGCGCAGCTACGACGTGGCCGACATCGAGTATTTCTCGATCAAGAAGGTGTTCCCCACTGGCGTGATCCAGCCGATGGATACAGCCAGGATCAAGCTCTACGACAAGATCGTGCCGCTGTTCAAAACCGGCAAGCTCACGCCGGAGAGCTCGGTCGGGCAGGGCACCTCGCCGCATACGGTGAGCTTCGTGGAGGGCCCGACCTCGACCAAGTTCTCCCCCGGCGAGACCGGCTGGATGACGCTGCTGCCCACCATCTACAACGCCGACACGCTCGGCATCCGCCCCGACCTGGTGGGCCGCCCGATCGCGCACTGGAAAGACCTCGTCGACCCGGCGTTCAAGGGCCGCGCCAGCATCCTCAACATCCCTGGCATCGGCATCATGGACGCCGCCATGGTGATGGAGAGCCTCGGCACGATGCACTACGCCGACAAGGGCAACATGACGAAGGAGGAGATCGACAAGACGATTGCCTTCCTGATCGACACCAAGAAGAGCGGCCAGTTCCGCGCGTTCTGGAAGACGTTCGACGAGAGCGTGAACCTGATGGCCGCCGGCGAGGTAGTGATCCAGTCCATGTGGTCCCCCGCGGTGACCGCCGTGCGCGCGCGCGGCATCGACTGCACCTACCAGCCGCTGGCCGAGGGCTACCGCGGCTGGGGCGGCGGCCTGGGCTTGGCCAAGCACCTGAGCGGCCTCGAGCTCGACGCTGCCTACGAGTATTTCAACTGGTACCTCTCGGGCTGGACCGGCGCCTATTTGAACCGCCAGGGCTATTACAGCGCCGTGCTGGACACCGCGAAGGAGAACATGAGCGCCAACGAATGGGGCTATTGGATGGAGGGCAAGGCTGCCACCGCCGATATCGTCAGCCCGGAAGGCAAGGTGATCGACCACACTGGCGCCAAGCGCGACGGCGGTGCGTTCTACGACCGCATGAGCAAGGTAGCATGCTGGAACTCGGTGATGGACCAGGATCGCTACATGGTCCAGAAATGGAACGAGTTTGTCGCCGCTTGAGCATGCTAACGCCGCCGATGCCTAAGAGCCCTCTCCCTCTGGGAGAGGGTGGGGTGAGGGGCGCGCGCGTTTGAATTTGCAGAGCGTGTCGCGTTCCCCCTCACCTCGGCCCTCTCCCAGAGAGAGAGGGAGTGCTGCTGGGCAGCGGAAGGGGCAACGCGTCCGCACGCCACGCGGCCCGATCGCCCCCTTCCTCCAAGCCCTCCCGCTTGCCGCGGTGCTGGTGGCCTTCCTGCTCGTCCCGCTGCTCGCCATCGTGGTGGTGAGCTTTTGGGACTACAACGACGTCCAGGTGATCCCCGCCTTCACGCTGCAGAACTACGCCGACGTGCTGGGGTCGGCCGTCACCTGGCGCACCTACGTCAACACGCTGAAATATGCGCTGCTGGTCTGGGCCATCACCCTGCCGCTCGGCTTCGCGGTGGCTTGGTACCTCGCGTTCATGGTCCGCTCCACCGCGATGCAGATGGTGCTGTTCCTGCTCTGCACGGTGCCGTTCCTCACCAGCAACATCATCCGCATGATCTCCTGGATACCGTTCCTGGGCCGCAATGGCCTGGTGAACAGCGCGTTGCTGGCGGTGGGCGTGATCGGCCACCCGATCGAGGCGCTGCTGTATTCCGACTTCGCCATCGTGCTGGCCTTCGTGCATCTCTACGCGCTGTTCATGGTGGTGCCGGTGTTCAACTCCATGATGCGCATCGACCGCCGCCTGGTCGAAGCCGCTTACGACGGCGGCGCCAGCGCGCGGCAGGTGCTTTGGAACGTCCTAATTCCGCTCTGCCGGCCCGGCCTGGCGATCGGCACCACCTTCGTCCTCACGCTGGTGATGGGGGACTTCATCACCGTGCGCCTGATGGGCGGCGGGCAGCGCGCCTCGGTCGGGCTCGAAATCTCCAACCAGATCGCACAACTGCAATACCCGGCGGCCTGCGCCAACGCCGTGGTGTTGCTCGCCACCGTGCTGCTGGTGGTGGGCACGGTGCTGCGGCTGGCCAACATTCGCGCCGAGCTCTGATGCTGCGCGTGGTGGCGGGCGGGCTGTTCGCGCTGTTCGTGGCCTTCCTCTACGGGCCCATCATCACCATCGTCATTCTGGCGTTCGGCGGCCCCGACAGCGGGCTCACCTTCCCCATGCGCGGCGTTTCGCTGCACTGGTTCGCGCAGCTGGTGGCCGCCCAGCGCGTGGGAGACCTGCCGGACGCGCTCGGCCGCACCGCCATGCTCGCCGCCATGGTGACGGTGGTGACGGTGGGCGCCTCGGTGGCCGCCGGGCTTGCCTTCCGCCGCCGCTTCTTCGGCAGCAACACGCTGTTCGCGCTCGCCTTGGCCAGCCTGATCGTGCCTTCCATCCTGGTCAGCCTCGGTATTGGCCTGGTGTTCAGCCAGGCGGGCCTCGACACCGATTGGTGGAGCTCCGCGTTCGGCGCCCAGCTCACCTGGACCTTGCCGTTCGGCCTGCTGGTGATGTTCGCCGTGCTCAACCGCTTCAACCGCTCTTGGGAAGAGGCGGCGCGCGACCTCGGCGCCACTCCCTGGCAGTCGTTCCGCCACGTGCTGCTGCCGATTTTGCTGCCCAGCATCATCGGCATTGGCCTGTTCGGCTTCACGCTGAGCTGGGACGAGTTTCCCCGCACCCTGCTCACCGCCGGCAGCGACAACACCCTGCCGCTCGAAATCTTCGGCATGACCACGAACGTCACCACCCCCGTGCTCTACGCGCTGGGCGCGGCGACCACGGGCATTTCGCTGTTCGCCATCGGCTCCGCGCTGCTGGCCATCCGGCTGCTCGCTCGGCGCACCGCGCGCCCAAGCTTGCAACGGTGAGGCGCTTGCCTGGGGCAACCTGAGATTGTATAGCGCGACAGCAAGGTTGAAGGCTGGGTGGTGCGGGTAAAGACGGAGGACCGAAGGCAGGCAATCATCGAGGTTGCCGCAGAGCTGTTCCGAGAGGTTGGCTTCGAGCGCACGACCATGGCGATGATCTCCCGTCGCCTTGGCGGGTCCAAGGGAACACTGTACGGATATTTCCAGTCCAAGGAGGAGTTGTTCGAGGCGGCGATGAGGGCGGCCGTCGAAGGGCCCGGCGACAAGATCATGGGGATGCTCGACCCCGGCGCGGATGATTTGCGCAGCGTTCTCGAGCGTTTTGCCAAGGCGTATCTTGGTTTCATCCTGGGCGACGAGGTGCTCGCGATCACGCGCACCGCGGTGTCGGAGGGGGCCAACTCGCCGCTCGGCGCACACCTGTTCGATCAAGGGCCAGGGCGGGCGATCGCGGTCTTGAAGACGTTTTTCGCCCACCTGATGACGCTCGATCGGCTGCGAACCGCCCCTCCGCTGACGGTGGCGTTGCAGTTCAAGGGCCTGATCGAGGCGGGCTTTCTCGAGGAAGCGCTGTATGGCGCCGCCTTCCCGGTGAAGCGGCGCGAGGCGATCGCCGCAGCGGTCGACACGTTCATCCGCGCCTACGGCCCACCCGAGCCGCCAACGCCAAGCGCAACGAAGCGCGTGCCGCTCAAACGCTGAGGCGTGTCCTACGCCCGCGTCGTGATGCTGTCGGCGCCGCAGCGGATGGCGTCGGTTTCAGCGAGGCGCGCGGCTAGACCAAGACCGGCTCAGACAGAGTCGCCGGTCATGGTCTAGCTCTTTGTTTTGGCGAGCATGTTTACCGATCAAGTGACCTCACTTGATGCGGTCATGCTCTAGGCCAAGCGCGGCACGGCAGGCTGCCGGTTGCGCAGGACGAGGAGGGACAAGGCGCCGAGGAATGGGACCAGTGCCAGGACGAGGAACACGCTTGCGTCGAGCGCGCCATCGATGGTGATCAATCCCGCGATGAGCAAGGGCGTCAGCACCTCGCCGAAGCGGCCGAAGCCCATGGCCCAGCCGACACCTGTCGACCTCATTTCCACCGGGTAGAAGTCAGCGCTGAACGCCAGCATGCCCGACGTGCTGACGCCCGCGATCAGAACGCCGTTGGCGACCACGTTGATGATCGCGGCCAGGGCTGAGTTCGCCGAGTAGCCCAGCGCCGCCGTGGTGATGGTGGCGAGCAGGAACGTGGACGCCAGCGTTGTGGTCGGGCCGATCCGCTGTAGCAGGAAGCCGGCACTCGCCGCCCCGATGAGCGAGCCCAGGCCAGCGCCGGCACCGACCATCAACGAGGCTTTGGCCAGCGACATGCCGTGGTTGTGCAGCAGGATCGGTGACCAGAAGAACGTCGCCGCGGTCATGCCGAAGGCGGCCATGAAGGCGACCCAGATGCACATCGTCTCGACGGCCCGGCCACGCCAGAACAGGCTTCCCGACGCCGCCCTGCTCGCCTCTGCCGCGCCGGTGCGCTCGCCGCTTGCGAGTGCGGAGCCTAAGCGCGCGTTGATGCGGCGGATTTCATCGGAGTGGGGCCTGCGCACGAGGAGGAAGTGCCGCGATTCGGGCAGCCACACCAGGACGATTAGGCAGACGATGAGCGACATCGCTCCGCCAACGCTGAAGATGGCGGGCCAGGTGGTATGGGCCAAGATGTAGGCGTTCAGCATGGCCCCCAGGATCACGCCCATGGGGAAGGCGGACCAAATTAGGCTGGTCACAACGGCCCGGCGAGAACTGGGCGCATATTCGGCGGCCAATGCGATGAAGCAGGGAGCGGCACCGCCAAGGCCGATTCCGGCGGCGAACCGCACCACCAGCAAGCTGCCAAATGAGTCCACGCGCGCCGTCGCGATGGTGAACAGGCCGAAGATCAGCGTCGCGAGCACCAGCATGCGCTTGCGCCCGAACCGATCGGCGAGCGGCCCGAAGCTCAAGGCGCCCAGCATCGCGCCGAACGTGGCGGCGGAGAAGATTGGTCCAAGCTGGGGTTGTGACAAGCCGAGGTGTTCGGCAAGGAGCGGGGCTGCGACGCCGATGGAAGTGGTGTTGCTTCCGTCGAGCAAGGCGACCGCAGCGCAAATGACCATCACGCGCACCAGCAGGCCACCGAACACCTGCTCATCCACCGGCTCGGTGACGGCAATCACGCCGTCAGACAGTTCCACCGACATCGCCTGCTCCTTTTTTTTGTTTGCTGCAGTGGTCAATCGCACCTCACGCGTCGGGCGCGTCAGGTCAAGCGAGGGGGTCTCAGCCGAGGCGATCAGCGAACACGTGGGTGGGGTTTTGGCGCAGCACGATGTCCATCTCGTCAGCCGCCAACCCGGCCGCTTGCATGAAGCGAGCGGTCACCTGTGGTTCCAGCGCTGGTGCGTCGCTGCCGAACAGCAAGCGGTCGATACCGAAGGCGTCGCACGCCAGCGACAAGGCCGCCGGGTCGGGAAGCAGGTTGGTGTCATAGCTGAACCGGCGCAAACGGGTGATCAAGAGGTCGCCGGGTGCATCGGCCGCGATGATCGACTTGCCCTTGAAGCGGCTGCCCAGCCAGATGATCCGCTGCACGAGGAACGGCAACGCGCCGCCAAGCAGACCGATGATGACCTTCAGGCGCGGGTGCGTTTGGCATAGGCTGGTCATACGGAGCGCGGCGGTCGCCAGCTCCGCTGCACTGCCGACCGTCACGGCGATCCCCGGGTCGTCCATGCCGGCAAGCCCGGGTTCGGTGCCGCACAAGATACCGCCCGGGTGGACGTAGATGACGCTGCCGCGCCGATCCAGCTCGGTCCACATGTCGGCGAACGCCGGGTCGTCGAGCGCGTAGCCAAGCGCCGAGCAACCGAAATGCATGCCGACAAAACCAAGCTCGTCCAGGCAACGAACCGACTCACGCGCGGCCGCCTCGCTGTGCGGCAGGGGTGCACTGCCGAACGCCTGGAAGCGGCCGGCGTAGCGCTCCACGACGGCCTTGTAGGCATCGTTTACCTCGCGCGCCGCCGCGCTGGCCTGCGCCACGTCCCGTAGGTAGGGACTATTCGGACCCGTGCTCAGGATTTGGCAGGTAATCCCGAGTTCGTCCTGGCCCTCGATCATGGCTTGCAGGGTCGTGTCGTCCTGGGGCGCGCCGAAGACCGGGCCATCGCCGCGCCGCAGCATGTCCATGTAACCCGCCGGTAGGTGATGCGCGTGTACATCGATGCACATGGAGCGTCCGATCCGTCGTGGTTTGCCCTAGAGCAGCATCCGAGCGATCGGAGTCGCTTTGCGATCCGAAGGCTCGGATAAAGCTGCTCTTTTCTCAGTCAAGCGGAGCATGATCGAAGAGATCATGCTCTAGGCGGCAGCCAGTTTTTCAAACGCCAGGAAGTTGCCGAACAACGGCTTGCCGCACAGCGCCCGCCCGTAGTTCTCCGCGCACGTCTCGTAGTTGAACTGGGCGTGAACGGTGGCCACTCGAACGTCGCGGGCGTAGCGCTGCATCGGGTTCGCCTCCAGGATCGTGGAGGCGCCGCTGCCTCGATGCAGGATCTCGATCGCTTCGGCACAGCCGCGGACCGAGGCCGCAACGTCGAACTTCAGCTTCGCCTGGAACACATCGTCGCAATGCTCTCCCGTCGCAGCCCGGCGGTCGAGCTCCTCGCAATCAGCGGTGAGCAGCCGCTCCGCCGCATCGATCCGCGACGTCGCTTCGGCCAATTGGAGGTGGGTCACGACGGCATCCGACTGGACCTTGTAGTCGGTGCCGACGATGCCGCGCTTGTCCAAGCGCGCCTTGTAGTAGGACAGCGCGCCCTTCGCCATGCCAAGCGGAGTCGAGCCCGAGAGGATGGTCGTATACGCAACGAAATGGTTGCGGTAGAGCACGCCCGCCGGCGGCGTGGACGCCCAATTCCCGTCTGAGGCGTCCTTGATGCTGAGCGTGCGGTGCGCTGGAACGAACACTTCGGCGACGATCTGCACCGTGTTGCTGCCACTCGCCTTCATGCCGCTCACTGCCCAGTCGTCCAGCACCTCGAGCTCGGCCGCGGGCACCAGCATCAGCATCACGCACGGAGCGCCGTCCGCGGTTTCCGCCATCGCACCCAGGATAGACCAGGCGGTATGCCGGCACCCACTGCAAAACGGCCACCGCCCGCTCAGCATGTAGCCCCCCTCCACACGGCGCGCGCGGCCGGGGCCATGGCCGGAGATGACGCCGGAAACGCGCGGGCCGACCCAGTCCGCCCCATACACGTCCTCACGCGCTTGCTCTGAGAACATCGCGATCCAGCGCACATGGGTCGTGGTGACCCAGCTTACCCAGCCAGTCGACCCGGCGATTTCACCGGTCGCGGTGTAGACCCGGCGTTGATCGGCGACCGAGAACGCCAGGCCGCCATACTCGAGCGGGATGCTGATGCGGAACACGCCGATTTCGTCGAGCTTGGTCACGGTTTCCTGGCTGAGCCGGCCGGCCTTTTCCTCCGCGAGGCAGCCCGGCTGCAACTCGGGCAGCAGCAGCTTGATCTGCTCGACCATCGTGTCCACGGACATCTCAGCCGCTTGCACGTGGCTGATCCTAGAGAGCGATCCCATTCGGTTTCTCCTTATCGAGCGCTAAGAGCTAGAACATCATCTGTTGCGGGTCGCGCTCCAGGCCGAACTGCATGCGTCCCCAGGCGGCCATGCTGGTCTCCGGATTGAGGCTGACGTGGCTGGACGCGAAGTGCACGTCACGCCACGCACGCTGGATGCTGCTGGTCGCGGCAAACCCGGCGGCGCCCGATATCTTCATGACGGTGTCGATCGCCTCGACGATTAGCTCCGAGGCGCGCGCCTGGTCGCGGTAGCAGCGCGCACGCAATTCCTCGGACACTGGCGCCGGCATCTCGCCCACTTCGGCGGACCGCAGCATCAGCATTTCGGCCGCATCAAGGCTCGCCGCCGCGCGTGCGACGTTCACTTGCTGGCTGGTGTAACGCGCCACCGGAGCGCCGAACAGGCTCACCCGCTCGGCCGTCCAGCGGCGATAATCCTCCAGCGCGCCCCGTGCCGAGCCCAGCATTGGCGACAGGAAGGTGAGCGTGGCGTAGGTGATCCAGGGCGCGTTGAACATCGCCGTCTGGTGCAGCGCGGCACCCGGCGTGCTCTGGTCGCGCATGTCGGTCACCTTGAGCGTATGCTCGTAGGGAACGAACACGTCCCGGACGACGACGGTGTTGCTGCCAGTGCCGCGCATGCCGGCCGTGTGCCACGTGTCGCGGACCTCGAACGCCTGGGCCGGCACCAGGAATAGCGTCCAGTTCGGCGGGCCGTCCTGCCGCGGCACCATGCCGGCGACCACGACGCGCGAGCAATGGTTGATCCCGCTCAAATACGGGATTTCGCAGGAGATGCGATAGCCGCCCTCGACAAGCTCCACCTTCGACGTGGGCGTGAACGTGCACGCCATCGCGACATCCGGCCCGTTGCGCCAAACCTCGGCTTGGGCGGCTTCCGGAAACTGCGACAAATAGTGCGGATGGTGCATGATCATGCAGGCGCACCAGGCATGCGCCGCGTCCGCCTTGGCGATTTCCACCGAGAGTTCGACCCATGCCTTGAGGCCCATCTCCCAGCCACCGAACTGCCGCGGCATCAGCACGCGCGCCAGCCCGATCTCGAGGAACTCCTCCGCCGACTTGCGCGGGATAGAGCGGTTTTCCTCGGTCTCGGCCGCGCGCTCCCGGATCGCCGGCAGCAAGCCCCGCACCCGCTGCAGCATCGCGTCCAGCGTGGGCGGCGTCTCCAGTAGCGTTACACTGTCAAGCATCGCCGTTTCCTTTTGAAAGTATTGTCGAGGGATTAGTGGAATGCGCTGCCCTGGAAGCCCATGGCCACCCGACCGCGGCTGGTATAGGCGTCGGCCCGGTCCACGCCGATGTGGACGCCGGTCGAGTGCACGTCGCGGAACACCTGCTGCATCGGGTGGGTGTCGAACAGCGCCATTGCCCCCGAACTGATGAACAATTGGTCGCTCAGCTCCACCGAGGAGCGGCCGATATAGCCACGCCACGAAAACCATTGCGCCCGCAGTTCGTCCGAGATCGTCCAGTCGTCGCCACGGATGGCGCGGTCCCAACCGTCTTGCGCGTATTGCTTGGCCAACGCCCACGTCGCGTCCCACTGCGTTGCCGCTTCGGCCAGGATGAGCTGCGCTGCCGGCGCTTCCTTGGCCGGAGCATTGCGCTCGTAGGGGCGCACCCGCGCCTTGGTCCAGGTGGTGAACTCGTCCACCATGCGCTGGGACAATCCCGTGTTGGGCGTGACGATGGCCAGGCCCTGCATCGTCATCAGCGGCACGCGCCACAGCGGCCCGTCCTCGGTCACGCGGCTGCGCTCCGGCCCGGCCTTGCGCGCCATGGCGAAGGCGCGATGGTCTGGCACGAAGGCGTTCTGGATCGACACCATGCGGCTGGCCGTGCCGCGCAGGCCCATAGTGTTCCAGTCGTCCACGATCACGCATTCGGATTTCGGCACGAAGAACATGATGTGCTCGGGATGCTCGCCGTCCGGCGCCACTGCGACGCCGCCCACCGCGATCCACGACGACCACTCGATGCCGCTGCAGAACCGCCAGTTGCCGCTGACCGTGTAGCCGTCGGCCACGCGTTCGGTCTGGCCCACCACGGCGTAGGAGTCGCAAACCATGGCATCCGGGTCCTTGCCCCACACATCGTGCTGCAACTGCTCGGAGGCGAAGCTCATATACCACTCGTGGAAACCAAGCACGCTGAACAGCCAGCCGAGCGCGCCCGAGCCACGCGCAATCTCGCGGCCGACGTCGAGAAAGGTCATAGGATCAGCCTCAGCCCCGCCCCACCGCTTGTGGCGACACAGCCGCATCAAGTGGCTGGCCCGCAGCGCGTCGATCACCTCGTCGGGCATGCGGCGTTCGCGTTCCGCCTCGGCGCGGCGGCTCCACGCGAGTTCTCCCACGATACGGGCTTTCTCGAGCAGGTCTTCGCGGGATGGTTCGAGGCTGATCGGGCTGAGGCTGTTCATCGTGCTTGCTCCATCTTGTTTGAGGATTGCTGGCAACGCGCCGGTCCGCGCCAGGGGGTCACGCCCAACCCGGTGCGCGGAAGTCTTCGACCGGTAGGGTTCGGTGGTAGGCGCGCTGGAAGAAGATCAATGGCCGGGTCGCGCGCGTTACGGTCATCTCCTGCGGCGCGGCCAGAACGATCGTGTGGTCGCCGGCGGGCACTTCACGCTCCACCGTGCAGACGGCCCAGGCGAGGCAGCCGCGGATCACCTGCTCTTCGCCAGCCTCGAACTCGACATTGCGAAACTTGGCCGGCGACCATCCCGCGAGCCGCTGGCTGAGCGCGCGTTGGTCGCTGGACAGGATGTTGGCGGTGAAGCGGCCCAGGGCGCGCACGGCCGACCAGGATCGGGAGGTGTTGGTCACCATGAAGCTGACCAAGGGCGGGTCGAGCGAAACCGATGAGAAAGTGCCGACCACCAGCCCGACCGGACCTTCGGCGCCGCCTGCGACGATGGCGGTCACGCCGGTTGGAAGGTGGCCGAAGAACTCGCGATAGGTTTGCGCATCCATCGTCAATGCCCTCCCGCCATTGGCGCGCCCGTTCGCTCGGCCAAATCCAGCGGACCGCCGGTTTCGATCACGTGTTGCGCGTAGGTGGCGAAGGCCGCGTCGTCCACGAGCGCGTGGGTGGCGGCAACGCTCATGTCGCGCAGCAGCTTCTCGAAGATGTTGGGGCGCCGCAGCGCGGCCGCGCCGGAGCGGTGAAACGCCATGTGCACGCAGTCGAGCGCCAGTTGCGTGGCGTGCACGGCCAAGGCGCGCGGGCGATGCCGGTCTTGCTGCGACCAGCGCTGGTCGCAGCCAATGGCCTCGGCGTCGACCCGGCGATACAGCGCATCGGCCAGCGCCTCGGTCGCCTGCAGCGCGATGACCAGTTGGCCGAAGCGCGCCTGCACCGCTTCCCGGTCCGCGACGGGGCGACCGGCCGGCGCCGCCAACACCAATCGCAATTCGCGCAACGCACGGCGCCCGATGCCGAGCGCGAACGCGAGATGCTCGTAGCTCTCGACATGCTCGAGCGCCACCAGGTCGTAGCGGCGCGCGCCGCGCACCTGGCGGTAGGGGGCGTCCTCGCGGCCGGCGAGCTCGGCGGGCAGGAAATACTCCTTGAGTGTGAAGTCGTTGGATCCGGTGCCGGCCAAGCCCACCACGGTCCAAGTATCGAGCAGCGTGACGTCGCGAGCTGGGATGGCCATGGCCAACACGCGCGAAGGGTCGCGCTCGACCAGTGCGGTGGCATGGATCCAGTCGGCGTGATGGATGCCGCTGGCCAGGCGCCAGGTTCCGCTCAATGCAAAGCCGCCTTCGACCGGCGTGGCCACACCGCCGGGCCCGGCCACGGTGGTGCAGGCGGGCACGCCGTTGGCAAACACCCGCTTGACGGCGGCGCCCGGCATGGTCGCGCCCAGCACGCCGGCGGCATTGTTGGCGACCATGGTGCACCACGCGCTGGCAGTATCTTCGGCGGCTAGTGCTGCCAGCGCCGTTATCTGTGCGGTGATCGGCAGGTCCATGCCGCCCAGCTCGCGACAGAGCCGCATGCGCCAGAGGCCTCGCGAGCGGAGTGCGGCGACCGATGCGTCCGCCAGCTTGCCTTGTGCATCGGCAGCGGCGGCGTTGCGGCGCAGCAATCCGGCGATGTCGGCCACGCCGGCCAACACCGCGTGCGCCTCCGCATCTTGTTGCGCGGCAAGCACCGGCTCAGGCCCGGCTGCGGCTGGGTGCCGCGAGATCGGCTGGCACCATTCCAACGACATGGAATCAGACTCGAATGCCATCTGGTTCGTTCCCCGTTATCGACTTTTGAGCGCTTGCAGCAGTCTTTGATAACCGTACGGCACGGTATGGTTATCGAGCGTGTTGCGGCGAGTCAAGGCAAATCGCGTCCGCCTTCGGGAGCACCGGACGGCGGCCTTACCTTTCCTGCAGCGCAAGGAGCGGGGTCCGTCGGGCGCGATTGCGGCCGATACCGGGGAGTTTGACAGTGGCGACCACATAGCATATAACAAGACGTGTTCATGTGTTTAGGGTATATGCTGACAGCTGACCAAACCAGCGAGCTTGCCGAAATGTTCCGCCTTTTGGGTGAGCCCAACCGGCTGGGCATCGTGTCGAGTTGCCTGGAAGGGCCGCTCAGCGTGGGAGAGATCACCAGTCGCTTGGCGTTGAGCCAGTCGCTGGTGTCGCACCATTTGCGGTTGCTGCGGGCCGCCCGGCTGCTGAAGGCGGGGCGCCGGGGCAAGCAGGTCTATTACAGCATTCCGGACTGCCACGTGCGCGAGATGTTGACCAACATGATCGAGCATCTGACCGAGCCACATGACCACGACGACCTAACGACCGAAGGAGCAGTGACATGAATGTAGCGATCGAGCGGGTTAAGTGCGCGTGCAGCGATTGCGTCTGCGTTGTCGAAGTGGAGAAGGGCGTCAAGCGGGACGGCCGGATTTACTGCGGCGACCCGTGCGCCGACCATCACAAGAGCGGCGCCGGCTGCAACCACGCCGGCTGCACCTGCCACGGCTGAAGCGAATGGCGGCTGGGTGCGGACGCCTGCGCCCAGCCGCCTTGGCTACGACCGGTGCGCGCTCCGCCCCGGTGGTTCCGCCTGGCAATCGGCGCAAACTCCGGTCAGCTCGACGGTGCGGTGATCGACCTCGAACCCCAGCCGGCTGCCCAGGCTCGACGTTGCGGACGAGACCCGCTTGTCCTCCGCTTCGACCACGGTGCCGCACTGCCGGCAGATCAGGAATTGCACTGCGTGGGGATGCTCGGGGTGGTCGCAGGCCACGAACGACCGGGTGGTCTCGAGCCGGTGGATCAAGCCGTGCTCCATCAGAAAGTCGAGGCAGCGATAGACGCTGGCCGGCGTGATCGAGGGGTCCTGCGGGAGCAGCAAGTCCCGCAGTTCGTAGGCGGAGTGTGGCCGTTTGGCGACCAACAACCGCTCCAGCACGGCCCGGCGTTGCGGCGTGAGGCGCCCGCCGCGCTGCCGGCACAGCGCTTCCAACTCATCAAGGCGCTTCTTCTGCTGCGGCTTCACGGTCAATGCGGTCAGCCTATCTTGCCACCAAATGCCCCGGGTCATCACAAGGCCCGGGGATACTGCATATCAGCTACCACCGGAGCTGACGAGGCATTATCGCTGGCGGCGGCACCAGCCAGGGCGGGGTCAGGCTGCGCCTAATCGGGGCGTGCCAGGCCGGCCTCATGCCGCAACGCAGCACGCGTGTGGGATCGCCGCTGCAGCGTCCCCAGCGCGATCGCGGCGAGGTAGACCGCGGCGCTCAGCAGGCTGATCCAGAACGAGGTCGGCCAGTCGGTGTAGAATGCCAGCGTCAACCCCAGCCAGGCTTGCGCCAAGGCGAGCGTTACGGACAGCGCAACACCGGGTAGCACGCCGCGCGTCAACCGCTGTGCTGCGGCCGCCGGGCCGACCATGAGCGTGAACACCAGCAACACGCCGACGATCTGCGCACATTCGGCCGTGGCCAGTGCCACCACGGCCAAGAACAACACAGAATAGGTGCGCAGCGAGACCCCTTTCGCCTCGGCCAATTCCGGCTGCAAGCTGGCGAACAGCAGCGGCCGCGAGATGACGGCGAGCGCCACCAGGCTGACCGCCCCGAGCACGAGCAGGGCTTCGACCGTTGCCATGTCCACGGCGAGCACGTTGCCGAACAGCAGCGCCGTGGCTTGGGTTGCGAAGGCGGTGTAGAAGTGCAGGAACAGCAAGCCGAAGCCGAGCGACACCGCGAGCACGATGCCGATCGCGACGTCCCGCTGGCCCAACTTTTCGCCGAGGAACCCCATGCCGATTCCGGCTGCTAGCGTCAGCAGCACAAGGCCCCAGAGCGGCGAGGTGCCGAGCAGCACCGCGGCGGTCGCACCTGTGAAGCCGACATGGGACAAGGCGTGGCCGGCGAAGGTCTGCCCGCGCAACACGAGGAAGTAGCCGACTGCGCCCGACACGACGGCAACCATCGTGGCCGCCGCAAAGGCGTTCTGCATGAAATCGTAGTCAAGCATGGCCGAGATGCTTTCCATGCGGGCCGCCTTCCGCCTCGGTTTGGCCGGCCATGACGAAGATGCGTCTGCCAACCCGCACCACGTCAATCTCTGACCCGTAGAGGCGGGACAGGACCGGCCCGGTGATGACCTCGTCCACAGCGCCGAGCGCCGCCTGGCCGCCGCCCAGGTAGAGCACGCGGTCGATCGCGCCGAGCAGGGGGTTGAGCTCGTGCGCGCTGAACAGCACGGTCAGCCCGAGCTCGACTTGCAGGCGTTTGGCGAGTGCGACCATCGCGCCCTGGTGGCGTGGGTCGAGGCTGATCAGCGGTTCATCCAGCAGCAGCAATTGCGGGCGGCCGACCAGGGCCTGGGCGAACAGCAGGCGCTGGCGTTCGCCGCCGGAGGTTTCGGCCAGTGGCCGCCGGGCCAAGTCGCGGGCGCCGACCAGGTCGAGCACGCGGTCCACCTCGGCCCGTGCCGCTCGGCCGCGCCAGGGCAGGCCGAGCCGATGGCCCTGCACCACGCCGGCCACGAACTCCCATCCGCTCAACCCGGCGATGCCGGCGGCGCTGCGGGTTTGCGGCATGTAGCCGACCGCCGGGTTGCCGCGCGCCGCCTTGCGCCCCAGCACGGTGATCACGCCGGACGCGGGGCGGACCAGCCCCAGCACGGCGCGCAACAGCGTGGTCTTGCCCGCGCCGTTCGGCCCCAGCACGCCCACGAACTCACCCGGCGCGAACCGCAGGCTCACGCCGGCCAGCACCATGCGGCCGCCCAGCGCCAGGTCGACGTGCTGGAACTCGAGCGCGCTCATGGCGGCAGGGCGTGGTCCACGGCGTCCAGCTCGCCCAGCATCCAGGCCTGATAGGTCCGCCCGGGCGGCTCGGTTTCGGTCGCGCCCACCACGGGGATTTGCGCGGCCAGCGCCAGCCTTTCCATGCGCACGGCGACCGGGTCGCTGGCCTGGCTGTTGTAGACCAGCAGCTTCACCTGGTGGGTCTTGAGATCGTTCTCGAATCTCGCCACGTCGGACGCCGACGGTTCGGTGTTGTTCATCACCGCGAGCTGGAACGCGGCGTTGCGCACGGTCATGCCCAAGGCTGCGAACATGGAGCCGAACACCGGCTCGGTGGCGGTGGCCGGCGTGCCCTGCAGCCGGGCGCGGAGCGTGCTGATTTTGGCCTGGACCGGCTGCATGGATTGCTCGAACTTGGCCTCGTTGCCCTGGTAGTCCGCGGCATGCGCCGGGTCGGCGTCGGCGAGCGCGGCGGACAGGGCCTTTGCCAACGCCAGCATGGTCGCCGGGTCGTACCAGATGTGCGGGTTGTCGCCGGGATGCTTGCCGACCAGGTCGGCCACGACGATCGTGGCACGGCCGGCCGCCTTGGCTGCGCCGAGCAGCTTGGCCACCCAGGGGTCGTAGTCGATCCCGTTGTAGATCACCAGCCGGGCCGCCGACAGGTGCCGCGCCACGGACGCGCTGGCCTCGAACAAATGCGGATCCTGGTCGGGGTTGGTCAGGATGCTGGTGACGGCCACGTCGCTGCCGCCGATCTGCTTGGCGATGTCGCCATAGAAGTTTTCGGCCGCCACGACCTGGATCGCAGGGGTGGGCTGGGCACGCGCGAAGGCTGTGCCGGCGAGCAGCGCTCCGCCCAGCGCGATGACGATGGCAAGCTTTGACATGACACCCTCCGGCCCTTGCGGGTGAACCAAGGCGCTTCTGCTATGAGGTATCAGCCGCCATGACAAGGCAGGCTGGGCGGGGGCGCGGTATATCTGCAACAGTGTATCGGCAAGGCCGTCGCCAGATTGATACATGGTTGCGCTCCTAGTGACACGTTGTATCGTCCTTGCCGGTGTGATGACGCACCCGCCTGTGGGGACCGATTGAATGAGACTGCGCCGTATCCTGCTGCTGACCAGCGCCCTGGGCGCCCTGTCCGTCACCTCGGTGCTCGCCGCCGACCCGGCGCTCATTGCCACTCCGCAGGACACCGCCACAGCGCCCGCAGCCGCTGGCCCGCGTGTCGACCTTGGGACCGGCGCAGACGGCAGCGGCTCTGTGCTCACGCTGCCGGACGTGGACGTGATCAGCAAGCGGCTGGACCAGGCACGTAGCCAGTTGGAGCCCAACCTTGGCGCCACGCGCTACGATTTCAGCCGCCAAGCCATCGAGACGCTTCCGCAGGGGGACAACTCGCCGCTGAATGACACGCTGCTGCAGGCTCCCGGCGTCGCGCAGGATTCGTATGGCCAAATCCACGTGCGCGGCGACCACAACGAAGTGCAGTTCCGGCTCGACGGCGTGCAACTGCCAGAGGGCCTCGCTGTGTTCGGCCAGGCGCTCGAGACGCGGTTCGCCCATTCGCTGTCGCTCATTACCGGCTCGCTGCCGGCGCAATACGGGTTCGACACGGCGGGCGTGGTCGACATCACCACCAAGTCGGGCCGCACCGATCCGGGCGGCGAAATCTCCATCTACGGCGGCGCGCGGGACTATTTCCAGCCGAGCATCTCCTATGGCGGCTCCTCCGGCGCGATCGA
The DNA here is from genome assembly GCA_965199105.1 of Acetobacteraceae bacterium. GTDB lineage: Bacteria > Pseudomonadota > Alphaproteobacteria > Acetobacterales > Acetobacteraceae > LMUY01. Next base: position 4,152,764 of record CBDAQO010000002.1, on the reverse strand, counting down.
CTACTTCTACACTGGGGACTTCTTGCACAACCGCGTCGGCATCGAAAACCCGACCGACGGTTTCAGCCCGATCCACGACCTCTCGAACCAGGCGCATGGCCTGGCGCATGTCTCCGGCCTGATCGACGCCAACACCCGCGTCAGCCTGTTGACGGGCTTCTCCAACGAGTTCTTCGAAATCCCCAATAACCCCAATCAAACCCCCTCGCTGGGGCTGTCGGATAATGGCATCACCAATTTCAGCAGCGCCAACCTCACCGAGCACCAGCGCGAGATCACCGACTTCGCCATTCTGTCGTTGCAGAAGCAGATCGGCGCCATCGACCTGCAGACGTCCGTGTTCACGCGCTACAGCAGCCTCTACTACACGCCCGACCCGATCGGGGATTTGCTGTTCGACGGCGTCTCGCAAACCGCCGCGCGCTCGGTGTTCTCTAGCGGCGAGCAGACCGACGCGAGTTGGAAGGTCGACCCGCAGCACACCATCCGCGCCGGCTTTCAAGTGACCGCCGAGCGCAACGGCTCCAACACGGTGTCGAGCGTGCTGCCGGCGTTGGGCAGTTCCGGCGTGAGCACTAATGGGTCGGGCTTGGCCTCAACGCTGCAGACCGGGGCCAGCGCCGCGCTGTCCGACCAGCCGTTCAACATCTATAACGGAAGCGCCAAAACCGGGGACCTGTTCGGCGTCTACGTGCAGGACGAGTATCAGGTCACACCTAAGCTCACCATCAACTACGGCCTGCGCTTCGACCAGGTGAACGAATATACCAACGAGAACCAGGTCAGCCCGCGCATCAACACCGTCTACAAGCCGCTCGAAGGCACCACGCTGCATGCCGGCTATTCGCGCTACTTCACGCCACCGCCGTTCGAGTTGGTCTCCGGCAACAGCATCGCCCAGTTCGCCGGCACGTCGGCCGCCCCCGCGGTGACGCAGGACGACGTCGTGAAATCGGAACGGGACAACTACTTCGACGTCGGCGCCGACCAGGTGCTGCTGCCAGGTTGGCGCGTGGGCGTGGACGCGTACTACAAGGCGGCGCGAAACTTGATCGACGAGGGCCAGTTCGGCGCGCCCATCATCCTCACCGCGTTCAACTATCGCAAGGGCCAGGATAGTGGCGTGGAGCTCAGCACCTCGTATGACCGCGGCCCGGTGTCGGTCTACGGCAACTTCGCCAACTCACGCGCCATTGGCAAAGACATCGATACCGCCCAGTTCAACTTCAGCGCCGCCGACCTGCAATACATCAGCCAACACTGGATCCACCTCGACCACGACCAGAAATACACCGCATCCAGCGGTGCGGCCTACACGCTCTATGGCGGCACCAATCACCCGACCCGGCTTTCGGCCGACTTCATCTTTGGCAGCGGCTTGCGCGCCGACTACCAGACTGCGGTGCAGGACATCCCGAACGGTAAGGCGCTGCCGGGCTACTACACGTTCAACCTGTCGGCGGTGCAGACCATCAAGACCGGCTATATCGGGCAGACCCAGTTGCGGCTCGACGTGCTGAACCTGCTGGACCAGAAATACGAAATCCGCAACGGCACCGGGGTCGGCGTGGGCGCGCCGCAGTTCGGGTTGCGCCGAACCGTACTGGCGGGCATCTCGCAAAAGTTCTAGAACCCCGCCGTGATACAATATTTCATCCGCCGGAGCGCACCGGCAGCCCTGGCCTTGCTGCCGGCCACCAGCATGGCGCAAGCCGCACCGCCCACCACCGCTCTGCCGCAGGACCTGTCGCCTTGGGGCATGGTGGCCCATGCCGACCCGGTGGTGCAGGGCGTGCTGGGCCTGCTGCTGCTGGCGTCGGTGCTGACCTGGACCATCGGCCTGGCGAAAGGCTTGCAACTGCTCCGGGCCGGCCGCGCCGCCAGGACCGGCCGCGCCACGCTGCGTCGGGCTATCGACCTGGTCGGCGCGGCCGGCGCCATTCCGGGCGGCTCCGAATGCGGTGCTATGCTGCAGGTGGCGGCGCATGAACAGCACGCCTCCGCCGGCCTTGCGCGCCATGGCGGCATCGAACAGCGTGCCGCCTGGCGGCTCGAGCGGGAGCTGAACGCGGCGGGTCGCCGCATGTCGGCCGGCACCGGGCTGCTGGCGACGATCGGCTCGGTCAGCCCGTTCGTCGGCCTGTTCGGCACCGTGTGGGGCATCATGCGCAGCTTCATCGGCATCTCCCACGCGCAAACCACCAACCTCGCGGTCGTTGCACCCGGCATCGCGGAGGCCCTGCTCGCCACCGCGGTCGGCTTGGTGGCGGCGATCCCGGCGGTGGTGATCTACAACCTGTTCGCCCGCGGCGTGACCGCGCACCGCGCCGTGCTGGCGGACGCGGTGGCGGAGGTCATGCGCCTGCTGTCCCGCGATCTCGACCGCTCTGAGTTCGGCCACGTGGCACGATGATCCAGCTCGGCCAGGATGACGACGACATGGCGGAGGCGCACGAGATCAACGTCACCCCGTTCATCGATGTCATGCTCGTGCTGCTCATCATCTTCATGGTGGCGGCGCCGCTCGCCACGGTGGACGTCGCGGTCAACCTGCCATCCTCCACCGCGCAGCCGCAGCCCCGACCGGACAAGCCGGTGTTTGTGACAATTAGGGCGGACCGAAGCCTGGCGGTGGGCGCCGCCAGCGTGACGGCGGACGGCTTGGCGGCGGCGCTGCAGCAGGCGGCGGGCGCGGCGGCGGATGGCCCGGTGTTCGTGCGCGCAGACAAGGATGTCGGCTATGGCGACCTGATGGACGTGCTCAACCGGCTGCGGGATGCGGGGTTCACCAAGGTCGCGCTGGTTGGACTGGACGCCCGCCGCAGCCCTTGAGCGCCCGTTCGAACACGAGCCTGCGATGGGCGGCCTGCGCTGCCCTCGTGCTCGGCGCCCATGGCGCCGTCCTGTGGGCGATGGCCAGCGTCACGGCGGACCCAGCGCCCGCGCCATCGCCACCGATCGAGCTGCAGCTTGCCCCGGCCGCCAGCCCAGCCGCCACGTCCCAGGCCGCGCCCGCGCCTCCGAGCCCACCGGACCCTCCACCCAGCGCCGCCGTCACGCCCCCGCCGCCACCCGTGCCGCCACCCGCGCCGCCACCGCCAACTCCGTCTCCAGCGCCCGTGGAGCGCCCCCGCGACCTGCCCCATCCCACGCGCCGGCCGACGCCGCCGCAAGCCGTGCGCTCCAGCAACGCTCCCCCAGTGCGCCGTCCGGCCCCCGAGCCGACGCGCTCGGCGGAATCGGCCGCGCCCGCCGCTCCGCCGTCCGCCGCTTCCAACCCCAACGCAGTGCCGGCATGGCAAGGCCGCCTGGTCAGCCTACTGCAACGGGCCAAGCACTACCCGGACGTAGCCCGTGCGGCCGGCGAGGAGGGCGTCGCCGCCGTCACCTTCAGCATGGACCGCGCCGGGCGGGTGCTGGCGGTGCGGCTCGCGCGCAGTTCCGGCTCCGCAGCGCTGGACGCGGAGGCGATGGCGCTGGTGCGGCGCGCCGAGCCCCTGCCAGCCCCGCCGCCGGAGCTGCCGGGTCAGACCATCACGCTCACGGTGCCGATTCGCTTCTCGCTGCAGTGAGCACCCGCCGGCGAGACTCGAGCGTGGTCGCTGACGTCCCTCACAAGGGCGGCGAACTTTGGCGGCGGACGCTACACCCGCACCAGCCCGCTCTCCGGCGCAACGCCCGCGCTGCCCGGGAAGATGGCGGCCATGGCGCCCGGCGGCAGCCCGAGATGGGACACCAGCAGGCCCATTGCCAACGAGCGGACGTCGCGCGTCGGCTGCAGGTCGCGGTCCTCGAACAGGCGGCCCGCGGCCAGGCCGGGCCAATCCGCCAGCACGCGCCCGCCCGCCACCCGGCCGCCGGCGATGAAGGCGACCGTCCCGGTGCCGTGGTCGGTGCCGCCAGTGCCGTTGATGTGGGCGGTGCGGCCGAACTCGGTAATCACCAGCACGGCGGTCTGGTTCCAGGTGTCGCCCATCGCGGCCTTCAGCGCGGCCAACCCGGCGTCCAACTGGCCCAACGGCTGGTTCAGCCGGCGCATCTGGTCGGCATGGGTGTCCCAGCCGCCGATCTCCAGCGCGGCCACTCGCGGGCCGGTCGGCGCGGCCAACAGCCTGCCGGCCATTTCGGCGAGGGAGGCGAAGGCGTAGGCGTTTTGCGGCTTCTGCGTCCCGGCCAGCGTGGCGGCGGAAAAGCCGCGGTCCCGCAAGCCCTCGGCCAGCGCTGGCCCCACCACCGGGTCGACGGCATTGAGCGCGGCGATGCGGGCGTAGAGGTCGGCGTCCGGGGTGCCAAAGCCGGGGGGCGCCCAGGCCGCCACGCTCGCCGGCCCGCGCATCAGCAGGGGGGTGGTGGCGCCCACGGAGAGCGCCGCCTCCGGCCCCGGCGGCTTGGGCATCGCCAGCACGGCGCGATTCAGCCAGCCGCTGTTGAGCCGCTGGTCGGCGCCGCTCTCCATGTAGTCCTGCGCCTCGAAGTGGCTGCGGCTGCGATAGTGGCCCGACGCGGCATGCACCGGCAGCAGCTCGCCCGCCTGATACATCGCCGCCATCTGCGGCATTGCCGGATGCAGGCCGAAGAAGCCGCCCAAATCCGCCATGCCGCCCTCGCTGCCCACCGCCGCTGGGATCAGCGGGGCGCGCAGCGTGGCCAGGTTGGGGTCGCCATACGGCACCACCGCGGCCATCCCGTCCAACGCGCCGCGCATCAGCACCACGACGAAGCGCGCGTTGGTGGGGGCGGCGGCCAGCGCCAGCGACACCCGGCCGAGCGAGAACGCCGCCCCCAGGCCGAGCAGGGCAGAGCGGCGGGTGAGGAAGGATGCGTGCATCAGCGCCTCTGGAACTCGGGTGAGGTGAACAGCAGGGTAAGCCCGTCGCGGCGGGAGCCGGCGCGGCGGATAGCTTGGCCGGTGTCGTCGGTCAGCAGCGGGCCGAGGCTCACTTCGGCCACACTCGCCGGGTCGAGCATGTCGGCGCGGCCGGCAAAGCCGTAGGCCCAGTCGACCCGGCGGACCATCGCCTCCGGCCCGGCCCAATCCGCCGCGGTGTCGGGCCAGCCGATCGGGAACGGCGCGTCGAACATTGGCTGGCCCAGCCCGCGCATGATGGCCGCGCCATCCGGCCGCTTGTCCGCCGGCAGGTCGGCGGCGCGCAGCGTGGCCAGAACGAGGTCCTGCGGGGTGCGCAGCTTCGTCAGCGGCTGCCAGGCTTGCGGCAGCTTCACCAGCGCCGCGGCGGCCGCGCCCAGATTGCCCCCGGTGTCGTGCAACACCGCGGCCACCGCCTGCACGGCCGCGTCGGGCGGCGCGTCGGCCACGAAATGCCGCACCAGCTTGGTGGCCAGATGGCGGTAGGTGGCGGGGTGCTGGGCGAGGAACGCCAGCGCCGCCAGCCCGCCCGCCTCGTCGGGCGGAAAGCTCTGCCCCAACACCGCCTGCTCGCCCGGTTCGTGCATTTGCGGGCGGAACATGAACCCGGCCGCCGACCCGTCTTGCCCGGGCGAGACCGACCAGCCGGTGAGGATCTTGGCGTAGTTGGTCACGTCGGCCTGGCTGTAGCCGGACGCGGTGCTCACCGTGTGCAGCTCGAGCGACTCGCGGGCCAGGTTCTCGTTCAGGCCTTTGTTCTGCCGCAGCCCGGCCACGCTGGTGGGGCCGAACGACCGCCCGTTGTCCAGGTACATCAGCATCGCCGGGTGCCGCATCACCGCCAGCAGCATGTCGTGGAACGACCCGGTCACGTTGGGGCGGATGGCGGTGCGGACGAAATCGCCGATCACCGCCGCCGTCCGCCCGGCGCGCACGCTGACGGTGAAGTGGTTGGCCCAGAACCACACCAGCCGCTCGCGAAACGGCGTCTGGGTGGTGAGCGCCTGATCCACCAGCGCGTCGATCTCGCCCTTGAACAGGTCCCGCGTGGCATGCGGCCGTTCCGCCGGCTGGCTCGCGTCCGCTGCGGCTGGGGTGGGCGCCGCCTGCGTGCCAGCCTGGGGCGCAGCTTGGCCGCCACCCTGGGCCGCCGCCTGGTCGGCCTTGCGGTCGCGGCGCGCCTGGTTGTCCTGCCGCAACGCGGCGAAGCCGTCTGCCAGGCTCGGCCCGGCTGGCCCCGGATCAGGCCCGCCCAACTGGTTCAGCAGCCAGGCCGCCGGGTCGGCCGGCAACAACTCACTCCCTCGGCGGCCCAGGCCGAAGCGGATCAAGGCTTGCGCGGCGTGATTATCCATGGACCCTGGTATAACCCAGCAGCGGTAACGGGTGAGTAACCGATCGTAAGAAGCGGTGCGCCGCCCCGATGGCCTTGCGACTTGCAAAATTGCCCCTTCTAGCGCATTTGCACCCCAGATATTGACCCGGCATTGCGCCGGAACGTGGCAGGGCGCGCGGGCACGGGGCTCGTCGTCGCCCGCCGCGGCATGGAGGATCACCCCGTGGCGGATAACTCGCTCGATCGGATTCGTAACATCGGCATCACCGCGCACATCGACGCGGGCAAGACCACCACGACCGAGCGCATCCTCTACTATACCGGCATGTCGCACCGCATCGGCGAAGTGCACGACGGCAACACCACCACCGACTACATGGAGCAGGAGCGTGAGCGCGGCATTACCATCACCTCCGCCGCGGTGACGTGCGAGTGGAAGGACCACCGCATCAACATCATCGACACGCCGGGCCACATCGACTTCAACATCGAGGTGAACCGCTCCCTGCGCGTGCTGGACGGCGCCGTGTTCATCATCGAGGGCGTGGCCGGCGTGCAGCCGCAGTCCGAGACCAACTGGCGCCTGGCCGACCGCTACAACGTTCCGCGTGTGATCTTCATCAACAAGCTGGACCGGACGGGTGCGGACTTCTACCGCGCGTTCGACACGCTGAAGGAGAAGCTCGACATCGTGGCGCTGCCGCTGCAGCTCCCGATCGGCGTCGAGGACCAGTTCATCGGCGTGGTGGATTTGGTGGAGATGAAGGCCATCGTCTGGGAAGGCGGCGAGTTGGGCGCCAAGTTCCATGACGAGGAAATCCCGGCCGACCTGGTGGAGAAGGCCAAGGAATACCGCCAGACCCTGCTCGACACCGCGCTATCGGTCGACGACGAGGGCATGGAGGAGTATTTCGACAAGGGGGACGTGGCCGTCGCCACCCTCAAGCGCGCCATCAAGAAGGGCGCCATCATCGGCGCCTTCCGCCCCGTGCTGTGCGGCACCGCGTTCAAGAACAAGGGCGTGCAGCCGTTGCTGGACGCCGTGCTCGACTACCTGCCGTCCCCGGTGGACGTGCCTGGCATCTCGGTCGCGGCCGAGGAAGGCGAGGAGGACGGCGAGCATAGCGATCGCCGCCGTATCAAGGCCGACCCGGCCGCACCGTTCGCCGGCCTGGCCTTCAAGATCATCAACGACAAATACGGCACGCTGACCTTCGTGCGCGTCTATGCCGGCACGCTGAAGAGCGGCGACACCGTCATGAACACCACCAAGGACAGCAAGGAGCGCATCGGCCGCATGTTCCAGATGCATGCGGACAAGCGCGCCGAGATCAAGGAGGTGCACGCCGGCGACATCGCCGCCTTCGTGGGCCTGAAGGACACCGCGACCGGTGACACGCTCGCCTCTGCCGACGACCCGGTGGTGCTGGAGCGCATGGCCTTCCCAGTGCCGGTGATCGACATTTCGGTCGAGCCCAAGACCAAGGACAGCGTCGAGAAGATGACCATCGGCCTGCAGAAGCTGGCTGGCGAGGACCCGTCGCTGCGGCTGAAGACCGACCAGGAGACCGGCCAGACCATCCTGTCCGGCATGGGCGAGCTACACCTTGAGATCATCATCGACCGGCTGCGTCGCGAATACGGCGTGGAGGCCAACATCGGTGCGCCGCAGGTGGCCTACCGCGAGACCATCAGCCGCCCGCATACCGAAACCTACACCCACAAGAAGCAGACCGGCGGCTCGGGCCAGTATGCCGAGGTGAAGATCGTGTTCGAGCCGCTGGAGCGGAACCAGGGCGTCGTGTTCGAGAACAAGACCGTGGGCGGCTCGGTGCCGCGGGAATACGTCCCGGCGGTGGAAAAGGGCATCCGCGTGCAGTCCGACACCGGGGTGCTGGCCGGCTTCCAGACGGTGGATTTCAAGTACACGCTGATCGACGGCAAGTACCACGACGTGGACTCGAGCGCGCTGGCGTTCGAGATCGCGGCCAAGGCGTGCTTCCGCGAAGGCATGAAGAAGGCCAGCCCGATCATCCTCGAGCCGATCATGGACGTGGAGGTCACCACCCCGCAGGACCATGTGGGCGACGTGGTGGGAGACCTGAACCGTCGCCGCGGCATGATCCAGAACCAGGAATCGGCTGGCTCGACGGTCACGGTGCGGGCCGGCGTGCCGCTCAAGGAGATGTTCGGCTACATCTCGGACCTGCGCTCGATGACCAAGGGCCGCGCCTCGTTCACCATGCAGTTCCACCACTACGACCCGGTGCCCCGCAACATCGCCGACGAGATCATGGCGAAGTCCGCCTGACACCCATCCCGGCCCGCGTCCAAGGCCGCGACAAGAAGCCCTCTCCGCTTGGGAGAGGATTGGGTGGGGGCGCCAACAGCAAACTCGCCCGCAGCCGTCTCCCTCTCCCGCCCGCGGGAGAGGGCCGGGGTGAGGGCGCTTTGCCCCGCCCGGGCGAGGACGCTGTCCGCAGCGAGCGCGGCTTCACCCTGCTCGAACTGCTGGTCGCCCTCGTGGTGTTCGGCTTCGTGCTCGCCGGCCTGGTTGGTGGGCTGCGCTTCGGCCTGCGCGCGCAGGACACCCAAGCCCGCCTCATCGCCGCGCAAGCCGACTTTGGCGCTACCGATCGCGTGCTGCGCAACCTGGTGGCCGAGATGGACCCCGGCAGCGCGCAGGAGAGGCCTCTGGTCACCGGCGAGGGCCACGCGTTCGGCTTCGTCACCGACCTCGGCCGCGCCGCCGCCGGGCTCGGCCAGGACGGCAACGCCAGCGTCGCCCTCGGCGTGGACAGCCAGCATCGCCTGGTCCTGCGTTGGCAACCGGTGATCCACGCGGTCCGCCTGCGGCCCGGTCCGCCGGTCAGCACGGAGGTGCTGCTCACCGGGGTGCAGGGCGTCGATTTCGCCTACTGGACTCATGGCCAGGGCGGCGCCGGGACATGGTCGTCCACCTGGTCGGAGCAGGGCATCCCGCCTTTGGTTCGCATCCGTCTGCGCTTTGCCGACGATAGTCACCAAAGCTGGCCGGATATCATTGCCAATACGGAGCGGTTGCCGGTCGGCGGCTGAAACCCGCAAGTACGAGTTGGTATTCGCCTCGGCTGCGGCTAATAAGCCGCATGTCGTGCGAGCAAATGGCCCGATCAGGGGACCGTGGGCGTCAATGTTGCTGATATGTTGCAAGACTATCTAACCTGGTGGGTTGAGCAAATGCGGAGCCTGGTGCCGGAGCGATTGGCCGCTCGCACCCGCTATGCTACCGCCATGGTATTGGAAAACACGCCGGCTGGCCTGGCCGCTTCATTGCGCCGCCGCGGCGAGGAGACGCCGCTTGGTCTGGTTCGGCCCGGCAGCGAGAGGCTGCGGCTGCCCGCCGCCCGCGGCGCTCCCTCCGTGCTGCGGCCGCCCGCCGGCGCCCTGCTGGAGCAGTCGGTGAACCTGCCGCTGGCTGCCGAGACCGAGCTGGCCGCGGTGCTGCGCAACGAGATGGACCGCCTCACGCCGTTCCGCGCCGAGGAGCTGTTCTGGGGCTGGCGCATCGAGCGGCGGGACCGCGCGGCCGGGCGGTTGTTCCTGCGCCTGCTGCTGGTGCCGAAGGCGGCGGTGGCGGCGGTGCTGGCCGCGGTGGAGGCCGCCGGGTTGCGCCCGCAGGCCTTGGAAGTCGCCAGCGCCCGCGGCGTGGAACACCTGTCGCTGGCCTCGCCCGAGGCCGGGCACAGCACCGGGCGCGGCGCCCAGATCGCCGCCGGGCTGTGCGTCATCCTGGCGCTCACCGCCTGCCTGCTGCCCATCGTGCGGCAGGAACTCGCCATCCATGCGGCCGAGCGGGTGATCGCCAGGCAGCGCCCGGCGGTGGCGGTGGTTGAGGCGCTGCGCCGCCGCCTGGCCGCCACGGTCAGCGGCGCCGACCTGTTCTCCGCCGAGACCGCACGCGTCGGCAATCCGCTGCGCGCGCTGGCCGCCGTCACCGCGGCGCTGCCCGACGACACCTACCTGATGGCGTTCACCCTGCGCGAGCGGCAGATGTCGCTGTCCGGCCGCTCGGCCGCGGCCACCCGCCTCATCAACACGCTCGCCGCCGACCCCGACCTGCAGGACCCGGCGTTCGACGCCCCGATCACCCGCATCGGCGACAAGGCCGACCTGTTCTCCATCCGCGTGCGATTGAAGCCCTGATGGCGGGCGACACCCTCCCGACCGGGCGGCGCGGCCAGGCGGTGGCGCTGGGCATCACCGCCATCGCGCTCGCCATCGCCTGGTTCGGCCTGCTGTCACCCGTGCTGGGGTGGTATGCCGGCCGCAGCGACACGCTCGAGCGCGACCGCCAGTTCGCCGGGCGCATGATCTCGGTCGCCGGCACCGCGCCGGCACTGCAGCGCCAACTGGCCCAGGCCGACGCCGCCCCGCCGCCGCGCGCGGTGTTCGAGGGCGCCACCGAGGGAATCGCCGGCGCCGCGCTGCAACAGGCCATGCAGGACATCGCCGGGCGGGCTGGGGCCACCGTACTGAGCGCCGAAATCCTGCCGGTGCAGCCGGTGGCGGGCTATCAGCGCATCGGCGTGCGGCTGACCGTGTCGGCGCCCTGGCCGCAACTGGTCGGGCTGCTGCAAACCACTCTGCAGGCCACCCCCCGCATGCTGGTGGACGACGTCAGCATCCGGCAGACCGACATCACCGGCGGCCGCGATGCCCGCCCGATGGAGGCGGCGTTCACCGTCACCGGGCTGCACGCTCCAGCGCCGGTGACGACGGCGGCGGCGCCATGAGCTTTCCGCCCGCGCGCCTGTTCTGGCTGCTCGCCGCCGTGCTCGCGCTGGTGGTCGGGCTCGAGGCGCGGCCCACCCCCAAGCGCGACCGCATCCCGCTGCCGCCGGCGGCCACCACGCCGCAGGCCGCCGCCAGCGCCGCCGAGCCGGTCGCGGCCTGGGTCGCCACCATCGAGGCGCGCCCGCTGTTCGCCATCGACCGCCGCCCGCCTGCCGTGGCACCCGTCGCGAACGCCGCCGCCAGCGCGGCCGGGCTGCCTCGGCTGGCCGGCATCGTGGTGTCGCCCAGCAGCCGCGCCGCCATCTTCGCCGGCACCGAGGACCACTCCACCGTGGTGCCAGAGGGCGGCGCGGTCGGCGCCTGGCGCGTGGTCGCCATCCATGCCGACGCGGTGGACCTCGCCGGGCCGGAGGGCGCGCGCACCGTGAAGCCGGCCTATTCGAACGACCCGCCTCCTGCCACACCACTGCAGCCCACCTTTGCTCGGCTTGGCGGACCGGCGGCAGCTCTGGCCGCCTTCCAAGCGTCGCAACAGCCGAACCCTCCAGGCAGCATCCCCATGATCCCAACGCCCTACGCAAACCCGCCCAGCCCGCCGAACCGGCCGTGAGGACGCGTTGGGCCGCCTGGCTGGGCGCGGCCGCGCTCACCGCCTGCCACAGCACGCCCCCGCTGCTCACCCCGCTGCCGCCGGGTCCGATCAACTCCGGGCAGGCGACGCCGCGCATCAACGGCTCGGCCGGCGCACCCACCGCCGACCCGCCGCCGGAATACGGTCTCAGCGCCGCCACCAACGTCTCGCTGCGGGACCGGGGCAGCAGCGGCAATGGGGGCGGCGGTGACATCCAGCTCAACTTCGCCGACACCGACATCCGCGAGGTGGTCGCCCAAATCCTCGGCACCATGCTGGGACAGACCTACACCATCGACCCGACGGTGCGCGGCACGGCGACGCTGCACACCTCGCAGCCGCTCTCGCGCAACCAGCTCATCCCGGTGCTGCAGACGCTGCTGGCGCAGAACGGCGCGACGCTGGTGCAGAGCGACGGGATCGACCGCGTGCTGCCCTCCGCCGCCGCGGCCACCAGCGGCGGGCTGGCGGGTGGGCCGGCCAACGGCGTCGGCGGCGCCGGCACCACGCTCATCCCGCTGCACTACGCCAGCGCCGACGACCTGGCCAAGACTCTGCAGCCCTTCGTGCAGAATGGCGGCCACATCGTCGCCGACGCCGGGCACAACGCGCTCGTCATCAGCGGCGACCCGGCGACCCGGCAGACCCTGATCGGCCTGGTCGACGCGTTCGACGTGAACGAGCTGGCCGGCCAGTCCTACGCCCTGCTGCCCGTCACCTCCGGCGACGCCAAGGATTTCGCCTCCGCCCTGCAGGACGCGGTGCGCAGCAGCGGCGGCGGCTCGGCCACGTCCGGCCCGGTCCGGGTGATCCCGATGGCGCGGGTGAACGCCGTGCTGGTCGTGTCGTCCCAGCCGGCGAACATCGACCAGGTGCGTCGCATCTACTCCCTCGTGGAGCGCAAGCGCCGGCTGACCATCCGCTCCTGGCACGTGTATTACCTGCAGAACAGCCGCAGCAACGACATCGCCTACGTGCTGCAGCAAGCCTTCACGCCGGACAACGTGACCGCGCAGCCGACCCCGTCCGGCCCGTCCAACCATGGCCAGATCACTCCCCTGCAGGCTAGCGGCGGCGGCGGGCTCGGCGGCGGTTCGGCCGGCGGCAGCACGCTTGGCGGCAGCGGCGGGCTTGGCGGCGGCGGGGGCATCGGCAGCAGCGGCGGTATTGGCAGCAGCGGGGGCATCGGCTCCACCCCGCTGGGCTCGGCCGGCACTCCGGCGGGCGGCGGCGGCACCACGGCGCAGTCGGGCGCCACGCCGGCGACCCCCGCCTCTGGCAACCCCTTGCTCGGCGGGCTGGAGAACGGCTCCGGCGGCGCGGCCAACGCCGACACCATGCGCATCATCCCCAACAACCAGAACAACGCCCTGCTGATCTACGGCACGCCGCAGGAGAACGACACGGCAGAGGCGATGCTGCGCAAGCTCGATATCCTGCCGCTGCAGGTGCGCATCGACGCGACCATCGCCGAGGTCGACCTCACCGATAACCTGCAATATGGCACCCAGTTCTTCTTCAGCGGCGGCTTGCAGGGCGCGCTGTCCCTCGGCGCCAGCGCGCAGCAATTCGCCAGCAACTTTCCGGGCTTCGTGCTGAGCGGCCCGGGCGGCACCTCCGCCGCGCTCAACGCCCTGCAAGCCGTCACCAAGGTGCGCGTGCTGTCCTCGCCGCAACTGCTGGTGCTGGACAACGAGCAGGCGCAGCTCTCGGTCGGCGCCCTGGTGCCCTATCTCAGCCAGACCGCGACCAGCACCATCACCTCCGGCGCCCCGGTGGTGAACTCGATCAACTACCAGCAGACCGGCGTCATCATGCAGGTGACGCCGCGGGTGAACAGCGGCGGGCTGGTGACGCTGGACATCTCGCAGGAGGTCAGCACGGTCGCCACCGGGGTGACCACCACGGGCGTCAACTCGCCCACCTTCAACGAGCGCAACGTTACCTCGCGCGTGGTGATCCAGGACGGCCAGACGGTCGGCCTGGCCGGGTTGATCCAGGATTCCGACTCGCGCGCGAATTCGGGCATTCCCTGGCTGAAGGACATCCCGCTGCTCGGCGTGCTCGCCAGCCAGCAGACCAACACCCGCACCCGCACCGAACTGCTGGTGCTGATCACCCCGCACGTCGTCCAGGACCAGCGCGACGCCCGCTCCCTCACCGCCGACCTGCGCGAGGAGCTGGGGGGCGCTGCGCTGGCGCCGCAGGAGCTCAACGCGCTGCCGCCGTCCGGCTCGGCCGACCCCAACTCCCGGGTCCGGCGCTATCTGGGCGCGCCGCCGTGAGCCGGGTGCGGAGGTTACGGGTTACAGATCTGGTCGTTGCCGCCGGTGCCGCTCGGCCCGAGCGAGCAGAGGTCGTAGTCGTGGCCGGTGCGCTGCGAGGGCATGTGGTAGCTGTAGGGATGGTTCCAGGCATCCACCGGCGCGCTCTCCCCCTTGAGGTAGGGGCCGTTCCAGTTTTCCGCCCCGGTCGGCCGCTCCGACAGCGCCACCAAGCCCTGTTCGGTGCTGGGGTAGGAGCCGACGTCGAGCTTGTAGAGGTCGAGGATGGAGCCAATCCGCTCGATCGACTGCTTGGCGATGTTGACTCGGGCGCCACCCAACTGCCGCAGCACGGCGGGCGCCACCAGGCCGATCAACAGGCCGAGGATGGCGATCACCACCAGGATTTCGAGCAAGGTAAAGCCGGCGTCGCGCCGGGTGTCCTCAGGCTTGGGCATTGTGGGAGTGTCCTGCAATCTGGCGGGCGGGCGACCTGATGGCCATCCCGTTTCTCGCCTGCATGGCGCTAGTCGCGTCGATCTACAAGCTTCCGCCGCGGGTATTACCGTCTATCCATGCGGTGGAAGGGGGCCAGGTGAGCACTGTCCATGTGAACGCCGATGGCTCGCAGGACTTGGGGCTGATGCAGGTCAACACCCGCTGGATCCCGGCGCTCTCCCGCTACACCGGCCAACCGCCGGACGCCGTGCGCGCCGCCCTGCTGGGCCGGCCGTGCTACAACATCGCCGCCGGCGGCCTGATCATGCGGACCTACCTGAACGAGGCCGGGGGCGACCTGATGCGCGCCATCGGGGATTATCATTCGCACACCCCGACGCTGAACTCGGCCTACCAGGCGCTCGTGATTCAGTCCGCCACCGCCTTGTTCACCAGCGGAGCCGCCCGCGCACGGTAGGCAAAACCCCCAACCCGCTCCGCATAACCCTCTCCCGCCTGCGGGAGAGGGAGCCGGCAAGGTGCGGTCGCCTGTAGGGCTAGCGGTAGTAACCCGGCGCCACGTAGTACGCCGGCGGCGGGGCATACACCACCGGCGGCGGCGCGTAATACACCGGCGGCGGAGCGTAGTACCGCGGCGTCACCGCGCTGGCCACGGCAGCGCCCACGCCGAGGCCCACGATGGCGCCAGCGATACCCAGCCCCACGCCACCGCCGCGATAGCCGCCGTGGCGATAGTAATAGGCATGCGCCGGCGTGGCGCTGAGCAGGCCAAACACCACCGGGGCAGCGACAAGCAAACCGAGCTTCGGGCTCATGGCTAAACTCCTATGTCCTGGGGCGGTCCGTTGATCGCCCATGCCCACTGATATACGCACGCCCTGTGGCCGATTTGCGGCGGCAATGTAACGCAAGCGTTCACAACTACGCGCTCAGGTTGTGCTCTCGACCTCCGCCACGCGAAACCCGCCGGATTGCCGGTGCCACAACCGGGCATAGGCGCCGCCCCGCGCCAACAACGCGGCATGGCTGCCCTGCTCCACGATCTGCCCGGCGTCCAACACCACCAGCCGGTCCATCCGCGCGATGGTGGACAGGCGGTGCGCGATCGCGATCACCGTGCGCCCTTCCATGAGCCCGTCCAACTGCTCCTGGATGGCGCTTTCCACCTCGGAATCGAGCGCGCTGGTGGCTTCGTCCAGCACCAGGATCGGCGCATCCTTCAGGATCACCCGCGCGATGGCGATGCGTTGCCGCTGCCCGCCGGACAGCTTCACCCCGCGCTCGCCCACATGCGCCTCCAGCCCGCGCCGCCCGTTCCAATCCTCCAGCGTGTCGATGAACGCCGCCGCATGCGCCCGCCGGGCCGCGTCCAACACCTCCGCCTCGGACGCCTGCGGCCGGCCATAGCGGATGTTGTCGCGGATGGACCGGTGCAGCAGCGACGTGTCCTGCGTCACCATGCCGATCTGCGCGCGCAGGCTCTCCTGCGTGACATGGGCGATGTCCTGCCCGTCGATCACGATGCGCCCGGCTTCCGGCGCGTAGAAGCCGAGCAGCAGGTTCACCAGGGTGGACTTGCCCGCTCCGGACTGCCCGATCAGCCCGATCCGCTCGCCCGGCGCCACCCGCAGGTCCAGCCCGTGCAGCACGCCGCGCACGGTGCCGTAGCCGAACTGCACCCCCTCGAACGAGATCTCGCCCGCGCTCACGATCAGTGGCCGCGCGTTCGCCATGTCCGGCATCTGGCGCGGCACGGCAATGGAGCGCTGCGCATCCTGCACGATGCCGACGTTCTCGAAGATGCTGGTGACGCTGTCCGACACCCAGCCGGCGATGTTGCTGACCTGCCACGCCAACGGCAGCGCCATCGCCACCACGCTCACGCCGACCGCGCCCTGCCGCCACAGCAGGATCGACAGGCCGGTGGTCGCCACCACCATGGTGGCATTGGTCACCTGCAGCAGCAGCACCCAAACCGTGAGCAGCCGGGTGCTGTTCTGGTACGAGGCGGTGTGGCCGTCCACCAGCTTGGCGACGTGGTCGTCCTCGTCCACGGCGCGCGCGAACAGCTTCACGGTCAGGATGTTGGTGTAGCTGTCCACCACCCCGCCGGTCAGGCTCGAGCGCGCTTCCGACGTGCGCCGTGACCGCTCCCGCGCGCGCGGCACGAACCAGCGCAGCAGCACCACGTAGACCGCGAACCAGACCGCCAGCGGCAGCGCCAGCCGCCAATCCGCCTGCCCCAGCAGCAGCATCGCGCTGCCACCGTAGATGACGATGTACCAAACGGCGTTGGTGGTCGCGACCACCGACTCCCGCAGCGCCGGCCCCACCTGCATCACCCGGTTGGCGATCCGCCCGGCGAAATCGTTCTGGAAGAACGTCCAGCTCTGCCGCACCACGTGCCAATGGCTCTGCCAGCGCACCAGGTTGGTCATGCCGGGGGCGATCGCCTGGTTGGTGACGAGGTTGCGCAGCAGCAGGAAGCCGGGCCGCACGATCAGCAGCACGGCGGCCATGCCGAGCAACTGGCCACCCGCCTGCGGCCACAGTTCGGCCGCGGAGAACCGCGTCATGAGCGACACGACGTGGCCGAGGAAGGCGGGGATCAGGCTGTCCACCAGCGCGGTGAGCGTGCCGACGGCAAACAGCGCCGCCACAAGCACGCGGGATTGGCGGATGAAGTGCCAATAGAACGCGGCCAGTCGGGCGGGCGGCTCGCCCCCGGGTGGCGGCGCGGTGGGCGTGAGGATGCGTTCGAACCAGTTGAGCATGGATTTGGTTGGCGCGCAGACCATGCCGGGGTCAAGCCAAGCTCCTGTTACCGCCCGCCTTTGCGCCACGCTGCGGTGACAAGCCGGCGGCACCCGGATAGAAGCGCCGAACCCTTTGGAGCATCTCACCGTTGGTCAGCCAGGCCCTCGCAACGCTGGTGAGCTGGTTTCGCGCCAGCCTGCACGCCCTCAGCTCCGTGCTGGCGGTGATCGACACGGCGCTGCGCCAGGATTTGGGGCGGCTCGGCATCCCGGCGGACGCGCAGCGCGTCTTGTTGCTGATCATCAACGTGGCGCTGATCATCCTGGTCCTGCGCCTGTTCGGCGGCGTGATCCGGGTGCTGCTCGTCGTGTTCTTCGTGCTGCTGCTGGTCCACGTGCTGGCACCCGGGTTGGGCCTTTGACGCCGGACACCTAATCCGGACACCTAATACGGCTGTCATCCGCGGCGCTGGCGTTGGGGAACGTATCGTTGCTGCTCCGCGTTGAGAGCCGGGTTCACAAACAGGACATTTGTTATTTCAAACCGAAAAGTCGACCCGGCCACGCGCCTTCCCCGTCCCGTCCTGCCACCCCGCCAGCGCTTCGATAGTGCAATGCTGCACCGCCTGATCGCCGCCAGCCGGCTGGTCCGCTCGCTTTCGATCGGCCTGCTGGCCCGGCTCGAACTGGCCATCCTGTCCGGCCACAAGGACCCGGCGGTGGTCGCGGCCATCAAGCAGGCCCGGGCGGCGCGCGAGTCGCTGCTCAGCGGCAACGAGGCGTTCACCGTGTTCTCGCTCGCCCGGGCCCAGAGCGCGCTGGGCGGTGAGATGGCGGAGGTCGGCGTCTACCAGGGTTGCTCGGCCAAGATCATCAGCACGGCCAGCGGCGGGGTGAAGCTGCATCTGTTCGACACCTTCGAGGGCCTGCCGGCGCCGGACGCCACCGAGCACACCCGCATGCGCAAGGGCCACTACGCCGCGACGCTGGCCTCCGTGCGCGCCTTCCTCGGCGACCAGGCCAACGTCTGCTACTATCCCGGCATGTTCCCCAGCACGGCGGCGGATTGCGGCGAGCGCCGGTTTTCCTTCGTCCACCTGGACGTCGACCTCAAGACCAGCACCCGGGCTTGCTTGGACTACTTCTACCCCCGCATGCTGCCCGGCGGCATCATCCTGACGCACGATTACTCTTATTTGGACGGTGTTCGCGCTGCGTTCGCGGAGTTCCTGGTCGGGCGCAGCGAGCGCGTCATCGAGCTGGCCAGCTCGCAAGCCATGCTGGTCAAGCAGGCCTAGCACTCGCCGGGAGTACTCCGGCGGGCAGGTCGGCGCGCAACTGCTCGGCCAGCTTGGCCAGGTCGCCGCCGCGCGGGTCGGTCGTGCGCCAGGCCAGAGCGATCATGCGCCCCGCCTCCGGGTCGGGCAGCGGGCGGCACGTGACCAGCCCCGCCACCGCCTGCCGGCCCGTCAGGCTCAGGGCGGGCAGCAGCGAGTAACCCTCGCCGGCGGCGATCATGTGCCATAACGTCTCGATGCTGGTGGCGTGGCGGACTTCCGGCGCAGCCCCGGCGCAAAGCGACAACGCCTGGTCGCGAAGGCAGTGGCCCTCCTCGAGCAGGATGAGGTCGTCGGCCGCCAGGTCGGGCAGATGCAGCCGGGGCAGGGTGGCCAGGCGGTGGCCGGCCGGGCACACCAGTACGAACGGCTCCCAGAACAGCGCCGAACTGCGCAGCCCTTCCGCCGGCAAGGGCAGCGCCGCCAGGATGGCATCCGTGGTGCCGCCGCGCAGTGAGTCCACCAGCGCCTCGGTCTGTCCCTCGGCCAGCCGCAGCATCAGGCCAGGCAGTGCCGCGCGCACTTGGCGCAGCAGCAGCGGCAAGTAATACGGGCCTAGCGTTTGGATCGCGGCCAGCCGCAGTGTGCTGACCGCGCTGTCGGCGGCGTCGCGCGCCATTTCCAGCAGCCCGTGCGCCTCCGCCAGCACCCGGCTGGCCTGCTGCAGCAAGCGGGCGCCATTGCTGGTGATCTGGACGCCCTTGTGGCCGCGCTCAAACAGCGGGCTGCCCAGCACCGCCTCGAGCTTGCGGATTTGCTCGCTCAGGGCGGGCTGGCTGACCGCGCAGCGCGTGGCGGCACGGCCAAAATGCCGCGTTTCCGCCACCGCCACGGCATATTGCAGGTCTCGCAACGACAGCCCGGCGATGCTTGAGTTCATACCAGGGGTTATAGGCGCTACCAACCAGAATAGTAGGCCCGATCGACGCAACCTCTCAGTGGCGTCGAACCGGGACTCGGCTGGTTAATCGTTCTTAGCGACCTTGATCCGGGTGTCGGCCAGATTGTCGCTCAAATGACGCATCTGGGATGCCATGTTTTTCACCGCATCGCGCCACACCGCGACCGCTTCCTGCTGATCCGCCATCGCCTGGGCCAATGTTGTCAATGCGTTGGACAAACGTTGCGGGCCTTCCACCGGCGGCAACGCCGGGTCCGCACGGCGCGGGAAGGGGATGATCTGGGCGCTGACCTGCTCGGACATGGTGCGATCCTCGTGAATGCGCGCCACCATAGGCTGTAACCATTGTCTAAGAAAAGAGAAAAGATTAATGTTACGTTAGCGATTGCGTGAAGCCGCCTGCTACCAGGCCGCGATATGCCCGCCCGCCACTCGCAGCACCAACACCAGCAGCAGCACCGTCACCACCACGCCCGACAGGCCGTAGCGCAGCGCCATGTAGCTGCGCGGCATCAGCCCGGCCCGCGCTGCCCGCGCTTCCACGATGGTGAGGCCGACGAAGCCCAACGCCAGCACGACCAACGCCGCATCCGCCGCATCGGCAATGGCGATCAGCAGCGCCACCCATCCCACCAGCGACGGCACCACCCCTAGCGACAGCCGCTGGCGCTCCGCCCGGCCGGACGCGTCGGGCAGGGCGAAGCCCCAGTGCACCCCGCCGAGGAAGGCCAGGATCACCGCGCCATAGGCGATCAGCGCCAACAGCCCGCGCGCGTCGACCGGGTCGCTGGCCGGGCGCACCGCCAGCAGCCCGCAGCCCAGGAAGGGAAGCAGCCCGGCCACGCCGAGCAAGAGGGCGAGCAGGGGGAGGGGTCTTTGCATCGCGGCAGCTTGCCACCCTTGGACGCCTCCGCCCACCCACATGCTTTGCCGCCCAGCCCTTCGCGGCAGTAGGGTGGGCCATGATCCCCGCACTCGAAATCGGCACCGCCCTGCTGCTGATCCTGCTCAACGGCCTGTTCGCGCTCAGTGAACTCGCCCTGGTTTCGGTCCGCCGCGCCCGCCTCATGGTGCTGGAACGAAAGCGCGTCCCCGGCGCCAGCACCGCGCTGTTCCTGTCCGAGGATGCCCAGCGCTTCCTGCCTACCGTGCAAGTGGGCATGACGCTGGTGGGCATCCTCACCGGCACGTTCGGCGCCGCCCGGCTGGCCCGGCGGCTGCAACCGCTGATCGAGGCAGTGCCGCTGCTGCAGCCCTTCGCCTCCGAACTGGCGCTGCTGATCACCGTGCTGGTCACCACCTACCTAACCCTGGTGCTGGGCGAGCTGGTGCCCAAGCAACTGGCGCTGCGCCGGCCCGAACTGGTGGCCGCCGGCGTCGCCCGCCCGCTCGCGGCCCTCACCCGCATCGTGCAGCCGTTCGTCTGGGTGCTGGGCATCTCCACCAGCCTGGTGCTGCGGCTGATCGGCAGCGGCCGGACCGAATCGCCGTTGGTGACCGAGGAGGAGCTCAAGGCCCTGCTCGCCGAGGGCGCCCAGGCCGGCGTGCTCGAAGTCGGCGAGCGCGACATGATCGAGCGGCTGCTGCGCCTGGCCGACAAGCCAGTCCGCGCCATCATGACCCCGCGCAACGAGATCGCCTTCATCGACCGCACGCACTCCCGGCGCGACATCGTCATGGCGCTCAAGGGCGCGCCGCACAGCCGCTTCGTGGTGTGCGACGGCTCGGTCGACAACGTGGTGGGCGTGGTGCAGGCCAAGGACATCCTGGACCGGCTGCTCGGCGGCGGCGACCTGTCGGTTTCGGCCGCGCTGCGCCAGCCCATGGTGGTGCCGGACACCATCTCCGCCCTCGACGCGCTCGAGCGCCTCAAGCCCGACCCGCTCGGCCTCGCGCTGGTAATGGACGAATACGGCAGCTTCGAAGGCATGGTGACGGCCGCCGACGTGCTCGAGGCCATCGTGGGCGAGGTGAGCGACGTGCATCCCAGCAACACGCCCGACACCGAGGCCATCCCCGGCACTCTGGTGGTGGACGGCATGATGCCGGTCGACGAACTCAAGTCCCGCCTCGCGCTGCCCGACTTGCCGGCCGAGGGCAGCTATCACACCACCGCCGGCCTGCTGCTCGCCCTCCTGCGCCGGGTGCCCCGGCCCGGCGACAAGGTCGTGTTCGCCGGCTGGCTGTTCGAGGTGCAGTCGGTGGACGGCCGCCGGGTCGAACGCGTGCGCGCCAGCCGCGAGGTGCTGGCGGAAGGCTGAGGGCTGCTCGTTCTGGCGCCGAAGTCAGCGCGGGGCGGCGGCGCGCTGCAGGCGGTCCTGGATCGCGGCCCCCAGCCCTGTCGCCGGGATCGGCATCGCGGCAATGCCCCGCAGCCCGGCGCCCTGCCCCTGCGCGTCCAGCGCGCGCAACCCGGCGAACAGGCGGGACGCCGCCTCCACCGTGTCGCCCGCCAGGCTGAGCTGGAACACCGCGCCCGCGCCCGGCAGCGGCGGGCCGAACGCCAGCAGCGCCTCGTCCGCGCCCACGGCGCTCGCGTCCAACCGCACCGGCAGGCCCGGCGCATAGTGCGACACCAGCAGGCCGGGCGAGCGCAACGAGCGGGACGCTTCGGCCGCAGCCGGCGTGATGCCGCGCCCGATCGGCCCCAGCAGCGCCTCGATCGCTTCCACCGCCACCCCGCCGGGCCGCAGCAGGAACGGCGCCGAGCCGGTCAGGTCCAGCACCGTCGACTCCAGCCCCACCGCGCACGGCCCGCCATCGACCACCGCGGCGATGCGCCCCGCCAATCCCTCAACCACATGGTCCGCCGTGGTGGGGGACACCGAGCCCGACCGGTTGGCCGAGGGCGCCGCCACCGGCCGCCCCACCGCGCGCAGCAGCGCCAGCGCCACCGGATGCGACGGCACCCGCACCGCCAGCGTCTCCAGCCCCGCGCCCGCCAGCAGCGCCACTGGGCAGGTGATGCGCCGCGGCAACACCATGGTGAGCGGGCCGGGCCAGAACGCGGCGGCCAGACGCTCGGCGACCGGCGAGGGCTCGACATGGCGGAACGCCGCCGCCGCCTCCGGGTAGTGGCAGATCAGCGGATTGAAGTGCGGCCGGCCCTTGGCGGCGAACACCGCGGCCACGGCCGTGTTGCGGGTGGCGTCGGCGCCCAGGCCGTAGACGGTTTCGGTGGGGAAGGCGACCAGCTCGCCGGCCAGCAGCAAGGCCGCGGCCGCCGGGTCACCGGGCTGCAGGCGCTGCGTCACCGGCCGTGGCAGAAGAACGGCGGGTTTTCCCAGGCCGGCTTGCCGTAGCGCAGCGCCTGCCCCGCCGTGTCCACCAGCCGCCCGCCGGCCGCCTCCAGCACCGCCTGCGGCCCCGCCGTGTCCCATTCCATGGTGCGGCCGAGCCGGGGGTAGAAGTCAGCCGCGCCCTCCGCCACCCGCACGATCTTCAGCGCCGAGCCGTAATTGGCCACGCTCGCCACTGGCAGGCCGCCCAGCAGCTCGGCCAGTTTGGCGTCGCTGGCGTAGTGGCGCGAGGCCACAACCGTCAGCCCTTCCGGCGGCACGGCGCGGGTGGCGACTGGCTGCTGCCCTGCCGCCGTGCGCTTCCAGGCGCCGCGGCCGACAATGCCGCCGAACAGCTCCCCCAGGGCCGGCACCGCGACCACGCCGAGCACGGGCACATCATGGCGCACCAGGCCGATGTTGACGGTGAACTGGTCGCGCCCGGCGGCGAACTCGCGCGTGCCGTCCAGCGGGTCCACCAGCCAGTAATCCGCCGCCACCGTGTGGGCGAGCCCGGCGGCCGCTTCCTCCTCCGCGATCACCTGGATGGCCGGGGTGGCCTGGCGCAACCCGGCGGCGATCAGCGCCTCCGCCGCGTGGTCGGCCTCGGTGACCGGGCTGTCGTCGCCCTTGCGCAGCGTCTGGAACCCGCGCGCGCGGATGGCGGTGATGACGTCGGCCGCGCGCAGGGCCAGGTCGGCCGCCAGGGCAAGCAGGGCATGGTCGTCCATCGCATCACTATGGGTCGGCGCTGCCGCTCTGGCAAAGCGTGCCGCCGCTGCTACAGTCTCCCGTCTCGGCTGCTTTCAGGAACCTGCTGATGCTCGCTATCGATTTTGCCTCCGCTGTGCTGCCCGGCTCGGGAGCGATCGCCCTGCTGGTCGGCGAAGGCGCGCAGCCCGCCGCATTGGCCGCCGAGCTCGACCGCCGCACCGATGGGGCCGTGCAGCGCGCTTTGGCCGCCGCCAGGTTCACCGGAAAGAAGGGTTCCTCCTGCACCGTGCTGGCGCCCGGCGCCGGGTTGTCGCGCGTGGTCGTGGTGGGCCTGGGCAAGCTGGACGACCTCACGCCCCACGCCGTCGAGGAGGCCGGTGGCAGCGCCGCCCAAGCGCTCGCGGGCGAGCCGGAAGCGGCCCTCGCCACGCTGGAGCTGCCGCCGGAGCACGCCGCGGCCGCTGCCATGGGGGCGGTTCTGCGCGCCTATCGCTTCGACAAATACCGCACTAAGGAGAAGGCCGAGGACAAGCCGAAGCTGACCGCGCTCACCCTGCTCTGCGCCGACCCGGCCGCTACCGCCGCCGCCTGGGCGCCGCTGCAGGCCGTGGCCGACGGCGTGATCCTAGCGCGCGACCTGGTGAGCGAACCCGCCAACGTGCTGTTCCCCGAGGAACTCGCCGACCGCTGCCGCACGCTCGAGCAGCTCGGCGTGAAGGTCGAGGTGTTCGGGCCCAAGGAGATGGACAAGCTCGGCTTCGGCATGCTGATGGGCGTCTCGCTCGGCAGCGCCACCGAGCCGCGGATGGTGGTGATGCGGTGGAACGGCGCCTCCGGCTCAAACAAGGACAAGTCCAACGGCAAGGGCAAGGCTAAGAAGGGCGAGCCTAAGCCCAAGCCGCTCGCCTTTATCGGCAAGGGCGTGACGTTCGACACCGGCGGCATCTCCATCAAGTCGGCCGGTGGCATGGAAGACATGAAGTGGGACATGGCCGGCGCCGGTGCCGTGATCGGGGCGATGGCCGCCCTGGCCGGCCGCCGCGCCAAGGTGGACGTGGTGGGCCTGGTCGGCCTGGTGGAGAACATGCCCTCCAGCACGGCGCAGCGACCCGGCGACGTCGTGACCAGCTATTCCGGCCAAACCGTCGAGATCATCAACACCGACGCCGAGGGCCGCCTCGTGCTCGGTGACGTGATGTGGTACTGCCAGGAGCGCTTCGAGCCCGCTTTCATGGTGGACCTGGCAACCCTCACCGGCGGCATCATCGTGAGCCTCGGCCACGAATATGCCGGGCTGTTCTGCAACGACGACGCGCTGGCGCAGAAGCTCATCGCCACCGGCACCGGCTGGGGCGAGAAGCTCTGGCGCATGCCGCTCGGCGAGGCCTACGACAAGATGCTGAAGAGCGAGATTGCCGACATGAAGAACGTCGGCGGCCGGCCCGGCGGCTCGATCAGCGCCGCCTGCTTCCTGCAGCGCTTCACCAACGGCGTGCCCTGGGCGCACCTGGACATCGCCGGCACCGCCTGGAGCAGCAAGGACGGCGCCACCACGCCCAAGGGCGCCACCGCGTTCGGCGTGCGCCTGATCGACCGCCTGGTGGCCGAGCACTACGAAGCCACCCACGCTGCCGAATGAGCCCCGGCTCGGGTGCGGACGCGGTGAGGGAGGTGGTGACCCCGGTGGCGGACGTGCTGGCGTGGTTGCAGCGCGTCGCACCCGAGCGCGCCGGTGAGCTGCTGGCCGGCTGCGGCTTCCATGACGGCCAGAGCGACAGCCTGGACGCGACCGTTATTGTGGCCGTGGACGTCGCCCTCGCCACCGTCACGCTTGCCGGCGCCGCGCGGCCGGTGAGCCTGCGCCGGTTTCGCGGCGGCGAGTTCATCGACACCCGGCCCGGCGCCCCACTGGCCGCGGCCATAGCGGCGTCGCGCACGCCGGCGGAACTGCGCGACGCCGATGAGCAACTGGCGGTGCGGCGCGCCGGGTTCGACCCGGGCAAGCTGCGGTCCGGTGAGGCACGGCGCGCGGTGCTGGCAATGGTGGAGCTGGACGCGGCCGGCGGGACGCCCAACGAAGCGCAGCGTGCGGCGTTCTACCAGGCCGTCCGGGTGGGCAACGCCGGAATGGCGCGTTCGGCCGCGCGGCTCCAGATGGCCGCCCGGCAGCGCTTCGAAGCCGCCGGCACGGTTCCGGAAGACCTGCACTGGCAGCTTGCCGCGTTGCTCCGGCAGGCTGGGGATTGGCAAAGCGCCGTTACCGCCGCCAGCGTGCTCTATGCCCGACCGGCATTTCAGTAGCACCCTGCCATGGGCGCGTCGGGACATTGCCGGTATGGAGGCGCGCGAGCGGTCGGCATGGGCGCATTGGTGTGAGGGCTTTGGCGGGTGAGTGACATCGGCTTCTACCACCTGACGCGGACCACCGCCGAGCAAGCCCTACCCAAGTTGCTCGGTCGCACCCTGGCGGCAGGGCAGCGGGCGGTGGTGGTGTGCGGCACCGAGGCGCGGCTCAAGGCCCTGTCGGACGCGCTGTGGGCCAGCATCGACCCGGATTGGCTGCCCCATGGCAGCGCCCGCACCGGCGAGGCCCAGTGGCAACCGATCTGGCTGGCGCTCGACGCCGAGGCACCGAACGGCGCGCGCTTTCTGTTCCGCGTGGACGGCACCGCAGCCGCGGCCGCCGCGTTCGACCGGGTGTTCGACCTGTTCGATGGGCGCGACGAGGCGGGGCTGGCCGCCGCCCGGTTGCGCTGGTCGAGCGAGAAGACGGCCGGGCATAATCTGACCTATTGGCAGCAGGACGAGCGTGGATGGCAGAAGAAGGCGTGACGCAATGGCAGCCGGCGGGGCTTGAACGGGCATGATCCGGCTGTTTTTCCTGGCGCTCGTCGCGGTGCTGATCGTGTCGGTCGGCTACATCGTGATCCCGCGCAACACCACGCGGCCGGACGCCCGGCTGGCCAGCCCGGCCGCTGCCATCACGCCCGACCCAGGCGCCTTCGTGGTGCATGACGCGCCGCCCGCGACCGCGCCGATCCCGCCGGTGCCGAACCCGGCCGCCGTGCCCGCCGGCGCTTCGGTTGGGAGACCGGCCCCGGCGACGCCGGCCGCGGCATCGCCCAACCCGCCCAGCACGCCCGACCTCGATGCCCTCATGCAGCGCTTGCGGGCCGCCAGCGCCGACCCGGCCAGCCCGCCGCCGCCCGCGCAAGCCCCGTTACCCGCGTTGCCGCCGGCACCCGCACCCGTGCCGCCAGCCGCCGCACCCATTCCGGCGGTGATCACCCCGACGCCGCCGCCGCCGCCTTCGCGCTGGACCAACGTCACCGGGCAAGGCGCGCGCTGGCGCCTGACGCCGAGCGCCAACGGCTACACCGTCGCCATCGATCTGGGCGGCGGCCGCGTGGCGGAGGTTCGCGTCGCGCCGGCCTTCGCCAACCTGGACACTGCGGCGGTCAATCAGCGGGTGGACTACCTGAAGCAGACCATCCTGCAGAATTTCCCGCCAGAATCCGCCACCTACACCTTCGCGCGGGACGGGTCCGTGTCACTCGATCACTGATCCGTCCCATATCCCGCCATGCGCCGGCTCACAGCACGGTCACAGTTTTTTACTGCATCGTTAGGATTTGAGCCATATCTCTGACACATAACCCTGCCTAGTCTCGAATATGCGCGAGGCAGGGAGTGCACGACGATGCAGCCAAATTCGCAGGCCGATAGCTTTCTCGGGTTCAAGGTGGAGATCCCGGCCCGGTCGACCGCGTTGTCTGCTGCAGCCATGGCGCGCTATCTTTGCCAGGTCGACCCGGCGTCTGCGCAGTGCTTTGCCGAGGCCATGTACGAGGGTGCCGCCTGGGCGAACGAGGATTGGGGTGCCTATTGGGCGGACGTCGTGCGGTTGATCGGCCCGGCCGCGCCGCTCGCGGTCAGGATGGCTGACGAGCTGCCTGCATGACCATGGCGGCGAGGCGTTGCCCGAGGCATTCGTGCAACTCCTCCACCGTGGCCAGCCGCTGCGGCTTGGGAGTGCGTTCGAGGTCGATCTGACCGTCGTTCATCCAGTAGCGCATCAGCTCGTAGCGCGGAAACAGCATCGCGCCCGGCATGGCCGCGACCTGCTGCATGGATTGCGAGTAGGGCTCCAGGTCGGCATTGGCGTGTAGGAAGCGGCTGTATTGCGGGTTGACCAGCACGAGGTCGGCGCCCGCCTTGGCAATCGCCGCCGCGCCATCCTGCAGCGTCTGGTAGAACTCGCCGGCCGGGATATTCTGCACGGCTTCGACGGTCCCGGTTTGCCAAACCACCAGTTGGTAGTGATGGCTGGCCAGTTCTTGCCGGATGATGTCGACCATTTCCAACGCCGTCATGCCCCGCCCACCGCGCACGGTGACGTTCACGGTGAGCTTCGGGTCGGCCTCCATCAGCGCGTGCCCCATCTGCAGCGGAAATGCCGATTGGGATGGCATCGGCAGCGCGGCGACCTTGCCGAAAGCGCCGAGGCCCAGCGCCTGTCCCGTGATGGTGCCGGGCTTGAGCGTCTCGTCGGGGCTGAACACGGTTGCAGAGCCGACGGTGAGCACGTCGAGCGTGGCACCGGGCTTCAGCGCCGCACTGACATGCGGCAGGGGTGCGATGTTGGCGGTCAGGTCCTGCGGGGCGTTGCACCGGTCAGCCGCCAGCGCGGGCGTGGCCCACGGCATGGCAAGCGCCAACACCATCCCGATCAGGCCGCACCGCAACCGGTCCCCTACTATCGTCCACATCCGCAACGATCTCATGGCAGGGCGCCCCTTGCAACCGGTTGAGGCATGCGCCGCCCCTTTTCGCGATAGTAAGCGGACAGCAGGCCGACGCCAATCAGCGCGAGGGCACCCGCCGCGTTAACGCCCAACTGAACCCACCAACCATCGGTTTCCTCGAGCACCAGGCGGCCCATGAAGGAAAGGAAGATGCCGCTGCAGAACACGGGGAGCGAATGTTGCCCGCAGAGGATGAACGGCGCGGTCCAGCGGCTCGACAGCCAGCGCGCGCTTGCGGGCACCAGCCGGGACACGGCCCAGACCAGCGCCAAGATCGACACCAGCCGGAACGGGTGCAGCCCTCCCTTGTCGACCGAGTTGACGATGCGGTCGATCCGCGGCGGCAAGTGGGCGGCGAGCGCCGGATGGCTCCAGATGCCGAACTGCAGCACCAGCCCAAACAGGATCATCAGCGCGCTGAGCCCGTCCAGCAGCCGCCTGACGCTTAGGCTGGGCTGCTCGGCCGGCGCGTAGGCCAGGATGGCGCCGACCATGAACAGCAACTGCCAGGTCAGCGGGTTGAAGTACCATCCGTCGCCGGTGAAGGAGGGCAGGTTGAGCCCGACCCCGCGCGCCACCGCGTAGAGGGTGAACGACAGCACCGCCAGCACCTGCGGCCAGCGCAGCAGCGGCATCACCAGCGCGAACACGAGTAGCAGCACGATGTAGAGCGGCAGGATGTCCAGGTAGGCGGGCTGGAAATGCAGCCACAGCGCTTCCAGCATGGCCCGGTACGGTTGCTCACCGAGCACGTCCAGATGGATCTCGTCCAGGTAGTCGGCCCGGTCCAACGCGGTCGCGGAATAGGCGACCTGGGCGGAGAACACCACGAAGAGGAAGATGTGGGCGATGTAGAGCGTCCAGGCCCGCTTGGCGGTGTCGGCGGCGGCGTAGACCCAGCCGTTGCGGTCCATCGAACGGCCATAGGCCAACCCGGCGCCGTAGCCCGCCAGGAACACGAACACTTCGGCCGAGTCGCAGACGGCGAAGTTGCGCAGGCTGAACTGGTTGATCCAATTGTCGGGGATGTGGTCGGTGAAAATCCACCACAACGCCAGGCCGCGAAAGAAGTCCACCCGCATGTCGCGGCCCGCACGGATCAAGCGCACGCTGCCCCCTACGCACCGACGGCGTGACATAAGGGCGGCGGGCCTGCGGGTGCAAGCGCGGGCAGACGGGCGCGTTCACCAGGACGCCAGCAATTGCTTGGCCAGCCGTTCCACGTCCTGCGCGGCCCCGGTGATGGGGTGGCGCACCTGCAGCAGCACCTGCCGGCGGATGGCATCCCCGACATGGCCGTCCCGCCGGATGATGCCGGCCAGGGCGGGGCGCCGCCCCAGGAAGGTGCCGCAGGCCTTGGCGAGCGTGAGGTAGGTGCGTTGCGCGGCGGCGGGCGTCGAGGCCTGGTTGATCACCACGCGCACGTCACCGCCGGGCCGGTCGAACGCTGCCATCTTAAGCACGGCGTAGGCGTCGGTGAGGCTGGTAGGCTCTTCCGTCGCCACCACCAGCAGCGTGTCCGCGGTGGCGGCCATGCGCCGGGTCGAGCGGTCGAGCCCGGCGCCGAGGTCGAGCACGACGTCACTCACGGTCTGCTCGGCCGCCAGCATCAGCAGGATGCGGTCCAGCACCGCCGGGTCCATGGTGGAGAACGCGCCCGAGCCCGAGCGGCCCGGCAGCACCGAGAAGCCGCCTGGCGCGTAGGTCATCGCGGCCTCGGCCAGGGTGCATTGGCCCGAGATGACGGAGCCCAAATCCCGCTCCGGCATGATGCCGAGCTGGATGTCCACGTTGGCCAGGCCGAGGTCACCGTCGAACAGCAGCACGGAACGCCCGGCCAGCACGAAAGCGCGCGACAACGTGGCCGACAGCCAGGTCTTGCCGACGCCGCCTTTGCCGGACGCGACCGCGAGCAACCGCGCCCGCGGCGGCGCGGCTTGCGGCACGGTTTGCGGGATTGGGGGGGCGGCGGTGGCGCTCATAGCGGCAACTCCGAAAGGGTCGTGCGGCTCGGGAAGGTGGGACCGCGCGGGCGGCCACTGGGCGAGGCGCTGGGGGTGGGCTCGGCTTCGGCGCGCCGAGGGGGAGGGGCGCCGCGCTGGGTCAATCGTTCGGCCAGGAAGGCGGCGGTGAGCGCCGTCAGCCCGTCGGCGGCGCCGGGCCCGATGCCGGCCTCCGCCAAAGTGAGCTTGCCGCTGTCGGCCGCGCTCAGCAGCCAGCCGAGCCGGCGCGCCAGGTCCAACCGTGTGCCGATCAGGAAGCTGGCGCCCCCTGCGGCGAAGGCGGCTGCGAGGTCGGCGGCCTCGAACGGGTCGAGCCCGGCCGGCAGCACCAGCGCAGTGGCCGCGTCCGCCGTGGCGGCAAGCCCGGCGATCTGGTCCTGCTGCGCCGGGTCGAACGGGTCGGTCCCGGAGGCGTCGATCAGCACCGCATCCCCCGGTTTGCGGCGCTGCAGCGCGCGGGACAGCGTGACCGGGTGGCTGGCGACGATCAACGTCAATCCCAGCAGGCGGGTGAAGGCGGCGAGCTGCTCGGTGGCGCCGGCGCGTTGCCCGTCCGTGGTGATGACCAGCGGCGACGCGCCTGCCATCACCAGGCGGGTGGCCAGCCGCGCCACGGTGAGGGTTTTGCCGGCGCCCGGCGGGCCGGCGAACAGCAGGGGCCGGGCGTCCGGCGTGGCCAGCCCCAGCGTGCCGAAGCGCATGGTGCGGGACAGCGCCGCCTCGAGCGAGCCGGCGGCCAGCGCCTGCGCCAAGGCGGGCGGCACGCCGTGCCAGGCAAGCTGGCGCTCGCGCTCTGGGTCTGGCGGAGGGGGGCGCGGCGCGGCGACCGGCTCCATCGGGTCCATCGGCTCGACCGGTTCGAGCGCCGCGGTGACTTCCACGCCCTCGGCCACCCGCCGCGTGGCGAGAATGAGCGCATCCGGCCCAAGCTCCACGCGAACGCGCGCCATGGCCTCACTTACGCTCGGGGCCCGATAGAGCTTTAACCGCATAGCCCGTTTCTACGCGGCGAAGGTTGCCAGACCGTTTACAATTGGCCCCACTCGCGAAAAGGCGCCCGATCGGTTAATCTCCTTCGCATGCCATCGGTACGCGCGCTCATCTTCGACACGTTCGGGACGGTGGTGGATTGGCGCTCCAGCCTGGTGCGCGAACTCACCGCGTTCGGCGCGGCCAAGGGCATCGCCGCCGACTGGGCCACGGTGGTGGATGCCTGGCGCGGCACCTACGCGCCGGCGATGAACCGCGTGCGCTCCGGCGAGCTGCCCTGGACCAAGCTGGACGCCCTGCACCGAGTCGCCTTGGACGACGTGCTGGCCCAGCACGGCATTAGCGGCATCTCCGCCGCCGAGCGGGACCAGCTCACCCTGGGCTGGCACCGCCTGCAGGCTTGGCCCGACGCCGCGCCGGGCCTGCTGCGGCTGCATACACGCTTCATCCTGGCGCCACTCTCCAACGGCAACGTGTCGCTGCTGGTGGACCTGGCGCGGCTCAACCGCCTGCCGTGGGACATGGTGTTCGGCGGCGACGTATCGCGGCACTACAAACCCGACGCCGAGACCTATCTGGGAGCGTGTGACCTGCTCTCGCTCGACCCGGCGGACGTGATGATGTGCGCCGCCCATAATTCCGACCTGGCCGCCGCGCGCTGCCACGGCCTGCGCACGGCCTTCATCGCCCGTCCCACCGAACACGGCCCTGGCCAGACCAAGGACCTCGCGGCCACCAGCGACGCGGCCACCAGTGACTGGGACCACTCGGTCGACAGTATTGAGGCGTTGGCTGACCAGCTTGGCTGCTAGCGGATCGTGCGCCCTCCAATGATGGCGCTGGTGCAGAAACCTGCCCGATGGTCCGCCGTGGGCGTGCTGGCGCTCGGCGGCCTGCTGTCCGGCTGCGCGCTCGGCCCCGAGTATCACCGCCCAGCGCTGGCGGTGCCAGCGGCCTTCCGCGCCACCGCTGAGTCGGCGCGCCAGGCCTGGCCGGCGCCGGATTGGTGGCACGCGTTTGGCTCGCCCGAGCTGGACCGGCTGATCGACGAGGCCAGCGCCAACAACCAGAACCTCGCCGCCGCCGCCGCCCGGGTGATCCAGGCCGATGCGCAGGTGTCGATCTCCGGCGCGCCGCTGCTCCCCACGGTCGCGGCGGTGGGCAGCGGCAGCTACACCCGGATCAGCTCGAGTTCGAGCGGCGGCGCCACCATCGCCGGCATCACCACCGGGTCGGGCAGTATCCCCACCGTGAGCAACAGCGGCACCGGATCGACCACGCAGGGCACCACGTCCACGGCCAGCACCGTGGTTGCAGCGTCCGGCAAGCAGGTGATCGAGACGCGGCAATATAGCCTACAGGGCTCGGTGAGCTACGAGCTGGATTTCTGGGGCAAGAACCGTGCGGCGCTGCAATCGGCGCAGGCGTCCGCCCTGTTCAGCCGGTTCGACCAGGCCAACGTGGCCCTCACCGTGCTCACGTCGGTGGCCACCACCTACTTCAACGCGCTGGGTGCGGCCGACCAGCTCGCCGTGGCGCGGCGCAACCTGGCGGACGCGCAGGCCACGCTCAAGGTGTTCCAGGTGCGCACCGAGGTCGGCACCGGCACCGCGCTGGACATCGCGCAGCAGGCGGCGCTGGTGGCGGGCGAGGCGGCGCAAATCCCCAACCTGCAGAGCCAGTACGAGCAGCAGGTGATCGGCCTGGCCACGCTGGTCGGCGCGCCGCCGGAGAGCATCGCCATCACCGCCGACACGCTGACCAGCCTGCCGACCCCGAGCGTCATCGGTGGGCTGCCGGCGGAGCTGCTGGCGCGGCGGCCGGACGTGGCGTCGGCCGAGGCCAACCTGTTGGCGCAGAATGGCAACATCCGCATCGCCCGCGCCGCCTTCTTCCCGGACGTGACGCTCACGGCCAATGGCGGCGTGGAGAGCCTCGCGCTGTCCACCCTGCTGCAGCCCGGCAGCCTGCTATTCACCGCGGCCGCGTCGGTCACCCAGACCATCTTCGACAACGGCTTGCGGCAGGGCAACCTCGACCAGGCCAAGGGCCGCTACGCCGAGCTGGTGGCCGACTACCGCCAGGCCGCGCTGCAGGCGTTCCAGGACGCGGAGACCTACTTGGTCGCGGTGCGCTACGCAGCGCAGCAGGAAGATCTGGAACGCCAGGCGGTAAAAGTGGCGCAGCAGGCGGAGGACATCGCCCGCGCGCAGCTCGGCGCCGGGGTAGTGGACATCACAACTGTGCTGAACACGCAGACAACGCTGTTCACCGACCAGAACGCGCTGGCACAAGCCCGTCTTGCGCATTTCCAGGCGCTCATCAACCTCTACAAGGCGCTGGGCGGCGGATGGACGCAGCCGCGTACGATCGGGACCACATGACGCGCCAGCGGATCAGCTTCGTTCTCCTGCTCCTGGGCGGCCTCGCGGCGGTAGGCTTCTACGCGGCCCACGCCCCCGCCTCCTCCGTCTCGGCGCGGCCGGGCCGGCCTGGTGCGGCCGACGGTGACCCCATCCCCGTGCTCGCCGCCGCCGCCCTGCGCGCCGACGTGCCGGAATACCTCGACGCGCTTGGCACCGTGCAGGCGTTCAACACCGTCAACGTCAAGCCGATGATCGACGGCCCGCTTACCGAGGTGAAGTTCGTCGAGGGGCAGGACGTGAAGGCCGGCGACGTGCTGGCGCGCATCGATCCGCGCCCCTACCAGGCCTCGCTCGACCAGGCGACGGCCAAGAAGGCGCAGGACGAGGCGAGCCTGGCCAATGCCCGGGTGGATTTAGGGCGCTACCAGAAGCTCGCCGCTACCGCCTACACCTCGAGCCAGACCTCGGACACGCAGAAGGCGCTGGTGGCGCAGGATGTCGCGCTGATCCAGCAGGACCAGGCGCAGATCGACACCGCACGCACCAACCTGTCCTACACCACCATTGCCAGCCCGCTCGCCGGGCGCACCGGCATCCGCCAGGTCGACCAGGGGAACATCGTGCACGCCGCCGACACCACGCCGCTGGTGGTGATCACCCAGTTGCAGCCGATTTCGGTGGTGTTCACCCTGCCGCAGCAAACCCTGCCGGACGTGGCGCAGGCGATGCACGCCGGCACGCCCGAGGTGCTGGCCTACCCGCAAGGCGACGTCGGTGGCAGCGGCGCGCCGGTGGACCGCGGCCAGTTGGCGGTGCTGGACAACACGGTCGACCAGAACACCGGCACCATCAAGCTCAAGGCCACCTTCCCCAACACCAGCCTGGCGCTGTGGCCCGGCGGCTTCATCAACGTGCGCCTGCTGGTCCGCACCGAGCGCGGCGTAGTGACGGTGCCGCCGGTGGCGGTGCAGCGCGGGCCGGCCGGCGCCTTCGCCTACGTGGTGGCGCGTGATAGCACGGTGGTGCGCCGCACGCTCACCATGGGGCACGAGGACGAGCGCGTCTCGGTGGTGCTGGCCGGGTTGCAGCCGGGCGAGCGCGTGGTGACGGACGGCGTCTCCCGCCTCACCGAGGGGGACCACGTAACGGTGGCCAGCAGCAGCGAGCCGGCCGCGCCCAGCCCGCCCGCCGCTGGCCAGCGCGCCTCCGCCGCCCCATGAGCCGGCCACGGCCTGGCACCATCGCCGTTTCGGCACCATGAACATCTCGGCTCCGTTCATCGCCCGCCCGATCGCCACCGGGCTGCTCGCGGTAGCGGTGCTGCTGGCGGGCCTGCTCGGCTACAGCGCGCTGCCGGTGTCGGCGCTGCCGCAGGTGGACTTCCCCACCATCCAGATCACCACCCAGCTCCCCGGCGCGAGCCCGGAGGTGACGGCCACGCTGGTCACCGCGAGCCTGGAGCGCCAGTTGGGCGAGATCACCGGCCTGGCCTCGATGGAGAGCACCAGCAGCGAGGGCAACAGCGAGATCACGCTGCAGTTCAACCTGTCCCGCTCGCTCGACGGCGCCACGCAGGACGTGCAGGCCGCCATCAACGCCGCCGCCGGCACCCTGCCGACCACGCTGCCCTACCCGCCGGTCTACTCCAAGGTGAACCCGGCCGACGCCCCCATCGTCACCCTGGCGCTCACCTCCGACAGCGTCCCGCTCGACCTGCTGGCCGACGCGGCGGACACGCTGCTGCAGCCAAAACTCAGCCAGATCAACGGCGTGGGCAAGGTCACCGTGCAGGGCGGGTTGCGCCGGGCCATCCGCGTGCGCATCGACCCGGCGCGGCTGGCGGCCTACAACCTGTCGATGGAGGACGTGCGCACCGCGGTGGCCGCCGCCAACGTGAACGGCGCCAAGGGCGGGTTCGACGGGCGCCGGCAATCCTTCGCGCTGGCCAGCAACGACCAACTGCTCACCCCGGACGCCTACCGCAACCTCGTCATCAGCTACAAGGATAGCGGCCCGCTGCGGCTGCAGGACGTGGGCAGCGTGGTGGCCGGGGTGGAGAACACGCGCGTGCTGTCGGCGCTGAACGGGCGCCCCGCCGTCATCCTCGACATCCAGCGCCAGCCCGGCGCCAACATCGTGCAGACCGTGGCCGACATCCAGAGCGCGCTGCCCGAGCTCGAGCGCTCGCTGCCCGCCGGCGTCAGCCTGCGCGTGGTGGCCGACCGCACCCAGACCATCCGCGCCTCGGTGGCGGACGTGCAGTTCACCCTGATGCTGGCGATCGCGCTGGTGATCGCGGTGATCTACCTCTTTCTCGGCTCCTGGCGCGCCACCGTCATCCCGGGGATCGCCCTGCCGCTGTCGCTCATCGGCACCTTTGGCGTCATGTCGCTGCTCGGCTTCGCGCTGGATAACCTCTCCTTGATGGCGCTCACGGTGTCGACCGGCTTCGTGGTGGACGATGCGATCGTAATGATCGAGAACGTCGTGCGCTTCATCGAGGGCGGGGCGTCGCCGCTGCAGGCCGCCTATCGCGGCGCCAAGCAGATCGGCTTCACCATCGTCTCGCTCACGGTCTCGCTGGTGGCGGTGTTCATCCCGCTGCTGTTCATGACGGGGGTGGTCGGCCGCCTGTTCAACGAGTTCGCCATGACGCTGGCGATCTCGGTGGTGGTCTCGGCGCTCGTTTCGCTCACCCTCACGCCGATGATGTGTGGCCGGTTGCTGCGCCCCATCGGGCAGGAGCGGGCGAGCTGGCTGGCGCGCGGGTTCGAGGCGCTGTTCCGCCGTAGCCTGGCTGCCTACCGGCGCAGCCTGCGCTGGGCGTTCTCGGCGCAACCGCTGGTGCTGGGCCTTGCCGCGGCGTCGCTGGCCGGCACCATCCTGCTCTATATGGCGGCGCCGAAGGGCTTCCTCCCTGCGCAGGACACCGGCGCCATCGTGGCGGTGACGGAGGCGAGCCAGGCGATCTCGGTGCCCGCCATGGCCGCGCTGCAGGCCCGCTTCGCCGCCGCCGTGCAGGCCGACCCGGCGGTGGACCAGGTGGTGTCGTTCGTGGGCGCCGGGTTGGTGAACGCCACGCCCAATGCCGGGCAGGTGACGATCTCGCTCAAGCCGCGGCGGCAGCGGGACCCGGTGGCCGTGGTGCAGGCGCGGCTGCAGGCGATGGCGCGCGCCATCCCCGGCCTCACCGTGTTCACCCAGCCGGTGCAGGACATCCAGATCGGCACCAAGATCAGCCGCACGCAGTATCAATACACCCTGGTCGACACCGATCCGGCGGAGCTCGCCACCTGGGCGCCGCGGCTGCTGGCCAAGCTGCGCCAGCTCCCCCAGTTGCGCAACGTCGCCAGCGACCAGCAGAACGAGGGCCTGGTCACCCGGGTCACGGTCGACCGAGCGGCGGCACAGCGGCTGGGCGTCTCGATGCAGACCATCCAGGACGTGCTCTACGATGGCTTCGGCCAGCGCCAGATCAGCACCATCTTCGCCCAGAACAACCAATACCGCGTGATCCTGGAGGCCGACCCGGCGTGGCAGGCGGACCCGGCGTCGCTGCTGCGCCTGCGCGTGCCGGGCGTCCTGTCGGCGCAGGGGCAGAGCACCACCAGCGGCGCCACCGTCACCGGCGCGGCGCAATCGTTGGTGCCGCTGGCCGCGCTGGCCACGATCAGCCGCGGCGTCGGGCCGCTGGTGCTCACCCATGAGCAGCAGTTCCCCTCCGTCACGCTCTCGTTCGACCTCGCATCCGGCGCCTCGCTCGGGGAGGCGGTGGCGGCGGTGAAGCAGGCCGAGGCCGAGCTGCGCCTGCCCGAGACGGTGAACGGCAGCTATGGCGGCGACGCAGCCGAGTTCCAGCGCTCGCTCGCCTCCGAGCCCTACCTCATCCTGGCCGCCGTGGTGGTGATCTACATCGTGCTCGGCGTCCTGTATGAGAGCACCATCCACCCGGTGACGATCCTGTCCACGCTGCCCTCGGCCGGCATCGGCGCGCTGCTGGCGCTGCGGCTGTTCGGGCTGGACCTGTCGCTGGTGGCGCTGGTCGGCATCGTGCTGCTGATGGGCATCGTGAAGAAGAACGCCATCATGATGATCGACTTCGCCGTGGAGGCCGAGCGCGACCGCGGGCTGACCCCGGCGGAGGCGATCGAGGAGGCCTGCCTGCTGCGGTTCCGCCCGATCATGATGACGACGGCCGCCGCCTTGCTCGGGGCGCTGCCCTTGGCGCTGGAACACGGCACCGGGTCGGAGCTGCGCTTTCCCCTGGGCGTCACCATCGTGGGCGGCCTGCTGCTCAGCCAGTTGCTGACGCTCTACACCACCCCGGTGATCTACCTGGCGTTCGAGCGTTGGCGACTGCGCTGGGCGCCGCGCCGCATGGGGCCGGCCGCCGCCGAATGAACTTCTCCACCCCGTTCATCCTGCGCCCGGTCGGCACGCTGCTGCTGGCTCTCGGCTTGTTCGTGGCGGGGGCGACCGCCTACAACTTCCTGCCCGTGGCGCCGCTGCCGACCGTCGACATCCCGTTCATCGTCGTCTCCGCCGCCCGCCCCGGGGCCGACCCGGAGACCATGGCCACCTCCATCGCCGCCCCGCTGGAGCGCCATCTCGGCGAGATCGCCGGCGTGACCGAGGTCACCTCCACGTCGCAGATCGGCTCCACCGCCATCGTCATCCAGTTCGACATCAACCGCGACATCGAGGGTGCCGCACACGATGTGCAGGCGGCGATCAACGCGGCCACGCCCGACCTGCCGTCCGACCTGCCGACGCGGCCGTTCTACCGCAAGATCAACCCGGCCGAAGCCCCCATCATCACCCTGGCGCTCACCTCCAACACCCGCTCGCCGGCCCAGGTCTACGACGCGGCGGACACCATCCTGGGCCAGCGCCTGGCGCAGGTGGACGGCGTGGGCCAGGTGGCGATCAACGGCGCAGAAAAGCCCGCCGTCCGCGTCCGGCTCGACCCGGGCGCGCTGCGGGCCGCCTCGCTGTCGGCGCAGGACGTCTACACCGCCATCCGCAACGCCAACGTGCTGCAGCCCACCGGCAGCTTCGACGGCGCGGCGCGGGGCGAGCACATCGCGGTCAACGGCCAGATCACCCGCGCGCGGGACTATGCCGGCCTGGTGGTCAAGTCGCAGGACGGCGCCGCGCTGCGCCTGTCCGACGTCGCCACCGTGGTGGACGGCGTGGCCAACTCCCGGCTGGCGGCGTGGGACGGGGCGACGCCGGCGATCCTGATGACGGTGACCAAGAGCGCCGGCGCCAACGTCATCGCCACCACCGACCGCATCAAGGCCGAGCTGCCGCATCTGCTGCAATGGATGCCGCCCGACATCCACGTCTCCATCACCTCGGACCGCACCTCCACCATCCGCGCCAGCGTGCGCGACGTGCAGCGTGCGCTGCTGATCTCGGTGGCGCTGGTGCTGATGGTGGTGTTCCTGTTCATGCGCCGCCTGCTGCCCACGCTGGCGGCCGCCGTCACCGTGCCGCTGTCCATCGGCGGCACGCTCGCGATGATGTGGAAGCTGGGCTACAGCCTCGACAACTTCTCGCTCATGGCGCTCACCATCTCGGTCGGCTTCGTGGTGGACGACGCCATCGTCATGATCGAGAACATCGCGCGCCACAGCGAGATGGGCCTGCCGCCCATGGCCGCCGCCATCGCTGGGGCGCGCCAGATCGGCTTCACCGTGGTGTCGATCTCCATCTCGCTGGTCGCGGTTTTCATCCCGATTATCTTCCTCGGCGGCCTGGTCGGGCGGCTGTTCCACGAGTTCTCCATGGTGCTGGTGATGGCGATCAGCATCTCCGCCGTGGTCTCGCTCACGCTCACGCCGATGATGTGCGGCCAGTTCAGCGCCCTGCGGGTGACGCCGCCACGCTGGTGGGTGGGGGTGGACGCGGCCATCGAGCGCGGCTTCCAAAGCGTGCTGCGGGCCTATGCGCGCTCGCTCGGTTGGGCGCTGCGGCGGCGCGCGCTGATGCTGGCGCTGACGCTGGGCGCCGTGGTGGGCAATGTCTGGCTCTACGGCCAGGTGCCCAAGGGCTTCCTGCCGATCCAGGACACCGGGCTGATCCAGGGCGGCACGGTCGCCGACCCCTCGGTCTCGTTCGCCGCCATGTCCGCCCGGCAGCAGCAGGTGGTGAAGGTGCTGCTGGCCGACCCGGCGGTCGCCACCGTGAGCTCGGTGGTGGGCGTCAGCAGCGGCTGGGCGTCGCTCAACCGCGGCATCCTTACCATCCAGCTCAAGCCGCTGGCCGAGCGCGGGCTCAGCAGCGAGCAGGTGATCGGCCGCCTGCGCCCCAAGCTGCAGGCGATGGCCGACGTGCGCACCTTCCTGTTCTCAGCGCAGGATTTGCGCGGCGGCGGGCGCTCCGGCGGCAGCCAGTTCCAGTTCGTGCTGCTGGACGCCGACCTCAGCGAGCTGCGGTTCTGGGCGCAGCGCATGCAGGCCGCGCTCGAGCGGGTGCCGGGCCTGACCGACGTCACCAGCGACCAGGACCATCCCGGCCCGCAAGCCAACGTGGTGATCGACACCGACGCCGCGGCCCGGCTCGGGCTCTCCACCACCGCCATCGACAACGCGCTGAACAACGCCTTCGCGCAGCGCCAGATCTCCACGATCTACACCGACCGCAACCAGTACACCGTCGTGCTCGAGGCCGACCCGGCGTTGCAGGCCGACCCCTCCATGCTCGACACCGTCTATGTCGGCGCGCCCAACGCGCAGCAGGTGCCGCTCTCGGCGGTGGCGCATTTCGAGCGGGGCACGGCGCCGCTGCAGATCACCCATGAGGGCCAGTTCCCCGCCGCTTCGCTCAGCTTCAACCTCGCACCCGGCATGTCGCTCGGGTCGGCCACCGACCTGGTGCAGCAGACCGCGCTCGCCTTGCGCATGCCGGCCGGGGTGCGCACCGGGTTTGCCGGCAACGCGCAGTTCCTGCAGAAGGCGCTGGGCTCGGAGCCGATGCTGCTCGCCGCCGCGCTGCTGACCATCTACATCGTGCTCGGCGTGCTCTACGAGAGCCTGCTACACCCGTTGACCATCCTCTCCACGCTGCCCTCGGCCGGCCTGGGCGCGCTGCTCGCCATCATCGTCACCGGGTCGGATCTGTCGCTGCTGTCCATCATTGGCATCATCCTGCTGATGGGCATCGTGAAGAAGAACGCCATCATGCTGGTGGATTTCGCGCTCGAGGCGGAGCGCGAGCACGGGATGTCGCCGGAGCAGGCGATCCATTCCGCCTGCCTCGAGCGCTTCCGCCCGATCATCATGACCACGCTGGCCTCGCTGCTCGGTGCGGTGCCGCTGGCGCTGGCCTCCGGCACCGGGTCGGAATACCAGGTGCCGCTCGGCGTGTGCGTGATCGGCGGCTTGCTGGTGAGCCAGACCCTCACGCTCTACACCACGCCCGTGGTCTACCTGGCGCTCGAGCGCCTGGCGCGCGGCAAGCGCGTGCGCATCCTGGCCGAGCCGGCGGAGTAGCCTGCGGGCGGGTGCGGCTTTTCCAAGGTGGTTGCTGCACCGATGCGATTTTAAGCGATTTTCGGTCTCGCCACCGGCGCTGCGCTGTGGTTATAAAGTGTCGACAGTCTCGTCAAGCAGACCGCTCGATGCAACACAACGGCGTTAAAGCCGGACGTAAAGGGAAACGACGTGGAAAAGCGAAATAGTCTCGCCGGTTTGGCCATGGCTGGAGTGCTCGTGTATGGCGCGAGCAGCGCTTCGGCGGCCAGTTTGACCGTCAATACGACCGGTGGATTGGTCCAGGGCATCCCCGGTGGCGTGGTCCAGGGCGTTTCGACCGCGAGCACCAACGAATATCTCGGGATCCCCTACGCCGCCCCGCCCACCGGGCCGCTGCGCTGGAAGGCGCCGCAACCCGCAACCTGGTCCGGCGTGCTGCAGGCCAACACCCTGCCACCGATCTGCGCGCAACCCGCCGGCCCGCTCGGTGGAGCAAGCCTGAACGAGAACTGCCTCTTCCTCAACGTCTACGCCCCGAGCTCCGGCGGCACGGCGCTGCCGGTCATGGTCTGGTTCCACGGCGGCGCGTTCAAGAGCGGCACCGGGGACACGTATAACGGCTCGGCCCTGGTGCAGAACGGCGTGATCGTCGTCACCATCAACTACCGGCTGGGCTATCTGGGCTTCCTCGCCGACCCGGCGCTCGATGCGGAAAGCCCCGGCGGCGGCTCCGGCGATTACGGCCTGATGGACCAACAGGCCGCCCTGCGCTGGGTCAAGGCCAACGCGGCCGCCTTCGGCGGGGACCCCGACCAGGTCACCGTGTTCGGCCAGTCGGCGGGCGGCCAGTCCGTGTTCGACCAGCTCTCCTCGCCGAGCGCGGCCGGCCTGTTCGAGCACGCCATCATCGAGAGCGGCTCCTACGCCTTCACCTTGCCATCGCTCGCGGCGGCCGACGCCAAGGGCGTGGCGTTCGCAACGGCGGTGGGCTGCAGCGGCACCGACGTGGCCGAGTGCCTGCGCGCGCTGCCGGTGTCGGCGATCGTGGCGCAAGAAAACCCGAGCTCGTCGGTGGCCGCACCCTTGGGCAGCCAGTTCCAACCCAATGTCGGCACCGCCATCCTGCCAGTCCAACCGCTGCTCAGCATCGCATCCGGCCGGTTCAACCGCGTTCCGGTGCTGCAGGGGACCAACCACGACGAAGGCCGCCTGTTCACGGCGATCGATTTCGACTTCAAGGGCGCGCCGCTGGCCGCTGCCGGCTATGACGCCGCGATCGCCAGCGTGGTCAGCGCACCGCTCGTCCGGCTGGTGGCCCAGCTCTATCCTGCCAGCGCCTATCCCAGCCTGGAC
Organism: Acetobacteraceae bacterium; assembly: GCA_965199105.1. Lineage (GTDB taxonomy): Bacteria > Pseudomonadota > Alphaproteobacteria > Acetobacterales > Acetobacteraceae > LMUY01. Next base: position 4,110,450 of record CBDAQO010000002.1, on the reverse strand, counting down.
GTCGCGTTCGCAACGCTGTTCACCGACGCGACCTTCTCCTGTTCCGCCCTGAGCTTCGATCAATTGCTGTCGGCGAGCGTGCCGACCTACGCCTACGAGTTCGCCGACGAGAACTCCGCCGTCCTGTCGTTGCCGACCGACCCGTTCCTGCCGCTCGAGGCCACCCATGGCACCGAGTTGCCGTTCCTCTGGGCCAACCTGATCGGCACCGGCATCCCGGCGGGAGCCAAGTTCACCCCCGCAGAGCAGCAGCTTTCCGAGCAGATGCTGGCCGCCTGGACCAACTTCGCCAAGTCCGGCAACCCGAACGGCCCTGGCGTCACCGCTTGGCCCCGCTTCAAGGCAGGCGCGGAGCTGATCAACCAGCTCGTCCCGCCGACACCGTCGTCCAACGCCGGGTTCGGCAACGAGCATAAGTGCGACGCGTGGGAGCCGTTGCTCTTGCTAGAAGCTTTCCAGTCTGGCGCCCTGTAGCCCGCACCTCGCCACCCGCCCGGATGAAGCCCTCTCCTTATGAGAGAGGGTTGGGTGAGGGCTCTGTAGGCGCGGCGTTCAGGCGGCGTCGCTGTCCAGCGCGGCGAGGTCGACCGGCTGGATGCAGAACCAGACCGCATCCGGGCTGCGGGCGGCCGCGCGCAGGATCGGCTTCACCGCGGACAGCAGGTCATCGAGCGAGCGGAACGGGGTGGAGGTCTCCTCGCCCTCCGCGGTTCGCATCATCAGCGCCACGCCCGGTTTGGCTTTGGCCGCCCCGACGCCGTCCTTGGCCACTCCCCGCCGCGGCAGCTCGGTCACGGTCGCGCTCACGTTCGGCCGCGGCGCGGGCGCTTGCGGTGCAGGGGCTGCGACCGCGAACAGGTCGGCGTCAACCGCCACGGCCGCCACCGCCGGGACCGGCTCCGGCGCCGGCTCGGGTGCCACCACCGGCTCGGGTGCGGCCCGGCGTAGCTTGCTCAGCAGCGCGTAGATGTTGGCCGGCGTGCAGCCATACTCTGCCGCCACCTCCGCCACCTTGCGCCGCTCCACGTCCACCTTGTGCAGGATGGCGGCATGATCCGCCTTGCCAATCCGCCGCATCGCGCCTGCCCCCATTCCCATCATCCAGTGCCCACCCGAGTGCTCCGGAGGAGATCGGAACACAGCATGAACAACGTCTAACCGCATGATACGCGCCGCGCCACCCCTTATTTTGCCGGCGCGACCGGGCCGCTACCATGCCACCGCAGCCGGCCCCGGCGCACGCCCGCGCCGTTGCTGGCCCCACTCCATGGTCGGCATGAAGCGCGGCGCCAGGAACTGGTAGGTGTGGGTGAGCAGCTCCATCAGCTCGGCCGGAACGTCCTCCCGCACGTCGTCCCACTGGTCCAGCAACGGCTGCCAGGCGCGCTCGCTGCGATACAGCCAATCCCGGTTGCTGCGGATGAAGCCGCGCTGGGCGTCCACGTCGTTCAGCATGGTGGCGACTTGCCGGGTCTGCGCGTCCACGTCGTCGAACCGGCTGCGCAACTGCTTTTCGGCCAGCGTGCCCAGCCGGCCGACCTGGACCACGGTTTCCGCCTGCCGCCCGACCGCAGCCCGGCCCGGCCGCAACCGGAGCAGGCGGGCGGTGAGCCGCTCCACCCGCATCATCAAGCTGTCGCGCAGCGCCTCGATGAAGGAGAGTTCGCGCGACAGGTCCTCCAGCGTCTGCAGCACCCAATCCGGCCCCGCCATGCCGAGCTGTTCGGCGCAGTGCCCGGCCATCGCCTCCACGTCGGCCTGGAACGCCGCGTTGTCCGCCAGCCGCAGCAGCGTCTCCACGTCGCGCTGCGCCCGCGCCCAGCGGCTGGACGGAGCGAGCCAGCACACCAGATCGAGCCCCAACCGGGTGGCCGCCACCCGCACGTGGTTGCGCGTCGGCCGCCAACTGGCGTCGCCGGTGAGCAGTTCGGGCGGAAAGCGGTCGCCGGGTTGCAGCGAGAGGACGTAGTCGAGCGAGCGGCCCACCAACTCCAGCATCATGCCGTCGTGGGATTGGTCGGCGATGTCGAACTCGCGTCGCAGCGACTTCAGCGGTATGGAGGCTTCCCGGGCGCCTAGGGTGACCGCCATCACCGGGCAGCCATCCTGTGCCGCACGGTGGAACCGCACGCCGCCGAGGGTGGTGAACACCCGGTGGTGCAATTCGCAACGTTCTGGGAGCTGCTCCGCTTGCTGGGTCATTCGCCTTGGTTTCCGAGACACGCCTCGTTATGTGGGACGCCGATGAACATTGGGTTAACGCAACCAAGCCAAATCGTCCTGGGTTTTTGTCCCCGCGCTGACCGCGGCATGACAAACGCGCCACGCTGCGCACGCGCCGCTTGCCCGCCGGCCGCGGCTGCGGCAGCGTCCCGGCCATGAGACCCGATCCGGTCGCCGTCGAGGCGGCGATCCTGCAACTGGTCGAGGCGCGCGGCCCGGACAAATCGATCTGCCCGAGCGAGGCGGCACGGGCGCTGGACCATGACTGGCAGTCGCTGCTGGGCGACGTGCGCCGCGCCGCCGTCAGCCTGGCCAAGGCCGGCCGCATCGACATCCTGCGCAAGGGCCAACCGATCGACCCCGACGCCATCCGTGGCGTGGTGCGGCTGCGGGTGCACCCCGGCGCGGGCCGCCAGCCATGATGCGCCGCGCCGGGCGGTTCTTCCGCAACATGTGGTACCTGTCCGCGCCCTACTTCAAATCCGAAGAGAAATGGTCGGCCTGGGGCCTGCTGCTCCTGGTGCTGGCGGCCGACGTCGTGCTGGTGCGCATCAACGTGCTGCTGAACCTCAACGGCGGCGCCTGGGTGAACGCGCTCCAGCAATACGACGAGACCGCGTTCTTCCGCCTCATGCTGACCTACGTGCCCAACCCCGAGGGCCCGTTCGGCATCATCCCCGGCTTCATCCCGCTGCTGGTGATCGCGCTGCTGGTCTGGGCCAACGGGCGCTATCTGCGGCAATGGCTGCAAATCCGCTGGCGGCGCTGGATGACGGCTCGGTTCCAGGAGGAATGGCTCGCCAACCGCGCCTACTACCGGATGCAGCTCGAGGCGGAGACGCTGGGTAACGACAACCCCGACCAGCGCATATCCGAGGACGTCAACGCCTTCGTGGAAAGCGGCCTCATCCTCGGTATCGGCTTCATCGCCAACATCGTCTCGCTGGCGTCGTTCCTGCAGGTGCTCTGGGCGCTGTCCTTCCCGATCACGCTGTTCGGCATCCACATCCCGGCCTACCTGGTGTGGGTCGCGCTGCTCTACTCCCTGGTGGCCTCCATCCTGGCCCACCTGGTCGGGCGGCCGCTCATCTCGCTGAACTTCATCCGGCAGCGGCTCGAGGCGGATTTCCGCTTTGCCCTGGTGCGGCTGCGCGAGAACGCCGAGGGGGTGGCGCTCTACCGCGGCGAGTCGGACGAAAGCCGCATCCTCGGCGGTCGTTTCTCGCACATCGTGGCCAATTGGCGCCGCATCATGTCGCGCAACCGCCTGGTCAACGCCTTTACCTACACCGTGGGGCAGGTTGGCGGCATCTTCCCGTTCTTCGCCGCCGCCCCGCTGTATTTCACCAAGCAGATCACGTTCGGCACGTTGAGCCGGGTCGCCGGCGCGTTCGGCGAGGTCCAGGGCGCCGCCTCCTGGCTGGTCGACCAATATATGAGCCTGGCCGACTGGGCCGCCACGCTCGACCGCCTGGCCACCTTCCAGCGCACCCTGGACGCCCTGCGCAACGCGCCACCCGGCGTCGTGGCGGCCGCGTCCACCAGCCCCGACCTGGTGGTGCAGGGCCTCGACCTTGACCTGCCCAACGGCGAGCGGCTGCTCGAGCATGTCGACCTGCATGTCAGCGCCGGCCGCAACACGGTGATCACCGGGCGGTCCGGCACGGGCAAGTCCACCCTGTTCCGCGCCCTGGCCGGGGTGTGGCCGTTTGGTGGCGGCCAGGTGGCGCTGCCGGCCGGGCGGACCATGTTCCTGCCGCAGAAGGCCTACATCCCGCTCGGCTCGCTGCGCCGTGCGGTGGCCTACCCCGCGGCGCCGGAAAGCTTCTCTGCCGCGACCATCGAGCAGGCGCTGACCGACGCCGGGCTGTCCGACCTCATCCCCGAGCTCGACGTCGACATGGCCTGGGGCCAGCGGCTATCCGGCGGCGAGCAGCAGCGGCTGGCGCTGGCCCGCGCGCTGCTGAACCAGCCCGACTGGCTGTTCCTGGACGAAGCCACCGCCAGCCTCGACCCGGCGGGCGAGGCCGAGCTCTACCGCGTGCTGCGCGAACGCCTGCCGCACACCACGCTGGTATCCATCGCGCACCGCGCCGAGCTCGCTGCCGCGCAGGACCGCCGCATTGAGCTCGAGCGCCGCGGTGGCCCTGCGACACTGCGCTCGCCGGAGCCGACGCCCGCCAAGTAACCGGATTTCACCGCAACGTGAACGCGGGCGCGGTGGCTCGCCGGGGCAGGGCGGCCATAAGTGCTGCCATGTCCTCGAGCACAGCCGCCGCATCGGCCGGCCCGCAGGCGGAACCGAGCGCGCGGGCGCTGTTCTTCCGCCTGTTCCCCTCCATCATGCTGCCGATGTTCCTCGCCGCGGTCGACCAGACCATCGTGGCGACCGCGCTGCCAGCCATCGCCGGGTCGCTGGGCGAGGTGGAGCGGGTGTCCTGGGTGGTGGTGTCCTACCTGGTCGCCGCCACCATTGCCGCGCCGGTGTATGGCCGCCTGGGGGACGGGCTCGGCCGCCGCCGCATGCTGCTCGTGGCACTGGCCGTGTTCCTCGTCGCCTCCGCCGCCTGCACGGTGGCGCCCAGCATCCTGTTCCTCACCGCCGCCCGCGTGCTGCAGGGGCTCGGCGGCGGCGGGCTGATGACCACCTGCCAGGCCCTGGTGGGCGAGGTGGTGCCGCCACGCGAGCGGGGCCGCTACCAGGGCTACCTCGCCTCCATCTTCGTCACCGCCTCCACCTTCGGCCCGGTCGCCGGCGGCTGGCTGACCCAGCAATTCGGCTGGCGCTCGGTGTTTCTGATCAACCTGCCGCTCGGGGCGCTCGCCGCCGCCCTGGCCTGGCGCCTGCCCCGCCGACCCGGCGCCGGCGGGCGGCTGCACTTCGACGGACCCGGCGTGGTGCTGTTCACCCTGTTCATCGCCCCGCTGCTGCTTGCGCTCGAGCGGCTGCAACATTTCGACGCCGCCGCGCTGCCTGCGGTCGGCATGCTGGTGGCACTGTCCATCGCCTCCCTGCTGCTGCTGCTGCGGCAGGAGCGCCGCGCCACCAACCCGCTGCTGCCGCTCGGCCTGCTGCGCCAATCCGCCATCTGGCGCTGCGATTTGATGGCGGCCTGCATCGGCGCCACGCTGATCTCGATGGTGACGTTCGTGCCGATCTGGCTGCAGGTGGTGCGCGGCATCGGCCCGGGGCAGGTGGGCCTGATGCTGCTGCCAATGACGGCCGGGATCGCGATCGGCTCGCTGTTCACCGGGCGCATGATGGCGCGCACGCAGCGGACGGCGCTGTTCCCCTCTATCGGCCTGGCGGTGGCAGCGACCATGCTGCTGGGCCTGGCCTTCGCCGCGCCGCATCTGTCGAACCGGGCGGTGCCGGTGCTGTTCCTGGTCTACTCCGTCACCCTGGGCACCGGCATGCCGGTGGTGCAGCTCACCGTGCAACTGGTGGCGGGCCGGTCGAACCTGGGGGCCGCGGCGGCGTCGGTGCAGTTCTCCCGCACGGTCGGCGCGGCGTTCGGCACCGCGCTGGTGGGGGCGGTCCTGTTCGCCGTGCTGTCCGCCACCGACCGCGGCACGGCGGCCATGTTCGCCGACATGGTGGAGCGCGGCCCGGTGGCGATGGCCAGCCTGGACGCGGCGCACCGCGCGGTGGTGTCAGCCGAAATCCGCGACGCATTCCGCTCCGCCTTTCTCACCATCGCCGGGTTCGCCGGGTTGGGGCTGTGCATGGCCTGGACCATCCCCGTGCGCCGCCTCTAGACCAAGACCGGCTCAGATAGAGTCGCCGGTCATGGTCTAGCTCTTTGTTTTGGCGAGCATGTTTACCGATCAAGTGACTTCACTTGATGCGGTCATGCTCTAGCGTCGCCAGGCCGCGCTGCCCGGCGATACCGCACCGTCATCACCGCTCGCCCTGCCGCATCTTCCCGGCATCACCCGGTGCTGTAACCTGGCCGCTAACCGGCGCGGCAGCGTCGCTGGATGCTGGACCCGATGATGAGGACAAAGACATGCGCACTCCAAGCAGTCCCGACTTGGCGCCAGACCTGGCGCTCTTGGGCGAACTGGAGCGCAAGATCCTCTGGCTTGCCACCTGGACCATCCACAACGCCAACCACCTGCGCGACAGCACCGACGGGCTGAAGGTCGGCGGCCACCAGGCCTCCAGCGCCTCCATCGCCACCGTGATGACCGCGCTCTACCTGCACGTGCTGCGGCCGGAGGACCGGGTGGCGGTCAAGCCGCATGCCAGCCCCATCTTCCACGCCATCCAATACCTGCTGGGCAACCAGACGCTGGACAAGCTGCAGACCTTTCGCGGCTTCGGCGGCGCGCAATCCTACCCCTCGCGCACCAAGGACACCGACGACGTGGACTTTTCCACCGGCTCGGTCGGCCTCGGCGTGGCGCAGACGCTGTTTTCCTCCCTGGTGCAGGACTACCTGCGCCTCAAGGGCTGGGGCACCGGGCGGCCGGAGGGCAAGATGGTGGCCCTGATCGGCGACGCCGAGATGGACGAGGGCAACATCTTCGAGGCGCTGCTGGAAGGCTGGAAGCACGGCCTGCGCAACACCTGGTGGGTGGTCGACTATAACCGCCAGAGCCTGGACGCCGTGGTGCGCGAGGGGCTGTGGTCCAAGTTCGAGTCTATGTTCCGCAACTTCGGCTGGGACGTGGTCGTGCTGCGTCACGGCGCGCTGCAGGAGGCCGCCTTCCGCGAACCCGGCGGCGAGCGCCTGCGCGACTGGATCGAGGCCTGCCCGAACCAGCTCTACTCCGCCCTCACCTTCAGCGGGGGGGCCGCCTGGCGCCGCCGTTTGCAGGACGAACTGGGCGACCAGGGGGACCTCACCGCCCTGCTCGGCCGCCGGTCGGACGACGAGTTGGCCGCCCTGATGGGCAACCTCGGCGGCCACGACCTGCCCTCCCTGCTCGACGCGTTCGCCACCGCCCGCGAGCACGACCGCCCGGTCTGCTTCATCTGCTACACCATCAAGGGCTTCGGCCTGCCGCTCGCCGGCCACAAGGACAACCATGCCGGGCTGATGAACCCGGCCCAGGTGGAAACCTTGCGCACCGGCATGCGGGTGCGCCCCGGCCACGAGTGGGACCATTTCGAGGGCCTGCGCACGCCGCCCGCCGAGCTCGAGGCGTTCCTCGCCGCGGTGCCGTTCAACCAGGCCGGGCGGCGGCGCTACGAAGCCCCGCGCATCCCGGTGCCCGACGCATTGCCGGTGCCGCCGGGGCGCGAAATGTCCACCCAGCACGGCTTCGGCATGCTGATGCACGAGCTGGCCAAGGGTGACACCGAACTGGCCCGCCGCATCGTCACCACCTCGCCCGACGTGACGGTGTCGACCAATCTCGGCGCCTGGGTGAACCGCCGCGGCCTGTTCGCGCGCGAGGAGCTGGCCGACACCTTCAAGGCCGAACGCATCCCCTCCACCTTCCACTGGCGCTTCTCGCCTCAGGGCCAGCACATGGAACTGGGCATCGCCGAGATGAACCTGTTCACCATGCTGTCCGCCCTCGGCCTGTCGCACTCGATCCACGGCGAACGGCTGATCCCGATCGGCACGCTGTATGACCCGTTCATCGAGCGCGGCCTGGATGCGCTGAACTACGCCTGCTACCAGGACGCGCGCTTCATCCTGGTCGCCACCCCGTCCGGCATCAGCCTGGCGGCCGAGGGCGGCGCCCACCAATCCATCGCCACGCCGCTGATCGGCATGGCGCAGGACGGGCTGGCCAGCTTCGAGCCCGCCTACGTGGACGAGTTGGCCGTCATGCTGCGCTGGGCGTTCGACCACGTGCAGCGCCCGCCGGGCTACGGCTCCGGGCTCAGCGACGAACCCGGCGGCTCGGTGTATCTGCGCCTGTCCACCCGCGCCATCGCGCAGCCGCAGCGCGCCCTGTCCGCTGCCGACGTGGCCGACATCACCGCCGGCGCCTACTGGATCCGCCGCCCCGGGCCGAACGCGGAGGTGGTGGTGGCGTATAGCGGCATCGTCGCCCCGGAGGCGGTGGAAGCGACCGGCCTGATCGGCGAAGACCGGCGCGACGTGGGCCTGCTCGCCGTCACCTCGGCCGACCGCCTGCATGCTGGCTGGTATGAGGCCCAGCGCGCCCGCGAGGCCGGCCATCGAGACGTGCAGAGCCACGTCGAACACCTGCTCGCCCCGCTGCCGCGCCACTGCAGCCTGGTCACCGTGCTGGACGGCCACCCGGCAACGCTCGGCTGGCTCGGCTCCGTGCACGGCCACCGCACCCGCGCCCTGGGCGTGACCCGCTTCGGCCAGACCGGCACCCTGGCCGACCTCTATCGCGCCGCCGGCATCGACGCCCACGCGATCGCCAGCGCCGCCCAAGCCGCCGCCCCCGGCCGTCCCGTTCGCCACCTCCGGGCTGTGTGACGCGGGGGCGACGCCGCCGATCAGCGTGGAGACTGCGCCGCGCGCTTACTGGATGCGCTGGATCTGGTCGTAGGTCAGCGCCCAGATGTGCGGCGGCAGCGGGATGAAGTTGGCGGCGGCCAATATGGTCTGGTTCGCCTCGTCTGGCACGGTCGCCCATAGCAGGAAGCGGCGCAGCGCAGCCGCCGTGGCCGCGTCTTTCTGCTTGGCCTGCACCATGGCGTATTCGTAGTTGATCAGCGGGTAACAATCCGCACCCGGCGCGTTGATCAGGCTCAGCCGCTCGTCCGCCGGGGTGCGCGGCGTGAGCGAGGTGGCGGCTGCGGTGATCGTCTGCGGCGTCGGCAGCAGGAACTGGCCGGAGTAGCTGCGCACCATCGCCGTGCCCAGCTTGGCCGCCTGCACCTGCTCGGCGAAGCTCACGCCGACATAGCCGATGCTGTACGGCGTCTTGCCCAGCAGCTCGACCACGCCTTGGTTGCCGGTCGCGGTCTGCGCGCCGGCCACATTTGGCCAAGCGACCGTGAGCCCATAGCCCGGGCTCTTGCTCCAGCTATCGGGCGCGGTAAAGAAGCCGGTCGCCTCCTCCGCCTCCGTGGTGAACGACAGGTATTGGGTGAACACGAAGGTGTCGCCCGAGCCGTCGGCGCGATGCACCGGCACGATCGCCTGGTGCGGCAGGCTCACCCCGGGGTTCAGCTTGGCGAGCGTCGCGTCGTCCCAGAAGCGGATGCCGCCCTGGTAGATGCCGGCCAACGCCGGGCCGTCGAGCTTGAGCGCCTGGGTGACGCCGGGCAGGTTGTAGTCGATTGTCTGCGCCGAGATCGCCATCGCGATATTCAGCACGCCGGGATGCGCGCTCGCCGCCTCGCCGGACATGAACGCGTCCGACGTGCCGATCTGCGCCAGGCCGTCCAGCGCGGCGGCGATGCCCTTCTCCGAGCCCGACCCCTCGGTGGTGAGGCTCACCCCGTCATGGCCCTTGGCATAGTCCTGGGCCCAGGCCTGGAATACCGGCAGGATCAGCGTCGACCCGGTCTCCTTCAGCGTCATGGCCTCGGCATGGGCGGGCGGCGCGGCCAGCGGGCTGGCCAGCAGCGCGGCCGACAGGGCGATCAGGTGAAGGCGGTCTGGCATGATGGGGTCGTCCTGGTTGGGGCGGACGGAACGCGCGTCAGGCAGCGCGGGCGGGCTGGCCCGGCGCGTCCGCCTCGAGTGCGTCGAGGTCCACGCCGGTGGTTTCGATCCGGTAGAACCAGGTCACCACCGCGCCGAGCAGCGAGGTCACGACCAGGCCATACAGCAGCGCCGAGGTGCCGATCGCCACCAGCAGGATGGGGAACAGGAACGCGGTCAGCACCGCGCCCACCTTGGCGAACGCCGCCGCGAAGCCCGCACCCTTGCCGCGGATGGCGGTCGGGAACACCTCGCCCGCCAGCAGATAGGTCTGCGCGTTGGGCCCGAGATTGGTCATGAAGTTGAACAGCATGAACCCGGCGAAGATCAGCAGCGTCTTGGCGCCGCCCTCCGCGTAGCTCGATGCCGAGGCGATCACCAGCCCGATGGCGCAACCGATGAAGCCCAGCACCTGCAGCCGGATACGCCCCACCACGTCGGCCAGCACCACCGCGAAGGCGATGCCCACGATCAGCAGCGCGGTGATCAGCGCCGAGCCTTCGGCGGCCACGATGTCGTTGTGGATGATGTCGATCACGCTGCGCGAGTGGTCGTGGCTGGCGCCCACCGCGGCGGCCAGGATGGTGGGAGTGAAGATGCCGATGCCATAGGTGCCGAGGTCCTGCAGGAACCATGGCACCGAAGCCAGGATGGTCGCGCGCAGGTTGTTTCCGGTGAACAGGGCGGCGAACGACGTGTCGCCGCCGCCATGGCCGTGCTGCAACGCGCCATCGCGGGTCGCCAGCTTGATGTCGGTCGGGTATTGCGGCTTGCGGCGCAGCAGCCGCTGCACGGATTGTTCCGCCCGCTGCGTCTGCCCGCGCGCGGCCAGCCAGTTGGCGCTCTCGACGATGTAGAACCGCCCGAGCGTGACGATAGCGGCCGGGATCACCGCGAGCGCGTACATCCAGCGCCAGGCCGACAGCTCGGGCAGGGTGGAGAGCACGCCGTAGCCCACCGCGGTGCCGGCCAGCGCGCCAATGGCCTGGAACGCGAACGCGCCCAGGACGAGCTTGCCGCGGCTCAGGCTCGGGATGCTTTCCGAAATGATCATGTGCGCGGTCGGGTAGTCGCAGCCCAGCGCCAGGCCGATGGCGAACAGGCAGACCACGATGAGGACGTAGTTGGGTGCGAACACCAGCGCCACGAGGAAGACGCAGAAGATCACCATCTCGACGATGAACATCATCTTGCGGCCGAACTTGTCCGACATGCCGCCCAGCGTCACCGCGCCGATCAGGATGCCGAACAGCGAGGCGGCGCCGATCACGCCGTGTTCGGCCGAACCGAGGTGGAACTGCTCGGAGAACAGCGGCAGCGCCACGCCGGTCATGAACACGACGAAGCCTTCGAAGAACTTGCCGGCCGCCGCCAGCGACCAGATCAGCCACTGCATCCCGGTCATCGGCACCGACGGCAGACGCGTTCCGTCCGGCCATTGCGGGCGCTCGTCGATCCAGCCCTGCACCGACTGCACCCGGGCGCTGGAAATGGTGTTTATGCCTTCGTCCATGATCGCTGCCGCCCCACCGATGCTTGGTGTGCCACTACGGGGACTGGGCGAGAGGCGCAAAATACAGTTCTGTGACAAAACTATACCGGAGCTTTTGCAGCGCAGCGCCGGGTCGGCCGCGGCTGCATTGCGATCGGCTCCGAACGGACCTTGCGCCGCGCGCCGCGCGCTCCGACAACACCACGCGAACCACTGGAGGACCCTGCCTATGGCCGCAACGCTCGCCGGCAAAGTGGCGTTGGTGACGGGCGGCAGTTCCGGCATCGGCGCTGCCATCGCGACCACCTTTGCGGCAGCCGGCGCCCAGGTGGTGGTCGCCGACATCACCGCCGACCTGGGCGCCACGCTAGACGGCGACGCGCTCCCCCCGGTGTGGCTCGACGTCGCCGACCCGCAATCCTGCAACCGTCTGGTCGGCGCCATCGAGCAGCGCTTCGGCCGGTTGGACATCCTGGTGAACTCGGCCGGCATCGGCGCCGACTACAGCTTCCTCGACACGCCGGTCGCGGTGTTCGAGCGCGTCTGCGCCGTCAATCTCACCGGGACCTTCCTGATTGGGCAGGCCGCCGTGCGGCTGATGAGCGCCGGGTCGGCCGGCAGCATCGTCAACATTTCGAGCGTCTCTGGCATGCGCGGCAACCTCGGGCGCGCCGCGTATGGGTCGTCCAAGGCGGGCGTGATCGTGTTGAGCCAGGTGATGGCGATCGAGCTGGCCGAGCGCGGCATCCGCGTCAACGTGATCTCGCCGGGCCCGATCGAGACGCCGTTGACCGCGATCGTGCACGACCAGGCGATCCGCGACGCCTGGGCGCAGTTCGTGCCGATGCGGCGCTACGGCCAGCCGGACGAGATCGCGTCGGCCGCGCTGTTCCTGGCCTCCGACGCGGCGAGCTACATCACTGGGCAGGTGCTATCCGTCGATGGCGGCTTCATCGGCGGCGGCCTGGTAACGAAACAGTAGCTGCAATGGCTTCTCCCTTTCCCGCGGGCGGAAGAGGGTCGGGGTAGGGGTGCGAAAGCCGCAATATCCGTCCTTGTGACGCCCGAAAGAGCCCTCACCCCGGACCCCCGCCCAACCGCTTTTTCACCCAGCCCGGTTGCCTTGGAACGGGCGCGATGCCATGGTGAGATAGTTCACCTACTTTACCAAATAGGAGCGGCCATGAGCAAGGCAGCCAGCGACCTGGGGCGGCAGGCCAACATCGTCGGGTGGGCCCACACCCCGTTCGGCAAGCTCGACGCGCCCGACGTGGAAGCACTGATGGCGCAGGTCACCCGCGCCGCGCTGGACCACGCCGGCGTCGCCGCGGAGGACGTGGATGCCATTGCGGTCGGCGTCTACAACAACGGCTTCTCCCGCCAGGGCTTCGAGGGCGCGCTCGCAGCGCTGTCCGAACCTGCCCTGATGTATGTGCCCGCGGTGCACGTGGAAAACGCCTGCGCCACCGGTTCGGCCGCCATCCAGTCCGCGGCCAACGCGATCGAGTGCGGGCAGGCGCGCATCGCCTTGGTGATCGGCGCCGAGAAGATGACCGCGCTGCCGACCGCCGTGGTGGGCGAGAACCTGCTGACCGGCTGCTACCGCAAGGAGGAAGACCAGGTCGAGGGCGGGTTCGCCGGCATCTTCGGCCGCCTGGCCGAGATCTACTTCCAGCGCTACGGCGACAAGAGCGCGGACCTCGCGCGGATTGCTGCCAAGAACCATCGCAACGGCGTCGCCAACCCCTGGGCGCAGATGCGGCGGGACCTCGGCTTCGAGTTCTGCAACACCATCTCGCCCAAGAACCCCTACGTCGCCGGCCCGCTGCGCCGCACCGACTGCTCGCTGGTGTCGGACGGCGCGGCCGCCATCGTGCTGGCCGACGAAGCGACGGCGGCCACGCTCCAGCGCAGCATCCGCTTCCGCGCCCGCACCCAGGTGAACGACATCCTGCCCTTGTCGCGGCGCGACCCGGTGGCCTTCGAGGGCGCACGCCGGGCCTGGAGCAAGGCGCGCGAGGACGCCGGCATCACGCTCGACGACCTCTCGCTGGTGGAGACGCATGACTGCTTCACCATGGCCGAGCTGCTGGAATACGAGGCGATGGGCCTCGCCGAACCGGGCCAGGGCCACCGCGTGGTGCGCGAAGGCATCGCGGAAAAAACCGGTCGCTTGCCGATCAATCCCTCCGGCGGGCTGAAGTCGAAGGGGCACCCGATCGGCGCCACCGGCGTCTCACAGCACGTGATGGCGGCGATGCAGTTGATGCACGAGGCCGGCGACATGCAGATCCCCGGCGCCACCATGGCCGGTGTGTTCAACATGGGCGGCGCGGCGGTGGCCAACTACGTGTCCATCCTGGAACGCACCCGCTGATGGACCTTGGCTCGAGCCTCCCGGTGTCACGCCGGGTCATGAACCTGGCGCATTTCGTCACCCAGTCGGCCCGGCGTTTCCCGAGCCGGCCGGCGCTGGTGTGGGGCGAGCGGCAGTGGAATTGGGCCGAGTTCGACGCCCGCGTCTGCGCCATGGCGCTGGTGTTGCGCGAGCACGGCATCCAGCCCGGCGACCGGGTGCTGGTGCAATCGAAGAACAGCAACCTGATGCTGGAATCGATGTACGCGTGCTTCCGCATCGGCGCGGTGTGGGTGCCGACCAACTTCCGCCTGCTGCCCGCCGATGTGGCCTACCTCGCCACCGCGTCGGACGCGCGCGCCATGCTGTGCGAGGGGGATTTCGCCGACCATGCGGCCGCCGTGACCGCGGCACTGCCCAGCCTGGCGCTGCTGGCGCGCATGGGCCCGGGCCCGCTCGAGGCGCCCGACCTGGACACCCTGATGACCCCCTGGAACGGGGTCGATTGCCCCGCGGCACCCGTGGACTACGACCATCCCTGCTGGTTCATCTCCACCTCCGGCACCACCGGCCGGCCCAAGCTCGCCGCCCTCACGCACGGCCAGATGGCGTTCGTCGTCACCAACCACCTGGCAGACCTGGTGCCCGGCACCACCGAGGCGGATTGCTGCCTTGTGGTCGCCCCGCTGTCGCACGGCGCCGGCAACCATGGCCTGACGCAGGTCGCGCGCGGCGCCACCACCGTGCTGCTGCCCAGCGAGCGGTTCGACCCGGCGGAGGTGTGGCGCCTGGTCGCGGAGCACCGCGTCACCAACATGTTCACCGTGCCGACCATCATCAAGCTGCTGGCAGAACACGCCTCGGTCGACGACCACGACCACAGCTCGCTGCGCCACGTCGTCTACGCCGGCGCCCCGATGTATCGCGCCGACCAGAAGCGCGCTTTGGCCAAGCTCGGCCCGGTGCTGGTGCAGTATTACGGCCTCAGTGAAGTCACCGGCTGCATCACGGTGCTGCCACCCGCCTTGCACAGCATCGAAGACGGCGCCGCAGCCCGCGTCGGCACCTGTGGCGTGGCCCGCACCGGCGTGGACATCGAGGTGCAGGATCCGGTGAACGGCACGCCAATGCCGGCGGGCGCCACCGGGGAGATTTCCGTCTGCGGCCTGTCCGTGTTCGCGGGCTACTTCAACAACCCGGCGGCCAATGCCAAGGCCTTTCGCGACGGCTGGTTCCGCACCGGAGATCTGGGCCACATGGATGAAGAGGGGTTCCTCTACATCACCGGCCGTGCGTCCGACATGTACATCTCGGGCGGTTCGAACGTCTATCCGCGCGAGATCGAGGAGGAGTTGCTGCTGCACCCCGACATCGCCGAGGTGGCCGTGCTGGGCCTGCCTGACCCGGTGTGGGGCGAAACCGGCGTGGCCGTCGCGGTGCTGCGACCCGGCAGCACCACCGACGAAGCCGGGCTCAAGGCGTGGATGGAGGGCAGGGTGGCGCGCTACAAGCAGCCGCGACGGTTCTTCTTCTGGCAGGATTTGCCTAAGTCGGGCTACGGCAAGGTGACGAAGAACACCATCCGCGACAAACTGCTGGCAGATGGCAGCATCAAGCCGCCGACGGCCTGACGGCACGTCACAGCCCCTCCCGCAACGTCGACAGGGTGAGCAACGCCGCGCGGAACTGGGCGTAGGACTCCTCGCCCAAGCGAGCGGCCAGGGTGCGCTCGATCTTCACCAGCGCCTTGCGGACTTGCCGCATCATCTCGAGCCCACGCGGGGAAAACCGCACCACGCGCTCCCGCCCATCGTCCGGACTGTCGCCCACCGTGACCAGTTCGAGCTCCAGGCACGCCCGCACCAGGCTGGTAATGGCGGGCTTGGTGAGGTTGGCGCGGTTGGCCAGGTCGGTCATTCGCGTGCCGTCGGCGTCCAGGTGGCGGAGCAGGTTGAAGTGCGTGTTGCGGACGCCGGGGAAGCCGCTCGGCAACAGCGCTTTCACCAACGCGGCGTTATACAGCTCGTAGCCCTCGTACAGCAGCCGCCCGGTGTTGAGCCGCCGCCAATCCTGCCGAAAGTCCGCCACTTGGGCACCGTCGGCATTGCCCACGCTGCGCGGACTCCGCCGCTCACCCGAAATCGGCAAGGCTCATGCAACACCATCCTTGGGCTCATGTCGCAAGGCATCGATGAACGCGCGCAGCGTCATGCCGATGCGGCCACCATGGTTTCGGGCGGTCTCGTTCACCTGCGACAACACACCGTCGTTGTAGCAGGAGCGTGCATCGCCAATCTTGGCGCTGTCGGCCGCAACCGTCGCACCCACCACGCCCGCGCTGTCGAGCGAAGGCAGCCGGCTGTAGCCCGAGCCGTCCTTGGCGCCGCCCGCATCGTGGAAGAAGGCCGCGAACACGCCGGGTGGCACGACGCGATCGAGCTTGCCGCCCACCAGCGCGCCATGCGACGCGGTGACGACGATGCGCCCCGCATCCTCCGGCTGGAACAGCGAGGCGGAGTCCATGCCGATCACGACGCGGCCATCGTCCTGGCTGATGACGAAGCGCGCTTCCTGCACCGGCGGCACCGGCCCGGTCGGCACCACCGCCGCGCGCATCCGCTCCGCACACGCTTGCACCGTTTGACCCGGCGCGCAGCCCAGCGCCGCCGCCACTGCGTTGACGTGGCTGATTACGCCCTTTGCCAGCATGTCCGCCGCGTCTGCGATGCGGCACGTGCGCGAGTCGGCGGTGGCGGCGGCGAGGCCCATCCCGGCGAGGAAGGCCAAGCTGTCGATCCCGGCCGCGTCCTTGCCCACTCCGGCATCGTTCAGGATCACGGCGCGCACGCCGCCCTTGGCCGCGCACCAGCCGGCATACACGCCGCCATGCGACCCGCCGACCACCACCTGGTCGCGATGCACGTCCAGCATTTTCGTGACCGTATCGGTGGTGAAGATTTGCACGGCCGCCGCCCCATTGTCTGGCCTTGCGCCATAATCCGCCTCGCCTGCCAAGACGCTCGCCTCCGCTTGCACCGTGCAGACTTCGTTGCACGGCCCACAAGTGTCAAGCGACAGGCAGGCTGCCCCTAAGTTGCGTTCCGCCCGAACGGGGCGGGTAGCATCGTGCGGCGAACTGGTGTTGGTTGCAGCCGCTGCAGGGGAGGCGTGAATGAACGATGCTGGCTTGCCTGGAACCAGGCTCGCCGAGGGCGGGCCGCGCAGCGTGCGCCAGCCCGGCCCGATCGCGGCGGAACGTTGTAACGCCATCCCCGTCGCGAGCAGGCCGATTGCAGCGACGCTGCCAGCCGGCGCCCGTCTGCTGGATGCGCTGCACGCGCTGCTGGGAACCGAGTTCGATTGCGCCTGCTTAAGGCTTTCGGGCGGCGGCTTTGGCCCGTTCGCCTATGTCATGCCGGCGCAATCGCCCGACGCCGACCACGCTGCGTTCTACAGCCACACCTTCCGCCCACCGGGCCAGACGCAGTTGCAGTCCGGCACCGTCACCGTCGGCTTCCGCGATGGCCAGCCTTTCTTCCACTGTCACGGGCTATGGACCGAAGCGAACGGCCATCGCGGGTGCGGCCACGTGTTGCCGGACGAGACGGTGATCGCCGCGCCGATCCACGTCCGCGGCGCCGGCGTCATTGGCGCGCGCTTCGAGGTGCATCCCGACCGCGAAACGGGCTACAGCCTATTGACGCCGATGCCGACCGGGCGACCGCAGCCGGAGGGCGCAGGGCGGGCCATCGCGCTGCGGCTGGCGCCCAACCAGGACCTCATCATCGCGCTGGAACAAGCGGGCGCGCGCGCAGGCTTTGCCCGGGCCGAAATCATGGGTGGAGTGGGCAGCACCATCGGCGCGCATTTCACCGCCGCCGCCCCGATCACCGGCTACGCCACCGAATTGTTGGTCCGCCACAGCGCAATCCGCTGCAACGGGAAAGGCACGCCGACAGAAATTGATGTCGTGATCGTCGACCTCGACGGCAGCATCGGCGAGGGACGCTTGGTGGCCGTGGACAACCCGGTGTTGATCACGTTCGAGGGCGTGTTGCAGCAAGCCTGATACCACCCCGCATGAGCCTGGCTTTCTCTCTCTCTCCGCAAGCGGACAAGACGATCGCATTGGTCGCCACCACCACATAAAGCCCTCTTCTTGAGGGAGACGGAGAACGAAGGCGATTGCCCCTTCCAGCCACGCTGCACGCGATTGACAGAATGATTAAGCAGGTGAACTATCGCCACCAAAGCCGGGGAGGCAGCCGATATGACTGTAGCGCGCAACAGCGTTTCGGCCGGTGATGCGGCGGCCGATCCACGGCCTTGCCACGTGCTCGCCGGGTCGTCTGCAACACACTCGGGAGCGGCATGATGGCGTCGCGCCGGGTCGCCGTGGTCACGGGCGGGGGCAGCGGCATTGGCGCTGCCATCTGCAGCCGTTTCGCCGCCGATGGCATGGCCGTGGTCGTGGCCGACCGCGATGCTGACAACGCGCAGCGCATCGCCACCGAGATCGTCGCCAAGGGCGGGGACGCCGTGGCGGCGGCGATGGACGTTGCCAACGCAGAGAGCGTCGAGCAGGCGATGGCGCAGGCCGAAAGCCGTTTCGGGTCGCTCGACGTCATGGTCGCCTCCGCCGGCATCGGCATCCAGAAGTCGATGCTCGAGACCAGCCTCGCCGAGTGGAGTTCCATCATCGCGGTCAATCTCACCGGCGTGTTCCTGTGCGGCCAGGCGGCGGCGGCGCGCATGGCCTCGCGTGGTTTCGGCCGTATCATCAACATTTCCGCCGTGGCCGGCATGCGTGGCATTCCCGGGCGCTGCGCGTACGGCGCGTCCAAGGGTGGCGTGAACAGCCTGACCCGGGTGATGGCGGTGGAGTTCGGCGAGTTCGGCATCACCGTCAACGCCATCGCGCCCGGTCCGATCAACACGCCGCTCACCGAGCGCATGCACACCGATGCGACCCGACGCGCCTACACCAACTCGATGCCGCTCGGCCGCTACGGCACGCTCAGCGAAGCTGCCGGCGTGGCCGCCTTCCTCGCCTCCGATGACGCCGCCTTCGTTACCGGCCACACGCTGCCGGTCGACGGTGGCATGGCCATGGCCGGTCCGTCCTTCCGTGTTTGAAGCCCGCGATTCCAGCGTGGCTCCCCACCGTCCGCAGCCATCACAAGGCAATCGTTTTGTCTGATTTACCCGCGAGGATCGGCCCCGGCACCACCGCCCTCATCACCGGGGCCAGCAGCGGCATCGGCGAGGTGGTCGCGGCTGAGCTGGCGCGCCAAGGCGGCCGCGTGGTGTTGGCCGCGCGGCGGGCCGACCGGCTTGCCGCCATGGCCGCAAAAATCGGCCCCGATGCGCTGGCCTGGCCGATAGATTTGCGCGATGGCGCGGCCATTGACCGGTTGCTGGAGGATTTGCCCGAACCGTTCCGCACCATCGACGTCCTGATCAACAACGCCGGCAGCGACGTTGGCGGCCGCTTGCCCTTCGTCGAACGCCCGGCGGCCGATTGGGACGGCATGCTCGACACCAACCTGCGCGCGGTGTTCCACGTCACCCGCGCGGTGCTGCCGGGCATGATCGCGCGCAAGCGCGGCGACATCGTGAACCTCGGCTCCATTTCGGGCGTACGCTCCTACGCCAACGTCTCCGCCTACGGCGCCACCAAGGCCGCCATCCACATGTTCAGCGAGAACCTGCGCTCCGAACTCGCAGGCTCGGGCGTGCGCGTGTTTGAAGTGCTGCCCGGTCCGGTGCGCACCGAGTTCATGGACGTGCGGTTCGGCGGCGACCAGGAGCGCATCAAGCGCTACTGGCAAGAACTCAGCGAAAGCGCGCCGCTGGAAGCGGACGACGTGTCCCGCTGCGTGATGTTCGCCCTGGCGCAGCCGGCGCATGTCACCCTGTCGCAGATCGTGATCATGCCCTCGGCCAGGTGCTGAACGGCTTGGTGCGCCGGTTCGATCTGCGCGACACGTCTTGAGGGTCAGCCGAACTAGAACAATGAACTCCAAGCGGGTTCGAAAAGGGGAAACGACATGAACCAGCCAACTCGCCGCAGCCTCGTCGCCGGTGCAGGCGCCGTGCTCGCGATGCCGGCCATCATCAAACCCGCGCGGGCCGCCGACGTCACCCTGAAATACGCCAACAACGCCAGCGACGACCATCCGCTGAACGTGCGCGCCACCCAGGTCGCGGCGAGCATCAAGTCCGCCACCAATGGGCGCGTTGAAATGCAGGTGTTCCCCAACGGCCAACTCGGCGCCGACACCGACATGCTGAGCCAACTGCGCTCGGGCGGCATCGACATGATGACGTTGTCCGGCCTGATCCTCAGTATCCTGGTTCCTGCCGCGGCGATCAACGGCATAGGATTTGCCTTTCCTAACTACGACACCGTGTGGAAGGCGATGGATGGCCCGCTTGGCAGCTACGTGCGTGGCCAGATCGCCAAATCGGGCCTGATTGCAATGGATCGCATGTGGGACAATGGCTTCCGCCAGATCACGGCGAGCAACAAGCCGATCAAGACGCAGGACGACCTGAAAGGCTTCAAGATCCGCGTCCCGCCCAGCGCGCTCTGGACGTCCATGTTCGAAGCGCTTGGCGCCGCCCCCACCGCGATCAACTTCGCCGAAGTCTACTCCTCGCTGCAAACCCGCGTGGTGGACGGGCAGGAGCAACCGCTCGTGGTGATCGACACCTCCAAGCTCTACGAGGTGCAGAAATACTGCTCGATGACCAACCACATGTGGGACGGATACTGGTGGCTGGTGAACCGCCGTACCTGGGCCAGCATCCCGCCCGACCTGCGCACCATCGTGGCCGACAACATCAACCAGGGCGCGCTGGCCGAACGCACGGACGTCGCAGCCGCCAACGCCGGCCTGCAGAGCGTGCTCGAGAAGAAAGGCATGACGATCAACCAGGTCGACCCGGCGTCCTTCGTCGCCGCACTTAAGCAGGCCGATTTCTATACCTCGTGGAAGGCCAAGTTCGGCGACGAAGCCTGGTCGATGCTCGAGCAAGCCACCGGCAAGCTGACATGAGGGCTGCCGCTTCGGTCGTGCTGCCGGCTGCAACGGGCAAGCTCTGGCTGCTGCGGGGCGAGGCGGCGCTGGGAGCGGCGTTGGAGGCGGTGGCCGCCCTGCTGGTCGTGGCGGAAATCCTCATCCTGCTCGCCGGCGTCGTGTCGCGCTTCGTGTTCCGCTCGCCACTGGTCTGGAGTGACGAGCTGGCCTCCGCGCTGTTCCTATGGCTGGCCATGCTCGGCGCCGTCATCGCGGCGCGCCGCTCCGCCCACATGCGAATGGGCGCGCTCACCGGCAAGCTATCCCCGCAATGGCGCGCCTATTTCGACGCGGTGGGCTTGGCCGCGTCCAGCGTGTTCCTCCTGCTGCTGATCATGCCCGGCGCCGACTACACCGCCGACCAAGCCTTCATCACCTCGCCCGCCATGAGCATGCCGGATTCGTGGCGCGCGGCGGCACTGCCGGTGGGCCTGGGCTTGATGCTGCTGGTGGCGCTGGTCCGCTTGCTGGTGAGCGCGCGGCCGCCGGTTGTGCTGGCCGCCCTGCTCACCGTGCTCGCCATTGCCGTTTGCGTCTGGCTCGCCGCGCCGGTGCTGGTGCCGCTGGGCAAGCTCAACCTGCTGTTCTTCTTCGTCGGCGGCGTCAGCGTTATGGTGTTCGCCGGCATCCCGATCGCGTTCTGCTTCGGCATGAGCACGGTGGCCTACCTCGCCGTCACCACGCACCTGCCGCTCACCATCGTAATCGGCCGCATGGATGGCGGCATGTCGCAGTTGATCCTGCTCGCCGTGCCGCTGTTCATCTTCCTGGGCGCGCTACTGGAAATGACCGGGATGGCGGAGATCATGGTCCGCTTCCTCGCCAGCCTGCTCGGCCACGTGCGCGGCGGGCTGAGCTACGTGCTGATCGGCGCGATGTATCTGGTCAGCGGCGTCTCCGGCGCCAAGGCTGCCGACATGTCCGCCGTCGCCCCGGTGCTGTTCCCTGAAATGATGCGGCGCGGCGCGCGGCCCGGCGATTTGGTGGCGCTGCTGGCCGCCACCGGGGCGCAAACTGAGACCGTGCCGCCCAGCCTGGTGCTGATCACCATCGGGTCGGTGACCAGCGTGTCCATCGGCGCCTTGTTTACCGCCGGCCTGCTGCCCAGCGCGCTGCTGGCCATCACCCTTTGCGTCATGGTGTGGTCGCGCCATCGCGGCAGCGACGTGGTGTTGGCGGCGCGGGCGGGTTGGCGCGAAGTGCTGGGGTTGCTCGCCAGTGCGCTGCCGGCGCTCGTGCTGCCGTTCGTGGTCCGCTTCGCCGTGATCGAGGGCATCGCCACCGCCACCGAAGTGTCCACCATCGGTATCGCCTACTGCATCATCGTCGGCCCTTTGGCGTATCGCGGGCTGAAGTTGCGCCGGCTCTACACCGCCCTGGTGGACACGGCCGCGCTGTCCGGCGCCATCCTGCTGATCATCGGCACCGCCACCGGAATGGCGTGGGCGTTGACCCAATCCGGCTTCTCGCAGCAACTCGCCGCCGCCATGGGGAGCCTACCCGGCGGCGCCATCACGTTCATGGTCGTCTCCATCGCCGCCTTCGCCGTGCTTGGCAGCGTGCTGGAAGGCATCCCGGCCATCGTGCTGTTCGGCCCGCTGCTGTTCCCAATCGCCCGGCAGGTCGGCATCAACGAGGTGCACTACGCCATCGTCGTGGTGCTTGCCATGGGCCTAGGCCTGTTCGCGCCTCCGTTTGGCGTCGGCTACTACGCCGCCTGCGCCATCTCCCAGGTGGACGCGAGCGAGGGCATGCGCCCGATCTGGGGCTACCTGCTGGTGCTGCTTATCGGCCTCACCGTGGTCGCCGCCATCCCCTGGATATCGACCGGCTTCCTGTAGGCAGCCCTCTCCCGTCCGTACGGGAGAGGGCTGAGGGCCGTCCTACGCCGCTGGCAGCAAGTCCTCGATCAAGATCGGCGTCCTGCGCACGCGGATGCCGGTCGCGTGGAACACCGCATTGCCGATGGCCGCGTTCATGCCGACGATCCCGATTTCGCCCACGCCCTTGGCGCCGAGCGGGTTCACCACCGGGTCGTGCTCGTCCACCAGCTCGCACACCACGTCACCCACGTCGGCGTTGGTCGCGAAGTGGTAGCCGGCCAGGTCGGTGTTGGCCATCCGCGCGCGCGGGCGGTCTACCGTGGTCTGCTCCATCAGCGCGAAGCTTGCGCCCCAAATCATGCCGCCGGTCAGGTTGCTGCGCGCGGTGCGCGGGTTGATGATCCGCCCGCAGGCGAACGCGCCGACCATGCGCGACACCCGCATCTTGCGCGTCAACGGGTCCACCCGCACCTCGGCGAACTGAGCGCCGTAGGAGAACGAGCAATACTCGTCCCCGCTGGCGGCGGAGAACGCCATACCCCCGGCCAGGCCCTTGCGCGCGGCGTCGTCGCTCACGGTGTCGGGCTTCCACACCGCGGTTTCCTCCACCACGCCCGAAGTGTGCTCCTTCATCGCCTGCATCAGCGTCATGCCGGTGCCGTTCGGCGCGATCACATGGCCGCCGGCCAGCGACCAGCCGGACGCGTCGCCGCCGGCCACTGCCTGCAGCACCGCATCGCGCACCATGAACGCTGCCTTCTGGATCGCCGAGCCGGCCGACCCCGTGGTGATCGACCCGCCCGACACCGGGCCGGATGGCAGGTTGCTGTCCCCCAACTCCACGCGGACCATCTCGTTCGGCACGCCCAGCACGTCCGCCGCAACCTGGCCCAGCACGGTGTAGGCGCCGGTGCCCACGTCATGCGCGGCGCAGGACACGGTGCAGGTGCCGTCCGCCGACAGCCGCACCCGCGCGGCCGAGGGCGCCATCGCGGCCGGGTAGCACGCCGCGGCACAGCCCCAGCCGACCAGCGTGCCGTCCGGCGCCGTCATCGAGCCCGGCTCCGGCGTGCGGCGGGACCAGCCGAACACCTCCGCGCCACGCTCGAAGCACTGCACCAGCGAGCGGCTGCTCCACTTGGCGCCCTTCACCGGGTCACGCGCCGGCTCGTTCTTCAGCCTTAACGCGATCGGGTCCATGCCAAGCTTGTACGCTAGCTCGTCCACCGCCATCTCGAAGCCGAAGAAGCCCGGCGCCTCGGCTGGCGCGCGCTGGAAGCCGGGCGTGTTCACGTCCGTCGCCGTGGTGGACTCGCGCACGCGGATGTTCGGACTCTGGTACATCCGCCCGGTCACCTCCGTTACCGCGAAGGCCACGTGGTCGATCTTGGAGGATTGCCCCATTTGGTCGTGCATCACGGCCACCAGCGTGCCGTCCCGCTCCGCCGCCAGCCGCACCCGGCTGCGCGTGGCCGGGCGGAACGAGGTGACGGTGAACCCGGTCTCGCGCGGCACCACCAGCTTCACCGGGCGGCCCAACCGGCGTGCGGCCATCGCCACCAGCACGGTGTGCGGCAGGATGGAGGCCTTGCCGCCAAAACCGCCGCCGATATAGGGGTTCTGCACCCGTACGTCCTCGGGCGGGATGCCGAAGATGGTGGCGAGGCCGACCTGCTGGCCGATCACCCATTGCGACGGGATGTTGATGTAGAGCTTGCCGTCCTGCCAGGCCGCGGTGGTCGCATACAGCTCGATCTGGTTATGGTGCTGCATCGGCGTGTCGTAGGTCATGTCGACGCTCACCGGCGCGGCCGCGAACGCTGCCTCCGCATCGCCGACATCGATGTCCTTGGCGTCCATCGGCTCCGGCTCGGCGCCTTCGTCGTCGATCGAGGCGTATGCGGGCGCCGTCTCGTAGTCGAGCGTCACCTTGCGGGCCGCCTCCTCCGCCGCCTCCTGCGTGTCCGCGATCACCAGGGCCACGATCTGCCCCTCGTAGTGGATCTCGTCGGAGGTCAGCGGCAAGAAGGAGGACTGCATGTGCCCGCCCTTCATGGCGAAGGTCTCGTCCCCCAGCGTCTCGTTCAGGTCCCGATGCGTCAGCACCATCTGCACGCCCGGCACCGCCTCGGCGGCCGACGTGTCGAGCCGGGTGATGCGGCCGCGCGCGACCGAACTCGTGGTGAGCGCCGCGTAGGCGGTGCCGGCGTGGGCGAAGTCGGCGGCGTATTGCGCCGAACCGGCCACCTTGGCGTAGGCGTCCCGGCGGATGACGGGCGAACCGATGCTACCGTCCATGGTCTAGTTCCTCTTGCTTGCGATGAGGGCGGCGCGTGCCACGACGCGCGCGCCCAGTTCCAGCTTGAACGCGTTGTGCCGGCCCGGCTTGGCGCCTTCGAAGGCGACGTGGCCGGCCTCCAGCGCGCTCGCCTCGGTGAGGGTGCGGCCGGTGAGCGCCGCCTCGGCGGCGGGCACGCGCCACGGCTTGGAGGCCACGCCGCCCAGCGCGATCCGGGCCGATGTCACCATGTCCCCGTCCAGCTCCAGCGCCACCGCGGCGGAGACGACGGCGTAGGCATAGCTCTCCCGGTCCCGCACCTTGTGGTAGGTGGAATGCCGCCCGGCCGGGGTCGCCTGCAGCGTGATCGCGGTGACCAGATCCCCTGGCTGGAGGACCGTCTCCACCGCCGGGTCGTCGCCGTAGGAGCGGTGGAACTCGGCCAACGGCACCGTGCGCGTGCCGGCGGCGGAGCGGATTTCCACCGCGGTGTCGAACGCGGCCAGCGCGGTGCCCCAGTCCCCCGGGTAGGTCGCGATGCAGTGCTCGGAGATGCCGAACAACGCCATGTCCCGGTCCTCCCCGTCCAGCGCCGAGCAACCGGAGCCCGGCGTGTGCTTGTTGCAGGCCGGCACGCGGTGGCGGAAATACGAGCAGCGGGTGCGTTGCAGCAGGTTGCCGCCCAGGGTGGCCGCGTTGCGGAGTTGCTGCGAGGCGGCGAGCTGCAGGCTCTCGGTCAGCGCCGGATAGTCGCGCTGCAGCGTCGCGTCCTCGGCGACGTCGGCCATGCGGGCCAGCGCGCCCAGGCGGATCACCGGGCCGGCGGTCTCCACCATGTCCAGGCCAGGCAGGTGCCCGATATCGACCACCTTGCTCGGCGACCAGAGATCCCCGCGCATCAGGTCCACCACCGTGGTGCCGCCCGCCATGATGGCCGCACCCGGTTCCGCCGCTTCGTGCAGCGCGGCCTCGATGCTGTCCGGACGGACGTAGCTGAATGGGAGCATCTCAGGCGGCCTGCTGCGCTGCGCTGCGGCCCGTGGCGACCTGAGCCACCTCCCGCACCGCGGCGACGATGTTGGGGTAGGCGGCGCAGCGACACAGATTGCCCGACATGTGTTCGCGGATTTGCTCGTCCGACGTCGCGTGCCCCTCCTCGATGCAGGCCACCGCCGACATGATCTGGCCGGGCGTGCAGTAGCCGCATTGCAGCGCGTCGTGCTCGGCGAACGCGGTCTGCATCGGGTGCGGCGTGCCGTCGGCGCCCACCAGCCCTTCGATCGTGGTCACCGCCGCGCCCGACGCCGCGGCCGCCAGCACTAGGCAAGAGAGTTGCCGCCGGCCGCCGATGTGCACGGTGCAGGCGCCGCAGGTGCCGTGGTTGCAGCCGACCTTGGTCCCGGTCAGGCCCAAGTGCTCCCGCAGTGCGTCCAACAGGGTGGTGCGGCTGTCCAGGATGAGGTCGTGCTTGTGGCCGTTGACCGTAAGCGAGACAGGGGAAATCGTGGCCATGGCAGCACTCCGCGACGATGAATTGGCTTGGGCCTGACTAGAACCAGGGTTGCGGGCAGGAGTTGCAAGGCCCTGGCCGCCGGCCAAGCAGCTTCGCGCGCTAAACCGTGAATTGCTCGGTGATGATCCGCTCGGACAGCGCCGTGTCCGGGTCGAACAGCACCGTCCATTGCAGCGACCGGTCCTCGCACACCGCCACCGATAGCACGTCCCGCACCTCGTAGGCATCCGCCACCGCCGCCACCGGCCGCTTGTCCGGCTCCAGCACCTCGAACAATACCTGCGCCGAGCTCGGCAGCAACGCCCCCCGCCAGCGCCGCGGCCGGAACGCGCTGATCGGCGTCAGTGGCAGCAGGTTGGCCGACAGCGGGATGATCGGCCCATGCGCCGACAGGTTGTAGGCGGTCGACCCGGCGGGCGTGGACACCAGCACGCCGTCGCAGATCAGCGCGTCCAGCCGCACCCGCCCGTCCACCGTGATGCGGATCTTGGCGGCCTGGCGCAGTTGGCGCAGCAGGCTCACCTCGTTCAGCGCCACCGCCTCCTCCACGACGCCCGATTGCGTCGTCGCGCGCATGCGCAGCGGGTGCAGCAGGGCGGCCTGGCTCTCGGCCAAGCGGCGCGGCAGATCGGCCTCGTCATAGGCGTTCATCATGAAGCCGACCGAGCCGCAGTTCATGCCGTAGACGGGCGTGCTGCGGCGCAGGCTGGCGTGCAGCGTCTCCAGCAGGTGCCCATCGCCGCCCAGCGCCACGATCACCTGCGCGCTGTCCTCCGGCACGTCGCCATACGCGCGCACCAGCCGCTCGCGACTCTCCGCCGCCACCGTGGTGTGCGCCGCCACGAAGGCGATGCGCTCCACCGGCCGCACCAGCGTGTTGGCCTCGGCCGGCACCACCGTGGCGCTCACGGCTGCCGCGCCGGACGCAGAGCGTGCATCGCAGGCCGCCTAATTCGGGCCGAGCCGCGGTTCCGACCGCACCCCCCGACCCGGCGTCACTCGCTGGTTCGGCGGCGGCGGCGGGCTGTCGAGCGGAGCGGGAAGCGGGGGCAAGGGCGGCCGCGACGTTGCCTCCGACCAGCTCGCCCGCGGCGGCGGCGCCAGTTCGGGCTCGGGCTCATACTCCACCCGCCGCCCATCCGGCACGCGCATCGCCAGGCTGCGGATGTCGTTCTGGATTTCGTCCAACCGCGCCTCGAGCCCGTCCAGCCGGCCCTTCAGCCCGAACACGCTGAACGGCATCAGCAGAAATGCCAGCAGGAACAGCACGGCGATGCTGACGATGACGAAACTGGCCCAAGGGGGCGCCCAATCCGGAAGCGTGAACGGCAATGCCATGACCATGACGCTAGCCGAGCATGGGCGGAGAGGCTAGTTGCATTGCCTTGACCATCGCCAATCCGACTCGGGCCACGAGGCGTGCCACCATGAAGCTGCTGATCCCCGGACCCGTCTCCACCCACGCCTCCGTGCGCGCCGCCGCCGCGCAGGATTTCGCCCCCTGGGACAACGCGTTCCGCCCGCTCTACGCCGACATCCGCACCCGGCTGCTCGGCGTCGCCGGCACCGAGCCCGGGCGGCACATCACCCTGCCGCTGCAAGGCTGCGGCCATTTTGCCATCGAGGCCGCGCTGCGCTGCTTCGTCCCCGAGGCGGGCCGCGTGCTGATATTGGCCACCGGCGGCTACAGCACTCGCGCCGCCCGCCTGGCGCACGAGTTAGGCCTGGCCGTCACCACCCTCGCCGTGCCCGACGGCACCACCGCGGACCCCGCCGCGCTCGAGGCCGCGCTCCAGGCCGACCCGGCCATCAGCCACGCCATCATCGTCTACAGCGAGACCAGCACCGGCATCGTGCATGACGTACCCCTGCTCGCCCAGGCCGCCGCCCGCGCCGGGCGCCGGGTGATCGTCGACGCCGTCTCCGCCTTCGGCGCCCTGCCGCTCACCTTGCGCGAGCTGCCGATGGTGGACGCGGTGGTGTTCACCGCCAACAAATGCCTCGAAGGCCTGCCCGGCCTGGGCTTCGCCATCGCGCCCTGCGACCGGCTCGCCGCCTGCCGCGGCCGGGCGCGCAGTTGGTCGCTCGACCTGGCCGACATCGCCGATCACGCCGGGCGCGCCGGCCTCGGCACCTTCCGCTTCACCCCGCCGGCGCAAGCCATCGTGGCGCTCGGCGCGGCGCTGGACCGGCTGGAGGCGGAGGGCGGCACCGCGGCCAGGCTCGCCCGTTACACCGCCAACATGCGCACGCTCTACCGGGGCGTGCAGCAGCTCGGCCTGCGCCCGTATTTGCCGGAGACGGTGCAGGGCCCCATTGTGGTGAACGTGCACGCGCCCGACCACCCCGCCTGGTCGCTGCAGGGCTTCGTGGACGCGCTCAAGCAGCGGGGCTACCTGATCAGCAACTTCTATGACACCGATCAGCCCTCGTTCCGCGTCGGCTGCATCGGCGCGATCACCCCCGAGGACATGGCGGGCGCAGCGGCAGCCATGGGCCAGGCGCTGGCGGCTATCGGCGTGGCGCGCGCCCAAGCCGCCTGATGCCCACGCCGATGCGAAGCGACATCGAGATCGCGGACGCGACCGTGCTGCGGCCCATCGCCGCGGTCGCCGCCGACCTCGGCGTGGCGGCCGACGAGCTGCTGCCCTATGGCCGGCACAAGGCCAAGATCAGCTTCGAGGCGACACGCCGCGTGCAGGGCGGCCCGCAAGGCGCGCTGGTGCTGGTCACCGGCATCAGCCCGACCCCGGCCGGCGAGGGCAAGACCACCACCACCATCGGCCTGGGCGATGCGCTGCGCCGCGCCGGGCGCCGGGTGGCGATCTGCCTGCGCGAACCCTCGCTCGGCCCCTGCTTCGGCAGCAAGGGCGGCGCCACCGGCGGCGGCATGGCCCAGGTGGCGCCGATGGCCGAGATCAACCTGCACTTCACCGGCGACTTCCACGCCGTCACCAGCGCCAACAACCTGCTCGCCGCCATGCTGGACAACCACATCTACTGGGGCAACGCGCTCGGCATCGACGTCCGCCGGGTGAGCTGGCGCCGCGCGTTCGACATGAACGACCGTCCGTTGCGCGACTTGGTGCAAGGCCTTGGCGGCCCCGCCAACGGCGCTCCCCGCCAGGCCGCGTTCGACATCACGGCGGCGTCCGAGATCATGGCCGTGCTCTGCCTCGCGCAGGACCTGGCGGACCTGCAGCAACGGCTCGGCCGCATCGAGGTGGCGCCGGGCCAGGCCGGCCCGGTCACCGCGCGGGACCTGCAGGCCGACGGCGCCATGGCCGCGCTGCTGCGGGACGCGTTGCAGCCCAACCTGGTGCAGACGCTCGAGGGCACCCCCGCGCTGGTCCATGGCGGCCCGTTCGCCAACATCGCGCATGGCTGCAACTCGGTCGCCGCCACCAAGCTGGGCCTGGCGCTCGCCGACATCGTGGTGACCGAGGCCGGCTTCGGTGCCGATTTGGGCGGCGAAAAGTTCCTCGACATCAAGTGCCGCAGCGCCGGCTTGCGACCCGCCTGCTGCGTGGTGGTGGCCACCGTGCGTGCGCTCAAGATGCATGGCGGCCTGGCGCGCGCCGAATTGGGGCTGGAAGACGTGGCGGCGCTCACCCGCGGCCTGCCCAACCTGCAGCGCCACGTGGCCAACATGGCCAAGTTCGGCCTGCCTGTGCTGGTGGCTCTGAACGGCTTCACCGGAGACACCGCGGCCGAGATCGCCGCCGTGCGCGCCGGCCTACCCGGCGTGGAGGTGGTGGTATGCACCCATTGGGCGGACGGCTCGCCCGGTGCCGCGGACCTGGCCCAAGCCGTGCTGCGCCAGGTGGCCACCGCTCGCGCGGACTATCGCCCGCTCTACCCCGACGACCTCGGCCTGGCAGACAAGATCCGCGCCGTGGCGCGCGAAATCTACGCCGCCGCCGACATCGCCCTGCCCCAAGCCGCCGCCAAGCGCTTGCAGCAATGGGAACACGCCGGCCACGCCCGCCTGCCGGTGTGCATCGCCAAGACGCAATACAGCTTCAGCGCCGACCCGGCCGCCCTCGGTGCCCCCAGCGGCCACATCCTGCCGGTTCGAGATGTTCGGCTCTGCGCCGGCGCCGGCTTCGTGGTCGCCCTGTGCGGCGACGTCATGACCATGCCGGGACTGCCCCGCCACCCCGCCGCCGAACGCATCGCGCTCGACCAGGAGGGGCAAATCACCGGCCTGTTCTAGAGCAGCATCCGAGCAACCGGAGTCGCTTCGCGATCCGAAGGCTCGGATAAAGCTGCTCTTTTCTTAGTCAAGCGGAGCGTGATCGAAGAGATCATGCTCTAGCGTCTCCCTCTCGGGAGCGGGCCGCTACCGCTTGGCCCGCCCATCCAGCGCCGGGTCCGGACCGAGCAGCTTGGTCAGGCACTCCGGCACCGGCTCCCGCAAGGTCGACGCGTAGCGCTCGCGCAACGACCGCTCGATCCAACGGTCCACCGCAGCCTCTTCCCGCCCGTGCTGTCGCGTCATGGCGCCCCTCCGTGCTGTGGCATCACATGTCATGGCACTTAAAGCGCGCCGGGCCCGGTAAGTTGCCTGGTTGGGGTGGATCGCACCTTTGTCAAGGCTGCGATCAGGCGGCCATCATCTCGGCATAGCGGGCGACGTTGCGCATCATGGCGCTCTGCCGCAACAGCCCTGCATCGCCCGCGTGCACCGTCCGCTCCGCCACCTCGTGCCACAGTGCCAGGTCGAGCCGGGAGCAGCGATGCAGTTGCTCCAACGCCTTGGCCGACAGCTCGCCCGTCAGCGACTCCCGCAGGTGCAGCGGGATCGGGTTGGTTTCGTTCAGCCGCAGCGGGTCGACCGCCATGCCCAGCCAGTCCGACAAGTCCGCGAACAACCGCTGGTTCTCCACCACGCCGAGGAACTGGAAGTCCAGCAACCGCGCGCGCGCCTCGGCGAGCAACTGGTCGCCATGCGCCGGGTCGATGAACCCGTTCACCGGCACCAACGGGTGCGGCCACAGCAGCATGCGAACGGTGAGGTTGTCGGTGTGGAAGGCGATGCTCGGCTCCTGCAGGAACTCCGCCAGCTTGCGGCGCGACTGCTTCACCCGCGCGCCCCAGGCGCCCCACGGCGCCAACTGCTCGTCGCTGTGCCCGCGCCAGTACAGCCAATGCGACAGCAGCCGCGACACCGGGTCCCGCAGCACCGTCATCATCTGGCCGTCGGGGAAGCGCTGGCGCAGGCTGGAGTAGGCGATGTGGCCGACGACCAGG
Organism: Acetobacteraceae bacterium; assembly: GCA_965199105.1. Taxonomy (GTDB): domain Bacteria; phylum Pseudomonadota; class Alphaproteobacteria; order Acetobacterales; family Acetobacteraceae; genus LMUY01. The sequence continues at coordinate 4,078,841 of CBDAQO010000002.1, read as the reverse complement.
TCGGCCGCGGGCAGGTCCTCCGGCCTGAGGCAGACCTGGCTGGCGATCTCTCCGCCCAGGCTGGCGAAATCGTCGTAGTCGCCGAACAGCACCCGGTCGAACCCGCGAAACGCGCGAGCCGGCTGCAACGCGGTGCGCAGCGCTTCGCTCAGGCTGATGCCGGAGGTTTTCGGCACGTGCATGAAAATCAACGGTGCGCGCGGGTCGAAACGAGTGCGCCCCAATACTTCGCGGGCGCGCGGACCAGGCGGTTCAGCAATCGGCAGGTCAGGCGGCACGTTGGTCGCGAACTTGCGGCTCGCGCGACGGAATATTGATGCCATGCAGCAAAGCAATCACGCGCCTATACCGCCCGCAAGCAGAAAAGCTTTGCAAATCATGTGCGATTGTCGCTGATCTGTAACAGCTTAGCTTTTGAGCGCTCCCACCCTTTCGGCCGCTACACGCGCCGGATCAACCGGGCCCGCACCGTGCCCTCCAGCGCGCGCAGCTCGGCCAGGCAATCCTCGCAACCGGCCTCGCTCTGGGTCTCCACCACCACGTAACCCAGCTCGCCATCGGTCTGCAGGTATTGCCCGGCGATGTTCATGTGGCGCCGGGAAAACACCCCGTTGATCCGCCCCAACATCCCCGGCACGTTGCGGTGGGTGTGCACGTAGCGGGTCGCCGCCGCGCGCGGTGGAAGCTGCACCTGCGGGAAGTTCACCGCCCCCAGCGTCGACCCGGCGTCGCTATGGTCGATCAGCTTGCGCGCCACCTCCTCGCCGATGCGCTCCTGCGCCTCCCCGGTCGACCCGCCGATATGCGGCGTGAGGATCACGTTTGGCAGCCCCTGCAAGGGCGAACGGAACGCCTCCGCCGCCGCTTTCGGTTCGACCGGAAACACGTCCACCGCCGCGCCCAGCAGGTGGCCGCGGACCAGCGCATCCCGCAGCGCCTCGAGGTCCACCACGGTGCCGCGGCTGTTGTTGATGAGGTAGCTGCCGGGCTTCATCGCCGCCAGCTCCGCCGCCCCGATCAGGCCCGCCGTCGCCGCCGTTTCCGGCACGTGCAGGCTCACCACGTCGGCCAGGCTCAGCAGCTCGCCGAGCGTGGCCACCGGCTCGGTGTTGCCGCGGCGCAGCTTGTCGGCGATGTCGAAATACACCACCCGCATGCCCATCGCTTCCGCCAGCGTGGCGAGCTGGGTGCCGATCGAGCCATAGCCCACGATGCCGAGCGTCTTGCCGCGCACCTCGAAGCTGCCGGTGGCGGACTTGTCCCACTCGCCGGCATGGGCCGCGGCCGAGCGCGGCGTAATGCGCCGCAACAGCATCACGATCTCCCCAATCACCAGCTCGGCGACGCTGCGGGTATTGGAGAACGGCGCGTTGAACACCGGAATGCCGCGGGCGCGGGCGGCCGCTAGATCCACCTGGTTGGTGCCGACCGAAAAGCACCCCACCAGCATCAGCCGGTCGGCCGTCGCGAACACCGCCTCGCCCAGTTCGGTGCGCGAGCGGATGCCCAGGATGTGCACCCCCCGCAGCGCGTCGCCGAGCGCCGCGCCCTCGAGCGCCTTGGGCAGCCGGGTGATGGCCGAGTAGCCCGCCTCCCGCAGCAGCGCTACGGCGCTATCGTTGATGCCCTCGAGCAGCAGGATGCGGATTTTGTCCTTGCTCAGCGACAGGCCCATTCCATTGCACTCACCGTTTGAATGCAGGCGGAGGTAGCGAGAGCCGGGCCGTGGGGCAAGGTGAGGCTGCTACGCGACCGACAGACTGCCAGGCGCGGCGACGACAATTTCCGCCGTCACCGAGTTCGCGATATAGCACTGCTCATGAGCGTCATGGTGCAACGAGGCAAGCGCCTCAGCGTCGGGCACCCCAGCCGTCCATTCAATTGCAGGCCTCAGGACGACACGGGTTATCGCCTGCCTATCCGGTGTGATGTTCTTCATGACACCTTCGGCGTGGTCGCGGTAGGAAGCAACTAGGAAGCCGGTCAGGCGCGCTACGTGCAAGAAGCTGAGCATGTGGCAGCTTGAGATCGCCGCCACCAGCATCTCCTCTGGGTCGATTGCCTCCGCCACGGCCCATTTGCCGACGACGTGGGGCGAAGCGGAGGCATCGACCTGCGCCCCACCATCGAACCGCACGACATGCCCACGGCTGTAGCGTCCTGCCGCAAAATCCTCTCCGTCTTGGAGAGCCCACGCAATGTCAGCGGTGTAGCGGGACATCGCAGGATCTCTCCAATCGATTAAAGTTTGCGCTTAGCTTATACTCCTCCGCAGCGGAACAGTTCGATACCGCGAAGCGGTCAACCGAACTGGTTCATCGTGTTGTGCGCGCCCCCGGCCTTCAGCGCCGCCTCGCCCGCGAAATACTCCTTGTGGTCGTCGCCGATGTCCGAACCGGCCATGTTCTGGTGCCGCACGCAGGCGACGCCCTGGCGCAACTCCTGCCGCTGCACCCCCAGCACGTAGCCCAGCATGCCCTGCTCGCCGAAATACTCGCGCGACAAATTGTCGGCCGAGAGCGCCGCCGTGTGGTAGGTGGGCAGCGTGATCAGGTGGTGGAAAATCCCCGCCCGCTTCGCCGCGTCGGCCTGGAAGGTGCGGATCGCGGTGTCCGCCGCCTGCGCCAACGCGGTCGCGTCATACTCCACGCCCATCAGCTTGGCGCGGTCGTAAGCGCTCACATCCTCGCCGGCTTCCTTCATCGCGTCATAGGCTTGCTGGCGGAAGCTCAGCGTCCAGTTGAACGACGGCGAGTTGTTGTAGACGAGCTTCGCGCCCGGCACCACGGCGCGGATGCGGTCCATCATGCCGGCGATCTGCTCCACATGCGGCTTCTCCGTCTCGATCCACAGCAGGTCGGCGCCGTTCTGCAGCGAGGTGATGCCGTCCAGCACGCAGCGGTCCGCGCCCGTGCCCGCGCGGAACTGGAACAGGTTGCTCGCCAGCCGCTTCGGGCGCAGCAGGCGGCCGCCCCGGTTGATGATCACGTCGCCATTATGCGCCGCGTCCGCGCTGATCTCGTCGCAGTCCAGGAACCCGTTATACTGGTCGCCCAAATCTCCCGGCGCGTGGCTCACGGCGATCTGCTTGGTGAGCCCGGCGCCCAGCGAGTCGGTGCGGGTGACGATCACGCCGTCCTCCACCCCCAGCTCCAGGAAGGCATACCGGATCGCCCGGATCTTGGCGATGAAGTCCTCGTGCGGCACCGTCACCTTGCCGTCCTGGTGGCCGCACTGCTTCTCGTCCGACACCTGGTTCTCGATCTGCAGCGCGCAGGCGCCGGCCTCGATCATCTTCTTGGCCAGCAGGTAGGTCGCCTCGGCATTGCCGAACCCGGCGTCGATGTCGGCGATGATCGGCACCACGTGCGTCTCGTGCGCGTCCACGCGGGCCATCAGCGTGGCCGCCTCGGCATGCCGCCCAGCCGCCTGCGCGGCGTCAATGGCGCGGAACAAATTGCCCAGCTCGCGCGCGTCGGCCTGGCGCAGGAAGGTGTAGATTTCGGCGATCAGCGCCGGCACCGAGGTCTTTTCGTGCATGGACTGGTCGGGCAACGGGCCGAACTCGGAGCGCAACGCCGCCACCATCCAGCCCGACAGGTAGATGTAGCGCCGCTGGGTGGTGCCGAAATGCTTCTTCACCGCGATCATCTGCTGCTGCGCGATGAAGCCGTGCCACGCGCCCAGCGACTGGGTGTAGAGCGCCGGGTCGGCGTCGTAGGCGGCCATGTCGGCGCGCATGATCCCGGCGGTGTAGCGCGCGATGTCCAGCCCGGTGAGGAAGCGGTTCTGCAGCCGCATGCGGGCGACCGCGTGCGGGCTGATGCCGTCCCACGTGCCGCGCTTGGTCTCGAGCAGCTTGGCGGTGGCCGCCGCGTGCGCCTGGTAGGGCGATAGGGTGCCGGGCAGAGTGGGCAGCGCGCCGGCAAGGCCATCGGGAGCATGCAGCATGGGGAGCGTCCTTCGCGGTCGTGGATGCGGCGGACGCTAGTTTGCTGCAGGTGCGAAGTCAGCCGGCAAAGCGGGCGCAATCGGTAAACCGGTTAAGGACTTACAAGCCGGCCCCGCCAACCGTAAACCGTGTCAAGCGTGCGCGTCGGTCCAGCCGATCGACGCCCGCATGAACGTGACACCCAGCGCCACGAACGCTGCCACTTCGGCGTTATCCTTGCCATAGCCATGCCCGCCGGCGGACGGTTCGTAGAAATGCGCGCCATAGCCCATGGCCTGCAGCTTGGCCGCCATCTTGCGGGCATGGGCGGGATGCACCCGGTCGTCGCGCCGCGTGGTCGCGAGCAGGATCGGCGGGTAGGCCCGGCCCGGCTCGGCCGCGTGGTAGGCCGAGATCGGGCCCAGGAACGCCCAGTCCTCCGGCTTGTCCGGGTCGCCATACTCCGCCACCCAGCTCGCCCCGGCCAACAGCTTGGCGTAGCGCCGCATGTCGATCAGCGGGATGGTGCAGAACAGCGCGCCGAACCGCTCCGGGTAGCGCGTCAGCATGTTGGCGATCAGCAGCCCGCCGTTCGACCCGCCCTCGGCGGCGATGCGGCCCGGCCGGGTCACGCCGCGGCGCACCAGGTCGGCGGCCACGGCGGCGAAATCGTCGTGGCTCAGCCGCTTGCCCTCGCGCCGCCCGGCTTCGTGCCACCGCGTGCCGAACTCGCCGCCGCCGCGGATGTTGGCGACCACCGTCGTGCCGCCCCGCTCGAGCCACAGCTTGCCCGTGCCGATCCGGTAGCTGGGCAGGCTCGAGACCTTGAAGCCGCCATAGCCGGTCAGGTGCACCGGCGCCTCCCCGGATGCGCCCGCCGGGCCGGATTGGGTGTAGGGGATGCGCTCGCCGTCGACCGAGACCGCCTCGTGCCGGGTCACCACCAACCCGGCGGCATCGAACGCGGCCGGCGCGTGGCGCAGCACGGTGGGGGCCGGCAGCCCGGGCGCCACCAGCAGCAGGGTCGGCGGGGTGATCGGGTCCTGCGCCAAGGCGAGCAGCGTGCCGTCCGCCTCGTCGTCCTCCAGGTCGAGGCCCCAGGCGCTGGCGGTGCCGGTGCGGGGCAGGGTGGTCAGCTCCTCGACCGTCCAGGCGCCCGGCGTCACCTGCAGGAACACCGGTTGCAGCTCGTCCAGCACGCTCACCAGCAGCGTCGGCCCGACCCAGCGGAACCCCTGCAGCGCCCGCCGCGGCGCGGGCTCGAACAGGACGGTGAACTCGCGTGCGCCGGCCAGGAACGCGTCCAGCCCGATGCCGAGCAGCGTGTCGGGCGGGTAGGTGACGTCCCCCACCGTCCAGGGCGAACGGGGACGGACGGCGAGCCAACCGCGGGCATGGACGTAGCCGGCGTCGGTCGGCAGGTCGATTTTGTGCTTGGGCCCGGTGCGGTCGCCGAGGAAGCAGTTGGAGTTGAAGAAGTCCAGGCTCTCGCCGAACACCAGCCGGTCGTTCGCGCGGTCGTAGTCGCCCCAGGCCGCCATGTTGGCCGGGTCGGTGGCGAAGATCGGCTCTCCCGGCGCCTCGCCGCGCCGCCACAGCCGCACCGTGCTGGCATAGCCGGACGCGGTGGACCCCAAGCTCGCCGTCGCTAGCAGCAGCGTGTCGGTGTCGAGCCAGTCGGCGCTGCTCTTGGCCTCCGCCAGGATAAAGCCGCCCGCCACGAAGCGTCCGGTGGCGAGATCGAACTCGCGCAGCTCCACCGCATCGCTGCCGCCGCGCGAGAGCCGCACGATTGCCAGGCGGTGCTCCGGCGCCAAGGTGGCCGCGCCCTGCCAGGTCCAGTCCTCCTCCTCGGCCTCGGCCAGCGCGTCCAGGTCGAGCAGCCGTTCCCACACCGGGTCGCCGCGCTGGAACGCCTCCAGCCGGGTGCGCCGCCACAGCCCGCGCGGATGGCTGCCATCCTTCCAGAAGTTGTAGAGCAAGCCGCCACGCCGGGCCGGCACCGGCAGGTTGTCCGGGCGGTCCAGCAGCGCGCGCAACGTATCGCTGTCGGCCTCCCATTGCGCGCCGCCAAACCGGTCGAGCGTGGCACGGCTCTGCGCGTCGGCCCAAAGCGTGGCGCGATCACCCTCCACCTCCTCCAGCCACAGCCAGGGATCGTCGTCGGGCGCTGCAAGCGTGGGGGCAGGAGAATTGCTCATGTCGTAGGATTGCTCATGTCGTAAGGCTAGCCGCAAACCGGATCCGCCCGCCAGCCGGGAGGGCAGGGGCCGCGCGGCTTGACCGACCCGACCCCCCAAGCGGATGATCTGGAGCACTCGGCAAGGAGCCCCGCGATGAACATGCAAGCCTCGCCCAATCCCCAGGGCACCATGTCCGAGCAGGAATGGCAGATCCGCTGCGACCTCGCGGCGCTTTACCGCCTGGTGGCGCATCACCGCATGACGGATTGGATCTACACCCACCTCTCCGCCCGCCTGCCAGGGCCGGAGCACTACTTCCTGATCAACCAATACGGCGTGCTGTTCGACGAGATGCGCGCCACCGACCTGGTCAAGATCGACCTCGACGGCACCATCATCGAGGAGCCGCACCACGCCGGCATGTCGCCCCGCAAGGTGAACGCCGCCGGGTTCTGCATCCACTCGGCCATCCACATGGCGCGGCCCGACCTCGTCTGCGTCGCACACACCCACACCGCGGCCGGCATCGCGATCTCGGCGCAGAAGCAGGGGCTGCTGCCGCTCAGCCAACACGCGCTGCGCTTCTACGGCCGCATGTCCTACCACGGCTACGAGGGCATCGCGCTCGACCTCGATGAGCGGGACCGCCTGGTGCACGATCTGGGGCCGAACCGCGCCATGATCCTGCGCAACCACGGCCTCCTGGTCGGCGGGCGCACCATTCCGGAGACGTGGGCCGACCTCTACTACCTCGAGCGTGCCTGCCAGGCGCAGGTCGCGGCCGGCAGCGGCGAGCTGGTGCTGCCGCCCAAGGAGGTCTGCGAGCACACCTCCAAGCAGTTCGACCACGAGGGCACGCTGGCCCATTGCGAGTGGGCCTGGCAGTCGGCGCTGCGGCAGATCGAGGGCGGCAAGACGGACTATCGGAGCTGAGTGCAGCCAGCCCGGCGCTCGCCAGGGGAGAGGCCGTCCGACCGCGCGAATGGCTGATCGCGGCGGCGGTCTCGCTTGCCTGCCTGCTGTTCGGGCTGAGCACGCTGAAGCCGCAATCGCTATGGGCGTACGACCAGCCGCTCTACCTCGGCATCGCCAGCGACCTGCAGCAGACCGGCACCTACACCAACGGCCGCTGGGGTGAGGCCGGGCAACCCGGCGCCTATACCGCCCCGCTCTACCCCGCCCTGGTGGCCGGCCTGGCCAGCCTCAGCCCCACGCTGGCCCGCGCCGCCGCCTGCGTGCGCACCTCCGAATGGGCGGCCATCGCGTCCTGCCCCGGCTCGCTCGGACCCCTGGTGCCGCTGCAAATCCTGCTGATGGCGGCCACGCTGATACTGGTGTGGCGCTCCACCCTGGCCATTGGCGGGGATCGCTGGGCTGCCTGGTGCGCCCTGCTCGCCGCCGGGCTCGGCACCACCGAATACGCCGTCTACGCCCGCACCGCGATGACGGAAGCGCTCAGCCTGCCGCTCGCCGCCGTTGCTGGGCTGCTGCTGGTGCTGCTGGTGCAGCGGCCGCGCTGGGGCGTGGCGCTCGGCCTGGGCGTGGCGCTCGGGCTGCTGACCCTGGCGCGGCCGGAGTACCTCTATTTGATGGCCGCATTCGCCGTGGCCGCACTCCCCATCCTGGTCTGGCGCCGCCGCTTGGGCCTCGCCCTGCTGGCCACCGCGCTCGCCGCCTGTGTCGTTCTCGCCCCCTGGTCGCTCCGCAACGAACGCCTGTTCGGCACCCTGGCGCCCACCTCGGGCTATGCCGGCTTCATCCTGGCGCAACGCATGGCCTACCAGGCGATGACACCCGTCGAATGGACCGCGCAATGGCTCGACGCGCTGCCCGGCTTCGGCCCGGCAGCGGCGCGCATGCTGTTCCCCGGCTCGGTTGCCCGGCTCGGCTGGCAGGAGCGGCCGGACACGTTCTACATGGTCGGCAACACTACCATGGTGCAGCAGCTCCGCGCCGCCGCCCCCGACCCGGCGGACCAGGTGCCCTACCTGCTGCGCACCTATGTCTGGCCGCACCCCGTGCGGTTCGCGCTCATCACGCTCGTGCTGGCCTGGAAGTCGCTCTGGGTGCGCAAGTATTTCAGCCTGGTGGCCTTTCCCTTTCTGGTGGCGCTCGGCCTGCGCGCGGTCCGCCGGCGGGACCCGGCTTTGCTCGCCTTCCTGCTGCCGCCGCTGTTCATCGTGGCGCTGCACGCCGCCACCTCGGTCGCCACGCCGCGCTACAGCCTGATCCTGGTGCCACTCTACGCTGCCGCGTTTGGCCTGTTCGCCGGCCCCGTCTTGCAGCGCAGCGCCCGGCGCGTGGCGGCCCGCTGGAGCAGCTCGCCGGCATGACCGCGCTGCTGCAGGTCGAGGCGTTGCGCACCGAGTTCCCGTCCGCCCACGGCCCGTTCGCCGCCGTCGACGGGGTGGACCTCGCGGTCGAGCATGGCCGCACGCTCGGCATCGTGGGGGAGAGCGGCTGCGGCAAGTCCATGCTGTCGCTCTCGGTGATGCGGCTGGTGCCGCCGCCGGGCCGGGTCGCCGCCGGGCGGGTGGTGTTCGACGGGCAGGACCTACTGACGCTGCCGCTGCGGGCGATGCGCGGCCTGCGCGGGCGCCGGGTTGCAATGATTTTCCAGGAGCCGATGACCAGCCTCAACCCGGCCTACACCGTGGGCGACCAGATCGAGGAGGCGATGCGGGCGCACGAGCGGGGCGCGCGCAACCTGCGGGCCCGCGCCGCAGCCGCACTCGAGCGCGTGCGCATCCCCGCGCCCGACCGCCGGCTGGACGAATACCCGCACCAGATGTCGGGCGGCATGCGGCAGCGGGTGATGATCGCCATGGCGCTGTCCTGCTCGCCCGACCTGCTGATCGCCGACGAGCCGACCACGGCGCTCGACGTGACGGTGCAGGCGCAAATCCTTGACCTGCTGCGCGACCTGCAGGCGCAGACCGGCATGGCCATCGTGCTGATCACGCACGACCTCGGCGTGGTGGCCGAGATGGCCGACACGGTCGCCGTGATGTACGCCGGCCGGGTGGTGGAGCAGGCCGCGGCCAGCGCGCTGTTCGACGACCCGCAGCACCCCTACACGCTCGGCCTGCTCGGCAGCGTGCCGCGCCTAGAGCAGGACCAGGAGCGGTTGCTGGCCATCGAGGGCGCCGTGCCGGCCCAGGGCGCGCTCCCGCCCGGCTGCCGCTTCCACCCGCGTTGCGTGTTTGGCGCGCCCGAATGCACCGAGGCGCCGCCGCCGTTGCGCGAACTCGGGGCCGGGCACCGGGCGGCTTGCATCCGCGCGCCCGTGGAGTTGTTTGCTGCAGCCGGTCTCCCTCTGGGAGTAGGCCGGGGTGAGGGGACGGCTGCCGCCAATCCCGCATGACGGCGCTGCTCGAAGCGACCGCCCTCACCAAGCATTTCCGCACCCGTGCCGGGCTGGTGCGGGCGGTGGATGGCGTCTCCTTCAGCCTCGACCGGGGCGAGACCCTCGCCCTGGTCGGCGAAAGCGGCTGCGGCAAGTCCACCACCGCCCGCCTCGTGCTGCGACTGATCGAGCCCACCTCCGGCACCGTCGCGTTCGAAGGCCAGGACATCACCCGGCTTGCCGCCGCCCCCCTGCGCAAGCTGCGCCGCCGCATGCAGATCGTGTTCCAAGACCCGTTCGCCTCGCTCAACCCGCGCATGACGGTCGGCGCCACGCTGGACGAGCCGCTGCTCATCCACGGCTACGGGGACGCGTCCAGGCGGCGGGCCCGGGTGGCGGAGCTGATGGCCTTGGTCGGCCTCTCGCCCGACCAGGTGCGCCGCTACCCGCACGAGTTCTCCGGCGGCCAGCGGCAACGCATCGGCATCGCCCGCGCGCTGTCCCTGGAGCCGGCCCTCGTGGTGTGCGACGAGCCCGTCTCCGCGCTGGACGTTTCGGTGCAGGCGCAGGTGGTGAACCTGCTGGCGGACCTGCAGGCGCGGTTAGGCCTGTCCTACCTGTTCATCGCCCACGACTTGGCCGTGGTGAAGCACGTCGCCAGCCGGGTGGCGGTGATGTATCTCGGCCGCATCGTGGAAGTGGCGTCGCGCGAGGCGCTGTTTTCGCAGCCGCTGCATCCCTATACGCGCGCCTTGCTTTCGGCCATTCCGCGCCCGGACCCGGCCCAGCGATTGGCGCGGCAGGTGCCCGGCGGCGACGTGCCGAGCCCGCTCGACCCGCCGCAAGGGTGCCACTTCCACACGCGCTGCCCGTTCGTCGCGGACCGCTGCCGCGCGGAGGTGCCAGCCTTGCGGGAGGTAGCGGGCGGGCACCGGTCTGCATGCCACTTCGCCGAGGCTTTGCCGGCGTTTGATCGGGCGACGGCGCGCGAGATGGCGCCGAACGCGGCAAGGCGGCTGGCGCTGTATGCGGAGCGGCGAGGGGCGACGGCGCAGGCCGATCCAAGCTAGCGCCGAATCCAACCCCCTCCCAGAAGGAGAGGGCTTTCGGCGTTTGAGGCGGCTTACTGCGCGAGCTTGGCCGCAAGTTGGGTGTAGCGCTCGTCGCCCTGCTTGGCCTCCCGCAGGCACTCGTGGATGGTGCCGGCGACATCCTCCATGCCCAGCATTTTGGCGTAGGCCGCCATCGTGCCGAACGCGGCGATGTAGTAGTGCAGCGCGAGCTGGCCGCTGGCGATGATGCCCAGGTCCCGCGCCGTGGGCTCCTTGGTGGTGTGGATGATTTTGCCACCAACTTGCTGGATCGCGTCGATGATGGGGTTTCCCTCACCCGCCGCAGCGCCCGAACCCATCTTGGCCGCAGCACTCGCCAGCCGTTCGCGCCAGGTCTCGGCATAGCGCGAGCCCTCCTGCAACGCCTGCTTCAGCTCGGCATGCTGCGCCTGCTCCTCGATCTTGCTGGCCGCTTCCCTCCCGGACGCGCTGGCGGCTTGCACCGCCATGATCGCGTCCCGCAACATCGTCGTGACGTCCTGCTTGGCGCCTTGGTCCATCGTGTCCATCGTTGGCTGCTCCCGTTCCGTTCGTCCGCTTCGGACGGGTGGAACAACGCGGCCACGTCGGCGCGGACACCGCCACGGGCGATCAGAATAAGTTGCGTTGGCAGGCTGCGGCGCGACCTATCACCACCTTCTCACGCTTGCGTCAGCGCCGCGGCGACATGGCCCATGACGCCCGCCCAGTCTCCGCCCGCCGCCTGCCGAAACTGCCGCAGCGTCGGGTACCACGGGCTGTCCGCCCGGTCGCGCAGCCAGCGCCAGCACGGATCGAACCGGTTGAGCAGCCACACCGGGCGGCCCAGCGCGCCCGCCAGATGCACCACCGCGGTGTCCACGCCGATCACCAGATCTAGCCCGGCGAGCAGGCTGGCAGTCTGGTCGAAATCGGTCAGCTCGGCCGTCCAGTCCGCCATTGGCAGGTAGCTGGTGGCGGTGGCTCTGGCCGCTTCGTCCAGGTCGGTCTGCAGCGAGACGAACGAGACGCCCGGCAGACCATCCAGCAGCGCCAGATACGCTGCGTCCATGTCCCGCTTGCGCGTGTCGGCATAGGCGGGGTTGCCGCGCCACACCAGGCCGACCCGGCGCCCGGGCAGGCTCGCCACGCGGTCCCGCCAGCGTGCGGCGTCGACTGGGCTGATGGTGAGGTAGGGGATAGCGGCGGGAATCGTCTCGAGCCTGGTTCCGAAGATCCGGGGCAGGCTGAGCAGCGGGCAGTGGCGGTCGAACGGCGGCAGCGCCTCGCCACGGCAGACGATCTGCTCCACCTCCGGCAGCGAGCGCGCCAGCAGGCTGCGCAGCGGCGGCTGCACCTCCAGCACCACCCGGGCGCGCGCGGCGGCCAGGCGCACGTAGCGGCAGAATTGCAGCGTATCGCCCATGCCTTGCTCGGCATGCAGCAGCAGCACCTGCTCCCCCAACGCCTCGCCCTGCCATAGCGGCTGCACGAACGGGCGCGGCACCAGGGTCGGCCGCTCCCAACGGCTCTCGTACTGCTCCCAACCGGCCGCGAACTGGCCCGTCTGCAACAACGTGGTCGCCAGGTTGTTGCGCGCCGGCACCGTGTCTCCCGCGCCGTCCAGCGCCGCCGTGAAGCACGCCAGCGCCTCCTCCACCCGGCCCATCTCGCGCAGCGCCACCCCAAGATTGGACACCGGCAGCGACTGGCCAGGCTGCCGCTGCACGGCCAGGCGCAGGCATTGCTCGGCGCCGCCATACTCCCCCAGTTCGACCAGCGCGCTACCAAGGTTGTTCGCGGCGTCCGGGTGGTCCGGGGATAGCTCGAGCGCACGGCGAAAGCTGCTGGCGGCCTCGGCGAAGTGGCCGGTGTCGAACATGAGGTTGCCGAGGTTATAGTGCGCGTCGACCATGCTGGGGCAGCGCGCGGCAAGGTCCCGGAACTGGCTTTCGGCTTCCATCACGCGGCCCAGCCGACGCAGGGCGGTGCCGAGATTGTTCTGCGCATGCTGCAGCCCCGGTTGCAGCGCCAGGGCCGCCTGGTAGCAAGCGACCGCCTGCTCCGCCTGGTTCGTGCGCAATAGCAAATTGCCAAGGTTGTAGTGCGCGTTGGCGTTCGCTGGGTCCTGCAGCAGGGCGGCGGCGTAGCACTGCATCGCCTCCTCCGGCTGCGCGGTATCGGCCAGCAGTTGCGCTAGTTCGAGCCGCGCCTCGTTGTCCGCGGGCACCAGGCGCAAGGCGGCCCGAAACGCGGCCACGGCATCGCCCAGCGCCCCGCTCTCGCGCAACACGCGCGCCAGCAGCAGGTGCCCAGAAGGTAACCCCGGCGCCAGGCGCAGGGCCCGCCGCGCAAAGCTTAGCGCGGCCGCGTGGCGCTGCTGCTGCCAGGCGATCACGCCCAGCGCCAACACCGCCTGCAACTGCCGCGGCTGCAACTCCAGCAAAGCGGAGAAGCTGCGCTCCGCCGCCGCCAACTGCCCCCCGCCAAGCTGCGCCAGCCCCGCTTTGCACAACGCCAGCGGGCGCCCATCCTGCCCCATCCTCGACCCATCCCTTTTTGGTCAGCCGCAGCGGACGCATCGCCCGTGCCGCTAGGATGGGCCGAAATGATGAACAGGACGTAAGCGCCGCGCCTTTGATCGCTGGCCGCCGATGGCCCGCCGCTTGCGCCAAGCCCCCGCGGCCCCGATGCTGCGGCACCGTCCCCCGCGGCATGATGAGGAGACCCAACCCCAATGGCGTTGCACGTGGCGCTCACCCACCGCACCAGCTACCGCTACGACCGCCCCGTGCAACTCGGGCCGCAGACCATCCGCCTGCGCCCGGCGCCGCATTGCCGCACGCCCATTCTCTCCTACGCGCTCGCCATCCAGCCCGCCGCGCACTTCCTGAACTGGCAGCAGGACCCGCAGGGCAATTTCCTCGCCCGCGCCGTATTCCCCGAGCGCGTGACCGAGTTCGAGGTGGTAGTCGACCTGCTGGCCGACATGGCGACCATCAACCCGTTCGACTTCTTCCTCGAGGCCGAGGCCGAGACCGTCCCGTTCCGCTACGACCCGGTGCTGCAAACCGAGTTGGCGCCGTTTCTCCAGCCCGCCAACGCCGGGCCATTGCTCACCGCCCTGGTCCAGACGCTGCAGCCCGCCGGCGAGCGGACCATCGACTACCTGGTGCGGGTGAACCAGGCGGTGCGCGACCGGGTCGGCTATATCGTGCGGCTCGAACCCGGCGTTTGGAGCCCGGAACAGACGCTGCAGGAGGGCCGTGGCTCCTGCCGGGACAGCGCGTGGGTGCTGGTGCAGGCGCTGCGCCGCCTCGGCTTGGCCGCCCGCTTCGTCTCGGGCTACCTCATCCAGCTCAAGCCCGACCTGGCCGCGCTGGACGGCCCCGCCGGCGCGGCGGAGGACTTCACCGACCTGCACGCCTGGGCGGAGGTCTACCTGCCCGGCGCCGGCTGGGTCGGGCTCGACGCCACCAGCGGCCTGCTCACCGGCGAGGGCCACATCCCGCTTGCCGCCACGCCCGAGCCGCTCTCCGCCGCGCCGATCTCGGGGCTGGTGGAGACCGCAACCACCGAGTTCGGTTTCGAGATGAAGGTCACCCGCCTGGTGGAGACGCCGCGGGTGACCAAGCCGTACCTGCCCGCGCAATGGGAGGCGATCGTGGCCGCCGGGCAAGCCGTGGACGCGGCCCTGGAGGCGGGCGACGTGCGACTGACCATGGGCGGCGAGCCGACCTTCGTCTCCGAGCGCGACCCGGACGGCGCGGAATGGACCATCGACGCGCTCGGCCCCACCAAGCGCGGCGAGGCCGGGCGGCTGATCCGGCGGCTGATGGCGCTCTGGTCCCCGGGGGCGGCGCTGCAATACGGAGCCGGCAAGCACTACCCGGGCGAGCAGATCCCGCGCTGGGCGCTGCACGCCACCTGGCGCCCGGATGGCGAGCCGGTCTGGCGCGACGCCGCGTTGCTGGCCAACCCGGACGCAGGCGGCGGCCAAGCCAGCATCCAGGCCGCCGACGCCTTCGCCCACGCCCTAGCTGCAACCCTGGGCGTGAGCGGCAGCGGCGTGATGCCCGCCTACGAGGACCAGCCCTACTTCCTCATGCGCGAAGGCCGCCTGCCCGCCAACGTGGTGGCCGAGGCCAGCCAATCGCGCGACCCGCAGGAGCGCGAACGCCTGCGCCGCGTGTTCAGCCAGGGGCTGGACGCGGTGGTCGGCTACGTGTTGCCGCTGCGCCGCCATGGCCCCGCCCGGCGCTGGCAGACCGAAGCCTGGGACATGCGCGAGGGCAAGATCTTCCTCGTCCAGGGCGACACCTCGATGGGCGTGCGCCTGCCGCTGGCCGCGCTGCCCTATGTCGACCCCAAGGAGATCGAGGCCGAGCCCGAGCCGGACCCGATGGCGCCCGCCGCGCCACTGCCGCCGCATGCCGCCCTGCCAGGACCCGGGAACACCGAGCCGGGCCGTGGTGTCCGCACCGCCCTCACCGTCCAGCCGCGGGATGGCTTGCTCTATATATACATCCCCCCGCTTGACCGCGCGGAGGACTGGCTGTCCCTGGTCGCCGCACTCGAGCGCACCGCCGCCGCCCTGGCCCAGCCGATCGTGCTGGAGGGCTACAAGGCCCCCTATGACCGCCGGCTGCTGAGCTTTTCCGTTACGCCCGACCCCGGCGTGATCGAGGTGAACGTGCATCCGGCCACGAGCTGGCAGCACATGCTGCGCAACACTGGCCAGCTCTACGAGGCGGCGCGGCAGAGCGGCCTGCGGGCGGAAAAGTTCATGCTGGACGGCCGCCACGTCGGCACCGGCGGCGGCAACCACGTGGTGATGGGCGCCGCGGTGCCGGAGGACAGCCCGTTCCTGCGCCGCCCCGATCTGCTGCGCTCGCTGCTCGGCTTCTGGCACAACCACCCCAGCCTCTCGTTCCTGTTCAGCGGCCTGTTCATCGGCCCGATGAGCCAGCACCCGCGCATCGACGAGGCCCGCCAGGACGCCCTGCGCGAGCTCGAGATCGCCTTCGCCCAGGTGCAGCACGGCCGCGAGCCGCCCGCGCCCTGGGTGGTGGACCGGCTGTTCCGCAACATTCTCACCGACATGACTGGCAACACCCACCGCACCGAGTTCTGCATCGACAAGCTCTACTCCCCCGACAGCGCCTCCGGGCGGCTGGGCCTGGTCGAGTTCCGCGCCTTCGAGATGCCGCCCCATGCCGAGATGGCGGCGGCGCAGATGCTGCTGATGCGCACGGCCGTCGCGGCGTTCTGGCAGGTGCCCTACGAGCGCCGCCTGATTCGCTGGGGCACGCGTATCCATGACGATTTCATGCTGCCGCACTTCGTCTGGCAGGACCTGCTGGACGCGCTGGAGGACCTGGCCGCCCACGGCCACAACCCGGCCGCCAAGCTCGACCCGGCGTGGTTCGCGCCGCATCTGGCGTTCCGCTTCCCCGTGATCGGCACGGTCTCCGTCGCCGGCGCCGCCGTGGAACTGCGCCATGCCCTCGAACCCTGGCACGCTCTGGGCGAGACGCCGGGCGGCGGCGGCACGGTGCGCTACGTCGACAGCTCGGTGGAGCGGCTGCAGGCGCGCGTGACCGGGTGGGAGCCGGAGCGCTTCACCCTGGCCTGCAACGGAGTGGCAGTGCCGCTGCTGGCCACCGAAGCGGCCGGCGAGTTCGTGGCCGGCATCCGGTTCAAGGCCTGGCAACCCTACAGCGCGCTCCACCCCACCATCGCGGCGCAAACCCCGCTGGTGTTCGACGTGTTCGACCGCTGGAACGGCCGCTCGCTGGGCGGGCTGACCTACCACGTGGCGCACCCGGGCGGCCGCTCCTACGACCGCTTCCCGGTGAACGCCAACGAGGCCGAGGCGCGGCGACGGGCGCGCTTCGTGCCGCAAGGCCACACGCCGGGCCCAATGGCAACGCCGGTCGGCGAGCCCTCGGCGGAGCTGCCACGCACGCTGGACCTGCGACGCTATGGCTGAGGTGGGCTTTACCCGGCCTTAACCCGCACCCGCTAAACTGCGGCCGTTCGGGATCGCTCGGGATGGCCGTAGACATGCAGGATCGGGTTGCATCACGTGGCGGGCCGCCGCCGGTTCGGCTGCTGTCGATCCCAGGGCGGCAGCACGAGAACAAGTTCTTCGGCCACCTGCTCGGCGCGATGGAGCAGCGCGGGTTGGTGATCGTGCCGCCACGGCTCAAACCGCTGGCGCTGTTCCGCTACGACGTGCTCCATCTCAATTTTCCCACCCACCACATCAGCGAGAGCGGCTTCGGCCGCGCTTTCCTGCTCTCGATGCTGCTTGGCGGCTACTTGCTGGTCGCGCGGCTGCTACGGCGGGCGGTTATCTACACCGTGCATGACGTGGTGCCGCTCCGCCCGCGCCATGGGCTGCTGCTGCGAGGCTTCCTTGGCTTCCTGCACCGGGTGGTGAGCGCGCTGGTGTTCCTCAGCCCGTCCTCACGGCGCTTGTTCACGCAAGCCTATCCGCATGCCGCGCGCAAGCGCTGGACCTTTGCGCCGCACGGTCCGTATGACGTGACACGGTTGGGCGCCAGCGACCGGGCCGCGCGTCGGCAGCGTCTGGTCGGGGGCAGGGCGGCCTTCATCGTGGGCTTCGTCGGCGCGATCAAGCCGTACAAGAGCATCGAAGCCCTGCAGCACCTGCCCGAGCGCCTGCCGGACGGGCGGGATGTGCACGTCGTCGTGGCCGGCCGGGTCGAGGCAGGTTACGAGGCCTTGGCGGAGCAGGTCCTTGGCACGATCCCGGCCGAACGGCTCACCCGGATCGAAGGGCGGCTGTCGGACGAAGACTTGGACCATCTGATTCAGATCGTTGACCTCGTGCTGCTGCCCTATCGCCGGGGCTCCAACTCTGGGGCGGCCGTGCTGGTGTTGAGCAACCACGGTCGGCTGGCGGGGTCTGAGCTGGGTATCTTCCAGGAACTAGGCGCCCAACCCGGCGCCCCTTGGGCCTATGCCCTGAACCCGGACGACCCGGCGGCAGCAACCTACGCCGACCTTGTGCGGCGCGCTGCGGAGGAGGAGCCAGCTTATGCCGACCACGAGCGCCTGTCCCGCTATCTGGCTTCGACCGGATGGGGCGTCGCTGCCGAGGCAATCGGCCTGTTGATCGAGCAGATCAGCGAGCGGACAGCTTCCGCTAAGACGTCGCCCGAGCCCAACCAACCCAACGCACCGCTCGGAAGCAGGGCACATCCCGGCTACTTGAGACCGCCAACCCTGAAACCAGCCAACGACCGCTAGTAGGCGGCCTTGCTGTTGAGCTCGCGAAAGGCGGTCAGCACCATGATCTTGATGTCGAGCAGGAAGGACCAGTTGTCGATGTAATAGAGGTCGTGCGCCACGCGCTGCTCGATCTGCTCCAGCGTGCGGGTTTCGCCGCGCCACCCGTTCACCTGCGCCCAACCCGTGATCCCCGGCTTGACCCGGTGGCGCAGCGCGTAGTCCGCCACCGCGTCGTGGAACAGTTGGTTGCCGGCCTTGGTGTTCGGTGCGTGCGGACGGGGCCCCACCAGGGACATTTCACCGCGCAGCACGTTCAGCAGTTGCGGCACTTCGTCCAGGCTGGTCTTGCGCAGGATGCGGCCGACCCGGGTCACCCGGGCGTCGTTCTTCGTGGTTTGGCGGTCGGCCTTCAGGTCCGTCATGTGGTGATACATGGTCCGGAACTTGAAAACGTTAAACATATTGTTGTTGAAACCAAGCCGTGGCTGCCGGAACAGCACCGGGCCAGGGCTGTCGAGCCGGATCGCCAGCGCGATGAGTGCGAGGAACGGCAGTGCCGCGGTGAACAAGACCGCCGCCGCCATCCAGTCGAACACGCTCTTCTGCAGCGACTCCCACTCCGTCAGCGGCCGGCTGCCGATCTTGATCACCGCATTCGGCCCCACCCGGTCCAGCTTGCTGCTCTTGCAGGCATGCTCGAGCAGTTCGCCCGCCATGTAGATGTCTGCCGTCACCGACCGCAGCGCCGCCCGAGCGCGCTTGATGCGGGCATCGTCCGACAGCGGCAATGCCAGCACGATCCCGTCGATCCGGTCCCGCCGGCTGCGCGTCACCAGGTCGGCGATGTTGCCTAGCACGGCGATGTCGGAAATTGGCATCGCCGCCTCGTGACCGTCGTTGTAGAGGCCCACGAAGGTCGCCGCCTTGTCCGGGTCGGTTACCATCGCCGCGATAAACGCCATGCTGTACTCGCCGACACCGACCACCGCGACCCGGCGGGCCAGTGACTCCGCGTTGGACAACGCCCGTGCTGCGCGCGCGGTGAGCGTCGCCGCGATCGCCGTCAGCGAACCTGCCGACACCATCCAGAACAGCGGCCACCACCGCATCGCCGCGCTCGGCACCGGCATCAGCACGAAGCAAATCGCCGCAATCGCCCCGCCAGCGACGATCGCGCTGCACAGCACCCGCAGGCGCCGCGACGCGTTGCGCAGCCGCGAGGGGGCGTAGGCATCGGCCCGGTTGAGCAGGGACAGCGCCGCGGCGACCGCTCCAAGCGTTGCCAGCACCGGCTCACCCGCAAACCCGCCTGCACCGATTGCCTCGCACATCAGCGAAGCGATCCAGCCGCCCAGGACCAGCAACGCCAGGTCGGCGGACCGGGTCAGCAGGACAAACACATGCGCAGGCAGCCCCGTCTGGCGAAACTGCTTTGGCTCACCCCGGACCGGACCGCCTACGTTGGAGCGTCCGCCGCGGCCGAACGAGATTGCCGGCGAGCGCAATCCATCCGCGCCCAACCGCGCGTTGCCGGGAATGGTCGACCCGTTATGCCCGAACTCGCCAGGATTGCGCGCAACTGACAAACCACGCTGGCTGATAAGCGACACGGCGTGCTCCTCAGGAAAATGCTGCACTGCACTTTAACCCTTAGTTAACCGAAGGCGAACAAAAATCTGCCAGCCGATACAACACGAGCGCGTCACAACCTTAACGTGCGCCCTTCGGGATGTCGAGCAATGCTCTCCCGCCGCAGGCGCGGCGGTGAGGATGATCAGGACGTAACCACCCGCCGGCACTCCCACACCCATCGTGGCGTGAGGCCCGGATAGATGCGCCTCACTGCTGCCGCTTGATCGTCAGCGGGCCCGGCGCCTGGCACGTCGGCATCATCTCGATGCGGTTGACGTTGACGTGCTCTGGCAACGCCGCCAGCCAAGCCACGGTCGCTGCGACGTCCTCCGGGCTGAGCGGAACAGTCCCCTGATAGACCCGGCCAGCCCGCTCGGCATCACCGCCAAAGCGGACCGCGCTGAACTCGGTTCCGCCTACCAGCCCCGGCTGCAGGCATGTCACCCGCACATTGCTGCCCACCAGGTCGGCCTTCAGGTTAAGCGTGAATTGCTCCACGAATGCCTTGCTGGCGCCGTAGACGTGTCCGCCGGGATAGGGGTAGGTGCCGGCGGTGCTGCCGATGTTGATCACCAACCCGTGGTTGCGATCCACCATGCCCGGCAGCACTGCGCGCGTGACATGCATAAGCCCGGTCACGTTGGTGGCGACCATGCGGTCCCAGGCCGCCAGGTCGGCTTGGAACGCCGGCTCCTGCCCCACCGCCAGCCCGGCGTTGTTCACCAGGATGGCGACCTCGCGCCAGGCGCTCGGCAGGGCTTGGAGGAGGCCCGCGACCGCTGCCGCGTCGGTCACGTCCAGCGCGTGGCCCAGCACCGCGTCCCCCAATTCGGCCGCCAGGGTGTCCAACCGCGCCTGGCGGCGCCCGGTTGCGATCACGCGATAGCCGCCGCGCACCAGCCGGCGTGTGATCGCTGCGCCGAAACCGGCGGTGGCGCCGGTGACGAGCGCCACGCGGCCGGCGGCGCTCGCCGACGTTTGGTCGTCCGGCATCACCTGACCCTCCGTTACCCGGTTCCTAACGCTCAACCTGGCAGATGGAAGCGGGCAGACACCGGGCAGTGATCGGATAGGTGTTCTTTCTGGTCCGCCCCCTCGCGGTAGCTGAGCACGCGCAAGCTCGCCGGGTCGAGCCAGGCGCGGGCGGCGCCACCGGCCAGGATGTGGTCGATGAAGTGCTCGCCGCCCCAGCAGCCACTGTCATGCCCCTCGTCGGCTTGGGCGAGCGGGGCGGCGCTGCGCAGGGCGGCGAGCAGGTCGTCCTGGCCCAGCATCCAGCGATTGAAGTCGCCGAACACGACGAACGGCGTGCCGTCGCTTTGCCGCTGTGCGATCCAGCCTTGCAGCACTGGCACCTGGCCGCGCAGCGTTTCGCATTGCCGCCGCGTGCTGCGGGCGAGCGCGTCCCGCTGGCAGCCGGTTTTCAGGTGGATGGCCAGCAGGCGCAACGGCCCTCCCGGCAGGTCGAGCGTCACGTCGGCGCCGCTGCGCAGGTGGAACTTGGCGTCGGCATAGAGGTCGAGCGCCTTCAGGTCGGGGTTGCGATGCGCCGGGATGCCGCGCCGCACCGCGATGCCCACCCGCTGGATCACGTCGTCATTGGTGAAAAACAGCGTGTAGCGGTCCGGCGGGAACAGGGCCGCGGCGATGCCCGGGCCATCCACCTCCTGCAGCGCGACCACGTCCGCATCAAGCTCGTCGGCGTAGCGGCGCAACCGCGCGATGTCGGCCGCTGTCTTGGGGTGCACGTCCTCGGGCAGGGCCGGGTCGCCGTCGGGGCGCGCGGTGAGCCATTCGAGGTTCCAGGTGGCAATCTTGAGGTCGCGCGCCTGGGCGGCGGTGGCGCAGAGCAGCAGCGCGGCGAGGCCGAGGGCAAGGCGACGCACCACTACACCCCTCGACCGAGCGCATGGGCGCCGCATTCCAGCAGGTAGTCGGCCACGGCGTCCATGGCGCCAGGCGTGCGCGTCGGGTCGGCGTTATCGCCTCGCGGAACCCAGATCACGGTTTCGTAGCGCGCTCGGGTGAGCAGCACGCGGTAGGCGTTCAACTTGTTCTGCATGGGTTCAGCTCCACGCGGCCGGGTCCATTTCGTGCCGCGGAATGCCCTTGTATGCCATGCACCCCCCTCGCGCACCAGATCGCCATCCCAGCACAGCCCGGCGGCGTCGAGCTCCAGCCCTTGGGCGAAGAACTCCGTGGCGGCCACCTCGAGGGCATCTGAGGCGCGCACGTCCGGGAAGCGGTCGAGGAACCAGCGCGCCACCGCCGCCGGGTCGTCGTGCGGCAAGGTGCCGCCGAGCCCCTCCGCCCGCAAGCGCCGCGCGCCCGACGAGCAGAGCAGGCCGGCCCGGCGGGTGCCGCGGCAGGCTCGGCGCAAGCGGGCGCGCAGCACGGCCAAATCCCGCGTGAGGCTGAACGGCAGGCCGTCTGCCGCCAAAGCGCGGGCCGTCGCGGGCGCGTTGGCCAGCACCGCGTCCACCCAGGCCGGCGCCACTGGGCAGCGCAGCGAACGCACCGGCACGCCGAGATGCAACGCCGGGTCGAAGCGAAGCTGCGGCAGCGTGGGCAGGCTTTGCCGCGTGCTGGCGCCCCGCAGCGCAGCCGGTGCCGCGTGCACCCGCCAACCCGGCCGTTCCGCCAGTGCCGCACCCCATTCCGCCAGGCCGCCCTCGCCGGTGTGGATCTCCTGCCCGCCCCCGACCAGGCACACCAGAACCGGGCCGTCCTGCCGCCGCGCCATGATGTCCAGCAGCAGGGCGGGCTCGCTCGCTTGCAGCCGCCCGGCGGTCTTGGCGATGGCGTGGGCGGCCGACCAGCAGCGTTGCGCCTCGTCGATCACCACCACGCGCTCGGGCGGCGTGCCGGTGGCGGCGTAGTGGTCGCGGAACAGCGGCAAGGCCTGGATCACACCTTCCATGCGCTGCCGCGCGGCGCGCAACCCGGTCTCGGCGTCGCGGGCCAGCGCCTCCCGCAGCACGTGCACCAGCGCGGGGTTGCCGGTGAGGAAGGCGGCGCCGCCGGCAAACGCGGTGTCCAGCCCGCATAGCGTCTTGCCGGCGCCGGGAATGCCGGTGACGAACAGGATGGTCGGCTGACGCGCTGCCGCAGCCTGCGCCACCGCGTCCGCAATGGCATCCCGCGTGGCGCGCAGGTTGGTCGCGTCGGCATGGGCGGTCGCGATGTCGGCCACGCCGTGCCGGGCGTAGAGCATGCGCGCCGCCTCGATCAGCGAGGGGATCGCCTGGTACGGCGCGGCTCGCCACCGCGCCGGGTCGAGCGTCTGGCATAGCGGCGCGGCGGCGGCGAGGTCGGCCAAAACTGCGTCGAGCGTGCTGGCGCTGGCCTCCACCGGCGGCGTCACCCCCGGCAGCATCAGCGGGCGCGCCGCGCTGCTTTGCCGCGCGTCCATCGTGATCAGCAGCGGCACCACCGGGTGCTGCCGGCTGCCGGCGTGGAAATCGTGCAGGTCCAACGCGGCGTCCTCGGCGGCCTCGCGGTCCCGCGCGGTGTGGCGCAAGCCGGGGCGCACCGTGCAGGCCACGATGGCGTACGGCATTAGCACCACGGCGTCGATCCGGCGGCGCAGGCGGGGCAGGTGCCAGTTCTCAACGACGGTCCAGGGCCGAGATGGGAACACGCGGACCATGATGGGACGTAAAGCTTAAGAAAGCGTTAGCACGCACAGAACGGGGCTTTGCCCCAAACCCCACAAGAGGACAGTCGTCCTCTTGACGCCTGCAATCGGTGCGGCAACCCGGCGGGCTGAGCTGAGTTGATCCGGCATGGATGGCGTAGAACGACTGCGTGGCGCAGACCCGGTCAACGACGAGTTCGAGGTCGGCTTCAACGAGCCGTTCGAGCAGGGCTGGCTGCGCGCTGAACGGGCCGGCCGCGTGGTGATGGTGCTGTTCATCGCCGCGGGGCTTGCCGGCCTGCTTGGGCACGGGCCGCTCAGCCACCACACCACCAAGTCGGCGGAGTCGGGGCTGGCGGTGGATTTCGAGCCGATCGCCCGCTCGAACGCCGCCACCCAGGTCACCTTCCATATCGACAACCCGACCGAACAGCCCACGCTCGACCTGTTCATCAGCACCAATGTGGTCGAGCCAATGGGGCTCCAGCGCGTAGTGCCCGACCCGATCCGCAGCCGCCTGGTGAAGAACGGCATCGTTTTGACCGTGGGAGTGCCAACCGGGACGCAGGATGCCGAGCTGCGGCTGATGATGATGCCGGACACGATGGGCCCCAACCAGCTCGAGGCGCGGCTGGAGGACCACGCCCCGATCAAGTGGACGCAGTTCATCGTGCCATGAGCGTCATCATCCGCGCCGCCGCCGCCTACCTCATCCTGCTGTTCGCCGTGCGGCTGATCGGCCGCCGCACCGCCAGCATGATGGCGCCGTTCGACCTCGTCGTGCTGTTCTTGTTCGGTGGCGCCCTCATGGGCGGCGTGCTCGCCGACGACCACTCGATGGTGGCTGCCATCAGCGCGGTGTTTTCCATCGGCCTGATGCATATCAGCGTATCGCTGATCAAGGCGCGCTCGCCCTCTTTCGGCCGCATGGTCGATGGCACCCCGGTCATCATCTACGAGCGCGGCCGCTGGCATGGCGAACGGATGCGCGGCCTGCGCATGCTGGAGAGCGACGTGATGGCGGCGGTGCGGCAGAACGGGCTGATGCGCCTGGAGCAGGTGCGCTACGCCGTGGTGGAGCGGGACGGCAAGGTTTCCATCGTCCCCGAGCCCGAGCCCGAGCCAGGTCCGGACGACGCGCAGTGAGCGAGCCAGTCCACACCGACATCCCAGCCCGGCTGGACCGGCTCGGCTGGAGCGGCTTCCACCTGCTCGTGGTGTTGGCACTCGGCGTCACCTGGGTGCTGGACGGGCTCGAGGTCACCATCGTCGGCTCGCTCGGCCCGGTGCTGCAGGACCATCGCACCTTGGGCCTCACTGCCCAGCAAGTGGGCCTGGTCGCGTCCATCTACGTCGTGGGCGCGGTGGCGGGCGCGTTGTTCTTCGGCTGGCTGACCGACCGGGTCGGCCGCAAGCTCATTTTCAGCGTCACCCTCGGCACCTACGTGCTGGGCGTGGCGCTGTCGGCGCTGTCCTGGAACTTCGCCAGCTTCGCCGCGTTCCGCGCCATCACCGGCTTCGGGATCGGCGGCGAATATGCCGCCATCAACTCGGCCATCGACGAATTGATGCCCGCCCGCCTGCGTGGCCGCATCGACCTGATGGTCAACGGCAGCTACTGGGGCGGCGCGGCCCTGGGTGCCGCCGCCTCCATCCCGCTGCTCTCCGGCCACTTCGTCCCGCTTGACTGGGGCTGGCGGCTGGGCTTCGGCATCGGCGGCGTGTTCGGGTTCGCGGTGCTGTTCCTGCGCCGCGCCGTGCCGGAAAGCCCGCGCTGGCTCGTCACCCACGGCCGCAACGCGCAGGCCAAGCAGGTGATGACGGACGTGGAGCGCCGGGTCAGCGACTCGGGCGGGGGGGAGCTGGCGGCGGTCAGCGCCACGCTTACCATCCGCCCGCGCAAGACGTTCGGCTTCGGCCTGGTGTTCGGCTCCATGCTCGGCAAGCACCGGTCCCGCTCGGCGCTTGCGCTGACCCTGATGATCGCGCAAGCCTTCCTGTTCAATGCCGTCTACTTCACCTACGGGCTGGTGTTGCAGCGCTTCGAGGGCGTGGCCGCGGCCGATGTGGGCTACTATGTGCTGCCGCTCACCGCCGGCAGCCTGATCGGGCCGTTCGCCCTAGGCCACCTGTTCGACACGGTCGGGCGCCGCATCATGGTGACCGCCACCTACGCCATCACCGGCGTGCTGCTGATCGGGCTGGCGCTGCTGTTCGGCTTCGGCGAGCTGACCGCGCTGACGCAGACGATCGGTTGGATGGCGGTGTTCTTCTTCGCCTCCGCCGCCGCCTCCTCGGCCTACCTAACGGCAAGCGAGATCTTCCCGCTCGAAACCCGCGCGCTCGCCATCGCCGTGTTCTACGCCCTTGGAACCCTCATCGGCGGGGCGGCGGCGCCTTGGCTGTTCGGCCGCCTGATCGCCAGCGGGTCCGCCTGGGCGGTCGCGGAGGGCTACTGCGTAGCCAGCACGCTGATGCTGATTGGGGCCGGCATGGAACTGGCGTTTGGCATCGACGCCGAGGGTAAGTCGCTCGAGGACATCGCCGCGCCGCTCTCCGCCTGAGCCATTTACCTAACCAATTGTAACGGCCATGGGCGCATGCCAAAAGCCCGGCGATGGCATGTGCGTTTAACGATTGAGCGGGCAACTCGAGCGGGCCGATACTGGTTGCGCCGAGCCGCCCGCACGGGCCGTAAACCTGCTGGCCAAGCGGCGATTGCTGGCGCTCGCGGCGGCGGCCACGTTGCTCGGCCTCTGGACCAGCTTGCAGTACTCGCTCGCGTCGTGGTTCGTCGACGCGGACGAAGCCAACCCGGCCATGCTGTGGCAGGGCGTGCATCAATACGGCTGGGGCTTCCTGCGCAGCTTCCGCTACACCCAGGACAACTGGCTGCTCTCCCTCATCCTGCCGCTGTTCGGCGTGTTCGCCCTCGTGGGCGCCAACCCGCTTTTCGTGATCGTCACCGGCTGGCTGATCTTCGTCGGCTGTGTCGCCCTGTGCGCCTGGCTGGCCGCCCACCTATCGGACGCCCGTGCCTTCGCCATCGTGCCGCCGCTGCTGCTGCTCTGCACGTGGCGCGCGCTGGGCGACACCGGCGGCAGCTACAGCGAGCCCGTCACCCACAACGTTTCCATGCTGTGGGGCCTGGCCGCTCTCCTGCTCGCCATGCGCTGGCTCGACCACGGCAGGCTGCCGACGCTGGTCGCCGCCACGCTCGCGCTGTTCGTCGCCGCCCTGTCGGACCCGTGGACCGACCCTGCCTTCACCCTGCCGGCGCTGCTGGCCGCGCTCGCTTTGGCGATCCGCCACCGCGCGGCGCGGGCACGCGGCCTGGCACTCGCCGGCGCCATCGCCGTCGCTACCGTGCTCGCCATGACGCGATGCGTCGGCCTGCTCGGCTTCCTGCCCCAGAGCGATCCGGCCTGGCGCAGCCTGGCGACGTTGCCGGAGGGGCTGGGGCTGTTTGCCCACATGCTCCCCGCGCTGTTCACGCTGCCCCTGCTTGACCCGGCGAGCCCGGCCGCGATCGTCTCCACCGGCAGCCTGGTGGCGTTGGCGCTGGCCGCTGGCGGGTTCGCCTGGGTCCGGGCCGCGGCCGCTCTCGCTCCGGCGCAGCGCTTTGCCGTGCTCGCGCTCTATCTCTCGCTTGCCGGAACCGCCGCCGCCTCCTGCCTGAGCCAACTCCCGACCCAACAGACTGCCGCCCGCTTCATCATGAACTGGGGCCTCGTGCTCCCCGCGCTCACCGCCGCCGCCTGCCTGCGCGGCCGGCTCGGGCGCCCGCTTTGCAGCGGGTTCGCCACGCTGAGCCTCCTGCTGGTCGTGGCCGGCCTCCTGAGCGGCCCCCGCATTTGGCTCCGCGGCCTTCCCACCCCAGCGACCGACCATTTCCAACAGGTCGCCAACTTGCTGCAGCGAAACGGCCTGCACTACGGCTATGGCGACTACTGGGGTAGTTCACCGACCGCCATCACCTGGATCAGCCATAGCCCCGTGCGCATCCGCCCGCTGCAGCTCGACCCGGCGACCGGGCACGCCGCCGCCTGGCCCTACCAGGTCTCTCCGCTCTGGTTCCAGCCCGCCGACCGTCCGCCGGGCGAGCAAAGCAGCTTCGTGTTGCTTTGGAACGACTGCCCGAACCGCCCGCTTTGCATCGCTGGCCTGTCGGAGCAATTTGGCCCGCCGAGCCGCGTGATCGTGGCGGGCACCGTCACCGTTGTCGTCTGGCCGCACCCGCTGCCGGTGGCTCTCGCCAACTAAGCGGCGGCGCTACCCCCGCGAGCCGCAGGCCCATTCCCGCCATAGCAGGATGAGCGCCGCCATGATCGCCGGGCCGAGGAACAGGCCGATCAGTCCCCATGCCTCGACCCCGCCGAGGATGCCGAGCAGCACCCAGATGAACGGCAGCCGGGTCGCGCCGCCGATCAGCACCGGGCGGATGAAATGGTCGGCGACGAAGGTCGTGGCCATGCCGATGCAGAACACCGCGATGGCCCACACCAGCGACCCGTTGGCGAACAGGATCAGCGCGGCCACGCCGAACACCAGGGGCGCGGCAAACGGGATCATCGCCGCCACCGCCGTGATGGCGCCGAACACCGTCGCATGGGGAACCCCGGCGATGGCGTAGACGATGCCGAGCAGCAGCCCTTCGCCCAGACCGACCAGGACCAACCCGTCCACCGTGCCATGGACGGAGGCGATGATCTGCCGCCCGATCCGCTCGCCGCCGGGCCCGAACGCGCGGGCTGCAGCGCGACGCATCTGCAGCGTGAGCAGGTGGCCCTCCTTGAACAGGAAGAACACGGTGACGAGCGTGAACAGGAACAGCGTCAACCGCCGGGCCACCTGCGTGCCGATCTCACGGCCGTAATTGGTCATGTGCCCGGCGGCAGTGCGCTGGACGAGGTCCTTGGCGCTGCCCGGGTCGGCCAGGTTCTGCTGCCACCAATTGTCCACTTCGGCCTGGCCGAACGGCAGACGGTGCAGCAGTTGCGGCTCGGGAATGCCGTGGTCCTGCGCGTCCCGCACCCAATGCGCGGCGCCATAGGCCTCGTGCGCCAATTGCATCCCGACCAGGCCAAGCGGCACGATGAAGATCAGCGCCACTGCCAGGGTGAAGGCCGCCGGCAGCAGGATGTTGTGCTTGCCAATCCCGAAGCGGCGCACCGCGCGGCGATACAGCGGCCACAGCGCGATGGCGAAGATCCCCGCCCAGGCGAGCGCGCTGATGAAGTTCCACAGCGTGTAGAGCCCCAGCAGCAAGAGCATGGTCGCCAGCGCGCCGATGGCGACGTGCTGGGCACGTGTTCCGGCGGGGGTGCGGACGGGCGCGGGAAGAGTGTCCATGATGGGCCGCTGTGAGTGGTGATGTGGCACTAAGATGACAGAGACGGTCCAGTTGCGCGATGGCCAGTTGGAACGCTGCCGCCGCCGAGCTCTGTTTCCGTTCTATTAGTAATTCGCGGGTAGAACCTCATGCCAGTGTCCGCTTCCGAAGTTCGCCGCTGCTGCAGCGAGGTTTGTTAACGCGCGGGCTAGTGAAGGTTAGGCCAGTTTCCCCAAAACGGAAACGGCTTCGTCGCTGCCAGCTAGGAGGGCGCGTGTCGGGCGGGAGCAAATCGGGGCAGTGGGGCAGGGCGGGGGCGGGCAGCCTGGTGCATGTCGGGCTGGCGATGCTGGTGGCGCTGGCTATCCGCTTCCAGGCCGTGCCTGCCGTGCTGCACGGGGCGCTGCAGGATCCGGATAGCTACATGCGCCTGGTCCGTATGCAGGATGCGCTGGACGCCGGGCATTGGTTCGGCAGCATCGTCCTGCGGGACGCGTCGGGCCACGGCGTGGTGCTGCCCTGGTCGCATCTGCTGGACGGCATGATCCTGTTGCTGCGGGCCCCGTTGCGGCTGGTGTTGCCGCCGGGCGGGGCGCTGTTTTGCGCCGCCGTGCTCACCGGGCCGCTGCTGCTCGGGGCGTTGGGTGCCGTGTGCGCCTGGGCCTCCGCGCCGCTCTCCTCCCCCGCATGGCGCTGGACGGCTCCGCTTGCGATCGCAACCTCCCCCGCCATCCTGAACTACGGCCAACTGGGCATCGTGACGCACCATGTCGCGCTGGTGGCCCTCGCCGCCGCCGCGTGGGGCGCTGCCGGCCGTGCCGCGTTTGGCTGCGCCCGGTCTGGCGCGGTGGCGGGAGCGCTGGTGGGCGCCGGCATCTGGCTCAGTCCGGAGGCCTTGCCGTTCGGCATGATGGGGCTCGGCGCGATCAGCTTCAGTTGGATCATCCGGCCAACGCCGCAGGTGGCCCGCGCCTGCCGGGCCGCCGGCGCCAGCCTGCTCGCCGTGCTGACCATGGCCCTCGTGCTGGATCCGCCGCCCGCCGGCCTCGCCGCCGTCGCGTTGGACCGGTTGTCGCTGCCCTTCCTCTCGCTCGGTGCCATGGTGGCGGCGCTCGGCTGCTTGCCCTGCCTGCTCGCCGGGCGGGCGGGCTGCGCTCGGCTGGCCGTGCTTGGCGGGGCGGGCTTGGCCGGCGGTGCGGCGTGGCTCGCTGCGTTCCCCGGCTTCATGCACGGGCTGGCTGGCTTGATGACGCCAGAGCAGGCGCAGGCCTTTTTCAGCCACATCCAGGAGATGGCGCCGCTGGACACGCCGGGCATGGTCGTCCTATTCGCGCTCTCCGGTATCCTGGCGGTGGCCGCCGCCGCTGCCCTGGCCGCATCGCCGCGCCAGCCGCCGCTGCAACGCACCCTGTGGTGCTATGCCGGCCTGTGCGGCTGCGCCTGCGTCGGCTTGGCGGTGACGCACTTCCGGTTCTCGCCCTACCTCGCGGCGGCCGCAGCGGCGATGCTGCCCGTCGTGCTGCACCGCCTGGCAACGCCGCCACTGCTGGCCTGGCGCCCGTTGTTGCGGCCCGCCCTGCTGACGGCGTTCCTGTGCGCGCCGGGCTTGGCGGGGCGCGCCCTCGTGTCCACCGCCCAAGCGGCCCAATCTGCCGAGAGCGGGACCTACGACGCCGAGTGCCGGGTCGCGGACGCTGCCGAGCTGTTGGCCCACGACCGTGGCACGGTGGTGCTGGCCCATGTCGATGACGGCCCGGAGCTGCTCTACCGCACCGGCGTCGCCGTGGTCGGCTCGCTCTACCACCCCAACATCGCCGGCTACATGCGGCTGCGCGCGGCCTGGCGGGCGCGGGACCTGGATCAGCCGCCCGCCGCGCTGCTGGCCAGCGGGGCGCAGGCGCTGCTGATCTGCCCGCATCACGTCCGCATGGCCCTGGTCGATGGCCCGGCGACCACCTTGTTCGACCGCCTGAACGCGGCCGACCCGCCCGCCTGGCTGCATGCCGAAGCAAGCCCGCCTGGCTCCCCTTGGCGGCTCTACCGCCTGCAGCGCCCATCCCCCGCCGTCGAATAGGCGTCTACGTCTCCCGTCCTTTACAGGTGGAGGCCAAGCAAGCCCGCGCCACAGGCTACAAAGCAGACGCCGGCTGCACGGTCAGCCGCCGCCCCGAGTAGCTGATCCAAACCCGGTTGCGCCGAAGCCAATCCACCCCGAGCAGCATGTCGACCATCGGCGTGCTCAGCGGGCTGACCTGCAGCGGCATCGGCTCGGTCTGCGTCCCCGCCACTTCCAGCCGGGCAAAGCGATGTGCATACGCCTCGCGCACCTGCCCATCCACGCCCATCGACTGGCCCACGCGCCCCTGCGCTGGCGGCACCCCCCCCATCTCCGTCGCCGCCGCCTGGCCGAGCGTGGACGCCGCCGCCCCGCTATCCAGCAGCGCCACCAGCGCATGCCCGTCCAACAACACCGGCACCAACGGCAGCCCGCTGGCAAAGATCTGCAGCCGCGCCGAGCTCATCTTGCCATCCCACGGCACGTAGTTCCCGTGGCACCCGCTCACGCGGTAGAGCGCCATGCGCTGATGCGGCAGGTCGAGCTCGACGTCGAAATCGCTCAGCCATTCCGCGCCTAGCAACCCGGAGGCGTGCAGCGACGGCCCGCGCAGCACCGGCAGCGGGCCCACCGCCGCGCTTTCGTCCAGCATCTCCATGCCACCGACGGCAAACGATTGCAGCGCCGCATTCTGCGTCACGATGGTGCCGCCGGTGCCGTGGATGGTGGTGCGCCGATGCGGGTCGGCCGACAGCGCCAGGCTGGCCTCGGCCGACGGCGTGACCATCAAGCCCTCCGCACCGGTGTCGACGACCATGGTCACCGGCTTGCCGTCGATCTGCGCCGGCGCCACCACGAACCCGCCTTCCAGGCGCAGCGCGATCTCCGCCGCCTTGTGCAGTTCGCAGGCTTGCGGCGCCGGGTCGGCTAGGGGAGCGGCACAGCCGCCGAGCAGGGCCAGCGCCGC
Source organism: Acetobacteraceae bacterium (assembly GCA_965199105.1). Lineage (GTDB taxonomy): Bacteria > Pseudomonadota > Alphaproteobacteria > Acetobacterales > Acetobacteraceae > LMUY01. The sequence goes on along the minus strand of CBDAQO010000002.1, from coordinate 4,047,427 downwards.
AAAAACCAGCTTTGTCATGCGGCGCATGCTCCAACGCGGCGAGACCTCATCGCCGCCCGCGCCGCATGCCGCGCCCCTTGCGCTTATCCGGGTCATACCCGCCGCCGCCTGGCCCCAGCGGCTCCGGCGTGCGGTCCCGCTTGGGCCCGCCGATGCGTTGCGGCACGGGCGGCGGCTCGAGTCCGAGCTGCAGCGCCTCCAACCGCTTGATCTCGTCCCGCAGCCGCGCCGCCTCCTCGAACTCCAGGTCGGCCGCCGCGCCCCGCATCCGCTTCTCCAGTTCGGCGATGGAGTGCGACAGGTCGCGCCCCACCAGGTCGGTCACGCTGGAGTCCTTCACCGGCGCCACCGTCACGTAATCCTGCTCGAACACGCTGCTCAGCGCGCGCCCGATCTGCTTGCGCACGCTGGTGGGCGTGATGCCGTGCGCCTCGTTCCAGGCCTGTTGCTTGGCCCGGCGCCGCGCCGTCTCCTCCAGCGCCCGGCGCAGGCTCTCCGTCATCACGTCGGCATACAGGATCACGCGGCCATCCACGTTGCGCGCCGCCCGGCCGATGGTTTGCGTCAGGCTGGTCTGCGAGCGCAGGAAGCCTTCCTTGTCCGCGTCCAGGATCGCCACCAGCGCGCATTCCGGAATGTCCAACCCCTCGCGCAGCAGGTTGATGCCGATCAGCGCGTCGAACACGCCCAGCCGCAGGTCGCGGATGATCTCGATGCGCTCTAGCGTGTCCACGTCGCTGTGCAGGTAGCGCACCTTCACGCCGTGTTCGGTCAGGTAGTCGGTCAGGTCCTCCGCCATCCGCTTGGTGAGCGTGGTCACCAGCGTGCGCGCGCCGGCGGCCGAGGTGGCGCGAATTTCCGCCAGGAGGTCGTCCACCTGGTGTTCCACGGGGCGGATTTCGGTCACCGGGTCGATCAGCCCGGTCGGCCGGATCACCTGCTCGGCGAACACCCCCTGCACCCGCTCCAGCTCCCACGGGCCCGGCGTCGCGGACACGAACACGGTCTGCGGCCGGAACGCCTCCCACTCCTCGAACTTCAGCGGCCGGTTGTCGATGCAGGACGGCAGCCGGAAGCCGAACTCCGCCAGGATCGACTTGCGGGCATGGTCGCCCCGCTCCATCCCGCCGATCTGCGGCACCGTCACGTGGCTTTCGTCCACGATCAGCATCGCGTTGTCCGGCAGGTATTCGAACAGCGTCGGCGGCGGCTCCCCCGGCTTACGGCCCGACAGGAACCGGCTGTAGTTCTCGATCGACTTGCACGACCCGGTGGTCTCGATCATCTCGATATCGAACGTGGTGCGCTGCTGCAGCCGCTCTGCCTCCAGCAGCTTGCCCTCGCGCGTGAACTGCTCCAGCCGGTGCTTCAGCTCCACCTTGATGTCGGCGATCGCCTGGGTGAGCGTCGGCCGCGGCGTTACGTAGTGGCTGTTGGCGTAGATATGCACCTCGTTCAGCGTGCCGGTGATCTCGCCGGTCAGCGGGTCGAATTCGCTGATCGCCTCGATCTCGTCGCCGAACAGGCTCACGCGCCAGGCCCGGTCCTCGTAGTGCGAGGGAAACAGGTCCACCGTCTCGCCGCGCAGGCGAAACGTGCCGCGCTGGAAGGCGGTGTCGTTGCGGCGGTATTGCAGCTCGGCCAAGGCGCGCGCCAGCTTGTCGCGCTCGATGCTGCCGCCCACCTCGAGCTTCACCACCATGCGCGAGTAGGTTTCCACCGAGCCGATACCGTAGATGCACGACACCGACGCTACGATCACCACGTCGTTGCGCTCCAGCAGGCTCTGGGTCGCGGCGTGGCGCATCCGGTCGATCGCCTCGTTGATCTGGCTGTCTTTTTCGATGTAGGTGTCGGTGCGCGGAACATAGGCTTCCGGCTGGTAGTAGTCGTAGTAGCTGACGAAGTATTCGACCGCATTGTCCGGGAAGAACTGCTTCATCTCGCCATAGAGCTGCGCCGCCAGCGTCTTGTTCGGCGCCAGGATCAGCGTCGGCCGCTGCGCCAGCTCGATCAGCTTGGCCATGGTGAACGTCTTGCCCGACCCGGTCACCCCGAGCAGCACCTGGTCCCGCTCCGGCGCTTGCACCCCGGCCCACAGGTCCCGGATCGCGGTCGGCTGGTCACCCGCCGGTTCATACTCGCTCACCACCCGCAACGGCTTGCCGGGCGGCTTGGCCGGCTGCCGCTGTGGCTTGAAGGTGACAGTGCCGACGAGGTCGCGGTTCGACTGCCCACGGGTGCGCGCGGCGGGCTTGGCGGCTTTGCCCGGTTTGGCCATGACGTCGGACATGCGACTCTCCTCTCGTGGCGGCAGCGCCACTGACATGGCGTTTCCGGCCCGGGCCGTCGAGCCTTGATGTTGCCCGCGGCCGTGCCAGGCCGAGTGGCGAGCGGGCTGGGCCGGGCCCTAGCGCTGCTGCTGTTCGTCGGCGGCCTCGCCGTCATGATGCGGGAAGTGCTGCTCGACCCGGCCGGCCGCTCCGTCGGCGACACCGGCGACGGCCTCGTCCTGCTGGCGACGCTGGAACATTGGTGGCGCGTGCTCGAGGGCATCCCGGTTGGTGGCACCTGGCGGCAGGCCGGCTTCTTCTACCCCGTCGCCAACCCGATCGGGCTCACCGACTCCTACATCGCCCTGGCCATCCCCTATTGCCTGTTCCGGTTCTGCCGCGTGGGGCCGTTTGCCGCCTTCAGCGCGGTGATGGCCGTGTTCGCCGCCATCGGCTACGGAGGGGCCTACGCATTCTGCCGCGCGAGCGTCCGGGCCAATCGCGCCGGCGCCATCCTGGCCGCCTGGATCTTCGCCTTCGGTTCCGTCACCCTGGCCCTCGCGGACCACGCGCAAACCTACACCATCATGCTGGCCCCCCTGGTCGGCCTCTGCCTGCGCGCGGCATGGCGGCGACGAGGCGCGCTGGCGCGGGGCGGCTGGGGCCTGCTGGCGGGCCTGGTCTATGGCCTCATCCTGCTGAGCGCGCCGCAAACCGCCTGGTTCGCCACCTTCGTCGGCGGCTTGGTGATGGTGTTCACCTTGCTCCTCCGCGCGCCCGCGCTGCTCGACATTGCGCGCAAGGCCGCACTGAGTGCCGTGCCGCAAGCGGGCGGGTTCGTCGCCGGCGCGCTGATCGGCTTGGCCGCCACCGTCTTCGTCAGCCAGCCCGGCCGAGGCACCGTGCAGCAGCGCCCGCTCAACGAAATTTACTACTACGCGCCCGACTTCACCGATGTCGTGCATCAACCACTGGTCGAGTGGTTCTGGAACGATGTCGCGGGCCGCGCCGGTGTGCTAGCCGATCCGTCGCGGCCCGTGATCGAAATTTCGCTCGGTTACGCACCACTGCTGCTGCTCATCCTGCTGCTGGGCGCCCTGCTCACCGTGGTCCGCCGCCGGCCGCCGCCGTATCGCTGGGTCGATGCTATCATCCTGGCCTGCATCGCCGCCCCGCTGCTCTGCTGGCTGCTCCAGGTGCGCCTCGCCTCCGTCTGGCTGTGGCGCTACGTCGTCACTTGGGTGCCCGCCGCCGCGCTCATCCGCACCCCGTTCCGCATCCAGGACGCTTGCGTCATGGTCGCGCTGCTGGCGCTGGCCGGCCTGTTCACCCGCCTCTCCGCCCGCCCGCTGCGATGGCGCACGGCCCTGGCGGCAACCCTGTTCGTGCTGCTGCTGGCCGAGCAACTCTCCATCGGGCTGGACGCCCGCAGCACCGCCGACGTTACCGCCTGGTTTGCCCGAGTCGGCACCCCGCCCACAGCCTGCCGCTCGTTCTACGTGGCGCCCGGAGCCGGGCCACGGCGTCTCTGGTTCGAGTATCAGTCCGAAGCCATGATGCTCGCCCAGGTCGTCGGCCTCCCGACCCTGAACGGCAACAGCAGTTGGTATCCGCCGGGCTGGGACGTGATGCGCGATACGACCGCACCCGGCTACCTGGCGGGGGTGGCGCAATGGATTGCAAAGAACCGCTTGCAGCACGTTTGCCGGCTGGATGCGAGCTCCGCGCAATGGTCGCTCGAACCCGGAGCGCCACCGAGCTAGAACCCCCGCGATGCTGTTCTACGAGCCGTTGTTCCTCCTGCTGTTCTTCCCCGTCGTGCTGGCCGCTTTCCTGGTCACCCGGCGCCAGGCCGCGCCCCGCGCCGCCGTGCTGCTGGTTGCCAGCCTCTCCTTCTATCTCTGGGCCGAGCCGCTGTTCGTCCCCGTCGTGCTGCTCACCTGCGGGGTCGACTACGCGCTTGGCCCCATCGCCGCCCGTGGTGGACGCGCTGGCAAGACGGCGGTGGCCGCTGGCGTTGCCACTAACCTGGCCATGCTCGCCACATACAAATACGCCGCCTTCGCCGCCGCCAACCTCAACCACGTGCTGGCACCGTTGGGCGCCCCGTCGCTGCCCGTGCTGCGCATCGCTTTGCCCATCGGCGTCTCCTTCATCGTGTTCGAGAAGATCACCTACCTGGTCGACCTCCAGCGCGGCCTCAGCCGCCCAGCGCCGCGCTTCGCCACCTACCTGCTCTACGTATTCCTGTTCCCCAAGCTGCTCGCCGGGCCGATCATCAAATACCACGAGCTGGAAGCCCAATTGCTCGCGTTCGGCCGCCTGCACCGCGGGGACGTCGCCGCCGGGTTCCGCCGCTTCATGCTGGGTGTGGTGAAGAAGGTGATGCTCGCCGACACCTTGGCCACCGGTGCGGACCGCAGCTTCGCCGCCGACCCGGCGCTGCTCGGCGGGGCGGACGCCTGGTGGGGCGTGCTCTGCTTCACCTTCCAGATCTACCTCGATTTCAGCGCCTATTCCGACATGGCGATCGGCCTGGCGCGCATGCTCGGCTTTCAACTGCGCGAGAACTTCGACCGCCCCTACATCGCGCTCAGCGTCACCGAGTTCTGGCGGCGCTGGCACATCTCGCTCTCCACCTGGATCCGCGAATACCTCTACATCCCGCTGGGCGGCAACCGCGTCTCCCCGGCCCGGCGCTATGGCAACCTCTGGCTCTGCTTCCTGCTCAGCGGCCTGTGGCATGGCGCGGCTTGGACCTACGTCGCCTGGGGCGCCTACAACGGCGTCTTCCTGGTGCTCGACCGGCTGTTCCTGCTGCGCTGGCTCGGCGCCCTCCCGGCGGCGGCAGCCAACCTGGTCACCTTCCTCGTCACCATGGTGGGATGGGCCGTGTTCCGCGCCAGCTCGCTCGCCCAAGCCGGGCACATGCTCGCACTGATGCTGCATCCGGCGCGGCCCGGGCGCCTCGCCGGGCTGTGGTTCCCGCCCGACCTGCTGGTGGCCGCGGCCCTGGCGGCGGCCATCTCGTTCTTGCCCCGCGTGCCCGGGTTCGACCGGGCGAGCCAAGCGCTGGTGCTGGCCCCGGGCGGGCGCGCGGTGACCGACCTCGGCTTGTCACTGCTGTTCTTGGTCGCCTTGGGGTTCACCTTGGCGGTGCCGTTCCGCCCCTTCCTCTACTTCCGGTTCTGAGCGCGATGCGGCGCGTGGCGCGTGCGATCCCGCTCGGTGTGGGCGCCCTGGTGATGGCGCTCGGCGCGGTGCTGCTGATCGCCAACCTGCTGGTGCTGGCGACCGGCCGCGGCCCGATGAAGCTGGCGCCCGGGCTGCACGGCATGACGCAGCCCCAGCCGATCCTGCTTTCGGCCGCCGGCCTGCTGCACGGCCAGACCGAAGCGGCGGTCGCGCGCCGCATCGGCGAGGCCATGCCGCTCTACCAGGATGCGGTGCGGCTGCGGAACCAGGTGCTCTACTCGCTGCTTAACACGTCCCCGGTGCCGAGCCTGCTGATCGGGCGGCACGACGAGTTGCTCGAGCTCCCCTATGTCGAGGATTGGTGCACCCGGTCCATCGCCGCCTGGCGACCCGGCGCGCTGGCCTGGGCGGCTAGCATCCGCCACATGCAAGACAGCGTGGAGGCGCGCGGGCACAGCTTCCTCTACATGCTCACCCCCTCCAAGGTGGCGCAGAACCCGGGCTTCCTGCCGGCCGACTACCGCTGCCCGGCGAGCCCGGCCGACCAGCTTGGCCTGGTGCCGGATTGGGTGGCCATCCTGCGCCGCGCCGGCGTGCACGTAGCCGACACCACCAGCGCGCTGACCGCTGCCCGGCCCAGCTATCCGTTCGCATTGTTCCCCCCCGGCGGCACCCACTGGAACGCCGTTGGCATGGCGATCGGCATGCAGCAGGTGATGGCCCAGCTCGACCGATTGCGCCCTGGCCAAGGCTATCAGCCGTTCCGCTTCACCTGGCACATGCAAAGCCAAGCGGAAGACCAGGACGTCGACCTCGGGCAGCTCATCAACCTGTTCAACCATCCCTGGGCCGTCCCCGTGCCGGCGATCACGCTCGAGCCGGCCCCCGCGCCGGCGGTCTGCCGCGCGCAATCCGTCGTGGTGGTGGGCGGCAGCTTTGGCCACGCGGTGCCCGCCCTGCAGGCAGCACTTGGCTGCCACCCCAGCGTCACGGAATACGAATACTGGCACGTGAACACCGTCACCTGGGTCGGCGGCAAGATGCACCTGAACCCTGTCGACCCGGCCGCGCGCGACGCCGCCGTGCTTGGTGCAGACGTGCTGATCTACGAGGAAAACGAGCAACTCCTGCGCCAACCAGACACCGGCCACGCCTTGCTGGCGCTGCTTGACCGCTCCCCCACCGCCTCTCCCTCCCCGATCGCCTCTCCCTCTCCCGCCAGCGGGAGAGGACCGGGGTGAGGGCAGCGGCAGCCGCAGCAGCACGCCCCCGCGCCTACCCCCCCTCGCTGAACGCGTAGCGCGCGTAGACCACGCCCGTCCCCTGCGTGAAGTTGCCCGTGTGGTCCAACGACGCCTGCAGCCCGACATGCAGGTGCTGCAGCGCCCGGTATTCCACCTCGCCATGCGCGCCGCCTGCCACCCCCGTGCTGTGCGACCCGGCGAGCGTGGTGGCGGTTCCCGGCACCGCGGCGGCGAGTGCCAGCAACTGCTGCTGCAGCCCCGCCTGTTGGAACGCCGGCGTGCTGCGTTCGGTGTAGCTCTGCACCCCCAGCGTCCCGCCCAGGCTGAACCGCAGCGCCGGCGACACGGTCTGGCGGTAGGTCAGCGGGATCAGCCCGCTGTAGAAGTCCTGCGGGCTGAAATAGCCGCCGCTGCCGAAGCTGAAGCTCTGTAGGTTGCGGCCGTAGGAGGAGTAGCTGACGTCCAGCCCGGTGCGGATTTCCTGCGCCCCCGTGCTCCAGACCGGCACGCTGAACCCGGCACCCGCGTCCACCTCGGTGTTGCTGCGCACGTTCTGCCCGGTGAGCAGCCCACCGCCGCCGCCGGCATAGTACGTGGTGGCGCCGGACGACCCCTCGAGCTGCACATGCGCGCCGTCCCGCGTCACCCCGCCCCAGCCGAGCCCGGTGCGCGGGTCCTTCTCGCCGGCGTAGGAGAGCAGGCTGTCCGTCACCGCGCGGCGGTCGAGCGTGGCGCGCAACACCAGGCCGGTGCCGAGAGGCGGCGCCAGCGTCACCCCGCCCACCACGCTGGTGAGCAGGAAGCCGAGCGGCGTGGTGCCGATGTCGGCGCTGGCGAACTGGTAACGCGCGCCCAGGCTCAGCCCGACCCCGGTGACGCCCGACTGCCCCTGCCGCAGCAGGCTGCCAGCGGGCGCGAGCCGGTTGCTGCCGAACCCCTCCAACGCGCTGGAGGCGCTGCCCGGGAGGAGGGTTTCGGGCGTGATCCCCAAGGTCAGCGTGCCGAACCCGGCCGGCGAGTAAGTTGCTTGCACCGGCGCCGACAGGTCGTAGAGCGAGGCCAGGCCGCCGGGCTCGGAGCGGCCGCGCAAGGCCAGCGAGACGGTCACGTCCGCCGCCACGTCGGACGGGGCCTCGTTGATGCGCCGGTCGATCTCCGCCATCACCGGGTCCGGCGGCGGTTGCGGCCGCACCTCGCTCCGCAGCGTCGGCAGGCTGCCCGCGGCATCTGGCGCCATGTCCGGGCGCGCCGGCTGGACCGGGCCGTCCTGCACTTTCTGCACGGCGCGCCAACCCGGCGGCTGCGGCGCGGCAGGCTGGTTGATCAACGCGTCCAGCCCCGGGGCGGGCTCATAGGCGCGGGTGACTGGCTCCCCTGGCACGGCGGGCGGCAGCGTGGCGTCGGTGGCGATGCCGGGGGTGTCGTTGGCGATGCCGGGGGTGTCGTTGGCAGCGTAGCGTACCGGCGCGCCGAGCAGCTCGTCCCGCCGCTCCGGCGCCAGCGCCGCGGCGCGCTCCAGCAACTGCCTGGCCGCCTCGTCTTGCCCTTGTCCGCGCCGCAGGACCGACAGCATGGCCAGCGCGTCCACATCGTCCGGGTCCAGCACCAGGGCGGCGTTGTAGGCGCGGTCGGCGTCCGCGTCGCGCCCGGCCTGCAGCGCCTGGTAGCCGATGCTGCGGAGCTGCGCCGCCTGGTCCAACCGGCCGGCGGCCAGCAGCGCGCGTCGCCCAGTCACCGCCGGGTCACCGGGAAAGCGCGCCAGGAAGGCGTCGAGTTGGGCGGCCAATTGCGGTCTGTCCGCGGCGTGGAGCAGCGCCCAACGCCAGGCGTCCCGCGCCGGCCATGCTAGCGCTTGGATGTGGGTGAGGGCGCTCAGCCGCGTGATCCCTGCCTCCCGGGTGGCGCGGTGGCCGGCCAGCGCCTGCGCGTAGGCAAGTTGCGCGGCCAGGTCGTCCGGGTCGGCGCGCAGGGCGGCGGCGAGCGCCTCGGGAGACGCCGGGTCGCCAGTCTGCGGCAAGAGGGCGAGCGCCGCCGCGTTGTCGGGGTCGGCCCGCAGCACCCGGCGCAGCGCCGCGTCAGCCTGCTCCGGCTGGCCTTGCGCGCGCCAGTAGGCGGCCTGGCCGAGCAGCACCGCGATGGCCGCATTCGGCGGGGTTTGCGCCCGGCCGGCCGGGGCGGCCAAGGCCACCGACGCCAGCAGCCAGCCACGCCAGCGCCAGGGCGGCCTCACCGCGCGCCCGCCCGCAAACGCCAGGCCCGAAGCGCAAGCATCGCGCAGCCAACCAGCACGCCAGCGACCACCCAGGCCACCTGCTCCCGCCAAAACGGCCGGCTGCCCACGGCATAGCGCTCGCCGACCCGGTAGGACGTGACGCGGTCGCCGGTCAGCAGCGCCAGGTCTCCGCTAATGGCCGCCGCTTGCTCCGGCCGGCTCATGGCCGCCACCAGGCCTTGCAGCGCCGCCGCCGAGCCGCCGACCAGCGCCACCACGCTCTTGCCGGCGCTGGTCGGGCTCGGCGCGCCGACCAATGCCGCCATGCCAGGGTGCACGGCCGCTTCCAGCGCCGCCGCCGCGCCGTCCCGCGCCGCCCGCCTCGGATCGCCGAACCAGCGCGCCGCGCCGGTCGACTGGCTGGCGAGCCGTACCCGCAAATGGTCGCCGTCGAGCCGAAAGGGTGACGCCCGCAGCAACTCCGCCGCCGCGCCGAGATGGTCCAGCGTGCCCAGCAGCAGCATGTTGCGCCCAGCAACCCGGCCCAGCTCGGCCGGCCGCACTACCGCCAGGTGGATCACGGGGTAGCCGGTGAACGCGCCAAACCGCCCCATCAGACCGAGGAAGGCGCTGATCTCGCCAGCATCCGGCTCGGCCGGCAGCACCACCGCCGTATCCGCCAAGTCGGCCAGCCGGGTGAACGGGAAGCCGGCGTTGGCGAACCAGGCGAGGTTCGGCAGCTCGGCAAAGCGCTCGGCGCCGCGGAGGTCGATCGTGCTGTCCGGGTCGACCGCCTCGCGCAAGTCCTCCGCGACCGCCGTACAGTCCGCGCGACGCTTCGGCTGTGTATCGAAGAAGAACTGCAGCTCATTCTGGGCTGAAACACTAGAGCCCGGCAGCGTCACGAGCGAGCCCGGCCGCGTGATGCCAAAGGTAAAAAGTCGCGACAACCAGAATTGTTGCGCGGTATTCGCGCCGGCTAACGGCAAACTGCTGAGCAACCGCCCGTTGAGCCCCACGTCAAGGTGCGACACCTCCAAGTTGGCCAACCTGCCCGGCGGCGCCCGGAACCGCACCCACACCGCAAACCCGCCGCCGGTGTCGAGGTCGGGCGCGGTGCGGAACGGCACCCGCATCATGCCGGGAACCGCCCCGGTGCCCTGCAGGGACGCCGGGTCCACCAGCGTGCCAAGCTGCACGGGTCGGTCGGTCGGCAGCCAGGCCGGCGCGTCGTAGGGCCGGCGATACGGCGCGTCCGGCAGCCGCACCGTCGCCACCGCGCCACCGAGCACCCGGCTGCCCAAGGCGAGCGCGGTGGCCGCCGCGACCGCCTCCGCCCCGGTGCGGCCCCCCACCAGCAGCAGCGACCCGGCCGGGTCGTTCGGGTTCGGGATCACCGCCAGTGTCGCCCCGCCCATCGTTGGCAGCACGAGGTCGCCCGGCGCGTCCGCCCCGATCACCACCAGGACCGCGTCCCCCTTGGCCGGCGCCGCGCCGACCACCGGGAAGCTGGCCCCGCGGGGATCGGCCAGCGCGCCGAACCAGGAGGCGACGATGCCCGCCGCCAGCACCGCCTCGTTGGACGCGCCGGATGGCAGGATCACCGGCAGGTCCAGCGCCGTCGTCTCGTGCGCGTCCAGGAAGGGCAGCGGCAGCAGCGCCAAGTCCCGCCGCGGCGGTAGGCGCTCGAGCGTGAGCGCCAGGGTCGAGCGGTCCGAGATGCTGGACCACAGCAGGCCGGCCGTCGCGTCGCGGCAGCCCTCGCCGGTGCGGCCGGCGAAGTGGAAGCCCAGCCGGTTGGTGAGGCGGAACAACACCGGGTCGAGCGCGAAGGCCTGGTGGTCGAAGCGCGCTTGCCCCGGCTCGGCGGCGATGCTGCCGACATAGTGCCCGTTCAGCGTGATGGTGTCGCCGCTCACGCCGGGCAGCAGCGCGGGGGACATCGCTCCGGATAGCGTCAGCGTCGCCGCCGTCACCACCTCGTCCGCCCGCACGCCGACCGTAACGGCCACTTGCGGCGTGTGGCCGCGCAGGTCGACCGGACCGGCGGCGCCGAGGTCGTGCAGCGTCAACACCATGGTGCGCGTCGTGTCAGTGGGCAGGGTGACGCTGGTGGGCAAGCTGGGCGGCGGAGATTGCGGCACGGGGGCCGGACGAGGCGCCGCGCTGGCTAGCGCCACCGGTGGCAGCACGCTGTCGGCCACCGCGCCACTGAGCAGCCCGGGCAAACGCACGACGCCGGCACCGCCTTGCTGCTGCGGCCGCGCTGCCGCCACTCCCGCCACCATCAGCGCAATCGCGGCGAGGCACCCCGTGCAGCACCGCCAACCCGGCAGCCGCGTTCCGCGCTGGCAATCCGCCATGGATCAGCCTTCCACCCGCGCGCCGCCACGATCACCAGCGCGTCATACCCGAGCGGACGTCCGACTCATACTACCGCATGTCAACCAGCCGACGCAGCGGCGTCGGGCTTTGCCAACGGCCGTTGCCCAACCGCAACACCGAGCCGCTTCAATACTGGAACTGGTAGGTCAGCCCGACGCTGTTGCCGCCGGCCCCGCTGCCGACGTCGGTCTCCACCTTCAGGCCCTTGTAGATGTCGATCTGCACCACCGCCTGCGTCTGCGACCCAGTGGTGCCCTGCTTGGCGCCGACATACACGCCGTTGGCCACGTATTTGCCCGCCTCGATCGTGGCCGAGCTGCTGCTGCTCTGGCTGCCATTGGCGTTGGTGCTGCCGCCCACGCTCAGCCGGTCCAGCCCGAGCCCGGTGCGCACGGTGTCGAGCGGGTTGGACGCGCCGCTCGTGGTGCCCGAAAGGTCCGCCAGCGCGGCCGCGATCGACGCATACTGGAACGGGCTCAGGCTCGACGCGCTGCGGCCGAACAGCAGCTCGGCCAACACCTCGTCCTGCGGTAGCGGCGGCGAAGAGGTGAGCGCGATCTTGGGCGCGCTGGCGAAGCCCGTCACCAGCAGCGAGGCGGTGCCCGTAGTGGTGGGCGAATCGGCCTGGAAATCTAGCGTCGGGTCGATCGTCTTGGTCACCCCGGTGCCGGCAAACCCGACCGTGCCGCGGCTGAAGGTGAGCGTGGTGCCGGCCAGGCTGAAGGTGCCGTTGCGCATGCGGAAGGCGCCGGTCACCTGCGGCGCCACCGTCGTGCCGGCCACGTGGAGGCCACCGCCCAACACCGCGTTCAGCCCGCGCCCGCGCACGAAGATCTGCCCCGGCGCGTCCAGCGTCAGGTCGAGCCGGATGTCCGGCCCGGGGGAGGGCGGCGGGGGCGGCGGCGCGCCGGCGATGCGCACCGGCAGCACCGCCACCGAGCTCGGCAGGTGCTCGGGGATGTTGATCGTCGCCTGATCGATCGTGATCTTGCCCGAAGCCGTCAGCGCGCCCGCCACGTCCCCGCGCACGGCGAGGTCGGCGTCGAGCGTGGCGGTCAGCTTGTCGCTGGCGAGCGGGCGCGCGTGGCGCATGGTCAGCGCCACATCCACCGGCATCGCGCCGCCAATCCCCACCGTGCCGCTGGCGCCGATCGTCCCGCCCGGCCCGGCCTGCCCGGTGAAGCTCGCGATGCGGATGGTCTGGCCGCTGGCCTGGATGGTGGCGTTGATGGCGTTGATCCGCACCCCCTGGCCGAAATCCTGCACCTCACCGTTGGCCAGCGTCACGCTGCCGTTCACCGCCGGTGCCGCCGTGGTGCCCGCCACCGACGCGTCGATCGCCAGCCGGCCCTGCGCGCGGCGACCCTCGGGCGCCAGGATCGGGTCGAGCAGCGCCAAATCCAGCCCGCCGCGTGCCTGCAACGCCAGCGCCCCGGCGCCCAGCGGGCCACGCCCCGTCACGCTGAGATTGGCCGACCCGGCGGCCAGCCGCACGTCCAGGTTGGCCACCTTGCCCGCCAGTTGCGCCGAGGCGGTGAGGGTGGCGGGCGGCAACCCGCGCCCCGGGCCAGTGCGCATGTGCAGCCCGTTCGCGACCACGCGCACCGTCCCCTGCGGCGCTGCCGTGGTGCCGGTCAGCCGCGCCTCGGCGCTGATCTGCCCGGTCGCGTCCACGCTAGGGGCAAACGGCTTGGCCAGGTCCGGCGTCACCTCCTGCAGTGACGCCGTGAGCGCCAGCGTTGGCGACACCCGGCCCGCCAAGTCCAGCACTGCCTGCTGCAGCCCGATGCGCAGCCGGTCCACCGCCACGCCGTCGCCAAAGCTCACCCGCGCCGGCGCCAGCAGCCGCACCGCCTCGCCCTTCCAGTCCGCCGTGAGCGCGGCCAGGCGGACCGACTTGCCTGGCACGTCCACGGTGGCGGCGGTGGCGATGGTGGCGTCCGCCCCCGCCAGGTTGGTCAGCGCGGCGGCCAGGTGCAGCGCGAGGGCGGCTTGCGGGCCCGCCGCGGTGAGCTTGGCCGAGCCGCCGATGGTGCCCGCGTGCAGCCCGTCCAGCGTGAGCGTGGCCGCGACGACCGGGTCGGCCGTGGGGTTGGTCACGCGCGCCGACAGCACCGCCTGGCCGACCGAGTTGCTGCCGACGCCGACTCCGGTGGCCCGCAGATCGAGCTTGGCGACCCTGCCAGCCAGCGCGGCACTCGCCGTCACCCCGCCGCTGATCGCCTGGCCGGTCAGGCCGCGCAAATCCTCCAGCCGGGTCAGCCGCAGCGACACCTGGCCTTCCGGCAGGCTGGCCCCTGGCGCCAGGCTCACCGCCCCCTCGGCATGCAGGCTCTTCCACGCGGCCCGGTCGATCGTGGCGTGCAGCGTGCCGTCATCGCCGCGCTCGGCACGCACCGCGAGGTCCACCGGCGACCCCTCGAGCGCCCCCATCACTACCACGCTGCCGGCCGGCTTGCCTGGCAGTCCGGTGGCGTCCAGCGTGGCGGTCAGTGGCCCCGATGGCACGCCCTTGGCGCCGACCGTCCCGCTGAGCTTGGCCGCCACGGCAAGGTCGGTCATGGCACCCTTGGCCGTGCCATCCAGGCTCACCGCGCCCGCCAGGCTCGGCGACACATCCGCCAACCGGGTCAGCCCCAGGCTATAGGCCGCGTCCAGCACGCCGTTGCGGTCGCTCCCGCTGGCCTTCAGTTGCAGCGAGCGGCCGTCGATCTCGGCACGGCTCAGCGTGATGGTGCCGCCGTCCAGCGCCGCGGTCACGCCGACTGTGGCCGCATCGCCCAGCAGCGCCGGGGCAGGGGGCTGGCCCCCGGTCAGCCCCACCTTGCCATCCACCGCCACGTCCGTGCGCGACCCGGCGACGCTCGCCTGCACCGTCAGCCGCGCCTGCCCCCGCAGGTCCACCCCGCCCACCGCGGCGAGCGGCTGCAGCTCGGGCAAGGTGAGGTCCACCACCCCCGCCAGCGCGCCGGCCGTGCTGGCGTGCCCGCTGGCCTGCAGCAGCGGATGTGACAGGCTGAAGCGCACCGGCCGGTCCGGCGCGTCCAACCGGGCGCTGGCCTGCAACACCACGGGAGCGTCCGCCAGCAGCCCGGGCTTGGGGCCGGGGATGCGCACGCCGGTCGCGGTCGCGTTGAGCTGGGCCGCGCCCTTGTTGCCGGCCAGGTCGGCGGAGAGGCTGGCCACCGCCGCGCCCGCCGCTTCCAGCCCGGCCAGCCGCAGCATGCCGGTGGCGTCCGGCGCGGTGAACGGCCCACTCACATGCGCCTGCAGCGCCACGCTCTGCCAGGACACGCCTGGCGCCGGGCTCATCGCGGGGGCGGCGGCCGCGACGTCGAGCGCGGCCGCCTGGCCCTGCAAGTCGATGGTGCCCTTGGCCGACGCCGTCAGCGGGCCGGCGGAGAGTTGCAGCGCGGTCGCCTCCGCCGTGCGCGGGCCGGCCACGCTCGCATCCAGCGCGATGGGGCCGATATCGGGCAGCTTGGCCACGGTAGCGATCAAGCCCTGTGCCGGCTCGGACACGACGAGCCGGGCAGACAGCCGCGCCGGGTCGATCGTGCCGTGCACCGCATAGGTCCCGGGCGAGTCCAGCCGCCGCAATACCACGTCGGCCGCCCCGTCCTGCAGCGAGGCCAAGCGACCGCTGCCCGCCAGCGACAACACCGCCGCCACCCCCGCCACCGGCGCGCCGATCGTGGCACGCTGGATTTGCAGCGCGCCCACAACCACGCGGACGGGCAGGCTGAATGGCTGGCTGCTGCCCGTCGTGGGCTTGGCCGGCGCCGCACTCACCGGCAGGCGCGGCACGCTCACCGCAGCGGCCGACAGCCGGTCCACCCGCGCTTCGCCATGCAGCAGGGCGAGCGGCGACCAATCCAGCGCCACGTCGTCCAGCGCCAGCCAGGTGCCCTGCGCGTCGTGCAGCTCGGCATGGCGCAGCGTGAGCGCGTCGGGGAAGCGGCCGCCCAGGCCGGCGACGAGCACCTGGCCGGAGGTGAGTTGTGGCACCAGGCGCTCCACCAGGCGGCGCCCGGGAGCGATGTTGAGCAACACCATCGCGGCCACGACCACGAGCACCGGCAGCAGCACCAGCACGCCCAGCAGCCAGGCCAGCCCGCGCGCGACCCGCCGCATCAGAACGCCTGCCCCAAGCCGATGTAAGCCTGCACGATCTGGTCCTTCCGCCGCTTGTCCAGCGGCACCGCGATGTCGAACCGGATCGGCCCGATCGACGTGTAATACCGTGCTCCGGCGCCTACCCCCTCGAACAGGGTCCCGGTGAACGGCGACGAACTCTGCCCCACCTGCCCGGCATCGACGAAGGCGACCGCGCCGAAGCTCTTGCCGAAGCGCTGCCGGAACTCGATCGTGCCCGCCGTGACCGAGGTGCCGCCGATCGGCCGGTAGTCGGCGAATTGCGGCCCCACCGACTGGAACGCGTAGCCCCGCACCGAGCCGCTGCCACCGGCGTAGAAGCGCTGGTCGGGCGGGAGGCCGAATGTTCCCGCGCCCAGCGCCGAGCCGATCAGCCCGCGCACCGCGATCACGCTGCGCCCCTCCGCCGCCAGGTTCACGTAGGTGGAACCCGTGAGCTGGGCGAGGGTAAAGAACGAGCTGTTGCCCGCCACCGGGTCGGTCGGGGTGACCTGCAGCTTGGCCTTGATGCCGTGCGTGGGGTTGAACAGCCCGTCCGGCCCGGTGCTGTCATAGGCCAGCCCCAGCGGCAGTTGGGCCAGCGTGTAGTTCCGCGTCACCCCCTCCTGGAACACCGATTCCTGCACCCCCGAGATGCCGGCCGAGGCGCTCCAGTCGTTGGAGAGCTTGCGGCTGACTGCGACCCCGCCCAGCACGGCGCGGCGGCTGTAGGCATAGAGGTTCTCATCCACGTATTCCGCCGTGTACACCAGCGTCTGATCCCGGTGGAACCAGTCCGGCTGCGTGAACGTGATCGGGAAGTTGTAGCCGGGGCGCTTCACCTCCGCGTCCGTCTCGGCCTGGGTGAGGTTGGCGCCGAGCGTTAGCGTCTCGCCGTTTCCGAACACGTTGCGGTAGGTGAAGCTGGTGCCGATGGTAGGGCCGAGATCGGTCGAGTAGGCGACGCTGATCGACACCTGGTGGCGCGCCCGCTCGGCCACGGTGTAGGTGAGCGGGATGGTGCCCGCCGGGTCGAGATGGTCCGGGATGGCGGCGTTCACCGCCGAGAAGATGCCCAGGTTGGCCAAGTCCTGCCGCGCGGCGTCGATCTTGGCCGGGTCGTATTGCTCGCCGCTATGCACCGTCAGGCGGTTTTGCACGTAGCGCAGGTTGGTCACCTTGAGGCCGGTGATGGTGATGGGCCCGATGTCCACCCGCGGCCCGGCGTCGGCGTGGAAGGTGACGTCGATCACCTGGTCGGCCGGCGTGAGCACTGCGTCCGGCTGGCCGACCTTGGCCAAGGCGTGGCCATCCGCGCGCAACGCCGCCAGCAGGTTATTCTGCGCCGCCAGCACTTGGCTGGCGACCGCCGGGTCGCCGGGAGCAATGCCGAGCTTGTCCCGCTCCGCCCCGGTCACGGCGCCATCGACCACCACGTGGCGCAGGTGGAACAGC
Source organism: Acetobacteraceae bacterium (assembly GCA_965199105.1). Taxonomy (GTDB): domain Bacteria; phylum Pseudomonadota; class Alphaproteobacteria; order Acetobacterales; family Acetobacteraceae; genus LMUY01. The sequence continues at coordinate 4,030,529 of CBDAQO010000002.1, read as the reverse complement.
GCCCCGCGCGCCACGGTGACGCTGATGGCGGCGCGGCTGCCGGAGGGTTTGGCCGCCAGCTCGTCCGGCAAGCCCGGGTCGTCCAGCGCGTGCCCATCGACGCGGACGGTGACGGTGGCGTCATAGTAGCCGAAGCTGTGCAGCGCGGTGGCGAGCCGGCCGCTGTCGTCCTGCGCTCGCGTCACCAGCGCGAACGGGCCCACCGGCGCGCTCTTCTGCAGCGAGACGAGGCTGGAGCTGTCCTTCAGCGCCGCGTCGATCGTCTTGTCCCCGGTCGAGGCGATGCTCACGTCGTAGGGCTGCGGGTCGGCCGCGTGGGCGATGGGGCCCAGCAGTGCCGCACACATCGCGAGCACCGCCAAGCGTTGAAGGGGGCGGTTCCGCAGCATCGTCGCGGGCTATACAGGGCGGCGCCGGCCAGCACGAGACGCGACCGCGTGAGACGGGCGCTGTGTGTCGGCGGCAACACAGTCATTGTGGTCGCGCCGCCCGCCCGCTATCCGGTGCCGCCATGGCCCCGCCGCTCGCACGCCCCAGCCTGCCGTCCCGGCGCTCCCAGCGGCCGCGACTCGCCGCCGACTTCGCCGACACGCGGCGCGAGTGGTGGTCGGATGCGCTGCCGGCCGGCCGGCGCCTGCTGGGCGGTGCGCGGGCGGTGCAGCGCGGCCTGCTGGCGACCGGTTGGACCTTGCTCGCCATGGTGGTCCAGTCCGTGCTGCTGACCATGCCCGGCCGCGCCAAGGTGCGCTTTGCCCGCTTCTACTGGGCCAGCTTCGCCCGGCTGCTCGGCTTGCACGTGCGCCGGGTGGGCGCGCCGCGTGCCGGCGGGGACGGGCGACGGGTGATCTACGTCGCCAACCACTGCTCCTGGCTCGACATCCCCGTGCTGGGCGGCCAGCTCGAGGCGTGCTTCGTCTCCAAGGACGAAGTCGCCCGCTGGCCGGTCATCAACGTGGTGGCCCGCCTGGGCCGCACCGTGTTCGTCACCCGCCAACGCCGCGCCACCGGCCGCGAGCGCGACGCCATGCGCACCCGCCTGCTGGCCGGCGACGACTTGCTGCTGTTCCCCGAGGGCACCAGCTCGGATGGCAGCCGGGTGCTGCCGTTCCGCTCGGCGTTCTTCTCGGTGGCCGAGGGCGACGACCCGCCGCTGATCCAACCCGTCTCGGTCGGCTACGACCGCCTCGCCGGCCTGCCGACCCGGCGCAGCACCCGCCCCGTGTTCGCCTGGTATGGTGACATGGACTTGGCAAGCCACTTCTGGCGCCTGGCCCAATGGTCCGGCCTGCGCGCGACGGTGTTGCTGCACCCGCCGCTCGATCCGCGCGACTTCACCAGCCGCAAGGACCTCGCCCAGGCCGCCTGGCAGCACGTCGCCAGCGGCGCCGCCGCCATGCGGCAAAACCGCGATCCACTGTAAGTCTGGTTCTGCTCCCTCTCCCTTTCTTCACGGGAGGGGGCCGGGGTGAGGCGACGCGCCCGACACCCTCACCGCCCGGTGAGGATGCGCTCCACCAACTGCTTCACCGAGGGGATGAACCCGTTGGAGTAGAACGGGTCCAGCGCAAACCGATAGGCATTGTGCCCGCTGAACATCAGGTTGTTGTCCAGCGTCGCCGGGTCGCCCTCGTCCTGCCGCACCGACTGCAGCGTCTTTTGGATGCAGAAGCTGCGCGGGTCGGCTTTCTTGCCCGTGGTGTAGCCGCTCTCGCCCTGTGACCAGTTGGAAAACCGGCATTGGCTCAGGCAGCCCATGCACTCCGTCTGGTCTTGCAGGATTTCCGCCGACCGCTCCGGCGTTACGAACACCAACGTGCCGTCCGGCGTGCGCAGCGCCTCGGTGAACCCCAGCCGCACCCAGCGTTCGGCCCGCCCCAGATCCATCGGCGTGAGGAACACGATGCGCTGCCGCGGCCCCACCCCGAACGCCGCGGTGTGCTCGCCCACTGGCTCCATGGAGTAGGCCACCTGGTGCTCGCTCCGCTGGCGGAGCTCCTGAATGTAGGCGTTGTTCACCGCCGACGAGTAGAACCCGGTCGGGCTGAACTTGTTGAGGAACACGTCGCCTTCCTTGAGCGTCAGCAGCCGCTGCTTCCAGGCGTCCCCGATCGGACTCTCCTGCGTCAGCAACGGGCGGGTGCCGAACTGGAACGCGATCGGGCCCAGCTCCGGATTATCGATCCAGTGCTCCCATTCCTCGAGCCACCAGACCCCGCCCGCCATGATGATCGGCGTGTCGCCCAGCCCGAAGCTGCGCATCAGCTTGCGTAGCGCCAGCACGCGGGGGAACGGGTCTTCCGGGGTTTCCGGGTCCTCGCCGTTGCTGAGCCCATTATGCCCGCCGGCGAGCCAAGGGTCCTCGTAGACGACGCCGCCCAATAGCGAGGCCGCCTTGCTGTAGGCCCGCTTCCACAGCGCATTGAACGCCCGCGCCGAGGACACGATCGGGTAGTAGTGCACCCCGAACCGCGCCGCGATCTCGCTTAACCGGTACGGCATACCGGCGCCGCAGGTCAGCCCGTGGATCAGCCCGCGCGCACCCTCCAGCACCCCGGTGATGACGCGCTCGGCGCCACCCATCTCCCACAGGATGTTGGCATGCAGCCGCCCAGTGCCGCCGGCGATCTCGTGCGCCTGCTGCGCCTGCGCGATCCCACCGCGGATGGCAAAGTCGATCAGCTCCTCGTGCCGCTCCCGCCGGGTGCGACCGTGATAGATCTGCGGGATCGGCTGCCCGTCGGCATCGTAGCTGTCGGCGTTGACGGCGCTGAACGTGCCGGCCCCGCCGCACTGCGCCCAGTGCCCCGATGACGCACCGGTGCTCACCATCACGCCCTTGCCGCCCTCGACCAACGGCAGCACGTCCACTCCGCCCATGCGTATCGAATTGATCGCCTTCATCCGGCGCTTTCCCAGCTTGAAACAAAGCGCAATATGCGGTGTGTCGTGCCCAGACGCTAGCCCGAGAACGTGAACGGAGCGTTGAGACTTAACAAATCAACGGATAACAGCGGGCTTTCGGCCACACCCCGGCAACCGCAGGGGCGTGGCCCGCCCGGATAACCCTACGCCGCGTCCGCCTCGCGCCCCGGCCGCCCGCCCTTGGAGCCGACCTGCTCGCTGATGTCCAAGCCGCTCGCCTGGTCCACCACCCGCATCGACAGCTTGATCTTGCCGCGATCGTCGAACCCCAGCACCTTCACCTTCACCGCATCGCCGACGGCGACCACGTCCGAGGTCTTGCCGACGCGGCCGGCCGCCAGTTCGCTGATGTGCACCAGGCCGTCCCGCGAGCCGAGGAAGTTCACGAACGCGCCGAACTCGGCCGTCTTGACCACCTTGCCGGTGTAGATCACGCCCACTTCCGGCTCGGCCACGATGCCGCGGATCTTGTCGATGGCCGCCTGGCTCGCCTCCTGCGTGGTGGCGGCGATCTTGATGGTGCCGTCATCCTCGATGTCGATCTTGCAGCCGGTCTGCTCCACGATCTCGCGGATCACCTTGCCGCCGGTCCCGATCACCTCGCGGATCTTCTCCTTCGGCACCGTGATGGTGGTGATGCGCGGCGCCGTTTCCGCCACCGAGCCGCGCGCGCCCGACAGCCCCTTGGCCATCTCGCCCAGGATATGCACCCGGCCGTCCCGCGCCTGCTCGAGCGCTGTCTTCATGATCTCGAACGTGATGGAGGTGATCTTGATGTCCATCTGCAGGCTGGTGACACCCAGCTCGGTGCCGGCCACCTTGAAATCCATGTCGCCGAGATGGTCCTCGTCGCCCAGGATGTCGGACAGCACGGCGAACCCGCGCTCCTCCTTGATCAGCCCCATCGCGATCCCCGCCACCGGGCGCGCCAACGGCACACCGGCGTCCATCAGCGCGAGCGAGGTGCCGCATACCGTCGCCATCGAGGAGGAGCCGTTGCTCTCGGTGATCTCGCTCACCACCCGCATGGTGTAGGGGAACACCGTCTTTTCCGGCAGCAGCGGTCGGATGGCGCGATACGCCAGCTTGCCGTGGCCGATCTCGCGCCGACCCGGCGAGCCCATGCGCCCCGCTTCGCCCACCGAGTAGGGAGGGAAGTTGTAGTGCAGCATGAAGTGCTCCCGGCTCTCGCCCTCGAGCTGGTCGATGATCTGCTCGTCCTGCCCAGTCCCGAGGGTTGCCACGCAGAGCGCCTGCGTCTCGCCGCGGGTGAACAGAGCCGAACCATGCGCGCGTGGCAGGATGTGCGCCTCGGCGACGATCGGGCGCACCGTCTTGGTGTCCCGCCCGTCGATGCGCAGGCCGGTGTCGAGGATGGCGCCGCGCACCACGTCGGCCTCGAGCGCCTTGAACAGGCCCTTGGCCCGCTCGGTGTCCAGGCCCTCCTCGGCGAGCTTGGCCATGGCCTCCTTCTTGGCCGCGGCCACCGCGTCCTGCCGCACCTGCTTCACCCGCTCGCCATAGGCCGCGGCGATCGAGCCACGTGCCAGTTCGTCGATCCGCTGCCGTAGGCTGGCGACCGCCGGGTCGGGCTCGGCCATCGGCCACGGGTCCTTCGCGGCGTGTTCGGCAAGCTCAATGATCGCCTGGATCACCGGCTGGAACCCGGCATGGCCGAACTCGACCGCGCCCAGCATCACCGCTTCGGAGAGCTCATGCGCCTCGCTCTCCACCATCAGCACGCCCTCGGTGGTGCCGGCCACGACGAGGTCGAGGGTGAAGCCCTTGATCTGGTCGAGCGTGGGGTTGAGCACGTAGGCGCCGTCGATGTAGCCCACCCGCGCCGCCGCCACCGGGCCGAAGAACGGGATGCCGGACAGAGTGAGCGCGGCCGAGCAGCCGATCAGGGCCACGACGTCGGGATCGTTCTCCATGTCGTGCGACAGGACGGTCGCCACCACCTGCACCTCGTTGCGGAACCCCTCGGGGAACAGCGGGCGGATCGGCCGGTCGATCAGCCGGCTGACCAGCGTCTCCTTTTCGGAGGGGCGACCTTCGCGCTTGAAGAAACCGCCCGGGATCTTGCCGGCGGCGAACGCCTTCTCCTGGTAGTTCACGGTAAGCGGGAAGAAATCCTGCCCCGCCTTGGCGTTCTTTACGCCCACCGCCGTGCACAGCACGATGGTGTCGCCGTAGGAGGCCATCACGGAGCCGTCCGCCTGGCGGGCGATCTTGCCGGTTTCGAGCACGAGCTTGCGCCCGCCCCAGTCGAGTTCCTTGCGGAAATGGTTGAACATACGCGTCTATCCTCGAGATCGCGCGTGATGCCGGTGATCCGGTGCGGATGCAGCGCCTCGGGCGGCATGGCCTCGCGGGTGGCAACCGCGACCATGTGGCCGAAAACGCTGTCGCAGGCCGGAGATGGGGGCATCCAGCGCGGTGTTGCCCGGCGCCACCATTGGCACCGGGATGTGGCGGCTCCTACCGCCGCAGCGACAGCCGACCGATCAGCTCCTGGTAGCGGGCCTGATCCTTGTTCTTCAGGTAGTCGAGCAAGCGGCGGCGGCGGCCCACCAGCATCAGCAGGCCGCGACGGCTATGGAAGTCCTTGGCGTGGGTCTTGAGGTGCTCGGTAAGGTTGCCGATCCGCTCCGAGAGCAGGGCGACCTGGACTTCCGGGCTGCCGGTGTCCGCCGCCTGGCGGGCATAGTCGGTGATGAGCGCGGTGCGGCGCTCGGCTGTGATCGACATCGCATATCCTCCGGACGGGGTTACAACAGGCGTTCCGGCCGCAGCATGCCTTCGAAGAGGCGGCAAAGGCCGATCACGCGCGCCCCCGCCATGGCGCAGGCCAACCCGCCGTCGGGGTCGGCCGCCCGTGGAATGCGACCCATCAAATCCACCAGGCTGATCGCCTGGCCGCGTGACAGGAAGAAGGCCTCCGCTTGGGTCAGGGCCAGCGCCGGGATGTCGGCCAGCGCGGTCGCGACCGGAAGCAGCAGGTCCGGGGAAGCTGGCGTGCTATCCTCCGCCATCACGCATTTGTCCAGCGAAATCGCCTGCGCCTCGGTGAACGGGCCCACCCGCAGCCGGCGCAGCGCCGCCACATGTCCAACCGTGCCGCACGCCAGCGCCAGGTCTCGCGCCAGCGAACGCATGTAGACGCCCTTGCCCGATTGCACCGCGAACACCGCCGTGTCGGCGTCCAGCCGGTCCACCAGGTCGAACCGGTCGACGCGGGCAGCCCGCGGCTCCAGCACCGGGGCGCGGCCCTCGCGCGCCATGTCGTAGGCGCGCTCGCCTGCCACCTTGATGGCGGAATACGCTGGCGGCACCTGCAGGATGTCGCCGCGCAAGGCGGGCAGGGCGGCTTCGATTGCCGCGTCCGTCGGTCGATGCTCGGAGAACGCCGTCACCGCGCCATCCGCGTCGTCCGTGTCGCGCGCCTGCCCGAAGCGCAGGGTGAACTGATACAGCTTGGTGCTGTCCATGATGTACGGCACCGTCTTGGTCGCCGCCCCGAACGCCACAGGCAACACCCCCGTGGCCAGCGGGTCCAGCGTGCCGCCATGGCCCGCCTTCTGCGCGTCCAACCCGCGCCGGACGCGGTTGACCACGTCGGTGCTGGTCATGCCGGGTGGCTTGTCGATGATGAGCCACCCATCGAGCGGGCGGCCACGCGGGCGGCGCATGCGGTTGACCTTCGGTATATGCGTAAGCCCGGCCACGGCTCTAACGAATGAAATGCCGTCCCGCCCAAGCGGCCACGCAGCCGACGACGCCAACGGCCAGGGGAAGAATGACGAGGCCAAACCATTGGATGTCCGTCATGGTGCGAGCTTCCCACTGTGCTGCGAGGTTTAGCACGCTTGCCATCAAGAGCCAGATCACGGCACCGGCGATCGCGAGCAGCTTAGCACGCTCGTTGCGGACCACGCTCACGCGAGGCCGATCAGCCTAATTGCCAGAAAACACACCCTCGTACAACGCGTCTACCAGGATTTCCGCCCCCACCTCCGGCATACGCAACACGTCGCCCGCCGCCAAAACGCTCGTCGACCAGCCGTCTGCGCCACTTGCCCGCGCCAGCACCTGCAGGCCGGGAAACGCGGATTCGACAATGACATAGCGCCGGATCGTCGGCACAGCGGCGTATTCGCGGACCTTGACGATCCGATCTACGCGGCCGGAACTGGGGCTGATTACCTCGAACACAACAACCACGTCCGACACCGTATACTTGTCCCCTTCCAGCGCGGGGTCGCTGCAGGTGATGAGACCGTCCGGGTAGCGCACAGCTTTGCCAATGGTCTCGACCCCAGCATCGGGGCCCAGCGGCTGGCAGGATCGACCATCCAACGCCCTCTCAAGCGCGCGGTGCAGCCTGCGTAACAACAGGCTGTGCCGATTGCTGCCCCCTACCATCGCGACCGGAGCGACCCCGTCGAACTCGTAGCGCCCGTCGGAATGGCCGTCCCAGGCAAAGAACTCCTCCTGAGACCAAGCCCGTTTTGCCACTTCGCTCACGGCAACTCCAAATCACGTGGCCGCTCCAGATCGCGCGCCACCTCAGGCGCCTTCAGCAACGCGTCCACCTTCATCGCGTACTCGATGGCGGCGTCCGGCTGAAAGCTCAGTTGTGGCGCCACGCGCAGCCGCATCTGGCGGGCCAGTTCGGCGCGCAGATACGGTGCCGCCCGGCCCAGCACGGGCAGCAATGGTGCGATGTCCTTCTGGCCGAGCCGGGAGACGAAGGCGGTTGCATTCTTCAGGTCCGGGCTCACCCGTACCTCCGCCACCGTCACGTGCTCGCCGGCCAGCCCCGGGTCGCGGAAGTCGCCGCGGGAGAACAGCGCGGACAGCAGGTGGCGGATTTCCTCCCCCACCCGCAACTGCCGCTGCGTCGGCTCCCGCCCGGCGCGGCCGCGCCCCGGCTTACCCCCGTTCTTAACCTGGGACATACTCCACCTCGAAGCACTCCACCATGTCGAGCTCGCGCAGGTCGTTGAAGCCGGCGAACGACAAGCCGCACTCGTAGCCGCGCGCCACCTCGCGCACGTCGTCCTTGAAGCGCTTGAGCTGGCTCAGCTCGCCGTTGTGGATCACCACGCCCTCGCGCAGCAGCCGCACGCCGCAACCGCGCTTGACCAGGCCCTCGGTGATCATGCAACCCGCCACCTTGCCGGTCTTGGTGATGTCGAACACCTTGCGGATTTCGGCATAGCCCAGGAACTTCTCGCGTGCCTTGGGCGCCACCTTGCCGCGCACCAGCTTCTCGATGTCGTCCGCCACCTCGTAAATGATCGAGTAGTAGCGGATGTCGACGCCCTCGCGCGCCGCTAGCTCTCGCGCCTGGTTGGTGGCGCGCACGTTGAACGCCACGATCATCGCGCTAGACGCCTTGGCGAGCTGCACGTCGCTCTCGGTGATCTGGCCCACCGCCGACATCAGCACGCGCACCCGGACCTCCTCGTGCGCCAGCTTCAACACGGTGACGTTGATCGCCTCCGAGCTGCCCTGCACGTCGGCCTTGACGACGATGGCGACCTCTTTCTGCACGCCGGCCTGGATGCGGGCGAGCATGTCGTCCAGCGTGCCCCGCGCCGCCGTCTGCGCCCCGGCCGCCGTGTCGCGCAGCTTGCGCTGGCGGAACTCGGTGATCTCGCGGGCGCGGCCCTCGTTCTCCACCACCACGAACGGCTCGCCCGCGCGCGGCACGCCGGACAGGCCCTGCACCTCGACCGGCATCGAGGGGGCGGCGTCCTTCAGCGCGCGGCCCTTGTCGTCGGTCATCGCGCGGATGCGGCCCCACTCGGCGCCGGCGACCATGATGTCGCCGGGTCGCAGCGTGCCCTTCTGCACCAGCACGGTCGCCACTGGGCCGCGGCCACGGTCGAGCCGGCTTTCCACCACCGCACCCTCGGCGCTGCGGTTCGGGTTGGCCTTCAGGTCGAGCAGCTCGGCCTGCAGCAGGATCGCCTCCTCCAGCGCATCCAGCCCGGTGCGCTTGACCGCGCTTACCTCCACGTCCTGCGTGTCGCCGCTCATCTCCTCCACCACGATCTCGTGGCTGAGCAGTTCCTGGCGCACGCGGCCAGGGTTCGCGTCCGCCTTGTCCATCTTGTTGATGGCCACCACGAGTGCGGCGCCAGACGCCTTGGCGTGCTTGATCGCCTCGATGGTCTGCGGCATCACGCCGTCGTCGGCGGCCACCACCAGCACCACGATGTCCGTCACCGAGGCGCCGCGCGAGCGCATCGCGGTGAACGCCTCGTGGCCCGGCGTGTCGATGAAGGTGATGCGGTTGCCCGACGGCATCTGCACCTGGTAGGCGCCGATGTGCTGGGTGATGCCACCGGCCTCGCCCCGCGCCACGTCGGTCGAGCGCAGCGCGTCGAGCAGGCTGGTCTTGCCGTGGTCGACATGGCCCATCACCGTCACCACCGGCGGACGCGACTCGAGGTCGGTGTCGACGTCGGTCTCGCCCTCGATGCCGAGCTCCACGTCGCTTTCCGACACCCGGCGCGCGCGATGGCCGAACTCCTGCACCACCAGCTCGGCCGTGTCGGCGTCCAGCGACTGGGTGATGGTCGCCATCACGCCCATCTTCATCAGTGCCTTGATCACGTCGGGCGCGCGGGCCGCCATACGGGCCGCCAGCTCCTGCACCGTGATGGTGTCGGGCAACACCACGTCCCGGGTGACCTTGAGGCCGTCCGAGCGCAGCAGCTCCAATTCCTGCTGGCGACGCTCACGGTCGCGCTGGCGGCGCACACTGGCCAGCGAGCGGGTCTTCTCGTCCTCACCCTCGATGGCCGCCTGCACGTCGATACGGCCGTCGCGCCGCCCGGCGCCTCCCTTCTTGGCGATCGCCGCAACCGCACCCTTGCGCGGCGGCAGCGGCATGCCGAGCCGGCGGCGTGGCGCTTCCTCTTCCTCGCCGCCAGGCCGTGCCGGCTTCAACCGCAACGTCTCGCTGGGGCTGGCACCCGGGGCTGCGACCGAGGGTGCCCCGCCCGGCGCGGGAGCGGCTTGCGGCGCGCGGGCCACCACCTGGTTGGCCTGGGGCGCTGCCGCCGCCACGGGCTGCGAACCCGGCGGCGCGGCGGCTTGCTGTTCGGCTGCCACTGCGGCCGCTGCGTCCACCTCGCGCTGGCGGGCCTCGGCCTCGGCCTGGTCGCGCGCGGCCTGCTCGGCGGCGCGAGCAGCCTCTTCCTCGCGGCGACGCGCTTCCTCCGCGGCCGAGAGGATCGAAATCTTCTCCTGCTCGCGCCGCTCCTGCTCGCGCCGTCCTTGCTCGCGCTGCTGCTCCTCGAACACGCGCTGGCGGTTGGCCAGCTCGCTCGCGGTCAGCGCCCGGCCAGCGCCCGGGCCACGCACCGGCGGGCCCGGCGGCCGCGGTGCACCGGGCACGGTGGGCGCAGGGGCCGGTGCCGCCGCGGTGGCTGCCGGCGGCGGGAATGGCTGGCGCTTCTTGCGCACTTCAACCTGGACTTCCTTGGACCGGCCATGGCTGAAGCTCTGCCGCACCGACCCGGCGTCCACCGTCCGGCCTAGCTCGAGACGGCCCGCCGGGCGCAGCGAAAGCCGGCCCTTGGCTGCGTCCTGGTCGTTGTTCTCACTCATTGGTCTGTCCGATCACTCATCGCCGCGCCAGCGAGGCGCCGCTTCTCTGTTGTCCGCTCGCCCGTCACACTGTCCGCGTCCAGGGCGGCCAGCCGGCTGCTCTCCACTTCCAGCCGCTCGGCCAACCGGCCAGGCAGCACCACCACATGCACCACATGGTCACGCCCGAACGCGATGCCCAGTTGGCTCGCCACCAGCGGCCGCACCACGGCCAAACCCGGCGCACCCGCGACCAGCCGGCGGCACTCGTCCACGCTGCCATCCACCGCCTGCAGCACCAGCCCAGCCCGTTTCTGCACCACCACCTCGCGCGCCTTTTCGAACCCGGCGACGGCCTGCCCAGCGCGACGGGCGAGCCCCAAGAGATCGATCACCCGCCGGGTCAGCCCCTCGCGAACCAGCATGGCCAGGTCGGGCGGAAGGGTCACAGGGCCACGCGCCGCGCGGGCAAACGCGCCTTTCTTGACCGCCGCTTCTATCACATCGGCCCGCGGGCTCAACCACATTCCCCGCCCAGGCAGCTTTGCAAGCAGGTCGGGCACCACCGTGCGATCGGGCCCCAGCACAAAGCGGACCATACGCTCGCGCGCGCCGTGCTCCCGGGTGACGAGACAGCGCCGCAGCGGCCCGGTCTCGGCGTCGTCCTCTCCCGGACCCTCTTCTTCGGTCGCTCCCTCTCCCTCTCGGAGAGGGTCAGGGTGAGGGAGCGCGCTCATCTCCAGCGGCAGTTGCAGCCCCTCACCCAACCCTCTCCCAGAGGGAGAGGGCTTATTGGCATGGTCGTTCTCGAGAGCGGGGGCTTGGGCGTGGAGACCGGTGGGGGTGGGGTCAGCCGTGTTCGGCCTCCTGTTCGGCTGGGGCCTCGCTCGGCGCTTCACCCTCGAACCAATGCGCCCGGGCCGACATGATGATCGCGTTGGCCGCCTCGCCGTCCATCGCGTCGGCGCCCACGATCTCGACCAGCTCGTCGCCCGCCAGGTCCGCCAGGTCGTCCAGCGTCTTCACGCCCTTCTCGCCCAACTGCACCAGCATCGCCAGCGTCAGCCCTTCCATGCCAGCGATCTCGTCCGAAACGCCCAGCGCCCGCCGCTTCTCGTCCATCTCACCGTCGCGCCGCTGCAGGTAGAGGTCGGCGCGGCTGATCAGCTCGGTCGCCACCGTCTCGTCGAACCCCTCGATGTCGGCCAACTCGTCCTGCGGCGTGAACGCCAGCTCCTCGATCGACGTGAACCCCTCCGTCACCAGCAACCCGGCGATCATGTCGTCCACATCCAGCGCGTCGACGAAGATGCTGGTGCGGCGGCGATACTCCTCCTGCCGCCGCTCGCTCTCCTCCGCCTCGGTCAGGATGTCGATGTCCCACCGCGTGAGCTGGCTCGCCAGGCGCACGTTCTGCCCGCGCCGACCGATGGCCAGGCTGAGCTGCTCGTCCGGCACCACCACCTCGACCCGCCCGGCCTCCTCGTCCATCACCACCTTGGTGACCTCCGCCGGCGCCAGCGCGTTCACCACGAAGGTCGGCGCCTGGGCCGACCACGGGATGATGTCGATCTTCTCGCCCTGCAGCTCCTGCACCACCGCCTGCACCCGGCTGCCGCGCATGCCGACGCAGGCGCCGACCGGGTCGATCGAGCTGTCGCGGCTGATCACCGCCATCTTGGCCCGGCTGCCCGGATCGCGGCTCACCGCCTTGATCTCGATGATGCCGTCGTAGATTTCCGGCACCTCCTGCGCGAACAGCTTGGCCAGGAAGGCGGGATGCGTGCGCGAGAGGAAGATTTGCGGCCCGCGCGGCTCCTCCCGCACGTCGTAGATGTACGCGCGCACCCGGTCGCCGTTGCGGAAGCTCTCGCGCGGGATCAGCTCGTCGCGCCGTAGCAGCGCCTCCGCCCGGCCCAACTCCACCATCAGGTTGCCGTACTCGGTGCGCTTGACCAGCCCGTTGACGATCTCGCCCACGCGGTCCTTGTACTCCTCGAACTGCTTGCGGCGCTCGTACTCGCGCACCCGCTGCACGATCACCTGCTTGGCCGTCTGCGCCGCGATCCGGCCGAAATCGATCGGCGGCAGCGGGTCCACCAAGTGGCCGCCCACCACGATGTCGGGCTGGAACTTGCGCGCGATATGCACCGGGATTTGGGTCTCTTCGTTCTCCACCACCTCCACCGCCTCGGTCCAGCGCGACAGCCGCACGTCCCCGGTCTTGCGGTCGATGGTGGCCCGGATGTCCTTCTCCGAGCCGTATTTCGCGCGGCCGGCCTTTTGGATGGCCTGCTCCATCGCCTCGATCACCTCCTCGCGCTCGATCGACTTCTCACGCGCCACCGCGTCGGCAACCAGCAGCAATTCGGGACGGGAGACAGCGGTATCCATGGTCGGTTTCCCTTGTTTGGGGCGAAGGCTTGGTGCGAAGAATGGGACGCTAGTTGGTCTGCTCGGGGGGCCGGGGCTGCGCCGTGGCGGCAATCAGCGCGTCCGTCAGCACCAGCTTGGCCCGGCGCAACTCGGACAGCGGTAGCGCTACTTCGGTGCCATCGTCCAGCCGGATGCGGGCTTGCGTCGCGTCCGCGCCCAGCACGACCCCGTTGAAGCGCTTGCGGCCATCGATCGGCGCCATCACCTCGGCCCGCGCCTGATGCCCGGCGAAGCGGTTCCAGTCCTTCGCCCGGGTCAGCGGACGGTCGATCCCGGCACTGCTGATCTCGAGCGTCCAGGCGGTCTTGATCAGGTCGGCCACATCGAGCGTGGCGCTCACCACGTCGTTGATGCGCTCGCAATCCTCGATGCCGATCAACGTGCCATCCGCCCGGTCCGCCATCACCTGCACGGTCGGGCGCTCCCGCCCCAGCACGGCGACGCGCACGATCTCGTAGCCCATGAACGCCAGCGTCTCCTCGATCTCGGCGGTGATGCGCGCCTCGAGGCTGCTGTGCTGCGGGATGTCGTCGTCGGGCTCCACGATGGTCCTTCGCCAGGTGCAAACGCAGAAGGGGGAAAACGCAAAAAGGCGGCCGGTTAGGGCCACCCTCCAGATCGGCTCGGAGAATGTAAGCGTGTCAGTAACCTAACCCGCACCGGCGCGGATTGCAAGACGGCGCCCCAAGCGACGGTGGTCCAAATGCAACCGCGCCGGTGCAAAGCGCGCTCGGATTGCCCCGGCGCGCCCGGGGTGCTATCAGCGCCGGCGCCGTTTGGGGGATCGTCTAACGGTAGGACAGCAGACTCTGACTCTGCTTATCGTGGTTCGAATCCACGTCCCCCAACCAGCCATTCGCGCCACGGCTGCCAGCCCTCCACCAGGTTCGCGATGCGTGCGTAGCCGCCGCGGCCGGGATGGATGCCGTCGCCCTGCTGGGCCTCGTGGCGCCAAAGCTCGCTGGCCAGCAGCGGGGCAAAGATGGGCAGGAACGCCACCCCCAGCGCGCGGCACAGCGCCTCCATCTCGCCCGAGAGCCGTTGCACGCTGGCGTCGAGCGCGGGCTCGCCCGTGCAGGGTGGGCCGACCACCAAAGTGGGCCAGCCGGCCGCCAGCGCCTGGGCCAAGATGGCGCGGGTGTTGGCCAGCGTGGCGGGTTCGGCGACCCGGCGCTGCCCGCCCTCCTCCACGCAGTCGTTCACGCCGAACGAGAACACCACGCGCCCGTCCTGCTCGGGCGGCAGCCGGGCCGACGCCTCGCGCTGCCAGCGGAGCGCGATGTCGGCCGACGTGTCGCGCCGGATGCCGAGGTTGTAGTACGTGACGTCGAGCCCGGCTTGGCGTGCGGACGAACACAGCCGGCCGGGCCAGCCCAGGCAGTCGTCGTCGCCGGTGCCGTTCACGAAGCTGTCGCCGATGAAGCAAATCCGCATCCGGTCCTCCCCGCCTCAGCCCGCCCGCAACACGCGATGGCCGCCGCCGACATCGTCATAGTGCGATGGCCTGGTGGGCGTGCCGAGCGGGAACACGGGCGAGGGCAGCGGCGTGTAGACCGGTGGGTTGGCAAGGCGGCGGCGCGCCGGGTCGGCGACCGGCACGGCGGCGAGCAGGGCGCGGGTGTAGGGGTGTCGCGCGTCCTCAAAGATGGCGGCGCGCGGCCCGATCTCCACGATGCGGCCGAGATACATCACCGCCACCTGGTGCGACACGCGCTCCACCACCGCCATGTCGTGGCTGATGAACAGGAACGAGAGGCCGAGTTCGGCTTGCAGCTCCATCAGCAGGTTCAGCACCTGCGCCTGCACCGACACGTCCAGCGCCGAGACCGACTCGTCGGCCACGATCAGCTTCGGGTTGGGCGCCAGCGCGCGGGCGATGGCGACACGCTGGCGCTGGCCGCCGGACAGCTCGTGCGGGAAGCGGCCGATGAAGTCGCGCGGCAGGCGGACGCGGTCGAACAGGTCGGCGACGCGGCCGGCGCGCTCGCTGGGCGGGGCGAGCGCGAAGTTCTGCAGCGGCTCGGCCACCTGCGCGCCGAGCCGGCGATACGGGTTGAGCGAGGCGAACGGGTCCTGGAAGATCATCTGCATGTCGCGCCGGGCGCGGCGCAGCTCCAGCCGGCCCAGCGCCCGCACGTCGGTGCCGTCCAGCCGGATGGCGCCGGCTTCGGGCTCGACCAGGCGCAGGATGGAGCGGCCGCAGGAGGACTTGCCGCAGCCCGACTCGCCCACTAGCGCCAGCGTCTGCCCGCGCGGCAGGGTGAAGCTGACATCCTCCACCGCATGCACCCGCGCCACGATGCGGCGCAGCACGCCGCCGCGCACCGGAAAGCGCGTGGTGAGATGCTCGACCACCAGCAGCGGCGCGGGCGCGGCCGTGGCCAGCGCCGCCGCCGCGGGCGTGCTGCCCAGGGTGCGCATGGGTTCCGGCGCCGTGGTGCCGCGCATCTCGCCGAGCTTGGGCACGGCGGCGAGCAGGGCGCGGGTGTAGTCCTGCTGCGGGGCGGCGAAGACGTCCGCCACCGGGCCCTGCTCCACCACGTCGCCGCGATACATCACCACGACGCGGTCGGCCATCTGCGCCACCACGGCCATGTCGTGGGTGATGAACAGCACCGCCATGCCGGTCTCGCGCTTCAGCCGGTCGATCAGCGCGAGGATTTCGGCCTGGATGGTGACGTCGAGTGCGGTGGTCGGCTCGTCGGCGATCAGCAGGCGCGGGCGGCAGGCCATGGCCATCGCGATCACCACGCGCTGGCGCATGCCGCCGGACAGCTCGTGCGGATACTGGCGCAGGCGGCGCTCGGGCTCCGGCATGCGCACCTCGCGCAGCAGTTCGAGCGCGCGCTCGTGGGCGACGGGCGCGGACAGTCCGCGATGCGCCTGCAGCCCGTCGGCGAGTTGGCGGCCGATGGTAAACACCGGGTTGAGCGAGGACATCGGCTCCTGGAAGATCATGCCAATTTCGTCGCCGCGGATGCGCCGCATGGTCGCGGGCGCGGCCTCGGCCAGGTCGATGGTGGCGCCGTCGGCACGGGCGAAGCGCAGGCTGCCGCTGGCGATGCGCCCGCCGCCGAACTCGACCAGGCGCATGATGGCCAGCGCGGTGACGGATTTGCCGGAGCCGGATTCGCCCACCACGCAGAGCGTCTCGCCGGGCCAGACGGCGAAGCTTACGTCCCGCACGCCCGTCACCGCGCCGCCATCGGTGCTGAAATCGACCCGCAGGTTGCTCACCGCGAGGATCGGCTCGCCAAGTGCGGTCTCAAGCGCCTGGCGGGCGTGCACGGGTTCGGGTGCGTTCATCGGGCCCGCGGGTCCAACGCGTCCCGCAGCACGTCGCCGAACATGTTCAGCGCCAGCACGGTGAGCGCCACGGCCGCGCCCGGGACGATGGCGGTCCAGGGCGCCACGTCCAGGTAGTCGCGCGAGGCCTGGATCATCAGCCCCCAGGAGGATTGCGGCGGCTGCGTGCCGAGGCCGAGGAACGACAGCCCGGCTTCGGCCAGGATGGCGAACGCCAGGCTGATGGTGCCTTGCACGATGACCAGCGGCAGCACGTTGGGCAGCACGTGGCGCACGATCATGGCAACGTCGCTGGTGCCGCCGGCGCGGGCCGCCTCCACATAGGGCATCTGCGCCACCCGCAGCGCCTCGCCCCGGATGATGCGCGCCAGGAACGGCGTGAACGCCACCCCGATGGCGATGATGGTGTTGGGGATGCTGGGCCCGAGCATGGCGCTGATGGTGAGCGCCAGCAGCAGGGCTGGGAAGCTCAGCATGGCGTCCACCAGGCGCATCAGCACGGTGTCGAACCAGCCGCCGAGATAGCCCGACACAATGCCCAGCGGCAGGCCGAACGCGATGCTCATCGCCACCGCTGACCCGGCGATGGTGAGCGAGGTGCGGGCGCCGAGCAGGACGCGATACATCAGGTCGCGGCCGAGCTGGTCGGTGCCGAGCCAGTGCGCCGCGGTGGGCGGGCGCAGCCGCAGCGCCATGTGCATCTGGGTCGCCATGCTCTGCGAGATCACCATCGGCGCGACCACCGCCACCGCGGTCACGGCGAGGATGACGGCCAGGCCGAGCCCGCTCTTGACGGTGAGGAAGCGCCGCACCGGGTCAGCCCATCCGGATGCGCGGATCGATGGCGAGGTAGGCCAGGTCGACGGCGAAGTTCACCAGCATGACGATGGCCGCGATGACGAACACCGCGGTCTGGATCAGCGGCACATCGCGGTTGAGCAGGGCCTGGTAGGTGACCCAGCCCATGCCGGTATAGTTGAACAGGCTCTCGACCACGATGATGGAGCCGAACAGGTAGCCGACCTGCAGCCCGGCCACCGTCATCACCGGGCCGATCGCGTTGGCCAGGGCATAGCGCCACACCACGGTGGCCTCGCCCAGGCCCTTGGCGCGGGCGACGCGGATGAACTCCTGGTTCAGGATGCCCGTCATCGTCGAGCGGGTGACGCGGGCCAGGTGCGCCATCAGGCCCAGGCCGAGCGCCAGCGCGGGCAGTAGGGCGTGGGCGATGGCGCCTGGCAGGTCGGCCGCCGGGTCGACGAAGCCGCTGGAGGGCAGCCAGCCGAGCGTGCGGGCGAACAGCAGGATCAGCATGATGCCCCAGAAGAAATCCGGCAGCGAGATGCCGAGCAGGGCGGCACCGGCCGCGGTGGAGTCCTGCCACTTGTTGCGGTGCACCGCCGACCACACGCCGAGCGGGATGGCGCAAGCGAGCGCGATGGCCATCGACATCACCACGATCAGCCCGCTTGCCTTCATCTTCTGTAACAGCAGGGGCCCAATGGCGGTCTTGAACATCAGCGAGTGGCCGAGATCCCCGCTGAGCAGCCCGCCGATCCAGCGCAGGTACTGCACCACTAGCGGGTCGTGCAGGCCCAGCGACTGCCGCAGCCCCTCGAGCGCCTGCGGGTTGCTCTGTGTGCCCAGCATCATCATGGCGACGTCGCCGGGCAGCAGGTTGACCACGGCGAAGGTGATGATGGAGATCAGGCCGAGCGTGAGCGCGATCGAAGCAAGCCGGTTGAGGACGTAGATCAACCGCGTTCAGGCCTCCAGCCACACCTTGTGGAAGTTGAGCCCGCTGCCGTTGGGGGCGACCACCGTGTCGAGGCCGTGCACCGATTTCTGCGCGCCGATGGTGCCGTTGCGGAACCACAACACCACGTCGTGCGCCTGGTCGAACACGCGCTGCTGCACCTGCTGGTAGAGCCCGGCGCGGGCGGCGGGGTCGGTCACGCCGCGGGCCTGCTGGGTGAGCTGGTCGATCGTGGGGTCGTTCACGTTGCGGTAGTTGAACGCGCCGGTCGAGTTCCACAGGCTGTAATAGAGGAAGTCCGGCTCCCACAGGCCGAAGAAGTTCATCATGGTGATCTGGAAGTCGCGGTTGGTCCAGCATTGGCTGAGCCAATCGGCCCAGGTGAGCTGCTCGATCTTCATGTTCACGCCGCCGGCGCGGAACCACTCCGCCATGATCTGGGACGCGTCGACGTGGTAGGGGTAGTTGGTGGTGACCTTGAACACCAGGTCGAGCTTGCCCGGCCCGTAGCCGGCTTCGGCGAGCAAGGCGCGCGCGTGGTCGATATCCTGCGGGCGGTTGTGCAGCGCGGCGTCGTAGGAGCTCGAGGTGGGGAAGCTCGGCGAGGCGGTGAGCTTGCCCTGGCTCCACAGCGCGCCCTGCAGCAACTGGTCCTTGTCGATCATGAGGTCGAAGGCGAGGCGCACGCGCGGGTCGGCGAACGGCGCGAACTTGTGGTTCATGTTCAGGAAGTCGAAGTTGAGCGGAAACCATTTCAGCGTCTGCAATTTGGCGTTGTTTGCCACCGTGTCGACGTGGTCGGGCGGAATGTCGTTGATGAGCTGCAGCTCGCCGGTCTGCAGCCCGGTCAGGCGCACCGTCGGCTCCACCACTTCACGCTCGATGACGCGGTCGAGATAGGCTGGGCCTTCCCAGTAGCCGTCGAAGCGCGCCAGCTCCGTCTCGTGGCCGAACTCGCGGCGGACGAACTTGAATGGCCCGGCGCCGATGGGCGTGGCCGCCTGCGTCTCGCCCGACCCGGCGGGCAGGATGGCGCCGGCGCCGTTCTCCGAGATGCGGTCGAGGAAGGGCGCGTTGACGCGCTTCATCTTGACGATGACGGTGTGGTCGTCGAGCGTCTCAATCGTGTCCACGTCCTGGAACACCTCGAAGTTGACCGCGCCGTTCTTGGGGTCGCGCACGCGGTCGAAGGAATACTTCACGTCCGCCGCGGTCATCGCGCGGCCGTCGTGGAACGTGACGTTGGGGCGGAGCTTGAACGTGTAGCTCAGCAGGTCGGGGCTGGTCTCGAAGCTTTCCGCCAGCATCGGCACCAGCTTGAAGGTGTGATCGGGCTGGATCAGCGTGCAGTGGATGTTCTGCAGCACGCGCCCGCTGGCCGCAGCCCCGGCGAGGTGGACGTCGAGGCTCTGCGCGGTTTCCGAGTGGCCCCAGATCAGCGTGCCGCCGCGCTTGGGCGCCGTCTGCGCACGGGCGGGGGCGAGCAGGCCGGCGCCGATCGCGGCGGAGGCGGCGATGAAGTCTCTGCGCTGCATGGTCAGGATCCTCCGAACAGGGTTTATTGGGCCAGGGTGGGCCGCTCGCCCGCGACACCGAGTTCGCGTTCGAGCGCCAGGCCGAGGGTGAGCAGCCGTCCTTCGTCGAACAGGCGGCCCCACAGCGAAATCCCCTGCGGCACGCGGAAGCGGCGGCCGGCCTGCGCCGGGTCGCCGGTGGTGAGCGTGCCGCTGCCCAACGACGCGGCGCCGCGGGTGGCGAGCTCGAGGAAGCCGGCGCGCAGGTGCAGGCAGGGGTGGCCGGTGAAGTTGCTGGCCACCAGCATCGGGCCGGTGGCGAACGGGCCGATCAACACGTCGACCTGCGCGAACATCGCGTCCAGCGCCAGCATCACCTGGTAGCGCAGCCGGTCGAGTTGCACGTGGTCCACGGCGGAGAGGAAGCGGGCCTTTCGGAAGGTGTTGGGCCAGGCGCCGGGCTCCTGCCAGGTGAGCGTGTCGTCCTGGCCGGACAGGGTCAGCTCCTCGAACGCCGCCGCCGCCTCGGCATAGAGCACGTTCATCAGCGTGCCATAGGGCAGCTCCGGCAGCGCGGCTTCCACCACCGTCACGTCGAGCCGGCGCAGGGCGGCCAGTGCGGCGTGGTCGACCTCGGTCGCGCCCTCGCCGAACGCCTGCGGCAGGAAGCCCACGCGCAGGCCGCGCACCGGGGCCGCGGCGTCGAAGCTGAAGGGCGCCGCGATGGAGCCGCGATCCGCCGGGTCGAAGCCGTTGAGCGCTGCCAGCACCATCGCGGTGTCCTCCACGCCGCGGCAGATCGGGCCGACCTTGTCGAGCGACCAGCACAGCGCCATGCCGCCGGCGCGCGAGACTCGGCCGAAGCTCGGGCGCAGCCCCGTGGTGCCGCAGCGCTGGCTGGGCGAGGTGATGGAGCCGAGCGTTTCGGTGCCGATGGCGAAGCCGCACAACCCGGCCGCCACCGCCGACGCCGACCCGGCGCTCGAGCCGCTGGAGCCTTCGTTCAAGTTCCACGGGTTGCGCGTGCGGCCGCCATACCAGATGTCGCCATAGGCCAGCGCGCCGACCGTGGTCTTGCCGAGCAGGACGGCTCCGGCCGCTTCCAGGCGGGTCACGATCGCCGCGTCCCGTTCCGGCACGCGGCCGGCGAACGGCTCGGCGCCCCAGCCGGTGGCCAGGCCCGCGGTGTCGAACAGGTCCTTCAGGCCGTACGGGATGCCGTGCAGCGGCCCGCGCGAACCGCCGGCGGCGCGGGTGCGGTCGGCGGCGTCGGCCTGCGCCAAGGCGCGCTCGGGGGCCACGGCGGCGAAGCAGAACAGCTCTGGATCGAGCGCTGCGATGCGGGCGAGGTAGAGTTCGGTCAGCCGCCGGCTGCTCAACGCGCCACTGGCGAGCCAGGCGGACAAATGGGTGAGCGGCGCGAACGCAATCGCCGCGTCGTCACCGGGCAGGGCGGCCGTCACCGGGCTGAACCGCAGCGGCCCCGGGGCCGGCAGGGTCGTTCCGGGCAAGCGCGGGTCGAACCGGCTGGCCATTGGCATGGCGTTGGCCAACGGCACCTGGCGCCGGGCCACGGCGGAGGCGATCTGGCCGGCAAGGTTGTCCTGCATCTGCGCCCGTTCGGCCGCGGTGTAGGCCACGCCGAACAGCGCTTCCGCCGCGGCGATCGCTTCGACCGGGATCATCGCGCCGAACCGTCCGCCGGGTCCGCCGGGGGGCGCGGCGCCGGGTTGGGGAAGCGATGGCTCTGGTCGAGCACGGCGGCGTAGCGGTCGGGCCGGCGGTCCTGCAGCAGGTTCAGGCCGAAGAACGCCTCGGTGCGGGATTGCAGTACCGCCTGCCGCAGGTCGGCGCGATGCACCACCAGGCCCTCTTCGGCGCCCGCGCAGGCCACCACCTTGCCGCAGGGGTCCACGATTTGAGAGTTGCCGTAGTAGTCGATTTGGTCGCGATAGGCGCCGGTTTCGCAGTGGTTCGAGACCACGAGCCAGCTCTGGTTGAAGAACGCGTTGCTCTGCGCCGCCAGGTCCATCGCCCAGCCATGGTAGTCGCTGGCGCGGTCGTGGCCCTTCATCGGCCACGCCGTCGACATCAGCACCAGCTCGGCGCCCTGCACCGCATAGGCGCGC
Source organism: Acetobacteraceae bacterium (assembly GCA_965199105.1). Classification (GTDB taxonomy): domain Bacteria; phylum Pseudomonadota; class Alphaproteobacteria; order Acetobacterales; family Acetobacteraceae; genus LMUY01. The sequence continues at coordinate 4,008,861 of CBDAQO010000002.1, read as the reverse complement.
AGCAGTTCCGGAAAGCACAGATCGTAGCAGATCAGGCTGGCGACGAGGCCGTGCGCGGTTTGGAACACCGGCGTCGACTCGCCGGGCGAGAAGTAGGGGAACTCGAAGGTGTTGTGGATTTTGCGGTAGACGCCGAGGACGCCGTCGGGCCCGATCAGCGCGGTGGAATTGTAGATCGCGTTGCCGTGCAGCGCCCGTTCTGCCAGGCCGAGCTGGATCAGCATGCCATGCCGCCGCGCGAGCGCCGCCATCCGCTCGGTGGCCGGGCCGGGGATGGTCTCGGCCTCGTGGTGATAGTAGCGCTTCTGCTCGGCGCCCTCCTTCGAGCCGGGGCGCAGCGCGAAGTCGGCATAGCCCTGCAGGCCGACTTCCGGCAGCACCAGGATGTCCGCCCGCTGGGACGCCGCGGCGTCGATCAGCTCGGCGAAGCGGCGCAGGTTGGCCGCCTTGTCGTGAACGATGCGGACATTGGCCGCCGCGAGCGTGGTTTCGGCCATCGTCTCCCCGCAAGTGCGTCAGCACCCATTATGGGCGTGACGCTGGCACGCATCGCAAAGCCTGTGCCAGGTTGACGCTGCCTCGTGCCGACGGGCGCTCACGTTTACTTTGGCGCTGCATTGGGCGTCTCAGCCCAGGTCGTAGGCCACCCGCAGCACCACGAACCAGGGATAGCGCGTGTCCACCACCGCGCCGGTCGCCGGGTCGGCCAGCAAGCCGGCTTGCGTGGTGGGGATGTGCTTTTGCGTCACGCTGTCATCCACATTGCCGCCGACGACGGTGAGTTCGCCCGGCACCGCCGCCACCACGATGTCGCAATGGCCGGGGAAGGTGCTGCCGGTGGGCAGGTCGTCATAGGTGAGCGACTGGCTGGCCTTGCGGCCGAGGCAGATCAGGTCGCCCGGTTGCGGCGCGTAGCGGTCCACCCGTTGCGCCGTCACCACCCATGGGCCGCTGCCCTGGTCGGCCTGCGTCTTGGCGGCGTTGATGTAGTCGGAGTGGGTTGCGGAATACGGGAAGCGGTCGCCCGCGCCGGCGATGCGCATGATGTAGCAGATGAACGCGGCGGACCAGGCGTAGCTCGCATCCTGGCTGGCCGGGAACACCTGGCCATTGCCGTCGTGCTTGCCGGTCCAATACGCGGTCACCGACCCGGCGTCCTCGCCTTCCCACCAGTATTCGCCCACGCGCTGCCACAGCCCGGGGTAGCGTTCCGGCTTTTCGTCTGGCCCGCGCGGGGGGCGGCTGCCGGGCGGGTCGTCGTCCACCGTCGAGCCCCACAGCCGCCATTCGCGCAACGCGATGGCCACCGCGTCGGTGCGGGAGAACGGGGCGTAGCCGAGGCGGGCGAACGGCGGATCCTGCCCGAAGCCCGACGAGGGCACGGTGGGCGTGGACGTGGTGACGACTGAAGGTCGGGTCGCGGTCGAACAGCCGACCAGTGCGGCCAGCAGTACGACGCCCAGACTTTGGCCGAAAAGACCTGGGCCGCGAAGCCTACGCACGTTCGGGAAACAGCGCCGCCAATCCATCCGCACTTGCAGTGCTCCGCCCCCGCTCGGTGATGATGCCGCTCACCAGCCGCGCTGGCGTCACGTCGAATGCCGGGTTCAGCGCCCGGCTGCCGGATGCGGCGGTGCGCACCGTCGTCACCACCCCGTCCAGCCCGCGGCCGGTGACGGTGGTCACCTCGCTCGCGTCGCGATGTTCAATCTCGATCTCGCGCAACCCGTCGCTCACCGCCCAGTCGATGGTGGACGATGGGCACGCCACCCAGAACGGCACGTCGTTGTCATGCGCCGCGAGCGCCTTGAGGTAGGTGCCGATCTTGTTGGCGACGTCCCCGGTGCGCGTCACCCGGTCGGTGCCGACGATGACCAGGTCCACCTCGCCGCGCTGCATCAGATGGCCGCCGGCGTTGTCGGCGATTATGGTGTGCGCCACGCCATGGCGCCCAAGCTCCCAGGCGGTGAGGAAGGCGCCCTGGTTACGCGGCCGCGTCTCGTCCACCCACACCTCGACCGGAACGCCGTCCTCGTGCGCGGCATAGACCGGGGCGAGCGCGGTGCCCCAGTCGACCGTCGCCAGCCAGCCGGCGTTGCAGTGGGTCAACACGCGGGCGGGGCGCTGGGTGCGGGCGTGGATGTCGGCGATCAGCCCGGCGCCGTGGCGGCCGATCGCCTCGTTCTGCGCCACGTCCTCCTCGGCGATCAGCCCGGCCTCGTCATACGCCACCCGCACCCGCTCGGCGCTAGCGGTGTTGCGCAAGCGGGTGAGCATGCGCGCGGTCGCCCAGCGCAGGTTGACGGCGGTGGGGCGGGTGCGATTGAGCAACTCCGCCGCGCGCTCCATCGCGTCCACCGTCGCGTCCTCGCGCACCGCCAGCGCCACGCCATAGGCTGCCACCGCGCCGATCAGCGGGGCGCCGCGCACCTGCATGGTGCGGATCGCGTGGGCCGCGTCCGCCACCGTGGTCAGGCGCAGGAACTCGAGCGACCAGGGCAGCTTGGTCTGGTCGATGATGCGCACGGACCAGCCATCGGCCGGTTCGACCCATACGCAGCGATACGGTGTGCCGTCGACTTTCACGCCGGGCTAAATCCTTTGGTGCAGCACGCAGACGAGGGTGAATAGCCGCCGGGCCGTCTCGAAGTCGATGGCCGCTTTGCCCTGCAGCCGATCAACCATCAGCGTGGCGCCCTCGTTGTGCAGCCCACGCCGGCCCATGTCGATCGCCTGGATGCGTTCGGCGCGGCCCTCCTCCAGCGCCAGCGCATGGCTGTCGACCAGCATCTGGTAGTCCTTGATCAAGCCGCGAAACGGGCCGAGCGCCAGCACCACGGCTTGCAGCGGCGCATCGTCCTCGGCGCGCACGTCGAACACCAGGCGGCCTTCCTGGATCGACAGGTGCAGCACGTAGGGCCCCGGCAGGTGCTGCAGCGCGAACTTGTTTTCCGCCGCCAAATCCGCCGTCGCCTGCGCGCGGTCGGCTTCCTGGATCGCCGACAGCCGGGTCAGCGCTTCGCCGTCCAGCACCACGCGCGCGATCCGGTCGGGAACGGGCGCGGAGCTCACGTGTCGTCGCTCTTGGTGAAGCCAAGCTTGAGCATCAGCCCGAGCGTTGCGCCCTTGACCGGGCGCAGCAAGCCCAGCGACAGCAAGGCGGTCAGCGGCAGCCAGACCAGCGCCTGCAGCCAGTAGGGCGGATCATACTGGCGGTCGGTGAGCAACATGAGGCCGACCACGACATGGGCCACGATGAACACGGTGAAATAGGGCGGCGCGTCATCGGCCCGCAGCGCCCCGAGCGGCGCCCCGCAAGCGGCACAGGCCGGCACCACGCGCAGGTAGCCGGCGAAGGCGTGCGTCATGCCGCAGCTCGGGCAGCGTCCGCGCGCGCCACGCGCCATGGCGACCACGACCGATGGCGCCGGCCAGGGTGCCGGCTGCGGCGACCGGTCAGGTTGCCACCTGATCGGCTGGTTGGTGTCCGGCATGCTGAAACCTCGCTGGGCGGGATGGCGGCCGAGCATAGGTCATCCTGCCGCCAATTGCGAAGAACGTGGTGGCGTCGACGGCGTTCCGCCCCACCCCCGCGCGCCGGGTTAGGCCGACAGTATTGATGGCGGCTGGTCGCGGTGGCCATTTGGCTTTGCGCCATGGTCGTCCAGTTGCGGGCGGCGCCAAAAACGCCTTTGCTGCGGGGCTTTCTGCCTTGCTGCGGCGTCGGCGCGGCGCGTGCGGTTCGTGCCAAGTTTGTAACGGGCACTTGGCGCCAGGCCTGGTAAAGCGGCTGCTTTTGACCCTCGCCAAGTAATCGTTGTCGTTTTTGTTTGACATCCTCACGGCGCGCGCGAGATAGCGATGACACTTGCGCGCGTGCGATTCGCGTTGGGCAGCATGGGCTTGCAAGGGCAAGGAGACGTGTCGATGCAGCAATGCCGGCTCGAACCGCGAAACGTCAGCCTGGGCCGTACGCGGCGCGGCGCAGTTGCAACGCGCGTGGCCGGTGGCTTCGTTGCAGCCCGGCGGAACTGGCTGCAGATGCGCTCGTTCGGATGTTACGAATTCAACCCGGCCTTAAAGGAACTTTGAGACATGAGCAACGACGACAGTCTGAAGGCCTTTGGCCGCACCCAGCCAATGGCCGTTCGCGCCGCAACGAAGACCGCGCCGAAAAAGGCCGAGGCGCCGAAGACCGCCAAGCGCGCGGCCGCAAAGCCTGCTCCTAAGGCCACCAAGGCGATGGCGGCAAAGCTCGCGCCGGTGAAGGCTGCGCCGGCCAAAGCCGCAACCAAGAGCGCCGCGAAACCCGCCGCGAAGAGCGCCGCGAAAACCACGAAGGCGACCAAGCCTGCCAGCAAAGCCAGCACGGTGAAGTCGGCGCCGGAGAAGAAGGCGGCCGCCAAGCCAACCAAAGCCGCCGCACCGAAGGCTGCGGCGACGAAGCCGAGTGCGGCCAAGGCAGCACCGGCAAAAGCTGCGGCAACGAAGGCATCGGCGGCGAAGGCGGCGCCCGCCAAGGCGGCACCGAAGGGTAGCGCCAAGGCAGCTCCAGCCAAGTCCGCGAAGGCTGCGCCGAAGCCGGCCAAGAGCGAGGCCGCCAAGACGATGAAGACGGCGAAGTCCCCCGCCAAGCGCTCCGCCGCCGCCAAGGAACTGAGTTCCACGGCCAAGCCGACGCGTCGCCGCAAGGGCGCCGAGCTGTCCGAGACCTCGCCCGCGGGCACTGCAACGAGCGAAACGATTAACTAGATTACGCGCCGAGATTTTTAGCGCATCGCAAGGGCAGGGCGCTGCCCTGCACCCGGAAGGGGACGGTCGTCGCCTTCACCCCTGCTTGGCTTAACCGAGCACTTCGAAGGCGGACGTGAAGAAGTCGCGTCCGCCGAAATTGCCGGACTTCAGCGCCAGGTGCAGCGCCGGGCCGCTGCCTTCGGCGTAGGTCCATGGGACGCCAGGATCGATCTCCGGGCCGATCTGCAGCCGCGTCACGCCTAGGCGGGACACCACCGCGCCGGACGTCTCGCCCCCGGCCACCACCAGCCGGCGCACGCCCTGCGCCACCAACCCGGCGGCGATGGCGCCCATTGCGTTTTCCACCAGCGCGCCCGCCGCGTCCCGCCCGAGCGTCGCCTGGGTGGCGGCCACCCGGTCCGGCGGCGCGGAGGCGGCGATCACGATTGGGGCAGTGCCGAGCTTGCCCGCTGCCCAAGCCAGCGCCTGCTGCGCGAGCAGGGCGGCGTCCGGCGTGGCTAGCGGGTCCAGCTCCAGCGTCGGCACCCGGCCGCGCGCGACGCCAAGTTGCATCAGCGTGGCCCGCGAGCACGACCCGGCCAGCACCGCGGCGTGGCCCGTGGCAGCGGGCAGGGCGGCGCTGTCGGTCCGCCCCGGCAGCAGGCCCGCATCGCGCCAGTTCGCCGGCAAACCCATCGCCACGCCGGACCCGCCGGTGATCAGCGCGTGGCCGGCCGCCGCCGCGCCGATGGCGAGCAAATCCGCCTCGCTCACCGCGTCCACGATCGCGTAACGACGGCCGCCTTCCTTCAACGCCGCCATGGCACGCCGAATGGCCTCGGCCCCCTGCGCCACGGTGGAGAGCGGCACCAGGCCGACTGTGCCCTCGGTCTGCCGTGACAGCACGCGCACGAGGTTGGCGTCGCGCATCGGGGTGAGCGGGTGGTGCTCCATGCCGCTTTCGTTCAGCAGGGCGGTGCCGACGAACAGGTGGCCCTGGAACACGGAGCGGCCATTGGCCGGAAAGGCGGGGCAGGCGAGCGCGAAGCCGCACTCCAACGCGCTCACCAGCGCGTCGGCGACCGGGCCGATGTTGCCGTCGTCGGTGCTGTCGAAGGTCGAGCAGTATTTGTGGAAGAACTGGCGGCAACCGGCCTGCTGCAGCCAGTGCAGCGCCGCCAGGCTTTGCGCCACCGCATCGCGCACCGGCGCCGTGCGGGACTTCAGCGCCACCACCACCGCATCCGCGTCCGGCGGCGCACCCTCTGGCACCCCGATGACCTGCACCACGCGCATCCCGCCGCGCACGAGGGTGGCGGCCAGGTCGGTGGCGCCGGTGAAATCGTCGGCGATGCAGCCGAGCAGCATCACGCCACCGCCGCGACGAAGCATCGCACTTGCGTTGGCCAATCCGGCAACGCCTGGCCGGCGTGCCAAGCGGCCGTGGCCATGTCGGCGCGCAACGCGGTGTCGAAGATCAGCCGGCGGATGGCCTTGCCCAGGCCCACGACGTCGCCCGGGGGGCACACCACGCCGAACTCGGGCGAGACGCAGGAGGCTGCCGCGCCGCCCGAGGTGACCGCCACCGGCAACCCGCGCCGGATCGCCTCGGCAACGGGTGCCGAGTAGCCCTCCCACTCGGTCGCCAACGCGAACACGTCGCAGCGCTGCCATTCCGCCTCGAGCGCGTCGGCCGGGAGCGCGCCGGCGAACCGCACCCGGCCCGGCGCGCGCTGTTCGGCGAGCGTGCGCAGGCTCTGGGCGTGGTCGGCGTCGCGGCTGTCGTCGCCCACCACGGTCAGCCGCCAATCCAAGTCGAACAGCCCGGCCAGGGCGGTGATCAGCGTGGCGTGGCCCTTGCGCGGGACGCAGGCGCCGAGCGAGAGCAGCCGGCAGGTGGCCTCGCCCGAGCCGGTGCTGCGCGGAACGTCCGGCACGCCCGGCGGCACCACCGCGATGCGCTCGGGCGCCACGCCGTAATCCTGCTCCAGCCGCTCGGCCACCAGGCGGCTGGTGGCCACGACCCGGCGCAACCGCGGCAACACGGCGCGTTCGGCCTGTCGGGTCGCGGCCTTTTCGCTGTCCGGCGCCAGGGCTGCGGGATGGTGGATCACGCCGACCGCGCCGCTCACGTCCTGCTCGGCAAACCGGGCGAGGCCGTGGCCGTCGATCAGCGCGATGGCTCCGTCCGGCACGGTGGTTCCGCTTGCCACCTGGCAACTGTGGCCGACGTGGCGAAGACCGCTGATCAACGCGCGGAGATAGGCGCCGCCACCCGCTTCATGGTCGCCGCCGGGCGGCTGCAGCACGATGAAATCCATGGCCGCGCTATAGCACGCCGGGTCGGCAGCGTCATAGCAGCGCCTAGGTGTCCGTCCGGGAAGTCGCTGTGGTGAGTCAGAGGCGCACTCAAGCGCCGCCCGGCGCCGTCGGATGACCGCCACTGTAGACTTACCGGACAGACACTAAACCCGGGCGGACAATGCCCAGCCGGACGCCGGGCGGGCGGCATAGGCACCGTTGCGGCCGTATCGCGCTGGCGCCGGGTTGGCGGCGCGGGCGGCCTGCGCCACGATCCCGATCACCCGGGTCTGCACCGTGATGGCACGCTCGAGCAGGCGGCGGTTCTCGTCGGCCGCCGCGCGCAACTGCTCGGCGGCTTGCCGCAGTGCCGGCGTGGTGGCGCCGCCCCGCTTGGCCGCGTTGAACGCCGCCAACGCCGCCTGCTTGTCGGCCAGCATGGACGCCGCGCGCGGCAGGTTCAGCGCCAGCAGCGCCGCGTTCTCCGCCGCCAGCGCCTCCGCCAGCCGCAAGGTCACGGCGAGCAGGTCTGGTGTCATGGCTTGGCTCCCGACTTGGCTTCCTGCATCTGGATCATCTGGCGGAACACCGGCTGCGCGATGCCGAGCCCGCCGCTGTGGGCGATCTGCTTGGCGATGGAGTCGACCAGCATTGGCGCCCATTCCTGCTCCGCCTCGCCCCCGCCGAGCGGCGTGCTGGACAGGTCGACCGTGTCGAACATCGGCTTGAGGAACTCGTTGAGCGCCACGGCCTCGAAGTCCTGCGCGCTCTTCCAGACCTTCTGCACCGTTGCGGGCGGCAGCGTGGTGGTGATGGCGGGGGGTTGCATCAGCGTACCTCCAGGTCGGCTTGCAGCGCGCCCGCCGCCTTGATGGCTTGCAGGATGGTGATCATGTCGCGCGGCCCCACGCCGAGCGAGTTCAAGCTCGCCACCAGGTCCCGCAGGCTCACGCTGCCGCGGATGATGCCCAGCCGCTTGTCCGACGAGTCGTCCACCTGCACGTTGGTGCGAGGCACGGTCTTGGTGGTGCCGTTGGAGAGCGGCCCCGGCTGCGACACCTGCGGCGTTTCGGTGACACGGATGGTGAGGTTGCCCTGCGCGATGGCCACCGTGCTGACGCGCACGTTGTCACTCATCACGATGGTGCCGCTGCCTTCGTCGATCACGACCACCGCGGGGTTGTCCGGTTCCACCCGCAAATCCTCGATGCGGCCGAGCGTGTCGATCACGTCCCGCGTGCCGAGGTCGAGCAGGACGGTGCGCGGGTCCTGCGCGGTGGCGACGCTGCCGCCGATGGCCGCGTTGATGACGCTCGCCATGCGCCGCGCGGTGGTGAGGTCGGGGTTGCGCAGGCCGAGCCGCAGCATCGGGTGCGCCGAGAGCTGGTAAGGCAGTTCCTTTTCCACCGTGGCGCCGTTGGAGATGCGCGCGGAGGTCGGTACGTTGCGCGTGACCGAGGCGGCCGCACCCCGCGCCGCGATCGCGCCGGTCGCCAGCGCGCCCTGTGCCACGCCATAGACCTCGCCATCGGCGCCGAGCAGGGGTGTCACCAGCAGGGTGCCGCCGGTGAGGTCCTTGGCGTCTCCCAAGGCGGACACCGCGATGTCGAACCGGCTGCCGCTGCGGGAGAACGCCGGCAGCATCGCCGTCACCATCACGGCGGCGACGTTTTTGGTGGAGAGCTGGGTCGCCTGGTCCCGCGTGTTGACGCCGAGCCGCTCGAGCATGCCGATCAGCGACTGCTTGGTGAACACGTTGCTGTCCAGCTTGTCCCCGGTGCCGTTCAGCCCCACGACCAGGCCGTAGCCGACGAGCTGGTTCTCCCGGATGCCTTCCACATCCGCGATGTCCTTGATCCGCGCCTCCGCCGCAGCGTGGCGCTGGGCGGAGAGCAGCAGGATGAGGCAACAGAGCGCGAGGCGGAGGGAATGGAGCACGGTGGGTCGGTCTTTCCGTATCGTTCAGCTTTCGGCGGTAGTCTCGGCAGCACGGGTCGTGGCGGCGTGGGTCTTGGCGGCATAAGGGCAAGCAGCGTGCCAGGCCCCTTGCCGCAGACGCCTGCGGCGGAGCGGAAACGGAGCCCGGCAGATTGTGCCGGGGTGGACAGAAGGAGCCGGCCAATGATGCAGTGCCAATGGTAAACGTTTCCGGAATCAACGGCCCGTCGGCCGCGATTGCCGCGCCGCGGCGGCAAGCGGCTGCGGGCGCGGGCTTTGCGGTGTCGGGCGGGGGGGCGGCCGTCGGTGGGCCGGCCGCCGCCGCGCCGGCCGCAGCACTCGACTCCCTGCTGCAGTTGCAGGAGTTCGAGGATGCTACCGGGCGGGACCGCAAGGCCAAGCGCCACGGCCAGGCGCTGCTGCAAGCCCTGGCCGAGTTGCAGCGCCTGCTGTTGGGGGAGGGCGGGCTGGAAGATGCGCTGGGCCGCCTGGCCACCCTGGTGGAAACCTGCCCCGAGGCGTCCGACCCGGCGCTTGCCGGCCTGGTCGGCAGCATCACGCTGCGGGCCCGGGTGGAGCTCGCCCGCCGTGGCCGCTAGACCAAGACCGGCTCAGATAGAGTCGCCGGCCATGGTCTAGCTCTTTATTTTGGCGAGCATGTCTACCGATCAGCGTGACTGAGGCCGAGCCTAACCTATTGCCGCGAGATCAGCAGCAGCGCCGGCAGCGCCAGGTGCGCCAGGACGGCCACCTCCGGCACCTGCGCCTCGTCGTAGTAGCCGGCGCGATGCAGCAGGTTGAGCGTGCCCACGGTCTGGCCGCGCCAGCGCACCGGGTAGTTCAGCACGCTCTCGCAGCCGAGCGACCAGATCAGCTCGTAGTCGAAGAACACGTCCCGGATGTCCTCGCGGGTGCGGCCGATATAGGGCAGGCCTTCGCGGATCACCCGCCGCATCCAGGGCGAATCGGTGATCGGCTTGCTCCCGCCCACCGGGTATTCGGCCGGCTTGTTGCTGTAGAAGCGCTCGTTCTGCAGCAAGCCCGGATGACTGATCAGCACGGTGAACAGGATGTGGCCCGGTGACTGCGCGAGCGCCGCATCCAGCGCGCGCAAGCTGGCGCCGGGCTGGTCCGCCTCGGCATGGGCGGCGATCAAGGTGTCGGTCAGCGCGTGGGTCATGGTGTCCTCCCCAAGGGTGGTGCGATGGTTGCAGCCTGCTTCGGGTAGCGCCGCGGGCGCTCCGGCAGCAATCCGTTCGGCCGCAAGCGCAGGATCAGGATCAGCGCGGCGCCGATCGCGCCCTCCCGCACCGAGGCCACCTGCACCGGGGACAGCCCGGGCAAGGCGGCGGCGAGGAAGCGCGTGCCCTCCATCAGCGCCACCACGACCACGGCGCCCAGCAAGGCGCCCGCAATGGTGCCGGTGCCGCCCAGGGTGAGCGCCAGCACGACGTAGATGGTGATCAGCGGCCCGAACGCGTCCGGCGCCACGTAGGCGTTGAACTGGGCATAGAGCGCCCCGGCCAGGCCGATCACGCCCGAGCCGATGGCGAACGCCTGCACCTTGAACAGCAGCGTGCGCTTGCCGGCCACCATGGCGACCGTCTCGTCCTCGCGCACCGCCCGCAGCACGCGGCCGAACGGCGCCGCCGCCAGCCGCGCCAGCCCCCAGGCCGCCAGCGCCACCGCCGCCCACACGATGGCGGCCGAGACCAGGTTGAACCCGGTGGAGGACAGCGCGCCGCGGCCCAGGCCCGGGACCGCGCTGATGCCGTCGCTGCCGTTGGTGAGCCAGGTCTCGTTGGTGGCGGCCAGGCGCAGCACTTCGGCCAAACCGAGCGTCACGATGGCCAGGTAGTCCCCCCGCAACCGCGCGGTGAGCCCCGCCAGCGCCGCGCCGAGCACCGCGCTGGCCACGCTGGCCGCCAGCCAGGCCGCCCAGATCGGCGCATGCAGCCGCACGGTGAGCAGCGCGGCGGCATAGGCGCCCACCAGGTAGAAGCCGGCGAGCCCGAGGTTGACCATGCCAGCCAGGCCCCAAATCAGGTTCAGGCCCAGCGCCATCAGCGCGTAAAGTCCGGCGAACACGCTCAGCGCGAGCAGGTAGTTCGCCACCTAGGCCGCCCGCTCGCCCAGCAGCCCGCGCGGGCGCAGCAGCAGCACCAGCACGATGGCGGCGAACCCGACCGCCGAGCGGTAGGAGGGCGGCACCACCGCGACCGACATCTCCTCGCCCACCCCTACCACGAAGGCGCCCGCGACCGCCCCCAGGATGCTGCCTAAGCCCCCCACCACGGCGGCGGCGAACACGGAGAGCATCACGTTGAAGCCGGTGAGCGGGTCGATCGAGGTGTCGAGCCCGATCAACATGCCGCCGAAGCCCGCCAGCCCCATGCCGAGGAAGCTCGCCAGCCGCGCCACCAACCCGGAATCAATCCCCTTCAGCGCTGCGAGCGCCGGGTTGTCGGCCACGGCGCGCATCATCTTGCCGGTGCGGGTGAAGCCGAGGAACAGGAACAGCACGGCCATGGCCGCGGCGGCGCAGGCGGCGTCGGCGGCCTGTTGCGGCCCCAGGCTCAAGCGCAGCCCGGGCGGGCCGAAATGCCAATCCCGCAGCACCGGCAGGTCGTAGCCGCGCAGGTCGTTGCCGAAGCCGAAGCGGATGGCGTTCTCGATCACGATGTTCAGCGCGATGGAGGCGATGGCCGCCGTCAGCGCCCCGGTGCGGCGGAGCTGGCGCAGCATCGTCTCGTCCGCCGCCACGCCGGCCAGCCCGGCGGCGAGGAAGGCCACCAGCAGGCAAAGCGCCGCCGGCCAGTGCAGCGCGGTGTTGGCGACGTAGCCGGCATAGGCGCCGATGGTCGCCATCCCGCCCACGGCGAAGTTGGGGAAGCGCAGCACGGCGTAAATGGCGCTAAGCCCAATCGCCGGGGCGGCGAGCACGGCGCCGGCCATCAGCCCGTTGAGCAGGAGCTGCAGCAGGTCACGCATCGCCGCAACTCATCCTCCCGCTCAAGAGACCGACAGCAATTGGTAGTGCCCGGCGCGGACTTGCTCGAAGCGGAACTTGCAGGTGGTGATGTCGCCCGAGGGCAGGAAGTCGCACGGGCCCGAAGCGCCGTCGTAGTTCACCGCCTGGCCGGCCGCCAGATGTTGCAACCCCTCCGTGGCACTCGTCACGCGCTGGCCGTCGCCCTGGCTCACCGCGCGCACCGCGTCATGGATCGCCGCGCCGGACGCCGTGCCCGCCTTGGCCAGCGACAGCGCCACCAGCGAGACATGGTCGTAGACCTGGCAGGAATACGGGTCGGGCTCGGCGGCCAGAATTTGCTTCACGCGGGCATAGGCCGGGCTGCCGAGGTCGGGCGAGGGGGCGAAGCTCAGCAGCCCCTCGGTCACGTCCGCCGGCAGCGCGTCCAGCAGCTTGGCGTTGGCCGCGTAGCCGAAAGTGAGCTTCTTGCCGTCGAAGCCCTGCCGGTAGAGCTCGCGCAGCAGCACGATCAGGTCGGGCGTGTAGCTGTTGAGGAAGATCGCGTCCGGCTGGGCCTTGAGCGCCGCCTCCACCTCGGAGCGGAACGAGGACTTGCTGGCGTCGTAGATCACGTTGCCGGCGGTGGCGGCGCCGCCTTTGCCCAACTCCTCACCCAGCGTGTTGTAGACGTCCACCGCGAACGGCGTCTGGGCGGAGAGCGCGAACACTCGCTTGGCGCCCTGCTGCAGCAGGAACTGGCCGGCGCGCTGGGACTGCAGGGCGGTGTTCGGCTGGGTGCGGATGATGTAGCCCTGCGCCGGCAGCTTGGTGATCGAGTCCGCGCCCGACACGGTGAAGAGCATGGTCCTGCTCTCCCAACACAGCGGCGCCACCGCGGTGGTGACCGCGCTCGCCCAGGTTCCGACCACGGCCACCACCTGGTTTACGTCGATCAGCTTGCGGGCGGCGCGCACGCCGGCGTCGGGGTTGGTCTCGTCGTCCTCGCTGAACAGGGCCAACGGGCGCCCCAGCACGCCGCCCGCCGCGTTCACCTCGGCCACCACGGCCGCGGCCACCTTCACCATCGGTGGCCCATAGCTGCCGCCAGAGCCGGTTTGCGGCGTGATCGAGCCGATCGGGATCGGGGCGGACTGCGCCCGGGCCGCGCGCGCCGCCAACGGAGCGGCCGCCATCCCCGCCAAAACCGCGCGCCGTGTCGCTGTCATCCGTGCTCTCTCCTGTTTGCGGCCGCCTGGTCCAGACCGGTTCCCAACGACCATGCCTTGGCTACCCGCCCAGGAACAGCCGCCGCACATCCGGGTCGGCGGCCAGGGCGGCGGCCGGCCCGGCGCGGGCGGTGCGGCCATCCACCAGCACCACGGCGGTGTCGGCGATGGCCAGCGCCTCGTGCGCGTTCTGCTCCACCATGGCAATCGCGATGCCCTCGGCGTGGATGGCCACAATGTCGCCGAACAGCGCCTCCGCGGCCTTGGGGGAGAGCCCGGCGGAGGGTTCGTCCAGCAGCAGCAGGCGGGGCTGCACCATCAGCGCCATCGCCATCGCCAGCACCTGGCGCTGCCCGCCGGAGAGGGTGCGCGCGGCGTGGCGGCGCTTGGCGGCGAGCATGGGAAAGCGCGCGAACAACGCCTCCACTTGCGCGCTGGCCGCGCCGCGGCGCAGGAAGCCGCCGATTTCGAGGTTCTCCCGCACCGTCATGCTGGGGAAGATGTTGGCTTCCTGCGGCACGAAGGCCACGCCCCGCCGCGCCCGCTCCCGCGCCGACAGGCCGTGCAGCGCGGCGCCCTCCAGCATGATGGCGCCGGCTTTCAGCGGCAGCAGCCCGGCCACCGCCTTCAGCAGGGTGGACTTGCCGGCCCCGTTCGGCCCCACGATGGCCACCAACTGACCCGGCGCCACATGCAACTGGGCGCCCTTCAGGATTTCGTCCGCGGCACCATAGCCGCACACCAGGCCGTCCGCCTGCAGCAGGCTCACCACCGGCGCTTGCCCATGTAGGCCTCCTGCACCGCCGGGTCGTCCTGCACGGCGGCAAAGGCGCCCTGGGTGAGCCGGCGCCCTTCCGCCATCACGATCACCGGGTCGCACAGGCGGGCGATCAGGTCCATGTGGTGCTCGATCACCAGGAACGTCACGCCCTCGTCGCGCAGCGCGCGCAGGCGGTCGGCGATGTCCTCGGCCAACGTGGGGTTCACCCCGGCGATCGGCTCGTCCAGCAGGATCATGCGGGGCTGGGCCATCAGGGCGCGGCCGATCTCGAGCAGCTTCTTCTGCCCGCCCGACAGCGCCGCCGCCGGGTTGTTGGCCACCGCCAGCAGGTTCAGCCGGCGGCAGATGTCCCACGCGCGATCCAGCGCCGCCCGCTCCGAGCGCCGCCCGCCGCCGGTGAGCGCCGGCCACAGCCGTTCCCCGGGCAGCGCCTGCGCATAGAGCAGCAGGTTCTCCAGCACGGAAAGGCGCGGGATGCCGCGGGCGATCTGGAACGTGCGTGTCAACCCGGCGCGGGTGATGCGGTCGGGGCGCCAGCCGGTCACCTCCTGGCCGTCGAACACCACGCGGCCGCCATCGGGCCGCACCACGCCGGAGATGCACTGGAAGGCGGTGGTCTTGCCCGCGCCGTTCGGCCCGATCAGCGCGGTGATGGTGCCCGCGCGCACGTCCAGGTCGACGCCATTGAGGGCATGCACCCCGTAGAAGCTGCGCGTCAGCCCGCGCACGCTGAGCAGCGGCGTCAAACGGCGGCGCGGTGTGGCATGGGACGGTGCTCAGGCGGCATGGCTGGCCGCGTCTATACCAGGTCGTTAACCGGCAACTAACTTGCCTTCGCTAACCTGCGTGAGGATTTCGTGCCACTTCTCCAACACCGCACGGTCGTCGGTGGTGAACCGCCAGGAGGGCTTGCTCACGTCGGCGACCTGCACCGTCAGGCCGCTTGCCAGCTTCGCCATCACCAGGCCGCGGGTGATCGCGGCCGAGCGGGCGAAGTCCGGGACTGCGGGAGACACCACGCCGCCGTTCACCGAGACGTTCACACGCACCTCCTGGCTCTGATAGGTCTCGATCGCCCATTGCCACTTGCGGATGAGCGCCCCGGGAATGCGCGCGGCGACGCCGTCTTCCACGATGTAGAGCCAGGCGCCGTCGAAGCCCGCTCCCGTCACCACGGGCCCGCGCCGGGTCATCGATGGCACCGCCGCAAGGTCGAGATGGACCGGGGCGTTCTGCAGGAAGGGCAGCAGCGCGGCGCGGCCGTCGCGGACCACCTCGGCTTGATACGACAGGCCCAGCCGGTGCTTCGCCAGCACGTAGAACCCGGCGGTGATCAAGGCGGCGAAACAGAAGCCGTCCAGCGGCGCCACGCGCAGGCTGTGGCGCAGCACGGCCCAGGCGCCGATCGCGACCGCCAGGGTGTAGAGCAGCAGCTTCGGCCGGGGCAGTGGCTGGCGGCCTTGGTAGAGGTCTCGCGTCACGGCGGCCGTTTCTGCCACGCCCGGCCCGTTCGCCCTACTCGGAGCCGCCATTCTTCAGGTGCGCGGGAAGCGCCGTCAGCGGGCCGGTCTGCTTGCCGACGTCCGGCCCGGGGTTGTCGCCCAGGTCCACACCGTTGCAGGCGGCCGTCGCGATCACGGCGATGAAAGCCAACGCGGCAAGGGTCAGGCGCATTGTCATGGCCGCACCCTCCCGTAGGAAGGTGCCGCCGTCAACTCACCCGCAGGCGCCGGCCATCAGCTCGTGAGGGTTGCGTGGATCACGCCGGTGCGGTCGAGCACGTTCATCGCCACCTCCTCGCCCATGCGGTGGAAGCGCACGCTGATGCGGGCGTCGTTCAGCTCGATGTTCATCACCGTCACCTCCGCCAGGCTGGGCGGCAGCACCGGGCGGTCGAACCGCACCAGGCGCTGCGCCGGGTCGAAGCTCATCCCCAGGCAGGCCTGCAGCATGGCGGGCAGGGCGGTGGCGGCCCAGGCTTGCGGCGAACACGCCACCGGGTAGTTGGTCGGCGCTTCGGCACGGCGGCGCGGGAAGCCGCAGAACAGCTCCGGCAGGCGGCGCAGGTCGATGCTGCGGCAGGCGTCGAACATGCCGGCGAACAGCCGCGCCGCCTCCGCCTTGCAGCCATAGCGCGCCATGCCGAGCGCGATCAGCGAGTTGTCGTGCGGCCAGACCGAGCCGTTGTGGTAGCTGATCGGGTTATAGCGCGCCTCGCCCAGCCCGAGCGTGCGGATGCCCCAGCCGGTGTACATCTGGCTGGACATGAGCTGGGTTGCCACCTGCTGGCCGCGTTCGGGGCTGAGGATGCCGGCGAACAGCAGGTGCCCGGCGTTGGAGGCGCGCACCCGGCACAGTTGCTTCGCCCCGTCCAAGGCGAGGCCGTAGGTGCCCAGCTCCTCGCACCAGAACGCCGCTTCGAACGCCGACTTCAGCGTCTCGGCGCGGGCCTCAAGCGCTGTGGCGCGATCCATGTCGCCCAACGCGCGCGCAATGGCGGCGGCGGCGCGGCGGGCAGCGTAGGCATAGCCCTGCACCTCGGCCAGCGCGATCGACCCGGTGGCGAGCGAGCCGTCGGCATGGGAGATGCTGTCGTAGCTGTCCTTCCAGCCCTGGTTGGCCAGGCCCTCGCCGGTGGCGCGGCTGTATTCCACGAAGCCATCGCCATCCCGGTCGCCGTAGTGCTCGATCCAGTCCAGCGCGGCCATGATGTTGGGCCACAGCCGATTGACCGTCTCGAGGTCGCCGGTGCGCTCGAGGTAGGCGCCGGCCAGCATGACGAACAGCGGCGTGCTGTCGACGCTGCCGTAGTAGCGGCGGAACGGCACCTCGCGCAGCATCGCCATCTCGCCGTGGCGCACTTCATGCAGGATCTTGCCCGGCTCGGCGTCGGCGTCGCGGTCGACCTCGGTGGCCTGGTTGGCGGCCAGGTAGGTCAGCACGCCGGCGGTGATCCGCGGGTCCAGCCAGAGCGTCTGCAACGCGGTGATCAGCGCGTCCCGCCCGAAGGCGGCGCTGAACCAGGGCACGCCGGCATAGGGATAGGGGCCGGTGTCCTTGTCGGTCACCAGCATATAGAGGTCGCAAATGGCGCGCCGCATCGCCTCGTTGAACACCTCGTTGGAGGTGGCGACCGCCGCGGCCTTGCTGCTCTCGGCGCGCAGACGGCGGCGCGCGTCGTAGAGCGAGCGCAGGAAGCTGCGCCGGGGCGGCTCGCGCTCGCCGCTCGGGTCGCAGGCGATGTCGAGGAAGATGAGCCGCCGCCCGCCAGCCGCGAGCTCCAGGTCGAACGCCACGCGGCCGCCCTCGATCTCGGTGGGCTTGGGGTCGAAGCGCAGCCGGGTGCTGCGGCGCTGCTGGTCTAGCCCGGTGTACGAGAGCGTCACGCGGTCGCTGCCCACCTCCGGCGGATGCTGCTCGCCGCGGCGCTTGCGGTGCATGCCGCGGGATTCGAACAGGTCGGTGAAGTCGGCCTCGAACAGCAGCTCGAGCCGGATGCGCTTGGGCTGGTCGGCGAAGCTGCGCACCGAGAGCCGCTCGAAGCAGGCGCCCTCCCACAGGAAACGTGAGCGGCGGATGTGCAGCAGGTCGTGCTCGAGGATCAGCCGGCCGTCCTCGTAGATGTCGCCGTTGGCGAGGTCGCAGGTGAGCTCGGCGTTGTCGTCGCGCAGGGAGGAGCTCAGCAGCATCGGCTTCTCGCCGCCCACCAGCAGGCCGAGCTTGCACAAATGCCGCGTGTCCCGGAAATACACGCCGTCGCTGCTGTTGGGGCCACCCAGGACGTTGCCGCTCTGGTCGAACACGCCGAAGGTGTCGCCGCTCTTGAGGGTGCGCCTCTGCCGTTCCTGCAGCGATACGGTCGCCGGGATGTAGAAGGCGTCGGGCTGTGCCGGCTGCTGGTCCATGCCATGTCCTTCTTAGCGTTGGAGAGGTTGGGTGACGAACCCTTCTGAGCGAGCATTGCGCGCGAAAATAGGCCGGGCTGCATTAAGGTTTGCGCAAGCCTTCCGCGCAATGATAGTGGCGCCCTGAAGGAGCAGATTGATGGCAGAATACGGCACCTATGCGACGGGTCAGACGGACTCGCGCCCCTGGGGGGACTGGATGGTGGTCGATTGCGGGCCTGGCTTCGTGGTCAAGCGCATCCGCGTGGCACCCGGCGGCCGCTTGTCGCTGCAGCGCCATCAGCACCGCGCCGAGCAATGGACGGTGGTGTCCGGCACTGCCCGGGTCACGGTGGACGGCGCCGAGTTCGACGTCGGCACCGGCCACTCGGTGAGCGTGCCGCGCGGCGCGGTACACCGCTCGGAGAACCTCGGCGCCGAGGACGTCGTGTTCATCGAGGTGCAGCACGGTCCGTTGCTGTCCGAGGACGACATCGAACGGTTGGAGGATATCTACGGCCGCTCCTAACCCCAGGCCGCGCTAGCGCGGCCGCTCCTAACCCTAGGCCGCGCTAGCGCTCAGGCGCCGCGCAGTTGGGCGGCGGCGCCGGGTCGTGAGGGCAGCGGCATTTCGATGCGGCAAAACACCCCGTCCGGGCGGAATGCAAACTCGGTCTTGGCTTGCAGCGTGTAGGCCAGCGCCTGCTCAATGAGGCGGCGGCCGAACCCACGGCGGGACGTATCGGGCGGCTCCGGAGCGCCGGTTTCGCGCCACTCCAGCACGATCAGCGCATTGCGGGTCGGCGTCTTGGCCTCGAGCCACCAGGCGATCTCGAGGTGCCCCGGCTGGTCCCGCAACGCGCCGTATTTCATCGCGTTGGTCGCCAACTCGTGCAGCACCAAGCCGAACGTCTGCACGTTCTCGAGCCCAAGGCTCATCGCCTCGCCACGGGTGACGACCTTGCCCGCCGTGAGAGAGCCCAGCGCCTCGAGCTCGAGCCGCACGATGTCGCCGATCTCCACCTGGTCGTTACCGGCGCGCCCGAGCAAGCTCTGCACGCGGCTCAGGGCGGAAAGCCGGGCCAGGAAGGCGTCCATCTCCACGCCGTCCCCCATGGTCTGGCGTGCGATGGACTGCACGATGGCCAGCAGGTTGCGAGTGCGGTGCTGCAGCTCCTCGATCAGCAATTGCTGGCGCGCATCGGCGCGGATCAGCTCGGACACGTCGAGGAACGTCACCACCACGCCGCGGACGTGCTGTTCGCTGTCATGATAGGGCGCCAGGCGGAGCAAATAGTGCGCGGCGCTCTGCTCGTCGCTGACCCGGCGTTCGATCGCGCTGCGGCCGGCGAACACCTGCGCGATGTCTTCGGCCATCCCGGGCAGGCTGAACCGGCTCGACAGGTCGGTGATCGGCCGGCCGCGGTCGCCGGGCAGGATGTTGAAGATGCGGGCCACCGCGGGAGTAAAGCTGCGGATCACCAGATCGTGGTCGAGGAAGATGGCGGCGACGTCGGTGCTCTCGAACAGGTTCTGCAGGTCGTTGTTGGCCTGGTCGAGCGCCTCCACCTTGCCGCTGAGCTCGCTGTTGACGGTGTGCAGCTCCTCGTTGACCGATTGCAGCTCCTCCTTGGACGCTTCCAACTCCTCGTTGGTGGATTGCATCTCCTCGTTCACCGAGACCAGCTCCTCGTTGGAGGATTTGAGCTCCTCCACCGCCGTCTCATACTCCTCGATGATCGACTGCAGCCGGTCCCGGGTCTCGCGCAGCTCCCGCTCCATCTGGACGGTGGCGCCGCCCTGCGCGACGCCGGAGCGGTTGACCGCCTCCTCCCGGCTCAGCACCGGGCCTTGGTCGTTGAACAGGATCAGGAACAGCGGCTCACCGGCCACGGCGCTGGCGTTGTCGCTGCCCGCGGCACTGCCATTGGTGGCGCCAGTCGTGGTCGCCGGCGCGCTGCCGTTCGTGCCGCCGGTCGCGCTGCCCTGGTAGTCGCCGAGCGGCTCGATGGTGATCGTCACCAACTGGACGCGGCCATCCTCCGCCTCCACCGGCACGCTCTCGCGCGTGACCGTCTGGCCGCTTTCCACCGCCTCGCGGAACAGAGTGCGCAAGTCGAGCCGCAATCCCTTGCGCGCCATGGTGAGGATCTGCCGGGTCGGCACGCCGAGCGGCGCCTCGAGGTATTTGCCGGTGCGGGCGGAGAAAAACACCACGTCGCCAGAATGGTTCACCAGCACGTGGGGCGGGGCAAACCGCTCCAGCACGTGGCTTTCCGCCGCCTGGCGCATGCCCAGCGCACCAAGGCCGGCCCGGCGCGCGGTGAGTTCCGCCCCGATGCCGGGCCGCAGCGTGCCCAGCAACAGCGGCATGCGCAGGCTGGTGGAGACGTCCGAGCGGCGGCGGAACAGCCGGTGCTTCTTCTCCAACGGTAGGAACAGGTCGTCGAACTGACTGACGTTCTCGGCCGAGCCCAGGAACAGGTAGCCATCCGGCCGCAACGCGTAGTGGAATGTCGGCACGACCTGATTCTGGATGTCGACGCCGAAATAGATCAACAGGTTACGGCACGACACCAGGTCGATGCGGGAGAACGGCGGGTCCCGGATGACGCTGTGGGGCGAGAACACGCAGAGGTCCCGCACCTCCTTCACCACCACGTAGCTGCCGCCATCGGGGATGAAGAAGCGCTGGCGCCGCTCGGGCGAGACGCTCTCCAGCAGCGGGCCGGGGTAGCGCGCCGCCCGCGCCACGGTCAGCGCGCGGTCGTCGATGTCGGTGGCGAAGATCTGCACCCGCGGCACGGCGGTGAGCGTGTCCATGTACTCGCGCATCAGGATGCCGATCGAGAACACCTCCTCGCCCGTCGAGCAGCCGGGCACCCAGACGCGCACCACGTCATCGGCGCCGCGTTGCTCGAACAGGTTCGGGATCACCAGGCGCTCGAGGCTCTCGAACGCGTCGGCGTCGCGGAAGAAGTTGGTGACGTTGATCAGCAGGTCGCGGAACAGTGCGCTGACCTCCTTGGAGTCCTGCCGCAGCCGTTCGATGTAGCCGTCCACGGTGGCGAGCTGGTTGACCTGCATCCGCCGCTGCACCCGGCGCATGAACGTCTTGGTCTTGTAGCCGCTGAAATCATGGCCGATCTGGTTGCGCAGCAGGCTGTAGATCTCCGGCCAGGCCTGTTCCAGCGTCTGGTCGGCGCGGCCGGGGCCGACTAAGTCGTCCAGCAGGTCGATGCTGCGGCCGAACTCGACCAGCTTGGCGCCCATTTCGCTGACCGGAATGGCGAAGTCGACCAGGCCGGTGGAGATCGCGCTGTCTGGCATGCTCGGGTAGCCGGGGCCGCGGCCGTCGCTCACCTGCGCCAAAGTCAGGCCGCCGTGCTCCTTGATCGCCTTGACCCCGAGCGTGCCATCGCCGTCGCCGCCGGATAGCACCACGCCTGCAGCGTGCTCCGCCTGGTCGATGGCCAGGGCGGTGAAGAAGATGTCGATCGGCTTGCGCGCCCGCCGTGGCGCACTCAGGCGCCCGATCTGCAGCCGGCCGTTAGCGATGCTCAGCACGGCGTCGGCCGGCAGCACGTAGACGTGGTCCTGCTCCACCACGCGGCCGTCCTCCGCGACGTGGACGGGCAGCTCGGTGTAGCGCGCGATTACCTCGTGCAGCTTGCTCTCCCGCTCGGGGCTGAGATGGGTGATGATGACCAGCGCCAGCCCCGGCTTGGCAGGCATGCCGCCGAAAAAGCCTTCGAGCGCTTCCACGCCGCCCGCGGAGGCGCCAACGCCCACGATGGGGAACCGCTTAACGTCGTTCATCGTGGCCTCCCCCCTGCCAGCGCCGGCGTCGCGCAAACTCCGCCGGACCAGCCGGGTTTGCGGATGCATGACGTTCACATAGCGACAGATTGCTCCGGCGGGCGCGCCAAGTCACGCGCCGTGCAGCACTGATGATATTCCTCAGGCCGGCGCGCCGAGCCTTTGTTCCGAGCGCGACCAGATTGCCAGCAACCCCACCAGCAGCACGCCACTGGCCACGGTGCTGGCAACCAGGCCGACCGTGTCCGCGGTCAGGTCGCCCACGGTGGTCCCGGCCGTGCGCACCGCCACCACGGTGACCCAGTAGAACGCCACCCCGGCAAACGCGGCCCGCGCGCGCAGTGCGAACACGCCGGCCAGCAGCAGCCCGGTCAGCAGCGAGCCGAGCGCCACGCCGAGCCCGAGGCCGCCGGAGGTGCCGTCCCCCAAGGCGGTGCCGAGCGTGCCAGCCGCGAGCATGCCGGCCCAATAGAGGCCGTTGGTCCGGGGCATGGTGCCGCAATCCCCGCCACGGCGCGCGGCCAGCGCCAGCGCCAGCAGCACGATGGTGAGCGCCAGGCTCATCGGGCCATAGCGCAGGTGGACGTCGTGGCTGCCCAAATCGGCCAGGTTGGTGGCAGCGGTGCGCACGATCACGATCGCGAGCCAGTAATACGCCTCGTGCCCCATGCGGGAGCGGCGCTCCATCAGCAGGGTGGCCGCGAACACGGCGGCGAGCGGGGCCAGGCCGCGCCAATGCCCCATGTGCAGCGTGTGCGACACCAAATCGCCCATGTTGGCGCCGAACACGCTGGCAAGCGAGATCGCCGCCCAGTAGCGCGGGCCGGTGGCTGGGGTGCTGGCAGGCTTCATGGCACGTCTCGCGATGGATCACGCCACCACGCTTGCCCCGTGCGGCAAACGCAACAGGCCAACGAAGACAATTCGGTTAATTACGCGGCGCTTGCCCCTCGCGCAGCGCCGCCCAACGCGCCATCCGGTCGGCAATGTCCGCCTCGAAGCCGCGGCTGGTGGGCTGATACCAGGCCGGCCGCGCCATGGCCGGCGGGAAGTAGTCCTGGCCGGAGAACGCCTCCTCGGTGTCGTGGTCGTAGGCATAGCCGGCGCCGTAGCCGAGGTCGCGCATCAGCCGGGTCGGCGCGTTCAGGATGTGGGCAGGCGGGGCCAGGCTGCCGGTCTCCTTGGCGGCGCGCATGGCGGCCTTGAACGCGGCATAGACGGCGTTCGATTTCGGCGCGGTGGCGAGGTAGACCACCAGTTGCGCCAGCGCCAGCTCGCCTTCCGGGCTGCCGAGCCGCTCATAGCCCTCCCAGGCGGCAGTGGCCTGCGCCAAGGCCAGCGGGTCGGCCAGCCCCACGTCCTCGGCGGCGAATCGCAGCAGGCGGCGGGCGATGTAGCGCGGGTCCTCGCCGCCGGTGAGCATGCGGGCGAACCAGTAGAGCGCCGCGTCCGGGTCGGACCCGCGCAGCGACTTATGCAGGGCGGAGATGAGGTTGTAGTGCTCCTCGCGGTCGCGGTCATACAGCGCGGCGCGCTTGGCCAGCAGGGCCGCGAGTGCCGCCGGGTCGAGCGGCGCGGTGTCGGCGGGCAGAGCGTGGAGCTGCTCGGCCAGGTTCAGCAGGTAGCGGCCGTCCCCGTCGGCCATGGCGCGCAACGCGGCGCGCGCCGCCGGGTCGAGCGGGAGCGGCCCGTCGGCTTCGGCGCGCTGCAGCAGGTGGTCCAGCGCGTCGTCGTCCAGCCGGCGCAGCACCAGCACCTGGCAGCGCGAGAGCAGGGCGCCGTTCAGCGCGAAGGAGGGGTTTTCGGTGGTGGCGCCGACCAGCACCACCGTGCCGTCCTCCACCACGGGCAGGAAGCCGTCCTGCTGGGCGCGGTTGAAGCGGTGAATTTCGTCCACGAACAGCAGCGTCGCCGTTCCGGTCGCGCGGCGGCGGCGGGCCTCGTCGAAGCAGCGCTTCAGCTCGGCCACGCCGGAGAACACCGCGGAAAGCTGCACGAAATGCAACCCGGCGGCGTCGGCGAGCAGGCGGGCGATGGTGGTCTTGCCCACGCCGGGCGGACCCCAGAAGATCAGCGAGGCCAGCGAGCCGCAGGCTAGCATGCGGCTGAGCGCGCCGTCCGGGCCGAGCAGGGCGGCCTGGCCCACCACGTCGGCCAGGGTTCGCGGGCGCAGGCGGTCGGCGAGGGGGCCGGGTGACCCGGCGGTAGCAGGCGGCTCGGTGGCGAACAGGTCGCCCGAGCTCACGACGTGGCGGCCGTGCAGGCTGGGCCAGGTTGCACGCTGCTGACCACGGCTGCGTCGTCGCTTTCCAGCGAGAACAACACGTCGCCATGGGTGATGGCCATCAGCGACTGGCCGGCATAGCCCGCGAGCACGCCGCCATTGTCGATCGGGTGGGACGAGGTCGAGCCATCGGCCTCGCGCCGCTCGAGCTTGCCGCACAGCGTGTAGCTGAGGTGGTCGCGGGCGGGAATGCTTGCGGTGAAGCTGTCATCGGGCTTGCCCGGCGCGACATGCAGCGACCCGGCGAGCACGCCGGCGAAGTAGACCGCGATGGTCTCCTCCTGCTGCCCTTCGGAGAGGTGGTCCGAGACGGTAACGGTGGTACGCCGCAGGTCCTGCGCTGCAGCGGGCACGGAGCCGAGACAAGCGCAAACGCCAGCAACGAGAGCAAGGCCGCCTCTCCCCCTGGGAGAGGGTCGGGGTGAGGGGCCAACGGTGGATCTCACGGCGGAGAGCCCCCCCACCCCGAGGAAGAGGGTTTTGCGGGTCGGACTAGGCAGCGTCCGCCTCGGCGGCGTCGGGGCGGGGCCCGCTGTCCTTGCCCTTGGCGGCCGGGTCGCGCTCCACCAGCTCGATCACCGCCATGTCGGCCGCGTCACCATAGCGCATGCCGGCCTTCAGCACCCGGGTGTAGCCGCCGGCGCGCGTCTTGTAGCGGGTGGCCAGGGTGTCGAACAGCTTGGTCACGATCACCTCGTCCTGCAGTTGCGACAGCGCCTGCCGCCGCGCATGCAGCCCGCCGCGCTTGCCGAGCGTGATCAGCTTCTCCGCCACCGGGCGCAGCTCCTTGGCCTTGGGCAGCGTGGTGGTGATCTGCTCGTGCTTCAGCAGCGCCACCGCCATGTTGCGGAACATCGCAAACCGGTGGCTTGCCGTGACGCCGAGCTTGCGGCCGCTTACTCCGTGACGCATCTGCGTAAATCCCTAAAAAGGCTCGTCCAGCCGCTTGGCCAGATCTTCGATGTTCTCCGGCGGCCAGCCAGCCACCGTCATGCCCAGGGTCAGCCCCATGTTGGTCAGGACTTCCTTGATCTCGTTGAGCGACTTGCGGCCGAAGTTCGGCGTGCGCAGCATCTCCTGCTCGGACTTCTGCACCAGGTCGCCGATGTAGACGATGTTGTCGTTCTTCAGGCAGTTGGCCGACCGCACCGACAGCTCGAGCTCGTCCACCTTGCGCAGCAGGTTGCGGTTGAACGGCAGGTCGTCGTGGTGCTCCTCGGCGCGGAACTGCTGCGGCTCGTCGAAATTGATGAAGAGCTGCAACTGGTCCTGCAGGATGCGCGCGGCCAGCGCCACCGCGTCCTCCGGGCTCACCGCGCCGTTGGTCTCCACGCTCAGCAGCAGCTTGTCGTAGTTGGTGAGGTTGCCGACCCGGGTCGGCTCCACCCGGTAGGAGACGCGGCGCACCGGCGAGTAGATGCTGTCCACCGGGATCAGCCCGATCGGCGCGTCTTCCGGACGGTTGGAGCTGGCCGGCTCGTAGCCCTTGCCCAGGTTGACGGTGAACTCCATGCCGAGCTTGACGCCCTCGTCGAGCGTGCAAAGCACCAGCTCGGGGTTCATAATGTCGATGTCGTGGCCGGCCTGAATCTGCCCGGCCTTCACCTCGCCGGGGCCGGTGGCGGTTAGCACCATGCGCTTGGGGCCTTCGCCGTGCATCCGCAGCGCCAATTGCTTCACGTTCAGCACGATGTCGGTCACGTCTTCCCGCACGCCGGGGATGCTGCTGAACTCGTGCAGCACGCCGTCGATCTGCACTGCAGTCACCGCGGCACCCTGCAGCGACGACAGCAGCACGCGACGGATGGCATTGCCCAGCGTCATGCCGAACCCGCGCTCGAGCGGCTCGGCCACCACCAGGGCGGTGCGTGACGGGTCGGAGCCGGGCTCGAATTCGAGCTTTTCCGGCTTGATCAGTGATTGCCAGTTACGCTGCATCACCATCGTGTCGTTTCTCATGCCAACTCGGGCGCCGCGCAAGCTGGGCGACGCCCGCCTTTCATCCTACTTCAGGGGGGAAGCCCGCGAAACCTGGCGCACGCAAGCCCGCGATCAAACGCGGCGGCGCTTGCGTGGGCGGCAGCCATTGTGCGGGATCGGGGTCAGGTCGCGGATTTGCGTGATGGAGAAGCCGACCGTCTGCAACGCCCGCAGCGCGCTCTCACGGCCGGAGCCAGGGCCGTTCACCTCAATCTCGAGCGTTTCCATGCCGTGCTCGCGGGCCTTCTTGCCGGCGTCCTCGGCGGCCACCTGGGCGGCATACGGGGTCGACTTGCGGCTGCCCTTGAACCCCTGCATCCCCGCCGACGACCAGGCGATGGTGTTGCCCTGCGCGTCGGTGATGGTGATCATGGTGTTGTTGAACGTGGCGTTCACATGCGCCACGCCCGAAATGATGTTCTTGCGCTCCTTGCGACGGGGACGCGCGGGGGCTTTCGCCATGAGGTGATCCTGCCTGGTGTGCTAGTTCGAGCTGCAGCGGCGCCGCAAGCCTACTTGGTGACCTTCTTCTTGCCGGCGATCGCCACCGCCTTGCCCTTGCGGGTGCGCGCGTTGGTGTGGGTGCGCTGACCCCGCACCGGCAGGCCGCGGCGATGGCGCAGGCCGCGATAGCAGCCGAGGTCCATCAGGCGCTTGATGTTCATCGCCACTTCGCGCCGCAGGTCGCCTTCGACGCGGAACTCGCGGTCGATCAGCTCGCGGATGCGCAACACTTCCTCATCCGACAACTGGTTGACCCGGCGATCGTCCGGAATGTTGAGCTTGGTGCAGATACCGGCGGCCTTGGTAGGCCCAATACCGTAGATATAGCGAAGGCTGATCTTTACCCGCTTGTTGGTCGGGATGTTCACACCGGCGATACGTGCCACGCCCATCTCCTGCTCGCAGCCGCGGCACTGCGCGGGCTGCGCGCGGCCGGGCCCTATAACCCATGACAACCCGTTCGCCTCAGCGCCTGGTCGCCGCTCAATGACAGTAGGGCGGGAATGCCACCATTCCCGCCGGATGGCCGCTTATAGGGCGGTTTTCGCGCGAGTCAACGCACCTCGGTCACATCGAGGTGAACGTGCTCGCTCGGCAGCGTCTGCAGCACCGCCTCGATCGCCGCGCTCACCGCCTCGATCGACGCCATGCCGTCCAGCGTGTGCAGCCGGCCGAGCTTCTGGTAGTGCGGCAGGATCGGCCGGGTCTGGCGGTTGTAGACCGCGAGCCGCTCGGTCACGGTCTCGCGATTGTCGTCCGGGCGGCGGATGAACTCGCCGCTGCCGCAGACGTCGCACACGCCCGCCACCGCGGTTGGCTTGAACGTGTCGTGATAGCTGGCGCCGCACTGGCCGCAGGAAAACCGGCCGGCGATGCGCTCCACCAAGGCCGGCTCGTCCACCCGGAGCTCGATCACGGCGTCGAGCTGCAGGTTCAGGTGCTCGAGCATCCCGTCCAGCGCCTCGGCCTGCGCGACGGTGCGGGGGAAGCCGTCGAGGATGAAGCCGCGGGCGCAATCCGGCTGGCGCACCCGGTTGGCCAGCATGTCGATGATGATGTCGTCCGACACCAGGGCGCCCGACGCCATCACCGCCTTGGCGCGCCGCCCCACTTCGCTGCCGGCCGCGACCTCGCTGCGCAGCATGTCACCGGTGGAGATCTGCGCGATCCCCCACTCCTCCTGCAGCCGCTTGGCTTGGGTGCCTTTGCCCGCCCCCGGCGGTCCCAGCAGGATCAATCTCACCGTTGCCGCCCCCTCACGCGCGTTTTGCGCATCAGACCCTCGTATTGGTGCGCGAGCAGATGAGACTGCACCTGGGTCACGGTGTCCATAGTCACCGACACGATGATCATCAGGCTGGTGCCGCCGAAGTAGAACGGCACATTGTAGTTGGCGATCAGCAGCTCGGGCAGCAGGCACACCACGCAGAGGTAGAGCGCGCCGATGGTGGTCAGCCGGGTCAGCACGCGGTCGAAATAGTCCGCGGTGTTGCTGCCGGGTCGCAGGCCCGGGATGAAGCCGCCGTATTTCTTGAGGTTGTCCGCGGTCTCCTGCGGGTTGAACACCACGGCGGTGTAGAAATACGAGAAGAAGATGATCATCGCGGCGTAGAGCGCGAGATACAGCGGCTGCCCATGCGCCAGTTGCCCGGCGAGCCAGCCCAGAACGGAGTGCGGGTCGGTGGTGCCGAAACCCGCGATTGTGGCTGGAATGAGCAGGATGGAGGAGGCGAAGATCGGCGGGATCACTCCGGCCGTGTTCACCTTCAGCGGCATGTGGGTCGCCTCGCCACTGAACATGCGGGTGCCGACCTGCCGCTTGGGGTATTGCACGAACACCCTTCGCTGCGCCCGCTCCATGAACACGATGAAGGCGATCACCGCCACCGCGGCGATGAAGAAGGCCAGGATGAACACCGGCGACATCGCCCCGGTCCGCCCCAAGTCCAGCAGGGTGGCCAGCGCGTGCGGCAGGTTGGCCACGATGCCGGCGAAGATGATCAGGCTGGTGCCGTTGCCCACGCCGCGGGCGGTGATCTGCTCGCCCAGCCACATCAGGAACATCGTGCCGCCGGTCAGCGTAACGACGGCGGAGAGGCGGAAGAACCAGCCTGGGTCCAGCACCGCGCCCGCGCCAGCCTGGTCGTGAAACGCCTCCAACCCGGCGGCGATGCCGTAGGACTGGAACACCGCGATCACCACGGTGAGGTAGCGCGTGTATTGGTTGAGCTTCTTGCGCCCGCTCTCGCCCTCCTTCTTCAGCGTCTCGAGCGACGGGATGGCGGCCGACATGAGCTGGATGATGATCGAGGCGCTGATGTAAGGCATGATGGTGAGGGCGAACACCGTCATGCGGCTGAGATTGCCGCCGCTGAACATGTCGAACATGCCCAGCACGCCGCCGCCATGCTCGGCCAGCGCGCGGCCCATCACCGCGGCATCGACGCCGGGCACCGGCACGTAGCTGCCCAGGCGGTAGACGATCAGCGCGCCGAGCGTGAACCAAATGCGCTGCTTCAGCTCGGTGGCCTTGCTGAAGACGCCAAAATTCATGCTGGCGGCCATTTGTTCGGCGGCCGAGGCCATCTGCTCATCCCCTTCGTAGCAGCCCATTGTGCCGCGCCGGGTGGCCGCCGTGCAAGCGCGCCAGCGCGGTGGCGAAAACCACGCCCGGCGTCGATGTGACCAAAAGCAACAGCCGTCACAATGTGGGGAGGAACTACCCCCAACCGCCACAGCTTCGAATACATCAGCGCCGCGGCGCCGTTCGCCTCCGCACCTGCAACAGGAGCTCCCCAGGACCATGCCCAGCCACCCGCGCGGCCGGCTGTTCGCGACCTCGATCCGCGGCGGCCTCATGGCAGGCGGCCTTTGCCTGGCGGCCACGCCGTGCTGGGCGCAGGGCAAGGGACCGGCGCCGGACACCAGCGTCCCAGTCGGCGTGACCCGCGCGCAGGTGCTGGACGTGCCGGTGTACGACGAGGGGCTCGGCACGGTGCAGGCGTTCAACGTGGTGCAGGTCAAGGCGCAGGTGACCGGCATCCTGACCAGCCTGCCGGCCAAGGAGGGCCAGGAGGTGAAGCCCGGCGACGTGGTGGCGACCATCGACCCACGGCCGTACCAGGCGGCGCTGGACCAGGCGATGGCGCAGCGCGGCGAGGACGTGGCCACCCTGCGCAGCGCCCAGCTCGACTTGGCGCGCTACCAGAACCTCGCGCGCAAGGACTTCGCCCCGGTGCAGCAGGTGGACGACCAGCAATCCACCGTCAGCAAGACGGTTGCGGCGGTCGCGGCCGACGACGCGGCGATTGAGACGGCCAAGATCAACCTCGATTACTGCACCATCCGCGCCCCGTTCGCCGGCCGGGTCAGCCTCTACCAGGTGGATGTCGGCAACCTGATCCAGGTCGCCGGGCAAACCGGCATCATCTCCATCACCCAGGACAAGCCGATCGCCGTCGTGTTCACCCTGCCCGAGCAGGACCTGCCGGCGGTGCAGGACGCGCGCGCCAAGGGCGACGTCCCGGTGGTGGTGAACGACGGCAGCACCGGCGCCAAGCTCGCCATCGGCAAGCTGCTGACGCCCAACAACACCATTGACACTACGACCGGCACCATCTCGCTGCGCGCCCAATTCACCAACGACGACGACCACCTCTGGCCGGGCCAGTTCGTCAACGCCCGGGTGCAGGTGGCGAACCTGCCCAAGGCCGTGGTGGTGCCGACGCCCGCCATCGAGCACGGGCCCAACGGGCTGTTCGTCTACGTCGTGAAGCCGGACCAGACGGTGGCGCCGGTGGATGTGACGGTGAAATACGAGGACGACGGCCGCTCGGTCGTGGGCAAAGGGCTCACCGGCAACGAGCAGGTGGTGCAGTCCGGCCAGTCCCGCCTGGCGCCCGGCACCAAGGTCCGTGCAACCGACGCCGCCAATCCCGACGCCGCCACCGCCTCCGACTGATTGGACGCCGCACAACATCATGAGCATCTCGACCCCCTTCATCAAGCGCCCCGTCGCCACCTCGCTGCTGACCACGGCGATTTTCCTGGTGGGCTTGGTGGCCTATCCGCTGCTCCCGGTGGCGCCGCTGCCCAACGTGCAGTTCCCGACCCTGACCGTGACCGCGCAGTATCCCGGCGCGAGCCCGGAGACGATGGCCTCCACGGTCGCCACCCCGCTCGAGACCGAGTTCGGCCAGATGCTGCCGGGCCTGTCGCAGATGACCTCGGCCAGCGTGCTGGGCACCTCGCAGATCACCCTGCAGTTCGGCCTCGCCACCGACCTGGGCAACGCCGAGACGCTGGTGCTCGAGGCGATGAACGCGGCGCAGGGCTCGCTGCCGAAGGACATGCCGTCGCCGCCGACCTTCCGCGCCATCAACCCGGCCGATAGTCCGATCCTGATCCTGGCGATGGACTCCGACCAGGCGCCGATCACCGACGTGGACAACTACGCCGAAAACGTCGTCGAGCAGCAATTGTCGCAGTTGCCCGGCGTGGGCCAGGTGCTGGTCGGCGGGCAGCAGACGCCGGCCATCCGCGTGCAGGTCGACCCGGCGCGGCTGGCGGCCCTGGGGATGACGCTGGAAGACGTGCGCAACGTGCTGACCAACGTCACGGTGGACAACCCCAAGGGCAGCATCGACGGCCCGGAGCAATCCTTCACCGTCTACGCCAACGACCAGCTCACCACCGCCGACCCCTACAACAACGCCATCATCGCTTATCGCAACGGCGGCGCCATCCGCATCCGCGACATCGGCCGCGCGGTGCCGGGGCCGCAGAACCGCGAGCTCGGCGCCTCCACCAACGGCAAGCGCTCGGTGCTGCTGCTGATCTTCAAGCAGCCCAACGCCAACGTCATCTCGACCGCCGACGGCGTGAAGAACCGGCTGCCCGCGCTCGAGGCCGACTTCCCGCCCGACATCCACCTCCAGGTGGTGTCCGACCGCACACTCACCATCCGCGCCTCGGTGAGCGACGTGGAGTTCACGCTGATGCTCTCCATCGCGCTCGTGGTGATGGTGATCTTCGTGTTCCTGCGCAACGTGTGGGCGACCATCATCCCGAGCGTCACCATTCCGGTGGCCTTGGTCGGCACGCTGGCGGTGATGTACGTGTGCGGGTTCAGCCTGGACAACCTGTCGCTGATGGGCCTCACCATCGCGGTCGGCTTCGTGGTGGACGACGCCATCGTGATGCTGGAGAACATCTTCCGGCACATGGAAGAGGGCATGCGCCCGATCGACGCCGCCTTGCGCGGGGCGGGCGAGATCGGCTTCACCATCGTCTCCATCAGCGTCTCGCTGATCGCCGTGTTCATCCCGCTGCTGCTGATGGGCGGCATCGTGGGCCGGCTGTTCCGCGAGTTCGCCATCGTGGTCTCGATCACCATCGTGGTTTCGGCCATGGTCTCGCTGACGCTCACGCCCATGATGTGCTCCCGCTTCCTGAAGGTCACGCACCAGCACGGCCGCATCTACCGCGCGGTGGAGCGGATGTTCGAGGCCATGCTGCGGTTCTACGAGCGCACGCTGGACGTGGCGTTGCGCTTCCGCTTCATCACGCTGCTGGTGTTCTTCGCCACCGTCGGCACCACCGTGTTGCTGTTCACGCTGATCCCGAAGGGCTTCTTCCCGACGCAGGACACCGGCATCATCATCGCCATCACCGACGCCGCGCAGGACATCTCATACGAGGCACTGTCCAAGCTGCAGCACCAGGTCGACGAGGTGGCGCTGCACGACCCGGCGGTTGCCTCCGTGGTGTCCTCCATCGGCGCCGGCGCGGGCGGCCAGGTGTCCAACAACGGGCGGATGTACATCTCGCTCAAGCCTTGGGACCAGCGCACCGATGGCGTGATGCAGGTGATCGCCCGGCTGAACCACGACATGCAGTCGGTCGCCGGCATCCGGATGTTCATGCAGCCGGCGCAGGATGTGAGCGTCGGCGCCCGCCTGGCCCGCACGCTCTATCAATACACGCTGCAGGACGAGAAGCAGGACGAGCTGAACCAGTGGGCGCCCAAGATCTTGGACCGCATGCGCCATTTGGGCCAGCTCACCGACGTCACCTCCGACCAGGAGAACCTCGGCACCACGGAGACGCTGACCTACGACCGCGACCAGGCGTCCCGTTTCGGGGTGCTGCCGGCCACGATCGACGCCATCCTGTATGACGCGTTCGGCCAGCGCGAAGTGGCGCAGTATTTCACCGGCAATAAGGCCTACTACGTGGTGTTGGAGGCATTGCCGAGCGAATACGGCAAGGTTTCCACGCTGCAGAAGCTCTACGTCTCCTCCAGCAGCGGGGGCATGGTGCCGCTCTCGACCCTGCTGCACCAAACCACGGTGCCGACGCAGCCGCTGGCGATCAACCACCAGAGCCAGTTCCCGTCGGTGACCATCTCGTTCAACCTGAAGGGCAACGCCTCGCTGGGGAACGCGGTGAGCCAGGTGCAGCAGGCAGAAGCCACCATGGACGTGCCGGCGACGGTGCAGGGCAGCTTCCAGGGCACGGCGCAGGCGTTCCAGTCCTCGCTCAGCACCGAGCCCTACCTGATCGCGGCGGCCATCGTGGCAGTCTACATCATCCTGGGCGTGCTCTACGAGAGCTACGTGCTGCCGCTGACCATCCTGTCCACGCTGCCGTCCGCCGGCGTGGGCTCGCTGCTGATGCTGATGCTGTTCAACTACCAGCTCACCGTCATCGCGCTGATCGGCATCATCCTGCTAATCGGCATCGTGAAGAAGAACGGCATCATGATGGTGGACTTCGCCATCGTGGCCGAACGCCGCGACGGCATGAGTTCGCACGAGGCGATCCGCCAGGCCTGCCTGCTGCGGTTCCGCCCGATCCTGATGACGACGATGGCGGCGCTGCTGAGCGGCTTGCCGCTGATGCTGGAGAGCGGCGCCGGGTCGGAATTGCGCAAGCCGCTCGGCGTGTCGATGGTTGGCGGCCTGCTGCTCAGCCAGGTGCTGACGCTCTACACGACGCCGGTGATCTACCTCTATCTGGACCGCATCCAGCGCTGGCTGGCGCCGCATCGCAGCTCGCGCCTGCCCAAGCTGGCGGAGAAGATGGGCGCGATGCCGGATGCGGTGACCGAAGCGGGCTAGCGCCGGACGGCGTTAGCTTCGCGTGGGCGTCGGGTCGATCGCGTTGGCACAGGCGTCAGTGGGCGCGGCGGCGACCTGGCCGGCGATGGGCACGATCTTCAGCGCGGCCGAGCCCACCCGGCAGGGCGCCGCCACCAGGCCGCAGCCGCCGAGGCAACCCGCAGCAAGCGCCAGCACGGCGACCCGGCGGGGCCAGGCGGTCAGTCGGTCGGAACGGGGCACGGGTCTACTCCATCAGGTCTGAACGCATGCCGGCGATCTACTTCGGCTGCACCTGCGAACCACTGCCCGAAGAGCCCGGCGGCGGCAACACGGGCGTGGTCCCCGTGGTCGGCGGCGGGATCACCGGCATCGTGGTGGCGCTGGTTGGCGGCTTGATGACGCCATTCTGCGCGCTGCCACCCGGCACGTCCGCCTGGCCTGAGGGTGCGGGCGCGGGCACCACGGTTTGCGGCCCGGAGCTGTCGGGCGGCGCGGCCGGGGTCGTCTGCGCCGCCGCCGGGCCGGCCACGGCCAGCACCAGCAGGGCAGCCAACGCGGTGGCGGCCGTCGCGTGATCGCGATGAAGCATGCGTGGGTGACCCGATCCAGTTGTCGGCTGATTACGGTGGGCGGTGGGTTTGGTTGCGTGACGCAGAGTTGCGCGGCCCGTGCCCCAATCTCGTCACAAGGCTCTTACAATTCGCTACGCAACGGTAGCGTTGCATTCCGCGTTGCTCCTGCCATCTGCTGTCGTAACAAGGAGGGTCGCCGATGATCAGGTTGAGCCAAGCGCGTTGGGCGCGCATGTCGGTCCGCCTACTGGCCGCGCTCGGGTTGAGCGTGGCGCTGTCGGGATGCGTGATCGAGCCGCTGTACGGGCCGCATTACTACCATCCGTATCGCCCGTATTACGGCTACTACTGAGCCGTCCCTGTGGTGGAGGCGCTGAGCGGCCCCGTCCACGCCGCCCGGCGCCTCGGCGGCCGCCCCCGCGCGGCCGATGCGGCATTGATCGGCGACCGGATCGTGGCGGCGGCCGCCATCCTGTTCCTGCGCGACGGCTATGCGGCCACCAGCGTGGAGGCGATCGCCAGCCAGGCCGGCGTCTCCAAGCGCACCTTCTACGCCCGCTTCGCCGGCAAGAGCGCCGCGTTCCTGGCCGTGATGGGCATGCTGCTGCGCGGCTGGCTCGACGGCTTCGAGCAGTCGCTGGACGCCACCCATGGCCTCGAGGACGCGTTGCTGTTGAGCGCCCGCTCCATGCTGGACGTGGCGCTGAGCAGCACGGCGCTGGCGTTGCACGCGCTGGTGACGGCGGAGGCCAGCCGGGTGCCCGAACTGGCCGAGGTGATGCGGCAAGCCGGCACCGATATCGGCATCGTCCGCGTCGCCGCCTTGCTGCAGGCGCACCGCCCGGCGCTTGCGGTGCAGCAGGCACGGTTCGTCGCCGAGCAGTTCCAGAGCATGGTCGTCACCACGCTGCAGCGCCGCGCCTTGCTCACCGGCCAACCCGCCGCCGCAGCCGAGCGCGACGCCTGGTGCCGCGCAACGGTGGCGTTGCTGCTGGGGGGTCTACCGGGTTAACCGCTAAACTTGCCGCTCTTGGGGAAGCCGTTGGGCGGCAGTCGGCCGGCTTGGCCGCGTTCGCCGAGCCAGTCCCGTAGCGCGGTTTCGGTGCGCGTCTTGTCGCCCAGCCGCCAGCTCAGCCCCTCCGCCATGCGGAACACCCGCGCGTCCCGCAGCCCGCCATCCTTGAAGCGCTGCAGGATCACTCCCGTGCCCCGTGCCAGCACCGGCACCTGCTCGAGCGGGAACACCAGCAGGCGGCGGTTGTCGCCGACGGTGGCCACGTGGTCGCCCAGGGCCGGCACGCAGAGTGCGGCCTCCTCGCCGGGCCGGACGTTCAGCACCTGCTTGCCGGCCTTGCGTTCGGACAGCAGGTCCGCCGCCTCCACCACAAAGCCGCGCCCCTCGGCCGAGGCGAGCAGGCAGCGCACGCCCTCCTGCCAGATGAATAGCGTCACCACCTCGTCGGCGTTGGTCATCTCGGCCAGCAGGCGGATCGGCTGCCCATCGCCGCGGCCGCGCGGCAGGTCGGCGGCGCGCAGCGTGTAGGCGCGGCCGTTGGTGCTGAACAGGCAGAGCCGGTCCACCGACTGGCACGCCACCATCAGGCGCAGCGCGTCACCCTCCTTGAACTTCAGCTCGCCGCCGTCCGCCAAGTGGCCGCGCACCGCCCGGATCCAGCCCTTCTGCGACAGGATGACGGTCAGGGGCTCCCGCTCCACCGCGGCGTCCAGCGACACCACGATGAGCTCGGGCACGCCGGCGAGGCGGGTGCGGCGGTTGCCCAGCGGGCCGGCGCCGAACTTGTCGCGCACGGCCGACACCTCCTCGCCCACGCGCTGCCAGCGCAG
This sequence comes from Acetobacteraceae bacterium, assembly GCA_965199105.1. GTDB lineage: Bacteria > Pseudomonadota > Alphaproteobacteria > Acetobacterales > Acetobacteraceae > LMUY01. Next base: position 3,972,919 of record CBDAQO010000002.1, on the reverse strand, counting down.
CCTCTCGCTGCCCAACAGCGCGTTCAGCCCGCGCCGCTCCTTCTCCAGCACGGCATGTTCGCGTCGCAGCTCGATCTCCTCCAGCCGCCGCAGCGAGCGCAGCCGCATGTTGAGGATCGCCTCCGCCTGCACGTCGTTCACGCCGAACACGCGGATCAACCCGGCCTTGGCGTCGTCCTCCTCGCGAATGATGCGGATCACCTCGTCGATGTTGAGGAATACGGCGAGGAAGCCGTCGAGCAGCTCGATGCGCCGCTCCACCGCGCCCAGCCGGTTGCGCGAGCGCCGGATCAGCACCTCGCCGCGATGGTCCAGCCAGGCGCGCAGCACGCCGCGCAGGCCGAGCACGCCCGGGGTTCGGTCGGGGCTGAGCACGTTCATGTTGAGCGGGAAGCGGGTTTCGAGCTGGGTGGCGCGGAACAGCGTCTCCATCAGCGCCGCCGGGTCGACGGCGCGGGTTTTTGGCTCCAGCACCAGGCGGACGAGGTCGGTGCTCTCGTCGCGGATGTCGCCCAGCAGCGGCAGCTTCTTGGCCTCCAGCAGCTCGGCCAGTTGCTCCACCAGGCGGGCCTTCTGCACCTGGTAGGGCACTTCGCTGACCACGATTTGCCAGGTGCCGTGCTTGCCTTGCTCCACCGCCCAGGTGGCGCGCAGCCGGAAGCCGCCGCGCCCGGTCTCGTACGCCGCCACCATCGCCGCCGGGTCTTCCACCAGCACGCCGCCGGTGGGGAAATCCGGGCCGGGCATGTGCGCCATCAGGTCGGCGGTGCTGGCATCCGGGTTGGCGATCAGCGCCAGTGCCGCGGCGCACACCTCGCCGGCGTTGTGCGGCGGGATGGAGGTGGCCATGCCGACGGCGATCCCCGCCGCGCCGTTGGCCAGCAGGTTGGGGAACCCGGCGGGCAGCACCACCGGCTCGCTCTCCTCGCCGTCATAGGTGGGGCGGAAATCCACCGCGTCGTCGTCGATGCCCTCGAGCATCGCCCGCGCCACCTGGGTGAGCCGCGCCTCGGTGTAGCGCATGGCCGCCGGGTTATCGCCGTCGATGTTGCCGAAATTGCCCTGGCCTTCCACCAGCGGGTAGCGGGCGGCGAAATCCTGCGCCAGCCGCACCAGCGCTTCGTAGACCGAGGCGTCGCCATGGGGGTGGTATTTGCCGATCACGTCGCCGATCACCCGGGCGCACTTCTTGAACCCGGCGGTCGGGTCCAGCCGGAGCTGGTGCATGGCGTAGATCAGCCGGCGATGCACCGGCTTCAGCCCATCCCGTACGTCCGGCAGCGAGCGGGACATGATGGTGGACATGGCGTAGGCCAGGTATCGCTCGCTGAGCGCCTCGGTGAGGTTGGTGTCTTGGATCAGGCCCGCGGAGTCGCTCATGGCGGCAGGGTAGCATGAACCTGTCGACCCGGGCGGCGGCAGGCAAAAGGTTTGCGTGCAAAAAAATCGCCCCGCGGCGTCAACTAAACCGCGCCACCAGCGCTGGAAGAGCGCATCACGGAGGCGCATCGATGAATTCGGAGTTCTGGCTTTGGCTCGACACCATCGCCATGCTGGCCGGCGGGTTGGCCATCCTCTTCCTCGGCCGGCAGCGCAACGCCCACGAGCAATCCCACACCATCTACCACGGCATCGTCCCGATCATCGCCGCCTGCTCCTACCTGGCGATGGCGGCGGGCCAAGGCGGCGTCATCCTGGTCCATGCCGAACCGGCGGTGAACGGCGTGGTGCTCGGCGGCGGACGGCTGTTCTACTTCGCCCGCTACATCGACTGGGCGTTCACCACGCCGCTCCTGCTGCTGGCCCTGGCCTACAGCGCCATGCACTCCGGCCTGCGCCGCGGTGGCTTGGTGGCGGGCCTGCTGCTGTCGGACCTGCTGATGATCGTCACCGCCTTCCTGTTCGCGGCGACCGACTATCCGCCGCTGAAATGGACCTGGTTCATCGTCTCCTGCGTGGCCTTCCTGGCGGTGTTCTACGTGATGTGGGTGCCGCTGCTGCGCGAGAACCAAGCCGAGCGCCCCGCGGTGCAGGCCGACTACCGGCGCAATGCCGCGCTGCTGTCGGTGCTGTGGGCGCTCTACCCCATCATCTTGATATTCGACACCGACGGTCTGGGCCTGATTAGCCCGGCGTTCGGCGTGGCGCTGATCGCGATCATCGATTTGGTGTCCAAGGTGGTCTACGGCCTGCTGGCGGTGCGCAGCAGCCAGAAGCTGGTGGACGAGGACCTGACGGCCGACGCGGCGGGCCGGCGGATGCGCGAAGCCGCCTGACCCGGCATGGCCGCCGTCGCCGCGCTGCTGGCCGCGACCGCGTTGCTGCCGCAGGGCTGGCAATGGCTGGCCGCGTTGGCCGCCATCGTGCTGCTCGGGGTGCCGCATGGCGCCCTGGATGGCGAGATCGCCCGCCCGTTGCTGCGTCCGCGCTGGGGGCGGACGTGGCTCGCGGTGTTCGCCCCGCCGTACCTAGCGCTCGCCGCTGCGGTGTTGCTGGGGTGGCGGGTGGCCCCGCTGGGCACCCTGGCGGCGTTCCTGGCAGTGTCGGTGCTGCATTTCGGCCTGGAGGACGCCGGGCCCAAGCCGCTCGAGGCCAGCCTCCGCGGCGCGCTGCCCATCGCCGCCCCGCTGCTGCTGCACCCGGCCGCGACCGCCCGGGTGTTCGGCATGGTGGCCCTGGTGCCGTTGGCCAGCCCGCCGCTGTGGCTGATGGGCCCGGCCTGGGTGTGGGCGGCGGCGGGCGTGCTCTGGGTGGTTGGCCGGCTCTGGCGCGGGGAGGGCAGGGCGCTGGCCGAGCCGCTTGGCCTGGTCGCGCTGTTCGCCCTGCTGCCGCCGCTCACCGGCTTTGCCATCTACTTCGTCGCCATCCACGCCCCGCGCCACACCAGGGCGCTGGTGGCGAGCGCGCGGGCGCCGCGGGTGACCAGCCTGGCTGCCGCCCGCCACCGCGCCGTGCCGCTCACCGCCGTCACCCTGCTGATCGGTGCCTGCCTGTGGCGCTGGTTTCCCGGGCCGGCGCCGGACCGGCTGCTCGCGCTCACCATCCAGTCGCTGGCGGCACTGACGCTGCCGCATCTGCTGCTCGAGGCGTGGTCCAGCCGCTGCGTCAGGCCGCTGCCATCGCCTGCACTCGCGCCAGCACCCGTTCGCGCGCTGGAGGCAGCGGGCGATGCTGGCTGCCGAATGCATCCCGCGCCAGGAAATGCCCGGTGAGCTGCAGCCCCTGCACCCAGCCTGCCGGGTCGGCCGCACCGCCGCGCAGGAAGGGCGGCACCGGTAGCAGCCGCTCTTTCCACGGCCCTGCCGCGGCCTCGCTCACCGCGCGCCCGGTGCGGGGCGAAGCCCAGGCCAGCGCCTCGGTGGTGCCGGTCAGGGCGCAGCTCGCCAGGTCAAGCCCGTAGCCGAGCTCGGTGAGCAGCGTCAGCTCCCAGCCGACCAGCTCGGTCAGCAGCTCCGGCCCGGCGGCTAGCCGGGTAATGAGCTGCAGCAGCCCGGCGAACACGCCCGGATGCGGCTCCCGCTCGGTCAGCGCGCCTTCGGCCACCGCGCAGGCGCTGGAGAGGACGGCCAGGGCGAGCGCGTCGTCCATCGCCAGTGCGGCGCCGGGATGCACCAGTTCGGCGGTGAAGCTGCCGAGCTGGTCGGGCAAGCGCGCCACCCAGCGCGCCTGCAGCAGGTTGCCCGGCTGCCACGTGCCGGCCTTGCTGCGGGAGGCGCCGCCGCGCACCAGGCCGCGATGGGCGCCATGCTGCTCGGTGAGCACGATGGCGAGCAGGCCGCTTTCGCCATAGGGCTGGGCCGCGAGCATGATGGCGGGCGCGTCCCACTCCATCGCCGGGTCAGCCGGGGTCTTCCAGCCCGATCGCCCGCAACCGCGCGCCCTCCTCGTCCCAGCCGGCGCGCTCCTTCACGTTCAGGAACAGGTGCACCGGCCGCTCCAACAGGCGCGTCAACTGCTGCCGCGCGCGGGCGCCGATCTCGCGCACCCGGGCGCCGCCGGCCCCGATCAGGATGGCTTTGTGGCCCGGCCGTGCGACGTAGATGGTGGCCTCGATCCGCAGCGAGCCGTCGGGCCGGGCAACGAAGCTCTCGGTCTCGACCGTGGCGGCGTAGGGCACCTCCTCCTGGGTCTGCAGGAAGATCTGCTCGCGCACGATCTCGGCCGCGAGCAGTCGGTCCGGCAGGTCGGTCAGGTCGTCGGGCGGATACAGGTAGGGGCCGGCCGGCATCGCGGCCGCCAGCGCGCTCAGCAGCGTGTCCAGCCCGTCGCCGGTGGAGGCGCTCACCATGAAGGTCTGCTCGAACGCGGCCAGGGCGTTGAACGCGGCGGTGAGCGGCAGCAGGGCGGGCGGCGAGACCAGGTCCACCTTGTTCAGCACCAGCCATTGGCGGCCGCCGCGCTTGGCCAGGCCGCTGGCGATGCCGGTTACCGCCTCGCGCGCGCCGGCCTTGGCGTCCACCAGCAGCAGCGTGAGGTCGGCCTCCTCAGCGCCGGTCCAGGCGGCGTTGACCATCGCGCGGTCCAGCTTGCGGCGGGGCGCGAAGATGCCGGGGGTGTCGACCAGCAGGATTTGCGCCGCCTCCCGCATCAGGATGCCGAGCACGCGGAAGCGGGTGGTTTGCGCCTTGGGGCTGACGATCGAGAGTTTGGCGCCGGTGAGACGGTTGAGCAGGGTGGACTTGCCGGCATTGGGCGCGCCCACGATGGCGACGAAGCCGCAGCGCGTGCTCATGGTGCCCGTGCCACGCTGGGCGCCACCATCGCCTGCAACTGGTGCAGCAGCTCGCCCGCAGCGGCCCGCTCGGCGGCCTGCTTGGTGGGGGCGGAGCCGACCCCGGTGTGCCCCATGGCCGAGACGGCGACGGTGAACACGAACGCGTGCGCTGGCCCGCTGCGCTCCTGCTCCACGAACGGCGGCAGGGTGGCCCCGCGCGCCTCCAGCCACTCCTTCAGCTCGGACTTGGGATGGTGCGGCGGGCCGGCTTGCGCCCCGATCAACGGCTCCCACGCCTCGCGCACGAGCTGTCGCGCCGGGTCGAGCCCGCCATCCAGGAACAGCGCGCCCAGCACCGCCTCGAGCGCGTCGGCCAGCACCGCCACCCCGCGTCCCACCCCGGCGCGCGCCTCGTTCGGGGCAATGATCAGCCGCCGCTCCAGCCCCAGCGTGTCGGCCACGGTGGCCAACTGCGCCTCCGCCACCAGTTCGGCATGGCGGCGGGCGAGCATGCCCTCGTTCTCGTCCGGGAAGCGCTCGGCCAGCCACTCCGCCATCAGCAAGCCCAGCACCCGGTCGCCGATGAACTCCAACCGCTCGTTGGACCGGATTGCGACCCGGCGGCCATGGCTGCGCGGGACGGCGGAGCGGTGCGTGAACGCCTCCCGCAGCAACGCCGGCTCGCGGAAGCTGTAGCCGCCGAACGCCGACCCGCTCAATTGATCCCGGTCAGGAGCCGGTTCCAGCGGACTTCGAATGGCCACTCCCACACTTCCCACCATGGGTCGCGCGCATCGAGGGACAGGAAGATGAACTCGGCCCGTCCGACCAGGTTCTCCACCGGCAGGAAGCCGACGCCGTGGCCGTCCATGAACCGGCTGTCCAGGCTGTTGTCGCGGTTGTCGCCCATCGCGAACAGGTTGCCGGGCGGCACCACGTAATCGGGTGTGTTGTTCTGGAAGCCTTCGTCGCCCATTTTCGCGATCAGGTGGGTGACGCCGCCGGGCAGCGTCTCGTCGTATTCCTGTTCCGCGATGGAGGCGCCGTTCTCGTCGGTGGCCAGGATAGTGCCCAGCGGCTTGCGGGTGGCGGCCTGGCCGTTGACGTAGAGGATGCCGTCGCGGACCTGGATGTGGTCGCCGGGCAGCCCCACGATGCGCTTGATGTAGTCGGCGTAGTCGTCGTGCTCGTTCTTGAACACAACCACGTCGCCGCGCTTGGGCAGGCTGCCGAAGATGCGGCCGTTGAACAGGTCGGGCGAGAACGGCAGCGAGTAGCGCGAGAAGCCGTAGGCGAATTTGGAGACGAACAGGTAGTCGCCGACCAGCAGCGTCGGGATCATGGAGCCGGAGGGGATGTTGAACGGCTCGAACGCGATGGTACGGATGCCGACGGCGATCAGCCCGGCATAGACGATGGTCTTGATGTTATCGACCCAGCCGCCGGCTTGGACTTTAGACTGTGCTTTGGCCATGAATGCGTCAGGCGCCCATCGAATGCGCCCGGATGAAGCCGATGGGGCCCCGTCATGTCAAGGAAGGGGCTAGTAATGGCAAGCAATGACGGGCACTGGAGGCCTCGGATATGCTGAAGGAGCCGCCTGTGATTCGCACCACCGCCCTGCTTTCCCTGCTCTGCCTTCCCCTCCTCGCCGTGGCACCCGCCGAGGCCCAAACCGTCGCAGCCAGCCCGGCTTCGGCACAAACTCTGCTTCGGTTCGATACGCCGGGCCACCAGGCCGCCGAAGTGACGCAGATCGCCTATCACTGCCACTACCGCCACCATCACCGCTTCTGCCACCGCGACTAGAGCATGACCGCATCAAGTGAGGTCACTTGATCGGTAAACATGCTCACCAAAACAAAGAGCTAGACCATGACCGGCTACTCTGTCTTAGCCGGTCTTGGTCTAAGCGCAACCCCTCGCCGCATAACGCCCTCTTCCTCCGGGAGAGGGCGTAGACGGCACCGCTAGAGCATGATCTCTTCGATCATGCTCTGCTTGACTGAGAAAAAAGCAGCTTTATCCGAGCCTTCGGATCGCGAAGTGATTCCGATTGCTCGGATGCTGCTCTAGCGCGGGAGGGCGGCTTCGGCCGGCTCCGCCACGATCATCACCTGCGCCAGCGCGTAAGGATGCTCGTCGGTTAGCGTGAGGTGGAGCGACGCCACGTGACCCGGCGGCGTGATCGCCTGTAGCCGCCGCGCCGCGCCGCCGGTGAGCGCCAGCGTGGGCTGGCCGCTGGGCAGGTTCACCACCCCCATGTCGGAATGGAACACGCCGTTGCGGAACCCGGTGCCAAGCGCCTTGGCACAGGCCTCCTTGGCGGCGAACCGCTTGGCGAAGGTGCCGGGCTGGGTGCGCGGATGCCGCCGCGCCGCCCGCGCCCGCTCGGTGGCGGTGAACACACGTTGCAGGAACCGCTCGCCGAACCGTTGCATCGCCCGCTCGATCCGCCGGATGTCGCACAGGTCGGACCCGGTGCCCAGGATCATGCGCCACCCGTGGCCATCATCAGGCGTGCGCCCGTTCCACCTGCGTCGTCCCCGCCACCGCGCGCAGCCCGGCGATCACGTTGGACAAATGCCGCAGGTCGCGCACCTCGACGTCGATCAGCAGCTCGAAGAAGTCCTGCTGCCGGTTGACGATCTTGAGGTTGGTGACCGAGCCCTCGTGCTTGGAGATGGCGTTGGTGACGTTGGCCAGCGTCGCCGGCTCGTGCGCCGCAATCACGCTGATCCGGCCGGTGTGGATGCCGTTGCCGCCGATGCCGTCCTGCTCCCAGCCGACATCGATGAACCGCTCCGGCGTCTCCGCGAAGCTTTGCAGGGTGGGGCAGGCGCGGGTGTGGATGGTGACGCCCTTGCCGGTGGTGACGATGCCCACGATGCCGTCGCCGGGCAGCGGATGGCAGCAGCCGGCGTAGCTGACGTTCATGCCCGGCAGCAGCCCGCTCACCGCCATGCCGCCGCCAGCCTGCCGGCTGGGCGCGCGGGCGGGCAGTTGCGGCATCATCCGCGGCGCGCGCGGGGCCTGGCGCAGTTCGGGATAGGCCGCGTGCACCACGTCCTTCGGCCCGGTGTTGCCGTTGCCCACGGCGACGTAGAGGTCGTCTAGCGACGCCGCCTTCAGCACCTTCAGCGCCCCGTCCAGCACCTTTTCCGAGCCGTCCAGCCCCTCCTGGCGGAACGCCTTGGCCAGGGCGGCGCGGCCGGAGTCGATGTGGTTCTGCCGCTGCTGCTGCGCCACGTGGCGGCGGATGCGCGCGCGGGCCTTGCCGGTGACGGCGAAGCGCTCCCAGGCCGGCGAGGGCGTGCCGCCGCGCGCGGTCATGATCTCCACCTGGTCGCCGTTCTGCAGCTCGGTTCGCAGCGGCAGCAGGCGGCCGTTCACCTTGGCGCCGACACAAGTGTCCCCCACCTGGCTGTGCACGGCGTAGGCGAAATCCACCGGGGTGGCGCCGCGCGGGAGCTGGATGAGCTGCCCTTTTGGCGTGAAGCAGAACACCTTGTCCTGGTAGAGTTCGAGCTTGGTGTTCTCGAGGAAGTCCTCGCCGGTGGTGGAGTTGTCGAGGATCTCGAGCAGGTCGCGCACCCAGGGGAAGTCCTGCTTGCCCTTCTCCGGCAGGCCCTGCTTGTAGCTCCAATGCGCCGCGACCCCGTTATCGGCCACGCGCTGCATCTCGGCGGTGCGGATTTGCACCTCGATTTTTTGGTTGCGCGGCTGCCGCAGCGTGACGCCGGTGTGCAGGCTCTGGTAGCCGTTGGACTTGGGCGTCGAGATGTAGTCCTTGAAGCGCCCGGCGATCACCGGGTAGCTCGCATGCACTGCGCCCAGCGCCATGTAGCACTCCGCCCGGGTGGGCACGACGACGCGGAACGCCATGATGTCCGACAGTTGCTCGAAGGCGATATTGCGCCGCTGCATCTTCTCCCAGATGGAGTAGGGGCTCTTCTCGCGCCCGTTCACCTCCACCGCCGAGACGCCGCCATCGCGGCACACCCGCACCAGCTCGGCCCGCACCTCCTCGATGATGTCCGCGCCCTGGCCGCGGAGGAAGTTCAGCCGCGCCTGGATGGTGTCGAACGCCTCGGTCTCGAGCTGCTGGAACGCCAGGTTCTGCAGCTCGCTCTTCATCGCGTCCATGCCGATCCGCTCGGCCAGCGGCGCGTAGATCTCCATCGTCTCGAGCGCGATGCGCTGGCGCCGCTCGGGGGCGGCCACGAAATGCAGCGTGCGCATGTTGTGCAGCCGGTCCGCCAGCTTCACCAGCAGCACGCGGATATCCTGGCTCATGGCCAGCACCAGCTTGCGGAAGTTCTCCGCCTGCGCCGACCGCGCGGTCTTTAGCTCGAGCTTGGTGAGCTTGGTGACACCGTCGACCAGGCCGCCGACGGTCTTGCCGAACCGCGCCTCGATGTCCGGCAGCTTGAGGCGGGTATCCTCCACCACGTCGTGCAGCAGCGCGGTGACGATGGTGTCGGTGTCGAGCCGGTAGCCGGCGAGGATGTCGGCGACCGCGACCGGGTGGGTGATGTAGGGGTCGCCGTTGTCGCGATATTGGGTGCCGTGCGCCTGGGCCGCCAGCACGTAGGCGGCGTCGATGAGGCCGGTGTCGGCCTTCGGGTCGTAGGCGGCGACCCGTTCGGTCAGCTCGAACTGCCGCACCGTGCCGGGTCGTGACCCGGCCCCGTCCGGAGCGAAGGCAGCGTCCCGGCGGCTAGCGGGCGTCATTCCCGGCAGCCAGGACGCGAGCGGTGCGGCCGATCAGCGACGGCGCCCCCCGAGTTCAGCCTCGATTGCCGCCTCGAGGTCCTCGGGGGACATTTCCTCGACCGGCATGTTGGCAGCCTCTTCCTCGGCCGAAACGTCCTGCAGGCCGAAGATGTTCTGGTCGGTCGGGATGAGGTCGAGCACCTCCTCGTCCGCCGGCTCCGGCTCCGGCGCGCGGGAAAGCGACTTGATGAGGTCCTGCTCCAGCTTGCCGAGCTGCACCGTCTCCTCGGCGATCTCGCGCAACGCCACCACCGGGTTCTTGTCGTCGTCCCGGTCGACAGTCAGCTCCTCGCCGCGGCTGAGGTTGCGGGCACGCTGGGCGGCGAACAGCACCAGTTCGAAGCGATTGGGGACGCGCTGGACGCAATCCTCGACGGTCACGCGTGCCATGCGGATGGTGTCTCCAGAGATGCGGGGTCAGCAGGAGGAAATAGTCCCGCATGGGGCGCGTCGCAAGACCCGTCACGCCAGACGCCGGCAGCCCTGCTCCGGCAAGCGCTCCAGCAGGGTTCGGGCGGACACCTGCAGCACCGGGTGCCACCAATCCGGCGCCACATCCAGCAGGGGGCGCAGCACGAAAGCGCGCTGGTGCATGCGCGGGTGCGGCACGACGGGGTCGGGCGCAGCGCAGATCAGCGCGCCGATGGCCACGATGTCCAGGTCGAGGCTGCGGGCGGCGTTGGCGCTGGAGCGCACCCGGCCGTGCGCCTGCTCGATCGCCTGCAGGGCCGCGAGCACGCTGGCGGGGTCGGCGCTGCCCTCCAGCCGGGCCACGCCGTTGACGTAGGGCGGCTGGCCGGACGGCGGGACCGGCGCGGTTTCGTACCAGGCCGAGACCGCCGCCAGCCGCAGCCCGAGCGCACCCGGCAGCTCGGCGGCGGCCTGCTGGCAAGTCTGCAGCGGGGTGGCGCCGGACGGCCCGGCGAGGTTGGCGCCCAGCGCGATCAAGAGCATTTGTCTTTTCACCTTTCTGTAACGCGTTCACGCCATCGACGCCGCCTGGATGTTGCCCAGGCGGCCACCACCGGAAAAACGGCCGGTGTGGGACTGAAAAAAGGAACTCGAGTCGTGCTGTTCTTGCCCACGGAGCGCACTGCGCTCTTCATAGACGGGGCCAACCTTTTCTCCGCGTCGCGAAATCTTGGTTTCGATGTCGACTACCGCAACTTGCTCGAGTTTTTTCGCTCCAAGACGAATGTTTTGCGCGCGTATTACTACTCGGCCGTGCTGGACACCGAGGAATACTCGCCGGTCAAGCCGCTTACCGATTGGCTCGCCTATAACGGTTACACCCTGGTGACAAAGCCCGCCCGCGAGTTCACCGATGCCACTGGGCGACGCCGGGTCAAGGGCAATATGGACGTGGAGCTGGCCATCGACATGCTGGAACTCGCGCCGAGGCTGGACCACGCCGTGCTGTTCAGCGGCGACAGCGACTTCCGCCGCCTGGTGGAGGCGGTGCAGCGCCAGGGCGTGCGGGTGTCGGTGGTGTCCACGGTGCGCAGCAATCCGCCCATGATCGCCGACGAGTTGCGGCGCCAGGCCGACCAGTTCCTCGAGCTCGCCGACATCGCCAGCGGCTTCACCCGGCGCCAGATGGAGCCGCGCCGCGCCCCGGCCCGCACCACCCCGGCCGAGCCATTCGCCGAGCCCGAGGAGGGCTGATGACGCAGGAAGCGGTGGCCGCGCCGCCGCCGGATTGCCCGCTCTGCCCCCGCCTGGTGGCCTATCGCGCCGCCAACCGGGCCGCCAACCCCGGCTGGTTCAACGCCCCGGTGCCGAGCTGGGGAGGCCTCGGCGCGCGCCTGCTGGTGGTCGGCATGGCCCCCGGCGTGCGCGGCGCCAACCGCACCGGGCGGCCGTTCACCGGCGACCATGCCGGCATCCTCCTATACCAAACGCTGCTGCGATCGGGCTTCGCCACCGGCGAGTACCGGGCCGACCCGGCGGATAGCCTGGTGCTGCAGGACTGCCGGGTGATCAACGCGGTGCGCTGCGTGCCGCCGGCGAACCTGCCGGAGCCGGGTGAGATCCGTGCCTGCAACGGCTTCCTCGCCGCCGAACTCGCCGCCATGCCGGGCGCCCGGGTGATCCTGGCGCTCGGCAACCTGGCGCATGACGCGGTGCTGCGCGCGCTCGGACTGAAGCTCTCCGGCCACCGCTTCCGCCACGGTGCCCAGCATGCGCTCCCGGATGGCCGCGTGCTGGCGGACAGCTATCATGTGTCGCGCTACAACACGAACACCGGGCGGCTCACCGAGGCGATGTTCCAGGCGGTGGTGGCGGCGGCGCGCGACCACATCGAGGCCGGCGGCGGCTGAGCAGCCGGCTGGTGCGCGCTACAGCCAGTCCGGCACGGGCAGGCCGCGCTCGCGCAGGAACGCCGGGTTGAACAGCTTGCTGGCGTAGCGAGCGCCGCCGTCGCACAGGATCGTCACCACCGTGTGGCCCGGCCCCAAATCCCGCGCCACGCGCATCGCCGCCGCCACGTTCAGCCCGGCCGAGCCGCCCACCGACAGCCCCTCATGCCGCAATAGCTCGAACACCTGCTGCAGCGCCTCCGCGTCCCCGATGCGCACGGCGTCGTCGATGGCGACACCCTCGAGGTTGCCGGTCACGCGGGATTGGCCGATGCCCTCGGTGATGGAGCTGCCGGCCGCCGACAGGTCGCCGCGCTTGAACCAGCCATACAGCCCGCTGCCCTCCGGGTCGGCCAGCACGATGCGCACCGCCGGGTTGTGCGCCTTGAGCGCCAGCGACACGCCGGCCAGCGTGCCGCCGGTGCCGCAAGCGCAGGTGAACGCGTCCACCCGGCCGTCGGTCTGCGCCCAGATTTCCGACCCGGTGTGGCGATGGCCCTCGCGATTGGCTCGGTTGTCGAACTGGTTGGCCCAGAAGCCGTGCAGCTCCGCCGCCAACCGTTCGGCGACGTGCACGTAGTTGCCAGGTTCGCGGTAGGGTGCTGCCGGAACCAGGTGCAGCTCGGCGCCGATCATGCGCAGGAAGTCGATCTTCTCCTGGCTCTGCGTTTGCGGCATCACCACCACGCTGCGATAGCCGCGGGCATGCGCCACCAACGTGAGCCCGATGCCAGTGTTGCCCGCGGTGCCCTCCACCACGATGCCGCCGGATCGCAGCAGGCCGCGCGCCTCGGCGTCCAGGATGATGGCGGCGGCGGCGCGGTCCTTCACCGAGCCGCCCGGGTTCATGAACTCGGCCTTGGCCAAAATGGTGCAGCCGGTGGCTTCCGAGGCGCGGCGCAGGCGGATCAGCGGAGTGTGGCCGATGGCCGCGAGCAGGCCATCGGCCGTTGGGTCAGCCGCCGCCTGGTTTGTGCTTTGCGCCATGGTGGGGCACCTTCGCCGGCCATAGGGGAGAGCAGGACATGGTGGAAGACGTGGCGCCCAAACAGGTGTGGGAGGCGCTGAGCAGCCATCCGCAGGCCCGCCTGGTGGACGTGCGCACCGAGATGGAGTGGGCCCAGATTGGCCTGCCCGACCTGAGCGCCATCGGCCAGCAGCCGGCGCAGGTGTCGTGGCAGGTGCCGCCGACGATGCAGGTCAATCCGGGCTTCCTGGAGCAACTGGCGGCGGCGGGCGTCACGCCGGACCACGAGGTGTATTTCCTGTGCCGCAGCGGCGTGCGTTCGCTGGCGGCGGCGCAAGCGGCGGAAGCGGCCGGCTTCACCAAGGTGTTCAACAGCGCGGACGGCTTCGAGGGTCCGCCCGGGCCCGATGGCCGGCGCGGCACGGTGGCGGGCTGGCAGGCCGACGCGCTGCCCTGGAAGCTCGGCTAGGCTTCGCCGCTGGCGCCCAGCTCGGCAGAGATCGCCCGCGCGGCCGCCATCACCAGGTTCGCCAGCCGCTCCACCCGCTCGTCCACGATGCGCGCCATCGGGCCGGAGGCGGAGACGGCAGCCACCAAATCCCCGGTGTCGTCGAACACCGGGGCGGCGATGCAGCGCAGCCCGACCGCGTGCTCCTCGTCGTCGATCGCGTAGCCGGCGGTGCGGGCGCGCTGCAGGTCGGTGCGCAGCGAGGCGGGCGTAGTGATGGTCTTCACCGTCAGCCGCGCCATGCCGTGCTGGTGCAGGATTTTGGCGAGCGACTTGTCGGACGCCGCCGCCAGGATCGCCTTGCCCACCGCCGAGCAATGCAGCGGCACGCGCGAGCCGGGCCGGGCGAAGGCGCGCATCATCTGGCGGCACTCCACCTGGGCCAGGTAGACCGCCTGGCCGTCATCCTCCACCGCGAGGTTCACTGTCTCGCCGCCATCTTCCATCAGGTGGCGCATATGCGGCCGGGCCAGGCCGACCAGGCTGCGCGTCCGGGTGAAGCTGGCGCCGGTGACGAAGGCCTGCACCCCGATCGACCACAGCCGCCCCTCGGGCTCGAAGCGAACGTAGCGCTCCTGCTCGAGCGTGGTGAGCAGGCGGTGCGCGGTGGAGGCGGGCAGGCCGACTTGCTGCGCCAGGTCGGTCAAGGTAGCGCCGGCGTCGGCCGACTCGGCGATGCGGTTGAGCAGGCCCAGCGCGCGCACCAGGGACTGCACCGCGTCACCGCCGCCGGGTTTCGGCCGGGCTGGAACGGGGGCGCTTCGGCCTGCCGCGGATGGTTTCATGACGCCCCCTGCCGCCGCGCTGGTCTCGAAGTTGCGCGGTCGGATCGATGCTAGAGCAGATCCCGATCAGGTGGAATCACCTGATCGGGTGAAGATGCTCGCCAAAACAACGAGCTAGAGGATTTGGAGTGAGCCAAAGCGAACGGAGCTTGCTCTAGCGGCGATCCAAGCTGTTTTCCACGCGGGAAACGGTCCGGAGCGAGGCTACGGTACTGGGTGGAAGTGACCTAAGCCGCTGACGAGGCTCGCGCTTTGCCGCCTGCTTCCGCGATACGGAATGGTTCACCGCGCCCGACCCGGCGGCGCCATAGTGTTGCTGCCACGAACCAAAAACGGGGGAAACACGATGGCCAAGATGAAAGCCGTGGATGCCGCGGTGCTGGTGCTCGAGCGCGAAGGCATCTCGGTCGCGTTCGGCGTGCCCGGCGCCGCCATTAACCCGCTCTATGCCGCGCTGCGCCGCCACGGCGCGATCCGCCACATCCTGGCCCGCCACGTGGAAGGCGCCTCCCACATGGCGGACGGCTACACCCGCGCCAAGCCCGGCAACATCGGCGTGTGCCTCGGCACCTCCGGCCCGGCGGGCACCGACATGATCACCGGGCTCTACACCGCGCAGGCCGACTCGATCCCGATCCTCTGCATCACCGGGCAGGCGCCGCGCGCCAAGCTCTACAAGGAGGATTTCCAGGCCGTCGACATCGAGACCATCGCCAAGGCGGTCACCAAGTGGGCGGTCTGCGTGCGGGAGCCCGCGCTGGTGCCGCAGGTGTTCCAGCAGGCGTTCCACGTGATGCGCTCCGGCCGCCCCGGCCCGGTGCATATCGACCTGCCGATCGACGTGCAGCAGGCCGAGATCGAGTTCGACATCGACAGCTACGAGCCGTTGCCGGTCTACAAGCCCGCCGCCTCCCGCAAGCAGGCGGAGCGCGCCCTGGCGATGCTGAACGCCTCCGCGAGGCCGCTGATCGTGGCGGGCGGCGGCATCATCAACGCCGATGCCAGCGACCTGCTGGTGGAGTTCGCCGAGCTCACCGGCGTGCCCGTCATCCCCACGCTGATGGGTTGGGGCTGCATCCCTGACGACCACGACCTGATGGCCGGCATGGTCGGGCTGCAGACCAGCCACCGCTACGGCAACGCGAGCTTCCTCGAGTCGGACTTCGTGTTCGGCATCGGCAACCGCTGGGCCAACCGGCACACCGGGTCGGTCGAGGTGTATACCAAGGGCCGCAAGTTCATCCATGTCGACATCGAGCCGACCCAGATCGGGCGGGTGTTCGGCCCCGATCTCGGCATCGTGTCGGACGCGGCGGCGGCGTTGCGCATGTTCGTCGAGGTCGCGCGGGAGATGCAGGCGGCGGGCACGCTGCCGAGCCGCAGCCAGTGGGCGGGCGCCTGCCTGCACCGCAAGCAGAACATGCTGCGCAAGAGCCATTTCGACCAGGTGCCGCTGAAGCCGCAGCGCGTCTACGAGGAGATGAACCAGATCCTCGGCCGCGACACCTGCTACGTCAGCACGATCGGGCTGTCGCAGATCGCCGGCGCGCAGTTCCTCCACGTCTACCAGCCGCGCAACTGGATCAACTGCGGCCAGGCCGGGCCGCTGGGCTGGACCTTGCCGGCAGCCCTGGGCGTGCGCGCGGCCGACCCGGCGCGCAAGATCGTGGCCCTTTCCGGCGACTACGACTTCCAGTTCATGATCGAGGAACTCGCGGTCGGCGCCCAGCACAAGCTGCCCTACCTGCACGTGGTGGTGAACAACTCCTACCTCGGCCTGATCCGGCAGGCGCAGCGCGGCTTCCAAATGGATTTCGAGGTGAGCCTCGCGTTCGACAACATCAACGCCACGCTGGAGGGGGACGCGGTGGCCGGCTACGGCGTCGACCACGTGGCGGTGGCGGAGGGGCTGGGCTGCAAGGCGGTGCGGGTGAAGAGCCCGAACGAGTTCAAGGACGCCTTCGCCCGGGCGCACCGGCTGATGGAGGAGCACCAGGTTCCGGTGGTGCTCGAATTCATCCTGGAACGGGTGACCAACATCTCGATGGGCACCGAGGTGGACAGCGTGAACGAGTTCGAGGACATCCTGTGCCTCGACCCGTCGCTGTCGATCAGCAAGAGCCAGGACATGGGCCCGCTGGAGCCGCCGGCGCGCACGCTGGAGCCGGCCGCCACGCGCTGACGGCCGCCCGTTCGACCGCATTCAAGGGTTGGGCTAAACCAACCAGACGAGGGAGAGAACACCATGAGCAAAATCGGCTTTATCGGTCTCGGCATCATGGGCCGGCCCATGGCGATGAACCTGGCCAAGGGCGGCCACGCGCTGTTCGTCCACAGCCGCAGCGGGCCGCCGCCGGAGCTGCTCGAGGCCGGCGCCACCGCCTGCGCCGATGGCCGCGAGGTGGCCACCCAAGCCGAGGTGATCATCACCATGCTGCCCGACACGCCCGACGTGGAGGCGGTGTTGTTCGGCCCGGCGGGCGTGGCGGAGGGCCTGTCGCCGGGCAAGATCGTGGTCGACATGAGCAGCATCGCCCCGATGGCGACCAAGGCGTTTGCCGGCAAGATCAACGCGCTGGGCTGCGACTACCTGGACGCCCCGGTCTCGGGCGGCGACGTCGGCGCCAAGGCGGCCAGCCTCACCATCATGGTCGGCGGGCCGGAGCAGGCGTTCGCCACCGTCAAGCCGATCTTCGAGCTGATGGGCAAGAACATCACCCTGGTGGGCGGCAATGGCGACGGCCAGACCACCAAGGTCGCCAACCAGATCATCGTGGCGCTCACCATCGAGGCGGTGGGCGAGGCGCTGCTGTTCGCCTCCAAGGCGGGGGCCGACCCGGCGCGCGTGCGCCAGGCGCTGATGGGCGGGTTCGCCAACTCGCGCATCCTCGAGGTGCATGGCGAGCGCATGGTGAAGCGCAACTTCAACCCCGGCTTCCGCATCGAGCTGCACCAGAAGGACCTAAACCTGGCCTTGCAGGGCGCCCGCTCGCTCGGCGTCAGCCTGCCCAACACCGCCACCGCGCAGGAGCTGTTCAGCGCGGCGGTCGCGGCGGGCGGCAAGGCGTGGGACCATTCCGCCATGGTGAAGGTGCTGGAGACGCTGGCCTGCCACGAGATCGGCCAGGACGCCGCCCGATCCGAGGCCGCGGAGTAGGGCAGGCGATCACAGTGGCCCGCCCCACCTCCATAAAGTCCTCTCCCCCTGCGACAGGGAGCAACAAACGTGGTCACTTCTCGCGGGCGCGAGCGCGAGTCCATGAGTGAGCGGGCGCTGCTCCTCGCCATGTTCGACGCGGCGGTGAAGGCGGCGGCGCCCGCGCTCTGCGTGCCGCCGCATTTGCCGCCGCCGCCGCCGGGCCGCACCGTGGTGGTCGGCGCCGGCAAGGCGGCGGCGGCGATGGCCGCGGCGGTGGAAACGCACTGGCCGCTCGGCCGCCCGCTCACCGGCCTGGTGGTCACCCGCTACGGCCATGCTGCGCCCGCCAGCCACGTCAGCCGCATCGAGGTGGTGGAGGCGAGCCACCCGGTGCCGGACGAAGCCGGGCAGGACGCGGCGCGGCGCATCCTGGCGCTGGTGCGCGGCCTCGGCCCGGACGACCTGGTGTTGTGCCTGATCTCCGGCGGCGGCTCCGCGCTGCTGGCGCTGCCGGGGCCGGGCATCAGCCTCGCCGACAAGCAAGCGCTCAACCGGGCCCTGCTGCGCAGCGGGGCGGGCATCCACGACATGAACTGCGTCCGCAAGCACCTTTCCGCCATCAAGGGCGGGCGGCTGGCAGCGGCCGCGGCGCCGGCGCAGCTCGTGTCGCTGGTGATCT
This sequence comes from Acetobacteraceae bacterium, assembly GCA_965199105.1. Classification (GTDB taxonomy): domain Bacteria; phylum Pseudomonadota; class Alphaproteobacteria; order Acetobacterales; family Acetobacteraceae; genus LMUY01. Next base: position 3,954,991 of record CBDAQO010000002.1, on the reverse strand, counting down.
CGGACGTGCCGGGCGACGACGCCTCGGTGATCGCGTCCGGCCCGACGGTGCCGGATGCGTCCACCCTGGCCGACGCCCGCGCCGTGCTCGCGCGCTACGGGATCACGCCGCCCGACGCCGTGCTGGCCCGGCTGCACGACCCGGCGGCCGAAACCCCCAAGCCCGGTGACGCCGCCTTCGCCCATGCCGCCACCATCATGATCGCCACCCCGCAAGCCTCGCTCGAGGCCGCCGCCACGGTCGCGCGGCAGGCCGGGGTGGCCCCGGTGATCCTGGGTGACGCCATCGAGGGCGAGGCCGCCGAGGTGGCGCGGGTCATGGCGGGCATCGCCGCCCAGTGCGCCCGCCACGGCCAGCCCGCGCCGGCGCCCTGCGTGCTGATCTCCGGCGGCGAGACCACGGTGACGGTGCGCGGCCACGGCCGGGGCGGGCGCAATGCCGAGTTCCTGCTCGGCCTGGCCGTGGCGCTCGACGGCCACCCCGCCATCCACGCTTTGGCCGCCGACACCGACGGCATCGACGGCACCGAAGACAATGCCGGCGCCCTGCTCGCGCCCGACTCGCTGGCGCGCGCCGCTGCCGTCGGCCTGCGCGCACGTGACCGGCTGGTCGACAACGACGGCTACGGGTTCTTCGCCGCACTCGGCGACCTTGTCGTCACCGGCCCAACCCTGACCAACGTGAACGACTTCCGCGCCATCGTGATCACACCGGCACGACCATTTGGTGAGCGCCCGGGCGCCATCGAACAACCGAAGACGCCACCCACATAGGCCTGCGTGAGCCAAACCAGCCGCAATCGACCCGCGCACAGGGCCGAGCACGAGGAGACGACGACCATGCTGATGCCGTTGCCCGACCAAGCCGTGCTGTCCCGCCGCGACGAGCTGTTGGCCCGCTTGCGCCGCATCGTGCCGGGGGAGGGGGTGATCGACTCCGAGATCGAGCGCCGCGCCTATGAGAGCGACGCGCTGACCGCCTACCGCGCGCTGCCCATGGTGGTGGTGCTGCCGGAGACCACCGAGCAGGTGGTGGGCGTGCTGCGCACCTGCCAGGAGCTGGGCGTGAAGGTGGTGCCGCGCGGCGCCGGCACCTCGCTGTCGGGCGGCGCCCTGCCGTTGCAGGACGGCGTGCTGCTCGGCATGAGCAAGTTCAAGCGCATCCTCGAGATCGACATTCCCAACCGCTGCGCCGTGGTGCAGCCCGGCGTCACCAACCTCGGCATCACCCACGCCGTGCAGGACCAGGGCTTCTACTACGCGCCCGACCCGTCGAGCCAGATCGCCTGCACCATCGGCGGCAACGTGGCGGAGAACTCTGGCGGGGTGCACTGCCTGAAATACGGCCTCACCACCAACAACGTCATCGGCGTCGAGCTGGTGACCATGGACGGCGAGGTGGTGCGCCTCGGCGGCAAGCACATGGACGCCGCCGGCTACGACCTGCTGGGCGTGATGGTGGGCTCCGAGGGCCTGCTCGGCGTGGTGACGGAGGTGACGGTGCGCCTGCTGCCCAAGCCGCCGGGCGCCCGCGCGCTGCTGCTGGGCTTCCCTACCGTCGAGGGCGCCGGCGAGGCGGTGGCGGCCATCATCAGCGCCGGCATCATCCCGGGCGGCATGGAGATGATGGACCGGCTGGCGACCGAGGCCGCCGAGGCGTTCGTGCACGCCGGCTATCCGCTGGACGCCGAGGCGGTGCTGATCGTGGAGTTGGACGGCTGCGAGGCGGAGGTGAACCACCTGGTCGACGCGGTGGAGCGCATCTGCGGCGAGCATGGCGCCACCTCCTGCCGCACCAGCCAGTCCGAGGAGGAGCGGCTGCTGTTCTGGGCCGGGCGCAAGGCCGCGTTCCCCGCCGTGGGCCGCATCTCGCCGGACTACCTCTGCATGGATGGCACCATCCCGCGCCGCCGCCTGGGCGACGTGCTGGCCCGCATGAAGCAGATGGAGGCCGAGCACCGGCTGCGCGTGGCCAACGTGTTCCACGCCGGCGACGGCAACCTGCACCCGCTGATCCTCTACGACGCCAACAACCCCGGCGAGCTGGAGCGCGCGGAGGCGTTCGGCAACGACATCCTGCGCCTGTGCGTCGAGGTGGGCGGCGTGCTGACCGGGGAGCATGGCGTGGGCGTGGAGAAGCGCGACCTGATGGGCTCGATGTTCAACGACATCGACCTCGACCAGCAGTTGCGGCTGAAATGCGCCTTCGACCCGGGCAGCCTGCTCAACCCGGGCAAGGTGTTCCCGCAGCTCTGCAACTGCGCCGAGATGGGCCGCGTGCACGTCCACGCCGGCCAAACCCGCTTCCCCGAACTCCCCCGCTTCTGAGCGTGCCCACGCCCTGCCAGCCGATGGCACCCGGCCGTCTCCCTCTCCCGTCCTCCACGGGAGAGGGTCGGGGTGAGGGCTCTTTGGGCTTGGCACCATTAGATGGTCGCGGCTCTCGCACCCTCACCCCGGCCCTCTCCCGCAAGCGAGGGAGGGTGAAGGTGACTTGGCATTGTGCTCCGGACGGCCTGGCATGACCGTCTTCCAACCCGCCGACGTCCAAGAACTGCAAGAGCTGGTTGCTCGGGCCGCCGCGGAGACGGCGTCGCTCGAGATCGTGGCGGGCGGCAGCAAGCGCCGTCTGGGTCGCCCCACGCAGACGGACCACACGCTCGACCTGGCGCGCCTGAACGGCATCATCGACTATGATCCGCCCGAACTGGTGCTCACCGCGCAGGCGGCGACCCCGATGGCCGCCATCGCAACCCATCTCGCCGCCAGCCAGCAGATGTTCGCCTTCGAGCCGCCGGATTGGCGCGGGCTGCTCGGTGGCGGCGGGGAGCCGACGCTGGGCGGGGTGATCGCGTGCAACATGTCCGGGCCGCGCCGGGTCCGCGCGGGGGCGGCGCGCGACCACTTTCTAGGGTTCGCCGCCGTCAATGGCTGGGGGGACGCCTGGAAGTCCGGCGGGCGGGTGGTGAAGAACGTCACCGGCTACGACCTCTGCAAGCTGCAGGCCGGCGCCTACGGCACGCTCTCCATCCTCACCGAGCTCTCTGTGCGCATCATGCCGCGGCCGGAGACGAGCTGCAGCCTGCTGCTGCACGGGCTGGCCGACGCGGAGGCGGTGGCGGCGATGGCGGAGGCGCTGAACACGCCGCACGAAGTCTCCGCCGCCGCCCATCTGCCAGCGCTGGTCTCGCGGCGGGCCGGGCTGGAAGGCGCGGCCACGCTGCTGCGGCTGGAAGGCCCGGCGCCGTCGGTCGCGTTCCGCAGCGCCGCCTTGCGGGTGATGTTCGGCCAGGGCAGCCACGTGGAGGAGGCTGACAGCGAACGGCTTTGGGCCGCGATTGCCGGGGTGAGCCCGCTGCTGCCGCCGGCCGGGCGCTGCGTCTGGCGGCTTTGCTCCACCCCGTCCGAAGCGCCCGAGCTGCTGCGCGCCATTGCGGCCCAGTGTCCAGGCGCCGAGGCGTTCTATGACTGGGGGGGCGGGTTGGTCTGGCTCAGCCTGGCCGAGCAGCCGGATGCTGACGCCGCGGTGGTGCGCGCGGCGCTGCGCCGGGCTGGTGGCCATGCCACCCTGGTCGTGGCGCCCGACCCGGTGCGCGCCGCCGTGCCGGTGTTCGAGCCCGAGGCCGGCCCGCTCGCAGCGCTCAGCGAACGCGTGCGCGCCGGCTTCGACCCGCAGCGCATTCTCAATCCAGGCCGGCTCCGGGAGGGCCTCTAGCCACTATGCAAACCCGTTTCAGCGAGGCCCAACTCGCCGACCCCAGCACCAAGGAGTCGGAGCGCATCCTGCGCGCCTGCGTGCATTGCGGCTTCTGCACCGCAACCTGCCCAACCTACGCGCTGCTCGGGGACGAGCTCGATAGCCCGCGCGGGCGCATCTACCTCATCAAGGACATGCTGGAGAACGACCGCCCGGCGACGGACAAGGAGGTCAAGCACATCGACCGCTGCCTGTCCTGCCTGGCCTGCATGACGACGTGCCCGTCCGGGGTGAACTACATGCACCTGGTCGACCACGCCCGGGCGCATATCGAGCGCACCTACCAGCGCCCTTGGCCGGACCGTGCGTTGCGGGCCCTGCTCGGCTTCGTGCTGCCACGGCCCGGGCTGTTCCGGCTGTCGCTGTATGGCTCGATGGTGGGCAAGCCGTTCGCCCGCCTGATGCCGCGCAAGCTGCGTCCCATGCTGGCCTTGGCGCCGGCCCGCGTGCCCGCCCCGAGCCCAGTCGACCGGCCGCAGGTGTTCCCCGCCGAGGGCGCGCGCACCCGCCGGGTCGCGCTGCTCACCGGGTGTGCCCAGCGGGTGCTGGCGCCGCAGATCAACGAGGCCACCATCCGGCTGCTGACCCGGCATGGCTGCGAGGTGGTGGTGGCGCGCGGGGCGGGCTGCTGCGGCGCGCTCACCCACCATCTGGGGCGGGACGGCCATGGCTATGCCCGCGCCAACATCGCCGCCTGGGGCCGCGAGCTCGCCGGCGCCGGGTTGGACGCCATCGTGGTCAACGCCTCCGGCTGCGGCACGGCTGTGAAGGATTACGGCTTCCTGTTCCGCGACGACCCGGCGCTCGCCGAGCCGGCCCGCGCCGTGTCCGCCCTGGCGCGGGACGTCAGCGAGCTCATGGCCGAGATCGGGCTGCAGCCGCCCACCGCGCCGGGCGGGATGCGCGTGACCTATCACAGCGCCTGCTCGCTGCAGCACGGCCAGCGCGTGACCCAGGCGCCCAAGCGGCTGCTGCAGGAGGCTGGGTTCATCGTGGCCGACGTGCCGGAGGGGCATCTGTGTTGCGGCTCGGCCGGCACCTACAACCTGCTGCAACCCGAGATCGCCGGCCAATTGCGCGACCGCAAGGTGGCCAACATCGCCCGCACCAAGCCCGACGTGATCGCCGCCGGCAATGTCGGCTGCATGACGCAGATCGCCAGCGGCACCGGCGTGCCGGTGGTGCACACGGTGGAGCTGCTGGATTGGGCGACTGGAGGCCCGCGCCCGACCGCCTTGCCGACCTGATCCGGGGCAGCAATAAAGCAAGAAAAAATGGAGTAACCATGTTCCACCAACTGCTCACCCCGGTCGCCGGCAACCTCCTGCTGTCGTTCCTGGTTGCGGCGCTGCCGATCGCGACCGTGCTGGTGCTGCTCGGCGTGCTGCGGCGGCCGGCCTGGCAGGCCTCGCTGGCCGGGCTCGTGATGGGCCTGCTGGTCGCGACCCTGGTGTGGCAGTTCCCCACCCCATTGGCGCTTAGCAGCGTGGCGGCCGGTGCGGTGTTCGCGGTGTGGCCGGTGATGTGGATCGTGTTCAACGCGTTGCTGCTCTACAACATCGCCGTCGTCTCCGGCCGGTTCGACGCCTTCCGCGACTGGGTGCTGGACCACCTTCCCAACGACCGCCGCATCGTCCTGGTGGTGATCGGCTTCTGCTTCGGCTGCCTGCTGGAAGGCATCTCCGGCTTCGGCACCCCAGTCGCCATCACCAGCGCGCTGCTGATTCTGGTGGGCTTCCCGCCGCTCGAGGCGCTCACCTTCACGCTCATCTTCAACACCGCCCCGGTGGCGTTCGGCGCGCTCGGCGCCCCGGTGACCGTGCTCGGCCAGGTGACCGGGCTCGACCCGGTGCGGCTCGGCGCCATGATCGGGCGCCAGTTGCCGTTCATGGCCATGCTGCTGCCGTTCTACGTCATGGCGGTCTACGGCGGCATGCGCTCGATCAAGGCGCTGTGGCCGGTGCTGCTGGTGGCGGGGGTGAGCTTCGCCGTGGGCCAGTTCGTCTCCTCCAACCTGCTCGATTACGCGCTGACCGACGTGCTGTCCTCACTGACCGCGTTGATCGTGACGGTGCTGTTCCTGCAAGTCTGGCACCCGGCGCCCGACCCGGCGTTCGCCATGCTCGGCCGCATGCCGCAACCCGCCGGCGCCGACATCGCGGTGGGCTCGAGCCTGGCCCGCGGCCCGCGCAGCACTGTGCCGGCCTGGCAGGGCTGGGTGCCCTGGGTGATCGTGTCGGTGGTGGTGATCGTCTGGACCCACCTCAAGCTGTTCGCCATGGGCCAGCAGTCCGTGCCCTGGCCCGGCCTGCACAACATGGTCGCCATCACCCTCTATAAGGACAAGCCGTACAATGCGGTCTGGGTGTTCCAGCCGCTGGCGACCGGCACCGCCATCCTGCTCTCGGCCGTGATCACCGCCGCGCTGGTCGGTGTCGGGCCGGGCCGCTTTCTGGGCTGCGTGGTGGCGACCTGGCGGCAGAGCCGGATCGCCATCCTCACCGTGGCGCTGATCGTGGCGCTGGCCTACCTGATGAACTACTCGGGCCTGACCTACACGCTCGGGCTGGGCGCGGCCTCCATGGGCGTGGTGTTCCCGCTGGTGTCGCCGTTCCTGGGCTGGGTCGCGGTGTTCCTCTCCGGCAGCGACACCTCGGGCAATGCGTTGTTCGGCAACCTTCAGGTGGTGGCGGCCAACCAGTTGGGGCTGAACCCGGTGCTGATCGCGGCGACCAACTCCTCCGGCGGCGTGATGGGCAAGATGATCTCGCCGCAGAACATCGCCACCGGCGTGTCGGTGACCGACCTGAAAGGGCAGGAGGGCCTGGTGTTCGCGCGCACCTTCAAGCACAGCATCATCCTGACGCTCGTGCTGGGCGTGTTGGTGGTGCTGCAGCAATACGTGTTCAGGTGGATGATCCCGAGCTAGCCATGTTCGACGCAGCGTTTGGCGCGCAACTGCGGGAGCTGTTCCGCTGGCGGCGCGACGTGCGGCATTTCCGCAGCGATGCCGTGTCCGCCGCCATCGTCGACGGCCTGCTCGACGCGGCATCCCTAGCGCCCTCGGTGGGGTTCAGCCAGCCGTGGCGTTTCGTGATGGTGGATGCGCCGGGCCGCCGGGCTGCGGTGCGAGCCGACTTCGCGCGCTGCAACGCCGCCGCCCTGGCCGGGCAGCAAGACGGCCGCGCGGCAGCCTACGCCCGGCTCAAGCTGGCCGGCCTGGACGAAGCGCCCTGCCACTTCGCCGTGTTCGCCGACCCCGACCCCGAGGAGGGCCACGGCCTCGGCCGCCAGACCATGCCCGAAGCCGTCACCTACTCCGCCGTCATGGCCGTGCACACGCTCTGGCTGGCCGCCCGCGCCGCCGGGTTGGGCCTGGGCTGGGTATCGATCCTCGACCCGGCGATGGTCGCGCGCGCCCTGGACGTTCCAGCCGAATGGACCTTCATCGGCTACTTCTGCCTAGGCTACCCGCGCGATGACCACGACACGCCCGAACTGGAGCGCGAGGGCTGGGAACGCCGCCTGGCGAGCACCAAGACCGTGCTGCGCCGCTAGATCGCTACACGGTTTGCGGCACCCCCGCCGTCGCCAACGCCGCCGCCTGCCGCGCCGACACCGTCTCCGAGTCGAACCCGTCGACCATCTCGTGGAACAGGCGCGACCAGTTCAGCTTGGCCTTCAGCCGCAGGAACACGCTGCCCAGACCGATCGCGGAACGGTCCATCAGCACGAACTCGCGCGGTGGCCGCACGCCGCCGGTCGCCTTCAGGCCCTCGTAGACCTTCTCCGCCACCTCGCGGCCGTAATCCGGGCTGCCGTGCTCCTGGATCAGCCGCACCCGGTCGGTCAGCAGCGGCTCGTAGATGAAGCGCGCCCACTGGTTCAGCAGCTCCATCTTCTCGCGCGACAGGCCGGTGAAGCCCCACTGCTCGTAGGCGTGGTGCGCGCGGTCCATGTCCTCGTCGCGAATGGCCTCGTAGAGGTCGATCACGCCGCGCACGAACTTGACCGGGAACACCCGGATGGCGCCGAAATCCAGCAGGTTCAGCCCGTAATCGGCGCGCACCTGGTAGTTGCCGAGATGCGGGTCGCCGTGGATGACACCGTATTGATAGAGCGGCACGTACCAAGCGTGGAAGATCGACGTGGCCAGCCGATCGCGGTGCTCCTGCTCCATGCCCTCGTCCAGCAGGCGCTGCAGCCCGCGCCCCTCAAGCCAGGTCATGGTCAGCAGCCGGCCGGTGGAATGGCTGTCGACCGGCTTGGGGATGCTGACGAACGGGTCGCCCTCGAGCATGGCCCCGTAGAGCCGCATCTGCGCCGCCTCGCGCCGGTAATCCAGCTCCTCGCGCAGCCGCTCGGCCAGCTCGGCGTAGATGTCGTCCGAGTTGATGGCGCTGTCCATCCGCTTGTAGAGCGACATCGCCAGCCGGAGCTGCCGCAGATCGGCCTCCACCGTGCTCGCCATGTCCGGATACTGCAGCTTGCAGGCGACGTCGGTGCCGTCCGGCAGGGTGGCGCGATGCACTTGGCCCAGGCTGGCGGCGGCCGCGGCGTCCTGGCCGAAGCTTTGGAACTTGGTCTGCCAATCCGTGCCCAGCTCACCCGCCATGCGCCGGCGCACGAAGCTCCAGCCCATCGCCGGCGCGTTGGCCTGCAGTTGCGCCAGCTCGGACGCGTATTCTTCCGGCAGCGCGTTGGGGATGGTGGACATGAACTGCGCCACCTTCATCAGCGGCCCCTTCAAGCCGCCGAGGATGGCTTTCAGGTCCTCCGCATGGGCGGCCTGATTGCCCTTCATGCCGAACACGCGCTGCCCGGCGAAGCGCGCGGCGATGCCGCCCACCGCGCCGGAGGTCCGGGCCATGCGGCGCACTTCGCCGAAGATGTTGGGTCGATCTTCGCTCAAGCGGTTCGCTCCAGTTCATCGATGAAGCCGGCAATCACGTCCAGGCCACGCCGCCAGAACGCCGGGTCGGAGGCGTCCAGGCCAAACGGGGCGAGCAGCTCCTTGTGGCGCTTGGTGCCGCCGGCGCGGAGCATGTCGAGGTATTTGGCCTGGAAGCCGGGGTGGCCGTCCTGGAACACGCCGTAGAGCGCGTTCACCAGGCAGTCCCCGAAGGCGTAGGCATAGACGTAAAACGGCGAGTGCACGAAGTGCGGCACGTAGGCCCAGAACACGTCGTAGTCGGGGGTGAACTCGAAGGCCGGGCCGAGGCTCTCGGTCTGCACCCCGCGCCAGATGGCGCCGATTTGCTCCGGCAACAGCTCGCCGTTGCGGCGCGCATCGTGCAGCCGGGCCTCGAACTGGTAGAACGCGGTCTGGCGCACCACCGTGTTCAGCATGTCCTCCACCTTGCCCGCCAGCATCAGCCGGCGCCGCGCGGGGTCGGTCTCGGCGTCCAGCAGGGCGCGAAAGGTGAGCATCTCGCCGAACACGCTGGCGGTTTCGGCCAGGGTCAATGGGGTGCTGCATTGCAGATAGCCCTGCTGCCCAGCCAACACCTGGTGCACGCCATGGCCCAGCTCATGCGCCAGCGTCATCACGTCCCGCGCGCGGCCGTGGTAGTTTAGCAGCAGATAGGGGTGCGCGGAGGGCACGGTCGGGTGGGCGAAGGCGCCGCCGGACTTGCCCGGGCGCAACCCGGCGTCGATCCACGGCTTGGCGAAGAAGCGGCCGCCGACATCGGCCAACTCGGGGCTGAACGCGCCATAGGATGTCAGCACCCGCTGGCGCGCCTCGTCCCACGGTATAACACGGTCGTCGTCGCCTGGCAGCGGGGCGTTGCGGTCCCAGTGCTGCAGCTTGGGCAGGCCCATCCAGCCCGCCTTCATCTGGTAGTAGCGGTGCGACAAGCGGCCGTAGTCCGACGAAACGGCGGCGACCAGCGCGTCCACCACCTCGTCCTCCACCATGTTGGCCCGGTTGCGGCTGCTGGACGGGCGCGGGTAGCGGCGCCAACCATCGGTGATCGCTTTGTCCTTGGCCAGCGTGTTGGTGATGAGGCTGAACAGCTTGATCCGCTCGCCGAACGCCGCCCCGATCGCCTGGCCCGCCGCCTGCCGCACCGTGCGGTCGCGGTCGGACAGCTTGTTCAGCACGTCGCTCACCGTGAGCGTCTCGTCCCGGAAGGGAACGCGCATGCCGGCGACGGTCTCGTCGAACAGGCGGGACCAGGCTTGCGCGCCGGTGACCGACTTCTCGTGCAGCAGCTTCTCCGCCTCATCCGGAAGCTGGTGCGGGCGGAACACGCGCAGGTCGCGCAGGAACGGGCGCCAGCGGGCTAGCGCCGGGTCGGCCAGCTTTTGCTCGAGTTCGGCGTCCTCCAGCCGGTTCAGCTCGAGCGAGAAGAACAGCATGTCCGAGCTGATGGTGGTGACCCGCTCGGAGCAGGACTGCATGAAGCCGCCAATAACCGCGTCGGTGCTGTCGCCACTGAACTGCAGTTGGGCGTAGGACATCACCCGCCCGAGCCGCTCCTCCATCCGCTCGTAGTCGGCCAGTGCCGCGGCCAGGTCGGCGCCGGACAGGCTGGCCAACTTGCCGCTATGGCGCGCGGCGAACTCCCTTGCCTGCGCGGCCACCTGGTCCAGGTCGGCGGTGATCTGCGGGCTGGTAATGCCGGGATAGAGGTCGGACAGGTCCCAGGCAGGGAGCGCGCTGCTGGCGACGGCCGACGCGGAACCTTCCGGGGCCATCGGCGGTGGGGTCGGGGAATGGCTTGCGGTCATAGCGTGCATCTAAGGTGGCGGATCACTCCGTCAAAGGGCGCCCGGACGTATGCGGGGGGTTAGCACTCCGCGCCACGGCGGCTAAGCTTCGCGCCATGTCACATCTTCACGCGCATGACCATGGGCCGGAGCACGGCAGTTTCGGCGCCGCCTTCGCCACCGGAGTTGGGCTGAACGCCCTGTTGGTACTGCTCCAGGTGGGGGTGGGCAGTTGGGGCCACTCAACCGCCCTACTGGCCGACGCGGTGCATAATTTGGGCGACACGCTGGGGCTGCTGCTGGCCTGGGCCGCCACCATTATGGCCCGGCGCGGTCCGACCGTCCGGCAGACCTATGGCTGGGGCCGCGGGAGCATCCTCGCTGCGCTGCTGAACGCGAGCGTGCTGCTGGTCGGCACCGGGGCGATCGCGGTGGCGGCGGTGCAGCGCCTGCTCCACCCGGCGCCGGTGGCCGGGGGCGCGGTGATGGCGGTGGCGGCGGCGGCTATCCTGATCAATGGCGGCGTCGCCCTGATGTTCATGCGCGGCAGCCATCACGACCTGAACCTGCGCGCCGCCTTCCTGCACTTGGCGGGTGACGCCGGGGTGTCGGCCGGCGTGCTGGTCGCGGCCTGGCTGATCACCCGCACTGGCGCCCTGTGGCTCGACCCGGTGGCCAGCCTCGGCATCGCCGCCGTCATCCTGGTGGGAAGCTGGGGCATCCTGCGCGAGGCGATCGCGCTGGCGATGGATGCGGTGCCGCGCGGGATCGACCCGGCGGCCGTGCGCCTGCGCCTGGCCGGCCTGCCCGGCGTGACCGAGGTGCACGACCTGCACATCTGGGCGCTCTCCACCACCCAGACCGCGGTGACGGCCCACTTGGTGGCGGGAGAGCAGGCGGTCGCCCTGGTGCCGACCGCCTGCACCCTGCTGCATGACGAGTTCGGCATCCATCACTGCACGTTCCAGGTGGAGACCGCCGCCATGGCCGACACCTGCCTGCAGCGGCCGGACCACGCCGTGTGAGCCGGCGCTACATCCCCAGCGCGCGGCGGTAGATGTCGAGCAGGCTCTCCTGCTCCTCCACGTCGGCTGGCTCCTGCTTGCGGATGCGGATGATCTGGCGGATCACCTTTACGTCGAACCCGGCTGATTTCGCTTCGGAAAAGATGTCCTTGATGTCGCTGGCCAGGGCGCGGCGCTCCTCCTCCAGCCGCTCGACGCGCTCGATGATGCTGCGCAGCCGGTCGGCCGCGATGCCGCCCACCTTGGCATCGTTCTCCGTCGCGTCATCGAGCACGTCGTCCATAACTGCGGCCTTTGCCATCCGGTTACCCCCCATGCGAAGCGGCGGGGAGTAACGGCGGTCGCACGCCGGGTCAATCACTGGCATGGCGGGCAGGGGCGTGCTGTAACCGCAATGCAGCACTCGAGGGGAGCTTGTATGTCCGCCATCGACCACATCCGCCGCTACCACGACGAGCTCACCGCGTTCCGCCACGACCTGCATGCCCATCCGGAGCTCGGCTTGGAGGAGCATCGCACGGCGGCGCAGGTGGCGGCGCAGCTCGAATCCTGGGGCATCGAGGTGCATCGCGGCGTGGGCAAGACGGGCGTGGTCGGCGTGCTGCGGTCCGGCAACGGGCAGGGCCGCATCGGGCTACGGGCGGACATGGACGCGCTGCCCATCCTGGAAGCCAACGACCTGCCCTATAAGAGCGGCACCCCGGGCGTGATGCATGCCTGCGGGCATGACGGGCACACCACCATGCTGCTCGGCGCCGCCCGCTACTTGGCCGAAACGCGCGACTTCAACGGCACCGTGCACTTCATCTTCCAGCCAGGCGAGGAGGGCATCGGCGGCGCCCTGGCCATGCTGGAGGACGGCCTGTTCGAGCGCTTCCCGTGCGACGCGGTCTACGGCATGCACAACCGCCCCAACATGGCCGTGGGCCAATACGCCATCTGCCCAGGCCCCGCGATGGCCGGCGGCGCGTTCTTCGACATCCACATCGAAGGCCGCGGCTCGCACGGCGCGCATCCCGAGCACAGCATCGACCCGGCGCTCACCGCCTGCCACATCGGCACCGCGCTGCAATCGGTGGTGTCACGCAACCTGCCCGCCTCGGAGACGGCGGTGGTGAGCGTGACCAAGGTGGTGGCAGGGGACGCCTACAACGTGGTGCCGCAGAGCGCCGTGATGGCGGGCACCGCGCGGGCGTTCAACATGGACGTGATGGCGCGCATCGAGGAGCGCATGCGCGGCGTGGTGGAGGGCGTGGCGGCCGGGTTCGGGGCCACCGCCAAGCTCGACTTCCGGCTGATCTTCGCCCCGCTGGAGAACCACCCCGAGCACACCGCCGCCTATGCCGACGCCGCGGCCGAGCTGGTGGGCGAGACCGCGGTGGACCGCAACAAGGGGCCGACGATGGGCTCGGAGGATTTCGCCTTCATGATGCAGAAGGTGCCGGGCGCCTACATCCTGGTCGGCAACGGCGACGGCTTCAACCCGCACCACCCGCGTTACAACTTCAACGACGATGCGATCCCGTTCGGCGCCGGTCTCTATGCGCGGCTGGTGGAGCGGGCGCTGCCGAAGGGCATGTAGCGGGTTACGCCGGGCCGCAGCGCTCGAGGCGGACGGGGTAGCGCGCCATCACCTCGTCCTGCGAGACGAATGCCGCGTCTTCGGTGATGGCCTGTGCAATCAGCAGATGGTCGAACGGGTCCCGGTGATGCGTCGGCAAGCTGGCCAGGGTGGTGAGGTGCTGCGGTAGCAGGTCGAGCCGCTCGATGTCGAACCGCCCGATCGCCCGCTCGATGGCGCCCACGTCGGCCGCCAGTTTGCCGATGCGGATCTTGATCACGATCTCCCATAGGCTGACGGTGCTGACCATGATCTCGTTGGCCGGGGTGGCGATGATGGCGCGCATCCGGGGACCGAGCCGCGGGTCGTCCACCAGCCACCAGAGCAGGGCGTGCGTGTCGAGCAGGTAGCGGGGCCGAGTGGCCGAAGCGCTCACGCCTCGGCCGCCGGGTCAGGCCTCGATCGCGTCGAGGATGTCCTCGGGCAGGCTGTCGAAATCGTCCGCCATCTGAATTTGGCCCCGCAACGCCCCCGCTTCCCGCACCGGGAGGAACTCGGGGGAGGGCGCGCGCAGCTCGGCGATCACCGTGTCATGCGAGGTGATCAGCACCGACCGGCCTTCACGCGCCTCGCGCAGATAGTGCGTCAGGTTGCCCCGAAGCTCCCGCACGCCAACCGCAAGCTGGCTTGACACTGTCATCACACCACCTCCACCCAGTGTTTGTGTACACTATGTGTGTCCCAGCCTCAAGCGAAATCGGGAGCTTGCGCCCCCGATCGCGTTCAGTCCGCCGCCAACATCGCGATCTCCCGCGACTGGCGACGCAGCAGGTCGCGGAACGGGCCGTTGCTGCGCTCCAGCTCGTCGGGCGTGCCGTCCTGCAGGACGCGGCCGGACTGCATCACCAGGATGCGGTCGAAGTCCTGCAGGGTCGACAACCGATGTGCCACCGCGATCACGGTGCGGCCTTGCATCAGCCGGTTTAGCGCCCGCTGCACCGCCGCTTCCGACTCGGAGTCGAGCGCGCTGGTGGCTTCGTCCAGCAGCAGGATGGGCGAGTTGCGCAGGAAGGCGCGCGCAATCGCCAGCCGCTGCCGCTGCCCACCGGACAGCTTCACCCCGCGGTCACCCACTTCCGTGTCGTAGCCCTCCGGCAGCGCCTCGATGAACTGGCGGCAGCTCGCCGCCTCGGCCGCAGCCTTCACCTCCGCATCGGTCGCATCCGGGCGGCCGTAGCGGATGTTGTCCATCACCGAGCGGTGGAACAGCGACACGTCCTGCGGCACCACCCCGATCGCGTCCCGCAGGCTCTCCTGGGTCAGCGTGGCGATGTCATGCCCGTCGATCAGGATCAGGCCGGACGGCACGTCCCGCAACCGCTGCAGCAGCGACAACACGGTGGACTTGCCCGAGCCCGAACGACCCACCAGCCCAACCCGCGTGCCCGCCTCGATGCTGACGCTGAAATCGTCCAGCACGGCCTGGCTGCTCGCCGGGTAGGCGTAGGTGACGTTGCGGAACTCGACCCGGCCCCGCGCCGTCTCCAGCCGACGCGCCTCGCGGGCGTCCACCAGCTCGTGCGGCAGCAGCAGGGTGGCCAGCGCCTCCGACAAGCGGGCGACGTGCTGGATGGTGTCCACCAGGGCCACCGCCAAGTCCCGCGTGCCGTGCAGGATGGTGAAGCCGAGCGAGGTCACCAGCACCACATCCCCCGAGGTGGCGGAGCCGTTTTCCCACAGCAGGATGGCCCAGGCGAGCAGCCCCGCCGTCAGCCCGGCGGTGATCGCGGCATGGAACAGGCGCAGCTTCTCCAGGTAGCGCAGCGACCGGCCGCGGGTGGCCATCTCCTGCTCCACCCGGGCGCTGAAGCGCTGCCGCTCCCGCAGCGTGGCGCCGAACGCGCGCACCAGCGGCATGTTGTTGATCACGTCGACCAACTCGCCATCCACCGCCGCCGCGTCGGTCGCATATTGATGGTGCAGCGGCCGGCCCCGGGCGGCGAGCCGGCTCAGCGCGAAGGCGAGCACTGCCGACACCGCGATCAGCGCGATGGCCATCATCGGGCTCACCGTGATCATGACCGCGATCGACCCGGCGACCGCCAGCAAGGGCGGGAGCACGTTCCAGGCAAAGGTGTTCTCGACCGTGTAGATCGCGTTGCCCGTCGCCGTGATGCGGCCAGCCAGCGTACCTGGTGGCCGGTCCGCGAAGTAGCTCGGCGAGTGGCCGGTGAGGTGGTGGAACAGGTCGCGCCGCAGGTCACCCGTCACCGCGACGAAGCAGTGCGAGGCGACCCAGCCGCCAACACGCCACAGCATGTTGTCCGCCCCGATCAGCACCGCCAGGATGATGAACGCCGTCCACACCGGGCCATGCTGGCCGGCGGTCAGCGTGTCGACCAGGTGCTTGACCGAGTATTGCGAAGCGATGGAGCAGCCCACCGCCAACACCACCGACACCAGCACGATGGCATGCGCCACGGCATGGCGGCGGATGTAGCGCAACATGAACGCCATCGGGCGCTGTCCAACATCGACGGCTTGCGGATCATTTCGGCCCATCACTGCACCCCCTCTTCGCCGCCACACCCCACGCCGAACCCGTCGCTACGCTGACGCACGGTTCCGGCATTGGTCTCACGTTCGTCTCTCTGGACCTGGCCAACATTATCGTGATGGATCACGGATGGCGGCCGCCCCTCGACTGACGACAGCAATAGCCGGCGACTTTGGCCGGATAATGGCGTCCACGCCGTAATGATGCCCCGATCGACGTGTAGTTGGACGTTAGATGCAAGGAGTTGCCGACGATGCGCATAGCCCAGATTGCTCCGCTCCACGAAGCCGTTCCGCCCAAGCTCTACGGCGGCACCGAGCGGGTCGTGTCGTTCCTCACCGAGGAACTGGTGGCGCTCGGCCACGACGTGACGCTGTTTGCCAGCGGCGACTCCGTCACCAGCGCCAAGCTGCATGCCGCCTGGCCGCGCGCCCTCCGGCTTGACCCGGCGATCCGCGACCCGATCGCGCCGCACATGCTGCTGATGGAGACCGTGCGGCGGCAGGCGGAAGATTTCGACGTGCTGCACTTCCACATGGACTACTGGCCGTTCAGCCTGTTCGGCCGCCAGCGCACCCCGTTCGTCACCACGCTGCATGGCCGGCTCGACCTGCCGGAGCTGCAGCCGGTGTTCGACATGTTCCCCAACGTGCCCGTGGTGAGCATCTCGGACAGCCAGCGCCGCCCGCTGCCGCAAGCGCACTTCGTGGACACCGTGCTGCATGGCCTGCCGGAGAACCTGCTGACGCCGGTGGGCAACCCGGCCGGCTACCTCGCCTTCCTCGGCCGCATCGCGCCGGAGAAGTGCCCCGACCGCGCCATCAACATCGCCCAGGCCTGCGGACTGCCGATCAAGCTCGCGGCCAAGGTGGACGTGGCCGACAAGGTCTACTTCGACAAGCACATCCGCCACTTGCTCGAACTGCCCAACGTCGAAATGATCGGTGAGATCTCGGACCGCGACAAGCCCGCCTTCCTGTCCGGCGCCATCGGCCTGCTGATGCCGATCGACTGGCCGGAGCCGTTCGGCCTGGTGATGATCGAGGCCATGGCCTGCGGCACGCCGGTGATCGCGTTCAATCGCGGCTCGGTGCCGGAGATCGTCGAGGACGGCGTGACCGGCTTCATCGTCGAGGACATGGTGGGCGCCGTGGCCGCGGTGCAGAAGCTTCACACGTTGGACCGCGCACGCGTGCGCCGCCGCTTCGAGGAGCGCTTCACCGCCCGCCGCATGGCCACCGACTACCTCGCCGTCTATCGCGGCCTGGCCGGCGAGGACCGCTCCGTCCTGCGCGCGATCCGGTGACATCGGCGGATGCGGCCGTGGGGACGCCCACGGCCGTGACGCTGGAGGCGCTGAACCAGCTCCCCGCCGCCGAGTTCGCCGCGGTGCTGGGCGGCGTATTCGAGCGCGCGCCCTGGGTGGCGGCGCAGGCGGCGGCGGGGCGGCCGTTTGCCAGCGTCGCGGCGCTGCATGCGGCGCTGCTGGCGGCAGTGCAGGCAGCCCCCGAGCCAACCCTGTTGGCGTTCCTGCGTGGACATCCGGAGCTGGCGGGCGACGCGGCGCGGCGTGGCGCGGTGACCGCCGAGTCGCAAGCGGAACAGGCGGGATTGGGGCTGGATCGCGCCGGCAAGGAGGCTGCCGAGATCGGGCAGCTCAACGCCAGCTACGCCGCCCGCTTCGGCTTCCCCTTCATCCTCTGCGTGCGGCGCCATACCCGGCGGTCGCTGCTGGCCCAGTTCCGCCGGCGCGCCCAGGGGGAGCGATCCGCCGAGCTGGCCCAGGCGCTGCAGGAAGTGGGCTTCATCACCCGGCTCCGGTTGGCCGACCTGGTGACCGGCCCCGGGATGCCGCCGGTGCATGGCCGGCTCACCACCCACGTGCTGGACACTGCGCGCGGGCGGCCCGCGGCCGGGGTGCGGCTGACGCTGCAGGAGGCCGGCGGCCCGGCGCTCGCGCAGGCGGTGACCAACGTGGATGGGCGCACCGATGCGCCGCTGCTGTCCGGCATGCCGCTGCGCGCGGGCGTGTATGAGCTGGAGTTCGACGTCGGCCGCTATTTCGCCGAGGCGGCGCCGTTCCTCGACATAATCCCGATCCGCTTCACCATTTCGGAGCCGGAAGCGCACTACCACGTGCCGCTGCTGGTCAGCCCCGGGGCGTATTCCACCTATCGCGGCAGCTAGCTACAGCCCGAGCAGGTCTAGCGTGCGGGCTACCACGACGGCCTCGTCGTAGTGTTCCAGGGCGCGGGCGCGGCCGGCGGCTCCCAGCGTGGCCCGCAGCGCGGCGTCCCCCGCCAAGCGGTTGAGCGCGTCGGCCAGCGGCGCCACCGCGCCCGGCGGCACCAGCAAGCCGGTGGCGCCGTCCACCACCTGCTCGCGCGGGCCGCGGATGCGGGTGGTGACCACGGGCAGGCCGGTCAGCATCGCCTCGATCACCGACATCGGCAGGCCTTCGAAGTGGCTGGGCAGGGCGAAGATGTCGGCCGCCGCCAGGACCGCCGCCACGTCGGTGCGGTAGCCCAGGCGCCGCACCCGTCCCGCCGCCACGCCGGCATCGAGCGCGTGGCCGAGGTCCAGCCCCCTGTCGCTGGCCAGGCGCTCACCCACGACCCAGAGCTCGGCGCCGGGCACGTGCTGTATCGCGGCCAACAGTTCGGGGTAGCCCTTGTGCCGCACCAGGCGGGACACGGCGGCGATCACCACGCGCTGCTCCGCCACGCCCAGTTCGGCGCGGATGCGTTGGCGGGCGGCAGGGTCGGGGTGGAACAACGCCGGGTCGCGCCCGTTGCCCACAGCCACCGCGTTGCGGGCGATGCCGAGCCGGCGCGCGTCGGCCGCTTCCTCCTGCGATACGGTGAGGAACACGTCGGTCAGGCGGCCGCCGAGCCATTCGGCCAGTAGCGAGGCGACCCGGCGTGGCCACGGCGCCGGCTGGTTGAACAGGAAGCCGTGGCAGGTATAGGCCACCCGCGGCACCCCGGCGAGGCGCGCGGCGAGCCGGGCCAGCAGGCCGCTAATCGGCATGTGGCCATGCACCAGGTCGGGCCGCTCCCGCCGCATCAGCGCCACCAGCGCCCAGCAGGCCCGCAATTGGCCGGCCAGCGATAGCCGCCGCACCAACGGCGCCGGCACGATGCGGAAGCCTTCCGCGCGGATGTCGGCCAGCAACGGCCCCTCCGCCACCACGCCGACCACCTCGTGGCCCCGCGCCCGGATGCCGCGCATCAGCGGCAATAGGAAGTGGCGCATGGAGAAGTCGACGTTGATGACCTCCATCACCTTCATGAGCTAGGCAGGCCGCCGCGCTTTGATCGCCGCGCCGAGCGTGCCGTCATCCAGCACGTCCAGCGCGCCGCCGATCGGCATGCCATGGCCCACCCGCGTGACGGTGACGCCCAGCGGGTGCAGCCGTTCGGCCAAATAGTGCGCGGTGCTGGCGCCGTCCACGGTGGCGCCGAGGGCGAGGATCACCTCCGCCACCCCGCCGTCCTCGATGCGGGTGAACAGCGGGCGCAGGTTGAGGTCCTCCGGCGTGACCCCGCCCAACGCCGACAGCGTTCCTCCCAACACATGGTAGAGCCCGGGGTGGACCGCGGCACGCTCGAGCGCCCAGAGGTCACCTACCCCCTCCACAACGCAGATCAGCGTGCGCTCGCGCGCCGGGTCGGCGCAGATGGTGCAGGGATCGCGGCTGTCCAGATTGCCGCACAGGCTGCAGGTGCGCACGGTGCGGGCGGCATCGGCCAAGGCGCTGGCGAGGGGGAGGATGCGGGCTTGCGGCTGCTGCAGCAGCCGCAAGGCGGCGCGGCGGGCGCTGCGCGGGCCGAGGCCGGGCAGGCGTGACAGCAGGGTAATGAGGTGCTCGATCTCGGGCGCGTTCATAGCCCGGGCGGGATCGTGGCGGGGCGACCCTCCCCCGTTTGCCATGGCAAACAGCCCTCTCCCTCTGGAAGAGGGAGAAGGCAGATGTCGTAATCATGCCCGAACGGTTGTTGTGGAGTCAGAACGGCAGCTTCATCCCGCCAGGGAGCTGCATGCCGCCGGTGACGCGCTCCATCTCGGCCGCGGTCTCGGCCTCGAGCTTGCGGCGCGCGTCGGCATGGGCGGCGACCAGCAGGTCCTCCAGCATCTCCGCCTCCGCCGGGTCGAGCAGCTTGGGGTCGAGCTTGACGCGCTTGAGGTCGCCCTTGCCCGACAGCGTCACGTGCACCATGCCGGCGCCGGACTCGCCCGCGATCTCCATCTCCTCGAGCTTAGCCTGCATCTCGGCCATCTTGGACTGCATCTGGCTGGCCTGCTTCATCAGTCCGGCGAGGTTCTTCATCTTGGCTCACTCCTCCATCAGGTCGGCCGGCTCGGCGTCCGGCGCGGCGAAATCGGGCATGTCGGGCTCGCCCAGGGCAACGGGTGGCGGCAAGCCGTAGGCGTCTGCACTCGCGTCGTGCACCCGGCCGAGCTTGGCGCCGGGAAAGGCCTCCAGGATGGCGACCACCAGCGGATGCTGCTGCGCTGCGTCCCGCCGCACGGCGTCCGCCTCGCGGCCGCGCTCGGCCAAGGTGGGCTCGCCCGGCGCGGTGGACAGGGCAATGGTCCAACGCGCGCCGGTTTCGGCCAGCAGCAGGGCGGCGAGGCGGGGCGCCAGGTCGCGCGGGGCGCCGGGCTCGGGCCGCAGCTCGATCACATTGGCGGCGAAGCGCACGATGTGCACCGAGTGCAGCAGGTGGCTGTGCAGGGTCGGGTCGAGCCCCGAGCACAGCGCCACCACGTCGCGAAAGCTGGCCGGCTGCGGGCGCGCGGGTGCTGCGACAGGCATGGCCACCGGGTCGGCTTGCGCCACCGTGCCGCCGCCCACGGCCCGGCGCGCGCCGCCCGAGGGGGGCGGGGGCGGGTTTGCGCTCAGGCTGCGCACCAGCTCGCCCGGGGTGGGCGCGTCGGCCACGTGGCACAGCCGGATCAGCACCATCTCGGCGGCGGCGCGGCGGTCCGGCGCGCTATCCACCTCGGCCACGCCCTTCAGCAGCATCTGCCAGGCGCGGGACAGCACAGGCACCGAAAGCTGGTCCGCCAGCGCCGCGCCGCGGGTGCGTTCGATCTCGGGCAGCCCCGGGCCATCCCGCAGCCCGGGCACTGTGCGCAGCCGGGTCAGCGTGTGCACCAGCTCCAGCAGGTCCCCCAGCACGGTGCCCAGGTCGGCGCCGAACTCGTGCGCCCGGTCGGTGATGGCGAGGGCGGCCGGCACGTCCCCGGCGGCCACCGCCTCCATCAGCTCGAACACGAGTTGGCGGTCGGCCAGGCCCAGCATGTCGGCCACCTCGGCGGCGGTGACCTCGTCCGCCTCCATGCGGGCGATGGCCTGGTCGAGCAGGCTCAGCCCGTCGCGCGCCGAGCCGTCCGCCGCCCGCGCCAGCAGGTCGATGGCGCCCGGGGCCACCGCCACGCGCTCGGTGGCGGCGATGCGGCTGAACAGGCCGCCGAGTTCGGCCACCGAAATCCGCCGCAGGTCGAAGCGCTGGCAGCGGGACAGCACCGTGATCGGCACTTTGCGGATTTCAGTGGTGGCGAAGATGAAGGTGATGTGCGGCGGCGGCTCCTCCAGCGTCTTCAACAGGGCGTTGAAGGCCTGGGTGGTCAGCATGTGCACTTCGTCGAGGATGAACACCTTGGTGCGCGCCTGCAGCGGCTTATAGCGCACCGCCTCGATGATCTCGCGCGCGTCGTCCACCTTGTTGCGGGTGGCGGCGTCCATCTCGATCACGTCCGGGTGGCGGTCGGCCAGGATCGCCACGCAATTGGGGCAGACGCCGCAGGGTTCGGCGGTCGGCCCGCCCGCGCCGTCCGGCCCGATGCAGTTCAGCGCGCGGGCGATGATGCGAGCGGTGGTGGTCTTGCCCACGCCGCGCACGCCGGTGAGCATGAAGGCGTGGGCGATCCGGTTCAGCGTGAAGGCGTTGCGCAGCGTGCGCACCATCACGTCCTGACCGATCAGGTCGGCAAACCCGATGGGGCGATACTTGCGCGCCAACACCCGGTAGGGCGTGGCCGCTGCGGCGGGCGCGTCGCCGAACAGCCCGGCCCCCGTTGCGGGCGGTTCAGGCAGCGTGTCGGCCGGCGCATCTCCAAACAGGCCAGACATGCGCGCCGCCAGACCTCACGGGTTGGGGGAAAGGGTGGGAGACCGGGCCACGACCCAAGCGGAAACTCGCTGCGGCTGCTTCCTTCCGGACCTGACCGGGTTGGCAAGGCGCCCGTCCATGTCCGGCCTCCCGCTGCCTCTCTACCACGGACATAGGGGGGTGGAGCAAGCGGCGGCGCGGTTGCTGCCGATCCCCTGCCATGCGAGGGTCCGCCACGCATGAGCACGCCCGCCAAACCCATCGCCGCCGCCCGGCCGAACGCCTACACCGGCAACCCGCTCGACCGCGCCGGCCACCGCCGCACCGACCCGGCCTGGATTGACGCCGCGCTCGCCGCGCCCACCAGCCGCTTCGTGCCGATCTGGCGCGGCCGCAACCTGTTGCGCGCGGCGGCGGACGGGGCGCCGGAAGCCATCTTCCCGCACGCGCTGAGCTTCGACGCGTTGCCCTGGGCCTTCCTCGGCATGGCCGGCGACGTGGCCAGCTTCGCCGTCGACCTCAGCACCATCGACGACCCGGTGCCGCTGCTGCCCCCAGGCGCGGGCGAGTTCACCGAGCTGCGCGGGGCGGCGGCCGGGTTGCCGGCGGACCAAGCCGCCATCCTCGCCCATGCCCGCGCGCTGATGCACTGGCGCAGCCGCACCAAGTTCTGCGGCCTGTGCGGCGCCGCCTGCGAGCCCACCCAGGCCGGGCACGTGATGGTGTGCAGCGGCTGCAGCACGCACCACTTCCCCCGCACCGACCCGGCGGTGATCATGCTGGTGGCGCAGGCCGACCGGGTGCTGCTGGGCCACTCGCAGCGCTTCCGCACCATGAACCCCACCACCATGATGTATTCCACCCTGGCCGGCTTTGTGGAACCGGGCGAGAGCCTGGAAGAGGCCGTGGCGCGCGAGGTGCTCGAGGAGAGCGGCGTGCGGGTGGGCAGCGTGGTCTACCACAGCAGCCAGCCCTGGCCGTTCCCGGGCAACATCATGCTGGGCTTCTATGCCGAGGCGCTGACCGAGACGATCCAGGTCGACACCACCGAGCTGGTGGACGCCCGCTGGTTCACCCGCGCCGAGCTGGCCGACCCGGCGGCGCACGACTTCGCCCTGCCGCGCGCCGACAGCATCGCCCGCCGGCTGATCGAGGATTGGTTGGCGGCATGAGGCGCACGCTCTGGCTCGCTTTGCCTTTGCTGCTGGCCGGCTGCGGCGCGTTCGACAGCGGGCCGCAGGTGTCGATCCCGCCGCAATGCGAGGGCCAGGTCTATGCCGACCCGACAGTGCGCAGCATGATCGCCGACGGGGCCGGCAGCGACGGTTACCGCCTCACGCACCTGAATGCGCTGAAATACGCCAAGATGGACGCGGTGCAACGCTGTTTGCAGCAGAAGGGCCTGCTGCCTCCCGGCGGCGGCGTGCAGCGGGCGCCGGTCAGCGGCTGATCCTCGCGGCCAGCGCGGTGGCGCACACGCGGCCTTGCTTTGAACGGCGGCCACGCACTGCCATTTGCTAGGGCACAGAAGGAGCATGCGATGAAGCGAATTGCAAAACTGGCAGCCGCCGCTGGCCTCGTGCTTGCTTTGGGCGCCACGCCGGCCTTGGCGCGCGGTGGCTACTATGGTGGGGGCTATGGCTTCCGTGGCGGCTATGGCTACGGGTTCCGCGGCGGCTACGGCTACGGATTCCGCGGCTATGGCTTCCCCGGCTATGGCTTTGCCGGCTACGGCCGCCCGTTCATCGGCCCCGGGTTCCCGGGATTCTATGGCTATCCCGGGTTCTACGGATACCGTTACGGCTATCCGTTCTATCGCTAAGCCCGGTCGAGGCTGGGCGCATCGGGCCGCGAGACCCGATGCGCTCGCCCCCTACTCGGCGGCCTTGGGCGCGGGCAGCGCCATCGGCTCGATGGCGCTGCGGTTCACCACGGTGGAAATGGCGTCGAGTTGCGCCCCGCTGAGCGTCTCCACTTCCAACAGGTTGGCGGCCGACTGCCGCAGCAGCGCCTCGTTGCTGGCCAGGATGCGCCGGGCTACCTGATAGGCGTTGTCCACTAGGTTGCGCACCGCGACGTCGATGCTGGCGGCGGTGTCCTCGCTGTAGCTGCGCGGCCGCAAATCCACCCCGCGTGTCGGCATCATGGCATTCCGCTCGGTCTCGTAGGCGATCTGGCCAAGTGTCGGGTCCATGCCGAACCGCATCACCATGGACCGCGCGATGTCGGTTGACTTCACCAGGTCGTCCGACGCGCCCGTGGAGACCTGGTGGAAGATCACCTCCTCCGCCGCCCGGCCGGACAGCAGCACCACGATGCGGTTGACCAGCTCATCCCGGCTCATCAGGAAGTGGTCCTCGGTCGGGCGCTGCATGGTGTAGCCCAGTGCCGCGATGCCGCGCGGGATGATGGAGATCTTGTGCACCGGGTCGGTGCCCGGCAGCACCATGGCGGCGATGGCGTGCCCCATCTCGTGATGCGCCACGATCTCGCGCTCATGGGCATTCATCAGCCGGTTGCGCTTCTCGAGCCCGGCGACTAGGCGCTCGATCGCGGCCTCGAAATCGAGCAACACCACCGAGGCAGAGTCGTGCCGGGTGGCGAGCAGTGCCGCCTCGTTCACCAGGTTCGCCAGGTCGGCGCCCGTGAAGCCCGGCGTCATCTGCGCGATCGCGTCGGCCTCGACCCCGGCGGCGAGCTTGATCTTCTCCAGGTAGATGCGGAGGATTTGCGCGCGGCCCTTGCGGTCGGGGCGGTCCACCAGCACCTGGCGGTCGAACCGGCCCGGGCGCAGCAACGCCGGGTCGAGCACTTCGGGACGGTTGGTGGCGCCGATGATGACCAGGCCGCTGGTGGGGTCGAACCCGTCCATTTCGGAGAGGAGCTGGTTGAGCGTCTGCTCCTTCTCGTCGTGGCCGCCCATGGCCGGGCCGTTGCGCGCGCCGCCGAGCGTGTCGATCTCGTCGATGAAGATGATGGCGGGGGCCTTGGCGCGCGCCTGGGTGAACATGTCGCGCACCCGGGCGGCGCCCACGCCCACGATCATCTCGACGAACTCGGAGCCCGAGATGGAGAAGAACGGCACGCCCGACTCGCCAGCCACCGCGCGGGCCAGCAGGGTCTTGCCGGTGCCGGGTGGGCCGACCAGCAGCACGCCCTTGGGCACGTGGGCGCCGAGCCGGCCGTAGCGCTCCGGCGCCTTGAGGAACTCGACGATCTCCATCAGCTCGTCCTTGGCCTCGTCGGCGCCCGCCACGTCGGGGAAGCGGGTCTTGGTGTCGCTTTCGGCATAGACCCGGGCGCGGCTGCGGCCGATGTTCATCAGCCCGCCCATGCCGCCACCCATGCCCGAGGCCATGCGGCGGCCGAGCAGGCCCCAAATGCCCCAGAAGATGGCGAGCGGCAGGATCCAGCCGATGGCGCTGGACAGCCAACCGGCGGGCGGGCTGCCGGAGAAGCTGACCTTGCTGGTCTCGAATGATTGCGCGAGCGCCGGGTCAACCCGGACGGTGGTGAAACGGCTGGGCTGGCCCTTCGCCGCGTTCTTGACGGTGCCTTCAATCCGGTTGTCGCTGACCACCAGGTTGTCGAGTTGGCCGCCGTGCAGCATGGTCTCGAACTGGCTGTAGGGCAGGGTTTCCACACCGCCGGCGCCGGCGCTGGTCAGGTAGTCCTGCACGCCCAGCAGCAGCAGGACGGCGGCGAGGATGTAGTAGAAGGTGAAGTGGTGCTCGCCTTTGATCTTCGTCGCCATCCGGTCTCTCCAGTGCTCGCGCGTCCACAACTCCATGTGGGGGCGCCTGGCTTGGTGGGGGCGCCTGGCTTGCCTCTCGTCGCGCTGCCGCGGTCACGAGTGTGTGACGTCTAGAGGCAAGACCGCTGGCGTCCGCTCAATCGAGCGGCGGGCGGGTTAGGCCGCGGTCGGCGGCGGCGGCGATTTCCATGGTGGCGATGAGGCGGAGGTGGTTGCCATCGCCCGCTGCCAGCGAGCCACGGATTGCGACGATCTTGTATGGCCTGAGTGCCGCAGTGTCCGTGTCCGGGTAGAGCTTCGTTGCAATAAGACGAAATGGCGGATTGGCGGGTGACGGCTGGCCGGCCTTGGCCTGCGGTTCTGCCGCTGCAGTCTGTGTCGCGCGCGAGGCGTTCGCCGGCGCCACGAGTGCCAAGGTGCCGAGCACCGTGGCGCCGCTCGGACCCGGCGCATCGGCCTTGATCACCCCCGGGACCTCGCCCCGGGACACCGCCGCCACCGCCTTCTGGCTGCTGTCGCTGACGAAGCGGGACCACCGGGAAACGCCGATGCCTTGCGCCGCGGCCGCGAGGTCCTTGCCGGCTTTGGCAAGGTCCGCGTAGCTGCCCCCCTCCACGATGGCCTTCGTGGCGCTGCGCAGGTCGTCCACGGTTTGGTCGCTGATCGAGGGGTCGAGGAAGCGGGCGCGGAAGGCGTCGCGGCTGAGCCCGGCGGCGCCATACCACGCAGCGACGGAGGTCGCGAGTTGAAGGCGGATGGTGCTGCTGGCGGCGCCGGTCCAACGGCTGCGCTCGCTGCTCGGTACCCGCATGAAAATGCTGTGTGCCGCGTAGTCGAGCCGCTGGCCGGCATTTGCCGGGTCGAACAGCGGGTTGGGCGCGGCTTGGCTGCCGCTGCCGTCGCCGGACGCCGACTTGGGCGAGGTGCCGTCGCCGAACCAGCCGTGTTCCTGCCGGCCTTGATATTGCCAAGATATTGCCAACTCTGATTGCCGCTCATCGCTCACGCCATGCTGTTCCCCTTATGGTCCAACACGGCAGGGCCGGCTTTCAAGGCGCATCGGCGGTCGGGCCGCGCAGGCTGGCCCTGGCCGCCATTCCAGCTATTCGACCATCATGGTCAGCAGTAATGCTAGATGAAGTGGATGGGATACGGCTTATCGGCCGGCTCGTAGCCCGCGTAGACAGTGCCAGGGAACACGCGGCAGAGATGTTTCGCGGTGACTTTGCTGGCGGTGTTAGCGGGCATCCCACGGTCCTCTGTCGGCGTTTGCATCAAGGTTTACAACTCGGCTTGCCGCTCGTATTTGGATCAAAGAAATAACCATATGGCAATGGGCAGTCTGCGCTGCGCCGGATTGCCCGTCGGTGCTTCTCAAACGAACTCTCGCCTGTTTCGCGTTGATGAACTCTCTACGCCCGATCTTTGCCGCCTTCGAGTTTGTACTCTCAATCCGTCTATCTTTTAGGCCGCTTTGCATAATACCGATTGTGCGCCCGGTCAGTTTGTATTAGATTTAGCACTTTCAGGCGTCAATGGTTCTTCAATCATTTTGTTCAAGATAGCAACGTAGAATTGGACCAGAAATCTTGTAGGCGCACGTAACGTGAGATCTAGGTTTATAACTGTGCCAATTTAGAATTATAGTGACTACAGTGTTATCGATATTAAGATCGAGCACTTCGCCATTCGTTGCTTCCATAGATAAGGAATTTATAGGAACATCATCTTTTGAAATATCTGTGACGTTTGTGATTTTGAGGAGCATCGAAGTAGTGAGCTCGTCATACTCAACGTCTTCAAAATACAGCTTGATCTCGCGATCACGACAAGAGACTCTAACGATATTTGAGTCATGAAAACTTATGTCGCGAAGCTTGTCAGTGATGTCCATTATTGCACTCCGGGGATGATATGAGAGCGCTTGCTGCCACCAGGGACTGAGTTACCATTCACGTCGAGATTACTATCTTTTTTTCCAGCCGAGGTAGGATTTTTTCGGTGATAGTGATCCTTGCCTCGGAAGCCGGGTTCACCCGGCCGACCCTTGTCAAAAGAAATTTCTTCGCCTGTTTTGGGATTTACAAACTCTCGACGTCCGGTCTTAGCAGCTGTAGGATTTGTGGTCTCGATCCAGCCTTCCTTGCTTAACTCGTCGGGGTTGGCCGGCAAATCAAGGCGACCATGGTCGGGCTTGGCGGGCTGTGTATCTGCACCGGTGCTCGTTTGTGGCTGGTCCGGCGCCGGTTCTCCGTCTGTCGCAGGCGGAAGCGGGATAGCTTCTGTGACTGTCGATGGGGCTGGACTGGGCACCGCCTGGCTGCTTCCGCCCGGTTGCGATGTGCCTGCTTGACGCGTGGCCCACAGGATGGCGAGAAGGCCGAGAACGAGCGCGCCGAACTCAAGGGGCGTATCGGCTGCGCTGGCTTTGATAACCCCTGGGACCTCGCCCCGGGACACCGCCGCGACAGCCTTCTGGCTGCTGTCGCTGGCGAACCGCGACCATTTGTACGCTCCGACGTCTTGGGCGGCAGCGGCTAAATCTCGACCGGCTTTGGCAAGGTCGGCATAGCTGCGGCCTTCCACCATGGCTTTGGCGGCGCTGCGTAGCCGGTCGACCGTCTCATCGCTGGTGGAGGGATCAAGGAACCTCGCGCGGAATGCGTCGCGGCCCAGCCCCGCGGCACCATACCAGGCGGCAACGGCGGTCTGTAGGCGCTCGCGGTTCGTGGCGTTGGCGGCTTGGTACCACTGGCTGCGGGTCGCAGCTGGAACGTGCATGAAGATACTGTGCGCAGCGTAGTCGACGCGTTGGGCGGCGTTCGCCGGGTCGAAGAGGGGGTTGCCACCACTTGGCCCGGCGTCGCCGGCGCCGGACGTAGGCGAGGTGCCGTCGCCGAACCAGCCGTGGTCCTGTCGGCCTTGGTATTGCCAGCTCTAATTGCCGCTCATCGGCCATGCCCCACCGTTCACCCTATGGTCCAACACGGCAGGGGCGAGTTTCAAGGCGCATTGACGGTGGGGCCACGCAGGCTGGCCCTGGGCCGCCATTCCGGCTATTTCCGGCCATCATGGTCAGCAGCAACGACATCCGCGCCACCTTCCTCGGCTATTTCGCCCGCCACGGGCACACCGCCGTGCCCTCCTCCTCGCTGGTGCCGCGCAACGACCCGACGCTGCTGTTCACCAACAGCGGCATGGTGCAGTTCAAGAACGTGTTCACCGGGGCCGAGCGGCGGCCCTATACGCGGGCGACGACGGCGCAGAAATGCGTGCGCGCCGGCGGCAAGCACAACGACCTGGACAATGTCGGCTACACCGCGCGCCACCACACCTTCTTCGAGATGCTGGGCAATTTCTCGTTCGGAGACTACTTCAAGCCCGACGCCATCGAACTCGCCTGGACGCTGCTGACGCGGGACTTCGCCTTGCCGCGCGACAAGCTGCTGGTCACCGTGTTTTCCGAGGACGACGACGCGGCCGCGCTGTGGCGGCGCATCGCCGGGCTGCCGGACGAGCGGATCATCCGCATCCCCACCGCCGATAATTTCTGGCGCATGGGGGACACCGGGCCGTGCGGGCCGTGTTCGGAAATCTTCTACGACCACGGCCCCGGCATCCCGGGCGGGCCGCCGGGCAGCGCGGAGGAGGACGGCGACCGCTTCATCGAAATCTGGAACCTGGTGTTCATGCAATACGAGGAGGGGCCGCCCGGCACCCGCGTGGCCCTGCCGCGGCCCTCGATCGACACCGGGATGGGCATGGAGCGGTTCGCCGCCATCCTGCAGGGCGTGCACGACAACTACGACACCGACACGTTCCGCGCGCTGATCCTGGCCAGCGCCGAGATCACCGGGCAGGAGCCGGACGGGCCGTTCCGCGCCAGCCACCGCGTGGTGGCCGACCATCTGCGCTCCACCTCGTTCCTGATCGCGGAGGGCGTGCTGCCGTCCAACGAGGGGCGCGGCTACGTGCTGCGCCGGATCATGCGCCGGGCCATGCGCCACCTGCACATGATGGGCACCACCGACCCGGTGATGGGCCGGCTGGTGCCCGTGCTGATCCGCCAGATGGGCGCGGCCTATCCCGAGCTGCCCGCCGCGGAGTCGCTGATCACCGACACGCTCCGCCTCGAGGAGACCCGGTTCAAGGCCATGCTGGAGCGCGGGCTGGGCCTGCTCGCCGACGAGGTGGCCAAGCTGGGGGACCGCCAGGCGCTGCCCGGGGACGTCGCCTTCCGCCTGTATGACACCTACGGCTTCCCGCTCGACCTCACCGCCGACGCGCTGCGCGAACAGGGCCGAACGGTGGACCAGGCCGGGTTCGACGCCGCCATGGCCGAGCAGCGCACCCGCGCCCGCGCCGCCTGGGCCGGCAGCGGCGATGCGGCGGCCGAGCGGGTGTGGTTCGAGCTGCGCGAGAGCGTCGGCGCCACCGAGTTCCAGGGCTACACCACGGAGCAGGCCGAGGCGCAGGTGCTCGCGCTGGTGATCGGCGGCATGAGCGTCGAGCAGGCGCAGGCGGGCGACAAGGTGGCTGTGGTGCTGAACCAGACCCCGTTCTACGCCGAGAGCGGCGGCCAGGTGGGTGATAGCGGCAGCATCACCGGGCCCGGCCTGCGCATCGCCATCACCGACACGCAGAAGCGCGCCGGCGACGTATTCGCCCATCTCGGCGTGGTGGAGGCGGGCGAGCTGCGCGTCGGCGCCGCGGTGGTGGCCGAGCTGGACCATGCCCGCCGCGGCGCCATCCGCGCCCATCACAGCGCCACCCACCTGCTGCACGAGGCGCTGCGTCGCCGCCTGGGCAGCCACGTGCAGCAAAAAGGCAGCCTGAACGCGCCCGACCGGCTGCGCTTCGACGTGAGCCAGCCGACGCCGATCGCGCGCGCCGACCTGCAGGCGGTGGAGGCGGAGGTGAACGCCCGCATCCGCGAGAACGCGGCGGTGACGACCCGGCTGATGACCCCCGAAGCCGCGGTGGCGGAGGGCGCGATGGCGCTGTTCGGCGAGAAATACGGCGACGAGGTGCGCGTGGTCGCCATGGGGAACGAGGTTGACGGCCGGGCTGCTTACTCGATCGAGCTATGCGGCGGCACCCATGTGCGCCGCACCGGCGATATCGGCCTGTTCCGCCTGCTCGGCGAGGGCGCGGTCAGCGCCGGGGTGCGCCGGATAGAAGCGGTCACCGGCGAGGCGGCGCTCGCGCTGGTGCTGGAGGGCGAGCGGCGCATGGAGGAACTCGCCGGGTTGCTGCGCGCCAGCCCGGCCGACGTGCCCGCCCGGGTCGCCACCCTGGTGGAGGACCGCAAGCGGCTGGAGCGCCAGGTGAGCGACCTGCAGCGCAAGCTGGCCACCGGCAGCGGCGCGCCCGAGTTGGAGCAGATCGGCGGCATCCCGCTGGCCGCCCGCAACGTGGGCGAGGTGCCGGGCAAGGAGCTGCGCGGCCTGGTTGAGGCGGTGGCCAAGCAGGTCGGCAGCGGCGTGGTGGCCGTGGTCTCGACCGAAGGCGGCAAGGCGTCGGTGGCGGTGGGCGTCTCGGCCGACCTGGTGAAGCGGGTGAGTGCCGTGGACCTGGTGCGCGCGGCCAGCGTGGCGGTGGGCGGCAAGGGCGGCGGCGGGCGGCCCGAGATGGCCCAGGCCGGCGGGCCGGACGCCGAACGCGCCGACGATGCGCTCGAGGCGGTCCGGGCGGCGTTGCGCGGGCTTGCGGCCGCAGCCGCCTAGAGCATGATCCCTTCGATCATGCTCTGCTTGACCAAGAGAAGAGCAGCCTTATCCAGGCCTTCGGATCGCAAAGCGACTCCGATTGCTCGGATGCTGCTCTAACCTGGATGCGGCTTGCGTTGTCGCCACGTGATGTCGGCCTGTTTCTGCTCGGTGCCCGTACAGACGCGGAAGTCCAACGGCTGATGCCGAAGCTCGGCCGCGCGGCAACGTTCGACGCGGTTTACCAAGCGAACGACCCGTGGGGATCGGCCAACCCGCGCTACACCTACCAGCGCCGCAAATACGAGGTGCTGAGTGGCCTGCTGGCCGGCCGCCATTACACCAGCGTGCTGGACCTCGGCTCTGGCCTGGGGGATTTGGCCCGCTTGCTCGCCGCCCGCTCGGACCAGGTGCTTGGCCTAGACATCTCGCAGGTCGCCTCCGACCAAGCCGCAGCGCGACATCAGGCCGCACCCAACCT
Organism: Acetobacteraceae bacterium; assembly: GCA_965199105.1. GTDB lineage: Bacteria > Pseudomonadota > Alphaproteobacteria > Acetobacterales > Acetobacteraceae > LMUY01. The sequence goes on along the minus strand of CBDAQO010000002.1, from coordinate 3,923,316 downwards.
TTGCTTCGCCCAAGCCGACGTGCTGGACCTTTCAGCCAGCTACGATGGCGCGTTCGACCTCGTGATGGTGGCCGACATGCTGTACTACCTGCCACAACCGATCGAGGACGCCACGCTCAAGCGGCTCGCCCTTCGCCTGGCGCGGCTGCTGCAGCCAGGGGGCACGTTGCTGCTGGCCAACCACTTCTTCTTCGCGGCAGATCGGGAAAGCCGGCTGTCGCGCCGCATTCATCGGGCGTTCGAGTGGTCGCCGGGTTTGCGCGTGGTGTCCGAACACCGGCGGCCGTTCTACCTGGCGACCGTGCTGGCGCCGGCGGACGAGGAGAAGGCGGGGCAACGGTTTCTGTCGCGGTAAGACGGGCCTGCTTCTGACGTCATCGGCTGAGCGTGGGCTAAAGCCCACCCTACGACGCGACTGCGATCCGTGTGGTGCTACCGTGGTTCACGCCTGCCGGAGGGTCACCCGATGTCCGCTGACCTCCGCCCCCGCCTCGCGCGGCAGCCGCAGGAACGACGGCAAGCCGCACAGCGTCAGCAGCGCCACCAGCAGGAAGGTGAGGTGGAAGTCGGCCAGGTCGGGCGCGCCGCCGTGGCGCTGCGCCAGCAGGTGCAGCATTGCCGCGCCGACCGCGACGCCGAGCCCGTTGGCCATCTGCTGCGACACGCTGGCCAGGGTGGAGGCGGCGCTCATCCCGGCGGGTGCGATGTCGGCGAACGACAGCGTGCCGATGACGGTGAACTGCATCGACCGCGCCAGACCGCCGGCGAACAGCAGCGGCAGCATCCACCACAGCGGCGTGCCCGGGTTCAGCCGGGCGAACGCCACCAGCACCGCGGCACCGGCAATCCCGGTCGCCACCGCCGTGTCGCGGAAGCCCCAGCGGCGCAGGATACCGGTGGTCAGCGGCTTGATGCTGATGTTGCCAAGCGACGTCGCCAGCACCAGCAGCCCCGCCTGCGCCGCGTTGAGGCCAAAGCCGACCTGGAACAGCAGCGGCAGCAGGAACGGAATGGTGCCGATGGTTACGCGGAAGATCGTCCCGGCGGTCACCGTCACGCGGAACGTGGGCACGGCGAGCGGCGCCATCTGCAGCATGGGTTGCCGCGCCTGCATGCCATGGCGCACTGCGAGCACGCCCAGGCCCGCGCCGGCGGCGAGCAGGACCGGCCCCGACCAGACCGGGCCTTGCCCCGCCACCAGCTCCGCCCCCTCCATGATCAGCGCCAGGGCGACGCCGCTCAGCACGAAGCCGGCCAGGTCGAAGCGGCGCCGCTGCTCGCTGTGCAGGTTGGGCACCAGCCGCAGTGCGCAGGCCAACGCCACGGCGCCCACCGGCACGTTGAGGAAGAAGATCCAGCGCCACGAGGCATAAGTGGTGAGGAAGCCCCCGACCGGCGGCCCCAGCAGCGGCGCCGCTAGTCCGGGCCAGGTGATGAGCGCGATGGCCGCCGTCAGCGCGGACTTCTCCGTGGTGCGCAACACCGCCAGCCGCCCCACCGGCACCATCATCGCGCCGCCCACCCCTTGCACCACGCGCGCCGCCACGAACGGCCACAGGCTGTTGCAGCAGCCGCACAGGATGGAGCCCAGCGTGAACACGACGATGGCGGCGCTGAACACGTCCCGCGTGCCGAACCGGTCCGCCACCCAGCCGCTCAGCGGGATGAACACGGCCAAAGTGAGCAGGTAGGCGGTGATGCCGATGGACAGCACGACGACTGGGCGGGCGAAATCCAGCGCCATCGCCGGCAACGCGGTGACGATGACGGTGCCGTCCAGGTATTCCATGAAGAAGGTGGCCGCGACCACCAGCGCGACCAGCTTGGCCTGACCCGGCGTCACGCCCCCAGCACCCGCTCCGCTTCCCGCACCGCTTCCGCGAGCGCGCCGGGCTGGAACGGGGACAGCAGGCCCGCGCTGTGCACCAGCTCCTGGAACGGCGCCGACCCGCCGCGCCCGCACAGCGCCACGTAGGCGTCCAGCGCGGCCTGGTAGTCGTGGCGCGACTGCACCCAGAACTGCATCGCGCAGCACAGCGCCAGCGTGTAGTCGATATAGTAGAACGGCGAGAGGTAGATGTGCGCCTTGGCCTGCCAGCGCCCGCCCTGCGCCGGGTAGGCCAGGTCGCCATAGTCGGTCCACGGCATGTAGCGCCGCTCCAGCGCCTGCCACATCGCGTGGCGCTCGGCCGGTGTCGCGGTCGGGTTGGCGTAGACCTCGTGCTGGAAGTGGTCGACGCACACGCCGTAGGGCAGGAAGGCGAGCGAGCCGATCAGGTGCATGCGGCGGAACCGCTCCGCCTCCGCCTCGCCCACCAGCAGGCCGATCTGCGGGTAGGTGAGGAACTCGAGCCCCATGGAGTTGATCTCGGCCGCCTCCATGGTGGGCCAGAGATAGTCGATGCCGGGCTGGTCGCGGCTTTGCCAGTTCTGGAAGGCGTGGCCCATCTCGTGGGTGAACACGCCGACGTCGTGGTGGGTGCCGTTGAAGTTGGCGAAGATGAATGGCACGCCGGCGGTGGGGAACGAGGTGCAGAAGCCGCCGCCTGCCTTGCCGGGCCGGTTCTTGAGGTCGAGGAAGTGGCCGCCGGCCATCAGGCGGAAGAAGTCGCCGAGCCGGCTGTCCAGGCGGTCGAACATGGTTTGCGCCTGGGCCAGCAACGCGTCGTGGTCGCCGGCGGGCTTGGGGTTGCCGGCGGGGTCGATCAGCGCTTCGTCCCAGTATCGCAGCCGGTCCCACCCGTGCTCCCGCTGCCGCGCGGCCATCAGGCGGCTGACCAGCGGCACCACGTGGGTCGCCACCTCGTCGCGGTAGCGCGCCACCTCCGCCGGGCCGTAATCCACCCGGCTCATGCGGCGGTAGGCCAGGGTCGTGAAGCTGTCGAAGCCGAGCGTGGTGGCCATGCCGTGGCGCAGCCGGACCAGCTCGTCGTAGAGGCTATCCAGCTCCTCGCCATGCTGGGCGAAGAAGCGCCAGCGCGCCTGCTCGGCCCGGTGCCGCGTCTCACGGTCGGCGTGCTCGGCGAACGGGCCGAGGCCGGCGAGGTTGAGCGGCTTGCCGTCGAAGTCGATCTTGGCGCCGGCCAACAGCTCGGTGTAGCGGGCGCGCAACCGGTTCTCCTGCTCGAGCGGCGCGGCGATGGCCGGGTCAAACGTGGTGATGTCGGTCTGCCACAGCCGCAACGCATGCGCCCCGGCGAGCGCCTCCGCCCCTGGCATGGCGAGCAGTCGCCGCTTCATGCGCACGTCGTGCTCGGTGATGGTCGGGGCGAGCGCGTCGGCGTATTCGCGGTCGGCTTTGGCCGTGGCGTCGGTGGTGTTCTGCGCGAACCGCAAGTGCACCAGCGCGCTCCAGGTGTCGATTTCGCGCCGCAGCGAGTCCCACGCCGCGTAGCCGCCCGCGGTGTCGGAATCGAGGTGCGCGTGCAGGCTGGCATAGGCGTCGGCCAAGCCCTCGCGGGTCGGGGTTGGCGCGCTGATCGCGTCGAACTGGATCATCGTTCTGTTGTCGGGCATGTCAGCATGGCACGCCGCCCCTTGCCGGCTGTCAAGCGCAGGCCTAGGCCAGAATGGGTGCGCATTCGAGCGGCGCAAGGAGGCTGCAGAGGAAGTCGCGCACCGTTTTGCGGAGCCCGGAGCACCGGGCCGAGCGGTCAATCTGGACCCAGGTAGTCAAGAATAACGTTGCCGTGTTCTTGACCGCTGGCATAGGTTTACGGATGAGAAGGGAAGCCTGCATGTCCGCTGAGAAAATACAGCATATCGATGAGCAACTCTGTTTCGCGCTCTATGCTGCCACCAACGCCATCACGCGGAACTACCGCTCACTGCTCGGTGACTTCGGTCTGACATACCCGCAGTATCTCGTCGTCCTGACCCTAATGGAGAGGCCGAGCATGACGTCGGGCGACTTGGCCCGCACCCTCAAGCTCGACGCCGGCACGCTCACCCCGATGCTCAAGCGCCTGGCCGCGGCCGGCCTCATCGTGCGCACCCGGCGGCGCAATGACGAGCGTGTGATCGACAACTGCCTGACCGACGCCGGGCTGGCGCTGCGCGACAACATGATCCGCGCCCAGGTGTCGGTGCGCACCCGCACCGGCCTCAGCGAGGAGATGCTGGCCTCGCTGCGCACCACCCTGCATGGCCTGACCGAGACGCTCAGCCATGACGCCGAGGTGTTGGAGGACGCGTAACCGGATGTAGCAATACCCTGGTGCTGCACGATCGCTGCCATATCTTCTACCAAGAGGGCAGTTCGGGTCTGCGGTAGGGGACGGTGCGATGCGGTTTGCGGCATTTGCCACGCTTTGGATTCTGGCATCGCTCGTGAGCCCGGCGATGGCGCAACAGGGCGGGACAGCCACGCAGCCCTCGCAGCAGGCCCTACCGCCCGCCCTGCTACCGCTGCTGACCACGCCGGACCACCGGGCTGCCCTGTTGCGCGCAGCCCACGCGGTGGACCCGCCCGGGACGCCGGCCTGCCCGGACGCCAACTACGTTACCACCGGCGACGTCGGCATCCTGGTGCCCCCGAAGGTCGACGCGAGTGGCAAGCCGACCGAAGGCGTGTGGAAGGAAAGCATCCGGGTGGATGGCTGCGGCCCCGAGCGGATCCTGAACGCCATGACGCAGGTGCAGTCCAACGGCACGTTGCAGACGTCGCCGCTGCTGCCCGGCACGACCATCGCCGACCCGCAATTGCAGCGTGACAGCGTGCAATACGCTGCCGCCGGGATGGGCTCGATGCCGTCGGGCTGCAACCAGGGCGGGGTGGTGAACACGCAGTTCGTCGGCGTGGACGGCCAGCCGCCGGGAACGCCGCAGCCGGCCAACGCGGCGGCCAAGCCCTGGACCGAAATCTGGACGCTCGAGGCCTGCGGCAAGCGCGCCGAGGTCCGCATGAGCTTCACGCCGGACGCGACCGGCACCGCCATCCATGCCGCGCCCGTGAGTTCCTGACCCGGCGCTGACACAGCCGCGCTATTGCGGCGTTGGCCAGGATGTTGCACGGCTGACCGCATCGCCGCGATCAGCCGGAGCACTCATGCGCATCCACCTGCAGAACCTACCCGGCGGCATCGGCAGCGAGCCGTTGCAACTCAGCCACTGGGAGGGTGCGGCCGAGCGCGCCGGCCTGTCGCCGGGCCAGCACGAGCTGTCGGTTGGCGAGACGCTGGAGGATTTCGCCCGCGTCGCACCCGAGATCGAGCTGCTGGTGACCGCCACGTCGGCCACCCGCTCGCTGTTCCCAGCCGACCTGCCACGCCTGAAGGTGCTGTTCTGCACCTCGGCCGGGCTCGACTCGGTGCCGTTCGACAAGCTGCCGCCGGGTCTGCAGGTGTTGAACAATCGCGGCGTGCATGGGCCCAAGGCGGGCGAATACGGCATCATGGCGTTGCTGATGCTGGCCAACCACATGCCGCTGCTGATGACCAACCAGCGCGCCGAGCGCTGGCACCGGGCGCAGGCCACCGTGTTGCCGGGCCGCCGTGTGACCATCGTGGGCATCGGCAGCCTCGGCGGCGCGATCGCCGAGCAGGCGACCCGGTTCGGCATGCGCGTTACCGGCGTGCGGGCGCGGCCGATGCCGCACGAAGCCTGCCAGCGCGTGGTGTCGATGGCGGAGCTGGACGAGGTGCTGCCGCACACCGAATTCCTGGTGCTGGCCTGCCCGCTGACCGAGCAGACCCGCAACCTGCTGGACCGGCGGCGCATCGGGCTGCTGCCCAAGGCGGCGGGGGTGATCAACATCGGCCGCGGCCCGCTGCTCGACCAGGATGCGCTGTGTGACGCACTCGAGTCGGGCGCGCTGGGCGGTGCCGTGCTGGACGTGTTTGTGCCCGAGCCGGTGCCGCCGGGCCACCGGCTATGGACGGTGCCGAACCTGGTCATGACGCCGCACGTGTCGAGTGACGACCACCGCGCCTACAATGCCCGCAGCTTGGACACGTTCGTGCAGAACCTGCTGGCGTTCGAGCGCGGCGAGCCGCTGCCCAACCTGTTCGACCGCGGGCGCGGGTATTGACGCAGCGCTAGTCAGCCGCCCGCGTTCTCCGCTGTGATCGCCACGCCGACCAGTCCACAGGCTCCGAACCCTCGACGCTCAGCCGCTCGCCGACGTCGAGGTGTTCCGTGAAGATCACCAGGTTGAGCGCGGCGTTGCGCGCACTCGGCACGATCAGTCCGTCGAATTCGAGGAAGCAGGCGGCGGCTGCGATCGCCTGCGTGACGGAGTATTCGAAGGTGGCGTAGCGCCTGACGTCCACTCCCAGCGTCGACAGGGCGCCGACGTCGGCGAAGCGCAGGGAGCGATCCGTACGAGCCGTGATCCGATGAAGTTGGTGGTGGAGCCGGCTTGGCCACACTGGCTCCAGCGACAGGCGATACCCTATCTCGTCAAGGGCGCCCGCTGGCGTGAGGCTCGTGTAGAGGACCTCGAATTCGCCGGGCGAACCCCAGCGACCACCGGCCGTCGATCCCCGCAGCGCATCGCGGCCGCCCGCTGTCACCCGCCAGACCGCACCGCTGAACGCCTCGGAGGGATGCGACTCAAGAGCGTCCAGCAGTTCCCGGTCATGCTGACGCGAGAAGCCAACCATTCCTTAGGTGAAGGTGGCGTCAGACAAGCTGTCGATCACCGTCAGGACCCGATCCGTGCCACCGCCATGGACCAGGTCGATGGCTCGTGCGCCGTCCAGCAACGGATGGCGCGCATAGAGCCAAAGCCGGGTTTCCTCGGGACTGTAGAAGTCGGCCAGGCGGTCGACGACATAGCGCAAGTCCGACATGACGAGCTGCGTCTTGGGCTGCGGCGCAGCCTTCCCAGCAGCCCAGCGCGACACCGTGGCCTGGGAGACATGCGTGATGTTCGCCAGGTCCGACCCCTTGAGGCCGCCGCGCGTGCGTAAATCTTCGACGAAACGAGCAACCGCGCCGCTCATACCAGCCCTCCCTTGCCCCTGATGGGCAACTTGCGCTTGCCTTGCACAGGATACACCTTGTGAAAGACAAACGCAAAAGCCGACCTCCAGGAGTGACGCTGGTGGTTACTCCACTGGCCTGCCGTTCAACCGCGACGGCACCGAACTCGCGTCAATCCTCCCTTTCAAGCACACCTGTTGCCCATCAAACGGTGGCCTGCCGCTCAGCGCGGCTACACCGAGCTCGCGCTAATCCTCCGCCGGAGCGCCCATCGACTTGATCAGCTCGAACATGCGCTTGCGCACCGTCGGGTCGGCGATGCGATAGTACGCGCGCACTAGTTCCAGCGTCTCGCGCTTGTTCATCACCTCGTCGGACGTGCCGCCATACGCGTCCTGGCCCTCGGCGAAGCCGGACACCGCGGCGCCCCCCGGGAGGGTGCCGCCTTGCTGCCCGCCAGGCATGTTGTCGTAGAAGAAGCTGATCGGCACGTCCAAGATCCGCGACAAGTCGAACAGGCGTGACGCGCCGACCCGGTTAACACCGCGTTCATATTTCTGCACCTGCTGGAAAGTCAGCCCCAGCGCATCGCCCAGCCGTTCCTGTGACATGCCCAGCAGCGTGCGGCGCAGCCGAATCCGGGCGCCGACATGCACGTCGACGGGGCTCGGCCGGCTCTCGGGCGGTGTCGTCATGCGCTCCTACTCTCCTGTGCGCCTGCCGATGCCGGTGGTGCGCTGCAGTAATTAGAGCGCCGATACAGCCAATGGTAAACAATTTATTGATAGTGCAACCGCCGATTGCCAGCAACCATGATGAAGCTTACAATGGGTCGTCCAGCAACCGCGCCCGGCTGTTGCGCCGGATTACCCGCAGCCCGGCCACGCAGGCGCCCAGTGCTAGCAGCAGCGGAATGGTCAGGCCACGGCGCGAGAACGGCGTCGGTGGGCGGGCACCGGGCAGCGCCACCACCATCTCGGCCGCCTCGCGCATCGGCAGCCGGGCCAGCTCGCGGCCGTCGGCGTCGAACGCGGCGGTGATGCCGGTGTTGGCCGCGCGCACCAGCGGCAGCCCCTCCTCCACGGCCCGCATGCGCACCGCGGCAAGGTGCTGGCGCGGCCCGGTGGAGTTGCCGAACCAGGCATCGTTAGTGATGTTGATCAGCCATTTCGGCCGGTCCGCCTCGTCCACCAACTGGCCGGGATAGATCGCCTCGTAGCAGATCAGCCCCCCGAACGGCGGCAGGTCCGGCACGTGGAACGTCTTGGGCCCGCTGCCGAAGCCGAAGCTGCGCCCCGGCACCACCTGCACCGCGAACGGCACCCAGGAGGGCGCGAACTCGCCGAACGGCACCAGGTGCCACTTGTCGTAGATGCCGGCCACGGTGCTCGGCCCGTTCAGCACGAACATGCTATTATAGGGTGTCTGGCCGTCGAACCGCACGCTGCCGACCACGTCGGCCACCGCCGGACGGGAGGCGTCCCAGATCGCCTGGCGCGCCCCCGCGTCCCGGTCGAGCCAGAACGGGCTGGCGCTTTCGGGCCAGACCACGGTGAGCGCGGTGCCGGGCGCCTTGGCCTGCGCCTGCGCCACGCCTTCTTGGGTGAGGCGCAGGTAGCGGTCGAAGATCGTCTCGGCGGCGGCCTGGTCGAGCTTGTCGCCCTGCGCCACGTTGCCCTGCACCAGCACCACGCTCACGCCGGGGGCAGGCTCCACCGGCTGCGACAGGCGGTAGGCGCCGAACCCGACCCAGACCACCATCACGCCCGCCGCCCCGGTGCAGAAGCGCCAGCCGAGCGCCGGGGTCGCAGCCAGCATCACCGTCAGCAGCGTGAGCCCGGGGGCGCCGATCCAAGCCGCCGGCTGCAGCAGCACATCCCCCACTGGGCCGCTGACCGCCCACACGCTGCCCCAGGGGTTCCACGGAAAGCCGGTGCCGATGAACTGGCGCGCCAAATCCGCCAGCGTCCACAGCCCGGCCAGCAGCACCACGCGCCGCCAACCCGGCATCGCCATGCGGGCGCCGGCGCAGGGCAGGGCGATGAACACGGCCAGCAGCGCCGACAACGCCGGCACCGCCAGCGGCACCAGCCACCAGTAGCGCGCCGACTCGATCAGGATCGCCTCGGTGATCCAGTAGAGGCCGAGGATGTGGTGGACGAGCCCGAACCAGAAGCCGCGCCGCAACGCGACCCGCCAGGTCCGCGCGCCATCGATCAGGGCCAGCAGCCCGGGCACGGCGATCAGCAGCACGGGGATGATGTTGACCGGGGGCAGGGCGGCTGCGGCGAGCGCGCCGAACCCGGCGGCGGCGAGGTCTGCCCGCCAGCCCGTCAGCCCCGAAATCCGGCGCATCACGCGTGCCGGGTCGGCCAGGCGCACGGGGGCGGCGGCACTGCTAATCCTGCTGCTGCCGCTTGTAGTGATCGATGTACTTGTCCGTCACCAGGTCGGTCTTGACCACCACGGCCACGTCGATCGTGTTGAACTGGGTGTCCACCACCGCGCCCTCACCGACCATGGCGCCGAGCCGCAGGTAGCCCTTGATCAGCGGCGGCAGGCTGGTCAGCACCCGGCGTGCGTCCACCGCGCTGGGCGGTAGGCGGTCCATGCTCACGTGCCGGCTCTTCACCGCGGTGGGGCGCAGCGCGGGTGGGGCGAGGTGGTTGCGGTGCAGGTAGGTGAGTTCGGCGGCCACCGCGTCCGGGTTGGTGCCGGCCAGGCTGGCGCAGCCGAACATCAGGTCGATGTCGTGGGCGAACACGTAGGCCGCGATGCCGCGCCACAGCAGTTGCATCACCGCGCGGCCGCGATAGCGCAGGTCCACGCAGGAGCGGCCGAGCTCGAGCACCCGCCCGGGGAAGCTCAGCAGCGAGCCGATGTCGTATTCGCTGGCGGTGTAGAATCCGCCGGCCGCGGCCGCACCCTCGCGCTGCAGCATGCGGTAGGTGCCCACCACGGCTTGCGGGCCGTCGCCGAGCGCGTAGTCCACCACGATGAGGTGGTCGGCGAAGTGGTCGAACCGGTCGGCGTCGCGGCCGGTGGCGGTGGTGAGGCTGTCCGCGACGGCGCCCATCTCCTCGTAGAACACGCGGTAGCGCAGACCTTGCAGCGCCTCGATCTCGGCCGGCTTGGTGGCCAGCCGCAGCCCGAGGTTGCCGGCCCGCAACTCGCCAAACGGCGTCTGTTGCGAGGCGTTGCGCCGCGGCAGCAGGGCGGCGGCGGTGCGCTCCACGTTCATCGCTGCGGCCGGCCGGCGGCGAGTTGCGGCGCCTGCTCGGCCGGGCTCGGGCGCGCCGTCCGGCTGGTTTCGCGCTTGGGTTGGCGCCGGCTGCCGAACAGCTCCAGGCGGTATGACACGAGGTCAAACCCCAGCCGGGACGCGATCGCCTGCATCAGCTTCTCATGCTCGGCATCTTCGAACTCGATGACCTTCCCGGTTTCGACGTCGATCAGGTGGTAGTGCCGCCCATGCGCGGTCGGCTCGTAGCGGGCGCGGCCGCCGCCGAAGTCCCGCCGGGCCAAGATGCCCTTCTCTTCCAGCAACCGGACGGTGCGATACACTGTGGCGATGGAGATCCGCTCGTCCATCGCCGTCGCCCGCCGGTAGAGCTCCTCGACGTCCGGGTGGTCCTCCGCGTCCGACAACACCCGAGCGATCACGCGGCGCTGCCCCGTCATCTTCAAGCCACGCTCGACGCACAGGCGCTCGATACGCGATTCCATTGCCTGCTTTGGGTCCTTGGCGATCCTTGGAGGGTTGTCTGCCACACTCTACGGTGTGTGGGGTAGCCGATACCGGTGCGGCCTGTCGAATCGCAGCGGCGGCAGCCACCCGCGCCGGCGGCCCGGCGCCGGGCTAGCCGCTCGCCCGGCCGCCGGTGCCCAGGCCGATCTTCTTGGCCAGCGTGGAGCGGTGCTGCGCGTAGTTCGGGGCGACCATGGGATAGTCCGGCCCGAGGCCCCAACGCTCGCGGTATTGGTCGGGCGTCATGTTGTAGGCGCTCATCAAATGGCGCTTCAGCATCTTCAGCTTTTTGCCGTCTTCCAGACAGATGATATAGTCCGGGAACACCGACTTCTTGACCGGGACGGCGGGTTGTGGCCGCTCCACCGGCGGTGGCACTGCGCTGCCGAGGCTGGCGACGGCGCGGTGGACGTCGCGGATAAGGTCCGGCAGCAGGTCGGCCGAGACGGAGTTGGCTCCGACATGCGCCGAAACGATTTGCGCTGTCAGGGCCAGGATATCGGGTGGATCCAAATCGTCTGACATTACGTGCTCTCCAAAGCCAAGTCGGCGTGCCATATACAAGGAGACGCCCCCGTTTCGCAACGGCTCAACCCCGGTTCTATTTACCGGAATCGAGTGTAACATGACGACTTACCTGGACATCACTCGCGATGTTTGTCCAATGACCTTCGTGCGCACCCGCTTGGCGCTCGACCGCCTGGCCCCTGGCGAGCGCCTGCAGGTGCGGCTGCGGGGCGAGGAGCCGCGCCGCAACGTGCCAAAGACTGCGGCAGATCAGGGACATAGGGTGCTCTCGGTGGCCGACGACGCCGACGGCAGCAGCATCGTGGTGATCGAGAAGGGCTAGAGCGTTTTCAGCGTGGCCGTGACCGGCCACGCCACCCTAGCTCTTTGTTTGTGCGAGCAAATTCTCCGCATGGCTGATTCCAGTCAGGGCGGATTTGCTCTAACCGACGGCCGAGTCGGGAGCAGGCCGGCGCAACACGAGGGCGTCCGCACCCCCGGCATAGTAGCCCTGGCGCAAACCGCAGGGGGTGAAGCCGGTTGCGGCGTAGAGCCCGCGCGCGGCCGCGTTGCCCGCATCCACCTCCAGGAACCATGGCATCGGCGCCACCGCCGCCATCGCGCGCGCCAGCAGGCCGCGCGCAATCCCGAGTCGACGGGACTCGGGCGCCACCGCCAGCGTCAGCACCTCCGCCTCACCCGCCACGGCGCGGGCCAGCACGAAGCCGCCGCGCGGGTCGAGCCAGCCGAACGCGCCCGGCATGGCGAGCAGCTCGGCCAGCGCGCGCTCGGTCCAGGCCTGGCCCGGCGGAAACGCCGCCGCATGGATGGCGGCAAGCGCCGCGGCATGGGCCGGCGTGACGGCGATCACGCCGGGGGCGGCCGCAAACCTGCCGCCTGCCGCGCTTCCGGCGGGTCGACATAGAGCGGTTGGGCGGGGCAGGGTGGCAGCCTGCCGGCCAACCGCCGCAACGCCACCTGGCCGACGCAGGCCGCCGCCACGTCCCGCGGCCCAGAAGCAGCCTCGCAGCCGATGGCGGCCAAGAGGCGCAGCACGGCGTCGGCCGCGTCCCCCGCGACCAGGACCGGGCCAGCCGGGCGCGGCAAGTCCGCCAGCGCAACCGCCTCCACCACGCCGTCTCGCGCCAGGAAGACCCGGCCGCGCCGTGTATCCAGCGCCACCCAGAGCAGCCAGCCCGGCGGCACCGTCGCGGCCTGCGCCAGCGCCTCGGCCACGGTCACGCCCACCACGGGGATGCCGCGCCCGAGTGCCACGCCGTGCGCCAGCGCGATAGCGGACCGCAGCCCGGTGAAGCTGCCGGGCCCGACCGTGACCGCCACGGCATCGAGCGGCGCGCCGCCGAGCACGGCAGCCGCGAGCCCCGGCAGGTCGGCGAGCCCGGCCCGGCTGTCGCGACTCTGCTCCGCCACGCACGCCCCGGCCTCGAGCAAGGCGGCCGAGCAGGGGCCAAGAGCCGCGTCCAGCGCGAGCAGGCGCATCGCTAGAGCAGCAGGCAGGCTTCGTCGAAGTCCAGGCGCGGCGAGCGGGGCCTCAGCTTGGCCGGGTCGCCATGGCCCAGATTGACCAGGAAGTTGGACTTCCAGCCGCTGCCGGCAAAGAAGATTTCATCCACCCGGCGGTTGTCGAAGCCGCTCATCGGCCCGCAATCCAACCCGGCCAGCCGCGCGGCGATGATCAGGTAGGCGCCCTGCAAGGTGCCGTTGCGAAATGCGGTTTCGGTGGCCAGCGCCTCGTTGCCGGCGAACCAGGACCGTGCGTCGGTGTGGGGGAACAGCTTGGGCAATTGCTCGAAAAACTGCGGATCATGCGCCACCACCGCGACCACCGGGGCGGACAGGGTCTTGTCCACGTTGCCGGCCGACAACGCGGGCGCCAGCCGCTGCTTGGCCTCCGCCGTGCGCAAGAACAGGAAGCGCGCGGGCGAGCAATTGGCCGAGGTCGGGCCCATGCAGAGCGTGTGGTAGACCTGGCGCAACGTCTCGTCGCCGACCGGCTGCGGCAGCCAGTGATAGTGGGTGCGGGCCTGCGCGAGCACCTGACTGGACGACGCGGTGGCCGCGCCGTCCAGCGCCGGAGCCTCCAGCGCGGTGCTAGAGCTCAACCTGCTGCACCGAGACCACCTCGGGGACGTAGTGCCGCAGCATGTTCTCGATGCCGTGCTTCAGCGTCGCCGAGGACGAGGGGCAGCCGGAGCAGGCGCCCTGCATGTGCAGCATCACCACGCCTTCGCGGTAGCCGCGGAACACGATGTCGCCGCCGTCGCTGGCCACCGCCGGGCGGACGCGGGTGTCGAGCAACTCCTTGATCTGCTCCACCACCTCACGGTCCTCAGGCGCCACGTCCTCGTCCAGCGCCTCGGCCGCATAGTGCATCACCGGCCGCCCGGCGACGAAATGCTCCATGATCGCCCCCAGCACTTCTGGGCGCAGCTCGACCCAATCCGCCAGGTCCGACTTGGTGACGGTGACGAAATCGCCACCGAGGAACACGCGGGAGACGCCGGGAAGCTGGAACAGCGCCGAAGCGAGCGGGGACCGCTCGGCGACGGCGGCAGTGGTGAAGTCGGCAGTCGAGGCACCCATCACGTCCCGGCCGGGCAGGAACTTCAGCGTGGCGGGGTTGGGCGTGCCTTCGGTTTCAATGAACATGGGGCGCAAACCTTTTCTTGCGGGCGCGGCGGATGCTGGCGACGAAAAGCGGACCGGCGCGGTCGTGTTGCCCACAAATGGGCGCACTGCGGCGGTGAAGCAAGGGCGCGCGCGGCGGCTGACCGGGCATGACCCAGCGAACCGCCCGGCGATACGACGGTGCGCGCAACCGCAGAGCGGATTTTCTTGGCGGCCATTCTGCTCTACCGATCGGACGAACGCATCAGTCGGGAGTGTTCTGATGATTGGTGACACTGCTGGCCAGGCGCATGTCGGCGATGGAGCGACCGTGGTGCTTGGTCCTCGCCGCAGCAAGCAAGTCAAGTTTCTCGTCGTCCTGGCTGCCATTGGCGGCGGGGTCGGTGCGCTCGGGTGGTCGGAGAATGGCTGGAACACCGAGGCCCTGCTGTGCGCGGCCTTTGCGGCCTTCATGTTCGGGTTCGCCCTCCTGTTCCTCATCTGGCTGCTGCGTGGGGTGCCGCAGCTCACCATCGGCGCAGACGGATTGAAGCTACGCGGCCTGTACCGGACGACGGCGGCGGCCTGGTCCGACGTCGGAGCGCCGCGGCTGACCAGCCAAGGCACTCGCCGCCAGAGCAGCCAGTGGCTCGAAGTGCCGCTGCTGGGTACTGGCGCCGCGAACGGTGCAAAGCCGCGCACGCTGCGGCTGCCTGACTACTTCACCGCGTCGCTGAGCGAGGTGGCAACCGCCCTGCTGCTCGCCCAGCGGCAAGCTGGCGTCGTGCCCGGCGTGCCAGTCGCGCCCGCCGCGGAAACCGACTTCGGCCTGGCCCGATACCGCTGGCCTTGGCTCACCACCGCCATCGTTGCGCTGTTGGTCGGCGTCTTCGCGGTCGAGCTGAGCTACGGCATCGAACCGGCGGTGCAACCGGGCACGCCCGCCCTGGCGACGTTGGTCGCCCTGGGTGGGGTGAGCCGCGACCTGGTGCTTTCGGGCCAGTGGTGGCGCGTGCTCACCGCGCCCTTCCTGCATGCCAGCCCACTCCATCTGCTCGGCAACAGCGTCGTGCTGCTGCTGGTGGGCTACCGCCTAGAGCGGTTTGCCGGCCGGGCCTGGACGTTGTGCCTGTTCACGCTTGGGGCGCTCGCCGGGTCGCTTGGCTCCATGGTCGCCAACGCCCCCGATGTGGTCAGCGTCGGTGCCTCGGGGGCGATCATGGCGATGCTGGCAGGCATGTTCGTCATCTGCTTCCACCTGCCCGAGGGCCGGGCCAAGACGGCGATGCTGTTCTACTCGCTGCGGGTGGCGATCCCGTCGCTGATCCCGTTCAAAGGCACCGCGGGCACCATGGTGATCGACTACGGTGCCCATGGCGGCGGCGCGCTGGCCGGCTTGCTGCTGGGGCTGGTGATGCTGGTGAGCTGGCGCGGCGCGGCGCGGCTGCCCGGCTTGCGCCCGCTGGCGGCATTGGCCGGTGGCGCCGGCGTGGTGGCGATGGCCGTGGCGGCGGTGATCGCTGCCGCGACCTTCCCGGCCTATGCGGCGATCGGCCCGCTGATCCCGGAGGCGCGCTTCGACAAGCCGGACGAGCTCTTTGCCGATGCCGACCAACTGCTTGCTGCGTATCCGGGCGACCCGCGCGCCGCCTTCTTCGTCGGGCTCACGCGCCTAGACGCGGGGAACTATCCGGCCGCCGAGGCACGCTTCCGCGACGCGGTGCAGAAGCTGGCGTTCCAGCAATGGCGGTTCGCGCCTCAATTGCTGACGGACTACCGCGCGGAACTCGCCAATGCGCTGGCGCTGCAGCACAGGGTGGGTGAGGCACGGGTCGCTGCCGCCCCTGCCTGCGCCGCCACCGGGGCGGCCACGGCTGACCCGGCGTTCGCGGCGCTGCTGCGGCAATGGCAGGTCTGTTCGGCGGGTGGGGAGTAGGGCGGGCGGTTGGATGCTTGCCGGATGGTGCGCGCGGGCCCCTCACCCAACCCTCTTCCGGAGGGAGAGGACTTTGGCAGGGGAGGGGTGGTGTCACTCGGCGGGGAGGGCGTCGCCGTGGGGGGCGCGCTCGAGCTTGGCGTCGTGCTTGAGCAGCATCACCACGCCGGCGGCCACGAAGCCGGCGCCGGCCAGCGCCCAGAGCCCGCCATTGAAGCTGCCGGTTTGGTCGCGGATGTAGCCCATCACCGCGGGGCCGAAGAAGCCGGCCAGGTTGCCCAGGCAGTTCACGGTCGCGATGCCGCACGCCGCCGCCGCACCTGACAGATAGGCGGTCGGCAGCGTCCAGATCACCGGCAGGCAGGCGAAAATGCCGAACCCGGCGATCGACAGGCTGACCATCTTGAGCACCGGGTCGGGCAGGAAGGTGGAGATGGCGATGCCGGCGCCGGCGATCAGCAGCGCAAAGGCGGCGTGGCCCTTGCGCTCCTGCTTGCTATCCGAGCGGCGGCCCCACCAGACCATGCCGACCACGCCCACCACGTAGGGGATGGCGGTGACGAAGCCGGTGGCGAGGTTGCTGATGCCGAAGCCCTTGACGATGGTGGGCAGAAAAAAGCTCAAGCCGTAATTGGTGGCATTGGCGCCGAAATAGACCAGCGCCACCGCCAGCACCTTGGGGTTGGTCATGGCCTGCAACACGCTGAAGCTGCGCTCGGCCTCCCGGGTGCGGCGCTCCTTGGCCAAGCGGTCGATCAGCCACTGGCGCTCGTCGGCGGCCATCCAATGCGCGTCGGCGGGCTTGTCGGTCAGGTAATAGAACACCACGACGGACAGGATCAGCGCCGGCGCGGCCTCCAGGATGTAGAGCCACTGCCAGCCATGCAGCCCGAACACGCCGTCCAGCCCGAGCAACGCGCCCGAGATCGGCGAGCCGATCACCGAGGAGAGCGGGATGGCGGCCATGAACGTGCCGATGATGCGGGCGCGTTGCGCGGCCGGGAACCAGAGGGTGAGGAAGAAGATGATGCCGGGGAAGAAGCCAGCCTCGGCAAAGCCCAGTAGCACGCGCACCGCGTAGAAGCCGGTGGGCCCGGTGACGAACGCCATCCCGCCCGACAGCAGGCCCCAGGTGAACATGATCCGCGCGATCCATTTGCGCGCGCCGAACCGCTCCAGCATGAGGTTGGACGGCACCTCGAACACGAAGTAGGCCAGGAAGAACACGCCGGCGCCGAAGCCGAACGCGGTCTCGGACAGGCCGATATCGTGGCTCATGGTGAGCTTGGCGAAGCCCACGTTCACGCGGTCGAGGTAGGCCACGAAGTAGCACAGCACCAGGAACGGCAGCAGCCGCATGGTCACGCGGCGAAGAGCACGAGTCTCGAGTTCCACGGCGACAATCTCCCCCAAACGCCGCTGAAGCGGTCAATTGTGTGTAACTATGCCGCAAAACCCGGCAAACGGAAGGGCTATTTCCAGCTTGCCAGGAAGAAGCGCGGGATTTCGTCCTGGTAGGGCTTGAAGTTCAACTGCCGTGAGAATGCGTATGTCGTGACGTAGGTGTTCAGCGGCAGCCAATACATCTGGTCCGCCACCCGGCGCAGCGCCTCGCTGTAGGCCTTGCGGCGATCGTCAGGATCGGTGGTGGCGTTGCCGGCCGCGACCAGGGCCTCGAGCGCGGGGTCCCGACTATAGTCGCTGGCGCCGCCGCCGAAGAACACCGGCAGGATAGCCGAGACGTCGTTGACCGAGGAGCTGCCCCACGTTCCCATCGCCAACGGGTCGCTGCCCGCCTCGCGCCGCCGCACCGCCTCCGCCGCCGGCACCTGCACGATGTGGGCGTTGATGCCGACCACCCTGAGGTAGTTCTGCACCGCGGTGCTGTATTGCGGCAGCACGTCGGTGACGATGTCGGTGTCGAACCCGCCGGGGTAGCCCGCGTCGGCGAGCAGCTTCTTGGCCATCACCGGGTCGTAGTCGTAGCGGGTGACCACGGTCTGGTCGCAGCCGAACTGGGTGGGGAAGCAGGCGGCGTCCAGCACTCGGCTGCCGCCGCCCACCATCTGCCGCGCGATGGTGACGCGGTCGATGGCGTGGGCGATGGCCTGGCGCACCCGCACGTCGGTCAGCGGCCCGCCGGGTTGCGCGCGCCCGGCGGCGTCGAACTGGAGGTAGCTGATGCGCATGCTCTCTGCCCGCACCGCCTGCAGGGTGGGCATGCGGGTGATGGTCTCGATCTCGTCCGGGTCGAACTGCCAGATCCAGTCCGCCTGGCCGGACAGCAGTTGCGCCAGTTCCTCGCTGCCGTCCTTCACCTCATGGATGATGATGTGGGCGAGCGCCGGATGCCCCTTGGGCCCGTCGAAATAGCTGTCGTTGCGGTCCAGGTCGATCTCGCTGGTGCCGTCCACCGCGGTGATCTTGAACGGCCCGGTGCCGACCGGCGCGCGGCTGTAGCCGGCCGCGCCCACCCGCTCGCGGTAGGCGCGGGGCCAGATCGGCAACGTCATCGCCATGTATTCCAGGGCGGCGGGGAACACTTGCTTCAGGTGCACGCGGACGTGGTCGTCGTCGATCTTCTCCGCCCCGGCCAGGTAGGCGTAGTTGGACGGGATGGCGACCGCCTTGTCCGCCAGCACGGTGTTGATGGTGTAGACCACGTCGTCGGCGGTGAACTTGCTGCCGTCGTGGAACGTGACGCCCTGGCGTAGCTCGAACTCGTAGGTGGTGGCGTCGGTCTGCCGCCAGGAAGTGGCCAGCAGCGGCTTGATCTGGAAGGTCTCGGGGTCTCGGTAGACCAGCGTGTCCCAGGCCTGGTGGGCGAGCACGAGGCCGTTGCGGAGCTGGTTGTGGTAGGGGTCGACGTCGGCGATGGCGTCGCGCCAGGCGATGCGCAGGGTGTTAGCGGCTTTCTGCGCTTGCGCCGCCGTTCCGCTGGCCAGGCAAAGCAGCGCCGCCCCTGCCGACACCTGCCATGCGCGCATACGCCACCTCCCTCGAACCCGGCGGCGTTAGAGCACCGATACTGCGCGCGGCAAAGAGACTCGGCGCAACGAAGCCGCTTGCCTTGCGTTCGCGTATCGATCCGCGGCACCGGCCGCATCGAGGGGACCAGTCATGCTGCGTTACGCGATCATTTTTGCCGTCATTTCCATCATCGCCGGGTTCTTCGGCTTCTCTGGCGTGTCGGCGGCCACGGCCAGCATCGCGCGCGTGTTCTTCTTCATCTTCATCGCCATCGTGGTGATCTTCGTCGTGCTGGCGATCATCGGCGTGCGCGCGTTCGGCTGATGTGCGCGCTGCCGGAGGGCGGTGGGCCGTCCGGCAGCGGCGATCCGTTCCGGGTCATTAAAACAGTGCAACTGATCTGTCATTATGCACTGGGGGCTGCCTCGGCTAGGGACTAGCTCGCCCCTCGAAACGGAACCATCGATGTCGTCCACAATCAGCGCCTTCACGCCTGGTGATCTCGTCGTCAGCATCTCCGGCGACGGGGCTGGCACGGGGAGCTACACCGACAACGAGGCGGCGCCGATCACGCTCGAGGAGCTGACCACCTCGGGCACTATCGTGGGCATCATGGTGCTTCCGCAGACCACGATGGTGGTGAACGGCGTCACCGAATACGCCGTGTCGGGCGAATACGGCTCCAGCTCGGAAGGCACGCTGGAGCTCTCCGCGGACGGCCAGTCGCTGGTGATCGCGGGCTACGGGGTGAACGCCACCGCGTTCAACACCGGCGGCGCGGCCGAGTATGGCACCGCGGCGCTGGCGCAATCCACCAGCATCCAGGGCGGGCCCGACGTCGCAGTGGCGCGCGTGGTGGCCGACGTCAGCGACAACGGCACCATCGACACCAGCACCGCGCTCTACAACATCTACGACACGAACAACCCCCGCAGCGTGGCGACGGTGAACGGCACCACGTTCTACCTGTCGGGCCAGGGCGTTAAGGGCGGCACCACCCAGGGCGTGTTCCTGGCCACCGACGGCGCCAGCACGGCCACCGCCATCGATACCAGTACCGACACGCGCACCGCCGAGCTGGTGCCGAACGGCAGCGGCGGCACTTCGCTTGACGTTTCGCGCGACAGCTCCCAAAGCACCAGCAGCGGCACCAACATCGCGAGCTACGGCACGACGCCGCCCACCTCCGGCACCACGCCCACCGTGCTGCCCGGCATCAGCGAAAGCGTGACGCTCACCTCGGCCACGGCCAACACGGTGAACGGCGCCGACATCGGCAGCGTGGTGAACCTGAGCCCGGAGAACTTCTTCTTCGCCAACGCCGACACGCTCTACGTGGCCGATGGCGGCAACCCCAAGAACGGCGGCCTCGGCGACGGCGGGCTGCAAAAATGGTCGTTCACCGGCACCACCTGGGTGCTGGACTACACGCTCTCGCTCGGCCTGGACCTGGTACCCGACACCGCGACCTCCGGCACGTCGGGGCTGATCGGGCTGACCGGCGTGGTCTCCGGCGGCACCGTCACGCTGTATGCCACCAACGAGACCATCGGTGACCTCGACCCGACCTACCTCTACACCATCACCGACACGCTGAGCGCCACCAGCCCGGCGCCCGGCCAGGCCTTCACCGTCGTGACCTCGGCGGCACCCGACACCAACATCCGCGGCATCGCCTTCGCGCCCACCGCGTCCGCCACCACGCCGACCGCGACCACGGTGAGCAACGGCCAGGTCGTGAGCGGGCTTACGGTCACCAGCGGCAGCACGCTGAGCGTGGCGGCGACCGGCTTGGTGGAAGCGACCACCATCCTCTCCGGCGGCAGCGCCACGGTCAGCGGGCGCGACAGCGGCGGCATTATCGCCCATGGCGGGTTCGAGACCGTGCTCGGCAGCGCGGTGGGCGACGACGTGGCAGGCATCCAACTGGTGAGCGCCGCCAACGCCGACGTGGGGAGCGACGTGATCGAGAACGGCGGCTTGGTGGAGCTGTTCCTCAAGGGCGCCATCGCCAGCAGCACCACGGTCACCACCGGCGGCACGCTGGCGATCAGCGGGGCCGCGTTCGGCTTCAACACCGTGATCGCGGGCGGCACGGTGGAGCTCGAGTCGGCCAAGGCGGAGCTCAACGGGTCGCTCACGTTCTCCGGCCCCGGCACGGTCGAGGTGACGGCGGCGATCAGCTCAGGCTACGGCGACCAGGCGCTGATCTCGGGCTTCGGCGCCGGCGACGTGATCGACCTCACGACGGTTTCGGCGGGTGGCCTGTTCAGCGTGGCCGTGGTGAGCGGCAACACGGTGGCCACGTTCGGCAGCGGCAGTGCGGCCGAGCTGTTCACCTTCTCGGGCAGCGCCATCAGCGCCTTGCTCTCCGCCGGGCCGGACGCCGGGTCGGGCACCGAGCTGGCCTACGTGCCGCCGGCGCCGATGAACACCGTGGTGTCCGCCGGGTCGTCGCTGTCCGGCTTCACGGTGACCAGCGGCAGCACCCTGGTGGTGCAGAGCGGGGCCACGCTGGTCAGCGCCACCGTCGACGCGAGCGGCGTGGCCACGATCAGCGGCAGCGACGCAGGCACCACCATCCTGGCCGGCGGCAACGAGACCGTGCTGGGCACGGCCACGGCGGACACCATCGCCGGCGTGCAACTGGTGAGCGCGGGCACCGCGGTGGTGACCGGCGAGACGGTGGTGAGCGGCGGTGCGCTGGACCTCTATCTCAAGGGCGCCGTCGCCAGCAGCACGACCGTGTCGAGCGGCGGCACGCTGAACATCAGCGGCAATGCCACGGCGACGGGCACGGTGCTGGAGGCGGGCGCGGTGCTCGACCTGCAATCCCCCAAGGCGACGCTGGCTGGCGGCGTGACGTTCGCCGGGCCGGCCACGCTCGAGGTGACCAGCGCTACCAGCGCCGGCTTTGGCGACCTGACGGCGATCTCGGGCTTCTCCGCCGGGTCGGTGGTGGACGACACCGTGCTGGCCTATGCCGGCGCCAGCCTCGGCTCGGCCGTGGTGAGCGGTAACACCGTCGAGACCATCACCAATGGCGGCGCCAGCGAGAGCTTCATCTTCGCCGGCACCGGGGCCAGCTTTGCGCTGCAGGCGGACGCCGGCAGCGGCAGCGAGATTGTGGCGGGCGGCGGTGGCCCGGTGACGGTCGGCGGCGGCGCGCCCTGCTTCTGCCCCGGCACGCTCATCCTGACCGAACGCGGCCAAGTGGCGGTCGAACACCTGGCGATCGGCGATGGCGTGCTGACGGCGGCGGGCACCGTCGAGCCCATCCGCTGGATCGGGCGGCGCTGCTACGGCCGCCGCTTCCTGGTTGGGCGCCCGGCGCTCTGGCCGGTCCGCATCGGCGCCGGGGCGTTGGGCGGGGGGCTGCCGCGGCGGGACCTGGTGGTGTCGCCGCTGCACGCGATGTTGCTGGACGGCGTGCTGGTGCCAGCGCGCGAGCTGGTGAACGGCCGCTCGATCGTGCAGGAGCTTGGTGCGGGCGCGGTGGAGTATATCCACGTCGAGTTGGCCCGGCACAGCATCATCCAGGCCGAGGGCGCCCCCACCGAGACCTTCCTCGACGACGACAGCCGCACGATGTTCCACAATGCCGCCGAGTATGCTGCGCTCTACGGTGGCGGCCCGGTGGAGCCCGGCCTGGCCTGCGCGCCCCGGGTGGAAAGCGGCTACGCGCTGGAAGCCATCCGCCGCCGCCTGGGCACCGTGGCAGCCGATTTCCCCGCCGCCGCTTGACCCGGCGCAGCGCCGGGGGCACATCAGCGCCGGCCTGCGTCCCGTTCGTCTAGAGGCCTAGGACACGGCCCTTTCAAGGCTGTAACACGGGTTCGAATCCCGTACGGGGCACCAGCGACCTCCAGTGATGACAAGACCCGGCGCTCATCCGTCGGCACAGCCGGCACCATTAGCCTGCGATTAATGCCCGACGGCGCAGAATGGTCCTGTAATTACTTCGATGCATGGACTAGACGCCTTGGTCAGCGTTCACCGTCCAACAACCAATCACCGGACTGGACCTAGAGCTATGCTAAATATTAGACGTATTCTCGTTAGCTATGATGAAGACGCGGAGGTGTGGTTGGCTGAGAGCGATGATCTGCCAGGTCTCGTGTCTGAGGCGCCTACATATGAGGCGCTGGTCGATCGCGTCTCCGCTGTCGCGCCTGAGTTGCTGGCATTCAATGGCGAAGCTGCGCGCGGTGAGCTGACGCTGGAGTTCATGACGACGCGGCAGGTTACCTTGGCCTGACGGGTTGGCTACGACCTTCAACAGAGACCTTCTCAAGCTCCTAGGGGCCGCCGGTTGCCGCTTCGTCCGGTCCGCTAAAGGGAGCCACGATCTGTGGTTCTCACCCATCAGCGGTCGCCACTTCACGGTGCCAGCGGCCATTCTGAGCCGTCATACCGCAACGGCATACTCAAACAGGCGGGGCTGACCAAAGCCTTCTAGTTGTCTTGGACTGAGATGTTACGTCAGTCCTTTACGCGGCTCTCCCACGGGCCTGTCGTTCAAGGCACCTGCGTCGCTACCGCGCTCACGCTGTTGTAGGGGGAGCCGTTGATCAGCTTGGTGCTCACTACGGTGTAGACCAGCACGCCCTTCTCCGCGTCCACCGAGCGATGCACCTGGAAGGTCTTGAAGAAGAACGAGGCGGAGGTGAAGGCGATCACCTCGGTCTTGGGCAGGCCCGGCGGGATGGTGACCGGGCCCACGGCGCGGCAGGCGATGGAGAAGCGGCTTGGGTCCTCGGCCAGGCCCACGCCGCCCTTGATGCCGCCGGTCTCGGCGCGCGACAGGTAGCATGAGACGTTGGCCACCTTCGGATCGTCGTAGCGGTCCACCACGATGCGGTCGTCCGGGCCGAGCCAGCGGAAGTTGGTGTTGATCGAATCGATACGGGTTTGCGCGGCGGCGGGCAGGGCCAGCAACAGGGCGGCCGCGGCGGTCAAGGATGAAAAGCGCAAGGCAGGTGCTCCAGGACGGGGAGCGCCGCTCATACGCCGCTCCGCCCGAGCAAGCCAAGCCGTCTCATGCCATCAGCCGCGCCGCCGTCTCTGCCACCATGATGGTCGGCGCGTTGGTGTTGCCGGAGACCATCTTAGGGAACACCGAAGCGTCCACCACGCGCAGCCCGGCCAGGCCGTGCACGCGCAACGCCGGGTCGACCACGGCGAGCGGGTCGGTGCCCATGCGGCACGTGCTGGTGGGGTGATACAGCGTGGTGCAATGGCCGCGGATGTAGTGAGCGATTTCCGCGTCGCTCTGGGCGTCTCCGCTGGGGGTGATCTCCTGGGTGATCAGCTCGCGCAAGGGTGATTGCGCCGCGATGCTGCGGTTCAGCCGGATGCCGTCCACCAGGGTGGCGATGTCGCTGCCGTCCGGGTCGGAGGCGAAGTAGCGCGGGTCCAGCATCGGGTGGTCGAGCGGGTTTTCGGTGCGCAGGCGCAGCTCGCCCTGGCTGTCGGGGCGCTGCAGCGTCGCGTGCAGGGTGATGCCGGCGCCGGACGCGAGATAGCGGGCGTGGTCACGGTGACCGGAGATCACGCCGTAGAGCTGCAGGTCGGGCTCGGTCACGTCCGGGCGGCTGCGGGCGAAACCGCCGGCGGCGACCCAGTTGGAGGTGAGGGCGCCGCTGCGGCTATCCTGCCAGGCGGCGACGGCGGCGGCGAGCTCCTCATCGCTCATGCCGCCGATGCCGATGTTGTCGCGGGCGGCAAAGGTGATTGGAATGTTGATGTGGTCCTGCAAGGATTTGCCTACGCCGGGCAGGTCGTGCGTCGGCGCCACGCCCACCTGCTCAAGCTCGCCGGCGGGGCCCACGCCCGACAGCAGCAGGAGTTGCGCCGAGCCGATGCTGCCGCTGCAGAGCACCACTTCGCCCGCTTGCGCCGTTTCCGCGCGGCCGCGGTCGAGGAACTCCACCCCCGTGGCGCGCCCGGCTTCGATCAGCACCCGCGTGGCATGCACGCCGCTGCGCAAGGTGAGATTGGGGCGCTCGAGCGCGGGGCGGAGGAACGCCTTGCCGGTGCCGAAGCGCTCGCCGTCCTTCACGGTGAGCTGGAACCAGCCGACGCCCTCCTGCTCCGGCCCGTTGAAGTCGTCGTTGTTGCGCAACCCGGCGGCTTGTGCGGCCTGGTGCCACAGGCGCTCGTGCGGGTCGACGTAGGGCACGTCGGAAATGGTCAGTTCGCCGCCGCTGTTGTGCAGCGGGGAGTTGCCCAGCCGCAGGTTGTTCTCGGACTTGAGGAAGGTCGGCAGCACGTGTTGCCAGCTCCAGCCGGGGCAGCCGGCGGCCTCCCAGCCGTCGTAGTCGGAGGGCAGGCCGCGGATGTAGATCATCGCGTTCAGCGCGCCGGAGCCGCCGATCATGCGGCCGCGCGGCCAATAGATGCGGCGGCCGCGGCAACCCGCTTGCGGCTCGGTGTGGTAGCCCCAATCGACGTTGGTGTTGAACATCGCGACCCAGTTGGCCGGGATGTCGGAATCGACCGGCGCCGCACGGCCCGCTTCCAGCAGCAGCACCCGGCGCGCCGGGTCGACCGAAAGGCGGTTTGCCAGCACGCAACCGGCCGACCCGCCGCCGACGATGATTGTATCGTACATCACTCACTCTCCCGCTGCTGCGGCCCGCGCTTCGGGTCGCTTCGGTTGGAACAGCCGCGTCCGGGCCTGGTCGAGCGCGCCGAGCACGCCCTGCGGCAACACCACCATCGCGGCGGCAATGATGAGCCCGAGCCCGAGCAGGCGGAACTGGTCGGCGCCGCGCATCAGCTCGTCCGCCGCGGTGAGCAGCACGGCGCCCAGCAGCGGCCCCCAGAACCGCCCGATGCCGCCGACCACGACCATGGCGATGATGAACAGCAATTGCGACAGCGAGAGCGCGCTGGGGCCGACCGACTCGAAATGCGCCGCATACAGCCCACCGGCCAGCCCAGTGAAAAACGCGGACAGCGCGAACACCAGCAACTGCATGCGGAACTGGTTGACGCCGCGCGCCCGGGCGTAGCCGGGGTTGTCCCGCAAGGCGCGGAAGGCGAGCCCGATCGGGCTGTGCATCACCACGTAGGTGAACGCCATGGTGAGCGCGAACAGCATGGCCACCAGCGCGTAGTCCGCCGCAATCCATTGGCCGTGGAACAGGGCGCGAGTGCCGAGGGAGCCGAAATCGGTGAAGCCGACCGCGCCGCCAGTGAACTGCATGCAGGTGGTGCCGGCCATGCGGAAGCAGGCGGTGTCGGTCACGATCAGCAAATACATCACCTGCGCCACCGCCAGCGTGAGCAACGCCACATACGCGCCCGACAGCCGCAGGCAGGCCAGCCCGATCAGCACGCTGAACAGCACGGAGGCGACGCCCGCCATCGGCATCGCCAGCCACAGGCTCCAATGCAGGTAGGAGCCGAGCATCGCGGTGGCGTAACCACCGAGCGCGAACACCGCCATCTGCGCCAGCGAGAACACGCCGGCGACGCCGAACAGCAGGTTCCATTGCGAGGCGACGGTGGCGTAGACCAGCATCAGCAGCAGCTCTCCGATCGTGTAGCGGCTGAGCCCGGCGAACGGGACGGCGGCCGCGATGGCGGCGACGATGATGGCGGCGGTGAGGTCGGGCCAGGTCTTGCGCATGCTGTTGGTGGTGGTCCTTGGTCGACTTAGGCCGGCCCTTGGTGTCAGAGCCGGCGAATTTGGGCGCGGCCGAAAGCGCCGTTGGGGCGCCAGATGAGGATGGCGATGACGATGAAGAGGAGGGTCGGGAAGCCCCAGCGGGCGGAGGCGAGGAAATCCACGCCGTTCTCGATCAGGGCGAGCACGAAGGAGGCGATGATGGCGCCGGGCAGGTTGCCCAGGCCCGCCACCACGCACATGATGAAGGCGCGCAACAGCGGGTCTTGCCCCAGGGTGGGGGAGAGTTGCGTGATGGAGCTGAGCAGCACGCCGCAGATGGCCGCCAGCATGCCCGCGATCATCAGCACCTGCAGGTAGACACGTCCAACCGGCACGCCGAGCAACTGCGCCGCCTCGCCGTTCTGCGCCACCGCGCGTATGGCGCGGCCCATCCGCGTGGTGCGCAGCAGCAATGCCGCCAGCGCCATCAGCACCAGGCTGGTGCCGACCACCGCCAGGTTCTGCAGCGGAATGGCGGCCGCACCGACGCGCAGCGTGCCGGCGAGGGCCAGCGGCTGGGCGAATGGCTGGCCGCCAAAGCCGAGCAGCACCAGGCTCTCCAGCGCGATGGCGATGCCGAAGGTCGCGATCATCACGTTGGTCTCGAATTGGGCGCGCGGCGTGCGCAGCATGAAACGCACCATGCCGCCGTACAGCAGCGCGCCCACCAAGGCACCGGCGAGCAGGGCGGCGAGCAGGCCGAGTGGCGCGGGCAGGCCGAGCTGGGTGACCGCAGTAAAGGCGGCATACCCGCCGATGGTGAGCAGAACGCCATGCGCCATGTTCAGCATCCCGAAGGCGCCCCAGACTAAGGACAGCCCTACGGTGGCCAGCGCGTACAGCGCCCCCGTGGTGACGCCGGCGACGATGACGGGGATGATGATGTCCATGGGTCAGCCCCCGAGATAGGTTTCGAGCAACTCGCCGCGGGCCAGTAGCGCGTGCGGCGCGCCGGACCAGACCAGGTGGCCGTCGTCGAGCAGGTGGATGGCCTGGGCGAGGTCGGCCACGCGCGCCGGGTTCTCCTCCACCAGCAGGATGGTGCGGCCGGCGGCGCAGAGCCCGGCGATGACGTGGTAGATCTGCTCGATGATCAGCGGCGCCAGGCCGAGCGAGGGTTCGTCCAGCAGCAGAACCGAGCCGCCCATCATCAAGCCGCGGCCGATGCCCGCCATGCGCCGTTCGCCGCCCGAGAGGGTGGAGGCGGTCTGGCCGCGGCGTTCGGCCAGGCGGGGCAGTAGCGTGTAGACCTCGTCCAGCCGGCGCGCGAGGTCGGCGCGGGCGGTGTGCAGGTAGCCACCCATCAGCAGGTTCTCCGCCACGCTCATCTCGGCAAACAGCATGTCGCCCTGCGGCACGTGCGCGATGCCGGCCGCGGCGATGCGGTGCGGCGGCAGCCCCGAGATGACGCGGCCGCCCAGCAGCACGCGGCCGCTGCGCACGCGCTGCAGGCCGGAGATGGTGCGCAGCAGCGTGGTCTTGCCGTGGCCGTTCGGGCCCACCACCGTCACCAACTGGCCTTGCGGCACGTCGAACGAGATGCCGCGCAGCACGTCCGGGCCGTCATAGCCGGAGGTGAGCGCTTCGATCTGCAGGTGTGCGCGCTCAACCATCGGTGGTGGCGGCGAAATGCTCGCGCAGACGCTTGGTGGCGCCCTCGCCGAGATAGGTGCGGCGCACGGCGTCGTCCTCCGCCACGAGGTGCGGCGGCCCCTCGAACAGCTTGCCGCCCGCGTTCATGATGATGACCCGGCTCGACAGCGCCAGCAGGAAGCGCATCACGTGTTCGATCAGCACCACGGTGACGCCGCCCGCCACCAGCCGGCGCACGACGCCGCTCACGCGATCGATCTCCTGCGGCGTGAGGCCGCCGAGCGGCTCGTCGAGCAGGATCACCCGCGGTTCGGTGGCGATGGCGCCGGCGATCATCAGCAGCTTGCGTTCCAGCACCGGCATGCCGGCCACTTTGCGTTCGGACAGGCCTAAGAGGCCGACCTGGTCCAGCGCCGCGTTCGCCCGCGCGCGCGCCGCCTGGCCGAGGCGCAGCCCGGGTAGGAAGCGGCCGGCATGGCCGAAATAGCTCGCCACCTCCACGTTCTCGCGCACCGTCATGGCATCGAACACCGCGTTGAGCTGGAACGTGCGGGCGATGCCGCGCTGGCAGATCCGGTCGGGCCCGAGTTGCGTGATGTCCTGGCCGTCCAGCAGCACGCGGCCGCCGGTGGCGGGGGACAGCCCGGTGATCACGTCGAACAGCGTGGTCTTGCCGGCGCCGTTCGGGCCGCCGATGCCCAGCACCTCGCCGGCATGGGCTGCGAAGCTGAACCCGTCGACGGCGGCGAGCGAGCCGTAGTGCTTGCTCACGCCCTCGGCCGCCAGGATGGGCGCGGTGCTCATCCTAATCTTAGGCTAGACCTTGATCCAGGGCGGCAGCTTGAAGCTGTCGGTGGCGTAGGGCGGCGGCGAGATCAGCTTGGGGTCCTGCCGGTAATCCTGGTGCTGCAGGAACTGGTGCGGCATGCCCAGCGACGGGTCCAGGATCTGGGTCGGGAAGCAATAGGCGGATTGGCCCTTGGGGTCGAACCGGCAAATGCCGTTCACACCGCGATAGACCAGCCGCAGCATCGCCGCAGCCACCTTGGCGGTTTGCGGCTTGCTGTAGGGTTCGCCGGGCCCGCCGGCGATGGCGGCGGCAAGCGCCCACTGCCACAGGCCGTCATAGGTCTGCGACCCGGTGAGGTAGGCTGCGGTGGGGCCGTATTTGTCGCGGTAGGCGCGGCGGAACCCGGCGCTGAAATCGTCCGGCAGGCAGCCGATCACGGTCGAATACAGCACGCCGTCCACCGCCGCACCGCCGATCTGGCGGAACGCGGGCAAGGACGGGCCGTATTGCATGTAGACCAGGCTCTGCGTCGGCTCGGTGATGAATTGCTGCATGAACTGCGCCAGGTCCTGCGGCAGGAAGTGCGTCACGATCACGGCGGCGGGCGGGTCGGAGCGGACCTTGGCCAGCGTCGGGCCCCACTGGTTGGTGGGGAACGGCACCGTCTCGTAGAGGCTGATCTCGAAGCCGAACTTGCTCGCCTGTTCCTTCACCGCGTTGGCGATCACGATGGAGTATTGGTTGGCGGAGGGGATCAGCGCGAGCTTCATGTTGGGCGGCGACCACGCCTTGGTCTCGATCAGGCGCTTCAAATACTGCAGCACGCCGGGCCCGTAGTAGAACTCCGGCGGGTCGCCCTGGAAGCTGCTGTAGTATTTCGCCGGGTTGGTGTTGAACTTGTCGTTGTGGGCGATAAGGGTGTTGTAGTGCATGAAGATGATGTCGTTCTGCGCGGCGACATCCATCTCGATCATGTTGGTGCCGACGTTGTAGCCGTTGATGATGGCGCCGCAGTTGCTGCGGTCCACCAGGCGCTGCATCGCCTGGCTCACCACGTCCGCACTCATGTTGGAGGTGTCTTCGAAATGCAGCTCGATCGGGCGCCCGAGCACGCCGCCGAGCGCGTTGATGTCGGCGGCGGCCATCTCGATGCCGTGGCGGAACTCGATGCCGTCGGCGGCGGCCGGGCCGGAGAGCGGCAGCGCCGAGCCCACCGGAATGGCCGCGCCGGCTGCCCGCGCGCCGCCGTTCAGCCCGGCCAGCAAGGCAGCGGCGCCGGCCGCAACGGCAGACCCGGCGAGCACGGCGCGTCGATCAAGCGTCATACAAAGCATCTCCAGAGCGAGGGGCCGCAGCCCATTACGATATACTGATCACGACCTTGCCGAGGTGGGAAGCACCCTGCAGGTGCGCGTAGGCGTCGCGGGCGCGGGCGAACGGAAACACCTGGTCGATCACCGGGCGCAACTCGTGCTGGGTGATGGCGCGGTTCATCGCCTCGAACATCTCGCGCGGGCCGACATAGATGCCGCGCAGGGTGACGTTGCGCCGCATGATCACCGAGGGGTCGATCTGGCCGCCGGTGAGCACGCCGATGAGGCCCACCTCGCCGCCCACCCGCGCGGCGGCGATGGAGCGCGGCAGGGTGCCGGCGCCGCCCACCTCCACCACGTGGTCCACGCCGCGGCCGCCGGTGAGGTCGCGCACCGCGTCCTGCCACTCGGGGGTGGCGCGGTAGTCGATCCCGTCCGAGGCACCGAGGGCCTTGGCGCGGGCCAGCTTGTCCGGGCTCGAGGACGTGATGATGGCGCGCGCGCCGGCGATGCGGGCGAACTGCAGTGCGAAGATGGACACGCCGCCGGTGCCGAGCAGCAGCACGGTGTCGCCGGGCCGCAGGGGCTTGCCGCCGTAGAGCGCGTTCCATGCGGTGACGCCGGCGCAGGGCAGGGTGGCGGCCTCCTGGTAGGAAAGGTGGGGCGGGATGTGCACGAGGTCTTCCTGGTCCACCACCACCTGCTCGGCCAGGATGCCGTCCACGCCGCCGCCGAGCGAGCGCTGCCGGGCCTCGGGGATCACTTCGCCGCCGAGCCAGCCGCGCATGAAGGTGGGGCAAACCCGGTCGCCCGGCTTGGCCCGGCGCACGTCGGGGCCCACCGCCACCACCTCGCCGGCGCCGTCGGACAGCGGCACCAGGTCGGGCGCGGTGCCGCCGGCGCCGTAGCGGCCGGTCGCCACCATCAGGTCGCGGTAGTTGAGCGACCAGGCCTGCATCCGCACCAGCACCTGGCCGCGCGCCGGCACCGGGGTGGGCGCGTCGCCCAGGGTCAGGTCGTCGAGGCCGGTGGCGTGGGGTAGGCGGTAGAGTCGCATGGCAAATCCTCCTCGGGTGCGGCGGCAACCCTACTCCAGCAAGTCGGGCTCTTCGGTCACGATGCGGTCCCAAAGCGGCAGGAAGCTCAGCCAGGCGCCCACTTCCGCCCGGGCGCGCGCCTCGGCGGTCCGCGTCGGCATGGCGGGGATGTTCGGCTCGCCGGCGGCTTCGGCGAGCAACTGGCTGCGCGCGGCGTCGTCGAACGCGATGAAGCGCCAGGCGGCGGCCTCCACCGTGTGCCCCATCGTCCAGTGGCCGTGATTCTGCCAGATCAGCACGTTGCGCTCGCCCAACGCCGCCACCGCCTGCTGCGCCACCACCGGGCGGCCGGCCGCGGCGCTGACGCCCTCGGGGCGGACCGGGTCGAACACCACCTGGTCGTCGTGGAAGATGGCGGCGTCGGCGGTGATCGGGTCCACCGGGCGGCACAGCGATGACCAGGTCTTGGCGTGGAAGGCATGGGCGTGCGCGATGCCCACCACGCCGGGCCGGGCCGCCTGGATCTGGTCGTGGTAGGGCACGCCGGAGAGGTTCACCATGCCGGTGCCCTCCACCACGGTGCCGTCCGGCGCCACCAGCAGCAGGTCGGACACGCGGATGTCGGCGAACGCCATGCCGAGCGGGTTGATCCAGACATGGTCGGTGCGGATCGGGTCGCGGGCGGTGAAGTGGCCGGCTAGCCCAGCCTCGTAGCCACGGCGGGCGAACAGGCGGAAGGCGGCGGCCAGGCGCTGCTTGCGGTGCAGCCGCTCGGCGGTGAGCGGGGCGAGCGGCGGCGGTAGCTCCCACAGCGGCTGGTTGTCGCGCCGGGCGACGGCTTCGATGGCCGGGCGCCGTCTCCCGTCGGAGCGGCTGGGCAGGGGCAGCAGGGTCATGGCGGGCTCCTTGGCGCGGGGGGTGCGGTGAAGCGGTTGGGCGGGCGGGCGAGGCCGAGATGGTCTCGCAGGGTCGGGCCGGAGTAGTCGGTGCGCAACAGGCCGCGGCGCTGCAGTTCCGGCACCACGGCGGCCACGAAGTCGGCCACGCCCTGCTCCAGGGCGGGGAACATGATCATGAACCCGTCCGCGGCGCCCGCCTCGGCCCAGGCGGCGAAGTCGTCGGCGATGGTGTGCGGCGTGCCGACCAGAACCCGGTGGCCGCCGGCGACCAGCTTGCGGCCGAGCTCGCGGATGGTCGGGTTCTCGCGGCGGATCAGGTCCAGCACAAGCTGCTGCCGGCTTTTGTGGCTGTTGGTCTCGGGGATCACCGCCGGCAGCGGCACGGGCGCGTCCAGCGGATGCGCCGAGAGGTCCACGCCGATGTTGATGAAGGCGGAGATGGCCTTCAGCCGCGGGCCGGGATGCTCGAAATCGTGCCAGCGGTCGAACTTGGCCTGCGCCTCCGCCATGGTGCCGCCCACCACCACCGATACGCCGGGCAGGATGCGAAAGCGGTCGCGCGGGCGGCCGTGCTGGGCGGCGCGGGCGGTGATGTCGGCCACGAAGGCGCGGCCCTCTTCCAGGGTCTGCGCGGCGGTGAAGATCATCTCGCCGGTTCGCGCCGCCAGCGTCCGCCCCGCGTTGGAGGCGCCCGCCTGCGCGATCACCGGCTGGCCTTGCGGCGAGCGAGGCGCGTTCAGCGGGCCCTGCACGCTAAAGTGGGCGCCCTGGTGGCGCAGCAGGTGCATGCGGCCGGCGTCGAACCAGCGGCCGCTGGCCTGGTCGCGGATGGCGGCGTCGTCGTCCCAACTGTCCCACAGCCCGGTGACGACGTCGAAGAACTCCTCGGCGCGGGCATAGCGCTCGGCGTGCAGCACGTGGTCGTCGCGGTTGTAGTTCTCGCCGCCACCGAGCGAGGTCACCATGTTCCAGCCGGCACGCCCGCCGCTGATCGCGTCCAGCGCGGCGAAGCGGCGGGCCAGGGTGTAGGGCTCGTTGTAGGTGGTGCTGGCGGTGGCGGTGAGGCCGAGATGCTGCGTCACCACAGCCAGCGCGGGCAGCAAAGTGAGCGGGTCCCAACGCTGGGCGCCGGCGTTGCGCTCGAGCAGGTCGGGCTCGAGTTCGCGGACGCCGACCGAGTCGTTCATGAACAGCGTGTCGAACCGGCCAGCCTCCAGCGTCTGCGCGATGCGGGCGTAGAGCGCGAAGCCGAGCGTGCTGTCGGTGTCGGCGCCGGGCAGGCGCCAGGTGCTGCCGGTGGCACCGTTGCCGGGGATGAAGGCGCCGAGATGGAGCGGCCGCGTCATCGCCGGAAATGGCAGGCGACGGGGTGGCCGGCGGCGCCGGTCTCGAGCGCGGGGATGTCGACCGCGCATTGCGGTTGCGCCAGTGGGCAGCGCGGGTGGAAGTGGCAGCCGGAGGGCGGGTGCATCGGGCTCGGCACGTCGCCCCCGAGCGGGACCCGGCGGCGCTGCACCGCTGGGTCGGGGATGGGCACGGCGGCGAGCAGGGCCATGGTGTAGGGGTGGCGCGGGTCGGCGTAGAGGTCGCGCGCGCTGGCGATCTCCACCACGCGGCCGAGATACATCACCGCCACGCGGTCGCTGATGTGCTCCACCACGGAGAGGTCGTGGGCGATGAACAAATAGGACAGGCCGAACTGCTCCTGCAGGTCCTGCAGCAGGTTGATCACCTGCGCCTGCACCGAAACGTCCAGCGCCGAGACGGGCTCGTCGCATACGATGAGCTTGGGGCGGACGGCGAGGGCGCGGGCGATGCCGATGCGTTGGCGCTGGCCGCCGGAAAATTCGTGCGGGAAGCGGTGGCGGTGTTCGGCGCGCAGTCCGACGGTTTCGAGCAGGCGCACCACCTCGTCGTCGATGGCGGCGCGGCCATGGGCGAGGCGGTGGATGACGAGCGCTTCGGCCACGATGCTGTGCACGGTGTGGCGCGGGTTGAGCGAGGCGAACGGGTCCTGGAAGATGATCTGCAAGTCCCGCCGCAGCGCGCGCAGGTCCTCGCCCTCGAGCGCGGTCACGTCCTGCCCGGCGAACCAGATTTCGCCGCCGCTGGCAGGGGTGAGCCGGCTGATGCAGCGCCCGGTGGTGGACTTGCCGCAGCCGGATTCGCCCACCAGGCCGAGCGTCTCGCCCGGCGCGATGTCGAAGCTCACGCCATTCACGGCATAGACCGGCGCGGCCACGCGGCCGAACAGGCCGGCTTTGCGGCCGTAGGACTTGGTTAGGCCGCGCACCGAGAGCAGCGCCTCGCTCATGCCGTGAGCTCGGCGAGGATAAGGTCGCTCACGCCGTGAGCTCGGCGAGGATAAGGTCGCTCACGCCGTGAGCTCGGTGCGGATGCAGGCGGCAGTGTGTTCGGGGCCGACGCTGCGCAGCGCCGGGTCGTCGGCGCGGCAGTCCGCAATGGCCAGCGGGCAGCGGTCGGCGAAGCGGCAGCCGGGCGGCAAGTCGATTAGGTGGGGCACGGTGCCGCGGATTTGCGCCAGGCGTTGGCGGCCAATACGGTGCGCGTCCACCCGGGGAATGGAGCGGATCAGGCCCTGCGTATAGGGGTGGCGCGGGTTGCGGAACAACTCGCCAACCGGTGCGGACTCCACCACGCGGCCGGCATACATCACCACCACACGGCGCGCCGCCTCCGCCACCACGCCCATGGCGTGGGTGATGAGCATGACGGACATGCCGAAGCGCTGCTTCATGTCGGCCAGCAGGTCGAGGATTTGCGCCTGGATGGTGACGTCGAGCGCGGTGGTGGGCTCGTCGGCGATCAGCAGCTTGGGCTGGCAGGACAGCGCCATGGCGATCATCACGCGCTGGCGCATGCCGCCGGAAAACTGGTGCGGGTAGTCCTGCGCGCGATGCTGCGGGTTGGGGATTTGCACCAGCCGCAGCATGTCCACCGCGCGCGCGGCGGCCTGCTTGCGGGTGAGGTTTTCGTGGGCGCGGACGGCCTCGCCGATCTGGGCGCCGACGGTGTAGACCGGGTTGAGCGAAGTCATCGGCTCCTGGAACACCATGGCGATCTCGCGGGTGCGGATGCGGTCCATCGCAGCGGGCTGCAGCGGCACGAGGTCCTGCCCTTGCCACAGGATTTGGCCGCTCTCGAAGCGACCCGGCGGCATGTCGATCAGCTTGAGCACGCTGCGCGCCGTCACCGTCTTGCCGCAGCCGGATTCGCCCACCACGGCCACGGTTTCGCCAAGCTCGATGGTGAGGCTCACGCCGTCGACCGCCCGCACGGTGCCGGCGTCGGTGCGGAACCAGGTGCGCAGGTCGCGGATGTCGAGCAGGGGCGCCGCCTTCTCACCCGGCATCAGATCACCCGCCTGGCGTCGAGCGCGTCGCGCAGTCCGTCGCCGATGAAGTTGATCGAAATCACGGCCAGAAAGATGGCCGCACCCGGGAACAGCGCCCAGTGCGGGGCGATGTCGAGGTAGTCCTTGGCGTCGTAGAGGATGCGGCCCCAGGTGGGCGTGTCGGGCGGGAAGCCGAGGCCGAGGAAGGAGAGGGTGGATTCGGCGATGATGGCGTTGGCGACCTCGATGGTGCCGGCCACGATCACCGGGCCGAGCGCGTTGGGCAGGATGTGGCGCGCCACCAGGCGTAGGCGGGAGGCGCCGAGCGCGCGGGCGGCGTCCACGAACTCGCGTTCGCGCAGGGAGAAGAACTGCGCGCGCACCAGCCGGGCCAGCGGCATCCAGCGCAAGCCGCCGATGACGGTGACGATCAGCAGGAACACGCCGCCTTCGACGCCGAACAGCTTACTGAGCGTGTCGCGGAACAGGTAGATGATCAGCAGCAGCAAGGGCAGTTGCGGCAGCGACAGGAACAGGTCCGCCAGCCACATCAGCACGGCGTCCACCGTGCCGCTCGCCATGCCGGCGACGGCGCCGACCAGGATGCCGACCACCACCGCGACCAGCATGGCGGCGAAGCCCACGGCGAGCGAGATGCGGCCGCCGTAGATGACGCGTGCGAGCAGGTCCTGGCCGAGGTCGTCGGTGCCGAGCGGGTGGTCGATGGTGGGGCCGGAGAGCTTGGCGGTGAAGTCTATGTCGTCGATCGGGGTGTGCCACAGCAGCGGTCCGAGCAGGATGCCGCCGACGAGCAGGAGCAGGATGAACAGGCTGACCACGGCGAGCCGGTGCTTGCGGTAGCGCCGCCAGGCTTCCCAGGTGGGGGAGGCGCGACGCTTAGGACGGCCCTTATCGATCTCCCTCTGGGAGAGGGCTGAGGCGCCAAAAGGTTCCGCCTGCAAAGCAGGTGGAATGGCGCCGGAGGGCGGGGTGAGGGGGCTAGCGGGCTCCATGGTGCGCGTTGGGTCCCCACTCCCCTCCACCGCCTTTCCACGGGTTATCACCCGTGGAACCTTTGGCGGTTCCGCCCAACCCTCTCCCGGAGGGAGAGGACTCTTGGTAGAAAGCGGGCGGTGCGTGTCGGGTTCATCTCAGCGATACGCGATCCGA
Organism: Acetobacteraceae bacterium; assembly: GCA_965199105.1. Taxonomy (GTDB): domain Bacteria; phylum Pseudomonadota; class Alphaproteobacteria; order Acetobacterales; family Acetobacteraceae; genus LMUY01. Next base: position 3,886,771 of record CBDAQO010000002.1, on the reverse strand, counting down.
GGATCGAGCACGCCGTACAGCATGTCCGCAACCAGGTTGAACACGATCACCAGCGCGGCAAACACGAAGGTGACGCCCATGATCACGGGGGTGTCGTTGGACAGGATGGCCGAGATCAGTAGCGCGCCGATGCCGGGGATGCGGAAGATCTGCTCCGTCACGATGGCGCCGCCGAACACGGTGGGCATCTGCAGCGCCACCAGCGTCACCACCGGGATCAGCGCGTTGCGCAGCACGTGGCGCAGCACCACGCGGCGCCCGCCGATCCCCTTGGCGCGGGCGGTGACGACGTAGTCCAGCTTGGCCACGTCCATCACCGACGCGCGGACGTAGCGCACCAGCGAGGCGCCCTGGAACAGGCCCAGCACCACCACCGGCATTGCCGACTGCCTCACCTCCTGCCACCACCAGTCCAGCCCGCTGGCGTGCAGATCCGACCGGAAAACGAACGGCAGCCAGCCCAGGGTGACGCTGAACAGCAGGATGAACAGCAACCCGGTGAAGAACGTGGGCAGCGAGAAGCCGATGAACGCCACCGTGTTGGCCACCTGGTCGAATAGCGAATAGGGCCGGATCGCCGCCAGCGTGCCGACCGGGATGGCGATCAGGATGGCCAGCACCTGCGAGGAGCCGATCACGGCCAAGGTGACGGGGATGCGCTGCAGGATCAGCGTGCTGACATCCACCCGGCTGACGAAGGAGAACCCCCAGTCGCCGCGCAACATCGCCACCAGCCAGTGCAGGTAGCGCTGCCACACCGGGTCGTCGAGGCCCAGGCTGGCGCGCATGGCGGCCTGCACCGCGCGTGGCACGTTGGGGTTGTTGGTCAGGTCGCCAAACGGGTCCCCCGGGGCCAGCGCCAGCACGGTGTAGAGCACCACGCTGATCCCGAGCAGGCTCGGGATGGCCAGCAGCAGCCGCCGGAGCAGGTAGCTGCCCGACAAGCCCGGCTATGCCGCCTCGGGCCGGAAGTAGTTCGCCAAGTCCCACAGGTAGCTGTCGTAGCCGCTGATTTCCGCCGTCAGCGTCTTGCTCACCGCCGCCACCGCGGGGCGCGCGACCACGCCCATCACCACGATGTTGTCGATCACCATGTCGTTCAGCGCGATCAGCATGCCGGCGCGCTTGATCGGGTCGATCTCGGCCTCCGATTGCGCCCATAGCGCGTCATAGTCCGCGTTCTGCCAGCGGGTGATGTTGCGGCCTTGCCACTTGTTGGATTTCTGCGCCGCCTCGGTGGAGAGGAAGTTGCGCATGAACCGCCCCGGGTCGGGCCGGCCGGCGTCGGTCGTGTACATCTGCAAGTCGGCGTAGAAATGCGGGAAGGTGTCGGGGTTGCCCTCGTCGGAGGAGAAGAACACCGACGCCGTGACCGCCTTCAGCTCGACCTCGATGCCGGCCTTCTTGAACGCCTGCTTGACGATTTGTTGGGTCTGCTGGCGTGGCTGGTTGATGGAAGTTTGGAACAGGTATTTCAGCGCCTTGCCGTCCTTGGCGCGGATCCCGTCCGGCCCCGGCTTCCACCCCGCGGCGTCCAGCACGGCCACCGCTTTGTCCACGCTGAACTCGTAATGCGTGTTGTGCGAAATGAACGGCGCGGGGTTGGTGATGTAGTTCACCGTCGCCAACCCGCCGCGGCCGTAGATGTATTTCTGCACCGTGTCGCGGTCGATCAGCAGCGAGATCGCCTGGCGCACCGCCGGGTCGCTGAAGGTCGGGTGCTTGGTCTTGAGGCTGGAGCGCTCGCCGTCCACCTCAACGTTCGGGTCGGTGGTGTTGAGCTGGATGTGCTCGATGTTGGTGCTGGGCGCGGTGACCACGGCGCCCTTGCCGCCCGCTTCGAGCTTCTTGAGCAGGTCGTCCTCCACCTGGAGGTTCCAGGCCAGGTCGTACTCGCCGGTTTGCAGCACGGCCCGCGCGGCCGAGGCGGCGTCCCCGCCGCCCTTCATCTCGACGGCGTCGAAGAACGGGCGATTGGCCTGGTGGTAGTTCGGGTTGATCACGCCGGTCACGAGGTCGCCGGGCCGGAACTCCTTGAACAGGTACGGCCCGGTGCCGACCGGCTGCAGGTTGTTGGGCGCGCCGCGGGACTTGCTCCCGGTGTAGGCCTCGAACAGGTGCTTCGGGATAACCATGCCGACGGTGCTGACGAAGGCGTCGGCCCAGAACGGCGTCGGCTTCTGGAACAGCACCCGGATGGTGTGGTCGTCGACCTTCTCCACCGTGACGTCGACGTAGCTGCCGCTGGTGGTGGCTGCGGTCGCCGGGTCTCGCGCGTATTGCCAGTTGAACACCAGGTCGTCGGCGGTGAGCGGCTCGCCGTCGTGCCATTTCACGCCGGGCTTGATCTTCCAGGTGACGGAACGGCCGTCGGCGGCCAGCCCGCCATTGTCGCGGGTAGGGATTTCGGCGGCCAGGATCGGCTGCAGCTCGCCCTGCGAGTCCCACGAGGCTAACGGTTCGTAGAACAGCCGCGAGCCGTCCTGGTCCTTGGTGCCGACGGCGAAATGCGGGTTGAGCAGGGTCGGGCCTTGCCACCACAGCAGCTTGAGGGTGCCGCCGCCGCCGGCCTTGGTGGGCTTGTAGGCGGCAGCCGCGGCGCGCGCGGGGGTGGCGCCGCCGAGCAGCAGCAATTGGGTGGCCATCGGCGCGGTGAGCCCGGACGCGGCCAGGCGCTGGACGAACCAGCGGCGGGAGAGCTGGCCGCGACGAACCCGGTCGATCATTGCCTTGAGATCGCGTCCGTCCATGATCACCATCCTCGTTGGCCAAAATTAAGGTATGCAAGTGGCATACCACGGCTGGCCCGGCGTCAGCCGAACCAGGCCACCAGCGCGGAGATGGTGACCACCGAAAGCACGGTCGACAGCAGGATCGCTTGCGAGGTGACCGCCGCCTCACGCTCATGCAGCTTGGCCAGCATGAACGGTCCGGTGCCGGTGGGCAGGGCGCCAAGCAGCACCGCGGCATGCGCCCACAGCGCCGGCATGGCGAACACCCCATACGCCAGCGCGGCGGTGATCGCGGGCTGCAACACCAGCTTCAGCCCAACCAGGCGGAGCACGGTGGCGCTGCGCTGGCGGCCGGCCCGGTTTTGCGCCCCGGCCCGGTTCTGCGCCCCGGCCCGGTTCTGCGCCAGGAACAGCCCGATCGTCACCAGCGCGCACGGCGTGGATGCGCCGCCGAGCAGGCTGGTGAAGTGCAGCACCGGGGCGGGCAACGGCAGCCCGGTGGCGGCGAAGGCGAACCCGGCGGCCGGCGACACCAGCAGCGGGTTGCGCGCCAGCGAGCGGGCCACAAGCAGCAGGGTGCGGCCCAAGCGCGCCTCCGCCTGCAGGTCCACTTCGATCAGCACGATGGCGCCGGCAAACAGCACGCAGGCGGTCATGATGGTGGCCAGGATCGCTGGCGGCAGCCCCGCCTGGCCGAACACCACTAGGCAGAGCGGGATGCCCATGAAGCCGGTGTTGGGGTAGGCCGCGTCCAGCCCCTCGATGCTGCGGTCGGCCAGCGGGTGCGACGAGCGCCGCCGGTCGAGCAGGAACGAGATGACGAAGGTGAGCAGCGTGCCGCCGCCGAACGCCGCCAGGAAGCCCAGTTGGGAGAGCTCGGCGGCGGTGATCTGCGCGGTGGCCTGGAACAGCAGCGCGGGCAGAGCGAGCCAGACCACGAAGTCGTTCAGGCTGCCGGTGGCCGCCGGGCCGAGCACGCCGCGCCGGGCCGCGAGGTAGCCCAGGCCGATCAGCGCGAAGATCGGCAGCACCGCGCTCAGGACTGCGTTCATGGGGGTGCGCAGTATCAGCAGCGGCGCGTCGCGGCCAATGGCGCCGCCGCGTGGGGGCCGGCTTTGCCAAGCTGGGCGTGGCATCGGCCTTGCACAGCCCAGCGTGAACCGGAGACCGCCATGCTCGACGCCAGCCTCACCATCACAGCCAACGCGCCCGCGCCCGCCCCGGCTCCGGCACCAGCGGCGCATCCGGGCTTCTTCAGCCAGTTCCTGTCCGAACTGAACCCGCTGCAGTATGTGCCTGTGGTCGGCACAATCTACCGGGCGGTGACGGGTGACACGATCCCGGAAAGCGCGCGCTTTGCCGGGTCGCTGGTGGTGAGCGGGCTGACTGGCGGGCCGGTGGGGATTGGCATCAACGTGGGCACGACGATGGTGGAGCACCTGCTCGGCATCGATCCAGAGAAGATCGGTGATGAAATCCTGTCGGGCTTGGGCATCGGCTCGGGCGGCGCCAAGCCAACGGCGCTTGCCAAGGCTCCCACCGCGGCACCAGCAGCCGCTCCGGTGGCGCAAGCCGCCGCGCCAGCGTCCTCGCCCGTGCCAGCGTCCTCGCCCGCGCCGGCGGTACGCTTGGCTGCGGCGGGTGGCTGGTCCCCGCTGCAACTGGCGGCCTATGGCGTGCGGCAATCCCCGCAGGGCGAGCTGAGCCGCGGCAAGGAGACCGGGGCGGACGTGCTGAACGGCCTCGAGCTGGCGCAACTGCAGGGCGCGTCTGCCGCCGCGTAGTCCGACGCATGTCGATAGGTTAAGCCGATCGCCTCCTTCTCGACAATCGATTTCCCTACCCAATCTGCCAGCGCTAAGACTCCTCCGTTGGCATCGGCAAGCACACCGTCGCGCGCCTGCAGACAACCATAAGCGTCGCCGCGGGTCGGAACGATGCAACCAGAGGAGAGACACCATGGATGGGATGACGGACGACAAGATGGGCCAGTGCCCGGTGGCGCACGGGCGCTCCACACGCCGCGGCACCCGGGATTGGTGGCCCGAGGGGCTAAGCCTCAACACGCTGAACCAGCACTCGCCGCGAGCCAACCCGATGGACCCGGGCTTCAACTATGCCGAGGCGTTCAAGACGCTGGACCTCGACGCCGTCATCCAGGACCTGCACGGGCTGATGACCGACTCGCAGGATTGGTGGCCGGCCGATTTCGGCCATTACGGCGGCCTGTTCATCCGCCTGGCCTGGCACAGCGCGGGCACCTACCGCACCACGGACGGGCGCGGCGGCGCCGGTGGCGGGCAGCAGCGGTTCGCGCCGCTCAATAGCTGGCCGGACAACGCGAACCTGGACAAGGCGCGCCGGCTGCTGTGGCCGATCAAGCAGAAATACGGCAACAAGCTGTCCTGGGCGGACCTGTTCGTGCTGGTCGGCAACGTGGCGCTCGAGTCAATGGGGTTCCAGACGTTCGGTTTCGCCGGCGGCCGGGCCGACACCTGGGAGCCGGAAGAGCTTTATTGGGGGCCCGAGGGCACCTGGCTCGGTGACGAGCGCTACAGCGGCGAGCGGCAGTTGGAGACCTCGCTCGGCGCGGTGCAGATGGGCCTCATCTACGTCAATCCGGAAGGCCCCAACGGCAAGCCCGACGCGCTCGGCTCGGCGCATGACATCCGCGAGACGTTCGCGCGCATGGCGATGAACGACGAAGAGACCGTGGCGCTGATCGCCGGCGGCCACACCTTCGGCAAGACCCATGGCGCCGGAGACCCGTCCTTTGTCGGCGCGGAGCCGGAGGGCGGCGCGATCGAGGACATGGGGCTGGGCTGGCGCAGCAAGCACGGCACCGGGTTCGGTGCGGATGCCATCACCGGCGGGCCGGAAGTGATCTGGTCGCAGCAGCCCACAAGGTGGAGCAACCACTACTTCGATAACCTGTTCAAGCACGAGTGGGAGCTGACCAAGAGCCCGGCCGGTGCCTATCAATGGCAGGCCAAGGACGCCGCGGCCGACATCCCGGACCCGTTCGACCCGGCGAAGAAGCGGCTGCCCACCATGCTCACCTCCGACCTCGCGCTGCGGATGGACCCTGCCTACGAGAAGATCTCGCGCCGGTTCTACGAGCATCCGGATGAGTTCGCCGACGCCTTCGCCCGCGCCTGGTTCAAGCTCACCCACCGCGACATGGGGCCGGTCCAGCGCTACCTCGGCCCACTCGTGCCGAAGGAGACGCTGATCTGGCAGGACCCGATCCCGGCGGTGGATCACCCGCTGATCGGGGAGGCGGAGATCACGGCGCTCAAGGCCCAAATCCTCGCCACCGGGCTCACCGTGCCGCAACTCGTCTCCACGGCCTGGGCTTCGGCGGCGACGTTCCGCGGGTCCGACAAGCGCGGGGGGGCCAACGGGGCGCGCATCCGGCTGGCGCCGCAGAAGGATTGGCAGGTGAACGACCCGGCCGAGCTGGCCCGTGTGCTGCCGCAGCTCGAGGCGGTGCAGGCGGCGTTCAACGCGCAGGCAGCGGGCGGGATGAAGGTCTCGCTGGCGGACCTGATCGTGCTCGGCGGCTGTGCTGCGATCGAGCAGGCGGCCAAGGAAGCCGGCACCGAGGTGAAGGTGCCGTTCAGCCCCGGCCGGATGGACGCCTCGGCGGAGCAGACCGACGCGGAGTCGTTTGCCCCGCTCGAACTGACCGCCGACGGCTTCCGCAACCACTACGAGGGCGCGCAGTTCATGGCGCCCGAGGAGGCGCTGGTGGACCGCGCCGAGCTGCTGCGGCTGACCGCGCCGGAGCTGACGGTGTTGGTCGGTGGCCTGCGCGTGCTGGGGGCAAACTCCGCCGGGTCGAACCACGGCGTGTTCACCCATCGGCCGGGAATGTTGACCAACGACTTCTTCGTCAACCTGCTCGACATGACCACGGAGTGGCAGCCGACCGCCTCGGAGAACGCCTACGAGGGGCGCGACCGCAAGACCAAGCAGCCGAAATGGACCGCAACCCGGGTGGACCTCATCTTCGGCTCGCACTCGCAACTGCGGGCGTTCGCCGAGGTCTATGCGTCCGCCGACTCGGGGCCGAAGTTCGTTCGGGACTTCGTGGTCGCCTGGAACAAGGTCATGAACGCCGACCGGTTCGACTTGGCCTGAAGGCTGCCGGTTAAGCTTGGGAACGGGGGTGGCATCAAGCGGGTGCCGCCCCCGCTTCGTCTGGCGCGCACGGCAACTCAACTCGAATGCAACACCTGCGTCGTGGCAGCACGACATGACCGAGGCTGAGTTCCTTCGCTGCGTGCATCGCAATCCCATCAACAGCGATCTGCTCCGGCGGTTGCGCGCGCTCGCCCTGCCGGACTGCTACCTGACGGCGGGTTGCCTGTTCCAGACCGTGTGGAACCAGGTGGCCGGCCAGCCCCCGCAACGGGGCATCAAGGACTACGACGTGTTTTACTTCGACCCGTCGGACCCATCCTGGGACGCGGAAGACCGGGTGATCCGCCGGGTCGCCGGAGTGACGGCCGGCCTGCCAGTCGACGTCGAGGTGCGCAACCAGGCCCGGGTGCATTTATGGTATGCGGAGCGGTTCGGCAGCGACTATCCCCGCCTGCTGGGCACGCGAGACGGGATCGACCGCTACCTGATCGCCTGCACTTGCGTCGGGATCGAGGTGCAGACGGGTGGGCTTTACGCGCCGAACGGTCTGGCCGAGCTGGCTAATGGCGAGCTACGTCTCAACCCGCTCACCCCCACCCCGGCCCGCTTCCGGGACAAAGCCGAAAGCTACCGGGCGCGCTGGCCGTGGCTCAGGATCATCGACCCGGCGGGGCCTGGCTAGACCAATTCCTCCTGCTCCTGGACGCCGTGGCCGGCGAGCGTGGCCAGCAGCTCGTCGACCAGGGGTGCAAGGTCGGCCGGCGTGGTGGCCGCGCCGAAGACGTAGCAGTCGTGTAGATGGTGTGGCGCATCAGCTCGGCCTGGTTAGGCGTCACCCAGGGCTGCAGCAGCGCCCAGACCTTGGCCTCGTCCTCCAGCTCCTCGCGCGTTTCGTGCGGCAGCCGCATGAACTCCCAACGGCGACAGAGGCGGCCGTCCAGCACGCCGCCCGGGACGATTGTGGTCGGGCGCTCCGGGCTGCAATATTGCCCGCAAGCTGGGATATCCAGCGTCACGCCCGGGTTCAGCATCATGTCGACCACCAGCCAGTCGGCCTGGAAGCCGAGGTCGGTCTGCCCCATGGCGTGGCTCTCGCGCACCAGGCTGTTGGCGCCGTCGGCCCCCACCAGGTAGCGGGTGCGGACACTGCGGGCCACGCCGCTGGCGCAATCGCGAAGCTGGACCTCGACATGGTCGCCATGGTCGGTGAAGCCGGTCATGTCGCGGCCGAGGGTCACCTCGACTTTTGGCTGCTTGGCCACCTCGGCGCGGAGCTCCGCTTCCAGGCTGGGCTGGTGGACGAAGTTGACCGCCGGGCCCCCCGAGATGGAACTGGCACTCCAGTCGATGGAGAGCAGCTCTTCCCAATCGGCGTTGAACCACTGATAGCGCGGCGCCGGGCGACAGACGCGCGCCAATCCCTCGCCGAGGCCGATCGCGTGCAGGATGCGGGCGGCCTCATGGTCGATGCAGACGGCGCGGGGCAGCCGGTAGGCGTGCTGCCAGTGCTCCACCACGCCGACTTGGTGGCCTTGGCGCGCCAGCATGAGCGCGAGGACCTGGCTGACCGGCCCGAAGCCGACTTGAAGCACGTCCATCAAAGGTTGGTTCGGCACCCTGCTCTCCAGCGATCGCAGCCGATGTGTAGGGGTGGGGCGCATGGTGGCGCCAGCCGGGCTCCGGGGCCACGCCGGGCGACGACGCGCCCGCTACACCGCGGCGGCGCCACACGCTTCGAGCCGCTCGCGCATATGCGGTGGGACGGGCGCAGTCGCCGCCAGCGGGAGTTGCAGGTTCAGCCGGATGGCGCGGGCGAGCAGGTGGAGCGGGCCGCGCCCGTCGCCGTAGACCGAGTCACCGAGCACGGGGCAGCCCAGCGCGGCACAATGGGCGCGGATTTGGTGCGTGCGCCCAGTGCGCGGCTGCAGCTCGAGCCAGCTCACGCCCTCGGCGGCTCCAAGCAGCCGCCAGTCGGTGAGCGCGGCGGCGCCCGCCGGGTCGGCCACCATGCGCCAGCCGCTCGGGCCGGTGCGCTTGGCGAGGGCCAGATCAATCTGGCCCGTATCCGCTGCGGGGCGGCCGCGCACGACGGCCCAATAGGTCTTTTCCGCGCGCCCGGCGGCGAACTCCGCCTGCGCCTCCAACAGGGCGGCCCGGCGCAGCGCGATGACGAGGCAGCCGGCCGTGTCCGCGTCCAAGCGATGGGCCAGCCACGGGCCGTCGCGGCGCCGGGAGAGCTGGCCGAACCAGTCCTCCACGCTGGCGCCGCCGCGCGGGCCGGGATGCACGGGCAGGCCGGCGGGCTTGTTCAGCACCACGAAGCGCGGGTCCTGATGCAGGATGGGCAACACGGCGGGACGTTGACAGCGGCAAGGCGGCGGCGGAAGGGCAGGCGATGGAGGAAGATCGTATCTGCGGCGTCAACGCCGTCGCCGCCCTGTTCGCCCGGCGCCCGGAGGCGGTGAAGCGGCTGTTCTACGTCAGCGAGCTGCGCGACCGAGCGGGGCCGCTATGCACGGTGATGGCGCAGATGCGGCGGCCATACCGGCTATTGGGCGACGCGGAGATCGCGCGCGCCGCCGGGTCGGTGCACCACGGCGGCATGGTTGCCGTGGCCGAGCCACGCCGGGTCACGGTGCTGGACGTGGCCAAGCCGCCGCGCATGGGCCTGCTGCTGGTGCTGGACGGGGTGAGCAACCCGCACAATTTGGGCGCCATCGCCCGCAGCGCGGCCTTTTTCGGCGCCGGCGCGCTGCTGTTCCATGAGGTGCCGCAGCAGGCGCTGCCGTCCGACGCGGCGTATCGCACCGCCGAGGGCGGGCTGGAGCAGCTCGACCTGTTCAAGACCCGCACGTTGCGGCCGGCGCTGCTGGCGCTTGGGATGCACTACCGCACCGTCGCCGCCACCCTCACGCCGGATGCAGCCCCGCTCGAGACCCTGCCGCGGGACCGGCCGGTGGCGCTGGTGCTCGGCAACGAGGAGCACGGGATTTCGCCCGCGGCGCTGGAAGCCTGTCGCCGCCGGGTGCGGATTGTGGGCTCCGGCCGGATGCAGAGCCTGAACGTGGCGCAGGCGGCGGCAGTGTTGCTCGCGGCACTCAGCAGCCCGTTGGCGTGAACCGGGCCCCACTCGGTCAGCCGACCCGGCGGCCAAGGTCCAGCAGCAGGGCGCCGGCCATTCCGGCCATCACGAGGGCCGCCATCGGGCGCGCCGTGCCGTCGGTGAGCAGCCCCATGGTCGAGCCGCTGACGGCCGCCAACAGGAACTGCAATGTGCCCATCAACGCCGACGCGCTGCCGGCATGGGCGCCGTGGCGGGACAGCGCGGCCACGGCGGTGCCGGGCAGGATCAGGCCGAAGCTCGTCATGATGACCACGATTGGCAGCACCAGCCCGGGCAGGCCGAAGCGGCCGGAAAAGGCGGCTGCCACCAGGGCGATGACGCCGACGGCGTTCACCCGCAAGGCCCAGCGCGAGACGCCAAGCAGGCCGAAACGCGGCAGCAACCGCGGGTAGACTTGCGAGCCGATGATGAACCCGGCGGCGCATAGCCCGTAGAGCACCCCGTAGCGCGCTGGCGACAGGCCGTAATGGCGGATGTAGACCGCGGGCGAGCCGCTGATATAGGCGAACATGGCGAACATCGCGCAGGCGCCGATGCCCATGTTGAGCAGGAAGCCGCGCTCCCTGAGGATGGCAAGGTAGCGCGCCAGCAGCGCCATCGGCCCGAGCCGAACGCGGCGCTCGGCCGGCAACGTCTCGGGCAAGTAGCGCATCACCAAGCCGAGCGAGAGGATGCCGTGGCCGACCGCCACCCAGAAGATGGCGTGCCAGGTGAACACAGTGAGCAGGGCGCCGCCCAGGGTGGGGGCCAGGATTGGCGCCACGCCCATCACCAGCATGAGTTGAGAGATCAGGCGGGCGGCAGCGTGGCCATCGGCCAAGTCCCGCACCACGGCGCGGGGCAACACCGTGCTGGCGGAGCCGCCGAACGCGGCCACGGCGCGCATGGCGGTGAGCAGAGCGAGGTCGGGTGCGAGCGCGCAGCCGATGCTCGCCGCGGTGTAGAGGGTGAGGCCGGCGATGAGCGGGGCGCGGCGGCCGAAGCGGTCGGCCAGGGTGCCCTGGGTGATCTGGCCCACCGCCAGGCCGGCGAACCAGCTTGCCAGGGTGATCTGCGCGGTGCCCTGGGGGACGTGGAAATCCGCCTCAATGGTGGGGAAGGCGGGCAGGTACATGTCGGTCGAGAGCGGGCCGACCGCGGTCAGCAGCCCAAGCAAGGCAGGCAGCCAGCGCGAGTCGGTCCTCAACTAAGGTGCTTGCGTGCTGACGGCCAGCGTGGTGCGCAGCGGCGCCGGGGGTGGGCCCTTGATCCAGACCGAGGGCGGCTGGGCTTGGGCGCTGCCATAGATGGAGCAGAACGCCACGTCCGCCGCGTCCCGCCCGGCGCCGATGCGCACCAGGCCGTCGAGTGCGGCCATGCGGGTGGGGTCGAACAGGTACCAGGCGCCGCCGCCCGGGCCGTGCAGGTAGGCTTCGAACACGGCGTGGAAGTCAGGCGGGTCGAGCAGCCAGGCGTATGCACTGATGTAGCGCGCCGGGATGCCGACGGCGCGGCAGAGCGCGATGGCCAGGTGGGCGAAGTCGCGGCACACGCCAGCGCGGTCCCCCAACGTGTCATAGGCGCTGGTCAGGGCGTCCGACGTGCCGGCTTGGTAGTCCACATTGTCACGGATCCAGTTGCAGATCGCCGTCACGCGTTGGTGGCCGGCGGGCTCGTGGCCGAACTGGCGGTTGGCAAAGCGGCTTAATCGGTCCGACTGGCAGTAGCGGCTGGCGTTGAGGTAGGTCAGGATTTCGAGCGGCAGCGACCCGGCGGCGATTTCGGTGACCTGGGTCGGGTCGATCATCAGCGGATCCAGCGAGATCGTCGCCTCATAAGCGATCCGGAACTCACCCGGCGGTACCAGGTAGCGCAGCACGCGGTTGCTGCTGGCCGGCTGCAGGAAACGGTCGGGCTCGCCCATTGCTGGGGTGGTGGTGAGCTGCTCCGAGCGGATGCGCTGGCGCGGGAACTGGGCGGCCTCGAGGTTGAAGACGAACGGCGTGAGCACGCTGACGCTGTAGGACAGCGTGCAGCCGATGGTGAAATCCAATGCCGGAGCCCTCCCCAACCACGATCCATGTCGCCCAAGTATAGCCCGAGACGCGGCCGCGGTTGCGATTGCAAAGCTGCCTTGCGCGTCGCCAAGGGCCGCTGCGTCACCCCGGCTGCGGCGGATCGGGCGTGGGGATGGTTGGCGACGCGATGGTTGGTACAGCGCGGTAATCGGCGCAACGATAGATGAAGAAGGCGGTAACCGTGACCGCCTGGGACTCGCCCTGCCGCCGAGTGCTGGTTTGGAATGGGACGGGCGGCTCCCACACTTCGCGCGCCTCACCGCTGACGGGAGCGGTCAGCACCACGTCGTCCAGCGACGGCTCGCGTCGGCACAGCGTCTCGAGGTCGGTGCGGACGAGCTGCTTGGCCGTGCGAGGCTCTCCGGGGCAAAACCGGTCGCGTTGGAAATCGAGTGGATCGAGCGCGCGGAAGCTGTCGTAGCGGGACTGGTAGGTGATGGCCGTGCCACGATTGAACAACGCGCCGGTGCCTTGCTCGCAGGAGAAGTAGTCCGCCCGCCGCAGCAGGAACCAGGGCAGCTCGGCGCCACCCTCCCAGTAGACTTGCGCGTGCGCCGGCAGCAATGCGGTGAGGGCAGGTGGTGGCGGCGCGGTTTCGACGAACCGGCTCCACGGCGAGCGCGCATCCCACAGCGCCATGGCGAAGGCGGCGACTATGATTGCCAACGCGGGGACAGTGGCCCGCAATCGCCTCCAGCGGGGGGGCAGCGGCGCGGCGATGCCGAGGATGGCGCTAGCCAGGCAAACACCGGTGAGGATCAGCCGTAGGAGCGGCGGCCACACACCGGCCGGCCCGATTGCCAGGTGGTGCAATGAGGGCACGATGGCGATGCTGGCCAGCGCCACGGTGACGGCCGTGGCGAGCAGCAGCGCCGCTTGCACCGAGCGCCGCGCTTGGGGCCAGCGCCGGACGATCCACCAAGCGCCACCGGCAAGTGCAGCAAGCGGCGCGGGAAAGATGATGAAGGCGACCAGGAAGCGGGACAGCGCCAGCAGGCTTGCGGCGAGCACCAGCGCTCCCGTTACGGGCGTAACAGCGGTGCCGCGCCAGAGCCGCAGCAACGTGAGCGCGAAACAGGCGTTGGCGAGCAACGACAGCAGCCAGAAAGCGCGCCAGAACTGCGCCTCGGTCACCATGCTGAGATGCATTACATCCGCGCCGGCAAAGCTTGCTGCCAGCCCGCCGACGGCGACGATGAGGGCGCGGGCAAGCAGGCGCCGGCCGCGACCCGGCGGGGTGGCGGCGAGTGACACTGTGGCGAAAACCAGCGTGTTGCAGACTGGTAGCCAGTCCGCGAGTTGCCAGTTGGCGATGAGGCAGAACCCGTCGCGGACGTTCACCACGGCAAACCATTGCGCGTCGTAGCGGTCGGCCAAGTGGGAGAATGGCGGTACTTCCAGCCAGACCAGGCCGGCCACCGCCGCCATGCCAGCCAGTGCGGCCGACCACCACAGCCTGTGTTTGGCGGCCTGGTCGAGGAACAGGATGCCGAGCGTGGGCAATGTCATGAGCGGGTGGAAGCTGAAGGAGGCGGCGAGCACCAGCAGGGCAAGAGCCGCGCGGTCCCGCAGCATGGCGCTGAGAGCCCAGAGGCTCAGCCCCTCCGCCAGCAGGCGCGGGGTGAGCAGTGGATCGCCATAATGGACAAAGTTGATGCCCCCGGGCAGCGCCACGACGGCAGCAAACGCCAAAGCGCGCCCGACGCGGCTGGCGACAAGCGCGGTCAAGCAAGACCACAGCCCGCCGAGCCAGAGACATTGCAGGCCGATGGCGAGCACGATGTTGCCGGCGTTCAGCCCCAACAGGCCGATCACCGGCGCGAAGGCCGGCGTGAACGCGGAGAAGTCGTCCTGCGAGCCGTAGCGGAAGTAGAGGTCGGGCTGGAACGCGGCTGGCGCTAAGGCACGCAGGAACTGCACGTTGTAGAACCGCGCGTCCCCGGCGATGCCGCCATAGGGGTGGGTGAGCAGCCAGAGTGCGGCCCCGAGCAGCAGCAGCGGCCAGGGCAGCGGATGAGCCTGGCGACTCTGGGGCATGAGGCGCGTCAACAGGTCCGACAGGAGCTACGCGCCTCCGACCGCCATGGGAACCGCACGCTCGCTCGCCAGGGCAGCCCGGCGGCCCGGTTCTAGCGCCGCACGTCCGGTGGATTGCACCTCCTCGTGGTATTCGGCGTCCTGGTTGACCTGCCAGACGTCATAGAGCGGGCGGCCGGCTAGGATGTTCTTGACCGTGAGCATCGCCGTCATCATGGCGTGATCTTGGTTGTTGTATTTGTGCATGCCGTTGCGGCCGACGAGGTGCAGCCCAGGGCAGTGCCGCTCCAATGTCTGGCGCAGCGTGGCGATATGGTCTTGGTAGCCAGCGTCGTAGATAGGATACGCCTTAGGCTGACGAACCACGGTGCCATCCACAATGTCCGCAAGGCTGGCGAGGCCGAGCTTCACGAGTTCGGCGCTGGCGAGGGCGACCAGGTCTGCGTCCGTGGCATCCCACAAGCCGTCTCCCTCGAAGCAAAAATACTCGAGGCCAAGGCAGTTCAACGCCGGGTCAGGCACCATGTCGGGCGACCAGGACTTGAAGTTCTGGATGCGGCCGACTTTCACGTCCGGCGCGTGGATGTAGATCCAGTTGTCGTCGAATACCGCGCGATCCTTCAGGATCAATGCGACCATTAGAAAGTCCCGGTAGCGGAGCGCGGTGGCGGCTTCGGCCGCGTGTGCGGGCAGGCTGGGCGAGATCGCTGCAGCCAGTTCACGCATGGGCATGCTGGAAATGACGTGGTCGGCCTGGTGGATGCGCTCGGTGCCGCCGGTGTCCCGCGTGGTGACTTGCCAGGTGCCGTCTGCCAGGCGGGACATGGCGCAGACCTGCTGGCCGAGCTCGATGACGCCCCCGTTGGCGCGGATCTTCGCGGCCGCACAGTCCCACAGCATGCCGGGGCCGCGTGCGGGGTAGCGGAAACGATCAACCAGCGTTTTGATGACCTGGTGGCGCGGCTGGTTGGCGGTCTGCGGACGCAAAGCGTGCCAGATGGCTTTGCCCAACGAGAGGCCCTTGATGCGCTGAGCGGCCCAGTCCGCGGAGATGTCCTCGCACTTCATGCCCCACACTTTTTCCGTGTAGGTGCGAAAGAAGATCTCGAACAAGCGCTGGCCGAAACGATCGATCACCCAATCACGGAAGTTGTCCGGCGCTTGGTGCGGCTGGATGCGGGCGCGAGCGTAGGAGAGCACGCATCGAACGGCTTCGACCACGCCCAGCTTGGGAAGTGCGTCAAACACTTTGAGGGGGTACTCAAACAGGCGGTTGTTGTAGTAGATGCGGGACTTGCGGGGGCGATGCAGAAACGGCTCATCGAGCAGCTCGTCCCACAGGTCTTCCACCTCCTGCGACTTGGAGAAGAAGCGGTGGCCGCCGATGTCGAACAGGAAGCCGCGGTAGGTGGCGGTTCTGGAGATGCCGCCCACGTAGGCTGCGTCCCGCTCCAGAACGGTGACGGCGACGCCCTGTTTGCTGAGCAGGTAGGCGGATGTGAGGCCTGCTGGGCCGGCACCGATGCAGATTACTGAGTTTGCAGACACCGAGCACCCCGCTATTGACCGTCGCGATTGCAGGGTGACAGGGAAAGCTTGCGGTCCGGTTAATGGCGCCGGGTCGGCGGAGCATCGAGCAGCGATAGCCCAGCGGACCGGCTAGACCAAGACCGGCTCAGATAGAGTCGTCGGTCATGGTCTAGCTGTTTGTTTTGGCGAGCATGTTACCGATCAAGTGACCTCACTTGATGCGGTCATGCCCTAGTCGAACAGCTCCAGGTTGCCATCGATGTCCTCGGCGGACATGCCGCCCTGGCCGGTCGCGCCCGCCGCGTCGACCCGGAAGCGGCTGGTTTGGGCCAGCAGTTCGCTGGTCTCGCGCGCCAGAGCGTGGCTCGCGGCGGTGCTCTCCTCCACGATCGCCGCGTTCTCGTGCGTGACTTCGTCCATCATTAGAATGGAGCCGTGGATTTCCTGAAGGCTCACCGCCTCGCCCCGATTGGCCGCAGCGATTTGGACCACGACCGTGTTGATTTCGCCGACTTGCGCCATGATCCGGCGCAGCGCCACGGTCGCTTCCGCAACCATGACGACGCCCTCGCCAACCCGGTCGTTCGAGGCCGATATCAACGCCTTGATCTGTGTCGCCGCCTGCGCCGAGCGTTGCGCCAGCGCTCTCACTTCGTTGGCGACCACGGCAAAGCTCCGCCCTGCCGTCCCTGCGCGGGCGGCCTCGATTCCTGCGTTGAGCGCCAGCAGCCGCGTTTGAAACGCCAGGTCGTTGATCACGCCGGTGATCTGCGTGATCTGTTGCGAGGATTTTTCGATTGCCGCCATCGCCAGCGCGGCCCGGCCGACCACAATCTCGGATTGCTCGGCGTCCGCCTTGGTCTGCGAGACGACCAGGCTGGCATGCTGCGCCCCGTCCGCAGTTTGGCGGACACGGGCGGCGATGCCGTCCATCGCGACGCGGGTTTCCACCAGGCTGGAGGCCTGGCGTTCCGAGCGCTGGTTGAGATCGTCCGCGCCTCGCGCGATCTGCAGCGTGCCGACGTTGATCGCCACCGAGTTGAGCGCGATGCTGCGGATCATCTGCTGCAATTGGTTGGCCGCGTCGTTGAAATCCGTCCGAATCTGCTCGTAGTCGGCTGCGAAATCGTCATGCAGCCGGAACGTCAGGTCTCCCATAGCGAGGCGTTGCAGGCCCTCGGCGAGCCCGTTGACCACCGTCGTCTGCGTGGCTTCGGCTTCGGCGTGGAGGGCTTCGATGTGGGCCAGTTGCTGATTGATCGCGCTCTGCATTCGGCTGAGCGCGCGCAACAGGATGGCGGTTTCGTTCGCGTTGCCGCGGCCGGGCGGGATGGCCTGATCCAAGTGGCCCTCCGCCATCGCGGACGCCGCCAGGATAGCGCGGCGGAGCCCGGGAACGATGGCGCGGCTCAGCCCGATCGTGATCACGCAGGACGCCAGGATTGCCGAGCCGAACGCCACCCAATCCCAGTGGATGGCCGACGCGATCAGCGCCTCCTCGTTCATGCGATAGTCGAAGCTTTCTTGCGAAAACTGCTCGATGACGGCTTTGAAGGCGGCTGCTGCGTCGTCAAGCCGGGCCACTGAGCCTTCGATGTCGTGCGCGCGTTCCTCCATGGCCACGATGCGGCGACGCAGGGCGGACGTGGCCGTCCGCGCCGGGCCAGGGGCGGCAATCTCGGTCACGCTGTCGAGCTCGTCGGCGATGTCGTCAAAGGCTGCGACGGCGACTTGATCGAACGGCTGACCCACCTCGCCGGTGGCGTTCGCCTGCGTCGCGGCGGCCAGCGCGTAACAGCCCCGCAAGTGTTCGAACTTGGTTTCGGCCTCGCGGATGAAGCTGATCGATCGCAGCGCCTGGTCGTAGGTGTTCAAGGCCAAGCGGCCGACCCGGCGCTCACCGTGCACGCCGTAAAGACCCATCGACGCCGTCACCGCGGTCATCGCGAGACACGCGAGTAAGATAAGGGTGCGGACGCTCAGCATCGCTGGCCGTGCTGGGTCGGCTCGCGCACCACGGCGGCCGGCGGGCTCACTTGACCACGACCGTCAGCTTCATGCTGGGATGGATGCCGCAGCGGACCCGAAACCGCCCCGCTTTGTCGAACCTGTAGTTCAAAGCCTGGCCGGGTTCTTGAACGCCTACGTCGATGGTCTGGTCATCGCCGTCGATGACGCGGATGTCGTGGCGCACCGAGTCGTTGTTGTCGAATACCGCGGTGTCCCCCACGGTCAAGGTCAAGACCTTGGTGCTGAAAATTTGCCCGATCTGGTCGATGCGCGCGGTGCCGGCCCGCACGCCGGCACTGGCGGCAATCAGCATCGCCACCAGCACGACGATGCGGACCCGGCGACGCCCACGGCCGCACCGGGCTAGGCCTGGCGGTTCACGCACCGGGTGATTCCACCCGGTGCGATCGCAGGCTAGAAGTGCGCAGCGAGCCATAGGCTGCCGTAGAGCGCGTTGTTGTCGGACGCCTTGGCGCTGCTGCCGTTGAAGCGGAAGTAGTCCACGTACTGGATCGCCAGGCGGAGGTTGCCCCAGGCGATTGGCGAATCTGGTTTTCCCCAGGGCACGTATGCCAGTTCGAAGATGGTGCCGCTGCTGTTCGGGCTGCCGCTCGGCGTGGCGAAGTAGGCGCTGTCCCCCGTGCCGCCGGTCCAGAAATACTGCGCGCTGGGCGTGATCGTGGCGGCGATGCTGTAGGAGACGTCTGCCCGGAAGGTGTCGAGGCTGTGGGCCTTTTGCGCGCCGACCACCGCGTCACTGGCGCCCAACGAGGCGTTCTCGTGGATCGCGGTGGCGTGGGCCGAGACCATGTCACTCACCAGGCTGCGCGGGTTCAGCACGAACTGGTAGGTCGTGTCGATCGCGGTATCGGTGAAGCGGTCGGAGCGGCCTGGCAGGTCCACGCCGCCGGGCAGGACGCTGGCGGTGAGGCCGTAGGTGCCGAATTCGAGGTAATGGCGGCCGAAATCCTGCTGCAGCGCCGCGCGCCAGTATGGGATGGTGCCGCGGGTCTTGTCGGTGCCGGCGACGGGGGTCACGCCGGTGGCGTTTAGCACGTCGTAGCCGAGCCCGCGGTAGAGGTCTGCTTCCAGGTAGAGCAGGTCGTTCAGCATCACGTAGGAGCCGCCACCGAACACACGCTGCGCCAGGTCCCCATCGACCAGGGTGGCCGCCAGCGGCGTCGGCGCCAGCGCCGAGCGGTTGTAGGGGAAGCCCCAGGTCGGCGTGGAATTCCACAGGTCCGAGACGGTGGGCGAGTTGTTGGCGGTGAAGCCGTAGACCAGGTCGGTCCCGAGCAGTTCGGCTTCCTGGGAATGGCGGACGTCGACGTTGTCGATGGTGACGTCGCGGCCGACGCCATCGTAGGTGACTTGCGCGAAGGCGCCGAGCCAGGGGGTGACCTGGCCGGCGTAGTACACCGATGCCTGGTCGAGCGCGGGGTTGTCGTTGGCGGCGAAGCGCGGTGCGGGGCCGCCGGGCTGCGGGGCGTCGGTGTGGGTGAACGAGGTCTGCACGGTCACGGCGATGGGCAGACCGTGATCCTTGCCGTCACTCGCGACGTAGCCGTTGAGCTTGAAGTCCCGCCCATAGCGGGTCAGTTGCGGACCGAACGCGCCGACATGGCAGGCGGCGCATGGCTGGCCGGTCTGCTGCGCGAAGGCAGGCACCGCGCCGGCTCGCGTGCTTGCCAGCAGCAGGGCGACAAGCAGCACCAGACCGGCATAGCAGCCGTGACAATGGCTGGTCGGCTTCCGCAAGGACGAACCTCATTATACTGGGCGCCCACGTTATGGTGGCGCTCGCCCCAGCATATCGGCGACCGGTTAAAGCAGGATTAAGGTCGCGCTGAAGCCACAGGCCGTCATGCGGGCGGCAGCCGGTGCAGGGTGGTGTGGCGCCGCTCCATGTCCTCGAGCTCGCGCGTGGTGGGGACGTCGTATTCGGCGAAGGGCTGCAATCCGGGCGGCAAGTAGGCGCGTCCGGGATCGGCGATCCACACCTGCGCCGCGCCGGCCAGGCTGCGCAGCCAGGGCAACACGTGGCCGGTCATAGGGGCCTCGTAGCAGATGTCGCCACAGAGGATGAGGTCCCACCGGGAGGGCGTGCCCACCAGGTCGGCAATCGTCACGGTGAGCGCAACGTCGTTGGCCGCCGCGTTCAGGCCGATGGCGGCGGCGGCCATGGCGTCGATTTCGGCCGCTTCCACCGTGCCCGCGCCGGCCATCTGGCAGGCGATCGCGGCCAAGCCTCCGCCGGCGGCGAAATCCAGCACCCGGCGCCCGGCCACGCAGCCGGGGTGGTCGAGCACGTAGCGGGCGAGGGCTTGGCTGCCGGGCCAGGCGAACGCCCAGAATGGTGGCTCGATATTGGCTTGCGCCAGGAACGCCTCGGTGGCCTGCCAGATCGGCGTGATCGCGGTGGCGAGATGCAGGCGGATTTCCGGCACCAGCGGCGCGTGGCTGAGCACGGTGTTGGCCGCCACGAACTCGGCCGCGCTCACAGCCAACCAAGCAGGATGGCTGCGGCCACCGCCAGCCCGACCTCGCGATTGAGCCGGAACAGGCGCAGGCAGCCGGCCGGGTCGTCGATGTCGAGCTGCCAGACTTGCCAGGCCAGCAACCCGGCCGGCACCACGAGCGCGGCGTAGAAGCCGGCCGAGAGGCCCGCCAACGCCCCCGCTACTCCCAGCGCGGCGATCGCGGCGGCGTAGCAGGCGGACAGGGCCGGCCGGGTCCGCGCCCCCCACAGCCGCGCGGTGGAACGGATGCCGGCCAGCGCGTCGTCCTCCCGGTCCTGGTGGGCGTAGACGGTGTCGAAGCCCAAATCCCACAGGATGGCCGCCAGATAGAGCGTGGCGCCGCGGCCGGCCAGGTGCCCCGCTGCGGCGGCAAACCCCATTGGCGCGCCGAAGCCGAAGGTGAAGCCCATCATCAGTTGCGGCCACCAGGTGACGCGCTTGGCCAATGGATAGAGCGCCACCAGCACGAGCGACCCGGCGCCGAGCGCCCAGCATAGCGGCGGCAGTTGCAGCAGCACGAGCAGGCCGGCCAGCAGCATCGCCACCAGCAACGCCGCCGCCTGGCGCATCCCGAGCGCGCCCGAGGCCAGCGGCCGCCCGGCGGTGCGCGCCACCTTGCGGTCGAGGTCGCGGTCCCACATGTCGTTCACGATGCATCCGGCGCCCCGCATGACGAAACTGCCCACGGCGAACAGCAGCAGCAGCCACACCGTGCGGCCCGGCGGCGCGCCCGCCAGCAGGATGCCCCATGCGCCGGGGAGGAACAGCAGCCAGACGCCGATCGGTCGGTCCAGCCGCAGCAGCAGGGCGAAGGGGCGCCAACGGGCCGGCAGCCGCGCCACCCAGCCGCCGGCCGCGATATCGGTATGGCTCACACCCATGCTCGCCATCTCGCGCGGGCGCGGCACCTGGTCAAGCCAGCGCGTCACGCCGGGGGCAAGCTG
Organism: Acetobacteraceae bacterium; assembly: GCA_965199105.1. Classification (GTDB taxonomy): domain Bacteria; phylum Pseudomonadota; class Alphaproteobacteria; order Acetobacterales; family Acetobacteraceae; genus LMUY01. The sequence continues at coordinate 3,865,672 of CBDAQO010000002.1, read as the reverse complement.
GGGCGCGGCTTGACGACCCTGCGCAGCTATACCATGGCTCCAACCCTGTAATCCGAGGCGCCGCCGCCGCATGTCCAACCCGTCCGACGCCGACGACACCCCGATCGTCTCGGTGCAACAGCTTGCCGACCATCTCGCGGCAGGGGGCAAGCCGCGCGAGGCGTGGCGCATCGGCACCGAGCACGAGAAGTTCGGCTTCGTGCAGCCCGACCTGTTGCCGCCGCCGTATGAACCCGGCGGGATCCGCGCCATCCTGGAGGCGTTCGCCGGGCCGGACTGGACGCCCATCCTCGACGCCGGCGCCATCATCGGGCTGAAAGGCGTTGGGCCGCGCCAGGGTGCCTCGCTCTCGCTCGAGCCTGGCGGCCAATTCGAGCTGTCCGGCGCACCGTTGGAGACGCTGCACCAGACCGAGGCGGAGCTGGTGGAGCACTGCGCCGCGCTGAACGCCATCGCCGGGCCGATGGGCATCGGCTTCGCGGGGCTCGGTTACCACCCCACCATCACCCGCGAGCAGGCGCGCTGGATGCCGAAGAGCCGCTACGCCATCATGCGCCGCTACATGGCGCAGACCGGCAGCATGGGGCTCGACATGATGCTGCGCACCTGCACCGTGCAGGTGAACCTCGACTATGCCGACGAGGCGGACATGCGGCGTAAGCTGCGCGTGTGCCTGGCGCTGCAGCCGCTCGCCACCGCGCTGTTCGCCAACTCGCCGTTCAAGGAGGGCCGGCCGAACGGGCTGCTGAGCAACCGTGCCCATGTCTGGACCGACGTCGACGCGGCCCGCACCGGGATGCCGCGGCTGATGTTCGCGGAGGATTTCGGCTTCGAACAGTTCGTCGACTGGCTGCTCGACATGCCGATGTATTTCATCCTGCGTAACGGCCGCACCGTCGACCTGGCTGGCCGCTCGTTCCGGGACTTCATGGCCGGGCGGCTGCCGGAGGTCGCGGGCGAGGTGGCCACGGTGGGCGACTTCGCCGACCACGTCACCACCGCCTTTACCGACGTCCGCCTCAAGCGGTTCCTCGAGATGCGGGGGGCGGATGCCGGCAGCCGGGAGATGATGGTGGCCATGTCGGCGCTGTGGGTGGGGTTGCTTTATGACGGTTCGGCGCTGGCAGCCGCAGAAGCGCTGGTGCGCCGCTTCGCCGTCGACGACTTCATTGCCCTGCGCCCGCTGGTGCCCGTAACCGCGATCCAAACCCCATGGCAACGCGGCACGTTGCGCGACCTGGCGCGCGAAGTCATTGCAATCGCTCACTCAGGGCTGCGGTCCCGAGCGGTTTGGGCTGATGGCCGCGACGAGAGCCACCTGCTGGACCCGCTGCAAGCGATCGCTGCAGGAGGACCGATACAAGCTGAAATATGGCTTGATCGTCACGGAACTGTATGGAACCGTGAAATTGGGAGCATTTTTGCGGAGGCTCGCCTATAACGGTGCATACCATTATAGGCTACCTAGCGAGAAACGGCTGGCAAGAATGTTCCAAACATGAGTGCGCACACTGAGGTCGACGCCCCGCCCGTAGTTCTACCCGCGACCATCGCAATGCGGCTCCGCCTCATCGGCCAGATGGAGGCATGGACGATCAACAGCGAGAGCGTACTCCCGCTCGGCCGCAAAACGCGCGCGCTATTGGCGATCCTCGCCTTGTCTGGCGCCCGCCCGGTGATCCGGTCGCGGCTTGCCGAGCTGCTGTGGTCGCAACGCCACGAGGAGCAGGCGCGGGCCTCGCTGCGGCAGGAAATCCATCGCCTGCTCGAGGCCCTGCAGCCGACGGGCGCCGAGATCATCCGCGTCACGCGGGACCATCTGTCGCTGCGGACGGAGCTGGTGTGGGTGGACGTGGAGGAGGTGCTGCGCGCCACCCCGTCGGATCCCACGTCGTTGGGCCTGCTCGATGGCGAGCTGCTGGACGAGTTCGACGGCATCGACCCGGCGCTCGACCAATGGCTCGCCACCGAGCGCGAGCGGCTGCGGGACCGTGCGCGCAGCATCGCGGAGGCCCTGCTGAGCGAGCAGGCTACGTCTGACTCCATCATCCGGGTGTCCAAGCAACTGCTCGACATCGACCGTGCGCATGAGGGCGCCTGGCGGGCGCTGATGCGGGCGCATGCCGAGCGGGGCGAACGCGGCATGGCGATCCAGGCCTACGAGCGCTGCCGCTCGGCGATGGCGGACCTGCTGGACGCGACACCTTCGCCCGAGACGCAGCGCCTGGCGGCCGAAATCCGCGCTGGCGAGCTGCCGGTGGCGGTCGCATCCAAGCCAATGGAACCGTCCCGCTCGGAGGCGCGTGCCTCGGGTGCGCGCGGCGGCGCCAAGGTGGGCGTGCTGCCGCTGCTGCTGCTCGGCACCGGGGACGAGGAAAGTCACCTCTCGCTGGGCCTCGCCGAAGAGGTGACCGCCGCTCTGGCGCGGTTTCGCTGGATGTTCCTGGTCGCGTCCTCCTCGTTGGCGCAATTTGGCAACCGCGACGAGGCAGCGCTGCGGCGCACCTTCGGGCTCGACTTCCTGCTCGACGGCAGCGTGCAGCGCGTCGCCCGCCGGCTGCGCGTCAGCATGCGCCTGCTCGACCTGCGGGACGGCAACCGCATCGTGTGGGCGCGCCGGTTCGACCGCCAGATGAACGACCTGCTGAGCCTGCAGGACGAGATCGCGGCCGAGGTGGTGGCGCAGATCGACCCGGAGATCCTGCTCATCGAGGGCCGCCGGGCCGCGCACCGCCCGCCCACCGACAGCAGCGCCTACGACCTGGTGCTGCGCGCCCTGCCGCTGATCGTGCGGCTGCGGCGGGACGAGTTCCGCGAGGCGGGGGACCTGCTGGCCCGCGCGCTCGAGCTCGAGCCGGAATACGCCGCCGCCCACGCCTGGCGCGCCTACTGGGCGATGTTCTGCCTCGGGCAGGGCTGGGCCGAGCAGGACGACCAGACCATGGCGGAGGCCGGCCGCCACGCCGAGCGTGCCATCACGTTGGACCCGCAGGATGCGCGCGGGCTCACCATCGCCGGGCATGTCCGCGCCTTCCTCGACCGCCGGCCGCGCGAGGCGCTGGAGCTGCATGGCCGCGCGCTGTCGCTGAACCCCAACCTGGCGATGGCCTGGGGCTTCTCGGCCATTACCTACACCTACCTCGGTGAGCTGGACGAAGCCGCCCGCCGCTTCGCCCGCTACAAGCGCCTTTCGCCGATGGACCCGAACGCCTTCTTCTTCGACAGCGGCATGGTCATCCTCGAGCTGTGCAAGCGGGACTATGGCGCCGCCGTGCTGATCGGGCGTCGCTGCTGCGAGCTCAACCCGTTCTTCACCGCCGGGCTGAAGCACTACCTCTGTTCGCTCGGACACGCCGGGCTGCGCGACGAGGCCGCCTCGGTGCGCGGCCGCCTGCTCGCCATCGAGCCGGGTTACACAGTGGCCATGGCGATCCGCCGCAGCCGCTACGAACAGCCCAGCGAGACCGAGCACTACGCCCAGGGGCTGCGGATGGCGGGGTTGGCGGAGGGAACGCCGGCCGCCTGAGCCGGCACGCCGCCAGCCAGCCAGGTCGCCGCAATCGCCGACTGGAGCGTTCGCGCCAGAGCGGACAGATCAAACGGCTTCTCGCACAGGGGCGCGTTGGGAAATTGCGTTCGCAGCCACTGCTGGTCGTAGCCGCTGGTGAACACGAACGGAATGCGCCGTCCCGTCAGGGCTTGCGCCACGGGAAAGGCAAGCTGGCCGCCAAGGTTGATGTCCACCACGGCGGCATCAATCACGTTCGCCGACGTGATCAGGGCCAAGGCCGGCGCCATTGACGGCGCCGGGCCGACTACGACGGCGCCATGGCGCTCCAGGTCGAAGCACAGGCTTTCGGCAATCATGAATTCGTCTTCAACAACCAGGATGTAACGACCCTGGAACACCGCGTATGCCATGGCATCTCCTGCAGTCCAGCGGGTGCGCTCGTGTCGCTGGGCTATGCAGCAGGTATGGTGCGCGATGCCATGACGTAGGTATCGTCGGTCGCTGGTTCACGCGTAGTTGATGGAGAGTGGATGCATCCAGATGGTGGGCCGTGGGCTCAGCCGTGGTGCATCAGTCCGTCCTGCGCTGTCAGGCCGATCGATCATGCAACCATTTCATACACCCGGCGATAGCGCGTCAGGAGATTGTTGGGGAACACGGACAAATGTCGAAGGACGCGGGCCCAAGCAGCCTGACACTGGTCTTTCTTGCCGCCGCGGGGCTGCTGGCAAGCACGTATGGGCGCCGACCGTTGCCGAGCCCGGCGCAACTGCGGATGCCGGACGCGCGACGCGGCAATGCGCAAGGCGACCATGCACAAGGCAGCGACGAAAAGGCCGACGTGCCGGGCAGCAGGGCGGGGCGCGACGCCGCGGGGCCGTCCGAAATCCCGCGCCGGGGCTGGTGGACCGTGATCAAGCGGACCGCTGTCGGCTTCAACGACGACCGCCTGATGACCGAGGCGGCCGGGGTCACGTTCTACAGCCTGCTGGCGCTGTTTCCCGCGCTAGCGACAATGGTCTCGCTGTTCGGCCTGGTCGCCGACCCCACCACCGTCAACGACCAACTGCAGCAGCTCAACGGCGTGGTGCCCGGCGGCGGGCTCGACCTGATCACCAGCCAGGTGAAGGCGCTGACCGCCAACGGCACTCAGGCGCTGGGCTTGGGCGTGCTGATCGGGCTTCTCACCTCGCTGTGGAGCGCCAACCAGGGCATGAAGGCGGTGTTCGACGCGCTGAACGTCGTCTACCACGAGAAGGAAAAGCGCAGCTATCTGCGGCGCACGCTCGTGTCGCTGTGCTTTACGCTCGGCGGCATCGTGTTCGTGCTGTGCGCCATGGCGGCGGTGATCGTCGTGCCGATCGTGCTGAACGACCTGGGTTTTGGCACCTGGACCGCCGACATCGTGGCCGCCGCGCGCTGGCCCGGCCTGATGGTGCTGCTCGGGCTGTTCCTGGCCTTTGTCTACCGTTACGGCCCCAGCCGGGAGCGTGCGCGGTGGCAGTGGGTGAGCTGGGGCAGCGTGTTCTCCTCCATCACCTGGCTGCTGGCGAGCCTGCTGTTCTCCTACTACGTCGCCAATTTTGGCAGCTACAACAAGACTTATGGGTCGCTGGGCGCGGCGATCGGGTTCATGACCTGGATCTGGATTTCAGCGCTCATCATCCTGCTGGGTGGCGAGTTGAACGCCGAGCTGGAGCAGCAGACCACGGTGGACACCACGACGGGCGCGCCCCAGCCAATGGGCCAACGCGGCGCCACCAAGGCCGACACCAAGGCGTAAGGGGGGAAGGGGATGACCATCCCCTTCCGGGTGCAGGGTAGAGCCCTGCGTCGCTTACTTAAGCCGGCGCAGATCGGAGGAGGCGGTAGACGCACCGGCAATATCGTCCATCACCCGGTCCGCGATCGGCACCCGGTAGTGCACCGGGTCCCAGTAGCTGGCCGTGGTCTGGGTGATCGGGCTCGGGATCATGAAGTCCAGCACCTCGGTGCCGGGCACGCGCCGGGCTAGGGTTGTGACGTCGCTTTTGCAGTCCGACAGCATCGCGGCGTAGTCGCTGCCGGGGGCGCCCTGCTGGTTGAGGTAGGCGGGAGTGAAGAACAGGATCTTCCGCGTCCTGGCTGGCAAGGCGCCCAGTGCGGCGGCCAACATCGGCAGGGCGGGCAGCTCGTGCGCCTGGTCGGAAGCCGGCAAGTCCGGCGGTGCGCCCCAGCGCTGGAACGCCGCCGCCGCGCGCGCCGGGTCGTAGCTGGCCTCCGGCGGGACGAAGTTGGTGTAGCCGTCCAGCCCGTACGGGGCGCGTTTTAGGTTGAGCAGCACCGCCGCCTGCTTCACCGCCTCCTGCAGGGCGAACACGTTGGCTATGTGTCGGTAGCCCTGCCAAGGCGAGCCGCCATACATCCACGCGGGGAAGGCCCGCGCGGTCAGCCGCGTTGGCACCATCGTGCACCAGGCGGTGTCCAGCCCGAGGATGACGGTGCGGGCGTCGGGATGGGCACGGGTGAACACGCCCAGCAGTTGGGCTTGCTCCCAGGCGGTAGCGGCGTTCATCGCCAGGTTTACGAAGTGCCCGCCCAGCAGCGTGTCCAGCCGGGCCGGACGCAGCAGGCGGGAGGACGAGGAGCCGATCACCGCGGAGTCGAACTGGGGGTCGCGCGCGAGAGCCGGCATGCTGAATCGCGCGTTGCTGGTGATCGGCACGCGGGGCAGCGGCGGCGACAAGGGCAGGGTGGCCCAGGGGTCCACGACGGCCACCAGCGCGTACAGCCCCAGGAAGCCCCCGGCCGTGGTGCCGAGGAACCACAGCAGGGCACGGCGCCAGGGGTTAGAACTGGAAATAGATGAAGTCGGCTGGCAGCCGGCCGCCGACCAGCAGCAGCAGTGCGACCAGCGCCAACCCGGCGGGCACGGCGAGCCAGGGCGCCGGCCGCAGCCAGCGCAAGGCCAGGTCCTGGCTGGTCGGCATCAGCGCCACGGCCGCCACCGCCGCCACCACGACGCCGGCATTGGCGACATGGACGTGGCCGACGCCGTTGCGCCCCGCCATGCCGGCCAGCATCTGCGCCGCGGCGGTGAAGCTCGGCGAGCGGAACAGCACCCATCCGGCCATGACGAACAGCATCAGCAGCGCCCAGCCCAGCACCGCCGGCATCCGCAGCCCGGCGCGCTGCCATGCCCCGTTGGCCGCCAGCGCCAGCCCGTGCAGCCCGCCCCAGGCGACGAAGGTCCAGGCCGCGCCGTGCCACAACCCGGCGAGCACCATGGTCGCCACCACGTTCAGCGCCTGCCGCGCCGCGCCCGCGCGGTTGCCGCCGAGCGGGATGTAGAGGTAGTCGCGCAGGAAGCGGGACAGGGTGATGTGCCAGCGGCGCCAGAACTCACGGATGGAGCAGGCGCGGTAGGGTGCGGCGAAGTTCAGCGGCAGGCGCAGGCCGAACATCAGCCCGAGCCCGATGGCCATGTCGGAGTAGCCGGAGAAATCGAAGTAAATCTGTAGCGTGTAGGTGCCGGCGGCGGCCCAGGCTTGCGCCAGGCTCGGGTGCAGCCCGGCGGCCACTTGGGCGAACACTGGGTCACACACTTGCGCCACGGTGTCTGCCACGGCGACCTTCTTGGCCAGCCCAATCAGGAACAGCGCGGCGCCACGGCCGAGGTTCTCCCACATGTCCGGCCGTCGCGGCGAGGCGGCGAGTTGCGGGATGATCTCGTTGTGGCGCACCAGCGGGCCGGCGATCAGGGCGGGGAAGAACGTCACGAAGGCGGCGAACTCCAGCAGGCTGTAGACATGCGGGTCGCCGCGCCGCAGGTCCACCAGGTAGCTGATTTTCTGGAAGGTGAAGAACGAAATGCCGAGCGGCAGGACGATGCCCAGCGGCGCGGGCGTGCTGCCCAGCAGGCCGGCCAAGGTCGCCAGCGCGAAGTCGGCGTATTTGCACACGCCGAGCACTGCCAGGTTCATCACCACGCCCGCCACCAGCACCGCGTCCCGCTGCCAGGCGGCGTAGGCGCGCACCACGAGCCAATTGGCCAGCGTGAGGCCGATCAGCAGCGGCAGGAAGCGCACGTCCCACCAGCCGTAGAACACCAGCGAGGCGGCGACCAACACCACCTGCCGCGCGATGCGGCGCGCGGCGACGGCGTAGTATAGCGCCAGCACGCAGGGGGCGAAGCCGAGGATGAAGGTCTGCGAGTTGAACAGCATGGGGGCGGGCAGACCGGTGCGGCAGTGGGGTGGCGCGGCGTTGTAGCTGCCTTGCCCGACCCGCTGCAATAAGTGCAGGCGTGTGCATCCGCCGCTGGGCTCGCTACGTTTGGTTGCCTGAGCGACCAAAGCGTCGCCCTGCCCACGGCGTCAACAATGCCGCCTCCACTCTCCTTTACGGCTGATTGCTGGCAATGCTGTGCCGGCGGTGGCCGTGACTAGGTCCGGAGCGCGTTCGATGCCCTTGGGTGCCAAGACGATCGAGGCCGACTACCGCCAGTCGGTGGCCGAGATCACCGCCTATTTCGAGCAGGAGCCACCACGCCCAATCCCGCCGGCGCAGCGCCTGGCCCTGCTGTCGATGCTGCTCGGGGTCTATGAGTTGGGCGATTGCGGCCCGGCGGCCAACGTCGCCGAACCCGCGCGCGCGGCAGCGTGACGGCTGGACAAGGAGGGGATGGGATTCGAACCCACGGTACACCTTTACAGTGCACAACGGTTTAGCAAACCGCCGCCTTCAGCCACTCGGCCACCCCTCCGCCGCGATGGTCTTAGCCGAAGCACAATAGCAGGGCAAACGGGTTAGGGCAGGATCGCGTCGCTCGCGTCGGGCAGTAGCAGCGGGGTGGCGCGGCTTGCCGCTGAGCCCCAGCCGATGCGGCCCGGCGTCTTGCAGGTCTCGCACATCGGGCGCCAGGCGTCCTGCATGCTGCCGCACGCGTCGCAGCGCCACGCCGGGTCGGGGTCGGCTTCGCCGGCCCGGCGCAGCGCTTGCTCGGCGATCGGGCGGTCGCCTCCCTGCTCGGCGACCTTGGCCAGCACCAGCCAGACCCGGCGCTGGTTCAGCCCCGCCGCCAGCGCCGCCTCGGCATGCCGCCGGGCGTCGGCCGTTTGCCCGCCCGCCAGGCTCGCGCGGGCCAGCAGCAGGTGGCTCTCCGGGTGCTCCGGTGCGGCCGATGCTAACGTCTCCGCCCGCCGTTCGCGCGAGACGGTGTAGGTGCCGCCGGCGAGCGCCGCCTCCGCCAGGTCTGGGTGCGGCGACTTGGCCCAGCTCGCCCGCAGCACTTCCTGCGCCTGGCTTTCCTTGCCGGCGTCGCGCAGCCGGGCGGCATAGGCGAGGGCGGCGGGGGTGAACGCTGGGTCCGCCTTCCAGGCCCGCCGGGCCAGGCGCCGTGCCTCGCCCGGGTCGGAAGCGGTGTTGGCCGCGGCCACGCTGAGTGCGGCCACCGGGTCGCCCGGGCCGGCCAGGTCGAGCGCCTCACGCCACGACCCGGCGCGCATCGCCAGCCGTCCGCGCTCCGCCCGCAGCCAGGGGGTGCCGGGGTTCAGCTCCTCCGCCCGCCGCGCCAGGGTGTGGGCGGCGTCCCAGTCGCTGCGCGCCACCGCGCCCTGCAGCAGCCCGCGCACGCCGAGAAAGGCGGCGTCCTTGCGGGCGGCAAGCTGGTTGAACGCCGCATCGGCCTCTTCCTGCTCACCCGCCTGCCGCCCGGCGTAGGCGGCCAACAGCAGCGTCTGCGGCGTGTCGCCCAGCAGGTCCCGCGTGCGGCGCGCCTGCTTGCGGGCACTGCCAGCGTCGCCACTGGCCAACGCCAACAGCGTGCGCGTCACCGCCTGCTCGCCGCTCGCGCGCTGCCGGGCCAGGCGCATGCGACGACTGCGCGAGGGCAGTCGCAGAGTGAACGCGAGCAGCCGCACCAGGGCGTAGAGCAGCAGGAACAGCAGGATGGCGCCGAGGATGACCAGCGAAGTTGGCGCCGTGACGGAGAGCGCGCCGGCTGCGATGGAGACCGTGCCGGGCAGCCCGGCGAGCCACCAGGCGAATGCAACGGTGATCCCCGCGACCAGCAGGAAGGCAATGATGCGGCCCATCAGTGACCTGCCGCCGAGATCAGCGCGGCGCGGGCGTCGAGCAGCGACTGCGCCTGGTCCCGCCACGGCGCCATGGCCTGCGCGGCCGGTCCGGACAGCCCGTTCAGCGCCCCGACCGCGCCCGCCAGGTCACCCGCGTCGAGCAGGTGGCGCGCCTGGTCCAGCGTGCCGGAGAGCGCGTCGCCCACCACCAGCGTGTTGCCGGCCTTCACCGTGACGCTGGATTGCGCGCGCTGCCACATGCGCTGCAGGAACGGCATGGTTTGCGGAGACGGCTCCCCGGCCTCCCGCGCGGCATCGGCCGCCGACTGGAAGGACAGGCGCAGTGAGGCTTCGGTCGGCGGCGCCTGCGTGGCGAAGCGGGCCAGGGCCGGCGGTGCGTTCGGGATGCTGCCGAGCGGGCGCCCCGCCGCCAACGCCGCGGCGGCCGACTGCAGTTGCGCCACCCGCGCCTCCTGTGCGGACAGGGCGGTGACGGCGCTGCTGGCCTTGGTGCTGGCCTCGACCTGGGTTGCCAGGGCCGCGGTCTTGGCGTCCGCCGCGCCCAGGCCGCCGTTCAGCTTGTCGCTCAGCCCGTTCAGCGCGTCGGTCAGCTTGGCGACGTCCGCCTGTTCGGCCGTGCCCAACTGGTTCTCGCGGGCGGTGGCGCTGTCCACCCGGCCGGAGAGCGCCGCCAGTTGCTGCCGGCTGGCGTCGTCCAGCGTGGCCTGCGGTGGCGGCTTGTTGGCCAGCGCGGTGAGCTTGGTCTGCAACTCGGCCACTGCCTGTTGCAGCGGCGCCAGGTTCACCGGCGGTGGGGGCGGGGGCAGCGCCTCGAGCTTGGCCACCCGGGCGTGGTCGTCGTCCACCTGCGACTGGAGCGCCGTGAGCTTGCCCTCTCGGCTGCTGTCGTCGTTCCACAGCAGGATGCCGCCGACCAGCACGATCAGAGCCAGGATCGCCAGCGCGACCCACTGCGCCCGGATCGCGCTGCGGGTGCGCCGCTCGAGGGTGGTGGCTGCCGGCTCGAGCGCGGCTGGCGGCGCAACGCCAGGAGCGGCGAGCGGGTCGGCCGAGAGTGGCGACGGCGTTGGATGGTCGCTCATAACAGGGCCAAAATCCCCTCTTGGGTTGGTTGCGCCGCGACGCGGAGATCGCGCCAGGGCAGCGCTGCAAGGATGGTAGCGGCTGCCGGCCCGATCGCCAGTGCCACGGTGCGGCGCAACTGCGGTTGCAACCCTCGCGGCAGCAGCCGAACGAAGGCATGCGCAGTGGCGGCGGAAAAGAACAGTGCGGCGTGCAACCCGGAGGCGATGGCGCTGCCGGCTGCCGCGGGAAACGCCCGCGCCGCGGCCGCCGCATAGACCGCCCGGCGATGCACCAGCAGCCCTTGCCGCCGCAGCGCCCGCGCCAAGCGCATGCCCTGGCCAAACCCCGCGGCCAGCAGCACCGGCCCATCCGCCGCCCGCAGTGTTCGCGCCGCCAATGCTGCCAGATCCGCCGCGTCACCGCTCGCGCTGGTGACTTGGGTGAACCCGGCGGCGCGGGCGCGCGCGGCGGTGCTGTCGCCCACGGCCAGCAGTGGCAGCGCGTGGTAGCGGGCGGGCAGCGCCACCGCGTTGCCGCTGGCCACCACCACCGCCTGCAGCCGCGCCGGGTCGGGCAGCGCCACGCGGCAGGGGCGCACCGCAAGGAACGGCGCCAGCACCGGGCGATACCCTGCCGCCAGCAGACGCGAGGCGGTTTGCGACCCGCCGGGCTCCGGCCGTGTCACCAGCACCGAGGGTTCAGCCAAAGATGTCGGCCGGGCTGTCGGCGCGCAGGCTGCGGCCCAGTTCGGCGCCGATCCGCTCGGCGTCGGCCGGGGCGCCGTGCAGGCTGCGCTTGAGCAGGAACGAGCCGTCCGCCCGCGCCACCAGCCCGGTAAGATGCAGTTCACCCCCCGGCAGCAGCCGCGCATGCCCGCCGATCGGGGTGCGGCACGAGCCGTCCAGCAGGGCCAGCAGCGACCGCTCGGCCGTGGACACCGCGCGCGCCTGCGGGTCCTCGATGCCGGAGAGCAGCTCGCGCAGCTCAGTGTCGTCCTCCCGCACCGTCACACCCACGATGCCTTGCCCGGCGGAGGGCACCATGGCGTCCGGGTCGAGCGCCACGATCCCAAGGCCAGGCGGCGGCGCCTCCATCAGCCCCAGCCGCTTCAACCCGGCCACCGCCAGGAAGGACGCCACGGCGTCCCCGGCCAGGATCTTCTTCACCCGGGAGCCGACATTGCCGCGCAGCAGCCCCGTGCGCAGATCGGGCCTGGCATGCAGCAGTTGCGCCTGCCGCCGCACCGAGTTGGTGCCGATCACCGCGCCGGCGGGCAGCGCCGCGAACGGGTCGGTCGGGTCTGGCGGGCTGCAGCAGGGGCTCAGGATCAGTGCATCGCGCGCATCCTCGCGCCGCAGCGCGCAGGCCAGCACTATGCCGCGCGGCATCGCGGTCTCGAGGTCCTTCAGGCTGTGCACGGCGAAGTCGATCCGGCCATCGGCCAGCGCGTCGTGGATTTCCTTGGCGAACAGGCCCTTGCCGCCGATGTCCGCCAGCGACCGGTCCTGCACCGCGTCCCCAGTGGTGCTGATCACGTGTTCCTGAAACACGTCCATCCCGCGCAGCACGGGGCAGAACCGGGTCAGCGCGTGCAGGAAGGCGCGGGTCTGCACCAGGGCGAGCGGCGACCCGCGGGTGCCGACCCGCAGGGGGAGCAGCCGTCCATGCGGGCGCACCCGCGGCGTGAAGGCCGCGGCAGGGGGGTTCGCGTCAGGCATGCCCGTGTCCTATTACCGCGGCGATGAGATGGAAAGCCCACCGATGACGCCGGCTGCCGGCCCCGTGCTCGGGATCGAAAGTTCCTGCGACGAAACCGCGGCCGCGATCCTGTCCCATGATGGTGTGATCCTGGCCGAGGCCGTGCTCAGCCAAACCGACCACGCCCGCTTCGGCGGCGTCGTGCCCGAGATCGCCGCCCGCGCGCACGTCCAGCATCTGCCCGGGCTGGTGACGCAGGTGCTGGCGCGCGCCGGGTTGGCCGCGACCGGACTGGCGGGGGTGGCGGCCACCACCGGGCCGGGGCTGATCGGCGGGTTGATCGTCGGCAGCGGCCTGGGCAAGGGGCTCGCCTTGGCCGCCGGGCTGCCATTCGTCGCGGTGAACCACCTCGAGGCGCACGCGCTCACCGCCCGGCTCACCGACGGCATCGCGTTCCCCTACTTGCTGCTGCTGGTCAGCGGCGGGCACTGCCAGTGCGTCGCGGTGCGCGGGGTGGGCCGCTACCGGCGGCTCGGCGGCACCATCGACGACGCGGTGGGGGAGGCGTTCGACAAGGTGGGCAAGCTGCTCGGCCTGCCTTGGCCCGGCGGCCCCGCGCTGGAGCGTCTCGCCAGCACCGGCGACCCGGCGCGCCACGCCTTGCCCCGCCCGCTGCTGCGCCGGGCCGGCTGCGACTTCTCGTTCTCCGGCCTCAAGACCGCCGTGGCCCACCTGGTGGCGCGGTACCCCGCCGGCGCGCTGCTCGTGGCGGACGCGGCCGACATCGCCGCCGGGTTCCAGGCCGCCGTGGCCGAGGTGATGGCCGACCGCGCCGCCCATGCCCTGGCGATGATGCCGGATGCGGGCGCCCTGGTGGTGGCCGGCGGGGTGGCGGCAAACGGCGCCATCCGGGCGGCGCTGGCCACGGTGGCAGCGGCGCATGGCCTGCCCCTGGTCGCGCCGCCACCACGCCTGTGCGGGGACAACGCGGTGATGGTCGCCTGGGCCGGCATCGAGCGGTTGCGGCTGGGGCTGGCCGACGAGCTGGCGGTGGCGCCGCGGCCGCGCTGGCCGCTGGAGGAGTTGGCCGGGGCGTGAACTACCGCCACGCCTTCCACGCCGGCAATTTCGCCGACTGCACCAAGCACGCGCTGCTGGTCTGGCTGTTGCGCGCGCTGGCCCGCAAGCCGGCCGCCTTTGCCGTGCTAGACACCCATGCCGGCGCCGGGCGCTACGACCTGGCCGGCGAGGCGGAGCGCACCGGCGAATGGCGCGCCGGCATCGCCCGCCTGCTGCATGCGCCGCCCGCCCCGCTGGCCGACTATGTGGGCGTGGTGGAGGCGGCAGGGCTCTACCCCGGATCGCCCGCGATCGCCCGCGCGCTGCTGCGCCCGGCCGACCACCTGCTGTGCTGCGAGCTGCACCCGGAGGATGCCACCGGGTTGCGCCGCCTGTTTGTCGGCGACCGCCAGGTGTCGGTGCATGCGCGCGACGGCTGGGCGGCGCTGGCGGCGCTGCTGCCCCCTGCGTCGGCCAAGCGCGGCCTGGTGCTGATCGACCCGCCCTACGAGGCGCCGGGCGAGCACGCGCGGGTGGCCGAGGCGCTGGCCCTGGTGGCGCGCCGCTTCCCCGCCGCCGTGGTGGCCGCGTGGTATCCGATCAAGCATCGCGCCCCCGTCCGCGGCCTGCACGAGAGCGTCCGGCTGGCGGGCGTGGCGGACGTGGTGGCGGCGCAACTCTGCCTGCGCGAGCCGACCGACCCAGCGCGGCTGAACGGCAACGGCCTGCTGATCCGCCACCCGCCCTACCGGTGGGAGCAGGAGTGGCCGCCGCTGCTGGCCGCGCTGCTGGAGCGGCTCGGCGACCGGGAACTGGGTGAGGCATGGACGCTGGAGCGGCTGACCGCGGAGTAGCGCTATGCTCGCGCGCATGAGCCACATCCTCGTCATCGGTGCCGGCGCCTGGGGCACCGCGCTCGCCGTCCAGTGCGACCGGGCCGGCCACCGGGTCAGCCTATGGGCGCGGAACCCGGCCAGCATCCAGCAGGGCCGCAACCCGCGCCTACCGGGCATCACCCTGCCGGACGCGGTGGCGGTTGCGGGCGCCCTGCCCGGCGAGGCCGACCTCACCGTGCTCGCGACCCCGGTGCAGCATGTGCGCACGGTGCTGGCGATGGCGCTGCCAGACGCGCCGGTCCTGCTCGCGATGAAGGGGCTGGAGACCGGCACGCACCGCTTGCCCGCCGAAATCCTCGCCAGCGTGCGCCTTGGCCCGGCCGCCATCCTCAGCGGGCCCAATTTCGCCCACGAGCTCGCTTGCGGCCTGCCCGCCGCCGCCGTGGTCGCCAGCACCGACGCCGCCTTGCGCCGCCACGTGGTCCGCCTGGTCGGAACGCGGCGGTTCCGGCTCTACGAAAGCGCCGACCCGGTGGGGGCGCAGGTGGGGGGCGCGGCCAAGAACGTGATCGCCATTGCGGCCGGCATCGCCATCGCGGCCGGGCTGGGCGAGAACGCCCGGGCGGCGCTGATCACCCGCGGCGTGGCGGAAATCGCCCGCCTGGCGCAGGCGTTGGGCGGACGCACCGAGACCGTCAGCGGCCTCTCGGGCCTGGGTGACCTGGTGCTCACCTGCGCCGGCGCCGCCAGCCGCAACTATCGGCTGGGCCTGGCGATCGGTGGCGGCACCGCGCCCGGCGCCGCGCGGGAGGCGATCGGGGCGGCGGTGGAGGGGTTCGACGCCGCCCCCGCGCTACTCGCCCGCGCCGGCGCCACCGCCATTCCCATCATCGCCGCGGTGGCCGACCTGCTGGCCGGGCGGCTGGACGTGCCGGGTGCGATGGCCGCGCTGCTGGACCGGCCCGAGACCGGCGAGTAAGCAGCGCCATGCTCCGTGGCATCCTCACCGTCGGCGGCTGGACCATGGGGTCCCGCCTGCTCGGCTTCGCGCGCGACATCCTGATCGCGGCGCTGGCCGGCACCGGGGGCACCGCCGACGCCTTCTTCGCCGCCAACAAGCTGCCCAACATGTTCCGCCGGCTGTTTGGCGAGGGTGCGTTCAACGCCGCCTTCGTGCCGGAATTCACTGGCCTGCTCGCCACCGAAGGCCACGACGCCGCCAAGCAGTTCGCCCAGCAGGCCATCAGCGTGCTGGCGTTCTGGCTGCTCGGCATCACCTTCGCGGCCGAGGCCTTCATGCCCGGCATCATGCACCTGCTGACGCCGGGCTTCGACGGCAACCCAGCCAAGTTCGAACTCACCGTGACGCTGGCGCGGATCACCTTCCCTTACATGATCCTGATCTGCCTGACCGCGCTGCTGTCAGGCGTGCTGAACGGGCTCGACCGCTTTGGCGTCGCGGCTGCCGCACCCGTGCTCTATAACATCTGCTCCATCGCCGCGATGCTGATCTTGACCCGCTACGTCCCCACCGTGGGTCACGCGCTGGCCTGGGGCGTTTCCACTGCCGGCGTGGTGCAGTTGGCGGTGCTGATCTGGGCGGTGCGGCGGGCGGGCATGCCGATGACCATCCCGCGCCCGCGCCTCACCCGCGAGATGCGCATCCTGTTCCGCCGTATGGCGCCGGGCCTGGTCGGCGCTTCGGCGATGCAGCTCAACTCGGCGGTGGACCTCATCGTCGGCAGCCTGCTGCCCCCCGGCGCCATCTCGCTGCTGTATTACGCCGACCGGGTGAACCAGCTCCCGCTCGGCACCATCGGCGCTGCGGTGGGCACCGCGCTGCTGCCGCTGATGTCGCGTCAGGTGCGCAGCGGCGACGAGGCGGCGGCGATACGAACGTTGAACCGGGCGCTGGAATTCGCCCTCATCCTCACCCTGCCGGCCGCCTTGGCGCTGATCGTGGCGGGGCAGCCGATCATAGTGGTGCTGTTCGAGCGCGGCGCGTTCACGTTGCACTCGGCGCATCTGGCATCGCAATCCCTCGCGGGCTATGCGCTGGGGCTGCCATTCTTCGTTCTGGTGAAGGTGCTGGCTCCCGCCTTCTTTGCCCGCGGCGACACCACGGGGCCTGTCCGTATCGCGATGATCACGCTGGTGATCAACTTCGGTCTCAACATCGCGCTGATGGTGCCGCTGCAGCATATCGGCCCAGCACTGGCGACTAGCCTGGCCGCGATCTTCAATGTCGCCGCATTGACGTGGCTGCTGCATCGCCGAGGCTTTTTGCGGGCGGACGCGCGGCTGCTGCATCGCCTTCCCCGCATCCTGCTTGCGGCGGTGGCGATGGCGGTGACGCTCTGGCTGCTGCAGGACCATGGGCTCGACCCGACCACCATGGCGCGCGGGATGACCCGCGCCGCCGGCCTGGCCGCGTTGATCGCGTCGGGGATGCTGGCCTACGGCCTTGCAGGGCTTTGCCTGGGCGCATTCGATGCGCGCGAACTGCTCGAGCGGGTGCGAGGGCGGCAGCCGGCCCGTCAGCCTGCTGCCGCCCCCCCGTCACTACCGTGAGTTCACTGCCGTAAGATCACTGCTGCGGAGCCAACGTATGCGGTTGGAACGGGATCACGTGAAGCTGCCCATCTTTCCCGCGCGTGACGATGTCGCCGCGCTCGAAGTCTGCTGCCACAATCGTTTGGCCGGGATAGCGATCCGAAACCTGGTTTAGCAGCCGCGTCTCGAGGATGCCGCGGACGGACTGCCCATCCTGCATCTGCGCCTCGACTTGCTGGCGCACTGGCGGGGTGAGTTGCGCCAGCTCGGCCTGGTCCATCGGCGTCATCAGTGGCGCCGCGTAGGCGACATTTGCCGCCGTGAAGCTACCGGCCAGAACAATCGCCCCAATGCTCATTGCTTGACGTTTGGTCATCACCAAAACTCCCTCTGTCTGACGCCACGATCCGGTTGGCTGCTTCGGGCTACTGGGCTGGCTTCTGAGTTGACGTGTGGGCTGGATTGGGCGGGGCAGGGGTGGCCACGGCCAAATTGACGACCTCGGTCACGGCATTCGGATTGACGATCATGCTGACCGGATCGCCCGACTTGTCTTTGGCTTCCACCAGAAAGGAGTCAGGCATGACCTTGACGTCGGTGAAGCCGGCCTTCTCCATATCGGAGCGGATTTGCGCACGCACCGACTCAGCGGTCTGGTGATTGCCAGTCGCGCTGGCCGATGACGTCGCTGCTGAGGGCGCGTTGGAGTTGGTGGTCGAGGTGGTGGTTTGGGCCATGGCCGAGGTGGAGCAAAGCAGCAGTCCGGATGCAGCTACCATCAACACTTTCTTCACGGTACCCTCCTGTTCAGAAAGTCTCCGCCCGCTGTTGGACCGGAGACTCAGCATCACCAACGAGGCGCCGGTTCGGCCGTTCTGCGGCGTGGCTCCATTCTAAGGCGAATTCATCCAGCGGTAGGTTGCTGTTAGGCTCGCGTCACGGAAGCGCGCGGGAGCCTCTTGACCGCTCCCGATCCCGCGCGGAAACAAACGCCATGCAGCGCATCTTCTCCGGCATCCAGCCCTCCGGCGTGCCCACGATCGGCAACTACCTTGGCGCCCTGCGCAACTGGGTGGCGCTGCAGGACGGCCACGAGTGCATCTATTGCGTTGTGGACATGCACGCCATCACCACCTGGCAGGACCCGGCGGCGCTCGCCACCGCCACGCGCGAGATGGCGGCCACCTACCTCGCCGCCGGGATCAACCAGCAGTCCATCCTGTTCCACCAATCCGCCGTGCCGGCCCACGCCCGGCTGGGCTGGATCTTCAACTGCGTGGCGCGGCTGGGCTGGCTGAACCGGATGACCCAGTTCAAGGACAAGGCCGGGAAGGATCGGGAGAACGTGTCCGCCGGGCTCTACGTCTACCCGAACCTGATGGCGGCCGACATCCTGGCCTATCACGCCACCCGCGTGCCGGTTGGGGACGACCAGCGCCAGCACCTCGAGCTCGCCAACGACATCGCGCAGAAGTTCAACCACGATTATGGGGTGGATTTCTTCCCCGCCATCGAGCCGGTGATCATGGGCCCGGCGGCGCGGGTGATGAGCCTGCGCGACGGCACCAAGAAGATGAGCAAGTCCGACCCGTCGGACCAGAGCCGCATCAACCTCACCGACGACGCCGACACCATCGCGCTCAAGATCCGCCGCGCCAAGACCGACCCGGAGCCGCTGCCCGACGAGCCCCGCCTGCTGGAGGCCCGCCCCGAGGCGCGCAACCTGGTGGGGATCTACGCCGCCTTCGCCGACACCGACCCGGCGGGCGTGCTGGCCGAGCATGGCGGCAAGGGGTTCGGCGCGTTCAAGGAGGCCCTGGCCAGCCTGGTGATCGCGCAGCTCGAACCCATCGCCGCCGAAACCCGCCGCTGGCTCGCCGACCCGGCCGCGATCGACCGCCGCCTGCTGGAGGACGCTGCCCGCGCCGCCGCCATCGCCGACCCGATCGTGGCCGAAGCCGAACGCCTGGTCGGCTTCCTCAAGCCTACGCCCCATCCGGCTCCCTCTCCTTCTGGGAGCGAGCCGGGGTGAGGGCAGCGGCGAACCCTCGGTCATGACCTCGCTGGAAGCCGTGTTCCGCATCGCCAATTTCGGCGCCGTGATCGGCTGGATCGTGCTGGCGCTGGCGGCGATCTTCGGCTGGCGCGGCGCGCTGGAGCGGTTCTGCGGCCAGCTCGTCCCGCTGCTGCTCGCGACCGCCTACGTGGTGCTGCTGGTGGCCTATTGGGGCGGCGCCCGCGGCGACTTCAGCAGCCTGGCCGGCGTGGTGGCGCTGTTCCACCAGCCCGCCGCCGCGCTGGTCGGCTGGCTGCACTATCTGGCCTTCGACCTCTTGATCGGCACCGCCATCGCCCAACGCTTTTTGGCCGACCGCCTGCCGCGGGTGCTGCTGTTGCCGGTGCTGCCGCTCACCTTCCTGTTCGGCCCGGCGGGCTGGCTGCTGTTCCAGGCCATTCTGTTCGCCCGCCAAGGCAGCGCCAGCCCCGCGCCGGCCAAACGGTCGGCCAAACGGGCGTGAGCTTCGAGTTGCTGCCCTGACAGGCCGGGCTGGTCCGTGATATCCTGCGCGGCATGAGCACCGCGCTGCGCAAGCCAATGACCATGACCGAGTTCCTGGATTGGGAGCAGCGGCAATCTACGAAACATGAGTTCGACGGCGTGCAGCCCATTGCCATGGCGGGTGGCACGCTCGCGCATTCGGCCTTGCAGCGTAACCTGGCCATCCGGATCGGCGGTCCGCTGCTCGGAACGGCGTGCCAATTTCTCACCAGCGATTTCCCGATACGGCTCGACGCAAGCGTGCGTTATCCGGACGGGGTGGTGGTCTGTGGGCCGCAAGCCGGCCGTGCGCTTGGAACGAGCGAGCCGGTGGTGACTTTCGAAGTGCTGAGCGCGGCCACCGCCGGCACGGATCGGATCGTCAAAACCCGGGAGTATCAGGCAACCGCCTCGGTGCAGCGCTATGTCATGCTGGAACAAGATCGCATCGCCGCAACCGTGTTCTCCCGTACGGCGCACGGTTGGCTTGGCCAGGTGCTCGCAGCCGGCGAGCTGCTCGACATGCCCGAGATCGGGCTCAGCTTCCCGCTCGACGACCTTTACACCGGCGTCGAGCCCTTAGAGGAGCCAGCCGAATGACCATGACCTACCGCCGCCTCGGCCGCTCCGGCCTGCGCGTCTCCCCGCTCTGCCTCGGCACCATGATGTTCGGCGGCGCCACCGAGGCGGCCGACGCCATCCGCATCATCGATGCCGCGCGGGATGCTGGGGTGAACCTGATCGACACCGCGGACGTCTACACCGGCGGCGAAAGCGAGCGCATCACTGGTGGCGCCATCCGCGAGCATCGCAACTGGTGGGTGCTTGCCACCAAGCTCGCCAACCCGACCGGGCAGGGGCCCAACGCGGCCGGCCTGTCCCGCCGCTATGCCTTCCAGGCGGTCGACGCCAGCCTGCAGCGCCTCGGCACCGACACCATCGATATCCTCTACCTCCACAAGGAGGACCACGCGACCCCGCTCGAGGAGGTGGTCCATACCATGGCCGACCTCACCCGCACTGGGCGCATCCGCTACTTCGGCGTCTCCAACCACCGCGCCTGGCGGGTGGCCGAGCTGTGCCGCCTGTGTGACGCCGCGGGGATCGACCGCCCGGTGATCTCGCAGCCCTATTACAACGCGCTGAACCGCATGCCCGAGGTGGAGCACCTGCCGGCCTGCGCGCATCTGGGCCTGGGCGTGTTCCCCTACAGCCCGCTCGCTCGCGGCGTGCTCACCGGCAAGTATCGCGCCGATGCCACGCCCGAAGCAGGCTCCCGCGCCGGCCGGCAGGACAAGCGCATGATGGAGACCGAGTGGCGGCCGGAGAGCCTGCAGATCGCGCAGACCCTGGCCGCGCACGCAAGCGAGCAGGGTATCACGCCGGGTCAATTCGCGTTTGCCTGGGTGCTGAACAACGCGCTGGTCACCGGCGCCATCGGCGGCCCCCGCACCATGGCGCAGTGGCAGGACTATCTGGGCGCGCTCGACTACCGCTTTACCCCGGCCGACGAGGCGCTGGTCGATAGCCTGGTGCCGCCGGGCCACCCCTCCACCCCGGGCTATAACGACCCGGCGTATCCGCTCGAGGGCCGCGTCAGCCGGGCTGCCTGATGATCGACCTGGTGCTCGACCACCAGCGCAAGGCGGCCGGCGGCTTCGAACTGCGCCGCATGCTGCCCGCTGCCTCGCGCCGCATGGTGGGCCCGTTCGCCTTTTTCGACCATTTCGGCCCCGTCGACCTCGCCTCCGGCCTGCCCCGCGAGGCGGACGTGCGGCCACACCCGCATATCGGCCTCGCCACCGTCACCTACCTCTACCAGGGCGAGATCATGCACCGCGACAGCCTCGGCACGGCGCAGGCGATCCGCGCCGGCGAGGTGAACTGGATGACGGCCGGGCGCGGCATCACCCATTCCGAGCGGCTGGAGCGCGCCCGGCTGCAGGGCGACCGCTTGCACGGCATCCAGGCCTGGGTCGCGCTGCCCGAGGCGCAGGAGGAGACCGCGCCGGGCTTCTCCCACCACGCCATGGACGCCGCCCCGCTGCTGGAATCCCCCGGCGTGGTGGCGCGGCTGGTGGCCGGGCGGGCGTTCGGCCAGCAGGCGCCGACCCCCATGTTCTCGCCGATGTTCTACATCCACTGGACGTTGCAGGAAGGCGCGGTCGCCGAACTGGCCGCCGACTATCCCGAGCGCGCGGCCTATGTCGCGGCGGGCGAGGTGGAAATCCTCGGCCGGACCTATGGCCCAGGTAAGATGGTGCTGTTCAAGCCTGGCGGTGCGGTCGCGGTGAAGGCGTTGCAACCGGCGACGGTCATGCTGCTGGGCGGCGAGCCGGTTGGGCCGCGCTTCCTCGAGTGGAACTTCGTCGCCTCCTCGCGCGAGCGGATCGAGCAGGCCAAGGCCGACTGGCGCGCCGGCCGCTTCGCCCTGCCGCAGGCCGACCACGACGAGTTCATCCCGCTCCCGCCGGACCCGGCCCGCGCTCCGGAGCCGCTGTCGTGACCGCACCGGACCAGCGCCAGCGCCGCGCACCCCCATGGACGGCCCCGGAAAGCTAACCTATTTAAGCCGCTGACTTTCTGGATACCGGACCATTCATTCCCACGGGCTCGCGAGTTGATCCGGGCGGTGCTTCCCCTCGCCGCGGGCGTGGCGCTGGCCGCGTGGGCGGCGGCGGTGAGTTGGCGAGGGATCGCCGGCACGGATGCGCGAGCCGTGCTCGGCTTGCTGCCGGTGCTGGTGCTGCTGCATGGCGGGCAATTGCTGCTGGCGAGCCTGGCCTGGCGCGCGCTGCTGCCCGCCGCCCGCCCGCCCGTGCTGCTGTTGTGGCGGCTGCGTGTCATCCGCGAGGGGGTCGACTCGCTGTTGCCGGTGGCGCAGGTCGGCGGGGAGGTTGTCGGCGCCCGGCTGTTGGCCCGCTACGTCCCGGCCGCCGCGGCGGGGGCCAGCGTGGTGATCGACATGGCGGTGGAGGTGCTGACCCAGCTCGCCTTCCTCACCGCCGGGCTGTTCGCGCTGGTCTGGCTGTCCGGCCAGCTCCCGGATGCGCGTTGGCTCATCCTGGCGGGCGTCACGCTCGCCATGGCGGCCGGGGTGCTGGTGGCCGCCCGCGCGGGGTTGCTGCGCGGGTTGGAGGCGCTGTTCCGCGGCATCGTCCGACGCGCGCCGGGCTTGGCCGGGCCGTCGCTCACCGGGCTGTATGCCGCCGCCGCCGCCACCTGGCAGCGCAGCCGCGGGCTCGGGCTCGGCATCGCCCTGCACCTGCCCGCCTGGGCGCTCGGCAGCCTCGAGACGTGGCTGGTGCTGCGCACGCTGGGCCATCCGGTCACGCTGGGCCAGGCGCTCGTGGTGGAAAGCCTCGGCATGGCGGCCCGCAGCGCGGGGTTCGCTATCCCCGCCGCCATCGGCGTGCAGGAGGCCGGCTTCGTGCTGGCCGCCGCCAGCATCGGGCTCGGCGCTGGCCCGGCGGTCACCCTGTCCCTGGTGAAACGCCTGCGCGAGGTGCTGGTCGGGCTGGTCGGGCTCGGCCTGTGGCGGGTGGAACTGGCGTGATGGCGCTGGCTGCCGACCTCTGTGCCGTGTTCGCGCTGGCCGGCCTGGTCGCCGTGCTGGCGGGCATCGTCGCCGTGCGCCGGTTCGCCGCCCTGCCGTCTGCGGCACCCCGGGCCCGGCCGCCGCTGACCATCCTGCGCCCGCTCTGTGGCGCGGAGCCGGGGCTGGACGAGGCGCTCGACAGCCTGGCCGCGCAGGCCTACCCCGCATTCCAGATCGTGCTCGGCCTGCAGGACGCGGCGGACCCGGCGCATGACGCGGCTCGGCGCTTCGCCGCCCGGCACCGCGGGCTGGACATCGCCATCGTCGTGAACGCCGCCTTGCACGGCAGCAACCGCAAGGTCAGCAACCTGATCAACATGTTGCCGGCTGCGCGACACGCTGTGCTGGTGTTCTCCGACAGCGACCTGCACGTGGCGCCCGACTACCTCGACCACCTGGCAGCCGCACTCGAGGCGCCGCGCACCGGCCTGGCGACCACGCTGTGCGTCAGCCGGCTGGCCCGCCCGACCCTGGCAGGGCGGCTGGCGGCGCTGCACATGCGCCACTGCTTCCTGCCCGGCGCCTTGCTCGGGCACTGGGCCGGCCGGCAGGACTGCTTCGGCACTACCATGGCGATCCGGCGCGACACGCTCGCCCGCGCGGGGGGCCTTGCGATGCTGGCCGACCAGTTGGCCGACGACAACCTGCTCGGCCAGTTGGTCAGCAGCCTCGGCCTGCGCGTGACCATCGCCCGCACCATCACGGCAGCGACCGTCACCGAGGCCACTCTGCACGAGCTCTGGCAACACGAGCTGCGCTGGGCGCGCACCATCCGCTCCATGGTGCCGCTGAGCTTCGCGAGTTCGGTGCTGCATTTCCCGCTGTTCTGGGCCTGCCTGGCCTGGCTTTGCTGCCCCGCCCAGCCGGCGCTGCTGGCGCTGCTGGCCGCCACCCTCGCCGTGCGCGCCGGCGCAGTCGCCAGCATCGATGCCGCCCTCGCCGCCCGCTTCAAGGTGCCGGCGCAGGGCGGGCTGATGCCGCTGCTGCTGGTGCGCGATGCGTTGTCGGTGCTGATGGTGATCGCGAGCTTCCTCGGCCACAGCGTGACCTGGCGCGGCCACGTGCTGCGCGCCAGCCCGGTGCGGGCGCCGTTGCTCGAGCCTGAGATCCGGCGATCCTTGGTTTCCTGAGGCGGGCAACCGCTACTGCCGGGTCGCGTTGGCCTGCTTCGCTGAGCGGAACCTCATGCCATGCCCCGCGTCCGCGTCAAACACTCCACCGAATACACCTATCAGGCACCGGTCCGCCTACTGTCGCACCGGCTGATGCTGCGCCCCCGCGACAGCCACGACCTGCGGCTGCTGGAAACCCGCCTCACCGTCTCGCCGCCCGCCCGCACCACGCGCTGGGCGCATGACGTGTTCGGCAACTCGGTCTGCTACCTGGTCTTCCCGGAGGCGCCCACCGTCACCGCCCTGCGCATCACCTCGCGGCTGGACCTGCACCACTACCCCACCCGCGCCGACCTCCCGCTCGACCCGGCGGCCGAGCTGTTCCCGTTCAGCTACACCTCCGCTGAGGTGCCGGACCTGGCCCGCTCCATCGAACGCCACTACCCCGACCCGGACCGCCGGGTGGACGCCTGGGCGCACCGCTTCCTCACCCAGGGCGGCCCGACCGACACCATGGCCATGCTCACCGCCATGACCCAGGCCATCCGCAGCGACTTCCGCTATGAGAGCCGCCACGCCGAGGGCACCAACACCCCGCTGGTGACGCTGGCCATGGGAGCGGGCGCGTGCCGCGACTATGCCCTGCTGATGATGGAGGCGGTGCGCTCGCTCGGCCTCGCCGCCCGCTTCGTGAGCGGCTACCTCTACGACGAGAGCCTCACCACCGGCGCCGCCCCGGCGGTCGGCGGCGGCGCCACCCACGCCTGGGTGGAGGTCTACCTGCCCGGCGCCGGCTGGGTCGAATTCGACCCGACCAATGGCTGGATCGCCGGGCGCAACCTCATCCGCGTGAGCACCGCCCGCACCCCGGAACAGGCGGTCCCGATCGCGGGCAGCTTCCTGGGGCCGGCGGGTGCGGCGGGCAGCATGGGTGTGCAGGTCGAGGTGGAAGTGGGATAGAGGGCCGCAACCAAGGCGCTGGAGACCACGCATGGCATCCGAAATCACCCTCTACGGCTTCAACGGGTCCACCTACGTCCGCACCGTCAAGATGCTGCTGGCGGAGAAGGGGGTGACCGACATAAACCAAATCCCGCTCAACGTGCTGGAGGGAGAGCCGAAATCGGCCGAGCACATGCAGCGCCACCCGTTCGGCAAGGTGCCGGTGCTGGAGCATGACGGCATGCGCATCCTCGAGACCAGCGCCATCGCGCGCTACCTGAACGACGTGCTGCCCGGCCCGTCGCTGATCCCGGCCACGCCCAAGGACCGCGCGCGGATGGACATGGTGATCGGCCTCATCGACTCCTACGGTTATGGCGCGCTACTCGGCGGCGTGGCGGCCTACCACCTGTTCCCGGACTTCGTCGGCGGCAAGAACGAGCAGGCACGGCAGGGCGGCATCGAGAACGGCCGCAAGGTGCTGGAATTGGCGATGGCGACCCGCGCGGGCTCCCCGTTCATCGCCGGCGAGCTGAGCCTGGCCGACCTCTACCTTGCCCCGGTCGCCGCCTACCTCGCCATGACGCCGGACAAGGACGCGCTGTTCGACGTGCCTGGCTTCGGGGCGTGGTGGGAAGCGGTGCAAGCACGGCCAAGCTTCGCCGCCACCCAGCCGTAGGGGTCTTACGCGGGGCGGACGTCCTTGATGTCGCGGAAGGTCAGCGTCTCGTTGGCGTCCGCCACTCGCTTCATGCTGAACTGGGACGAGGCGAGGAACACCGGGTCGCCGTCCACGTCGTCGGCCATGGCGGTGCGCTGCACCTGGGCGAACCGCTCCACCGTCGGCTTGTCCCCGCTGACCCACCGCGCCAAGGCGTAGGGCACCGCCTCGAACCCGATCCCCACGCCGTACTCCCCCTGCAGCCGCGCGATCAGCACGTCGAGCTGCAGGGTGCCCACCACGCCCACGATCGGCGGGCTGCCGTCCTGCGGCCGGAACAGCTGCACCACGCCCTCCTCGGCCAGCTCCTGCAGCGCCTGACGCAGCTTCTTGGCCTTCATCGCGTCGTCCAGCCGCACCCGCCGCAGGATTTCCGGGGCGAAATACGGCACGCCGACGAAATTCAGCTCCTCGTCCTCCGACAGCGTGTCGCCGATGCGCAGGGTGCCGTGGTTGGGGATGCCGACCACGTCGCCGGCAAACGCCTCGTCGGCGATCTGGCGGTCGCGGGCGAAGAAGAACTGCGGCGCATGCAGCGGGATGAGCTTGCCCGTGCGCACCTGGCGCAGCCGCATGCCGCGCTCGAGCCGCCCGCTGCAGACCCGCGCGAAGGCGATGCGGTCGCGATGGTTCGGGTCCATGTTGGCCTGGATCTTGAACACCAGTGCGGTGAGCTTGTCCTCGCTGGCCTGCACGATGCGGGTGTCGGCCGGCTGCGCGCGCGGCGGCGGGCCGAACGCTGCCAGGCTGTCCAGCAGGTCGGTGACGCCGATCTCCTTGATCGCGCTGCCGAAGAACACTGGCGTGAGGTGCCCGGCGTTAAACCCGTCCAGCTCGAACTCGGGCAGCGCGGCGCGGGCGAGGTCGATCTCTTCGGCCATCGCGATCATGCGGTCGTCACTTTGCGACAGCGCCTCGGCGGTATGCACCTCGCGCGTGCGCAGGTCGTAGGTGCCGGCGAAGGTGGCGGCCCGCCCAATCGGCCAGGTCACCGGCGCCGTGTCCAGCGCCAGCGTGTTGCCCACCTCGTCGAGCAGCTCGAACGGGTCGCGCGCCTCGCGGTCCATCTTGTTGACGAAGGTGAGGATTGGGATGTCACGCAGGCGGCAGATTTCGAACAGCTTGCGGGTGCGCGCCTCGATCCCCTTGGCCGCGTCGATCACCATCACCGCGGAGTCGACGGCGGTGAGCGTGCGGTAGGTGTCCTCCGAGAAGTCCTCGTGGCCCGGCGTGTCCAGCAGGTTGAACACGCAGCCGCCGTATTCGAAGGTCATCACCGAGGTGACGACCGAGATGCCGCGCTCCCGCTCGATGCCCATCCAGTCCGACCTTGTGCGCCGCCGCTCCCCCTTGGCCCGCACGTTGCCGGCGAGCTGGATGGCGCCACCCGCGCGCAGCAGCCGCTCGGTGAGGGTGGTTTTGCCGGCGTCGGGGTGGGAGATGATGGCGAAGGTGCGACGCCGGGCGATTTCTTCGGCTGAGGTCATGGTGTCTTATGTCTCGTCACACCCGGCATGTCACAAGGCATCGGTGCCGCCCCGGAGCGTGCCGGGTGACCGCGGCTCGGGCCGCGCCGCCTGCAAACCGCTGCAAACCGTGATATACCGAACAAACGAACGGCTTTTCGGGGAATGGAACATATGAGCACGACGTTTCCGGAGCGAGGCGCTCAACCTTCGTGAGCAGATCGTGCGGATTGATCGGGCAATCGCCGAAACCCAGAAGTTCCAGGCAAAAGCGAGCAAATCAATCCGCGATCGCAGCCTGGCGCCGGTCACGCTTGCCTTGACCGGCGTTGGCACATGTGCGGCACTGTTCGCCGCCGCCCAGGCGTTCCTGCGTTTCGTCGGGCCCTGAGGTGGCGCCTCGTCTCAGCGCGAGTAGAACTCCACCACCAGGTTCGGCTCCATCTGCACTGGATACGGCACGTCGGTCAGCTTCGGCGCGCGGTTGAACTTGCCCTTCATCGCGCGGTGGTCGACATCCAGGTATTCCGGCACGTCCCGCTCGATGCTCTGGGTGCTGTCCAGCACCACGGCGAGCTGCTTGGACTTCTCGCGCACCTCGATCTCGTCGCCGTCGCGCACCAGGAAGGAGGGGATGTTCACCCGCTTGCCGTTCACGTGGATGTGGCCGTGGTTGACGAACTGGCGGGCGGCGAACGGGGTGAGGGCGAACTTCAGCCGGTAGACCACGGCATCCAACCGGCGCTCCAGCAGCTCGATCAGGTTTTCCGAGGTATCGCCCTTCCGGCGCACCGCTTCATCATAGTATTTGCGAAACTGCTTCTCGCCAATGTTGCCGTAGTAGCCTTTCAGCTTCTGCTTGGCCATCAGCTGCACGCCGAAGTCGGTTGGCTTCTGCTTGCGCCGCTGACCATGCTGGCCGGGGCCGTAGTCGTGCTTGTTGATGGGGGACTTCGCCCGCCCCCACAGGTTGACGCCCAGGCGGCGATTGATCTTGAATTTGCTTTCAGTCCGCTTCGTCATACTCAGGCCAACCCATTCTGTGTCGCCCACGTTGGAGCGTTGTTGCACCGGTAGTCCTCACGCGGAGCGCGAAAGGCGGGCGCGAAGCATTCGTTGGCCGGCCATGGTGTCGGCGCTTTGCCACAAGCGCCACGACCCGGCCGCCGCTCCGTCCACGTTCCCGGCAGTGGGCGCGGGGGTTACGCCGCCGCACCCGCCTTGTCAAACCGCGACGCCGGCGGCATGTCGGCAGGATGATCAATCGTGGCGACATTATCTGGCTCGGCGTTGCTTCCGGTGTTACCGGCGGGATGATCGGCGGCATGATGCTGGGGATCGGCATCGCCATGATGATTGAGGGCGCCTACGCTGGCTTGTTGCTAATTTGCATCGGCGCGCCCTGCTCGGGGCTGATCGGCTGGCTCATGGCGCGACGGCTCGCCCGCCAGGTGTAGCCGGCTCGTGCGTGACGAATGTATGGTTGACCTGCATCCAGCCAGGGCACGGCGGCGTAACTGTACGATGACGCCATGATGACGTGTTGGCAGGAGGCCAGCGCTGGGATGCAACACAAAACCGCCACGATGTCTCGTGATCTTCGCCTTTGACACACCGGCTGATGCAGGGCCGCCACACCGGCGTCCCGTCGCAAGCTTGTGTGTGACAGCGCTATCGCAAAAACCGAGACTCGAGAGCATTGATTACGTCTGGCGACCGCTTCGATCATTTAACAAGCAGGGCTTTTCCGCCGCCGCTCTGCGTTCACCCCTAGGTTCATCACGATGAGTCAGTTGAACACGCTTCAGATTGATCGCGAGTTGCCAAATGCGTCCTCAAGTGACGCGACTGACGACGTGTTTAATGTTAACATGCTATCGCGTGCAAGTGTTGCATCGTTGCGGCGCAAGTTCAGCGAAGCAAACCCGTTTCCGCACGTGGTCATCGACGGCTTGTTTCAACCCGAGTTCCTGGACCGGGTGCTGGATGATTACACCGCCGGGTTTCATGACTGGGTCCATTACGACTCCGCAAACGAGGTAAAAACCGGCACTCGCCCCAATGCAAAGCTGGGACGCGGCAGCCAGCGTTACTTCGACATCATTCATCGCGGCCAGTTCGTCCAGTTTCTGAGTGCCGTCACTGGCATCGAAGGACTGCTGCCGGACCCGAGCTTGTTTGGTGGCGGGCTGCACAAGATTGAACATGGCGGCCGTTTCAGCCCCCATATCGACTTCAACAAGCATCCAGTCACCCTGCTCGACAACCGCTTGGTGTTCATCACCTACCTTAACAAGGGTTGGGAGGCTTCATACGGCGGCGCGCTCGAGCTTTGGGACGTGGCGAGCAAGACCAGCGTGACGGAAGTGGTGCCAGTATTTGGCCGCTCCATCCTGTTTGCTCATTCCGAGAGCAGCCTGCACGGCCATCCCAATCCGGTCGCGGCGCCCGACCGCCGTCCTCGCCGTTCGGTCGCGGCGTATTTCTACACTAACAGCGCCCAGGCGACGGCCGCCGAAACCGCCCGCACCACCCAGTTCCTTGACCCGGTGCCGCCCTCGCAGCTTCGCACCCGCCTCGCCAAGGCCGGCCGCTACGTTTCGCCCATGCTGATGGACGGCCTGCATTTCGCCGCCCGCACCAGCAAGACGGTGGTGCAACGCGTGCGCCGCTAGAGCATGATCTCTTCGATCATGCTCCGCTTGACTGAGAAAAGAGCAGCTTTATCTGAGCCTTCGGATCGCAAAGCGACTCCGATTGCTCGGATGCTGCTCTAGCACGCCGAGACACTTGGATCGCTTGCAGTAACTCGCTGGTAATACCTTTCGCTTACCCTGCCGTCGGACGCGCAGTCTGACGGAGCAGGCGATGAACGAAACGACGCAAACGGCAATCGGGCAGGAGAACAAGGCATCGTTCCTGGCGGACGAGGATGACGCCGTGTTCTCCCCAGGCATGCTCTCCCGCGCCAGCGTCGCCGCGCTGCACAGTCGCTTTATTGCAGCCAAGCCCTTCCCACACATCGTGATCGACCATCTGTTCCAGCCCGCCTTCCTGGATGCGGTGTTGCTGGATTACTCGGCCGGCTTCCGGGACTGGGTGCACTACGACTCCGCCAACGAAGTCAAAACCGGCACCAGGCCGAACGCCAAGCTTGGCCGCGGCGCGCAACGTTACTTCGACATGATCCATCGCGGCGCCTTCGTGCAGTTCCTCAGCGCGGTCACCGGCATCCAGGGCCTTCTGCCCGACCCAAGCCTGTTCGGCGGCGGGCTGCACAAGATCGAAACCGGCGGCCGCTTCGCCACCCATGTCGACTTCAACAAGCACCCCGTGACCTTGCTCGACAACCGCCTGGTCTTCATCACCTACCTGAACAAGGGCTGGCAGCCGGATTGGGGCGGCGCGCTCGAGCTGTGGGACAGCGAGACCAAGCAGTGCATCGAGAAGGTCGTTCCGGTGTTTGGCCGCTCGATCCTGTTCGCGCACTCTCAAACCAGCTTGCACGGCCACCCCGACCCGGTCGCCTCGCCGGACAAGCGGCCGCGCCGGTCGGTCGCCGCCTATTACTACACCAGCAGCGCGGCGGTGGCCGCGGCCGAGACGGTGGCGGGAACCCAGTTCTTGGCTCCAGTCGCCAAGTCCAAGCTGCACGTGACGCTGGCTAAAACCGGGGACTACGTCTCGCCGATGCTGATGGACGGCGTCCGGTTGGCGCTGCATTCCGCAAAGAACATCCGCCGCAAGCTCCGGGCCTCGTCGAGCGTCTGACCCGGCGCCGGCGCTGCGATGACCACCCGGGGAGCTGTTATCGGCCGGTCACTCCTCATCCGGGCGCCCGCGCCGCATCCGGCCAAGGGACAGTTCGGCCACGATGCCGTGCAGGGTGCGGATTTCCTGCTCGGTCACCTCTCCGCGTTCGAACAGGTGGCGGATGTTGCGCACCATGCCGGGCCGCTTGGGCGCGTTGCGCAGGAAGCCGCAAGCGTCCAACTCGGCCACCAGGTGGTCGAGCAGGCCGTCCAGCGCAGCCTTGGTGGCGACCTCGGTCTCGTTGGTCATCAAGCGCCGACCCGGCGTCGGCTCCGTCGCGGTCCACCACTCATAGGCCATCACCATCACCGCCTGAGCCAGGTTGAGCGACATGAAGTCCGGGTTGAGCGGGTAGCGCACCAGGCTGTCGGCCGCGGCGATGTCGTCGTTGTCCAGCCCCGCGCGCTCGGGGCCAAACAGCAGGCCGCAGCGCAGCCCCCGCCCGGCGGCCTCGTGCAACGCCGCCGCCGCCGCGCGCGCGGTCAGCACCGGCTTGATGATGTGCCGCGGCCGCGGGCAGGTGGCGAACACACGGTGCAGGTCGGCCACCGCGTCGCGCACGCTGTCGTGCAGGGTCAGCGAGTCGAGGATGCGGTCGGCGCCCGAGGCCGTGCGCCAGGCGCGTTCCTGCGGCCAGCCGTCCCGCGGCGCCACCAGACGGAGGTGGAACAATCCGCCATTGGCCATGGCCCGCGCCACCGCGCCGATGTTGTCGGCCAATTGCGGCCGCACCAGGACGACGACCGGGCTGCCAGCGATCGGCTCGAGCGCCGCGCCGCCGTCCCGCCCCGTCACCGCGGGCCCCGCCGCGTCATCGGCGCCCCGGCACGCGCTTCATGCTTGCCGCCCGGCCACGCTGCGCCATGTGGTGCCGCCCGGGCCGTCCTCGAGGATGACGCCTTGGTCGGCCAATTCGGCGCGGATGGCGTCGGCGCGGGCAAAATCGCGCGCGATGCGGGCGACCAGGCGCTCGGCGATGGCGCTTTCCACCGCGGCCGCGTCCACCCCCTGGGCAAACCAAGCCGCCGGGTCGGCGTCGAGCAGGCCGAGCATGGCACCGCCCGCGCGCAACCCGGCGGCCGCCTCGCCGTCCCCCGCCATCGCGGCGTCTGCCAGCCGGTGCAGGTGGGCGAGGGCGAGCGGCGTGTTGAGGTCGTCACACAGGGCGGCGAGCACGGGCTCCGGCGCCGGGCCCGCGGCCACGTCCAGGCCGAGCGCGCGGTAGAACCGGTCCAGCTCACGTCGGCTTTCGTCCAGCGCGGCGGCGGTGAAGTCGAGCGGGGCGCGGTAGTGCGTGCGCAACAGCAGCAGCCGCACCGCCTCGCCGGGCGCCCGCTCCAGCACGTCGCGCACCGTGGTGAAGTTGCCCACCGACTTGGACATTTTGTGCCCTTCGACCCGCAACATACCGTTGTGGATCCAAATCCGCGCGAAGCTGCTGCCGGGATAGGCGCAGCAGGATTGCGCGCGTTCGTTCTCATGGTGCGGGAACAGCAGGTCCGCCCCACCGGCATGGATGTCGAAGTTCTCGCCCAGATAGGTGTGCGCCATCGCGCTGCACTCGATGTGCCACCCCGGCCGGCCGCGCCCCCAAGGGCTGTCCCAACCGGGCAGCACGGTCGGCGAGGGCTTCCACAGCACGAAATCGCCAGGGTCGCGCTTGAACGGCGCCACGTCCACCCGCGCGCCGTCCAGCAGTTCGTCCGGGCTGCGTCCGGAAAGCTGGCCATACTCTGCATAGCTCGCCACCGCGAACAACACGTGCTGCTCGGCCGCATAGGCGTGGCCGCTGGCAATCAGCCGCTCGATCATCGCGATCATCGGCGCGATGTGCCGGGTGGCACGCGGCTCCACATCCGGCGGGCAAACGCCCAAGGCGGCCATATCGGCGTGGAAATCGGCCAGCGTCCGCTCCGTCACGTCGCTGATCGGAACGCCCTCTGCGGCGGCGCGCGCGTTGATCTTGTCGTCGACGTCGGTGATGTTGCGCACGTAGGTGACGCGCGAGTACATCGCCCGCAGCAGGCGCACCAGCACGTCGTTCACCACCTCGGGCCGGGCGTTGCCGATATGGGCGCGGTCGTAGACGGTCGGGCCGCAGGCGTAGAGCCGCACATGCGCCGGGTCGAGCGGAACCAGCGGTTCGCGGCGGCGGGACAGGCTGTTGTGGAGCGTGAGTGTGGCCATGGCCTGCCGTTTTGGTGCAGCCCGCCACGGCTGACAATCTTTCTCGTGGCTAACGCGGGATCATTGACCCTTGCGGTTGTTGCAAGTAAGTCGCAACTACAGCTCGGCTTGCGGGGACATGTCATGGATCGCGTGCAAACCATCTCCGGCAAGCGGCCGGGCGGCGCCATCGCGCGCTGGTTGGCGGTGTTCGGCCCGGGCATCGTGGTCATGCTGGCCGATACCGACGTCGGCAGCCTGGTCACCGCGGGGCAGAGCGGGGCGCAGTGGGGCTACCGGCTGCTGCTGATTCAGGTTCTGTTAATGCCGATCCTGTATATTACCCAGGAGCTGACGGTACGGCTCGGCATCTTCACCGGCCGCGGCCATGGCGAGCTCATCTGCGAGACATTCGGGCGGTTCTGGGGCTGGGTCTCGGCGGGCGGCCTGGCGGTGGCGACGGCGGGGGCGCTGCTGTCGGAGTTTTCCGGCGTCGCCGCCGTGGGGGACCTGTACGGCGTCTCCCGCTTCGTCAGCCTTCCGCTGGCTGCCGCCGCGCTGATCGCGGTCGTCATGACCGGCTCGTATCGCCGGGTGGAGCGCGCCGCCATCGCGATCGGCCTGTTCGAGTTCGCCTTCTTCGTGGTGGCCTGGACCGCCCATCCGTCGGTCGCGACCATGGCGCGGGAGTCGGTCCGCATCCCCTACACCGACAGCGACTACCTGTTCCTGGTGGCCGCCAACATCGGCGCGGTGATCATGCCCTGGATGGTGTTCTACCAACAATCCGCCATCGCCGACAAAGGCTTGCGGCCCGAGCACCTCACCGCCGCCCGGTGTGACACCGCCATCGGCGCCGTGATCACCCAGTTGGTGATGGGCGCGGCGCTGATCGCCTGCGCCGCCGTGCTCGGCACGCCCAACAAGCAGGCGGCGCTCAACACCATTGGGGACATGGCGGCCGTGCTCACCCCGCTGCTCGGGGCGTCGGGCGCCAAGCTGGTGTTCAGCCTCGGCGTGCTGGGCGCCGGCATGGTCGCGGCCATTGTGGCGTCGTTGGCGTTGGCCTGGGGCGTAGGTGAGGTAACCGGCTACCAGCGCTCGCTGGAGCTGCCGCCGCGCCGGGCCACCTGGTTCTACGGCGTGTATTCGCTTTGCATCGTGGCCGGAGCGCTGCTGATCGCGGTCTCGCCGGACCTGGTGGCGCTGAACGTGGATGTCCAGGTGATGAACGCCTTCCTGCTGCCGCTGGTGCTGTTCTTCCTGGTGGCCCTGGCGCTGCGGGCGCTTCCACCGGCGGTGCGGCTGCGCGGTGCCTACAAGTGGGTGGTGATCGTAGTGCTAACGATCACCACCGCATTCGGCGTCTATGGCGGGCTGGCGGGGGCGGGGCTGATCTAGCTGGCTCAGCTACCCTGGTGCGGCAGCGGTCCGTCCATCCGCAGGCCGTGCCAGGCCAGCACCGTATCCACCAGGAATGCCAGCAGTGCGGTGATGGTGAAGGCCAGCGCGCCGCCAAACAGCCACAACAGGATGACGCCGCCATTGGCGTCCCGCAGCGTCACTAGGAACAGCGCGAACGCCGCGCCGCAGGTGCCCGCACCACCTAGCGCCAAGCACGCCACCGACACGTCCAGCGCGACCCGGCGTTGCGCCAGCCGAGCAAGGTGGGCCCGCAGCCCGTCCTGGTCGGCCGGCGGGCTGGCCGCCTTCAGCAGGTCGAACAGGCGCGAATGATGGTCCGACACCCGCGACAATCGCTGGTTCACCACGTTCAGCAGCGTGCCGATGCCGGAGAGGAAGAAGATCGGGGTGAGCGCGGTCTGGATGATGTGGCTGACGCTCGCCGGGTCGCTTGCTGCGCCGCCCAAGGTCAGCTCTGCGCCACCAGCAGGCGTTCCGCCGCCCTGGCGCGGCCGATCAGCGGCAACAGGCCGCGCATTTCAGGGCCGCGTTCCTCCCCGGTCAGCGCCAGACGCAGCGGGTGGAACAGCGCGCGGCCCTTGCGCCCGGTGGCCTGCTTCAGCGTCTCGGTCCAGTCCGACCACACGTCCTGCGTCCAGGGCTCGGGCGGCAGCGTGGCCAGCGCTTGCTGCAGGAAGTCCGCCTCCCCCTCGATGACGGGTGGGACGATGCTGCCGGCCAGCACATCCCACCAGCCGCGCGCCTCGCTCAGCAGGTCCAGGTTGCCATGCACCGCCGCCCAGAACGCCGGCGTGGCGCCGGGGGGCAGCCGGTCGCGCACCGCCTCGAAGGGGTAGCCCTGCAGCACCCGCCGGTTCAGCGCCAGCAATTGGCGGATGTCGAACCGGGCGGACGAGCGGGAGAAGCGGCTGAGATCGAAGCTGGTGGCCAACCCGGCGAGGTCGGACGGCACGGGATCGTCCGAGGTGCCGACCCGGGCCAGGTAGGCGGCGATTGCATCCGGCTCCACGCCGTCCTGCCGCAGGGTGCGCAGCGAGAGCGACCCGGTGCGCTTGGAGAGCTTGCCGCCGTCTTCGGCCACCAGGAGCGGCAGGTGGGCGAAGGCGATCGCCGCCGGGTCACCCCCCAGGGCGCGCCAGATGTCGAGCTGCACCGCCGTGTTGGTGACGTGGTCTTCGCCGCGGATGATGTGGGTGATGCCGGTCTCGAGGTCGTCCACCACCGAGGTAAAGGTGTAGAGCGGGGTGCCGTCGGCGCGCACCAGCACCGGGTCCGAGATGGTGGGCAGGCGCACTTCGCGGTCCCCCAACACCAGGTCGTGCCAGCGTGAGGCGCCGTCGGAGAGGCGGAAGCGCCAATAGGGGGTTTTGCCGCCAGCCTCGGCCGCCGCGCGCTGCTCGGGGGTGAGCCGCAACATGGCGCGGTCGTAAACCGGGGGGAGATGGCGGCGCAGGCGCTGGTCCCGCTTGGCCTGCAGCTCGGCCTCGGACTCGAAGCAGGGGTAGAGCCGGCCAGCCGCTTCAAGCCTGCTCGCGGCGTCCCGATAGCGCGGCAGCCGGTCGGACTGGCGGAAGCTCGAATCCCAGGTGATGCCGAGCCAGGCCAGGTCCTGCTCGATGGCGGCGGCAAACTCGGCGCGGTTGCGCTCCACGTCGGTGTCGTCCAGCCGCAGCAGGAACTCGCCGCCGTGCCGCCGCGCCATCAAGTAGTTCGCCACCGCGGTGCGCGTGTTCCCGACATGCAGGTAGCCGGTCGGGGAGGGGGCGAAGCGGAGTTTCATGGCGGGTCGTTCGATCGGGGGGTGGGAGACAGCCTTATATGGCCAAGCCGCGGCAGCTTGGCGAGGACCCTACAGGCCGAGCGCCTTGCCCAGCGCCTTGCTGGCGGTCTGCAACGGGGTGAGCAGCGTGTGGGGCCGGGGCGGGCGCATGCGGATGGCGGGCGAAGCGATGCTCAACACAGCGACCACCACCCCGTCCCGATCACGCACCGGTGAACTGACTGAGACGGCGCCCTCGCCGACCTCATGGGTTGTGATCAGCCACTCGCGCTTGCGGGTGCGCACCAGGTCGGTCGCGACCGCGTCTGGATCGTTGCGGGCGCCGGGCCCCACCCGCACCGGCCGCCCCACCAACGCGGCGCGTTGCAGCGGCTCGGGGGCGTAGGCGAGCAGCAGGCGGCCCGGCCCGGCGTGCAGCGGGCTGCGGTCGCCGGGCCGGGCGAAGGTCTGCGTGTTGGCGGCGCCCGGATACACTGCCACCACCTCCGCCTCCTGGCCGTCCCGCACCGCGAGGTAGACGCCGTCGCCGCTGCTTTGCGCTAGCGCGGCCATAATCGGGGCGGCGGCCAGGGCGAGCGCACCTTGGCGCTGGGCCCCGCGCGCCACCGACAGCCAGCCCGCGCCCAACTGCCAGGCGCCGCGCTTGCTGCGTTGGACGGCCAGCCCGCGGGATTGCAGCGTGTGCAAAATGCGGAATGCGTTGACCCGGGTGCAATCGGCTTCCTGCGCCAGGTCGGTGAGCGACGCCGGGCCAAGGCGCACCAGGGCCGCCACAACATCCAGCGTGCGCTCGACCGCCGCTATGCCATAGCTGGTTTGCTCGCCCGTGGCGCTGCCCTCCTCAGGCGGCATGCAGCCGCATCTGACCGGCCCTTTCCACAGGTGGGCGCCGAGCATACCGGCGCCGCGCGGCGATTCTCAACCAAGCCTGGTGCGCCCGGGAGCAAGCCGGCGCTTGTCCAAGCTGGGCGGCTGAGCTAACACCGCGCGTTCGTGGCCGGGCGGTCGGCGGGCGTGGTGAAACTGGTAGACACGCCAGATTTAGGTTCTGGTGGCGCAAGCCGTGGGGGTTCAAGTCCCTTCGCCCGCATCCGTCCCTGGCCGGCTGCGTAGTCAGGCCGATGATCAAGGATTTCCCCGCCAGATGCAGGTTACCGAGACCCTCTCCGAGGGGCTGAAGCGCGGCTTCACCGTCGTGGTCCCCTCCACCGACATCGAGGGCAAGCGCACGGCCAAGCTTGCCGAGCTGAGCAAGCAAATCCGCCTGCCGGGCTTCCGCCCGGGCAAGGTGCCGGACCGGATCATGCGCCAGCGCTACGGCACCGCGGTGCTGGCCGAGGTGCTCGAGGACAGCGTGAACGAGGCGACCCAGCAGGTGTTGTCGGACCGGGGCCTACGCGCGGCGACCCAGCCAAAGGTGGACGTGAAGGAGCTGCCGGGCAGCCAGGACGCGCCGCAGGACCTGGAATTCACCGTTGAGGTGGAGCTGCTGCCGGAGATCACGCCGCCCGACTTCAGCAGCCTGTCGCTCACCCGGCTAAAGGCCGAGCCGACCGCCGAGGAGATCGACAAGGCGTTGGCCGGCCTCGCGCAGCGCCATCGCTCGCTCGACCCGGTGGAGCCGCCGCGCCCGGCCACCAAGGGCGATTTCCTGACCGTGGACTACACCGGGCGGATCGACGGCACGCCATTCCCGGGCGGCGCGGGGACGGATGTGGACATCGAAGTGGGCGGCTCCGGCTTCATCCCGGGCTTTACCGAGCAGCTCGAAGGCATCCTGGCCGGTGAGACCCGCACCATCGACGTGACCTTCCCCGAGGGCTACGCCACCACCGACCTGGCGGGCAAGGCGGCGCAGTTCGAGATCGCCGCCAAGACGCTGAAGAGCGCCTTGGTGCCCGCCATCGATGACGCGTTGGCCGAAAAGGTCGGGTTCGACTCGCTGGAGGACCTCCGCGGCGCGCTCACCCGCCAGATGCAGCGCGAGTTCGACCAGATGAGCCGCATGCGCATCAAGCGGGACCTGCTGGACCGGCTGAGCAAGCTGGCCGACTTCGCGGTGCCGCCGAGCATGCTG
Source organism: Acetobacteraceae bacterium (assembly GCA_965199105.1). Lineage (GTDB taxonomy): Bacteria > Pseudomonadota > Alphaproteobacteria > Acetobacterales > Acetobacteraceae > LMUY01. Next base: position 3,827,234 of record CBDAQO010000002.1, on the reverse strand, counting down.
GACAGCGAGTTCGGCCAAATCTGGCAGCGGGTCGAGGCCGACCGCAAGGCGGGGCAGGAAGATGCCGAGGACAAGGACAAGGACGAGGCGACGCTCAAGGCCGAGTATCGTGCCATTGCCGAGCGCCGGGTGCGGCTTGGGCTGCTGCTGGCCGAGGTCGGGCGCGGCCAGGGCGTGAGCGTCTCCTCTGACGAGATGACGCGGGCGATGCGGGCCGAAGCGATGCGGTATCCGCAGCAAGCCACGGAAGTAATGGAGTTTTTCCGCAAGAGCCCGGAGGCCGCCGAGCGGTTGCGCGGGCCGATCTTCGAGGACAAGGTGGTGGACTACATCCTCGACCAGGCCACGGTGGAGGACCGCGTGGTCACCGCCGAGGAGCTAGCCGCCGACCCCGAGGAGCCTGCCGCCTTGCTCCCCGCGAGCGAGGCGGAGGCCGCGGCCGATGCGCCGGATGCGTGAGCCGACGCCGCACGGCTGGATTCGGCCTGGTGACACTCCATTTACCCTATGACGTTTATACTCGGTGCGACGCACCCTTGCTGATTGAGGAACCTTGTTCATGAGGGATCGCCATCCTGCCGAAACCTACGGCTCCCTGGTCCCGATGGTGGTGGAGCGGCTAGCTCGCGGCGAGCGGGTGGCAGACATCTACTCGCGCCTGCTCAGCGAGCGGATCGTTTTCCTTACCGGCCCGGTTTATGACGATCTGAGCGCTTCGGTTTGCGCCCAGTTGCTGTTTCTGGAGAGCGAGAACCCGGGCAAGGACATCTCGTTCTACATCAACAGCCCGGGCGGCGTGGTGTCGGCCGGCTTGGCCATCTACGACACGATGCAGTATGTGCGCAGCCCGGTGAGCACGGTGTGCATCGGCCAGGCGGCGTCCATGGGCAGCCTGCTGCTCTGCGCCGGCGCCAAGGACAAGCGATATGCCCTGCCGAACGCGCGCATCATGGTGCATCAGCCATCGGGCGGAGCGCAGGGCCAGGCGACCGATATCGAAATACAAGCGCGTGAAATCCTTGCGCTGCGCCGCCGTCTGAACGAGATTTACGTCCGCCACACCGGCCAAGCGTTGGACGTGATCGAGCGCAAGCTGGAGCGGGACACCTTTATGTCGGCCGAGGAAGCGCGCGATTTCGGCCTGGTCGACACCGTCGTGGAAAACCGGCCTACCCCGGCGGACCCGATGAAGACGTAGCTATGTGCAGGACGGGGCCGCGGCGTCGCGGTTCTGTCACATCCTGGCTTGTCTCCCCGTCGGGCCGGGGGTTAAGCTTCCGTTGGGTCTCCGGTCATGCCGGGGTGGAGTGTTCATGACGAAGAACGGCGACACGAAGAACACGCTCTACTGCTCCTTCTGCGGCAAGTCGCAGCATGAAGTACGTAAGCTGATCGCAGGCCCAACTGTGTTCATCTGCGATGAATGCGTCGAGCTCTGCATGGACATCATCCGCGAGGAGCACAAGACGCACCTGGTGAAGTCTCGTGACGGGGTACCGACCCCGAAGGAGATTTGCAAGGTTCTTGATGACTACGTGATCGGCCAGGCGCACGCCAAGAAGGTGCTCTCGGTGGCGGTGCACAATCATTACAAGCGGTTGGCGCACGGTGCCAAGAACAACGACATCGAGATCGCCAAGTCCAACATTCTGCTGGTCGGGCCGACCGGCTCGGGCAAGACGCTGCTGGCGCAGACCCTCGCCCGCATCCTGGACGTGCCGTTCACCATGGCTGACGCGACCACGCTGACCGAGGCAGGCTATGTCGGCGAGGACGTGGAGAACATCATCCTCAAGCTGCTGCAGTCGGCCGACTACAATGTGGAGCGGGCGCAGCGCGGCATCGTCTACATCGACGAAGTGGATAAGATCAGCCGCAAGTCGGACAACCCCTCCATCACGCGGGACGTGTCGGGTGAGGGCGTGCAGCAGGCGCTGCTCAAGATCATGGAGGGCACCGTGGCGTCGGTGCCGCCGCAGGGTGGCCGCAAGCATCCGCAGCAGGAGTTCTTGCAGGTCGATACGACCAACATCCTGTTTATCTGCGGTGGTGCGTTCGCCGGGCTCGAGAAGATCATCGGCGCCCGGGGCAAGGGCTCGGGGATCGGCTACGGCGCCGACGTTCGCTCGCCGGACGAGCGGCGCACCGGAGCGATCCTGCGGGACGTGGAGCCGGAGGACCTGCTGCGGTTCGGCCTGATTCCGGAGTTCATCGGGCGGTTGCCGGTGGTGGCGACGCTGGAGGATTTGGACGAGGGCGCCCTGGTGGAAATCCTCACCAAGCCCAAGAACGCGCTGGTCAAGCAATATGGCCGGCTGTTTGAGATGGAGGGCGTTAAGCTCGCCTTTACCGAGGATGCGCTAAAGTCGGTGGCAACGCGGGCCATCGCCCGCAAAACCGGCGCGCGCGGCTTGCGCTCCATCATGGAGGCCATTCTCCTATCGACCATGTTCGACCTTCCGGGCCTGGACAGCGTCGAGGAGGTGGTGGTGAACCGGGAGGTCGCGGAAGGGCGCGCCAACCCGTTGTTCACCTACGGCAAGGAGCGGGCCGAGGGCGCGTAGGCTGCCTCGGCGGCGCCCGCTGCCCCCTTTGTCAAGATCTTGGCCGCCCCGTTCTGCATGACGATATGATGGCGGGTATACGGGTTTTAACTATTCGGTGGGATCGCGCGTGCCATGATGGGCGCTCGACTCCTGACTGTCCTTGAAGGAGGTCTGCATGCCCGACCCAGAGAAATCGCGCGCCGCGTCCGAGCCGATGGCGGTGCTGCCGCTGCGCGACATCGTGGTGTTCCCGCACATGATCGTGCCGCTGTTCGTCGGCCGCGAAAAGAGCGTGCGCGCGCTCGAGGCGGTGATGAAGGAGGACAAGCAGATCCTGCTGGTGGCGCAGCGCAACGCGGCGCAGGACGAGCCGACGGCGGACGACATCTTCCGCGTGGGCACGGTCTCGACCATCCTGCAGTTGCTGAAGCTGCCGGACGGCACCGTGAAGGTGCTAGTGGAGGGCGGCCGCCGCGCCCGCATCACGTCCTTCAAGGAGACCGACTCCTACTTCGAGGCCTTCACCGACCCGCTGCCGGACCAGGACTCTGACAAGAAGGAGCTGGATGCGCTTGGCCGGACGGTGATCAGCCAGTTCGAGCAGTACATCAAGCTCAACAAGAAGATCGCGCCGGAAGTGCTTGTTTCGCTGAACGGTATTGAGGAGCCGACCAAGCTCGCCGACACGATTGCGGCCCACCTCAACCTCAAGATCGCTGAGAAGCAGGAGCTGCTCGAGATCGCGCCCGTTGGCGAGCGGCTGGAGCGGGTGTTCGGACACATGGAGTCCGAAATCGGCGTGTTGCAGGTGGAGAAGCGTATCCGCAACCGCGTCAAGCGGCAGATGGAGAAGACACAGCGCGAGTACTACCTGAACGAGCAGTTGAAGGCGATCCAGAAGGAGCTTGGGGAGGGGGAGGACGGTAAGGACGAGACCGCCGAGCTCGAGGACCGCATCAAGAAAACCCGCTTCACCAAGGAAGCGCGCGATAAGGCCCTGGGGGAGCTGAAAAAGCTTCGTACCATGAGCCCGATGTCGGCCGAGGCCACGGTGGTGCGCAACTACCTGGATTGGATGCTGTCGATCCCTTGGAAGAAGCGGTCCAAGGCGCGCAACGACGTGGCCATCGCCAAGCAGGTGCTGGACGACGACCATTACGGCTTGGAGAAGGTCAAGGAGCGTATCCTCGAGTATCTCGCCGTGCAGGGCCGGTCGCCCAAGATCCGCGGGCCAATCCTGTGCCTGGTCGGGCCACCCGGTGTTGGCAAGACCTCGCTCGGCAAGTCCATCGCTAGGGCGACTGGGCGCAACTTCGTCCGCATGTCGCTTGGCGGCGTGCGGGACGAGGCGGAAGTACGTGGCCATCGGCGAACCTATATCGGGTCGATGCCCGGCAAGGTCATCCAGGGCATGAAGAAGGCGAAAACCTCCAATCCGCTGTTCCTGCTCGATGAAATCGACAAGCTGGGCGCGGATTGGCGTGGCGACCCGTCGTCCGCCCTGCTCGAAGTGTTGGACCCGGAGCAGAACGCGACCTTTGCAGACCACTATTTGGAGGTGGATTACGACCTCTCGGACGTGATGTTCATCACCACAGCCAACAGCCTGCGCATGCCGCAGCCGTTGCTGGATCGCATGGAGATCATCCGCATTCCCGGCTACACCGAGGACGAGAAGGTCGAAATCGCCAAGCGGCACCTGGTTGCCAAGCAGAGCGACGCCAACGGCTTGAAGCCGGACGAGTGGTCGGTGCATGACGACGCGCTGCGCGACCTGATTCGCTACTATACTCGGGAAGCCGGCGTGCGGGCGCTCGAGCGTGAGATCGCCAAGCTGGCGCGCAAGGCGGTGATGGAGATCGTCACCAAGAAGGTGAAGAAGGTGGCGTTCACCCGCAAGAACCTCGAGAAGTTCGCCGGCGTGCGCGTCTACCGCTACGGCGAGACCGAGGCGGAGGACATGGTGGGCGTCGTCACCGGGTTGGCCTGGACCGAGGTGGGCGGCGAAATTCTGACCATCGAGAGCGTGCTGCTGCCGGGCAAGGGCAACCTAAAATACACTGGCAAGCTCGGTGACGTGATGCAGGAAAGCGTGTCGGCGGCGCTGAGCTATGTGCGCAGCCGGGCGCCGCAATTCGGCATCAAGCCCACCTTGTTCGAGAAGCGTGACATCCACGTCCACGTGCCAGAGGGGGCTACGCCAAAGGATGGTCCCTCGGCCGGCGTGGCGATGGCGACCAGCCTGGTCAGCCTGATGACCGGCATCCCGGTCCGCCGGGACATCGCGATGACGGGGGAGATCACGCTGCGCGGCCGGATACTGCCGATCGGCGGGCTGAAGGAGAAGATGTTGGCGGCGCTGCGGTCCGGCATCACCACGGTGTTCATCCCGAAGGACAACGAGAAGGACCTGGCCGACATCCCGGACAACGTGAAGAAGAGCCTCAAGGTGGTCGCCGTCGCCCATGTGGACGACGTGATCGCCCGCGCGCTGGCCCGCAAGCCGGAGCCGATCGAGTGGGAGGAGCCGCCCGACCCAGTGGTTCCGCCGCACCAGCCAGCCGTGGCGTCTCTGCCGCACTAACGGCTTTGAACCCGGTTTCGCGGTGCGAGACCGGGTTTTTAACGTTGCCGCGTGATTGGCGGTGCACCGGTTTTGTGCTTCGTTAGCCGTCCAGAACGTCCCGCCGCCGGGCTGAGTGCGCCCTGCAGCGGGCGTCAGCCTCGATTGGGAGCGGTCGCCACGTGGGTAATGCAATGAACAAGCTCGATCTGATCGCGGCGGTAGCGGAGGAGGCCGACATGCAGAAAGCGGCCGCGACGCAGGCGGTCGAGGCGGTGCTCGCCGCCATCGAGCGGGCTTTGAAGAGCAAGCAGGAGGTCCGCCTCACCGGCTTCGGCAGCTTCGTGGTGACCGAGCGCAAGGCAACCAAGGGGCGGGACCCGCGCACCGGAGAGCCGCTCGACATCCCCGCGTCGACCTCGGTGCGGTTCAAGCCCGGCAAGGCGTTGAAGGACGCGATGAACTGAGGCACACCCGGGACCGTCGGCCAACCCGGCGCGGGCGGTTAGCTCAGCGGTAGAGCGTCTCGTTTACACCGAGAGGGTCGGCGGTTCGAAACCGTCACCGCCCACCATCGCGAGCGTGTCGAAGGTGATGGGCAACTATAAGGTCGCCGACGCAGATTATAGGATGTCCCTGGTTTGCTATAAAGCTGTCGTCATGGTCGATAGACTTCCATGAACCTAAGTGACTTCCGCAAGCCGTCTGGCCGGTTCGTCACCACGCCATACGGTGTCCAGGCATTTGTGCCAAACCCACTCCATCCTCCGATCGATCTTGCAGCAGTAGCCCTACCCCTGGGCGAGGCGATGCAGGCGATTGGCGAACTGCGGGGCGCTTGTCGGCGGCTGCCAAGCCCGGACCTCTTGGTGAGACCGCTCCAGCGACAGGAGGCGTTGACCTCCTCAGCGATGGAAGGGACGTTCACCACCGACGACAACCTGTTGCTGGCCGAAATTGGCGATAGCGGCGCGCGTGACGACGATACCAAAGAGGTCGCCAACTATCTCACGGCGCTGAACGAGGCGCTGGAGATGCTCAAAACGCTTCCCATCTGCCATCGCGTGCTGACGCGGACGCACGAAATCCTGCTGGGTGGGCTGAGCCTGGGCCGTGGTGCGCAGAAGCGACCCGGCGAGTATAAGACCGACCAAAACTGGATCGGCGGCGCGACCATCGCAAGAGCACGCTTCGTTCCAGCGCCGCCGCGCGAGGCGGCCGTCTGCATGGATGCGCTCGAGGCCTACCTGAACCGCCCCGCGCTGGATTTCCCCACCGCGCTGATGGACCTGGCCTTGGTGCACTACCAACTGGAGACAATCCACCCGTTTGCAGACGGCAATGGCCGGGTCGGGCGTATGCTGATCTCGCTGATGGCAGTGGACCGGCAGTTGCTCGAAGTGCCCGTGCTGTATCTCAGCCCGACCATGGAGCGGTACAAGGACGAATACATCGACTTGATGTATAACGTTTCCGCCAATAGCGCATGGAACGAGTGGTTCCAGTTCTTTTTCGCCCGCGTCAGCGAATGCTGCCGGGAGACGGTGGACACGATCGACCGGTTGCTCACCCTGCAAGCGAATTTCCGTGAGCAGGCCCGGCAGGCGGGGCGGAGCGGTAGCCTTATCACGTTGGTGGACGAGCTGTTCGCCCACACGGCGATGACGGCCAACAGCGCGGCAGGCCGGCTCGGCGTGACCTACGCCGCCGCCAACACGGCTCTGGCCCGCCTGGTGAAGCTGGGCATCCTGGTCCCGCTCGCCAATTCCTACCCGCGGGTGTTCTACTCGCCTGCGGTGCTACGGGCGGCGCGGCGCACATCGCGCATCGGCGAGCCCTGACCGGCCTTGACCCTGGCGCGCCACTCTCTTACACCGCCCCACCGATTGCGGGTGTAGCTCAGTTGGTTAGAGCGCCGGCCTGTCACGCCGGAGGTCGCGGGTTCGAGCCCCGTCACTCGCGCCATCCCAAACACCACCGCGTCATCACCCTTCCCGTGTGGCGGTTTTGCGCCGATATGGCTATTGTGCGACGCACTCAGCGCACTTGCCATTCCACCAGAAGGGTTCCGCGATGCAGTCAGCCAATGCGCTGCTGGTCAACTACTATCCCATCCTCATCTTCCTGCTGATCGCCGGTGTGGTCGCGGGGGTCATGGTGGGCGGCTCACGGCTGGTCGCGCCGAACAATCCCTACGCCGAGAAGCTGTCGGCCTATGAATGCGGCTTCGAGCCGTTCGACGACGCGCGGCGCCGGTTTGACGTGCGGTTCTACCTCGTCGCCATCCTTTTCATCATTTTTGACCTTGAAGTTGCGTTCTTGTTCCCGTGGGCGATCAGCCTCGGCGCGATCGGCATGTTCGGCTTCCTCTCCATGATGGGGTTCCTTGCCGTCCTGACCGTCGGCTTCATCTACGAGTGGAACAAGGGCGCGCTGGAATGGGAGTAGCACCATGAGCGTTACGACAGAGACCGCCCCCGTGGCCTGGAACCGTGAGGTGCTGGCGCCCGGGCCGGAGCAGGAGGCGGTGATCAAGGGCATCACCGGCGAGATCACCGACAAGGGTTTCGTGGTGGCGAACCTGGACCGGGTGGTGAACTGGGCACGCACCGGCAGCCTGTGGCCGATGACGTTCGGCCTGGCCTGCTGCGCGGTGGAGATGATCCACGCCTACATGCCGCGCTTCGATCTGGACCGCCTCGGCGTGATCCCGCGCGCCAGCCCGCGGCAGAGCGACGTGATGATCGTCGCCGGCACGCTGACCAACAAGATGGCCCCCGCCTTGCGCAAGGTCTACGACCAGATGAGTGAGCCGCGCTGGGTGATCTCGATGGGCTCCTGCGCCAATGGCGGCGGCTACTATCACTACAGCTACTCGGTGGTGCGGGGCTGCGACCATATCGTGCCGGTGGACATCTACGTCCCGGGCTGCCCGCCGACGGCCGAGGCGCTGGTCTACGGCATCATGCAGTTGCAGAAGAAGATCCGCCGCACCGGGACCATCCTGCGTGGGTGACGTCGTGCACAGCAACAGCCTGCAGGCGGTGGCCGACGCGGTCGCCGCGCTGCCCGGCGTGCTCAGCGCCGCAATGGAGCAGGGCGAGCTGGTGGCGCAGGTGGACGCCGGGTCGCTGGTTGCGGTGATGACGACGCTACGCGACGAGCCGCAGTTCGGCTGCGAGCAGATGATGGATGTGTGCGGTGTGGACTGGCCGGAGCGCCCGTTGCGGTTCGACGTGGTCTATAATCTGCTGTCGGTCGCCAACAATCACCGTATCCGGGTGATCGTGCAGGCCGACGCCATCACGCCCGTCCCCTCGGTGCACCGGATTTGGCCGGCTGCCACCTGGTGGGAGCGGGAGGCGTTCGACCTGTTCGGCATCCTATTCAGCGACCAACCCGACCTGCGCCGCATCCTCACCGACTACGGCTTTGAAGGTCACCCGCTGCGCAAGGACTTCCCGCTGACCGGGTTCGTCGAGGTTCGCTACGATGAAGAGCAGAAGCGGGTCGTGAACGTCCCCGTCAGCCTCACCCAAGATTTCCGCAACTTTGACTTCGTGTCCCCCTGGGAGGGCATGGTCACGCTGCCCGGTGACGAGAAGGCGCACGGCGCGCGCCAGCTCACCGGCGGCGGCACGAAGGCCGGTGCGGATGGAGCCAAGACACCATGAGCCATTTCGTTGCAGACACCATCCCGAGCCCGGATGAGACTGGAGTTGAGCGCCGCGAGTGGCCGGAGACCATGCTGCCCTCCGGCGACAAGCAGCTCAAGCAGATCGAGATCGACAGCCACTCGATCAACTTCGGCCCGCAGCACCCTGCCGCGCATGGTGTGCTGCGCCTCATCCTGGAGATGGACGGCGAAGTGGTGGAGCGGGCGGACCCGCATGTCGGGCTGCTGCATCGCGGCACCGAGAAGCTGATCGAATACAAGACGTACATGCAGGCGATGCCGTATTTCGACCGGCTCGACTACGTGTCGCCGATGTGCATGGAGCATGCCTTCGCGCTGGCGGTGGAGAAGCTGCTCGGCATCACCGTGCCGGACCGGGCACAGTGGATCCGGGTGATGTTCGCCGAGATCACCCGCGTGCTGAACCACCTGCTGAACATCACCAGTTACGCGCTCGATGTCGGCGCGCTGACGCCATCGCTTTGGGGCTATGAGGAGCGCGAAATCCTCATGGAGTTCTACGAGGCCGCGTCGGGCGCCCGTTTGCACGCCAACTACTTCCGACCCGGCGGCGTGCACCAGGACATTCCGGCCGGGCTGGACGACCGGATCGCCGCCTGGTGCGAGCGCTTCCCCAAGTTCATCGACGACCTCGAGACGCTGCTGACCACCAATCGCATCTGGAAGCAGCGCACCGTCGACATCGGCGTGATGACGGCGGAGCAGGCGCTGGCCTGGGGCTTCAGCGGCCCGAACCTGCGTGCGTCTGGCGTGCCTTGGGACCTGCGCCGCAACCAGCCGTATGACAAGTATGCCGAAGTCGAGTTCGACGTCCCGGTGTCTCGCCATGGCGATTGCTACGACCGCTACATCGTCCGCGTGGCCGAGATGCGCGAGTCGGTGCGCATCATCCGGCAGTGCCTGGACAAGATGCGCCCTGGCCCGGTGAAGGTGCAGGACCGCAAGTTCACGGCGCCGCTGCGCTCGGAGATGAAGCACTCGATGGAGGCGCTGATCCATCACTTCAAGCTCTACACCGAGGGCTTCCACGTGCCGGCCGGCGCCACTTACACCACGGTCGAGAGCCCCAAGGGGGAGTTCGGCGTCTACCTGGTGGCGGACGGGTCCAACCGGCCGTATCGCTGCAAGATCCGCCCCACCGGGTTCAGCCACCTGCAGGCGTTCGAGACCATGGCGCGCCGGCACATGCTGGCCGATGCGGTGGCGATCATCGGCTCGATCGACATCGTGTTTGGCGAGGTGGACCGCTAAATGGCCGAAGACATTGGCGATGGCTCGACCGGAGAGCGGCCGGAGATCCCGCAGCCGACGCATTTCGAGTTTGATGAGCACAGCCGTAGCGCGATCGACGCCCATACCGCCAAATACCCGGCTGGCCGGGAGGCGAGTGCCGTGATTGCGGCGCTCTACGAGGTCCAGAAGCAGATGGCGCGGCAGACCGGCAGCGCCTGGGTGCCGCGCGTGGCGATGGACGCGGTGGCGGTGCGGCTGAACATGGCGCCGATCCGCGTTTACGAGGTCGCGACCTTCTACCTGATGTTCAACACCACACCGGTCGGCCGCTACCACCTGCAAATCTGCACGACGACGCCATGTTGGCTGCGTGGCTCGGACGAGCTGGAGGCGACGTGCCGCCGGGTCACCGGGATCAAGGGTTGGCACGAGACCAGCGCCGACGGCCTGTTCACCATGAGCCAGGTGGAGTGCCTGGGCGCCTGCGTGAACGCGCCGGTGCTGCAGGTTGACGACGATTACTACGAGGATTTGGACGGCCCGGCGACGGAGAAGCTGCTGGCGGCGCTGGCGCGGGGCGAGCGGCCCCAGCCCGGCAGCATGACCGGCCGGCAGACTTCGGCGCCCGAGGGCGGGCCCACCACTCTCTTGACGGTCACGGAGTAGCAGCTTTGCTCGAGGACAAGGACCGCATTTTCACCAACCTCTACGGCATCCACGACTGGACGCTCGAGGGGGCCAAGCGGCGCGGCGACTGGGACGGCACGGCCGCTATTCTAGCGCGCGGCCGGGATGCCATTATCGACGAGATGAAGGCGTCTGGCCTGCGCGGCCGCGGTGGCGCCGGGTTCCCGACCGGCATGAAGTGGTCGTTCATGCCCAAGGCGTCGGACGGTCGGCCGGCCTACCTGGTGATCAACGCCGACGAGTCTGAGCCGGGCACCTGCAAGGACCGCGACATCATGCGGCACGACCCGCACAAGCTGGTGGAAGGCGCGTTGATCGCCTCCTTCGCAATGGGTGCGCACGCTTGCTACATCTACATCCGCGGCGAGTACTATAACGAGGCGGTGAACCTGCAGGCCGCGATCGACCAGGCCTACGAGGCCGGATTGATCGGAACCAATGCGTGCGGGTCCGGGTGGGACTTCCAGTTGTTCCTGCATCGCGGCGCCGGCGCTTATATCTGTGGCGAAGAGACCGCCCTACTTGAATCGCTCGAGGGCAAGAAGGGGATGCCGCGGTTGAAGCCGCCGTTCCCGGCCGCGGTGGGGCTGTATGGCTGCCCGACGACGGTGAACAACGTCGAGACCATTGCCGTGGTGCCGACCATCCTGCGCCGGGGCGGAGCGTGGTTCAACGCGTTGGGGCGGCCGAAGAACGCCGGCACCAAGATCTTCTGCATTTCCGGCCACGTGAATAAGCCCTGCAACGTGGAGGAAGAGCTCGGCATCCCGCTGCGCGAACTAATTGACAAGTATTGCGGCGGCGTGCGCGGCGGCTGGGACAACCTGCTTGGCGTCATCCCCGGCGGCTCCTCCGTGCCGGTGATCCCGAAGAGCGTGTGCGACACGGTGTTGATGGACTTCGACAGCCTGCGGGACGCGCGCACCGCGCTCGGCACGGCGGCGGTGATCGTGATGGACAAGTCCACCGACATCATCGCGGCCATCGCCCGGCTGGCGCATTTCTACAAACACGAGAGCTGCGGCCAGTGCACCCCCTGCCGCGAGGGCACGGGATGGATGATGCGGATGATGAACCGCATGGTGGCCGGCCGCGCCGAGGTGGACGAGATCGACGTGCTAGAGCAGGTGACGCGCCAGGTCGAGGGCCACACCATCTGCGCCCTGGGGGACGCGGCGGCGTGGCCGATCCAGGGGCTGATCCGCCATTTCCGCCCCGAGATGGAGGAGCGGATCGCGGCTTATAAGCGCAGCAAGTCGCCACCGCTGCGGATGGCCGCCGAGTGAGTGCAACGCGCGAAGACTTGGAGCGGGCCTTGCTGGACCTTGAGGAAAAGCATCTCAAGCTGGCGAACCTCTACGCCAATACGCTTCTGAAGCAGGTTCAGACCAGGTTCGAGCCATGGAAGTTTGTGGCCTCTGCCGTTGGCGCGGCGGGCGTCTTTTTCGGCGCGGCGGCGGCTGTTGGCGCTTTCGTCGCCAGGAGTTCCAGCCATTGACGACCCTCACCAACACCGCGGAAGCCATTCTCGCCGGCGACGCTAACCTGCGCGGCAGCGCGTTCAGCAACGTGACCCTGTCCGTGGTGGCGTTCGAGCAGAAGAAGTATGCCTGCGACGTCAGTCCGCGCGGCGCGGCGACCACCCATTGCGACATCACTGGCCTGCGCATCGACGGCGTGCCAACCGCGCCGCTGCTGGCCAAGCACAAAGAGGCATAATATGGCCAAGGTTACCGTCGACGGCCGCGAGGTTGAGGTCCCCAACGGGTTTTCCGTGCTGCAGGCTTGCGAGCAGGCCGGCGTGGAAATCCCGCGCTTCTGCTACCACGAACGGCTCTCGGTGGCGGGCAACTGCCGCATGTGCCTGGTGGAGGTCGAAAAGGCGCCCAAGCCGATCGCGTCCTGCTCCTACCCGGTCGCCGATGGCATGGTGGTCAAGACCGACTCGCCGATGGTGCGCAACGGCCGCCGCGGCGTGATGGAGTTCCTGCTTATCAACCACCCGCTGGATTGCCCAATCTGCGACCAGGGCGGCGAGTGCGATCTGCAGGATCAGGCCTACTCTTACGGCCGCGACCACTCGCGCTACAATGAGAGCAAGCGCGCGATCAAGGACAAGTATCTGGGCCCGTTGGTGAAGACCATCATGACCCGGTGCATCCAGTGCACCCGCTGCGTGCGCTTCGCCACCGAGATCGCGGGCGTGCCGGAGCTAGGCGCCACGGCGCGCGGCGAGAACATGGAAATCACCACCTACGTCGAAAAGGCGCTGACGTCGGAGCTGTCCGGCAACCTGATCGACATCTGCCCGGTCGGCGCGCTCACCTCCAAGCCCTACGCCTTCGTCGCGCGCCCTTGGGAGCTGCGCAAGGTGGACGGGATCGACGCGCTCGATGCGCTCGGGTCCGCCATCCGGGTGGACAGCCGCGGCCCCGAGGTGCTGCGCATCCTGCCGCGCACCAACGACGAGATCAACGAAGAGTGGCTGGGTGACAAGTCCCGCTTTTCCTGGGACGGGCTGCGCCGCCGCCGGCTGGACAAGCCGTGGCTGCGCGAGGGTGGACGCCTGCGCCCGGCGAGCTGGCCGGAGGCGTTCGGCGCCATCGCGGCCAAGCTGCAGGGCCTGCCGGGCGAGCGCATCGGCGCCGTCGCCGGTGACCTGTGCGACGCCGAGAGCATGCTGGCGCTGAAGGACCTCATGGCCGCGTTCGGCTCGCCCAACCTCGACTGCCGGCAGGACGGCGCCCAGCTCGACGCGACCAGGCGCGATTTCTACCTGTTTAACACCACCATCGCCGGCATCGAGCAGGCTGACGCGCTGCTGCTGGTCGGCAGCAACCCGCGCCACGAAGCGCCGGTGCTGAACGCGCGGATCCGCAAGCGCAAGCTCGGCGGCGGCTTCCCGATCGGCCTGATCGGGCCGCAGACCGACCTCACCTACCTGCACGATTGGCTTGGCGACCGCCCGTCCGTGCTGGCGGACCTGCCCGAGGCGTTTGCCGACCTGCTCGCCCGCGCCGAACGCCCGATGGTGATCGTGGGGCAGGGCGCCTTGGCCCGGCCGGACGGCGCCGCCGTGCTCGCCGCCGCCTGGCAGCTCGCCGGCCGCATCGGTGCGCTGACGCCGGAGTGGCATGGCTTCAACGTGTTGCACACCGCGGCCGCCCGCGTGGGCGCGCTCGACCTCGGCTTCCTGCCAGGCCCCGGCGGCAAGGCGTTGCCCGCCATGCTCGGCGGCGGGGTGGACCTGCTGTGGCTGCTCGGCGCCGACGAGTTCGACATGGGCGGCATCGGCCCCGACACGTTCGTGGTCTATCAAGGCCACCACGGCGACCGCGGCGCCGCCCGGGCGGACGTGATCCTGCCCGGCAGCGCCTATGTCGAGAAGCCCGGCACCTACGTGAACACCGAAGGCCGCGTGCAGCGCGCGCTCAAGGCGGTGTTCGCGCCAGGCGACGCCAAGGACGACTGGGCGATCCTGCGCGCCTTCTCCGCCCTGGTCGGCAAGCCGCTGCCCTACGACAACCTGGACGCGTTGCGGGCCCGCCTCGAGCAGGTGAACCCGGTGTTCGGCCGGGTCGGCTTCCTGCCCCGCTTCGGCGCCAGCGACACCACCGCGCCAGCCGGTGACCCGGCGGCACTCGGCCTGGCGCCGTTCCGCTACGCCATCACCGACTACTACCAGACCAACCCGATCAGCCGCGCCAGCGCCGTTATGGCCGAGTGCACCGCCACCTACGCCCCCGCCCTCGCCGTGGCGGCCGAGTGATGGCGGCGTTCTTCGCCACCGCGCCGGGTGAGGTGCTGATCACCCTGCTGGAGACGCTACTGCTGCTGGTGCCGCTGCTGATGTCGGTGGCCTACCTCACTGTGGCGGAGCGCAAGGTCCTGGGCGCGATGCAGCTCCGCAAGGGCCCCAACGTGGTGGGGTTCTGGGGCCTGCTGCAGGCGTTTGCCGACGCGCTCAAGATGCTGCTGAAGGAGCAGATCATCCCCACCGGGGCGAACCGCGTGCTGTTCGTCATCGCTCCGATGCTGACCATGATCCTGGCGCTGATCGCCTGGGCGGTGATCCCGGTGAACGACGGCTGGGCCATCGCCGACATCAACGTGGGCGTGCTCTATCTGTTCGCGATCTCGTCCTTGGGCGTCTACGGCATCATCGTCGCGGGCTGGGCATCCAACTCGAAATACGCCTTCCTTGGCGCACTGCGCTCGGCGGCGCAGATGGTGAGCTACGAGGTGTCGCTCGGCTTCGTGATCGTGACGGTACTGCTCTGCGCCGGCACGCTGAACCTGACCGGCATCGTGCGGGCGCAACACACCATCTGGTTCGTGGTGCCGCTGTTCCCGATGTTCATCGTCTACTTCATCTCCGCCCTGGCCGAGACCAACCGCGCGCCGTTCGACGTGGCGGAGGGCGAGAGCGAGATCGTCGCCGGGTTTATGGTGGAATACAGCGGCATCTCTTGGGCGCTGTTCTTCCTCGGCGAATACGCCAACATGATCCTGCAATCGGCGATGATGACCATCCTGTTCCTGGGCGGCTGGCTGCCGCTGCTCCCATTCGCACCGTTCACCTGGGTGCCCGGGCCG
This sequence comes from Acetobacteraceae bacterium, assembly GCA_965199105.1. GTDB lineage: Bacteria > Pseudomonadota > Alphaproteobacteria > Acetobacterales > Acetobacteraceae > LMUY01. The sequence continues at coordinate 3,811,912 of CBDAQO010000002.1, read as the reverse complement.
ATCTGGTTTATCGCCAAGATCCTGGTGGTTCTGTTCATCTTCATTTGGGTTCGCGCCACTTTCCCGCGCTTCCGTTACGACCAGTTGATGCGCCTGGGTTGGAAGGTGTTTTTGCCGTTGTCACTGTTCTGGCTGGTGCTGACGGCGGGTGTTCTGGTGGTCACGGGCTGGCTGCCGCATTCGGCTTAGGCTAAGCCTGCCATCGTCGAGAGGGTTTATCATGGCGTTCCTGGATCGCACTGCGCGCTCCCTGTTGCTCACGGAGTTGATCTCGGGCCTTTGGCTGACGCTGAAGTACTTCTTCAAGCCCAAGGTCACCATCAACTACCCCTATGAGCGCAACCCGTATTCGCCGCGGTTCCGGGGCGAGCACGCGCTGCGCCGCTACCCGAACGGCGAAGAACGCTGCATCGCGTGCAAGCTGTGCGAGGCGGTCTGCCCGGCGCTGGCCATCACCATCGAGGCCGAGCCGCGGGACGACGGCTCGCGCCGCACCACGCGCTACGATATCGACATGACCAAGTGCATCTACTGTGGGTTGTGCGAAGAGGCGTGTCCGGTGGACGCCATCGTCGAGGGCCCGAACATCGAGTTCAGCACCGAGACGCGCGAGGAGCTTCTCTACAACAAGGAAAAGCTGCTCGCCAACGGTGACCGCTGGGAGCCGGAATTGGCCAAACGCTTGGAATTGGACGCACCGTATCGATGATCGCCAGCATTGCCTTCTACATCTTCGCCGCCGTGCTGATCGGGTCGGCCGCGCTGGTGGTCAGCAGCCGCAACCCGGTGCATTCGGTGCTGTTCCTCATCCTCGCCTTCTTCAATGCGGCGGCGCTGTTCCTGCTCGCCGGCGCCGAGTTCCTGGCGATGATCCTGCTCATCGTCTATGTCGGCGCCGTCGCCGTGCTGTTCCTGTTCGTGGTGATGATGCTGGACGTGAACTTCGACCAGTTGCGTGAGGGCTTCCAGCGCTACGCACCAATCGGTGCGGCGGTCGGCGCGGTGCTGTTCCTGGAACTCGCCGTCACGCTGGGCGGCTGGCAGTTCGTGCCCAACGGCGCGCTCCACCTGGCCTCCGCGGCGCCCCTGGGCGTTTCCAACACGGCGGCGCTCGGCCGGGTGATCTACACCGACTACGTGTTCCTGTTCCAGGTCGCCGGGCTGATCCTGCTGGTGGCGATGATGGGCGCCATCGTGCTCACCCACCGCGTCCGCCCCGGTGCCTCGCGCCGGCAGAACATCGCCCGGCAGGAGGCGCGCACGGTCGCCGGAACGCTGCAGTTCATCAACATCTCGCTTGGGGCCGTAGCGCCTAAGGCCGGGTTCCTGCGCCCGATGCCCGACCCGGTGGCGCCCGCCGAAATAGACGAACTGAAACCATCGCACGCCCATCCTGGCGAGCATTAGGAGGCGTGGAGATGGCGGTTGGCGTTGGGCACTACCTTGTGGTCGCGGCGGTGTTGCTGGTGTTGGGCGTGTTCGGGATCTTTCTCAATCGGAAGAACATCATCGTCATCATGATGAGCATCGAGCTCATCCTGCTCGCGGTGAACATCAACCTGGTGGCGTTCTCCGCCGCCTTGGGTGACCTCGCCGGCCAGGTGTTTGCCCTGTTCGTCCTGACGGTCGCGGCGGCCGAGGCGGCGATCGGGCTGGCCATCGTCGTGGTGTATTTCCGCAACCGCGGCTCGATCCAGGTCGAGGACGTGCGGCTGATGAGGGGCTGAGATGATCTACGCCATCGGCATCCTGAGCCCGCTCGCCGGCTTCCTGCTCGCCGGCACGTTCGGCCGCGCCCTGGGTGACCGCTTCGCCTTCGCCATCACCATCGGCTTCATGCTGCTGGCCACGCTCTGCGCCGAATCCAACCTGTTCGCCGTGGTCTACACCACGCCGCAGCCCGACCCGGTGGTGCTCGGCACCTGGTTCAACATCGGCGGCTTCCAGCTCGACTGGGCGCTGCGGCGGGACACGCTGTCCTCGGTGATGGTGGCGATGATCGCGCCCGTGGCGACGCTGATCCACGTCTACAGCGTCGGCTACATGGCGCATGAGCGCCGCGCGTTCCGCTTCTTCGCCTACCTGTCACTGTTCAGCTTCGCCATGCTGATGCTGGTGACGGCCAACAATCTGGTGCAGTTGTTCTTCGGCTGGGAGGGCGTGGGCCTCGCCAGCTACCTGCTGATTAACTATTGGTATGACCGGCCGAGCGCCAACCGCGCGGCGATGAAGGCCTTCATCGTGAACCGGGTGGGAGACCTGTTCTTCGCCGTCGGCATCGCGCTGGTGTTCGCGCTGTTCGGCTCGGTCGAGTTCCCGGTGATCTTTGCCACCCTACCGCAACACACCGACGCGCTCTACCACCTGTTCGGCACCAGCTTCCGCGCCTTCGAGGTGATCGGCGTGCTGCTGTTCATCGGCGCGATGGGCAAGTCCGCCCAGATCGGCCTGCACACCTGGCTGCCGGACGCGATGGAAGGCCCCACCCCGGTGTCCGCGCTGATCCATGCCGCCACCATGGTGACCGCCGGCGTGTTTTTGATGGCGCGCATGTCGCCGCTGATGGACGGCGCGCCGGGTGCGCTGAACTTCGTGCTGTTCATCGGCGGCACCACCTGCCTGTTCGCCGCAACCATCGCCTGCGTGCAGACCGACATCAAACGGGTGATCGCCTACTCCACCTGTTCGCAGCTCGGCTACATGTTCATCGCCGCCGGGTCGACGGCGTACCAGGCGTCGATCTTCCACCTCATCACCCACGCCTTCTTCAAGGCGTTGCTGTTCCTCTGCGCCGGGTCGGTGATCCACGCCATGAGCGACGAGCAGGACATGCGCAAGATGGGCGGCATCTGGCGCAAGATCCCCATCACCTATGGCTGCATGTGGGCCGGCAGCCTGGCGATCGCGGGCGTGCCGTTCTTCGCCGGCTACTGGTCGAAGGACGCCATCCTCGAAGCGGGCTACGTCACGCCCGTCGGCATGGGCATGTACGGCTTCATCACCGGCACGCTCGCCGCCTTCCTGACCGCGTTCTACTCCTGGCGCCTGCTGATCATGACGTTCCACGGCAAGCCGCGGGCCGACGCGCACACCATGGCGCATGTGCATGAGAGCACGCCCTGGATGACCGTGCCGCTGCTGCTGTTGGCGGTGGGCGCGGTGTTCGCTGGCTGGGCGTTCCACGACGACTTCATCGGCGTGAACCAGCTTGCCTTCTGGGCCGGGTCGATCCATTCCGGCCCGAACAACCACCTGCTGATCGACATCGAGCACGTGCCGGATTGGGTGGCGTGGCTGCCGACGGTGACGAGCTTCCTCGGCATAGCCCTGGCCTACGTGATGTACATGCTTCGGCCTGCCATGCCGGCGCGCCTGGCTGCGACGTTCCAGCCGATCTACCAGTTCCTCGTCCACAAATGGTATTTCGACGAGCTGTACGACGCCATCTTCGTCCGCCCGGCGATGTGGCTGGCGCGGCAACTCTGGCATGTCGGCGATGAGACCTTGATCGACGGCATGCCCAACGGTGCGGCCGCGCTGGCGGCGAGCGGCTCGGCGCAGGTGGTCAAGATCCAGACTGGCTCCATCGCCGTCTATGCCTTCACGATGCTGATCGGCCTGGTCGCGCTGGTCAGCCTGTTCCTCCTGGTTCGTTAGGGCCCCCGTGTCACCCACAATCGCCTCCGCAGGCAACGCCGCCGGCTTCCCGCTGCTCTCGCTGCTCACCTGGCTGCCGCTGATCGGTTGCGTGCTGCTGATGACCATCCGCGGCGACGAGGTGGTGGTGGCGCGCAACGCCCGTTGGGCCGCGCTGTGGACCAGCCTGGTGGTGTTCGCGCTCAGCCTCAAGCTGTGGTGGGATTTCGACCCGGCGCAGGCCGGCTTCCAGTTCAACGAAAGCCTCGATTGGCTGCCGCAGTTCAAGGTCGGCTACCGCATGGGGGTGGACGGCATCAGCGTGCTGTTCGTGCTGCTGTCCACCGCGCTGACGCCGATCTGCATCCTGGCGAGCTGGGAGTCGGTGCACACCCGCGTGCGCGAATACATGATCGCGTTTCTGGTGCTCGAGACGATGATGGTCGGCGCGTTTTCCGCCACCGATTTCGTCGTATTCTACATGTTCTTTGAGGGCTTGCTGATCCCGATGTACATCATCATCGGGGTGTGGGGTGGGCCGCGCCGGGTATACGCCTCGTTCAAGTTCTTCCTCTACACGCTCGCCGGCTCGGTGCTGATGCTGCTGGCCCTGCTCTACATGTGGTTCACCGCCGGCACGACCGACATCGCAACCCTGCTGCACACCCAGTTCTCGCCCACCGCCCAGTTCTGGCTGTTCCTCGCCTTCCTCGCCTCGTTCGCGGTGAAGGTGCCGATGTGGCCGGTGCACACCTGGCTGCCGGACGCGCATGTCGAGGCGCCGACCGCCGGGTCGGTCATCCTGGCCGGCGTGCTGCTGAAGATGGGCGGCTACGGCTTCCTGCGCTTCAGCGTGCCGATGCTGCCGCACGCGTCGCAGGAGTTCGCCCCGCTGATGTTCGCGCTGGGCGTGATCGCGGTGATCTACACCAGCCTGGTGGCGCTGGCCCAGACGGACATGAAGAAGCTGATCGCCTACTCCTCGGTCGCCCACATGGGCGTGGTGGTGATCGGCACGTTCACCTTCAACATCCAGGGCATCGAGGGCGCGATGCTGCAGATGCTGAGCCACGGCATTGTCTCCGCCGCGTTGTTCCTTTGCGTGGGCGTGGTCTACGACCGCATCCACACCCGCGAGATCGCCCGCTACGGCGGCCTGGGGGACCGGATGCCCGGCTACGCGCTGATCTTCCTGTTCTTCACCATGGCGAGCATGGGCCTGCCCGGCACGTCGGGCTTTATCGGCGAGTTCATGGTGCTGGTGGGCGCGTTGAAGGTGAACTTCTGGGTTAGCCTGCTGGGCAGCCTCGGCATGGTGTTAGGCGCTGCCTATGCGCTCTATCTCTACCGCCGCATCATCTTCGGCGGCATCACGCGCGACGACCTGCGCTCCATCCTGGACGTATCGCCGCGCGAGGTCGCGATCTTCACGCCGTTGATCTTCCTCACCTTCTGGATGGGCATCTATCCCAGCACCTTCACCCAGTTCCTCGACGCGAGCGTGGGCGCGATGGTGGAGCAACACACGGCGGCGCTGGCGGCCACCACCAAGCTTGCGGGAGCGCTGCCATGAACCAGAACTGGTCCCTCGCGATCCCCGAGATCGCGCTGTCGCTGTGCGCGATGGGCATCCTGGTGTTCGGCGTGCTGTGGAAGCGCGGCAACCCGTCGCTGGCCTGCTCCATGCTGAGCCTCGGCGCGTTGCTGCTGGCGGCCGTGCTGGCGGTGTCCGCGCCGTTAGGCACCGCCTATAACGGGCTGTTCGCGGTGGACCATTTCGCGGTCTACATGAAGCTGCTGATCCTCGCCGGGTCGGCGCTGAGCCTGGTGCTGGCGATCGACTACAACATCCAGACCGGCATCGACCGCTTCGAGTTCCCCGTGCTCATCCTGCTCTGCACCGCGGGCATGATGGTGATGGCGTCGGCCGCCAACCTGATGTCGCTCTACATCGGGCTCGAGCTGCAATCGCTGTCGATCTACGTGATGGCCGCGTTCAACCGCGACAACCTCCGCTCGTCCGAAGCCGGGCTGAAATACTTCGTGCTGGGCGCGCTCGCCTCCGGGCTGCTGCTGTATGGCATCTCGCTGGCCTACGGGTTCGCCGGCAGCATGGATTTCGGCCACCTCGCACAGGCCTTCGCCACCGGCACGCCCTCCGCCGGCCTGGTGATCGGCGTTGTGTTCATCGTGGCCGGGCTGGCGTTCAAGATCAGCGCGGTGCCGTTCCATATGTGGACGCCGGACGTCTACGAGGGCGCGCCCACCCCCGTCACCGCCTTCATGTCCACCGCGCCCAAGGTCGCCGCCATCGCGCTGCTGCTGCGCGTGCTCGCGGTGCCGTTCGGCCACTTGGCGCCGCAATGGACGCAGTTGATCGTGCTGATCTCCATTGCCTCGATGCTGCTCGGCTCGCTGGCGGCAATCGGCCAGCTCAACATCAAGCGGCTGATGGCCTACTCCTCCATCGGCCACATGGGCTACGCGCTGATCGGGCTTGCCGTCGGCACCCAGGCCGGCATTCAGGGCGTGCTGATCTACATGGTCACCTACGTGTTCATGTCGGCCGGCGTGTTCGGCTGCATCATCGCCATGCGCCGCCGCGGCGCCCCGCTCGAGCGCATCGCCGACCTCTCCGGCCTGGCCCGCACCGACCCGATGCTGGCCCTGGCGCTGGCCGTGTTCATGTTCTCCATGGCCGGTATCCCGCCGTTCAGCGGCTTCTTCGGCAAGCTCTACGTGTTCTATGCCGCCGTCCAAGCCGGCTACTGGACGCTGGCGGTGATCGGCGTGCTGACCTCGGTGGTGGGCGCCTACTATTACCTGCGCGTGATCAAGGTGATGTATTTCGACGACGCGCAGCCGGCGTTCGACGCGCGCTCCCCGTCGCTCTCCTTCGTCGCCGGCGTGGGCGCGCTGGTGACGACGCTGTTCTTCGTCTTCCCCGCCCCCATCATCGGCGCCGCCCAATCGGCCGCTGCGGTGCTGTTTGGGTGAGTGCGCCGAGCCAGATGCAGCAGATGCTGGCCGGGCAGCTCTATTGGCCCGGTGACACCGAGATCCGGGCGGCGCAGGCGGCGACCAAGGCCTGGCTCGCGCGCTATAACGCGAGCAGCACCGCCTCCGCCGAAGAGCGCCAGGATATCCTGCGGGAGCGCCTCGCCTTCGTGGGGGAAGGCGCCGCTATTCGGCCGCCGTTCCACTGCGACTACGGCTTCAACATTCGCCTGGGCCGGAACGCCTTCCTGAATTTCAACTGCGTCATCCTGGACGTGGTTGGGGTGGAGATCGGCGAGGGCGCGCAGATCGGCCCGGCGGTGCAGATCTATGCCGCCGACCACCCGACCGACCTGGCGGCGCGGCGGCAGGAGCTCGAATATGGCCGCCCCGTCACCATCGGCGCGTTCGCCTGGGTCGGCGGCGGCGCCATCATCCTGCCCGGCGTGTCGGTTGGGGCAGGGGCGGTGGTCGGCGCTGGCAGCGTGGTCACGCGGGATGTGCCTGCGGATACCACGGTGGCGGGCAACCCGGCACGACCGTTGAAAGCCGGCTGATGCTGCTCGTCGTCGACGCCGGTAATACAAATATAGTCTTCGCCGTGCATGACGGCCAGTCCTGGCTGGGCAACTGGCGCATCCGCACCGACGCGCAGCGCACCTCGGACGAATACGCGGTGTGGCTGCTCAGCCTGCTCGAGCATCGCGGCATCAAGCCCGCTGCCGTCTCCCGCGCCGTCATCGGCACCGTGGTTCCCGCCGCGCTCTACCACCTGCGCCGCCTGTGCCGCGACTGGTTCAGCGTCGAGCCGCTGGTGGCCCGCGCCGAGCTCGACTGGGGGTTCGAGATCAAGGTCGACAACCCGGCCGAAGTGGGCGCCGACCGGCTGCTGAACGCCCTGGCCGCGCACCGCGCCTACACCGGGCCGCTGATCGTCATCGATTTCGGCACCGCCACCACCTTCGACGTGGTGGATGCGACCGGCGCCTATATCGGCGGCGTGATTGCGCCCGGCATCAACCTCTCGCTCGAGGCGCTGCATCAGGCTGCCGCCCGGCTGCCCCGCATCGGCATCGGCCGTCCCCAGGCGGTAATCGGCCGCTCCACCGTGCCGGCCATGCAGTCCGGCCTGTATTGGGGCTATGTGGGCATGATCGAGGGCCTGGTCGCCCGCATCAGCGCCGAGTTCGACGCCCCGCTCAAGGTGCTGGCCACCGGCGGCCTGGCGCCGCTGTTCTCCGAGGGCACCACCGTGATCGGCCATATCGACCCGGATTTGACATTGGATGGGCTGCGGCTGTTGGCGCAGCGGAACCCCGCCCCCACATTGCCTAGGGATCGGACGAGATCCTTCGAAGGCGACTGATTTGAATGCTGTGACCAACGACCTCGCCTTCCTGCCGCTGGGTGGGACGGGCGAAATCGGTATGAACCTCAACCTTTACCGCTGCCACGGCCGCTGGCTGGCGATCGACTGCGGCATTGGCTTCGGCGGCTCGGAAAACCCCGAGGTCGACGTGATGATGCCCGACCCGGCGTTCATCGCCGAGCGCCGTGCGAGCCTGGTCGGCCTGGTCATCACCCACGCTCACGAGGACCATATCGGCGCCGTGGCGTATCTCTGGCGGCAGCTGCGCTGCCCGATCTTCACCACCCCGTTCGCCGCCGCCGTGCTGCGGCGCAAGCTGGGCGAGGCCGGGCTGCAAGGCGAGGCGCGGGTGACGGTGATCCCGCCCGGCGGCAGCTTCGAACTGGCGCCGTTCAGCCTGCGCTTCATCCCGGTCACCCATTCCGTGCCCGAGGCGCAGGCTCTGGTGGTGCGCACGCCCTACGGTACCATCCTGCACACCGGGGACTTCAAGCTCGACCCCAACCCGCTGGTAGGCGACCCGACCAACGAGGAGGCATTTCGCGCACTGGGCGACGAGGGCGTGCTGGCGATGGTGTGTGACAGCACCAACGCCATGGTGGAGGGCCATTCCGGCTCCGAGGCAGAGGTTCGCACCACGCTCAGCGCGCTGATCCGCTCGCTGCGTGGCCGGGTCGCGGTCACCTGCTTCGCCAGCAACGTGGCGCGGGTGGAAACGGTGGCTCTGGCCGCGCGCGACGCCGGGCGCTCGGTGGTGCTGGTGGGCCGCTCGCTGCGCAACATTGAGGCAGCGGCGCGCGAGTGCGGCTACCTGAACGACACGCCGGAGTTCCTGCCGGAAGACGCCATCGACGTCGTGCCGGACGATAACCTATTGATCTTGGTCACCGGCAGCCAAGGCGAGGCCCGTAGCGCGCTCGCCCGCATCGCTAGCGACACCCACCGCAACGTGGCGCTCGGCCAAGGGGACACGGTGGTGTTCAGCAGCCGCGTCATCCCTGGCAACGAGCGGGCGATCGGCGCGGTGCAGGACAACCTGGTCCGCCGCGGCGTGCGGCTGATGACGGCCGACGACCACATGATCCACGTCTCCGGCCACCCCGCGCGGGACGAGCTGCGCCGCCTGTACGCGCTGGTGCGGCCGACCTACGCCATCCCGGTGCACGGCGAGTGGCGCCACCTATCGGCCCATGCGGCGCTGGCGAAGGACGCCGGGTCAGAGCCGATCATCCTTGAAGACGGCGACGTGCTCAGCCTGGGCGGCAACCGCCCGGAAGTGACCGATTCGGCGCCTGTCGCGCGCCTGGCGCTGGATGGCAACCGCCTGGTGCCGATCGACGGCGAGGTGTTGGCAGCCCGGCGGCGCATGTTGTTCAACGGCATCGTGCTGGCCAGCGTCGCGGTGGACCAGGAGGGCACGCTGCTCGGCCTGCCCAAGATCAGCGCGCCCGGCCTGTTCGAGGCGGACGATCCGGAAAGCGAGCGGGTTGTGCGTGAGTTCGCCGCCTCGTTTGAAGGCCTGCCCGCGTCGCTGCGGCTGGACGATGCCGCGCTGCTGGACTCGGCCCGCGCAGCATTGCGTCGCGCGCTTGGGCGGCGGCTGCAGAAGCGTCCTCTGGTGGACGTGCATCTCCTGCGCGTCTGATGGGCTGGTTCACCGCCACCGTCGTTTACGTGCTGATCTGGTGGACGGTGCTTTTCGCAGTGCTGCCGTTCGGCACCCGGCCCGTAGTGGACGCGCGGGACGCCCCTGGCGGCTGGCGCGGCGCTCCGGAGCGCCCGCGGCTGTTGCGCACGGTGGTGGTGACGTCGCTGGTGAGCCTGCTGCTATGGGCGGGTGCGATCGCGTTGATCCACAGCCCCTATGTCAGTTTCCGCGAGATGGCGGCGCAGATGCCCGATGATTAAGCACATGCAACTGTGCGCGGCAACGCTGCCCAGCGTGAGTGCAAAGCTGGTTTAGGGCGCTTATTTTTTGCCCTGGGATGGCCAGTTTTCACTAGGAAACCGGCGTCATCAAGCCGATCATCACGGCAGGTCGAGGGCTTCCCTCGATCTGCCGTGTGACTGGCGTTTCCTCCCTAAACTTGGCCCGCTGCATCGTTATCGGTGCGCGGGCAATTTTATATCTAGCTGATAACGCTCGGTCTGTCACCTATTAACGCCAAAGAACCGGCTAAAATGCGCGAAAAAGTATCGCTTCTCGCGTGCTGCACTGCAGCAATTTCCGCCAGCAGCCCGGTTTAACTTGGCCTATGCTCAACATCGCCGTCGTGACACTGTTGTAACGTCATGCCGCATCGCAAGGCTGGTGCAAGCCGGGGCCGGCGAGTAGGCTCCAGCGCCTGAACGCCGGAGCGTCCTTCCCCCAAATGCGCCTGTCCCGCTCGCTGCTCCCCACGCTGAAAGAGACTCCGGCCGAGGCCCAGATCGCCTCGCACCGCCTCATGCTGCGCGCCGGCCTGGTGCGGCAGACCGCGGCTGGCATCTACGCCTGGCTGCCTGCTGGCCTGCGCGTGCTGCGCGCCATCGCGGACGTGGTACGCGCCGAGCAGGACGCGATCGGCTGCCAGGAAGTGCTGATGCCGACCATCCAGCCGGCCGATCTGTGGCGCCAGTCCGGCCGCTACGACGCCTACGGCCCGGAAATGCTGCGCATCCGCGACCGCCACGAGCGCGACCTGCTCTACGGGCCGACCAATGAGGAAATGATCACCGACCTGCTGCGCCAATCGGTGAGTTCCTACCGCGCGCTGCCGCAGATGCTCTACCACATCCAATGGAAGTTCCGTGACGAGGTGCGCCCCCGCTTCGGGGTCATGCGCGGGCGCGAGTTCCTGATGAAGGACGCCTACAGCTTCGACCTGGACTACGCCGGCGCCGTGCTGAGCTACCGCCGCATGATGCTGGCCTACATGCGCACCTTCCAGCGCCTGGGCGTGAAGGCCATCCCCATGGTGGCGGACACCGGGCCGATCGGCGGCGACCTCAGCCACGAGTTCATCATCCTGGCGCCCACCGGCGAGAGCGGCGTGTATTTCGACGCCGCGTTCGAGGAGATCGACTGGCTCAGCGCCGAATACGACGCCGCCAAGCCGGAGGACCTCGAGCGCTTCTACACGCTGATGACCGGGCTCTACGCCGCCACCGACGAAAAGCACGACGAAGCCGCCTGGGCCCAGGTGCCGCGGGAGCGCCGGCGCGAGGGCAGGGGCATCGAGGTGGGCCACATCTTCTACTTCGGCCGCAAATACAGCGACCCCATGGGCATGCGGGTGACCGCGCCCGACGGCAGCGCGGTGGCGCCCGAGATGGGCAGCTACGGCATCGGCGTGTCCCGGCTGGTGGGCGCCGTGATCGAGGCCAGCCACGACGAGGCCGGCATCATCTGGCCCGACAGCATCGCCCCGTTCCGCGCCGCCATCCTCAACCTCAAGCAGGGTGACCCGGCGACCGGCGCCATCTGCGAGACGCTCTACGCAGCCCTGGGCACCGCGGCGCTCTACGACGACCGCGAGGAGCGCGCCGGAGTGAAGTTCGCCGACGCGGACCTGATGGGCCACCCATGGCAGATCGTGGTCGGCCCGCGCGGCGCCGCCAACGGCCAGGTGGAGCTGAAGCGCCGCGCCACGGGAGAGCGGGTGGAGCTGAGCGCCGCCGACGCACTGGCCCGCATCATTCCCTAATCCTCCCACCCCCTGCTAGAAGCTGGCTCCCCTACCAAAAGCCCTCTTCCTCCGGGAGAGGGTTGGGTAAGGGGCAAACACGACCCACTCAGCTAGCCCACGACCGCCCGCCCCTCACCCCGACCCCCTCCCAGAGGGAGATGGAGCAGAAAGGGGGGCAAGCTGGCTGGGTGGCAAGCATAGGACCGCGCACGCATGTTTGGGCCGTTTGAACGAATGGTCGCCGCGCGCTACCTGCGGGCGCGGCGGGGAGAGCGCTTCGTCTCCGTCATCGCCGGGTTCAGCCTGGTGGGGATCGCGCTTGGGGTCGCCACGCTCATCATCGTCATGTCGGTCATGGGCGGCTTCAAGACCGACCTGCTGAACCGCATCCTCGGCTTCAACGGCGATCTCGGCGTCTACGGCGTGGGCAAGCCCATCACGGGCTTCGACGCCGACGTCGCGCGCATCAAGTCCGTGCCCGGCGTGGTCAGCGCCATCCCCGTAGTGGACGGCCAGGTGCTGCTCACCGACGACCGCGGCAGCAACACCGGCGGCTACGTGCGCGGCATCCGGCCGGAGGATCTGCGCGGCTTGCGCACCGTCAGCGACCACATCGTCGGCGGCGCGCTGGCCGACTTCCAGGGCGACAACGCCATCGCCATCGGCCTCACTTTGGCGCAGCGCTTCGGGCTCGGCATTGGCAGCAAGCTCACTTTGGTCTCGCCGCAGGGCGCCGCCACCGCCTTCGGCACCATCCCGCGGGTGCGCGCCTACAACGTGGTGGCGATCTTCCAGGTCGGGATGAACGAATACGACAGCTCGTACGTGTTCCTGCCGCTCGAGGCCGCGCAGGTGTTCTTCCAGCAACCCGGCCAGGCGACGCAGATCGAGGTGTCCAGCCGCGACCCGTCCGACGTCGGCTCGGTGCGGCGGGCGCTGCTGGGGGCGCTGCAAGGCGCGCCGGTGCAGGTGGTGGATTGGCAGCAGAGCAACAACAGCTTCTTTGCTGCCGTGCAGGTGGAGCAGAACGTGATGTTCCTGATCCTGACGCTGATCATCCTGGTGGCCGCGTTCAACGTGATCAGCTCGCTCATCATGATGGTGAAGGACAAGACGCAGGACATTGCCGTGTTGCGCACCATCGGCGCCCGGCGCGGCTCGGTGATGCGGATCTTCCTCATGGTCGGCGCCTCGGTGGGCGTCACCGGCACGCTGGCCGGCACGCTGCTGGGCGTGGTGTTCTGCCTCAACATCCAGCGCATCCAGGGCTGGGTGGAAGCCGCTACCGGGCAGACCGTGTTCGACCCGACGGTGTATTACCTGGCGCACCTGCCGGCCAAGCTGAACTGGCACGAGGTGTCGCAGATCATCGGCATGGCGCTGCTGCTGTCGCTGCTGGCGACGCTCTACCCGTCCTGGCGCGCCGCCCGCACCGATCCGATAAAAGCGCTGCGCAATGGCTGAGCCGCTGGTGCTGCAGCAGGTCTACCGCACGTTCCGCACCGGCGACGCCACGCTCGAGGTGCTGCGCGGCGCCTCGCTCACCCTGCGACCCGGCGAGATCGTGGCCCTAGTCGCCCCGTCCGGCACCGGCAAGTCCACCCTGCTGCATTTGGCCGGGCTGCTGGAGCGGCCGGACCGTGGCGCCGTGTTGGTGGCGGGTCGGGACGCGGGCGCCTTGCCGGACCCGGAGCGCACGGCCATCCGGCGCGACGCGATCGGCTTCGTCTACCAATTCCACCATCTGCTGGGCGAGTTCAGCGCGCTGGAGAACGTGGTGCTGCCGCAGATCATCGCCGGGCGCCGGCGCCGGGTGGCGGAGGCACGGGCGCGCGAGTTGCTGGGCACGCTGGGCCTGGCCGCACGCACCGGCCATCTACCGGGCAAGCTCTCCGGCGGCGAGCAGCAGCGCGTGGCCATCGCCCGCGCCCTGGCCAACGCCCCCCGCGTCCTGCTGGCCGACGAGCCCACCGGCAACCTCGACGTCGGCACGTCGCGCGTGGTGTTCGAGGCCATGCTCGAGGTGGTGCGCAGCCAGGGCGTGGCAGCGCTGATCGCCACCCACAACCCCGACTTGGCCGCGCGCATGGACCGGCGGGTGACGCTGCAGGACGGGCTGGTAGTGCCGGCCTAGAGCGGTTTCAGCGTGGCCGTAACCGGCCACACCGCTCTTTTCTCAGTCAAGCAGAGCATGATCGAAGAGCTCATACTCTAGGTCTTTGTTTATGCGAGCAGTTCACCGCATGGCTGATTCCAGTCAGGGCGGACCTGCTCTAGGCTAGGAACGCGGCCAGTTCCAGCGTGAGGCCGGGTGGGTCGAGCAGGACTTCACCGTCGACGATCGACGTCTTGATCGCACCCGTTGCAGTCCGTTGATAGTGGACGACGAGTGGTCTGATCGCATCGACGACGAGGTAATGACGAAGAGATCGCACGCGAAAGTAGTCGATCAGTTTGGCGCCGCTATCGAGCGATCGGCTCGGGGGAGGCAGCACCTCGACGACCACCAAGGGGTCACCGTATTCGACCGCGTCGTCCGGAATAGGCTCGCCGTTGCAGCGGACAGCCGCATCTGGCTCATAGACCGTGCCGGCGTCGATCCGAACGGCCATTCCGTCGGGGATCGCCACGCAAGCCAAGCCGGCCCGTTTTATCGCCGCTCGTAGCTCGGTGTAGACCAGGCCTTTGACGATCGCGTGCGGTACCGCTCGGATGCCATTGGATAGACCGTCCCATCCCTCAGTTCATACCGCTTGCCCTTGGGCTGCTGCATAGACCAAGCAATGAACTGGTCGGCGGTCATCCGTTCGGTGTGGCCAGCATCCATGCGCCGACCCTATCATAATCGTGCGGCCCGCGAAGCGTGTTCGCTGGCCACCCTTCCCACCCTAAATACCCAGAGCGCATCCGAGCCCCCCAGCATGCCCCCATCCTCCGACCACGCCCTCGTCCTGTTCAGCGGCGGGCAGGACAGCGCCACCTGCCTGGCTTGGGCGTTGCAGCGGTTTGCCCATGTCGAGACGGTGGGGTTCGACTATGGGCAGCGTCACCGGGTCGAGTTGGCGGTGCGCGCGCCGGTGCGGGAGGGGCTGGCGCGTCTGTCGGCGGAGTGGGCGGGGCGGCTAGGCGTCGATCACGTGCTGGACCTCGCCGCGTTCGGCGCCCTGTCGGACACGGCGATGACGCGGGAGCAGGAAATCCGCTTTGCCGAGGACGGCCTGCCCACCACCTTCGTGCCCGGCCGCAACATCCTGTTCTTCACCTACGCGGCGGCGCTGGCGTATCGCCGGGGGTTGCGCCACCTGGTGGGCGGCATGTGCGAGACCGACTACTCTGGCTACCCGGACTGCCGCGATGACACCATCAAGGCGCTCCAGGTCGCACTCAGCCTGGGGCTCGACCGCAGGCTTGTGCTGCATACGCCACTGATGTGGCACGACAAGGCGCAAACCTGGCAAATGGCGGAGGCACTGGGCGGCAGTGCGCTGGTGCAACTCCTGGTGGAGGCCACGCACAGCTGCTACCTGGGAGACCGCACCCTGCGGCATGAGTGGGGCTATGGTTGCGGCACCTGCCCGGCATGCGCGCTGCGAGCCGCCGGCTGGAAGCGCTACCGCGGCAACACTAGCCCGTAAGCGCGTCGACCGCGCGAGCCAGCGCGGTGTCTTTTTCTGTCACGCCACCCGAATCGTGTGTGCTCAGCGTGATGTGGACCTGGTTGTAGGCGTTGGACCAGTTCGGATGGTGGTCCTGCCGCTCCGCCAACAGCGCCACGCGGGACATGAAGGCCCAGGCGGCGCTGAAATCGGCAAACTTGAACGACCGCGCCAAGCCGTCTGGCTCGCAGCGCCAGCCCGGCAAGGACGCAGCCAGGGCGGCGAGTTCCGCCGCGCCGAGGCGGGGCGGGCTCACCGCGTGCGCCTTACTGCTGGCCCGACTTGATCTGGTCGAGCTGCTGCTGGTTCAGCTTCGCCACCGCAGCGTCGCCGGAATCGTTGCCCTTGTCGTTGGACTTGTTCACGTTGGTGTAGGGGTGCTTGGCGTTGGCGGCCAGCGCGGTGGCGGGTGCCAGTCCGAAGGCCAGCATCGGCAGGGCGGTGGCGCAGATCAGAGCGAGCGACTTCATCGGAATCACCTCAGGGTTGGAACGATACGGTGGTAACGCGACGGGGCCGTTACGGTTGCGGCAGCGTCACGCCAATCATGTCGCTCTCGCGCACGATTGCAGCCAGCGCGGCTTCGCTCCAGCCCGATGTGCCCGCCGGGCGCTCCGGCAGCACCATCCAGCGGTAATCCGCCGTGCTGTCCACCACGCGGATGGCGGTGCCCGGAGGGAGCTCGGTGTGCCACTCCCGCAGCACGCCCGCCGGGTCGCGCACGGCGCGGGCGCGGTAGGCGGCGGATTTGAACCAGAATGGCGGGTAACCCAGCACCGCCCGCGGGTAGCAGGAGCACAGCGTGCAGACGACTAGATGGTGCAGGCCGGGTTGGTTTGCCAGCACGCCCAAGGGCGGGGTGCCCAGCATGGGGATGTCGAGCTGGGCCGCCGCGGCGCCGCCATCCAGCAGCAGCAGCGCGCGATACGCCGGGTCCAGCCAAGCCCGCGCCACCATGCGGGCGCCTTGGCCGGGTTCTGCCGCGTCGATCATGCGGATGCGCTCGTCGATGCCCTCGGCGCTCAGCAGGCCGTGTGCCGCCAGAACCGCGCGCAGGGCCGCCAACAGCCGGTCCGGCGGGGCGGCGAGCAGGCTTAGATCGGTTGCAGCCATGGCTCGAACACCTCCACGAGAAGGTCGCCGCCCGCGTCTGGCCAGATCTCGCTGGCGGTGAAGGCGACGTGGTAGAGCGGCAGGGTTGCCGCTGGTTGGCCGAAGGCGAGCTGCTCGGGGTTGCGGAAGTCTCCCAAATAGCGGGTGACCACCCCCTGGCGGCCGCGCAGGTAGTGGGGGGTGCGGATGTGCGCCGGCCCGGTCCGCTCCGGCCAGTCGTCGCGCACCTGCACTGCGGTGCCCGGCGGGATCATCCCAGCGCCGCCCGCAGTTCGTCGGGCGCCACGATGCCCTTGCGCAACAGGCAGTCGGCGGCGGCGCGCACCCAGCGTTCATAGTAGCTGAGCCGGTGATACTCGGCCTCGGGGATCGCCTCGATGCCGCGGCGCAGCTCGTCGACCGTCATCAGGCCCGCCGCGCGCAGCAGGCTCACCATCGCGTCCACCTCGCGGTCGAACGCGGTCAGCGTGTGCGCAGTGGTGTCGATTGGTTCGCACATGAACTTGGCGACGCCGCCCATGTCGTGGTGGGCGCGGCCGGGCGTGTCACTGGGTTCGCGCTGGCTCATTGGACGGCCTCCCCGGGCAACAGGCCCCAGACTGCGGTGCGTTTCAGCCAGCCATGATAGTCCGCAACCTGCACCTGGCACCAGGCGGCCGCCGCCGCGCAACTGCGCAGCCGCCCGACCACGCCGGGCTTGAGGCGGGCGACCGGGCTGGCGGCGTCCTGCGGGTCGGACCGCACCACCTGCTCGCCGCCCATGACGACGAAGGTGCGCCGTCCGGTCAGCGTCGCCTGGTGCACCCAGCCCTTCACGCCCTCGGAATCGACCACCAGGCGCCAGATGTCGAACTCGCGCTCGATCTCGACCGGCAGTTCGCGGCGCTTGTAGACCCAGTCGATCGGGTAGCGCACGCCGGGTCCGGAGCGGAAGTTGACGTCGTCGGTCTTCAGCGAAGCGAAGCGGGGCAGGGGCAGGCCGGTGGCGGAGCCCTTGGTCGGCTCGGCGGGCGGGGCTGGCGGCGGCTGTGGTGGCGGCGCGGCAGCCGGCGCAGGCACCGAGGCGGGATGGATTGGCGGCTTGTGGGCTGTGGGCTTGCTCGGACCCTTGGTCTTGCCTGGGCTTTGCGCCAGAGGCTGGTTGGTGGCGGGCGCGGCGAGGCCCGGTTGCGCCAGCACGAGCCCGATCGCCGCCAGCACCCAGCACGAGTGGCGCCGCAGCGTGGCGGATGGGTCGTGCAGGCAGAGTCGGGCGGGCGGCGGCATGATGTGCTTCCCTGCCAAGATCAGCCGAACCCGGTCAAGCCTCAACAGCTCACGATCTGGCCTCCGGCGACCGCCTCGAGGAAGCTCGCCACCCCCGCCACCGTGGCGCCGGGGAGCAGGCCGGCCGGGTCGATCGCCTCCGCGCGCAACCCGGCGTCGCAGGCGATCAGCCCCACGCCCAACTCCGCCGCCGCCTCCCGCAGCGTGTCCAACCCGGCGACGCCGCGCGCGCTCACCTGCGCGTCTCGCCCGGCATCCTGCAGGCTGCTCCAATCCCGCAGCAGCGCGCGGCAGCCGGCGTTGGTGGCGAACAGCGTCACCTCCCGCCCGAGTGCCGCCGCCCCGGTGGCCAGCACGAAGGCGTAATGCGCCCGCTCATGCGTGCCGGAGAGCAGCAGCACGCCGAAGCGCTCAGCCATGGCCGGTGAGGTCGTGGATGCTGGGGTGGTCGCCGCATGCGGGGCACGCCAGGTCGCGCGGCAGGGTGATGGTGCGGACGCGGGTGCCGAGCGCGTCCCAGATCAGCAGGCGCCCGGCCAGGCTGTCGCCGATGCCGAGGATTTCCTTCAGCACCTCGGTCGCCTGCAGCGAGCCCATCACGCCGGTAACCGCGCCCAGCACGCCCGCCTCGCCGCAGGTGGGCACGGCGCCGGGCGGTGGCGGCGTGGGGTGGAGGCAGCGATAGCACGGGCCGCCCGGCTTGAAGGTCGCCAATTGGCCGTCGAAGCGCAGCACCGCGGCCGACACCAGGGTCTTGCCCGCCAGCACGCAGGCGTCGTTCAGCAGGAAGCGGGTGTCGAAATTATCGCTGCCGTCGCAGACCAGGTCGTAGGCGCTCACCAGGGCGGCGGCGTTGGCGCGGGTCAGCCGGGTAAGGTGCGGCTCGAACCGCGTCGCCGGGTCGAGCGCGGCCACGGTGGCGGCTAGAGAGTGGACCTTGGCCATGCCGATCGTGCCGGTGCGATGGCCGATCTGGCGCTGCAGGTTGGAGAGCTCGACGGCATCATCATCCACCACGCCGATGGTGCCCACGCCGGCGGCCGCAAGGTAGAGCACCAGCGGGCACCCGAGCCCCCCGGCCCCCACCACCAGCACGCGGGCGGCCAGCAGCTTGGCCTGCCCGGTCCCGCCCACCTCGGCGAGCAGGATGTTGCGGGAGTAGCGGTTGATCTGGTCGTCGGTGAAGTCGAGGTCCATGGCCGCCGCCTTTTGCCCCCCTGCCCGATAAAGCCGCCTCCCAGAGGGAGAGGGAGCAGCAAAGTGTGGGAGCAGCTCCGGGCGGTTAGACCTTTTCGACCTGGCCGTATTCCAGGTCCACCGGGGTGGAGCGGCCGAAGATCGAGACGCTCACCTTCACGCGGCCCTTCTCCTCGTCCACCTCCTCCACCGTGCCGTTGAACGAGGTGAACGGGCCGTCGGCCACCCGCACCTGCTCGCCCACCTCGAACAGCACCGCGGGGCGGGGACGTTCCACGCCCTCGGCGGACTGCTTGATGATGCGGTCGGCCTCGGCCTCGCTGATCGCCTGCGGCTTGGTCTTGCTGCCGAGGAAGCCGGTGACCTTGGGCGTGTCCTTGATCAGGTGCCAGGTGTCGTCGGTCATTTCCATCTTCACCAGCACGTAGCCGGGGAAGAACTTGCGCTCCGCCTGCACCTTCTGGCCGCGCTTGAGCTCGACCACCTCTTCGGCGGGCACCAGCACGTCGTCCACCAGGTCAGCCAAGCCCTTGCGGGCGGCCTGCTCCTTCACCTGCTCGGCGATCTTCTTTTCGAAGCCCGAATAGACATGCACGACATACCAACGCTTCGCCACGACTTGCCAACCTCACGCGCCCGGCCATCGGGCCCAGGCGTACCATTATCCTATAACGAGCCGCCGAACAGCGCCCGCACACCCAATCCACCCACTTGGTCGACAATGAAGAAGAAAATTGCCGCCGCCGCCGCCATGGCGAACACCAAGCCGGTGGTCACCAGCGTCTCCTTGCGACCCGGCCACGTGACCTTGGCAACCTCTGCCCGAACCTCGCGCAGGAACTGAACCGGTGCGAACGCCACCCTGCCCCCTAAGCCTTCGATCAGCGGCCCGGGCTGGCAGGGGCGGAGGGTCTCGAACCCGCAACCTCCGGTTTTGGAGACCGGCGCTCTAGCCAATTGAGCTACACCCCTGCACGGCCCAAGCGCGCAGGGGCGGTATCAAGAGCGCCCGCGCGGTGATGTCAAGCGGCGATGTCGGGCGCCCTTGCTGGCGGCGGCCCGCTCGGCTACCTGAGAGGCGGTCGCGGGCGTAGCTCAGTTGGTAGAGCGTCAGATTTCCAATCTGGATGTCACGAGTTCGAACCTCGTCGCCCGCTCCATCGCCCCCTGCGCCGCCGCTCTCCCGCCCGACTCGGCCCGGCGTGGCATCATTCTCCCGGTATTTTGCGGAGCGAAACCCGGGATGCGGCCGCCACAATGCGGTATCACAGCCATTCTGACCCGCCTTGGCGCACGGCGGCAAACCATGCTAAGCGCCCGGCTTGCCTCGATCCCGCCCCAATCTTGGAGCGCGAACGGGCCTGCGTTACGGCATCTGGCCGACATGATTGGAAGAGAGATGAGCGAGATCGCCGACAAGGTTAAGAAGATCGTGGTGGAGCACCTCGGTGTCGAGGAGAGCAAAGTCACGCCAGAGGCCTCGTTCATCGACGACCTCGGCGCCGACAGCCTCGACACCGTCGAACTGGTGATGGCGTTCGAAGAGGCGTTCGGCGTCGAAATCCCGGAGGACGCGGCCGAAAAGATCGGCACCGTCAAGGACGCGATCGACTACATCGAGAAGCAGAAGGCGGCCTGAGCCCGCCAGACTGGGCGCCTGCTGGACGGGCGCCCGCTAAGGTGGATTGCAGGCGGTCGGGGCTGGGAGACAGGGTATGAGGCGCGTCGTGGTCACGGGGATGGGCATCGCCTGTCCGCTCGGCATTGGCGTGTCCCACGTCTGGCGACGGCTGATCGAGGGTCACTCCGGCATCACCGCCATCCAGTCGTTCGACACCGCCGAGCTCTCCGCCAAGATCGCCGGGCAGGTTCCGCCGGGCACGCGTGCCGATGGCGGGCTGGACGTGAGCGAGTGGGTGCCGGTCAAGGACCAGAAGAAGATGGACCGCTTCATCCATCTCGCCATGGTCGCCGCCAGCGAAGCGGTGGAGCATTCCGGCTGGGCGCCCGAGAGCGAGGACGATCAGTGCGCCACCGGCGTGATGATCGGCTCTGGCATCGGCGGGCTGCACTCCATCTACGAGGCCTCCGTGCAGGTGAGCCAGGGCCGGGCGCGGCGGTTGTCGCCGTTCTTCATCCCGTCGGCGCTGATCAACCTCGCGTCCGGCCACGTCTCGATCAAATACGGCTTCAAGGGCCCCAACCATTCGGTGGTGACCGCCTGCGCCACCGGCGTGCATGCCATCGGCGACGCCGCGCGGCTGATCATGCTGGGCGACGCGGACGTGATGGTGGCGGGTGGCGCGGAAAGTGCCGTGAACCCGCTCGGCATCGCCGGGTTCTGCGCCTCCCGCGCGCTCTCCACCGCCTTCAACGACCGCCCGCAGCAGGCTAGCCGCCCGTGGGACCGTGACCGCGACGGGTTCGTCATGGGCGAGGGCGCCGGCGTGGTGGTGTTGGAGGAGCGCGAGCACGCGATTGAGCGCGGTGCCACCCTCTACGCCGAGGTGGCCGGCTACGGCATGTCGGGCGACGCGCACCACATCACCGCGCCGGCCGAGGGCCACGAGGGCGCGCTGCGGGCGATGCGGGCGGCGCTCAAGAACGGCGGCTGGCAGCCCAGCGACGTGCAATACGTGAACGCGCACGGCACTTCGACCCCGATGGGCGACGACCTCGAACTCGAGGCGGCCGAGCGGCTGTTCGGCGATGCGGCGCGCCACGTCGCGATGTCCTCCACCAAGTCGGCCACCGGGCACCTGCTGGGGGCGGCCGGTGCCATCGAGGCGATCTTCTCCATCATGGCCATCCGCGACCAGGTGGCGCCACCGACGCTGAACCTGGACCATCCGAGCCGGCCCAGCAGCATCGACCGGGTGGCCCGGCACGCCCAGGAGCGCCCGATCGAGCTGGCACTGTCCAACAGCTTCGGCTTCGGCGGCACCAACGCCAGCATCCTGTTCCGCCGCGCCGCCTGACTGCCGCCGCAACCCCGCTCCAGGAGGGGCAAGCTCGCAGTGGAGGGGAGGGGACCCACGATGGATGACTGCAGCATGCGCCTCCTCAAGCCGCACGGTCTCGCATGCGCCGGCTGACCCTCGCCGCGCTGCTCCTGGCACTCGCCGCCGGCGCCGGCGCCCTGTGGCTGCGGCAGCAATGGACCGCGCCGGGCCCGCTGCCGGCCGCCACCGCCATCGCCGTGCCGCACGGTGGCCTGGCCGAAATCGCCGCCGTCCTGCAGCAGCACGGCGCCATCCGCAGCACGCTGCTGTTCCGCGCCGCCGCCCTGGCCACCACCGGCGCCGGGGCGCTGCATGCCGGCGAGCTCGCCTTTCCCGCCGCCGCCAGCCTGGCCGACGTGCTCGGCGTCCTGCGCATCGCCCGGCCGGTGCAGCACCAGCTCACCATCCCCGAGGGCCTGACCGCCGCCCAGGTGGCCGAACTGGTGGACGCGGCGCCCGCCCTCACCGGGGACGCGCCGGTGCCGCAGGAAGGCAGCATCCTGCCCGAAACCTACGACTACGAACTGGGCACCTCGCGCGAGAAGCTGCTGGACCGCGCCCGGCTCGCCATGGACCGGGCCTCGGCCAAGCTGTGGGACGCGCGCAGCCCCGGCCTGCCATTGGCCACCCGGGAGGAGGCGCTGGTGCTGGCGAGCATGATCGAGCGCGAGACCGCCAAGCCCGACGAACGCCCGGTGGTCGCCGCCGTGTTCCTCAACCGGCTGCGGCTCGGCATGAAGCTGCAGTCCGACCCGACGGTGATCTATGCCGCCAGCGGGGGCCTGGGGGTGCTGGACCACCCGATCACCCGCTCCGAACTCGACCATGAGGACGCCTACAACACCTACCGCATCGCCGGTTTGCCGCCGAGCCCGATCTGCATGCCCGGCCTGGCGAGCCTGCGCGCGGCGACCCAGCCGGCGGCCTCGGACGCACTGTATTTCGTGGCCGATGGCAGCGGTGGACACGCCTTCGCCCGGTCCGACGACGACCAGCGGCGCAACGTGGCGCGCTGGCGGGACGTGATGCGCGCCCGCGGCCTGCCCGCACCCACCACCACCGGGAGGGCACCGCCGTGACCTGGTCCATCCTCGCGCGTGACCCGGTGAGCGGGGCGCTCGGCGCGGCGGTCGCCTCCCGCTTCTTCGCGGTGGGCGCGCTCTGCATCCATGTCGAGGGTGGGGTCGCGGCGCTCGCCACCCAGGCGCTGGTCAACCCGCTGCACCCGGAGGGCGCCTTCCCCCGCCTGCGCGTCGGCGCCGACCCGGCGATCGTGGCCGGCGACCTGGTCGGCCCCGACCCCGGCGCGCCGCAGCGCCAGTTGCACATCCTGGACGCCCAGGGCCGCATCAGCCAGCACAGCGGGCCCGGCTGTGTCCCCTGGGCCGGCCATGTGGCGGGGCAGGACGTGTCGGTGGCGGGCAACATGCTCGCCGGGCCGGACGTGGTGCGCCGCACGCTCGAGGCCTACCTGGCCGCGCCGGGCAGCATGGCGGAGCGGCTGCTGGCCGCGATGCAGGCGGGCGAGGCGGCCGGCGGCGACAAGCGGGGCCGGCAGGCGGCGGCGCTCAAGGTCTGCACCGCAGACAGCTACCCGGACCTCGACATCCGCGCCGACGACCATCCCGACCCGCTGGCCGAACTGCGCCGGCTGCACCGGGTCAGCCTCGAGCGCTACGCCGTGTTCCGCCGCTTCCTGCCCGGCCGCGCCAGCCGCTACGGCACGCTCGACCGCACCGTGATCGAGGCGGCGGTCGCGCGCGACGGCCTGCCGCCCGAGTCGGTGTGATGGGGGCCGGCGGGATGGTGGCCCGGCGCGGCCTGTGCCTGGTGCTGTCCGCCCCCTCCGGCGCGGGCAAGAGCACCATCACCCGCTCGCTGCTGCAGAGCGACGCCGCGCTGACCCTCTCCATCAGCGCCACCACGCGCCAGCCGCGGCCCGGCGAGCAGGACGGCGTAGACTACTTCTTCCACACGCGGGAGGCGTTCGCCGCCATGGTGGAGCGCGGGGAGCTGCTGGAATGGGCCGAGGTGTTCGGCCGCCGCTACGGCACTCCGCGCGCCCCCGTGGAGCAAGCCCTGGCCGCGGGGCGGGACGTGGTGTTCGACATCGACTGGCAGGGGCACCGCCTGCTGCGCGCCGCCCTGCCGGGAGACGTGGTGAGCGTGTTCATCCTGCCGCCCTCGCTGGCCGCTCTCGAGGCCCGGCTGCGCGCCCGCGCCGGCGACCCCGAAGCCGAGATCGGCCGCCGCATGCAGGCCGCCCGCAGCGAGATCGCGCACTGGCCGGAGTTCGACCACACGGTGGTGAACGACGCCCTGCCGCAAGCGATCGACGCGGTGCGCTGCGTGTTGCACGCCGCCCGCCTGGTTACGCGGCGGCAGGCCGGGCTGGCGGGCTTCGTCGCCGGCTTCGAGGGCGGCGAGCCATCCCCAGCGCCGCTGGTCCGCTCCCCGTCTTGACGCGCCGTGCCGCGACCGGAACACTCGTCCTCTGCCCACCCAAGGACCGCTGCATGACCCCGCTCGCCGCCGGCCTGCTCTGGAACCGCTTGATCGCCGTGGTCGAGGAGCAGGCGCAGACCATGATCCGCACCGCCTTCTCCACCACCGTGCGCGAGGCGGGGGACCTGTCGGCCGGCGTGTTCGACCTGCAGGGGCGCATGCTGGCGCAGGCGGTGACGGGCACGCCGGGCCACGTGAACTCGATGATGGAGAGCGTCGGCCACTTCCTGCACCGCTTCCCCGCCGCCACCATGCAACCCGGCGACCACTACATCACCAACGACCCCTGGCTCGGCACCGGCCACCTGCACGACCTGACCGTGGTCTCGCCCGCCTTCCACGGCGGCCACATGGTCGGGCTGTTCGCCAACACCGCCCACGTGATCGACGTCGGCGGCCTGGGCATGGGGCCGGAGGCGCGCAGCGTGTTCGAGGAGGGGCTCTACATCCCCATCGTGCGCTGCTTCCAGCGCGGCGTGGCCAACGAGACCTTCTTCGACATGCTGCGCGCCGGCACCCGCCTGCCGGTGGAGCTCGAGGGGGACGTCTACTCGCTGTGCGCCTGCAACGACGCCGGCATCCGGCGGCTGGCCGAGATGATGGCCGAGTTCCAGCTCGACACGCTGGACGCGCTGGCGGAGCACATCTTCGACAAGAGCCGCACCGCCACGCAGGCCGCCATCGCCGCCCTGCCGCCGGGCACGTTCCGCGCCAGCATCGGCAGCGACGGCTACGAGGCGCCGCTCACGCTGCACGCGGCGCTGACCATCGCCGAGGACACCATCACGGTGGACTTCACCGGAACGTCCGGCCTGTCCAGCCGCGGCATCAACGTGCCGGCGCCCTACACCCGCGCCTACACCGCGTTCGGCCTCAAGGTGGTGGTGGCGCCGGACATCCCGAACAACACCGCCTCGCTGGCGCCGTTCCGCTGCGTTATCCCCGAAGGCACCATCCTAAACGCGCCCCGCCCCTACCCGGTGGCGGTGCGCCACGTGGTCGGCCAATTGCTGCCGGACTTGGTGATGGGCTGCCTGACTCAGGTGGTGCCGGAGCGGGTGGCGGCGGAGGGCTCGTCCTGCCTGTGGAACCCGCCCTTGCGCGGCGGCGGCTCGGTGTCGGGGCAGGGCACCTCCAACCGGCCCGTGCTGCCCGATTTCGAGGTCATCACGTTCAACTCCGGCGGCACCGGCGCCCGCGCCGCGCTGGACGGGCTGGACGCCACCGCCTTCCCCTCCGGCGTGCGCACCATGCCAGTAGAGGTGACCGAGGCGGTGGCGCCGCTGGTGTTCTGGCGCAAGGAGCTGCGGCCCGGCAGCGGCGGCGCCGGGCAGACGCGGGGCGGCATGGGCCAGATTATGGAGATCGGCGGCCGCGACGACCTCGAATTCGCCTGCAACGCCATCTTCGACCGCGTGGGCAACCCGCCGCGCGGCCGCCAGGGCGGGGCGGATGGCGCGGCCGGCCGGGTGGCGCTGAAATCCGGCGCCACCCTGCGCACCAAGGGCTTCCAGGTGATCCCGGACGGCGACCGCCTCGTGCTGGAGCTGCCCGGCGGCGGCGGGCTGGGCGACCCTCGGCTGCGCGACCCGGCGCTGGTGGCCAAGGATGTGCGGGACGGGCTGATTAGCCCAGAGCAAGCTGCAACCGATTACGGCTTTGTTGCTTCTACGGAGTAACCGAACCGGGAACCCGTGGTGCCGCGCCCTCTGAACGTCGTCGTCATCGGCCTGTCCGTCACCTCCTCCTGGGGCAACGGCCACGCCACCACCTACCGCTCCCTGCTTACCGGCCTGGCGCAGCTGGGCCACCGCACGCTGTTCCTGGAGCAGGATCGGCCGTACTATGCCGCCCACCGGGACCTGCCGGCGCCGCCCTATTGCCGGGTCGCGCTCTACCCGGATGCCGCGGCGCTCGCCGGCTTCGCTCCAGCCATCGCGGCGGCCGACCTGGTCATCGTCGGCTCCTACGTGGCCGATGGCGCAGCGGTGTGCCGCCTGGTGCAGGCGCAGGCAACCGGCGTGACCGCGTTCTACGACATCGACACCCCGGTGACGCTGGCGGCGCTGGCGGCGGGCGGTTGCGACTACCTCGAGGCTGGGGTGATCCCCGGGTTCGACCTCTATCTGTCGTTCACCGGCGGCCCCATGCTGCGCCACATCGAGCAACACTACGGCGCCCGCGCCGCCCGCGCGCTCTACTGCTCCGCCGAACCCGTTGGCCCCGTGCAAAGCCCTCTCCCTCCGGGAGGGGGTTGGGTGAGGGGACCCAGCGGCGTGCAAAGCCTTCTCCCCTTGGGAGAGGAAGCAGTGGAGCCCACGCCGCCTTACGACCTCGGCTACCTCGGCACCTACTCGGCGGACCGGCAGCCCGCCGTCGAGCGCCTGCTCTGCCAGCCCGCCCGGAGCTGGCCCGCCGGGCGCTTCGCCGTGTTCGGCCCGCAATACCCGGCCGAACTCGCCTGGCCCGGCAACGTGCAGCGCGCCGAGCACTGCCCGCCGGACCAGCACCGCGCCTTCTACGCCGCCCAGCGCTTCACCCTCAACGTCACCCGCGCCGACATGGTGCGGGCCGGCTTCAGCCCCAGCGTGCGCCTGTTCGAGGCGGCCGCCTGCGCCACGCCCGTGATCAGCGATGGGTGGGAGGGCCTTGATACGCTGTTCACCCCCGGCGAGGAGATCATCGTGGCAAGCGATGGGCGCGACGTGCTGACGGCGCTATGCGAGATGCCCGAAGCGGCGCGGCAGGACATGGGCCGCCGAGCCCAAGCACGCTTCCTGGCCGCCCACACCGGGCGCCACCGTGCCGCCGAACTGGTGGCCTATGCCAGCGAGGTGCGGCGGTGACGCGCTGGACACAGGACGCTATCGGCGCCCGCATCGCCGAGCTGGCACCCTGGTTCCACAACCTCGAGCTCGGCGGCGTGCGCACCGCGCCGGACCATTTCCTGTTCGACTACCCGGCGGTGAAGTGGCAGCGCTTCGCCCACACCCTGCCCGCCGATCTGCGCGGCCGAAGCGTGCTGGACATCGGCTGCAACGCCGGGTTCTACAGCCTGGCGCTGGCCCGGCGCGGCGCCAGCGTGGTCGGCATCGACCAAGACCCGCGCTACCTCGCCCAAGCCCGCTTCGCCGCCGAGGTGGAGGGCCTGTCGATCAGCTTCCGCGAGCTTTCGGTGTATGACGTGGCGGCACTCGGGCAACGCTTCGACATCGTGCTGTTCCTCGGCGTGTTCTACCATCTTAGGCATCCCCTATTGGCGCTCGACCTCATCAGCGAACACGTTGCCGGCGACATGCTGCTGTTCCAGTCGCTGCAGCGCGGCGCCCATGTCGAAATGGCGGTGGCCGAGGATTACGACTTCCACGAAGCCGCCATGTTCGACGACCCGCGCTGGCCCAAGCTGCATTTCGTCGAGCGGCGCTACAGCGGCGACCCGACCAACTGGTGGTTCCCGAACGGCGCGGCGTCGACGGCGATGCTGCGGTCCGCCGGCTTCGAGATCATGGACCAGCCGGAACAAGAGATCTTCGTCTGTCGCCGCGTCTGTGCTGCTGCAGGCGCGGTCTACCCGAAAGCGCCCGCATGATCGAAGCCGCGATGATCTGGAACGAGCCCAACAACAAGTCGCATTGGGATTTCGAGAACGACCCGCAATGGACCGTGTTTGCCGAGATGGCGCGGCTGGCCGGCGAAGCCATCGCCGCCGAAAAGCCCGGCCTTACCCGCGTACTGGGCGGCATGTCCCCGATCGACCCGGCGTTCATCGAGCGGATGGCGCCGGCCATGGGCGCGCTCGACGCCGTGGCAGTGCACGGCTTCCCGCTCGACTGGAACCACTGGATGATCGACGAGTGGCCGGCCAAGCTGCGCGAAATCCAGGCCGTGACCACCAAGCCGGTGTGGGTGAGCGAGGTGGGCGTGAGCAGCTTCGGCGCCGAAGAGGTGCAGGAATGGGGCCTGCGCCGCACGGCGGAACTGCTAGCCGGCCAGGCGCCGCGGGTGCATTGGTACAGCCTATACGACCTGCCCGCCGCCTGGCCCGCCACCACGCGCCACCGCGAGGCCGAAGGATCCTCCTATTACCGCCACTTCCACATGGGCCTGCTGGACGAACACGGCCGCCCCAAGCGCGCCGCCCGCGCGTTCTACGACGTGGCGCCGGCGATCGGCATCTGCCAATGGGTGCACTTCGAGGATCACCGCCTGGACGACACCGTCCGCTGGCTAAAGGACTTCGGTGTAACCTATTTGCGCACCGGGCTGAGCTGGGCCGACAGCTTCCGCCCCGACGCCGACCGCTGGTTCGACCGCCAGATGGCCGCACTCGAGCCGTTCCAGGTGACGGTCACGTTCTGCTTCACTCCGGAGCACCGCGGCAACTGGCCCCACTACACGGCGGTGCCGCAAATCCCGGCGGAATTCGCCGATTTCTGCGCCAGGATGGTCCGCCGCTACGGCTGACGGTGGCGGCTGCTTTGGCACTTCCCATTTGACAAAGGTTACGGGTGGACGCGAGAAGCGTCGCTTCGCAGCGGTTGGACCCACTCGCCATGCCCGTTCACGCGTTCATCTTCCCCGGCCAGGGCAGCCAGGTCGTCGGCATGGGGCGGGAGCTCGCCGCCGCGTTCACCGCCGCCCGCGAAGTGTTCCAGGAGGTGGATGACGCGCTGCAGCAGAAGCTCTCGAAGCTGATGTTCGAGGGCCCCGGCGAACAACTGACGCTCACCCAATACGCCCAGCCCGCGTTGATGGCCGTCTCGCTCGCCACCCTGCGCGTGATGGAGCGGGAGGGCGGCTGGACGCTCAAGCAGCGTGTGGCGCTGGTGGCCGGCCACTCGCTTGGCGAATACAGCGCGCTGGCGGCATGCGGCAGCCTGGGCCTGGCCGATTGCGCTCGCCTGCTGTGGCGACGCGGTGAGGCGATGCAGCGCGCGGTGCCGGCGGGGGAGGGGGCCATGGCCGCGCTGCTCGGCGCCGACCTCGACGCTGCCCATGAGATCTGCGCCGAAGCCGCCGAGGGCGAGGTGGTGGAGGTGGCCAACGACAATGGCGGCGGGCAAGTGGTGATCTCCGGCCACCACGCCGCGGTGGAACGCGCGGTGGCGGCGGCCAAGGCGCGTGGGATCCGCCGCGCCATGATGCTGCCGGTGTCGGCGCCGTTCCACTGCGCGCTGATGGCGCCGGCGGCCGAAGAGATGGCGCAGGCGCTGGAGGCGACTACGATTTCGTCGCCTGCCGTGCCGCTGATCGCCAACGTGACCGCCGCCAAGGTGACTGACCCGGCCGAGATGCGCCGCTTGCTGGTGCAGCAGGTCACCGGCACGGTGCGGTGGCGGGAAAGCGTGTTGCAGGCCGTGGCGATGGGGGTGGACAGCTTCGTCGAGCTCGGCGCCGGCAAGGTGCTGTCGAGCCTGGTGCGGCGGATCGAGCCAGACGCCCAGGTTGCTGCCGCCAGCACCCCGGCGGACGTCGAGGCCGCGCTCCGAAGCATCTAGGCTTTTGCGTCGCGTGTTGTCATTTGATTAACCCGGCTGGGGTCTACTGATGCCCGGAGGGCACCCATGGGCCGGGCAGCGCACGCGTTTGACGAACCCGGGCGGCTGGCCCGGTTACACGGCCTCAACCTGCTGGACACGGCGGCCGACCCGCGATTCGACTCGCTTGCGGTGCGGGCACTCGCCTTGTTCCCGACGGCGCTGCGGGCGGGCGTTTCCTTGGTGGACGCCGACCGGGTCTGGTTCAAGTCGATCACCGGGTCGGCCGAGACCGAGTTTTCGCGGGATGTCGCGTTCTGCGCCCATGCCGTGCTCGGCCACTGCGCGATGGTGGTGAGCGACTTGCGGTTGGATCGCCGCTTTGCCGACAACGTCTTGGTGGCGGGAGATCCTGGCCTGCGGTTCTACGTCGGTGTGCCCTTGGCAGGTGGCGTCGGCGCGCTGTGCGTCTTCGGCAAAGTGCCGCACCGGCCGACTCCGGCGCAGATGGCGGGGCTGCTCAGCCTCGCCCTGCTCGCGGACACGCAGGTGCTGATGCATGGGGCGCTGCAGACGCTGCGGCACGTGACTCACCCGTCACTGCGGCCGGCGTGAGCGCCAGCCATGCGAGCGCCGCTTCACCCGCCGCGTAGCCGGTGCTGAACGCGGCCTGCAGCAGGTAGCCGCCGGTCGGGGCCTCCCAATCCAGCATCTCCCCCGCGGCGAACGTCCCCGGTGGGGCATGCGGCGGGCGTAGCGCGAAGCCGTCCAGCGCCTCCCAGCGCAGGCCGCCCGCGCTCGAGATGGCGCGGGCCAGGCTGCTGGTGCCGGTGAGCCGCAGCTCGACCGCCTTGATCGCGCGGGCCAGCTCGGCCGGCGTTCCGGCGCATTCCCGCAGCAACGCGATGGCCGGTGGCGCCAAGCCCACCGCCTTGCGCAGGAAGGTGGACAGCGACTGGCCCCGGCGCGGCGCCTGCAGCCGCTGCTCCAGCACCGCGACGGTCAAATCCGGCCGCAAATCCACGATCGCCACCGCCTGCCCCGCGCTGGCGATGGCGTCGCGCAGGGGTGCCGCCAGGGCGTAGAACGGGCCGCCTTCAACCCCCGCTTCGGTGAGCACGGCGTCTCCGGCGCTGCTGCCTCCGGCGAAGCGCACCACGATGCGCTTCAGCGGTGACCCGGCGTGTCGCGCCATGTGCGCGCTCCAGGGTGCCACGAAGCCGCAATTGGCGGGGCGGAACGGCGCCACGGCTGCGGGCAAGGCCGCCGCCCAGCCGCCATCCGAGCCCAACCGCGGCCAGGTTGCACCGCCCAGCGCCAGCACCAGCGCGCCCGAGGGCAGCGGCAACGCCGGGTCGAACCGTGCGGCGCCCGAGCTGTCCCAACCGAGCCAGCGATGGCCCGGCCGCAGCGTGACGCCCAGCCCCTCCAAGCGGCGCAGCCAGGCGCGCAGCAGCGGAGAGGCCTTCATGGCCTGCGGGAACACGCGCCCGCTGCTGCCAATGAAGGTCGGCTGGCCTAGCGCCTCGCACCAGGCCCGCAGCGCGCTCGGCGGAAAGGCGGCCAAGGCGGGGGCGAGCCGGTCACGCGCCGTGCCGTAGCGCGCCAGCAGCGCCTCGAGGGGTTCGCTGTGGGTGAGGTTCAGCCCGCCGACCCCGGCCATGAGCAGCTTGCGCGCCGGCGTGGGCATGCGGTCCACCACGGTCACCCGCACCCCGCCGAGGGCAAGCCGCTCCGCCGCCATCAGCCCCGCCGGGCCGGCGCCCACCACGGTCGCGGCTCTGGTCATCGGGGCGGCGTTGGAGGATGCTGGCGCGATGGTCGAGAGGGTCGAGGCGGTCGTCCTAGGTGCGGGCGTGGTGGGGCTGGCGGTGGCGCGGGCCCTGGCGATGTCGGGGCGCGAGGTGCTGGTGCTGGAGGCGGCCGAGGCGATCGGCACCGTCACGTCGTCGCGCAACAGCGAGGTGGTGCACGCCGGTATCTACTATCCCGCCGGCAGCCTCAAGGCCCGGCTGTGCGTGGCGGGGCGGCAGGCGCTGTATCAGTATTGCGGCGCGCACGGCGTGCCGTTCCACAAGCTGGGCAAGCTGATCGTCGCCACCGACCCGGCGGAAACTGCGGCGCTCGAGCAGATCGGGGCACAGGCCGCCGCCAATGGCGTGGCGCTGACCTCACTTTCGATCACCGAGGTGGCGGCGCTGGAACCCGCGCTGCACGTGGCCGCGGCACTCCATTCCAGCGAAACCGGCATCGTCGACAGCCACGCCCTCATGCTGGCCTATCAGGGCGAAGCGGAGGCTGCGGGCGCGATGCTGGCGTTCCACGCGCCTTTGCTGGGCGGCGAACTACTCGACCAGGGCGTGCGGCTGGAGGTGGGCGGCGAGGCGACGATGGCGCTCGAATGCCACATTCTGGTGAACGCGGCCGGGCTGCACGCGCCGGCCCTCGCCCGCAGCATCCGCGGGATCCCGTCAAAAAGCATCCCGCGCGGCTACTTCTGCAAGGGCAGCTACTACGGTCTGGCCGGACGCGCCCCGTTCCGCCGCCTGATCTACCCGGTTCCCGAGCCCGGCGGCCTTGGCGTGCACCTCACGCTCGACCTGGGCGGCCAGGCACGGTTCGGGCCCGACGTGGAGTGGGTGGAGCACGAGGACTACGACGTGGAGCCTGGCCGCGCCGCCGGGTTCTACGCCGCCATCCGCCGCTACTGGCCCGCGCTGCCGGACGGCGCTCTGGTGCCGGGCTACGCGGGCATCCGGCCCAAGATCAGCGGGCCCGGCGAGCCGGCAGCGGATTTCGCCATCCTGGGCCCTGCTGCCCACGGCGTTCCCGGGCTGGTCAACTTGTTCGGCATCGAAAGTCCGGGGCTCACCGCATCGTTGGCAATCGGCGAGGCGGTGTTGGGCGTTCTGGAGGGCAGCGACATGGAGCATGCGGCATGAGTGAACAGAGCATCTTGATCGTCGGCGCGTCCCGCGGGCTGGGCCTCGGGCTGGCCGGCGAATACGCCAGCCGTGGCTGGAACGTCATCGCCACGGTGCGCGACGCGGCCAAGCCGGGCGGTTTGGCCGAGCTGGGCGGGGGCGTCACCATCGAGAAGGTTGACATTAACCACACCGGCGAGGTGATCTCGCTGGGCGAGCGCCTTGCCGGCACCAAGCTGGACATCCTGTTCGTCAACGCCGGCGTGTCCAACGGGCCGACCGAGACGGTGGCCGACGTCGCCACCGACGAGTTCGTCCGCGTGCTGACCACCAACACGCTGAGCCCGCTGCGGGTGATCGAGGCGCTGTCGCACCTGGTGAAGCCGGAGGGCACTATCGCGGCGATGTCGTCCGGGCTCGGCAGCGTGGCCAACAACGAGAGTGGCGGCTGGGAGGTATATCGCGCGAGCAAGGCGGCGCTGAACACGATGCTGCGCAGCTACGCGGCGCGGGCCGGCGGCAAGCGCACGATCCTGGCGGTGGCGCCGGGCTGGGTCCGCACCGACATGGGCGGCGCCAGCGCCCCGCTCGACGTGGCGACCAGCGTGCGCGGCATGGCGGACGCATTGGCGGCGCGCGCCGGGCAGGGCGGTTGCGGCTACATCAACTACCAGAACGATACCGTCGCCTGGTAACGCCGGGGATGCCGCCCGACGGTTGGAACCCGGCGCTGTATCGCCGCTTCGAGCGGGAGCGCACCCGCCCGGCGCGGGACTTGCTCGCTGCGGCGGCCCAGGCGCTGGCGGGCGACCCGGCGCGCGTGGTCGACCTCGGCTGCGGCCCCGGCAATTCCACCGAGCTGCTGGCCGAGCGGTTCACCGGGTCGGCGATCACCGGGGTCGACAGCTCGGCGGCCATGCTCGACAGCGCGCGCGCTCGGCTGCCCGGCGTCGCGTTCGAGCTGGGCGACATCGCGGCCTGGCAGCAAGCCGCGCCGGTGGACCTGCTCTACGCCAACGCCGCGCTGCAATGGGTGCCGCAGCATGCCACGCTCATCCCCCGACTGTTCGGACTGCTGGCTGCCGGCGGAGTGCTGGCGTTCCAGGTGCCGGACAACCGAGACGAGCCGTCCCACCGCCTGATGCGCGAGACCGCTGCCGCGGGGCCATGGGCCGCCAAGCTGGCAGGCGCTGCGGACCGGCTCGGCGTGTTGCCGGCCGCCAGCTACTACGACCTGCTGGCCCCGGTCGCCGCCGAAGTGGAGGTTTGGCGCACCATCTACCACCACCGCATGGACGACGCGGCCGCCATTGTCGAATGGGTGCGCGGCACCGGGCTGCAGCCATTCCTGGCACCGCTGGACGAGACCGAGCGGGCCGCGTTCCTGGCGACCTACCAGGCGGCCATCGCGCAGGCCTATCCGGTGCGCGCCGACGGCAAGCGGCTGCTGCTGTTTCCCAGGCTGTTCGTGGTTGCCGCGCGCGCCTAGCCTTCGCACCCAGCTAAAGCGGGTGCTGTGGGCGTCGGCCCGGTTCCCCTTGGCCCGGCGCGCGATGATCGCCTGCTTCGAGCGCATCAGCGCGCGGGACCGCGGCTGGCGGCGCGCGCACCCGTTCGACCTCGCCCACGGCGTGCAAACCAGCGGCCGCTTGCCGGGCTACCTGCTGCAGCCCGACGACCCATTCGACGCGCCTACCGTGGCCTACATCGCCGCGCAACCAAGCATCATCCGCGCCGCCCTCGCCACCGTGCCGCAGCCCGAACGCTGCCACTTCTTCGACCTGGGCTGCGGCAAGGGGCGGCCGCTGCTGGTCGCCAGCGAGTTCAGCTTCGCCGGGCTCACCGGGGTGGAGCTCGCACCGGCACTGGCGGCCATCGCCCGCAGCAATGCCGCCACCTTCGCCCGTGCCTACCCGGAGCGCCGCCGCATCACCATCGTGAATGGCGACGCGACGCAGCTCGGCTACCCCGCCGGGTCGCTGGCCATCTTCCTCTACAATCCATTCGGCCGTCCGCTGGCGGCACGGGTGCTCGCCAACCTGGCAGCCGCGATGCAAGCGGCGCCGCGGGAGGTCTACGTGATCTATTATAACCCAACCTGGGCCGAGCTGTTCGACGCCTCGCCGGCGTTCGAGCGCCGCTTCGCCGCCCACCTGCCGTATGACGCCGGCGAAGCCGGCTTCGGCCCCGACGCCTCCGACACCGTCGTGGTGTGGCAGAACCGCGGCAATCCGCACCCCAAGCCGCCCGGCGACGCAAGCCTGCCAGTGACGGTGACGATCCCGGGGTGGCGCGCCGAAATTGCCCGGCAAACCGAGGATGCCGCCTGACCATGGAATACGAGCGCCACTTCAAGTTCCTGATCTGCGCCCCGTCGTTCAACACCACCGACCTCGACTGGCTGCGGCTGCAGCAGATCGTGGCCGAAACCGAGCGGCTGGGCTTCTCGGTGATGGTCGCGCGCAGCACCGACGACGCCGAGCTTGCGATCCAGACCGACGCCGCCATCGGCTGCATGGTGGTGGATTGGGGCAAGCGGGGGATGCTGAGCAAGCCCGCCGGGCTGATCTCGCTGGTGCGCAAGCGCGGGCTCGAGATGCCGGTGCTGATCATGCTGCGGCGCAAACGGCTGGAGGACATCCCGGTGGAGGTGCTGAACCACACCGACGGCACCATCTTCCTGTCGGAGGAAACGCCTGATTTCGTCGCGCGCAACCTGGTGAGCCGGCTGCGCAACTACGCTGCCACGCTGAAGACGCCGTTCTTTGGTGCGCTGGTGGACTATGCCGAGCAGGGCAACCAGCTCTGGACCTGCCCCGGCCACAATGGCGGCGTGTTCTACAGCCGTAGCCCGATCGGGCGCATCTTCGTCGACCACCTCGGCCCGGCGGTGTTTCGCGACGACATCGACAACTCGGTGGTCGAGATGGGGGACCTGCTGACCCATGAGGGCCCGGCGCTGGCGGCCGAGCGCGCTGCGGCCACCATCTTCGGCGCCGAGCGCACCTATTTCGTGCTCAACGGCACCTCCGCTTCCAACAAGATCGTGCTGTCCGCGCTGGTGGCGGAGGGCGACCTGGTGTTGTTCGACCGCAACAACCACAAAGCCGCGCACCATGGCGCGCTGCTGCTCGCCGGCGGCATCCCGGTCTACCTGCCTAGCGACCGCAACGCCTACGGCATGATCGGCCCGATCGACCATGCCGCACTGGACGAGACCGCGATCCGGCAGGCGATCCGCCGCAACCCCTTGGTAAGTGACCCGCAAGCCTGGACCCGGCCGCGCCCGTTCCGCGTCGGCGTCGTCGAGCAATGCACCTATGACGGTACCATCAACGACGCCGAACTGATCCTGCGCCGCCTCGGCCCGCTCTGCGACTACCTGCTGTTCGACGAAGCCTGGGCCGGGTTCATGAAGTTCCACCCGCTGTTCGCCGGGCGCTTTGCGATGGGGCTGACGGCGCTGGGGGACGACGCGCCGGGCATCATCGCCACGCAATCCACCCACAAGCAGCTCGCCGGCTTCTCGCAAGCCTCACAAATCCACATCAAAGACAGCCACATCCGCGGCCAGGAACGCCGGGTCGAGGCGCGGCGCTTCAACGAGAGCTTCCTGGTGCATGCCAGCACCTCGCCGTTCTACCCCATCTTCGCCTCGCTGGACGTCGGCGCGCACATGATGAAAGGCCGGTCCGGCACCGTGCTGTGGGACGACACGATCCGGCTGGGCATCGAGCTGCGCAAGAAAATCCGGGCGATCGGGCGTGAATACGAGGCCGAGCCCGACCCGGCGCGGCGATGGTTCCTCGACCCCTTCGTGCCGGACACGGTGCCTTGGAACGGCGCCGTGGTGCCGTGGGAAGAGGTGCCGACGGACGAGTTGGCCAGCAACCCGGCGCATTGGCTGCTGCAACCGGGTGCTGCCTGGCACGGCTTCACCCAGCTCGCGCCCGGTTACGCGATGACCGACCCGAACAAGCTCACGTTGCTGATGCCGGGCTTCGACCGGGCCACCGGCGCCTATGCCGACCACGGCATTCCGGCCGTGCTGCTGGCGGAATATCTGCGGGAAAACCGCATCGTGCCGGAAAAGAACGACCTGCACAGCATCCTGTTCCTGCTCACCCCCGGCGTGGAGAGCAGCAAGGCGGGCACGCTGCTCAGTTGGCTGGTGACGTTCAAGCGCCTGCACGACGACAACGCCCAACTGCAGGACGTGGTGCCAAGCTTCGTGCGCAAGCGGCCGCAGCGTTATGGCGGGATCGGCTTGCGCGACCTCTGCCGCCAGATGCATGCCTTCTACCGCGAGGCCGACGTGAGCACGATGCAACGCCAGCAATTCCTGGCCGACCACCTGCCCGAACTGGCGCTGCCGCCGCAACGCGCCGCCCAGATGCTCACCCGCAACCGGGTCGACTACCTGCCGATCGGCCAGGCCCGCGGCCGGGTCGCTGCCACGCTGATGCTGGTCTATCCGCCCGGGATCGCCACCGTCATCCCCGGTGAGCGGATCGGCCGGCAGTCCGCCCCGATGATCGACTACCTCGAGATGTTCGAACGCGCGGAAAACGAGTTTCCCGGGCTCAGCACCGAGATCCAAGGCGTCTACCGCGAGGTCGGCGAGGACGGGCGCATCCGCTTCTTTACCTACGTGGTGCGGGAAGACGGCGCGGCCCGCAGCGCCGGCGAGACCGCCCGTTCGTTGTGAGCGGCCGCTCGGCTCGGCCATCACCGGCTCGGATCGAGGCGCTGGTGATGGTCGAACCGTTTGTTTCGGCGATCAGGTGGCCCCACTTGGTGCGGACCGGCGCTAGCGGGTGATCTGGAAGCGGCCGGTGAGGCGGGCGAGTTCCTCGCTGTCCTGAGCCATCACGTGGCTCGCATCGGTGGTCTGCTGCACCATCGAAGCGTTCTGGTGGTTGGCGCGCTCCATCTGCACGATAGCGCTGTTCACCTGCGCCAGTGCCAGCGCCTGCTCCTCGGCGGACGTGGCGATCCCGAGCACGAGCGTGTTGATGGCCGTCACCCGGCCCACGATCCGCTCGAGCGCGGTGCCGGTCTCGCCGACCAGCTTCACCCCGATGCCGACTTGCCCGGCGGAGCTGGAGACCAGCGCTTTGATCTCCTTGGCCGCCATCGCCGAGCGTTGCGCCAGGGCACGCACCTCGCTTGCCACCACCGCAAAACCGCGGCCGGCATCCCCGGCCCGCGCCGCTTCCACGCCGGCGTTGAGCGCCAGGAGATTGGTCTGGAAGGCGATCTCGTCGATCACCATGATGATCGTGCCGATCTGCTGGGACGACTGCTCGATCTGCGTCATCGCCGCCACCGCGTCCCGAACGATGGCGCCGGAGCTTTCGGCGTCGGCCCGGCTTTGCGACACCACGTCCCGCGCCTGGGTCGCACCATCCGCAGTGCGCCGCGCCGTGGCCGTGATCTCCTCCAGCGCGCCGACAGTTTGCCGCAGGCTGGCGACCTGCTGCTCGGTCCGTTGCCCCAGGTCATCGGCGGCGCGAGCCACCTCGCCGCTGCTTGCCAGCAACGCGTCGCTCTTGCCCGAGACGCCGCCGATCAGCTCCGAGAGTTGGCCCAACGCGGCATTGAAGTTGAGCCGCAGCGGCTCGTACTCGGCCGCCAACTTGGTCTCGATCTGATGGGTGAGCATGCCCTGGGCCAGATGCTCCAACCCATCGGCCAGGCACTGGACCATCTGCGCCTGCGCGGCCGTGGCACGCGCCTGCTCGGCTTCTTCATGGCGAAGCCGCGCGTCGGCGATGCGCCGCTGCTCGGCCGCTTCCGCCTCCATGCGCGCCATCTGCAAGCCGGCGGTCCGGAAGCCGTCGAGTGACTGTGCCAGCCGGCCAATCTGGTCCGAACGGTCGGTGCTGCCGATCGTCACGCTGAAGTTGCTCCCGGCGATTTCCTTGGTGGCGCGGGTCAGGGCGTTCAGCGGCCGCAATGAAAGCTTCAGCAGCAAGGTCTGGATCGCGCCGAACACCAGGATGGTGACGATGGCTGCCAGGCAGGCTTGCTCGATAACGGCACTTTCAGTTGCATCGAGCTTGTCGGCGGAGAGCCCGGTGAACAGGATGCCGATGACGGCGCCAGTGGCGTTGCGGATTGGCTGATAGAGCGTGACGTAGCGCTTGCCCACGATCGCCGCCGTCCCGCGGTAGTCCTCGCCCCTGACGAGCACGGCCTCCCGGATCTCTGGGACCACGAGCTTGGTGCCGACCGCGGGCGTGCCGTCCGGCTGCATGACGGTGGTCACGACCCGTTCGTCCCCGCTGAAGATCGTCGCGACCCCGCCGGTGATTGCGGCCACGTCCTTCAACAGAGCAGCTTGCGTGGCGACGGGGGTGTTGCCCAGACGCAAGCTCCCAGCCTCGATCGATCAACCCGAACCCAGCGGCGACAGCGAGTGTTTGAGCAACGCCATGCTGTCATCGACGCTTTGCTGCATCTGTTGCCGCAGCGCGCCCTGACTGATCCGCAGCGTCCATGCTTGGACGATGATCACGGCCAGCAGCACTCCGAGCAGCGACGGGAGCAGCAACTGCCAAAACAACCCGATACGACGCAGTCTCATTATCATTAAGGAACGGCCCTCCCCGGCCGCCCCGATCATGCGCTGCGAGGGTTAAGCCGGCTTTAACGGGCCCGCAGAATACTTAGCGAGCGATCAAACGACATCGTCGAGGCCGGGTGGCACACTCTAAGGATGGTCCGCATCGGGCTGGTCGCGCGCCGGAACGCCGTTGCCATAAACGGTCATCGCCGCCAGCAGCAAACGCCTTATTGCAAGCCTTGGATCTCGGACAGCAGGAAATCCCGGAACACCGCCACCCGCTTGGAATTGCGCAGCTCCTCGGGGTAGACGAAATACACGTCGATCTTGGGCGCCTTGAGGTCGGGTAGCAGCTTCACCAGGCCGCTGGTCTCCTGATCCATCCAGTTGGGCAACACGGCGATGCCCACCCCGCCATGCGCCGCCATTGCCATGGCGTGGAGCGAGTTGACCTCCAGCGCGGCCCGGCGTGGCTGGCCCGAGCGGCGCCCCATCTCCGCCAACCAATTGATGTCGGCTACCGGCGGACGGTAGTCGCCAAACAGGATCAGCGAGTGGTCGTCCAGCTCCTCCGGCCGGGTGGGCGTGCCGCGCTTGGCCAGATAGTCCTTGGAGGCCACCACGCTCCAGCGGATGGTCATCAGGTGGCGCTGCACCAGGTCCGGCTGCTTGGGCGTGTGCATCCGGATCGCGACGTCGGCCTCCCGCATCGCCAGGTCGAGGTCGGAATCGTCCAGCAGCAGCGTCATCGTCACGTCGGGGTAGGCGGCCAGGAAGCCGCTGATGCGCGAGGACAGCCAGTGCGACCCGAAGCCCACCGTGGTCGTCACCTTCAGCCGGCCGGTCGGGCGCTCCTTGCTCTCGGTCAGCAACGCCTCGGTCATGGCCAGCTTGGCGAACACATCCCGCACGGTGCGGTTGAGGCTCTCGCCCTGTTCGGTCAGGATCAGGCCGCGGGCATGGCGGTGGAACAGCGAGACCTGCAGATTCTCCTCCAGCGCCGAAATTTGGCGGCTGACGGCGGATTGGCTGAGGTTCAGCGCGTCACCTGCATGGGTAAAGCTACCGGCCTCCGCCACAGCGTGGAACACCCGCAGCTTGTCCCAATCCATCAAAACCCGGCCCCTTCACCACTCGTGCGCAACGACCAGGGGAGAGTAACAGGCTGAGCAGCTATGTCTTGAACGAATTGCTGCGGAATCAGTCCCACGCGCCGATCATTTGCTCGGTTTTGGCCTCGCGGGCGCGCAAGCCGGCCTCTGGCGCGTGTTCGGCGAGGTATTTCTCCGCCTCTAACGCCGCCATGCAGCCCATTCCCGCCGCAGTCACCGCCTGGCGGTAGCGCGAATCGGCCACGTCTCCGGCCGCGAACACGCCAGGGATGGTGGTGGCGGTCGACCAGGGGGCGATCTTGACGTAGCCGGTGTCGTCGAGGTCGAGCTGGCCGCGGACCAGCGCGGTCGCCGGGTCGTGGCCGATGGCGATGAACACGCCGTCGACCGGGATGTCGGTGATGCGCCCGCCCTGGTCCCGCACGCGGACGGCCTGCACCGCCTTGGGCGCGAGGGAGCCGATGATGTCCTCCACCACCGCGTTCCACACCACCCGTATCTTGGGGTTGGCGAACAGCCGGTCCTGCAGGATCTGCTCGGCGCGGAAGCTGTCGCGGCGGTGGATGACGGTGACGGAGGCGGCGTGATGGGTGAGGTAGAGCGCCTCCTCGACCGCGGTGTTGCCGCCGCCGATGACCGCGACCGCCTTACCGCGGAAGAAGAACCCGTCGCAGGTGGCGCAGGCCGAGACGCCCGCCCCGCCGAACACCCGCTCGTTCGGCAGCCCCAGCCAGCGGGCCTGCGCCCCGGTCGCCACGATGATGGTGTCGGCGGTGTAGCTGTCGCCGCTGTCGGCCAGGGCGTGGAAGGGCCGCGCCGACAGGTCCAGCCGGGTGATCACGTCCGCCACCAGCCGAGCGCCGACATGCTCGGCCTGTGCCGCCATCTGCTCCATCAGCCAGGGCCCCTGCACGGCGGCGGCGAAGCCCGGGTAGTTCTCCACCTCGCTGGTGATGGTGAGTTGGCCGCCCGGCTGCAGCCCCTGCACGAGCAGCGGCGCGAGGCTGGCGCGGGCCGCGTAGATCGCCGCGGTGTAGCCCGCCGGCCCGCCGCCCACGATGAGCACCCGGCTGTGGATCGTCTCTGCCATCACGCCTCACTCCTGCAATCGGCGCAGCATATCAGGCCGGCCGCCGGGTGTCGCAAGCGAGGCCTTGTCCACTGCTGCCAGCAATATTATTTCGTCCGCTGGCCGCCCCCGAGTCCATAATGAGGCGCTGCGTGCAGCCCGGATGAAGCCCATTCCCAAGGATCCGCCCGAGTTGGACGCCATCGACCGCCGCATCCTGTCCGAGCTGCAAGAGGACGGCCGCATGACCAACGTGGAGCTGGCCCGGCGCGCCGACATCTCCGCGCCGCCCTGTTTGAGGCGGGTGCGCCGGCTGGAGGAGGCGGGGCTGATCCGCGGTTACCACGCCGACACCGACCCGGCGAAGCTGGGCTGGCCGATCGAGTTCTTCGCCATTGTCGGGCTGGAGAGCCAGAAGCAAGCCGTGCTGTCCGCGTTCGAACGCATGGTGGCGCGCTGGCCGGAGGTGCGGTCGT
Source organism: Acetobacteraceae bacterium (assembly GCA_965199105.1). Classification (GTDB taxonomy): domain Bacteria; phylum Pseudomonadota; class Alphaproteobacteria; order Acetobacterales; family Acetobacteraceae; genus LMUY01. The sequence goes on along the minus strand of CBDAQO010000002.1, from coordinate 3,769,877 downwards.
GCCACATGATCCGCGGCGGGGGTGACTTCCTGCTGCGGCTGGTGGCGAGGGACACGGCGCACGAGAACAGCCTCACCCAGGCGCTGACCGGGGCGGAGTCGGTGAGCCGGGTGCAGACGCTGCAGACGATCCGGACCAGCCATAATGTTGCCGGAGTGCCGATCTAACCTGCGTGTAGGGTGCGTGACCACACGGAATCGTGTGCGATCACGTTGATAAAAACTTCACCCTTTTGTGGGTATTGTGCAACGCAGGAATCGACCACAGGGGAAGCTGCGGGATACGTCTCTGGCACCCTGACTGGCTTGGCTCCGTAAAAGTCTGAACGAAGTGGGTCATGTCATTAACCCGGGGCCTCGCGCCCCTTAGCTACCGCCGCATCAGCCGCGCCGAACTGGCCGCGGTCACCGCCGTCGAACTGGATCCTGACCAGGTCTCGCGCTTCCTGGGCCCGGTCGAGGGCATCGTTTCCGCCGTTGAACACGGTTTGGCGCACTCCATGATCGCCATGTCGGCGCAGGGCGCCCTGGTTGGCTTCTACGTCGTTCACCCAGACCTGCGAGACACGTCCTGCTGGTGGCTCGGCTGGCTTGCGGTGGACCGTCGCAGCCAGGGTTGCGGCTTCGGCCGGTCCGCCCTGCTGGACGTGATGGAGCGTTTGCGCCGCATGCCAGGGTGCCGCCGCATCCGGCTGCTGGTGGCGCCAGACAACGGCCCGGCCCGCAGCCTCTACCAACAGGCCGGGTTCGAGCCGGTCGGCTTTTGGGCCGGCACGGGTGAACTCATTCTGCAGCGCCGCCTGCCCGACCCGGCGGACGTGGACGGCAACGAGGCGTTCGTGTTGCTGGCCGTCGCCGCCAGGGCCCGCCGCGTGTTCCGGCACCGCCGGCTGCGGCTGACCGTCGGGCCGCACGCCGCGTGGGTGATCGGGGTGGAGCGCGGGCCGCCGCAAGCTCGCCGGGTTGACAGCGCGCCGTCGGGCAGACACGCAGCGCCATGCCGCCGCACCAAGCTGACGTCGCGGACCGGTCGCCGCCAAGGCTATCGCCAGCAGGCCGACCGCTCCTAGCCCTCGCCGGGTTGACCGCCATCCGGCTGCTGGTCGCCGCCATGGCGCCGCTGTCGCCGGACGAAGCCTACTACTGGGTTTGGTCGCGCTCGCTGCAGCCCGGCTACTTGGACCATCCGCCCATGGTCGCGCTATGGATTCGCGCGGGCACGCTGCTGGCGGGGCAGGGCGGCTTCGGCATCCGGCTGCTCGCCCCATTCGCCGCCGCGTTGGGCACGCTGCTGCTGGTGCGGGCCGCGGAGGACCTGTTTCCGGGCCGCCGTGCCGGGCTGCCGGCCGCCACCCTGCTCAACGCCACCATCCTGCTGGGCGCCGGTGCCGTCACGCTCACGCCCGACACCCCGCTGCTGCTGTTCTGGACCGCAGCACTCGCCGCCCTTGGCCGCTTGCTCGCGACCGGGCGGCCGCAGTGGTGGCTGGCCGTAGGCCTGGCCGCCGGCTGCGCGCTCGACAGCAAGTATACGGCCTTGCTCCTGGGGCTGGGCCTTGCCGCGTGGCTGTTGGCTGTCCCCGCCGGGCGGCGTTGGCTGCGCACCCCGTGGCCGTGGGCGGGCGGCGCGCTGGCCGTGGCCTGTTTCGCGCCCGTGCTGTGGTGGAACGCCGCGCACGGTTGGGCCAGCTTCGCCAAGCAGGGTGGCCGCACTGGAGATTGGCACCCGGCCGCGGCGGCACAGCACGTGGCCGAACTGATCCTCAGCCAAGTGGGGCTGGCGACGCCGCTCGTGGCCGTGCTGTGCGCGGCGGGCATATGGGCGGCGGCGCGGCGCTGGCGGCACGACCCGGCGGCTAGCCTGCTCACCGTCATCACCCTGCCGGCTGCCGCGGTGTTCCTGCAGCACGCGCTGGGCGACCGCGTGCAGGCCAACTGGCCCGCCATCCTCTATCCGGGGGCCTGCATCGCCGCGGCAGCGTATCGGCCGTGGCGATGGCGCCTCGCCGCCGGGCTGGGCTTTGCCATGACGGCCGTCGTCTACCTCCAAGCCAGCACGGCCGCGCTCGCGCTGCCCCGTCGCGCCGACCCGACACTGATCCAGTTGGGCGGCTGGGACGGCCTGGTGCAGCAGGTGGATCAGTTGCCGGCGGGTTTCGTGGCGGCGGACAATTACGGGTTGGCGGCGATGCTCGCGCACGGCCTGGGCCAACGCCCGGTGCTGGGGGTGGAGCCACGCTGGACGCTGTTCCGCCTGCCGCTGGCCCCTGTCGCCGGGCAAACCGGGTGGCTCCTGCGCAGCCAGCGGCGGGCGGGTGTGCCGGACCCGGCGCCCTGGCTCGCCCTCACCAAGATGGGCGTCCTCACCCGCAGCCGCGACGGCGTCGTGGCCGAACGCTACGACCTCTATCGCGCCACCGCCCGCGGCGACATGCTGCGCCTGCCAAGCTCATGAGGAGGCCGATCATGGCGGAGTTGCCCACCTATCAGGACGTGCTGGCGGCGGCGGAGCGCCTGGCCGGCCGCGTCGTCCATACCCCGATGCTGCGCAATGCGGCACTGGACGCGCTGACCGGCGCCGTCGTGCTGATCAAGCCCGAACCGCTGCAGCGCACTGGCTCCTTCAAGCTGCGCGGGGCGACCAACGCCACGCTGCAGCTTTCGCCCGGCCAGCGGGAGGCCGGGCTGGTGACGCATTCGTCCGGCAACCACGGCCAAGCCGTCGCCTGCGCCGCGGCCGCGGTGGGGGCGAAGGCCACCGTGTTCATGCCCGCCGACGCCCCCGCCGTGAAGGTGGCGAGCACGCGGCGCTGGGGGGCCGATGTGGTGCATTATGACCGCCAGCGCGACAACCGCGAGGCGATGTCGGCCGCCTTCGCCGAGCGCAGCGGCGCCGCGCTCATCCCGCCGTTCGACCACCCCGACGTGATCGCCGGCCAGGGCACGGCCGCGCTGGAATTGGTGGCGGACGCGGCCGGCGCCGGGCTGGTGATGGACGGCTTGCTGGTTTGCACCGGCGGTGGCGGGCTCGTTGGCGGCTCCGCGCTGGCGGTGTCCGGCGCGTCCCCGCGCACCGCGGTCTATGCGGTCGAGCCGGAGGGCTGGGACGACACCGGCCGCTCCCTGCAGGCCGGCGAGCGGGTGGCCAACGCGCCGGGCGGCTCCATGCTGTGCGACGCGCTGCTGGCGCCGACGCCGGGGGAACTGACCTTCTCGATCAACCATCGCCACCTGGCTGGCGCCTATGCCGTGTCGGACACCGAGGTGTTGGCCGCCATGGCCTTCGCCTTCGCCCATCTGAAGCTCGTGGTCGAGCCCGGCGGTGCGGTCGCCTTGGCCGCCCTGCTGTCGGGGCGCGTGCCGGCGCGTGGCAAGGTGATGGGCGTGGTGTTGAGCGGCGGCAACGTCGATCCCGCCGTGTTCGCGAGGGCCTTTACCGAAGCTGGTTAGAGCATGATGGCCAGCCGTGAGCTCAAGCATGAAAAACCTTCGCTCTTCATGCTTTAGCGCTCCGTTAAGCACTTCCGCCGATACTGGTCCCGATCGTGGAGCGGGTGAATGGCGAGCGGGAAGGACAAAGGCAGCAGACCGTCAATCGTGATCCGCAAGGAAGAGGTTGTGGAGGGCGGCCATCATGGTGGCGCGTGGAAGGTCGCTTATGCCGACTTCGTTACGGCGATGATGGCGTTCTTCCTGCTCATGTGGCTGCTGAACGCGACCACGGCGGAGCAACGCAGCGGCATTGCCGACTATTTCAGCCCCAGCAACGCGATGGCGAGCGTGAAGTCAGGGTTCGGCGCGCCGTTTGGTGGCCACACGCCAAACGATGACGGCTCGCTCGCGTCGGACCGCGGTTCCGTGACGGTGATGAACGAGAAGGTGCGCCCCGTCTTCGAGGTGGATGACGACGACAGTGACACGCCGGCGTCGGCGGCCACGCTGCCGAACCAGCAGCCAGGGGTGAACACCCGCACCCTGCACGGCCTGCACGCGGTGGGCGGCCCGGCCGAAAAGGCGGCGCCGAAGCCGGGCGACCAGGTGAAGCCCGCGTCGGCTGCCGGGCCGGAGGATGCCACGCAGGCCGTTCTCAAGCAGGCGCAGTTGCAGGCCGATGCCACCGCCCGGGCTGAGGCGGCGCAGAAGGAGCGAGTTCGCTTCGAAGATGCTGCCCAGCAAATCCGCGATCAAATCACCAAGGACCCGGCGTTGGCCGACCTGGCGCGCCAGCTCGCGATCGACATCACGCCCGAAGGCCTGCGCATCCAGATGCTCGACGAGGACAAGCAGCCGATGTTCGCCACCGGGTCAGCGGTGCTCAACGATCGGGCCCGTGCGTTGCTGCTGAAAATTGCGCCAGTCCTGATGAAGCTGCCGGAGTCCCTGTCAATCACCGGGCATACGGATGCAACGCCGTTCCGCGGCGGCGACCGGTCGAACTGGGAGCTGTCGGCCGAGCGGGCCAACGCCACGCGCCGGCTGCTGGCCGAGGCCGGCGTTCCAGAGGCGCAAGTTCGGTCGGTCGCCGGCCAGGCCGACCGTGATCCTTTGCTGCCGGCGGACCCGCTGGCCGCTGCCAACCGCCGTATCGCCATCGTGGTGATACGCAGCACGACCCCCAAAACAGGACTCTGAGCCATGCTGACGATCGGTGGACTGGGCTTCCTGCTCGCTTGCGTCTTCGGCAGCTACATCATGTCGGGCGGCAGTCTTGCGCCGCTGATCGAGGCGATGCCGTTCGAGATGCTGACCATCGGCGGCGCGGCCCTCGGCACGTTCATCATGTCCAACAGCATGCACGACGTGAAGCACACGCTCGCCGCCTTCAAGAAGGTCCTGAAAGGGTCGTCGTTCCACAAGGCCGACTACATCGAACTGCTGAGCCTGCTGTACTACTTCACGCGGCTGGCTTCGACCAAGGGAGCGATGGCGCTAGAGGCCCATATCGAGAAGCCGGAAGAGAGTGCGGCGTTCAAGAAGTTCCCGAAGATCGTCGCCAACCACCACGTCACCGGGTTGATTTGCGACTACCTGCGCATGGTCGGCATGAATGCGGACGACCCGCACCAGATCGAAGACGTCATGGGGCGCGAGCTGAAGAAGACCCTGCACGAGGAGCTGCATCCGAGCCACGCCATCCAGTCGATGGCCGACGCACTGCCCGCGCTGGGCATCGTTGCGGCGGTGCTCGGCGTGATCAAGACCATGTCGCACATCAACGAGCCGCCTGCGGTCCTCGGCGCCATGATTGGCGGCGCGCTGGTCGGCACGTTCCTGGGCGTGTTGCTGGCCTATGGCATGGCCGGCCCGGTAGCGGCGCGCATGAAGGGCGTGGTGGAGGAAGAGGCCAAGTATCTTGAGGTCATCCGCGCCGTGTTGGTCACCCACCTGCATGGCAACGCACCCCAGGTCAGTGTAGAGACCGGCCGCAAGATGGCTCCGAACGAACACATGCCGACCTTCCAGGAGCTCGAAGCCGCCGTCCAAGCCGTCCAGATGTGACCATGATGGCCACCCCCAGTTCGGCTGTGCGATGCTTTCCATGACGGGTGAGGGTTGCGGGCCAGCAGGGGCGTGTCGATGCCGGTGATCAGTTGCGGCGTGGTGGTAACGGACGGGCAGCGCGTGCTGCTCGGCCACGCCACGGCGTCACCACGGTGGGACATCCCCAAGGGGCTGCAGGAGCTCGGCGAGAGCAGTTCGGCGACAGCCTTGCGCGAGCTGCAGGAAGAAACCGGCTTGGTGGCCGATCCTGCGGCGCTGCGGCCGCTCGGCCAACACGTCTACCTGCCCGGCAAGACGCTGGTGCTGTTCCATTGGCAGCCGCCGGTGATGCCTGCGTCGGACACGCTCATCTGCCGGTCGACCTTCCTGCTCCGCGGCCGGCAGGTCCCCGAGTTCGACCGCTTCGCCTGTCCGGCCTGGATGGATGCGTGGCCTATGTTGGGCAAGTCCATGCGCGCGGTGCTCGACCAAATCGCCAAGGCGCAGCAATGGCCGCACGCCATTCAGAGCATGACCGCATCAAGTGAAGTCACTTGATCGGTAAACATGCTCGCCAAAACAAACAGCTAGACCATGACCGGCGACTCTATCTGAGCCGGTCTTGGTCTAAGGCCGCCGCCGGCTTGTGCGGCGGCAGACCGGCCGGGCGAACCGAGCGGCGTCAGTGGCTATGGTGGGAAGGCCACGATGCGGCAGGGGAGAGCGGCCGATACTGTGCGTCGTCGATCGCGGTCACGATGCTGCGCAGCAGTCGCCGGCTGTCGAACGGCTTTTCGAAGAAGATGTCTTGCGACCCGAGATAGCCCAACGGGATGCAGCCGCTCATGCCAAGGAATATCACCGGCCGGTTGATCAGACGCTCCCGCCAATGCCGCGCCACGCGCAACCCGTCGCAACCGTCTGGCAGATCAATCTCGGTCAGCAGCAAGTCGAACTCGGCGTCCCGATCGATCAGTGCCAACGCCTCGCTGCCGCGGCAGACGCTGCTCACCTCGAAGCCGGCCTCGGTCAGTAGGTCAGTCATCGTCCACTGCGTGATGACGTCATCGTCGGCGAACAGGATGGAGCGGTAAGCCATGGACGGACACCTTCCCGGCCTATCTTCACGACACGGGATGGTCGGGAAGCACCGTTACGGCAAACTACTCTGCTTGGATGCAGGCTCGAGTGTGAGCTAGGTCACATGGCGCGCTTGGCTCGCTGATCTGTGTCCATCACGCCACAGGTGGGTCCGAGGCAGCCGCATGCACGGCGCAACCGAGGCTACAGCGCGACGACGGCAGCCGATTGCGGCTCGAGGTCCTGCAGGCCGAGATAGTGGCCCAACACCTCGCGCGCCGGGCCGTCCTCGCGCACGCGGCCATGGTCAAGCCAGATCACGCGGGTGGCCCATTCCAGCACGATGTTCTCGAGATGCGAGGACAGCACCAGGATTTCGGCCGTGCGCACCAGGGCTTCGAGTCGAACCCGTGCCTTGTCGAGGAACTTGGCATCGCCCGCCATCAGCCACTCGTCCATCAGCAGCACCTGCGGCTGGATGGCGGTGGCGATCGCAAACGCCAGGCGGACGGCCATGCCCGAGCTGTAGAAGCGGACAGGCAGTTCCATGAATTCGCCCAACTCGGCGAAGTCCATCACGTCTTCCATCATCGTGGCAATCGCCGGCTTGCTCATGCCGTTGTAGAGGCCCCGCAGCATGATGTTTTCCCGGCCGGACAGGTCGCTGTTCATGCCGGAATGGACGTCGAGCAAGGCGCCCACGGTGCCGTCGACGCGCAGCCGGCCGATCACCGGCTCGTAGATACCGGCTAGGGTGCGAAGCAGGGTGGTTTTGCCGGCGCCATTGCCCCCCACCAGGGCCAGCCGGTCGCCGGGTCGCAGCGTGAAGGAGATGTCGCGCAGCGCCCGCACCACCATGCGATGCTGCCGGTCTTCACCAAGCCTTCCCGAGGCCGCGGCAAGCATGGTTTTCTTGAGGCTTCGGCTGTTGCCATGATAGAGCGGGAAGTCGACGCAAACCCCCTCGGCACGAATGCTGGTCGGCACAGCTACACCCAGAACGCCAGGCGGCCGCGGACGCGGGCGAACAGCAGCCAGCTGGCCGCGCACCAAACCAGGCTCCAAAGCACGGCCGACAGCCAGAGCGAACCCGGCGGCACCTGGTTCAGCAGCGGCTCCCGCACCAGCGCGAGCACGGGATAAAACGGGTTGAGCAACAGCAGCCGGGCGTTGTGGCCGATCAGCTCGGGCCGCCAGATGATCGGCGTTAGGAAGAACGCGATCTGCATGATGCTGCCGACGATGGGCGGGATGTCCCGGAAGCGGGCACAAAACGCCCCGAGCAGCAGGCAGGCGGCCACCGCGTCGGCCATCCAGATCAGCAGGGCTGGGAGCGACAACAGGGCCGTCCAGCCCGGCCAGGTGCCGTAATAGGCGAATACCCCGATGATCACCGCCACGTTGTGCAGCAGCACGAAGCTGTTCCGGATCAGCACGCGAACGGCATAGATCGTAAACGGCATGCGGATCGAACGGATGGTGTTTTCCGACGAGGTGAAACAGACACAAGCGTCTGCGACGATCGCGCTGAGCGTGTTCCAGAGGACGAGCGAGAGCGCCAGATAGGGCATGTAGTCGTGCAGTTGCATGCGGAAGAGTTGCGAGTAGAGCACGCCCATCGCCAGCACCATCACGGCGGTGGACAGCGTGAGCCAGAACGGCCCCAGGACTGATCCGCGATAGCGCAGCTTGATGTCCAGCCATCCGAGTGTAGCGGCGAGTCGGTAGGCCGCCACCCCGTCCCGCAGATCGTGCCAGGCGACGACTTGGCGGGCGCTGGACGAGAGGTTCGCGACCAGGTCAATCGACAGCGCGCGCGCCTGCATGGCTGAACTGGACATTGCCTGGCGCCGGATAGCGGATCGCGCTGCAAGCTGCAACCGGTTCCCCTCATCAAAAAGTAACGCTTGTTGGATAGGCTTTGTGCCGAGTGAGGCACAGAGTTGTGGAAAGACGCCAAATAGCTGTGGAAAAACGTTTAACCCACTTGCTCGGCTTCGAGCGTGTGGATAAGGGGTTAGGAGGGTTTCCTGCGAGTTTGTGTGAGCAGTTGCCCGTCGCTTGGTCGAGGCCACGGAGTTCTGCGCCATATGGCTTTTTCAGGGTCGGGTTGCGTGGCTGGCGGGCTCGTTCCCCGCAGCCGCGGTTGGTCTGCCGTTCGCGCCGGAATAGTGTTGGGCGTCGTGGCGCTGCTGTCCGCTTGCGCGAGCGTGCAGCATGTCACCTCCACCCAGGAGGCGATGCAATACGAGCAGCATGCCCATCGCAGCTACGCTCCGCCGGGCCCGCCGGGTGATCCATGGGGCCCGTATGTCAAGGAAGCGTCGAACCGGTTTGACGTTCCGCAGCGCTGGATCCGCGAAGTCATGCACGTCGAATCCGGCGGGCATGTGGACCTGAACGGCAGCCCGATCACCTCGCCGGCCGGTGCGATGGGGCTGATGCAGGTGATGCCGGCGACGTTCGACGAGTTGCGCGGCCGCTACTCGGTGTTGGGGGAGGATCCGTACGATCCCTACAACAGCATTATGGCTGGCACCGCTTACATCCGGGAGCTCTACGACCTCTATGGATCGCCGGGCTTCCTGGCCGCCTATAACGGCGGACCGGGCCGGCTCGACGACTACTTGACCCGCAACCGGCCGCTGCCGGACGAGACCCGGCGTTACGTGGCGATGATCGGGCCCAACATCGCAGACAGCTTTCCCACCCGCCGGTCCACTGCCGAGGCCTACGCGCTGAACTCCGTGCCGGCAAACATCCCGGCTGGTCCTCGCTACGCCACTGCGCCGACCTACACGCCGGCCGCGGCGCCGCAGCCCTCACCGCCGGTGGAGGTGGCCTATGCACCGCCGTCCGACACAGATGCCGCGTTTGATCCGCCGCCGGGTTCGACGCCGCGCGGCATGTCGAAGGCCGAGGTTGCGGCCTACGTGCCGCCGCCTGGTAATCCGCCAGCCGCCGCCGAGCCCCTGCCGCCGAGCGCCCCGGCCTACCAGCCGCCCGCCCGCCCACCCGCCGTGATGGCAAGCAACGATCTGCCGCCATCTTTGGTCTACAGCCCCGTCGCGCCGCCGCTGTCGAGCGCGCCCGTGCGGCAAGGCTATACCAGCGAGTCACCGCGGTTTACGCCGCGTTACGAGCCGCCGACTCGGCCCAGGGCGGCAGCGAGCGCCGAGCAATATGCCTCCTTGCCAGAGCCGCCGGCTTACGTGCCGTCGCCGCCGACGGTGCAGACCGCCTCTGCGTCCGGCTATGGCGCATTGCCCTCCGGTGCGTTGCGCCGCGAGCAGGGCTTCCGGCTGGTCGCGCCGGCGATGGCGGCTGCGGCTCCGCTATACCGCGGCAGCACACCGTCGCAGTGGGCGATCCAAGTCGGTGCGTTCGGCAACGAGGGATTGGCCCATATCGCGGTGGGCAGCGCCCGCGAAGAGGCCGGGTCGGTGGTGGCGGGTGCGCATTTGGCGGTGGCCAGCGTGCATGAAACCCACGGAACACTGTATCGTGCACGCCTGACCGGGCTGTCCCGCGAGGCAGCCACCACCGCGTGCGAGCGGCTGCGCGGTCACGGCACCTGCGTCGTGCTGTCCCCCAGCGCGCAGGACTAGCCGCCCGCCGCCAACGAAGCCAACCCGGTCCAGGGCGCGCGCACCAGCTCGTGGGGCAGCGTGGATGCCCTCGAACAGGCGCTCGGCTACGCGCGGGAGCAGGGTTTGCCACCCGGCGCGTCGGCATCGAGGCGGCGTTCCTGCCGTTTGATGCGGGCCAGGCGCTCACCCGGCTTTTGCCCGGCAGCGAGCTGGTGGATGTGTGGGGGCTGCTCGAGCAGCTTCGGCTTCGCAAGCGCCCGGATGAGCTGCTCTACTGCGGCAAGCGTCCGAGGGCGTGGCCGAAGCGATGGCGGATGTGTTCGCAACCTGCCAACCCGGCATGACCAAGCACGACGTGACCGAGATGCTGCGGGAGCGCGAGGTGGCGCACGGCCTCACCTTCGAATACTGCCTGATCGCCGCCGGCAGCAGCCACACTCGGGCCCCCTCCCACCAGGTGATCCAAGCCGGCGACGTGATCAGCCTCGACTCGGGCGGCAACAAGCATGGCTACATCGGCGACATCGCCCGCATTTGCGTGGTGGGCGCGCCGGACGACGAGCTGGTCGAGCCGCTGGCCCTGGTCGAGTCGGTGCAACAAGCGGCGTTCCGGGCGGTGCGACCCGGCGCCCTAGAGCATGCTCTCTGCGATCATGCTCTGCTTGACTGAGAAAAGAGCAGCTTTATCCGAGCCTTCGGATCGCGAAGCGACTCCGATTGCTCGGATGCTGCTCCAGCCGGCGCGCTCTACCAGGAGCCCGAAGCCATCATCGCCGCCTCGCGTTTTCGCGCCAGTGCGAATACCTCGCGCATGGCATGGGGATGGTGAGCCATGAGGCCCCACACCTCACCCGAACCGGCCCGGTGCCCTACCACGACGACGACGACGCCGCCCGCCCGCTGCAACCCGGCACCGTGCTGTCAATGAGCGCTCCGCCTGGAGCAGCGTGATCTGCAACGCTCGGGACGGCGCCCTGGGTCACCCGCCATGCACGGGCGCCGGGACCATGAAGCTGCTCGCCCCCACATTGCTCAGCACCAGGCTGCCCGCGCCGATGGGCGCCCCATCGATCGTCGCACTTTGGATGGTCAGCAGGCTGTTCGCCGGGTTCAGGAAGGCGATCGACACCGTGTTCGCCGCCGCGCCGAAATCACCCAGCACGTCGAACAGTTGCGCCTGCCCCTTGGTGGCGTCGGCGGTCACCGTCTGCACGCCGCCGATCTGCGTGCCGTCCACCGCCACGGTGAACTGCGCCCCTGCCGGAGCCGCCCGCTGCGACGCGGTGAGCTCGAGCGTGTCCGGGCCCGAGCCAATGATGGTGGCGCCAGGCGTGGCGGTGCCCGGTCCCTGGAACGTGAAGCCAGCCATGCCGATGTTGCTCAGCGACAGCGCGCTGCCGGCGATCGCCGTCCCGTCGATCGCTGCCCCCTGCACGGTCAGGATGCTGGCGCTGGCGTTCAGGTAGTCGATCGACACGGCGTTGGTTTGTGCTGCGAACTGCCCCAGCAGGTCGATCACCTGCGATTGGCCGGTCGTGCTGTCGGCGGTCGTGGTCTGCACGCCGCCGATCTGCTGGCCGTTCACGTCCACGGTGAACGCCGCGCCGGTCGGCTGGCCACGTTCGGACAGGGTGAGCGCCAGGGTGTCGGGGCCCGTTCCGGCCGAGAGCGGCGCCGCTGGGCCAGGCGCGGTGAAGCCGATCGTGGCCGCGCCCACATTGGCCAGGCTGAGCGCGCTGTTGGCGATGGCGGTGCCGTCGATGGTGGCGTTGTCCACCAGCAGCAGGCTGTTGGCCGCCGAACCATAGTCGATCAAGACGGTGTTCGGCCCGGCGGCGAAATTACCCATCACGTCGAACACCTGGGACTGGCCCTGCAGGATGTCGGCCGACGTGGTGAAGGGGCCGCTGATGGGCGTCCCGTCGACGCTCAGGGTGAACGCCGCGCCGGGTTGCGCCCGTTCCGATAGGGTGAGCGCCAGCGTGTCGCGCCCGCTGCCGATCACCACGGGGGTCTGCCCGCCAATGGCCACGAAGCTGAACCCGGCGCTGCCGTCGTTGGCCAGCGTGAGCGCGCTGCCGGCCACCGCCACGCCGTCGATCGTGGCGTTCTCCACGGTGAGCAGGCTGTTGCTGGCGTTCAGGTCGTTGATCGTGACGGTGTTCGACCCGGCGGCGAAGTTGCCCAGCACGTCGAACTGCTGCATCTGCCCGGCCGTGCTGTCGGCGCTAGTGGTCTGCACGCCACCGACCTGCACGCCGTCCACGTCCACAGTGAACGCCGCCCCGGCCGGCGCCGCCCGCTCGGACACGAACAGCGCCAGCGTGCTACTCCCGGTGCCGATGGTGGTGGTGGCGTTGCTGGGCGCCGTCAGCGTGTCCACCACGGGCGCGCTGACGAACGTGCCGTAGACCGCATTGTCGTAGACGGCCGTCACGCTGTTGGCACCATCAGTGGCCAGGGTGACGGTTGCACTGAACGCACCGCTACTGTCGGTCACCGCCGTGCCGACCGCGGTGCCGTTGTCCTCCAGTGTCACCGTGCCGCCGCCGAACGGCTCCACGATCGCGCGATCCCCGCCGGCCTGGTTGTACAGCGCGACGAACTCGTCCAAGCTGCCGGTGATGGTCTGCTGCGCGCTGCTGCTGGTCTCGGCGGCGCTGGTGATGGCGGGCACGAACGAGACCACCTGGATCGGCTGCAAGAACTCGATCGCCGCCGTGGTGGTGAGCGTGGTGGTCTGCCCCGCCGTGTCGGTGATGGTGGCCGTGACAGCATCCGTCCCGGCGCCCTCGCCCTCGATCGAAAACACCACCTGGTCGAGCGCGGCGGCCAGGTTGGCGGCCGTCAGGTCCTGTAAGGGCGGCGCGGTCAGCGTGCCGGGCGCGGGCCCGGAGACGGCGATGGTGGCCGATTCGAGCTGGCCCGGGTTGGGGTCGTCGATCATCACGTCGCTAAACGGGTTGGCCTCGCCGCTGTCGGAGTTGAAGGCCGGGACGACCGTGATGCTGGTCGGCTGCTCGCTGGCGCTGACCGGCTGCAGCGCCACCAAGGTGTCGGTCACGTCACTGCTGGTGGCAGAGCTGAGGTCGACCGGAATGACGTCGTTTGGGGCTGCTGACAGTGTGCTGCTCATGGACCCTCATTCCTCAATGCGGGGCATCGCCCTCGTTTTGGCCGACCTTACAATCGGGCGTAACGAATTGTCACCACGCCTGCTGCGAACAAGCGACCATCAACAGACGCTTCGGTCACCCGCCGCGGCCCAGCCGGTCAAGCGAGACAACCGCTTATGCGTCCTAGCCTTACCGAGCCCCCTCCCGCGCGCGCGTGGCCAGCCCGTCCACCCGCTCGTTGTTGGCGTCGCCGGCGTGGCCGCGCACCCATTTCCATTCCACGCTGTGCGGCTTGGCCGCGGTCAGCAGGCGCTGCCACAGATCCATGTTGGCCACCGGGTCGCCGGCTGCGTTGCGCCAGTTGCGGCGCACCCAGCCGGTGTGCCAGCGCGTGATGCCGTTGCGGACGTATTCGCTGTCGGTATGCAGCACCACCTGGCATGGCCGGGTCAGCGCCTCGAGCGCGGCGGCGGCGGCGGTGAGTTCCATGCGGTTGTTGGTGGTCGCGGGATGCGCGCCGGACAGCTCGCGCTCGGTGCCGCGCAGGCGCAGCAGCGCCCCCCAGCCGCCGGGGCCGGGGTTGGGCTTGCAGCCGCCATCGGTCCAGATTTCCACTACCTCCCGAGGCATATCGCCAAGCCCGGGCGCGTCAGATGCCATAGGCGTGCTCGTCGGCGGCGGCCAGGTGGAAGCGCAGCCGGCCCAAATATTCCAATGGGTTCTTGCGCGTGACCAGCGCGCCGGGCGGCGTGTTCACCCAATCGAACAGCCGGGTCAGCAGGAAGCGGATCGCCGCACCCTGGCACAGCACGGGCAGGGCGGCGCGCTCGGCGTCCGACAGCGGGCGGCGCTTGGTGTAGCCCCGCAACAAGGCGCGCGCCTTGGTCACGTTGAACGCCATGTCCGGCTCGAAGCACCAGGCGTTGAGGCAGACCGCGAGGTCGTAGGCCAGCAGGTCGGTAGCGGCGAAGTAGAAGTCGATCAGGCCGGATAGGCGGCCGTCCAGGAAGAACACGTTGTCGGGGAACAGGTCGGCATGGATCTGGCCGCGGGGTAGGGCGGCGGGCCAGGCGGCGAGAATGCGGGCCAGGGCGGCGCTGAGCTGGGCGCCGAGCCCGGGCTGCACCTCGTCCGAACGGGGCAGGCAGCGCTCGAGCAGCCCCGGCCAGCCGGATGGGCCGAGCGCGTTCGCCCGTTCCTGCCGGTAGCCCGCGCCGGCCAGGTGCAGCGCCGCCAACGCGTCCCCCAACGGGCCGCAATGCGCCGGCTGCACCCGCCGCGGCCAAACACCGGGCAGGAAGGTGGTGATGCAGGCGGGCCGCCCGGCCAGGTGTCGCAGCGCTTCGCCGTCCCGCGCGCGGACCGGCTGCGGGCAGGTGATGCCGCGCGCCGCCAGGTGCTCCATCAGCCCGAGGAACCAGGGCAGCTCCGCCGGGTCGACCCGGCGTTCATACAGGGTCAGGATGAAGTCACCGGCGGTGGTGCGGAGCTGGAAGTTGCTGTTCTCCACCCCCTCGGCGATGCCGCGGAACGCCACCACGGTGCCGATGTCGAAGCCGGTGAGGAAGGCGGTGACCGCGTCGTCCGTCACCTCGGTGTAGACCGCCATGGCTACCCGGCCAGAAGGCTGCGCGGCGGTGGGCGCCGTGTCGCTTGTGCAACACGCCGGGCAAACGCGGGCGGCGGCACGCTCAGGCGAGGGGGGCGGGGAGCTTGAAGATCACGTCTTCCTCGGTAACCCGGCGCTCCTCGATGTCCAACACGTAGCGGCCGGCCAGGTGGCTCACCATCTCCTGCACCAGCGCCTCGGGGGCGGAGGCGCCGGCGGTGATGCCCAGCGTGCCCACCCCGTCCAGCACCGACCAGTCCATATCCCGCGCGCGGGGCACCAGGATCGCCCGCTTGGCGCCGGCGCGCTCGGCCACCTCGCGCAGCCGTTGCGAGTTGGAGGAATTGGCGCTGCCGATGACGATCACCAGGTCGCAATCCGGCGCCACCGCCTTCACCGCCGCCTGCCGATTGGTGGTGGCGTAGCAGATGTCCTCGCGCTTAGGCCCCTCGATCTCGGGGAAGCGGGCGCGCAGGATGTCGACGATTTCGGCCGTGTCGTCTACCGACAGGGTGGTTTGGGTGATGAAGGCGAGCGGCCCCGGGGCGGGCTGCACCGCCAGCGCCTCCTCCGAGTCCTGCACCAAGGTCATCGCGCCGGCGGGGAGCTGGCCCATGGTGCCCACCACCTCGGGATGGCCGGCATGGCCGATCATCAGGATGTGGCGCTGGCCCGGCCCGCCCTCGGCGAAGTGGCGCTCTGCTTCGCGGTGCACCTTGCTGACCAAGGGGCAGGTGGCGTCGTAATAGTGCAGGTTGCGCCGCTCCGCTTCCACCGGCACGGTTTTCGGCACGCCGTGGGCGGAAAACACCACGTGGGCGTCGGCCGGCACCTCGTCGAGCTCCTCCACGAACACGGCGCCCTGTTGCTCGAGCGCCTCCACCACCGTGCGGTTGTGAACGATCTCGTGGCGCACATACACGGGCGCACCGAAGCGGCGGATCGCTTCCTCGACGACCCGGATGGCCCGGTCTACACCAGCGCAAAAGCCGCGGGGGCCGGAGAGGAGGATGCGGAGATGAGTCTTTTCGGCCATGTTGTCCGTGGCTGCTGCGGCGCGCAGTATGCCGTCCCATCCCCCTCGCCACAACCCAGCCCGACCAAGACCCGCGCCCCCGCCCTGGGAGGGTGCCCGACCGGAGTTGTCCATGTCGCTGCCCATGAGTGTTCGTGCCCCGATGCCAACTGGCCTTGTCCGCGCCGTCCTCAGCCTGGGCCTGGCGCTCACCGCCGGGTCATGTGGGCCTGATCTGCCACAATTCCCCCCCGCCTGTCCGATGACGGGTGTGTTAAGCGATGCGGCGGACCTGACGCGTTTCAACGGCCGCGGCACTGACCTGACCGACATGGTGATCGACGGCCGCATTTCGCCCCCGGCCGGCAAGTGCCGCCTCGACGATCTCACCCATTTGCACACCACGATCGCCGTCAGCCTGGACCTCACGCGGGGCCCGGCCGCCACCAGCCGCACCATCGACGTCACGTATTTCGTCTCGGTCTCCCGGGGCGACAAAATCCTGGACAAGCGGGACTACACCCTGGCGGTGAACTTCCCGCCCAACTTGGACCACGTGACCATCACCGCCGCCCCGGTGGACCTGGTGCTGCCGATCGACGACAAGACCTCGGGCGTGGTCTACCGCGTGTTGGACGCGTTCCAGCTCACCCCGGCCGAGCTCGCCTTCAACCGCCATCGCGGCGTGCGCTAGCGTCCTGCCGCCGCCAGTAGCTTTATCCCGCGAATGATGGTCTAGGATGGCGCGCAACCCGTTCGCTTGCGCGCAAGAAAGGCCTTCGTCCATGACCCGTCCCGGCCGTCTCCGACCCATGCTGCTCGCTGGCGCCGCGCTGGCCCTGATGGCCGTGTCGAACCCGGCGGCGGCCAAGACGCTGGTCTACTGCTCGGAGGGCTCGCCGGAAAACTTCAACCCGATGATCAACACCACAGGCACCACCTTCGACGCCAACCGCCCGATCTACAACCGCCTGATCGAGTTCAAGCCGGGCACTACCGACCTCGAGCCCGGCCTGGCGGAAAGCTGGGAGCAGTCGCCGGACGGTCTGCAGTTCACCTTGCATCTGCGCCACGGCGTGAAGTGGCACAGCAACGCGCTGTTCAAGCCCAGCCGGGATTTCGACGCCGACGACGTGCTGTTCTCGTTCAACCGGCAGGGTGACGAAAACAGCCCCTATCACAAGATTTCCGGCGGCGGCTACGAGTATTGGGGCGACATGGGCTTCGACAAGCTCGTGAAGTCGGTGCAGAAGGTCGACGCCTACACGGTGAAGTTCACCCTTGGCGCGCCGGAAACCCCCTTCCTGGCTGACTTGGCGATGGACTTCGCCAGCATCCAATCCGCCGAATACGCCGACGTGCTGATGAAGGCCGGCAAGCCCGAACAGATCGACCAGGCGCCCATCGGCACCGGGCCATTCGAGTTCGTCGCCTACCAGCAGGACGCGACCATCCGCTACCGCAAGTTCGCCGACTACTGGGGCCCCAAGGCCAAGGTGGACGCGCTGGTGTTTTCCATCAGCAAGGACCCGGCGGTGCGCCTGGCCAAGCTGCGCGCAAACGAGTGCCAGGTGATGGCGTTCCCGTCCCCTGCGGACCTGCCGAGCATTAAGGCGGATCCTAACCTCGTGTTGCTGCAGCAGCCCGGGCTCAACATCGGCTACCTCGCCTTCAACACGCAGAAGCCGCCCTTTACCGACAAGCGGGTGCGCCAGGCGCTGTACATGGCGATCGACAAGGACGCCATCCTGACCGCGGTGTACCAGGGTGCTGGGCAGCCGGCAAAGAACCTCATTCCGCCGACCATGTGGTCCTACAACAACGACGTGAAGGACTATCCTTACGACCCGGTGGCGGCCAAGAAGCTGCTGGCTGACGCGGGCTACCCCAACGGCTTTACCACCGACCTCTGGGCGATGCCGGTGCAGCGCCCCTACAACCCAGACGCGCGCCGCATCGCCGAACTGATGCAGGCGGACTTGCAGAAGATCGGCGTCACCGCCAACATCGTGAGCTACGAGTGGGGCGAGTATCGCAAGCGCATCGCCGCCGGCGAGCACCAGATGGCGGAATATGGCTGGACCGGGGACAACGGCGACCCGGACAACTTCTTCACCCCGCTTGCCTCGTGCGACGCGGCGCGCGTGGGTGGCGGCAGCGCCTCCAAATGGTGCAACAAGGACTTCGACGCGCTGATCCAGAAGGCCGCAACCCTGCCGGTGCAGGCGGACCGCGCCAAGCTCTACGAGCAAGCGCAGGTGATCATGCATGACGAGGCGCCGTTCTTCTTCATCGCCAACTCGGTGACGTTCCAGCCGTTGCGCAAGACCGTCACCGGCTACGTGCAGAGCCCGCTCGGCATACACGCGTTCGACCAGGTCGACCTGCAGTAACGCGGTGGCGGCACGCCTGCTGCGCCGCCTGGCGCTGATCATCCCCACGCTCGTCGGCGTTTCGCTGGCGGGCTTCCTGCTGGTGCATGCCGTGCCGGGGGACCCGGTGGAGGTGCGCACCGGGGAACACGGCATTTCGCCGGAGCGGCTGGCCTATTTCCGCCACGAACTGGGCCTCGACCAGCCGCTCTGGAAGCAGTTCGCCGACTATGAATGGCAGTTGCTGCACGGTGACCTGGGCCACTCGCTGATCACCCAGAAGAGCGTGTGGACCGAGTTCACCACCTTCTTTCCCGCAACCGTCGAGCTCAGCGCCTGCGCGATGTTGTTTGCCCTCCTATTAGGCCTGCCCTTCGGCATCCTCGCCGCCGTCTATCGCGGCACGCCGGTCGATTACGGCCTAGTCGCCATCTCCGTCACCGGCGCTTCGATGCCGATCTTCTGGTGGGGGCTGATGGCGATCTTGGTGTTCTCGGTGGCGCTGGGCTGGACGCCGGTGTCGGGCCGCATCGACGACCTCTTCTACGTGCCGCCGCAAACCGGCTTCATGCTGATCGACAGCCTGTTCTATGGCGGCGACCCGGGCGCGTTCGGCTCCGCGGTGCGCCACCTGATCCTGCCGACCATCGTGCTGGGCACCATTCCGCTCGCCACCATCGCACGCATGACCCGCTCGGCGATGCTCGAGGTGTTAGGCGAAGACTACGTCCGCACCGCGCGCGCCAAGGGGCTGAGCCGGCCCCGCGTGGTGCTGGTGCATGCGCTGCGCAACGCGCTGATCCCGGTGGTGACCATCCTCGGCCTGCAGGTCGGCTCGCTGCTCGGCGGCGCCATCCTCACCGAAACAGTGTTTTCCTGGCCCGGCGTCGGCCATTGGCTGGTGGAGGCGGTGCAGCGGCGGGACTACACCGTCCTGCAGGGCGGCACGTTGCTGATCGCCGTTATCGTCATGCTGATCAACTTGGGTGTCGACGCGGTCTACGGCGTGCTGAACCCGCGGCTACGCGCCTGATGCCCGGCATGCCGAGCCGCCGATGAGCACGACAGTCGCGCGCCGGCGCCGCTTTCCGCTGCTGCGCGCCCTGCTCGGCAGCCCCGGCGCGGCGGCGGGCCTGATCGTTATGCTGGCGCTCGTCGTGGTCGCGGCTGCGGCACCCGAGCTGGCGCCGCACGGCCCGGCCGAGCAGTTCCGCCAGGATTTCCTCGCCCCGCCGTTCCAGCAGCGCGCCTTTCCGCTCGGCACCGACAGCCTCGGCCGCGACATGCTGACCCGGCTGATCTACGGCGCCCGGCTTTCCCTGGTGATCGGCGCGGTCGTCGTGGCACTCTCGCTTAGCATTGGCAGCGTCCTCGGCCTGCTGGCGGCCTTCGTCGGCGGCGTGCTGGACGTCGCCATCATGCGCGTGATGGACGTGCTGCTGGTGTTCCCGTCCTTGCTGCTGGCCATCGTGGTGGTGGCCATCCTGGGTCCGGGCCTCACCAACGCGATGCTCGCCGTCGCGGTGGTGCAATTGCCGGCCTATGTGCGGCTGTCGCGCGCCTCGGCGCTGGTGGAGCTGTCGCGCGAATACGTCGTCGCCACCCGCGCGGCCGGCGCGGGCATGCTGCGGCTGATGCTGCTGGTGGTGCTGCCCAACTGCCTCGCCCCGCTGCTGGTGCAGGCGACCTTAGGTTTCTCCTCAGCCATCCTGGACGCCGCCGCCTTGGGCTTCCTCGGCCTCGGCGCGCAGCCGCCAACGCCGGAGTGGGGCACCATGCTGGCCGACGCGCTGCAGTTTTACCAGCGCGCCTGGTGGCTGCTGACCTTTCCCGGCCTCGCCATCTTGGTGACAGTGATGGCCTTCAACCTGTTCGGCGACGGCCTGCGCGACGCGCTGGACCCGAAGTTGCGGCGATGAGCGAGGCCCGCCTGCTCGAGGTGCGCGACCTGTCGGTGGCGTTCGACACGGGCGCCGGGTCGTTCAACGCGGTGGAAGGCGTGGACCTGACGGTTGCCCCCGGCGAGGTGTTGGGCGTGGTGGGCGAGTCCGGCTCGGGCAAGAGCGTCTCGGTGCTGGCGGTGCTCGGGCTGTTGCCGCGCCATAGCCGCGTATCGGCGGCCGAAATCGCGTTCCGCGGCGCGGATTTGCGCAAGGACCGCAAGCGCGTCGTCGGGCGCGCCATCGCCATGGTGTTCCAGGAGCCGACCTCCTCGCTCAACCCGTGCTACACGATCGGCTGGCAGATCGGCGAAGCGCTGCGGCTTAACGGCGGCGTGCCGCGCTCGCAACTGCGCAGCCGCGTGATCGACTTGCTCGACCAGGTGGGCATCGCCGCACCCGACCAGCGCCGCCGCGCGTTTCCGCACCAGCTTTCGGGCGGCCTCAACCAGCGCGCGATGATTGCCATGGCGATTGCCAGCAACCCGGCGCTGCTGATCGCCGACGAGCCCACCACCGCGCTGGACGTGACGGTGCAGAAGGGCGTGCTCGACCTGCTGGTGCGGCTGCAGCGCGAGAATGGGCTCGGCCTGCTGCTCATCACGCACGACATGGGCGTGGTGGCACAAACGGCGCAGCGCGTGCAGGTGATGTATGCGGGGCAGGTGATGGAGGAGCAGCCGGCGGCCGGCTTGTTCGCGCACCCGCGCCACCCCTATACCGCGGCACTGCTGGACGCGCTGCCGGAACGCGCGGAAGGCAAGCCGCGGCTGCCCACCATCCCAGGCGTGGTGCCCGGCATAGAGGACCGCCCGCATGGCTGCTTGTTCGCGCCGCGCTGCGCCTTCCGCGCCTTGCGCTGCACCTTTGAGCGGCCGGCGCTGCTGACCGCGTTGGGTGCCAAGGTGCGCTGCCACTACCCGCTCGACGATGCCGGCCGCCCAACCGGATGGCCCGAATGACGGTGCTGGCAGCCACCGATCTGCGCCGCTTCTACCCGGTGGACGGGCGGCGTACGCTGAAGGCGGTCGACGGCGTTTCTTTTGCGCTCGCGGCTGGGCAGACGCTGGCCGTGGTGGGCGAGTCGGGCTGCGGCAAGTCCACCCTGGCGCGGGTGTGCGCCATGCTGGAATCGCCGACCGAAGGCAGCGTGAGCATCGTCGGCGCCGCCGCCACGTCCGACCCGAAGCTGCAATTGCAGAACCAGATGGTGTTCCAAAACCCCTACGCTTCGCTCAACCCGCGCCGCACCGCCGGGCAAACGCTGGTCGAGCCGCTGGCCATCAACCGGCGCGGCACCCGGCGCGAACGGGTGGCGGAGGCGCGCGCCATGCTGGACCGGGTGGGGCTGCGGCCCGAAGCGTTCGACCGCTATCCGCACATGTTCAGCGGCGGCCAGCGCCAACGCATCGCCATCGCGCGCGCCCTGATGCTGCGCCCGGCGGTGGTGACGGCGGACGAGCCGGTCAGCGCGCTCGACATTTCGGTGCAGGCGCAGGTGCTGAACCTGCTGCGGGACTTGCAGGACGAGTTAGGCACCGCCTACCTGTTCATCAGCCACGACATCTCGGTGGTGCGCCACATGGCGCGGGACGTGCTGGTGATGTATTGCGGCCGCCCGGCCGAGCAGGGACGCCGCGCCGACGTGCTGGACCGGCCGCTGCACCCCTACACGCGCATGCTGCTCGCCGCCACTCCCTTCGTCGATCCGGCACGCCGCGTCGTCACCGTGCCGGTGCAGGGCGAGTTGCCATCGCCGGTCGACCCGCCCGTAGGTTGCGCCTTCGCCTCGCGCTGCCCGCTCGCAGCCCCGCGCTGCATCGACGAGCGCCCGGCCCTGCGCCTGGTCGCCGACCGGCTGGTCGCCTGCCACTTTGCAGAATCGATCGCTCCGATCCGCTGAAAGGCGCCCTCCGGGATCACCGATGCCCAGGATAGTCCGCGTCCAGCACGAACGGGAACGGCCCCGGATAGCGCTCCACCATTACGCCATGCGAGACGAACCCGCTTGTCTCCGACCACAGATGCAACTGGAAGCCCGGCGGCTCCAGCACGAAGGCGGGTGGCGCCGCCGGGTCGAGGTCGAGCTCGACCTGGTGCGCGACGGAGGGGCAAATGCTGGCGATCGCATGCGCCACCTGCGTCACCACGGGCCGATGATGGTGGCCGCATACGATGCGCTGCACCTGCTTGTGCCGGGCGATGACGGCGGTGAACGCCGCGTGGTCCAATAGGTTGATCCTATCCATGTGCGCGATGTCGCACAGGAACGGCGGGTGGTGCATCGCGACCATGGTGGGCTTGCTCGGGGAGGCGGCCAGGGTCCGCTCCAGCCATTCCAGCCGGCCGCCATCCAGCCGGCCATGGCCCGCGCCGGGCACCACCGTGTCCAGCATCACCAGGCGCACCGGGCCGGCCTCGACCGCATAGTGGATGAAGCCGCCTTCCTGCCGCGCCGCCTCGATATGCTCGAGCATGGCGTCGCGACGGTCGTGGTTGCCCGGGATGGCATAGACCGGCACGGTCAAGTGGCGCTGCAACAGGCCCGCCAGCAGCGTGTATTCGCTGGCCAGGCCGCAATCGGTCAGGTCTCCGGTGATGATGACCATGTCGGGCTGCATGGCGGCGGCGGCGCGCAACGCCCGCTCGGTCAGCATGTTGCTTTCGCAAACGCGATAGGCCGCCATGCCCGCCGGGCGGACATGCAGGTCGGTCAGTTGCAGGATCTTGTAGGGCTTCATTTCGCAACATCCAGTGCGGTGCGTTCGGCGTAGGGGCGCAGCAGGTCGTCGGCGGCCTTCTGTGCGGCGACCACCGCGTCGGCCGGCTTGATGCGGCCGGAGAGCACGGCTTGCACCTGGTCTTCCATCGCCTTGCGCACCGCCACCGTCGCGTAGGTGGCGAACCATGGTTGCGCGTATTGCAGTTGGTCCAGGGCCACCTTGGCATCCGGGTGTTCGGCCAGGTAGCTCTGCATCTCCGGCATCTCGTAGGCGTGGCGGTTGGGCGCGAAATAGCCGGTGAAGCGGCTCCATCCGCCCGCCACCGCCGGGCTGCTCATCTCGTTGATGAAGGTCCAGGCAGCGCGTTCGCGCTCCGGCGAGTTGCCGCGCGGGATGATCAGGCTGCCACCACCGATCGGCACCGCATTGCGCAGCGCGCGGGGGATGAACGCCACGCGATACGGCTGCTTCATGCCGTCCCGCACGAAGCCGAGCGCGCCCGTCGAGTTCACGATCATCGCCGCACGGCCGGAGAAGAACGCCGCCGCCACCGTGTTCGCGTCCGTCACACCCTCGGGCATCGCGTGGTCGACATGGACGAGGTTGTCCAGGAACTGCACCGCGCCCAGCGTGGACGGCTGGTTGTAGTACACCTCCCCGCCCCAGGCCTGGTCGTAATACTGCCCGCCATTGGACATCGCCAAGCCCGACAGCAGCCAGCCCAACGTGTCGTACGACGTCACCATCTCGAGCCCGTAGCGCGTCGTGGTGGTGCCGTCGCGCTTGGTCAGCTTGCGCGCATCCTCGGCCCATTCGGCCCAGGTGGTGGGGGGATGATCCGGGTCGAGCCCGGCTTCCTTGAACGCGTCGGTGTTGTAGTAGAGCACTGGCGTGGAGTTCTGAAACGGCACGCCATAGACCTGGCCTGCCTCCATCGCGTTGGTGCGCAAGGCGGGCCAGAACTTGTCCATGTATTGGGCGTCGCTCTGCCCGTCCGCCGCGATGAACGGGTCGAGCGAGACCGCGTCCCCGGTGATGACGTACTCGCGCACGAAATTGGCGCTCATCAGCACCACCGCCGGCGAGTGCCCGGCCTGGATCGCGGCATGGGTCTTGAGGTTGGTGTCATCGTAGCTGCCGGTGTAGGACGGGGTGACGTGGATGTCCGGATGGCGGGCGTTGAAGTCGCTCACCAGCCGCTGCATTTCGTTGGACAGGCGGCCTTGCACCGGCACGGGAAAGAAGAAGTCGATTTCGGTGGCGGCGCGCGCCAGGCTGCTGTGGAGCAACAGCCCCGCACACGCGGCGGCACACAGGGTTGGGCGCATAAGGATCTCCTATTTGATGCCGGTGAACACGAAGGACCGCGTGAACGAGCGCTGAAACGCCAGAAAGCCCACCAGCAACGGCCCGGCCACCAGCAGCGTGCCCGCCGCCAGCACGCCCCAGGAGCCGCCCGCTTCCGACCCGGCGGTGAACGAGGCGAGCCCCACGGTCAACACCTGATGCGCCGGTGACGAGATCACCATCAGCGGCCACAGGAACTCGTTCCAATGCGACGTGACCGACACCACGGCGAACGCGGCCAGCCCGGGGCGCGCCAACGGCAGCAGCACGAGCCGGATGATTTGCAGCCGGGAAGCGCCGTCCAGCACCGCGGCCTCCTCGTATTCGAGCGGGATGGCGCGGAAGGTCTGCCGCATTAGGAACACGCCGAACGCGGAGGCGAGATAGGGCGCGGCGACCCCCGGCAGCGTGTCATACAGGCCGGCCCAAGCGAGCGTTTGCAGGTTCGGCACGATCAGTAGGCTCGGCACCAGCAGCAATTGCAGCAGGAAGGCGGCGAACACCAGCCGCTTGCCGGGGAACTGCAAGCGGGCGAACGCATAGCCGGCCAGCGAGACGGTGACGAACTGCACCAGCAGGATGCCCGCGCAGAGCAGCACGGTGTTGCCGTACCACAGCACGAAGGCGCCATCCTCCCAGGCCTCGCGCAGGTTGCCCAGGCCGAACGGGCCGCTTGGCCAGAGCGAGGCGACGTCCACCGGGTAGCCGGGCCGCGCCGTGGCGACCACCATCCAGGCGAACGGCACCGACCAGAGCAGGGCGGCGGGTGCGGCAAGCAGGCGCTCAACTCGCATAATGGCCCAACCGGTCGGCGGTGCGCAGGGAGAGCAGGGCCAGGGCGAGCAGCGCGGCCACGCTCACCACGGTGGCGGCCGCGGCCATGCCCGGGTCGAAGTTCTGCTCGGCCTGCTGGTAGATATAGTACAGCAGCAAATTGGTCGCGTCCGACGGGCCGCCCTGCGTCATGATGATCACGTGGTCCACCTGGGTTAGCGCGTTCAGCAGCGCCACGGGGATGACGAAGCCGAAGGTGGGGCCGAGCAGCGGCAGGGTGATGAAGCGCAACCGGCCCCAGGCGCCGGCGCCATCCACCCGCGCCGCGTCCAGCAGGTCTCCCGGCACGGCGGCGAGCCCGGCGAGGAAGAACAGCATGTAGTAGCCGGTGTTCTTCCACACCGTGATGGCGATGATTGCGCCCAGCGCCAGCGACGGGTTGCCGAGCCAGTTAGTGGTGCCGCGGCCGAGCTTGCCGAGATAGAAGTCCAGCAGGCCTTCGCCGGGCAGCAGGATGAAGCTGAACAAGGCGGCGGCGGCCACCAGCGGGATCAGCTGCGGCAGCACCACCAGGGTGCGCAGCGCCGTGTCGAGCCGGGTGCCGGCTTGCAGCGCCAGGGCGAATAGCAGGGCCAGCAGCACCGAGGGGAGTGCCGTGCCCGCGGCATACACCGCGTTGTTGCGCGCGGCGTGGCCGAAATGTGGGTCGGCGAACATGCGCAGGTAGTTGCCGAGGCCGAACTGCGACGGCTGGCCGGGCCGCGCCGGGTCGAGCGAGCGCAGCGTGACCTCGAGCAGCGGCCAGTAGGTGAACGCGAGCAGCAGCAGCAGCGACGGCAGCAGCAGCCACAGCGCAGCCATCGCCTCCGGCTGGTTCCGCGGCTGGAGCTGGCGGTGCGGCTTGGCGGGGACGGGTGCGGGCGGTGCGGCGATGGCCGTGACAGACATGGCGGGCTGTTTCGCCCGTGGATGTGTCGGTTATGCGGTACGTTGCGTGACAGTTGCGTGACAGACGTGTCGCGCGGCCGGATCAGCCGCGGCTGGCGCACCCGGTGATGCCGCGCACCAGCAGCGGGTTGAGCACCGCGGCCATCCGGCAGCGCGACATCGCATGCTGCGGCCGGCCATGCGGCTGGCGGTTGATGTTGACCCGCAACACGCCGCCGCCCGCCAGCGCCAGCCGAAGCGTCCCCTGCCGGATGGCGCGCTCGAACAGCGGCTCGGGCCCGCCGATCCCGGTCAGGATACCCGCGCCCACCGCGGCCACCCGGTTGCGGTAGTCGTCGGCCAGGTCGGGCGTGTGCGAGTGGTAAAGCCCGACCGCCACGTTCCAGTCGCCATGCGCTTCCACCTGGAGGTCGCGCAGGTAGCGGGCGGCGTAGTCGGCGTTGGTCGCCGGGTCGAACGCGGCGTCCAGCGAGCGGAACGCGCCGGGGTGCAGCGTGAGGTCCACCTGCATGCAGCCGACGTCGATGAAGTGTGCGCCGCGGGTCTGCGCCTGCTGCACCCAGGCGATGGCGGCGGCCTTGCTGTCGAGGAACAAGCCTTGGCCGTCGGCGTCGATGGTCCAGGGCCAGGCGCGGATGTCGCCCAGGCCGGAGATCGGGCGGCCGCTTTCCACCTTGGCGATGCTGCCGAGCAGGTTGGCCGGCAGGGCGTATTTCATCTCCGCGGCGGCGATGGCGGCGGTGCACTCGGCCGACTGGGTGGCGAGCCAGTTGCCGGCAGGCGGGGCGGGTGCTGCGGCGGCGAGCCAGAGCATCGCCAACAAGAGGAAGCATGCACGCATCGGCCGCCTAATCCTCCAACGTCACCAGCACGGGGACGTGGTCGGAGGGCTGGTCCTCGCCGCGCACCTGCTTGTCGGGAGCGGCCGAAACCAGGCGGTCCGCCACGGCGGGGGACAGCAGCGCGTGGTCGATGCGCAAGCCGCGGTCGCGCTGCCAGGCGCCGGCCTGGTAGTCCCAGAACGTATAGACCGGCCCGGCGGGCGTGGTGATGCGCACCGCGTCGGTCAGGCCTGCCCACAGCATGCGGCGGAACCGCGCGCGTGTTTCCGGCCGCACCAGCGCGTCGTTGGCGGGCAGGGTGCCGGGGGCGTAGTCTACGTCGGCCGGGCAGACGTTGTAGTCGCCGGCGAGCACGAAGGGCCTCTCGGCGGCGAGCAGGGCGTCCGCGCGGTCGGCCAAGCGCTCCATCCAGGCGAGCTTGTAGGCATAGCCGGCGTCCCCGCCCGAGTTGCCGTTGGGCAGATAGAGGTTGCCCACCACCAACCCGGCGGCCGCCACCTCGAGGTAGCGCGCCTGGCCGTCATCCTCGGCCAGGCCGGGCAAGGCGAGGTGATGCACCTCGAACGGCACGCGGCTGAGGATGGCCACGCCGTTGTAGGATTTCTGCCCCGCTATCGCCGACCGGTAGCCCAGCGCCTCGAACGCGGCGGCGGGAAACGCCGGCTGCTCGCATTTGATCTCCTGCAGCAACAGCAGGTCCGGCTCGGCGCGCTGCAGCCAGCGGCACACATGCGGCTCGCGGATGCGGATGGAGTTGACGTTCCAGGTAGCGAGCTTCACGGGGTGAAGCGGGACGTGCCGGTATCCAATCGGTCCACGCGGCTCAATCCACCGAGAAGCTGGTTCCGCAGCCGCAGGCGCTGGTGGCGTTGGGGTTGCGCACGGTGAAGTGGCTGCCCATCAGCTCATCGGTGTAGTCGAGCTGGGCGCCGGCGAGCAGGTCCATGCTCACTGGGTCGACCACGACGCGGGCGGGCCCACGCTCGACCACGAGGTCATCTGGCTGGACCGCCTCGTCGAGCTCGAACTTGTACTGGAAGCCGCTGCACCCCCCGGCGAGCACCGCCACGCGCAAGGCGGCCGGGCGGGGTTGGCTGGCGACGATGGCCGCGATCTGCTCGGCGGCGCGGTCGCTGACGGCGAAAGCTGTTTCCATAGGGTCAACATAGTCCAAGCAGCGGGCGGATTGAAGGGGCGCCGACGCGGGTGGTAACTGCTGCCATGGACCTCGCACCCTACGCCGTGCGCCGGC
This sequence comes from Acetobacteraceae bacterium, assembly GCA_965199105.1. Taxonomy (GTDB): domain Bacteria; phylum Pseudomonadota; class Alphaproteobacteria; order Acetobacterales; family Acetobacteraceae; genus LMUY01. The sequence continues at coordinate 3,741,789 of CBDAQO010000002.1, read as the reverse complement.
AAACCGCACGTGGCCGGCTCCACCCCGAGCCGGAAGCGCCCACCCGCTCGCCCTGGCAGCGCGACCGCGACCGCATCATCCACTCGTCGGCCTTCCGCAAGCTGCAATACAAGACCCAGGTTTTCGTCAACCATGAGGGCGATTTCTTCCGCACCCGGCTCACCCACACCATCGAGGTGGCGCAGATCGCCCGCTCCATCGCCCGCGAGCTCCAGGTCGACGAGGACCTGACCGAGGCGCTGGCGCTGGCGCACGATTTGGGCCATCCGCCGTTTGGCCATGCCGGCGAGGAGGGGCTGAACCGGGGCATGAAGCCGTGGGGCGGGTTCGACCACAACGCGCAGGCGGTACGGGTGGTGACGCTGCTGGAGAGCCGCTACGCCGCGTTCGACGGCCTGAACCTCACCTGGGAGACGCTCGAGGGGCTCGCCAAGCACAACGGCCCGCTGGCCAAGCCGCCGCCCTACATCGCCGAATACGACGGCCACCATAAGCTCGACCTGCATAGCCAGCCCGGCGTGGAGGCGCAGATTGCCGCCATTGCCGACGACATCGCCTATCACAGCCACGACCTCGACGACGGAATGCGCGCCGGGCTGTTCGGGCCGGACGAGATCAGCCACCTGCCGCTGGTGGGGGACGCGCTGCGCCAGGCCCGGATGGCGAGCCTGGACGTGCCGCCCGCCCGGCTTCGCCACGAGACGATCCGCCGCGTGATCAACAGCCTGGCCGAGGACCTCGCGCGGGAGAGCCGGCGCCGCCTGGCCGAGCTCGACCCGGCGGATGCGGACGCGGTGCGCGGCGCCCCCCAGCCGGTGATCGGGTTCAGCCTGGCAATGGCGGAGGCCAACGGTGCGATCAAACAGTTCCTGTTCGCGCGTATGTACCGGCATTGGCGCGTCAACCGCATGACGGCGAAGGCGCGGCAGCTCACCGAGCACCTGTTCACCCTGCTGCACGGCGACGTGGCGCTGTTGCCGGACGAGTGGCGCGGCCGGGCCGGCGAGGGTGATCCGCGCCGCGCCGCGCTGACCGTGGCCGACTACATCGCCGGCATGACCGACCGGTTCGCCGTCGACGAGCATCGCCGGCTGACCGACCTGTCCATCGCGGGTTAGCTCGCCTCAGGAGTGGTCGTAGATGTAGTCCATTGAGATACGGCTCTGGCAGGACGGCGAGGTCACCGTCGCCTGCAGGTGGTTGCCGGTGATCTGGCCAGCGAGCGTGGCGTTGCCGACCATGGCCTGCACCTCGCCGTCGGACTTTACCGGGGCGGCGAACAGCGTGGTCGGGTTGTAGGCATACCAAAGCACGCCGTCGCCGAGCATCAGCACGCGCTCGCCGTATTCCTGCGCGCAGGACGGGCCGGCGCCGCGGACGTTGCGGATGTAGCCCTGGTAGCTGCCGTCATACGACCGGGAGGCCGAGGCGCTGAGCGGGACCGCCACGCCCACGAGGTCAAACGTGGTCTGGCAGCCACTCAGCAGCAGCGCGACGGCGGCAAAGGCGGCGCGTGGGAACGGCGTGGTCAAAGGGGAACTCCCTACTCCGCTAACAATGCAAACACGGTAGATGATCCTGGCGCCGTACGCTATGGAGGGAGCGCTGCAAAGGCTTGGCGGCCAGGCCTCGCTTTCATTCGGCTTATGGTTTGGTAATGGCTGTTGCGCCGGGGTTATCCTGGGGGCTCGCCGCCCATATGGTGGAGCGATGTGATGAGGTCTCGCATGCTGATCCCGCGGCGCCGTGGCTGGGAAATCCCCGAGAGCCGGGTCACCCCGGAGCAACTGGTGGTTGGTCGCCGGCCGTTCACCAAGGCGACGATCGGCTTGGTCGCTGCCGGCTTCGCTGGTCGCACGCTGGCGGCTGAAGCGGCGCCGAACCCGAAATACCCGGCCGGCCGGGCGCTGACGGCCGAGCAGGACGCGACCGACTACAACAACTACTACGAGTTCGGCGACGACAAGGACATCGCGCGCGCCGCCCAGCGCCTACCGGTCTCGCAGTGGCAGATCGAGATCGCCGGCCTGGTGGCCAAGCCGCAAACCCTCGACGTCGCCGACCTGCTCAAGCAGGTGCAGGTGGAGGACCGGGTATATCGCCATCGCTGCGTCGAGACTTGGGCGATGACGGTGCCGTGGACCGGGTTCCCATTGTCCCGCCTGCTCGCGATCGCCCAGCCGACCGCTGCGGCGAAATACGTCGTGTTCCAGACCGCGGCACTGCCCCGCGTGATGCCGGGGTTGCGCAACAGCCTGTATCCCTGGCCCTACGTCGAAGGCTGCACGATGCAGGAGGCGGCGAACGATGTGGCCTTCATCGCCACCGGGATGTACGGTCATGACCTGCCCAAGCAGGATGGTGCGCCGATCCGGGTGCTGTTTCCCTGGAAATACGGCTTCAAATCCGGCAAGTCGATCGTGAAGATCTCGTTCACTGACAAGCAGCCGGACACGTTCTGGCAGTCCTTGCAGCCATCCGAGTATGGCTTCTGGGCCAACGTGAACCCGGCGGTGCCGCACCCGCGCTGGAGTCAAGCCTCGGAGCGGTTGCTAGGCAGCGGTGAGCGTGTTCCGACGCAAATCTGGAACGGCTATGGTGAATGGGTCGCGTCCATGTATGCCGACAAACAAAACGAACGCTTGTTCGCGTGATGATGATCGCCAAGACGCTTGCCGTTCTGGCCGCCATGTTGCTGGTGGCCGCAGTGGCGCTCGGAACGCTGATGCCGGCTGATTTGAGCCTTGGCGAGGCGCTCGACGCGGTGGCGAGGTTGCAGTTGAGCGCCACCGAAGCCTTTGTCCGCGCCCATGTTTCGGCCTGGCTGTGGGACCGACCGTTGCGGGCGCTGCTGGTGCGGCCGACCTGGATGTTGCCGGCCGCGGCCGGGCTGATCAGCGCTGGCGCGGCAATGACGGCAGCCTCGCGCCAGAAGGCTGCACCCTCGCGCCGGCGCCAATCCTGATCGAGCGGCTGCTCGGTTAGCGAAGCGCGTCACGCCGCGATCTTGTTGACGTCGCCGCTGCGCGGTGTATCGCTCGCGTCGTCGGTGCCGTGCAGCCAGGTCGACCAGGCCTCGTCGCGCTCCTTGCTGTCCTGCTCGCGCATGCGCTCGAGCTGCGAGGAGACCACCAGGCTTTCCTTCGAGAGTGCGTCCGATTGTTGGGATAGGGCGCTGGCGGCATGCAACACCTTGCTTGCCGCGGCCTCCGTCCGATCCGATGCGCCGCGCACGGACACCATCGTCTGAGTGACCGCTTCGGCGATCAAGGCGGTGCGCTGGGCGTGGCCTGAAATCTCGCGCGTCGACAGACCCTGCTGCTCTATCGCGGTGACGATGGTGGTCGCAATGCCGCCCACCTCCTCGATGCTCGCCGTGATGCCCTGGATCGCCCCCACCGCGTCCAGCGTGGCGGATTGGATTTGCGCCACCTGCGCCTCGATGACGTCGGTCGCAGCACTGGTCTGCTGCGCCAGCTTTTTGACCTCGGAGGCCACCACGGCGAAGCCCCGCCCTGCCGACCCGGCGCGGGCGGCCTCGATGGTGGCGTTCAAGGCAAGCATGTGGGTCTGCTTGGAGATGGTGCCGATCATCCCCACCACGGTGCCGATCTTCTGCGCCGCGTTCGACAGGGTTTGAACCGTGGTGCCGGCGCGGCGGGCGTCCGCGACGGCGGCTGCGGTCTGCTCGGAGGACAGCGCCACCTGCCGGCTGATGGCCTGGATGCAGGTGGTGAGGCGGCTGACGGCGTCGGCGATGCTGAGCACGGCTCCGGTCGCTTGCTCGGTCGCCGACGTCACCGTGGCGATTTCCTTGTTGGTGCTGGTGGCAGTGCCGGACATGGCATGGGCGGTCTGCTCCAACTCTGCCGCCGCGCTCGACATGGCCTGGCCCATGACCGACATTTCCTGCCGGAAGGCCTCGCCCAACTCGAACAGGGTCGCGGTTCGCCGTTCCCGTTCGAGCCGTTCGGCCTCGAGTTCGCCCCGTCGGCACTCCTCTGCCACCAGCGTGTCCCGCAGGGCGAACAGCGCGCAGGACACCTCGGCCATCCGACCGCCTGGCGCCGTTTGTGGCAGCCGGATGGTGCGGCGGCCGGCCTGCAGGTCGAGCAAGGCGGCGTGAATAGCCATCAGCGGGGCGGCGATCCGGCGTCTGAACTGCAGGTAGACGCCAATCATCGTGACCAGCAGCGCGAGCACCGCCAGCGCGTTCAGGGTGAGGGATTGTCGCCGGGCGGCGCGCAGGGTTTTGGCATCCTCCACCAACCGGCCTGATAGCGACGTCCGCACCGCCATCAGCGGCTGCATCGCCTGGGCGAAGCGGTTGGCGAACTCGTCGGACGTCATGGCGTAATGGCCGCCGGTGCGCCCGGCGAGCGCGCTTTGGCGTGCAAGGTCGAGCCCGGCGCCGAGCACATCGACGTCGAGCCGCTGCTTATCCTCGGCGCTCATCGTCCTTCGATCCAGCTTCTCGAGCGATTGGCGGAATTCGGCCTGCAACACATCGATCGCGCCCAGGGCCTGGTCCATCTCTTCGATCTCGGATGGCGTGACTGGTCGTTTGGCCATGATCGCCGGCGCGATCTGGACGGCAAAGCGACCCACCGCGTTGCGGAGCGTGACACTCAGCCGCGCGGACAGCATCAACCCCGTCAGCCTTGGCTCGGCCCGTGACAAGATGTTCTCGAGCGAGTCGAGCCCCGGCTCGAACAGGTGGCTGACACCGACCATTTTCATGCGCAGCCGGGTGAAATCGAGCGTTGCCGCGCTTGTGGCGCTCATTTGATCGACAAGGGTGCGCTGTGCGGCGAGCGCGTTGCGCACCGCGCCAATCGCCTGCTGCAAGGTGGCAAAGGGCGCCGGATCGGTCTCGCTCAAGGTTTTATCGACTGCTTCCAATGAGGCGTCGGTTTCGGCCCGGGACGTTGCAAACATGGCGGAGCGGGCTTGGTCGGTGATCGTCAGGTTATTGACCCATCGCAGGGTAACCACACGCTCCCGCAAGATGGCCGCGGAGGCCTCGAGCGTTTCCTGCGCGAGGCGCGCCGCCTGGACCGCGCGATCGGCGCGGCGCAGGCCGGCCATTTCCGGCACCATGTCCCGCCCGGCAATCACCGCGCAGGCGAGCACCACGACCAGCATGCCAAGCGTGATGAGCCGCGAACTCCGCATCCCTACTCCCTACCCGAGCCCGCGACCCGACCCCCGCCGCCGGTCAACAGCAGTCGGGTGCGTCGATCGCTTGAACGTAACCGGGAGGGGTTAACGACCGGTGAAGCAGGTCGCACAAGCCGGGCCGCCGCCTACAGGCTACGCATCACCATGGCACTGGCGCCGCTGAGCTCGCCCAGCTTGGCGCCCGCTGCCACCCGGCGCTGCGCCTGCAACCCGCTCGCCTGCTTGTCGATGGCCCGGCGCGCCTCGCCCTCCGCTTCGCCGGGCGGCAGCACCAGCACGCCGCTGTCGTCGCACAGCACTGCGTCGCCCGGCATCACCACGGTGCCGCCGATGGCGACCGGGTGGTTGAGGCGGCCGCCCAGGTCATACAGCCGGGTCGTGATCGGGGCGAACCCGCGGCACCACATGGGGAAGGCCGACGCCTCGATCTCCTCGAGGTCGGTGCAGGGGCCGTCCACCACGCCCGCCTTGGCGCCGGCCGCCTTGGCCGCCACCGTCACGCCGCCACCCCAGCAGGCATGGCGGTCGTCGCCTAGGCGGTCCACCACCAGGATGTCGCCGGGTCGGAGTAAGCCGAGTGCATGGTGCAGCAAGGTGGAGTCGGGGCCGGGGATGGCCAGCGTCACGGCGGTGCCGGCGACGCGGCGGGCGCGCAAGGCGGGTGTGATGCCGCGGTCGCAGAAGCCCCAGTGGCGCCAGTGCCCGACGGTGGCGGTTTCCGCCTGCTCCAGCAGGGCCACGATTTCGGTGCTGAGCTGCGGCGGCATGGCGCCGATTTCGTATTTAGCCATTTGTGTTGCCCTTCCTCATCAGGCTGGCAGCGGCCGTTCGGGATGCACGAACAGCCACAGCACCGCCCCTGCGATGCCCGCGCCGGCGATGGCCAACAGCGCGCTCGACCAGCTTCCCGTCCAATCCACCAGGTAGGCCGTCAGCACCGGGCCGGCCACGCCCGCGGCGTTGCCCCAGCCATTGGCCCAGCCGGAGACCACGCCGGTGGACGCGCGGCCCAGATCCTGCGTGGCCGACCAGATCGACACCTGGGTCAGCCCGACGGCGCCGAGCGACACGCAGAGCAGGGTCATCATCAGCCATACCTGTGGCGCGCGGGAGGCGGCGATCAGGGCGAGCGCGCTGATGACGAAGCCGGCCATCGCCACCGGCACGCGCGCCGCCCAAACCGAGCCGGTGCGCTGCAGGATGCGGTCCGACAGGGCGCCGGTGGCGAACACCATGACGAACAGGCTGACCCAGGGCAGCGAGGCGTAGAGGCCCATCTTGGCGAGGCTGAACTGCCGTTCGCGCACCAGGTAGGTGGGGAGCCAGGTGGTGTAGAAGCTCTGGATCAGGATCAGGAAGAAGTATTGCACGCCGACGGCCCAGAACTGGCCCGACCGCAGCTTGGCCGCGAAGGCGCCGCGCCCGGAGCGGCCCGGTTCGGCGGCTTGCCCGGCGAGGATGGCGCGCAGTTCGGCCGGGCGCATGGCGGGGTGCGCCGCCGGGTCGTCGCGGAAGCCGAACCACCAGGCCAGCCCGATCACCACGCCCAGGGCGCCGAAGCCGTAGAACGCCCAGCGCCAGCCGAAATGCAGGATGACCGCGGTGGTGATGGGGGCGGCGGCGATCGGGCCCAAGTAGAGGCCGCCGAGCAGGATGGAGTTCGCCTTGGCCCGCTCGGCGCCCGGAAACCAGCGCTTGAGGGCGAGCACCGAACTCGGCCAATCTGCCGACTGGCCGGCGCCGAGCAACAGGCGCAGCGACACGAAGGAGGCGAACCCGGCGGCGGCGGGCGTGGCCACGGTCAGCAGCGACCAGAGCATGTTGGCCCAGTAGAGCATCCGACGCGGCCCGAACCGCTCGGCCAGCCAGCCGGACGGAACCTGCAGCAGCGCATAGGTCCAGGAAAAGCTGGTCAGCAGATAGGACATCTGCACCAGCGTGAAGTGGTATTCCGCCTGGATGGTGGGGGCGGCGACCACCAGCGCGGTGCGGTCGAGCGACATGACGAAGGTGATCGGGGCGAGCAGCAGGCCCGCCATCCACCACCGCGCCCGGCCCGGCGCTGCCGCCGCGAGCAGGCCGGCTTCGCCCCTCACGGCGGAGCGGCGCCGGCAGGGCGGCCGGCTGGCGTGGCGACAGGGAGCGCGGCGGCGGTTACAAAGCGCGCCGCGGCTGGGCTATACTGGCGGGACAACACGGGACTGGTTGAGAGCATATGGTATCCATAAGATTGCTAGCCGTTTGCCTGCTATGCCTGGCCCGCCCAGCGGCGGCGGCCGTGCTGGCCGGGGTGACCTTTCCAGACACCGTGCAAGTTGGGGGCCAAACCCTGGTGCTGAATGGCGTCGGCCTGCGCACGCTCACCGTGCTAAGCGTGCGCATCTACGTCGCCGCGCTCTACCTGCCGGCGGCAAGCCATGACGCGGCGCAAATCCTGCAATCCCCCGGGCCGAAGATGCTGCAACTCAGCTACCTGCATGGCGGCTCGAAGGCCGAGGTGCAGAAGGAATACCGGCTTGGCGAACGGGTGAATTGCGGCACTGGGGGCTGCTCCAGCGCCGATGCGCCCGAGTTCGACCGGCTGGTGGCCGCCGCCCCGGCGGTCGCGGTGGGGGACACCACCACCTACGTGTTCTCCGGCCCTAACACCGACGTCTATGCCAATGGCCACGAGGTCGACAAGGTCAACAGCGCCACCGTGTCCAGGCTGCTGCTCGCGGGGTTCATCGGCGACCATCCGCCCTCGGCCGAGCTGCGCCGCGGTTTGCTGGGGCTGCCGCCGGGTTAGCGCCGCGGCGGCGGGCGGCCGGCCTGGCTCTTGCATCGCACGCCGGTTGAAGGAGTGCGCCATGACCCAGCTCAGCCGCCGTGCCGCCTTGGGCAGCCTCGCCGCCGCCGCCGCGGTAGCACCGCTGATCCCCGCCCGTGCCGCCGACACCACGCTGGTCATCGGGCTCAACCTGCCGCTCACCGGCTCGGCCGCCGCCGGCGCGCTGCTGATCCGCGAGGGCGTGCAATCGGCCGTCGACATGCTGAACGACAAGGGCGGTGTGGCGGGCTACCGCTTCGCCCTGATGGTGCTGGACGACGCCACCGCCACGGCGGGCCAATACGACCCGGCGCAGGCCGCCACCAACGCGCGCAAGATGGTGTCCGACCCGACGGTGGTGGCCGCCATCGGGCCGGAAAACAGCGGCTCCGGCAAGGCGATGTCCCCCATCCTGAGCCGCGGCAACCTAGCCACCATCACGCCCGCGGCCACCAACCCCGACCTCACCTCGCCCAAATTCGCCGTGCAATACCATCCGGCTGGCCCGGCGGTGTTCTTCCGCACCGTGACCACGGACGCCTTTCAGGGCCCGAGCATGGTCAACTTCTTCCAGCAGACGCTGAAGCTCAAATCCGTCTACATCCTGGACGATAGCGGCGCCTATGGTGTGGGCCTGGCCGACGCGTTCGAGGCGCATGCCCGCGCCACCGGGCTCACCGTGCTGGGGCGCGACCGGGTCGACCCGCGGCAGGCTGACTATTCCGGCGTGTTCACCAAGATCAAGGCGCTGAACCCCGACGCGATCTATTGCGGGGCGGACGCGCAGGCCGGCGTCAAGCTGATGAAGCAAAGCTACGACGTCGTGCCCACCACGGTGAAGGGCGGCGGCGATGGCTTCTTCGGCCCCGAGCTGATCGGCGGCGCCGGCTTCCCCGCCGCGGAGGACTGGTACATGACCGTCGCCTCCCCGCATGTGACCGGCACGGCCGCCGGCGCGCCCTGGGTGAAGGCGTTCGAGGACAAGTACAACAGCCAACCGTCCGACTACTCGATCACCGCCTACGACGCGATGCTGGTGATCGCCGACGCGGTGGCCCGGGTGGCCGCGCACGGCCCGGTGACCCGCGCGGCGATGCGCGACGCTATCGCCAGCGCCAAGGTGCAGACCCTGCAGGGCGAGGTCTCGTTCGACGAGAACGGCGACCTGGCCTCCCGCACCGTCAGCATTTTCCAGATCAAGCAGGACCCGGCCTATCCGCCGCCGGACGTGGTGCATAATTACCGCTACATCGGAGTGGCGCCGGAGGTTTAGAGCAGATCCCGATCAGACGGAATCGTCTGATCGGGTGAAGATGCTCGCAAAACAGAGGGTTAGAGCGTGTGAAGTGAGCGGAAGCGAACGGAACATGCTCTAGCGCGCCACAGCCGCGGGCGGAGCCACCCCAAGGCGGGCATAGCGGGCAGGGAGGCCTTGGTGGCGAAGAAGCAGATGCACCTGGTCGGCTACCTCATGGCCGGGCCGAGTTGGCATAATAACGGCAGTTGGCGATACCCCGGCAGCGACGCGGTGCGCGCCACCGACCCGGCTCGCTACGAGCACCTGGCGCGGGTGATGGAGGCGGCCTGCTTCGACGCGCTGTTCTTCGTCGACTTCGCCGCCATCTACGACCGCCACGGCGGCCGCTTCGATGCGGTGGCACGCTGGGCCGGGCAGATGTGCCTGCTCGACCCGATGCAGCTCCTGGCGACGATGGCGCGGGTGACCAAGCACATCGGCTTGGCCACAACCATGTCCACCACCGGCACCAACCCGTTCCACATCGCGCGCTCCTTCGCGACCCTCGACCATATCAGCGGCGGCCGCACCGCATGGAACGTCGTCACCACGGCAGATCATTCGGAGGCGCTGAACCTCGGGCTGGCCGCGCTGCCGGAAAAGTCGGTGCGCTACGACCACGCGGACGAGGTGTTGGAGGCCTGTTTCAAGCTGTGGCGGAGTTGGGAGCCGGACGCGTTGCGCCTGGACCAGGCGGCGGGCGTCTATGCCGACCCCGACAAGATCCACTATGTCGACTACCAGGGGCGCTACGTACGCACGCGCGGGCCGCTGACCACGCCGCGCGGCCCGCAAGGACGGCCGCTGATCATGCAAGCCGGCAGCTCCCCGCGGGGGCGGGAGTTTGCCGGGCGCTGGGCCGAGGTGATCTTCACCCACCAAGGCCAGGAGGCGGCGATGCGGGCCTTCCGGCACGACATCAAGGAGCGCGTCGTCCGGCACGGCCGCGACCCGGAGCGGTGCGCGATCCTGCCCGCCATCGACGTCATCGCCGGCGCCACGCAGGCCGAGGCGGAGGATCTGGCGGCGACGCTCGACGCGCTGGTTAGCCCCGAACTGGGCGTGGCCGAGATGTCCACCATGCTCGGCCACGACCTCTCGCCCTACAACCTCGACGAGCCGCTGCCCGCCGTCAGCAGCGCAGAGGGGATCCAGGGCGTGGCCGACAACCTGCGCGCCGGCGGCGTGGTCGGCGGGATGAGCCTGCGCGAGGCCGGGCGCCGCTACGGGGTCAACCAACTGACCCCGCGCCTGGTGGGGACGGCGACGGTGATCGCCGACCGGTTGCAGGAGATGTTCGAGACCGGCTGCTGTGACGGCTTCATGGTGGTGCCGGCGGTGAGCCCGCGCGGCTACGAGGATTTTTGCCGCCTGGTGGTGCCGGAGCTGCAGCGCCGCGAGCTGTTCCGGCGGAGCTACCCCGGCGCGACGCTGCACCACACCCTGTTTGGGCAAGCGGCGGCCACCGCCTGACGACCGGCCGCGCTTCCCCCCGGCTCGCTACAGAACGCCCCCAACCCGCCCGACCGCCGCACCCAGCCGCAAGCGCAACGCCTGCAGCTTGATGAAGCCCTGCGCGTCCACCTGGTTGTAGGCGCCCTGGTCGTCCTCGAACGTTACCACCCGCGCGGAGTAGAGGCTCAGCGGGCTCTCGCGGCCCACCACGGCGACGTTGCCCTTGTAGAGCTTGAGCCGCACCACGCCCGACACGCTCTTCTGGCTCTCGTCGATCAGCGCCTGCAGCATGCGGCGTTCCGGGCTGAACCAAAAGCCGTTGTAGATCAGCTCGGCGTAGCGCGGCATGATCTGGTCTTTCAGGTGCGCCGCCTCACGGTCCAGCGTGATGCTCTCGATCGCGCGGTGCGCCTGCAGCAGGATGGTGCCGCCCGGCGTCTCGTACACGCCGCGGGACTTCATGCCCACGAAGCGGTTCTCCACCAGGTCGAGCCGCCCGATCCCGTTGGCGCGGCCCAGCTCGTTCAGCCGCGTCAGCAGCGCCGCCGGGGACAGCCTCGCGCCGTCGATGGCCACCGGGTCGCCGCGCTCGAACTCCACGCTGACCAGCTCCGCCCGGTCCGGCGCGTCCTCGGGGCGGATGGTGCGCTGGTGCACGAACTCGGGTGCCTCCTGCGCCGGGTCCTCCAGTACCTTGCCCTCGCTCGAGCTGTGCAGCAGGTTCGCGTCCACGCTGAACGGCGCCTCGCCGCGCTTGTCCAGCGTGATCGGGATTTGGTTCTGCTCGGCGAACTCGATCAGCCGGGTGCGGCTGGTGAGGTCCCACTCCCGCCACGGTGCGATGACGGTGATGTCGGGCTTGAGCGCGTAATACGCCAGCTCGAACCGCACCTGGTCGTTGCCCTTGCCGGTCGCGCCATGCGCCACCGCGTCCGCCCCCACCAGCTCGGCGATCTGGATTTGGCGTTGCGCGATCAGCGGGCGCGCGATGGAGGTGCCGAGCAGGTATTGCCCCTCATAGACGGTGTTGGCGCGGAACATTGGGAAGACGAAGTCGCGCACGAACTCCTCGCGCAAATCCTCGATGAAGATCTGCTTCACGCCGAATAGTTCGGCCTTGCGCCGCGCCGGCTCGAGCTCCTCGCCCTGGCCCAAATCGGCGGTGAAGGTGACCACCTCGCAGCCATAGTTGGTCTGTAGCCAGCGCAGGATGACGCTGGTATCGAGCCCCCCGGAATAGGCAAGCACGACCTTCTTCACATCCCGCGTCGGCATGGTGACACTCCTGAGACAACAACGATGGCGCATAGCGGCCCGGCGGCAAGCCAGCAAGCGGGCCGGCAGCAAGCGGGGGGAGGCCAAGCAAGCGCTGTTCCCCGCCGCGCTGGTGCTGCTGGCACTCACCGGCGCCGCTTGCGCCCAGCCCGTGTTCGACCCGGCGCAGGCTCCGGGCCTGGACGCCGCTGGGCGCGCGCTCTACGCCGGCTGGCTGCTCACCAACACGCCGCGGGCCATCGCCATCGGCAGCAACGGCCGGGTCGGCTGGGCGTCGGGCGGGTCGGCCGAGCGGGTGCGGGCGGGGGCGTTATCGCTCTGCGCCGAACATGGCGGCATTGCCTGCCGGATTTACGCGCAGGATCTCGACATCGTCTGGCCCGGTCGCGAAGCCGCTTCGCCCAAGCCACCGCCGCCGCTCGTCGACACCATCAACTACAGCTTTGCCGCCGATGCCCGGTTCTGGTGGCACGGGCCGGCTGCGGCCGCCGGCGTCATCGTCTGGTCGCACGGCAAGCAGGGCAGCGACGTGGACGCGCGCGGCGAGCAGCCACCCCCCGTGCTGCGCGCCTTCAACGACGCCGGGTTCGACGTCGTGCGCTTCGACCGCGCCCCCGGGGTGGACGTGGTGCAGCGCGCCCGCTCCTGGCTCCAGGACGAGCTGCCGCTGCTGCGCCAGATGGGCTACCGCACCGTGGTGGCCGGCGGCCAATCCCGCGGCGGCTGGACGTCGCTGCAGATGCTGGACACGCCGGGCCTGGTGGACGCGGTGATCGCGCTGTCCCCGGCGGCGCACGGTGCGGGCGGCGACTCCAACCTGCTCGCCCAGGACGACGACCTGCGCGCCATCGTGGCAAACGCCGCGCCGGGACGCAGCCGGGTGGTGGTGGCCCAGTTCGCCGGCGACCCGTTCGCCGCCGACGAGGACGGCCGGGCGGCGCTGCTCCGTCGGCTGCAGCCTAGGGAAGCCGCCGTGATGCTGATCGACCGGCCGCCTGGCTTCACCGGCCATTTCGGCGGCGTGGGGCAACGCTTCAGCAACGAATTCGGCTCATGCCTGCTGCGGTTTGTAACGGCTGCCGTGCCCCCCGCCACCTGTTCGCAGGCTGAGCCATAGCGCGAGGGCCAGCAGCGCCAGCGCCGGGCAGTCGGCGGCGAACACCACCCGGTAGCCCCACCAAGCGATGCCGACGCCGCACAGCAGGGCGCCGAGCGCCTGGCCCATGAACAGCGCGAAGGCGAAGCTGGACACCGCGACCCCGCGCGAGGCGGGCAGCATTTCCGTCGCCCGCGCCTGCAACACCGAATGGAGCATGAAATAGCCCAGCCCGAGCGCCACCTCGGCGGCGACGTAGGCCGGCCAGGCCTGGGCCGCGCCGGCCAGCGCCATGCCCGCCGCCGCGATCAGCCCGCCGGACAGCACCAGCCGCGACTCCGGCCAGGCCCGCACCAGGCGTGGTGCCAGCCGGATGTAGGCCCAGCAGCCGGCGCCGAAGCAGGCCAGCACCAAGCCCGCTGCGCCGTAGCTGAGCCCCATGCGCTCGTGCAGGAATGGCCCGATGAACGGCACCGTGCCGGTGAACAGCATGCCGTCCACCACCGTCATGCCCAGCAGCAGCGCCGGGCCACGGTGGCAAAGCCCGGCGAAGCTGCGCGGCGGGGCGGCGGCACGCGGCGGGGGCGCAATCCCGCGTAGATGCAGCGCCACGCAGGCCGCCAGGGTGAGCGCCCCGGCCGAGAGCAGCACGAACACGCCCCGCCAGGACACGAACTCGCCGAACAGGCCGCCGACCGGCCCGGCCACCACCTGGGCGATCACCACCCCGACGAGGAAGCGGCTCAGCACGATCTGGCGGTCGGCATAGTGCGTGCCGTCGCCGATATAGGCCAGGCACACCGGCACCAGCCCGGCGCTGGACGCCCCCGCCAGCATGCGCAGCAGGGTGAGCGAGGTGAGCCCGGACGCGAGCGCGCAGCCGGCGGTCGCGGCGGCGTAGGCGACCAGCGCACCCAGCAGCACGCGGGGCTTGCCGAACCGGTCGGCCATCGGCCCGGTGACGAGCTGGCATAGCCCGTAGGGCAGGGTGAACGCCGCCAGGATCACCGCGACCTGCGGCACCGAGACGTCGAAGTCGCGGCCGATGGCGTCGAGCAGCGAGTCCACCACCCGTGCGCCGGCCGAGGAGAGGAAGCCGACGCCGGCAAGGAGGGGCAGGGGGATGCCGACGCGGTTGGCTGTGAATTTCATGGTATGCATGAAACACGGCTGTTGCGCTGCGGCACAAGGGGTGGACGCCTGGCTGGCGTCGCTCAGGCCTGCAGAACTCGTCAAAGATGTTACGCTAAAAGAACAATCCCTGTCGGCTTACGTGGCGAAAACGCGTCCAAACAATGCCTCCGCGGCACGGGCGGGCAATTTTATGCTCTTTGGTAAATCGGTGTTAATTCGGCATGACCGGCCGCAGCCGCTCGCTCGCCGTGCGCAGTTGGCCGCATGCCGCCAAGATATCGCGCCCACGCGGGGTGCGGACCGGGCTGGCGAACCCGGCCTCCATCACGATGGCGGCGAACCGGTCGAGCTGCGGCCGCGTGCTCGGCTCGTACTGGCTGCCGGGCCATGGATTGAACGGGATCAGGTTCACCTTCGCCGGCAGCCCGGCCAGCAGCCGCACCAGCGCGCGCGCCTCGGCCTCGCTGTCGTTGATGCCGCGCAGCATCACGTACTCGAAGGTAATGCGCCGCGCGTTGGAGGCCGAGGGATAGCGACGGCACGCCGCCAGCAGCTCCGCAATCGGGTATTTGCGGTTCAGCGGCACCAATTCGTCGCGCAGCTCGTCCGTCACCGCGTGCAGCGACACCGCGAGGTTCACGCCGAGTTCCTCCCCGCAGCGGTCCATCATCGGCACCACGCCCGAGGTGGAGAGGGTGATGCGGCGGCGCGACAGGCCGATGCCCTCGCCGTCCATGGCGATGCGCATCGCCCGCGCCACGTTCTCATAGTTATAGAGCGGCTCGCCCATGCCCATCAGCACGATGGTGCTGAGCAGGCGCGGCGTCTCGCCCTGCGGCGACGGCCATTCGGCGTAGCTGTCCCGCGCGGCCATGAACTGGCCCACGATCTCGTAGGCGCCCAGGTTGCGCGCCAACGCCTGCGTGCCGGTGTGGCAGAAGCGGCAGGACAAGGTGCAGCCCACTTGGGAGGAGACGCAAACGGCGCCGCGATCCTGCTCCCGCCCGGGGATGTAGACCGTTTCCGCCTCCTGGCCGTCGCGGAAGCGGAACAGCCATTTGCGGGTGCCGTCACTGCTGGTCTGCTCGGTGGCGACGCCGGGCCGGCCGACCACAAAGCGCTCGGCCAGGCGCTGCTGCAGCGGCTTGGCGATGCTGCTCATGGTGCTGAAATCGGTGGCGCCGCGGTGATAGATCCAGTGCCACAGCTGCTTGGCACGGAACGGTTTCTCCCCCACGTCGGCCAGCGCCGCCGCCAGTTCGTCGCGGCTCAGCCCGACCAGCTCGCGCCGCCCGTCCGCGAGCATGGCCGGGGGCGGGGCGAACAGGGCGGATTTCGCGAGGATGCGGTCGCGCTCGCTCTGGCCCAGGGTGCTGTCGGTGGCGGCCGACATCAGCCCTTCACCGCGCAGGCCTTGTTGATGGCGGCGAAGGCGGGCGAGAAGCCGCGCAGGTTGAAGGTGTCGACCAGCATGGTGTTGCGCGGGCCCGGCGACTTGGCCACTGCCTGCCGCCCCCGTTCGAACGCGGTCACCACGGCATGCCCGTCCCGCGCGAAGGCCGAGCGTTGCGCGGTGTAGAAGGGCAGGGTGGTGCCCTCCACCAGCACGCCGACCTCGGCATTGGCGGCATAGGCGAAGCCGGCGCTGATCGCCACCGCGTCATGGATGCCGCCGGGCCGCTGCGTCACGGTCAGCACCACGTCGCCACGGCCGGCGATCACCGGGGCGGAGGAGGCGGCGCGGGTGAAGGCGTAGCACACGGTTTGCCCGGCCTCCTGGTGCACCGCGGCGGTCCAGTCCTCAAACTTGCCGATGGCTTTGGGCGGGTTGGCGACCGGGCGGGCCGGGCCGTGCGGCGCCGGATGCGCGGCGCGCGACTGGGCGAACGCGGGCAGAATGAAGGCCGACAGCGTGAGCGCGGTCGCGGCGAAGGAAAGCAGGAAGCAGCGCATGGCGCACAGATACGGTGGCGCGCCAGCCGGAACAAGCGGGGTGCCGCCTGGCGAGTGCGGCCGCGGCGCGATAGGTCATGGGCCATGACGGACGACGCGAGCGACGCCTACCTGCAGGCGCAATACGAGGCCTACCCCTATCCCGCCCGCGACCCGGCGGACGAAGCGCGCCGGCTGGTCATCGGCAGCCCGAGCCACCTGCGCGAGATCGACCACTGGGTGTTCGGCGCCGCCCGCCCCCGCTCGCAACCGCTGCGGGCGCTGGTGGCGGGCGGCGGCACCGGGGACGGCACCATCATGCTGGCGCAGCAGCTCGCCACCGCCGGCCGGCCTGGCCGCGTCACCTATCTCGACCGCTCCGCTGCCGCTGCCGGGATCGCGCAACGCCGGGCCACCGCGCGCGGGCTCAGCCTCGAGTGGCACGCCGGCTCCCTGCTCGACCTGCCGGGCAGCGGGCTGGGGCCGTTCGACTACATCGATTGCTGCGGCGTGCTGCACCATCTGCCCGACCCGGCGGCCGGGCTACAGGCGCTGCTCGGCGTGCTGGCCCCCGGCGGCGGGCTCGGGCTCATGGTCTACGCCCCGCATGGCCGCACCGGGGTGTATATGCTGCAGGACGCACTGCGTCGGCTGGCCCCGGAGCAGCTGCCGCCGTCCGCCCGGCTGGATGCCGCCCGCCGCATGATGCGCAGCCTGCCGGACAGCGCCTGGCTGCGCCGCAACACCCTGTTCGCCGACCACCTCACCGGGGGCGACGCCGGGCTCTACGACCTGCTGCTCAACCCGCGCGACCAGGCCTTCGACGTGCCGGCGCTGCACTGCCTGCTGGACGGCGCCGGGCTGCAGGCCACCTGCTGGATGGAGCCGATGCGCTACGACCCGGCGATCTACCTCACCGACGCCCGGCTGCGGCAGCGCCTCGCCGGCCTCGGCCCGGTGGAGCGCGCGGCGGTGGCCGAGGCGGTGTGCGGCAACATCAGCACCCATGTGGTCTACGCCGTGCGTGCCGCCGACGCGCCGGCGCCGCCCGACCCGGCCGACCCGGCGAGCGTTCCGGTCATGCGCGAGATGCCGGGCGAGGAGCTGGCCAAGCACATCCGGCCCGACGGCACCCTGCCGTTCCTGTTCGACGGCCTGCGCATCCCGGTGCCGCTGCCGCCGTTGGCTGCGCCCATCCTGCGCCTGGTGGACGGGGTGCGCAGCGTGGGCGCGATTGGGCAGGCGATGGCGGACCGCGCCGGGCCGGAGGCGTTCGCGCGGGCGTGGCGCGGTACGTATGACCCACTTTGCGCGCTCAACCGGCTGCTGCTGGCGCCGCCCGCTTGATCCCTCGCGCTTGGTAATCGTGATCTTCGGTGCCGCCGTGCTCCCCGGCGGCGAGCCCAGCCCAACCCTGCGCGCCCGGGTGGAGGCGGCGTTCGCCTGCGGGGGGCCCGGCGCGCGCTACCTCCCCACCGGCGCCGTGGGGCGGCATGGCCCGTCCGAGGCGCGGGTGATGGCGGGCCTCCTGGAGCGCTTGGGAGTGCCCCCGGGCAACATCCGGCTGGAGGAAACCGGGGTGAACACGCGCTCCTCGGCCCGGGCCTGCGCCGCCTTGCTGGCGGGCGAGCGCGAGCGGGTGCGGATCGCCTCGAGCGGCTACCACCTGCCACGCTGCCGCATGCTGCTGCGCATGGCGGGCGTGCGCGCCACCCCGTGCCCGCCACCGCCGGCGCAGGACCGGCGCTGGTATTGGCGGCTGCGCGAAAGCGTGGCGCTGCCGGTGGACGCGGTCCGGGGTTGGTTTGGGTGAGAGCTACTGCCTCGCCGCCGACCCCGCGTCGGCCGTCTTGTGCTCCCGCGCCAATTGCAGGAACTCGGACCGGATTTGGTCCAGCTCGGCCGACTTCATCTCCTCGAGGTCGAGCAGCGCCAGGCGGGCGCCCTGCGTCACCCGGATCAGCTCGTCAATCTTGATCTGCAGCGCGTCGGTATCGCGGTTCTGCGTGTTCTGGATCAGGAATACCATCAGGAAGGTGACGATGGTGGTGCTGGTGTTGATCACCAGTTGCCAGGTGTCGCTGAAGCCGAAGATGGGGCCGCTGATGCCCCAGACGATCACCAGCAGGGTGGAGACGACGAAGGTCGCCGGCCGCCCAGCCCCGCGCGCTACCACTTGCGCCAGTCGGTCGAAGTTCATCGCCGGATCCTCTGCTATATAGATGGGCAACTTGCGTGTGCGGCTTTGGTTCAGTCTGCTCGTGCGGCAGCGTTGGGGGGCGGAGATGGAGGCAGGGCAGGAGGCGCGCGCCAAGGCGTTGGCGGAGCGGTTGCGGGCGGAGGGCCACCACGAGGCGGCCGGCCGGGTCGAGACGGCCGGCACGGGCGTGGGCGCGGCGGTGCGGCACACGCTGGATGACGCCTGCCAGTGGGTGTTGACCGCGATCGAGGCGCTGGACCCCAAGACCGCGGCGATGGCCGAGGAGCTGCGGCTCGAGCTGGACAAGCGGCTGCTGTGAGGCGGCTGGCGGCGGTGGGCCCGGGCCTGGGCCTGGGCCTGCTGCTCAGCGCCTGCGCCGGGTTGGCGCGCAACGACCAGGGCGTGTTGCAGCCGCAGACAGTGGCCGGGCCGTGCCAGGTAAAGAAATTTTTCCTGCTCGGCTTCACCGCCGTGCACACCAGCCTCACCGTGGCCAACACCGGCGAGGCCTGCCGCTTCACGCTGCTCAACCCGGACATCCAGGCGGTGGTGAACGCCGCCCTGGTGACCGCGCCGGCGCGCCACGGCCTGGCCGGCGCCGGGTTGCTGCTGGCCGGCACCCAGGTGGGCATCTCCTACACACCCGCGCCGGGCTACGCCGGGCCAGACCGCTTCACCGTGACGCTGGAGCCGAACGACCACGCGATCAGCGTCGACGTCACGGTCGGGCCAGCACCGCCATCCTGAGGGGGCGCTTGCCGCCGCCGCGCTGATCGGTCACGCTCCCGCGAGGTGGCGCGAAGCCGCGCTGCAAGCCGGGAGTGGCCGCATGTTCCTGACTGCCGATGATGCCGAGGCGGGCCTGGTGCCACCGGCGGCGCTGCGGCGGATCATTTTTGCCAGCATCGTGGGCAGCATGATCGAATGGTACGACTTCACCCTCTACGGCACCGCGGCCACGCTCGTGTTCGGCAAGCTGTTCTTCCCCAGCGCCGACCCGGCGGTCGGCACGCTGATTTCCGTGGCCGCGTATGGCGTGGGGTTCCTGGCCCGGCCGCTCGGCGGCGCCCTGTTCGGCCATTTCGGCGACCGCGTCGGCCGCAAGCGCATGCTGGCGCTCACCGTCATCATCATGGGCGCCGGCACCTTCCTCATCGGCTGCCTGCCGACCTATGGCCAGGTGGGCATCCTGGCGCCGATCCTGCTGATCGCGCTGCGGCTGGTACAGGGCGTCGGCATCGGCGGCGAGTGGGGTGGTGCGGTGCTGATGATGGTGGAGAACGCGCGCCCGCACCGGCGCGGCCTGTTCGGCAGCCTGGTGCAGGCGGGCAGCCCGTTCGGCGTGCTGGCGTCCATCGCCGTGTTCGCCCTGGTGTCGGGCCTCATGCCGGACGCGCAGTTCCTGGCCTGGGGGTGGCGCATCCCGTTCCTGGTCAGCATCGTGCTGGTGGCGGTGGGGCTGTGGATCAGGCTGAGCCTGGTGGAAACGCCGGCCTTCCAACGGTTGCTGGCGCAGGCCGAGGTGCGGCGCGCCCCGCTCATGGAGGTGCTGACCCAGCATCGCCGCATGTTCTTCACCGCCATCGCGCTCAAGGTGTCCGAAATCGCCTGGGCGGTGATCGGGACGGTGTTTTCCATCGTTTACGTCACCGGCCGGCTGGGGCTGCCGCGTGGCGTGATCCTGAACGCGATCGAGCTGGCGGCTTTGCTGCAGATGCTGATCACGCCCGGCTATGGCTGGCTCTCCGACCGGTTCGGCCGCAAGCCGCTGTACATCTTCGCCTGCCTGTTCTCGATGGCGTTCGCCTTTCCGGTGTTCGGCCTGCTCGACACGCGGGACACGCTGCTGATCACGCTGTCGATCGGCGTGGCGGTGGGCGTGGGGCAGGGCGTGATGTTCGGCGTCGGCGCCACCTTCATGTCCGAGCTGTTCAGCACCGGCGTGCGCTACAGCGGGGCGTCGATGGGGTTCCAGATTGGCGCGGCGCTGAGCGGCGGGTTCACGCCCCTCATCGCCGCCGCCATCCTGCGCGGCACCGGCAGCAGCTTCGGCATTTCCTGCTACCTGATCGCGCTGGCCACGATCACCCTCGCCGCCACCCTCTCGGCGCCGGAGACCGCGCACCGCCCGCTGCGCTGAAGCGGCCCGCTTGCGCCCGTCGGCCCAGCGTGATGCTCTGCCAGCCACGCCAAGCCCGGGCCAGCCAAGCGAGTCGCCATGTCGCCGACCGTCCATCTGGCGGCCATCAACTACTTCACCGGCGACATCCAGGGCGGGCTCGGCCCGTTCCTGTCGACTTGGCTGGCGCAGGACGCCCATTGGGGCCCCAGCCGCATCGGGCTGGTCGGGACCGTGGTGGGGCTCGCGACCCTGGTTCTCAACACCCCGGCCGGCGCACTGGCCGACCGCACCGGGCGCCCGCGGCTGCTGCTCGCGCTGTCATGCGCGGCGATCCTGCTCGGCACCTTGCTGCTGCTGGTCGCGCGCAGCTTCGTCGCCGTGCTGTTGGCGCAGTTCCTGGCGGCGAGCGGCGGAACCCTGTTGTTGCCGGCGATGGCGTCGCTCACGCTCGGCATGGTGGGCAAGCGGCGCTTCCCCGCCCAGCAAGGGCGCAACCAGGCGGCCAACCACGCCGGGATCCTCTCGGCGGCGCTGCTGATCGGCGCTGGCGGCGCGCTCGGCCAAACCAGCACCGCCTTCTTCGTGTTCGGCGCCATGGCGGCGGCGGCGATCGCGACCGTGCTGACCACCCCGCGCAAGGCCTGGAACGGCCGCCGCGCGCATGGCTGGCACGAAGCGGAGCCAGACGAGCAGGATCACAGCCACCCAGTCCGTGACGTGCTGCTCAACCGCCAGGTGTTGCTGCTGGCCTTGGCGCTGGCGCTGTTCAACCTCGGCAACGGCGCCATGCTGTCGCTGCTCGGGCAGCATCTGGTGGCCGTGGGCGCCAACGCGACCGGGTGGGTGGCCGGCTACGTGATCGTCGCCCAGCTCACCATGATCCCGGTGGCGCTCTGGGCCGGGTCGCTGGCGGACAAGCGGGGCCGGCGCCATTTGCTGGTGATCGCCTGCGCCGTGCTGCTGGTGCGCGGCGTGCTGTCGGCGCTGCTGAGCGACCCGGTGTGGCTGATCCCGGCCGAGGTGCTGGACGGCGTGGGCTCCGGGCTGCTCGGCGTGGCGGTGCCGGTGCTGGTGGCGGACCTCACCTGGGGCAGCGGGCGGACGCAGACCGCGCTGGGCACGGTGAACATGCTGCAGGGCATCGGCGGCGCGCTGTCCGGCGTGTTCAGCGGCATGTTGGTGGGCCAGTTAGGCTGGACGGGCGCGTTCCTGGCGCTGTCGGGCTGCGCCGCGGCCGCTCTGGCGGTGGGGATCGGGCTGGAGGAGACGCGCGAGATGAAACCCCGATATGCCCCGCACGGTGAGTTGCGTTAACGAAGCTGCAATGTTCTCGCGCAACACTGGCAGGGCTGACTTGCGTAACCAGGGCAACGCAGCTGGCGCCGACTTCTCTATGCTGCTCTCCCAATAAGAAGAAGCGCCGTTATGCAACCATTCATCGGGCTGGTGATTGCCGGCTCAGTCACACTGAGCATCGCCGGGTTGGCCACGCTCTGCGTGATGATCGAGACCCATAACCGCCGGCAGGCCCGGCGGGAGCTGTTCGGTTTGAGTGCGCTCAGCTTTCCATAGAGCAACATACGCGAGCCGGTCGCGTGGCGCTACTCCATCACCGGGGCGAGTTCGGCCACCGAAGCCACGTCGTCGCCTAGCCACTCCGAGTTCTTTGCCGTGCCGTCGAAGGTGGCGCTGGTCTTGAACAGCTCGTATTTGCCCTTCAGCGCATACGGCCGGGCGCGCGCCAGTAGGTCCGCCACCTGCGCGTGGTCCATCGGCTGGAAGCTGCGCACCGCTTCGAATGCCTGGTCCAAATCGCGCTGATTTTCCATTCCGGTGATGACGGTGCTGGTCGGCAGGTTCAGCGAGTAGTGCAGGTATTCCACCGGCTGGATCGGCGCCTGGCTCTTCAGGATCACGCTGTCGGCAAAGCTCTTCATGCCCAGCACCGCGATGCCCTGCTCCACCAGGCGCGGCAGCACGAGGTGGGCAAAGCTGCGGAAATGCGCGTCCATCACGTTGAGCGGCATCTGCACGGCGTCGAACAGGAAGCCGTTTTCCGCCGCCACCGCCAGCATCTGCAGGTGGATGCGCGGGTCCTTGTGCCCGGTGAAGCCGATGTAGCGCAGCTTGCCGGCCTGCTTGGCCTCGAGTAGGGCCTCCATGGCGCCGCCCTCGGCGAACACCCGGTCCGGGTCGTCGTAGCGCAGGATCTCGTGGTGCTGCACCAGGTCGATGCGGTCGGTGCGCATGCGCTTGAGCGAGGTGTCGATCTGGCTGGCAGCCTCCTGCTTGGTGCGGCCGTCGATCTTGGTCATCAGGAACACCCGGTCCCGGTAGCCGCCCTGGTCCAGCGCCACGCCCACCCGCAGCTCCGAGCGGCCCTTGTTGTAGTCCCAGCAATTGTCGACGAAGTTGATTCCGCGGTCGATCGCCTGGTGCACCAGGCGGACCGCCTCGTCGTCGCTGACGGCGGACTTGCCGAGGTGGAAGCCGCCGATGCCGATGGCGGAGACCTGCTCGCCGGTGCGGCCGAAGCGGCGATACAGCATCTCGCCGCGGCGCTCGCCCGGGTCGGTGAGCGGGGATAGCGCTGCCGGGTCGGCTGGCACGGGCGCGCCGGATGCGGTCTGGAGGGCGAGTTGATCGTGGTCGCTGGGGGGCATGGTGCGCGTCTCCGACAGTCTTTGGCCGTGTCTGTCGGCTCTAAGGTGGCGCGGCCACGTGGGGTTGCCTCGGGTCCGTGTCGATCACCCAGTCGGTGAGCTTGCCGATCGGGTCCACCGGCAAGGCCGGGCCGAGCGTGTAGGCACGGGGTTGCTCCGCCGTGCTGAGCCGGGCGGTGGTAAAGCCGTGCAGCGCCGCCCGCAGCGCGCTCGCGTCGCTCGCCGGGTCCCGCGGGACGACGAAGGCCTTCAGCCGCGCACCCTCGCCGGGCCGCATCAGACGCACGGCGGCGGCCGCCACCTCCGGATGCTCGCACAACACGGCTTCGACCCGGCGTGGCGAGACGTTCAGCCCGGCCACTTGCACCATGCCGTCCTTGCGGCCGGTCAAGCGGTAGTGCCGCTCCCCGACCCACTCCAGCGCATCGGGTGGCGCGACCGGGGCGGCGCCGGGCTTGGCGAGGCTGCCATCGGCGGTGCGGTGCCAGGCGGGCAGCAGTTGGTAGGCCGCGCCGGGCTGTTCGCGCAGCCCAATCCCGGCGGTTTCGGACGAGCCGTGAACTTGGATTAGGCGCGCCAACCCGGCGGCGAGCAGGGCCGCGGCGGTGCTGTCGGGCAGGGGGGCGGTGGAGCTGACGCCGACCACGCCGGGTCGCCACCCGTCGCTGCAGGCGCGCAGGATTGCGGCCCAGAACTCCGGGTAGCCGATGATGACGTCACCGGCTTCTGCCTCGCCCAGCACGGCGGCGGGCGACCAGGCGCGGATGTCGACCACGGGCGTCGCCAGGCGGCAGGGCAGGGCGATGGTGAAGATGAAGCCGTAGATGTGGTGGCAGGGCACCGCCGAAAGCACCCGCCGCACCGGGCCGAGCCGGGCTGCATGGTCCGCCGCTTCGGCCTGCAGCTCGGCCAAGGCGTGGCTGGCGGCCTTGGGCGCCCCCGTGCTGCCCGAGCTGCGGAAGGTCAGCTCGCTGCTGGCCCAGCTTAGCGAGGCAGCCGCCACGTCGCACCACTCGCCGAGGGTGGCCGCGGCCAGCAGGCGGTCGGCCACCCCGCTGCGCTGCATGTGCAACGCCTCGGAGACGGCGGCGGCCACCTGCAGGCGCTCCAAGCTGTCGAGGCCGGCGCCGGCCGCCCCGAGCGGCTGCTCGAGTTGCCCGCCCAACGCGAGCGGGGGCAGGCCGGGCCGCAGTGCTGTGGCTTCGCTCCGGATCAGGTCGGTAAGGAAGCGGGGCAGCGCGTGCGGCGCCTGCCACCAGCCCGCCGCGTCATCGTTTGCGAGCGGCGGCAAGGCCCCTAGCCGCTCAGAGCCGCTTGATGAACACCCAGTAGCCATCCCCGGCCAGCGCTTTCTTCATATGCACCTTCACTCGGGTGGGGGTCATCACGTAGTCGAACGTGTATTCGAACATCACGTTCAGCGTCCCCGCCTTCACCCCGCGGTCGAACGCGCCCTTGAACACCGGCGTGTTCGTGCACGGCGCCACCTCGGTGAAGAAGTTCTTGCCCACCATCTTGGCCGGGTCACGGCCGGTGATCTTGCCTTCCATCTCGTTGAACCGAAGGATGGTGCCGGCCGCATCGAGTTGGATGGTGCCGAACGCCAGGCCATCGATCTCGTGCGAGCTCAACGCCGCCATGACGTTCTCGATATCGGCGGTGCCGAACTCCAAGCGCGACAATCCCTGGCTCATACATGCGTCCTCAGCGGCCGACGGGACCCATACGGCCAATCCCGCGCCGCATCCTTAACGTGCGCTACCTTGAATACAAGTGTCGGTCGTTATGCTTCGACGATCGCCTCGTCCCCAGCGCCCAGGCTCTTCTGCATGGTGACGGTGTCGAGCCAGCGGCCGAACTTGAGCCCCACCGCCCGCAGCGTGCCGACATGGTGGAAGCCCAGCGACACGTGCATGCCGACCGAGCCCACGTTCTCGCTGTCCCCGATCACGGCCACCATCTGGCGGAACCCGGCGGCCTGCGCCTCCTCCAGCAGGCGGGCGACCAGCGCCTTGCCCACGCCCTGGCCGCGCACGTCCTCCCGCACGTAGATGCTGTCCTCGGCGGTGTAGCGGTAGGCCGAGCGGTCGCGCATCTGGGTGTAGTAGGCGTAGCCCAGCACGCCGGTGGCGTCGCTGGCGGTGAGCCAGGCCCAGCCGCGCCCGGCGGTGGCGGCGTAGCGGGCGGCCACCTGCTCCAGCGAGGGCGGCACTTCCTCAAACGTGCCAGTGCCGTTCAGCACATGATGAGCATAGATGGCCTGGATTTCCGGCAAATCCGTCTCATTCGCGCGACGAATGTCCATTACCACAAAGTCTCCTTACGGGGGCGCAACTCGGGACCTTGCCAGCGCTGGCAGAAAGGGCAAGCGGGACGGGAGCATTCCGCAAAAGGTTGCCAAAAGGTTCCGAAAGAATTGCGTTTTCTCTGCGTGAATGGTCGATTCTGCTGCGCGCGCGGCTTCCCTTTTTCGTGAGGAGATGCGTAGAACGCCTCGACCGCGGCGTGGAGCGGGGCGGTTAACTACGAGAAGAGGAACTTCGGTCGTGGACAAAACCGACGCGAACCAGCGCGATCCTGCCATCAATCCCGGCACGGTCGGCCCCAACGACAAGGCCTTCGACGCCGCCGAGATGCGCCTGCTGGCCATCGCCGCAGTGGCCCGGCACCACGGCTATGACCTCGACCGCACCGACTACCACCTGGACGCCGGCGAGCAAGTGCCATCCCCCGCCTCGCTCGTCACCTGGCTGCGCAACAGCGGGCTGGTGGCCAAGGCGAGCCGGCTGGCCTGGCCGCAATTGATGCGCCTGGCGAGCTCGTCCAGCGGCGGCCAGATCGCCCCGGTTGCCCTGCTGTTCACCGATGGCTCGGCCGGCGTGCTGGTCGGCGCCGACCAAGCGCGGCAGATCATCTGGGTGCGCGACCCGCGCTCCGCCGGGCAGGACGCGGTGGCGGTGGACCGGCTGCGCCTGTCGCAGCTTTGGGGCGGCGAGGCGGTGCTGGTGCGCCGTGCCCGCGGGGCGGCCGAGACCGAGCAGCACTTCTCGCTCGGCTACGTCATGCGGCTGGTGCTCGGTCAGCGCAAGCTGATGAAGGATATCGGCCTGGCCTCCGTCACCCTGTCGCTGCTGACCATCATCCCGCCGCTGCTCATCATGTCGGTGATCGACCGCGTGGTCGGGCACCAGAGCATGTCCACCCTGGTGCTGCTCAGCTCCATCCTGGTGATCGCGGCGGTCTACGAGACGCTGCTCGGCTATGCCCGGCGCGAGCTGATCCAGGTGGTTTCCACCCGGGTGGACACGCGGCTGCAACTGCAGCTCTTCAGCAAGCTGCTGACCTTGCCGCTGGACTACTTCGAGCGCCACCAGGCCGGGCAGACCGTGTTCCGCCTGATGCAGATCTACAAGGTGCGCGAGTTCGTCACCGGCAAGGTGATGGGCACCTTCCTCGACAGCGTTACCCTGGTCTTCCTGCTGCCGTTCCTGTTCTGGATGAACGCCACCCTGGCCTGGATGGTGGTGGCGGCGGCGGTGGTCATCGCGCTCGTCATCCTGTGCTTCCTGAAGCCGATCGGGCGCCTGGTCGGCAAGGTCCAGGTGGCGGAGGCCGACAAGAGCAGCGTGCTGGTGGAGAGCGTGCAAGGCATCCGCACCCTCAAGTCGCTGGCGCTCGAGCCGCAACGCCGCACCGAGTGGGACGCGCGGGTGGCCAATGCCGGCGAGCTGCGGCTGGAGGCGGGGCGGCTGTCCAACTGGCCCCACACGCTGATCACCCCGATCGAGGTGTTCATCAACCGTGGTGTGCTGATGGTGGGCGCCTACCTCGTGCTGGAGAACCAGTCCGACATCGGCATCGGCGCGCTGGTGGCGTTCATGATGCTGGGCGGACGCGTCACCCAGCCGCTGGTGGGCCTGGCGCGGCTGATCGAGGACTTGACGGAGGCGCGTGCGGCGGTGGGCGAGGTCGGCTCGGTGTTGAACAACCAGCCCGAGCAGCAGAGCGGCGCCGGGTTGCGCCCGGAGTTCGAGGGCGCGATCTCGTTCGAGGACCTGACCTTCACCTACCCGACCGGCCGCTCCCCCGCGCTGGACCGGGTGAGCTTCTCCGTCCCGGCCGGCACCATGCTGGGCGTGGTCGGGCGGTCGGGCTCCGGCAAGTCCACCCTGACGCGGCTGCTGCAGGGCGTGAACCGGGAGTATAACGGCTTCCTCAAGATCGACGGCGCCGAGCTGCGCGAGATCAACCTCGCCCATCTGCGCCGCTCCTTCGGCGTGGTGCTGCAGGACAACTTCCTGTTTCGCGGCACCGTGCGGGACAACATCACCGCCGGGCGCGCCGGCCTCACCATCGAGGACGCGGTGCGCGCGGCGCGGCTGGCCGGGGCGGAGGAGTTCATCGAGCGGCTGCCGCAGGGCTACGAGACCTGGGTGGAGGAAGGCTCGGCCAACCTCTCCGGTGGCCAGAAGCAGCGCCTGGCGATCGCCCGCGCGCTGATCACCGACCCGCGCATCCTGATCCTGGACGAGGCGACCAGCGCGCTCGACCCGGAAAGCGAGGCGCTGGTGAACGCCAACCTCACCCGCATCGGGCGCGGGCGGACGATGATGATCGTGTCGCACCGCCTGGCCTCGCTGGTGGAATGCGACCTGATCCTGGTGATGGACCGCGGCCGGGTGATGGACATCGCCCCGCATACCGTGCTGCTCGAGCGCTGCCCGATCTATCGCGCGCTCTGGCTGCAGCAGAACCGACACATGGACCCGGAGCGCGCCCGCGCCGCGCTGCTGGCGCCGATCGCGGCCCAAGGGGATTAAGGCAATGCAACGGGAGCTGCACCAATGAGCGTCACCACCTCGCCGGGCACACGCCTCACCCGCGGCCAGTCGGCGCAGATGCCGGCGCTGCTGGAGTTCTACTCGCCCTCCGCCGCCCTGCTGGAGGCGCGCCAGCGCGGCCCGGCGCGGGTGGTGATCTGGAGCGTGGCCAGCCTGTTCGGCGCCTGCGCGCTGGCCGCCGGGCTGATCCCGATCGACAAGGTGGTGACCGCCAACGGCAAGATCGCGGCCGTGGCCGGCACCATCGTCGTGCAACCGCTCGACCCCTCCATCGTGCGCGAGATCGACGTGCAGGAGGGCCAGATGGTGCACAAGGGCGACCTGCTCGGCCGGCTCGACCCGACCTATTCCAGTGCGGACACCACCGCGCTGAACCTGGCGGTGCAGAGCCTGCAAGCCGAAGCGCTGCGGCTGCATGCCGAAGCCACCGATACTGACTACCAGCCGGTGAGCGCCGACCCGGCGGCGGCGGTGCAGCAATCCATCTTCCTGCAGCGCCGGGCCGAACGCCAGGCGCGCCTGCAGAACTACGGCCAGAAGATCGCCGGCCTGCAGGCCACGCTGGCCAAGGCCACTGGGGACATCCAGTCCTACTCCGACCGCGTGCAGGTGGCGCAGACCGTCGAGGGCAAGCGGCGCGAGCTGCAGCAACTCGGCTGGGGCAGCCAGCTCAACCTGCTGCAAGCCACCGACGCCAAGCTCGACGTGCAGCGCGGCCTGAGCGAGGCGCAGCAGACAGCCAGATCCGCCACCCAGGACCTGCAGGCGATGCATTCCGAGGCAGCCGCCTACGACCAGGATTGGCACGCCAAGGCCCTGCAGGACGAAACCGACGCGCAGCGCAAGCTCGACGAGGCGGCCGGCAACCTGCGCAAGGCCGAGCTGCGCCGCAGCCTGGTGGAGCTGCGCGCCCCGGCGGACGCGACCGTGCTGACGGTGGCGCATGTCTCGGTCGGCTCCGTGCTGCAATCCGGCGACCCGTTCACCACGCTGGTGCCGCACGATGCGCCACTGGACGTCGAGGCGCGGGTCGCGGGTGCCGACGCCGGCTTTGTGCACCCGGGCGACAAGGTGATGATCAAGTTCGACACCTTCCCGTACACGCATTACGGGATGGCGCACGGCACCGTGCAGGTGGTGAGCCCGGACAGCTTCGCCAGCGAGCAGAACGAGCAGCCGACCCGCGCGATCACGCGCATGCCCGAGAACGACACGACCAAGAACTACTACCGGATCCGCGTCTCGCTCGACCAGATCGGCCTGCATGACACGCCGAAGGGCTTCCAGGTGAGCCCGGGCATGCCAGTCACGTCGGACGTGATGGTGGGCAAGCGCACCGTGCTGAGCTACCTGTTCAGCCGCGCTCTGCCGGTGGCGATGGACGGAATGCGCGAGCCGTGACCGGCGCGGTTCGTCACCCTTCGGATCGCTGATGGCGGGGCTGTGATGGGCATGCGTTGGCACTTGGGCGACCTATGGCCCGGGCGTTCTGGGCTGAAGCGGGCCGACCGGCTGGTCGCGCGGGGCAAGGCAGCAGCGGCGTTCGCCCTGTTGGGCCGGCTGGCCCGGCGTGGCGACCCCGAGGCCCAGTTCCGCGTCGGGCGCGCCTACATGGAAGCGTCTGGCGTGCCGCCGAGCGTGTCGGAGTCGGTGGCCTGGCTCGAGCGGGCGGCCGATGGCGGCCACCTGGCGGCGCAAGCCCGGCTTGGCGCCATGTACCTGCATGGCCTGGCGCGACCGGCCGACGGGTCCAACGGCCTGTTCAGCGCGGCACCCCGTGGCGAGTCCGGCGGCGGCGGGCCCGATTACGTCACCGCGGCCAAATGGGCCCGCAAGGCGGCCGAGGGCGGCTCGGCGGACGGCCAGGCCGTGCTCGCCACCATCCTTACCTCGGGCCCGCTCGACATGCGGGACCTGCCGGCCGCCGAGGCGCTGTATCGCCAGTCCGCCACCGGCAACAGCGCGCAGGGCAAGCTCGGCCTGGCGCTGCTGCGGGCCAACGGCACCCCGGCGGAAACCGCGCAGCCCGAGGCCGCCGGCCTGATGTCGGAGGCCGCCGCCACCGGGCTGCCGATGGCGGTCTATCTCTACGGCGTGATGCTCGAGCACGGCATGGGCGTCGAGCGCAGTGCCGCGCGGGCGGCGCAGCATTACCGCCGGGCCGCGGAGTCGGGCGTTCGTCCGGCCCAGGCGCGCTGGGGCCTCGCGCTGATGGAGGGGCGCGGCGTGCCGACCGACCGGCTGAGCGGCGAATCCTGGCTGCGCCGCGCCGCCCTGGGCGGGGACGCGGAGGCGGCGGCGCTGGTGGGCGACATCTACGCCAAGGGCGGTGACCTGCCGCCGAACTATGCCGAGGCCGCGATCTGGTTCCAGCGTGCCGCCGCCCTCGGCCACGCCGCCGCCGCGCGCGCGCTCGCCCTGCTGCACCTCACCGGGGCCGGCATGGCGCGCGACCCCGACGAGGCCGCCCGCTGGTTCCGCCAGGCCGCCGAGCTGGGCCACACCGCCTCCCAGTCCGACCTGGCCAACCTGCTGCTGAAGGGCGCCGGCAACGAGGAGGACCGCATTCGCACGCGCGAGTGGTTCGAGCAGGCGGCACAGAGTGGTGACCTGGTAGCGGCGTTCAATTTCGGCGTCTGCCTGGCCGAGGGCGTTGGCGTGGAACGCGATGACCACCGCGCCGCGCAATGGTTGCGCAAGGCCGCCGAAGGGGTGGTCACGGCGCAGCACTGGTATGGCCGCATGCTGGCGGAAGGCCGTGGCGTGGAGCGCAACGAGGCCGAGGGCCGCGTTTGGATCGGCCGCGCCGCCGAGGCCGGGCTGGTGGATGCCCGGGTCGCGCTGGCGGAGATGCTGGTGAACGGGCGCGGTGGCAGCCGGGACCACAAGGCCGCGCTCGAGCTGTTCCTGGGGGCCGCCAAGGAGGGCCATATCGGCGCCATGTTCGCCGTCGGCGCGCTGTATGGCGGTGGGCACGACGTGGCGATGGACCGGCCGGTGGCGCAACGCTGGTTCCGCCAGGCGGCGGAAAAGGGCCACGCCTACGCGCAGATGATGCTCGGCCGCTATTTGGCGCGGGACCTGGCCGGCGAGCGGGACCTGCCGCAGGCGCGCATGTGGCTGGAGCGGGCGCATAGCCGCGGCGTGGCCGAAGCGGCGGCGGACCTCGCGGCCCTGCCCGCGCCGCCCGACCGGGACCCGCGCGCGGCCATCCAGTCCTCCGCCGCCGATTAGAGCATAACGACCCGAGGTGGCAGCACCGGAGGAGGCTGAGCCCGGCCGCACCACCGGGGCGCTGTGGTCGGACCTGGCGAGCGACGCCTGGCGCCGGGGCAATGCCGCCGCGGACCCGGCGGAGGCGCTGCGCTGGCTGGACCGCGCCCGCCGCATCCTGCCGCAGGACGACATGGTCGCGCTGAGCCTGGCGCTCGCCCACCTGCGCGCGGCCGACCCCGCGGCTGCCGCGCCGCTGTTCGCCGCCATCGCCGCGCGGTGGGACGTGCTGGAGGCGTGGACCGGCCTGGCCGCCTGCGCGTTGCGGCTGGGCCAGGTGGCGGAAGCGCTGCGCGCGATGGCGGCGGCGCTGGGCCACCACGCCATCCCACCGCACGTGCATGGCTTGGCGCAGGCGGTGGCCGACGCGGCA
Source organism: Acetobacteraceae bacterium (assembly GCA_965199105.1). Lineage (GTDB taxonomy): Bacteria > Pseudomonadota > Alphaproteobacteria > Acetobacterales > Acetobacteraceae > LMUY01. Next base: position 3,710,138 of record CBDAQO010000002.1, on the reverse strand, counting down.
GGGTATCCCGGCTGGTGCGCGGTCAGCCCGGATGGCTGGCTGCATGCGGACGCAGCGGCGGACCTGGAACTGGACGGGGCCGTGCTGGTGCCGCGCTGGCGGGCGGGGCGCTGCCGGGTGCCCGCAGGCGCGCGGCTGGCGGTGAGCCGGGGCGGCGTGGCGCTGCTCGGCAGCCCGGTGGACCTGGCGGCGATCGGCGGCTGCGAGGGGTTCGCCGCGCTGGGCGAGCAGGGCGACCTGGTCGGCTGGGCCTGGCATCCGCGCAACCCGGGCAAGGCGCCGGTGGTGACGGTGGCGGGGCGGGCGGTGACGTTGCGGGCGGTGGCGGATGTGAGGCTTGACCGCCCGCTAGCCCAGCCGCGCCGCCTGCATGTGCGGGCCGCCGCGTTGCCGGGTGGGGTGATCGAGGTGGTTGGGCCTGATCGTCGGGCGCTGCTGGGCAGCCCGGTGCACCCGTTTGCACTGCGGCCAGAGCTCGGGTGTGGCCCCTCACCCCGGCCCTCTCCCAGGGGGAGCAGGAGCGGGGGCGGGCGTCGGCGAGCGGTGGATGTGGTGGTGCCGGTGTATCGCGGGCTCGCGGTCACGCTGGCTTGCCTGCGCGCGGTGCTTGCCAGCCTGCCGGCGGGATGCACCCTGCATGTGGTGGATGACGCCAGCCCCGACGCGGCGTTGGTCGCTGCGGTCACCGGCCTGGCGCGGGGCGACCGCCGGGTCAACCTCATCTCCCTGCCGGCCAATCGCGGCTTTCCCGGCGCGGCCAATGCCGGCATGCGGGCGGCGGCCGGGCGCGACGTGGCGCTGCTCAACAGTGACGCGCTGGTGCCGCCGGGTTGGTTGCAGGCGTTGGGCGAGGCGCTGCATTCCGCGCCCGACGTCGCCAGCGCCTGCCCGCTGTCCAATGAAGCCACCATCCTCAGCTACCCCGACCCGGCGGGCGGCAACCCCCCCGCCGACCCGGCGGCGCTCACCGCCCTGGCGCGCCGGGCCAATGGGGCGGCCACGGTGGACATCCCGGTCGGCGTCGGGTTTTGCATGCTGATCCGGCGCGAGTGCCTGGAGGCGGTCGGGCCGTTCCGCGAGGACGTGTTCGCGCAGGGCTATGGCGAGGAGAACGACTGGTGCCTGCGCGCCCGGCAGCAAGGCTGGCGGCACGTGGCGGTGCCGGGCTGCTACGTCGCGCATGAGGGGGCGGCGTCGTTCGGCTCCGCCCGCCGCCCGCTGCTCGAGCGCAACAGCGCGCTGCTGGAGCGGCTGCACCCCGGCTACCATGAAACGATCCGCGACTGGCGGGCGCAGGACCCGCTGGCGCCGGCCCGCCGCGCCATCGATGCGCTGCGCTGGGCGGCGGGCCGGCAGGCGGCGGCCGTGGCGCTGGTCAGTCACGACGCGGGCGGCGGGGTGGAGCGGGTGGTGGCGCAGCGCGCGGCGGCGTGGCGCGCGGCGGGCACGCGCCCCGTGCTGCTGCGCCCGGCGGCGGGCGCGGTGGTGGTCGGCGACGGCAACACGCCCAACCTGCGCTTCCGCCTGCCCGCCGAGTGGCCCGCTTTGCTGCGGCTGCTGCGCGCGGACGGGGTGGCGCGGGTGGAGCTGCACCACACAATGGGGCACCCGCCCGACATCCTAGAACTCGCCGCCCGCCTGGCCGTCCCGCAGGATGTGTTCGTGCACGACTACGCCTGGTTCTGCCCGCGCATCGCGCTGGTGCGGCAGCAGAGCTATTGCGGCGAACCCGCCATCGCCGAGTGCGAGCGCTGCGTGGACGCCCATGGCAGCCACCTGGCCGACCCGATCGGCCCGGCCGCCCTGGTCGCCCGCTCGACCGCCTCGCTCGCGGCGTCCGCCCGGGTGGTGGCGCCCTCGGCCGACGTGGCCCGGCGCATGCGGCGCCATTTTCCGCTCCTGCATCCCGCCATCGAGCGCTGGGAGGACGACCTCGCCATCCCGCCGCCGCCGCCCACGGGAGCGGTGCAGCACGTGGTGGCGGTGGGCGGGATCGGGCTGGAAAAGGGCTTCGAGGTGCTGCTCGGCTGCGTGGCGGACGCCCAGCGCCGCCGCCTGCCGTTGCGCTTCACCGTGGTCGGCTCCACCGCCGACGACGAGCGGCTGTTGGCTGCCGGCCCCGTGTTCGTCACCGGCCGCTACCACGACGCGGAGGTGGTGGCGCTGATCCAGGCGCAGCGGGCGGATTTCGGCCTGCTGCCCTCGATCTGGCCGGAAACCTGGTGCTTCACGCTAGGCCATCTCTGGCGCGCCGGGCTGCGGGTGGCCGCGTTCGACCTCGGCACCCCGGCGGAGCGGATGCGCCGTACCGGGTGGGGCCACCTGCTGCCGCTCGGCCTGCCCGCGGCCGCGCTGAACGACTGGCTGTTGCGGCTGAGCCCGGGTGCTGCGGTACAGACCAGTGCGTGCCAAATTCCATCGCCTTCGCGACTGAATCCTGCCATCTGAACGCAACCCCGGACCGGAACGCCCCGCATGCCCGACGCCAAAACCGCCCAAGCGCTGATCACCGAGCTGCAGTCTTCTGCGCACCTGATGACGCTCGAGACCGGGGTCTACTGCGTGCATCACAGCCCCGGCTCCACCCCGCCGGACCCGAAGACCGGGCTGCCCGGGGCGCGCTTGTCGGTGCCGCCGGGCGCGTCGGGGCAGGGCGTGTCGATCGCCGGGTTCCGCGATGACGGCTGGCTGGGCGCGCTCGACTCGGCGGCGCTGATCCGGGTGTCGCAGGGGCCGGCGCAGGTGCTGATGACGGTCTACCAGGACAAGCACAGCAAGAACGAGGCGCCGAAGCTGCAGGTGACACGGCTGATCGAGGGCGCGCCGGCGATCAACGGGGCGGCGCAAGCGGCCCGGGCGCAGGCGCCGGCTGGCCCCGCGGTGGGGGACGCGGAGGTCGCGGCGCACGTGCAATCGCGTGGGGACGTGCTGGCGCGACTGGGCGATTGGGTGGGCGAGCGCGCCAGTGGCCGCTGGGTGGAGGGCTTCGCGCTTTCGCCGCGCCGGGCCGAGGTGTCGCCGCAGGACATCGAGTACCAGGCCGTGCTGGGCCGCGGCTGGCTGTCGCCCTGGGCGGAGGGCGGCCAGTTCTGCGGCAGCCGCGGCATGGCGCTGCCAATCCTGGGGCTGCGGGCGCGGTTGCGCGGCAAAGCGGCCGAAACCCACGCGCTGCAGGTAAGCGGCACCTTTACGGACGGGTCGGCGATCGGCCCGGTAGCGTCTGGCGAGGCGTGCGAGGCAGCCAGCCTGGCGCCGCTGGAGGCGTTTTGCGTCGCCCTGGTGCCGCAGCCGCGGACGGCGGCGCGACCGTCCAAGATGGTGGCCAAACCGGCCGCCAAGCCTGTGGTCAAGCCTGGGGCCAAGCCCGCATCGCCGGCGAAATCCACCGCGATGGCCAAGCTCCCCGCCAAGCCGGCGCCGCGCGGGCGGGGGCGGTAACGCGCCGAGCCGCGCGGCCATGCGATACCTCTTCGTCCACCAGAACTTCCCCGGCCAGTTCGTCCACCTCGTCCGCCACCTGCTGGCGCAGCAGCGCCACGACGTGGTGTTCATCGGCGAGCCCAACGCCAACACCATGCCCGGCGTGCGCCGCATCGCCTACCGCCCGCCGGGCCGCCCCGACCTGCCGACCCACCCGGACGCGCAGGATTTCGCCCATGCCATGGCGCGCGCGCAGGCGGTTGCGGCTGCGGCGACGGAGCTGAAGCGCCTCGGCTTCATGCCCGACATCATCATCGGCCACCACGGCTGGGGCGAGCTGCTCAACCTGGGCGACGTCTGGCCCGGCGCGCCGCTACTCGGCTATCACGAGTATTTCTACGCGCTGGCCGGCCAGGATGTGGGGTTCGACCCGGAGTTCCCGCTCAGCCCGGACGCGGCGGCCGGAGTGCGGGCCAAGAACGCCGTGAACCTGCTGGCGCTGAGCAACCCGGGCCACGGCCACACGCCCACCCGCTTCCAGCGCGAGACCTACCCGGCCTGGGCCCGCCCCGCCATCACGCTGCTGCCCGAGGGCGTGAACCTCGAGGTCTGCCGCCCCCAACCAGGCGCGCGGGACACGGTGATCGGCGGGGTGGCGATCGCGTCCAAGGACCGGCTGGTCACGTTCGTGGCGCGGGATTTGGAGCCCTATCGCGGCTTCCACACCATGATGCGCAGCCTGCCCGCCCTGCTGCAGGCGCGGCCGGACGCGCGCGTGGTGCTGGCCGGCGGCGACGGCGTCAGCTACGGCGCGCGCATCGCCGGGCGCACCTGGCGGGAACACATGCTGGGCGAGCTGGGCAGCCGGATCGACCCCGACCGGGTGCATTTCCCGGGCAAGCTCGACTACCCGAGCTACGTGCGGCTGCTGCAGCGGTCGGACGCGCATGTGTATCTCACCTACCCGTTCGTCGCCTCCTGGTCGCTGCGGGAGGCGCTGGCCTGCGGGTGCGCCCTGGTGGCCAGCGACACCGCCCCGGTGCGGGAGTTCGTTATTGAAGGGCAGACCGGCCGGCTGACACCCTTTCTCGACCCGGCGGGCCTGGCCGCGCGCGTGGCTGAAACGCTCGAGGGCGGCCGGGCGGTGGCGCAGATGCGGGCGCGCGCGCGGGCCTGGGCGGAGGCGAACCTGGCGATGGCGGACTACCTGCAGCGCTACGAGTCGCTGGTCGCCCGCGTGGCCGGAAACGAGCCCGAACGCCGCGCCCGGCCGGCTGCAAAGGCGCAAATGCGTCGCCCGCGGGATTTCGCTGCGGCGCGCGCCACCCCACTTGCGGACGCATGACCGAGTATCTGAGCCGCCTCAACCCCGAACAACGCGCCGCCGTCGAAACCCTGGACGGCCCCCTGCTGGTGCTGGCCGGCGCCGGCACCGGCAAGACGCGGGTGCTCACCACCCGCTTCGCCCACATCCTGCTGACCCGGCGTGCCTTCCCCAACCAGGTCCTCGCGGTGACCTTCACCAACAAGGCCGCCCGCGAGATGCGCGAGCGCGTCGGCGCCATCCTGGGGCAGCCGGCGGAGGGGCTGTGGCTCGGCACCTTCCATGCACTGTGCGCGCGGATGCTGCGGCGGCATGCCTCCTTGGTCGGGCTGCAGTCCAACTTCACCATCCTGGACAGCGACGACCAGCTCCGCCTGCTCAAGCAGGTGATGGAAGCCGGCCGGGTGGACGCCAAGCGCTGGGCCCCGCAAGCGCTGATGGCGATCATCCAGCGCTGGAAGGACCGCGGCATGACCCCGGCGCGGGTGACGGCGGCCGAAGACAGCGACTTCGCCGGCGGCCAGGCGCGTGCGCTCTACGCCGACTACCAGGCCCGGCTGGCGACGCTCAACACTGCCGATTTCGGCGACCTGCTGCTGCACATGACCGAGATCATGCGCGACAAGCCCGAGGTGCTGGAACAGTATCACCGCACGTTCCGCTACGTGCTGGTGGACGAATACCAAGACACCAACCTGGTGCAATACCTCTGGCTGCGGCTGTTGGCGCAAAGTCACAAGAACATCTGCTGCGTGGGGGACGACGACCAGTCGATTTATTCATGGCGCGGCGCCGAGGTGGAGAACATCCTGCGCTTCGAGCACGATTTCCCCGGCGCCAAGATCGTGCGGCTGGAGAGCAACTACCGCTCCACCGCCCCCATCCTCGCCGCCGCCTCCGGGCTGATCGCGCACAACGAGGGCCGCCTCGGCAAGACGCTGCGCCCCGGCCGCAACGATGCCGATGGCGAGAAGGTGAGCGTGGTGAGCTTGTGGGATTCCGACGAGGAGGCCCGCATGGTGGGCGACCGGGCCGAGTCGTTGCGCCGCGACGGCCACGCGCTGGCTGAGATGGCGGTGCTGGTGCGCGCCTCGTTCCAGACCCGCGCGTTCGAGGAGCGCATGATCACCCTGGGCCTGCCCTACCGCGTGGTTGGCGGGTTGCGGTTCTACGAGCGGCAGGAAATCCGCGACGCCATCGCCTACCTGCGCGTGCTGCACTCGCCGGCCGACGACCTGGCGTTCGAGCGCATCGTGAACGTGCCACGGCGCGGGGTGGGGGACGCCGCCATGCGCACCCTGCACGAGGCGTCCCGGGCGGGGGCGATGTCGCTCTACGCGGCGGCCGACCAGGTGACGCGCAACGGCGCGGTAAAGGGCCGGGTGGCGCAGGCGCTGCGCGAGTTGCTGCAGGGGTTCGATCGTTGGCGGGAGATGCTGCCGCGGGACGGTCACGTGGTGATGGCGGCGACGGTGCTGGACGAGAGCGGCTACACCGAAATGTGGAAGCGCGACAAGTCGCCCGACGCGCCGGGCCGGTTGGAGAACCTCAAGGAGCTGGTGCGCGCGCTGGCCGATTTCGACGCGCTGGCGGGCTTCCTCGACCATGTCAGCCTGGTGATGGAGAACGACCAGGAGGGCGACGCCGACCGGCTGAGCCTGATGACGCTGCACGGCGCCAAGGGGCTGGAGTTCGACACCGTGTTCCTGCCGGGCTGGGAGGAGGGCGTGTTCCCCTCGCAGCGCACGCTGGACGAGAGCGGCAACAAGGGGCTCGAGGAGGAGCGCCGGTTGGCCTACGTGGGCATCACGCGGGCGCGGCGGCGGGCGGTGATCAGCCATGCGGCGAACCGGCGGATCTACGCCAACTGGCAGAGTTCGATCCCGTCGCGCTTCATCGACGAGCTGCCGGAAGCGCACATCGAACGCGCCGGGTCGGCGGCGCTGGGGCGCGAGCAACGGCTGACCGCGCCCACCGTGTTCACCGGCCAATTCCCGCTCACTGCCCGCCGCCCGCGGGTGATCGAGGCCTGGGAACAGCCGCAACGCCCGGAGCGGGAGAACGCGCTGCAGGTCGGCGCGCGGGTGTTCCACCAGAAGTTCGGCTACGGCACGGTGAACGCGGTGAGCGACGATCGGCTGGACGTGGCGTTCGACCAGGCGGGCGACAAGCGCGTGCTGGACCGGTTCGTGGAGCCGGTTTAGAGCATGTTCCGTTCGCTTCCGCTCACTTCACACGCTCTAACCCTCTGTTTTGCGAGCATCTTCACCCGATCAGACGATTCCGTCTGATCGGGATCTGCTCTAGCGCCCAGCTTTACGCCGGCCGCACGTTCCAGAACGTGGCGAAGCCGTTCAGCACGCCGGTGATGCGCGTATTGTAGACCGTGGGCACCTGGAACTGGCCGACCGGGATGCTTGGCACATCCAGCATGGCCTGGCGTTGCAGGTCCTGGCAGATTTGCTTCTGCGCGCCCAAATCGGTGGCGTCGAACCAGGATTGGCGCAGCGCCTCGAGCTTGGGGCTAACGCACCAGCCGGGCCAGGCGGAGGGCAGGTTGCCGTCGCCGCGCATGGCGTAGAGGTTGGCGGGGTTGAGGTGGTCCTCGCCCTCCCAGCCGGTGGCGAACAGGCTCCAGCCGCCTTCCGTCACCGGGCCACGGTTGTTGCGGCGCTGCAGCATGGTGCCCCAGTCGGTCGCCACGTAGTCCACGTTCATGCCGGCCCGGCCTAGACTGTCGGCCACCACGTCGCAGATGGCCTTGAATTGCGGGTAGTCGGTCGCTACCAGCAGGGCGACCTTTTCGCCGCCATAGCCCGCCGCCTTCAGCTTCTCCCGTGCCGCCCCGTAATCGCGCGGGCCGATAAGCGGCTCGAGTGCCACGTCGCTCGCCATCGGGGTGTTGGGGCAGAACACGCCGTGGGGGGTGTGGTACATCGACGGGTCGCTGCCGACGATGGCCTCCATGCAGGCTTGCTGGTCGATGGCGTAGAGTGCCGCCTGCAGCACCTTGGGGTTGTTGAACGGCGGCTGCAGGTGGTTGGGGCGCAGCATGTTGGTGTTGCCGGTCGGGTTGGTGTTTACCACCTTGAGGGTCCGCTGGCGGGCGAGCAGGCCGAGCAGGTCCGCGGTCGGGTTCTCCCACCAATCCTGCTCGCCGGACTGCATGGCGGCGAGCTTGGTGCTGGCGTCTGGCATGGTGGTCCACTCGACCCGGTCGAAATAGGCGACCTTGGGCCCGGCGGTCCAATCCGGGGTGCCGCCCTGGCGCGGCAGGTATTTGTCGAACTTCTGGTAGACGTTGCGGGCGCCGGGCACGCGCTCGTTGGCCACGAACCGGTAGGGGCCGCTGCCCACCATCTCGGTCACCTGGGTGAACGGGTCGGTGGTGGCCAGGCGCTCGGGCATCATCACCGGGTTGGGCGTGGTGGGCTTGCCGAGGGCGGCCGGGAGCAGCGGGAAGGGCTTGTTCAGGCGGAAGCGGATGGTCTTGTCGTCCGGGGCGGAGAGCTCGTCGGTGGCGGCCATGAGCGCACCGCCGAATGCGTCTCGCGCGGCCCAGCGCTTGATGCTGGCGACGCAATCGCGGGCCAGCACCGGGGTGCCGTCGTGCCAGAGCAGCCCGTCGCGCAGGGTGAGGGTCCAGAGCTTGCCGTCGTTGGCCACGGTGTGGCCGGCGAGCATCTGCGGCTGCGGGGTGAAGCTGCCGTCCTGCCCATAGAGCGTGTCGAACACCATGTAGCCGTGCCCGCGGGTGACGTTGGCGGTGGTCCAGACCGGGTCGAGGAAGGCGAGGTCGACTTGCGGGATGAACTTGAGCGTGGTTGCGGCGGCGGCGCGCACCACGCTGGGCAAGGCGAGGGTGGCCGAGGCGCCGGCGATGAGGTGCCGCCGCCCTATGGTGAAGCGCTGCGTCATCGCTGCCTCCTGCCGAATGGGGTGGCTAGACCGTAGCGGGGGCTACTCCGCGGTCAAGTCGGCGCGCCGTGGCGCGGCGGTGGAGTTGCGTGCGGATCAGGCCTGTTTGGCCAGCCGGTCGAACGCGGCCAGCCGGGCCAGCAGCGCCGGCATGTCGCGCAGCGGGATCATCGCCGGGCCGTCGCTGGGGGCGGCGTCGGGGTCGGGGTGGCACTCGATGAACACGGCGGCCACTCCCACCGCCAGCGCCGCGCGGGCCAGGACGGGGGCGAACTCGCGCTGGCCGCCGCTGGCGCCGCCCAGGCCGCCGGGTTGCTGCACGGAATGGGTGGCGTCGAACACCACGGGGTAGCCGGTGGCGGCCATGATCGGCAGCGAGCGCATGTCGCTCACCAGGGCGTTGTAGCCGAACGAGGCGCCGCGCTCGGTGAGCAGGATGCGCTCGTTGCCGGTGCTGGCGACCTTGGCGGCGACGTTGGCCATGTCCCACGGGGCGAGGAACTGGCCCTTCTTCACGTTGATGGCCGCACCGGTGTGCCCGGCGGCGAGCAGCAGGTCGGTCTGGCGGCAGAGGAAGGCCGGGATTTGCAACACGTCCACCGCGGCGGCGACCGGAGCGCATTGGGCGGCGTCATGCACGTCGGTGAGCACGGGGACGCCGAACTGCTCACGAATTCCCGCAAGGATATCGAGCCCTGCCGCCATCCCTACTCCGCGGGCGGCCAAGGCGCTGGTGCGATTGGCCTTGTCGAAACTGCTCTTGTAGATCAGCGCCACGCCAGCCGCCCGCGCCAACCCGACCAGCGCGTCCGCCACTTCGACCGCATGTGCCCGGCTCTCGATCTGGCATGGGCCGGAGATGAGGGTGAACGGCAGGTCGTTGCCGACTAGTATATCCCGGATTGCGACACTCGACGTGACAAATGGCATGGTTGCTGGACAGCGACTACTTCACAGGCTTTGACGGGTTCTGACTCGGAACCGGTTTGCCGCCTGGCGGCATCGGAATGTGCAACGTTGTCTGCGGGATTGCTCCATCCTTCACTGAGCGGAGCACTTCCTTCGCCACTGGTGCGGGCTTCTTCTCACTCATCCTTCAACTCCTCGGTGTACGTGTAGGTAAAATAGGCAGCCGCATCTTCCTCCGCCAGCCGAAACAGCTTGTCGCGTCGCGGCAGGCTGGTTGGAAGGTGTTTGGCTTGGAGATCATGCATCTGGTTCATCAAACGGAGCCGGGCTTTCGCAATTCCGACTTCATCAATACGGCCTGCGTAAAGCTCCTCCCACTCTGCCTGAGCCGCGATGAACAAAGCGTCGAGCCCGAGCACCAGCCCGGTCGTTGCCTGATGCCGGCGATTGATCGGGAAAGCGCCCTGCATAGCATCGGCGACTTGGGCCGCCGCGATAATGCTTGCCCAGACGATTGGATACGCCTTCACGACCGCCCAGCTGCCGACCGCCACGACTGATGCGCCAGCGCGGAGGACCGCAATGCGGGTGACCCACGAATCCAGTGAAGCCTGGTATCGCCGCACATACTCGCACTCTACTTTGAGTTGAACCAACGTCTTCCAATAGAGCCCCTGAAGGCGTCGACCATAATACTCCGGTTCCACCAATTATTTCAAACCAGCCGCATCTGCTTTACGGCGGCGGCGATGAAGCCGCGGAATAGGGGGTGGGGGTCGAGCGGCTTGCTCTTCAGCTCGGGGTGGTACTGCACGCCGACGAACCAGGGGTGGCCCGGCAGTTCCACCGTCTCGGGCAGGATGCCGTCGGGGGACAGGCCGCTGAACAGCAAGCCGGCGGCCTCCAGGCGGTCGCGGTAATGCACGTTCACCTCGAAGCGGTGGCGGTGGCGCTCGGAGATGGTGGCCGCGCCGCCGTAGAGGCTGCGGATCAGCGTGCCCTGCCGCAGCTCGGCCGGGTAGGCGCCCACCCGCATGGTGCCGCCCAGGTCCCCGCCGGCCTCGCGCCGCTCGCGCTCGTTGCCGCGCGCCCACTCGGTGAGCAGGCCCACCACGGGCTCGTCGCAGGGGCCGAACTCGGTGGAGGACGCCTGCGGCAACCCGGCCAAATGGCGCGCCGCCTCGATCACCGCCATCTGCATGCCGTAGCAGATGCCGAAGAACGGCACGCGGTGTTCGCGGGCGAAGCGCACCGCCTCGATCATGCCCTGGGTGCCGCGCTCGCCGAAGCCGCCGGGCACCAGGATGCCGTGCACGCCCTCTAGCCGGGCGATGGCGTGCGGCTGCTCGAACACCTGGCTGTCCACCCAGTCCAGCCGGACGCGCACGCGGTTGGCGATGCCGCCGTGGTTCAGCGCCTCGCTCAGCGACTTATAGCTGTCCAGCAGGTTGGTGTATTTGCCCACCACGGCGATGCGCACCTCGCCTTCCGGCGCGCGCACGATGCTCACGATGCGGCGCCAGCGGTCCAGGCCCGGCGAGGACTGCTCCACCGGCAGCTCGAAATGGCGCAGCACGCCGCCATCCAGCCCGCCCTCATGGTAGGTGATCGGCACGGCGTAGATCGTGTCGACGTCGAGCGCCGGCACCACCGCGTCGAAGCGCACGTTGCAGAACGAGGCGATCTTGCGGCGGTCGCTGTCCGGGATGGCGCGGTCGCAGCGGCAGAGCAGCATCTGCGGCTGGATGCCGACGTTCTGCAGCTCCTTCACCGAGTGTTGGGTGGGCTTGGTCTTGAGTTCGCCGGCCGACGGGATGTAGGGCACTAGGGTAAGGTGGATGAACATGGTGCGCGCCGGGCCGAGCTCGTTGCCGAGCTGCCGGATGGCCTCGAGGAAGGGCAGGCTCTCGATGTCGCCCACGGTGCCGCCGATCTCGATCAGGCCGAAATCCAGCTCGGCGCCGTTCTCGTCCTCGAGGTCGCGGACGATGGCCTCCTTGATGGCGTCGGTGATGTGCGGGATCACCTGGACGGTAGCGCCCAGATAGTCGCCGCGGCGCTCGCGGGCGATCACCTCGGAGTAGATGCGCCCGGTGGTGGCGTTGTCGTTGCGGGTGGCGTGGACGCCGGTGAAGCGCTCGTAGTGGCCGAGGTCGAGGTCGGTCTCGGCGCCGTCGTCGGTGACGAACACCTCGCCGTGCTGGTAGGGGCTCATCGTGCCCGGGTCGACGTTCAAATAGGGGTCGAGCTTGCGCAGGCGCACGGAATAGCCGCGCGCTTGCAGCAGGGTGCCGAGCGCCGCGGCGGCGACGCCCTTGCCCAGGGAGGAGACCACGCCGCCGGTGATGAAGACGAACCGCGTCATGGACCGCCCCCATACACTGCTCTGCGCCCCGGCGGAAACCCGTTCGTTGCGCGGAGCAGCAAGCCGTTGTTTTACGGTGTGCTGCCGACGGGCGCGGGCGGGCTGGACGGAGCCGCGGGAGCCGCCGACTCGGGTGCGGCTGGGGCAGGCGCGGCCGGGGTGGGCGCGGGTGCAGCCGGGGCGGGGGTCACGGGCGGCATCAGCGCGCTTGGCTTGCTGGCGGGCGTGCCATTGGCCGGTGGGCCGCCGTCGGCCGGGCTGGCCGGGGCGGTGCGGCCAGGCGGCGGATTGTCCAGGATGGTGCTGGCGGAGCCCACCGTGGTGCCGCGGTTGAGCAGCGCCAGCGCCAGCGAGAGCGCGAAGAACAGCGCGGCCAGCACGGCGGTGGTGCGGGTCAGCAGGTTGGCGGTGCCGCGGCCCGACATGAAGGACCCCATGCCCTGCGACGTGCCGACGCCCAGGCCGCCGCCTTCGCTGCGCTGGACCAGCACCACGGCGATCAGGGCGAGGGTCACGAACAGGTGGATGATCAGCAGCGCGGTGGTCATGCAGGTTCCAAGATGGGCGTGCGCTTCTCGCGGCGATGCGCAACGCGACGCGCGACAGGGCGCAGCGCTTAAATGGCTCTCGGAGCGGGGTCAACCACCCGTGCGGCTGCCATGCCGCCGCGGCGCTGGCAATCGGGCCGGCTTTCACCTATGTGCCGCCCATGCCCTTTCCCTTGGTCCACCCCGTGCTCGACGCAGCACTGGTCGCGCGCGGTTATGCCGAACCCACCACCGTGCAATCCGCCGTCCTGGTGCCGGAGGCGGAGGGGCGGGACCTGCTGGTGTCCGCCCGCACCGGGTCGGGCAAGACGGTGGCGTTCGGCCTGGCTGCGGCCGCCACGCTGATGCCGGAGGGCGAACTGCCGCCGCCGGGACCGCCAACCGCCCTGGTGATCGCGCCGACGCGCGAGCTGGCGCTGCAGGTGCAGAGCGAGCTGGCCTGGCTGTATGCCGGCGCGCGCATCGCCACCTGCGTCGGCGGCATGGACATCCGGCACGAGGCGCGCACCCTGGCCAATGGCTGCGTGATCGCAGTGGGCACGCCGGGTCGACTCGGCGACCATCTGCGCCGCGGCAACCTCGACCTGTCGGCGCTGCGCGTGCTGGTGCTGGACGAGGCGGACGAGATGCTCGACCTCGGCTTCCGCGACGAGCTGCAGTTCATCCTGGACGCGGCACCGGACCAGCGCCGCACCCTGCTGTTTTCCGCCACCATCCCGCACGACATCGCAGCCCTGGCCCGGCAATACCAGCAGAACGCGCTGCGCATTGACACCATCGACCGCTCGGCGCCGCACAGCGACATCGAATACCGCGCGCTCCTGGTCGCGGGGCATGAGGCGGACCGCGCGCTGGTGAACGTGCTGCGCTGGTACGAGGCCGGCGCCGCGCTGGTGTTCTGCGCCACCCGGGAGACCACCAAGCGGCTGCATTTCAGCCTGGTGGAGCGCGGGTTTGACGCCGTGATCCTGTCGGGCGAGCTGAGCCAGCACGACCGCACCGCGGCACTGGACGCGTTGCGCGCTGGGCGCGCCCGGGTGGGGGTTTGCACCGACGTGGCGGCGCGCGGGCTCGATTTGCCCGAGTTGGACCTGGTGGTGCATGCCGACCTGCCGACCAATCCGGAGACGCTGCTGCATCGCAGCGGGCGCACCGGGCGGGCGGGGCGCAAGGGTGTTTCGGTGCTGATGGTGCCGGGGGCGAAGCGGCGCCGGGCCGAGCAGGTGCTGAACGCGGCGCGGGTGCGGGCCACGTGGTCGGCAGCGCCGGGTGCGGCCGAAATCCGCGCGCGCGACCAGGAGCGGCTGCTGCAGGACCCGGTGTTGGCCGAACCCGAGGGCGACGAGCGCACCCAGGCCGAGGCGCTGCTGACCACGCACACGCCACTGCAGGTGGCCGCCGGGCTGTTGCGGCTACACCAGCGCCGCATGCCGCCGCCGGAGGAGATCGCCCAGCCGGTGGTCGACGCGGCGCCGCGCGCCCAAGCCGCCACCGCGCCCGGCGAGGACTTCGTGCAGTTCCGCATCGCCGTGGGCCGCCGCGCCAACGCCGACCCGAAGTGGATCGTGCCGCTGCTGTGCCGCCTGGGTGGCATCACCAAGCGCGACATCGGCGCCATCCGGATCTTCGACACCGACACGCGCTTCGAGATCAGCCGTGGCGCGGCGCCGGGCTTTGCCGCGGCCGTGGCGGGGGCGCCGGCGAGCGAGCCGCGCATCACCGAGGCGGGCCAGGGCCCGATGCCGCCGCGCGGTGTGCTGCTGCATCGCACCGGCCGGCCGCAGCAGCGGGCCCGGCGCGCGGGCTAGCTCCACCACGCGCTGACCCGGCGCCTGACTGCGAGCGCACCGGATTTGACGTTCTGGCCAGCTTCTCTACGTTTCGCGGTACGGTGCTTGCGTCAACGCTGCCATGCGGCAAGCGCCGAACGATTACCCGGGCGTGTAGAGGGCCATCCATCATGAAGCGGCGCGAGTTCCTGGCCAGTTCGGCTGCCATCGGCACGGGAGTGCTGGCCCGCCCAGCCATCGTCCGCGCACAGGGCGCCAACGTGCTGCGCTTCATCCCGCAGGCCAATTTGTCGAGCCTCGATTCGATCGTCGGCACGCAATACGTGGTGCGCAACGCCTCGCTGCTGGTGTGGGACCAGCTCTACGGCGTCAACAGCCAGCTCGAGCCCAAGCCGCAGATGGCTGCCGGCCACGAGGTGAGCGAGGACGGCACCACCTGGACGTTCAAGCTGCGCCCCGGCCTGATGTTCCATGACGGGCAGAAGGTGCTGCCGAAGGATATCATCGCCAGCCTCAAGCGCTGGATGGTGCGCGACAGCATGGGCCAGATCATCGCTGCCCAATTGCTGGGCATGGACGGCCCGGATGACCAGACCTTCCGCATCCATATGAGCAAGCCGTTCCCGAAGATGCTGTTCGCGCTCGGCAAGGCCAACCCGCCGATGGCGCTGGTGATGCCGGAGCGCATCGCCGCGACCGACCCGTTCAAGCAGATCACCGAGTATGTCGGGTCCGGCCCGATGAAGTTCGCGGTGGACGAGTGGGTGCCGGGCAGCAAGGCGGTGTTCACCCGCTTCGACGGCTACCAGCCGCGCGACGAGGCGCCGGACTGGTCGGCCGGCGGCAAGCACATGTTCCTTGAGCGCATCGAGTGGACCATCATCCCGGACGCCGCCACCGCGGCGGGCGCGCTGCAGGACGGCGAGGTGGATTGGTGGGAAAACCCGATCCCCGACCTGGTGCCGCTGCTCAAGCGCAACCGCAACCTCAACGTCGACATCGCCGACCCGCTGGGCAACATCGGCGACATGCGGTTCAACCACCTCAACCCGCCGTTCAACGACGTGCGGGCGCGACGGGCGGTGATGATGGCGCTGAACCAGGAGGACTTCATGCGCGCCGTGGTGGGCGACGACACTGCGCTGTGGAAGGCCTGCCCCTCCTACTTCACGCCGGGCACTCCGGCCTACACCACCGAGGGCGGCGAAATCCTCGAGGGCCCACGCAAGTATGACGCGGCCAAGGCGCTGCTCAAGGAGGCCGGCTACAACGGCGAGAAGGTGGTGATGCTGGTGCCGACCGACATCGCCATCACCAAGGCCGAGGGCGACGTGGCCAACGACCTCCTGGGCCGCATCGGCATCAACGTGGACTACCAGGCGCTCGACTGGGGCACGGTGGGCGCGCGCCGCGCCATGAAGAACCCGATCGACAAGGGCGGCTGGAACATCTTCTTCACCTGGCACGCCGGCGCCGACTGCATCAACCCGGCGCCCTACACCGCCCTAGCCGCGACCGGCGACAAGGCCTGGTTCGGCTGGCCCGAGTCGCCTGCGGTGCAGCAGGGCATCGCCGACTGGTATGCCGCGCCGGACGCCGCGGCGGAACAGGCGGCGCTGGTGAAGACCAACATCGCCGCCTTCCAGGACGTGGTGTATGCGCCGACCGGCTTCTTCCTCAACTACCAGGCCTGGAACAAGAAGGTTTCGGGCGTGGTGAAGTCGCCGTTCCCAGTGTTTTGGGGGGTGAAAAAGGGGGCGTGAGGACCAACTGATGCTCGCCTATACGCTCCGCCGCGTCGTCTCCACCATCCCGGTCATGGCCGTGGTGGCGCTGTTCGTGTTCAGCCTGCTCTACCTCGCACCTGGCGATCCGGCGGCCATCATCGCCGGCGACCAGGCCAGCCCCGCCGACATCATCCGCATCCGCGCCTCGCTTGGGCTGGACCGCCCCTTCCTGGTTCGGTTCGGCGACTGGTCGTGGCACATCCTGCACGGCGATCTCGGCACGTCGATCTTCACCAACCTGCCGGTGACGCACCTGATCGCGCAACGCGTGGAGCCGACCGTTTCGCTGATGGTGCTGAGCCTGGTGTTCTCCATCCTCGTCGCGGTGCCGATGGGCGTGCTGGCGGCGTGGAAACACGGCTCCTTCATCGACCGCTTCCTGATGTTGCTGGCGGTGTTCGGCTTCTCGGTGCCGGTGTTCGTGGTGGGCTACATCCTGGCCTACGTCTTCGCGCTGCGGCTGCCGTGGTTGCCGGTGCAGGGCTATACGCCGCTCGCGCAAGGGGTGTGGCCGTGGCTGCAGAACATGATCCTGCCGAGCCTCACCTTAGGCGCAGCCTTCATCGCGCTGATCGCCCGCATCACCCGCGCCACCATGCTCGAGGTGCTGAGCCAGGACTATGTGCGCACCGCGCGGGCTAAGGGCGTGGGGCAAACGCCGATCCTGTTCGTGCATGCGCTGAAGAACGCGGCGGTGCCGATCGTGACCGTGATCGGGCTGGGCGTCGCCGGGTTGATCGGCGGCGCGGTGGTGACGGAAAGCGTGTTCGCCATTCCGGGAATCGGCCGCCTGGTGGTCGATTCCATCCTGCGGCGCGACTACCCGATCATCCAGGGCGTGGTGCTGATCTTCTCCTTCGTCTACGTGCTGGTGAACCTGGGCGTGGACCTGATGTACACCGTGTTTGACCCTAGGATCCGGTATTGAGCACCACCTATCCCGCGCCCGGCATCGCAATCCCGATGCCGGACATCCTGCCCCCGGTGCGCCAACGCGGCAGGCTCGCCGGCTTCGTGTGGCGCAACCCCACCATCGCGGCAGGTGGCTTGCTGCTGGCCGTCATCGTGTTCCTCGGCGTGTTCGCCCCCTGGCTCGGCACCGTGGACCCGACCGCGCTGGCACCGGCCAAGCGGCTGCGCTTCCCGTCGGCGATCTACTGGTTCGGCACCGACATGCTGGGGCGCGACATCTATTCCCGCACGCTCTACGGCGCGCGCGTGTCGCTGATCGTGGGCTTCTCGGTGGCGGTGCTGGCGTCCGGCATCGGCATGCTGATCGGCATGTGCGCCGGCTACATCCGCATCGTGGACGCGCTGGTGATGCGGGTGATGGACGGGCTGATGTCGATCCCGTCCATCCTGCTGGCCATCGCGCTGATGGCGCTCACCCGCGGCAGCGTGCAGAACGTGGTGGTGGCCATCGCGGTGGCGGAAATCCCGCGTGTGACGCGGCTGGTGCGCGGCGTGGTGCTGAGCCTGCGCGAGCAGCCCTACGTGGAGGCAGCGGTGGCGAGCGGCACCCGCACCCCCGGAGTGATCTTCCGCCACATCCTGCCCAACACGGTGGCGCCGCTCACGGTGCAGGCCACGTTCATCTGCGCCTCGGCCATGATCACCGAGGCGATCCTGTCGTTCATCGGCGCCGGCACTCCGCCGATCATCCCCTCCTGGGGCAACATCATGGCCGAGGGCCGCGCGCTGTGGCAGATCAAGCCCTACATCGTGTTCTTTCCGGCCGCCTTCCTGTCGCTCACCGTGCTGGCGGTGAACCTGTTGGGTGACGGCCTGCGCGACATGCTCGACCCCCGGTTGGCCAAGCGCATCTGATGACGCAGACGCAGACGCTGGCTCCGCTGCCGGTGGCGGAAGTTGAGGGGGGCGAGGCCCACCACGCGGCGCCGTTGCTGCACGTGCAACACTTGCAGACCCATTTCGGCACGCCCGACGGCATCGTCCGCGCGGTGGAGGATCTATCGTTCTTCATCCATGCCGGCGAGACCGTCGCCATCGTGGGCGAGAGCGGTTGCGGCAAGTCGGTGACGTCGATGTCGATCCTGCGGCTAATCCCCTCCCCGCCGGGCAAGATCGCCGGGCGCGTCCTGTTCGCCGGGCGGGACCTGCTGCGCGTGTCGGACGCGGAGATGCGCAAGCTGCGCGGCAACGACATCAGCATGATCTTTCAGGAGCCGATGACCAGCCTCAACCCGGTGCTGACGGTGGGGCGGCAGATCGGCGAGACGCTGCGGCTGCACCAGGGGCTGGACGCGCGGCAGGCCATCCAGCGGGCTACCGAAATGCTGGAATTAGTGGGGATTTCGGCGGCCGCGCGGCGCGTGCGCGAGTTCCCTCACCAGCTCTCGGGCGGCATGCGGCAGCGCGTGATGATTGCGATGGCACTGGCCTGCAACCCCAAGCTGCTGATTGCCGACGAACCCACCACGGCGCTCGACGTGACGATCCAGGCGCAAATCCTCGACTTGATGCGGGACCTGAAGACGCGGCTGGGCTCGGCCATCATGCTCATCACGCACGATCTCGGCGTCGTGGCGGAGATGGCGCAGCGCGTGGTGGTGATGTATGCCGGGCGCAAGGTAGAAGAGGCGCCGGTGGGCGAGATCTTTACCCGCCCGCTGCACCCCTACACGCGCGGGCTGCTGGGCGCGGTGCCGCGGCTGGGCTCCTCGCTCCTGGCCGAAGTGGGGCGCGGCAAGCTCGAGGAAATCCCGGGGCTTGTGCCGAGCCTAAGGCAGCGCATCGTAGGCTGCGCCTTTGCCGGCCGCTGCCCGATGGTGACCGACCATTGCCGGCAGGACGCGCCGGCGGTGGAAGAGAAGGTGCCGGGCCACTTCGCCGCCTGCCACTACGCGACCGCCGCATGACGCCGCTGCTGGAAGTGAACGCGCTGAAGAAGCACTACCCGATCAAGGGCGGGCTACTCGGCGGCACCCGCGCCACGGTGTATGCGGTGGACGGCGTGTCGTTCACCGTCGCCGCCGGGGAAACGCTGTCGGTGGTGGGAGAGAGCGGCTGCGGCAAGTCCACCGTGGGCCGCGCCATCCTGCGCCTGACCGACCCCACCGACGGCGAGGTGTTTCTGGACGGCGAACGCATCGACACGCTCTCGCCCGGCAAAATGCGACAGGTGCGCCGGCGCATCCAGGTGGTGTTCCAGGACCCGTTCAGCAGCCTCAACCCACGCATGCGGGTGGGCGACATCCTGGCCGAGCCGATCACCAATTTCGGCCTGGCGCGCGGCTCCGAACTGCAGGACCGAGTGGTGGCGCTAATGGACAAGGTGCGCCTGCCGCGCGACGCGATGCGGCGGTTTCCGCACGAGTTCAGTGGCGGCCAACGCCAGCGCATCGGCATTGCGCGCGCGTTGGCGCCCGGCTCCGACCTGATCATCTGCGACGAGGCGGTGAGCGCGCTCGACGTGTCGGTGAAAGCGCAGATCATTAACCTGCTGAGCGATTTGCAGGACGAGCTGAACCTGGCGCTGCTGTTCATCAGCCACGACCTGGCGGTGGTGGAACACCTCACCCACCGCGTGGCGGTGATGTATCTCGGCAAGATCGTGGAGATCGCCGACCGCCGGGCGCTGTTCGCCACGCCGCGGCACCCTTACACGCGCGCGCTGCTTTCCGCCGTGCCCGTGCCCGACCCGGCGGCCAAGCGGGACCGGATCATCCTGAAGGGCGACGTGCCGAGCCCGATCGACCCGCCGAAAGGCTGCCGGTTCCACACGAGGTGCCCTTATGTGTTCGACCGCTGCCGGGTCGAGGAGCCGCTTTTGCTGGATAAAGCGGCGGGGCAGAAGGCGGCGTGCCATCTGGAGCGGCTTCCGGAGCTGCATCCCTTGCCGCAGTAGCGAGAAAGCACTGGACGCGAGGTCGCGAACCACCGAAACATTGCATCACAGTCATGCATCGGGCGAATGCCCCGGGGAGTTTTAACACCATGATCACCCGTCGTTCGGCGGCCCAGTTGCTCGCAGGGACCGCAGCCGTTTCCGCGCTCGGTGGCCGTGCTTTCGCCGCCGCGGAAAAAACGATCCAAATCGGCCTCGATTTTTCCCTCACCGGGGGAGACGCGGCGAGCGCGCAACGGATGCGGGATGGCGCGCTGATGGCCATCGACGAGGCCAACGCGAAGGGCACGGTGAAAGGCTACAAGCTGGTGCCGATGGTGCTGGACGATGCGACGGCGACGGCGGGCCAATACGACCCGGCGCAGGCCGCCACCAACGCGCGCAAGTTCGTTGCCGACAAGACGGTGGTGGGCGTGGTCGGGCCGCAGATGAGCGGCGCTGGCAAGGCGATGGCGCCGATCCTGAGCATGGGAGACCTGGCGATCATCACGCCGTCTTCCACCAACCCCGACCTCACCGATCCGAAATTCGCCGCGCAATACCGGCCGGCCGGCAAGGCGATCTACTTCCGCACCGTGACCACGGACGCCTATCAGGGCCCGAACATGGCGGACTTCTTCGTCGAGAAGCTGGGCGTGAAGTCGATCTACATCCTGGACGACCAGGGCGCTTACGGCGTGGGGATCGCGGACTCGTTCCAGGGCCAAATCAAGGCAAAGGGCGTGAACGTGCTGGGCCGGGACCAGCTCGACCCGAAGGCGGCGGACTACTCGGCGATCCTGACCAAGATCAAGTCGCTCAACGCCGACAGCCTGTACTATGGTGGCGTCAGCACCGCGGCGGTGAAGCTGATCAAGCAGAGCTACGACATCCTGCCGAACCTGAAGAAGGGTGGCGGCGACGGGATCGTCACCTCCGACGTGCTGTCCGGCGCGGGGTTTCCGGCCTGCGCGGGCTGGTACGCCACGCAAGCCTCGCCGCACTTGGTGGACGACAGCAAGCTCAGCAGTTGGATTGCCGAGTTCAAGAAGAAGTACAGCGGCGAGGCGCCGGAGGACTACTCGATCACCTCCTACGACGCTGCCAGCGTGATCATCCAGGCGATGGCCAAGCTCGCGGCGTCCGGCAAGGCCGTCACGCGGGACGCGGTGCGCGACGAAATCCAGACCGGCAAGTTCAATACGCTGCAGGGCCAGGTGGCGTTCGACGCGAATGGCGACATCGAGAGCAAGGTGATCAGCGTCTACCAGATCACCAAGGACGACAGCTCGCCGCTCGACGACGTGAACGCGCAGTTCAAATACATTGGCGTGGCGCCGACGAGCTGAGGGCGGCTTGAGCTTGGAGCCATCGGCATGACGTCGACCGACCTGCTGGTGCAGCAGGTCATCAACGGGTTGAGCCTGGGTGCGATGTATTCCCTCATCGCACTCGGTTTCACCCTGGTCTACGGCATCCTCGAGCTGATCAACTTCTCCCATTTCAACGTGTTCATGGTGGGCTCCTTCGTGGCGCTGTGGGCGCTGCAGGCGATGGGGGTGAGCGGGCAGGACAAGGTGCTGCCGCTGCTGCCGCTGGTGGGCGTGCTGCTGGTGGCGTTCGTCGCGACCATGCTGTTTTGCGGTCTGCTGGGGGTGGGCATCGAGCGGCTGTGTCTGCGGCCGCTGCGGGGCGTGAAGGGCCCCTCGGCGATGATCACCACCATCGGCGTATCCTACGTGCTGTTCAACGTGGTGCTGCTATTCGTGGGCGCGCAGACCTTCAACTACCCCAACCCATTGCCGCCGCTGGTGTTCCCGATCGGCAATGCGGTGCTGCGGCTTAGGGAGATCCTGATCTGGGGCACCGCCGTCGTGCTGATGGTGGGGCTGCTGCTGTTCACCCGGCGCAGCCGCATGGGCAAGGCGATGCGCGCCACCGCGCAGGACGCCGAGGCGGCACGGATGATGGGCGTGGAAGTCGACCGCGTAGTGATGATCGCCTTCTTCATCGGCTCGGCGATGGCCGGGGCGGGCGGGATGATCTTCGGCCTCTACTACAACTTCACCAACTTCTCGGTCGGCTACTCGGCCGGGTTGCGCGCCTTCACCGCGGCCGTGCTGGGTGGGATCGGCAACGTGCCCGGCGCCATGCTGGGCGGCGTGCTGATCGGGCTCATCGAGACGGTGAGCGGCCAGGTGATCTCGGTGCGGTGGACCGACGTGGTGATCTTCTCCATCCTGGTCCTGGTGCTGGTGTTCCGCCCGGCCGGCTTGCTCGGGCGCGTGGCCCCCAACAAATCATGAAAGCTGTCGCCATGCCGCAGCGCCTTGCCGTCATGACGAACCCGCGGCTGCGCAGCGCCGGCGTTTGCGCGCTGGCGCTCGCCGCGATCCTGTTCCCCCTGTTGCACAACGACGATGCCGACATCGACTCGGTGGCCAACGCGCTGTCCTACGCGGCGCTGGCGCTGGGCCTGAACATCGTCGTCGGCATGGCGGGGCTGCTGGATTTGGGCTACGCCGCGTTCTTCGCCATCGGCGCGTATTTCTACGGCGTGCTGTCGTCGTTCCAATTGCAGCCGGAGTGGTCCTCGTTCTGGCAGCCCTTCGCCACGCTGGGCTTGGTGGCGCGCATTCCCGGGCCGGGCACGGTAGACGTGGTGCACACCACGCTGTCGTTCTGGCTGGCGCTGCCGCTTTCGGGCGCGTTGGCGGCGCTGTGCGGCATCCTGTTCGGCGCCCCCACCCTGCGGCTGCGCGGTGACTACCTGGCCATCGTGACGCTGGGGTTCGGCGAGATCGTTCCCATCGTGGCGCGCAACTGGAGTTCGGTGACCAACGGCGCCGCCGGGTTGAACGGGGTGGCGCCGCCGAGCCTGGGCGGAACCAGTTTCGGCGTCGATTCCACACCGTATTTCTACGTCATCCTGGCCCTCGTCGCGGCGCTGATCTTCGTCAGCATGCGCCTGCGCGACAGCCGCATCGGGCGCGCCTGGATGGCCATCCGCGAGGACGAGACCGCGGCCGGGGCGATGGGCGTGAACCTGGTGCGCTACAAGCTGCTGGCCTTCGCCATAGGCGCATCCTTCGCCGGCATGACGGGCACGTTCTACGTCGCCAAGCTGCAGACCGCGACGCCGGAGATGTTCGGCTTCCCGGTTTCGGTGATGATCCTGGTGATGGTGGTGCTGGGCGGCATGGGCAGCATCTGGGGCGTGGTGCTGGGCGCCATGGTGCTGCAATTGCTGCAATCCTGGTTCCTGCAGGACCTCACCGACTGGACGCACCAATTGGGCGCGCTGGTGGGGTCGGGCGCGCTGCAGCGGGTGGATTTCGTGCAATCCATCGAGCTCATCTTCGGCATCATCCTGGTAATCATGATGCTGTTCCGGCGCGAAGGGCTGATCCCGGCGCACCGCAAGGCGAGTGCGCTGACCTTCGAGCAGCAGCATGCGACGGTGCAGCGCGTCTCCGCGATCACCCTTCCCGGGATCGCGCCGCCGTCCGAACGGGGCCGGCCGCTGCTCGAGGTGCGCGGTGTCACGGTGCGGTTCGGCGGCTTGGTGGCGCTGAACGCGGTGGACATCACGGTGGCGGACGGGGGCGTGCTGGCGGTAATCGGGCCGAACGGCTCAGGCAAGTCCACCTTGTTCAACGTCGTGACCGGGCTCACGCCGGCGGCCAGCGGCAGCATCCGGTTCGGCGGGCAGGAGCTGACCCGGCTCAAGCCGCACGAAATCCTGGAGGCGGGCGTGGCGCGCACGTTCCAAAACATCCGGCTGTTCCCGAGCCTCTCCGTGATGGACAACGTGCTGGTGGGGCAACACGCCCGCCTGCGCACCGGGCCGGTTAGGGCCATCCTACGCCTGCCTGGCACCCGGGCGGAGGAGCGGATGGCGCGCGAGCGGGTGATGGAGATCTTGTCGCTGTTCGGCAACCGGCTGGTGCCGCGGGCGGACCAGCCGGTCTCAGGCCTGTCCTACGCCAATCGCCGCCGGGTCGAGATCGCGCGCGCGCTGGCGTCCGGCCCGCGGCTGCTGATGCTGGACGAGCCGACGGCGGGCATGAACCCGGCGGAGACGATGGAATTGGCCGAGCAGCTCAAGCAGCTCCACGCCCTCGGGCTGAGCATCCTGGTGATCGAGCACAAACTGGACGTGGTTACCCGACTGGCAGACACGGTGGTGGTGCTGGACCACGGCGAGAAGTTGACCGAGGGCCACCCGGACGAGGTGCGGCGCAACGAGGCGGTGCTGGACGCCTATCTCGGCCGCAGCCACACCGCAGCTTTGGACGCGATCAGTGCCTGACGTGATGGCCATGCCCCAGGCCTTGCTCGAGTTCCGCAACGTCAACACGCATTACGGCGACCTGCACGTGTTGAAGGACGTGAACTACAACATCGCGGCCGGCGAGATCATCTGCCTGCTCGGCGGCAATGCCTGCGGCAAGTCCACCACGATGAAGACGATCATGGGCGTGGTGCGCCCCACCACGGGCAGCGTGCTGTTCGACGGCAAGCCGATCGAGCGGCTTTCCACGGCCGAGCGGGTGCGCCGCGGCATCGCGCCGGTGCTGGAGGCGCGTCGGCTGTTCCCGCGCATGACGGTGTTCGAGAACCTCGAGATGGGGGCCTATACCCGCAAGCTCGGGCCCGAGTTCGAGCAGGACCTGGCCCGCGTGTATGACCTGTTCCCGCGCGTGAAGGAGCGGCGCACCCAGTTGGCCGGCACGCTCTCGGGCGGCGAGCAGCAGATGGTGGCGATCGGGCGTGCGTTGATGGCGCGGCCGCGGCTGATCTGCATGGACGAGCCTTCGATGGGGCTGTCGCCGCTGTTTGTGGAGCAGACCTTCGCCATCATCCAGACGATTAATCGCCAGGGCATGACGATCTTCATGGTGGAGCAGAACGCCAACATGGCGCTGCAGATCGCCCATCGCGCCTACGTGCTGCAGACCGGCCGCGTGGTGCTGCAGGGCACGGCGGAGGAGATGCGGGTGAACCCGGTGATCCGCGAGGCGTATCTCGGCGAGATGGCGGTGGCTTAGGGCGGACCTTGGCTGGTTGCGCGTTTCGCACCCTCACCCCGCCCTCTCCCGCCCGCGGGAGAGGCAGAAGCATGACGGGTGACTCAGGTCTTGGTGGGGTCGCTGCTGTAGACCAGGCGCGGGGCGGCGCGGTGTAGCGGGGCGGGGCGGTAGGTGCCGGGCGGGACCCGCGCTGCGCGTTCGTAGAGCTCGGCCAGGTCGGCGGGGCGGCGGCGCTGCCAGCGTCGGTCGCCGGGTCGGCCCGCTACGCCCAGGTCGCGACACATGTCGCGGATGATCTCGGCCACCGGCGAGGTGAAATCCTCGGCAAGCTCGATGACCTCGAGGTGCTCGAGCATCTCGGCGCAGAGCGCGTCCGCCGCGGCGCCGCTGGTGCGCCGGCGGATCGCCCGCTCCACCTCCTGGATGATGCGTTGGCGGATGGCGGCCCGGCGGGCGGTCGGCGACGGCGGCGGCTCGGCCAGCTTCTGGTCCAGCAGGATGTTGCGGCACATGCTGTTGGTGACGAGTTCGAAGGCGTTGGCGAGCTGGACGAGGGACGCGCGCGACAGCTCCGGCGAGCGCAGGGCGATGACGCCATGGATGGCGTTGGCCAACGCGCCGCCGATTTCGACCAGTTCCTGCAGGACGGCGCGGCTATGGGCGGTCGTGTGTGCGGGGTGGGCGTCGGATGGGAAGGATGGCGGGAGGGGCATGAACGAATGATGAACACGGCAGCGGGCGGAGTTTCAAGCCTGCTGTGACGGCCGCGCGGCTTTGTTTTGCCATGTTCCGCCGCGACACTCGCCTCCGCGTCGGAGGAGCCTCATCGTGCGCAAACGGGATCTGTCTTACCGCATTTCGACCGCGCTAACCGCCTGCAGCCTGGTGTTGGCGCCGGTTTGGCCAGCCGCGGCCCAGGCCCCGGCCCCCTCCGCAGCGCCGCCGCCCGGCCCCGCCCCGCAGCAACCTGCGCCACCCCCGGGCGCCGCACCCGCCACTGGTGATCCGCCCAGCCGGGTCGGCCGGCTGGCCCGGCTCGCGGGCACGGTCTCGTTCCACACCGGCGATGCGGCGCAGTGGCAAGCGGCCGCGCTCAACTATCCCGTCACCGCGGGGGATGCGTTCTGGACCGAGCCGGGTGCGCAGGCGGCGGTTGAGATCGGCGCCACCCGGCTGGCGCAGAACAGCAGCACCGAGCTCGACATCACCACGCTGGACGACCACACGCTGGACGCGACGGACGCGCAGGGCGAGGTGTTTGCCCATGTGGCGCAGGATCCGCCGGGCGACACCGACACCATCACCACGCCCCGCGGCCAGGTGACGCTGCTCGGCGCTGGGCACTACGACGTGGTGGCGGGCGACACCGACCACCCGACGCTGGTGACGGTGGTGGATGGCACGGCGCGGGTGGTCGGCCCCAACCTGTCGCTCGACGTGGCGGCGCACCAGACCGCGTCCATCAGCGGCACGACGGACTTCACCGGGACGGTCGGCGCCGAGCAGGCCACCCCGTTCCTGAGCCAGCAGCTCCAGTTGGAGGCGCCGCCGCGTCCGCCGGCCTACACGCCGCCGCCGCAGGTGCTGCAGATGACCGGGTGCGACGTGCTGCAGACCACGGGGGCTTGGGCGCCGACGCCAGATTACGGCGAGGTGTGGTATCCGCCGGTGGCGACCGGGTGGGTGCCGTATCGGGAGGGCCAATGGGCATGGGTGGCGCCCTGGGGCTGGACCTGGATCGACAACGCGCCTTGGGGCTTCGCGCCGTTCCACTACGGCCGATGGGTGCAGGTCGGTGGCCGCTGGGGCTGGACGCCGCAGGTGGTGAGCTACGCCGGGCGGCCGGTGTATGCGCCGGCCCTGGTGAGCTTCGTCGGCGTCGGGACGGGCGTGGTGGTGGGCGCGGCGCTGGGCGCTTCGTTCGGCTGGATCCCGCTTGGGCCGCGCGAGCCGTACTTTCCGCCGTATCACGTGGGCGCGGGGTATCTCGGACGGGTGAACGAGGGCAACGTCACCAACATCACCACCATTCAGCAGAACCGGTTCACCAGCGTGAACACCTTCATCAATCGCGGTGGCGCCACGGTGGTGCCGGCCTCGGTGGTGCAGGGCTCGCAGCCGGTGGCGGGGGCGGCGCGGCCGGTGACGGCGGCGCAATTGGCCGCGTTCCGCCCGGTGGCGGATGCGCCGGTGCGCCCGAGCTTGGCCACCGCGGGGGTAACGCCGGCGGTGGCGCGGTCGCTGAACCTGCCAGCAGGGCCGGGCGGAGGGTTTGCGCGGCCGGCGGCGCCCGGGCCTGCGGTGGTGGCGGCGCGGCCGGGGGCGCCGGCGCTGTTGCCGCCGGGTGGCCTGCGCGCCGAGCCGGCGGTCGCCCGTCCAGCAGCGCCGGGCGCGGCGCCACAGGAGGTGCCGCACCCTGGGCTGCCGCCGCTCGAACGGCCTGGTGCGGGGGCGCCGCCTGGCGTCCCGCGGCCGACTGGCCTGCCACCGGCCGCGCCACGGCCCGGCGTTGACGTTCGGCCGCCTGGCCCGGCGCCGCTGCCTCCTGGCGCTCCGCCGCGGGCGGCGGTTCCGGCTGCGGCGCGTCCGGCGCCACCGTTCGCCCGGCCTGCGGAGCCCGCCGCCGCCCGGCCGGTCGCACCTCCCGTCGAGCGGGCTGCGCCCCCCGTGGCTCCGCGGCCCGCGCCGCCCCCGGTGGCCCGGCCCGCGCCGCCGCCGCCGATCGCCCGGCCTGCAGCGCCCGTTGCAGCGCGGCCGCCGGCACCGCCGCCGCCACCGCCTCGCCCGGCGCCCCCTGCTGCGCCGGCCCGCCCGCCGTCGCCGCCACCACGCGCGGCCCCGCCACCACCACGCGCGGCTCCGCCGCCCCGGCCTGGCCCGGCTCCGGGCGAGCGCCGGCCGAACGAGAGGTAGCGCTGCGCGCGGTCAGCCGGCCGTGGCGCGGCTCGGCTCGGCCGGTGCCGAGGGGCTGTGCGCGTCCAGGCAGGGCAGCAACGCGTGGGCGATGGTGGGCAGGCTCTTGTAGGCCGCCAGGCTCGGTGGGAGTGCCCGCACCGCCGCCGCCAGGTCCGCCGCCGCCCCCGGCACCGCCAGCACGCGGGCGAGCTCGTAGCTGTGCACGCGCACGGAGAACAGCACCATCTGCGTGCGCGGCAGCCGGAAGAACACCTGCCGCTCCACGCGCAGGAACAGCGTCTCGGGGGCGTTCTGCACGGTGACGCCGGGGTTGGGCCGGGAGCGGAACTTGCCGCCGGGTTGGAACAGCGCGCCGTTGTCGAGCACGCTCCAGTTCATCCGCTCCGCTGCCCGGCCCGGGCGCAGCGAGCGCATGAAGCGGTCCACCGGGCTGCTCAGCCGGTCCTCGTAGAGCGGCACCTGCGCGTGCACCGCGCCGAGCGGGAGGCCGATCTTCTCGCCCAGCAACCAGCGGCTCGGCGCGCACAGGATCGCCGCGGCCAGGAGCGGCGCGGGGCCCGCCGGGTCGATCAGCAGCAGGTCCTCCTGCACCAGCCTGCCGGCCAGTTCGAGCGATGGGTGTGCCGGGTGCGCCAGGTCCCACGCCTCGCCCGTGAGATGGTTGTGCAGCACCGGGCCGGCTTGGCTGAACCAGGTGGCGAAGCGGCGCGGCAGCAGGCTCGCCACCATCTCGAGTGCTTCCGCTTGGGCCACCTCCGACCCGGGTGTGGTGGCAAACACCTCCTGGTGCCGCTCGCTGAGCAGGGTCCGGCGTTCGGCCATCTCGTCCCTGTAGCGCTTGTCGATTTCCACGAGGTCGTCCGCCGAGCAGGCCACGAGCGCCATCGCCATGCGGTGCGGCCCGGCGCTGAACGGCAGCAGCAGGCGCTCGGCGGGAAGCACGAAGCCGGCCAAGCTACGGCAGCCCGGCCCGCATCAGCCCGGCGCCGTGGCGGCGCAGCCAGGTCACGCAGCTCGCCCGGTCGGGCGCGAAGGCCTCGACCAGGCGCCAGAATTGCGGCCCGTGGTTCATGTGGCGCAGATGGGCCAGCTCGTGCACCACCACGTAGTGCTGCACGGCGGGTGGCGCCATCACCAGGCGCCAGTTGAACATCACGGTGCCGTCGGGCGAGCAGCTCCCCCAGCGGCTGCGCGTGTCCCGGATGGCGATGCGCGCCGGGCGGAGCTGCATCTCGCCGCAGACCGCGTCCACCACGGCGCCCAGCCGCCGGCCGGCCTCGGCGCGCAGCAGGTCGGTGACCCGGCGGGCCAGGAACGCCGGGTCGCCCGCCACGTGGAGCTCGCTGCCGGTGAACCAGGCGCCCCCCACTTCGCCGGGCCGATGGCGGATGCACACCGGCTGGCCGTCGAGCGGGACCGCGGCGCCGTCGGCAAAGGGCAGCGCGGGCGGCAGCGCGGCCAGCTTGGTGCCGACCCAGCGGGCGTGGTCGGTGAGCAGGCGCAAGCCGGCGGCACGGGCGGTGCGTTGCGGCAGGGTTACGATGACGGCGGCGGCGCGGGCGTCGATGCGCAGGCTCACGCGCCGGGCCCGGACGCTCCGGCGCCACAACACCGGGGTCGGCCCATGCGGCAGCTCGATGGTCTCGGTGAGCAGGTTCCCCATCCTGCGGGATGATGCGACGGTGAGGTGAGTCGAGGCAAGCGTAACGAAGCTAAGCGGGCGGCAGCGGACGCTTCGGGCGCGGGTTGCGGCCGGGCCAATCGGCCAGGTGGAACTCCAACGGGCCGCAGCGCTCCTCGCTCACCGCCCGGCCGCGCACCGACACGCCGGCGCGGTGCACGCTGTCCGGGTCACCCGAGACCAGCGGATGCCACCAGGCCAGGCCGCGGCCCTCCTGCACGCGCCGATACGCGCAGGAGGGGGGCAGCCAATCGATGTCGTCGAGGATGTCGGGCGACAGCGACACGCAGTCCGGCACGTGGGTTTGCCGGTGCGGGTAGTCGCGGCAGGTGCAGCCCTCGAGGTCCAGCAGGCGGCAGGCGACGTTGGTGAAGCTCAACGCCTCGGTCAGCTCGTCGCGCAGCTTGTGCAGGCAGCAGCGCCCGCAGCCGTCGCACAGCGATTCCCACTCGGCCTCGCTCATTTCGTCGAGCCGCTTGGTTTGCCAAAAGGGTCTATCCATGGCGGCGGACGGTATCAGCAAAGTCAGGCCTTGAGCACCCATCGCAGCACGAATGCGACGATCGTGATGACCACCACGCCCCCGGCCCACAGCGCCACGAACCAGGCCAGGCGCTGCCACCAGGGGCGGGGGGGATCAGTGATAGTGGGCACCGGCCTGCACCTTGCCGCGGAAGATCCAATAGCTAAAGCCGCTGTAGAGGCAGATCAGCGGCACCAGCACCACGGCGCCGACCAGCACGAAGAACTGGCTCGCCCGCGGCGCCGCGGCCTGCCAGATGGTCATGCTCGGCGGCACCATCAGCGGGTAGAGGCTCACGCCCAACCCGGCGAAGCACAGCACGAAGATGCCCAGCGCGCAGAGGAACGGCGTCAGGTGGTGCTCGCGGCGGATCGCCCAGGCGAAGCCCACCGCCAGCAGCGCCACCAGCACCGGCACCGGGGCGGTGAACAGGATGCCGGGCCAGCCGAACCAGCGCTGTTCGAAGATCGGGTTCAGGAACGGCGTCCAGAGGCTGACGGCCACGATCAGCGCCAGCATGACGACAGCCAGCACGCTGGCGGTGTGGCGAGCGCGCTGCTGCAGCTTGGCGTCGGTGCGCCAGACCAGCCAGCAGGCGCCGAGCCAGCTATAGCCGAACACCACCGCCACCCCGCACAGCACGGTGAACGGGGTCAGCCAGTCGAACCAGCCGCCGGCATACTGGCCGTTCACCACGCGGATGCCCTGCAGCAGACCGCCCAACGTGAGGCCCTGGCACAGCGCGGCCAGCAACGAACCGACGAAGAACGACCAGTCCCAAATCCGCCGCCCGGCCCGGGTTTGCGCCCGGAATCGGAACTCGAACGCGACGCCGCGGAAGATCAGGCCGAACAGCATGCCCAGGATGGTCGGGTAGAGCGCCGGCATGATCACGGCGTAGGCGGCCGGGAACACCGCGAGCAGGCCCTGGCCGCCCAGCACCAGCCAGGTTTCGTTGCCGTCCCACATCGGGGCGATGGTGTTGACCATCGTGTCCCGATCCCCCGGCTCCGGCTCGACGGCGAACAGCATGCCGACGCCGAGATCGAACCCGTCCAGCACCACGTAGGCCAGCACGGCGAAGGCGATGATCCCGGCCCAGAGCGTGGCGACGGTTTGCGTGCTCATCGCCCGCTACTCCGCCGGCAGCGGGCGGTTGCCGCCGACGTTGGGCGGCACCGCGCCGGGCAGGCCGGGGTGGATGCCGGCGGTGCGGATGGGCTTGTCGGTGCGCACGCCGGTCTCGCCGATCACCGGAGGCTTGGCCATCAGCCGCAGGATGATCATCACGCCCGCGCCGAACACGATGAAATACACCACCGCGAACGCGGCCAGCGAGGTCGCCACGCCGGGCAGGCCGATCGGAGACACGCTGTCGATGGTGCGGAGCTGGCCATACACGGTGTAGGGCTGCCGGCCCATCTCGGTGGTGACCCAGCCGCACAGCATGGCGATGATGCCGGAGGGCGCCATCAGCAGGGCGAACCAGTGTAACAGGCGGCTCTTGTAGAGCGTGCCGCGCCAGCGAGCGATCAGGCTCAGCCCACCCAGGCCGAACATCAGGAAGCCCAAGCCCACCATGATGCGGAAGGTCCAGAAGATGGCGGGCGAGTAGGGGCGGTCGGCCGCCGGCACTTCCTTTAGGCCCGGCACCCGGCCGTCCCAGCTATGGGTCAAAATGAGGGAGCCAAGATGGGGGATGCGGACGGCGTAGTCGGTGCGTTCCTTGGCCATGTTGGGCATGCCGAACAGGGTTTCCGCGGCGCCGTTGGGGCCGGACGGGGTCCAGTTGCCCTCGAGTGCGGCGATCTTCATCGGCTGGTATTTCAGCGTCTCCAGCCCGTGCATGTCCCCCACCGCGATCTGCAGCGGCGCCACCAGCACGGCCATCCACATCGCCATGGAGAACATCGTCATCACCGGCGGGGTGAACCGCCCGCGCAGCATGTGCCAGGCCGCGACGCCGCCCACGATGAAGGCGACCGAGAGGTAGGAGGCCAGGATCATGTGCGGGATGTGCACGAACGAGATCGGGTTGAAGATCACCTGCCAGTAGTTGGTCGGCACCATCTTGCCGTCCGACGCCCAGGCGAACCCGGCGGGCGTCTGCATCCAGCTATTGACCGAGAGGATCCAGAACGCGGAGAGCAGCGTGCCGAACGCCACCATGCAGGTGGCGAGGAAGTGCAGCTTGCGGCCGACCCGCTCCATGCCGAACAGCATCACGCCGAGGAAGCCGGCTTCCAGGAAGAAGGCGGTCAGCACCTCGTAGGCCATCACCGGACCGATCACAGGGCCGGCTTTGGCGGCGAATTGCGACCAGTTGGTACCGAATTGGTAGCCCATGACCAAGCCGGAGACGACGCCCATGGCAAAGCCGAGCGAGAAGATCTTCAGCCAGTATTTGAACAGGTCGAGGTAGACCTGCTTCTTGGTGCGCAGCCAGAGGCCTTCCAGCACGGCGAGGAAGCTCGCCAGACCGATGGAAAAGGCCGGGAACATGATGTGAAAGGCCACGGTAAAGGCGAACTGCGCCCGGGCCAGGTGGAATGCGTCGAGTGGGAACATGGTCGCCTCAGCCAAATACGGCAGCACCCTCGCTGCACTGCGTCATCAGGATTGGCATCCCGTGGCTGCAACTGGTCATTTCGTCATAGCGGGCCGGTTTAGCTGCTCGGCCAGGGTGAGTGGGGGAACACGAAACAGTGGGATCGGCCCGGCGGAGAGCAGGCCGTTGGCCAGGCTGAGCGGCAGGTCGACGTCCGGCGCCGCGCCTGGGCGATCGTGCGCCAGCAGGCTGAACACGGCGGTGGCCACGCGCGCGGCGTCCGCGGAGAGCGTGCCGGAGCGCTGCAGGGCCTGGATCGTCTCATCGTAGCCGGTGAGGTCGAGCCGGCCGGTGGCTTCGGGTTGCAGCCCTGCCGTCAGGTGGCCGGTGGCGCTGCCATGGGCGTCGAGCGGGCCCCAGCGCAGCGCTACGCTGGTGAGCTGCAGCTCACCGCCGGCGCGTTGCCACCGGCGCAGCGCCTGGCCCCACTCCGCCGCGGCCGGCCAGGCGACCGTGAGGTGCGCGTGCAAGCCGAGCGCCTCCATTATGCCGCCGAACGGCAGGGCTGGCTGGCCCGGCGGTGGCCTGGGGAGCGCGATGGTGTCCGCCGCCAGGTCGAGGTCTAGCGTGTCGAAGCGCAGGTGTAGCCGTTCCACCGCCACGCGTTGGCCGCGCCAGGTGGCCGCGAGCCCGTGCGCCTGGACGGTGGTGATGGTGCGGTCGGAGGGCTGCAGCGGAATGGCGGCGGAGAGCGCCTGGGCGATGACGCCGACCGGGCCGGCGCTGCCGAGCTGGAGCTGTTGCGGCCCGGTGGGGATGGCGGTGAACACGCCGGGTCGCCAGGGCTGGAACAGCAAACGGAGGGCGGTGCAATGCCAGGCGAGCGCGTCGGCGGCGGGGCTGGCGCTGGTGGCGAGCGTCAACCGCGGCACGATGACGGCGGCGGCGAACGGCCAGCCAGCCCGGCGCGGCGGGTCCGACGTCACCAACAGGCTATGGGCGCGCTGCTGGTCGGCCCAGGCGGCGTATTGCGCCATCACCTGCCCGCTGAGCCACCACCAGGCGGCGCTGTCGATGGCCAGCAGCCCGGCGGCGAGCAGGAAGGAGGCTGCGGCGATGCGGCGCGACGTGGGGGTCATGCCGGCGCCCAGGAGGCTCGTTGCATGTTGCGGTGCGCTGCCATCCACAGCATCGGCCGGACTGGTCGCAAGCGGTTGTAACATAACACTTTGTCAGCAGAAGCCATCTTGCCTCGTTAAACCATCCAGTAAGGAGGCGTTAAAAATCAGTCAGTTAGCGATTTGCTCGAGAGTGATGCAATACAGCCGCATTCACCTGGTTTATGATGCGGACGAATTTCGTATCATATTTTGGTGACGCAGCGGCGGCGTTTCGGCTGTATTGTGCGCCGGGCGCAACATCTGTTCACAGAGTTATCCACACGGTCGTACAATAACGTTAATCTACCGATGCGGCTTGGCGGCGCGACGCTCGGCGTGAGGGTCTCTCACTCGCCGTCTTCGTCGAGGAAGAACTGGTCGGCGTCCTCGTCGTAGCTGTACAGCTCGGCATAGCGGCCCCAACTGATCACGGCGCGCATCGTGTCGTCGGCATAGTCCGGGCTCATCACGTCTTCCAACTCGTCGCGGAAGCGCACCGCACTGGCGCGATGGTTCCAGCGCTCGTCCAACACCTGGCGGATTTGCACCACCAGCGGCACGTGTGCGCGCAGGGCGGCGCCGAACAGGGCCTTGCGCGGGTCGGTGTCGGCGCCGACGAACTGGCGCCCGGTGTCGCTCAGCAGCAGGTCGCCGTCGGCCAGCGTGCCGAAGCGCAGCAACTGCAGCATCTCGCCGAGCGGCAGCAACTCGTCCGCCTCGAGCTGCAGCGCGGCGGCCAGGGCGGGCAGGTCGGCGCGGCCGTTATAGGGTGGCGCGGCCAGGGTCTCGAGCAGGCCGGCCATGGTGTTGGTGGAGACGGGGTGCAGCGCGGTGGCTGCGGTGATCGCCGGTTGGGACGAGCGGGCCGGGGTGCGCCGGGTCATCAGCGCGTAGATGTCGTCCACCATCTGGCGGAACGCCGGGTCGAGCCGGTTGCGCGGGTGCGGGAACGGCACGGCCAGCTCGCTCGCCACCCGGCCCGGGTTGGAGCTGAACACCAGCACGCGGTCGCACATCAGCACCGCCTCCTCGATGTTGTGCGTCACCATCAGCACCGACTGTATCGGCAGCTTCTTGTCCATCCAGAGGTCGATCAGGTCGGTGCGCAGCGTCTCGGCGGTGAGCACGTCCAGGGCGGAGAACGGCTCGTCCATCAGCAGCAGGTCGGGGTGCACCACCAGGGCGCGGGCGAGGCCCACGCGCTGTCGCATGCCGCCGGAGAGCTCCTTGGGGTAGGCGCTTTCGTAGCCGCCGAGGCCAATCAGGTCGATCGCCTGCTCCGCCCGGCGGGCCCGCTCGGCGCGCGCGATGCCCTGCGCCTCGAGGCCCAGTTCGACGTTCTCCTGCACCGTCAGCCAGGGGAACAGGGCGAAGGATTGGAACACCATCGCCACACCCTCCGCCGGGCCGTTCAGCAGCGTGCCGCGCCAGTTCACCACTCCGGCGGTGGGCCGCAGCAGGCCGGAGACGATACGCAGCAGGGTGGACTTGCCCGACCCCGAGCGACCCAGCAGCCCCACGATCTCGCCGCGCTTGAGCGTGAGGTCGACGTTGTCGAGCACCAGCAGGTCCGCCGCGCTCTCCTTGTGGTAGGCCTGCCGGATGCCGTGGACCTCGAGCAGGTTGTCCCCGAGTTCGACGCCGGGCCCGGCGTCCGGATGGGTCACGAGCGTGGGGGTGTCCATGGGAGGTCCTAAGCGAAAGTGAGGCGGCGGGCGGCGTAGCCATACATCGGGCGCCAGAGCAGGCGGTTGAACAGCAGCACGAAGCCCGACATGACGGCGACGCCGAGCACGATCCGGGGCGTGTTGCCGTCGGTGCTAGCCTGGGCGATATACCAGCCGATGCCCTCGGCGTGGATTTTATCGCTGCCCCAACTCGCCACCTCGGCGACGATGGCGGCGTTCCAAGCCCCGCCCGACGCCGTGATCGCCCCCGTGACGTAGTAGGCGAACACGCCCGGCAGGATGACCCGGCGCCACCAGAGCAGACCGCCGACGCGGAAGTTGTCCGAGGCTTCCAGCAAGTCACCGGGGAAGGCGGCGGCTCCGGCAATGACGTTGAACAAGATGTACCACTGCGTCCCCAAGATCATCAGCGGAGTGAGCCAAATATTCGGGTCCAGCGAGTAGTGCACGATGATGACGACAAACAGCGGGAAGAACAGGTTGGCGGGAAAGGCGGCAAGGAACTGCGCCACCGGCTGCGCCCGCCGCGCCCATTTCGGCCGCAGCCCGAGCCAGACCCCGATCGGCACCCACACCAGCGTCGCCAGGATGATCAGCACCACCACGCGCACCATGGTGTAGACGCCCAGGCGCAGCGCGGTGGCCAGGTCGGCCAGGCTCAGCATGCGGGCGGCGTAGGTCCAGATTTCCCATAGCGCCAGCGCCGCGATGGCCACCAGCGCCACCGCCCAGACGATGTCGGCCAGCCTGGATTGCGCGCGCAGGCGGGACGGCGCCTCGGTGCGGCGCCAGCGGGCCAGTCGCAGCCCGGTGGCGGCGTTGAACACTCCGCCCAGCAGGTCCAGCCCATACGCCAGCAGCCGGGTGCGGCGCAGCAGCTTCAGCACCCAGGGGTTCTCGGCCTCCACGCCGGCGGTCAGCTCGAAGCGGAACTTGGCCGACCAGGCGACCAGGGGGCGGAACAACAACTGGTCGTAGGCCAGGATCACCGCGAGCATGGCCAGGATGGCGTAGAACACCGCCCGCATGTCCCGGTGCTCGAGCGCTTCGGCCACGTAGGAGCCGATGCCGGGCAGCTTCCAGGTGGTGTCCCCCACGCTCACCGCCTCGCTGGCGACGACGAAGAACCAGCCGCCCGACATCGACATCATGGTGTTCCACACCAGGCCCGGCATGGCGAACGGCACCTCCATGCGCCAGAACTTCTGCCAGGGCGAGAGGCGGAAGGCGGTGGCGCATTCGGCGAGGTCGGCCGGGATGGTCTTCAGCGACTGATACATGCTGAACGCCATGTTCCAGGCCTGGCTGGTGAAGATGGCGAAGATCGCCGCCAGCTCGGCGCCGAGCACCTGGCCGGGGAACAGGTTCATGAAGAACACGACGGTGAACGAGAGGAAGCCGATGATCGGCACCGACTGCAGGATGTCGAGCACGGGCACCAGCAGCTTGGCGGCGCGGCGGCTCTTGGCGGCCCAGGTGGCGTAGGTGAAGGTGAAGAACAGCGAGCAGGCCAGCGCGGTGAACATGCGCAGGGTGGTGCGCAGCGCGTAGCCGGGCAGGTAGGACGGCTCGAGATGGATGACGGTGGCGCCCACGGCGAGCGGCGCCATGGTGGCCCGCGCGCCGGTAAGGATGGCCAGCAGGGCGCCGCCAATGCACAGGATGGCGGCGACGTCGAACAGGTTTGGCAGGCGGCGCGCGGAAGCGAAGGCCGGGAAGTTTGGTCCGGGCATGCAAGGATCCTCGGCCGAAAACGGGAAGCGTGCCTGCCCCATAGCCGCGCCACCCGGGCGTGTCACGCATTGGCGGTGTTGCGGTTGCGTGACGGCGGCTCCGCTGATTCCACCTCTTGGTCGTCACGCTCTACCCGGTCGAGCCGAAGCCTCCGGTGCCGCGGTCGCTGGCGGCGGTGAAGCCGTCCACCAGGGCGAGGGCGGGGCGCAGGATGGGGACGAACAGCATCTGGGCGAACCGCTCGCCGGGTTGCAGGACGATGGGGTCGCTGCCGGGCGCGTTGCGGTTCCAGGCGCTGACCAGGATGGGGCCGGTGTAGTCGGGGTCGATCAGGCCCACGAGGTTGCCTAGCACCAGCCCGCGCTTGTGCCCCATGCCGGATCGCGGCAGCACCAGCGCCGCCATGCCTGGGTCGGCCATGTGGATAGCGAAGCCGGCGGGGATGAGGGCAGGCGGGCTTGCCGGAGCGATCTCGATGGCGCCGTCGAGGCAGGCGTGCAGGTCGATGGCGGCGGCCATGGCGGATTGGTAGGTCGGCAGGCCCCATTGGTGCAGGCGGGGGTCGAGCACGACGAGCTCGATGGCGGTCATGGTTGAGCGGCCCTCACCCCGGCTCTCTCCCGCTTGCGGGAGAGAGAGAAGGGGAGAATAGCGAAGCGATGCGGGTGGCCAGGCGGGTGGCGACCTCGGTCTTGGGCAGCATGGGCCATGCCTCCACCCCGTCCGCGGTGACCAGGTGCACCTGGTTGAACTCCCCCGCCATGATGCCGGTGGCGGGGCGGACGTCGTTGGCGAGCAGCCAGTCGCAGCCTTTGCGGGCGCGTTTGGCGGTCGCGTTGGCCACCACGTCGTCGGTTTCGGCGGCGAACCCCACCACCAGCCGCGGCCGCAGCCTTCCCTCGGCGGACAGGCGGGCCAGGATGTCCGGGTTGGGCAGCAGCGTCAGCGAGGGCGGCGGTGCATCGGCCTGCTTCTTCAGCTTGCCCTCGGACGGCACCACGCGCCAGTCGGCCACCGCGGCGGCACAGACGGCGATGTCGGCGGGAAGCGACGCCTCGCAGGCGGCGAGCATCTCGGCGGCGGTCTCCACCCGGTGCACCGTGGCTGCGGCGGGGAGCGGTTGCGCGGTCGGGCCGGTCACCAGCGTCACCCGGGCGCCGAGGGCCAGCAGCGCGGTGGCGATGGCAGTGCCCTGGCGGCCGGAGGAGCGGTTGGCGATGTAGCGCACCGGGTCGATCGGCTCGTGGGTGGGGCCGCTGGTGACCAGAGCGTGGCGGCCGGCGAGCGGCTTTGCGCCGAAGCGGGCCTCGATGGCGGCCAGGATGGCGGGCGGCTCGGCCAGGCGGCCGGGGCCAAACTCGTTGCACGCCATCACCCCCTCGTCCGGCCCGACGAATCCTACGCCGCGCGCGCGCAAGCTGGCGACGTTGGCCACGGTCGCCGGATGCAGCCACATCCGCACGTTCATCGCCGGGGCGGCCAGCACCGGCTTGTCGGTGGCCAGCAGCACGGTGGTGGCCAGGTCGTGCGCCCGGCCGCTTGCCATGGCGGCCAGGATGTCGGCGCTGGCGGGGGCCACCACCAGCAGGTCGGCGGCGCGGGACAGCTCGATATGGCCCATCTCGCTTTCGTCGGTGAGCGACCACAGGTCGGTGTAGACCTTGGCCTCGCTCAGCGCCTGCAGGCTGAGCGCGGTGACGAACTGGGTGCCGCCCGCGGTGAGCACGGCCGTCACGCCGTAGCCCGACTTGCGCAGCAGCCGCACCAGTTCAAGCGATTTGTAGGCCGCGATCCCGCCCGAGACGATCAGCAGGACCCGGCGCATCAGAGCCGGCGGCCGGTGTGGATCGCGGCGATCCCGCCCGACAGGTTGCGGTGGCTGACCTGGGACAGGCCCGCCGCGCGCATCAGCGCCTCGAGGCTCTCCTGGTCGGGGAAGGTGCGGATGCTTTCGGCCAAGTAGCGGTAGCTCTGCGCGTCCCCCGCGACGGTTTGGCCGAGCCGCGGCAGGACCTGGAACGACCAGGCGTCATACAGCGGGGCGAATGCTGCGACCTGCACGCGGGAGAACTCGAGGCAGGCGAACCGGCCGCCGGGTCGCAGCACGCGCCGCGCCTCGGCAAGGGCGGCGGGCTTGTCGGTGACGTTGCGCAGGCCGAACGCGATAGAGACCGTGTCGACGCTGCGGTCGGGCAGCGGCAAGGCCTCGGCATCGGCCACCAGGAAAGCCACCCCGTCGACCTGGCCGCGCCCGGCGGCACGGCCTTGCGCCACGCCCAGCATGGCGGCGTTGATGTCCGACAGGAGGGCCGGGCCGCCGCCTGCGCGCCGCCAGCCGAAGGTGATGTCTCCGGTGCCGCCCGCGAGGTCGAGCAGGGTGCGGTTCGGCGCGGGTTGCAGCGCGGCCACGAAGTCCCGCTTCCAGGCGCGATGGATGCCCAGCGACATCAGGTCGTTCATCAGGTCGTAGCGCTGCGCCACGCTGTCGAACACGGCGCGCACCATGGGCTTCTTGGCCGCGAGCGGGACCGACTGGTAGCCGAAATCCGTCACTGGCCCCGTTGCGGGGGTAGGCGCGGGCTGAGTGGTGTTCGTCATGGCGCCACTCTATAGCTTACCGCCGAGCCATGCCGGAACTCCCCGAAGTCGAGACTGTGATGCGCGGGCTGCAGGCGCGGCTGGAAGGTCGGCTGATCGTGCGCGCGGTGGTGCTGCGGCCGGACCTGCGCTGGGCGATGCCGCCGGGCCTGGTGGCGCGGTTGGTGGGCGCTCGCGTCACCAGCTTCCGCCGCCGGGCCAAGTACATCCTGATGCGGCTGTCGGGTGGGGACAGCGTGCTGCTACACCTTGGCATGTCGGGGCGCATGGTGCTGGGCCCGGCGCGCGAGGGGGGCACGCTGCACGAGCACGTGGTGTTGGAGACCGACGATGGCGGCCGCGTCGGCTTCGTCGACCCGCGGCGGTTCGGCTCGATCGACCTGATCGCCACCGCCGCGGAGGACTGCCACCGCCTGCTGCAGGGGCTGGGCCCGGAACCGCTGGACGCGGCGTTCAACACCCGGGTGCTGGCCGCAGCCCTGGCCGGCAAGCGAACCCCGATCAAGGCGGCGCTGCTGGACCAGCGGCTAGTCGCGGGCCTGGGCAACATCTACGTGTGCGAGGCGCTGTTCCGCGCCCGCATCGCGCCCGACCGGCTGGCCGGCACCATCCGGCGCGCCGGGTCGGCCCGGCTGGTGCAGGCGATCAAGGCGACGCTGACCGAGGCGATCGCCGCCGGTGGCTCGTCGCTGCGTGACTACGTGCAACCCGGCGGCGAGTTGGGCTACTTCCAGCATGCCTGGAAGGTGTACGGCCGCGAGGGCCAGGCTTGCGAGCGCTGCCCCGGGCTGCCGGCGTGCGGCGGCGTGGCGCGAATGGTGCAGTCGGCGCGGTCCACCTTCTATTGCCAGCGCACCCAGCGCTAGCTGTCGCGGCCGCCTGCTGTCTGTTAGGGTGCAGGCATGTCCGTCGTGTTCGACAAGCTCAGCTTCATGCGCCACCTCGAGAGTGACGGCACCTTCGCGCGTCCCCAGGCGGAAAAATTGTCGGAGGCGCTGCACCAGGCGATCCAGGAGACCGTCGCGACCAAGGCGGATATCGAGCGGCTGGAGACGCAGGTCGGCGCGATGGATGTTCGTTTGGACGCCAAGCTCTCCAGCGTGGACGCCAAGATGGGGAGCCTGGAAGCCCGCCTGGACAGCAAGATGGGGAGCTTGGACGGCAAGATGGGGAGCCTGGAAGCCAGCTTGGACGGCAAGATGGGGAGCCTGGAAGCCAGCTTGGACGGCAAGATGGGGAGCCTGGAAGCCAGCTTGGACGGCAAGATGGGGAGCTTGGAAGCCAGCTTGGGCGGCAAGATGGGGAGCCTGGAAGCCCGCCTGGACAGCAAGATGGCGAGCTTGGAAGCCAGCTTGAACGGCAAGATGACGAGCCTGGAAGCTCGGCTGGATGGCAGGATGACGGGCCTGGAAAGCGGGATGTCCAGCCTGGGAGCCCGGCTGGATGGCAGGATGACGGGCCTGGAAGCACGGCTGGACGGCAGGATGACCGGGCTCGAGGCCAAGCTGGACGCCTCCATGGCGAGCCTCAAGGTTTGGTTCGCCGGCGGGCTGGTGGCCCTGTTCAGCGCCCTGACCGCGATCCGCTTCTTCGCCCACTAGCCAACCGGCTTCCCCCCGGCCGCAGTCCGCGCTACCACGGTCGGGCGCGGGGAAGGGAGGCGATCCATGCCGGAGATGATCCTGGTGGAGACCCGAGGCGAGGTGGGCCTCATCCGGTTCAACCGCCCGAACGCGCTCAATGCGCTGTGCGACCAGATGGTGGCCGAGCTGAACCTGCAGTTGCAGGCGTTCGACGACGACCCGGCGATTGGTGCCATCGTGCTCACCGGGTCGGACAAGGCCTTTGCCGCCGGGGCGGACATTCGGGAGATGCAACACCGCGAGTATCCCGCGCTGCTGCAGGACGACTTCATCGCGCGCTGGGAGGCCGTCACGCGGGTGCACAAGCCGGTGGTGGCGGCCGTGGCGGGGTTCGCCCTGGGAGGCGGCTGCGAGCTCGCCATGATGTGCGACATCATCATCTGCGCCGACACCGCCAAGTTCGGCCAGCCCGAGATCAACCTCGGCATCATGCCCGGCGCTGGCGGCACCCAGCGCTTCACCCGCGCGGTGGGCAAGTCCAAGGCGATGGACCTGTGCCTCACCGGCCGCATGATGGATGCCGCGGAGGCGGAACGGGCCAACCTGGTCAGTCGCATCGTGCCGGCTGCCAGCCTGGTGGAGGAGGCGGTCGCCATCGCGGCCAAGATCGCGGCCCAGTCGCGCACCGCCGTGCTGCTGGCCAAGCGGGCGATCAACGCGGCATTCGAGACCTCACTCAGCCAGGGGATTGGCTACGAGCGCAGCCTGTTCCTGTCGCTGTTCGGCACCAGTGACCAGAAAGAGGGCATGGCCGCCTTCATCGCCAAGCGCAAGCCCGACTTCAAGCGCGTGGCCGGGTGAGCCAGCTTCCTTGACTCGCGCCTGGCACCTGCATAGAACACCGGCCTTCCGCTGCCGGGCGAGCCGCAAGGTGACCGGCATGATGGCCGACCAAAGTTGTTAACGGAACACTAGCACCCGATGGCGAACACTCCCTCCGCGCGCAAGCGCATCCGTCAGACCGAACGTCGTACGCTGCGCAACCACGCGCGAAAGTCGCGCATGCGCACGTTCGTGAAGAAGGTGGAGGCGGCGATCGAGAGCGGCGACAAGGCAGCGGCGGCGGCGGCGTTCAAGGCGGCGCAGCCGGAGTTGCAGCGTGCGGCGGGCAAGGGCGTGATCCACGACAACACGGTGTCACGCAAGCTGGCTCGGCTGTCCAAGCGGATAAAGCAGATCGGGGCTATGCCGGCGACGCCTGCCGCCGTTTAGCTTCGCCTGGCCCTTCTTCGGGCCGCTTGCGAGCACTTCTAATGATTTCAATGGGCTGAGCTTTCGTAATTGAAAGCTCGGCTTTTTTATTTTAGGACGCTCGTTCCGTTACTTGCATGGCGCCGATTTGGATTGCCTCCGGCCGCCGCCTGACTTAAACCATTACTATGCTGCCATGTGGAGGAAAGCCGAGTGATCTCGCTGCCGAAGCCGTGGTGCGTGGGGAAATGAGGCAGGAAGCGATGACCAAACTGGGCGGCCCCGACGATCTGTCCGCCCAAGGCCCGGCCTGCGCGAGCAACCTCACCCTGACGGCAAGCTGGGCGCGCGTGCGCGAGCGGCTCAAGCAGGATGTGGGCGAGGTGGAATACCGTACCTGGCTGCGGCAGATGGCGCTGGCCGGGCTCGATGGTGACGAGGTGACCGTCACGCTGCCGACCCGCTTCCTGCGCGATTGGGTGCGGTCGCATTATGGCGACAAACTCAGCGAGTTCTGGCAGGCGGAGGACGCCGCGGTCCGCCACGTCGAGCTGCGGGTCAGCTCGCGCAGCCCGACCCCGCCGCCGCTGGCCGAAAGCCTGTCGGTCGCGTCCGAGCAGCTTGTGGCGGAGCTGCCGATCCCCGTCGCCGCCGAACCGCGTGCGGCCGAGCTCGCCGGCGGGCTGGACCACCGGTTT
Organism: Acetobacteraceae bacterium; assembly: GCA_965199105.1. Taxonomy (GTDB): domain Bacteria; phylum Pseudomonadota; class Alphaproteobacteria; order Acetobacterales; family Acetobacteraceae; genus LMUY01. Next base: position 3,666,817 of record CBDAQO010000002.1, on the reverse strand, counting down.
TCGTTCGACGCCTTCGTGGTGGGCAAGCCGAACGAGTTTGCCTATGCCTGCGCCCGCCGGGTCGCCGAGCACCCGGCCACCCCTGGGTTCAACCCGCTGTTCCTCTATGGCGGCGTGGGCTTGGGCAAGACGCACCTGATGCATGCCGTCGGCCTCGAGATGGCCCGGCGTGGCAGCGGGCAGGCCCCGAGCGTCACCTACATGTCGGCCGAGAAGTTCATGTATCGCTTCATCGCCGCCATCCGCAGCCACTCGCAGATGGAGTTCAAGGAAAGCCTGCGCAGCGCCGACGTGCTGATGGTGGACGACGTGCAGTTCCTGATCGGCAAGGACAGCACGCAGGAGGAATTCTTCCACACCTTCAATGCGTTGGTGGAAGCCGGCAAGCAGATCGTGATCTCGTCCGACAAGTCCCCGTCCGACCTGGACGTGGAGCACCGGCTGCGCACCCGGTTGGGCTGCGGCATGGTGGCGGACCTGCATGCCACCACCTTCGAGCTGCGGGTCTCGATCCTGGAGGCCAAGGCGGCGCGCGCCGGGGTGGACGTGCCGCGCCGGGTGATCGAGTTCCTCGCCCACAAGATCACCAGCAACGTGCGCGAGCTGGAGGGGGCGCTGAACCGCCTGCTCGCGCATGCCAGTTTGTTCGGCCGGCCGCTGACGCTCGAGTCGACGCAGGACGTGCTGCGCGACATCCTCAAGGCGCAGGACCGCAAGGTCACCATCGAGGAGATCCAGAAGCGGGTGGCCGAGCACTACCATCTGCGGCTGAGCGAGATGAGCAGCGCGCGGCGGGCCCGCAGCGTGGCGCGGCCGCGGCAAGTGGCGATGTACCTGGCCAAGCAGCTCACCAGCCGCTCGCTGCCCGAGATCGGCCGTAAGTTCGGCAACCGCGACCACACCACGGTGATGCACGCCTGCAGCCGGGTGGCGGAGATCATGGGTGTGGACGCGGGCTTCGCCGAGGACGTGGAGCTGCTGCGCCGAATGCTGGAGAGCTAGGGCACGCTGCACGGCCGGGTTTTCGTGTCGGTCACGTTCGAGCGCATGATAATCGGAGGTGGGATCACCGGAGGTCTGAATCATGCGGCCAGAGGAGGGGCAAAGCGTGATGAACCCTAACTCATCACGCTTTAGTCGCGTCTGGTCGCGAGAATGCGATACGCTGCGCCCCTGCCCACTAGCAGGACTCGGGTTCTGCGCGCGCCGAAGGACACGACCATGAAGCTCAAGGCCGACCGCGCCACGCTGCTCAAGGCGCTGGCGCACATCCAGAGTGTGGCGGAGAAGCGCAACACCATCCCGATCCTGGCCAATGCGCTGATCGCGGTGCGCGACGGCAAGCTGTCCTTCACCGCCACCGACATGGAGATCGCCGTGGTGGAGGAGGTGCCCGCCGCCACCAGCCGCGACGGCGCCACCACCGCGCCCGCGGCCACGCTCTACGAGATCGTGCGCAAGCTGCCCGATGGCGCCGAGGTGGAGCTGGATTTCGCCGGCGGGGACGCGCCGCTCGGGCTGCGTGCCGGCCGCTACGCCACCAGCCTGGTGACGCTGCCCACCGACGATTTCCCCTCCATGACCGCCGGCCAACTGCCGCACCGCTTCCACCTCTCCGCGCTGGCGCTGCGCGGGCTGATTGACCGCACCCGCTTCGCGATCAGCACCGAGGAGACGCGCTACTACCTGAACGGCATCTTCCTGCACGCCAGCGAGGGCGCCGACGGCCCGGTGCTGCGCGCCGTCGCCACCGACGGGCACCGGCTGGCGCGGGTGGAGGAGCCGTTGCCGGAGGGAGCGGCCGCCATGCCCGGCGTGATCATCCCGCGCAAGACGGTGGGCGAGCTGCGCAAGCTGCTGGAAGAGGCCAGCGGCGAAGTGGAATGCGCCCTGTCGGACACGCGGGTGCAGTTCACCGTCGGCACCGTGCAGCTCACCAGCAAGCTGATCGACGGCACCTTCCCGGAATACGAGCGGGTGATCCCGCGTGACAACGAGAAGGTGCTGCGGGTGGGCAAGAAGGACTTTGCCGAGGCGGTCGGCCGCGTGTCGGCGATCAGCAGCGAGCGGTCCCGCCCGGTGAAGATGTCGCTCGACCGGGATTTGCTGGTGTTGTCGGCGGCCAGCCCCGAGCAGGGCACGGCGAGCGAGGAGCTGGATGGCGACCGGGTGAAGTATGATTTCGGCCCGCTCGAGATCGGCTTCCAGGCGCGCTACCTGAACGACATCACCGACCAGATCGGCGGCGACGTGGAGTTCCTGTTCCGTGACGGCGCCGCCCCCACCGTGGTGCGCGACGCCGGGGACACCAGCGCGCTCTACGTGCTGATGCCGATGCGGGTGTAGGCCGTGGCGGCGTGGTCGGTGCAGCTCGACGCCGAGCCGGACCGTGCGTTGCGGGAGCAAATCCTGGCGCCGCTGATCCAGCACAACGAAACAGCCGCTGGGCCGGGCCATTTCCAGCCGTTGGCCGTAACGGTGCGCGACGCCAGCGGAACCGTCGCTGGCGGGCTGTGGGGCTACAGCCACTACGAGTTTCTGTTTATCGAGATCCTGGCGCTGGGTGCGGCCCGAGGCGCTGGCCTGGGCCGCCAGGTGATGCAGTTGGCGGAAGCCGAAGCGCACCGCCGCGGCCTCCGAGGGATCTGGCTCGACACCTGGACCTTCCAGGCGCCGGGGTTCTACCCCAAGTTCGGCTTTGTGGAATGCGGCCGCATCACCGGCTATCCCGCGGGCCACGACCGCATTTTCTTCGTCAAGCGCCTGGCTCCATAGCCGGCCGGCGTGGCTGGTGGGCGCGAGTCCTGCCATGACTGTGCCGCCGCATGCAGCTCACCCGTCTCACCCTCACCGACTTCCGCAACTACCCGGCGCTCACCTGGCGCCCGGCGGCCCGGCTGGCGGTCATCACCGGGCCGAATGGCAGCGGCAAGACCAACCTGCTCGAGGCGGTGTCGCTGCTGGTGCCGGGCCGCGGCCTGCGCAATGCCCGCCTGGCCGACCTGCCGCGCGCCGAAGGGCCCGGGCGCTGGGGTGTCGCCGCCGAGTTTGGCGAGTCGCTCCGGCTCGGCACCGGCTCGCCGCCCGAGGGCGCTGCCGACCGCCGCTCCTTCCGCCTCAATGGCGAGGCGCCGCGCTCCCAGGCCGCCATCGCCGAGCGCATCGCCGCCGTCTGGCTCACCCCGCAGATGGACCGGTTGTTCGGGGAAGGCGCCTCCAGCCGCCGCCGCTTCCTCGACCGCTTGGTCTGGGCGCTCGAACCCGGCCATGCCCGCGAGGTTGCCGCGCACGACACCGCAATGTCCGGCCGCAACCGTCTGCTGGCGCAAGGCGGCGCCGACCCGGGCTGGCTTGCGGCACTCGAGGACAGCATGGCCCGCCACGCCACCGCCGCGGCCGCCGCCCGTGCCACGCTGGTCGCCCGGCTGAATGCGGCGCTGGCGGCTGGCGCGGCCGGCGCGTTCCCGGCCGCACGGCTCACTTTGCTCGACCCGGTGGCCGACCTGCTCGCCGGCAGCCCCGCCTTGGCGGCGGAGGACCAGTTGCGCGAGGCGCTGGCCGTCGCGCGGGGGCGGGACGCGGCCGCCGGGTCGGCCAGCTTGGGCGCGCACCGGGCCGACCTGGCGCTGGCCGACGCGCAGACCGGGCTGCCCGCCCACCTCGCCAGCACCGGGCAGCAGAAGGCCCTGCTGGTCGGCACCATCCTGGGCCATGCCGCCCTGATCGCCGCCGCTCACGGCGCCCCGCCGCTGCTCCTGCTGGACGAGCCGCTGGTGCATCTGGACGCGCTGCGCCGCGACGCCCTGCTCGCCGCGCTGCCGCCGCTCGCCACCACCGTGCTGCTCACCGGCACCGACAGCGAGCCGTTCCGCCCTTTGCTGGGCCTGGCCGAGGGCCTCAACACCGCCCGCAACGCGCTGCTGCCAGACCGGCGCTTCCCGCCCGTTTGCTCTGTCTAACCGGGCCGCGACAGCCTATATAGTACACACTCACTCACTCCCCGGAGCCTACCGCACGGCATGTCCGATCCCGCCGCGCCTACCCCCGAATCCAACCCCGCCCACACGCCTGGCAGCGACGATTACGACGCCGCCTCGATCTCCGTGCTGCGCGGGCTGGACGCGGTCCGCAAACGCCCCGGCATGTATATCGGCGACACCGATGACGGCTCCGGCCTGCACCACATGGCGTTCGAGATCATCGACAACGCGGTGGACGAGGCGCAGGCGGGGTTCGCCAGCCACTGCTCGCTGACCCTGAACGCGGATGGTAGCGTGACGGTGCGCGACGACGGGCGCGGCATCCCGACCGACATCCATGCCGAGGAGGGGGTGTCCGCAGCCGAGGTGGTGCTGACCCGGCTGCACGCTGGCGGCAAGTTCAACCAGAACAGCTACAAGGTCTCGGGCGGGCTGCATGGCGTCGGCGCCGCCGTGGTGAACGCCCTGTCGGACTGGATGACGGTGCGGATTTGGCGCAACGGCCAGGAACACCAGATCGAGTTCCGCAACGGCGACGCGGTGGCGCCGCTGCGCCTGGTCGGCCCCAGCAACGACCCGTCCGGCACCGAGGTGACGTTCAAGCCCAGCCCGGTCACCTTCACCAAGACCGAGTTCGAATACGCCATCCTGGAGCGGCGGCTGCGCGAGCTGGCCTTCCTCAACTCGGGCCTGCGAATCCGCCTGTGCGACGAGCGCCACGCCCCGGCGCAGGAAACCGCGTTCCACTACGAGGGCGGCCTGGTCGAGTTCGTGCGCTACCTCGACCGCTCCAAGGTGGCGGTGCTCACCGAGCCGATCAGCGTGACCACGCTCGAGAGCCAGGTCGGCATTCGGGTGGAGTTCGCGCTGTCCTGGAACGACAGCTTCCACGAGACCATGCTGTGCTTCACCAACAACATCCCGCAGCGCGACGGCGGCAGCCACCTCGCCGGGTTTCGCCAGGCGCTGACCCGGGTGGTGGCGAAGTATGCCGAGGGGATGAGCAAGAAGGAGCTCGCCCTGGTTGGCGAGGACATGCGCGAGGGCATGACCGCCGTGCTGTCGGTGAAGGTGCCGGACCCGAAGTTCAGCAGCCAGACCAAGGACAAGCTGGTCAGCTCCGAGGTGCAGCCGGTGGTGCAGGCCGCGGTGGCGGACACGCTGAGCCACTGGTTCGAGACCCATCCGCGCGAGGCCCGCGCCATCGTGCAGAAGGTGATGGACGCCGCCAGCGCGCGCGAGGCCGCCCGCCGCGCCCGCGAGTTGACCCGGCGCAAGGGCGTGCTGGACGTGAGCACGCTGCCGGGCAAGCTCGCCGACTGCCAGGAGCGCGACCCGGCCAAAGCCGAGGTGTTCCTGGTCGAAGGTGACTCCGCCGGCGGCTCGGCCAAGCAGGGCAGGGACCGCCGCTTTCAGGCCATCCTGCCGCTGAAGGGCAAGATCCTGAACGTGGAGCGCGCGCGGTTCGACCGTATGCTGGGGTCTGCCGAGATCGGCACCTTGATCACCGCCCTCGGCACCGGTATCGGCCGCGGCGAGCCCGAGCAAGGCGGCTTCGACGTGACCAAGCTGCGCTACCACCGCATCGTCATCATGACGGACGCCGACGTGGACGGCAGCCACATCCGCACCCTGCTGCTGACCTTCTTCTTCCGCCAGATGCCTGAACTGATCGACCGCGGCTTCCTCTACATCGCCCAGCCGCCGCTGTTCAAAGCCACCCGCGGCCGCGACGAGCGCTACATCAAGGACGACGCGACGCTCGAGGAGTACCTGCTGGACAAGGCGCTGGCCGAAGCCGTGCTGAGCTACGCCGATGGCAGCGTGCTGCAGGGCGAGTCGCTGACCAGCGAGGCGCGGCTGCTGCGCGAGGCGTGGCTGAGCCTGCGCCGTCTGTCGGCCAACGTCCCTACCTCGCTGCTGGAGCAAGCCGCCATCGCCGGCGTGCTGACCGCGGACTACGCCGGGACGGTGGGCGCGCGCCAGGTGCTGGCCGACCGCCTGGCCGCCATTTCCGCCCCGAGCGAGCGCGGTTGGGTGGTGGATGCCGACGAGCGCGGCCTCACCATGCGCCGCACGGTGCGCGGCGTCGCGGATTGGCACCGCTTGGACGCCGGCTCCCTGCGCAGCGCCGAGGCGCGCTGGCTGCACGACCGGCGCGACCTGCTCGCCGCCAAGTTCGGCCATGCCGCCAGCCTGAAGCTCGACCGCGACACCGTCTCCGTGCCGGGCCCGGCAAGCGCGTTCGACCGCTTCATGCAGCAGGGCCGCAAGGGCCTGACCATCCAGCGCTTCAAGGGCTTGGGCGAGATGAACCCGGACCAACTCTGGAAAACCACGCTCGACCCGGCGGTGCGCACGCTGCTGCAGGTCCGCGTCGGGGATGCCGAGAACGCGGCCGAGGTGTTCAGCACCCTGATGGGCGACGTGGTGGAGCCCCGCCGGGAGTTCATCGTCGGCAACGCGTTGAAGGTGGCCAACCTGGACGTTTAGGCTGGATGCTGCTGTCATCGCCAGCGGCGCCGTGTTCGCCTGGGCCAGAGGCCGCGCGCGACTGCGCCAGTCACCGCCACGGAGGACGCCTATGCCGACCATTTCACCCCGCGTTGACCTGTTCGCCGCTGCGGGAGCGCTGGCATGAAGCTGGACGCTGGCTCGGAGGCTCATAAGGAGCTGTTCTGCCGCCAGTTCATCGACACGCACGTTTTATACGATCCGGAAACCCTGCCCTGGCCGGAGCTTAATGCGGCGGAGTTGGAGCGGCTGCGCGGGGTGCCGTTTTGGCAGGAGGTGTATCACACCGAGCGGCGCGCCGGCGCCATCGTGGACGCGTTCACGCCGCAGGTGACCGACCCCATCGTGCGCGACGCGGTGGCGCTGCAGGGTGTGGAAGAGACCCGGCACGCCAAGCTGATCCAGGTGATGATCGACCGCTACGGGCTGAACGCGACCAAGCAACCGCTCGACGCGTTCCCGCCCGACCTCGAGACGGCGTTCATCGATTTCGGCTTCGGCGAGTGCCTGGACGCGTTCCTGGGCTTCGGCGCGTTCAAGACGGCGCGGGAGTCGGAGTTCCTGCCCGAGGCCATGTTCGAAATCTTCGATGTGCTGATGCAGGAGGAGACGCGACACATCGTCTTCTTCATCAACTACATGGCTTGGCGGGAAAAGCGCCGCGGGCATGTGGCGCCGACGCGGGCACTGAAGTCGGCCTGGTTCTACGGCCGTGCCGCGAGCCGGCTGCTCGGCATGGTGCGGCGTGGGCAGCAACCCAATGACGGCAAGGACTTCGCCGTCACCCAGGCCAACCTGTTCCTGGACGGCTTCAGCTTCCGGCAGTTCGTGGAGGATTGCTACCGCGAGAACGCCCGCCGCATGAACGTCTTCGACCCCGACCTGATGCAGCCGCGCCTACTGCCCGCCGTGGCGGACCTGGCGTTGCGCGGGCTGCGGCTGTGGGACCGGCGGCGGCCGCAGCTCAAGCGGGCTGCTTGAAGGGACTGGCGCTCCTCGGCCTGCTCGCCGGGCTGGGGGTTGTCACACTCCTGGTGCTCTCCCATGGGCTGGGCGCGATCTGGCACAGCGCCGCCGTGCTGGGGGTCGGCGGGTTCCTGGTCGTGGTGGCGGTTAACCTGCTGTTGATCTGCCTGATGGGCGCGGGCTGGTGGGTGCTGGCGCGGGGGCGCCCGTTTGCCGCCCTGCCGCGCTTCATCTGGGCGCGCACCATCCGGGACTCGGCGGCCGAGGCGCTGCCGCTGTCCCAGGTGGGCGGCTTCGTGTTTGGCGCCCGCGCGCTGGCGCTCACCGGGGTGCCGGGCGCGTTCGCCGCCGGGTCGACCGTGGTGGACGTGACGGCCGAACTGGTGGCGCAGCTCGCCTACACGGCCATCGGGCTGCTGCTGATGGAGCGGTTGCGGCCGAACAGCTTTGCCCTGCCCGTGCTCGCTGGCCTGGCCCTGATGAGCGCCGCGGTCGCCGCCTTTATCGCCCTGCAGGCGCGCGGGGCCGGGTTGGTCGAGCGGATGGGCGCGCGGTTGGCGCGCGAGTTCCTCGGCCGTGACGTGGGCGGGGCGGGCGCGGTGCAGGCGGTGATCGCCGAGCTGCACGCCCGGCCGCGGGCGCTGCTGCTGGCCACCTCGCTGCACCTGGTCACGTGGCTGGGCAGCGGCGTGGAAGCATGGCTCACGCTCGGCTTGATGGGCGTCCCGATCACGCTGCCGGCCGCCATCGTGATCGACAGCCTGCTGTATGGCATGCGCAGCGTGGCCTTCATGGTCCCCAACGCGGTGGGCGTGCAGGAAGGCGGCTTGGTGCTGCTGGGCGGCTGGTTCGGCGTGACGCCGGATGCCTCCTTGGCGCTCTCGCTGATCCGGCGCGCGCGCGACCTGACCGTGGGTGTGCCGGCCTTGCTGGCGTGGCAGATGCTGGAAGGGCGGCAGGCGTGGCGCAAGACGGGCGTCGCCGGGCCGGACGCGGAGGGCAGCATCAGGGTCTGACCTAGAGCATGACCGCATCAAGTGAAGTCACTTGATTGGTAAACATGCTCGCCAAAACAAGGAGCTAGACCATGACCGGCGACTCTATCTGAGCCGGTCTTGGTCTAGGAGCGGTATGACCCGTTGATGTCGATGTAGCCATGCGTCAGGTCGCAGGTCCAGACCCGGGCGCGGCCGGTGCCGAGCCCCAGTTCGACCGCGATGGTGATCTCGCGCCCGCGCATGTGGGCGATCACCGGCGCTTCGTCGTAGCCCGGCACCACGCTGCCGTCGCGCGCCATCCAGGTGCCGCCGACGCCGATGCAGAGCTTGTCCCGGTCCGCCGGCTCGCCCGCCTTGCCGACCGCCATCACGATGCGGCCCCAATTGGCGTCCTCGCCGGCGATGGCGGTTTTGACCAGCGGGGAGTTCGCGATGGCCATGCCGATGCGCTTGGCCGAGCCGTCATCCACCGCGCCGGTCACGTCGATCTGGATCAGCTTCTGCGCGCCCTCGCCGTCGCGCACCACCTGCAGCGCCAACTCCAGCAGCAGGTCGTGCAGGGCGGCGGCGAACGGCGCCGGGTCGGCGGGGGCAGGACCAGCGGCACCGGTGGCGAACAGCAGGATGGTGTCGCTGGTGGAGGTGTCGCTGTCGACGGTGGTGCAGTTGAAGCTGCCGGCGGTCGCGGTGGCCAGCATGTCCTGCAGCAGGGGGGCGGGGAAGGCGGCGTCGGTGAAGACGAAGCACAGCATGGTGGCCATGTCCGGCGCGATCATGCCGCTGCCTTTAGCGAACCCGCTGATGCGGACCGGTTTGCCGCCGAGCTCGAGCACCCGGGTGGCCGCCTTGGGGAAGGTGTCGGTGGTCATGATGCCGCGCGCCGCCGGCTCCCACGCGTCCGGCGCGAGCGTGGCGTGCAAGCCGGGCAAGGCGGCCGTGATCCGCTCGTGGGGCAGCACCTCGCCGATCACCCCGGTGCTGGCGAGGAACACCTCGCTCGCGGGGCAGCCCAGAAGGCTGGAGGCCGCCGCCGCTGTCGCCTCGACCGTATCGCGGCCGCGCGCGCCGGTGAACACGTTGGCGTTGCCGGCATTGACCACCAGCCCGCGCGCGCGACCCCCCGCCAGCGCGGTGCGGCACCAGTCGATCGGCGCGCCCGGGCACTTGTTGCGGGTGAACACGCCCGCCACCGTCGACCCGGCGGCGAGTTCCACCATCACCAGGTCGGTGCGGCCGCGGTAGCGGATTCCAGCCGCCGCCGCACCCAGGCGGACGCCAGCGATCGGCGGCAGGCCAGGCAGCGCGACGGCCAGCGGGGATACGGCGGTGACGGCCATTGGGGGCGGGCTACTTCGGGGTGGCTGGCGGCGTGCCCGGGGTGGGCGGCATGTCGGTGGTGGGCGTGCTGGTCGGCTCCGGCGTGGCAGCGGCGGCCGTCATGGGCGTGCCGTCCACGTTGAACTTCTCGATCGGCAAGCCGGCACGGGCCTTCTCCAGCGCTTGCTTCACCCCGGCCTGGATCACCTGCTGCCGCAATTCGGCGCGGGACTGCTCGAAGGTCGGCGGCGCGGACACCCGGGTCTCCTCGACCTTGATGACGTGGTAGCCGAACTGCGTCTTCACCGGCGTCTCGGTGTATTTGCCCGGCTGCAGGGCGAAGGCGGCGGTGGCGAACTCGGGCACCATGTCGCCCTTCTTGAACCAGCCGAGGTCGCCGCCGTTCTGCGCGCCCGGGTCCTTGCTCTGCTGCTTGGCGAGGGTGGCGAAGTCGGCGCCCTTGTCGAGCTGCGCGATGATCTTCTTGGCCTCGTCCTCGGTCGGCACCAGGATGTGGCGCGCGTGCACCTCCTCCTCGCCGGGCTTGTTGGCGTATTCGGCGTCATACTTCGCGTGCAGCGCGGCATCGGTCACCAAGGGGCCGATTTCCTGGGTGAGGATGGCGTTCTGCAGCACCTGGTCGCGCGCCCGGTCCAGCGCCTTTTCCACCTGCGGCTGCTTCTCCAGCCCCTCCTTGTCGGCCTGGATCACCAGCGCTTGCCGGTCGACCATCTGGTCGAGCAACATGGGGTAGAGCACCTGGGGCGGCATGGACCGCATCTCGTCGGGCAGGGTCTGCGCCGCCTCGGAGAGGTCGCTGAGGTGGATTTCGGTGCCGCCGACCTTTGCGACCACCGGGTCGGCCGGCGGTGCGGCTTGGGTCGCGGCGGCTGTCGGAGCGCCGGCGGCGGCCGGTGGAGCCGCGGCGGCTGCCGCGGGCGCCGGGCTGGCGGCGGTGGGCGGCGTCGCCTGTGCGAAAGCCATCGCGGGCATCAGCGGGGAGCATAGCAGGGCGGCCGCAACGGGAAGCGACAGACGCATGGGGCGAGCCTCGAATGGGTTGGACCCGCGCCAGGCGGCGGGTCAGGCCACGGGGTTATGGCGGAAGCTTGCTGGGAAGGAAAGTTCCAGGGGGTGAGCAATCCTTCATGCCCGTCGCAGCCCGGCCGCGTTGACCCGGCGGGGTGCGGCTCTTATTTCAGGGCTCCGCGTTCGTACCGGACCCATCATGCTCGCCAGTCTCGCCCGCAGCCTATTCGGCAACGCCAACGACCGCTCGTTGAAAGGATATCAGCGCCGGGTCCCGGAGATCAATGCGCTGGAGCCGGCCATGCAGGCGCTGAGCGACGAGGCATTGCGTGGCCAAACCGCGGGGTTCCGCGACCGCCTGGCGAAGGGCGCCACGCTGGACGAGCTGCTGCCCGAGGCGTTCGCCACCGCGCGGGAGGGCGCCCGGCGTATCCTGGGCATGCGTCACTTCGACGTGCAGTTGATCGGCGGCATGGTGCTGCACGACGGCAAGATCGCCGAGATGAAGACCGGCGAGGGCAAGACGCTGGTGGCGACCCTGCCGGTCTACCTCAACGCGCTGGCCGCCAAGGGCGTGCACGTGGTGACGGTGAACGACTACCTGGCCCAGCGCGACGCGGAGTGGATGGGCCAGCTCTACGGCTTCCTGGGCATGAGCACCGGCGTGATCGTGCACGGGCTGGACGACCTGCAGCGCCGCGCCGCCTACGCCGCCGACATCACCTACGGCACCAACAACGAGTTCGGCTTCGACTACCTGCGCGACAACATGAAGTACCGCCTGGAGGACATGGCGCAGCGCGAGTTCGCCTATGCCATCGTGGACGAGGTCGACAGCATCCTGATCGACGAGGCGCGCACGCCGCTGATCATCTCGGGCCCGGCGGAGGACAGCTCGGACCTGTATCGCCAGGTGAACGCCGTTGTGCGCGCGCTGGTGGTAGACGGCGAGACCTACGAGAAGGAAGAGAAGTTCAAGACCGTCACCCTCACCGAGATGGGGTCCGAGCGGGTGGAGGAGCGGCTGCGCGAGGCAGGCGTGCTGACCGAGGGCAACCTCTACGACATCTTCAACGTGTCGGTGGTGCACCACGTGCAGCAGAGCCTGCGCGCCCACACCCTGTTCGCGCGCGACGTGGACTACATCGTGCAGGCCGACAAGGTGGTGATCATCGACGAGTTCACCGGCCGCAAGATGGAGGGGCGGCGCTTCTCGGACGGGCTGCACCAGGCGCTGGAGGCCAAGGAGGGCGTGACGGTGCAGGCGGAGAACCAGACACTCGCCTCCATCACGTTCCAGAACTACTTCCGGCTATACCCCAAGCTCTCCGGCATGACCGGCACCGCGCTCACCGAGGCCGACGAGTTCGCCGAGATCTACAAGCTCGAAGTGGTTGAAATCCCCACCAACGTGGTGGTGCGCCGGGCCGATGGCGACGACGAGGTGTATCGCAGCGCAGCCGAGAAATACGAGGCGGTGGCAACCCTGATCACCGAGGCGCGCGAGCGTGGCCAGCCGGTGCTGGTCGGCACCACCTCGATCGAGAAGAGCGAGATCATCAGCGACTTGCTGCAGCGCAAGAAAGTGCCGCACGCGGTGCTGAACGCGCGGTTCCACGAGCAGGAAGCCAAGATCGTCTCGCAGGCGGGCGCGCCGGGCGCCATCACCATCGCCACCAACATGGCCGGGCGCGGCACCGACATCAAACTCGGCGGCAACCTCGACATGCGGCTCAAGCTCGAGCTGGCGGAGCTGGACGAGGCGAACCGGGCAGCGCGCGAGGCGGACATCACCGCGGAGGTGGCGGCGGCGCACGAGACGGTGAAGCAGGCGGGCGGCCTGTTGGTGGTGGGTACCGAGCGCCATGAGAGCCGCCGCATCGACAACCAGTTGCGCGGCCGGTCGGGGCGGCAGGGCGACCCGGGCGCCAGCCGCTTCTTCCTCAGCCTGGAAGACGACCTGATGCGCATCTTCGGCTCCGACCGGATGGGCGGCATGCTGCAGAAGCTGGGGCTGAAGCCGGGCGAGGCGATCATCCATCCTTGGATCAACAAGGCGCTGGAGAACGCGCAGAAGAAGGTCGAGGCGCGCAACTTCGACACCCGCAAGAACGTGCTGAAATACGACGACGTGATGAACAGCCAGCGCAAGGAGGTCTACGGCCAGCGCCGCGAGTTCATGCTGGCCACCGACGTGTCGCAGACCGTGGCCGACATGCGCGCCGAGGTGATCGAGGCGGCGGTGACGCTGCGCATCCCGGCCAAGGCGTTCAGCGAGCAGTGGGAGTCGGACGCGCTGGCGGAGGATTGCCGCCGGTTGCTCGGGGTGGACCTGCCGGTGGCCGAATGGGCGGCAGAAGAGGGTATCGACGAGGAGGACATCCGTGACCGGGTGATCGCCGCGTCCGACGCGCACATGGCGGCCAAGGCCGAGCAGTATGGGCCGGACCTGATGCGCTTTATCGAGAAGCAGATGCTGCTGCAGACGCTGGACGCGGTGTGGAAGGAGCATCTGCTGATGCTCGACCAACTGCGGCAGGGCATCTACCTGCGCTCGTATGGGCAGCGGGACCCGCTCAACGAGTACAAGAGCGAGGCCTTCGCGCTGTTCAACGCCATGCTCGACGACCTCAAGCAGCGCGTCACCAGCACCGTCTCCAACCTGCAGCTCCAGGCCGAGCCGCCCGCGCCGCCGCCGCTGCCGGCGATGATGTGGGAGAACCACCCGGAGGCCGCGCTCGAGGCACCGGCGTTCAGCATGGCCAGCGAGCCGGTGGAAGTGCTGACCCTGCCGGCGCGCGACGACGTGGTGGTGAGCGACGATCCGGCGACGTGGCGCAACACCCCGCGCAACGCGCCGTGCCCGTGCGGGTCGGGCAAGAAGTTCAAGCACTGCCACGGCCGGGTCGGCTAGCGGCCGATGCGGATCGCCGTCGTCGGGGCCGGGTTGGCCGGACTCGCCTGCGCCTGGCGGCTGCAGCAGGCCGGGCACGCGCCGGCGCTGTTCGACAAGGGCCGCGGCCCGGGCGGGCGCATGGCCACCCGGCGCATCGCCACGCCGCTGGGCGAGGCGGTGTTCGACCACGGCGCACAGTATTTCACCGCCCGCGACCCGGCGTTCGCCGCGGAGGTGGCGCAATGGCATCGCGACGGCCTGGTGGCGCCCTGGCCTGCGGCGGGCGGTCACGCCTGGGTCGGCACGCCCGCCATGAACGCGCCGCTGAAGCATCTGGCGAGCCTTGTGGAGGTTCGCTTCGGCGCGACGGTGACGGGCCTGGAGCGAGAGGGCGGGCGCTGGCGGGTGCGCGGCAAGGATGTGGACGAAGCCGGCTTTGACGCCGCCGTGGTCGCCGTGCCGGCGGAACAGGCCGCCCCGTTGCTGGCCACTGCCGACCCGGCGGCCGCTGCGTTGGCGGCGGCAACCCGATCCGAGCCCTGCTGGACCGTGATGGCGGCGTTCGCCGACCGCCTGCCCGTGTCGCCCGACGTGGTGCGCGCTGGCGGCGCGGTCGACTGGGCGGCGCGCAACTCGGCCAAGCCGGCGCGAGGCGGGCCGGAAAGCTGGGTGGTGCATGCCAGCCCCGAGTGGTCCAGGCAGCATTTGGAGGAAACGCCGGAGACGATCTTCCCGCGCCTGCTGGAAGAGTTCTTCACCGAGGTCGGCCAAGCGCCACTGCCACCACTGGCAGGTACCGCGCATCGCTGGCGCTACGCCCGCTCCGGCGCCGCGGGGCCGGACGCGCTCTGGAACCCCACCCTGGCACTGGGCGCGTGCGGCGACTGGCTGCTCGGCCCGCGGGTGGAATGCGCCTGGCTGTCCGGCCACCGGCTGGCGGCGTTGATCACCGAGGATCGCACCGCGGGGTGACTGCGGGGGCTTTCCTAATCCGCCGTGCCTGCCTATACCTCCGTCCGCGTGGGTGATTAGCTCAGTTGGTAGAGCAGCTGACTCTTAATCAGCGGGTCGTTGGTTCGAACCCAACATCACCCACCATCAAACCAATAGGTTAGCGCTCATAAGCGCTTCATGGTCACTGCGAGATGGCCTCCTGAGCCGAAGCCGGGCCGGCTGCTTTAACCCCCTGTAAACTGCCGAGCGTTATGGTCGGGCCTGGTCAATCATTAGGTGCTTCATGACGGCCCATACCGATCCCATCGGCCGCGCCTCTGGTGCAAGGCTTCACCCCAAGACGCATGAGGTGCTGCATCGCGATACCAGGGCGCAGGTCTATGCGTCTGAGGAGGGCTACCAAGTCGTCGCCGAGGTCCCGGGCTGGTATCCCGACAGCGATGGTGAGGCTATTCACACGCCCGATGACGACAAGGCCAAGGTGTTGGCTGCAGCGGCGCTGAAAGCCTTGGAGAACGGGTTTGAGCCGGCAACCCACGCGACGGAGCCAGTGGACCCAACCGCAGTGAGCTAGCAACTGGATCGTGCTTGGAGGACCCCGCTAGGTGGCGATTGCCTGCGGCCCGCCCGCCAGGTCCTGCCGGGTCGAGGAGGCGAGCGCCACGTCCGGGTCGGCGCCCATCCGGGTGCCCTTTGGCTCGCGCCCGAGTGCCACCAGCACGGCGATGGCGACGGCGACCGTGCCGATGACGATGGCCAACGCCATGCCGTAGTTGCCGCCATATTGGCCGGCCAGCCACACCTGGATGTTGGCATTGGCGGAGGCCAGGAAGTTGCCAAGCTGGTAGACCAGCCCCGGGAAGGTGCCGCGGATGGAGGCGGGTGACAGCTCGTTCAGGTACACCGGCACCACGCCCCAGGCGCCCTGCACGCAGACCTGCATCAGGAACGCGCCTATGCCCAGGGTGACGGTGGTGGTGGAGAACGCCCACAGCCGCAGCACCGGCAGCGCCAGCAGGGCCGCGATGATGATGGCCCATTTGCGCCCGATGCGCTGCGACAGGATGCCGAAGCCGATGCCGCCGAGCATGGCGCCGACGTTGGCGATGATGGTGATGACCGAAATGGTGTGCGGCGCCAGGCCGTGTTGCGCGCCCAGGAACTGGCTTGGGTAGAGGTCCTGCGAACCATGGCTGAAGAAGTTGAACGCCATCATCACCACGGCGGCGAACGCCACCAGCCCGGCATGCTGCCGCAGCACGCCCCAGATGCTGACCTTGCGCTCCATCGGGGTGCGCGCCAGCCAGTCCGGGCTCTCGGGCACGTTGCGGCGGATGAAGAACACCAGCAGCGCCGGCAGCACGCCGACCATGAACATGCCGCGCCAGCCGATCAGCGGCAGGGCGAAATACAGCACCGAGGCGAGCAGGTAGCCACTGGGATAACCGGCCTGCAGCAGGCCCGAGACCGGCCCGCGCCACTTCGCCGGGATGCTCTCCATGGTGAGCGAGGCGCCGACGCCCCACTCGCCGCCCATCGCCACGCCGTAGAGCGCGCGCAGGATGAGGAACGCCGTCAGGCTTGGCGCCAGGCCGGAGAAGAACTCGAGCAGCGAGTAGGTCAGCACGTTGATCATCAGCGTCGGGCGGCGGCCGATGCGGTCTGCCAGCCGGCCGAACAGGAAGGCGCCGAGCGCGCGGCACGCCAAGGTGAGGGTGATGGCAAAGGCCACGCTCTGGATGGGCGCGCCGAAGCTCGCTGCCACGTCCCGCAGCACGAAGGCCATGATGAAGAAGTCGAACGCGTCCAGCGTCCAGCCGAGGTAGGCGGCGAGCACCACGTTGGACTGCTGGCGGGTGGGCCGGTCGGACCGGCCGGGCGATGCTGCTGTAATCATGCCTCAACCTGCCCGTCTGCCGAACGCCAAGCTAGTGCCGAGGCGGAATTATTTGCGGCCGCTTGTGCGAGGGCGGGCGGAGTGTGACACCGGTGCCGCGCTCAGCCGGACCCAGGCCGGCGCGTGGTCGCTGGCGCCCTCCTGGCCGCGCACGTCCCGGTCCACGCCCGCGTCCGCCAGCCTTGCCGCCGCTGGGCCGTTCAGTAGCAGATGGTCCAGCCGCAACCCGGCGTCCCGCAGCCAGCGCTCGCGCAGGTAGTCCCAGAAGGTGAACATCGGCACGCCCGGGTGCAGCGTGCGCAGCGCGTCGCACCAGCCCTGGTCGAGCAGGCGCTGGAAACACGCCCGGGTTTGCGGCTGCACCAGCGCGTTGCGGGTGTAGGATTTGGTGGCGTAGATGTCCAAGCCGGTCGGAACCGCGTTGTAGTCGCCGGCCAGCACCACCGGCGCTGCGGTGGCGAACAACGCGCCGGCGTGGACGATCAGCCGCTCGAACCAGGCCAGCTTGTAGTCGAACTTGGGCCCCGGCTGCGGGTTGCCGTTGGGCAGATAGAGGCAGCCGACCAGCACGCCGGCCACCGCCGCCTCGATGTAGCGGCTTTGCCGGTCCGCCGGGTCGCCGGGCAGGCTGCGCCGGGTGAGCACCGGGGCGCCACGCCGGGACAGGATGGCGACGCCGTTCCAGGAGCGCTCGCCTTGCCAAACCGCCTCGTAGCCGGCGGCGCGCAGGGCGGCCTCGGGAAAGGCACGGGTCTCGGCCTTGAGCTCCTGCAGGCACACCACGTCCGGCGCGGCGGCGTCCAGCCAGGCGAGCAGGTTGGGCAGGCGGCGGTTGACGTTGTTGATGTTGAAGGTGGCGATCTTCACGGCCGGCGCCCACCGGTTCGACTGTCGCCGGCACCGGGCCAGGGCTTGGCCTTGCGGCATGGCTGGGGCAGCATGATGCGATGCAAGACCAGCCGGCGCCCCCCTCGATCCCGATCTTCGACCACGTGGTGGTGAACGCGCGGGACCAGCTCGACGCGGCGCAGGCGGCCTACGCGCGGCTCGGCTTCACGCTCACGCCACGCGGCTTCCACTCGCTCGGTTCGGCCAACCACCTGGCCATCTTCGGCACTGACTACCTCGAGCTGATCGCCGTGAGTGGCAGCGAGAGCGCCCGCCGCGACATCCTGGCCGACCCGTTCGGGCTGAACGGCCTGGTGTTCGCCACCGAGGACTCGGCGCTCACCCATCGCGGCCTGGCCGAACGCGGCGTGCCAGCCACCCCGCCCAACGAGTTCACCCGCCCGGTCGAGCTGCCCGGCGGCGCGGCGGATGCGCGGTTCCGCACGGTGCACATCCAGCCCGAGCAGGGGCGGCCCGGGCGGCTGTACTACTGCCAGCACTTCACGCGGGACCTGGTGTGGCGGGACGAGTGGCGCCAGCACGCCAACGGCGCCGTCGGCGTCGCCCGCGCCGTGATCGCGTCCGCCGACCCGGCGATTTTGGGCGGGCTGTTCGGCCGCATGTTCGGCGCGGCGGCGCTCCACCCCATCGAGGGTGGCGTGGCGCTCACCATGGGCCTGGCGCGCATCGAGGTGCTGCGGCCCGACGCGGTGGCAGCGCTGCTGGGGGAGGCGGCGGGCGAGGCCTATGGTCGCGAGCATTTCATGGCAGCGCTCACCTTGCGGACGAAGAGCCTTGATATGACCCGCGGCGCGTTGGCGAAAGCGGGGGTGGCCGCCGTCGAGCACCCCGGCCGGCTGATCGTGCGCGCGGCGGACGCGGTGAACTGCCCGATCGAGTTCGTCGCCTGACCACCTGGCGTAACCTTGGCTCCGCCGTGTTCGCGGGGGAGCCGGAGCGGCTGGCCCTGGTCGATCTCGGCGGTGAGGCGCCGCCGCGGCGGTTCAGCTTCGCCGAGGTGGAGCGCCGGGCCGACGGCGTGGCGGCGGCGCTGCGGGAACGCGGCCTGCAACCGGGCGAGCGCGTGGCCATCCTGTCGTCGAACCGGGCGGAGTTCCTGTTCGCCTTCCTGGGCGCGATGCGCGCCGGGCTGGTGAGCGTGCCGGTGAACACCAAGCTGCCCGCTGCCACCGTGCGCCTGGTGCTGGAGGACAGCGACGCTCGGTTGGTGCTGGCCGACGCCGCGCACCGTGCCCTGCTGCCAGACGGGCTGCCCTGCCTGGCCATCGAGCAGGACATCCCGCCGGCCCGCTTTAGCGCCGTGCTGCCGCAGCCGGCCGACCCGGCGATGTTCCTCTACACCTCCGGCTCCACTGGGCGGCCGAAGGGCGTGGTGCTGTCGCATCGCAGCCACCTCTGGGTGCTCGAGGTGCGCACCCGCCGGCCAGACCTCACGGCCGAGCGCGTGCTGGTGGCGGCGCCGCTCTACCATATGAACGGCCTGGCGATGGCGCAGCTCACCCTCGCTTCGGGCGGCCTGCTGGTGCTGCTGCCCGGCTTCACCGCCCGCAGCTACATCGAGGCCGCCGCCGCGTGGGGCGTCACCGCGCTTACCTCGGTGCCGCCGATGATCGCGATGCTGCTGCAGGAGCCCGACCTGCTCGCCAGCCGGGACCTCTCCGCCGTGCGCGCCATCCGCATGGGCTCGGCGCCGATCACCCAGGCGCTGGTGGACCGGGTGCGCTGGGTGTTCCCGAACGCCGCGATCTCCAACGGCTACGGCACCACCGAGGCCGGCCCGGTCGTGTTCACCCCCCACCCCGACGGCCTGCCGACGCCCGACACCAGCCTCGGCGTGGCGCATCCCGAGGTGGACCTGCGGCTGATGCGCGGCGGCACTGCGGTGGCCGACGAGGGCGTGTTGGAAATGCGCTGCCCGGCGCTGATGAATGCCTACCACAAGCTGCCCGAAGCCACCGCCAAGGCGATGACGCCGGACGGGTTCTACGTCACCGGGGACGTGTTCCAGCGCGACGCAAACGGGTTTTTCGCCTTCGTCGGCCGGGCGGACGACATGTTCGTGTCCGGCGGCGAGAACATCTATCCGGGCGAGGTGGAAACCATCCTGGAGGCGCATCCGGCGGTGGCGCAGGCCTGCGTCATCGCGTTGCCAGACGAGATCAAGGGCACCAAGCCGGCCGCCTTCGTGGTGCTGCGCCCGGGGGCGGCGGTGGACGAGGCCGGTTTGCGCCAATACGTGCTGGCGCATGCCCCGGCCTACGCGCATCCACGCCGGGTCTGGTTCGTGGCGTCGCTGCCCCTGGCCGGAACCAACAAGATCGATCGCAAAGCGCTGCTGCAGCGCGCGTTGGAAGGAGAGGCGGCATGAGGGCGCTGGTGCTGCGCGAACACGGCGGCAACGAGGCGCTGCGGCTCGAGGCCGACTTCCCCGACCCGGCGCCCGGCGAGGGGGACGTGGTGGTCCGCGTCCACGCCACCTCGCTCAACTACCACGACGTGTTCACCCGCCGCGGCATGCCGGGCATCAAGATCACCATGCCCGCAATCATGGGGCTCGACACCGCGGGCGAGATCGTCGCGGTGGGGGCGGGCGTTGACGGCTGGGCGGTGGGCGACCGCGTGGTGGTGGACCCGATCAACCGCGTCGAAGGCGGGCTGATGGGTGAGACGGTGCATGGCGGCCTGGCCGAATTGTGCCGCGCCCGCGCCCACCAGCTCATCGCCATCCCCGAAGGCGTGTCCTATGCCGACGCCGCCGCCTTGCCCTGCGCCTACGGCACGGCGCTGCGCATGATGTACACCATCGGGCAGGTGCGGGCGGGCGAGAAGGTGCTCATCCTGGGCGCCAGCGGCGGCGTCGGCGTGTGCTGCCTGCAGCTCGCCAAGCTGGCCGGCGCCGAGGTGATCGCCTGCGCCGGCACCGACGCCAAGGCCGAGCGGCTGCGCGCGCTGGGCGCCGACCACGTGATCAACTACGTCGAGCAGGACTTCATGAAGGAGGTCTTCGGTCGCTTCGGCAAGCCCGTCCGCCGCGGCAAGGGTAGCGACAACGGGGTCGACGTGGTGGTGAACTACACCGGCGGCGACACCTGGGTGAAGTCGCTGCGGGTGCTGCGGGTCGGCGGCCGCCTGCTGACCTGCGGCGCCACCGCCGGCTACGACCCGACCGAGGACATCCGCTTCATCTGGACGTTCGAGCTGCAGGTGCGCGGCTCCAACGGCTGGATGCGGGAGGACGTGCATACGCTGCTGGGCCTGGTGCAATCGGGCAAGCTGAAGGTGGTGGCCGAGCCGCCGGTGCCGCTCGAGCAGGCCGCCGCCGCGCTGGGCCGCATCGAGGCGCGTGACGTGTTCGGGAAGATGCTGGTGCAGCCGTGAGCGACAAGCCCACGCCGCTCACCGCCGAGCAGATCCAGCAGCGCCTGGCCCATTCGAGCTTCATCGACTTCCTCGGCCTCGAAGTGCTGTCCGCCGACCCGGCCACCGAGACGGTGGTGATGCGCCTGGCCATGCGCCCCGAATTCGAGCGCGGCCGCGGCACGGGGCAGTGGCATGGCGGCCCGATTGCCGCGGTGATCGACACGGTGGGAGACTACGCGCTGGTGATGCTGCTGGGCCGCCCGCTGCCCACCATCAACTTCCGGGTGGACTATCTGCGCCCGGCGATCGACACCGCGCTGACCGCGACCGCCACGGTGCGGCGCAACGGGCGCAGCGTGGGTGTAGTGGATGTGGACGTCACCAACGCGGCCGGCGTGCTGGTCGCGGTCGGCCGCGCCGCCTACGCCACGGCTGGATAGGTGGCCGAGCCGCTCCTGTCGGTCGAAGCGGTCAGCCGGTCCTACGGCGGCGTGCTGGCGGTGGACGCGGTGGACCTGCAGGTGGCGCCGGGCGAGCTGCTGGGCATCATCGGGCCCAACGGCGCCGGCAAGACCACGCTGTTCAACCTCATCACCGGCTTTGCCCGCCCCAGCGCCGGGCGCATCCGCCTGCGCGGCCGCCGCATCGACCGCCTGCCGGCCTATCGCATCGCGCGGCTCGGGGTGTGCCGCACGTTCCAGAACCTGCGCCTGTCGCCCACGCTCTCCGTGCTGGACAACGTGTCGGCCGGGGCGATCGGGGCGGTCGGGTTCGGCGCCTGGCGGGCGGTGCTGCCGGGGGTAGGGGGCGCTCGCCGCCGCGCCATCGCCGCGCGCAGTTGGGCGGCGCTGGAGCGGGTGGGCCTGGCCGAGCGGGCGCATGCCACTGCCTCCGCGCTGTCCTACGGGCAGCGTAAATACCTCGAGATCGCCCGCGCCTTGGCGACAGAGCCCGCGCTGCTGATCCTGGACGAGCCGGCAGCCGGGCTGAACGAGACCGAGACGGCGGCGCTGGCCGGCTTCATCCGCCGGCTGAACGGCGACGGCACCACCGTGCTGCTGGTGGAGCACGACATGGGCCTGGTGATGAGTACGTGCCGCCGGGTCGTGGTGCTGGCGGCTGGCCGCAAGGTCGCCGACGGCACGCCGGCTGCGGTGCGGGCCGACCCGGCGGTGCAGCGCGCCTACCTGGGTGGCGACGATGACTGAGGCCCTGCTCGAGGTGGTCGGCCTGCACGTGCCGATCGGGGCGCAGACGGTGTTGCGCGGGCTCGACCTGCGCCAGGGCGCGGGCAGCATCGTGTGCGTGCTGGGCAGCAACGGGGTGGGCAAGACCACGCTGATGCGCACGCTGAGCGGGATCTACCGCAACGCCACGGGGTCGGTGCGCTTCGCCGGCGTGGACCTGCTGAACCGGGCGCCGCACGAGATCGTGGCCGCCGGGATCAGCCAGGCGCCGGAGGGCCGTCACGTGTTCTCGGCCATGACCGTGGCGGAAAACCTGCGCGTGGGCGCCGGCCGGCACAGCCGCGCGCAGCAGGCGCAGGACGTCGAGCGCATCGCGGCGCTGTTCCCGGTGCTGCGGCAGAAGATGCAGCAAGCCGCCGGCGCGCTCTCCGGCGGCGAGCAGCAGATGCTGTGCATCGGCCGCGCGATGATGGCCCGCCCGCGCCTGCTGCTGCTGGACGAGCCGTCGCTTGGCCTGGCGCCCAAGCTGGTGCGGCTGATCTTCGACCTGATCGCCCGCATCCGCGACGAGGGCACCGCGATCTTGCTGGTGGAACAGAACGCCCGCGCGGCGCTGCGCGTGTCCGACCATGCCTACGTGATGGAAGGCGGCCGCATCGTGCTAAGCGGCAAGGCAGCGGACGTGGCGCAGGAAGCGCGCGTGGCCGCGGCCTATTTGGGCGGCGCCGCCCGCACCGACCTCGAGGAGACCCGCGCATGACCCGCCCCGCTTTAGCACTCGCCTTGGCCGCCGCCCTTCTCGCCGGCACCGCCCGCGCGCAGGACAAGACGCTGGTGATCGGCTGCTCGCTGCCGCTGTCCGGCCCGATGGTGGGCTTCGGCAGCCCGATCGAGCAGGGCGCCGCGCTGGCGGTGGAGCAGTTCAACGCCACCAAGGCGCTGCCCGGGGTGACGTTCCGGCTCGACTGCAACGACAGCAAGGGCGACGCCAAGGAGACGGTGAACATCGGCGAGAAGCTGGTGGACAACCCGGCCGTGATCGCCTCGATCAGCGACTTCACCTCCACCGCGACCATGGCGGCGGCCGACACCTACGCCCAGGGCGGCCTGGTGGAGCTCACGCCCTCTGCCTCCCACCCCGACCTGGTGAAGATGAACAAGTGGATGTTCCGCACCAGCGAGACCGTGCCGACCTACGTCGACCCGCTGGCCGACTTCATGACGCAGACGCTGGGCAAGAAGCGCATCGCCGTGGTGCAGGTGCAGACCGACTGGGGGCAGAGCGTCGGCGAGACCTTCGTGGCGCAGGCCAATAAGGATGGCGCCGAGATCGTCGACGACGCCGTCTACAACCAGGGCACCACCGACTTCCGCGCCATCCTGACCCGTATCCGCCGCGAGAAGCCGGACGCGATCTTCCTCGCCATGCTGGAGGAGGAGGCGGCGACCTTCATGAAGCAGCGCAAGCAGCTCGGCCTGACCGATGTCGCCGTGGTCGATTCCGGCGTGGGCCTCACCGACCGCTCGCTCGGCCTGGCGGGCGACGCGTTCGACGGCATGTGGTCGTCGCGCCTGTTCAACCCAGACAATCCGAGCCCGGTGGTGCAGGGCTTCATCAAGAGCTTCACCGCCAAATACGGCACCGCGCCGGACATCTGGTCCGCCTACGGGTTCGACGCGGCCAACGTCGTGCTCGAGGCGGCCAAGCGCGCCGGGCCGGGGGTGACGCGGGCGGCGGAACAGGAGCAACTGGCGCATTTCGGCACCGGCGAGGGCGCCAACGGCAAGTTCGCCATCGATCCCACCACGCGCGACATCGAGCGGTTCGAGCTGACCACGGTGCGGGTGGAAAACGGGAAGATCGACTATAAGCCCAGGAGCTGAGCCGCGGCCATGATGGCGGCGATTCTGCAGGACGTTGTCAACGGCGTCAGCGCCGGGCTGTGCTACGCCCTGGTGGCGATCGGCTTCACACTGATCTTCGGCGTGTTGGGCGCGGTGAACTTCGCCCACAGCGAGGTCTACATGCTGGGCGCGTTCGCCGGGCTGTTCGTGGCGCTCGCGTTCGCGCCGCCGCTGTTCGTGCTGCTGCTGATCGTGGCGGCGGTGGGCGCGGCGCTGGGGGTGGGCCTGGAGCGCATCGCCTTCCGCCCGCTACGCCGCGCGCGGGACGAGGCCTCGCTGAAGTCCCGCGCGCTGCAGGAGGCCACCCTGCTGTCCTCGCTCGCGGTCGGCATCGTCGTGCGCGAGCTGGCCGAGATCGCCTTCGGTGGCGACGAGCAGCCGGTGCCGGACCGGCTGATGATCAACGATCCGCTGCCCTGGGGGGACGTGGTGTTTGCCCGCGGCGACATCATCATCTTCGCCACCGCCTGCGTCACCCTGGTCGGCCTGCACGTGCTGCTGCGCCACACCCGCATCGGCCTCAGCGTGCGCGCGGTGTCGGACGACGTGTTGGGGGCGCTGTATTCCGGCATCGACGCCAACCGCGTCATCGTCTGGACGTTCGCGATCGGCTCGGCCATCGGCGCGGTGGCCGGCTTGCTGGTGGGGCTGTACTACGGCGCCATCGCGCCCTACATGGGGTTCACGCCCACGCTCAAGGCGTTCGTCGCCATGCTGATGGGCGGGCTGACCAGCATCCCGGGCGCGGTGGCGTGCGCGCTGCTGATCGGGCTGTGCGAGAGCTTCACCACCGACTTCATCTCGTCGCGCTGGGTGGGCATCGTGCCGTACGTGCTGCTGCTGGTGACGCTGGTGTTCTTTCCGCGCGGGCTGTTCGGGCGGCGCGCGGAGCGTGTCTAGCCGCGGCGCCTGGCTGGTGGCGGCGCTGGCCGGCGTGTTCGTCGTGCTGCCCGCGGGGTTGGCGGCGTTAGGCCAGTCCTACCTGTTCCGCCTGGCCGAACTCTCGATGCTGTTCACCATCCTGGCCGCGAGCCTCAACCTCGTCACCGGCACGGCGGGGCTGGTGTCGCTCTGCCACGGCGCGTTCTACGCGGTCGGCGCCTACACCGCGGCCATCGTCTCCGCGCGCAGTGGGCGCGGCCTGGAGGTCACGCTGCCGGCCAGCATCCTGGTCGCCGGCGGGATCGCCTTTGTCGTCGCCATCCCGGCCATCCGGCTGGTGCGCATCTTCTTTACCGTGGCGACGCTGAGCGTGGGCGAGATCATCAACGTCACCATCCTCAATTGGGACGGGCTCACCCGCGGCCCGATGGGCTTGCGCGGCATCGCCGGGTTGAGCCTGTTCGGCTGGAGCCTAGGCGGACGGCTGGCCAGCTACTTCACCGTCGCGGTGGTGACGGCCGGGGTGGTTTGGCTGGTGCACCGGCTGACCACCTCGCCCTATGGCAGCGCGTTGCGGGCGTTGCGCGAGGACGACCAGAGCGCCGCCGGAATGGGGATCAACACGGCGCTGATGAAGGTGGGGGCGTTCGCCATCGGCGGCGGGCTGGCCGGGGCGGCCGGGTGTCTGCTGGCGCACAGCATCGGCTACATCAGCCCCGACATGTTCGGGCTCGACCAGTCCATCCTCATCCTGACCATGGTGGTCGTGGGTGGCTTGGGCAGCTTGCCGGGGGCGGTGCTGGGGGCCTGCGCGTTGATCCTGATCCCGGAACTGGCGCGCGGCGCCGGGCACCTGCGCACGGTGCTGGTCGGGTTGGCGCTTTACCTGTCGATCCTGCTGCTGCCGCGCGGCTTGATCGCGGAGGCGCGCGCGTTGCGGTTCACCGCGCCGCCCTGAGCGCGCGCGTCAGCCCGGCGGGGCGGGGTGCGCCACGGCGCAGTCATGGTCCTGCAGTTCCTCGCCGCCGGCGCGGTCTCCGGTCGCCGGGTCGACCTGGTCGGCCAGCAGGACGAAGCCGGGCTGGCCGTCCGCGGCGGTGGCGCCTGCCACCATCAGAGTTTGTTGCGGCATTGCGGCCGCGCCCACGTCGGCGGCCAGTAGTTTTAAGGGGTTGGTGTCGGCCAGCGCGTCGTCGGCGAGCCAGCGTGCGCGATAGGGGTGGCCGGCCAGCGGCGCCGGCAGCTTGGCCCAGGCCGGGCCGATGGCTGCGACCTCCGCGTGCAGCGCTGCCACTACGCTTGGGCTCAGGCAGTCGATATGGATGTGCAATTGGTCCTGCGAGCGCGCCTGTGGCGAGTTGATCACCAGGCCGACATCCTCGCGCGGGAGGGGATGTTGCAACACCGCCTCCATCGCCGAACGGGCCGCCCAGGCGGCGGCGAAGTAGTTGGGTGCGTCGGCCGCCAGCAGGCCGGGGCTCTCGATGCCGCCGAGCCGGCTGGTCGGGATCAGCAGGAACTGGGTGGCGCCGCGGATGTCCTTCAGGATGGCGTGGCCCTGCGCCTCGCCGCCCACTAGGCTCACGGCCGTGCAGGGCGCCGGGTCGTTGTTCAGGCGCTGGTCCGGCACGCATTTGCCGTGCACGATCTTCCACAGCGCGTCCGGGTCTGCCGCGCGGGCGGCCAGGACGGCGGCCAGCCCGGCCACCAGCACCCCGGCGCACAGGATGGCGGGCACGGTTCCTCGTAGGCTCATGCGGTGGCTCCCCGATGCGCGATGGCGCCGCCGGTCTGCCACACGGGGGCGCTGCTGGCGACCACCAGTCCGGTTACACCAACGCCGCGGCGTGATATGGGCGGGCTACGGCAGGGGCGGCGGGGAGGTCACACGTGAAGGTGCTTTACGCGGCGGCGCTGCTGCTCACGTTCCTCACCCGCAGCGGCCATGCCGAAGTGGTCGGCGGGGTGGATCTCCCGGACACGATGGTGGTGGATGGCGCGACGCTGCACCTGAACGGCGCCGGCTTGCGGCAGGTGCCGGTGCTGGAAATTGGGATTTACGTCGCCGCCCTCTACGTGCCCGCGCCGAGCCACGATCCGGACGCCATCATGGACAATCCCGGCCACAAGGCGGTGGTGCTGCACTTCCTGCACGGCGCCAGCAAGGAGGACGTGCAGGCGGATTTCCGCAAGGGCGAGCGCATTAACTGCGGCAACGGCCGCTGCGACCCGAACGCGCTGCCGGACTTCGAGAAGATGATCGACGCCACGCCCGCCATCGAGCGCGGTGACACGGCGATGTACGTGTACGACCCTAGCCGCCTGCGCGTCTACGCCAACGGCCGCTTGATCGGGGATTACGCCGACGCGCCGCTGTCGCGCCAGTTGCTGCTGGGCTTCCTGGGCGACCATCCGCCCACCGAGCGGCTGAAGCGGCAGATGCTGGGTATCGCGGAGGACTGAACCGCGCCCGGCAACGCCGCCAGCCGGGTGCGTCAGCCCGCGGTGGTGGCGCGGAAGCGGGCGTATTCCTGCGCCCGGCGGCTGTATTTGCGCCAGGCCGAGGTGCCTTCGAAGCGCGCGAACGCCGGCACCTTCTGGCGCAGCCCGCGAGCCATCGCGCGCGGCGTCGCCTCCATCGCCGCCTCGGCGCTGGCGAACCAGGCGGGCGGCAGGGTGCTGGTGGCGGTGAGATGGGCCGGGCGGGGCAGCGTGCCGGCCCGGATGGCGGCGCGCAGGGCGCGAATGGACACGCCGAAATGGCGCGCGGCGTCGGGCAGGCTGAGTGGGGCGGTGTCGCTCATCGCAGGGCTTCCAGTTGGTTCAGCCCCCTCAGACCACCGCGCGGGCGTGGCGGCAAGGGCTTGCGCGCGAAGCCGGCCTTTCCCACCCCGGCGCGCGACCCATATCGCCGCCATGGAACAACTGGCCGGAATC
Source organism: Acetobacteraceae bacterium (assembly GCA_965199105.1). Taxonomy (GTDB): domain Bacteria; phylum Pseudomonadota; class Alphaproteobacteria; order Acetobacterales; family Acetobacteraceae; genus LMUY01. The sequence goes on along the minus strand of CBDAQO010000002.1, from coordinate 3,639,086 downwards.
CCCGCGCGCGCATTCGACAAGCAGGACCCGGCCCCTGACCCGGCGTTCTACGCCCAGCCGCGCTTCGTCACCCATATCGACGACGAAGCCATCGCCGCCGTCACCCAGCTCTACCGCACCACGCTGCCGCCGGGCGGCGCCATCCTCGACCTGATGAGCAGTTGGGTCAGCCACCTGCCCGAGGACGTGACGTATGCCAGCGTCGTGGGCCACGGCATGAACGCCGCCGAGCTGGGCGCCAACCCGCGCCTGCAACGCTGGTTCGTGCAGGACCTGAACGCCGAGCCGACCCTGCCGCTGGAGGCCGAGAGCTTCGATGCCGCCTGCCTTTGCGTCTCCGTGCAGTATCTGCAGCGCCCGGTGGAGGTGTTCCGCGAGGCCGCCCGCGTGGTGCGGCCCGGCGCGCCGTTCGTCGTCTCGTTCAGCAACCGCTGCTTCCCGACCAAGGCCATCAAGCTCTGGCAGGCCTTGCGCGGGCCGGAGCAGCAGGCCCTGGTGGCCGCCTACATGCAGGCGGCCGGCTTCGCGCGCATCGCCGGCCACAGCCACCTACCCAAACGTGGCGACCCGCTTTGGGCCGTCGTGGGGCACCGCGTTTAGCCAGGCTCGTAGCCGGGCTTCTTGAACACCCGGTCCCAGTCGGCGCTGATGTCGGGCTGGTAGACGTCCTCGGTCCAGCGGTCGGGTGCCACGTCCTGGATGCTGACCGAGACCGCGGCCTCGTCGCAATCGGCGGTCGCCATCACCGCCTTGGTCACGGCGTCGGCGATGGCGGCCTTCTTGGCATCGGAGCGGCCGGTGACGAGTTTTACGATCACGTGGGGCATGGCGCGGCTCAGCCTTGGTAGTGCGCGTCGGTCACCTGATCCATCCAGGTGACGGGGGAGCCATCCTGCTTCTCCTGGATGGCGATGTGGGTCATGGCGGTGGTGGGCGCCGCGCCGTGCCAATGTTTTTCGCCGGGCGCGAACCAGACCACGTCGCCGGGTCGGATTTCTTCCATCGGGCCGGACTCGCGCTGCGCCCTGCCGCACCCGGCCAGCACGATCAGTGTCTGGCCGAGCGGATGGGTGTGCCATGCGGTCCGCGCGCCCGGCTCGAAGGTGACCATCGCCATGGCCACGCGCGCCGGGTCGGGCGGTGACATGAGCGGGTCGATCCGTACTGAGCCGGTGAAATACTCCGACGGGCCTCGTCCGGAAGGTTGCGAGCCCGCCCGCTTGATCTCCATCGCCTTGCTCCCGCTGCACCAAGCCGTCAGCCTGCGCCCGCCGTGCGCCGAGGGGAAGTGCGGGATCGCGCTCGGGTCCGGCTGAACGCTCAGCTCACTCCGCCGCCGCCGCAGCGGGCAGCGCCATGCCGGGCCGGTGGTAGCGCAGGAAGCCGATGTCGTGCCGGGTGGTGCCGTCGCCCGAGGCCAGCTCGGCCAGGATTTCGCCGACCACCGAGCAGAACTTGTAGCCGTGGCCGGAACAGGGCGACGCGAGGATCACCTGCGGGTGGCCGGGGTGGCGGTCCAGCAGGAAGTGCTCGTCCGGCGTGTTGGTGAACATGCAACTGCGCAGCGCCATGGTGGCGCCGTTGCCGGCCGGGAAGTAGCGCGCGCTGAACGCCCGCAGCAGCGCTTCGTCCTCCGCGTCCACTTCCCGCCGCATGGCGTCCGCGCTGCAGGTCTCGCCGAGGTGGTGGTAGCGGCCGAACTTGAAGCCGGGCACCTCGTAGACTGGGAAGCCGTAGTAGCGCCCTTCCTCTACCTGCAGGTTGAACACCGGGAAGCGGGCGGGGGTGAACAGCTCGGGCTGCAACGGCTGCTGCCAGATCAGCACCTGCCGCTCGGCCACGGTGCGCCCGGCCAGCGGCGGCACCAGGTCGGCCATCCACGGCCCGGCGGACAGGATCAGTCGCGCGGCCTGGTAGCGCCCCTTATCGGTCCACACCGTGACACCCTCGCCGGACGGATGCGCCTCCCACGCGCGCACCGGTTCACGCGCCTGGATCACCGCGCCCGCCGCCTGCGCCAGGCGCACGTGGGTGACGATCGCCCGCTCGCTGGCGATCAGGCCGCCCTGGGGCTGGAACACCGCGCGCGAGGCCGCCGGCAGGTGGTAGCCGGGGAAGCGCGCGTTCACCTCCGTGCCGGTCAGCACCTCGTGCGCCAGGCCGTGTAGCCGCGCGGAGGCGTGAGCGCCTTGGAACAGCGCGTCGTCCTCCGGGCCGCCATCGACCGACCCGGTAGTGACGAGCAGCGTATCACCGCTGGCGCGCTCGGCGTCTGCCCAGAGCTGGTAGGCGCGGTGCAGCAGGGGCACGTAGGCCGGGTCTTCGTAGTAGGGCAGGCGGATGATGCGGCTGATGCCGTGCGAGGAGCCCATGGCATGCGGGATGTCGAACCGCTCGAGCCCGAGCACGCGCTGGCCGCGCTGGGCCAATTGCCAGCAGGCCGCACTGCCCATGCCGCCGACGCCGACCACGATCACGTCATAGGTCATCGCCGAAGTGCCATTGTTTGCAGTCCGCTTTGGGGTGGGTCGATGCGCATGCCGGCAATCTAATACCGGTGGGGCAGGGCGCAAAGGCTTCCCGCGCTACGCAGCGTCATCCGCGATGCAAGCCGCCATGGCGCGGCCGATTTCGTCGGCCGACAGCAGGCCGAGCTCGGCGATGAACACGATGCGCGCCCGGTTCACCCCGGGTGGCAGTGGCCCGGCGGGGGCCAGGCTTGCGCGGCCGCCGGCGAGCTGGAATAGCCATTGCCGCCCCGGCTGCTCCACGGTCTCGAACAGCCCCTTGGCGCGGGCGAGCCGTGGCGCCAGCCGCCCGATCGCGGCTTGCAGCCGGGGCAGCGACAACGCCCGTTCCGAGGTCCAGCTCAGCGTCTCGAACCGGTCGGCCGTGGGGCGGCGCCCCCTCGGGTCGGCCACGCCGGGCTGGCGCACGCTCGCCGGGCGGTCCGGGTCGGCTGGGAACAGCAGTGCGGCGGGCACCTCGCCGTGCAGCGCGTCCACCACGGTCGCACCCGGGCGCGCCACCGCTACCGCGGCCACGATGCGCTCCCGACCGGCGGCGTCCACCAGGTCGGTCTTACTCAGCGCGATCACGTCGGCGGCGCGAAGCTGGGCGCGGAGCAGCGGGTCGTCGAGCGCTGCGGGGGCGAGCGTGGCATCCAGCACGCACAGCACGGTCTCCAGCGGCGCCTCGCGCCAGATCACCGGGTCCATCAGGTTGCGCACGATGTCGGCCGGGTCGGCGATGCCGCTGGTCTCGATCACGATGGTGTCCGGACGTGGGGTGCGCCGCAGCAGGCCGGCCAGCGTGCGCAGCAGGTCGCCCTCCAGCGAGCAGCAGATGCAGCCATTGGCCAGGCTCACCACCCCGTCGCTGGCGCCGGCGAGCAGTTCGGCGTCGATGTTGATGGCGCCGAAATCGTTCACCACGGCGGCGATGCGGCGGCCCTCGGCGTGGGCTAGCAGGTGGTTCACCACCGTGGTCTTGCCCGCCCCAAGGAAGCCGGCGATCAGCAGGATCGGCACCGGCATGCGGTCAGGGCACCGCGCGGCGGACCGGCCGGCCAGGGCGCGCCGCCACGTCCATCACGCCGTCGGTGATCACCGGGGCGCCGCTGACGATAAGGTGGCGCACCCCCTCGGCCGGGCGGTTCATCGCGGTGAACTCGGCCCGGTCGGTCAGCCGCTCGAGGTCGAACACCACCACGTCGGCGTCCGCACCGGGCTGCAGCCGGCCTTTGGCGCGCATTGCCGGCGTGCTGGCGGCCAGGATGTCGGCCGGGATCAGCGTGCACTTGCGCACCCCCTCCAGCAGCGACACCGCCTGCCGCTCGCGCACCCAATGGCGCAGGAAGCGGGTGAAGGTGCCGGCGGAGCGGGGGTGCGACGTGGCGTCGTCCGGCAGCGGCCAGGCGTCGCCGGTGTAAGGAGTGCCGTCGGCCAGTGACCACGGCATCGCGTCCGAGGCGATGGCGCCGCCGGGATACAGCACCGACATGTCCAGCAGGTCGCGGTGGTGGGCGTTGGTCTCGGTGTCCAGGATGTGCCACAGCACCAGGGTGGAGGGCTCCTCCGCCTGCGCCGCCAGCAGCTCCTCGCGGTCGCGGAAGCGCTTGCCGTCGGTGACGCGCTGCACCGAGTCGTAGCCGGTGCCATGGCGGGCCTCGAACTCCGGATCGCTGAAGAAGGCCGCCGCCAGCACGGTGGAGCCGGTGCCGTACGGGTAGGCCTCCACCGTGATCGGCAGGCCCTGAGCCTGCGCCTTGGCGACCAATTGGGCGCAGCGCTCCACGTCGGTTTTGCTCGAGCTGTTGAAGTGGCAGATGTGCATGTGCGCGCCGGTCGCGCCGGCATAGCCGATCAGCCGCACATAGGCCTCGGCAGCGCTTTCGGGGTCGATGCGGGACATGTAGGCCACGTGGGTGAAGGTCGGCACGCCGCGCGCCGCCGCCAATTGGCAAACCGCGGCCAGCTCCTGCACGCCGGCGCCGGGGGCATAGGCGTTGAGGATGCCGATGCCGATGGCCCCCTCGTCGAGCCCGAGCGCGAGGCGGTCGAGGATGCCGGCGACCTCGGGCGCGCTGGCCACGTTCTCCACCCAGCGGCGATCCCGCATGGCGCGGCCGAACGCCTCCAGCGAGGCTTCCTCGTTCGAGCCGGTCATGGCGCCGATGCGGGCGAACGCCCAGTTGGCCGAGGCGCCGTAGTTCAGCACCCGGCCTTGCGCCGCCTGCCGCCGGTACCAGGCGCCGACCGGCATTACTCCCGCCTCGAGGTCGAGCGTGGTGGTCACGCCGTCGCAGGCCTGCATGCGGTCGGCTGGGATCGACTGCCCATGCGCGTGCAGGTCGATGAAGCCCGGCGCCACCACCAGCCCGGTGGCGTCGATCACCCGTTCGGCGCCGCCCAGCCCGGTGCCGATGGCGGCGATGCTGCCGTCGATCAGCGCGACGTCGGCTTGGGCGTCCATCCCGGCCGCCGGGTCGACCACGCGGCCGCCGCTGATCACCAATGTGGCCATACCGTCTCCCCCCGTTGCGGCCCGCTGTTGCGCAGGCGGCGCGACCGGATGATGATCTGGGGCGGCCGCAACGCCAAGGAGACGTGTTGAGCGCGAACCCACCCACGACGTCCGCCGGCCTTGGACGGCAGCATAGACGGTGCCGGGGCGCGGTAACGTTGCTTGTTCAGGCGGCCTGGTGTTAGTGAGGCGCATCATGCCAGACGTCAGTAGGGGCCAGTGCAGGCTAGACGGCGGCGGACGCCCTGATGACACAAACTCAGGTTTGCTTTGGTTGAGGATGCAATGTCCCAGCTAGCGCGAGGAGAAGCCATCCACGAGAGCGAGGCTTCTTCCGGCGCAATACAGCAGTCCGGGCAAACCAGCCAAACTGTTGTTCGCTTGTTGGAGGCGAACCGCGCGATCTACGACCGGGCGCAGTTGCCGCATGGTGTCGTCCGCCGCCGCATCGAGTCCCTCGAGAGCGCGCTGGCAGAGGCCACCGTGCTGCAGCACCGGCTGCAGGCGCTCGAGACCAGTACCACCTGGCGGCTCACCGGCCCCTTGCGCTGGGCGTTGGGGTTGCTGCGCAAGCCGCCGGCCGCGCCGCCGCCGCCGCCGCAAGCCGCCCCGCTCGCGGTGGAGCCGCACTCCTACCGGCGCTGGATCGACGACTGTGAACCGGCCAGCCTGGCCCGCCTGGCGCAGGACAGCTCCGCCACGCGCGCCACCGGGCGGCACCGGCTCGGCATCGTGCTGCTGCCGCATGCCGCCAGCGAGCAGGCCCTGGCGCGGCTGCAGCCGCTGTGCCCGCCAGCCTGCCAGATCCTCGCGCTGCAGCCCCGTGGCGGCCCGGCGCTGGCCGCCCTGGCCGAAGGAGACACCATCGTCCAGGCCGTCGCGCCGGATTTCACCGCGGCGGACGCGGTGCGCATCGGGCTCAACCAGCTCGATTGCGACCTGCTATGCGTGCTCGACCCGCGCGACACCCCGGCCGTCGGCGCGCTGCGGCTGGTGGCCGATTGCGCCGACCACCATCCGGAATGCGGCTTGATCTACGGCGACGAGGATTGGCTGCTGGATGGCGAGCGCTGCCGGCCCTTCTTCAAGCCGAGCTGGGACTGCGAGCTGCAACAGAGCCGGGACCTGCTGGGCCCGTTCATCTTCTTTCGCACCAAGCTGCTGCGGCAGGCCAGTCCGGCCGCTGGGCCCGCCTGGCTGTACGATCTGGCCAACCAGGTCTGCGCCGCCGCCCGGCCCGAGCACATCCTGCACATCCCCGCCGTGCTGTGCCACCGCGCCGCGCCGCCGCTGCCGCCCGAGGCCTGGCAAGGCGCCGCGCAGGCGCAGCTCCGGCGCCAGGGCGTGGCGGGCCAGGCGACCGCGCTCGCCGGGCTGGACCACCGGGTCAGCTACCAGCTCCCGGCGATGCGCCCGCTGGTTTCCATCATCGTGCCCACGCGCGACCACGCGGACTTCCTCTCCGTCTGCGCCGACGCCTTGCTGCACCGCACCGACTATCCCCGGCTCGAGCTGCTAATCATCGACAACGGCTCGGTGACGTGGGACGCGCTGGCGCTGCTTGACCACCTGGCGGCGGACCCTCGGGTGCGCGTGCTGCGCGAGCCGGGGCCGTTCAACTGGTCCAAGCTCAACAACATCGGCGCGCGGGAGGCCAGCGGCGACGTGTTGCTGCTGCTCAACAACGACATCGACGTGCTGAAGCCGAACTGGCTTTCGGTGCTGGTGGCTCATGCCATCCAGCCCGGCGTGGGCGCGGTCGGCCCCAAGATGCTGTATCCGGACGGGCGGGTGCAGCATGCCGGGCTGACCATTGATGCGGCCGGGATGCCGCGGCACCTGTTCCGCTTCGAACCCGGCGACAGCGCCGGACCGTTCGAGATGATGGCGGCAGCGCGGCAGGTCTGGGCCATCACCGGCGCCTGCATCGCGATCTGCCGTGACGTGTTCTGGGCCGCCGGTGGCCTGAACGAGGGCCTGCCCGTCACCTACAACGACATCGACCTATGCGTGCGGCTGACCGCCTGCGGCTACCGCATCGTCTGGACGCCATGGTCCACGCTGGAGCACCGCGAGTTGGGCTCCCGCTCGCCGGACCATCTACCCGAGCAGAAGGCGCGCGCCCAGGAGGAGATGGACCGGCTGCTGCGCGATTGGGGCTCGCTCGTGCTGTATGACCCGACGGTCAACCCCAACCTGCACGTCCAGGAAGAAAGGCTTTGCTACGGCCCGGCGCCGAAGGTGTAACGCCCTGCCTCGGTTTGGGGGTCAGTGAGGTGCCGAGCCGGGCTGCGGAAGGCAGAGCAGGCTTTTGCAAACCCGCAATCATGCTTACGCTGCCCGCGGTGCGTTGACCCAAGGAGACCGTTCCATGCCATTCGCCCGTACCCTCAGCTCCGCGCTGCTCGCCTGTGCCGCCTTCGCCGCCGCGCCCGCCTACGCCGCCACCTGCCAAGCGGGCGGGCTGTTGTGTGCCACCACCATGCCGGTGGGCGGCTATTGCGAGTGCACCGCCCACCACGACGTGCAGAGCGGAACCGTCGTTCCCACCGCGCCACGCGGCCAGCGGGTGGACGCGACCGCCGGTGGTTGCGGCACCAACCCCAATGCGCCCGGCTGCCGTTAGACTAGAAGAGGCGCGGTTCCGGCGGTGGTGGCCGCCGGGATGGCACTGCGCCGGGGACCGTCAGCTTTGGAAGAACACCAGCTTCCGGCTGGCCAAATCCACCGTCACATGGTCGTCTGGCGTCTTCGACTGGTCGCCGTCGTCGGAGGGATGGTACTCGATGCGCAATTGCTGCGCGTTGACCACGATGCGCAGGTAGCCGTTGTCGGTCTGGTCGTAGTTCTCCAGCGTCACCTGGTCCTCGTCGGTTGGGATGGTGAGCGGCGTGCGCAACGGCGGCTGGCCCAGTTTGGTGAGCTTTTGCGGCCGGCTGTGTCCGCCACCGCCAGCGATGATGTAGGGGATTTGCATCGATCCGCGCGCCCGGTTGTAGCGCTGATAGTTGTGCGCGTGTGCCGACAGCACCGCGTGCGGCCAGAGCCCGACCTGATCGCAGATCGCGTCGATCTGCTTGCGCATCGCGGTCGACGACCCGTGGCCGCGTTCACCGGCCAGCGTGTAGGCGGGGTGGTGGTGGGCGATCACCACTGCGCCGGCGAATTTCTCGGCCTTGGCGCGGGTGAGCGCCGCCTTGAGGTAGGTCAGTTGCACGTCCGGCAGGTCGAATTTGCCGCCCTGGCTGGAGATCACGCCCGGGTCTTCCAGCGAATTGCTGTAAAGGCAGAAGATGCGGATGAACGGCGCCTCGAACGTGTAGTAGACGCCGGGTTGGATTTGCGCGGTGCGGTCGAGGCCGCCCGACTCCGGGGTGTGTGCGAATTGTTCGGCGCAGAAGTTGCGCAGGAAGGCGTCCAGCGGCATGGCGGCGGTGTTCGGCGCCACCATGCCGTCATGGTTGCCGGCCAAGCCCACGATCGGCGCTGGGTAGTTACGGTAGGCGTCGTAGAACTGATCGTAGTAGAACGCCGCTTCGCCAAAGTTGTAGATCACGTCGCCAAGGTGGAAGAAGAAGCGAGGCTGCTCCTGGGCGTCGTCGGTGAAGTCGGCGATCATCTTGTCGGTAACTTTTTCTTGCAGCGCTGGGCCCTTCACGTTGCCCGTATCGCCCACACAATGGAACACGAGCTGGCCGGCTTGCGTCACCTGCTTGGTCAGTGCCGCGCCGGACTGGCCGTAGATGTCGGCCATACTCAGCACCGGCTCGTCACTCCCGCGCGACGTCGGGAACGGCAGCGGCTGCAACTCGCCCGCGCGCTGCTCCTCGTCGAGGATCTTGTAGGCCGGGTTGTCATTGCCGTGCTTCACCGCATAGGTCGCCGGAACGGCGCTCACCTCCGGTTGGGCGAAACGGGGCTCGCTGGCCGGGTTGGTCGCGGTGTTGTCGACCTCGGCGGGTGCGGCCGGACCCTGCGGCTGCGTAGTCGTGGTCTTGCTGGTCCGCTTGCTGTTTCGCTTCGTCAACGTGCCTGTCCCCATACCATGGCGACTGGCTAGCGCTTGCTGTGCCGCTTATCCAAAGACACTGCGGTGACATTCGGCCGGCGGCTCCATGCATGGAAAACGCACGTAGGAACAACCTCGCCGCATCCCGACCCGGCGACACCCGGAACCGGCCGCGCGGGTGGCGGGCGGCGCGTCAACCCGGCGGCAGCTTCACTTTGAAGATGGTGAACGGCCCGGAGCGCGGTAGGTCGTTCCTGAAGGCGACTTCGTTCAGGTGCGAGTCGCTGATGTAGAGGTCGTCGCCGCTGATGGCGAAGCCGTCCGCCCAGGACAATTGGCCCGGCGCGCGCACGAACACCCGCGACGTCAGACGCGCGCCATGCAGGGTGAGCGCCACCACCGTCGCGTGTTCGATATCGCCGGCGAACAGCGTGCCTTGCCGGTCCATGATGAGGCCGCCGCTCACCGCCGCTTCGCCGAGATACTGAACTTGGCGGGACAGCGCGGCTGCATCCATAGCGCCGTTCCGTAGCGCTGCGGTGGCAATCCGCCAGTAGTGATGGTCGGTGAGTGCGCGGTAGTAGAGGTAATTCGTGTCGGGCGAGAGCGCGATGCCGTCGGTTTGCACGATCACCCGCGAACCGTCCGGCTTCAGCGCTTCCTGCTCGCCGATCATCAGGCGCTGCTTCGGGTCATCCACCGCCGAGCGGTCGCCCGAGAGCCGCAGCTTGGAGTGGCCGCTGCGCAAATCCAGCACCACGATCCCGCCTTGCGCGCCAGCGTTGGTGAGATAGGCGGTCTGCCGTGCCACGTCGACGCGAACATCGTTGAGGGAGTCCTTCGGCCCGATACTGTCCGCGAAGGTGTAGGTGCGGATCGGCTTGTTGGTGGTGAGGTCGAACTCGACCAGCTTGGGGGCGATGACGTCGCCGGGAGTGGGAATGCCCGTGTCCAGCGCCCAGAGATGATCCCCGCTGTCATCCCACAATGCCTGAACCGCGCCCCATTCTGTGCTGTCCGCAGGCGCCGGGCGCGCGGTGTTCCAGGCCGCATCCGGATAGGGGGTGAGTTTGCCGGTCGCGACGTCCACCTCCACCATGCTGAGGCCGCCGCGTGCATGGGCGGTCGGTGCGGTGGCGAACACCCGGCCGGTTTTGGACACACCGATCCCGACGAGGTGGAAGTCGTCACCGAATTGATGCACCACGGTGAGCGACGGGCCAACCGCTCCTGCGGCCGGTGGGCTCTGCGCCAGAGCGGGCACCGACCCGACGACCACCATCCCGGCCAGCAACCCCTGCAACACCTGCCGTGCCAGCCTCATAACGCCACTCCCGCCGCAGTTTCGAGCACCAACGGCGTGGTTGCGCCGAAGTTCGCGCTGGTGCTGGCGGCGGCCGGGCTTGGCGCCGCCGCCGCCAGTCTGCCATGGTCAGGTTAACAAGCCGTTTACGGGAGACGCTGCATGACGCACGCAATTCGGTTTCACAGCACCGGTGGCCCCGAAGTGCTCGTCTGGGAGGATGTCGCAGTCGGCGAGCCTGGCCCGGGCGAGGCCAAGGTGCGCAACACCGCGGTCGGGCTCAACTACGTCGACACCTACATCCGCTCCGGCCTGTATCCGGTGGCGCTGCCGTCCGGCCTTGGCGCCGAAGGGGCGGGGGTGGTCGAGGCGGTGGGGCCTGGCGTGACCGGTCTTGAAGTAGGGGACCGCGTTGCATACGGCACCGGCCCGCTCGGCGCGTATGCCGAGGTGCGCGTCATGCCGGCAGACCGCCTGGTGCCGCTGCCCGACGGCATTGCGGACCAGCAGGCGGCGGCGATGATGCTCAAGGGCATGACCACGCATTATCTGCTGCAGCAGGTCTATAAAGTGGGGCCTGGCGACGTGATCCTGGTGCATGCCGCGGCCGGCGGCGTGGGGCTGATCGCTTGCCAGTGGGCCAAGGCGCTCGGCGCCACCGTAATCGGCACGGTTGGCAGCGACGACAAGGCCGAATTGGCGCGCGCCCATGGCTGCGATCACCCGATCGTCTACACCCGAGAGGACTTCGTCGCGCGGATACTCGAGATTACCGATGGGAAGAAATTACCGGTGGTGTATGACAGTATCGGTAAGGACACCTTCATGAAATCGCTGGATTGCTTGCGCCCGCACGGCATGATGGTAAGTTTCGGCCAAGCGTCGGGATCGGTCGGACCGGTCGATCTTGGCATTTTTGCCCAGAAAGGGTCATTGTTCTTCACCCGTCCGACGTTGAATACTTACGGTGCCAAGCGGGAAGACATGCTGGCGATGGCGCGGGATTTGTTTGCCGCGGTCCAGTCCGGGGCGGTGAAGATCAGCGTCAACCAGACTTACGAGCTGGCGAACGCTGCCCAGGCGCATCGCGATCTCGCAAACCGGACGACCACCGGGTCGACTGTGTTCACCATTTAAGCGGGCGAGCTGCTTCTTCGTAAGCTCGCGTAACCTTTGTTTAACCGTGCCGTGTCATGCTTCCGCGGGAGTTCAACCTGGAAGCAAAATGCGGATACGGTCGCTTCTCCTACTGTGCTTCAGTGCCGTCGGTTTGCTGGCCGTCATTGGTTGCTGCAATCGCGTATGTGATGCCGTCGTGCTGCGCGCGCGGCTTGAGCAGACGTCCAACCGGATCGACGACCTGCAGCTTGCCCTCATGCTTGTGGAGCGCCTTGAACGGGAGCGAGCGGCCGTCAATGGGGTGTTCACAGCACCCAGCTTTGGGCTTGCGGACAGTCTGCAGGCCTACCAGGAAACGCAAGTGGCTACGGATCGTGCGTGGGAACGGCTTCGGGCGCGGCAGGTCCGTTCCGGGGCAGGGCTGGACGCGGCGAAGTCCCGTTTGGACGCGGCCCGCAACGCGGGCATCGCCGCGGCTGCGCAGACCGAAGGCCGGCCGCGAACCGATGCCAACCGGCGCTTCCTCACCAGCTTGGCCGACGCGGGTGCGGCGGTGAACGTGGTGGCAGACAGGATTGAATGTGAGATTGGGGAGCTGTCGCCTGACCTCGGCCAACTTGTTGGGCTGGGCAGGATGTCGGCGTTCCTTCGCGAGGCTGTGGGCGCTCGGTCGGCTCTGATGTCACCCTTGATCGGCGGTGCCGCCATCGAGCCGGGCAATTTGCAGCAGATCGACGAGCTGAGCGGTGTTGCGTCCGCCTTGTGGGACAGGCTTCGTCTCACCGCCGCGCAAATGCCGAGGCGGCGCGAGGTCGCCGCCGCCGCCGCCGCCATGTCGGAGGGCATTATGGGCACGGGGGAACGTACCTATCGCTCGATGATCAGCGAGCTCCGCTCGGGACGGCCGCCTTCGATGGATTGGGCGTCCTTTCACCGCTGGAACGGCGCGATGGTGCCACATGCGTTGCTCATGCGCGACGCCGCCTTTGCCACGGCGGCGGCCCAGCGGAAGACCGAGGCACGCCAGGCTTTGGTCCGCATCGTGGACGGCTTAGGCTTCGCGGCGGTGGTCTGCGCCGTGTGCCTGCTTGCGTCGCACCAGGTCATGCGACGGGTCGCGCGTCCCTTGTCAGCCCTGACCGGTGCCGTGCGCCGCATTGCGGATGGCGATCTGGCGACCCCCGTTCCTGGCGCCGACCGTCGGGACGAGTTGGGCGAAGTGGCAGCAGCGATCGAAACCCTGCGGGATCGCGCCATCGTCGCCGAAGCCTTGCGCGGCCGCATCGCCTCGGAACAGGAGCGCAAGCTGCTCGCCGCAACCTCGATGGCGGACGCTGCCAAGGTGTTTGAGGAAGTGAGCGGAACCGCGCTGGCCCGGGTGGCCGACGCTGAAGCGCAGCTCTCGCGCGCCGCCACGACGATTGACGCCGCAACGAGCCGGACTGCGAGCGAGGCAAAGGGTGCGGCAAGCGGCGTCACACGGGCCGCGACCAGCGTCGCCTCGGTGGCCGACGCGGCGAGGCATCTGGCCATGTCGGTGCGCCATGCCTCGGACCGGATGTCGGAGGCGGCGGCATCTGCCGAAGCCGCGGCGGCCGGGTCCAAGGCGGCAGCGCGCAGCGTGGTCGAGTTGTCCGACACCGCGCGGCGGATCGACGGCATCATGGCGCTCATCGCCAGCATCGCCGCGCGCACCAAGCTGCTCGCGCTCAACGCCACCATTGAAGCCGCGCGTGCGGGAGCTGCTGGCAAAGGCTTTGCGGTGGTAGCGGCCGAGGTGAAGAGCCTGGCAGCGCAGACGGCCAAGGCCACGCAGGATGTCGGCCAGCACGTGGAGGCGATCCTGGCGGCCACGCGCAGCACGACGGCAACCATCGCCGATTTGGCTGAGCAGGTGGATGCCGTCTCCTCACGCACCGCCGAGGTTGCGTCGATCATCGAGCAGCAGGAGACCGCGACGCGGGACATTGCGGCGGCCGCGTCTGACGCCGCGGAAGGCACGACGACGGCAACGGGCCGGGTGTCGGCGGCGGCGGACCAGACCGAGACAGTCAAAACCGCAGCCGCTCTGCTGCCAGACCTGGCGCGTGCCATGGCGTTGGCGACGGGTTCGCTGCGTGGCGATCTCGACGGCTTCCTGTGCAAGGTCCGTTCCGCAGCGTGACCTGTGTGACGCTCGCCCATGCCTGTCCGCCTCGGCAGTGGCCTCTTTCTTTGCCGGCGCCGACGTGCTTCCTTCCGTCAGCGTGGCTTGCGGAGTATCCGACGGTGAGCGCCGAACCGACCCAGGTGACGACCCAGCCGGTTCAAATCCCGACGCTTGCCCTCCAGCTCGCCCCCACCGACATTGTCGACTTGGCGCGGTTCGATGATGCACGGCGCCAGCAGCTCACCACAATCACCAGCAGCGTCTCGGCGCGCGATAGCAACACCATCGCGACGTTCGGCGCCGGGCCACAGCGCAAGCTTTCGGGTTTTCTCGACCAGCTCCTCGCGGGCACTCGCGCCGACGAGATCGGCATGGCAGGCCAGTTGGTCACCGAGCTCGCCACCGACATCAAGGCGCTCGACCTCCCGTCGATCAAGCGTGAAGCAGAGGGAAAGCCCGGGCTGCTTGCTCGCCTGCCGCTGGTGGGCAAGTACTACTCCGCCATGCGCCGCTTCCGCGCCATGCATACCCAACTCACCACGCACCTGCAGGAAATCGAGCGCCGCGCCGAGACCCATTTGGGTAAGCTCAAGGCCGGCAACGCTGCCATGGACCGTGTGCTCGACGCCACTGAGGCCAACCTGCGCGAACTCGAGCTATGGATTGCGGGCGGCCAGCAGGCCCTGCTCCGCATGCGGGACGAGTTCACCGCCGAGCGCGCCAGCATCGCCGACGCCCGGGACCCGGTTCGCCTGGCGCAACTGCGCGACACTGCCGAGCAGATCAACGCGTTCGAGACCCGGCTGGTGCGTATGCACGTGGCGTTCACCCGCGGCGTGCTGGCCATCCCGCAAATCCGCACCGCGCAGCAGGCCGGACGCATCGAAATCCAGAATACGCTTGACACCATCCTATTCGACCTCCCTGACCTCAAGGCCGCCATCGTCCGCGTGGCCGCACTCAACCAGATCAGCCGCGCCAGTGACGCCACCGCCGCCCGCCGCAAGATTGCCCGCGAGCTGCAAGAAATCGGCGTGGACGCGCTCGACCAGGCCTACACCGCCGCCAAACGCACCCAAGGTGACATGGCTGACGACGTGGCTTCGCTGACCCGGGTGACGGACAAGATGCTGTCCACCATCGACAAGGGCCTGGCAATTGATCGCGAAAACAAGGTGAAGCGGGAGCAGGCGGTGCAGCAACTGGGCGAGGTGCGAAGCAGGCTGATGGAGGGTCTGCGCGCCCATGCCGATCAGGCAATGCAGGGCTAATCATGGGCATCACGCCGCAACTCATCGGCCACAGCCCCATCGCGACACGATCGCGAGCAAGGCCGGGTCAAGCAGGCCGGGTTGAGCGCTAAGTCGTGCAGTTTCGTATCGAGACGTTCCTGAACCGATATCTACCAGCTGCTGGTACAAGGGCGGACACGGTGTTCAGCGTTTCCGCCGAGGGCACTGGCGCGATGGCCAAACCGCCGCGCCTGGTGGGCCTGATCGCTGACAAGTCCGGTTCCATGGTGGGCGAGAAGATCGACGCGCTCAAACACGCGCTGCGTGTCGCTGTCGATCAACTGGACGCGGACACCGAGGCCTTCGTGCTCGCCTTTGACGGCGATCCACAGTTGACGCTGCCGCCCACTCGCATGGACGAGGCCGGTCGCCGCACGGCGCACCATGCCATCCAGCGGCTGGAGGCCTTTGGCGGCACCGTGATGTCCGCGGCACTGAACCTTGCCCGCAGCACCTTCCGCACCCGGCCCGGCGCCCTCGGCCAAGCCATCATCCTAACCGACGGCCAAAACGACCCAGGCGACGCCCCCTGGCTGGAGCGTGAGCTGCAGGCCTCCGCCGGTGTGTTCCAGGCCGATTGTCGCGGCGTTGGCACGGACTGGTCGCCCGCCCAGCTTCGCACCATTGCCGGGCACCTGCTCGGAACCGCCCAGCTGGTGGCCGACCCGGCCAACCTCGCGCAGGATTTCCGCGACACGTTGGCTGCAGCCTTGGGTAAAACCGTGGCGGACGTGCGGCTGCGGCTCTGGATGCCGAAAAACGCTCGCCTGGTCAGCGTGAAGCAGGCCTTCCCGACCGAGATCGACCTTACCGACAAAGTCCGGCCCACCAGCGAGCGCGCGGTGGATGTGCCGCTGGGCGCCTGGGGCGAGGGCTCGCAGGACTACTTCGCAACCTTCGCGGTCGCCCCGTTGGGCCTCGGCGAGCAGATGCTGGTCTGCCGCCCCAGCGTCGTCGTGGGCAGCGGCTTGGGTGAAACGGTGGTTGCAGGCGAACCCGCCACCGTCACCTGGACCGAGGACGCCGGCCTCACCACCCGCATCGACGCGCAGGTCGCGCACTATACCGGACAGGCCGAAAAGGCGCGCGCCATCCAGGACGGGCTGGAAGCGATGGAGCGCCACGACGACGCCACGGCCACGCTGCATCTCGGCCGCGCCTTGGCCCTGGCCGAGACCTCCGGCGACGCCGAGACCACGCGGCGCCTGCGCGAGGTTGTGGAGGCGGATGGCGGCGGCACGTTGCGGCTGCGACGCGGTGCGGCCAAGCTTTCGGTGATGGACCTGGACGTCGGCAGCACCCGCACCGTGCGGGCCAAGCGTGACTGACGCAGCCGGCCTGCGCTGCCCCAGTTGCGGCGCCGTCTCCTCCGACCCGGAGTTCTGCTCGGATTGCGGCGCTGCCCTCACCGTGTCGGGCGCTGCGGCGGCCGCGGCCGCAGTCTGCCCCGTCTGCGGTGAGCCGCGCCCCAACGGCACTGCCCGCTTCTGTGACAATTGCCGCTATGACTTCCTGACCGCGCAACCGTTTTCCGCCGCGCCGCCATCTCCGCCGCCGTCCGACCTGCCGCCGTCCGACCTGCCGCCGTCCGACCTGCCGCCGTCCGACCTGCCGGTAAGCGCCGCTCCGCCGCCCGCTCGCCATTGGGACCTGCGCGCCCTCGTGGACCCGAGCCTGCGTCAGCCCAACGACCCGGCGCCGAGCGACTCCCGCGAACGGCGGTTCCCGCTGGACCTGGTCGATCACCTGGTAGGCCGCCGCTCCGACAAGGACGACATCCACCCCGAAATCGTCATTACCGACCCGGGCATCTCGCGCCGTCACCTCCGCCTGTTGCGGGCGGCGGATGGCGCGCTCTCGGTGCTTGACCTCGGCTCCACCAACGGCACCAAGCTGAACGGCGCGGCGCTGGAGCCCCACGTGCCCACTCCGCTCGCCGCCGGCGACGAGTTGACCCTCGGCTGCTGGACCCGCCTGGTGGTGGTGGAGCGATGACGTCCCCTGCGGCGTGGCGCTCGGCCGCCGCGTGGAAGGCCGGGCTGCATGCTTGACGCGCTTATGCAGGGCGCGCGCCGCCGGGTCACCACGCCCGGCTGGCTCATCCGCGCCGCCGCCGCCATCGCCGGGCTTGCCGTGATCGCCTACGTTGCGTGCCTTTGGACCGCCGCCGGTATCCAGGAGGCCGCGCAGACTATCGGCCGCGACGCCGAGCCCTCCGTCGTGCTTGGCCTGCAGATCGCAGATACCCTGAGCGACATGGATGCGAGCGTTCTGGCCGACGCACTCACCGACAACGCCGCCGCCGTCGGCAGCTCCGCGCGGTATGACGAGGATGTGCGCACCCTGGCCGCCGACCTGGTGGCCGCCGCGCGCAACGTAACCTACGGCGACGCGGAAGCTAACCCATTGCGGGCGCTCCAAGTGCTGCTGGTTCGGTATGAGCAAGCCGTGGTGGAGGCCCGCTACTTGGGCGAGGGTGACCCGCGTATCACGTCCAGCCGGCTGCAATGGGCCAGCCGGATTAATCGCGACATGGCGATCCCGCAGGCGCAGGCGTTGGTGGATGCCAATGCGAACGAGTTGGAGCAGCGTTACGCCCGCTATCGTGCCACGTCGCTGCTGCGCGGAGCGGTGGGCGTGCTGCCGCTGGTGGCGGTGCTTGCGGCTTTGGTGATGGTGCAGGTGTGGCTGGCACGCCGGGTCCGCCGCCTGCTCAACCTCCCGCTGCTGGGGGCGACGGCGCTAGCGGCGCTGGCGACAATCTGGTTCGCCGCGGCGGTGTTGGGCGAGCGGAGCGACCTGCGTGGGGCGAAGGTTGACGCTTATGACAGCCTGCGCGTGCTTTATCAGGCGAAGATGCAGGCGGACGAGCTGCGGTCTGCCACCTCGCTCTGGCTGCTCGACCCGGCGATGCACGGCGTGGCGGAAGCCGAAATCCAAGGCGCCGAGAGAGGCCTGTTCAGCATCGACCTGACCGCGACGGAACCTGCCCGTGAGGTCCGGGAGAGCCTCGGAGCCGCGCTGCAGCTCGAGTCCCAAAGCCATCCGGCGCAGGCGCTGGCGGCTCAGTTGCATGCTGGCGGCTCGTTGGGCGTCGAGTTGGCCAACATCACCTATGCCATGCCGGAACGGATCGCCGCGACCGATAGCATCACCGCATTGGCCTGGGTTGAGGCGCTGGTGCAGTTGACGCAGAAGCGCGACCAGGCAGGTCAGCGCACGCTGGATGTAACAGAGTGGCTGTCCCAGCAGCCCAGCGGCGGCGCGGCCGCGTTCGCCACCCTGCAAGAGGCGATCGACCGCACGCTGACGGTGAACCAGCAGCAGTTCGACTTCCAAGTGGCGGCCTCGTTGCGCACGGCCGCGCGTGTCCCGTTGGTCACAGCCATGGTGTTGCTGGCGGCCGGCTTGGCTCTCGGAGGCCTGTGGCTGCGGCTGCGAGAGTATCGCTGATGTCGTCGCTGGAGCAGGTGGACGCTGAGTTGACCGCCTGGCGGGAACGATTGGGCGCTGCGAGCCGGAACGTGTCCGAGCTGACCGAGCTGCCGGAATACGCCGCCGCGGCCCAGGCAGCGAAGGGTGCGGGCCGACTGGCGGAAGCGTCTGCGCGCCTGGTCGCCACGGTGGATGAGCTTTGGCAGGGCGTTCTGTTGATCGGCGCCGCACTGGATCGCGCCGAGGCCGCCCGCCGCACCGGTTCCCGGTTGTGGCGTGGCGAGGAGGCGGCGCAACAGGCGCTGGATCTGCTGCATGGGCCGTCCATTCACGTGGATTTGGCCGACACCCCGGTCCTGCACCGCCGCCTGCTGGCCAGGCCGCGGGCTCAGGCGGCGGTTTCAGCCGACACGTTGCTGCAGACCATGGACGCCGCGTTCGATCGCGCGCGCGAGAGTTTGGAGCAGATCGCGGGCGCGTCGCAGCGAGCCGCCGCCTTGCGAACCCGGCTTGGCGGCATGGTGGCTCGCCTGCAATCCCCTGGAGTTTGGCCGGATCGCTTGGCCGCGGTCTCGGGCGACGCGCTCGACCAGTGCGATGCTTTGGAGGTGCTGCGACCCGAGCTCGAGGCTGCGCTGAGCCGCGAGCAGCGTGCCCAGTCCGCCATGGCCGCCGCCCGACAAGCTCTGGCCATGCTCAGCACCACGCTGACCGAGGCGGCGCCTGTGGTGGAGCAATGCCGTGCGACGGTGCTGGTCACGTTGCCGGCGTTGGATGCGGCCGCCGTGGCAGATTTGACAGCTTGGCTGGATCGGCTGGGGCAAACCCTGGCGGCGGGGCGATGGGAGGCGGGCTTGGCCGGGTTGGCGAGTTGGCAGCACCTGCATGAGCGCCTCGCCACCGAGGTGAGCGCCTTGATCAGCGCCGCTCAAGCCGCACTTGCCCGTCGCGATGAGTTGCAGGCCCGTTTCGGTGCGCTTCGGGCCAAGCAGCGCGCTCTAGGGACACCAGACCCGACGCTCGAGTCTGTGGCAGTCACCGCAAAGGCCTCTGTGACTGACCTGCCGCTAGACATCGATGCCGCTACCACCGCTTTGACCGCCTACACCGCCGCTCTAGCAACCCGCCATGACGCTTTGCGATGACTTGGGGCATTCGCTTGGACTCGGACCAGCCTGCGTCCGGTGGGTAGACCGTGGGACGGTTTCGCCAAGACGTCGGTCTCTGACGTCGCATGGCCGTTTGGTGTCGTCCGGCGACGGCCCGCTGGCCGCAGGTGTCAGCCGCGCTAGTGTTGCGCTCGGGACTTAACGAGCGCTGCAGCCTCCCACTGATCCCGTGCAAGAGGGTTGTCGGGGCGCGCCGGTTCGGCGGCTCGCAGCGACCTCTCTTGACTTCCAGGCGTAGCTTGCGCCAAGCCCGCATATCGTTCCCGTACGAGACAACCCGCCATGCTCGGCCAGCAATCGGGCCGCGGCTCGCCGCCTGGGGCTGAGGGTCAAACCAAGGCCATCAATGCCGCCATGCTGGCTTGCTTCGGCACCGTCGACAGGCTCCAGAGGGCCATGCTCAGCCAAACTGCAGGCGGCATGAGGGAGTTGCTCGTCGGCGCAGCGGCCTGGTAAAAGACCAGGTGCCGCGGCAAACCGCAACCGCATCCTTAAGGCGAGCTCGCTTAAGCGCCTCGTCGGACAGCGCTTGCGCCAAGTCGAACGGCGATATGCCACAACTGACGCATCCGGCGCGCTCTGTGCCGGGCCGACCTCGACATTAATGCCCGGCCGACCATCCTCGTCAGCATTGCCCCGGCACCGGCGAGGCAAGCCTTGCACCCCTGCGACTCTTGCCCGCGACCCAGGACAGCACCGCGAAAGCGCTATGTCCGCGCCGTCAGAGCTCAGTTCGGTCAGCCCTCTCTGTGCCAGCGTTGCGGCACGCCGGTTCACGCCGACATGAAAGCCGAGTAGAGGGCTCTTGTCGCCGCTGTAAAACCGCTGAATCTCGGCAGCAGCATGATTATGCGAAAGCTCGCTATCGTCGCAAACGCTCCTCTCAGCCGAAACCCTTTAGGAGGCCGGAACTCGCTCTATCAAGACGGGTACTCTGGCGGCGTGATCCGGTACTCGATCGCGCCGGCGAAAGCGCCACCACTCGTCGCTTCGCCAGTCATTGCGTACCAAGTTTGCGCAAGCTTTGGGTCAGCGCCTTCTGCGTGACATCCGGCAGGTGGCGCTTGAGTGCGCTAAAACGCAGCGCCTCTCCAATTAATACCGGGAGGATAAGGGTCGACCTCTTGTCGGTGATTTAATTGAGCAAGCAGCGATGGGAAATTGCCGATTAGCCATGTGCGTCATGTCCATCGGACTGCGGGACGGGGCAGGCGCTGGGTAACTCAGCCGGCATTCCGCCGACTCCGGTGAGACCCCTACCCACCGCTAACTTCACCAACAGCCCCCTAACTGAGGAGGGGAATCACCCTGACCATCGGGTGCCGGAGTTTACGAGGGAGTTGGCGCACTCGCGTGCGGCGAACTGTTCGATAGTCACGCCGATACTACGTCATAGCGCCTCGGGTGACTTCGGCTATGCGGATCGTATCGGTTGCGGGAACTTGGCGTCTCGTCGAAGAAGATTAGGCGTTTGGGATCGAGCGGAGGCTGCGTCGCTCGCCAGGCCTAGCGTGCGGCCGCGACGTTGGGGCGGTTCTGCTCGGCCTGGAGCGGCTGTCATATGTCAGGCCGGAGTGGCCGAGCGTCTTCCACACCGTGGCCAAGCAGACGCTCACGACCTGCTTGGTCGCCATCCACTCGGGCGACGCGGCTATCGCTGCGTCATCAAATGCAGCGACGTGAGCAAGGCTTGCCTCAAGAATGCGCCTCGAGCCGACGCGGAACTTGGTCGCGCCAGGCGCCGTCTGGCCCATGCGGCGGCGGCGCAGAGCAGCTTTGTAGAGGGAGGGAGAGACACTCAATTGAAACCGCGCCGCGACGTCACGGGCAGGCTCCCAGCATCGAAGGAGGACATGATCTTGTCCCGCAATCCTGCAAATACGCCCGGCCCGATCACCAGCACGTTCGTCCTCCCGGCCCCGATTACCAATCAATCATATCGCTAGGCCGACCTGTTGAACGAACTGGTGTAGGCCCATTCGCGGAGGCTGCTTCGGGCGGAAACGTTCTGCTTTGCCCTTGGTCTTGGCGTGTAAGGCCGGGTGAGTTTGTGCACGACGGCATGATGGTAGCAGGCGTCGGCCCAGACGAGGCTTTTGTAGGCTGTGCCGTTATCGGGCATCGCGGGCTGAACGGTGACGCCGGGTTGTTTGAAGAGGCTAGGCTGCTTTTCAGGCAGGCGGTGGTGTCGTCCTTCCGTTGGCTGGGCAGTGTTTTGGTGTAGGACAGGCGCGAGCGGTCATCCGTGGCCAGTTGCAGGTATTGCCACACTGTCCACCAGTTGCTCTGTCCACTACGATTGCCGGTGAGTGAGGGCCAAAACCGTCGATGCGGCCAAGCGTCCTGATGTCGATGTGGGTCGGATCGCCCGGCCACGTTCGTAGCGCATGATGGACGGCCAGGGATTGATGGCAGACCAGCGGCTGAGACCCCATCGGTGCAGGACCATGCCCACGAGCGGCGCAGACGGCGCGCAATGGCCGGGACTGACAGGTGCTGCCGGCGCAGCGGCTCAATCTGGCTCGCCAGGCGCCGGGCTGTGCTGCGGCCTGGACATGCGATCGGCCAGGCCGTCCGCGCCCTCTACCGGATACCCGACGCGCCACATGCGCATCGTCTTGCGGCAGACGCCAAATGCGTATCCATTCGGCGTGGACCACGGTCCTGGTGTCGTATAATTAGATGTAGATACCGAACGCCTTAACGATGATTGGGTAGACCGGGTGGCTTGGCTCGAGCCAGACCGCCGCAATCTGCGTCACGAACTTTTCGGGAGCAGCGGACATGTTGGCTGCCGCAAGCGTATCAGCGTTGGCGTGGAGAAGCTCGGTTAGAGCGTCGGGATGGTAGACATACAGGGCGCCGCTCTTGATGCAGCATGCGTCTGGTTCGAACAGGATCGATGCTAGACCGCGAGTGGCTGCAACTGCCGCAACGTCTTCTGGCTCAACCATCGCAAAAGCTCTGAGCGTGTAGAGTGGTAAATACCCGACTGGCTTTTCTGGTCCGACCAAATTGATGCTACGGAGCAAAAATTCGCGCTCGGCTGGGTCGGGTTGGCTTCTGGCCATTATGCGGCCAAGGAGCGCTTTGCTCGAGTAAGCCCCCAATTCCACGGTAGCAATTCGTCGAGCTGACCGGCGGGATGTTGGGCTATGCTGGCCAGCACATGGGCGAGCCAAGCCTGAGGATCGACGTCATTCATCTTGGCGGTGACAATTAAGCTATACATTACCGCCGCACGCTGGCCGCCGCGATCCGAACCGGCGAACAGCCATGACTTTCTGCCAAGTGCAACTCCTCTCAGCGCCCGCTCCGCCGCGTTATTCGTGAGGCATATCTGGCCATCATCGAGGAACCTGGCAAACACCACCCAGCGCTTCAACATATAGTCCGTAAGCGTCCGGCGTCGCCCGCGGTGATCTTGGGTTGACGCAGCGGCGTCAGGCGGCCCGGCGCGTTTCTGAACTCTGGCCGCCCAGTGCGGCGCAGTTCCACGGCAGCAACTCCGCGACGCGATTGACCGGGTGCGTCGCGATCCGCTCGAGGACGTGGCGGAGGTAAGTTTCAGGTTCGAGGCCGTTGAGCCGTGCCGTCGCGATCAGCGACGCGATCGCTGCGGCGCGCGTGCCACCGGCATCCGATCCCGCGAACAGCCAGTTCTTCCGTCCCAGCGCGATCGGCCGGATTGCGCGCTCGACGGGGTTGTTGTCGATCTCCACGGTGCCGTCGTCGGCGTAGCGTGTCAGCGCCGTCCAGCGGACGAGCGCGTAGCGGATCGCCACCGCGAGATCGCCGCGCCTCGGGACGCGCAGCAACGTCGCGTCTAGCCATGTCTTCATGTCGGCGAGCAGCGGAGCCGCCCGCGTCTGGCGTGCGCGGCGGCGTTCGTCGGGCGGCCAACCCTTGATCTCGGACTCGATCACATACAGCGCCTGGATCCGCGTGAGCGCCTCGCTCGCCAGCGGCGCTTTGCCGGTCGCGTGCAGGTCGAAGAACTTCCGCCGCACATGTGCCCAGTATGCCGCCTCGAGGACGCGTCCGCCGTGGTAAAGCCCGTCAAAGCCGGCGTAGCCGTCGGCATGCAGCACGCCCGTGAACCCCGCCAGATGCGTGCGCGGATGCTCGGCCCGCCGGTCCGGGCTGTAGCGGTAGAGCACGGCGGGAGCGGCGGTCCCGGCATACGGCCGTTCGTCCCGCAGATAGGCCCACAGGCGGCCCAGCTTGGTCTTGCCCGCGCCCGGTGCCAGCACCGGCACCGGCGTGTCGTCGGCATGCACCCGTTCGCCGACCACCACATGCCGGCCGAGGGCGTCGATCAGCGGGCGCAGCAGCCCCGCGCACTGCCCGACCCAGTCGGCCAGCGTAGACCGCTCCAGGTCGACGCCGGACCGCTCGTAGATCTCGCTCTGCCGATACAGCGGCAGATGGTCGGCGAACTTCGCGACCAGCACATGGGCCAGCAGGCCGGCCGAGGCGCGTCCGCGGCGGATCGGCATCTCCGGCGCCGGCGCTTGGGTGATGCTCTCGCAGACACGGCACGAGAATTTTGGGCGCACGTGGCGGATGACCCGGAACGACGCCGGGACGTAGTCCAGCACCTCGGTGACGTCCTCGCCGAGCCGGCGCAATGCGCCGCCACACTGCGTGCAGGCGCAGGCGGTCTCGTGCGCGATCGTGGTGCGCGGCAGATGATCGGGAAGCGGCCGCCGCGCGGGTCGTTCGCGCGACGCGCCAGCCGGATCTGAAGGTTCTGCGTCGGCGGGCTCGCCCTTGCGGTCGGCGCCGGCTTCGAGATCCTCAAGGGCCAGCGTCAGCTGCGCGATCTCGGCCGTGATCTTCTCCGACGAGCGGCCAAACTGCATGCGCCGCAACCGCTCGAGCTGCAGCCGCATCACCGCGATGGTATCGCGATGCACGACCAGTTCCGCATCCTGCCGGGCGATGGTCGCCGCCTGCGCTTCGATCAGCGCACGGACGTTGGCGGGCAAGGCGGCAAAGTCGATCACGCTGCGAATCGTGACAAACACCCTCGCGTCGGCGCACGAAGAGCCGCAGGTCAGCCCGCCATCTCCGGCTGGCAGGTGCGCGCCGGCATGCGCCAGTCGATCCCCTCGAGCAGCATCGACAGCTGCGCCGGCGTCAGCGTCACCACCCCGTCCTTGGCCTGCGGCCACACGAACCGCCCGCGCTCCAGGCGCTTGGCGAACAGGCACAGTCCCTGGCCGTCCCAGAACAGCACCTTGAGCAGATCGCCGCGGCGAGCTCGGAAGACGAACAGATGGCCGCTGAACGGATCCTGTCCGAGCACCTGCTGCACCTGGCGGGCGAGACCGTCGGAGCCGCGGCGCATGTCGGTCGCGCCGGCGGCGAGCCAAACCCGTGTGCCGGCCGAAGGCGAGATCACCCGCGCAGGGCCGCCAGGATCCGGCGCAGCGCCTTGCCGTCGATGTGCTGGTCCACCCGCACGCTGCACCCGTTCGGCAGCGAGATCTCGACGAGGCGCTCGATGCGAACAGCCCCCGGCCGCGACGGTGCGGGCGCCTCCCGGTGCTCCGCCGCGACCTGAACGGGTGTCAGCCGTTGCGTCGGCGCGGCAGACCACTGCGCGCCTACTCCGTCCCGGCGCCAGCGATACAGCAGGCTGGAGCAGACGCCGTGACGCCGCGCCACGGCGTGCACACCCTGGCCCGGCTGCGCCGCTTCGGCGACCAGTCGCGCCTTGTCCTCATCGCTGTAGCGACGGCGGCGCTCGTGGCCGGTGATGATCTCGATGCGTTCTGACGCACCGTGTCCCTAGGGATAGCCTCGTGGCTCGACATGCCACTCATGTCCCAAGCCGGACCCCATCGCGGCAAGGCGGGTCAGGCCGGACGCTTACGGCGCTGAGGTGTCAGAGATCGTAGCTGACTATTATAAATGCTAAGTGCTGGGCGTAGTGCTTACGATCGAGGGTTGTCGGTTTGGTGACCATTTGCCGGACGTGGACGTAGCCGAGACGACCCCATCGTCACGATTGAGGCACTTGGTCAACCTGATGCGACTGGCGCCGCCGCTGCCAACGTCAGACGATAGTTGGATGGGGTGTAGCAACTCTCAAACTGCTAGGTAGGGAGGGATGGCGAACGACGCGTTATGCGTGCCAGGTGTCCAATATCTGGTCTTTCCGAAGATGCCCGCGGTGGTTGCGCGAGTGGTAAGTTCGGCGTCTGACAGATGAAACCGTGCTGTATCACTCGAAAGCCCAAGCGCCATAAAGCCACCGATATACGTCGGAACGGCCACAACGTACAATCCCACATGGCTGAAAGCCGCTGTTCGGTGGCGACTCGACCATGCAAGTTCGGCACTCTGCAAAAACGGAACGCCGCTTTGGTTGACCAATATTCCACCGGGTGTGAGCACGCGAGCGCATTGTTGATAGAAATCTTCGGTAAATAAGCTCTCGCCGGGTCCCGCTGGATCAGTGCTGTCGACAATGATCACGTCAAAGGCGCTAGCCTGCGCGTTTGCTACAAATGCGATACCATCCCCGATGATGACTTCCGCCCTGGGATCGTTCCATGCGCTAGCCGCAATACCTGGAAGATGCTCCTTAGAAAGGCGAACGACCGCCTCGTCAATCTCAACCATAACCACCTTGGCCACAGTCCCATGTTGGAGGACGTGTCGCAGGACGCCACCGTCACCTGCGCCGATGACAAGCACGCGACTAGCTCGGCCATGTTGCATTAGTGGGACATGCACGATCATCTCGTGATATATAAATTCGTCGCGTTCCGTCACTTGCACGACGCCATCCAACATCATGACGCGGCCGTGTGACCAGCTCTCAAATATCTCGATCTGCTGATATAAGCTCCGCTCCCGTGCCAATGACTTTTTGACACGGAAGCTCTGCCGCCAACCCTCATATAAAGTTTCGTAAACCCAGGTCACGGCCCTGGCGTCGTCCCTAGACTAAAATCGCCCTCGACGCTGTTCGTCCAAGTCAATCCGACCCGGCGAAAACGCCTCCTGAAGCACAGGAATAGCATCGTGCGGATCGCATAGGCCGCACATGAAAATATCGATGGCCGCAAACTGCCGCTCGGGCCACGTGTGGATCGAGATGTGACTCTCCGCAAGAACCACAACTCCAGACACCCCGCCGTTCGGCGAGAAGTGATGAAAGTGGCTATGCAGGATCGTCGCCCCGGCCCGGGTTGCAGCGGCACGAAGCGCCTTGTCGATCAGGTCGGGGTCCGACAGATTGTGCGCATGCCACAAATCCACCAGGAGGTGGGTTCCGGCAAACCGTTCCCCATCCTTTTCGATGAAGTAGTCTTTTCCACGTCCATCAACGGCCACGTCTAAGGCCACACAATTTGTCTGGTTATCGCTCGGAAGCTCCGAGACCATCCCCAGTTGAGCAAGTGCGTTCATCACGTACCCCCAAACCAGTAGATAGCCGGTTGGACAAAGGTGTCCTCTTGGGCCAAGAGGCCTCAGATAGAGCGGACTGGGGGGCGGCGCAAGCCAATAAACGCTAACTGTCGCAACTCAGTGACCGCCGATGGCCGCCAGCGCAGCTGGAATCGATCGCGCCATCGCCAGTTCTCCAGCAGACCGTTGCAGGTCCCCTGGGCCGCTAACAGCAGCCGCGGTGAGCAAACGGAACATGTCACTTCGCGGTGGCAGCACGCGGCTTGACTCCCGAACGCCTAAATCCCTGGCGGCGTCGTCATCACCTGCCCGAGCCTCCGCCGAAGCCAAGCGCAGAAGAAGATCCTGTTGGAACGGCGTTAGCTGCCCAGTTGCCGGAACAGAGCGGTCTGTCAATGACCTGAGCGACGCTTCCGATCCGCGCCAGTCACCCGCATCGGCGAGGATGGTGCTACGAAGATCGTCAGCGGCGGCGGTGTTCAAGCTAGCCAAGATGGCGGAAGCGCCTGTGACGTCATGGCTTTTGGCTCGAAGCCGCGCCGAGAGCAGGCCGCGTTGCTCGGCCAACGCTGCGGGCAAGCTTGGAGCGTCAGACGCGGATAGCGCAGCCTCCGCACCAGAAACGTCGCCTTCGCCCAATCGTATAGAGGCAAGGCTGGCTCCCAAAGTCGCTTTGCCGGGTCCATCCGCCGCCGCCATCATCATGCGTTCGAACACAGGTTCCGCTTGCTTAGGCAAGTCAAGCGCCATCAACCGGTCTGCAAGCAGCGCTGTCACCTCATCCGGAGCCGCCTTTGCGGCCTCTTCCGCATTTTCTTCGGCCAGCGTGACCAAATCGAGCGGTGAGATGGAGGAGGCTTGGTCATCCCGTAAAAGGGTCGTCAACAGCTTCGTAGTGCGATCGCGGAAAGCTGGCATGTCTTCTGGGTAAAGGGCTGCGGTTTCTCTCAGAAGGCTGAAAGCGCGCCGCCACTGTCCGGCCTTGGCACGCAAGTCCACAACCTCAAGCCTGAGGTCACGCTCGCGGCCGTCCCCACGCCAGTCCAGGAAACCGCGTTCAAGTTCGTCAGCTGCTTCGGCCGGGCTGATCGTATGAGTGGTAAGGTCGAGCCGGACAGCACGAGCGGCCGCGCGGGCACTGACCAGGCGATCACGGCCCATCGCAAGCGCTTTATACAAGCTTCGCGCCCCGGCTGCGTCTCCTTTGGCCTCGAACCGTATGGCTCGGGCGAGAGCGAGGCGAGGCTCGTCCTGCAACGTTGTAAGCAGTTCATCTGCCGCGGCCGTAGCGCCGCCATTTGCCATCGTCTCCGCTGCAAGCGGAAGCAACCGGTCGCGCAGCGCGGTTGGATATGATAAGATCAGCTTGATCGATGTCGAGAACATGGACGCTGCTGCGGGTGACGCGTCTTGTCGGTCTGCCGCCAAAACAGCTCGCCATAGTGATACCTCGTCGCTACCATCTAGCCCTGGATTGAGAATGCCGTCAGCCTCCGAAAGACGCCCACTCAGCAGCGCCGCGATACCGATCAAACCTTGTACGTCTGGATCATCGGACGCGTGGGGGTCTTCTGCCTCCGCAAGCTGCAGCAAAGATTCGGCCTCTGGGCCCATTCCAAGCGCGATCATTGTCTGTGCTGCAGCCTCACGGGGTAGCAGACGACCCTGGGGTGGGGCGGCACCCTGGTCTGCCATCTGAGCTTGCAAGCGGTGAAGCAAGCTTGGCACCGGTAAAGCGGGAAAGTCGAAGCGGCGTGTAAGAACGGCCGCATCTGCGAAGGCCCGGGTGGTATTTGAGGTTGGAGAAAGTGGCATTCCCGTCTCTATGGCGAAGCCTTCTGGAATGTCGCGAAGCGAGGCTCGATCTGACAAGAATTCCGCCACGACGCCCTGCCAACTCGGCAGAATGTTGAACTCTGGGGCACGGTAAGGCACCGGCACGCCCGGGCTCGTCGCTCGTAATGTACCAACCTGCAGGTTTTCTCCTGTACCACGGTCAGTAACAGCGACGACATGCCCGACGGCTCCTACCGGAAAAACCAGACGGTCGGCCTGAACGCTAGGGAGTATGGCTGTCCCAGTCGGACCCGGCGAGCTTCCAATCGTCACGATCCAGCCTTTAGCCACACGACGCAGGCCAACCCTTTGGTCGCTTTGAAGCGGGAGTCGCAGCACGGTCCCGGCCGGCAGCACCTGAACCGTAGCGCCTGCAAAAGCAGGTTGGTCTTGGAACGAGGCAGCTTCAATGGGCCGCGCTTCATCAAATACAATCCAAGCCTCCGCCTCATGGCGGAATGCGGCCGCACCAACATCTTGGTCAAACGGCAGCAGGACTGCCGTGGCGCCAGGAGTCAAGCTGGTATCGATCACCGTTGCATCCAACGAGATTGGCGCAACAGCAGGTCTGTCCGGTGTCGACGGTGACTGATTTGGCTGGACCGATACAGTATTGGTTTGTGCCACCGCGATGACGGGCGCTGGGACGGCAACCGCTTGGTTGGGCTCGGCAACGTCAACGCTTGATCGAGCCGGTACGGAGGATGTAAGGACCCGAGGAGGGATCGGCCTGGCTTTATCGTCGAGAGCAACTGGGGCCACTTTGCTTGGCGGCGGGGCTTGTTTTGCCGTGCTCGGCGAGAGCTGTTTTGGAGACACCAAGCCAGGAGCGACGGTCGCGGTATGGGCCGGGCGCACATCGAGTACGATCCGGCGGTCGATTTGCATGAACTTGAGTTCCGCTCCAGGTGCAAGCGCTACGGTTGCCACCGAGTCACCTCCTCTGACCCCTTTGATCGTTGCTGAGGCCGTGTGCAGATCGGGTATCGAGACTTTTGCGGTGAAATGTATGACTGCGGACTCGGGGGCTTGCTCTACCGAGTATTTTGTATCGTTGGAAAACTCAAACACAACCCGATCGAAACTGCCATGGCCACCAAATCGTATCGCGACCGGCTCAGCGGCTTGAGCTTGCACGCTTAGAGCAGCGATCAACAGCAGCAGCGTCCGCTTCATGGATCATTTTCCAACATAGCATCAATAGCACGCTGATCCATGGCCGACCGCGGGTGCTGAGGACCGTTGAGCAGGCGGTTCGCCTCGTCCCCGGAGGCCCGGTCGGCTGGAACAGCGGCTGGACCATCGCCAAACACGCGCAAAATCTCGGCTAGCTTCAGCTCGATTGCTTGAAGTGTCTGAACGACCTTCGCGACACGTTGGCCAGTTATGTCCTGAAAGGAACACGCCTCATAAATCCGGGCCGTAGCGACGCTAACGACTTCAAGTGCGACGAGCATGGGTGCACTGTCGAGAGTTTCACAAACGTCGAGGATCGTACTTGTGGCTTCCGCTGTGTGCATCACGATGGCATCAAGCTCGTCCGTCGCCGTCATAACGTGAGACTTGACAACCTCATTGGCTCCTAACGACGCGACATCACGACGCGTCTTGTCGATGTATTCGACAAGTGTCCTAACTTCGCTAAGGAGAGCCAGGTTATCCTTCATGGCATTGTAGGCTGCCTGCGGCGAGCAAAGGAGTGGGAAAGACGACTCACTGCCATCAGGACCACTGCCGGCCTTCAGCTTACGCACAGTTCAGAACCTTTTCTATTTTACCCTGTAAGGTCTCTGCGTTGAAAGGCTTGACGATGTAGCTGCTGACACCGGCTTGCTTCGCCGCGATGACGTTATCGGACTTGCTTTCCGCAGTGATCATGATGAAGGGCAGGGCATGGAGCCGGGCATCCGACCGCACCTCGTGCAGCAGATCTAAGCCACTCATGGGAGCCATGTTCCAGTCGCTTATGACGAGCCCGAAATCCCCGGCACGAAGCAATGCCAGGGCCTCGGCACCATTATTTGCTTCAGTCACGTCATGTATATTGATTTGCTTCAGGAGATTACGAACGATACGAAGCATGGTCTTGTAGTCATCGACGATGAGAACGCCTTTAGGGTTTTCCATGGGATACCTCGTGCTTTAACCTGCGGTGGGACGTGCAGCCGGTAACTCAAGAGCTTTGGTTCGCTTTGCTGCCAATTGGCTGGTAACCACGCGCGCTCTGTCCGGCTGCATGGCGGCGAGGATGGGAGCCACTTTCGTGTCCTTCATTCGATCAACCACCGGAAGCAGAACCGACATGTCCATGTCGTTGAAAATCGTCGCCGCATCTCGCGGCTTCATCGTTTCATATACCTTCACAAGCCCCGCCCAATTGGCTTCATCATGTTGTTGTCTCTGTGACTCCAGTTCCTCAAGCCTGGCTTGGAGTTCTGCTAGTTGGGAGACGCGGGCGTTCAATCGTTGTTCTGCTGCATCCAGCACACCTTCCCGTTCAGCAAGCGTGTGTTCCCTCGCATCCAGCTCCTCGCGTCTGGTCCGGAGATCTTGCAGTAATTGCCGCTCAGCATCGCTTACGATTGGCGGCGGTGGCGGGAATGGTGTCTCCCTTGAAGACGGTGATATCGGCGTATTCGGCTGAGCATCACCGGGTGACTTTGTCTGTGACTGACTCTCGCTTTGCGGAACCGGAGCTGCGGCCGCGGCTGCGACCATGGTTGCCGTGCTGGGCGCCGTTCCTGACATGAGGAACGTTCCCAGCAGGAGCAGCTTTGTCCCAAGCAAAAGAGTCCCTACGGCAAGGACGGCAGGAAGCAGGCGGGGACGAGGGAGGCTCGGCATCAGCGAGACACCTTCAAGGCGCGAAGCAGGTCACGTTCCGCTTGGCTGCGCACTCGCGTGAGGGGCTCGGCAAGCTCGGTTTCGGGCGGCCCAGACCTCGGGAGTATTGGCTCGGCTCCACGGCTGTCCCGAACCAGATGATCCATGCGGTCTGCCGCCATTTCACCACGGGCAATCAGCGCGACCAAGTCATCCTTTAGGGTGCGGGCAATATCGATCTGTCGTGCGATCTGTCTACCTGCACCGTCCGCTGCCGTCCGTAGCTGCGCTATCCCACTCTCAGCGTATTGTGTGCTTTCGTTAAAGCTTTGTAGCAGTGTTTCAAGTTCTGCCCGGTCTCGCCGGACAATTCCAAGCGCACGCTCTAAGCGCATGGCGTGAACCAGCATCGCCACGAGGAGAGCAATGAGCGCGATTTCAAGCAGAACTTGCCAACCCATCATTTACTTAAGCCTCTCCATAATCAGCCCTCTCGCTGCAGGTCGGCGACTTCGCGATCGATCCGAACGGCTACTCGACTCTTCCGCCGACCAACTTTGCCCTCAAACAGGGTCACGGTTCCGCAGCGCAGCTTCACGGCACTGCCCGGGCTGGCGCCGAGGGTAATCTGGCTGCCGGGCCGCAGGGCCATGACGTCCGCCAAACTCATGACTTGCTCATCCAGCACGACGTCGAGTTCGATGTCAGTTGCCCAAAGCTCCTCAGCAAGATGGGTCTCCCATATGCTGTCCCGGCCAAACTTCTCTCCCATAAATTGCTGCAATAGGAGCTCTCGAACAGGCTCGAGCGTCGCGTAAGGCAGGAGGAGTTCCATGCGACCGCCCCGATCCTCCATGTCGACTCGCAAGCGGGCCAGGACCGCCGCGTTGGACAGGCGGCTGATGGTTGCAAAGCGGGGATTGACCTCGAGCCGTTCAAATTTGAAGGTCACGGGACACAGTGGGTCGAAGCTTGCTGACAGGTCGGTCAACACAACCTGTATGAGGCGCTCGACGAGCGTTCGCTCAATTGTCGTATAAGGCCTGCCCTCGATACGCATGGCTGCTGTTCCGCGGCGGCCTCCCAACAGCACATCGACGATCGAGTAGATCATCGCCGAGTCGACGACCATCAATCCATAGTTGTCCCACTCCTCGGCCTTGAAGACGGCAAGCATCGCCGGAAGTGGGATCGAGTTCAGGTAGTCGCCAAATCGAAGGGAAAGGATGTTATCAATGGAGACGTCCACGTTATCTGAGGTGAAATTGCGGAGGCTCGTCGACATGATGCGCACGAGGCGATCGAAAACGATCTCGAGCATGGGCAGGCGCTCGTAAGACACCAGTCCTGACGAGATAATCCGGTGCATACCCGAACGGCTGTCTTCAGCCTCCGGGCTATCGTCAAACCCAAGCAGACTGTCGATCTCTGCCTGATTGAGCACACGAGCTGTCGAGGTCGCGTCTTCGGCCGCTGCCGCCCAAGTTGCCGCGAGCGCCTCATCGGATTCGCTCATTGTACGAGAAGCTCACTGAAGAGCACGTCGGTGATACGTGCCGGCGCGACGGCAATGTTGGCGCGGGCGATTAGCTCACCACGAAGCCGGTAGGTGCCGGCCGAACCGCGCAGTTCTTCTGGTCTCATCTCACGCAGGTAGGTCTGAAACAGGTCGATGACCCGCGGTTGGGCTGCCGTGAAGATCGCCTGATCTTCAGATCTTGCGAGCTCGATCCTCGCCTTGAGCTTAACGTAAGCGGGCCGGCGACCCGGCGCGTTCAGGTTTGCGACCATCTCAGGTAGGTCGACAAACACGGGAACGGCACGCGTGGCTTCCTTCTCGTGTTCCCCCTGCCGCTGCTCCGTCGGCGGCTTCTTCATACCTAGGAGACCCGGCAGTACACCGCTGAACCACAAGCCGGCGCCGATCGCGATGAGCAACAAGGGCACGGCAAGGATAATCAGCTTTTTCTTGCTGCCCTTTTTGGGAGATGCGTCTCCGCCGTCTGCGTCGCCGACCGTCGATGATGCCACCGAACTCATGACCTACCTCACGTCGATAGCCAGCATCATGCGGTAGAAAGGTTAACAGGTCTTAAACGCGTCTGACTGGCCCATCGGCACTCCATCGTTTGGACGACCGGTCAGAACGACCGGGTAAAAAGTGCCGGGTCAACGAATGATCGTCTCGTTCCACAAGGGAGATTGGCCGAAATCTGCGGCTCGCGGGATGGCACATGATTTGCGGAACAGGCTGCGAACAGTGCTGAGGCTGCCCAAGTGGAAAATGCGACGACAATTGCCTTGTCCCGCCTGGTGGCGCAGCAGCGCGCCATGGATGTGACGGCCTCTAACCTCTCCAACGCAAACACTCCTGGTTACAAGGCAGAGCGCACGTTATTCGCGGATTGGCTCAGTCGTCAGTCGGGCGTCAATCCAGTCCATGGCGGTCAAATCGTTAGCTACACGCAAGATCGAGCTACCTACCGCGAACAAGCAGATGGTGCGGTATCGAAAACAGCAAATCCGCTCGACCTGGCCATCGCCGGGCCAGGCTTTTTCACCGTGCAAACCAAGGTCGGTCCCATGCTCACCCGGGCGGGCCGCTTCGACCTGCAACCAGATGGCACTGTTGCGGACGCCGATGGTGACGCGCTGCTTGATACGCAGGGCAAGCCGATGCGGGTGACCTCGGCCGACACGGATTTGGCGGTGGGGAGTGATGGCACGTTGAGCAGCGAGAACGGCCAATTGGGGAAAATTGGCGTGGTCGCACCGGCTGATCTCAACCGGATGCAGACGGAAGGAAACCGGCTGCTAAGCGCGCAAACGCCAACGGCAGCGGTTGCGCAGCCCAAGGTCGTTCAAGGCGCGCTGGAGGACAGCAATGTCGAACCGATTGCAGAAACGACGAATATGATGAACGAACTGCGGGAGTTCCAGTTCGTCACGCAGTTTGTCGAAGGTGAAAGCCAACGCCAACAGACCGCTATCGATAAGCTGGTCCAACGCCAAGCCTGATCAACCCCTAAGTTTGAAGCCCTAGGAGCCGACCAACACCATGCGATCGCTCGATATTGCCAGCACCGGGATGCAGGCGCAGCAGACCAACGTGGACGTTATTTCCAACAACCTGGCGAACATGACAACCACCGGCTTCAAGCGTCGCCGGGCCGAGTTCCAGGACCTCATTTACCAGAATTTAAGGCGCGTGGGTTCTAATACCTCCGACAGCGGCTCGGTGGTGCCGGCGGGGGCGCAAGTGGGCTTGGGGGTAAGAACGGCGGCGATCTATCGCATTAATGAGCAGGGAACCTTGCAGCAAACCTCTAACAGCCTTGATCTTGCCATTCAGGGTAACGGCTATTTTCCAGTCACGTTGCCATCTGGGGACACTGCCTATACCCGGGACGGGACGTTTGGACTTTCACCGGACGGAACGATCGTGACGGCGGACGGCTATCCCGTCGGCGGGGGCATTACCGTGCCAACCAACGCGACCTCGATCACGATCAGCACCAGCGGCCAGGTGCAAGCCAGTGTTGCCGGACAGGTTGCGCCGCAAACCGTGGGAACGCTGCAGTTGGCGGTGTTTCCGAACGAGGCGGGTCTGGATGCGCAGGGAGACAACCTCTTTTTGCAGAGTGGAGCCAGCGGCACGCCGACGACGGGGGCGCCCGGTTCAGCCGGCTTCGGCACTGTGCTGCAAGGCTTTGTCGAGGGCTCAAACGTGAACGTCGTGACGGAAATCAGCAATCTGATCACGGCTCAGCGTGCCTACGAGATGAATAGCAAGGTCATCACGACGTCCGACCAAATGCTTTCCACGCTCACTAACCTGCGGTGAATGAAATGCGCAGGATCCTTGCGGTTTCGGCTATCATTAGTGTCTCTGCGATATCGCAACTGCAGGCGGCCACGCTCCGAACGGCGACGGTGCTGCGAGATGACGTCGTCCGGCTTTCAGATCTCTTCGAGGGCGTGAAGAATGATCGTCCGATTGGGCCTGGGCCAGAGCTTGGCGGTCGCATTTTTGTCGAGGCGCCCCAACTCGACGCCATCGCGCGACAGTTCAGCGTGGATTGGCGAAGCACCAACGCGGGTGACCGTGTCGTCCTCGAGCGACCAGGTCGACCCTTTCCAAGGGAGCAGGCGACAGCGGCCTTGCGAACGGCACTGCAAAGCGCGGGCGTGTCGGCAAGTGCTGACCTAGATTTGGCTGGCTACGCCCCACCTATGCTGCCGCCCGACGAGCGTGTGACGGCTGACGTCGGGCAGCTCGATTATGACCCATCAAGCGGCCGGTTCACCGCGCTCCTCGCGCTATCCGCACCCGATATGCAGCCGGTCCACGCACGACTGTCTGGGCGAGTGCAGGAGATGGTGGACGTGCCTGTAGCGACGCGGCGTCTGCTTCCCGGCGACGTGATCGCAAGCGCCGATGTCACGCTTGGCCACCTGCGGGCCGATGCCGTACGCACTGAGATTGCCCGAGACGCCGTTCAGGCGGTTGGCATGGCGGTTCGGCGGCCGGTTGCGCCGGGGGTGCCCTTCTCGCTCGCCGATCTGGAACACCCCGTGGTCGTTCAAAAGGGTGAGGCGGTCCAAATCCACTTGGAATACCCTGGTTTGCTGATATCGGCCCAAGGTGTTGCACTGGATGCCGGAGCGGCAGGCGACCGGATCCGAGTCATGAACACGACTTCTCGCGCAGTGCTTGACGCTCAGGTTGTTGGAACGGGGGAGGTTCGCTTGGTGAGCAGGTCTGCTTCACCGTCATTAATCCCAGGTCAACGGCAAGTGCAGGTGGCGATACGATGACTAGCCTGCTTGCTCGTTTGGTCGTGGCCACAGGGTTGGCGACGCTAACGATTGCACTCGCGGGATGTGGCACGCTAACCAAGCTCTCGGAAATCGGGCGGCCGCCGACAATGACACCCACCGCAAACCCCACTGAAGACCCAAAGTGGCGGCCAGTCACCATGCCAATGCCGCGCCCTCAGTCTGCACCGACAGAGGCGAATAGTCTCTGGCGATCGGGCAGCCGCGCTTTCTTCAAGGATCAAAGGGCGGCTCAGGTTGGTGACATCCTGACGGTTCTGGTCAACATCGCTGACAAGGGTGTCCTGGACAACGCCACCGGCGCGACACGGAGTGGAACCGAAACTGCCGGCACGTCCAACCTGTTTGGTCTTGAAGCGCAGCTTCCCAAGCTCATCAACAAGAACCTGAGTCCAAGTAGCCTGGTGAACACAAACAGCACCAACACCAACACGGGCACGGGCACGATCAAACGGGATGAGACGGTAACGCTGCGTGTGGCGGGCGTGGTGACTCAGGTGCTTCCGAACGGCAATCTCGTGGTCGAGGCACGACAGGAGGTGAGGGTGAACAGCGAGTTGCGAGAGCTTCAGGTGAGCGGTGTGGTACGACCGCAAGACATTGCGAGCGACAACACGGTTATGCATGATCGTATGGCCGAAGCCCGCATTGCTTATGGTGGCCGCGGCACGCTCACCGACTTGCAGCAGCCACGATATGGCCAGCAAGTTCTCGATGCATTGCTGCCGTTCTAGGCCGCTGTCGTACCATCACCACGCCTTGACGACGTTATAGGCTTGCCTCGGACCACGAGAGATGACTGCGTGCCAAGCTCTGATGCATGCACTTGCCTCAAAGAGCAGGTGTAAAGGCGAGATTGGTGGCTGTTGGTCTTGCTGCAATCGTCGCAGGCTGACGTGGCAAGGCCAACCGGTGTAGGGAGCGTCCAAATGTCGAGGTGAGGTGTGCGACTGATCGCTCGACGGGCCTGTCCATTCCATCGTCGGCGAACGATCACAACTTGCTCGGACGAGAGGCGTGAAAGGCGAACGCCATGTTGGCTTCCCGCACCTGCGTCGGCAGCGCGTTGTCGAGCACCTGCGCTGCAAGGCTTATCCAGAAAGCAGGATGGATGGCCGCGTAGCGACCGCCAAGAACGCCGGAGCGGCCGAAGCGAATGGGGAACGGCTTGAGGCTGTGACAGGTGTCCGACGTGCGGCGAGGGCAGGGACGTCGCAGAAGTTGCTGGCGTTGTCCAGTGCGAAAGGAGCTGCTCCAAACCGAAGGCGCTCGAGCTTCGAGAGCGTGGTCGGGGGGCGTCCGCAGGCTGCTCAAGTCACCTGCCCGTCGGCGTTGTGTCGCCGTCTCATCCTTACGGCCAACAACGTGCCAACCGTCGGCTCGACGTCATTCGCTTGCTGAGCCTGCAGCCGCGGGCCCTTCAACATTTTCCGGCACGGCCACACCGGGAGCCGACCAGCCACAGCCAAGCGCGCGGACCCGATTTATCCCCCGCTTGCGTTTAAGCTCGGCAGAGAGCTGCAAAAGCTGCTCGGATCGTCAATCTTGCGGCGAGTTTCACCAGGCTTCGAGGGTCGCGGCATGGCAAGATGGGCTCGTCTACCCTCGGTGCAGGCCCGCAAACACGACCTTGCCAAGCCGCTGCGGCTA
Organism: Acetobacteraceae bacterium; assembly: GCA_965199105.1. Classification (GTDB taxonomy): domain Bacteria; phylum Pseudomonadota; class Alphaproteobacteria; order Acetobacterales; family Acetobacteraceae; genus LMUY01. The sequence goes on along the minus strand of CBDAQO010000002.1, from coordinate 3,601,012 downwards.
GTGGGCAATGGGTTTGCAAGATGATCGGCCGTGGTCAAGCCGCGTGGAGCGCGTCCGTCACGCGGCCCGGCGTTGCGTCTCCGAGGCGAGCAGGAACTCCAAATCTTCCGCATCGAGCCCGGTGGCCTCCACTTCCGCATCCAGCGCAATCCCGGCAAGTTCCGCCTTGCGCTCCTGCAATTTGATGATGCGCTCCTCGACCGTGTCGGCGGCGACCAGCTTGTAGACGAACACAGACTTGGTCTGGCCGATCCGGTGCGCCCGGTCCGACGCCTGGTCCTCCACCGCCGGGTTCCACCACGGGTCGTAGTGGATGACCGTGTCCGCTGCGGTAAGGTTGAGCCCGCGGCCGCCGGCCTTGAGGCTGATCAGGAACAACGGCACCTCGCCGGCCTGGAATGCTCGCACCGGTTCTGCCCGGTCCCGCGTGTCCCCGCGCAGCTCCACGAACGGCACCCGCGCCGCGTTCAGCCGTGGCTTGATCAGGTCCAGCATCGAGGTGAATTGGCTGAAGATCAGGATGCGGCGGCCCTCCGGCAGCATGCCCTCGATCATCTCCATCAGCGTCTCGAGCTTGGCCGACGGCGCCTCGCTCATCCCCGACGCCAATTTCACCAGCCGCGGGTCGCAGCACGCCTGCCGCAGTTTCAGCAATGCGTTCAGCACCACGAAGCGACCCTGGCCCGGCCCCAGCTCGGCCAATTGGTCGCGGACGCTGTCGTGCAGCGTGGCGCGGATCGTGTCGTAGAGTTCGCGTTGCTCAGGCCCGAACGTGATGTGCCGCAGGATGGTCTCTTTCGGTGGCAGGTCGGCCGCCACTTCGGCTTTGGTCCGGCGCAGGATGAACGGCCGGATGCGGCGCGAAAGCTGGCCCCGCCGCACCGGGTCGCCCTCCTTTTCGATGGGCGAGCGAAAGCGTTTGCCGAACGAGCGCCGATCCCCCAGCAAGCCCGGCTGCAGGAAGGCGAATTGCGACCAGAGCTCGTCCAGGTTGTTCTCGATCGGTGTGCCCGACAGGCAGATACGGTGCCGCGCCTCGAGCTGGCAGACCGCCCGCGTCGCCTTCGCCTCGGGGCTCTTGATCGCCTGCGCCTCGTCCAGCACGATGATGTGCCACGGGATTTCTCGCATCGCCTCCGCATCACGGGCCAGCACGGCGTAGGTGGTCAGCACGACCGACACGCCGTCCAGCCGGCCGCGCGTGGCTTCCCGCCCCTGGCCGTGCAACACCGCCACCTCGAGATGGGGCGCAAACCTGGCCAGCTCGGCCTGCCAGTTCGCCACCAGGCTGGTCGGCACCACCACCAGCACTGGCCGGTCTAGCCGGCCGGCAGCGTGCTCGGCGGCAATGTGCGCGATGGTCTGCGCTGTCTTGCCGAGGCCCATCTCATCGGCCAGGAACCCCCCCAGATCATGCGCACGCAAATGCTGCAGCCAATTCAGGCCGTGCTGCTGATACGGCCGCAATGTTGCGGTGAAGCCAGCCGGCAGCGGCACGTCCTCGATCGGCGGCAACTCCCGAAAGCGCTCCACCGTCGCCGCAACGTCGACTGCATCTTGCCAGCGCGTGGTTAACAACTCCTCAAGATCAAGCACGGCCGCCGCCTCGCCTTGCGGCAGGACCAACGCGGACTCGCTGCGGTCGGCCGCGGCCTCGATCAGGTCACCCATCACCGCCATGATCCGCCGCACCCGCTCGGCCGGCAGCCGAACCACGCGGCCATCGTCCAGGCTGGTCACCAACTCGTCCTTCACCGTGCGCAGAGCGTCCGGCCCACGCTCCATCAGCCGCACCAGGATCGGCAGCAGCGGCACCCGGGCGCCATCCACCTCGATGCCCAAATCCAGCGAGAAGCTGCCCCGCTCGGCGTCGCTCACCCGCGCGTCCAACATGCCGACCGACTTGGCCACGCGCGGACCGAAGCCCGGCTCCACCACGCAACGCCAGCCGGCTTCCTGCAGATCGGGCAGCTTATCGGTCAGGAAGCGGTGCCACTGTTCCGCCGCGTCGGCCCCGCGCAGCACATGCACGCGGCGGCCCTTGCCCGTGCTGCCATCGGCCACGCGAAGCTGCACAAAGCCGATTTCCGCCAGCGAGGTCGCCGCCGCCGTCTCCGCCGCCGGGTCACGCCGGACGAACTCCTGGCCGCGCGGACCGGACACCGGCACGAACTGGCGCTCGTCGTCGGCCTCGGCGATCCCGCTGCCTCCGTTCTCGCCGGCGTAGTCAAAGTCCAGCGCCAGGGTGTCGAGCAGGGTCTGGCGGCCGAACTCGTCCGGCCCGTGCCGCTTGCGCAGCCGCAGCACCGGGGTGGCGGTCCGCTCGACGATCACGCGGTCGCTCTCGAGCGCGGGCAGCGGGATCGGCGCGCGCTTGCGTCCGCGTGCCGGCTTGGCGGCGGGCGCGGCGGCGGCGCGGAAGCGGGCCTGCCCCGTTGCTCCGGTCGCCGCGTCGACGTACCAGTTGCCGTCCTCGCCCATCAGCACGGCCGAGCGGGCGGGCAGCGGGGGCGGCGACCCGGCGTCGAACGAGCGCGGCGGGCCAGGCAACAGCGCCCGCCCATTGGCCGCCCAGCGCGCCTGCCGCGATTGCAGCAACAGCCCGACCACTTCGCCCAGCCGATCCGGCCCGACCGTGGTCACGGCCCCGCTTAGGGCGTTGGCGACGGCCTTGGCGTCGGCACTGGCTGCCGGGTCGGCCAGGATGCGCTCCGGCGCGGCACCTTCAATCCGTCCGCTCACCTCTTCAACCAGCAAGGCGCGCACGGTGCAGGCTGCCGGTGGGCTGGCGGCGGCGAGTTCGAACACCAACCGCCGGGCCGGCGGCGCTGCGGCTGGCCGATCCAGCGTCTCCATGGCGTCCACGCGGCGCAGGCTGGGGAACCGGTCGAGCGCCGCAAGGCCAGTGGCGGCCAGGTGGGCGCAGGCCGGCTGCCGGCAACTGCAACGCGTGCCGAACCCGACCCGGCGGCCGCGCGCCATCGGGGTCAGCGTCGCCGTCCGCCGGGTGCCGCCATCGGCCACGGCCGCGGTCACCGCCTCCCCGGCCAAGGCAACCTCCACCGCGCCCAGCAGCACCAGGCTGCGGCCCCGAGTGAGGGTCTTGGGCTCGAACAGAGCACGGAGGTCATCGACGGAGAATGGCGTCGGCATACACAGCTATCCCAAAGTCTGCATCGCGCAGTTTGCACTGCGGCGCAGCACTATAGCGCATCGCTGCCCGGCGAGGCATCCTTTCTGGCAAGCTATTGATGGCGCTCGGATCGCCAGTGTACGTACGTGTGCATTGCCAGGTTGCGAGCGCTGGCACAGTCTATGAAGAGGCAGGTAACTCCATGACGGACGTCGTTTTTCCGGAAAAGCTGATCAGTCGCGAGACGTTCCGCAATTGCATGCGCCAGGTTCCGGGAGCGGTCAGCATCATCACCACACTGCACGAAGACCTGCGGGGCGGCCTGACCGCGACGGCCGTTTGCTCGGTTTCGGCCGACCCGCCGCAACTTCTGGTCTGCGTCAACCGGTCGGCCAGCGCGCAACCGCTCATCGCCGCGTCCGGCCGGTTTGGCGTGAGCTTCCTCGCGCACGAGCAACAGGGCGTAGCGGACGCCTTCTCCGCCTCCTTGGACAACCGGTTCGAGGCGGGTGACTGGATGGTCCTGGATTCCGGTATTCCGTTGCTGCGGGGTGCCGCGGCGGCGTTCGATTGCGTCGTGGTGCAAACCCTGCAGGCGGGCACCCATACCATCTTCATCGGCGCCATCGTGGCCGCGATGTCGGAGGAGACGCGCAACCTGGTGTATAAATCGGGCAGCTACGGCAGTATTTAGCCGGGCTGCGAGCGCCTTAACGCAGGCTTAACCTTTCCCTGGCACCATCATGGTCACCGCAAGATCGCGGGCATATTGGCGGACAGGTAAAACACCATGTCAATCGGTTCCTTGAACACCAATGCTGGTAGCAACATTGCGCTCCAGACGCTGAACGGCACGTCGTCCGCACTGCAAGCCACCGAGAAGCAGATTTCAACCGGCTATTCGGTGGCGGACGCGACGGACAATGGCGGCATCTTCGCCGTGGCTCAGCAGGTGCGCTCCAACGTCACCGCACTGACCAGCGTTAACCAGCAGCTTGCCAACGCCAAGGGCCTCGTCACCACCGCGCTCACCTCCCTCACCAGCATTTCGGACGCGGTGACCTCGGCCAAGGGGCTGCTGGTCAAGATCAGTGACCAGAGCATCTCGGACGATCAGCGCGACCAGTACATCATCTCATTCAAGTCGCTCGTCTCGAGCGTCGCCGATGCCGTGGACGACTCGAGCTACAATGGCCAGACCTTGCTCGGGGCCGCCTCGGGCCCACAGGCCGGCACCAGCAAAGCGGTGATCAGCAACGAGGCCGGCGCGTCGACCACGTTGAGCGCGGAAGACGTGAGCTCACTGCCGGACACCCTGGCCGGCCTCATCGGGGGGACATTCAGCCGCAGCGCCGCCGGTGTTGACTCGTTCGCAACGCCGGCGGCCACGTCCGCGCAGACGGCGGCACTCGCAGCGCTGCAGGTGCCGGGCGGCGCATACAACACCGCGCAAACCGCGCTCAACACCCAACTCGACCAGGCCGGCGCCGAGTCGAACTACCTCGACGCGCAGATCACGCTCAACAGCGACAAAATCGACAGCCTCAACGGTGGCCTCGGCGCCCTCGTCGACACCGACCTGTCCAAGGAATCCGCTGTGCTGCAGTCCTTGCAGATCAAACAGCAACTGGGCACGCAGTCACTTTCGGTGGCAAACCAAGCACCCCAAGGTTTGCTCAGCCTGTTCAAATAACCCGATTGCCAAGCCTGCCAAATGGATTGTAACGACGCTCGCTTTCGTCACGTCCTTAGTGTCGAAGGGTCGTTGCCAACCGATCCGCGCCGGCCCATCACCTGGTTCGCTGGCGCCGTTCAGAGCAAGAGTATTTCCAGCCATGGCTATTCTGCGGTAAGACGGCCCGGTGAGCGCCGCAACCACGCCAATCATCCTGCTGGAAGACGATCGGGCGTTGCGCTCCTTGATGGCCGACGGTTTGCAGGCTGCCCACTACACCGTGGTGGAAACGGGCACGTCGCAGGCCGCGCTGGCCGCCATCGCCGCGGTCGAGGGCAAAGCCATCCTTGTGGCGGACCGGCAAGTCGAGCCGCAAGCGAACGGGCAGAACGGCTTCCAATTCGCGGCCCAGGCGCTCGATCAATACCCGATGCTGCGGGTGATCTACGTGTCCGGCAACCATATCGCAGTGCGAAGGCGCCCGCTCAGCGAGCGCGAGCGCGCGTTGCTGAAGCCGTTCGCGATGTCGCAGTTGTTGACCTTGGTGCGGGAGTTGAGCTGACCTCACGCCACCCCGCGCACCGACTACTTCTTCTTGGCTGCCGCCAGCCACCACTTGACCGGCTTGGCTTCGGACTGCTTCGGGCCGGCGGCCTTGGCGCGGATGATGCGCTTGGCCTTGCGCGCCACCGCCACAATCTTCTCGCTGCCGCTCGCTGCTGGCGCCTGCGGAGCAAGGTCGTCTTCCGCTGGCGGGGCCATCCGCCGCGCGGGCTGGGGCAGGGCGCTCAGCCGGGCGGTCGTCTCGCGCTCCGTCGCCAGTTCCCCGCTCAGCTCGTCCATGCGCGCTTGCAACGCGGCGCGCTCGGCTTCAAACGCGGTTTTCTCCGCCTCGACCCGGCCGGCGAGCTCTTGCCGGGCCAGTTCGGCATGCCCCCACTTGGTCTGCAGGTCATGCACCGTCGCCTGCATCTCGGCCAAGGACCGCTCGGCGCGTGACCGGGCGGTCCGTTCCGAGGCGAGCGCTGCCTCGGCCGCGCTGAGCCGGCTGTTGCCTGCATCCCCCTCATGGGGCCGGGCGCGATTGAGCACCGTCACCGGAACGTCCCCGTCCTGCACGAAGCGAGCCCGCGGACGATCCCCGGAGTGGCGGTCCATCGTGCGGGGCTCTGCCCTGGGCCGGGTGGAATCGTTGGCGGCGCGGCCATTGCCATTGCCATTGCCCTGATGCTCGAGGTCCCCGAGTGCACGCCGCATCCGCGCTTCGGCCGTTTCCAGAGACGCGTCGTCCGATTCGGGCGGGCCTGATAAATTCGCCATCTTTACTTTCGGGAAAGTTGGAGGTTGGTCGAACAAGCATCAGTGCTTGGACAGAAGGGCTGGTCGGAGCGTGTTAAACGCCGCCTCCAAGCACCCCCGGCGACGCCATAAATAGCATGTTCGATCGCCCACTCAAGCCCGTTTGCCGGGCGTTCCATCTGCCTATTCTGGCCGCTCGCGACAAGCATTCGCATGATACGCCTGACATCGCATACCACAGCGACTGCCGAGTCAGTCAAATCGTGCAAACCGACCGCTCCGTCGGCCGGCCGAACCAAGGGGCAGAAAACCCGGCTCCCACCGGCATCAGCCATACCGAAACGCGGATTGACCTCGCCCCACCAAGGGTTCAACGACGCCATCATACATTGGCGACACAGGCGTTGGACAGTTTTGAGCAGCGGCAAGCGATCCATGAACCGTAGGCACTTCGTCGGCGGGGCTGCGCTGCTCGCCGTGAGCGCGACTGGCCTTCGCGCAGCGCCTCTGCCGCTCAAAGTCGGCGTGCTAAACGACATGAGCGGCGTCTTCGCCGACTTCCAAGGGCCCGGGTCCTTGCTTGCCGCCCAGATGGCACTCGAGGACCAGCACGGGCTCGCCGGGTCGCGCCCGGTGGAGATCGTTTCCGCCGACCACCAGAACAAGCCCGACCTCGGCATGTCGATCGCCCGCAAATGGCTCGACCAGGACGGCGTGCAGGTCATCATGGACGTGCCGAACTCCGCCATCGCGCTGGCCGTGGCCAAGCTGGTGACGGATCGCAACCGCGTGTTCCTCGGCGTGGGCGCCGGCACGGTGGACCTCACGGGCAAGGCCTGCTCGCCCAACATCCTGCAGTGGGACTACGACACCTGGGAGACCAGCCAGGCGCTCGGCCGCGCCATCACCGCGCGCGGCGGCAAGACCTGGTTCACCCTGGCAGCCGACTACGCGTTCGGCGCCGACCTCGACCGCTATGTCGGCGAGGCGGTGCGTGCCGCTGGCGGACGGGTCATGGGCGGCATCAAGGCGCCGTTCCCGACGGCGGATTTCAGCTCCTTCCTGCTGGCGGCGCAAGCCTCGGGCGCCCAGGTCCTGGCGCTGGACAATGGCGGGGGCGACACGGTCAACGCCTTGAAGCAAGCCGCCGAGTTCGGGTTGATGCAATCGATGCAGGTCTGCGGCCCGATCTACAACGTCAACGTCACTCAAGCCGTGGGCCTGCAGGTGGCGCAAGGCGTGCTCGGCGTCACGCCGTTCTACTGGGACATGAACGACGCCACCCGGGCGTTCTCCCGCCGCTACGCCGAACGCAGCCCGCACCACGCCATGCCGAACGACATGCAGGCCGGAATGTACTCGGCCATGCTGCACCTGATGAAGGCAGCGTCCTCGGACGTCGCCATCGAGGACGGCCGCGCCCTGGTCGCCGCGATGAAGGCGCTGCCTACGGATGACCCGATCTACGGCCCTGGCCATATCCGCGAGGATGGCCGCAAACTCCACCCGGTTTACCTGTTCACCACCAAAAGCCCGGCCGAAAGCCGCGCCGAGTGGGATTACTACCGCATCCTGGCCACAATCCCGCCGGAGCAGGCCTTTCGCCCGCTGGCCGAGGGCAATTGCGCGTTCGTCAAGGCCTAAGTAGGGCGCGCCTACGCTCGGCCGCGCCTTGTCAAACCTTCCGCCCGACCCCTCCTACAATGCCATGAACCTCATCTTCTGGCGACCGCCCACCATCCCCGTGATTGAGCTGCATGGCCTCATCGCCGGGCGGGACGGCGCCGTCAACCTGCGGTCCACCGCCCCGCTCATCGAGCGCGCCTTCGCCAGCGTGAAGCGCGGCGGGCACGTCATCCTAGATATCGATAGCCCCGGCGGCTCCCCCGTGCAATCGGAGCTGATCGCCAGCCTGGTGCGCCGCCGGGCCGATAAGGCCGAGGTGAAGGTCCATGCGGTGATCGGCGAGGCCGGCGCCTCGGGCGGCTACTGGCTGGCCTGCGCCGCCGACGAAATCCACGCTAGCGCCATGAGCATCGTGGGTTCCATCGGCGTGGTGGGCGGCGGGTTCGGCTTCGAGCAGCTCATCGCGCGCTACGGCGTCCAGCGGCGGCTCTACACCGCGGGCGCCAACAAGGCCCGGCTGGACCCATTCCGGCCGGAGCGTGAGGAGGACGTGGCCTTCGTCAGGACCCTGATGGGCGACATCCACGAGCGCTTCAAGGCTTGGGTGCGCCAGCGCCGCGGCAGCCGCCTGGCCGACGACCCGGCGGTGTTCGACGGCAGCTTCTGCCTCGGCGACCGGGGCCTGGCGCTCGGCCTGGTCGACGGCCTAACCTCCGTCGACGAACTGGTCCGCACCTTGGCCGGGGACCGCGCCCGGCCACGCCGCCTGCGGCCGAAGCGCCGGTTCTCGCTCGCGCGCCTCCCGCGCCTGACCGCCGAGGCGCTGGCCGACCTCGCCGAGGAGCGCCGCCTCACCTTTCGCTAGATGCCCGCCGGACGCTAGCCGCCCTCCCGCACCCAGGTCTGGTTGCGCCCGAACACCGCCACGCCGACGAAGCCGCGCACGACCAGCTTCTGCCCGCCATCGGTCAGCCGCACCGAGCAGCGATAGGTTTGCCCGGTCTTCGGGTCGAGGACTTCGCCCCCGTCCCAAGCCGCACCGTCTGGCCTCAGCCCCGACATGATCTCCAGCCCGACCACTGGCTTGTCCTTGCGCGCACCGGTGCAGGCCTGGCAGATGGCGTGCGCTTTCGCCGGGTCCTTGATGCTGGTGACGTCGCCGTACAGCAGGCCGTCGCGCTCGACGATGGTCACGCTGCCGCTCTCCGTCCCGTCCGCGTCGTCGAAGGTTCGCCACGTGCCCACCGGGGTGCCCGCCGGCCCTGGCGCGGCCGCCTGCGCGCTGGCCATGCCGAGCAGCAGCCCGGCCGCCACCCACTGCACTCTCGATCGCCGACCCGTCATGGTGTGCCTCCCGCCGGCGCGTCCGGCCTTGCTAAGCCTTGGGCGACGAAGACTTGGTCCGTGGCCCAAGAAATCCAAACCCGCTGACCGGCCAACCAGTCCGCGCCGAGCAGGGCGCCGATGCTGCGCATGGTCTGGATCGGCGCCACGTGCCACGCCGCCTGTTTGGCCGGCAAGTCGCCCACCGCCACGTGCGCAAAGGTCTGCACGCTGCCCGCCTGTTGCCCCGGGCCGAAGCCGCGGATGTTGAGCGGACCGCCTTCGCGCAAGCCCATCTGCACCATGCCGGGCAGGGTTATGGTGGACACGTCCGCCCCGCTATCCAGCTCCGCCGCCATCGCCGTGGCGCCGAAATGCACCGGCACCGCCAGGATGTTGCGCACCGGGCGCCAGGCCGGGACGGCGCGGTAGGCGCCGGGCCAGGGCAGGAAGCGGCCGGCGCAATCGCTCACGCTGTAGAGGGTGAGGCGGCCCCCCGGCACGTCCAGGTCGAGGTCGAACGGCGAGAGGAAATCCTGCCCTAGCAGGCCCGCGACCGGCTGCCCGGCGACGGCGTCGGGGATCGGCCCCACCACGACCGAGTTGTCCGCTGCCACGGTGCGCCGCCGCAGCGCGATGCCGCCGAGTGCCAGGCTCGCGGGCCGCCCGAGCCGCCGCCGGTCCCGCCCGCCGGTGCCCAGGATGTCGGTGCTGACCCACTCGTCGCGCGCCAGATGCAACTGGTCCGCCGCGCCCAGCCCCACCACGGTGCGCTCCGCTCCGGTGTCCAGGATGAAGCGCACGCTGATGCCGTTCAGCTCCACCGGCACCAGCAGCAGGCCGCCCGCTTGGGTAATCGGGATTGTAGCGCGGGCATCCACCCGGCAAGCGGCCTGGGCCAGGCACGGCAGCAGCAGCGAGGCCCAAATTGCGGCCAAGCTGCGCCCCCAACCCCCTCCAAACCGGAGAGGGCGGGTGCGCGGCGGGGTTAGGCCGAGTAGTACATCTCGAACTCGACCGGGTGCGGCGTGTGCTCGAAACGATACACTTCTTTCCATTTCAGCTCGATATAGCTCTCGATCTGGTCGGTCGAGAACACATCGCCCGCCAGCAGGAACTCGTGATCGGCCTCGAGCGCCCCCAGCGCCTCCCGCAGCGAGCCGCACACCGTGGGAATGCCCTTCAGCTCCTCCGGCGGCAGGTCGTACAGGTCCTTGTCCATCGGGTCGCCGGGATGGATCTTGTTGCGGATGCCGTCCAGCCCCGCCATCAGCAGCGCCGAGTAGGCCAGATAGGGGTTGGCCGACGGGTCGGGGAAGCGCACTTCGACGCGCTTGGCCTTCGGGCTCGTCGTGTAGGGAATGCGGCAGGACGCCGACCGGTTGCGCGAGGAATACGCCAGCAACACCGGCGCCTCGAAGCCCGGGATCAGCCGCTTGTAGCTGTTGGTGCTGGGGTTGGTGAACGCGTTCACCGCCTTGGCGTGGCGGATGATGCCGCCGATGAAGTGAAGGCACATCTCGGACAAGTCGGCATAACCGCTGCCGGCAAAGAGCGGCTTGCCTTCCTTCCAGATCGACAAGTGGGTGTGCATGCCGGTGCCGTTGTCGCCATAGATCGGCTTGGGCATGAAAGTCGCCGTCTTGCCGTAGCTATGGGCCACGTTGTGGACGCAGTATTTGTAGATCTGCATCTGGTCGGCCATCTTGGTCAGCGTGGTAAAGCGCGTGCCCAATTCGTGCTGCGACTGCGCCACCTCGTGGTGATGCTTCTCGATGATCAGCCCCATCTCGCCCATCGTCGACAGCATCTCGGCGCGCAGGTCGCTCTCGCTGTCCACCGGCGGCACCGGGAAATAGCCGCCCTTCACCGCCGGGCGGTGGCCCATGTTGCCCTCGGGATAGTCCTTCATCCCCGAGCCCGGCCCCTCAATGCTGTCGATGTGGTAGCTGCCGAAGTTGCCGCCGGTGCCGAAGCGCACGCTGTCGAAGATGAAGAACTCGGCCTCGGCGCCCGTCATCACGGTGTCCCCGATGCCGGTGGACTTCATGTAGGCCTCGGCGAGCTTGGCGGTGGCGCGCGGATCGCGCGAGTAGAACTGCCCCGTCGATGGCTCGATGATGTCGCAGAACAGGATCAGCGACGGCTTGGCCGCGAACGGGTCCAGCACGGCGGTCGACGTGTCCGGCATCAGGATCATGTCACTCTCGTTGATCGCCTTCCAGCCGGCGATGGACGAGCCGTCGAACATGAAGCCGTCGGTGAGGCTCTCCTCGTCCACCGTGCTGATGTGCTGCGCCGTGTGCTGCCACTTGCCGCGGGGGTCGGTGAACCGCAGGTCCACGTATTCGATCGAGTGTTCCCGCATCATCTCCATGACCTTCGCCGCCCCGTTGGGGACGGGCACTACGGCCGCTGCCTTTTTCGCCATTCCGTCAGCTCTCCTGCGTTACGCCAGCCACACCGTTGCAGTGTGGTTCTGGTCCGATACAGCCACAGCCCCGCGCCCCGGCATAGGGCCCCCGTCTTCAAGAGCCGCGCGGCGCCGCGGTTTAAATCGCCTCTTCGCCGCGCTCCCCGGTGCGAATCCGCACTGCCTCCTCGATGGCGCTGACGAAGATCTTGCCGTCCCCGATGCGCCCGGTCCGCGCGGCGGCGATGATGGCCTCCACCGCCCGCTCCACCAGCTCGTCCGGGCAGACCACCTCGATCTTCACCTTGGGCAGGAAGTCCACAACGTATTCGGCGCCGCGATAGAGTTCGGTGTGGCCCTTCTGGCGGCCGAATCCCTTGGCCTCGGTCACGGTGATGCCCTGCAGCCCCACTTCGTGCAGCGCGTCCTTCACCTCGTCGAGTTTGAACGGCTTGATTACCGCTTCGATCTTCTTCACGGACCTGCTCCCCAAAGCGCGCCCACCCGAAGGCGGCCGGCGCGGCGGAAGGTTGCATGAGCCATGCCACGGGAGCAATCCGACGCGCCGTCGCCCCGGGGTGGCGCCGCGATGGCATCTTGCCCAACTGTGAGGCACACTGAGCGGCTCCGGCTGGCGCTCTCGAACGCCGGGCGGAGTGGGGGAGGGACGCTGTTGCAGCCGACGAACACGCTATTGTCCGAGCTCGGGACCACGATCTTTACCGTGATGTCCGCCTTGGCCGCGCAGCATGGCGCCATCAACCTGGGCCAGGGCTTCCCTGACACAGATGGCCCGGCGGACGTGGTGGCCGCCGCCGCCGCCGCGCTGCAGGATGGCCGCAACCAATACCCGCCGCTCACCGGCGTGCCGGAGCTGCGCCAGGCGGTGGCCCAGGCCAATGCCCGCTTCTACGGCCTCAGCGTCGACCCGGCGACCGAGGTCGTCGTCACCTCCGGCGCCACCGAGGCCATCACCGCCAGCCTGATGGCGCTGCTCAATCCAGGCGACGAGGTCGTGCTGATCGAGCCGCTCTACGACACCTACCTGCCGATTGTGCGCATGCTGGGCGCCATCCCCCGCTTGGTGCGCCTGGTGCCGCCGCGCTGGGAGTTGCCGCGGGCGGAGCTGGCGGCTGCGTTCGGGCCGCGCACCAAAGCCATCCTGCTCAACACGCCGATGAACCCCACCTCCAAGGTGTTCACCGCCGCCGAGCTGGCCTTCATCGCCGACCTGCTGGTGAAGCATGACGCCTATGCGGTGTGCGACGAGGTGTACGAGCACCTCACCTATGACGGCTGGCGCCACATCCCGTTGATGACGTTGCCGGGCCTGCGCGAGCGTTGCCTGCGGATCGGCAGCGCCGGCAAGACGTTCAGCCTCACCGGCTGGAAGGTGGGCTACATCACCGCGCCCGCCCCGCTGGCGCTGCTCGCGGCCCGCGCGCACCAGAACCTCACCTTCACCACGCCGCCAAACCTGCAACGCGCCGTCGCCGTCGGCCTGGCCAAGGACGACGCCTACTTCGCGGCACTCGCCACCGACCTTGCAGCCAAGCGGGACCGGCTGTCGTCCGGCCTGTCCGCGCTCGGCCTCACCGTGTTGCCGGCGCAGGGCAGCTACTTCGTCACCACCGACTTCACCCCGCTCGGCTTCCATGGCGATGACGTGGCGTTCTGCCGTCACATCACCGAGCAGGCCGGGGTGACCGCGATCCCGGTCAGCGCGTTCTACGACGCCGAGGGCGGCCCGGCGCCGGGCCATTTCGCCCGGTTTGCGTTCTGCAAGCGCGACGCGGTGCTGGACGAGGCGGTGGCCCGGCTGCAGCGCCATTTCGCCTTGGCCGCGACGCCGGGCCAGTCGCTGCCGTTGACGGCGGCAGGCTGACGGCGGTATCTCCGCGGCCTTGACGGCGGACGTAGCTCAGCTGGTAGAGCGCCGGTTTGTGGTACCGGTGGTCGTGGGTTCGAGCCCCATCGTTCGCCCCAGTTTCCCTCGGCGGTCTCCCCCTCCGCGGGCACAGCCCAACCGCCCGATCTTCTCCCTCTCCCGCGGGCGGGAGAGGGTCGGGGTGAGGGCGCGAAAGCTCCAAACGTTCACCTTTGCACGCCGGGAAGACCCCTCACCGAACCCTCTCCCAGGGGGAAAGGGCTCGATACGGCGGGGCTGGGTGGCGTGACGCACGATGCGGGCGACGCCCCCGGTTCCGAGGCCAGCAGCGCGGTTGCCGCCGTGGTCCTCGCCGGTGGCAACGCTACGCGCATGGGGGGCGGCGACAAACCGTTGCTGCTGCTCGAGGGACGCACCCTGTTGGCGCGCATCCTCGAACGCCTCGCCGCGCAGCACGCCCACATCGCCATCAGCGCCAACGGCGACCCGGCGCGCTTCCGCACCACCCTGCCCATCCTGCCGGACGCAATTCCGGGGCAGGGGCCGCTGGCGGGCGTGCTGGCGGGGCTCGATTGGGCGGCAACCCTCGGCTTCAGCGCCCTGCTCACCGTGCCCGGCGACACCCCGCTCATCCCGGCGAACCTGGCCCAGGCGCTCGGCCCGGCGCCTGCGGTGGCGCAAAGCGCTGGCCGCCGGCATCACCTGGTGGCGCTCTGGCCCGTCAGCGCCGCGGCCTCGTTGCGCGCCTGGCTCGCCGCGCCGGGCTCCCGCAGCGTGCGGTCGTACGCTGCAACCCTGCCCATGCGCGCAGTCGCATTCAGCGGCGACCCATTCCTCAACGCCAACACGCCGGAGGACTTCGCCGCCCTCACACGGCGCGTGCAAGCTGGCACGTGACGTGCTTTGTGACAGGCATCAACCGAAGGAATCACGCAATGAAGCGTGTTTGGCTTGCCGTGGCGCTGCTTGCCGCCAGTCTGTGGTCTGCCGGCCTGTCCCCGGCCCGCGCCGAGGACGTGCTGATCGGCGCGCTCTACCCGCTCTCCGGCAATGCCTCCCAGGTGGGCACCGACGCGCAGGCGGCCATCGGCACCATGAGCGACATCATCAACACCGCGCACGCGCCCATCCCGATGCTGCTCGGCAAGGGCGGCGGCCTGCCGCACATGGGCGGCGCGCACATTAGGGTGATCTTCGCCGACCACCAGAACGACCCGCAAAAGGCGCGCTCCGAAGCCGAACGGCTGATCACGCAGGAGCATGTCGTGGCGCTGATCGGCAGCTACACCAGCGCCACCGCCGCCACCATCAGCCAGGTCGCCGAGCGCTACCAGATCCCCTACATGTCGATGGACAACTCGTCCCCCACGCTCAGCCAGCGCGGGCTGCAGTGGTTCTTCCGCACCACGCCGCAGGACGAGATGTTCACCGCCGCCATGTTCGCCTTCTTCAAGGAGATTGGCGGCAAGACCGGACACCCGGTGAAGTCGGTCGCGCTGTTCCATGAGGACAGCATCTTCGGCAGCGACAGCGCCGCGGTGCAGGCCAAGCTCGCCGCCGCCAACGGCATCACGGTCGCGGCCGACATCAAGTATCGCGCCAACTCCCCCTCGCTGTCGGCCGAAGCCGAGCGGCTGAAATCGGCCAATGCGGACGTGGTGATGCCCTCGTCCTATACGTCGGACGCAATCCTGCTGATGCGGTCCATGAACGAGATCGGCTACCACCCGGTCATCATGGCGCAGGCGGCTGGTTTCCAGGAGCAGTCGTTCCTTACCGCCGCCGGGCCGCTGGCGGAGGGCGTGATGAGCCGCTCCTCGTTTGCCGGCGACGCGGTGAAGTCCCGCCCCGCCATCCCGGCCGTGCAGGCGATGTTCCACGCCCGCGCCGGCAAGGACCTCAACGACAACACCTCGCGCCAGATCGTGGGCCTGCAGGTGCTCGCCGACGCCATCGACCGCGCCGGTTCCACCAAGCCAGAGGACATCCGCAAGGCGATGATCGCCACCGATATCAAGGGCGACCAGACCATCATGCCGTGGCAAGGCGTGAAGTTCGACAGCACGGGCCAGAACACCGAGGCCACGCCGGTGATCCAGCAGGTGCGGGACGGGTCGTACCACACGATCTACCCGGCCGATGTCGCGGTGCAGACGCCGATCTGGAACGTCGGCAAGTAGGTGAGCGTCGACGCCATGCTGCAGGTCGCGCTGAGCGGCCTGCTGATGGGGCTGATCTACGCGCTGGTGGCGGCCGGGCTGAGCCTGATCTTCGGCCTGATGGACGTGGTGAACTTCGCCCATGGCGAGCTGCTGATGCTGGCGATGTATGCGGCGTTCTTCATCAACGCCGGGTCGGGGCTGGACCCGCTGGTGCAGCTTCCCCTGGTGGCGGCGCTGATGTTCGGCCTGGGCATGCTGATCTACCGCGGGCTGATCGCGCGCGCGCTCAGCGTGCAGTTCAACCGCGGGATGGTGCAGATCTTCGTCACGTTCGGCCTGGCGATCTTCATCCGTGGCGCCGCCCAGTTCGCCTTCGGTGGTGATTTCCGCAGCATCGGCGCGTCCTGGCTGGCGAACCGAACGGTGCATTTCGCCGGGGTCTACCTGCCGCTGCCGCAATTGGCGTCGAGCCTGGTCTGCGTGGTGGCGTTCGCCGGCTTGCTCGCGATCAGCCGCACCGAGTTCGGCCGCGCGCTCGAGGCCACCCGCGAGGACCGCGACGCGGTGGCGCTGATCGGCATCGACCGCGACCGCATCTTCGCGCTCGGCTGGGGCTTGGGTGCGGCGACGGTGGGCGTGGCCGGCACGATGCTGGCGACGTTCTACTACGTCTCCCCGGAAGTGGGCGCCAACTTCGCCCTGATCGCCTACGTCACGGTGGCGCTCGGCGGCTTCGGCAGCATCACCGGGGCGCTGGTGGCGGGCGTGGTGATCGGCGAGGTGGAGGCGATCACCGCCCAGGTGTTCGAGCCCTCGCTGAAGCAGGTCGGCATGTTCGCGCTGTACCTGGTGGTGCTGATGGTCCGCCCCCGCGGCCTGTTTGGGACGATATGATCGCCCAATCCGCTTGTCCGCGGCCACTCCGTACTCTCCCTCTCCCTCTTGGAGAGGACTCTTTTGAGCGGGACGCATGGTGAGTTCAGCCCCGCCGCCAAACCCCATCACCCGGCGCCGCCGGATCGAGCTGCTCACCGGCGCCGTCGTGCTCGCGGTGTTGGCCGTGCTGCCGTTGCCGATCCACGATCCCTACACGCGCAACCTCATCATCCTCACCATCCTCTACGCCGGGCTGTCGCAGGCGTGGAACATCCTGGGCGGTTATTGCGGGCAGATCTCGCTCGGCCACGGGCTGTATTTCGGCATCGGTGCCTACGTCTCAACGCTGCTGTTCGTCCGCGCCGGGCTGCCGCCCACCTTCGGCATGCTGGTGGCGGGTTTGGTCAGCGGGGCGGTGGCGCTGCTGGTGGGTTGGCCCTGCTTCCGGCTCTCCGGGCATTACTACGCCATCGCCACCATCGTGGTGGCCGAGATCGGCTACCAGTTGTTCCTGAACTGGGATTTCGTCGGCGCGGCCACCGGCGTCTACGTGCCGTTCCACGGGCAGAACTGGCTCGAGCTGCAGTTCCGCACCACCAAGCTGCCGTTCCACTACGTCACCCTGGTGTTTGCCGCCCTCACCTGGGTCGCCGCCTGGCTGGTGGAAGGCTCGCGCTGGGGCTACGCCTGGCGCGCGGTGCGGGACGACGTGGTGGCGGCGCGCAGCCTGGCCGTCCGCGTGTTCCCGTCCAAGATGGCGGCGGCGGCGATCAGCGGCTGCTTTACCGGCATCGGCGGGGCGATCTACGCGCAATATGTCGGCTACATCGACCCGGATAGCGTGCTCGCCTCGTCCTTCTCCATCCTGATCGCGTTGCCCGCCGTGCTGGGCGGGGTCGGCACGCTGTGGGGCCCCCTGGTCGGCGCGGCCGTGCTGATCCCCACCAGCGAGCTGACCCGGTCCTATCTCGGCGGCGCCGGCGGGGTGGACCTGATGATCTATGGCGGGCTGATCGTGCTGGTCGCGCTGTTGCGCCCGGCCGGCCTGGTCAGCCTGTTCGGCGTGCGCAGCCGGGCGGCCAAGCGGGTGGCAGCGCCGGGGGCGGCCAATGCCTGAGGCGCTGCTCCAGGTGCGCGACGTCAGCAAGTCGTTCGGCGGGGTCGCGGCCAACGTCGAGATCAGCTTTGGCGTCGCGGCGGGTGAAATCCTGGGCCTGATCGGGCCCAATGGTGCCGGCAAGACCAGCCTGTTCAACAGCATCGCCGGCGAGGTCGCCCCCGACCGCGGTGAAATCCTGCTCGACGGCCGCCGCATCTCCGGCGCCGGGCCGCTCGCCTGCGCCCGGGCCGGCGTCGCGCGCACGTTCCAGGTGGTGCGCTCGTTCGACAGCATGACAGTGCGCGAGAACGTCATGGTCGGCGCGTTCAGCCGCACCCGCCGCGCCCGCGAGGCAATGGCCGAGGCCGACCGGGTGCTCGAGTTCACCGGGCTGGCCGCGCGCGCCGACCGGCCCGCCTGGGGCCTCAGCCCGCCGGAGAAGCGCCGCCTGGAAATCGCCCGCGCCTTGGCCACCCGCCCGCGCCTGCTGCTGCTGGACGAGATGCTGACCGGCCTCACCCCCACCGAGGCGCAAGGCGGCGTGCAGCTCATCCGCGACGTGCGCGACCAGGGCATCACGGTGATCATGGTCGAGCACGTGATGGAAATCCTGCTGCCGCTGATCGACCGCGCCGTGGTGCTGAACCTCGGCCGCGTGCTGGCCGAGGGGCTCCCCAGCGTGCTGGTCCGCGACCCGGCGGTGATCCGCGCCTATCTCGGCGACCGCTATGCCGCCTAGCCCCGCCGCCGCCACCGACGCTCTCCCGCTGGCGGGAGAGGGCAGGGGTGAGGGCCCCGCGCCCGCCATCCTCACGCTCGACAACGTCTCCGCCGCCTACAAGGGCCTCAAAGCCCTGCAAGGCGTCTCCCTTGCCGTGGCCGCCGGCGAGATCGTGGCCGTGGTCGGGGCGAACGGCGCCGGCAAGAGCACTCTGCTGCGCGCCATCGCCGGCCAGGTCACCACCGAGGGCGCCATCCACTTCGACGGCCACGCGCTCGCCCGTATGCCGCCGCACCTCATCACGCGGCTCGGCGTGGGCCTGGTGCCGGAGGGCCGCCGCCTGTTCCCGCGCCTGTCGGTGCAGGACAATTTGCGCCTAGGTGCCTACGCCCGCCGCGGCCAGCCCGACCGCTTCGCCCCGCTCGACACCGTGTTCAGCCTGTTTCCTCGCCTCGCCGAGCGCCTCGCCCAGCGCGCCGAAACGCTCTCCGGCGGCGAGCAGCAGATGCTGGCGATCGGCCGCGCGCTGATGACCGGGCCGCGCCTGCTGATGCTGGACGAGCCCAGCCAAGGCATCGCGCCCCGCCTGGTGGACGACATCCTGGCCGCCGTGGCGCGCATCCGCGACCTGGGCGTGACCGTGTTGCTGGTGGAACAACGCCTGGCCGAGTCACTGGCGCTGGCCGACCGCGCCTATGTGCTCCAGACTGGCCGCATCGTGATGTCGGGCCCGGCCGCGCAGATCGCCGCCGACAGCGACGTGCGCCGGGCTTACCTGGGATTGTAGAGGAACCAACCGCATGAACCGTTTCAGCCGGCGTGGCTTGGCCGCGTCCGCCGCTCTCCTGCCCGCGGCCCTGATGGCACCGGGTGCCCGTGCCCAGTCGACGACCGAGAGCGCGCTCGACCGCATCCAGCGCACCAAGACGTTGCGCGTGGCCGCACTGCCCGGCGCCGCGCCCTACTTCGCCAAGGACCTCGCCAGCGGCACCTGGAAGGGCGCCTGCGTCGAGATGGCCACCGACATCGCCCATGTGTTCGACGCCCAGGTGGAGTATGTCGACAGCACCTACGGCACCTCGATCCTGGACCTGCAGTCCAACAAGGTCGACCTGGCGTTCGCGCTCAACCCCACCCCGGCGCGGGCGCTCGCGATCGGCTTCACCCAGCCGTTCATCATCCATCCGTTCGGCTGCATCGCGAAGGCCGGGTTCGCGCCCAAGACCTGGGACGAGCTAAACCAGCCCAACATCCGCGTGGCCTGTGACCTCGGTTCGGTGCACGAGGTGGCGGCGCGCCGCTATTGCTCCAAGGCGCAGATCACCGCGCTGCGCACCCCTGACGAGACCCTGCTGTTCTTCCAGTCCGGCCGCGCCGACGCAATCATCCTGGCGGCGATGCTGGGCCTGTCCGCGCTGGCCAAGAACCCGGCGATGGGGAGCTACTACCTGCTGGACGACCCCACCGTGGCGCTGCCCAGCAGCTTTGGCGTGCGCCGCGAGCCCGATACCCGCTTTCTCGAGGTGCTGAACGCCTGGATCGAGTTCAACCGCGGCACCGGCACCATCCGCGAGGACCTGTTGGACGGCCTGGCCCTGAACGGCGTCAAGCGCGAGGACGTGCCCAAAGCCCTGACGTTTTGAGCGCGGCGCCCGCCGCCCGCGCCCGCCCGGTGCCAGCCACCTGAATGGGCTACCACTGGGATTTCAGCTTCCTCGCCCGCTACACGCGCCTGTTCGTCACCGGCACGGAGGTGACGCTCGCCTACACCGCCGGCACGGTGCTGCTGGGCCTGCTGCTCGGCCTGCTGCTGGGGCTCGGCCGGCTGAGCCGCTCGCGCCTGTTAAACCTGCCGCTGGTGGCCTTCATCGAGCTGTTCCGCTGCACTCCGCTGCTGGTGCAGATCGTATGGTTCTACTACGCGCTGCCGGTGGTGCTCGGCATCCAGATCCCCGCCATCGCCGCCGCGACCCTGGTGCTGTCCTGCTACACGGCGGCGTTCTATGCCGAGATCTTCCGCGCCGGGATCGCCTCCATCGAGCCGGGCCAGTGGGACGCCGCGCGCGCCATCGGGCTGCGGCCCTGGCCGATCATGCGCAAGGTGATCCTGCCGCAGGCGATCCGCCGCATGGTGCCGCCGTTCATGAACCAATCGATCACGCAACTGAAGAACACGTCGCTGGTGTCCATCATCGCGGTGCCCGACCTGCTATATCAAAGCGAGCTGATCACCGGCGACACCTACCGCCCGCTCGAGGTCTACACCACGGTGGCGCTCATCTACTTCGCGCTGCTGTTCCCGATGACCCGGCTGGTGCATTGGTACGAGGGCCGGCTGGCGAAGGGGCGAACGTAGCGCCGGACCTGGTTCAGGTCGAACCGCCGAACGTGCGCGCCAACCCGGCGGCTAGCCCGAGCGGCTCGACCCCCAGCAGCCGCCGCATCGGGTCGATGCCGAACGACTTGTCTTCCATCAAACGCTGGATTTCCTCCGGCCGCACCACCGGCACGCCGGGGAGCAGCCGCGTCATGCTCGCGGCCCGGCGCAGCAGCCCGGCCGGCACGGGCACGATGCGCGGCCGCCGCAACCCCGCCGCCTGGGCCACGGCGCGGACGAACTCGGCGTAGCTCACCCGGTCCGCCCCTGCGATGATGACGCTTTGCGACCCCTGCCAAGCCTGCGCCATGGCGGCCATCAGGCAGCGCGTGACGTCGGCCTGGTAGATCGGCCGCACCAGCACCGCCCCGCCGCCGGGCAGCGGCACCACCGGCAGCCGGCGCAGCAGCCGGGCCAGGCGCTGCACGTTGTCCTCGCCCTGCGCGCCGTAGATCATTGTCGGGTGAAGCATCACGCCGGGTCGGCCGGATTGCAGAAACGCCGCCTCCCCCTCGATCACGCCCATGGCGTGCGCGTCGGGCCAGCGGGTGAACTTGCGGGTGCTGCCGAGCAGCACGACGCGGGTCGGGGCAGGGGTAGCGCGCAGGATGGCCGCGCTGTGGCGGGCATGGGCGCACGAGACTACCAGCTCCGCCCCGCGCAGCGCCTGCTCCAGCGCCGCGGAATGGCGCAGATCGGCCGTGCGCACCGCCCCGGGCAGCCCGGCGGCGTGCCACTTGTCCGGGTTGCGCACCACGGCGGTAAAGCCCGTGCCTTCGGCCGCCAGGGTGCGGCACAAAGCCAGGCCCGACCGCCCGCTGGCGCCGATCACGAAGGGGTTCATGCGGCTGTTTTAGCAGGCTGATTCCCGCGGCGGAACCTGTGGTATGATGCTACCACATAGGCGCTGCCTTGACTCCGCGCGCCGGATTGCCGATACCCCGGGCCTCGAACGGGCGGTGGGCAAGGCCGATGATGAAGACGACGATTTCGCTCAAGCCGGCGGATGTCAGCAAGGGTTGGACGCTGATCGACGCCGATGGCTTGGTGCTCGGCCGGCTGGCCGCCATCATCGCGCAGCGCCTGCGCGGCAAGCACAAGCCGCAGTTCACCCCGCATGTCGACTGCGGCGACAACATCATCGTGGTGAACGCCGAGAAGGTGCGCGTGACCGGCAACAAGGCCGACCAGTCGGTGTTCTACTATCACACCGGTTATCCGGGCGGCATCAAGGGCCGGTCGGTGCGGCAAATCCTCACCGGGCGGCATCCCGAGCGCGTCATCGAAAAGGCGGTCGAGCGGATGATCACCCGCGGCCCGCTGCAGCGCGCGCAGATGAAGCACCTGTATGTGTATGCCGGCGCCGAGCACAAGCATGACGGCCAGAAGCCCGAGACGCTCGACGTGGCCGCGCTGAACCGCAAGAACTCGAGGGTCTGATGTCCGAAACCGAAGAGAGCGTCCAGGCCGAGCGCACCGGCACGCTCGCCGACCTCAAGAATTTCACCCCCACTGCCACGGAGCCGGGCGAGAGCACGGCTATCCGCGTGGAGCCGAAGCGGGACGCGCAGGGCCGCTCCTACGCCACCGGGCGGCGCAAGAACGCCATTGCGCGGGTGTGGATCAGGCCGGGCCGCGGCGACATCGAGGTGAACGGCAAAACGGTGACGCAGTATTTCGCACGCCCAGTGCTGCGCATGCTGATCACCCAGCCGTTCCTGATCTCGGACCGCTACAACCAGTTCGACGTGTATTGCACGGTCAACGGCGGCGGCTTGTCGGGGCAGGCGGGTGCGCTGCGCCACGGTATCAGCCGCGCGCTGACCTACTACGAGCCGGACTTGCGCGGCATCCTCAAGCTGGCCGGCTTCCTGACGCGTGACAGCCGCGTGGTGGAGCGCAAGAAGTACGGCAAGGCGAAGGCCCGCCGCAGCTACCAGTTCTCCAAGCGATAACGCGCCGCTCTACCACATCAGCCGCCATCTCCGCTTGATCTCCCTCTCCCCCTGGGAGAGGGTCGGGGTGAGGGGTCGGCGGGATCTTGTTTTAGAGCCTGGGCGCGGTCCCCTCACCCAACCCTCTCCCAGGGGGAGAGGGCTTTTCGGTTGGAAGAGGAGGACCGGCGGGATGGCGTACAGCGTCTTCATCGATGGCGAAGCAGGTACCACCGGGCTCGGCATCCGCGAGCGCCTGCGCCACGTGCCGGGCGTCATCGTCCGCTCCATCGACCCCGCCCATCGCAAGGACCCGGCGGCCCGGCAGGACATGATGGCGCAGGTCGACGCCGCCATCCTCTGCCTGCACGACGACGCCGCGCGCGAATCCGCTGCCCTGGCCGCTGAGCTGGGCGCGCAAGCCCCCAAGCTGCTCGACGCCAGCACGGCGCACCGGGTCGACCCCGACTGGGTGTATGGCGTGCCGGAACTAGACGCGGAGCAGGCCGGCCGCATCGCCCAAGCCGCGCGCGTGGCCAATCCGGGCTGCTACCCGACCGGCGCCATCACCCTGCTGCGGCCCCTGGTCGCCGCCGGGCTGGTGCCGCCCGACCACCCGATTTGCGTCAACGCGGTCAGCGGCTACTCCGGCGGCGGGCGCTCCGCCATCGAGGCGCACGAGGCGTCCGGCGGGCCCGCCTTCGAGCTCTACGGGCTGGGGCTCGAGCACAAGCACGTCCCCGAGCTGCAGCGCTACGCCCTGCTGACCCGGCGCCCGATCTTCGTCCCAGCAGTGGGCCATTTCCGCCAAGGCATGCTGGTCTGCATCCCGCTGCACCTCAGCGACCTGCCCGCCCAACCCTCCGCGCAGGCCATCACCGAGACGCTGCAGACCTATTACCGCCACGCCCCGCACATCCGTGTTCGTCCGGCGGAAACGGCGGGGCGGCTCGAGCCCGAGGCGCTCAACGACACCGACGACATGGAGCTGCGCGTGTTCGCCCACGCCGGCAACCAGCAGGCGATCCTGGTGGCGCGGCTGGATAACCTCGGCAAGGGCGCGTCCGGCGCCGCAGTGCAGAACCTGCGCCTGATGCTGGGCCTTCCCGCCGCCGCCGAGCCCGCGCTTGCCGGCTGACGGCCCGCTCTGGTCGTTCGAAGGCGTCGCCCCCACCGTGGCACCCGACGCTTGGGTCGCCCCCACGGCCAGCGTGATCGGGGACGTGGTGCTCGGGCCGGGCTCCAGCGTCTGGTGGCATTGCGTGCTGCGCGGCGACACCAACCACATCCGCGTGGGCGAGGGCAGCAACATCCAGGACGGCACCATCGTCCACATCTCCACCGGCACCTTCCCGTGCCTGATCGGGCGCTCCGTGCTGGTCGGCCATGGCTGCATTATCCATGGCTGCACGCTGGAGGACGGGGCGTTCATCGGCATGGGGGCGACGGTGCTGGATGGCGCGGTGGTCGCCGCGGGCGGCATGCTGGCGGCGGGCGGCCTGCTTACGCCGGGCAAGCGCATCGGGCCGAACGAGCTCTGGGCCGGCAGCCCCGCTCGTCTCAAGCGCGTGATGTCTGCCGAGGAGCGTGCGTCTTGGGATCGGGGTGCCAAACACTATGTAAAACTGGCACAGCGCTTTCGCACGGGACTGGTCTCGGTGCGGTAACCGCCGCGCCAAAAAGGACCAGTCATGCGTCGCGTTCTGCCCTTCGTCCTGCTCGCCGCCCTGCCAGCCGCCTGCGGCCCACTGCCGCCCCCGCCAGACACGGCGCGGCTGCCGCCCGGCGTGTTCAGCCCGCTCGACCAGGACATTCCTGCCACCGAATACGCCCAGTTCGCGTTCGCCGACCCCTCGCGCACCTATGGCAACCCGGTGGCCGGCGCCCAGGCGGTGCTGGCGATGGACTACATTGCCGGCGAGCTGAACACGAGCCCGCGTTGGGAGAACATCCCCGCCATCACCCAGATGCAGTTGCTGCAGGGGCGCCAGGCGACCCGCCAGGCGGTGGGCATCGCGCCGAACGCGCCGTCCCAACTGGTGGTGGATAGCCTGGTGGCCGCCCGCAACGACCTGGCGGCGGGCAACGTGCCGGCGGCCGAGGCCGCCCTGTCCAACCCGGCGTTTCCAGCCGGTGGCGCGCAGGCGGTGAAGGCGTTGAGCAACCTGCCCTACATCCAGGCGGCCAATGTCGCGACCGAGCACGCCGGCGAGGAACTGTTCGCCCCCGACAACGGGGACAACCGCCCGGGCTAGAGCATGTGGCCGTGACCGGCCACATGCTCTAGCACTTTGTTTGTGCGAGCAGATTCGCCGCGTGACTGAGTTCAGCCAGGGCGGATGTGCTCTAACCCCGTCGCACCCAAACTGCGGTGTCGTGGAACACGGCGCCGCCTGCGGGTGCGGCCGGTTCGGCGCTGATCAGGGCGTTGATACCGATGCCGCCGCGGAATGCAGCGCCGGGCCAGACGCTCTCGACCACCACCACGCCGGGTTGCGCGCCCGCCATCACGCGAGCGTGTAGCGCCACCGTGCCCTGCTCGTTGCCAACCTCCACCGCCTCGCCATCGGCGATGCCCAACCTGGCCGCGTCGTCCGGATGCAGCAGCAGGCAGGGCCGCGACTCCCGCCGCCGCGATTCCGCCACCTCGGAGAAGGTCGAGTTCAGGAACTGGCGTGCCGGCGCGGCGACCAGGCGGAACGGGTGCTGCTCGGTGGCGCCGTCGACCGCATCCCAATGGTCGGGCAGACTCGGCATGGCCGACCCGGCGGCGCCCAGGGCGGCCCAGTCGGCGTGGAAGTGGAACCGGCCGTCGCCATGGCCGAAGCCGTCGAGGAAGTGCGCCCGCTCGAACGGCACTTGCGCGTCCAGCCAGCGGCCCGCTTGCACCTCGTCCACGCCGGGCCAGCCCGAGTTGCGCAGCGTCGCGTCGGCGAGCTCGCGCTCGGTCATGCCGAAGCCGGGGTGCCGCCCGCCCAGCCGCTCGGCCAGGGCACAGACCACGGCGTGGTTGGAGCGCGCCTCGCCAGGCGGGTCGATCAGCTTGGGGCCGACCTGGATGTGGCTGTGCCCGCCGGCCTGATAGACGTCGTCGTGCTCGAGGAACATGGTGGCTGGCAGCACGATGTCGGCAAGGCGGGCGGTGTCGGTCATGAACTGGTCGTGCACGGCGACGAACAGGTCGTCCCGCAGCAGCCCGTCGCGCACCCGGTGGCTATCCGGCCCGGTGGCGGCGATGTTGGTGCTCTGGATCAGCATCGCATGCACGGCCGGGCCACCCTGCAGCGCGTCCGCATCCCCGGTCAGGATCGGGCCGATGCGGCTCATGTCGAGCTCCCGCGTGGCCATGTCGCGCCGGTCCAGGCCCTCGATCAGCATCTTGTCCCAGTGATAGATCGCGCGGTTGAGCCAGAAAGCGCCGCCGCCCTCGAGCGCCCAGGCGCCGGTGACGGTCGGCAGCGCGGTGACGGCGTGCATGTTGCTGGCGCCGTTGCGGCCGCGGGTGAAGCCGAAGCCGCAGCGGATGAACGAGCGCTTGGTGCGGCCATACAGCGCGGCGAACGCCTCGATCTCGGCTTCGGCCAGCCCGGTGATCGCGGCGGCCCAGGCCGGGCTGCGGCTGGCCAGGTGCGCCTCAAGCCCCGCCGGGTCGTCGGCGTAGCGGGCCATGTAGGCGTGGTCGGCGTAGCCATCGCGAAACGCCACGTGCATCACCGCGCAGGCCAGCGCGCCGTCGGTGCCGGGCCGCGGCGCCAGATGCATGTCCGCGGCTGCCGCGGTGCCGGTGCGATAGGGGTCGATCACCACCAGCTTGGCCCCACGCTGCTTGCGGGCCCGGCTGATATGGCTCATCGCGTTCACCTGGGTGGCGACGGGGTTGCCGCCCCACACCACCACCAGGTCGCTCAGCGCCATCTCCCGCGGGTCCGGCCCGGCGACGCGCCCCACCCCGGCGGTCCAGCCGGCAGTGGCGATGGCGCTGCAGATGGTGGATTTGCGGCGGGAATAGCCCATCACGTGGGTCAGCCGGTGCAGCCCGTCCCGGTTCACCAGCCCCATCGTGCCGGCCGAGTTGTACGGCCACACCGCCTGCGGGCCATGCTCGGCGGCGGTCCGGGTGAAGGCGGCGGCGATCGCATCGAGCGCCGCCTCCCACGTGATGCGCTCGAACTGCAGGCTGCCCTTCGGCCCGGTGCGCCGCAGCGGGTGGGTCAGCCGGTCGGCGTGATGCACCCGCTCGGCGTAGCGCGACACCTTGGCGCAGATGACGCCGGCGGTGTATGGGTTGTCTGCCCCGCGAACCGCCCCGATCCGCCCGCGGCCGAGCACCTCCACGTCGAGCGCGCAGGCGGAGGGGCAATCGTGCGGGCAAACCGAGCTGCGGATGACGGGCCCGGTCGGAAGCTGCATGTCCATGGGTTGACCCTGCCATGCTGCGGTCCGAATTGGAACGGCGTGACGAAGGAGGCTCGAGCGATGAACACTGCAACGCCACGAGTGCTGTCTGGCCCGGAAGTGCGTGCGCTGTCGGTGCGGTCGGACGCGCTAGGCGCCGCCCGCCTGTCTGTGCATGTGGCGCTGATCGCCGCTGCGGGTTGGGCGGTGGCGGTGGCGCCGCTCTGGGCCAAGGTGCCAGCGGTGCTGCTGCTCGGGATCGCCCAGTCGGCGCTGTTCGCCCCCGTGCACGAGACAATGCACCTCACCGCCTTCCGCAACCGCCGGGCCAATGCGGTGGTGGGCTGGCTGGTGGCCTGCCCGTCGCTGCTGAACTGGCACTTTTACGCCGTGTTCCACCTGGCGCATCACCGCTTCACCCAGGACCCGGTGCGCGACCCCGAGCTGAACCCGCCGGCCCCGGCCGCGCTGGACCGCTACCTGCTGCGCGTGCTAGCGGTGAACTACTGGCGGGCGCGCGCGAAAGTGATCGTGGATTGCTGGCGCGGTGACCTCTCCGCCTACCCCTACATCCCCGCCGCCAGCGCTCGCCAGGTGATCACCAGCGTGCGCGCGATGTGCGTCGCGATGGCCGCGGTGGCCCTGGGCGCAGGCTGGCTATGGGGCTGGTGGGTGCCGCTGGCGTTCTGGGTCGTGCCGCAATTGGTCGGCCAGGTGTTCCTGCGGCTCTATCTACTGACCGAGCACACCGGCTGCGAGGAGACGCCGAACGGCCTGGTCAACACCCGCACCACGCTCACCAACGCGGCCATGCGGCTGGTGATGTGGAACATGAGCTACCACACCGAGCACCACCTCTACCCATCCATCCCGTTCCACCGCCTGCCGGCTGCGCACCGCGCGGTGAAGGACCGGCTCGGCGTGGTGCAGGATGGCTACGCACGCTGGCATGTCGGCTTTCTCCGCCAGATCATCGCCCGTTCCCCCACTGTCAGGACGAATTCTTGATGCACGCTCTTTCCATTCCTGCGCCGGCCGGCACCATCGACGCGCGGGTCTTCACTCCCGCCGGGTCAAGCGGGCCGCTGCCCGGCGTGATCGTGCTGACCGACATCGGCGGGATGCGCCCGGCGTATGACGAGAAGGCGCAGACCATCGCCGACGCCGGTTACGCGGTGCTGCTGCCCAACATCTACTATCGTAGCGTCGCCGGGCAGGCGGTGCCGGACGGCAAATCCTTCCGCGACCCCGACATCATGCCGGTGGTGCGTGGCTACGCCGGCCAGCTCACCCCGGCGGCCCAGGCCGAGGACTTCAAGGCCTGGCTGGCGGCCATGGCGGACGATTCGAGCTTCGCCCGCGGGCCGTGCGCGGTGATCGGCTATTGTCTCACGGGTGGGTTCGCCGTGCGTATGGCCGCCTTGCACCCGGACCACATCGCTGCCGCCGCCGGCTTCCACTCCGCCCAACTCGCCCCCGCCGACGGCGCCAACGGCCTGATTGAGATGGTGGGCGCGATCAAGGCGCGAGTTTATTTCGGCCACGCCGACAAGGACGAGCACCTGCCGCCCGACCAGATCGCCCGCATGGACGAGGCGCTGGCCGCGGCGGGCGTGCATTTCAGTACCGAGTTCTACAAGGGCGCCATGCACGGCTTCACCGCCAAGGGGAACCCGGCCTACCACCCGCAAGCCGACGCGCTGCACTTCAAGCGCGTGTTCACCCTGCTCGAAGAGACGCTGCGGGCCTGACATGGCCGCGCGCCAGGGACGGCTTGGCTAGCCCTGGCGCGCGATCGGCGGCACGAACAGCGGCGCGGTGTCCCACGGGAACAGCACCCAGGTGTCCTGCGCCACCTCGGCCACGAAGGTGTCGGTGGCGGAGCGGCCCTCGGGCTTGGCGTAGAGGCAGGCGAAATGCGCCCGCGGCAGCAGGCTGCGCACCAGCCGGGCGGTGGCGCCGCGGTCCACCAGGTCGTCGATGATGAGGAAGCCGCTGCCATCGCCCGCCGCCGGCGCCGGCTTCAGCACGCTCGGCTCGCCCGGGTGCTCCTCGTCGTAGCTCACCACCGAGATCGTCTCCACCAGCCGGCACTCCAGCTCGCGCGCCACGATGGCCGCTGGGATCATGCCGCCGCGGGTGATGGCCACGATCCCCGCCCACGGCCCCATCGGCGCCAGCACGGTGGCCAAGGCGCGGGCGTCGCGGTGGAGCTGGTCCCAGGTGACGGTGGCGTAGGTTGGCACCAGCTAGAACAATCGCGCGCCGTTCGGCACCGCTAGGTCGGGCCGCACCAGCACGACGGCGCCGGCCTCGTCGGGCATGCCCAGCGTCAGCACCTCGCTGGCGAACCCGGCGATGCGGCGCACCGGGAAGTTCACCACGGCGCATACCTGGCGCCCGATCATCTGGTCGGCCGTGTAGTGCACCGTCACCTGTGCCGAGGACGCCTTCACCCCCAGGTCGCCGCCGAAATCGATCCATAGCTTCAACGCTGGGCTGCGCGCCTCGGGGAAGGGCCGCGCGTCCACCACCGTCCCGCAGCGGATGTCGAGCTTGTCGAAATCCGCGATGGTTGCTTCTGTCATACGTCGATCATGCCTGATGTTGCAGCGTTGCCAAGCGGCCGGTGGCGTGACACCACACCTCGATGCGGGATTGCACTTGATGCGGGATTTGCACTTGCCGGGTCGTTCCCCGGTCTACGCCACCTCCGCCATGGCCGCCACCTCCATGCCGGCCGCCACGCTCACCGCGCTGGACGTGCTGCGCGCCGGCGGCAACGCGCTGGATGCGGCGGTGGCGGCGGTCGCCGTGCTCGGCGTGATCGAGCCGCAGGCGACCGGGATCGGCGGCGATTGCTTCTGCCTGTGGAAGCAGCCGGGCAAGCCGGTGGTGGCGCTGAACGGCTCCGGCCGCGCCCCCGAAGCCGCCACCATCGACTGGTACGAGGCGCAAGGCATCACCGCAATTGAGGACACCAGCGCCCACTCCGTCACCATCCCCGGCGCGGTGGCCGCGTGGGAGACGCTGCTTGCGGCGCATGGCACGCGCGGGCTGGGCGAGCTGCTGCAGCCCGCCATCCGCTACGCCGACGAGGGCTGGCCGGTGCATCACCGGGTCGCGTTCGACTGGGCACTGACGGTGGACAAGCTGCGGCAGAACGGCGCCGACGCCTTCCTGCCCGGCGGGGGCGCGCCCGCCGCCGGCACCGTGTTCAAGCAGCCGGCGCTGGCCGAAACCCTGCGCGCCATCGCCCGCCACGGCGCCCAGGCGTTCTACGAGGGCGCCGTGGCCGAGGACATGGTGGCCCGGCTACGCGCCGCCGGCGGGCTGCACACCCTGGCCGATTTCGCCGCCGGCCGCACCGCGTCCAGCTTCGTGGCCCCGATCCACGCCCCCTGGCGCGGCACCCAGGTGTGGCAATGCCCGCCCAACGGCTCCGGCCTCATCCTGCTCATGCTGCTCGGCATCCTCGAGGGGCTGCCGGTCGGGAGCGACCCGCTCGCGACCGCTCGGCTGCACGCCCACACCGAGGCCGCCCGCCTGGTCTATCGCGACCGGGACGCCTTTCTCGCCGACCCGGCGCAGGCCGACGTGCCGGTGGACAGCCTGCTCAGCCCCCCCTACCTCGCCAGCCTGCGCGGGCTGATCGACCCGGCCCGGGCGCTTGCCCACCTGCCGCGCGCGGGCGAGGCCGTGCTGCCGCCGCATCGCGACACCACCTACCTCTGCGTGGTGGACCGTGACGGCAACGCCTGCTCCTTCATCAACTCGCTGTTCAAGTCGTTCGGCTCCGGCCTGCTCGCACCCGGCTCGGGCGTGATGCTGCACAACCGCGGCGCTGGCTTCGTCATCGAGCGCGGCCACCCGAACTGCATCGCCCCGTTCAAGCGCCCGATGCACACCATCATCCCCGGCATGGTCACCCAGGGCGGCGAGGCGGTGATGCCGTTCGGCGTCATGGGCGGGCACTTCCAGCCGATGGGCCAGAGCTGGTTCCTCGCCAACCTGTTCGACTACGGGCTGGACATCCAGCAGGCGCTCGACCTGCCTCGCCTGTTCCCCTCCGCGGGCAAGCTGGAGCTGGAGCGCGGCATCCCTCGCGTCGCTCGGGACGGCCTGGCCGCGCTCGGCCATACCCCGGTGGACGTGCTGCGCCCGCATGGCGGCGGCCAGGCGATCTGGATCGACCGCGCCTCCGGCACGCTGGTGGGCGGCTCGGACCCGCGCAAGGACGGCCTCGCTTTGGGATATTAATGATGCGCGAACCCTGCGACCTGACCGCCACCGAGGCACGGCACCTCATCGGCCGCCGTGCGCTCTCCCCGGTGGACCTGCTCGAGAGCTGCATCGCCCGCACCGAGGCGGTCGACCCGGCGGTGAACGCCATGCCCGCGCGCGACTTCACGGCCGCGCGGGCGGCGGCGTTTCGCGCGGCACAGGCCGTGATGGCGGGCGAAGCGCTGCCGCCGCTGCATGGCCTGCCGCTCGCGGTGAAGGACACGATGGCCGCCGGTGGGCTGCCCTTCACCCGCGGCAGCCCGATCTTCCGGGACACAATCGCGCCGGCCGACGAGCGCGTGGTGGCCGATCTGCGCCGCGCCGGCGCTATCGTGGTGGGCAAGACCAACACGCCCGAGTTCGCCGCCGGCGCCAACACCCGCAACGCCGTCTGGGGCGCCACCGGCAACCCGTTCGACCCGGCGCGGTCGGCCGCCGGGTCGTCGGGCGGCTCGGCGGTGGCGCTGGCCTGCGGCATGGTCCCGCTCGCCACCGGCAGCGACACTGGCGGCAGCCTGCGCAACCCGGCGGCGTTCTGCGGCGTGGTCGGGTTCCGCCCGTCCCCCGGCGTGGTGGCCAGCGAAGTGCGCGGCCATGGCTGGAGCACGCTGGCCACCAACGGCCCGATGGCGCGCACCGTGGCGGACGCCGCCTTGCTGCTCGCCAGCATGGCCGCAGCCGACGCGCGCGACCCCTGGAGCCGGCCCACCGCCATCCCCATCCCGCTGCCGGCGGTGGACCTCGCCTCGCTGCGGGTGGCGGTCACGCCGGATTTCGGCTTCGCCCCGGTGGAGCGGGTGGTGCGCGACGCCTTTGCCGACAAGCTGGCCCTGCTGCACCCGCGGTTCGGCCGGGTGACGGAGGCGACGCCCGATTGCAGCGGCGCCGACGACGCCTTCGCGGTGCTGCGCGCGGTGGCGTTCCTCGGCAACCACCAGGCCCGCATCGAGGCGCATCCGGAGCAGACCGGGCCCAACCTCAAGGCCAACCTCGCCGAGGGCCTGGGCTACAGTGCCGCGGACGTCGCCCGCGCGATGACGCTGCAAACCGCCCTGCAACGCCGTTGGCACGCCTTCTTCGCCGAATTCGACCTGCTGCTCACCCCCGCCATCAGCGTCTCGCCGCGGCCCTGGTCGGAGCTCTACCCGGCCAGCATTGATGGCCGGATGCTGGACAGTTACTATCACTGGCTGGCCCTGGCCTATGCCGGCACCCTGGCGGGGCATCCCTGCCTCTCTCTGCCGGTGGGGTTGGACGCGCTCGGCATGCCGTTCGGCTTGCAACTGATTGGCCAGCGCGGGCAGGACGCCGCCTTGCTTGCGGCGGCGGCCGCCTTGGAGGCCAGCCTTGCCGAGGACAGCCGCACCGCGCGCCCAGTGCCGAACGTGGCGCAGCTCCGCGCGGCGGGGCCGATTTCCCACATGCCTGGCTTCCTCGGGTTCGACTAACCTCATAAGTTAGGCTACTAGTCCCGCGGCCCCAAGTATTTGATAGCTGCTCCTCGCAGGAGCGGCGTTGGCCGGGTCACGATCGCGCTAGCAGGCGGTGCAATTCGATATGTTATCGAAGTAATGACGGGTTACTTGAGGCTGTAATGCATCAGTATGGCGCCACTCCGCTCATTTGATGGTCGTGACTGCGCAGTATGGGCTTGGTTTCGCTGCAGCTTTGGAGTTGTGCGCCGCTCCGAAAGCCGTTACATCGCCTTCAGCGCACCGCCAGAGTGTGGGCCGTTGAACATACCGAAGCTTGGGGCGCAAACGCACACGAAGCCTGGTCTCTTAATGGAGTGCTGGTGACTGTGGACGCAATTCTCAGCAAGATGACGGACATATTTCACGATGTATTCGACAACGACGAGATCGTTGTCACACCAAGCCTGACCGCCGATGACGTGCCGGAATGGGACAGCTTAACTCATGTTCGTCTCATCCTTGCGGTGCAGAAGGCGTTTAGCGTGAAGTTCTCCGCCGCCCAGATCGCCAACTTGAAGAACTGCGGTGACCTCATGGACCTCGTCCGCAGCAAGGCGCCGGCGCAATGAGTGCGGCGCTCTACACCGAACTCGGCTGGCTGCGTCCTGCGCCGGCCGATTTCGCCGCCGCATGCAAGGCTCTGGCGACCGAAGCCTCACCCGGGCCGCAAATCCGCGCGCTCGCCAACCACGCGCTGAACGAGTCGGAGGCGGCGCGGCTGGGACGTGTCATCACCCGCGCGCGCACCGAGGGCCGCTCGCTGGCGCCGCTCGAGCCGTATCGGCTGGGGCTGATCGGCAACGGCACGCTCGACATGCTGGTGCCGATCCTGGTCGGCACGGCGGCGCGCCACGGCATCGCGCTGGAGTGCATCCAGGCCGACTACGGCATGACGACCCAGGAGGCGATGGACCCGGGCAGCAAGATCAACACCGCGCGCCCACAGGCCGTGCTGCTGGTGATCGATCACCGTGGCCTGCCTGCGCGTTTCGCGCCGGGCAGCGCGGACGCCGAACAGGCGGAAATAGAGGGCGCGCTGGCGCATTTGAAGGCCATCCGCGACAGCTTCCGGGCGAACTCCGGCGCGATCTGCATCGTGCCGACCATGGCGCCGCCGCCGGAGAGCCTGTTTGGCAGCTTCGACCGCCTGGTGCCGGGGACGACGCGCCGGGTCGTGGAGGGGCTGAACCGCGCCATCGCCGACAGCATGGCCGGCACGCCCGATCTGTTGCTCGACGTGGCCTCGCTGGCCGAGACGGTGGGGCTGTCGACCTGGCACTCGCCGGCGCAGTGGAACCTGGCCAAGCTGCCGTTCGCCGATATCTGCCTGCCGATCTATGCCGACCATGTTGGCCGGCTGCTGGCCGCGCTGCGCGGCCGGAGCAAGAAGTGCCTCATCCTCGACTTGGACAACACGGTCTGGGGCGGCGTCATCGGCGATGACGGGCTCGAGGGCATCAAGATCGCCCAGGGCGACGCGACCGGCGAAGCCCACCTGGCCGTGCAGCAATTGGCGCTGTCGTTGCGCCAGCGTGGCATCGTGCTCGCCGTGTCGTCCAAGAACACCGACGAGGTGGCGCGCACGCCGTTCCGCCAGCACCCTGAGATGCTGCTGAAGGAGAGCCACATCGCCGTGTTCCAGGCCAACTGGAATGACAAGGCGACCAACATCAAGGCGATCGCCGAAGAACTCTCGCTCGGCTTGGACGCGATGGTGTTCCTCGACGACAACCCGATGGAGCGGGACCTGGTGCGCCGCATGCTTCCGCAGGTGGGCGTGCCCGAGGTGGCGGAAGACCCGTCCACCTTCGCGCGCACGCTGGCTGCGGCCGGCTATTTCGAAAGCGTCGCGTTCTCCAAGGAGGATCGCGAGCGCGCCGAGATGTATCAGAACAACGCCGAGCGGGTGGCGTTGCAGAAGCAGGCCGGCGACATCGACTCCTACCTGGCCTCGCTCGAGATGGAGATCGACTTCGCGCCGTTCGACCGCACCGGCCGCGCGCGCATCAGCCAGTTGATCAACAAGTCCAACCAATTTAATCTCACCACGCGGCGCTACAGCGAGGCCGAGGTCGCCGCGGCCGAGGAAGACCCGGCGGCCTTCACGCTGCAGGTCCGCCTGGTCGACAAGTTCGGCGACAACGGCATGATCAGCGTCATCATCTGCCGGCCCGGTGGCCCGCAAACCTGGGAAATCGATACCTGGCTGATGAGCTGCCGCGTGCTTGGCCGCAAGGTGGAGGCGATGGTGCTGCGCGAAATCCTGGCGCAGGCGCGCTCGGCCGGCATGCAGCGGGTGGTGGGTGTCTATCAGCCGAGCGCGAAGAATGCGCTGGTGAAGGATCACTACCAGAAGCTTGGCTTCAGCCTGATCGCGGAAGCTGACGGGCAGACCAGGTGGGAGATGGACAGCAGCGTCCAAATCCCGGCCGCGCCGATGACGGTGCGCCGCGCTGGCGTGCTCGAGCCGTCCACCCAACACTAGCCGGCCCCGGTGCTGTCCTCCGCCATGCAGCGCCGGCCATGCCTCGAGGTTTGCCGATGATCGTTCCGTCGTTCCAGTTCCTTGCGTTTGCCGCCGCCGGTGCCGTGCTGTTCAACCTCGGCCGGCCGCATTGGTGGCGCCAACTCATCCTGCTGGTCTGGAACGTCGTGTTCATCGCGAGCTTCACCCACAACCCCGTCGCCGTGC
This sequence comes from Acetobacteraceae bacterium, assembly GCA_965199105.1. Taxonomy (GTDB): domain Bacteria; phylum Pseudomonadota; class Alphaproteobacteria; order Acetobacterales; family Acetobacteraceae; genus LMUY01. Next base: position 3,565,640 of record CBDAQO010000002.1, on the reverse strand, counting down.
TGCCGTTCGCGGGCTTCCTGGTGTTCGGCTACGTCGCGTCGCAGTATCTGGTGCGCGGCGCCAGCAAGGCCATTTTCGTCGCCGTGCTGCTGATCACTATCGCCGTGTTCTTCTGGCTTAAGCGCTACACCTTCGTGCCGAGCGCGCTGCTGCTGCCGAACATCTTCCTGCTGTTAGGCCTGTCCTACGTCTTCTTCCGCGTGCTGCACGTCATCATCGACAGCTACCAGGGCAACCTGGAAGAGCGCATCTCGCCGATCTCCTACATCAACTACACGCTCAACTTCACCGCCCTCGTGTCGGGCCCGATCCAGCGCTACGAGGACTACCACGCCACCGAGATCGTTCGCCTGCCGCTGACCCTGGCCATCGCCGGCACCGCGCTCGAGCGGATCATCGTCGGCTACTTCAAGGTCGCCCTGGTCTCCGCACTGCTCAGCTTCTGGCAGCACCAGGTGCTGGACGGGATGGGCGCGCCGCAGGATTTCTGGAGCCGGGTCGCGACCGGGATGCAGGTGATCGGGATCTACCCGGTTTACCTCTACTTCAACTTTTCCGGCTACGTGGACGTGGTGATCGGCGTGGCGCGGTTCTTCGGCATCGTGCTGCCGGAGAACTTCGACCATCCGTTCTCGGCCGAGAACTTCATTAACTTCTGGAGCCGCTGGCACATGACGCTGTCCGGCTGGCTCAAGACCTACGTGTACAATCCGTCGATCATGTTCCTGATGGAGCGGGTGACGCAGCGCTCGCTGGCGCCTTATTTGGCGGCGGCGGCGTTCTTCGTGACCTTCTTCCTGGTCGGCCTCTGGCACGGCCAAACCTCCGAGTTCCTGTTCTTCGGCTTCCTGCAAGGCGGCGGTGTGGCGGCCAACAAGTTCTACCAGGTGTTCATGACCCAACGCCTCGGCCGGCAGCGCTATCGTGCGCTCGGCGCCAACGGCCTCTACATGGCGTGTATGCGCGGCCTCACCTTCACCTGGTTCGGCTTCACGCTGCTGTGGTTCTGGTCCAACTGGCACGCCATCGGCACGGCGGCCGGCGCGGTCGGGCCCGCCGGCGTGGTGGTGGCGTTGATCGCGCTGTTCGTGCTGTCCACCGTCGTGCTCTCGCTGATGACCAACATCCGCCTGGCGCTGAACCGCTTCACCTGGAGCGTGGACCCTGGAGTCCGCGAGCCGGTGGGGCACTCCCGCTACATCCGCTGCATGGCCGCCACGGCGATGGTGACGCTGATCGCGGCCAACGTCGTGCTGTTGAACGCTCCGGCGCCGGACATCGTCTACAAGGCGTTTTAGGATGCGTTCCGTGGGACAGCGTTAGCAGATGGACGAGCGCTCCTTTCGCCGGCGGGACTTCTTGATCCTTCCCGCCCTGTGCGCGATCACCCTACTGCTCATGGTCGCCGTGCCCGAGTTGCTGGCCGAGCACGCGTTCCAGCAGAAGAAAATGGATGCGTGCCTCCGGCCCGACCCGGTGCTGGGCTTCCGCGCGTTGCCGAATTGCCAGGCGCGATACAAGTCGGGCGAGGGGCCTTGGGCCGAAAACGACTACAACGAGTGCGGTTACCGCTCCAAGGCGTCGTGCCTGACCAAGCCGCGCGACACGTTCCGGGTGGCGCTGATCGGGTCCTCGACCAGCATGGGCTACTTGGTTCCGTATGATCAGACGTTTGCCGTGCGCTCGGAGAAGATCCTCAGTGCGACGTGCGGTCACGCGGTCGAGTTCCAAAGCCTGGGCGGGCTCGGCTATCAATGGGGCCGGATGGAAGCCCGCATGGATGAGGCCTTGCGGCTGAAACCCGACCTGGTGGTGGCGACGCTCACCCCGTTCGACCTGCGACAACCGCTTCAGCCGGCGGATGACACGGCGCCGCAGCCGCACGGGCTGGTGGGTGGCCTGGTGAGCACCCTGCGCGGCGTGGTGCAGGGTAGCGCGCTGTGGTTCGCCGTGCTGCACTACCGGGCCGAACTGCCCGCCACCTATGTTAGGTTCTTCCTACGCGACCCCGATCGGTCCGGGTACCTGAGCAAGCCATTTTCGCCGTTCTGGCAGCAGCAACTCGGCTACACCAAGACGCTGATCGACAATCTCGCGGCCAAGGCCCGCGCCGACAACGTGCCGATGATGCTGGTCTTCGTCCCGTTGCGCGCACAGGCCGTGTTGCTGAAGCACGCGGCCGAGTTCCCGGCCAACGATCCCACCGCCTTCGACGACGCGGTCGGCAAGATCGCCGAGCAGGATGGGGTGACGTTCTTGGACTCGACCCCGGTGTTGGCGGCCGCGGCCAACATCGATCCACTGTTCTACGCCGTGGACGACCACATCACCGGCGCCGGCAGCGCGATCCTGGCCGACATGGTGTCGCGCGCCATCGCCGCCGAACACTACGCGGGCTTGCAGCAATGCGGTGCGTTGCAGGCCGCCGACGTCATCAACTGAGGTCCCGGCCGCTCCGGGCTAAGGCTAGTCCTTTTGTAGGACCACCACGTCCTGAAAGAATGGCAGCGTCGGGAACATATCCTTGAAGGTCATGATCCGGCCCCAGCGCTGCTGGATGTAGGCTTCCGTATAGAACACGTTGGCGCTGTAGGATCGCTCGCTGGCCCAGCGAAACACCAGCCGGTCCTCGGGAAGATCCCGCGACGCGCTGTATTTGGGGTAGTCCGGGTGCGTGCTGAGCGGAGCATAGAGTGGCCACGCCGGCGTGATGTCTCTCCAGGTGCGGTTGCCGTGGATCGTCAGCCAGGCGATGCCGCCCGGTCGCAGGACGCGACGCAGTTCCATCAGCCACGTCGTGTCGAACGTTTCGATGTGCGTGAAGACCGAGAACGCGGTGACGACGTCGACCGAGGCGTCGGCAAGCGGCAACGACGGGATGCTGGTGTTCTGGAACACCTTGATGCTGGTCGGAAGGTGCCGACCAACCCAGTCGACATGCGAACGGTTGATGTCGCTGCCCATGACCTCCCCGAAACCGGCCGCGACCTTGACGTGGCGCAGCACGCGCCCCGTCGCGCAGCCGAACTCATAGAAGGTTTCGCGCCGGATCGATCGGGCGTCCAACCATTCGGCGAGCTGGCATGCGTCACGCATGCCCGACGCCCAATAGTTGAAGTGGTTCGGCCCGTAATAGCCCTCCCGCTGTTCTGTTTTCGGCAGCGGCGCGGTGTCGAGGGCCAAGGCGCGCTCGAGCGAGATACGGCCGTAGTCCCAGTGCACCTCGCCGACGTCTTGTGCCACGTAGTCACGCGCCGGTCCAAGCACCTCGTCGGGCACGTCGGCCCGGGAGTTGAGGGAAATCATGTCTTCCCAAGTTTGCACCTGGTGCACTCCTTTTGGCTGCGCGTTCTGCGCCGAGTAGCCGTCGGCCGACATCGCGCATCGTCAAATGTCGCCGTTATAGCAGCCGCCCCGGCCCCAACAAGGGTTGGTTCAGCCATTGGCGCGGCCGGGCGCAGGTTCGACGTCTGCAGGTAGACGGCAAAAGATTTCGCAGTTACCGGGCCGAAACAGTCACAAGTTAAATCAACGTGCGTTAACTTGGCATAAAACCGCTCGTTAAGCCCGGAGTTGGGCTTGCTCGTGACCTACGCGAGACTGGAGACGAGTAGAACATGGCCGAGAACCATCGACTTCCGCGGCGAGATTACGTTTTGATACCGTTCCTTTGTCTCGTGACGCTGGTGTTGCTCATTGGGATACCGGAACTCGTTGCGGAGCACTCCTTCTATGAGCACAAGCTGAGCGCCTGCATGCAGGCCGACCCGGTGCTGGGCACCCGCTTCGTGCCGAACTGCAAGGCGCGCTACAAGTCGGGCGAGGGGCCTTGGGCGGAGAACGACTACAACGAGTGCGGCTACCGCTCGAAGGAAAGCTGCCTCACCAAGCCCGCTGGCACGTTCCGCGTCGCCCTGATCGGCTCGTCGACCAGCATGGGCTACCTCGTGCCCTACGAGCAGACCTTTGCCGTCCGCTCGGAGAAAATCCTGAGCGAGGATTGCGGCCGCAACGTCGAGTTCCAGAGCATGGGCGGGCTCGGCTACCAGTGGCGCAGGATGGAAGTGCGCATGGACGAAGCCCTCACCCTGAAGCCCGACCTCGTGGTCGCCACGCTCTCACCGTTCGACATGCGCCAACCGCTGGACCTGCATTTGCTCACTGGAACGCCGCCGAAGGGGCTGGTCGCCACCGCCGTGGGAGCGGTGCGGGGCGTGGTGCAGGGCAGTTCGCTGTGGATGGCCTTCCTGCACTATCGGGCCGATCTGCCGGTGACCTATCTTAAGTTCTTCCTGCGCGACCCCTCACGCAGTGACTACCTCGAGCGCACCGTCACGCCGTTCTGGCAGCAGCAACTCGGCTACACGCAGACGATGATCGACGACCTCGCCGCCAAGGCCCGCGCCGGCCACGTGCCGCTGATGCTGGTGTTCGTGCCGCTGCGGTCACAAGCCGTGCTGCTCAAGCATCAGGACGCGTTCCCCAACGAGGACCCGCTGGCGCTGGACCGCGCGGTTCAGGCCATGGCGGCTCGTGCCGGGGTGCGGTTCATGGATTTCACTCCCACGCTGGCTGCGGCACCCGACATCAACCCGCTCTATTTCGCGCTGGACGACCATGTGACGGGGCAAGGCAGCGTGTTGCTGGCCAAGCAATTGACGGACGAGATTGCCGCCGCCCGCTACCCCGGGCTGCAGAACTGCTCGCCGATGCGCGCCGCCAGCATGACCAACTAGCTCAGCGCTTGGTCGCCAACGCCAGCCGGTCCGCCGCCATGGTCACCGCGGCGCGCTGCTGCGGCAGAAACGCGGTCAGCGCCGCCACCAGCAGTGCCAGCCGCGGGAGCGCCAGCGAGCCCTGGCGGTGCCGCACTTCGCCAGCCAGCATCGCGACGCAGGAGGTTGCCAGCACCGCGCCGCCGAGTTGCCGGGTGCGCTGCGTCAACAGCAAGGCGCCGCCAACCAGCTCGCCCGCGGCCACCGCCTGCATCGCGCCCATCGGCCAGCCGAGATCCTGCGGCAGCCGGCGGTAGGAGCCGACCGCGAACAGCTTGTCTGCGCCCGCCACCGCGAAGGCGAGACCGAGCAGCGGAAACCAATAGCCAAGCTTGCTGGACGCCATGGCGCTCTCCTGGATGACAGCCACCCTACGCGCCGATGCAGCCGGAGTTCGCTACTCGGTGTGGATCACCTCGGCGCCGGGTCGGATGGTGCCGCGCGGGAGCAGGAAGGCCAGCAGGCAGGTCGTCACCATCAGCCCGGCGGTGCAGGTGAGTGCCGCCCCCAGCGCGCGCTGGTAGTCGGCCGGCGTCGTTCCGGTGCCGAGCACGGCGAAGAACAGGCCCATGATGGTGGCGACCCCGAGCGAGAACGAGGTTTGCTGCATCATGGCGAACAGCCCGGAGGCGGAGCCGGCCTCTTGCGGCGGAATGCGGCTGCTGCCCGCCACCGCGGAAATCAGCGTGGGCAGGGCCAGCCCTTGGCCGCCGCCGAACCAGATCAGCAGCGGCCACACCGCAAACACGTTCAGCGCCGCGCCATGCGCCTCGTGCGTCAGCCAGAGGATGCCGACCAGCCCGCTCGCCATCATGGCCGTGCCAACGCTGATCGCGCGCGGCCCGACCCGGCGGGCGAGTTGCGCCGAGAGCAGGCTGCAGCCGATGAAGCCCAGGCCGAAGCCCAGGAACACCAGCCCGGTCGCGAACGGGCCGTAGCCCATGCCCTCCTGCAGGAAGATGGTGAGGCCCAAGAAGAAGCCGGACAGCCCGCCGAAGAACGTCATCACCATGACCAGGCCGACTGAAAAGCCGGGATCACGGAACAGCCGGAGGTTGACCAGGGGGGAGTGCCGCCGGAGTTGCAGGCTCCATTCGTAGAACACGAACAGCGCCAGCGCCGGTGCGGAGGCGACCAGGCACACCTGCATCCAGCGTGGCCAGCCGTTCGCTTGCCCCTCCACCAGCGGGTAGGACAGCAGGATGAGGAACAGGCTCAGCAGGGCGATGCCGCCCCAATCGATGGTCGGGCGGCCGTCCGCGCGGGAGTCCCGCAACGTGCCGAGGGCGAAGTAGATCGCGACCGCGCCGACCGGGACGTTGACCAGGAAGATCGGCCGCCAGCTCAGCCCGAACAGGTCGGCCTGCACCAGCCCGCCGCCAATCAATTGCGCCAGGATCGACGCCAGGCCGAGCGTGGTGCCGTAAAACCCAATGGCGCGCGCCCGCTCGTGGTCGGGGAAGGTCACCCGGATGATGGCCAGCACCTGCGGGTTCATCAGCGCCGCGGTCAGCCCCTGCAGCACGCGCGAGGCGACCAGCATGCCGGGGGTGACGGCCGAGCCGCACAGCGCCGAGGCCAGGGTGAACCCGGCCATGCCGCCGATGAACAGCCGTTTGCGCCCGAACAGGTCGCCAAGCCGCCCGCCGGTGACCAGCAGCACGGCGAAACCCAGGCCGTAGCCCGCCACCACGAGCTCGAGGTCGGCGGGCCGGGCGCCCAGGCCGTGCTGGATGGAGGGCAGGGCCACGTTGACCACGAAGAAGTCGAACGCCGGCAGGAACGCCCCAGTCAGCAGCACGAGCAGCGCCACCCAGCGCTTGGGGTCGGACGGGACCACCAACGGCAGCGCGCCCGCAGCGTCGGCCGTCAGGTCGCTCAAGCCGTGGGCTCGGGCAACACCTTGCCGGGGTTCATCAATCCCGCCGGGTCGAGCGCGGCCTTGATGCGGCGCATCGCCTCGAGCTCGGCGCCGCCGCGCCAGTCGGGCATCATGTAGGGCTTGAGCTGGCCCACGCCGTGCTCGGCAGAGAACGAGCCGTCCAGGTCCCGCACGACAGCGCCGACGGCATCCATGATGGCGTGGTCCTGCGCCAGGAAGGCGGCGCCCGCCATCGCCTCGGGCTGGGCAAAGTTGAAGTGGATGTTGCCGTCGCCGATGTGGCCGAACGCCACGCAGCGCACCCCGGGGATCAGCGCCGCCACCGCCGCCTCGCCGCGCCGCAGCAGCTCGGGGACGCGGGAGACCGGCACCGAGACGTCGTTCTTCACCGAGGCACCCTCGCGCTTCTGCGCCTCCGAGTGCTCCTCGCGCAGCTTCCACAGCGACAGGCGCTGGGCCTCGCTTTCGGCCAGCACGGCGTCGGTCACGGTGCCGTCCTCAAAGGCCGCTTCCAGCACCGCCTCCAACCCGGCGCGCAACCCGGCGTCCGCGCGCGAGGTGGCGAGCTCGAACAAGGCATAGTGCGGCGCACTGGCGAACGGCAGGGTGGCGCCCGGGATGTGTTTCAGCACCAGCGCCATGCCGGCGCCGCCCATGTATTCGAAGGCTTGCAGCGCCGCCGCGTCCTGGTTTTGCAGCCGGCTGAACAGCGTCAGCACCGCCTCCAGCGACGGCAGTGCGCAGAGTGCCACCTCGCGCTCGCGCAACCGTGGGGACAGCTTCAGCACGGCGGCGGTGATGATGCCGAGCGTGCCTTCCGCCCCGATCAGCAGATGGCGCAGGCTGTAGCCGGTGTTGTCCTTGCGCAGCCGGCGCATGCCGTTCCACACCGAGCCGTCGGGCAGCACCGCCTCCAGGCCCAGCACCAGGTCCCGCGCGTTGCCGTAGCGCACAGTGTTGTTGCCGCCGGCATTGGCCGCCAGCACGCCGCCGATCTGGGCCGTGCCTTCCGAGGAAATGGACAGCGGCAGCAGGCAGCCGGCCGCCGCCGCCGCGTCCTGCGCCGCCTTCAGCGTCACCCCGGCCTCGACCGCCATGGTGAGGTCGACCGGGTCGACGCCGCGCACCCGGTTCATGCGTGCGAGGCTGATCACCACCTGGCCCGGCCGGTTTGGCACCGCGCCGCCCACCATGCTGGTGTTGCCGCCCTGGGGCACCATCGCCAGCCCGTTCGCCGCGCACAGCCGCACGGCGCCGGCCAGTTCGGCGGTGCTGGCGGGGCGCAACACGGCGGCCGGGGGGTTGTTGTAGAGGCCGCGCCAATCCTGCCCGGCGGGCGCGATGTCGGCGGCGTCGGTCAACAGGCCGCGGTCACCGAGCAGGTCTTGCAACTCTTGCATCACGCTCATGCCCAATTCCGTCCCACAGCGCGAACTGAAATTGGGCGCTGGGGTGCAGCGCGGCAATGCCCGGCGCGACGCTCCTGGCATGCGACGCTCCTGGCATGCGACGCCCCCGGTGTGCGGAGCCCTTGGCGGCGGACGCAGCTCCTGCCGACGGCGTGACGCTGCTCACAGCGGGACGGAATCCGGGCTGTCATGCTCCCGTCATCGTCTTGCAGGGAACACCGTCATGGCACGATTGGAAGAAGTGATCACCGCGTCCCGCCTGGGGGATGGCGAGCTGCGTGACCTGCTGGCGATCGGCGCGGCCGACACCCGGCCCGCTGACGCTCCGCCGGCGCCGCGCCTGGTGGCGCAATGGCAGGTCGACGCGCACTCCGGCTGGCTGACCTGCTGCTGGGTGGTGGCGGCGCATTAGCGGCGGGCTGCGAGCGACCTGGGCGCGACCTGGGCGCGAGCGCTGCCGGGTCAGCGCAGGTCGGAGCAGAACGCCACGATGCGGGCGCAGGCCTCGGTGAGCGAAGCCTCGTCGGTGGCGTAGCTGATGCGCAAATAGGGGCTCATGCCAAACGGCGCGCCGTGCACCAGGGCCACGTGCCGCTCCTCGAGCAGGGCGAGGGCGAAATCCTCGTCGCTGTGCAGCGCCTTGCCTGCCGGCGTGGTCTTGCCGAGGCAGCCGGCGATGTTGGGGAACACGTAGAACGCCCCCTCCGGCCGGTGGCAGAACAGGCCCGGCGCCGTGTTGAGCGCGTCCACCACCAGGTCCCGCCGGTGGCGATAGGCGGCGGTCTGCACCGCCACGCTGTCCTGCGGGCCGTCCAGCGCCGCCACCGCCGCGGCCTGGCTGACGCTCGAGACCCCGGCCGAGGCGTGGCCCTGCATCGCCACCATGGCGCGCACCAGCGGCTTCGGCCCGCCGGCAAAGCCCACCCGCCAGCCGGTCATGGCGTAGGTCTTGGAGACGCCGCTGATGGTGAGGGTGCGCTCGCGCAACGCCGGCACCACGGCGGCCATGGTCGCGTGCTGGAAGCCGCCATAGACCAGGTGTTCGTACATGTCGTCGGACATGATCCAGACGTGCTCGTGGCGCAGCATCACCTCGCCGAGTGCAGCCATTTCCGCCGCCGAGCAGGCCGCCCCGGTCGGGTTGTTGGGGAAGTTCAAGATCAGCCATTTGGTGCGCGGGGTGATCGCCGCGTCGAGGTCCTCGGGGCGCAGCTTGAAGCCGTTGTTCTGCGGGCAGGCGACCGGCACCGGCACGCCGCCGGCCACGTGGGTGGTGAGCGGGTAGGCGCCCCAATACGGCGCCGGGATCACCACCTCGTCGCCTTCGTCCAGCGTGGCCATCAGCGCGTTGAAGATGACCTGCTTGCCGCCGTTGCCGACGCAGATTTCGTCCAGCGCGAACTCCAGGCCGTTGTCGCGGGCGAACTTGCGCTGCACCGCCGCCTTCAGTGCGGGCGTGCCGTCCTGCGGGGTGTATTTGGTCTCGCCGCGCTTGGCCGCCTGATAGGCCGCCTCGATGGCGTGCGGCGGGCTGGCGAAGTCGGGCTCGCCAATGGTGAGCGAGATCACCGGCGTGCCCGCCGCCCGCATGGCCCGGGCCCGGGTGGTCATGGCCATGGTCGCCGCGATGGGCGCGCGGGCGAGGCGGCTGGAGAGCGCAGGCACTTGGCGGGAACTACCTTCTAGAGCGAGGGGAGGAGGTGAACTGGGTTTAAGCTTCGGCGCTTGCCCCTCACCCAACCCTCGCCCGGGGGGAGAGGGCTTGTTGCATGCGGCGGGAGAGGGGAGGCTAGCGCAGGGCGGTGCAGAAGCGTTGGATGCGGGTGCAGGCGTCGCGCAGGGTCTCGGTGTCGGTGGCGTAGCTCACCCGGAAATGGCCGGGATAGAGGAACGCCGAGCCCTGCACCGCCGCGACCCCCTCCTCGTCGAGCAGTGCCACCACGAAGGCCTCGTCGTCGCTGATCTCGGCGCCTTTGGGCGAGGTCTTGCCGATGCAGCCATGCACCGACGGATAGACGTAGAACGCGCCCTCCGGACGGTGGCAGGTAATGCCGGGCGCCTGGTTCAGCATGTCCACCACCATGTCGCGGCGCTGCTGGTAGACTTCGACCATGCGCGGGATGAAGTCCTGCGGACCATTCAGCGCCTCCACTGCGGCGGCCTGGCTGATCGAGGAGGTGTTGGAGGTCGATTGCGACTGCAGCTTGTCCATCGCGCGGATCAGCGGCGCCGGGCCGCCGGCGAAGCCGATGCGCCAGCCGGTCATGGCGTAGCCCTTGGAGCAGCCGTTCATGGTGAGCGTGCGGCTCTTCAGCTCGGGCTCCACCTGCGCCAGGGTGGCGAACTCGGCGTCCCCATATAGGAGCTTCTCGTAGATGTCGTCGGTCAGCACCCAGACATGCGGGTGGCGCAGCAGCACGTCCGCCAGCGCGCGCAGCTCGGCGGCGGTGTAGGCGGCACCGGTCGGGTTGCTTGGGCTGTTCAGCATGAACCACTTGGTGCGGGGCGTGATCGCCGCCTCGAGGTCCTCCGGCAGCAGCTTGAAGCCATTGTTCTGGCCGCATGGCACAATCACCGGGGTGCCGTCGGCCAGCGCCACGATGTCGGGGTAGCTGACCCAGCAGGGCGACGGGATCACCACTTCGTCGCCGGCATTCAGGGTGGCGACCATGGCGTTGTAGATGATCTGCTTGCCGCCAGTGCTGACGATGATCTCGTCCGGCGTGTATTCCAGGTTGGAGTCGCGCTTGAACTTGGCCGCCACCGCGCGGCGCAGGGCGAGGGTGCCGGCAACGTCGGTGTACTTGGTCTCGCCTGCCTGGATGGCCCGGATCGCCGCCTGCTTGATGTTGTCCGGCGTGTCGAAATCCGGCTCGCCAGCCGACAGGCTGATCACGTCCCGCCCCGCTGCCTTGAGCGCCCGCGCCTTGGTCGAGATCGCGATGGTCTTGCTCGGGCTGACCCGGTCCAGGCGTTCGGCGGTGAGGCTCATGGCATGTCTTTCAAGCGCAACAAAGGACTAGCCGGACCCTATGCCTGGCCGCGCCTGCCGGCAACCGTGCGTTGTTGCAGCAGCCATGCGCCGATCAGCGCCGTCGACACGAACACCAGGATGATGGTGGCCAGCGCGTTCAGCTCCGGCGTGGCGCCCAGCTTGAGCGAGGAGAACACCACCATCGGCAGGGTGGAGGCGCCCGGCCCGGAGACGAAGCTCGCCACCACCAGGTCGTCCAGGCTGAGGGTGAAGGCGAGCAGCCAGCCGGACAGCAAGGCGGGCGCCAGCAGCGGCAGGGTGACGCGGAAGAACGCGCCGCCCGGCGTGCAGCCCAAATCCATCGCCGCCTCCTCGAGCTCGGTGCCGGAGCCTTCCAGCCGCGCCCGCACCACCACCGCGACGTAGGACAGCGAGAACGACACATGCGCCACCGCGATGGTGATGGCGCCGCGGCTGGCGGGAAAGCCGATGAGCTGCTCGCTGGACACGAACAGCAGCAGCAGCGACAGCCCGATCAGCACGTCCGGCAGCACCAGGCGGGTGGCCAGCAGCGTGTCCAGCGCCGCGCGGAAGCGGACGCGCTGGAACCGCGCCAGGATGACGCCGGCGGCGGTGCCGAGGATGGTGGCGCCGGTGGCCGAGAGCGTCGCCACCTGCAGCGATAGCAGGCCGGCGGCGATCAGTCGCCGGTCGTGCCATAGCGTGACGTACCACCGGGTTGAGAAGCCGGACAGCACGGTGGTCAGCCGCGAGTCGTTGAAGCTGGTCAGCACCAGCAGCGCCACCGGGATGAACAGGAACGCGTAGCCGAACAGCAGGGCGGCCAGCAGGGGTCGCGAGAGCCGCATCGCTCGCCTGCCGGTGGGTTAGGCGATGTTCTCGTGCCAGGTCCGCCCGTCCCGCTCGATCAGCGCGATGGCGGAGGTGGGGCCCCAACTGCCGGCGGGATACAGCCGCGGTGGCTCGCGCGAGGCGTCCCACGCGTCGATGATGGGCTCCACCCAGCTCCACGCCGCCTCCACCTCGTCGCGCCGCATGAACAGGGTGGCGTTGCCGCGCACGCTGTCCATCAGGAGCCGCTCGTAGGCGTCCGGGTAGCGGGTGTGGAAGGCCTTCTCGAAGCTGATGTCGAGTCGGGTCGGGCTGAGATGCAGGCCGGCGGCTTCGGGGTTCTTGGTCATCAGCTCGAGCTCCATGCCTTCGGAGGGCTGCAGCCGGATGATCAGCTTGTTCGGCGCCAGGGTCTGCGCGTCGCGCTCGAACACGCTGAACGGGGCGCCGCGGAACTGCACCACGATCTCGCTCACCTTCTCCGGCAGGCGCTTGCCGCTGCGCAGGTAGAACGGCACGCCGGCCCAGCGCCAGCTCTGGATTTCGGCCTTCAGCGCCACGAAGGTCTCGGTCTTGCTGGTTTGGTGCGGAGTGTCGGGCTCGTTGGCGCCCTCGTTGAGGTCGGTGATGTAGCCCGCCACCGCGCGCCCGCCGACCGCGCCCTGGCTGTATTGCCCGCGCACCGTCACCTGGCCCACCTCGTGCGGCGCGATCGGCTTTAGGGCGCGCAGCACCTTCAGCTTCTCGTCACGCACCGAGTCGGCCTCAAGGTCCAGCGGGGGCTCCATCGCCAGCAGGCAGAGCAGTTGCATCAGGTGGTTCTGCACCATGTCGCGCAGCGCGCCGGAGTGGTCGTAGTAGTCGCCGCGCCCCTCCACGCCCACCGTCTCGGCCACCGTGATCTGCACGTGGTCGATCACGTCGCTGTTCCACAGCCGTTCGAACACCACGTTGGCGAAGCGCAGCGCCAGCAGGTTCTGCACCGTCTCCTTGCCCAAATAGTGGTCGATGCGGAAGGTCTGCGCTTCGGTGAACACGCGGCCGACCACGTCGTTGATCTCGCGGGCGGAGGCCAGGTCGTGGCCGATCGGCTTCTCCAATACCACGCGGCACTGCGGCGTCACCAACCCGGCGGCCTGCAGGTTTTGGCACACCGCCCCGTATAGGTCGGGCGAGGTGGCGAGGTAGAACACCCGGATGCGGTCGGGCTGGTCGCGCAGGGCGTTGCTGAGCGCCTCCAGCCCGCCCTCGCGCGCCGCGTCTCCCCTTGCATAGTGCACCAGGGCGGCGAAGCGCTGCATCGTGTCGTGGTCCTGGTCGGGCTTGGCGACGTGTTTGGCCAACGCGTCCAGGGTGCGGTTGCGGAACGAGGCGTCGTCGAAGTCCGAACGGGCGGCGCCGATGATGCGGGCGTCGGGCGGGATTTGGCCGTCGCGGTAGCGGTAGTAGAGCGCGGGGAGCAGCTTGCGCAGCGTGAGGTCCCCGGTGGCGCCGAAGACGATGCAGTCGAACGAGTCTACAGGCTTCACCGCCATGCCGGGTCTCCTGGGTGCATTGAGCTGACCCGCACTGTGGGGCGGGTGGCTGCCGCCGTCTACCGCCGCCAATGGGTGACGTTGCGTCGCACAATCGGTAGGTTGGTGTGGTCAAGGAGAGTGTCAGCATGATGGAAGCCACTCTGATCGCCGGCGACGGCATCGGACCCGAGGTGATCGAAGCGACGGTGGCGGTGCTGGACGCGCTGGGCCGCCCGTTCGCGTGGGATCGGCAGTTGGGCGGCATGGCCGCGGTGGAGGTGGCCGGTGACCCGCTGCCGCCCGCCACTCTGGAGAGCATCCGCCGCACCCGGCTCGCGCTGAAGGGCCCGCTCACCACCCCGGTCGGCGGCGGCTTCCGCTCGGTCAACGTGCGGCTGCGCGAGGAATTCCACCTGTACGCCAACCTGCGCCCGGCGCGCACGCTGATCCCGGGCGGCCGCTACGAGGACATCGACCTGGTGATCATCCGCGAGAACCTGGAAGGGTTCTACGTCGCCTTCGAGCACTACATCCCGATCGGCGACGACAACCACGGCGTGGCGATCTCCTCCGGCGTCAACACCCGCGCCGGCGCTCGCCGCATCCTCACCTATGCCTTCGAGTATGCCGTGCGCAACGGCCGCAAGAAGGTGACGGTGGTGCACAAGGCCAATGTGCTCAAGGCGTTGACCGGGCTGTTCCTCGAGGAGGGGCGGGCGGTGGCCAAGGCGTATGAGGGGCGCGTGGTGATGGACGACCGCATCGTGGACGCCTGTGCGATGCAGCTTGTGCTGAACCCCTGGCAGTTCGACGTGATCGTCACGACCAACCTGTTTGGCGACATCCTGTCGGACGAGGCGGCCGGGCTGGTGGGCGGCTTGGGCATGGCGCCGGGCGCCAACATCGGCACCACCGCAGCGATCTTCGAGGCGGTGCACGGCTCCGCGCCAGACATCGCGGGCAAGGGCATTGCCAACCCCACCTCCGTGTTGTTGGCCGCCGGACTGATGCTGGAACATGCCGGGTTGCCCGAGCTGCGCCAGCGGCTGGAGACCGGCATTAGCGCGGTGCTAAACGAGGGTGGCGTGCGCACCGGTGACCTGGGCGGACGCGCCACCACAGCGGAATTTACCCAAGCGTTGTTGCAACGACTGGCTTGAGCCGCGTTAACTTGGGGTAATGTGTTGGAGAGATCGGATGCGTGCTCGGCTGTGTCTCCCGTTGTTGGCTTCCCTCCTGGCGGCGCCGCCGTGTTGGGCGCAGGCGACGCCACCCGCCGCCGCGCCAAGCCCGGAGGCGCTGAACTTGGGCCGGCAACTGGTCGAGATCACCACCGGCAACAAGGACCAGACCTTCGCCGCCATGCGCGTTCCGCTTGCCGGGATGGTCACGCAGATGGGCGTGAGCGACCCGGCGAAGGCGCAGACGCTGGTGAACGAGGCGATGATGCCAGTGCTGAACGAGCATTTCGACGACCTGCTGACGGCGCAGGCTACCAGCTACGCGCAAGCGTTGAGCGAACCCGACCTGCGCGCGATCATCGCCTTCTATGACAGCCCGGCCGGCAAGGACCTGGTCGCGGCACAACCGACGCTGGCCGCGGCCCGCCTGACCAGCCTCAGCCACTGGATCCAGGGCTTCCAGCCGGAAATCGTCACCAAGGTGCAACAGGTGGCGCAAGCCCATGGCTGGACCAACCCCTAGCAGCCTGCCGGGCTCCGCCCAAACCTAACAAGGACAGTCGAATCAGCCCGCGTCGCCGCCAAAACCCTCTCCCGCCCGCGGGAGAGGGAGAAGGAAGGCTGCGCTGAGATGCCTTCGGGCCGCGGCCGCTATCCCGACAGAGCCAGTTGGCACCCAACCTAACTAGCCGACTAAGGTCGACGGTCCGCTACCCAGCAGCGCCGGCCGCCGCGTGCTTTCCAGCACATTACCCCTCACTCGGGTCAGGCCGGTTCCCGCTTGAGCAAGGGCAGGCTGGCCCGCTCCTGCTGCGCCTTGGCGACGGTGCGGCCATGGCTCAGCCACAGCGCGGCGGCGCACATTGCAGTCAGCCCGACCACGTTCACCCCCACCTCGGTGGCAAGGCTCACCCCGTCGGTGCGGAACACCAGCCGGCCCAACAGCGCCAGCACGCAGCCCAGTGAAAACACCTCAAGCGAGTGCTGGCCGCACGCCGCCAACGGGCGCAGCCAGGCCTTATTGGCGAGGGAGCGGACCGCCTGCGAACTCATCGTAATGTAGAACAGGCACAGGATGTCGATGATGCGGAGCCAGTTTAGCCGCGACTTGTCGGGCTGTGCCATGGCCAGCGGATGCAGGTTCGGCAGGTTCCAATCCTGGAACGGCGCGCCCTGGATGAAGGCGAAGGCCAGGTAGGCGACACAGAGGCGCACCAGCCACACGTTGCGCGGCAGCGACCCGGCGCCGCGCGCGGTGAGCATGTAGAGCACCGCGCCAATGGCAAACAGGAACTGCCAGGCGAACGGGTCGAAATACCAGCCATGCCCGTCCAGCCAGTTCGGCAGGTCAAGTTGCTGAAACCGGCCCGCTGCCGCCCACACGCAGGCCGAGAGCACCATGGTGAGCACCGGCGCCCGGCGCAGGCCGAAATAGATCAGTGGAAACACTGCCAGCAGTACGACGTAGAGCGGCAGGATGTCGAGGTAGCTTGGCAACGCGCTCAACGTCAGCCCGTGCGCCAGCCCCTTCACCGGGGCGCCGAGAATGGGCGCCATGATACCGGGTTTGATGTGGTAATGCAGCGACCAGCCTTCCACCACCAGTAGCGTGGTCAGCAGCAGCCCGGCCTGGAACAGGTAAATCCGGGCGCAGCGCACCGCCACCTTGCGCAGGCCGCGGACGGCGCCGTCGCGCTGGAACGAGCGGCCATAGGCCAGCATCGCGGAATAACCCGCCAACAGCACGAACACCTCGGCCGCGTCGGCGAACCCGAAATTGTGCAGCGTGACCCGGTTCAGCAGGTCGTTCGGCATGTGATCGACGAAGATCATCAACAGCGCCAAGCCGCGAATGACGTCGATCCGCAGATCGCGCTGGCGGGTTGGAGAGGCGACGGCTTGCATGCAGATTCACCTAAAGGGGGGACGGGCGACCCTACGCATCAGGTAAGTCGGCGTTCATGTCCTCCAATGGACGAACTGTTAGGAAACGTAAGCCGAGGTGCTGCCTACCCGCAGCGTGAAGCTCGTGGCTCAGTGCCCGAGCGCCTGGACGATTTGCTCGGTCATCTTCTTGGCGTCGGCAAACAGCATCATCGTGTTGGGGCGGAAGAACAGCTCGTTGTCCACCCCGGCATAGCCCGACGCCATGGAGCGCTTGATGAACAGCACCGTGGCGGCTTTTTCCACCTCCAGGATGGGCATGCCGTAGATGGCCGAGCTCTTATCGGTCTTGGCCGCCGGGTTGGTCACGTCGTTGGCGCCGATCACGTAGGCGACGTCGGCGGTGGCGAAGTCGTTGTTGATCTCTTCGAGCTCGAACACGTCGTCATACGGGACGCTGGCTTCGGCGAGCAGCACGTTCATGTGGCCCGGCATGCGCCCCGCCACCGGGTGGATGGCGTATTTCACCACCACCCCCTCCTGCTTCAGCAGGTCCGCCATCTCGCGCAGGGCGTGCTGCGCCTGGGCCACCGCCATGCCGTAACCCGGCACGATGATCACCTTGGAGGCGTTTTTCATGATGAAGGCGGCGTCGTCGGCGTTGCCGGCCTTCACCGGGCGCGCCTCGCCGCCCTGCGCCACCGCCGGGCCACCCGCCTCGGCGCCGAAGCCGCCCAGCAGCACGTTCAGGATCGAGCGGTTCATGCCCTTGCACATGATGTACGACAGGATCGCGCCGGACGCGCCCACCAGCGCCCCGGTGATGATGAGCGCGAGGTTCTGGATGGTGAACCCGATGCCGCAGGCCGCCCAGCCGGAGTAGCTGTTCAGCATCGACACCACGACCGGCATGTCAGCCCCGCCGATCGGGATGATCAGCAGGAAGCCAAGCGCCAGGGCCAGCAGCGCGATCAGCCAGAACACGAACTGGCTGGCGGTGGCGCAGAACACCACGATCAGCACCAGCAGCAGCACGCCCAGACCGGCATTTAGCTGATGCTGGTATTTGAAGGTGATCGGCGCGCCCTTCATCAGCGCCTGGAGCTTGGCAAACGCGATCAGCGACCCGGTGAAGGTGATGGCGCCGATGGCCAGCCCGATCGACATCTCGACCAGGCTTTCGGCATAGACGTGGCCCGGCGTGCCGATGCCGAACGCCACCGGGGCATTCAGCGCGGCGGCGGCCACGAAGACCGCGGCCAGGCCCACCAGCGAGTGAAATGCGGCCACCAGTTGCGGCAGCGCGGTCATCTGGATGCGGCGCGAGACCGTCACGCCGATGCCGCCGCCGATCAGGATGCCCAGGATGATCAGCGTGTAGCCGCCACCGCCGATGCCGCCTCGCAGCAGCGTGGCGATGATGGCGATGGCCATGCCGATGATGCCGAACAGGTTGCCCTGGCGCGAACTGGTCGGATTGGACAGCCCGCGCAGGGCCAGGATGAACAGGACGGCGGCGACCAGGTAGGCGAGCGCGGTCAGGCTGGGGGACATGGCGCCGCGCCTACTTTTTGGCCGGGAGGCGCGGCTTGAACATCGCCAGCATGCGCTGCACCACGGTGAAGCCGCCAAAGATGTTCACGCTCGCCAGCGTCACGGCGAGGAAGCCGAACACCTTGGCCGCGATGCTGTCGCCCAGCCCAGTGGCCAGCATGGCGCCCACGATGATCACCGAAGAGATCGCGTTGGTCACCCCCATCAGCGGCGAATGCAGCGCCGGCGTCACGTTCCAAACCACGTAGTAGCCGACGAAGCAGGCCATCAGGAACACGGCCAGCAGGTAGATGAACGGCTCGACCACGGCCGCGACCGGGGCGGTGGCGGTCACGGCATGGCCCGCCATGTCGCGCAGCTCGACCGCCAAGATGGCAGCCTGTTGCGACAGGGTGGCGGCCTGGTCGGCCAGGTTGTTCGGGTTCATGCAGCGGCTCCAGTCGGGGCGGGCTCGGGGGCGCTCTTGTAGCGGGCGTGCACCACGGCGCCGCCGCGGGTGAGCATGGTGCCCTGCACGATGGCGTCGTCGTCCGGAAGCTTGGGGGCGTTGGCCTCCTTGTCCCAGAACGTGGTGAGGAAAGTCAGCAGGTTGCGCGCGTAAAGGCTGGTGGCCGCAGCCGGGATGCGGCCTGGCCAGTTGCGCCAGCCCACCACCTTCACGCCGTTCGGAGTGTGGATCAGCTCGCCGGGCACGGTGGCGCCGCAATTGCCCCCGGCGTCGGCGGCAATGTCCACCACAACGCTGCCGGGCCGCATCCCTGCCACCATGTCGGCCGTGATGATGACGGGCGCGCGGCCGCCGGCGACCAGGGCGGTGCAGATGACGATGTCGTTCTTGGCCACGGTGGTGGTGAGCAGGGCGGCCTGCTTGGCGCGGAAGGCGTCGCTCATGGTGCGGGCGTAGGCGCCGGTCTGCACCGCGGTCTCCTCGTCCTCCACGCCCACGAAGGTGGCGCCGAGCGAGCGGATTTCCTCCTTGGCGGCCGGCCGCACGTCGGTGGCGGAGACGATTGCCCCCAGCCGCCGCGCGGTGGCGATGGCCTGCAGCCCGGCGACCCCCGCCCCCACCACGAACACCCGCGCCGGCGGCACCGTGCCGGCCGCGGTCATCATCATGGCGAACCCGCGGTCGAACGCCGTCGCCGCTTCCACCGCGGCGCGGTAGCCGGCCAGGTTGGCCTGGGAGGACAGCACGTCCATCGCCTGCGCGCGGGTGATGCGGGGCAGCAGCTCCATCGCGGCGACGTCGATTCCCGCCGCGGCAAGGGCTGCAGGCAGCGCCGGGTCGGAGCCGGCGTTGGTGACGCAGACCAGCAGCGCCCCCCGCGCGATGTGGCTGCGCAGCTCGGCATCCGGGGTCTGCACGCTGAACACGATCCCCGCGCCAGCCAGGGCGGCAGCGGCGTTGGGCACGATTTCGGCCCCGGCGGCGGCGAAATCACCGTCCGGAATGGACGCTGCCGACCCGGCGCCCGCCTCGATGGCGACGCTGAGGCCGAGCGCAATCAGCTTCTTGACCGTTTCCGGCGTGGCAGCCACGCGGGTTTCCGCTGCGGCTGTTTCCTTGAGCACCGCAAGGCGCATTCACGCTTCCTTATCGACGTCCGGGCGAATGCCCCCCGCCGGCGACCATGATGGAGGCCGCGCAGCCGCGCAAGGGTTGGCGTAACGAAGTCGTCAGCGCGGCGGCTACAGCCGCATCAGGCGGCGGACATGCGCGGCGCTGGCGTCGGCGAGCGCGTCCAGGTCGTAGCCACCCTCCAGCAGCGACACCACGCGGCCACCGGTATGCGGGTCGGTCACGGCGAGCAGCCGGTCGGTCAGCCAGGCGAAATCGGCGGTTTCCAGCCGCAATTCCGCCAGCGGGTCGGCACGGTGGGCGTCGAACCCGGCGGAGATGATCAGCAGTTCGGGCCGCCAGGCGGCGAGCGCGGGCAGGATGGTGCCGTCCCACGCGGCGCGGAAGTGCTCGCTGCCGGTGCCGGGCGGCAGTTGCACGTTCACCACGTTGCCGGCCACGCCGCGCTCGCGGGGCGAACCCGTGCCTGGGTAGCAGGGGTGCTGATGGCTCGAGGC
This sequence comes from Acetobacteraceae bacterium, assembly GCA_965199105.1. Taxonomy (GTDB): domain Bacteria; phylum Pseudomonadota; class Alphaproteobacteria; order Acetobacterales; family Acetobacteraceae; genus LMUY01. Next base: position 3,545,536 of record CBDAQO010000002.1, on the reverse strand, counting down.
GTAGAACAACGCCGGGTCGGGGCCGGCAATGTCTTCGGTGCCGTTGCCGTGGTGCACGTCGAAATCGACCACGGCGACCCGCGCGAGCCCCCAGCGTGCGCGCGCATGCCGCGCCGCCACGGCAGCGTTGTTAAAGAAGCAGAAGCCCATGGCGCGCTCGGTCTCGGCATGATGGCCCGGCGGGCGCACCGCGGCGAAGGCGGCACTCGCCCGGCCCGCCATTACCGCGTCCACCGCCGCCACCGAGCCGCCGGCCGCGCGCAACACGGCTTCCAAGCTGCCGGGGCCGACCACCGTGTCGGGGTCGATGGCGATGCGCTCGCCGGGCTCGGGCAGCAGCGCGAGCACCCGCTCGACATACGCGGCTGGGTGCGCGCGCTCCAATTGTTCGCGCGTGGCCTGGGGGGCTTGCTCGCGCAGCAACGGCGCGAAGTCGGGATGTTCCAGCGCTTGCAACACGGCGCGGATCCTGGCCGGGCATTCGGGATGATACGGGCCGGGGTCATGGCCGGCGCAGGCGGGATGGCTGATCAGCGCCACCGGGTTCATGCCGGCTCCTCCACGCGGCGGCGGATGGTGAACGAGAACACGCCGGATTCCTCGCTCACGCTCATCAGCGCATGGCCCGTTTCGCGGCAGAACGCGCGGAAATCGGCGACCGAAGCGCGATCGGTGGCCAACACCCGCAGCTTGTCGCCGGGTGCGAGGCTGCGCAGCGCCCGGTTGGCGCGCAGCACGGGCAGCGGGCAGTTCATGCCCTTCACATCCAGCAGGGTCTCGGTCGCCATGATGCTATCCTGGAGGCTAGCCCGGTACGCGGCAAGGGTTGGGCTGCTGGGTCGAACCGGCTAGTCTGGGCCGACCGGGGAGGCAGCATGCAGTCGGACGGCGCTTTGCGGTTGGGGATCGACTTAGGCGGCACCAAGGTGGAATGGGCCGTGCTCGGCCCCGATGCGGACCTGCTGTTGCGTCGCCGGGCCGCCACGCCGCCCAGCTATGAGGCCACCGTGCGCGCCATGGCGGACGCCGTGCTGGCCGTGGAGGCCGAGTTTGGCCGTTCGGTCAGCGTGGGGGTTGGCATTCCCGGCGTGATCAGCCCGGTGACCGGATTGGTGAAGAACGCGAACTCGGTGGGCCTGAACGGCCATCCGCTGGACCGCGACCTGGCCGGCTTGCTGGGCCGTGAGGTGCGGGTGGAGAACGACGCCAACTGCTTTGCGCTGTCGGAAGCGTCGGACGGCGCCGCCGCGGGGCTGCGCACGGTGTTCGGGGTCATCATCGGCACTGGCTGTGGGGCGGGGCTCGTTGTGGACGGGCGGGTGTTGGCGGGGCGCAACCACATCACCGGCGAGTGGGGCCACAACCCGCTGCCGTGGGTGATGGAGGCTGACCGCCCGCTGCCGATGTGCTGGTGCGGCAAGGAAGGCTGCCTCGAGACCATGGTCTCCGGGCCCGGCTTGGCGCGGGATTGCGACGGCCCCGGCGCGCGGAACGCCAGCGCCATTCCCGGCCGTGCCGCGGCCGGAGACCCGGTGGCCGCCGCCGCGCTCGCTCGCCATGTCGACCGCCTGGCGCGGGGCTTGGCGCAAGTGGTCAACCTGCTCGATCCGGACGCGGTGGTGCTCGGCGGCGGGCTTTCCAACATGGCCCATCTCTACGAGCAGCTTCCGGCGCTGATTGGCCGCCATGTGTTCAGCGACGTCTCCAACACGCCGATACTGCGGCCGGCGCACGGCGACAGCTCGGGCGTGCGCGGCGCGGCCTGGTTGTGGCCGCCCTGAATGGCGGGGCTTTGAATGGCCGGGCTCTGCCGCGACTGCTTCATTGCCACTGACTCGCCGGTTTGCCCGGTGTGCGCCGGCACGCGCGTGGTTCGCCACCCGGAGCTGTTCCAGCTCAGCATCGCGCACATCGACTGCGACGCCTTCTTCGCCAGCGTGGAGAAGCGCGACCGCCCGGAGCTCGCCAGCCGCCCCGTGCTGGTGGGCGGCGGCACGCGCGGCGTGGTGACGGCGGCGTGCTACGTCGCGCGGATGTATGGTTGTCGCTCGGCCATGCCGATGTTCAAGGCGCTGAAGGCTTGTCCCGACGCGGTGGTGATCCGGCCGGACTTCGCCAAATATGCCGCCGCCTCCCGGGCGATACGGGCGCTGATGACGCGGCTCTCCCCGTTGGTGCAGCCGCTCTCCATCGATGAGGCGGTGGTGGACCTGGCGGGCACGCAGGCGCTGCATGGCGCGCCGCCGGCCTCGGTGCTGGCGCGCTTTGCCCGTGAGGTCGAGGCGGAGGTGGGCATCACGGTCTCGATCGGGTTGGCCCGCAACCGGTTGCTGGCCAAGCTGGCGGCCGGGCTGGACAAGCCGCGAGGGTTCGCCGTGATCGGGTTGGAAGCGCCGGCGCTGCTCGCCCCCTGGCCGGTGCGCAAGCTTCCCGGCATCGGCCCGGCGCTGGAGAAACGGCTGGCGACGCGCGGGATCACGCATTTGGGCCACCTGGCGGCACTGGACGACCGTACCGCGCGGGACCGATTGGGCGACGACGGCCCCGCCCTAGCGCGGCGCGCCCGTGGTGAAGACTCGCGCGCCATCACCGCCGAGCACGATACCAAGTCGGTGAGCGCCGAGACCACGTTTGACCAGGATTTGGTGGATGCCGCCGCACTCGAGCGTCCGCTCTGGTTGCTCAGTGAGAAGCTGGCCCGGCGGTTGCGGGAGAAGGAGTTGGCTGCCGGCGGCGTCGTGCTAAAGCTGAAGACAAGCCGTTTCGCCCTGCGCACCCGCGCGGCGCGGCTGCCGGGCCCGACGGTGCTGCCCGACGTGCTGTTTGCCGCGGCGCGAGCGCTGCTGCTGCGGGAGACCGACGGCACGGCGTTTCGGCTGATCGGGATCGGGGCGTCCCCCTTGGTGGCCGGTAATACCGCCGACTGGGGGGACCTGGCCGATCCGGATGTAGGCCGCCGGGTCGCGGCGCAGGCGGCGGTGGATGCCTTGCGGGCCAAGTTCGGCGAGGGAGCGATCGGGCGGGGTCGTGGGTTCGGCGGCGGAGTTCGACGCACCGCGCGGGACGCTTAGGCGGTCGGCACGGTGTGGGGGCGGACGGGCTCTGGAGGCTAGCGTGGTCGGTCGGGAGTGGTCTTGATCGTGGTCAGTTCGCCGCTGAGCCTCTCCCGCCAGCTCGGGGGAGAGGCTGTTTTGAGGGCTAGAACTCCTCCCAATCGGCATCATGCGTGGTCAAGGCGAGCGCGGTTGCCGTGGCGTGCGGGCGGCGAGCCGGCGCCGGGATTGGCTTTGCGCCGGCCTTCGACGTGGGCTTGGGAGCGGGCCGCGCGGTAACGTCCTTGGTGGCTTTGCCCGGGTTGGTTGCGCCGGGCGCCATCACGCGGAAGCGGCCGACGAGGGTGGTGAGCTCCTCCGTTTCGCGCGCCAAGGAGTGGCTTGCCGCGGTGGTCTGTTCGACCATGGCCGCGTTCTGCTGCGTGACCTGGTCCATCTGGTTCACCGCGGTGTTGACCTGCGCCAGGCCAGTTGCCTGCTCCGCGGCGGAGGATGCGATTTCGGCCACCACGGTGTTGAGTTCGGCTACCTGGGTGACGATGCGGCCAAGCGCCTGGCCGGTTTCTCCAACGAGCCTCACGCCCGATGTCACGTGACCGGTGGACGCGGCGACGAGCTGTTTGATCTCCTTGGCCGCACCCGCGGACCGTTGTGCGAGGGCTCGGACTTCGGATGCGACCACCGCGAAGCCACGCCCGGCATCTCCGGCGCGGGCGGCTTCGACGCCGGCGTTGAGCGCGAGTAAATTGGTCTGGAAGGCAATCTCGTCGATCGTCCCGATGATCTGGCCGATCTGCGCCGAGGATTGCTCGATGGCGCCCATCGCCTGCACGGCCTCTTTCACGATGCCGCCCGACGTCTCCGCTTCGCGCTTGGCCGTGGAGACCAAGTCGTTGGCATGGGTGGCGCCCTCCGCCGTCTTGCGCACGGTGGCGGTGATCTCATCGAGTGCGGCCGCGGTTTCTTCCAGGCTCGCCGCCTGCTGCTCGGTGCGGCGCGACAGGTCGTCTGCCGCGGAGGTGATTTCGCCGGAGCCGGAGCGGATGCTCTGTGTGTTGCTGGCGATGACCGTGAGGGTCTCTTCGAGGCGGCCGACAGCGGCGTTGAAGTCGGTGCGCAGCTTCTCCGAACCGGGTGGGAACGCGGTCGTCAGGCGGTAGGTCAGGTCTCCGCCGGCGAGCTTCTCCAGCCCGGCTGCCAGTGCCTCCACGATGACGGCTTGGTCATGGGCGGCCGCCTCTTCCTCTTGGGCGCGGTGCCTGCGGTCCTCGTCGGCGCGCTGGCGGATGTCGGCGGCCTCGGCCTCCAACTTGGCTTTGTCGCACGCCGCTTGACGGAAGGTGACCAGCGCCTCCGACATCTGCCCGAGTTCATCACGGCGCTGGTTGGGGGCGATTTCGACCGCAAGGTCCCCCTGGGCGAGGCGGCGCATGTTGGCGGACAGCGACCCGATGAGCCGGGAAAGCTCCCGCCGCATGTAATACACGATCGTCAGGTAGATCAGGAACAGCGGAACGAAGATTTCGAGCAAGCGGACCGCGCTGCGGATCAGCATGGTATCGATATCGTCGGCAAAGTCACCGCTTGCGACGTCGATCTGCCACTCTGGGATGCCGATGTTGTATGACATTTTCAGCTTCGGCGTCGTCTCACCAATTTTCTTCCAATGGAAATTCGCAAAGCCCGGTGTGCCGGATTTCGCGACTGCGAGCTGAGCTTCGACCAGCCGCACGCCATACAGGTCCTTGAGGTCGAGGATGTTCTTGCCCTCAATATCTTTGTTGCCGTTGACGATGGACGTACCGTCATACTTCAGGACGGCAACGTAATTGACACCCTCGAACTTTATCGCCCGGACTGCCTCGAACGCTTGCGCTTGGGCCTGCTCCCGCGTCAGTTCACCGCGCTGCTCGCGTTGGATGAAATGGCGGATGATCGCCGCGCCTTCCTCCGTCTCGTTCTTGATCTCGGTCCGCTTGGCATCAAACGCCACGTTGCGGCTGCGCTCGAGGCTGAGCCCGACACCGGCGACGGTGAGGAGCACGCCAAGGCTGGCCAAAAGGAGGAATTGCCGAGCGATCGACAGGCGAGAGATCATTGGACGAACCCTAAGGTGTGCCCGTTGATACCATCGGAGTGCTTAACGGCCGGTTAAGCGCTCAGCCCCGCTCGACTGCAACCGCACTCAGCACCGGCTTGGCGGCATGGAGAACGAGGTGAGCTTGCCGTTCACCACGAAGTCGATGAAGTCCATGTTGAGGTCGTCCGCCACGCCGTTGTCCCAATAGCGCATGCCCACCTCGTAATCGGGCGAGGTCGCGTCGTCCTTGCGCGGGAAGAACGCCACGCGGACGCGGCCGGAGGGCAGCAGCGCCAAGTCGGGGTAAGGCGCTGCGGACGGGCCGGTCCAAGTGCTGATGAATACCGACGTGTTCTGGGCGCCATCGTCCCCGGTGCCATCGAACAGCGGCAAAGTCAGGAACTTCTTGCCGCCTTGCGCCGCAGCAATGATCGCAGCCGTATGCGACATCGGAAACAGCGTGCCGGTCGGCAGGGGCAGGGTCTTGTCGGCGGGGGTCGAGTAATGGATGACGCCGGGTCCGCCGGTGGCGGTCAGCGAGGCCTCGCCGTCGACCTGCTCGGTCACCGCGGTGTCGGTGGTTTGCTTCATATGGAAGCGCAGTTGCTTGCCGTCCTTGCTTTCCCAGGTGAGGTAGTCGGATATCATCTGAACGTCCTGGCCGTCGCGATTGGACAGCGTCATTTCGAGGCGCTGCTTGACCGCCCAGCCGTCGCATGCGTCCGTCACCTCGTAGGCCATGGTGCCGGTCACGCCGGTGATATCGCCGCCGCGCGCGTCGTCGAGCGCCAGGGTATAGGTGGCGCGATGGGCGGCGAGGTGAACCGACTGGGCTTGCGCCAAAGCGGGGACAAGGAGGAGGGCGAAAACCATAGCCAGTCGGCTCATACGGCGGAACTCCGTTTCACAGGTCGCAGACATAGGTCAGGATGAAGGCTGCGAGGACAATCGCTTTGCAGTTTGCAAACGCATCATTAGCGCGGAAATACCACTTCCCCATCTAGCAATTGGCTAGCCAAACCCGGCACAAATAACCAGTTCAAATACACCCGGCTTGTGGCAGAGGCCCTCATGACATCCTTTCGCACCATTAAAATGTTCGACCTTGCGAATGCTCCCATGGATTTGCGGGAGGCGGACGACCTCGCAGCGTTGAAGCCGTCCGACCCAGGCCGGGAGCCAGCCGTGCTGGAGCTCCAGGTGGGCCGGTATGAGTCGTCGATCGACGGCCCGCCTGGCGACACCATGACGCGCGAGGTCACGTTTACCGAATACCAGTTGCATCAGTGGTTGGCGCAGCACGGCGCCGAGCAGGGCGAGCGCGTCCTGCTGATGTGGAGCAGCCCATATTACGAGCACGCGTAGGGCGCTTCGGCTTCGGTAAGGACGGCCCTAAGCAAGCCGTCGACGTCGGATGCTGCGGTGCGATGGTTTACGACGGCAGCGCGAATGGCCAACCGGCCTTCGACCCGCGTGGTGGACGGCGCGAACTGCCCTTGCTCCTGCAGCCGCACCACCAGGGCCGCGTTGCCGGCGTCGCTTAGTTCGCACACGCGAAAACAGACGATATTGAGGCGGACGGGGGCGAGCAGTTCGAGCGCCGGCTCCCGCGCAACGGCGGCCCCGAGCCGCTCTGCCAGCGCGCAGCTTTGCGCCACGGTGGCGCCCAGCGCGTCCGCACCATAGGTGGCGAGCGTCATCCAGACCTTCAGCGCTCGAAAGCCGCGCGACAAATCCGGCCCGAAATCGCACGGCCAGGGATGACCGCCAGCGAGGCCGCGACCCTCGCGCCGCAGGTAGTTGGTGTCCTGTGCGAACGTGTCCAGCGCGTGGGCGGGGTCGCGCACCAGGATGCAGCCGGCGTCGTATGGCACCTGTGCCCATTTGTGGAAGTCGAACGCGACGCTGTCGGCGCGCTCGATGCCGCGCAGCCGCGGGCGCAACGTGGGCGCGAGCATGGCCATGGCCCCGAAGGCCGCATCGACATGCAGCCACACGCGCTGTGCGGCGCACCAATCTGCCAGGGCGGCCAGGTCGTCGATGGCGCCGGTGTCTACGCTACCGGCGGTGCCGACCACCATGAAGGGCTGCAGCCCGGCGGCCCGGTCGTGCGCGATGGCGGCGGCGAGCGCGGCCATGTCCAGCGCCCCGTCGGGCCCGGTTGGGATGGTATGCAGCGCGTCGGTGCCGAGGCCCGCCATGTCGAAGGCGGCGGGGATGCAGCCATGCGCGGCCTGCGAGGCGTAGGCGACCAGCGGGGCGGCGCCCAGCCCGGCGCTGCGCACGGCCGGGCCAAGCGCCGCGCGGCGCGCGACCAGCACCGCGATGAGGTTGGCCATCGAGGTGCCGGTGACGAGCAGGCCCGCGGTGGTGGGGGGCAGGCCGAGCATTTCCGCGGCCCAGGCGATCACCTGCCGCTCGACTGCGATCGGCGCGTGGTTGCGGCCGCCGCAATTGGCGTTCAGCCCGCCGGCCAGCAGCTCCGCCAGCATGCCCACGGCCGTGCCGCCGCCATGCACCCAGCCCATGAAGCCCGGGTGTAGGTTACCCACCGAGTAGGGCAGCACGTCGCTGCGGAACTGCTGGTAGACGCTGGCGGCACTCTGCGGCGCGTGCGGCAGCTTTTGTCGCCAGGTGGCGTCCTCCGGCGGCGGCTGCCACACGGGGCGGTCACGCAGGGTCGCGAGGTGGTCGACCATGTCGTCCAGCATGCGGTGGCCGAGCGCGCGCAACTCGGACCAGTCCTCGGGATCCAGACTCATCGCCGGGTCATATCACCGTCTTCAGCAATCCAGCTTCACTCTTCGTGTATCGAACTGTGTGGTCCAGCACGCGGCCGCTCAGGTGGCGCAGTTCGAGGAAGTCGGCGTTCTCGCGAGCGGGCTTGTAGACGGAAAAGCAGCGTAGGGCGGGCAGGGTGGCGGCGGATTCGAGCGGGCCGGTGAAGGCGTCGGAAAAGCGGCCGAACTCGGGGTGTTCGGCGAGCGTGGCCATCTGCGCGGCGTTGGCGAAGAAGCAGCCGGCATGCGGGTTTTGCACCCGGCGGAAGCGGAAGGCGCGGCCGAGCGCGGTGCCGACCAGCCGGGGACGGACGGCGATGTCCTGCAGCGCTGCGGAGGCCGCCGGGTCGGCGAGGTTGCCGTCGATGTAGAGCTTGCCGACCGGGCCTTCGGACACTTCGAAGCGGTTCGGCTGCAGGAAGGCGCCGAGCTGGCCGAAACTCGCGTTGAACCAGGCAAGCTTGTCGAACCAGAGCGGGTCCGCCATCTCGCAATCGTCCTCCAGGTAGCCAAACCAGTCGAACTTGCCGAGGTTGGCCTTCAGCAGCGCCTGGCACATGAAGCCGAGCAGCCGCGGGTGCAGGTCGGTCTGCTTGTGCAGCGCGAGGCCCGGCGGCAGCGTGTCCATTAGATGCTGGGTACCGGTGGTGCAGACGATCACCGCGACCCCACCATGGTCGGTGTTGCACGCTAGGTCGTCTTCGCCGTGCAAGCGGTGGCCATTGCCGAAGGTCTGGTGCAGCGTGGCGACGCAGCGGCGCAACGCGGCGGCGCGGCCGGCGCCATCCCCGGTTTCGGAGCCGTAGCGGGGATGCGGCAGGTCAAGGAAGGCATGCGGGATGGTGACGAGCAGTTTCACGCCGGCAGTCTACGGTTGTCCGTGCAGTGCCACCAGTCGGCGCTATGCTCGCTTGCATGCTCACCGCCACGCTGGATAGCACCCGCCACAGCTTCCCCGACCTGCGCACGCTGCTGGCCCGCGCCACGCCGTTGCGCAGCGGGGACGTGCTGGCCGGGCTGGCCGCCGGGTCGGCAGAGGAGCGGGTGGCGGCGCAGATGACGCTGGCGGACCTGCCTTTGCGCCGCCTGCTGGACGACCCGGTGATCCCCTACGAGGCGGACGAGGTGACCCGGCTGATCTGCGACACGCATGACGCCGCGGCGTTCGCGCCCGTGGCCCACCTCACCGTCGGCGGCCTGCGCGATTGGCTGTTGTCGGACGCGGCGACCCCCGTGGCGCTGGCCGCGCTGGCGCCGGGGCTTACGCCGGAGATGGCCGCCGCGGTGAGCAAGCTGTGCCGCCTGCAGGACCTGATGCTAATCGCCGCGCGGTGCAGCGTGGTGGCGCGCTTCCGCACCACGGTGGGGCTGCCGGGCCGGCTCTCGGTGCGGCTGCAGCCCAACCACCCGACCGACGACCCGGCGGGCATCGCGGCCGCCATCCTGGACGGGCTGCTGCTGGGCGCGGGCGACGCGGTGATTGGCATCAATCCCGCCAGCGACAGCCCGGAGCGCACCCATCGGCTGCTGTGCATGCTGGAGGAGGCGCGCACCAAGCTCGCCATCCCCACCCAGAGCTGCGTGCTGGCCCACGTGACCACGACGCTTGAGCTGATCCGGCGCGGCTCCCCGGTGGACCTGGTGTTCCAGTCCATCGGCGGCAGCGAGGGCACCAACCGCGGCTTCGGCATCAGCCTGGCGCTGCTGGCGGAGGCGCGCGAGGCGGCGCTGGCGCTGGGCCGCGGCACGGTGGGCGACAACGTGATGTATTTCGAAACCGGGCAGGGCAGCGCGCTCTCCGCTAACGCCCATTGCGGCGTGGACCAGCAGACGCTGGAGGCCCGCGCCTATGCCGTGGCGCGGCACTTCAAGCCACTGCTGGTGAACACGGTGGTGGGGTTCATCGGGCCGGAATACCTGGCCGACGGCAAGCAGATCGTCCGCGCCGGGTTGGAGGACCATTTCTGCGGCAAGCTGCTCGGCGTGCCGATGGGCTGCGACGTCTGCTACACCAACCACGCCGAGGCGGACGCGGACGACATGGACGCGCTGCTGGCGATGCTGGTGGCCGCGGGCGTGAACTTCGTCATGGGCGTGCCGGGTGCGGACGACATCATGCTCGGCTATCAGAGCACCTCGTTCCACGACGCGATGGCGATGCGCGAGCTGTTCGGGCGGCGGCCGGCGCCGGAGTTCGAGGCCTGGCTGGCGCGGCAGGGCCTGCTGGACGGCGCGGGCCGGGTGCGGCCGGCGGGTTTGCCGGCGCCGATGCGCGCGCTGCTGCCCTCATGACCGACCCGTGGGAGCGCATCCGCCCGCTCACCGCGGCGCGCATCGGGCTGTCCCGCAGCGGCGGCTCGCTGGCCACCGCGCCGCTGCTGGCGTTGCGCCTGGCCCATGCCCGGGCGCGCGACGCGGTGCATGCCGCGCTGGACGAGGCGGCGTTGCAGGCGGAATGCGGACCGGCGTTGGTGGTTAGCAGCGCCGCGCGCGACCGGGCCGAGTTCCTGCTGCGCCCCGACCTTGGCCGCCGCCTTGCTCCCGACATGCATTTGGAACGGGGCGAGCACGACCTGGCGCTGGTGCTGGCCGACGGCCTCTCCGCCACCGCGGTGCAGCGCCATGCGCCACCGGTGCTGCGCGCGTTGCGGCCGTTGCTGGCCGGCTGGCGGCTCGGCCCGCTCACCATGGTGCGGCAGGGCCGGGTGGCGGTGGGCGATGCGGTGGCGCTGGCGCTGGGCGCGGCCGCCGTGCTGGTGCTGATCGGCGAGCGGCCCGGGCTCTCCGCGCCGGACAGCCTCGGCGCCTACTTGACCTGGCAGCCCCGGCCAGACACCACGGACGCGGAGCGCAACTGCGTCTCCAACATCCGCGCCGACGGCCTGCCGCCCGCAGAGGCCGCCCACCGCATCGCCTGGCTGCTGGAGGCGATGCGTGCGGCGGGGCGATCGGGCGTGGCGCTTAAGGATGCGGCGCCGGCGCTGCTGAACCGGATCGAGGGAGACTGACATGACCGAAAGCGAGGCGCGCGAGGCGATCTGCCGCCTGGGCGCCAGCATCTTTTCCCGCGGGCTCACCTTCGGCGCCTCGGGCAACATCAGCGTGCGGTTGGAGCGCGGCGGCTGGCTCATGACGCCCACCAACGCCTCGCTCGGCGCGCTCGACCCGGCGCGGCTCACCCTGCTGGACGAGCAAGGCGCGGTGGTCTCGGGCGATGCGCCGACCAAGGAGGAGTTCCTGCACCGCGTGATGTACCAGGGCCGGCCGGACGCCGCCGCCGTGGTGCACCTGCACTCGACGCACTCGGTCGCGGTGTCCTGCCTGGCGGACGTCGACCCGGCGGACGTGCTGCCGCCGATCACCGCCTACTATATCATGCGCATCGGGCGTCTGCCGCTGGTGCCGTATTTCCCGCCCGGGGACCGCCGGCTGGCCGAGGCGGTGCGGCCGCTGGTGGGCAAGCACCACGCCGTGCTGCTCGCCAACCACGGGCCGGTGGTGGCGGGCACGTCGCTATCGGCGGCGGCCGGCGCGATGGAGGAGCTGGAGGAGACGGCGCGGCTGTTCCTGATGCTGCAGGGGCACCGCACGCGGTTCCTCACGCCGGAGCAGGTAGCGGAGCTGCGGGACGGACGGTGAGGTGAAGATGGGTGCGCGGGGATTGCTGAGGCGTCCGATATCGGCGCCGGATTCGGTTGACGGCGGACCTTCGCTAGGTCTCGAAGATTGTGGCCACCCGGGCCATCACCTCGTCCAAAATGGCAGGAGGCAGGGCATCCATCTTGCGGCCGTTGCGGGCTTCCAGGTCGAGCACGCGCGGCTGGTCGCAACGCACTACGCCAGTGGTCTTGATGCCGGAGATCGGCACGGCGAAGCCGATGCGGCGGGCAAACTCCCCGCCATTGGTGATCGGCAGCACCACGGGCAGCTTTGTCGCACGGTTGAATGCAGCGGGAGATACCACCAGGACGGGGCGGAAGCCCTGCTGTTCACAACCCTCGGTCGGATCGAGCGAGACCTGATAGATATCGCCCCGGTTCACAGCAGCTCGCGGCCTCTTGCGGGGGCGTCGGCCCACTCACGCTCCTCCGCCGGCTGCGGCTGCGAATAATCGGAAGTGTCCAGCAATTCGCTGAGCGTGTAGCGCGGCCGGGTTTGCGGCTCGACCACCAAGTGCCCGTTATCGACCGCAAGCCCGACCTTCGCGCCCGGCGCAAGGTGCAGAATATCGAGCAGCGCGGGGGGAACAGCGAGCATGACCGAGCCGCCGACCTTGCGCAGGCTGGTGATGTGCATTGGAAAGTACTTCTCTGTTATATCTCTGTATAACCCGTTGTAAGTCTTTGCGCAAGATGGATTCAGGTCATGGAACGCGTTCGATATTCGCACCGCATGCCGCCAGCTTTTGTTCCAGCGACTCGTAGCCGCGGTCGAGGTGGTAGACGCGGCTGACCACCGTGTCGCCGGTTGCGGCCAGGCCGGCGATCACCAGGGAGGCGCTGGCGCGCAGGTCGGTGGCCATCACCTCCGCACCGGAGAGGCCGGCCACGCCGCGCACGATGGCCGACGCGCCATGCACGTTGATGTGCGCGCCCATCCGCGCGAGTTCGCTGACATGCATGAAGCGGTTCTCGAAGATGGTCTCGGTCAGCATCGCTGCACCCGTCGCCACGCTCATCAGCACCATGAACTGGGCCTGCATGTCGGTGGGGAAGCCAGGATAGGGGCCGGTCATCGCGTCCGTGCCATGCAGGCCGTTGCTGCGGGTGACGCGCACGCCGCCATGGTCGGCGGCCAGCTCCACCCCGGCGCTGTCCAGCACGGTGCCGACGGCGGCCAGGTGCTCCAGCTCGGCGCCGCGCAGCAGCACGTTGCCGCCGGTGATGGCGGCGGCGCAGGCATAGGTGCCGGCCTCGATGCGGTCGGGGATGATCGGGTGGGTCGCGCCATGCAGCGCCGGAACCCCCTCGATCTTGAGCGTGCCGGTGCCGATGCCCTCGATGCGGGCGCCCATCGCCACCAGGCAGCGCGCCAGGTCGCCGATCTCCGGCTCGCGGGCGGCGTTGGCGATGGTGGTCTGGCCATTCGCCAGGCTGGCGGCCATCAGCAGGTTCTCGGTCGCGCCCACCGAGGCGAACGGCAGCGCGATCACCGCACCCTGCAGCCCGCCCGGCGCGGTGGCGTTGATGTAGCCAGCCTGCAGGTCGATGCGGGCGCCCATCTGCTCCAGGCCCTTGAGGTGCAGGTCCACCGGGCGGGTGCCGATGTCGCAGCCGCCGGGCAGCGAGACGCGCGCCTCCTGGCAGCGGGCGAGCAGCGGCCCCAGCACGAGGAACGAAGCCCGCATCTTGCGCACGATGTCATAGGGCGCCTCGGTGGAGCGGATCGCCCCGCCGAGCGACAGGCTGCGGCCATCCTCGCCCGCCTGCTCGACGGCGATGCCGTGCTGGCTGAGCAGGCTGGTCATGGTCTCGATGTCGGCCAGCCGGGGCACGTTGGTGAGCACCAGGCGCTGCTCGGTCAGCAGGGCGGCGGCCATCAGCGGCAGGGCGGCGTTCTTGGCCCCGCCGATCAGGATTTCGCCCGACAGCGGGCGGCCGCCGCGGATGCGGATCTTGTCCATGGCTTGCATCCTCACATCCGGGGCAGGGCGGTGCCGCGTTGGCGCATGTACTTGCCCGCGCGGTCGGCGTAGCTGACTTCGCAGGGTTCGGCCCCCTGCAGGAACAGGAATTGGCAGATGCCCTCGCCGGCATAGATGCGCGCCGGCAGCGGCGTGGTGTTGCTGATCTCGATGGTGACCTGGCCCTCCCACTCCGGCTCGAGCGGGGTCACGTTCACGATGATCCCGCAGCGGGCGTAGGTGGATTTGCCGAGGCAGACCACCAGGATGTCCCGTGGGATGCGGAAGTATTCCATGGTGTGGGCGAGCGCGAAGCTGTTGGGCGGGATGATCGCCACCGGGCCTTTGCGATCGACGAAGCTGTCCGGGTTGAAGTGCTTCGGGTCCACCACGGCGCTGTCCACATTGGTGAAAATCTTGAATTGGTCGGCGACCCGGGCGTCGTAGCCATAGGAGGACAGGCCGTAGCTGATCACGCCCTCGCGCTTCTGCGCCTCGATGAAGGGCTCGATCATGCCATGTTCCTGCGCCATGCGGCGTATCCAGCGGTCGGCCATCACGGGCATGGTCAGGGGCCTTTGAAGCGGAACACGCTGCCTAGCCCATCGCGACGCACCGGGGCAATTGGCTGGGTTGGGACTGGCCGGCCGGCGCGCTCACTTCGGCTCGCTCCCGGGTGACGCGGGCGGTGGCGTCGGCGGCTGCGGGGCGGTCTGCTGGGCCTTGCGGCGGCGCAAATTGGCGCGCAGCGCCGCGGCCTCGCGCGCGCGGCGGGCCTCCAGCTCGGCCTGGGCGCGCGCGGTACGCTGCGGGGGTTCGCCCGCCATCACTTGCTGCTGTTGAGGGCCGCGCGCGGGTCCACCTCGCGCGCCGGCGACCAGGTGCGCAGGAACGCCTCGAGCTTGTCGTCGGCATCCGGCAGCACCACCCGCAGCGTCACCAACTGGTCGCCCGCCGGGCGGGGGCCGCGCGCCGGCACGCCGCGGCCGCGCAGGCGCAGCACCGCGCCGCTGTCGGAGCCCTTCGGCACGGTGAGCGTGACCGGCCCGGTGACGGTCGGCACGGTGACGCGGCCACCCAGAACCGCCTCCTTCAGCGTGACCGGCACCTCGACCAGCACGTCGTCCCCCTCGCGGCGGAAATACGGGTGCGGGCGGACGCGGACCTCGATCAGCGCGTCCCCACGCGGGCCCCCGACCGCGCCCTCGCCCTGGCCGCGCAACCGCAGCGTCTGGCCATCCTCCATGCCGGGCGGCACGCGGACGTCCAGCGTGCGGCCGTCGGGCAGGGTGAGCCGCTGCTGCGCGCCGCTGATGGCGTCCACGAAGTCCACCGCCAGGCTGTAGTTGGCATCGCGGCCGCTCCTGGGGCGGGCGGTGCCGCCGCGCTCGTTCACCTGGGCGAACAGGTCGGCGAAGATGTCCGCCATCGCCGGGTCGCCGCCGGCGGTGTAGCGCGTGCCGCCGGCCATGCCGCCCATGTCGGCGTAGTTGCGATAGGCCGGCCGCTCCTGCCGCGGGTCACCGGCGGCGTCGATCTCGCCGCGGTCGTAGCGGGCGCGCTTGTCCGGGTCCGACAGCAGGTCGTGCGCGCCCGACACCGACTTGAAGGTCTCCTCGGCGACCTTGTTGCCGGGGTTGAGGTCGGGGTGGTGCTTCTTGGCGAGCTTGCGATAGGCCTTGTGGATGTCCTCGGCGGAGGCATCCTTCGCTATGCCCAGGGTCTGGTAGGGGTCGGTCATGCGAGGTCCGTGAACTACGTGCCCCTGAAATGGATTGCTTCCCGGTGCGGATCAACTGGGATCGTGCGCTGGCGGCTGGCAGACCGGGCACCAATACAGCCGCCGCCCAGCCACATCCTCAGCCTGCACCGGGTTGCCGCAGAGGCGACAGGGCTGGCCCTGCCGGTGCGCCACGTAGCCGCGCGCGCCCCGACGCGTGGCCCGGCCGCCGCTCGCGCGCTCGGCGAGGGTGCGCTCGGCGAGGGTGCGCTCGGCAAAGACGTCGTCGGCCGTGATGGGCTTGGCGATGCTGCGTTTGCTGGCGCGCTTGGGCGGCCGGTCGGCAGGCCGGGTGGTGACGATCTGGCCTGTTTTCACGCCGTCCTGCATCAGCGCGCACAAATCCTGCCACATCGCAGTCCATTGCGCGTGGGTGAGGTCGCGGCCTGGCCGATGCGGGTCGATGCCGGCGCGGAACAGCAGCTCGGCGCGGTAGATGTTGCCGATGCCGGCGACCACGTCCTGCCGCATCAGCAACTGGCCGACCGCCATCTTGGACTTGCCGATGATCGCCCAAGCGCGGTCGGGCTCGGCATCGGGGCGCAGCGGGTCGGGGCCGAGCTTGGCCAACGCGGCGGCCCGGCCGGCTTGGTCCAGGATCTCGCAGGCGGTCGGCCCGCTCAGGTCGGCCACGTGGCGGTCGCTCAGCAGACGCAGCCGAACGGCGCCGCGCGGGGCTGGTACGGCGTCGTCGTCCAGCGCATCGGCCTTGCGGCGACGGCGGCCGACACCCTCGAGCCCCGGCCCGGCGAAGCGCCACATGCCATACAGGCCAAGATGCACGCGCAGCCACACCGGCCCGGCGAAGCACAGGAACATCTGCTTGCCCCAGGCCTCCACGCTCTGCAGCTCCAAGCCGTCGACGAGGTCAGCCCCCGCGGCGAAGCGGCCTTGCGGCGAACTGGCCCGCAGCATGTGGCCGACGAACTGGGCGCGAAACGCGCGGGCGAGCCGGTGGACGGTGTGACCTTCGGGCGAGGCGGGGCTCCGGCGACTGGGTGGTGGCGCCCGGCAAATGGCTCCGGGCGGGGCGCTTGCAAGCGGCGGTGCAGTGAAGGCTTACCGCACGCCGACGCCCATCTCGTCCAGCGCCAAATGCGCGGCGCGTTGCAGGGCGCCCACCAGTGTCTCGAGGAAGTCACCGTCCGCGGTTTCGGTGGTCCAGGGGTCCATCGTGGTCGAAATCAGGAAGTCGACCCCGAGCTCGGGCTGCGGCACCACGCCGATCCGGCGGCAGAACGCGTCCACGAAGGCGTGGCCATAGATGCCCGGCTCGAAGCGCGACGACGTCAGCACCAGGTCTAGCCCGGCGTGGTCGGCGCGCGGCTCGGTGATACTGCAGTGGCTGAACACCCGCTCGTTGAAGGCGTTGGCGAGGGCGAGATCGGTGTTCAGCCGCCCATCCGCCATCCGGTAGTTGAGCGCGAAGGCGAGGATCACCTGGTCGGAGCCGAGCGCGGTGAACAGCGCGCGGGACGCCGGGTCGGACGCAAGCCTGGCCTCGAGCGCGGCATTGTCCAGGTCTACGAAGCCGCGGATGGCGGCGCGTTCGGCGTCCAACTCGGCGTCGGGGCGGCGGTCGCGCTCGGCCGGGGTGGGATTGAACAGGATGGCGCGAAAGCGCGGGTCCGCCAGCGTGTGCAAGCGGCAGAACAGGCGCTTGGACGTCCACATGCACTGGCCGAGGATGCGGCCATAGCCCGACCGGTCCGGCCGGATCACCCGGTGCGCCAGCCACACCGCGGCGGCGGCCGAGCCTGGCTTGGAGCCCTCGACGCCGTAGATGCCCACCGTCGGCTCGGTCTGGCTGTGGAAGATCACCGGCGCCTGCAGGGAGACCGCGTTGCGCATCGCGGCGTTGCGGTAGCACAGCGCGCCGGCGGGGTAGGGGATGTAGCCAGCCTTGTGAGGGTCCACGGTGATGCTGTCGGCCTGCCCCAGCACGGCGTATTGGCGCATCACGTAGGGGCTCATGGCAAAGGTGGGCACGCCCTCGGCGTCCTCCTGCAGGCAGCCTTCCTCCGCCGCCGAGTCGCGCAACATGGCCCGGAAGTAGCCGCCCCAGGCTGCGTCGGCGTGGATGGCGAAGTTCACCCCCCGCTGGCGGAACTGCTCGCGCAGCGCGAGCAGGCCCTCGAGCGGGTCGACCGCACTTTCCTCCGTGCTGCCGATCACCGCCACGGCGCACAGCACCGGCACGCGCCGCCGTCGCAGGTCGGTCAGCGCCCACTCCACGCTCTCGAGGTCGAGCCGGGCGTCGCGGGTGACGCGCTGGATCGCCACCGCGTTGGCGCCGAGGCCAAGCAGCGTCGCCGCCTTGGGCCAGGAATAGTGGCTGGTGGCAGGGGCGAGCAGCACCGGCGCCTGCTGCACGTCGCCCATGAAGGAGCGGTAGAACTCCACCAGGCCCACGCTCTGCACGGAGTAGCTGGTGAGGATCCGGGTCAGCGTTGCCGCGTCCACGCCGAGTGCGGCGATGGTGGCGGGCAGGGCGGCCACCACGTCGAGGTCGAGGTTCAGCAGCGTCCAGGTGTCGAGTTCGGTCAGGCGGCCGAGGCTGCCACCCCATAGCGGCACCTCCAGCGAGCGGGCGGGCGCCAGCGCCGGGACCTCCCGGATGGCCTTGCGCAGGCTCACGGCGGAAAATTTGAGGTTCCGCGCCGTCCACAGCGCCTCGATGTTGGCCACCGTGCCGCCGCTGGTGATGTGGCCCCAAGGCTGCGGTGAGCCGGGCGTGGCCGGTGCATCCGGCGGCGGCACGCGGTAGCCCAGCATGCGGCACAGGTCGTTGCCCACCTCGATCTCGAGCCGGGTCGTGATCGGCGAGGCTTCGGCGGCCACGTTGTTCTGGTTGTAGAGCATGCCGGCGATCAGCCCGACCATCGCTGGCATGACCTGGTCCCACAGCATGTGGCCCTGGTAGCGCATGGAGGCGAACGGCGCGGACAGTTGCAGCATCTCGAACAGTGCCGCCGCCTCGCTGCGCAGCCGCTCGACCCCTTCCTCGAAGCCGGCCGAGTGCCGGATCGTCTCGGTCAGGTGGCTCGGGTCCTCCGGGTGGAAGCGGCGGCGGAACTGGGCGTGGCTGTCGATGGCTTGCGCCACCAGCTCCTTCAGCAGGTCGACGTTTTCCGCGCGCGGGCCGAGGAACCAGGCTTCCGGCCGCCCTTGCGTTTGGCCGCCGAGCGCCAGCGGCCCGGCGAGCCGACGGTCCCATGCCGCCCGGCGCCGTCGGTGGCGCGCCCGGCCGACCGCCTCGGGGTCGTCGGATGGCAGATGCGGCGAAATCGGCAGCGGGTCGTCTGTCATGGGGTACTCCGCGGTCCAAGCAGGCGACGCTGTTCGACCATTCGGATGTCACGTCCAAGCATCACAACCGCGCGCTTGCCTGACCATTGCACCATCGATAAAGTCCTGCAAATGTTGTGAAAGGCGCGCTCCTTCGGGAGTTCTGCGGCTTCTCGACGCTATTGGACGAGATTTAACCTCCGAACGATCTTGAAATAGCGCTTGCGATCATCGACAACATGGGACGAGGTCGATACCCATCGCCCGTCCGCCCCTAGCGGCGACGGCTTGCGTCCCGATCTGTCGTAAAGTGCGCTAGAGGCAAAGGACGGACGAGTTGAGGACCCCCAAGGATAGCCGGCAGCGGCAACCTCGTCGTCGTGGATTCGACGACGACAACTTCTATGGCAATACGCCGCCGCCACCGACGTTTCCGACATTTGCGACGCCGATGTCCTCGGCGCCGCAGCTCCAGGCCGCGGTTAAGTGGTACAATCCGGAAAAAGGCTTCGGCTTTGTCGAGTTGGCTGATGGGTCGGGAGACGTGTTCCTGCACGCCAACGCCCTGCAGGCGTCGGGCTTCCAGCAGGTGAGCCCAGGCGCCACGCTGCAGGTCCGGGTGGGGCAGGGCCAAAAGGGCCGCCAGGTTGAGCAGGTCGTGTCCGTGGATGAGAGCACCGCCAGCCGAACGCCGCCCCGCAGCGGCGGTGGCGCGAGTGGTGGCGGCGCCGGCGATGGCTTCCGTTCGCCGCGCCCGCCTCGGCCGCAACAGGACACCGGACCCGGCGTCGAGATGACCGGCACCGTCAAATGGTATGACCCGAACAAGGGCTTCGGCTTCATCTCGCCGCAGGACGGCGGGAAGGACGTGTTCGTGCACGCCACCGCGCTCGAACGGGCCGGCCATCCGCCTCTGACCGAGGGCCAATCGGTCCGAGTCGTCGTGGGGCAGGGCATGAAGGGTCCAGAGGTCCGGTCGATTATTGCCGACTGAGTCCGCCGGGCTTGGCTGGCTGCGGCTGGCTTGGCATCAACCGCTCGGAACCATTGGGGGCCGGGCGGTTTTGCCATTTATAGGTGTGAGGTTTCTGGCGATCTTGGCGCTCCTGTCTGCCCTGGTGACGACGGGCTGCTCGGTCGTTGGCATCCGGACCGGCACTGAGGAACCGCATTACAGCGTGGTGGCGACGCTGGGCGCGCTGCAAATTCGCGAGTATGCGCCGCGTTTGGCTGCCGAGACCACCGTCACAGGCGATGAATATGCTGCCCGAGGCACGGGCTTTCGTCGACTCGCGGGCTTCATCTTCGGCGGCAATCACAGCGGGCAAAGCATTGCGATGACGGCGCCGGTTGCCCAGTCCGGCGGGTCTGCCATCGCCATGACGGCGCCAGTCGGCCAGGACCATGTGGCGCCGGGTCAATGGCAGATCCGCTTCTTCATGCCGGCTAAATACACCACGGCGACGCTGCCGCAGCCGAACGATCCGGCGGTGCAGGTGGTGACCGTGCCGGCCCAAACGGTGGGCGTCTACCGCTATACCGGGTCGATCAGCGCTGGGTCGACGGCGGCGGCGCAGCAGGAGTTGCTTCGGTTGCTGCAAGGCAGCGGCTGGGTGGCGGCGGGCCCGGCCGTGGCGTGGTTCTACGATCCGCCATGGACCATCCCTTTTCTGCGCCGCAATGAAGCTGCCGTCCCGGTCAAGCGGCCCGGCTAACCCGGCGAGCCTGACGTCGGCCGTGGATGCGGGGCGGTTGCGAAGCCCTCGCCGCAACCATTATCTCACCCTGATTAACCGCTTGTTCAGCCAATCCTGTCATTCTGGACGTGTTCGCCATCCTACCGCTGTCCGCGGCCTGGTGGCTTCGCGTTGGAGGATGACTGCGTGCCACATCCAGGTTGTTCAATCACACCGGCTTTCGCAAACGCTGCGAGGGCTTGCCGGCTGACCGCCGCCGCCCAGTGCAGCGGGCGCGTTTAAGCATGGCAAGGTCTCCCCGCCGCCGCGCGGCCGCACCAGTCCCCGCCATGCTCCCCCCCGTGCTGGACCTGCGGGCCGCCGCGCCGCTGGCGGCCGAGCTACTGGGTCGCCGGGGCAAGCCGCTGACCATAGACGCTGCCGCGGTCGAACGCCTGGGTGGCCAATGTCTGCAGATCCTGCTGTCCGCCCGCAACACCTGGGTCGCAGACGGGCAGGCATTCAGCATCCAGAACGCATCCGTCGCCTTCACCGATTCACTCGCGGCACTCGGCGCGGCCGAGCTTGCTTCATTTTGTGCTGGGGAGTTGCTGCCTTGACCAAAACTGTTCTCACCGTCGACGATTCTCGTACCATGCGGGACATGCTGATGATGGCATTGTCGGAGGCCGGCTATCGCGTTGTGCAGGCGGTCGACGGCGTCAACGGTCTCGAGGTCCTCGAAGGCGAGATGCCGGACGTCATCGTCACCGACATCAACATGCCCCGGATGGATGGCTTCGGCTTCATCGAGGGGGTTCGCCGCGATGCACGGCACCGCGCGACGCCCATCCTGGTGCTGACGACGGAAAGCGATGCCACCAAGAAGGCCCGTGCTCGTGAAGCCGGGGCGACAGGCTGGATTGTAAAGCCGTTCAACCCGGTGAAGCTCGTGGACGCGCTGCGGCGCGTGGCTGCGTAGCCGCCCATGGACCCGATGGAAGCCATCAAGCAGACCTTCTTCCAAGAGTGCGAGGAGCAACTCGCCGAGCTGGAAACGGGATTGCTCGCCATACAGGCTGGTGAGGCCGATAATGAGACGGTCAACGCAGTCTTCCGCGCCGTCCACTCGGTCAAAGGAGGTGCGGGGGCATTTGGTCTCGACGAACTCGTTCGTTTCGCCCACGTGTTCGAAACCACGCTCGATGCCGTTCGCTCCGACCGCCTGGCTCCAGACGCCAATGTCGTCAAGGTCATGTTGCGCGCGGCCGATGTGCTCGCAGACAAAGTGCGCGCGGCTCGTGACGGCGTGACGATTGACCAGGCTCGCGCGCAGGTCTCCGCCGAGGAGCTTGCGGCCTTGCTCGCGCCCGCCGACACCACCGCCGCCGGGCCGGCAATCCCCGCCGTTGGTGCGCCACCGGCGGTCGACCCGGATGGCATGGCAGGCTTTGTCTTCCAGCCTGTCCAGATAAGTCTGCCTGAGGCTGCCGCGCTTCCGATTTGGACGGTGCGTTTCCATCCGCACCCGGCGCTGTACGCCAAAGCCAACGAGGCTGGTATTCTGTTGCGCGAGCTTGGTCGGCTCGGCGCCATGACAGTCACGCTTGATGCAACCGGCTTGCCCAACCTTGCGGACCTTGAGCCCGAGGGTTCCTACCTCACCTGGACAGCTGAGCTCGAGACCGATCAATCCGAAGCGACCATTCGGGAAGTGTTCGAGTTCGTTGATGGCGATTGCGACTTGGACGTCGCGCCGATGGAACTTGCACCAGTTCCGGCCGAGCCTGCTGCGACAATCGCACAGAACGCGCCTGTATCAATGCCGACAGCCCAAAGCGGGCCCGACGTCGACGTTCTTGCGCTCATCCAATCCCTGCAAGGACAGGCGAAAGCCGAGGTGCTGCCGGTCGCGACAGTGGTCGCCCCCAACGCCCTCCCGGCCAAGCGTGAAGACGCGGCGAGCGCGACCAAACCCACCATTCGCGTCGATCTCGACCGGGTAGACCGGCTGATTGATCTCGTGGGCGAACTGGTCATCAACCAGGCCATGCTGGCGCAGCGCTTGAACGAGTCTGGAGTTGGCCGCTCCACGACGGTTTCGGGTGGCTTGGACGAACTCGAACAACTGACTCGCGAAATCCAAGACAGCGTCATGGCGATCCGCGCCCAGCCGGTCAAGTCGGTGTTCCAACGCCTACCACGCCTCGTCCGCGAGGTTGCGGCCCTTACTGGCAAACAAGTCCGGTTGGTCACCGAGGGTGAGGGCACCGAGGTGGACAAAACGGTAATCGAGCATCTGTCGGATCCGCTGACGCACATGATCCGCAATGCCATTGATCACGGCCTCGAGCGGCCCGAAATCCGCGTCAAGAACGGCAAACCCGAAGAAGGCACCGTCCGCTTGGCTGCGCTTCATCGCTCAGGCCGCATCGTGATCGAAATCACCGACGATGGCGCCGGCATTGATCGGGCTCGTGTGAAGTCGAGCGCCATCGCCAAGGGCCTTGTCGCACCAGATGCCGTTCTCAGCGATGAAGAAATCGATAACCTCATCTTCCTGCCTGGCTTCTCGACCGCTGAAAAGATCTCCGACATCTCTGGTCGCGGCGTCGGTATGGATGTGGTCAGACGCTCGATCCAGGCTCTCGGCGGTAGGATCGCGATCGCTTCACGGCCGGGTGCAGGTTCGACGTTCACCATGAGCCTGCCGCTAACCCTGGCTGTGCTGGATGGTATGATTGTGACCGTCGGTGACCAGACACTGATTGTCCCGTTGACGGCAATCATCGAAACGCTCCAGCCCCGTACCAAAGATGTCCACGGCATGGGGGATGGCGCCATGGTGATTTCCATCCGGGGCACGTACGTACCGCTTATCGATGTTGGTGCTTCCCTTGGCTGGCATGCTCCCGCACGTCCGCTACCCGGAAGCGTTGCCCTCCTGATCGAGACGGAGAGCGGCAGCCGCGCGGCTCTCCTGGTGGACGGCATCCAAGGCCAGCGACAGGTCGTGATTAAAAGCCTTGAGGCAAACTACCGCCAAGTACCCGGCGTGGCCGCCGCCACAATCCTGGGAGATGGCCGAGTGGCACTAATTCTGGACGTCGATTCGATTGTGTCGGACGCGCGTCTTGAGTCGGGCAGCGTCGAACCCCGTTCAGAAAGAGGAGCGGCTTATGCTTGAGAAATCTGGCGTTGTTGGCCAGGAATGCGAACTGATCGCGTTTCGGATTGGCTCCCAAGAGTTTTGTGTGGACATCATGGCTGTGCGGGAGATCCGTGGCTGGACGCCCGCGACGCCGCTTCCTCGCTCTCCTTCGTTTCTGCGCGGAGTGATCAACCTGCGCGGAGCCGTACTTCCCATCGTCGACCTTGCAGCCCGTCTTGGCTTCGAACCAACGGCAACCACACCAAGGCACGTCATCATCGTTGCTCAAGTCGCTCACCAGGTGATTGGACTGCTTGTGGACGCTGTGTCCGACATCCTGACCATCAAAGAAGACATGGTACAACCTCCGCCCGACGTCGCTTCCGAGATGGTCCGTACGTTCGTGCAGGGTCTGCTGGCAATTGAGGGCCGCATGGTGAGCCTGATCTCACTGGATCACGTGCTCCCCAAGGTCGAGCTCGAGGCGGCATGATAGCAATGGCACCTTCATCAGGCCCGTCTATCATTCAGGGTGAGTTTCCGCTCACAAGTGGAGACTTCACGCGACTTGCCGAGATCCTGCACGCCGACACCGGCATAACCTTGCACGAAGGCAAGGCGACGCTGCTATACTCGCGGCTGGCAAAGCGGCTCCGCGCGCTCGGCCTGAAGGGCTTTGCAGACTATTGTCAGCTCGTCTCTAACCCGGCAACGGGAAGCGAGGAGCGGAGCCTGATGATCCGCGCGCTCACCACCAATGTCACTCGCTTTTTTCGTGAACCCCATCACTTTGAGCATCTTCGCGAAGTGGTCCTGCCACCTTTATTGAAGGCCGCAGATAAGGGCGCACGCGTACGGATATGGTCTGCGGCCTGCTCCTCAGGCCAAGAGCCATACTCGATCGCCCTAACAATCCTAAAGCTACGCCCAGATGCGGCCAATTTGGATGTGAAGATCCTCGCCACTGACATCGACTCAACTGTTTTGGATCATGCGCGCGCCGGCTTGTACAATGACGAGTCGATTACCGCTGTTCCAGGTGATCTTAGAGCGCGTTGGTTTCAGCGCAGCGAAGCCGGCTATCAAGCAAGCGAGATGCTCCGCAATCTCATATCCTTCCGCGAGCTGAATCTCATCGGCAACTGGCCGATGCGGGCAAAGTTCGATGCACTATTTTGCCGTAACGTGGTGATCTACTTCGAGGAGGATACTCAGAGTAAAATCTGGCAGCGTTTCTCTCCCCTGCTGACGCCCGGTGGATACCTCTACATTGGTCACTCCGAACGACTATCCGGCCCAGCAATGACAGATTTCAGCAGTGAGGGGATCACAACTTACAAACGCAAGGGTGCCCTATGATTCGTGTTCTCGTGATTGATGATTCGGCAACGATGCGCGCAATCATCACCCGTGCCTTGGCGAGAGATACCGGACTAGAGGTCGTCGGTGAGGCAGCAAATCCAATTCAAGCTCGGGAGGCGATCAAAGCCCTCAATCCCGATGTGCTGACGCTCGATGTCGAGATGCCGCAAATGAACGGCCTCGATTTCCTCGAACGATTGATGCGGTTACGACCCATGCCAGTCGTCATGGTGTCAACGCTCACCAGTCGGGGTGCCGAGGCAACGCTGCGCGCATTGGAACTCGGCGCCGTCGAATGCGTGGCAAAGCCGCAGTTGGCTGATCACGCCAGCTTTGACCGTATCGCGTCCATCGTCCGGGCAGCAGCCGCTGCGCGTCCCCGCCCAATGCGAGCGGCGTCAGTATCGCACGTCGCGCCAAACTTCATCCCTGGCGATCATCTCCTCGCCATCGGCGCGTCAACTGGTGGAGTAGAAGCCCTACTCGCCATTCTGTCCAACTTCCCAGCCAATTGTCCTCCCACTGTCATCACCCAACACATGCCGGCCGCGTTTACGACGTCCTTTGCAAAGCGGCTCGATCGCTCCTGCGCGGCCACCGTGACGGAAGCGTCGGACGGTGCAGAACTGGCTGTTGGCAAGGTCTATCTCGCACCGGGTGGAGCTGCCCATCTTGAGGTCACGGGATCGTCGGCCGCGTCCTGGCGCTGCCGTCTCGTAGAGCGTGAGGCGGTCAACGGCCATCGGCCATCCGTCGACGTCCTGTTTCACTCGGCAGCGACTGCTGCACGAAACCGGGCTGTTGGTGTCATCCTCACGGGCATGGGGCGCGACGGCGCACAGGGGCTGCTCGCTATGCGCAACGCTGGCGCGCAGACCTTTGGTCAGGATGAAGCGACCTGCGTTGTCTACGGAATGCCGAAATCCGCCTACGAGGTCGGCGCCGTGATCACGCAAGTGCCATTGCAATCAGCCGCCGCGGCAATGCTTGCGGCTTGTCACGCCAAATCTGGAGAACGCACATGCCGTCCGCTGCTAGCCTCAAGGTCTTAATCGTGGACGACCAGCAATCCATGCGCCTCTTGATTAGGGGTGGATTGCAGCAATTGGGCTTTCGCGAGTTTGATGAAGCCGCCGATGGTGAGGCGGGTCTAAAGGCGCTTGTCGCTAACCCGGCTCATCTTGTCATAAGCGACTTCAACATGCCGAAGTTGGATGGTCTTGCGCTGTTGCGGGCTGTCCGAGTGTATCCGCCCACAGCCAAAGTTGCGTACATTATGCTGACCGGCCGTGGTGACATGGAATTGGTTCAGCGTGCTGTGCAGTTTGGCGTGAACAACTTCTTGGTAAAGCCCTTCACTGTTGCAACGCTTCGCGAGAAGATCGAAGCCGTCTTTGGGCCGTTGCAGTGAAGGCGCTCGCACAAGCCTTGGAAGCTGATCGTCGCCTCAATATCGTCCAGGGCGAATATCACGTCACGGATGATCGGGCTCTTATGTTGACAACCATTCTCGGTTCCTGCGTTGCGGCATGCCTGCATGATCCAGTGGCCGGAGTGGGTGGTATGAACCATTTTCTGCTGCCAGGCAGCGAAGTGGCGGGAGGCGCCTGTGACCGCCACGGTGTTCATGCAATGGAGTTGCTCGTCAATGGCCTCCTGCAACGGGGGGCGCGGCGGGAGCGGTTGCAGGCCAAGCTTTTTGGGGGCGCGCGCATGCTACAGGGCCTGACAGATGTCGGTACTCTGAACGCCGAGTTCGCCGAACGTTTTGTGAAGCGTGAGCGAATTTCGTATACCGGCGGAAGTCTGCGCGGCGATAGAGGTCGTCGCCTTCAGTTCTGGCCGGTGTTGGGGCGGGCGCGCCAACTGACCATCGCCGGTTCTGATGCCGACGTTTTTGCGGCTGAGCGCTCCCGTCCGGTCGTGCAGCCCGACCAAGGCGGCGTGGAGTTGTTTTGATGGAAAATCCGCCAGGCTTGCATGCGGTACTGCGTGCCACCGCCGTAGAACTCGGTGAACTTGCCGTCCTTACCGACGACCTTGGGGGTGCTCGCGTGGTTTCAGCGGAGCAGTGGCAAGCCCTCGACCTGATCAGCCAACGCCTGGCCGGTCTCGGCGTGTTCTTGGAGGCGCTATGCCCGGAACTGCCGGACTTCCGACCAGAGCTGGATGTTGCCCTCGCAACTGTGCGGGTGGGCGGGCTCGTCAAGCGTCTTTTGGGCCAACCGGAAGAGACTGACGAAGCCGGAGAACTGGAGTTTTTCGAGACGTGACGCAAGGCCGGCCCGAACTTGATACACGCATCTACTTCGGCCGGCTTTCCGTCGTGCTTGTGGAGGGCAACGCTCTCGAGGCCGAAATCGTAACGCAAGTACTAGGCGGCTTTAAGGTTCGTGATGTCACCCGTTTCGAGAATGCGGCGCAAGCGCGAGACCATCTTCAGCACAATCAAGCAGAGCTTATAGTAGTTGGAACCTTGCAGAAGGCCGCTGGGGACTTAGACGAGTACGATTTCATCCGATGGTTGCGCCGCAACAAAGCCGAAGCGGTTCGTACCGCGTCCGTCATCTTGCTGGCCGGGCATACATCGGAAGCAAACGTGCGACGGGCGCGAGATTGCGGCGCCAGCTTTGTCATTGCCAAGCCAATCACGCCACGGGTCGTCTTTGATCGGGTGGTTTGGCTTGCCCGGGACAGTCGTGCCTTCATCGAGACCGAGGCCTATTGCGGGCCTGATCGGCGGTTCCAAAAATTGGGGCCACCGCCCAATACCGAGGGTCGTCGCAAGGATGACCTTTCGCTCAAAGTGGGAGCTGCCAAGGAGCCCAACATGTCTCAGAACGAGATTGACGCACTCCTTAATTCCAGGGGGGCGATACGCTGATGCCGAAACCACTGCCGAGCCACACTCTGCGTCTTTCCAAGCTGGTGAACAGACCAGGCGGACTTACCGCGGAAGAAGCAGTGCAAGCGGCCGAAGCTCGTCTCGAGACGATCAAAGATGCCAGTCTCCTCGAAATAGCCTCGCTCATTGACAAGATGCAGGCGCTGGGTGAGGAGCTAATCCAAACTTCCAGCCGCGACACATGCGACGCTCTTTACAAAACGAGTAACGTCGTCGTTGGCGCCGCCGGAGTGTTTGCTCTGCCAGAAGTTGGCGAAGTCGCCTTCAGCCTTTGTGATCTGCTTGACTGCCAGCGTGCCTCAGGCGTTTGGAACCCGCTGGCGCTGCGGCTTCACCTTGATAGTTTGAAGTTGATCTTCAGCAACAAACAAGACGTTTCTAAGCGAACAGTAATCGATGGTTTGCACCAGATGGTGCAGCGAATATCCGGCAACCGGCGGTAGGATTTAGATCGGTCGGCGCAGGCGCGAAGGGCCTGAACTGCTGGCAATGAGATTGGATGATGGTCACCGTGCAACTGGTCAACAGAACTTATACCAAGTCTCTGAGTGCGTGACTCTGGGGCTTGCCCGACGCGGTTCGGTTCTGATTCAAGGTGGTGAACGACGAGGTTCACCATGGCACTTCCCCTTCGGACGGATTTTGATGCGGCGGGTCTTCGGCTGGCGGCCCGACGAGCGATGGACGCTGGGCAAGCACGGCGGCTGTTGGCATTGGCCGCCATCTACGATGGGGCGAGCCGGACGGAGGCGGCCAGGATTGGCGGCGTCACGTTGCAAATCGTCCGGGACTGGGTGATCAAACTCAATGCCCGCGGCCCGGAGGGGCTCATCGACGGCAAGGCGCCGGGTCAACCGTCTCTGCTGAACACGGCCCACCGTGCGGCGTTGGTGGCGATCATCGAAAGCGGCCCGACCCCGGCCGTCCATGGGGTGGTGCGCTGGCGGATCGTCGACCTGTGCCGGTGGGTATGGGAGGAGTTCCGGATCAGCATCGCCAAGCAGACCATGAGCCGCGAGCTGCGTGCACTGGGCTATCGCAAGCTGTCGGCCCGCCCGCGCCACCATGCTCAGGCCGAAGGGGCCATTGAGCGCTTTAAAAAAGCTTCCCAGCCGTGCTGGACGAGGTCGCGCGCGATCAGGGTATCGATGTCACCGACATAGAGGTCTGGTTTGGCGACGAGGCCCGCATCGGCCAGAAGAACAAGATAACCCGGCGTTGGGCCAGGCGAGGCACGCGCCCCTCGGCACCGCAGGACCAGCGCACGGCGTCCACCTACATCTTCGGTGCCATCTGCCCCGAAACCGGCACCGCCGCCGGTCTCGTCCTGCCCTGGTGCAACACCGAGGCAATGGGCCTGCACCTGGCGGAAATCGGCGCCAGGGTCACACCGGGCAAGCACTGCGTGCTGCTGGTCGATCAGGCCGGGTGGCACACGTCCGACCGCCTCGCCATACCGCTCAACATCACCATCGTGCCGCTGCCCGCCAAGTGCCCCGAATTGAACCCGGTCGAGAACGTCTGGCAGTTCATGCGCGACAACTGGCTGTCCAACCGCGTGTTCCCCTCCTACGACGCCATCGTCGACCACTGCTGCTACGCCTGGAACCAACTGGTCGACCAGCCCTGGCGTGTCATGTCCATCGGACTACGCGATTGGGCAATGGGTCACATTCAGTGAGTCTTGGTATAGACAGGCGGGATCCCGGAGGGCTTGGGTCGACTGGTCGCTCGGCACGACCTGGCGCCAACGCGTGAACCGACGATGAACACGCTCGGCTCGGGCGCGGCTAAAGCTTCCCCAGCCCCTCTGCGCGACGCGATCCTGCGATGCCACGACTGGTTCGACTTTATCGATCCGCCCATTTACCTCTACGTCGACCCGGCGCAATCCGCGCCACTCGACCGCGAGGACGCTTGGCTGCGCGAGGTTGCATCGGCCGCGCGCTGAACCTGGCAGGGCATGGTGCGGCCGCTAAATTCGCCCGAGTCCAGCCAGAGCCTGCTTTCCTGTCCGGCTTGCTGCGCCAGATTAGCCCACCTGCTCGCGACCAAAAATGCTATGGCGTCCACGGACGTGACCGGATGCTGCCGCCTCGCGGACATCGATCTCGACCATGCGCAGGTGATGCCGTGGTCTGCGGCGGCCGCCACTTATGTCGCCGTGCAGCAGGCAAAGCTAGCTGTCGTTGCTATGATGTTGTCCCTCTGGGGCCTTGGGCCCCGGATGGACAGCCATGAGAATGCCCGAACAACGCGCCACAGTTGCTCTCCCGGAGGAAGGGGGTTTTTAAGGGGTGGTGGCGGGCGTTGGGGCCGGCTTGCACCGGGCGGGAGTTCTGCTGGATGTTGGGCGGGGTCGGGTGGGGTGGTGGGATGTTGATGGCGGAAGGGCGGGTGGTGATGGTGTCCGGGGCGTCGCGGGGCATCGGGCGGGCGGTGGTGGAGCGGCTGCTGGCGGATGGCTTCTGCGTTTCTGCCGGGGTGCGGGCCTCCAACCTGGTGGCGTCGGAGCGGTTGCTGGTGCATCGCTATGATGCGGAGAGCCTAGAGAGCGCAGCGGCCTGGCGCGACGCCACGCTCGCGCGCTTCGGCAGCGTGCATGGCCTGGTGAACGCGGCGGGCGTGTCGCTGCCGGGCGCGACCCTAGCCGACGCCGACGAGACGGCGCTGGACACCACCTGGCTGATCAACGTGAAGGCACCGATGCGGCTGATCCGCCTGCTGCTGCCTGCCTTGCGCCAGGGGGGCGACGGCCGGGTGGTGAACGTGGCCTCGCTTTCCGGCAAGCGCGTCGCCAACGCCAATGTCGGCTACGCGATGAGCAAGTTCGCCCTGGTGGCACTTACCCACGCGGTGCGCCGCGAGGCCTGGGACGACGGCGTGCGCGCCACCGCGATCTGCCCCGGCTTCGTCGCCACCGACATGACCGCGAACGCCACGGCGGTGCCGCGGGAGGCGATGAGCCAGCCGGCGGACGTGGCGGCGCTGATCGCGATGGCGCTGCTGCTGCCGGGCACGGCGAATGTGGCGGAGCTGCTGATCAACTGCCGCATGGAGAGCCATTTCTGACCGTCACGGTGTCGGCTCGACCCCGGCGCCGCGGTGTGGGCTTGCCAATTGGTAGTCCAGCGGCCAATCGGGAGAGATGCGCCGCACCCCCACCCTTTTGCCCGGCCAGGTGCGCGGTCTCGCCTACGGGCTCGGCCTGTTGGTTGGCGTGGCCGTCGTGGCCTGGCTGATCCCGCTCGGCACGGTGTTCCCGGCCGACCCGCTGCACGCTGCCGCCATCGGCGACCGGGCGCAGTCGATCATCGGGCAGCGCTACGTCCTGGCCGAACCGTGGGGCTGGCCGCCGCTGTGGGCGCCGCGGTTGGACTGGCCCACCGGCCTCAGCGTTGCCTTCACCGACAGCCTGCCGCTGGTGCTGCTGCCGCTCAAGCTGGTGCGCGCCTGGCTGCCGCCGGGGTTCTACGTGCAGGACGGTTGGGTGGCGCTGGCGTGGGTGCTGCAGCCGGTGGCGGCGGTGTTCGCCTTGCGCGGGGCGGGCGAGCGCGGCCTGCTGCCGGCGTGCTGCGTCGCGCTGCTGTCGCTCAGCCTGCCTAGCCTGCTGACGCGCTACGGCCAGATGTCGCTCTGCACCCATGCGATCCTCCTGGGCGCGCTCGGCCTCTACTTCCGCATAGTCCGGGCCGGGGGCGCGGGCTGGGCAGTGGTTGGCAGCCTGCTGCTGCTGGCCTCGGTGCTGGTCCATCCCTACCTCACGGCCATGGCGGCGGGCGTGTTGGCAGGCGTTCCGCTGTCGCTGCTGGCGCGGGGGGAGCGGCGATGGCTGGCGGCGATCGTGTGGTTCGCCGGGAGCATCGCCGTCACCGCCGGGTTCGCGCTCGCGCTGGGGTTTGGCGGGTCGGACCCGGCGGGGGGCTTCGGGGTGTATTCCATGAACCTGCTGGCGCCGGTGGTGCCGGTGCAATCGAGCCTGTTCGGCAGCGTGCGGTTCGACCCGACGGGCGGGCAGGCGCTGGAGGGCTACCAGTATCTCGGCGCCGGCGTGCTGCTGCTGGCGCTGGCGTCGCTGCTGCTGGTGGCCGCCGGGCGCGCGCGGCTGCCGTGGCGGCGGCATGCCGGGTTGGTGGCGGTGGTGGTGGCGATGGCGGTGTTCGCCCTGTCCAACCAGGTGTATGCCGGCAACCAGCTGCTGTTCGGCTTCCATCACGTGCCGGCCGCCATCCAGCAGTTCCGCGCCACCGGGCGGTTCTTTTGGCCAGCCAGCTACGTGATCATCCTGGCCAGCCTGGCGGCGGTGCGGCAGGGCCTGCGGGCGCGCTGGGCGGGGCTGCTGCTGCTGCTGGCCACCGGGCTGCAATGGGTGGACGCGACCGACCTGCGCACCGGCGTCTGGCAGGCGGCGCGGTTGCAGCGGAGTTGGGGCATCGACCTGGCGGCCTGGTCGCCGTTGCTCGCCGCGCACGACCGGCTGACGCTGTGGCCCAGCTTCGGCTGCACCAGCCATGCCGAGCCGGACCCGGTGTTCATGCAGCTCCTGCTGCTCGGCTCGCAGACCCTGGTGCGCAGCAACACGATGTATGCCGCGCGGCTGCCGGCGGGCGGGGCGGATTGCGGCGCGCTGGCCACGCTGGGGGCGCCGTTGCAGCCGGGTGAGCTGCGGGTGCTGCTGCCGTATGCGCCGCGGTCGAGCCGTTGGCTGGTGCCGGGGGCGGACCGGGTCTGCGCGCCGCTCGCCGGGCTCACGGTGTGCGCCACCGACGTGCCGGGCGCGGAGCCGGAGTCGCAGCCACAGTTCCCGCTGGGCCGGCCCGTGACGGTGGCGGATGACGATGCCGCGCTAGCGTTCCTGCAGGGGTGGTCGGTGCCGGGCCCGGGCGGCGTCTGGTCGCAAGGCGGTCAGGCGGTGTTGGGCGTCCATTTGGCGGCGGCGGAGCGGGGCAGCATGGCGCTGACCCTCACCGGCAGGGGCTTGGCCGCGCGGCCGGGCCAGCAGCAGCATATCGGGCTGCGGGCGAACGGCCAGACGCTCGCGCAGTGGAATGTGGGGGACCTGCAACCGGCCACGCTGCGGGCCGTCATCCCCGGCGGGCAGACCGGCGACCTCACTTTGCAGCTCGACATCGCGCAGCCGATCCGGCCGGTGGACCGTGGCATGAACAGCGACACCCGCCCGCTCGGGTTCGAGCTGCACAGCATCGAGCTCGATCCGCAATGACCGCCGCCGCGCGACCGGCGATCAGCGTGGTGGTGCCGTGCTACAACGAGGCGGAGGGGCTGCTGGCGTTCCACGACCGGCTGAGCCGGGTGATGGACCAGGTCGGGCTGACGTGGGACGTGATCTACGTCGACGACGGCAGCCGCGATGGCACGCGCCGGGTGATCCATGGCATCCGGCAGCGCGATAGCCGGGCGGTGCTGCTCGGCCTGTCGCGTAATTTTGGCAAGGAGGCGGCGCTCACCGCCGGGCTCGACCACAGCACCGGCGATGCGGTGGTGGTGATCGACGCCGACCTGCAGGACCCGCCGGAGGTGATCCCGGAGCTGGTGGCGGCCTGGCGCGGCGGCAGCGACGTGGTGTTCGCGCGGCGCAGGGTGCGCGGCGGCGAGACGTGGCTGAAGCGGACTACGGCGGCCGGGTTCTACCGCCTTATGCAGCGGGTGGGCGACGTCGACCTGCCGCCCGACACCGGCGATTTCCGCCTCATTAGCCGCCGCGTGGTGCAGGCGCTGGGCACGCTGCGGGAGCGGCACCGCTTCATGAAGGGGCTGTTCGCCTGGGTCGGCTTCCCGTCCCAGGTGGTATTGTACGACCGTGCGCCGCGGCACGCCGGGTCGACCAAGTGGTCGTATTGGAAGCTGTGGAACTTCGCGCTGGAGGGCATCACCAGCTTCACCGTGATGCCGCTGAAGGTTGCGACCTATCTTGGCATCGTGGTGGCGCTGCTGGCCTTTGGCTACGGCGCGGTGATCGTGCTGCGCACGCTGGTCTTCGGCAGCCACGTGCCGGGCTATCCGAGCCTGCTGGTGGTGATCCTGTTCATGGGGGGTGCGCAATTGATCACGCTGGGCGTCATTGGCGAGTATCTCGGCCGGGTGTTCAACGAGAGCAAGCAGCGCCCGCTCTACTTGGTGGAGGAGTTCCGCCCCGCCTCGGCCGACCGGCTGCCGGTGGCGCTCCGGCCGGACTACGCGGCGGGCCGGCCATGAGCCACCCGCTCGACGCGTTGCGGCTGACCCGGCGGGTCGACGCGCTGCTGTCCCCCTGGCGCGACCGGGCGGGGCCGGGGCTCACCATCGGCGTGGTGCAGGAGGGCGCGCTGGCGGTGCATTGCAGCGCCGGGTTAGCCAGCCTGGACTTGGGGGTGCCGATCGGGCCGCAGACCAGCTTCCGCATCGCCTCAGTCAGCAAGCAGTTCACCTGCGCCGCCATCCTGATGCTGGCGGCGGAGGGCAAGCTCGGGCTCGACGACAGGCTGCGCGACCATCTGCCCGCCATGCCGGACCAGGGTGTCACCATCCGGCACCTGCTGCACAACACCAGCGGCATCCGCGACATGCTCGAGATCATGCGCCATGGCGGGGCGGACCTGGGCACGCCGGTGGATGCGGCGGCGCTGATGGCCGGGATCGCCCGGCAGCGCACGCTGAACTTCGCGCCCAACACGCAGTTCCTCTACAGCAACTCGAACTTCCTGCTGCTGGGGCGCATCGCCGAGCGGGTCAGCGGCGAGGCGCTGGGCGCGTGGCTGCAGCGCCGGCTGTTCGCGCCGCTGGGCCTGACGCGGACGCGGCTCACCGAGAGCGTGGCGGACCCGGCGCCGGGCTTGGCCACCGGCTACTTCCCCAGCCCGGGCGGCTTCGTGCGCGCGGCGCATGCCTTCCCGCTGCATGGCGAGGGCGGGTTGGTGTCGGGCGTGGAAGACCTGGCGCTCTGGGCCAGCTACCTCGACGGGGAGGGCCGGGCGCTCGCCGGGGAGCTGGCGCAGGGGTGGCCGTTCGAGAATGGCGAGCCGAACTTCTACGCCCGCGGGCAGACCGTGCGCCTGCGCCGCGGGGTCGCCACGGTCAGCCACGGCGGCTTGTGGCCGGGCTTCAAGACCGAGTTCCTGCGCGCGCCCGAGCTGGGGCTGACGGTGATCGCGATCAGCAACGACGGCGGCGCCGACCCGAACGGCTTGGGCGTGCAGGTGCTGGACATGCTGCTGGACGGCCGACCCGGCATTGCGCCCGTGCCGCGCCGCCCCGCCCGCGAGGACGCCGAGCGCCTGGCCGGGCGCTGGGTGTCGCCCGACGCCGCGGCCACGCTGGACGCGGCGGTGGTCGATGGCGGGTTGGAACTGCGGGCTAACGGCGTGCCGGTGAAGCCCAGCCTGCGTGACGATGGCTGGATCGGCACCGTGCATGGCAGCACGGCGCTGGCGGTGCGCGGGCGGTCCGCGGACGAGCTCGAGGTGGAGCACAGCGCCGGGTTGCGGGCGGTGTGGCATCGGGCGCGGCCGGGGGCGCTGCCGGCGGGCTTGGCGGGCAGCTATGCCAGCGACGAGATGGCCAGCCGCTGGGTGATCGCCGAGGCGGAGGGGCGCTGGTCGGTGCAGGCGTCCGGCCCCGTTGCCACGTCGCCGGCGGCTTGGCCGCTCATCCCGGTGGAGGGGGAGCTGATGCGGGTCGAGGTTCCCGGCGCGCTGTTCGCGGCTTGGCTGGACGTGCGGGCGGTGGTCGAGGGTGGCGCCGTCACCGGGCTGGTGGTGAATGGCGGCCGCGCCAAGCAGGTGCGCTACCGGCGGGAGTAGCTCAGCCGCGGGCCGCCGCGCGGTCCTCCAGCACCATGGCGGCGCCCTTGTCGGCGATCATGATGGTGGGCGTGTTGGTGTTGCCCGAGGTGATGGTGGGCATCACCGAGGCGTCGATCACCCGCAGGCCGGCCACGCCCAGCACGCGCAGCCGCCCGTCCACCACGGCCGCCGGGTCGGACGGTAGGCCCATCTTCGCGGTGCCCACCGGGTGGAAGATGGTGGTGCCGATGTCGCCGGCGGCCTTGGCGAGCGAGGCCGGGTCGTCGCCCACCGTGGGGCCGGGCAGGTATTCCACCGGGGCGTACGGGCGCAGCGCGGCCTGGCGCATCAGCCGCCGGGTGACGCGGATGGCGTCGGCGGCGACGGCGCGGTCCTCCGCGGTGGCGAGGTAGCCGGGGGCGATCACCGGCTTGGCCGTGGGCTCGGGCGAGCGCAGCCGGATGGTGCCGCGCGAGGTGGGCTGCAGGTTGCAGGCGGCGACGGTGATGGCGGGGAAGCGGTGCAGCGGGTCGCCGAAGCGGTCGAGCGAGAGCGGCTGGATGTGGAATTGCAGGTTGGCGCGCTGCTCGTGATGGGGCGCGGAGTGGGTGAAGATGCCGAGCTGGGACGGCGCCATGGTCAGCGGCCCGGTGCGCCGCAGGGCGTATTCCAGCCCCATCCAGGCGCGGCCGAGCAGCGAGTGGTAGGTCTCGTTCAGCGTCTTGATGCCGCTCACCTGGTAGATGGCGCGCTGCTGCAGATGGTCCTGCAGGTTGCGGCCGACGCCTGGGCGGTCTGCCAGCACGGCCACGCCGCGGTCCATCAGCCAGTCCGCCGGGCCGATGCCGGAGCGTTGCAGCAGCACCGGGGTGGCGACGGCGCCGGTGCAGAGGATGACCTCGCCGCGGGCCCGCGCCTCCAGCGTGCGGCCGCCCTGCTGGTAGCGCACGCCGACCGCGCGCATCCCGTCCAGCAGCACGCGCTCGGCCAGCACGGCGGTTTCGAGCCGCAGGTTGGGGCGGCGCAGCACGGGCTTGAGAAAGGCGCGGGCGGCCGACCAGCGCAGGCCGCGCTTCTGGTTGACCTGGAAGTAGCCCACGCCGGCGTTGTCGCCGGTGTTGAAGTCCTGGGTGGCGGGAATGCCCATTTCCACTGCCGCGCGCGCCACCGCATCCAGCACGTCCCAGCGCAGCCGGGCCTGTTCCACGCGCCACTCGCCTTGGCCGCCGTGGTGCTCGGTGTCGCCGCCGAAATGGCGGTCGAGCCGGCGGAACACCGGGCGGACGTCGTCCCAGCCCCAGCCGGTGAGGCCGAGTTGGCGCCAATGGTCGTAGTCGGCCGCCTGGCCGCGCATGGAGATCATGGCGTTGATCGCCGAGGAGCCGCCGATCACCTTGCCGCGGGGGTATTTCAGGGCGCGGCCGTTCAGCCCCGGCTCGGGTTCGGTCTCGAACATCCAGTCCGCGCGCGGATTGCCGATGGCGAACAGGTAGCCGACCGGGATGTGGAACCAGATCCAGTGGTCGTAGCCGCCGCCTTCCAGCACCAGCACGCGGTTGGCCGGGTCGGCGGAGAGCCGGTTGGCGACCACGCAGCCGGCCGACCCGGCGCCTACCACGATGTAGTCGTAATCGCCGTCGAGCGGCTGCGGCTTGGCGCCTGTCATGGGCCGTCTCCCTTGCGGGTTGTTGTTGGTTGTGGGCCGTTCCCTGGGTGCTCCCTCTCCCAGAGGGAAAGGACTTTCGCAGTTGGGGCGGTTAGTCGTCTTCTGGGCGGATCACGTTCTGCGGGCGGTTGCCGAGGGCGGCGGCCATGGTTTCGGCGGACTTGATGCGGATGTCCCACTCGGCTTCGGGCGTCCAATAGGCGGAGTGCGGGGTTACGATCAGGCGGCCTTCGAGCGCCGGGTCGCGGTCGCGGTAGGCCTGCAGCAGGGGGTGCACCGGCGGCTCGGGGGGCTCGACCGGCATCACGTCCAGCCCGGCGGCGGCGATATGGCCGGAGCGCAGTGCGGCCAGCAGGGCGTCGAAATCCATGATCGGGCCGCGCGCCGTGTTCACCACCACGGCGCCGGCGGGCAGGCGGGCGAACTCGGCTGCGCCCAGCATGCCCTGCGTGTGGCGGGTCAGCGGCGCGTGCACGGAGAGCACGTCGGTTTGCCCGAGCAGGTCGTCCAGGCTGGCGGCCCGGCGCACACCCAGCGCCAGCTCGGTGCCGTTCGGCAGATGCGGGTCGTAGAACGTCACCGGGAAACCCAGCGCCTTGGCCCGCAGCGCCACCGCGGTGCCGATGCGGCCCAGCCCCAGGATGCCGAACTGGCGCGTGCTGGTGCGGCGGATCGCCGGGTCGCGGATCACCAGCCAGTCGGGCGCCGGGCCGCGTTGGCGCTCGTGGTGGTGGATCAGCCCGCGGCTGAGCGCCAGGGCAAGCGCGATGGCGTGGTCGGCGACCTCGGTGGTGCCGTAATCGGGCACGTTGCAGACGGTGATGCCGCGACTGGCCGCGGCCACGCGGTCTACCCGGTCGTAGCCCACGCCCATGCGCACCACGGCGCGCAGCTTGGGGAAGCGGGCGAGGTCGGCCGCGCCGGCCCAGAAGCGGAACACCATGAGGCCTTCCACGTCCTGGCAATCGGCGTCCGGCAGGCTGGCCAGCGACGCTGCGTCCCGCATCACCACCTGCACCCCGTCCCCGAAGATGCGGCGCTCCTCCACGTCGTCGGGATACATCCGTTCCGGGTAGAGCACGGTGGGCATCGGGGCAGCCTTTCTGTCGTGACCGGGGAGTCTGCGCGGCCTATCCTGGCGGGGCAAGCGGGCGGAGGAGGGGGGTGGCGATGAACGGTGCGGAAAGCCTGGTGCGAACGCTGCTGGACGCGGGCGTGGACACGTGCTTCGCCAACCCCGGCACGTCCGAGATGCATTTCGTTGCCGCGCTGGACCGCATTCCTGGCATGCGCTGCGTGCTGGGCCTGTTCGAGGGTGTGGTGACCGGGGCGGCGGACGGCTACGCGCGCATGACGGGTCGCCCGGCGGCCACGCTGCTGCATTGCGGCCCCGGCTTGGCCAACGGCCTGGCCAACCTGCACAACGCGCGGCGGGCGCGGGTGCCGGTGGTGAACATCGTCGGCGACCAGGCGACCTACCACCGCCCGCTGGACGCTCCGCTCACCACCGACACCGAGGGCTGGGCGCGGCCGGTGTCCGCCTGGGTGCGCACGGCGGCTGCGGCGGCGACGGTGGGGGCGGACGCCGCGCAGGCGGTGCAGGCGGCGCGCACGTCGCCGGGTCAGGTGGCCACGCTGATCCTGCCGTCGGACGTGAGTTGGGACGAGGGCGGCGTGGTGGCCGCCGCCTTGCCGCCGCCGGCGCGCCCGCAGGCCGACCCGTCCGCGATCGAGGCGGCTGCGCGGGTGCTGCGCTCCGGTGCGCCCTGCCTGCTGCTGCTGGCGGGCGAGGCGCTGCGGGCGCGGGGCGTGGCGCTGGCGGGCGGCATCTGCGCTGCCACCGGCGCGCGCATGCTGGCCGAGACGTTCAACACCCGGGTGGAACGCGGCGCCGGGCGGGTGCCGATCGAGCGGGTGCCCTATGTGGTCGGCCCGGCGCTGGCGGCGCTGGCGGGTGTGCAGCACGTCATCCTGGTGGGAGCCGGGCCGCCGGTGTCGTTCTTCGCCTATCCCGGCCGGCCCGGCCGCTTCGCGCCGCCGGACTGCGCCATCCACTGGCTGGCGCGCCCGGAAGTGGATGGCACGGCGGCGTTGGCCGCGCTGGCCGAGGCGCTGGGCGTCGACCCGGCCACCCCGCCGCGGCTGCCCCGCCCCAGCCCGGCGCGCGGCCCGGTCACGCCCGAGAGCCTGGCGCAGGCTTTGGCCGCGGCGCTGCCCGAGGGCGCTATCGTGGTCGATGAAAGCATCAGCCTGGGCCTCGGCGCGTTCGGCCCCACCCAGGCCTCGGCGCCGCACGATTGGCTGCAACTGATGGGCGGCGCCATCGGCAGCGGGCCGCCGCTGGCCACCGGGGCGGCGGTGGGCGCGCCGGGCCGCCGCGTGATCAACCTGCAGGGCGACGGCTCGGCGATGTACACGCTGCAGGCGCTATGGACGCAGGCGCGCGAGCGGCTGGACGTGACGACGGTGATCCTGGCCAACCGCTCCTACGCCATCCTGCAGACCGAGCTGGCCAATGTCGGCGCCAACCCGGGCCGCACCGCGCTCAGCATGATGGACCTGACCGATCCGCAATTGGACTGGTGCCACCTCGCGGCCGGCATGGGCGTGGAAGCCGCGCGGGCGGACAGTGCGGAGGCGTTCGCCGGGCTGCTGGAGGCGGCGAACCGGCGCAGCGGGCCGTTCGTGATCGAACTGGTATGCTAGTGTCGCGGCGAAATCGCTCCCCGGAGCGCACACGCCGTGTTAGCAACGCGCGCCAACGTATGGATGCACCATGAAGTCGCTGCTGCTCGCCCGCTTGCTGCTGCTCCCCTCCCTGCTGGCGCTGCCAGGCTTGGCCGCGGCCCGGCCGCTTGCCTTCGTGCTCGATTCAAACGACGCCGCGATCAGCGAGATCGACCCCGCGACCCATGCCGAGGTGGCGCGCATCCCCGTGCTGCGCGAGCCGCACCACATGGCGCTGTCGCCGGACGGCCGCTCGCTGCTGGTGGGGGACACGGCGGGCAACGCGATCTTCTTCATCGACCCGCAGAGCGGCGAGCTGCAGCGCCGGGCCACCATCAGCGACCCCTACCAGCTGCAGTTCAGCCCGGACGGCAAATGGCTCACGGTGGCCGGCCTGGCGCGCAACCAGATCGACATCTATGACGCCGCCACGCTCACCCTACAACACCGCGTTCCGGCGGCCAGCATGCCAAGCCACATCAACTACGCGCCCGATTCGAACACCGTGTTCGTCAGCCTGCAGGAGAGCAACGACCTGGTCGCCATCGACGTCGCGTCCGGCGCGGTGAAGTGGAAGCAGCCGGTGGGCAAGACGCCGGCGGGGGTGCTGTGGCTCGACGGCCGCCTGCTGGTCGGCATCATGGGGGCGGACTACGTCGCGGTGGTGGACCCGGCCACGGGGGTGGTGGAGCGCAAGGTCGTCACCGCCAAGGGGGCGCACAACCTGTTCGTCTCGCCCGATGGCGGCACGCTCTACGTGTGCAACCGGGTGGATGGCAGCATCTCGCTGCTGGACCCGCACACCCTGACGGTGCGCGGCCGCATCGCGCTGCCGGGCGGGCCGGATGACATGGACTTCGCGCCCGACGGCAAGATCTGGGTGACCCGGCGCTGGGCGCACACGGTGGCGGTTCTCGACCCGGCGACCGGCCAGTTCACCACCATCGACACCGGCCGCTCGCCGCACGGCATCTGGCTCAACACCCACCCGGCGGCCCCAGTCGGGAAGGTCGGCGTGAAGGTCAGCGCGCGATGATCGACCCGTTCGACACCGCGGCGGGCTGGCTGCAGGAGCACTGCATCATCCCGCTGCTCTACCAGTTCGGCCTGATGGACTGGGAGGACATCGGCTACGGCTGGGCGCTGTTCGCGATCTACGGCGTGGCGCAGGTGCTGATCACGCTGGCGGTCTGCCTGCCGCTCGAGCGCTGGCGTCCGGTGGAGACCTGGCCGGACGCGCGGGCGGTGACGGTGGACGTGTTCTACACGCTGCTGAACCGCATCGGCGTGCTGCCGCTGGTCACCTTCGTGCTGTTCTACCAGGTGCAGGTGTGGCTCACCGGCGTGCTCACCGACCACGGCTTCGTGCCGCCGACGCTGGAGCTGGTGCTGCCGGGCCTGCTGGCGCATCCGGTGCTGAGCTTCGTGATCTACGCCGCCGTGCTGGATTGCGGCGAATACTGGCGCCACCGGCTGAGCCACCGCTTCGGCTGGTGGTGGGCGCTGCACTCGCTGCACCACGCGCAGCGGCAGATGACGTTCTGGTCCGACGACCGCAACCACCTGATCGACGAGGTGATCTCCTTCGTGTGGGCGGCGGCGCTGGCGCTGCTGATCGGGGTGCCGCCGCTGCAGTTCCCGCTGCTGATCCTGGTGCTGCGCTTCCTCGAGAGCCTGAGCCATGCCAACGCGCGCATCTCATTCGGCGCGGTAGGGGATCGGCTGCTGATCTCGCCGCGCTTTCACCGTGCGCACCACGGCGTGCTCGCGGCCGGGCAACGGAGCTGCAACTATGGTGCGATCTTCCCGCTTTGGGACATCATGTTCGGCACCGCAGATTTCGGCCGCGAATATGTCCGCACCGGCGACCCCTCCGCCGAGGAGGCGCTCGCCAGCGGCACCTGGCTGCAGCAGCAGCGCGCGGGCTTGCGGCGGATGTTGCATATGCTGAAGCGGCGCAGGCGGCTCAGCCCTGTCCGCTGACCCAGCCCTGTCCGCTGACCCAGCCCTGTCCGCTGACCCAGCCCAGTCTGCTGACCCAGCCCAGTCTGCTGACGGGGAGGAGAGACAGGCGGCAGGGGCCGAGTCGGTCCATCTCAGCGAGAGCGAGCAGAAGCAGGCGGCGCAGAGCACACCGATCGGTCCGCTGGTCATCCACGAGGTGGTGCGGGACGAGGGGTTGGCCGAGCTGGAGCGCTCGTTCGCCGGGCTGGCCTGGTCGGGCGTGGCGGCAGGGCTGTCGATCGGGTTCTCCTTCCTGGTGCAGGCCGCGCTGCAATCCGGCCTGCCGGACGCGCCGTGGCGGCGGCTGGTGGCCTCGTTCGGCTACTGCCTGGGCTTCCTCATCGTCGTGCTCGGGCGGCAGCAACTGTTCACCGAGACCACGCTCACCGCCCTCATCCCTGCCCTGACGCAGCGCACCGGCCGCATGATGGCGCGCACGATGCGGGTGTGGCTGATCGTGCTGGTGGCGAACCTGGCCGGCACCCTCCTGCTGGGCCTGGTGCTGGCGCAACCCGACGTGATGCCGGCGGCGATGACCACGGCCATGCTGGAGATCGCCGGGCACACGATGCAGGCCTCGTTCGGCCACGGCGTGCTGATGGCCGGGTTCGCCGGCTGGCTGATCGGGCTGATGGTGTGGCTGCTGCCGGGCGCCGGGCCGTCGCGGCCGCTGATCATCATCCTGCTGACCTACTCGATCTCGGTCTGCCAGTTCCCCCACGTCATCGCCGGGTCGGTGGAGGCGTCGTACCTCACCTTCAGCGGGCACGCGACGATCGGGCAATATCTGGTGAGCTTCCTGGCGCCGACGCTGATCGGCAACAGCGTCGGGGGCACCTTGCTCGCCGCCCTGCTGAACCACGCGCCGATCGCGGGCGAGCTGGACGGCATCGGCGAGATCGGCGCGGGGGACTAGGCCCGGCATGACCCTGCCTCCCGAGTTCGACCGCATCGCGCGCCATTTCCGCCCGCTCGCCGGCCCTGGGTCGCTGGACCTGACCGACGACGCCGCCGTATTCGCCCCGCCCGCCGGCCGCGAGCTGGTGATGACGGCCGACGCGATGGTGGAGGGCGTGCACTTCCTGCCCGGCACCGCGCCAGGCCTGGTGGCGCGCAAGCTGCTGCGAGTGAACCTGTCGGACCTGGCCGCGATGGGCGCCACCCCGTTCGGCTACCTGCTCACCCTATCCGCCCCGCGCGCGCTGACCGATGCGTGGTTCGCGGGCTTTGCCGCCGGGTTGCGGCTGGACCAGGCGGCCTACGCGATCGCCCTGCTGGGTGGCGACACGACGGAAACGCCGGGCCCGCTCTGCCTGTCGTTGACCGCGATCGGCCACGTGGCGCCCGGCACCGCGCTGCGCCGCTCCGGCGCGTGCCCGGGCGACTGGCTGTGGGTGACGGGCACGATTGGCGACGGCGTGCTGGGGCTGGCGGCAGCGCGTGGCGAGCTGGCCGACCCGGACGGCTATTTGAAGGGCCGCTACGACCTGCCGTCGCCGCGGCTCGGCTTGCCGCTGCAGGGCTGGGCGCGGGCGGCGATGGACGTGTCGGACGGGCTGTTCCAGGACTTGGGCCATATCTGCCGCGCCAGTGGCGTGTCGGCCGTGGTGGAGGCCGCCGCCATCCCACTCTCCCCCGCGGCAAGGGCGACCGGCTCGGACTGGCGCGAGACCGCCTGGGTCGGCGGCGACGACTACGAGCTGCTGCTCGCCGCCGCACCGGGCCACCTCCCCCCCGCAGGCGTGCCCGCCACCCGTATCGGCACGTTCGCACCCGGCGAGGGCGTGACCGTGCTCGGCCCGGCGGGCAAGGCGCTCGACCTGGCGCATCGCGGCTGGAGCCATTTCGCCTGAGCGTGGCGGCGCGGGTCTGACGGGATTGCGACGGGATGTTGGAACGCGATAGTCTCTGACCCCCGTTGCAAGCAGGAGCTAGGCGTGGCGGACGAGCCCCCGTACCCCGACGAAATCTGCATACCGATCACGTTCACGCTGCCGTGGTCCGGTAAGCTGACGCCGTCGGGTCAGCCTTGGCCGCAGGACGCCAAAGGCCGCGACTGGCCTTCGCGCCGCGGCAGACCGGTGTTCCCGATCGATTAATATTCTTCCGCTATTCTGCTATCTCGTAGCTTCACCCGTAGATGATGCGGCTCAAGACGGACTCCAACGTCACGGCTGTGGACACTCATGAAATTCTGCACAACCGCCGTCGATTGCCAGCTTGCGCTCCCCGGTAGCCGGTTAGGTGCCCGCCGCACGCGACCATAGCACCAACAATCAGATATACCGAGGAGGGCGGCCTCAGAAACCGTTTAGATCAGCTCTGGTCGTCGGGCAACACCAGCGGGTGCTATATGCGTTGGGTCAACAGCTACGACGTTCTACTCCAAGCGACGACGACTATGGGAAACTGACTCGATATGTTCAATCGGAATTGCCTTTGATGTTGGCCCCGAACTCACTCACCTCTTCGCGATCTAGCAAAGACGTAGCGGCTGCGGCTTTTTGTCCCTGGTTTAAGGACCGTCACCTTTTCCAGGTAACATTCTTGGCCGC
Source organism: Acetobacteraceae bacterium (assembly GCA_965199105.1). GTDB lineage: Bacteria > Pseudomonadota > Alphaproteobacteria > Acetobacterales > Acetobacteraceae > LMUY01. Next base: position 3,501,105 of record CBDAQO010000002.1, on the reverse strand, counting down.
GCTTGCGGTTTATGGGTATGCCGTAGCCAACTTTTCGCTCCACATGGATGTGGAGGCGGCAGTCGCCTATGGGTCAATTAATTACACGTTCTCCCTCGGCAGGTGGGGAATATCGCTCGTCCACATGCTGATTTTACCCGAGCCGGTGGTACCATATTTTACAGCAGTGCTGACTCTCTTGTTTCTGACTTCAGCCGCATTGGCGAGTCAGAGCGTTTTTCTTTTCTCGCCGGCACAGCGGTATGCATTTACCATCCTCTATGTCAGTTTCCCAGAATTTGCGTATCAGTTGGAGTTTCTCAATCAAAGCGACTGCGTGGCTTTCGGACTTTTCTGCGGAACCCTCTCTTTTCTCGCATTGCAGAATCACCTTAAAGCAAGTTCGACCATAAAGCGGGTCGCGTGGATCTCAGCAAGCATCACGCTGATGACACTTGGGGCAGCATTCTACGAAGCGATTGTCTTCGTAATTCCTACACTCTGCACTCTGCTAGTTCTGCAGCGGGCGCTGATCGATCCACCCCGCCTAGCGCTTATTTTCCGCTCATATATCTGGGCAGCGGTAGTTACCATTGGGAGCTACGGGCTTTGTGCATCTCTTGGACGAGTCTTCGAGCGGGCATTCGCTGTACCACCCTCGGGTTACCTGGCCAATATGATAGGATGGCACATTTATCCACTGGATCAGGCAATTACCCGCGCCGTCAGCTTCATGATCAGAGACGTGTTAGGTAATGACTATTACGGCAATGTCCTTTATCGCGGCGCTCTGGCTTCCGGCATAGTCATTACATTCTCCAGCATCTTAAGGCGCTTTACCGTTATCCGGGTAATCTTAGTAATTGCGTTAATTGCCAGCGCGCTATTCGTGCCATTCGTTATTGTAATAGTTTTGGGAGAACATCAAGAGCCAAGGACGTTTGTCACTGAACAGGTTGTCTTTGCTGCAATGATCGTCATAGCATTCTCAATGGTTGACCTCCGAACCGAGGTGCAAGCGGCGCTCGTCGCCTTAGTCGTCTTGGTCAGTGCGTTTCACGTCAGCCGATTGTTTTATTCTGACATGGTGGCTTGGACATCGGACAAGTCGATCGGCAATAGGATCATCCAACAGATTTACCATGTTGATCCAACTTTTGAGGAGCGGGTCACGCCAGTTTACTTTCACGGCGCCTACACCGAACCAAATTTATGGAGAAATCAGAACTACAACACCTTTGGGAATTCATTTTTGATGTGGGATGGTGGAGCGACGTATCGAATTTCAGGATTTCTCCATGATGCGGCTCTGGCTAATTTCCAATTGCCTACGGCCGATGAAGTGCGGAACGTCGAACCAGCGCTTCAAGCGCTACCCACTTGGCCAAATCCAAATTCCGTGCGTCTGATTGCTGGTGTGATGGTCGTGCGGCTCGGCCCATAGCGAGGCGGCAGTCGCCGCCAACGCGGGTTACTTGCCGCGGTGCGCGAATTTAGTGACGCTCTTGGGCGTAATGGTAGGTGCTGCACCAGGCAACGTCCTTGTGCGGGCGGCTGGCAGTGTTGAGCACTGGCCATTGTCTCGACTAGGGCGGAATACCTTTAAATCGCGATGATTCGGTAAATCGCGATGCCTCGGTCGATTTTCCCCAGCACGCTTGCCCAGCCCTAATTTGGCTGATAGACGCAGCGTTTCCTAAATGACTCAGATTGGACACCGGGGCCTTCGGGCCGCCACGATTATGTCGCGATTTAGCATGGCCGCCGCGCGCTTGTTTCCACCAGTAAGACGTCTTCTCGCAGAGATTGTCCGGCTCCATGAAGCCGTCGCCGCCCTGGCTCGGCGCCAGAATACGATGGGCAACGACGTCTTGGTGTTACAGCAGCTCCATGCAGCGCAAGCCGGTCTTATAACTGAGCTGCAGACGCAACTGACCACGCGCGTCGAAGTCGAGCTCGACCAGCAATGCGCGCGTGCAATGGGCGAGGCCGCGCGCAGCCATCTTCCCGTGCTCGGTGGGGAATTCATGGATGAGGGTTCGAGGATCACTTTCAACGGCTATGCCGGCGCGCCAGAGGGCATCACGGGCTCGATGGCGTTCTTCCTCAACGGACGGCCGTTCGACGACGTTGTCTATCCGCTGCGCGATGAGGGGCTGAGTAAGAGGTTCGCAGGGATCGCCGGCATGGGGCTGTGTGTGCGCGCGAGCATCACGCACGACCTCGACACCATTCGCAACGAGCGTTTCTGGCGCTTCGACGGCTCGCCCTCGGGCCACTACATCGCTGCCAACTGGCGGCAGGCGACGCATTGCATGAACCCGGCGCACGAACGGTTCGCGTTTCCACCGCTACCGAATATCGAGCGGGTTGTGGGAGAGGCCAGCGTCGCGCGATTCGCCATCGGCGGTGCGACGATCTTCCGCAATGCCGATGCGCTGTTAGCGGAGTTTGGCAAGGACTGGTCCGACTTCGGCGACATTCTAGATTGGGGATGCGGCGCCGGGCGGCTGACCCGCTACCTAATCAGCGACACGCCCTGCCGAGTGACTGGCGCGGACATAGACCCGGACAATATCGCCTGGTGCCAGGGTGCCTATGCCGGCGCAGACTTCGTGCAAGTGCCTTTGCGCCCGCCGACAGTGTTCGCGGATTGCGCGTTCGACCTGGTGTTCGGGATCAGCGTCGTCACGCACCTGCAGGAGGAGGACCAGTGGCTTTGGCTTGCCGAACTGCAGCGGATTACCAAGCCCGGCGCATTTGTCTTGCTCTCGGTCCGCGGACCGACCTACTTCGCCTATAGCGGTTTCCCACCCGCGATCTACCGTCGCCTTCAGGTGAGAGGCTACATCGACCTTGATCGCGACTCGGCCCTCGATGACGTCATGGAGGACAAGGACTACTACCGCGCAGCCGTACATTCGCGGGAATACATCCTGCGTCGCTGGAGCGCGTATTTCGAGGTCCTCGCCATCGTTGACGCCGTGGCCGGGATGCAGGACTTCGTTGTGTTGCGGCGAAGATGAGCGCCGCACAACCAGCCGGCCGCTTGCGGCAAGGCATGATGCCAGTGGGCCGTTCAGCCGGTCCGACGGCAGGGCAGGGGTGATCGCGCGCGATTAAATATCGATGACGCACCGCTATCCCGCCCGATCCGCGGTAAACTCTTCCCCGCATCAGGAGCGTCCCACCATGGCCACGGAAGCGGCAGCGCCGCAGCTTGAACTCAGCCGCCGCAAGCTCCTTGCCGCCGCCGGGGTCGGAACCGGCGTGATCGCCGCATCGCCGCTCGCGATTCCAGCGGACGCCCGAGCCGCTCCGATCACCGAGCCGGGCACTGCGGCTGCCGCCAAGCTGCCCGGCCCGGTGCCCGCCGTGTCCGGCCTCCATCTCCAGTTCGGCGCCGATGCGTCCTCCCAAGTCACCGTGTCGTGGCACACATTGCAGCCGGTGCAGAACCCCCGCGTCGTGCTTGGCCGGCCCGACGGCAGGCTGGAACAAACCGTCCCCGCCCAGGTCACCAGCTACACCGACGGCAAGACCAAGCAGACCGTCTATGCCCATCACGCCGCCATCAGCCAGCTCCAACCCGACTCGGGCTACATGTACGGCGCCCTGCACGACGGCGCGGCACCCGAGTTCGGCACCTTCCGCACCGCGCCGCGCGGCCGCGCCGCCTTCACCTTCACCAGCTTCGGCGACCAGGGCACGCCCTCCGTGGGCAAGCCCTTCGTGCCGCCGCCTGGCGTCACCCTGCCGGCGCCGCTGTTCGTGAACGACAATCTCGGCTCGCCGGCGGCGGGGGACACCACGCTCGGCGTGGAGCAGGTGCAGCCCTTGTTCCACCTGTTCAACGGCGACTTGTGCTACGCCAACCTGTCGGAAGACCGGGTGCGCACCTGGTGGGACTTCTGGTCCAACAACACCCGCAGCGCCCGCAACCGGCCCTGGATGCCGTCGCCCGGGAACCACGAGAACGAGCTGGGCAACGGCCCGATCGGCTACCAGGCCTACCAGACCTACTTCGCGCTGCCGCCCGCCACCGGGCAGACCGAGGTCACGCGCGGGCTGTGGTATGCGTTCACCGCCGGGTCGGTGCGGGTGATCGCGATCGCCAACGACGATGTGTGCTATCAGGACGCCGGCAACTCCTACGTGCGCGGCTACTCGGAGGGGGCGCAGAAGGCCTGGCTGGAGCAGGAACTCGCCGCCACCCGCGCCAACCCGGACATCGACTGGGTGGTGGTGTGCATGCACCAGGTGGCGATCTCGACCGCGGACAAGTTCAACGGCGCCGACCTTGGCATCCGCGAGGAGTGGGTGCCGCTGTTCGACAAATACAACGTCGACCTGGTGGTGTGCGGCCACGAGCACCACTACGAACGCTCGCACCCGATCCGCGGCGCCGAGGCGAACCAGACGCTCACGCCCAAGCCGGCCGCCACCGCAACCGACGTGATCGACACCAGCAAGGGCACGGTGCACATGGTGATCGGCGGCGGCGGCACGTCGGCTCCGTCCAACGAGCTGTTCTTCCACCCGCCGGCCTGCCGCGTGATCGTGTCGGTGGGTCCGGTGGACGCGAAGACCGGCAAGCGCACGCCCGTCTACGTGCGGGAGGACGCGCCGTGGTCGGCGGTGCGCAATGCCGCCCACGCCTACGGGTTTGCCGCCTTCGACGTGGACCCGGGGACGCAGCCGGGCGGGCTGACCACGATGCAGGTGGTGTATTACGACGTGGTCGGGCCCGGCGGCCAGCTCGCGCCGTTCGAGCGCTTCACGCTGCAACGGCCGCGTCGGGACGCCTGAGCAGGCGCTTGCGGGGCGCGCCACCTTGACCAAAAGCCTGCCGCCGCCACACTCTTGCCGGCACAAGTGCAGAACGGGAGAAACGCCATGCCCCAGGTCAGCCTGTCGGTGAACGGCACGCCGCATACCGTCGAAGTCGAGGGCCGCACCCTGCTGGTCGAGCTGCTGCGCGAGACGCTGGGGCTCACCGGCACCCATGTCGGCTGCGACACCAGCCAGTGCGGCGCCTGCGTGGTGCACGTGGACGGGGACAGCGTGAAGTCCTGCACCATGCTGGCGCTGCAGGCGGCAGGCAGCGAGATCACCACCATCGAGGGGTTGGCGGCGGCGGATGGCACGCTGCACCCGATGCAGGAGATGTTCCGCGAGCACCACGCGCTGCAATGCGGCTTCTGCACCCCCGGCATGGTGATGAGCGCCATCGACCTGGTGAAGCTGCACCCGCAGGGCATGACGGAGGACGAGATCCGCCACGGGCTGGAGGGCAACCTCTGCCGCTGCACCGGCTACCACAACATCGTCAAGGCGATCGACGCGGCGCAGCGGCTGATGCAGCCGATGGCGCAGGCGGCAGAATAGAGACGCGGGCGGAACAGGAGCAACCGATGTACGATTTCGCATTCCATGAGCCGGCCACGGTCGCCGAGGCGGTCAAGCTGCTGGCCGACGACATGGAGGCCAAGGTGCTCGCCGGCGGGCAGACCTTCATCCCGGTGCTGAAGCAGCGGCTGAACCGGCCGTCCGCGGTGGTCGACCTGCACAAGCTCGGGCTGGCCGGCATCGCCTCGGCGCCGGACCGCATCACCATCCAGGCCATGACGACCCATGGCGAGATCATGGCCAACGCGGACATCCAGCAGCGCATTCCGGGCCTGGCCAAGATGGCGTCCTGGATCGGCGACACCCAGGTGCGCCATCGCGGCACCATTGGCGGCTCGCTTGCCAACAACGACCCGTCGGCGTGCTACCCGGCGGCGGTGCTGGCCATCGGCGGCACCATCGTCACCGACCGGCGCAGCATCGCGGCGGACGACTACTTCCAGGGCATGTTCACCACCGCGCTGGAGCCGGACGAGCTGATCACGGCGGTGGAGTTCCCGATCCCGCAGAAGAGCAACTACGAGAAGTTCCGCAACCCGGCGTCCCGCTACGCCATGGTGGGGGTGTTCGTGGCGGCTGGCCCGGCTGGCGTTCGGGTGGCGATCACCGGGGCGGCGCAGAACGGCGTGTTTCGCCACAGCGCGATGGAGCAGGCGCTGGCGGCCAACTGGTCGGCGGACGCGATCAAGGGCATCACGACGCCGGCGGATGGGCTGAACAGCGACATTCACGCCAGCGCCGAATACCGCGCCCACCTGATCGGCGTGATGGCGCGCCGGGCCGTCGCGGGCGCCGCCTGATCGACGTGGTCAGCCGGGGGTGAGGCGGTGGCGCTTCACTCCCGGCTGGCGAACACCGCGTCGTAGCCGGCGACCGCGGCCACGGCACGCTCGCGCAACTCGGCCACGGTGAAGCCGGGCTTGTAGAGGCTCGAGCCCAGGCCGAACACCGTCACACCCGCCTTGGCGTAGCTGGCGAAGGAGGCTTCGGCCACGCCGCCCACAGCCCCCATCACCGTGCCCTTCGGCAGCACCGCCCGGATGGCGCCAATGCCCTCCGCTCCGAGCACGCTGGCGGGGAAGAACTTCAGCGCCGACGCCCCGGCCTCGAGTGCGGCAAACGCTTCGGTGGGGGTGAAGATGCCCGGCATGCTGGCCATGCCCAAGCGCCTACCAGCGGCCAGCACCGCCGGGTTGACGTTGGGCGAGATCAGCAGCCGGGCGCCCGCCGCGTGCACCGCTTCCACGCGTTCGGCGGTCAGCACGGTGCCGGCGCCGAGCAGCACGTGCGGCGGCAGTGCGGCGGCCAGCCGGCGGATCGAGTCGAGCGGGTCGGGCGAGTTGAGCGGGATTTCCAACGCGTCGAACCCGCTCTCCACCAGCGCCTCGCCGAGAGCCACCGCCTCGCCCGGAGTGACCCCGCGCAGGATGGCGACCAAATGGCGGCGCAGTGACGGCCATGGAACGGAGGCGGCGTTGGACGAGCTCATGCGATGACTCCAGGCCAGAGGAAGGCGGCGGCCGCGTGCAGCCCCGCCAGGGTGACGGCTTCGGCGTCCACCTGGTCGACCGTGCGGCCGGCCAGGGCCAAGGCGCGGCGATAGCTTGCCCCCAGCGCGCCGCCGGCGATCAGGGTGACGGAGCCGGTGCCCTCCGCGCAGGCGGCGATCTCGGCCCCGATCAGCAGGCCGGACAGCAGGTCGGCGCCGTCGGTGGCCCCGCTCAGCAGGCCGGCGGCGCGCACCTCGAACAGGCTCGCGATCAGGCGGTCCGGTCGCGCCAGGCTGCGCTGCACGCCGCGGGCGAAGGCGTCGGAGCTGGCGGCGTCCTGCGGTGGTGCCATGCTGTGGCGCAGCACCGAATGGTCCCGCAGCAGGGCGAACAGCTCCCCGGTCATCGCGGTGTGGAAGCGGGCGATGCGGCCGGCCTCGAGCTCGACCCACTTGGAGTGCGTGCCGGGCAGGCAGACCACGCCGGAAAGCGCCGGATGCTGCTGCAGCAGGCCCAGCAACTGGGTCTCCTCGCCGCGGATGACGTCCTCCGCGCCCGGCTGCCGGCTGGCGAGCCCGGGCAGGATGCGCACGTCGAGCCCGGCGGCGGCCACCGCCATCGACCCGGCGCAAACCCCCTCGAGGCCGGCGGGAATGCCGACATAGGGCGCCTCCCGCCAGCCCTGCCGCGCGCCGACCATGCCGCACAGCACCACGGGCGCCGGGTCGGGCAGGGGGGGCATGGCGGCCAGGTGGCGGCGCAGCGCCGGCTCGAACGCGTCCGCGGTGAGGCGGGACATGCCTTCGTCCGACCGCTGCTGCGCGAGCACGGAGCCGTCGGCGGCACAGGCCCACAGGCGCAGGCTGCTGGTGCCCCAATCGCCGGCGACGAAGGCCGCGGGGCTGGACGGAAGCGGCATGGCATGGTCCTCCATGGCGCCAATCTAACGCGTCGCCTGCCCGGCGCCCAGACGGAGTGCTCCCGTTGCCCGACACCCAGGCCGCCAGCCCACCCGTCGTCGTGGTCGGCGGCGGCATCATCGGCCTGTGCTGCGCCATCGAGCTGCTGCGCGACGGCCACAGCGTCACGTTGCTGGAGCCGGAGCAACCAGGCGGGCGGCACCAGGCCAGCTTCGGCAACGGCGCCTGGCTGAGCCCGTCCTCGGTGGTGCCGATGGCGCTGCCGGGCGGCTGGCGCAAGGTGCCGGGCTACTTGTCGGACCCGCTCGGCCCGCTGGCGATCCGCTGGCGCTACCTGCCGCGGTTGGCGCCCTGGCTGGTGCGCTTCCTGCGCGCCGGGTCGACGGTGGCGCGGGTGGAGCGCACCGCGCGGGCGCTGCGCAGCCTGGTGGGCGACGCGCCGGACCGCCACCGCCGCTTGGCCGAGGCGGCGGGGGTGCCCGAGCTGGTGGCGCGGCAGGGCTCGCTCTACGTCTTCCCGACCCGGCAAGCGTTCGAGGCGGAGGCCCTGGCCTGGCGGTTGCGCCGCGACAATGGCGTGGATTGGATCGAGCTCGACGCCGACGAGCTGCGCCAGCAGGAGCCCACGCTGGACCGCCGCTACCAATTCGGCGTGCTGGTGGAGGACGGGGCGCATTGCCGCGACCCTGGTGCCTACCTGGCGGCCTTGGCGGAGTATGCCGGGTCGCTCGGGCTGCGCCGGGAGCAGGGTGTGGCGACCGGCTGGCGCATCGAGGCCGGTCGGCTGCGGGCTGTGCGGCTGGCGGCGGGCGAGCTGCTGGCGGGCAAGGCGGTGATCGCGGCCGGCGCCCGCTCCGCCGCCCTGGCCGCGGCCGCCGGCGACCGGGTGCCGTTGGAGACGGAGCGCGGCTATCACGTCAGCATCGCCGACCCGGAAGCCACGCCGCGCCACCCGGTGATGCCGAGCGACGGCAAGGTGGCCAACACGGTGGTGGGCGGCGCCTTGCGGATCGCTGGCCAGGTGGAGCTGGCAACGCTGGACGCGCCGCCCGATTGGCGACGGGCCGCCATCCTGCGCGACTTCGCCCTGCGCACCTACCCCGCCTTGCCGCGCGACCTGCCGCCGGAGCGAGTGTCGGTCTGGATGGGCAACCGCCCCTCCATCGCCGACGGCCTGCCGGTGATCGGCCCGGCGAGTGGCTGCGCGGACGTGGTGCACGCGTTCGGCCATGGCCACATTGGGCTTGCGTCCGGCCCGCTCACCGGCCGGCTGGTGGCGGATTTGGTGTCTGGCCGTCTCCCGGTGGTGGACCCGGCGCCCTTTCGGCCAGGGCGGTTCTAGGATGCATGAGTGTTATGACGGTTCGTTTCGACACACTGCAGGTTACAAGCCGGTTGGAAGACGTGGGCTTCAGCGTCGAACCGGCGCGCACCTTCGTGTCGGTCATGGCCGAGACCGCCGGGACCGCCGAATTGGTGACGAAGGCGGACCTGGCACAGCGCCTTCAAGTGCTGGAGCAACGGATGACGATCCGGCTGGGCGGCATGTTGGTGGTAATGACCGGGGTGTTGGCCGCGCTGCTCCGCTTCACGCACTAGCCGACGCTAGCGTAATGCCAGCAGCAGCCCCGCCACGTGCATGGCCTGGCCGAGCAGCCCGGAGGGCAGCCCCGCCAGCACCTCGTCGAGCGGCAAGCACCGCACCGCCATGCCCTCCTCCCCGGCTTCCAGGGCAGGAGGGCGGACCGGGTGGGCGCCGTTCGCCAGGAAGGTGTGGACGCGGTTGGTTTGCGTCGCCGGGTTGGGGTAGAGCGAGCTGACCTGGCGCCACTCCGCGGCGGCATAGCCGGTCTCTTCCAGCAACTCGCGTTGCGCCGCCGCCAGTAGGCTCGCATCGGCCGCGTCCACCGCGCCGCCGGGCAGCTCCACCACCGCCGACCCGGCGGCGTGGCGATACTGCTCCACCAGCACCAGCAACCCCGCGTCGGTCAGAGCCACCACGTTCACCCAGTCCGGATACGCCAGGACGTAATAAGGTGCGATTGTCTGCCCGCCGGGGGTGCGGCAGTCGTCGGCCCGCACGTCGATCCAGCGATCACGCAGCACCGTTTTGGACGCCACCACCCGCCAAGCTTGCACCATGCCGCCGGTCATATCGCCCTGGCCGCCCTTGCGCCAATGCTATAGAGCGTGATGACCAAAGGTGGCGTCACCGGAGATCTGTATCACCCGACCAGACAAAGAGCTGAAGCATGGTGACCCTTCGTCATCAGGCTTCAGGCAGCCGGGCATGAGCGAGCCCCCCTTCGTCGTCCCGGTCAGCGGCACCTCGAACTTCCGTGATCTCGGCGGCTATCTCACCGCCGACGGGCGGCGAGTGCGGCGCGGGCTGGTGTTCCGCTCGGCGGCGCTGGGCGGGCTGACGGCGGACGACCAGGGCCTGGTCGCGGCACTCGGCCTGCGCACCATCTGCGACTTCCGCGGTGCGCACGAGCGCAACTGGTCGGTCACCGGCATACCGGGCGCCACCTTGGTGTCGTTGCCGATCGAGCCCTCGGTGGGCGCCGGGCTGCGGGACCTGCTGCAGACCAAGCAGGCCACCGGCCAGGCGCTGGAGGAGGTGCTGCGCCGTGGCTACTGCGAGTATGCCCTGGTCAGCACGCAACAATACCGCGCCATGTTCGACCACATCCTGGACGGCGGCACTCCGCTGCTGTTCCACTGCACCGCTGGCAAAGACCGCACCGGCTTCGGCGCCGCCCTACTGCTCACCGCGCTCGGCGTGCCGTGGGAGCAGGTGGTGGCGGATTTCGCGGCCACCAACCAGCTCTGGCGCCGCGACACCCTGCCCAACGTGGACCTGCCGCTGGTGATCCGCGAAAGCCTGCTGCGTGCCGACCCGGCGCTGTTGACCGCCGCGTTCGAGGCCGTCCGCGACGAATACGGCTCCATGCAGCGCTACCTCGCAGCGGCGTTCGGGCTGGAGGCGGCTCGGCTGGAGCGGCTGCGGGCGCTGTTGCTCGAGCCTGTCGCGCCCGCGCCGCCGCCGGCATGAACCGGTGACGCCAAAGCAACATGATGCTTGTTCGATGGTCGCGCGCCCTGTAACCCAACGATCGTGACACCAGCGGCAAACGCGATCGGGCCAAAAGACGACGGCGAACAGACGGCGGCCGAAGTCGCCGTCCGGCTGCGGCAGTTGAAACTGGTGGCCGATTACGGCTTGTTTGCCCTGCGCGAGACCGACATTGGCGCCACGCTGCGCCGGGTCTGCGAGGTCAGCGCCGAGGGGCTGAGCACGCGGCTGACCAAGGTGCTGCGCTACCGGCCGCAACTGGGGGACTTCCTGGTGATCCAGGGCGTTGGCTGGCGCGACGGCGTGGTGGGCCAGGCGACGGTGGGCGCCGACATCGCCAGCCCGGCGGGCTATGCCGTGCACAGCCGGTTGCCGGTGATCTCCACCCTGCTCAGCGCCGAGACCCGCTTCCGCACCCCTGCCTTGCTGGCCGAACACGATGTGCATCGCGCGATCAACGTCCTCATCGGCGAGGATGGCAGCGAACCGTTCGGCGTGCTCGAGGCGGACAGCACGTCCAGGGACGCGTTCACCGGGGAGGACATCGCGTTCTTGCAGGCGCTCGCCAACGTCGTGCTCGCCGCATTGCAGCGCAAGCAGGACGCGGACGCGCAGACGGCCTTGCTGCACGACAAGGACGTGCTGATGCAAGAGGTGCATCACCGGACCAAGAACAGCCTGCAGATCGTCCACACCATGCTGCAGCTGCAGGCCCGATCGATCCTGGACGGTGAGGAGAAGGACCGGCTGAACGATGCGGCCAGCCGGATCATGACCATCGCAGCGGTGCATCGCCAGTTGCACGAGGAAGGCGCCGTCGAGCGGGTGGACATGGCAAGCTACCTACGCGGCCTGCTCGCCGATGTCGGCCGCTCTCTGTTCCCGCCCGACGGCAGCCGGCCCATGGTGGTGGAGGTGGCGCCGATCTGGTTGCCGCCGCAGCAGGCGATGCCCATCGGGCTGATTACGGTGGAACTGGTGACCAACGCGCTGAAATACGGCGCCGGCACCACGACGGTGCGGGTGGCGCAGTGCGGTGGCACGGTGACCATCACGGCCGTGGACGAAGGGGCGGGTTTCCCAGAGGGTTTCGTGCCAGCCGGCAGCCGCAGCCTCGGCATGCGGCTCATCACGGCCCTCGCGCGCACGGCCAACGCCGTGGGCATCGAGAATGCGGCGCAGCGCAACACGGTCACCGTCAGCGTGGCGACCCATGACGCCGCCGCGATGGCGTGACGGGGCGTCGCGCCGCGCTGGATTGATGACGCTTGCGGGCGCAATTTAACATCGCTGCACCGCATTTTTCGCGTCAAATGGTATGTTCAACCCTGCGAGGACATGCAATCGTCCCATGTAAGAACAGTATGTCTAGGGACGTTCGAGCGATGGTCACAGTCCTGCTTTCTCTTTCGTTTGCGCTGCCGACCAGTGTCTTGCTGTGCCTGACGCGTGGCCTCGACTGGCTGCAGGGCAGCGGCTTGGTGTTGGCGGTCCTGGTGTCGATCCCCGCGGTGGTGACATCGGCCATGCTGCTGCTGCAGGCGCTGCGTCGCCCGTTCCCCTTCGGCTGGCGCGCTGCCGCCAAGCCTGCAGCGGCGGCCGACCGCGGCTTTGCGCAGAGCTTCGATCAGGTCGAGGGTTAGGCCGACCCGCTTAGAGTGGTGTGGCCGGTCGCGGTCACGCTGAAACCGCTGTAGCCTGGCGAGTTCGGCGACGGCCAGCTTGCCGCCCCATGGCAGGATTCGAGCTCGCGGGCCTAGAACGGGGTGCGCCCGGCCATGACTGTCAGTGTTGTCACGGGAGCGACCAGCGGGATCGGGCGCGCGATCGCGCTCGGCCTGGCCGAGGCCGGCCACGTGGTGGTGGTGGTCAGCCGGGACCGCGCCCGCGGCGAGGCGGCGCTGAGCTGGATCGCCGGGCGCGCCGCCACCGCGCGACTCGAACTGGTGCTGGCCGACCTCGCTTTGCTGGGCGCCACACGCCAGGCGGGCGAGACGATCCGCGCCCGCCATGGCAGCGTCGACGTGCTGGTGAACAATGCCGGCGTGTTCTGCACGGCGCGGGAGGAAACCGCCGAGGGGCACGAACGCGTCATCGCCACCAACCACCTGGCCCCCTTCGTGCTCACCCGCGTCCTGCTGCCGGCGCTGGAGGCCGCCGCGACCCGGCGTGGCGTGGCGCGGATCGTCAACATCGGCTCCGACCGGTCCGAAACCGCCCAGATCGACCCGGCCGACCTCGAGGGGCGCCAGCGCTGGGGCATGGTGCGCGCGTATGGCCAGTCCAAGCTGGCGCTCACCATGGCCACGATCGGCTGGGCGGAACGCACCGCGAAGTCGGGCGTGGTGGCCAACGTGGTGCATCCCGGCCTGGTCGCCACCAGCCTGATCCGCGCCCATGGTCCGGTGGGCCTGGCGTGGCGCTTGATGGCGCCGTTCGCGCTCACGGTGGAGCAGGGCGCCGACACGCCGCTGCACGTGGCGCTGTCCACCGAGTTCGCGGCCATCAGCGGCACCTACGTCAAGCGCCGCCATCCCCACGCGCCCAACCCGCTCGCGCTCAAACCGGCTTTGGTGGCACAGGTTTGGCAGGCGACGGAGGCGCTGGTGGCCGCCTCGTGAGCGCGGCCCGGGCCGTCGGCGCGCGCGGGTGCAGCCGCTCGATCAGCCAGACATGCCAGCTCCGTCGCCGGGCCCGGGCGCCGAACGGGCCATGCACCGGGGAGGCCGTGTCCGCCGGGGTGAACATGGTCGGGCGCTCGAGCGCCAGGGCGCCGCGGTCGCTGGTGAGTTGCCGTTCGAAGCCAAGCCTGGTCACGGCGTAGGCGATCAGGCGGGGGAACAGGCGGTTGACCAGGTCGAACACCACCACCGTGCCGCTCAATACCAGCTCGCGCGGGGCGTGCACGGCGGCAAAGTAGATCCCGGCAGCGGCCACCTCGGGTTGGTACACCGGCGGCGCCGGGCGGGCGGGGCGCCCCATGTGGGAGGTGGCGTGCGAGAAGAACGGCGTGTTCACCGCGGGGGGGAACACGGTGGCCACGCGGATACGGCTGCGCTCGACCCTGAGTTCGGCGCGCAGGGCCTGGCCGAACCCGCGCACCGCGGCCTTCGCGCCGGCATAGGACGTCATCAGCGGCAAGCCGTGGAAGGCCATCGCCGAGCAAACGTTCACGATGGTGCCCTCGCCGCGCGGCCGCATCAGCGCCAGCGCCACCCGGCAGCCATTGACCGTGCCGCCATAGGTCACCGCCGTCACCCGGTCGTATTCCGCTTCCGGCACGGTGCCGAAGCGGCCGTAGACGCCATTGCCGGCGCAGTTGACCCACACGTCCGGCGGGCCGAGCGCCGCCACGATCGCCTGCGCGGCGCGACCCAGCGCGGCGGTGTCGGTCACGTCGGCCACTGCCACGGCTGCCTGCGACCCCGCGGCCTCCACGTCCGCGGCGGTGGCGGCGAGGCCGGCCGGGTTGCGCGCGATGAGGCCGACGCGCCAGCCGTCGCGGGCAAAGCGCGCGGCGCAACAGCGGCCGATGCCGGAAGAGCCGCCAGTGATGATGACGACGCGCGCGAGCGGACCGGGGCGGGTCAGGACGGGGTCCGGGACAGTCTGTGGGCCATGCGGCGCCACCATGCCGCCGCCGCCAGTCCGACTCAAGCTCCCCCCAGCGCCCAGGCCTCTGGGTCTGCCTTGCCGGCGCGGCGCGAGTATGCTGCAAGGCGCCATGATAGACCCCGAGCGGCACCCCGAGCGCGTCCTCATCCTCGACTTCGGCAGCCAGGTGACGCAACTGATCGCCCGCCGGCTGCGCGAGAGCGGCGTCTACTGCGAGGTTTGGCCGTTCAGCGCCGCCCCCGACGCCATCACCGCCTGGCAACCGCGCGCCCTCATCCTCTCCGGCGGCCCGGCCAGCGTCACCGACCCGGCGAGCCCGCGCGCGCCCGAGGTGACGTGGTCGCTCGGCGTGCCCGTGCTCGGCATCTGCTACGGCCAGCAACTGATGTGCGCCCAGCTCGGCGGGGCGGTGGAGGCGCACGGCGTGCAGGAGTTCGGCCGCGCCCTGGTCGACGTCACCGGCGCCTGCGCCCTGTTCGACGGCGCGTGGTCGCCGGGTCAGCGCGAGCAGGTATGGATGAGCCATGGCGACCGGGTGACCGCGCTGCCGCCCGGCTTCCGCAGCGTGGCGGCCAGCGAGGGCGCGCCGTTCGCCGTGGTGGCCGACGAGGCGCGGCGGTTCTACGGCGTGCAGTTCCACCCCGAGGTGGTGCACACGCCGCACGGCGCCGCCCTGTTGCGCAACTTCACCCATGGCGTGGCCGGGCTGCGCGGCGACTGGACCATGGCCGAATTCCGCCACGAGGCAATCCGGCGCATCCGCAGCCAGGTGGGCGCCGGGCGGGTGATTTGCGGGCTATCGGGTGGGGTGGACAGCGCGGTGGCCGCCGCCCTGATCCACGAGGCAGTCGGCGACCAGCTCACCTGCATCTTCGTCGACCACGGCCTGCTCCGCCGCGGAGAGGCGGACGAGGTCGACCGCGTGTTCCGCGACCGCTTCAACGTGCGCCTGGTGCATCGCGACGCGTCCGCCCTGTTCCTCGACGCGCTCGCCGGGGAGGCGGACCCGGAAGCCAAGCGCAAGACCATCGGCCGGCTGTTCATCGACGTGTTCGAGGCCGAGGCGGCGCGGCTCGGCGGGGCCGACTTCCTCGCCCAGGGCACGCTCTACCCGGACGTGATCGAGAGCGTGACCGTGACCGGCGGCCCCAGTGTCACCATCAAGAGCCATCACAACGTCGGCGGCTTGCCCGCCCGCATGCGGCTGCAACTGGTGGAGCCGTTGCGCGAGCTGTTCAAGGACGAGGTGCGCAAGCTCGGCCGCGAGCTGGGGCTGCCCGAGACCATGGTCGGCCGCCATCCGTTTCCCGGGCCCGGCCTGGCAATCCGCCTGCCCGGCGGCGTGACTCGCGAGGGGCTGGAGACGCTGCGCCATGTCGACGCGATCTTCCTGGAGGAAATCCGCGCCGCCGGGTTGTACGACGCGATCTGGCAGGCCTTCGCCGTGCTGCTGCCGGTCCGCACCGTCGGTGTGATGGGTGACGGGCGGACCTACGACCAGGCGTGCGCCCTGCGCGCCGTCACCAGCACGGACGGGATGACGGCCGAGTTCTACCCGTTCGACATGGGCTTCCTGGGCCGGGTGGCGGGGCGCATCGTGGGCGAGGTGCGCGGGGTTAACCGCGTCACCTACGACATCACCAGCAAGCCGCCGGGCACGATTGAGTGGGAGTGACGATGCACCGGGTTCGCTGGCCGACCCTGCCGTCGCGGAACGTCGCCGCGCCCTGCTGAGCGCGCCGCATGTCCGCCCGCTCGCGGCCTACACGGCGAGCTTGCGCGGCGGTGGATTCGTGCCGGAGTTTGATCCGCTGGATGGCGGGACGGGTGCGAAGCTGCTGATTTTGCTGGAGAAACCCGGCCCGAAGACGGTGCCGCCAGCCGGCTCCGGCTTCGTGAGCTGCAACACCGCTGACCCGACCGCCAGGACCATCCACCGCCTGCTGCAGGAGGCGGGCATTCCCCGCGCCGGCGTGGTGCTGTGGAACGTGGTGCCGTGGTGGAATGGCACCATCGCACTGACGCGGGCGGAGCAGCGGGCGGGTGCGGCCGAGCTGCCGCGCCTGCTGGCCTTGCTGCCGGCGCTGCGGGCCGTGCTGCTGGCGGGCAACCCGGCCTGGGAGGGCGGCGGCGCGGTGCTGCGCGACTCGGAGCTGCCGCTGATCCGCTGCGTGCACCCTGGCGGCCAGGCCCGCGCTGGCCCAGCGAGCCGCGAACGCTGGCTTCAGCTCCCGCAAATCTGGGCCTCTGCCTGGCAGGCGGCTAATCCCGCGTGAGCGCCTGCGCAGTGATCGTGACACCTCGAGTAATAAGCCACAAACGCGCTCGCCGCCGCTGGTCGGGAAACTCTATGCTAATCTTTGCGGGTTAAGTTCTGCCGGTGTGTGGTGAGCGAGCCAAATGCCGGCATATGATCAAGGGTGTCTTTTCAACGAGTTGGGCCAACGGTTCGAGCATGGCGACGGCGTCGTGCAGTCAGACGAACTGGCGCTGCAATGGTATCTGGAGGCCTGCAAGCACGGCAACGGGCAGGCGCTACACAGTGCTGGCTTGTTCTTCGAACTGGGGCGCGGAGTGCGGTCGTCCACCCGGCAGGCCGCCTCGCTCTATGTCCGCGCGGCGCGGCAGGGGCATGCCTGGGCGCAACTGCGGCTAGCCCGCCTAATGGCGCGGGGCCGCGGCGTGGCGCGCAACCACGCGGAGGCGGCGCGGCTATACAACGCGGCTGCCTCGCAGGGCTTGGCGCAGGCGCAATTCGAGTTGGGCGTGGTCTACCGCGCCGGCCGCGGCGTGGAGCAGGACGACCGCGCCGCCGCCACCCTGTTCCATGCGGCCGCCGCGCAGCGCCATGCCGATGCCGAGTTCTGGCTGGCGCATTGCTACCTGCAGGGCCTCGGCGTCATCCGGTCGGACGTGGCGGCCGCGCATTGGCTGCAGCACGCCGCCATCCAGGGCCACGGCCAGGCGCAGCTCGACTTGGGGGCAATGCACTCCGCCGGTCGGGGCGTGCCGCAGTCGGATGAGGAGGCGGTGCGCTGGTTTGCGCTGGCGGCCGATCGCGGCCTCCCGCTGGCGCAATTCAATCTGGGCGTCTGCTACGCCAACGGCCACGGCGTACCGCGGTCGGACCGCGAGGCGCTGCGGCTCTACCGCTTGGCCGTGGCCGCCGGGTCCAACCCAGCGCGCAACAGTTTGGGCCAGTTCTACGAGTTAGGCCGCGGCGTCGACCAGTCGGACACGCGGGCGCTCGAGTTGTACCGGCTGGCGGCGGAGGATGGCAGCCTCGCCGGCCAGTTCAACCTCGGCTCGATGCACGAGCGCGGCCGTGGCGTTCCGGCGTCGTTGGCGGATGCGCTGCATTGGTATGGTCGCGCGGCGGCCGGCGGCCACAAGCTCGCCCGTGAGGCGCTTCGGCGGCTGCAGCAGGAGGCTGAGCTCGTCCCGGACATGATGGACACGTCCGACAGCGATGCGCTCGCGACGCTGGAGTAGCGGTCCCTGCATACGAGCCGGGTCAGGCGGGCAGCAACAGCGTGACGACCGCCTGCGCCGCAATGCCCTCGCCCCGGCCAGTGAAGCCGAGCCGCTCCGTGGTGGTCGCCTTCACCGACACCCGGCCGGGTGCCACCCCGAGCAAGTCGCTCAGCCGCTCGATCATCGCCGGAGCGTGCGGGGTGATCTTGGGGCGCTCGCAGATCAGCGTCACGTCGGCATTGGCCAGCATGCCGCCACGCGCCGCCACCCGCTCGGCCGCATGGCGCAGGAAGCGGGCGCTGTCGGCGTCCTTCCACTCGGCCTCGCTGGGGGGGAAATGGCGGCCGATATCGCCCTCCGCCAACGCGCCATAGATCGCGTCACAGAGCGCGTGGATGCCAACATCCGCGTCGGAGTGGCCCGCCAAGCCCCACTCATGCGGCACCGTGACGCCGCAGAGCACCAACGGCCGGCCGGCCACGATGGCGTGGACGTCGAACCCGGTGCCGGTGCGGGGTAGCAGGCCGGTGGAAAAGGCGCGTTGCAGCCGCACAAGGTCCTCGAGACAGGTGAGTTTAATGTTGCCGTCATCGCCGGGCACGATCGCCACGGAATGGCCGGCCTGTTCCAGCAGGGCGGCGTCGTCGCTCGCCCCCACATCGCCCGTGGCATGCAGCGCCCGCAGCAGGTGGTAGCGGAACGCCTGCGGCGTTTGCGCGCGGTAGAGCCCGTCATTGGCCAAGGTGGCCACCAACCGGCCCGACTGCACCCGCTTGAGGGTGTCGGACACGGGCAGCGCGGGGATGGCGCCATCGTGGTTGCGCAGCGCGTCGAGCAGGGCCGCGACCAGTCCGGTCGGCACGAACGGCCGCGCGCCGTCATGCACTAGCACCACCTCGGGAGCGTGCGCCACCAGGCCATGCAACCCGGCGGCCACGCTGTCCTGCCGGCTGCGGCCGCCCGGCACCGCGGGCAGCACGTCCAAACCTTCTAACGCGGCGGCAATCGGCTCCGGGTCGCCGACCGGCAGCAACGCGCTCACATGCGGCAACAGCACCTCGGCGGCATGCCGCAGCACCGGCCTGCCTAGCAAGGCCGCAAACGGAGCGGGAATGTCGCCGCCCGACCAGCGGCCGGGCTCGGCAGCGAGCAAAAGGGCAGCAACGCGCATGCCGGAGCAATGCGCCTGTGGGTTGCACCCCGTCAATCGCCTGTTCTGCGTGATTGCTATGTTATTCGGCGGTCGCTAGTTTGCCCAAATGATAGGCAACGGTTTCCCGCCCATCACCCTTGGGAGCGGCTCCCGTGCGGTGACGCTCGCCACGCCGGTCGTGGTGGCGCCCATGTCCGGGGTGACCGACCTGCCGTTTCGCCGCCTGGCCAAGCGGTTGGGGGCGGGTCTCGTGGTGTCCGAGATGATCGCCTCCTGGGCGATGCTGCGGGAAAACCAGGCGACGTTGCGCATGGCGAGCGTGGACGGAGAGGGGCCCAACGCGATCCAGCTTGCGGGCTGCGAGCCGGCAGCGATGGCCGAGGCCGCGCGCATCGCGGAGGGGCGCGGCGCCGACCTGATCGACATCAATTTTGGCTGCCCGGTGAAGAAGGTCGCGGTCGGGCAAAGCGCCGGGTCGGCGCTGATGCGCGACGAGGTGGCGGCCGCGCGCATCCTAGAGGCCACCGTGCGCGCGGTGCCGGTGCCGGTGACGCTGAAGATGCGCATGGGCTGGGATCACGCGACCCTGAATGCACCTCGCCTGGCCAGCATCGCCGAGGCGAGCGGGATTGCGATGGTGACCGTGCATGGCCGCACCCGGCAGCAATTCTACACCGGTTCGGCCGATTGGGACTTCATCGCCCAGGTGAAGTCGGCCGTCGGCATCCCGGTCATCGCCAATGGCGATATCACGACGGTGCAGGCGGCGGCGGAAGCGTTGCGCCGTTCCGGGGCGGACGGCGTGATGGTGGGGCGGGGTTGCTACGGCCGGCCGTGGTTCCCGGCGCAAGTCGCGGGGTTCTTGCGCCATGGCAATTGCCCGGTGGACCCAGACTTGGCGGGGCAGAAATCCATCATGCTAGAGCATTACGCGGCGATGCTCACCCACTTTGGTAGCCAGGCTGGCCTGCGGCTCGGGCGCAAGCACATCGCGTGGTATTCGCGCGGCCTGCCGGGCTCGGCCGAGTTCCGCGCCGCCGTCATGCGCATCGACGACGTGCCCGGCGTGTTGCGCCTGATCGACAGCTTCTATGATCCGCTGATCACCGCCGCGGGGGCCTCGGATAGCCAGGCCTTGGCGGCATGAGTGTTACCGCGACCGCGACCGCCGCGATCAAGCTGCGCCCCCCAGTTCGCGCGATCGACGCGCCGGCCATGCTGGGTGCTCTGCCCGTCCCGGTGATCCTGCTCGACGCGCAAGACCGCTTCCGTTTCGTCAACCACGCCGCCGAGCAGTTCCTCGGTCTCTCGGCGCACCAATTGGCCCACATGCGGTTGGCGGATTTGTTGCCGGGCGACAACCCGTTGTTTGCCATGCTGGCCCAGGTGCGGCAGACCGGCTCCACCATCGCCGACCACGACCTGGCGCTGGAAAGCCCACGGCTGCACAAGCAGGCGGTGGCGATCCAGGCGACGCCGCTTACGGAGGAGCCTGGCAGCGTGCTGGTCTCGATGCAGGACGCATCCGCCGCCCGCGCGCTCGACCGGCAGACGGTGTTTCGCTCCGCCGCGCGTTCGGTGAGCGGCATGGCGGCGATGTTGGCGCACGAGGTGAAGAACCCGCTCTCCGGCATTCGCGGTGCGGCTCAGTTGCTCGAGAGCAGCGTCGGCGACAGTGACCGCGAGCTTGCGGTGCTGATCCGCGACGAGGCCGACCGCATCCGCAGCCTGGTGGAGCGGATGGAAGTGTTCGACGACCGCCCGATCGAGCGCCGCGCGGTCAACATCCACCGCGTGCTCGAGCATGTTCGGCGCCTGGCACAAACCGGGTTCGCGGCGCATTTGCGCTTTGGCGAGTCGTATGACCCGTCGCTGCCGCCGGTCTACGGCAACCGCGACCAGTTGGTGCAGGTGCTGCTCAATCTGGTGAAGAACGCGGCGGAAGCGATTTCCGCAGTCAGTGGCGAGGGCGAGATCACCCTGACCACGGCCTATCGCCATGGCGTAAGGCTGCTCGTGCCGGGTTCAGCGCAGCGCGTCCATCTGCCGCTGGTGGTGACGGTGCGCGACAACGGGCCGGGCATTGGCGAGGACATCCGCCCGCATCTGTTCAAGCCGTTCGTGACCACAAAGCCCGCCGGCACCGGGCTCGGGCTCGCCCTCGTGGCCAAGATCGTGGCCGACCATGGCGGGCTGATCGAAGTCGACAGCCGGCCCGGCCGGACCGAGTTCAAGCTGCACCTGCCCGTGATCAGCGAGGAGCAGGAGGAGGTTTGACCAGCAGCATGCGTCAGCGCGGCGCCGATTTGGAGCTTTCATGACCATCCCGACCGTTCTGATAGCCGACGACGACCGCTCCATCCGCACCGTGCTGACCCAGGCGCTCGGCCGGTCTGGCTATCAGGTCCGATCCTGTTCGAACGCCGCGACGTTGTGGCGTTGGGTCGAGGATGGCGAGGGCGACCTGGTCATCACCGACGTGGTGATGCCGGACGAGAACGGGCTCGACCTCATCCCGCGTATCCGCCGTGTGCGGCCGGAGTTGCGAGTTGTGGTGATGAGTGCGCAGTCGACGCTGATGACTGCGGTGAAGGCGGCCCAGCGCGGCGCGTTCGAATACCTCCCTAAGCCGTTCGATTTGAAAGAGTTGTTGGCTGTGGTTGGGCGCGCTTTGGCGGCACCACCCCCTGTTCCCGGCCCGGCGGAACCGGTGGACAAGGAAGAACGCCTGCCGCTGATCGGCCGCTCCGCCGCGATGCAGGAGATCTATCGCACCATCGCGCGGCTCACCACGGCCGACCTCACCGTGATGGTCACCGGCGAATCCGGCACCGGCAAGGAGCTCGTGGCGCGCGCGCTGCACGATTATGGCCGGCGGCGGGCGGCGCCGTTCGTGGCCATCAACATGGCGGCGATCCCGCGCGAGTTGATCGAGAGCGAGCTGTTCGGGCATGAGCGCGGGGCGTTCACCGGTGCGCACAACCGCAACCAGGGGCGCTTCGAGCAGGCGCATGGCGGCACGCTGTTCCTCGACGAGATCGGCGACATGCCGCACGAGGCGCAAACCCGGCTGTTGCGCGTGCTGCAGGAGGGGGAGTTCACAACGGTCGGCGGCCGACAGCCGATCAAGGCAAACGTGCGTATCGTGGCGGCAACCCATCGCGACCTGCGGTTGGCGATCCGCAACGGCCAGTTCCGCGAGGACCTGTTCTACCGCCTCAACGTGGTGCCAATCCGCCTGCCGCCGCTGCGCGAGCGCACCGAGGACATACCGCTGCTGGCCCGCCACTTTCTCGACCGCGCCCGTGAAATGGGGCTGCCGGGCAAGACGCTGGATGCCGGCGCGACCGAACGGCTGCGCAGCCATCGCTGGTCGGGCAATGTGCGCGAGCTCGAGAACCTGATGCGCCGGTTGGCCGCGCTCTACCCGCAGGAGACCATCACCGAGGAGGTGGTAGCCGCCGAACTCTACGAGTCGGGCATGGAAGCGAGCTCTGCCCCGGCGAGTGGCGGCATGGCGGAACCGCTTGCGACGGCAGTCGAGCGCCACATCCGGCAATTTTTGGCCGCCACCAATGACGGCATGCCAATGCGTGATATCTATGATCGGGTGATTGCTGAGGTGGAGCGGCCGTTGATCCAGATGACGCTTTCGGCGACACGCGGCAATCAGATCAAGGCGGCGGCGATGCTGGGGCTGAACCGCAACACGCTGCGCAAGAAAATCCGCGATCTGGAAATACCGGTCGTCCGCGGCATTGGCTAAGTGATGGACGGCGCTCCGCCTCAGCTGGCGAGGGACCCGGCGATGGCGAGCCGCTCGCCCGGCAAGACGCGGCTGGGCCTCACTATGGATATCCTTCTCGGCAAGGGCGTGACCCTGCTGCTGGCAGCGGTGGCGCTCACACTGGCGATCGCCACGTTCGTGCTGCTGTCGGGCGGCGCGCCGATTACGCTGCGGCCCAACCTCTCGTTTGTGGCGATCCTGGCGAGTGCCGCCGTGTTGTTGCTGCTGTTCGCCGTGCTGGCGGGGCGGCTGACCCGGGTTTGGGTGGAACGCCGGCGTGGCTCCGCCGGGTCGCGCATGCATGTCCGGCTGGTGCTGCTGTTCGGCGTCGTCGCGGTGACACCGGCGATTGTGACGGCGGTGTTTGCAGCGGCGTTCTTTAACCTCGGCATTCAGTCCTGGTTCGACGACCGCATTCGCACGGCGCTGGATGCCAGCCTGGTGTCCGCGCAAACCTCGCTCGAGGAACACCGCAACAACATCAAGGCGGACGCGCTGGGTGTGGCCATCGCGCTCAATCGGGCCGGTGCGTTCCTGACCAGCCAGCCGAACCTCATGCAGCAGGTGCTGGACCAAGAGACGATCTTCCACGATCTCATCCAGGCCGTGATCTACGACCCCTACACCCATGAGATCGTTCTTTCTTCCGGCGTGCTGAGCGGTAACTTCGTTGAGCTGCCGTCTGACACCGAGATCGAGCCGGCGCGACGCGGCGACGTTGCCGTGATTGGCGGCGACGCGGATAACCACGTGCGCGCGGTGGTGAAGCTCGGCTCCACCCCCGAGCTGATGCTGATGATTGACCGTCCGGTCGACACGCAGATTATCGCCGCGGTGAACCGAACCGAGCAGTTGGTGCACCAATATCATCAGCTCGACGCCAATCGCTCCAAGCTGCAGGTCACCTTCGTGGTGATATTTGCGTTGGTGGCCTTGCTGGTGCTGTTCGCGGCGATCCTGACCGGGCTGGTGCTGGCAAACCAGATTGCCCGCCCGATTGGACGGCTGATCCAGGCTGCCGAGCGGGTGCGCGCCGGTGACTTGGGGGTGCGCGTGCCGGAGATCGCCAGCGAGGACGAGGTGGCCGGGCTGTCCCGCGCCTTCAATCGCATGACCGGGCAACTGGCCGCCCAGCGCACCGAGCTGATGGAGGCATACGGTCAGATCGACGAGCGGCGGCGTTTCACCGAGACGGTGCTGGCAGGCGTCTCGGCCGGCGTGATCGGCCTGGACCGCCACGGCAAGGTGGACCTGCCGAACCGCGCGGCCTCCGAGTTGATGGGGCACGACTTGCTCACGTCGGTGGGATTGCCGCTCGAGGAAGTGGTGCCGGAGTTCGGGCCGTTGCTGAGCGAGGCGCAAGCCGCGCCGGACCGGGCGCGAACGGCCGAAGTGCAGATCGGGCCGCCTTCGAACCGCCGCACGCTGCTGGTGCGCATCGTGAGCGAGATGAAGGGCGAGGGCGTGAACGGCTTCGTGGTGACATTCGACGATGTGACCGAGCTGGTTGCGGCCCAGCGCAAGGCCGCCTGGTCTGACGTGGCCCGGCGCATCGCCCACGAGATCAAGAACCCGCTGACGCCCATCCAACTCGCGGCCGAGCGGCTGAAGCGGCGCTTCACCAAGGAAATTTCGTCCGACCCGGCGACGTTCGCCCAATGTGCCGATACGATCGTGCGGCATGTGGGCGACATCGGCCGCATGGTGGACGAGTTCAGCGCCTTTGCCCGCATGCCGCAGCCAGTGATCAAGCCGGAGGACGTTGGCCGGATCGCGCGCGAGGCGCTGGTGTTGCAACGGCAGGCGCATCCGGAGATTTCTTGGACCACCCGGCTGCCGGACGCTGGACCGATCGCTCCCTGTGACCGCCGGTTGGTCAGTCAGGCGTTGACGAACCTGCTGATGAATGCCGCTGACGCGACAGCCATGCGATCCCGCGCCGAGGGCGAGCCGGTCGGAGCGATCGACGTTTCGATCGAGGCCGATGACGAGGCTGTGACTTTGGCAGTGGCTGACAACGGAATTGGCCTTCCCGCCGAGGATCGCGATCGATTGACCGAGCCATACGTCACTCACAAGCCCAAAGGGACCGGTCTCGGCCTCGCCATTGTTAAGAAGATCATGGAAGATCACGGCGGCCGGCTTGCGTTGGATGACCGGGGAGAGGCCCCCGGCGCGGTGGCCAAGCTGATCCTCCCAGCGTCGGCTGGCGTGGCGTAACCGCAAAAAGACCCCTGCATGGCGCAAGAGATACTTATCGTCGACGACGAGCCGGACATTCGGCTGCTGATTGACGGCATCCTGCGGGATGAAGGCTACGAAACAAGGCAGGCCGCCGATTCCGACGCGGCGCTGGCAGCGTTCCGCGCCCGTCGCCCCGGTTTGATCATCCTCGACGTGTGGCTGCAGAACTCGCGCCTGGATGGGTTGGGGATTTTGCAGGCGCTGCACACCGAGGAACCGCAAATCCCGGTGGTGATGATCTCGGGCCACGGCACCATCGAGATGGCCGTGACGGCGATCCAGCACGGCGCCTACGACTTCTTGGAGAAGCCATTCCAGTCCGACCGGCTGTTGCTGCAGACCCGGCGGGCGCTCGAGGCGGCTCGCCTGGCCCGGGAGAACGCGGAGCTGCGGCTGCGGATCGGCGCGGAAACCACGCTGACGGGGGAAAGCAGTGCGATTGCGGCGCTGCGCGCCGGGGTGGATCGGGTGTCGCCAACCGGGTCGCGCGTGTTGATCCATGGGCCCGCCGGGTCCGGCAAGGAAGTCGCCGCGCGCATGGTGCATGCCCGGTCGCGGCGGGCGGACGGCCCCTTCGTCGTGTTGAACTGCGCCACGCTGGCACCGGGCCGGTTCGAGGAGGAGTTGTTTGGCGTGGAGGCCGGGCCCGACCCGAGCGCCGTGCCACGCCGCGCGGGCGTGTTGGAACGCGCGCATGGCGGCACGCTGCTGCTGGACGAAGTGTCTGACATGCCGCTCGAGACGCAGGGCAAGATCGTGCGGGCGCTGCAGGATCAGACGTTCGAGCGGGTCGGCGGCTCGACGCGGGTGAAGGTGGATGTGCGCGTGCTGGCGATCACCAACCGCGAGCTGCAGACCGAGATTGCTGCCGGCCGGTTCCGCGAGGATTTGTTCTACCGGTTGGCCGTTGTGCCGCTGCGCATGCCGAGCCTGCGGGAGCGCCGCGAGGATATTCCGGAACTGGCGCGCCATTTCATGAGCCGCGCGGCCGAAAACAGCGGCATTCCACCGCGCGAGCTGTCGGCAGACGCGCTGGCAGCGTTGCAGGCCTATGACTGGCCAGGCAACGTGCGCCAGTTGCGCAACCTGATGGACTGGCTGCTGATTATGGCTCCGGGCGGCGCTGGCGATTCCATCCGGGCCGACATGCTGCCGCCGGAAATCGGCCAGGGCGCACCGGCCCTGCTGAACTTCGACCCGACCGCCGACATCATGGCGCTTCCGCTGCGGGAGGCGCGAGACCTTTTCGAGACGCAATACCTGCAGGCGCAACTGGTTCGCTTCGGCGGCAACATCAGCCGGACGGCCGGCTTCGTCGGCATGGAGCGGAGCGCGCTGCATCGCAAGCTCAAGCAACTCGGGGTGAACTCAGACGACAAAGGCTGATGCCACAAGCCGGCATCATGCTTTGACGAAGTAGAAGCCGGTCAGTGACGGAACGGTCTGCCGTGGATGGAACGGGATGTCGCACGAGATGTCCATAACGTCCCAGCGGTCGCGGACCGTGTAGCCGTGGTCGGCGAAGTAGTGCAGGAAGGCGCGCTCGTTATAGAGGTGATAGGGCGTGATCGCCGGGCCAAAATTGTGCAAGGTCCAGCAATCGGGGCCTGAGATCAGCGGGATCTTGTTGATCAGGATGTGCGGCGGCCGATGCGGCAGCATTTCCAGCAGTCCCGGCACGGATCGCGGCATGAACTGCAATGCGCCGCCGGCGAGCAGCACGTCACAGGGTGGTGCCGCAGCCAGGTCGGTCGCGAACGCGAGCTCGGGCGCCGCCTCCCGCACTGCGACCCGGCGACCTTCCTCAACCAAATGCGGCAGCTCGACTACCGTCCAGCTTAGGCCGGCGGGAGGCGGGTTGTAGCGGCGAAAGCCATAGAAGGTGATGCCGATGCTGCCGCCCAAATCGGTGAGTCGCGTGCCATCCTTCAGCAGCGTCTTGAGCCAGAACAAGATCGGGTAGGTGCTGGCGCGGACGCTATCAACCGAATCGGTCCAGATCGTCGCGGCGTCCTCGTGGTCCCACCCGGCGGTTCGGCTGCGTGGAATGGCGGCTTCAGCGGCGGCATAGCTGCCAAACACGCCCCATTGCAGCCCGGTGTTGTTGCGCACCGTGGCCGCTCGGCGGGCATAGGCGCGCTCCAGCAGCGGCACACGCCCAAGCGCCGCACCCACCACCGTCCGCGACAGTAGGATACGCGCGACGGTCGAAAAACTCATGACCTCGATCCTCCGGATCCCTTGGTAGATCAGGACCAGTGAGCCTGAGGCTGACTGAATTTAGCTGCCAAAAGGTAAACAGTGCCCGCGGCGCGCAACGTCGGCGTTTGCGCAGGGCGGCTTGGTCAGGGACTTCCTAGATCATCCACTTGACCCACCCGTATAGCTCTGATGACATCTTATAGATGACCAAGATAAAGCCGAATGGAAGCGTATACAAAGGTAAACAGGAAGAGTGAGATTGGAGGAATTACCAAGAGGCAGACCGTGCCTACCACAACAATCTTGACGAGGCTTATAATGGTTGAGGAGCTTTTCTTTTTCATGATCACCAGATAACAGCTGAAATGTCCGGCGCGCGTGCTTTCCCATCATGCCACGCAAGCGACCGCCCCGGCCAATCAAGCCAGCGATCCGGCCGCGTTGCCTCATAGGCTTCATTAAGAGGATAGCGGATGCGGTTGGCGGGCTTGTCTGCCTCTCCGACCACCAGCAATCGAACTTCATGAACCGTGTTGTTAAAGAACGTGTGGCAAATGCCAGTGCCGCTTTGAAAGCCGACAGCATTACCAGGTCGCAGACGGTGCAATGCGCCATCGACCCAGACGTCCGGCTCGCCCTTAAGAACGAAGACAGACTCTTCCTCTAGACTTTCGGCATGCGGGTAGGAAGTGCGCTGGCCCGGAGCCAGCCGGGCATGATGGATCCCCAACCGGGTGAGCCCGAGCTTGCGGCCGCATGAAGCGTCGGCGGCCATCGGCTCAGTGTCACCCGGGTAGATAAACGGGTTTGAGCCCTCGAGTTCAGTCCGATGCTTGATGAACTCAGGACGTGCGTCTGGCATGATTGCCCCTATCGACCACTAGAATTTCGCACCGCCCGACATCATGCGGGTGAACATTTCCTGCATCTGCGCCGAGACCTGGGGCAGAGTCGTGAACCACAGTTTCAGAGCCGACTCGGGCGAGAAGCTCTCGGTGGCGCGGACGACCTGGCTCTCCAGGCTGGCCATGACGGCCTCCTGCATTGGCTTCACGTCCGGCAGGCCCATGAACGTGCGCGCTTCTTCCGGGGTGCATTCGACTTCGAGGGTGACTTTCACGTTCTTACTCCGCTCCCTGCCATAAGATTACAGACCCGCGTCGCTGCGCCAAGCGACGGTGCTGAAGCGCGTTTTTGTATCCTTAACTTTCTGTCGCTACACAGGTGGCGCTGGCACAAAAGGGGGCCGCAGCGCGTCATGGCCTTGCAGGGCAATATCGACCACGTGGACCGCGAAAGCGTGCAGGGCTGGGTGCGGGACGAGGCGGTGCCGGATGAGCCCGTCAGCCTGATGATTACTGTGGAGGGTCAGTTCAGTCTTCGCGTGCTGGCGAATGCCTATCGGATGGATTTGGAGCGGGCCGGGATCGGTAGGGGCCGGCATGGCTTCAGCGCTCGCTTTGACGGCCTGTCGCCGTTGCAGCCTCACCTGGTGCAGGTGGTGCGTGAAGAGAGCGGCGAGCCGCTGCCGGGCGCGCCAATCGTGCTTCGAGCCCGCCCGCGCTTCGACGGCGAAGTGCAGGATTACCTTGCAGCGATGCTGGCTGACACTGAAAGCGACAACGACTTGCTGGTCCGCGCAGGCTTTCTGGCGCAACAGGCCGACCGCTTGCTGCAACTTCGGGCAGACCGGGCGGCGGCGCCTGGCTTGCGGCATTTCCGTGCCCGCTGGTCCGGCCGGGCTGGTGACGAGATCGCGCCGGCGCCGCGCGCGCTGGTGATTGACGACCGGATGCCGGCGCTGGATCGGGACGCCGGGTCGACGGCGCTGGTGTCGCATATGCGTTCGCTGCGGCGGCTAGGCTTCAGCGTGATGTTTTTGCCTGCTGACACCCAGGGCGGGGCAGCGGCGGCGGCCTTGGCGGGTGATGGGATCATGGCCTGCCACGCCCCGTGGACCGCCTCGGTGGAGGAGGTGCTGCGGCGGGAGGCGGGCGGGTTTGCCCTGGTTTACCTGCATCGCGCCAGCAACACCCGTTACTTGCCGCTGATCCGGCATTACCAGCCGCGCGCACGCCTGGTCTATTGTGTCGCCGACCTGCACCATCTTCGCCTGGCGCGGCAGGCCAAGGTGGAAGAGCGGCCGGAGCTGACCGAGCTCAGCCATCGGGTGCGCAACGCCGAACTCGCCGCGGCCACTTTTGCCGACGCCGTGATCACCCATTCGAGTTTTGAGGCCGAGATCCTGCGGCGGGATGCGCCGAAAGCGCGGGTCTATATGGTGCCCTGGTCGATCCTGCCGCGGCCGGTTGCGACGCCGTGGAGCGAACGGCGCGGCGTGGCGTTCGTCGGCAGCTACGGCCATGCGCCCAACTTGGACGCGGCCTGGTGGTTGCTGCAGGACGTCCTGCCGCTCGTGCGAGCCCAGATACCGGACCTGGAATGCAGCATCATCGGCAGTGAAATGCCGGATAGCCTGCGCGCCGCGGAGCGACCCGGCGTGCGCATCCTGGGCCAGGTGAGCGACCTGGCGAGCGTGCTCGGCCAAATGCGGCTGACGGTTGCGCCGCTGGCCTTTGGGGCGGGGGTAAAGGGCAAGCTGCTCGACAGTCTGGCGTTCGGTTTGCCGTGCGCATGCACCACCATCGCGGCGGAGGGGCTGGACTTGCCGCCCGCGCTGCAGGCCACCGTGGCTGACACGCCGGCGACTCTGGCGCAGATGATCGTCCGCCTGCACGAGGATGCCGCGTTCAACGCGGTCTGCGCCGAGGCTGGGCTCGCATTCATCGCGGCCGACTGGTGCGAAACGCGGCTGGATGCGTTGATGCGAACGGTGGTGCAGTCGGCACTGGGGTGATGGAGCGTGGGGGGGAGCCAGTCATGTCCGAGATGCGCACGCTGAGTGCGGAGGTGATGGAGGGGGTTGGGCTGATCACCATCAGCGTCCCCCGGACCAACGCTGCCACGGTGGAGACCTGGCACGCCCTCACCGACACGCTCGGCCGCTACGCCGAAGATCGGGCGGTCAATGTCATCGTCATCACCGGCGCCGGGCACACCGCCTTCGTCACCGACCCGGACGCGGCCGAGATGGACGCGCAGACCATGTACGACGACGCGGCGCGGGAAGCGATTGCGGCGTTGGCGGCGTTCCCCAAGCCGAGCATCGCCCGGGTGCGCGGGGATTGTACCGGCGCCGGGCTGCTGCTGGCGTTGCACTGCGACATCGTGGTGGCCGCGGAAGACAGCGCTTTCTCGTTGCCTGGCGCGCGATGGGGCGCGGTCTACCCGCCCGACACCGTGGCGGAGCTCACCCGGCTGATCGGCGCGCAACAGACCCTGCGCATGCTCTACACCGGCGGCCGGCTCGAGGCGGCGGAAGCGTTGCGGATTGGCCTGGTCACGTTGGTGACGGCCGATGGTGACCTGTCGGACACGGTGGTCGACCTCTCCCAAGCCATCGCGGACAACGCGCCGCTCGCCACGCGCGCCGCCAAGCAGATGGTGGCCCGCCCCAACGACCCGGCGTTGAACGAGTTGGTCGAGCAATGCCGCCGGAGCGAAGACTATGCCGATGCGGTCGCCGCGTTGCGGAACGGCCGCTCGCCGCGCTTTCGTGGCCGCTGACGGGCTCGCCTCGGATGTGGTGCAGCTTTGGCAATGGGACCTGGACGCGGCGGGAGCGGGGGGTGACGCCGACCGCGCCGTGTTGTCGGACGAGGAGCGCGCTCGGGCGGACCGGTTCGTGGTTGCCTCGGCGACGCGCCGGTTCACCGCCGGTCGCGCCAGGCTGCGCAACACGCTCGCGAGCGTCGTCGGGGGGGCGCCAGCGGCCTTGCCCGTGATGGCCGGGCCGAACGGCAAGCCGTATCTGCCGGGGGGGCCGGAGTTCAATCTTAGCCATAGCGGCCCGGTCGCGCTGTTCGGTGTCGCGCCGTTTTCGCTGGGCGTCGACGTGGAACACCAGCGGCCGATCGAGCCGGGCGTGGCGGATCTGGTTTTTACTGCGTCGGAGTTGGCAGAGTGGCGAGCGGCGGGGCAGGCGGCGGGGGTGTTCTATCGCGGCTGGACGCGCAAGGAGGCAGTGCTGAAGGCGCTCGGCCGGACCCTCGCGGAGATGAAGAGTGTCACGGTTTCGCTGGGCCATCCGGGCGTGCTGCGCGGCGAACCGGCCTGGCAGATCGCGGACGTTGCGCTGGTGGATGGCTATGCGGCAGCGGTGGCGGCGCCGTGCCGGGGGTGGCGGCTAGAGTGGGCGGCCGGGCCGGTGCGTGTTTGAGGCCTGATCATGCCCGGGCCGGAGGCGGTTCTTGCAGACCGTGGTCTCGTCGGTCGTCGCTCGTCCGGCGGCGGGGCGGGTGATGCGGCTTGTGACGGGCAACCCTGAACCGGGCTCTGCGCCTGCCCGCGACCGACCAGGAACAGGACTGGGACATCGAACTGGCTGACCCGGACAGGGCAGGGGCACTCCCCCTTACCTCAAAGAGCATGCGCTCGAGGCAGGCGAAAAACTCGCCTCGAAGGCGCTCACCTTGGGCTCGCTGGACGATTTGGCTTAGACGAAGGACATGCGGACCGTGCCTCTGGTTCAGAAATGGTCCGGATCAGGACGCCCTCGACGGGTTCGCCCTCACGCCCCTGCTGCGATCCTTGCGTGACGCCTGGCCGTAACGGAGGGTTGACGAAGCGCTGGGCCTCGACTGCCATCGTCCCGATTGTGACGGTTGGAGGCAAACCATCGCCGAACGCGCCATTGGCTATGGGTCAGCCGGTCTGCGACCTCGTGGCTCAAGGGGGGCGAGGTTCGCCGCCTTGGAACACCCGTAATGACAGCGACCGCCTGCTTACGCCTCAGCTCAGCACCCCAGCCAACGCCCCGCTCATGCAGGTCGCAATCGTCCCGCTCAGCACGGAACGCAGCCCAAGGACGGCGATTTCCGGCCGTCGCTCGGGCACCATCGCGCCCATGCCGCCAACCAGGATGCCGAGGCTGCCGAAATTGGCGAAGCCGCACATCGCGTAGGTCAGGATCAGGCGGGTGTGCGGGGTGAGGCCGAGTTGCGTGCTCAACATGAGGTAGCTGACGAACTCGTTCAGCACGGTCTTCGTGCCCATCAGCAGCCCGGCGGACGCGGTTTCCTGCCACGGCACGCCCATCAGCCACAGCACCGGGCGGAACGGCACGGCGAACAGGCCCTGCAAGGTCGGCGACCCGGGAAGGATGGCCAGCAGGCTGTTGCACAGGCTGGCGAGCGCAACGGCGACAAGCAGCGTGGTGGTGATGCCGACCAGCGGGGCGACACCATCGGCGGTGCCGCGGACCAGGGCGTCGAACGCGCCGGAGCTGCGCGAGCGGGTGAGCGGGGCGGGTGTTGCCAGCGTTGCGGGCGCGAACGGGACCATGAGGGCGGCGACCGCCAAGGCCGCCGGCGTGCTGATGACGGCCGCTGCGATGATGGTGCCGAGCGCGTTCGGCAACACCGGGCTCAGGATGGCGCTGTAGATCACCAGCACGGTGCCGGCGATCCCGGCCATGCCGCAGCTCATGATGGCGAACAGCTCGCCGCGCTGCATGGCGGGCAAATAGGGGCGGACCAGCAACGGCGCCTCGATGTGGCCGACGAAGATGTGGACGGACGCTGCCAGCGCGAGCGGGCCGTCGATGCCCAGGCTGCGGCGCAGCACGGCGGCAAACATCCCAGTGAGCCGTTGCAGCACGCCCCAGTGGAACAGCAGCGAACCGAGGGCGCTGATCACCAGCACCAGCGGCAGGATTTTGAAC
Source organism: Acetobacteraceae bacterium (assembly GCA_965199105.1). Classification (GTDB taxonomy): domain Bacteria; phylum Pseudomonadota; class Alphaproteobacteria; order Acetobacterales; family Acetobacteraceae; genus LMUY01. Next base: position 3,467,974 of record CBDAQO010000002.1, on the reverse strand, counting down.
GCGATGATGACGCTGGCCTGCGGGTTCGCAATGGCGAAGGGGGGCGGGCCGCCGCCGAGATAGCCGAACAGGAAAGTGGTGCCGTCGTCGGTGGCGTTTTGCAGGGCATTCACCGCGCCGTTCAGCAGCAGCACGGCGCTACGGGCCGGTGGCACGTCGATCAGTAACACGGCCAGCACCCATTGCAGCGCCAGGCCTCCAACGACAATCCGCCACGGGATGCGGCGGCGCCCCTCGCTCAGCAGCCAGGCGAGACCCAGCAGCGCCACCCAGCCAGCCAGTCCCCGCACGCGGCAGCCCTCATTCTTGCTGCACCGCCATAACGCGGGGGCGCTGCCGAGTCGATGCGTTTGCCGGCCAGGGCTGCGGGCCGTATCGTCTGGCACTCCGCCCGGGAACCGCACAGGGAAGCCGCCATGCTAGACCAGCCGCGCCGAACCGCTCCCTGCCCGACCGTGCCGATGGGTTGCGCCAGGGGGCTGCGATGAGCCGGATGCTGACCGTGGCGGCCGCTCAGTTGGGGCCGATCCAGCGCGCGGAGCCGCGGGCGGAGGCGGTCGGCCGCATGGTGCGGCTGCTGGAGCGGGCGAGCGCACGGGGCGTCGAGGTGGTGGTGTTTCCCGAACTGGCGCTCACCACGTTCTTCCCGCGGCACTACCATGAGGACCGGGCCGAGGCCGACCGTTGGTTCGAGACTGCCATGCCGTCCGTGGATACGGCGCCACTGTTTGCGGCTGCCCGGCGGCATGGCATCAGCTTCCACTTAGGTTACGCCGAACTGACGCCAGACGGACGCCATTTTAACACGGCGATCCTGGTTAACCCCGATGGTGACGTGATGCTGACGTATCGCAAGGTGCACCTGCCGGGTCATGCGGACTATGACCCGGTGCGCAAGGTACAGCACTTGGAAAAGCGCTACTTCGAGGTGGGGGACCTCGGCTTTCCGGTCGTTCGCGCGCCGCTCGGGGAGCAACGGGTGAATGCGGGGTTGCTCATCTGCAATGATCGGCGTTGGCCGGAAGCGTGGCGCGTGCTGGGGCTGCAATCGGTCGAGTTGGTGATGCTGGGCTATAACACGCCCTCCATCAACCAGGACGCGCGCGGCTTTGAAGCCCATCACCTGCGCGTGTTGCACAGCCACTTGTCGATCCAGGCGGGCGCCTATCAGAACGCCACCTTCGCCGTGGCGACTGCCAAGGCGGGTGTCGAGGATGGTTGCGAGCTATTCGGCAACTCGATCATCGTCAACCCACAGGGGGAGATCATGGCGGAGGCGACGAGCTGGGGCGACGAGCTGATTACGGCGGATTGCGACTTGGACCTATGCACCCTGGGGCGCACGACGATCTTTGCCTTCGACCAACATCGCCGGCCGGAGGCGTATCAGCGCATTACCGGCCAGGTGGGCGCGGTGGCGCCGGCCGAGTGGACAAAATAACGGGAATGCAAGTCATGGTGCGACGCGTGGCTGCGTTCACGGCGCTCAACAAAAGCTAAACCGATCGATCATCTTCCGATCGCAGCCTGCAGATTGCGGCCTGTAACGTGATTGTAGCCGGGGGCACTTGTCATCGCCCTGGGTTGTGCTTACCCAGCAGTGGCTGTGTTGGAGAGGGCGATTGACGCGCTTTGCGGGGGTGGTCGACGGCATCGTCCGAGGCGAGTTGTGCGGCTGGCTTGTCTTTCCGGAGGGGGATGGCCGCGCCGAGCCGGTGATCTGCGAAGGCCTCGGCCGGCAGCTCACGTTCATGCCATTCACCTTGCGCGAGGACGTGGTTACCGCGCTGGGCCGGCCAGGCGTTTTCGGCTTTTCGATCCCGACCTCGCTGCTGCAGTCACTCGGGCCGCGCATCGCGGTGAAGGACCGGTGGGGAGATCTGCTGGAGCACGGCGAGGCCGTCGAGGTTCCGCCGCCAGACGCAGCGCCGGCGGAGCGGGAGCCGACGCGCATCTTTCTGCATATTCCGAAGACCGCGGGAACCAGCCTGCGGAATGCTTTGCTTCGCGATGTGCCAACCGGGCAATACTTGCTGATCTATCCCGGCGACATGCCCGGCATCTCCGTTCGGCGCGCGCTCCGCATCCCACGTTGCCAGCTTGACCAACTGAACTGGGTGTATGGCCATGGTGGCTACGGCTTTCACCGCTTCCTCACCCGGCCCTCGCGCTACGTGAGCTTTGTGCGTGAACCGATGGCCCGTTTGCGGTCCAACTTCAACCATCATGCCGCCGCCGGTACCGAGTTTGAGGTCGGCGGCGCCAGCGTGCGCCCGTCGGTGATGATCAATGAGGGACTGGTCGACGAGTTCGACAACATCATGACGCGCCTGCTGGCTGGCGTCAGCGTGGATGAGGTTCCGCTCGGCCATGTCGGCGAGGACGAAGTGGAGCTTGCGCTCTACCACGTGCGTGAGCATTTCGACTTTATCGGGTTGCAGTCACAAGCCGCCTTGGACGCCGCGACCTTCCAGCGCCAGACCAACGTTGAACTGGCGCCACTCGCGATGGACAACGTGACGCCGGCGGAGAGCCGCTACCATCCAGGTGAAGTGGCGGCCGTGGATTGGGAGCGCGTGGCGACGCACAACCATGCCGACCGGCTTCTGTTTCGACAGTTGCAACAAGAGCGCTGGCTGTCCCGCGCGCTGCGATGACGCCGCGGTGAGTGGCGGTTGAAGCCACTCACCGTGCGATTGCTACTGTTTGGGGCTGATATCGACCTTGAAATAGGCGTGGGCGAGCTTGGCGAAGCTGCCGTCTGCGTTGGCTTGGCTGATGGCTTTGTTGAACATGTCTTTCAGGTCGGTGTCGTCGGGACGGAAGGCGGCGCCGACGCCGGGTCCGAAGACGTCGACCGTCCGGGGGATTTCGGCCACGATGCGGCAGCAGCCGGGGTTTTTGTCGATGAACGTCTGCGAGACGATGGTATCTCCCACGACGTAGTCGAGTCGGCCACTGGCGAGATCGGCATAAGGCTCATCGCCGCCTGGATAGAGCTTGATGTCGTCACCCTTGTAGTTTTTGTCGAGGTAGTTGGCGAACGTTGTGGAGGACTGTGTGCCGATCGTCTTGTCCTTCATTGCCGCAGCCGAGACATCGTTGCTTTTGTTGCTCAGCGTCGTCACCCAGACCGGTGGCGTGGCGTAGTAAACGTCTGAAAAGGTGACGAGCTTGGCGCGAGCTGTGGTTTCGTTCATGGACGACAAGATGACGTCGAACTTGCCGGACAATAGCGCTGGGATGATGCCGTCCCAGTCCTGGTTCTGAAACGTGCAGGTGACTTGCATCTTGGCGCACAGATCCTTGGCGTAATCGACCTCGAAGCCGACGATCTGGCCTTGTGGATTGACGCTCTCGAACGGCGGGTAGGTGGCATCCATCCCGATCCGGATCGTTTTCCAGTCTTTTGCTGCAGCGGCCTGCGCAACAAGCGCGGCAGCGAACCCCAGCGTAGCCGCAAGTAGCGCGTTCAACCTCATCGGAACCTCCAAAACACGGGCAATAGCGTGGCTTTGCGTGAGTCTTGGGGCAATAATCGTGCCATAGGGTCAAAGTGGACGCGGGGCTCAATCCGGCGTTGCGGGAATGTCAGATCGTCCCGACCGTGCGGATCCGTGCGCGGGGGAAAATCTCGGATTGTGCGAGGACGGGCGTGGCGGGCCGAATGCGGTCGACGATGGCGCGCAGATGCGCCCGGATCCCGGCGGAGGAGAGCAGCACAGGCATTTCGCCGGCGGCTTGCGCCGTGTCGAACGCGTGGCGCAGTCGCTGCATGAATTCGCTCAGGCGGGACGGCGCCATCGCAAGCTGCCGGTCGTCGGGCGGCCCGATCAGGCTTTCGGCGAAAGCGGTCTCCCACTCGGGTGAGAGGGCGATCAGGGGGATGTAGCCGCCGGGCCCGGTATGGCTGTCGCTGATCTGGCGGGCGAGGCGGGCTCGAACATGGGCGAGGATGCCGGCGATTGGCCGCGGCTGGCCTCCGCAGGCTTCCGCGATGCCCTCGAGCACGGTCGACAGGTCTCGGATTGACACCCGCTCCGCCAGCAGGGCTTGCAGGACCCGCTGCACGCCGCCGACGCTGATTTGCGACGGGATCAGGTCCGCTACCAGCTTCTGCTGGTCTCGCGGCAACTCGTCGAGCAGCTTCTGGGTCTCGGAGTAGGACAGCAACTCCGCCATCGTCTCGCGGACGATCTCGGTGAGATGCGTCGTGAGCACGGAGGGGGGATCGACGACGGTGCAGCCTCGCGCCAACGCCTCGTCGCGCCGGCTGGGGTCGATCCAAAGCGCGGGCAGGCCGAAGGTGGGCTCGGTGGTGCGTTCGCCAGGAAATGACGGGATGCCGCCCTGCGGGTCCATCGCCAGCACCTGTGATGGCCGCAGCTCGCCACGGCCGGCCTCGATCTCCTTGATCTTGATGCAGTAGGTATCGGCGCCAAGCTGCATGTTGTCCTGGATGCGGACGGGGGGCAGCACGAACCCCATCTCGGCAGCGATGGATCGCCGCAGACCCTTGATTTGCTCGGTCAGCCGGGGCGTGTTGCCGCCCGCCAGGGTCAGCAGACCGTAGCCCAGTTCGAGCCGGATCATGTCGATGCGCAACGTGTCGGCAATCGGCGGCTCGCCGGGCGGGGCGGCAGCGGGCGCTTGGGCTTCGTCGGGGTTGGCCGGCGGGTGCTTCCAGCGCATCCAGGCGCCACCGCCGGCCAAGCCAGCCAACAGTAGGAACGGCAACATCGGCAGCCCAGGCATCACTGCCAGCACGCCGGCCGCGCCCGCCGCCATCGCGAGCGGCTTTGGGCTGCCGCCCAATTGGCGGATCAGGACGATGTCAGCCGAGCCGTCCATGCCGCCTTTGGTCACGACGATGCCGGCCGCGGTCGACACCACCAAGGCCGGGATTTGCGACACCAGGCCGTCACCCACCGAGAGGGTGGTGAACGTCGCCGCGGCGTCGGCCAACGGCATGCCATGGCGAATCAGCCCGATGGCAAAACCGCCAACCACGTTGATGGAGGTGATCAGCAGGCCCGCAATCGCGTCTCCGCGGACGAACTTGGCCGCGCCGTCCATCGCGCCGTAGAAGCCGCTTTCCTGCTCGAGTTCCTTGCGGCGGACGCGCGCCTTGGCCTCGTTGATCAGGCCCGATGACAGGTCTGCGTCGATTGCCATCTGCTTGCCCGGCATCGCGTCCAAGCTGAAGCGGGCCGCAACCTCGGCGATGCGGCCCGAGCCCTTGGTGATCACCATGAAGTTCACGACGAGCAAGATGGCGAACAGGATCACGCCAATCACCACGTCCCCGCCCATCAGGAAGCCGCCAAACGCCGCAACGACGTGGCCGGCGGCGAGCGGGCCCTCGCTGCCGTGGCTCAGGATCAGCCGCGTGGTGGCCACGTTCAGGGAGAGCCGCAGCAAGGTGGTGAGCAGCAGCAGCGTGGGGAACGAGGTGAAATCGAGCGGGCGCTTCAGGAAGATCGCCACCATCAGGACCAGTACCGACGCGGTGATGGAGAGCGCAAGCCCCATGTCGAGCAGGATTGTCGGCAGGGGGATGACGAGCACGGTCAGCAGCATGACCATGCCGAAGGCTAGGCCTACGTCGGTGCCCGGGTTGTATTTGCGGGCGAAGGCTTGAACTTGGCCGAGCATCAGCGAGCGTGCTCCAGCGTCCGGGTGGGTTGTTGCGTCACGCCGCCATACCTGCCGGCGGGGTCACGCTGACGCCGGCGGCGGCGTAGTCCCGCAGCTTGTTGCGCAGTGCCCGGATGGAGATGCCGAGGATGGTGGCGGCATGGGTGCGGTTGCCCAGGGTGTGGGTGAGGGTTTGCAGGATGAGATCTTGCTCGACGTCGTCGACTGTTCGTCCCACCAAGGTCCCCGTGCTGTCGGACGCGGCGGCGACGGTTGGGCGCGGTCCGGCGTCGGGGAGCTCCACCTCGTCCACCTCGTCGCCCATGGACAGCAAAACGGCGCGATGGATGGTGTTCTCTAGCTCGCGCACATTGCCGCGCCAGCCGTGGCGGGCGAGGCGGATGTGGGCCAGAGCTGAGAGCGGGCGGGCCGGCATGCCGTTCACCTCGGCATAATGGCGGGCGTAGTGTTCGGCCAAGGCTGCAATGTCGCCTGGTCGCTCGCGCAGCGCCGGGATGCGCAAGCTGACGACGTTGAGGCGGAAGTAGAGGTCCTCCCGAAAGCGCCCGGCGGCGGAGTCCGTCAGTAAATCCCGGTTGCTGGTGGCTAGGATGCGGACGTTGATCTTCACCGGCGCCGCGCCGCCGAGGCGGTCGATCTCACGTTCCTGGATGGCGCGCAGCAGCTTGGCCTGCAGCCGGACGTCCATTTCGCTGATCTCGTCGAGCAGCAGCGTGCCGCCATCGGCGGCCTCGAACTTGCCGACCCGACGCGCCGCAGCACCGCTGAACGCACCCTTCTCGTGCCCGAACATCTCCGACTCGAGCAGGTTTTCCGGGATTGCGGCGCAGTTGAGCGCGATGAAGGGGCCGTTGGCGCGACGGGACTTGCGGTGGATGTGGCGGGCCAGGACCTCCTTGCCCGTGCCGCTTTCCCCGGTGATCAAGACCGACGCTTCCGACCCGGCGACCTGGTCGGCGCGCTTGAGGGTCGCCAGCATCACCGGGTCGCGCGCGATCAGCGTGTGACCGTCGCCGCTGGCGGCCTCCAGGATGGCGGCGATGAGGTCGGGGTCCGGCGGCAGGGGCAGGAACTCGCGGGCGCCCTCCCGGATGGCACGGACCGCGGCCGCGGCGTCGGTGTCGGTGCCGCAGGCGACGACGGCCACGGCCATGCGTTCGGCAGCCAGGCCACGCACGAGAGCGCCGACGTCGTTGCAAACGTCGCATAGCACGAGGTCGACGCGAGCGTCGGCGCGCAGGCGGGCAATCGCGGCGTCCACGCTGTCAACCTGGTCGAGCTTGACGCCCCGGGCGATGGCGATGCGCGCCGCCTTGCCCAGTTCACCCGACAGGGAGCCGACCAGCAGGACACGCATGCCCGCCTGACTCACGAGCGATCCGCCTTGACGATTTCAGTCATCGTGACGCCGAGCCGATTGTCGTCCACCATCACCACTTCGCCGCGCGCGACGAGGCGGTTGTTCACGTAGATGTCGATCGCTTCGCCAAGCTTACGGTCCAGCTCGACGACGGCGCCGCGGCCGAGCTTGAGCAGTTGGCTGACCTGCATGGTGGCCTTGCCGAGCACGGCGCTGACCGTGACAGGAATATCGTAGACGGCTTCAAGGTCCCGAATGGCGCGGGTACCGCCGCTGCCTGGGGCGATTTCGGGCAGTTCCACCAGGTCCATGTTTTCAGGCATCGGTCATCTCCGGTTGCAGTGTTCGACTTTCGAGCAGCCCCAGGGCGGCGAGCGCCTCGGTGACGGCGGTGCGGGCGCGGGCGGCCTGGCGCGAGGCCGAGCCGTCCGACCATGTGACGCGTGCATCGCCCGGCGGGATGGCCTCGGACGGTTGCAGCGTCACGCGCTCGGCGATGTCGGGTTCAAGGAGCGCAAGCTCGTCCTCGATCACCGGCGTCATGTGTGGATGGGCGCGCACCGTGATGCGCGGCTCCTCGCTCAGCGCCGGGAGCACACAGCGAATAAGGGCGCGTAGCTCGCCAGCGCCGTGGCGGGCGCATAGGTCCGGCAGGCAGGCGGTGAGCGTGGTGAGCATGCAGCGAACGGTCGCCTCGGCGGCCTGTTCGGCGGTCTGGCGCGCTGCCTCACGGGCTTCGTCCATGCTGCTCGCGATGAGCTTGAGCACTTGCACGCGTGAGGCCGCGACGCCGCGCTCGGCTTCGGCCCGCCCTTGCCCGCGGCCTTCCGCCCGCGCCGCCTCCAGCTCTGCCGCGGTGAAAACCGGCTCGATCAGCTCGGGCTCGGGGGCCTGCTCTTCGGTCGGCGGGCTGGTGGTGCCCGCGTCGTCGAAATCCTCGGCGTAGAGCACGCCAGCGAGGTTGGGCCGCCCCGTGCTGCCACGCGACGGCGAGGATTGGGTGGCGCTCATGTTAGTAGACGAGCTCCTCGTCCTTGCCTTCGCCGATCTCGATGGTGCCCTGGGCGGCCAGGTCCTTGGCGAGGGCCACGATCGCCGCCTGCGCATCATCCACGTCGCGCAGCTTGACCGGGCCCAGGCCCTCGATGTCGTCGCGCAACATCTTGCCCGCACGCTCAGACAAGTTCTTGAGGAAAAGGTCCCGCAGGCCTTCGGACGCGCCCTTCAGAGCCAGCGGCAGCTTATCCTTCTCGACGGCGCGCAGCAGCGCCTGGATGGCGGTGGAGGACAGCCGCGACAGGTCGTCGAAGGTGAACATGAGCGATTTGATCTTGTCGGCCGCCTCGCGGTTGCGCTCTTCCAGCGCTGCCACGAACCGCGTTTCGCTGGCGCGATCGAGGTTGTTGAAGATCTCCGCCATCATCTCGTGTGCATCACGCCGGGTGGATCGGGCAAGATTGGACATGAACTCGGCGCGCAAGGTGCGCTCGACCCCGTCCAGCACTTCTTTCTGGACGCTTTCCATGCGCAGCATCCGCATGACGACCTCGATCGAGAAGCTGTCCGGCAGCAGGGTCAGCACCCGGGCGGCGTGTTCCGGCTTGATCTTTGAAAGCACGACCGCGACGGTTTGCGGGTATTCATTCTTGAGGTAGTTGGCGAGCACGGCCTCGTGGACGTTGCCGAGCTTGTCCCACATGGTGCGGCCGGCGGGGCCGCGTATTTCCTCCATGATCTGGGCGGCGCGGTCGCGGGGGAGGGCCTTTTGCAGCAACCTTTCGGTGCTTTCGAACGTGCCGGTCAGGCTGCTCATCCCGCCCATGTTCTCGGCGAACTCGACGCAGAGCGCCTCCACCAGCTCGGCCTTGATGCTGCCGAGCTGGGACATGGCGGCCGAAATCTCCTTGATCTCGTCCTCATGCAACATACCGAACAGCCGGGCGGATTGCTCCTCACCGAGCGCCAGCATGAGCACCGCCGATTTCTGCGCGCCGGTCAAACTCGTCTGATTGCCCATCGAACGCATGGTTCAGCCTGGCTCCTTTGCCATCCAGTTGCGCATCACAGCCAAGCTTTCGTCGGGATGCTTCTCGATCAGTTCGGCCACGTTGCGCAGCGAGGATGCCCGCATGGCGCCTTCGATGTTGCCGATGCGGACCATCGACTCGTCCGACGAGCCGGGGATCAGCATCGTGCCCGCGGAGGTGGCACCGCCGGGTCCGGCGAGGGCCAAGGCGCCGGCCGACCCATGTGCAATCCCGCCAGGCACGACGCTGCCCGGCGGCAGGCCCGCTTGGGACAGCAGCATGGCCGAGCCCGTCGTGCCCTCGATGGCGGTGGCGCCGACCGTGGTCAGCCGCATCACCATGGGGCGGAGCACGAAGAGCAGCGCGGCCAGGCCCACCAGGCCAAGCAGCCCGGTCTGACCCAGGCGCATCAGGTCCGACTTGTCGACCGGGACACCGAAGACGCCGGGTTTTGCAAGATCGGTGGGCTCCTCGGTGTTGGTGAAGCGCATGCTGACCACCTCCACCTTGTCGCCACGCTTCTCGTCGAAGCCGATCGCGCTCCGGGCTAGGGCGGCGATGCGGGCCAGCTCGTCGGGGCTGCGGTCCTTCCAGGTCACGGTGCCGTCGGCGGCCTTGGTCGCGACCTGGTCCACCAGGACGGCCAAGCTAATCCGCTTGATCAATGGCTGGTCTCGCACCACCGTGCGGATGGTTTTGCCGATCTCGTAGTTGGTGGTCTCTTCCGTGCGCTGTTCCTGGCTGCCGGCTGGCGTGGTGCCAGCGTCGGCGTTGGGCAGGTTGTTGCCGACGCTGACGGTGGCGTTCTGCTCGGTGGTCTTGTTCGTGCTGCTGTTGTTCTGCGTCGATCGCTCGACCTTGCTGTCCGGGTCGTATTTCTCTTCGGTCTGCTTGACTTGGTCGTAATCCATGTCGACCGCCGTCTCGGCCTGCACCCGGCCGGCGCCCAGCGTGTGCTCGAGCATGTCCTCGACGGCGCGGGAGAGGCGCTGCTCGGTGGCGGCCTTCAGCTCGGCGGCGGTCTGCGCCGCCGCGTTGTCGCCAGGATCACCTGCGCGGGCCAGCAGGTTGCCGCGGCTGTCGATGATGGCGACGTTTTGCGGGCGCAGGCCCGGCACTGCCGCGGAGACTAGGTTGAGCACGGCTTGCACGCCCTCACGGTCCATCCGCGCGGCGCCCGCCATGGTCAGCACGATGCTGGCCTGGGCTTCTTGCTGATCCCGTGAAAACGGCTCCCGCTTCGGCATTACCAAGTGTACGCGTGCGGCGCGAACCCCGGAGATCATTCGGATCGAGCGTGCCAGTTCGCCTTCCATCGCCCGGGTTTGGTTGATTGCCTGCTGGAATTGGCTGGCGGTCAACCCGTCGCCACGGTCAAAGATTTCGTAGCCAATCGATCCACCTGACGGCAGCCCTTCCTTGGCCAGCAACAGGCGGGCGCGTGGCACGTCGGACGCTGGAACGGAGATGCGCGTGCCGTCAGGGCCGACCTCATGGGCGATGTGGGCGTGGTCGAGCTGGTCGGCGATTTGGGCGGCCTCGCGCAGATCCATGTCCGCGTAGAGGATGGCCATATGGTCGCTGCCGCTGCCGCCGTGCAAGGCCAGGAAGGCGAGCATGATCAGCATGAAGCCGGCGACCGCAGCCATCGCGATCAACCGGCCTACCCCAAGAGCCTTGAACCCTTCCAGCAACGCTGCCATGCCCGCGAGCCCACCTTTACCCGGCGGCCTTCTGCCGCGAGCCGATGTTGCCGCAAGCAGGTTACCAAGCCGTTAACGACCCGGCAGATTATGCCGCCTGGGCACTTAGTTGCCGGACGTGCTGGACCCGCTGCCTGTGGCGGCGGTGTTGACCGACGTCACGTTGCTGAACGGCGTGGTCAGCGCGCCCAGTTGCAGCGCCACGACGCCGTTGCTGTTGGTCACGCCCGTTGCGGTGCCGGTCACGGTGAATGGGACGGCGCTGGCGGTGGCCGAGGAACTGCCGCCCGTTACGGTGGCGGTGTAGACCCCGTCGGGCAAGGTGGCGCCCGAGTTGTTGGTGCCGTTCCAGGCCCAGGTGTTCTGCCCCGCGGTCGAGGTCAGCGAGACGTCCTTCACGTCCAGCCCGGCGCTGTTGGTGATGGAGATCGAGATCGGCTCGGCCGCTGGAGTATTGAAGTTGATCGCCCCCGTGCCGTTCTGCAGCGGGAGCTGGGTGCTGTTCAGCGTCACCTGCTGGCCAACCACGTCGCTGGCCTGGATGGTCTCGCTGCCTTGCGTCGCCTGGATGAGCGTGGTGAGGCTCGAGTTGGTCGTGATCTGCTGCTCGACCTGGCTGAACTGCACCAGCTCGGAGGTGAACTGGTTGGTGTCCATCGGGCTTGATGGATCCTGGTTCTGCAACTGCGTCATCAGCAGGTTGAGGAAGTCGCTAAAGTTGTCGGTCAGCGACGATAGCGCGTTGGTCGACGAACTGGACGCGCTGCCGGTGCTGCTGCCGCTGGTGCTTGCTGATGCGCCCGTTGTGCTGGCTAGGCTGGCAATAGACCCACTCATGGCTCGGTTCCTCTAAGCTGTGATGTCGACGCCGGCGCGCAGGCGGGTCGCCGCATCGCCAGTGATGATGGAGAACGTTGCAGGATCGGTGCCACTGCCCCAAGCACCCGACTCGTTGCCGGGCCGCCAGTTGGAGGGCCGACCCTGTTGGCCGTTTTGCGGATTGCCGGCTGAGGCGTCGCCTGAACTGCCGCCGCTTGAGCTGCCGCCGCCTGGGCCGAAGCTGCCGGACCCGGCGGCATCCGGCGGGGCCAGGCTCAGCGTCAATGTGCGGCCTTCTTGCGGCAGGCCGGCATGGTCGAGCGCGCGATGGAGCTGGGCTTGGTCGGAGGCGAGCAACTGCAAGGTTTCCGGCCGTTCCGCGGTCACGTGAACACTGGCGCTGCCGTTGGCCGCACGGTCGATCTGGATGTGGACTTGGCCGAGATCGTCCGGGTTCAGCCGCACCGTCAACTGGCCGCCAGTGGCGGTATGGCTGAGCTGCACCAGTGCGGGGGCCACCTGCTGGCTGGCCGGCGCCGGCGCTGGCGTGGCCGATTTGCTGATGGCCGGTTCGGCGGTCGCAGCGGCGGGCGGCGTGGCCGATGCTGCGAGCAAGGAAGGCGCGCTGGGCTCGATCGCTGGGAGCAGCGCCGTTGCGTCCACCGGCTGCGTTATCGCGGCGGCTGGCACTGTCGCCAATAACGATACAGGTTCTGCCGCGCCGACCGCCACGCTATTCTGTGCTTGCGCTTGCGGCAGCTCGGGCCCGGCCGCGCGGGGAGCGCTGCCCAACTGTTCAAGCGTGGGCACTGACGCGGCTGCCAGGCGCAGGCCTCCGGGCGCGGCAGGTTCCAGGGCTGCAGCCGGTGGCGGCGGAACGAGGTCTGGCGTGGGCGCGGCGGTCAAGGCATCGGGGCCGGCAGCAGCGCGGCTTTTGGCGCCGGGTCGATCCGTCGCCACCGCCTTAGGGTCTGCCTTGGCGGCGACGCCGGGCGCAATCGCCGGGCCGGCCGCCGCGAGCTGATCGCCGGTCGCCGCCGTGATGCCGGCCGGTGTGGCGCCGACGGGTACGGCCTGGGGCGCAAGCTTGGTCGCGCCGACGGTGGCCTTGGCCGATTGAAGCTGTGACAGCAGGGTTGCGAACCCGCTCGGCGCAGCGGTTGTCGCGCCGTCGACGCTGTCGTTAGGCGCAGCCTGAGGACGTGCCGGCGCCGCTGCCAGGCTGCCAAGCGAACGGAGGGCCGCGAAGTGGGGAAGGGGAGGGCTTGCCATGACGCGCTCCCTCGCAAACGCCATGCCGTCCCACACCGTGCGGCAGCGTGCCATCCATAGCGCCCTGCTTTGGCCCGGCCTCCGCGCCAATGCGCTGACCGGATGATCCTGGTCGGCAAAAACTGCCCGGCGGTAAGTGCTGGGTCGGCGCCGGGAAGCGGGGTTGCCGCGCCGGAAATAGGCCATTGCCGGCTGATGTTATGATGGCACGGTTCGTGCGGTCAGGGTGCCGTGCGCTGTTGTCATGCGCTGTCGGTGTTTGCGGTGGCACGCCGGCGTTGCGGTGCGGCGCTTGGCCGAGCCGGGTTCGTCGTTGCTGCAATCGCTCGCATGCGGGCCATGCTTTTTCGGGAGGATTTCGCTATGAGTTCGTTGTTTGGCGCCTTGGATACCGCGGTGAGTGGACTGAGTGCGCAATCGGCCGCATTCAGCGACATCAGCGACAACGTCGCAAACAGCCAGACCACCGGCTATAAGGATGTCAACACCACCTTCGAAGACTACTTGACCACGAGCACGGCGACGACGAACGACTCGGGCTTCGTCACCGCCACTCCGCAATACGAGAACAACGTGCAGGGCACGATCACGGCGTCCAGCAACCCGCTGAGCCTCGCCATCTCGGGCAACGGCTTCTTCCAGGTTACGCAGGAGACCAGCGACGCCACGCCCTCCACCGTGCTGAGCAGCCAGACCGAGTATACCCGGGACGGCGACTTCTCGCTCGACAAGAACGGCTACCTGGTAAACGACGTGGGGCAGGTGCTGAACGGCTACGCGGTTAACCCGACAACGGGTGTGCTCAACCAGACCCAAGTCACGCCGCTGCAGATCAACCAGAGCGCGTTCTCTCCCGTGGCAACCCAGAACGTGACGCTGAACGCCAACTTGCCCGCGACACCCACGACCGGCACCGGCACGGCCGCCTCGCCGATTGCGTCGCAGGTCAACGTTTATGACGCCGATGGCACGATGCACACCGTCTCGCTCGACTGGGTGCAGAACTCGGCCAACAACTGGACCGTGTCGATTGCGGCGCCGGACGCGAACCCGCCCACCCTGGGCAGCGCCAATGTCCAGTTCGGCAATGCCTCGGTCAACAACACGCCGGCCGGCACGATCGGCACCATCACCGGTGGCACCGGCACCGTGACCACGTCCAACTACACGCCAAATGGGGCGGCGACGGTGGGGTTCACCGCCAACTTCGGCGACGGCAACCAGCCGATCACGCTCAACCTGGGCAGCTTCGGCGGCTCGAGCGGCGTGACGCAGTATTCCGGCAGCACCTACACGCTGGAAGGGATCAGCCAGGACGGCGTGGCGCCTGGATCGTTCAGCGGCATCACGATGCAAACCAGCGGCGACGTGGTGGCCAACTACAACAATGGTCAAACCCGTATCGTGGGCCAGGTGCCGTTGACCACCTTTGCCGACCCTGATCAACTGCAGCGACAGAACGGGCAAGCTTACACCCCAACGATCAATTCGGGCGACGCACTCGCCCAGTCGGCGGGCAGCGGGGCGGCCGGTTCGCTCGTGGTGGGCTCGCTCGAGGGATCCAATGTGGACATAGCGACCGAGTTCACCAAGCTGATCGTGGCGCAGCAGGCCTATTCGGCCAACGCCAAGGTGGTGACGACCGCCAACACGCTGCTGCAGACCACGCTCGATATGAAGCAGTAGCGTTAGGCCCCGGCGATGGACCTCAACGCGTCCCTCAGCATCGCGGCGAGCGGCATCGCCGCGGTCAATGCTCAACTGGCGGTCACGTCGCAAAACGTCGGCAACGCCAGCACGCCGGGCTATGCAACCGAAACGGTGGCGCAGTCCGACTTGACGGGGGGCGGCTACGGCTTCGGTGTGGTGACCGGGCCGGCGGTGCTGACCACGGATCCGCAGCTGCAATCCTCCGTGCTCAGCCAAGGTGCCGACGTGGCCGGCCAGCAGGTCACGTCGGGCGCGCTGGCTTCGCTTGATGCGCTGCAGGGCACCACGGGCGCTGGCAACGACCTCGCCAGCCAGGTGGGGGCGCTCAGCAACGCCTTCACCGTGCTCGGGTCCAACCCGGCGAACGAGTCCCAGCAGGTGGCCGTGGTGCAGGCTGCGACCACGCTGGCCAACGGGATCCAAGGGCAGGCGGCTGGCTATGCGTCGGCGCAGCAGGGCGCGCAGAACTCGCTGGTGTCGGAGGTGGCGACGCTGAACGCGGCGGTGCAGTCGATCGGGGTGTTGTCGGAGAAGATCGTGGCGGCCCACGCCACCGGCACGAGCACGGCGGACCTGCAGGTCCAGCTCAACGTTCAGGAGCAGGCCGCGTCGCAACTTTCTGGCCTGCAGTTCCTGCCGCAGCAGAACGGCGGCGTCATCGCCATCCAGGGCGGCAGCCAGGTGGACCTGACCGGCCCGTCACCCGGTCCGTTCAGCCTGGCGCCAGCCACGCTGAGCTCGGGGGCGACGCCGCCGCCATTGCTGCTGTCGGGGCAGGACGTGACGAGCCAGGTCACGACGGGCACGATCGGCGCGCAGTTGACCTTGCGGGACACTACGATCCCCACCTTGCAAGCTGGGCTGGACCAGTTTGCCGGCACGTTGGCGAACCGGTTTTCCAACCAGGGTCTGGCGCTGTTTACCGATCCGCAAGGCAATGTCCCCGGCGCGGGCGCGACCACGCCCCAGGTCTACACCGGCTTTTCCAACATCATTAAGGTGAACACCCAGATTGTGGCGAACCCCAACCTGGTGCGCGACGGTACCGGCGCTGCCAACACGGCGGCGGGCGCTGCGGCGTTCACGCCCAACCCGGCGTTGACGGCGGGCGGAGAGGCTGGGTTCGCCACGCTGATCAACAACGTGCTGAACTATACGTTTGGCAGCAACATCGCCAGCGGAACGACGCAGCCTGCGCCGGCCATCACGGGGCTGGGCGCATCGGGCACCGTGGCACTCTCCTATGGCACCGGCAGCACGCTGCTGGACTTCGCCGGCAATTTGGTCAGCAGCCAGGCGCAGCAAGCGGATACGGCGCAGAGCTCGTTAACCAACGGGCAAGCTTTGCAGGCTACCCTGCAGTCCAAGTTGCAGACAGAAACAGGTGTTTCCGTGGACAGTGAGTTGTCCAACATGGTGGTGCTGCAGAATTCATACGGCGCCAACGCCAAGATCATCGCCGCCGTGCAATCCATGTGGGCTGACCTCAGTGCGGCCGTTTCGACGGCGGCCACGTCGTGAACATCGGCGATTACGGGGCGCTGGGGCAGGCGATCTTCAGCACCGGCGTGGTGCAAACCCAGCTCAACACCCTGACCGAGCAGGCGTCGTCCGGCTATGTCGCGGCCAATTATGGCGGGCTCGGCGCGGGCGTATCCACCGCCATCAGCTTGCAGCCGCAGATCACGTCCCTCTCGGCGCAGCAATCCGCCATCGACACCATCTCCGGGCAGCAGGGTGTCGCCCAGACCGCGCTGACCCAGATCAGCACGATCGCCAGCAACATCAATGCCCTAATTCCAACCTTGACCAACATCAACCCGGGGCAGGTGACGTATGTTGCCAGCGCCGCCAAGTCGGCGTTGCAGCAGATCGTGAGCCTGCTCGACACGACGGATGGCAGCACCTACGTCTTTGCCGGCACCGATAGCTCCAACCCGCCGGTTCCCAACCCGAGTGCCGTCACCTCGGCGCCGTTCTTCACCCAGGCGGCGACCGCGGTGCAGGGCCTGGGCGCAAACGGCAACACGACGCTGGCCAGCGTGGTTTCGGCGTTGGAAAACAACTCGCCGTTCAGCACGAACCTGCAGAGTGGCACCGCAAGCAGCCTGACGGCAACCGTACAGCTCGGTAGCGGCGCAGCCGTGCCCACCGGCATCCTGGCCAACCAGAACACGCTGATCCCGGCAACTACGACGCCCAATAGCACGGGCTCTTACACGCAGGACATCATTGCCAGCCTGGCCACGCTGGCCAATCTCTCGAGCAGCCAGGTGAACACCGCCGGGTTCGTCGGCCTGGTGCAGGGCACGCAGACCCTGCTCGCGGGTGCGATCAGCGATCTTGGCTCGGAGGCTGGCTCGCTGGGCGACGTTCAGTCTGATCTGACGGCACAGCAGACTGAACTAGGGGAGTCGAGCACCGCCCTCAGCGCGCAGGTGTCGTCGGTTGAGGACACGAACATGACGCAAACGATTTCGGACATCTCTGAGGTCCAAACGCAGCTTACCGCCAGCTACAAGCTGATTTCGGAGCTGAAGAGCCTGTCTTTGGCAAATTATCTCTGATTTGTTCAGGATCGGTTAACCTTTTTCGGTGATACTTCGCCTCAGCCCACCAAAAGCGTGGGGCAGGCTTTCACCTTCAGGATCAGCAAGGTAAGATACCATGTCCCTCAATAGCGTTAACACCAACATCGGCGCCTCCATCGCACTGCAGTCGCTGAACAACACCAGCTCCGAACTGTCGGCCACGGAGAAGCAGATCTCCACCGGCTACCGCGTGAACGATGCGTCTGACGACGGCGGTGCGTTCGCTGTTGCCCAGAACATCCGTTCGAACGTGTCTGCTCTGACCAGCGTCAACCAGCAGCTCGGCAACGCCGGTGGCCTTGTGACGACCGCCGAGACCTCGCTGACAAGCATCTCCAACGACCTGACCACGGCCAAGGGCCTGCTCGTCAAGATCGCCGACTCGTCCATCTCGGACGATCAGCGCTCGCAATATCTGACCTCGTTCAACACCCTGGTGTCGAGCATTGCGGATGCGGTCGATGGCTCGACCTACAACGGGCAGACGTTGCTCGGGTCTACCTCGGGCAACGTGGCCGGCACGTCCAAGACCGTCATTAACAACGAGGCGGGCGCGACGTACACCATCTCCGCCGAGAACAACAGCACCACAGCCAACTCGCTTGCGTCACTGGTGGGGGGCACGTTCTCTCGCAGTGCGGCGGGGACAAACACGTTCAGCGGAAACTCGGTTGCTGCGCCATCCAACGCGCAGTTGTCCGCAGCGCAAACCGCCGCAGTGGCGGCTCTCGCAACGGGCGGTGGGTTCGACGTGCTGGAGTCTGCGGTCTCGAACCAGCTTAACCAGATCGGTTCGGACTCCAGCTACCTGAACACCCAGCAGACGTTCAACAGTGATAAGATCGACAGCTTGAACTCTGGTCTTGGTTCTCTGGTGGACGCCAACCTCTCGCAGGAATCCGCGCTGCTGCAGTCTTTGCAGATCAAGCAGCAGCTCGGCACGCAGTCTCTGTCCATCGCCAACCAGGCGCCGCAGAGCTTGCTGAGCCTGTTCAAGTAATCGGCTTCTCGGGGGCGGCTTAGGCGCCGCTCCCGGGATGTTCGTCCTGCAAGCCTTGGTCGGGAAAATCCATGTCTAATCTTGTACTTGAATTACGGCAGGGCGAAGTGATGATCGTGAACGGGGCGCCGATCCGCTTCCGCACGAAGTCCCGCATCGAATTGACCGCACATGCCCGCTTCCTGTTTGGCAAGCAGATCATGCAGCCCGACCAGGCGGATAGCCCGGCGCGCCGGATCTACTTCGCACTCCAGTCCGCCTATATCGGCGTGGATGAGGAACGCCCGCGCGGCTTGGTTGCGGCGCGTGAGTTGATCGAACAGTTCAAGCAGGTGACGTCCTCCAAGCTTGCTTGCGAAATCCTGGATCGGGCGTTGTCGGCGGCCGAGGCGGACGATTGCTACAGCGCCCTCAAGCTTGCTCGGCGCATCATCCGCCATGAGGACACCGTTCTGGGACGGCTACCCAGTCCACTTCCGGCCGTTCAGGCCGCCGAATAGCGAGGAGACCAATATGGCAACTATGATGCGCGCGGCGCGGGCCTATCAGGCATCGGCAGACAATCGCAGCCTTCGAGCTCAGGAAGCGGACGTCTTCATGCGCGCCAATGGAGCGCTGCGCGCCGCCTTGAAAGGCTCGGAGCTGGAGCGCGTCCGGGCGTTGGCCGACAACCGCCGCTTGTGGCTGACCGTGGTCGGCGTGGTGATGGACCCGGACAATCGGCTACCGGCGCCGTTGCGTGCCTCAATCGTCTCGGTTGGCCGGTCGGTGCAGCGCGAGATGGATGCGGCGGCTCCCGACCTCGATTTTCTGATCGCGGTCAATCAGAACGTCGTCGCCGGGCTTTCCGCCTAGCAACGGGTAGGACAGGGCGCGGGCGATGAGCGGGACGATTGGTGGTCTGGGCAGCCTCGTTCTTTCGCTGTTCAGCGACACCGGAACGTCGTCGTCCGACAACCTGCTATCGATCCTCTATGGCGGCGGCTCGAGCGGCGCATCGAACTCGAACCCAATTGCCGCTTTGAACAGCGCGCAAGCCAATAGCTCGCAGGACATCGCCCAAACCGCCGCACAGCCGGCGGTGGCGCGTGATATTTCCACCTTCCGCTCGTTGGTCTCGAAGGCAACCAGCGCGGCAAGCCTCTTGCAGGATCAGACCGTCCTTAAGGTCTTGCTGACGGCCAACGGATTGGGCGACCAGGTTGCCTATCCGGGGCTCGCAACCAAAACGCTGCTGTCCGACCCGGATGATTCCAAAAGCCTCGCCAATAGCCTCAATGACTCGAACTGGAAATCGACGACGGCGCTTTACGATTTCGCCAATAAGGGCCTAAGCGTCCTGCAGAACCCGCAGGTGATCAACACGCTGGCCAACGGTTATGCGGAGGTCACCTGGCGTAACTCACTCGACCAGACGACACCAGGATTGTCGGAAGCGCTGACGTTCAGGAGCGAGGCGTCGACCATCACGTCCGCGCTGCAAATCCTCGGCGACGCGACCTTACGAAACGTCGTCACGACAGCGCTTAACATTCCCCAGCAAATCGCTTTCCAAGACCTCGGCGCGCAACAACAGGCGATCACCTCCAGGCTCGACGTCAGCCGGTTCCAAGACCCGGCTTTTGTCGAATCATTTACTCAACAATACCTGCTTGCCGCCCAGCAGGCGGCTGGGAGTGGGAGCAGCAGTCCGAGCCTCGATCAACTGGCGATCTCCGCCCAGGGCCTGGTGGTCTGAGTTCAGCAGGTTGGCGGAAAACATTCGGCCCGAGCCGCTCGGCTCCGCTCTGCACCGGGAAGAGGACGGTTATCTAGGCGTCCGGAGCTGACCATCCTCTGACGGGGGTCGGAGCAAAGCCCTGATCTCTTCAGGGCAGCGTGGCATTCACGGCCACACGCCACGTCTGACTCCTCCTCAAAGCCCACGGTCAGTACGAGCGCGGTAAGCCCAGAACATGTTCCGCCACATAGGACAGGATCAAGTTTGTACTGATGGGCGCCACCTGATACAGCCGGGTCTCCCGGAACTTGCGTTCCACGTCGTACTCCTCGGCAAAACCGAACCCACCATGAGTCTGGACGCAGGCTTCCGCTGCGGCCCAGCTTGCGTCGGCAGCCAGCATCTTCGCCAAGTTGGCCTGCTCGCCACATGGCAACCCGGCGTCGAACCGTTCCAGGCCCTCGCGCACCATCAGCTCCGCCGCGCGCATCTGCGCGTAGGCCCGTGCAATTGGAAACTGCACGCCCTGGTTCTGCCCGATCGGCCGGCCAAACACCTGGCGCTCCTTGGCGTAGGCGGTGGATTTGGTCGTGAACCACTTAGCATCGCCAATGCATTCGGCAGCAATCAACAGCCGCTCGGCGTTCATGCCGTCCAAGATGTAGTGGAAGCCTCGTCCGGCCTCGCCCAGCAGCGCGTCGGCCGGAATCCGCATCTCGTCGAAGAACACCTCGCATGAGTTGTGGTTCATCATCGTGCGGATCGGCCGGACGCTGAGGCCGGAAACCGCCTTCATGTCCACGATAAACGTGGATAATCCCTCGGTCCGTTTCGCCACCTGGTCGCGCGGCGTGGTGCGGGCGAGCAACAGCATCAGGTCGGAATGCTCGGCCCGGCTGGTCCAGATCTTTTGGCCATTAACCACGTAGGTGTCGCCCTCGCGCCGGGCCGTGGTCCGCAGCGAGGTCGTGTCGCTGCCGCTGGTCGGCTCAGTCACGCCAAACGCCTGCAGCCGCAGTTCACCGCTGGCGATCTTGGGCAGGTAGCGCTGCTTTTGCGCGTCCGAGCCATGCCGCAAGATGGTGCCCATGGTATACATTTGGGCGTGGCAAGCGCTGCCGTTGCAGCCCTCCGCCTGCACCGTCTCCAAGATCGCCGCCGCGGCGGCAAGGCCGAGCCCGGAACCGCCATATTGCTCGGGGATCAGCACGGCTAGGTAACCGGCCTGGGTCAGCGCGTCGACGAACTCGGTGGGATAGCCGCACGCCTGGTCAAGTTGGCGCCAGTAGTCGCCGGGAAATCCTGAGCAGAGCTTGCGTACTTCCTCACGGATCTCGGCATGCTCGTCACGGGCAATCAGCGGACCATCCATCGCAATCCCTCTCCGGCTTGATCCTCAAAGCACCCGCGCCACCCCATCATGAACGGGGCGACCTCCACACCGCCCGGAGCGAATGCCCTCGTGAGCTTGCGGTAGGAGCCCACGCACCGGCTTTTCGGAAGCCCGAAGGCTCGACCGCCGTGAGCGTAGCGCCTTTCGAACGGGGGGCTGGCGGAGGGGGTGGGATTCGAACCCACGGTACGCTTGCACGTACAACAGTTTTCGAGACTGCCCCGATCGGCCACTCCGGCACCCCTCCGTGACGTGGAGCTTTACCAATCCCGTTTCGTGGTGGCAAACCATCGTCACCGGGCGCTGTTGGCATGAGGCTTGCTGGCATTGGCAGCATGGCCTCACTCGCTCTCCTGTTTGGCCCCAACGGCTGGGCGCCGCTGCTGCTGCAGGGCGCCATCATCACCGCGCTGCTGGCGCTCAGCACCGTGCCGCTGGGCTTTGGCGCTGGCTTGCTGTTGGCGTTGGCGCGGCGGTCCGGTTGGCGCAGCCTGCGCGGCCTGGGGGAAGCCTACACCACCTTCTTCCGCGGCATCCCCGACCTGCTCGCCCTCTTTATCGTCTATTTCGGCCTGCAAGCCCTGCTCGACCGGCTCAGCCACGCCTTGGCACCCGGCACCCACATCGAGGTCAGTGCCTTCTTTGCCGGCGTGATCGCGCTCAGCGCGGTCGCGGCGGCCTATTCCAGCGAGGTCTGGATCGCCGCGTTCACCGCCGTCCCGCGCACCCAGTCCGAAGCGGCGCGATCCTTGGGGCTGACCCGGCGGCACAGCTTCGCCCTGGTCATCCTGCCCCAACTGGCCCGCGTGGCGCTGCCGGGCTTGGGCAACATCTGGACCATCATGCTGAAAGACACGTCGCTGGTGTCGACCCTGGCGGTGATGGACCTGCTGCGCGCCGCCTCCGAGGCGGCCAGCAACACGCACGACCCGCTGCTGTTCTACACGGCGGCGGCGGCGGTCTACCTGGTCATCAGCATCGCCTCCAGCGGCGGCCAGGCGTTGCTCGAGCGCCGCTTGGCTCGCGGCACCGCCTGATGCACGGCCTACTTGGCTTCCTGGTCGACACCGACCTGCTGGACGAATATGGCTGGCGGTTGCTCGCCGGGTTGCGGATCACCGCCGAGGTGGTGACGTCGTCGTGCGCGATCGGGTTCGTGCTGGCCTGGCCGCTCTGCCTGGCGCGGCGTTCGCGCAACAAGCTGCTGGCCTGGCCCGTTATCGGCTACGTCACCCTGTTCCGCGGCACGCCGCTGCTGTGCCAGCTCTATCTGGTCTACTACGGCGGCGGCGAGTTGCGGCCGACCCTTGCGGCCCTCGGGCTATGGACGTTCTTTCGCGCCGCGTTCTTCTGCTGCATCTTCACCTTCGCGCTCAACACCGCCGCCTACCAGTCGGAAATCCTGCGGGGCGCCATCGCCTCCGTGCCGCGGGGACAGCGCGAAGCAGCCGCGGCACTGGGGCTCTCGCCGTGGCAGATCGGGCGTCGCGTGATCGCCCCGCAGGCCTTCCTGGTGGCGCTGCGCCCGCTTGGCAACGAGCTGATCAGCATGATCAAGGCCAGCGCCCTGGCCGCCATCGTGACCTTGCTGGACCTGATGGGGCAAACCCGCTTCGTGTTCGCCCGCACGTTCGACTTTTCGGTCTACCTTTACGCCGCGCTGATCTACCTCGCCGTCACCGAGGTGATCCGCCGCGTGTGGCTGCTGATCGAGCGCCGCGCGTCGACCCATCTGCGCGCCGCGGCACCCCAATCCGCCGCGGCCAAGCCGAGGCCCGGCCGGGTCGAGCCGGTCGCCGAACCCGACCTGGTGGAAGCTCGTTGACGCGCGCGGTGGCCCGGTGGCGGCGGTTGACGCACCGGCATCGCAATGGCCTAACTGCAGCACCGCATCGCGTCGCAGCCCGGCGGCACCCGTCGCGCGCTGCGGTCGCCTTCCAGACAGGACAAGGGACGCATCATGACGCGTGTTGACCGCCGCACCATCCTGAGCGGCGCGGCGCTGGCGCTGGCCGGCGTGCCGCTGGCCGGGCCCCGCGCCTGGGCCGCCGGCACCACCTTTGCCATGATCCAGATCAACGAGCAGGCGCTGTTCTTCAAGCAGATGCAGGACGGCGCCGAGGGTGCGGCCAAGGCGGCTGGCGACACGCTGGTGGTGTTCAACGCCAACGACCGCCCGACCGACCAGAACAACGCCATCGAGACCTACATCGAGCAGAAGGTGGCCGGCATCCTGGTCGACGCGATCGACGTGAACGGCCTGATGCCCGCCATCCAGCAGGCCGCCGCCGCTGGCATCCCCGTGGTCGCGGTGGACGCGGTGCTGCCGCCGGACGGCCCGCAGAAGGCGCAGATCGGCGTGGACAACACCAACGCCGGGCAGCAACTGGCCGCGACCTTCCTGCCCTACGTGCAGGCCTCGATGGGCGGCAAGGCCAAGCTCGGCGTGGTCGGCGCGCTCAATTCCTTCATCCAGAACCAGCGCCAGAAGGCCTTCGTGGACGCCATCACCGGCAAGCCCGGCATCACCCTCGCCGGCGTGGTGGATGGCCGCAACATCCAGGACAACGCGCTCTCGGCCGCCGAAACGCTCATCACCGGCAACCCGGACATGACTGCGATCTACGCCACCGGCGAGCCCGCGCTGCTCGGCGCCATCGCCGCGGTGGAGAGCCAGGGCAAGCAGGACACGGTCAAGATCTTCGGCTGGGACCTGACCGCGCAGGCCATCGCCGGCATCGACGCCGGCTACGTCGTGGCCGTGGTGCAGCAGGACCCGGCAGCGATGGCGGCCGCCGGCATCAAGGCGCTGGTGACGGTGGCCGGCGGCGGCACGGTGCCGAAAAACATCGCCGTGCCCATCACCATCGTGACCAAGGCCAACGTCGATCCTTATCGGAAAGTGTTCCACTAAGCTGGCTGCGTCCCCCACGCCGCCGCTGATGTCCCTGCGCGGCATCGGCAAGCGCTTCGGCTCGGTCACCGCCCTGCATGGCGTGGACCTGGACCTGTTCGGCGGCGAATGCCTCGGCCTGGTGGGCGACAACGCCGCCGGCAAGTCCACCCTGAGCAAGGTCATGTCCGGCGCCATCCTGCCCGACAGCGGTAGCATCCATCTGGGCGGCGAGGCGGTGCGGCTGGCGGGCCCGGCGCAGGCCCGGCGGATGCGCATCGAGATGGTCTACCAGGAGCTCAGCCTGTGCGACACGATCGACGTCGCCGGCAATTTGTTCCTCGGCCGCGAACGGTGCCGTGGCGGCTTCCTCGACAAACCCGCCATGCTGCGAGAGAGCCGGGACATGCTGGACGCGCTCGGTATCCGCATCCCCAACCTGCGGGCCAAGGTGGCGCGGCTGTCGGGCGGGCAGCGCCAATCCATCGCCATCGCCCGCGCCGCCGCCTTCAACCCGCGCGTGCTGCTGTTGGACGAGCCCACCTCCGCGCTGGCGGTGGCCGAGGTGGAGGCGGTGCTGGCGCTGATCGGCCGGGTGAAGGCGCAGGGCGTGGCCGTCGTGCTCGTCACCCACCGCCTGCAGGACCTGTTCCGCGTCTGCGACCGCATCGCCTTCATGTACGAGGGCACCAAGGTCGCCGAGCGCCGCGCCAGCCAGACCAACCTTGAGGAGGTGGTGCAGCTCATCGTCGGCGGGCCCGGCTGCGAACGGCGGGCGCCAAAGCGGGCGCCAGGGTGAGCGCCACCGCCCGCCTGCCGAGCGCCAGCTCGAGCTGGGCCGATTTCGTCATCGAGCACGCGCAGGTGCTCTCCATCGCGGCGTTCTTCGCCCTGTGCTGCCTGGTGTTCGCCCTGGCGTCGCCGTTCTTCCTGCTCGCCGGCAACCTGCTGAACGTGTTGCGCCAGTTCGCCCCCACCCTGATCGTGGCGGTCGGCATGACCTTCGTCATCACCACCGGCGGCATCGACCTCTCGGTCGGCTCCATCGTCGCGCTGACCAACGCGCTGGCGGCGCTGGCGTTGGCCGCCGGGTTGCCCTGGCCTGCGGTGGCACTGGCCATGCTGTTGCTGGGCGGGCTGGTGGGGGCGCTGCAGGGCTGGTTCGTCGCCTACCAGCAGATCCCCTCCTTCATCGTGACGCTGGCGGGCCTCTCCATGCTGCGCGGCTGCGCGCTGCTGCTCACCCAGGGTTACTCGATCCCGATCGAGGGCGTGCCCGGCTTCCTCGCCCTCGGCCGCGGCTGGGTGCTGGGCGTGCCGGTGCCGGCGGTGATGGCGGTCGGGCTGGCGGTGGCGGGCTTCGTCGTGCTGGGCCAGACCCGGTTTGGCCGGCAGGTGGTGGCGGTGGGCGCCAACGCGGAGGCGGCACGCCGGGTCGGCATGCCCGCGCGCCGGGTCGCGGCCGGCGTGTTCGTGCTGACCGGGGTGGCGTCCGCCTGGGCCGGGCTCATCATTGCCGCCCGGCTCGGCTCGGGCTCCTCCAACGCCGCGGTAGGGTTCGAGCTGGACGTGATCGCCGCCGTGGTGCTGGGCGGCACGTCTCTGCTCGGCGGCACCGGCACCGTGGTCGGCACCGTGCTGGGCGCGCTCACCATCGCGGTGATCGGCAACGGCCTGATCCTGGTGCACACCTCGCCGTTCCTGGTGCAGATCGTGACCGGCGCCATTATCCTGGCCGCGATCTGGCTCAACACGCGGGTGTTCGCCCGCCTGGCCCACAGTCCGCGGGGGAAGTGAGCACCATGCCGCGCAGCGACGCCGCGACCGAGCCTGGCCGGGTGATGACGGTCGCCGGCCCCATCCCGGCCGAGGCGATGGGCGTCACCCTGATGCACGAGCACCTGCTGAACGACTGCCGCTGCTGGTGGCACCGGCCGAAGGACCCGGCCCGCGCTCGCCTGGCGTGTGATCCGGTGCATCCCGGCATCCTGGGCGAGCTGCGCATGGACCCGTTCGTGAACCTCAGCAACTGCACGCTGGACGACGAGCGGCTTGCCATAGCCGAGCTGGCCAGCGTGGTGGCGCTCGGCGGCCGCACCGTGGTGGACCCCACTTGCCAGGGCATCGGCCGCGACCCGCGCGCGCTGCTGCGGATTTCGCAGGCCACCGGGCTGAACGTGGTGATGGGCGGCGGCTTCTACCTGCAGGCCTCGCACCCCGAGCGGGTCCGCGGCATGACCGCTGCCGCCATCGCCGACGAAATCGTGCAGGAAGCCATGGTGGGGGTGGCCGGCAGCGGCATCCGCATTGGCTTGATCGGCGAGATCGGCATTTCCGCCGACTTCACGCCCGAGGAGGAGAAGTCGCTCCGCGGCGCCGCCCAGGCGCAACGCCGCACCGGCCTGCCGCTGATGGTGCATCTGCCGGGCTGGTTCCGCCACGGCCACCGCGTGCTGGACGTGGCGGCCGAAGAGGGTGCGGCGCTGCACCACACCGTGCTGTGCCACATGAACCCGTCTGCCGCCGACCCGGCCTATCAGGTGGCGCTGGCCCGGCGTGGCGCGTTCCTGGAATACGACATGATCGGCATGGATTTCTGGTATGCCGACCAGGGCGTGCAGTGCCCCTCCGACGAGGAGAACGCCCGCGCCATCATCGCCCTGATCGCGCAGGGCTGCGGCGACCGCCTGCTGCTCTCGCAGGACGTGTTCCTCAAGATGATGCTGACCCGCAATGGCGGCTTCGGCTACGGCTACCTGCAGCGCCACTTCCTGCCCCGCCTGCGCCGCCATGGCGCCACCGAGGCGCAGATCACCCAGCTCATGGTCGCCAACCCGCGCTCGGTGTTCGAGGCTTTGGCGCCGGGGGCCGGGGCAGGGCGGTCGACGTGACCGCGCTGTCGGAGCGCCTGCGCCGGGCCAACCAGGGCGCCTGGGACGCGATGCAGGCGCACCGCTTCGTGTGCGAGATCGAGGCCGACGCGCTGTCGGCGGACGTGTTCGGCCGTTACCTGGCAAACGAGCGGGGCTTCGTCGAGACCGCCATCCTGATTTTCGGCCACGCGCTGCTGAAGGCGCCCGACTTCGCCGCGCGGCGCCGGTTGTGCGGGGTGCTGCATGGGCTCGGCGGCCCGCAACTGGGCTACTTCGACCGCGCTGGCGCCGCACCCGCCGGGCCACCGCCGGCTGCGGCAGTCGCCTTCAACGCCGGCATGCTGCAGGTCGCCGAAACCGGCGGCTACCTCGACATCATGACCATTATGCTCGCCGCAGAATGGACCTACGCCACCTGGTGCGACCGCGCCCACCAGCGGCCCAGCCGCACGCCGCTGCTCGCCGAGTGGGTCCGCCTGCATGCCGAGCCCGAGTTCTGCCAGCAAGCGCAATGGCTGCAGGCCCAGGTCGACGGCGCGGAGGGGGACTTCGAGTTCGACCGCCTAGCCCGCCTGTTCGGCCAAGCCTTGGACCTCGAGATCGCGTTCCACAGCGCCGCCTATGCGAGCCAGGGCTGAATCATCTCCGCCCGGTCTAACCGGCAGCCAGCGCGCCTAGAGCGTGACCGCATTAAATGAAGTCACTTGATCGGTAAACATGCTCGCCAAAACAAACAGCTCGACCATGACCGGCGACCCTATTTGAGCCGGTCTTGGTCTAGCTGCCCCACTGCGCCAGCGAGCCGAGCACCGTCACCACCACCGCCAGGGCCAGTTGCACCCCGACCAGGCGGCGGATGGACGTCGCCGATGCGGCCGACGGCGCTTGGCGGAACCGCTTCCAGGGCCCGAAGAACACCACCAGGAACAGCACCGCCATCACCAGCCCGAGCGTCTGCATGCCGTTCACCGCCCAGCCGATCTGCCCGAAGCCGCCATACACGCCGAACACCATCGCCCAACCGGTGATCAGCGCCAGCGGCATGGCGTGCCACACCACCAGGAAGAACCGGCGCAGCGTTTGGCCGTGGAGGCCGAGTTGGTCGGCGGCGGACAGGCTCGCCAGGCTGGGGCGCAGCACGAACAGCGCATACAGCATCCCGCCGGTCCAGGCCGCCATCGCCAGGATATGCACCGCGAGAACCAATCCCCAAACCGCCACTGACAATCCCCCAAGCGCACGCGCGCCCCGGTATGGCCGCTCGCCTGCCGCATCGCAAGCTGGTGCGCCGTGCTTGCCTCCGGGGCTATTCTGCTGCGCAATCGCCTCCGACCCTCGAGCCCGGAAGGAGCCGGCCGTGCCACCATCCGCCAGCCAGCGCGCGTGAACGACGAGTTGGCCGCCAGCGAGCTCCTGCTCGGGCGCCGTGTCCCCGCGCCGAGCTCGGCCCAATTGCTCGCCGTGTTCACCCGTATCGGCCTGACCAGCTTCGGCGGCGGCGTGTCCGGCTGGCTGCTGCGCGAGGTGGTGCAGCGGCGCGGCTGGCTGGGCGAGGAGGAGTTCCTCTCCGGCCTCGCCCTGGCGCAGGCCTTCCCCGGCGTGAACGTGGTCAACCTCGCCATCTGGATCGGCTTCCGCCTGCGCGGCACCCCGGGCGCGCTGGCCGGCGCCACCGGCATCATCGTGCCGCCCTGCATCGTGGTGGTCCTGATCGGGCTGAGCTTCGCCCTGCTCTCCAGCCATCCGCTGACCCACCTGGTGCTCGACGGAATCGGCGCGGCGGCGGTCGGGCTGTCGCTGCAGATAGGCGTGGTGGCGGCGCGGCGGGCGGCGGCAAAGGGGGCGTGGCCGGTGGCGCTGATGGCGCTGGCGTTCATCGCGGTGGGCCTGCTGAACATCTCCCTGCCGCTGGTCGTGGTCGTGCTCGGCCCGGTCGGCGTGGCGCTGGCCTACTGGGATTTGCGCCATGCGTAGCCCGCTGCTCGCCTTGCTGGCCATCTTCGTGCCGCTGTCCCTGGTCTCGGTGGGGGGCGGCCAAACCGTGGTCGCCGCCATCCACCAGGACGTGGTGACGAACCATCACTGGCTTACCGAGTCGCAGTTCGTCGACGCCTTCGCCATCTCCCGCATGGCGCCGGGCCCGGGCACCATCCTGGTGACGCTGATCGGCTGGCAGGTGGCTGGCGTGTGGGGCGCCATCGTGGCCTCCATCGCGATCTTCGTGCCCTCGGCGCTGCTGGTCTACGGCCTGGCCCAGCTCTGGGCGCGCTATCGCGGGGCCAAGTGGCAGGTGGCGCTGGAAGCCGGCCTGCGCCCGGTGGCCGCGGGCATGATCCTGGCGTCCGGCCTGGTGCTCATCGAGGCGCTGGCGGGCGGCTGGACCGCGCGCTGCATCGCGCTCGCCTCCACCGTGCTGCTGCTGACCACCCGGTTGAACCCCTTGGTGCTGATGGTGCTGGGTGCCGTGGTGTTCGTCGTCGTGCGCGGCGTGGTGCAGGCATGAACGAGCTGCTCACCCCCGCCGAGATGGCTCGCGCCGACGCCGCCGCCATCGCCGCCGGCACACCGGGGTCGGTGCTGATGGAGCGCGCCGGCTGGGCGGTGGCGCGCGCCGCCCGCCGCATGGGCCCGTGCCGCTCCCTCATCCTGTGCGGACCCGGCGGCAACGGCGGCGATGGCTATGTGGCCGCGCAATGGCTGCAATCCTGGGGCTGGCCGGTCCGTGTCGCCGCTCTGGCGCCGCCCCGCCCCGACACCGACGCCGGCCGCGCCGCCGCACGCTGGGCAGGCACGCTCGCCCCGTTCACGCCGCACGAGGCCGCCCGCGCCGACCTGGTGATCGACGCCGTGTTCGGCGCCGGGCTAGCGCGCGACGTGAATGGCGCGGTGGCGGACACCCTGGCCGCCGCCCGGCGCATCCTGGCGGTCGACGTGCCCAGCGGCGTGGACGGCGCCACCGGGCAATGCCGCGGCCGCGTGGCGCCGGCCGAGCGCACGGTGACGTTCTTCCGCCGCAAGCCCGGGCACCATTTGCTGCCGGGCCGTGACCTGTGCGGCGAACTCGTGCTGGCCGACATCGGCATCCCCGCGCGCGTCCTGGCGGGGATTGCGCCGCAATGCTGGGCCAACACCCCAGCGCTGTGGCGCCTGCCGGAGCTGCCGGCCACCACCCACAAATACATCCGCGGCAACGTGACCGTGCTGGGCGGGGACAGCATGACGGGGGCCGCCCAGCTTGCCGCCGCCGCCGCCCGTCATGGCGGCGCGGGCATGGTGACGATTGCCGCGGGGGCCGCCGCGGGGCGCTACGGCCACGTGCCGGCGGGCCTGATCGTGAGCGACCGCCCGCTCGCCGCTTTGCTAGAGGACGGCCGGCGCACCACCTGGGTGTGCGGCCCCGGCCTGGGGCTGGACGCCGCGCGCGCCAGCCTGCCGCCGCTGCTGGCCGCGAACCGCCAGGTGGTGGCGGACGCGGACGCGCTCGGCGCCCATGCCGGCCGCCCCGAGGCGCTGCGTGGCGCCGCCGTGCTCACCCCGCACGAGGGCGAGTTCAGCAAGCTGTTCGGCCCGCCCGGCCCCGACCGGCTGCAAGCCACCCGCGCCGCCGCCGCCCGGGTGGGGGCCGTGGTGCTGCTCAAGGGCTCGGACACGGTGATTGCCGCCCCGGACGGCCGCGCCGCCATCAACGGCACCGGCACCGCGGCGCTGGCGACCGCCGGGTCGGGCGACGTGCTGTCCGGCCTGATCGCCGCCTTGCTGGCCGGCGGCATGCCCGCGTGGGAGGCGGCCTGCGCCGGCGCCTGGCTGCACGGCCGCGCCGGCCAGGACCTCGGCCCCGGCCTGGTGGCGGAGGACCTGCCAGCCGCCATCGCGCGCGTTGCCCAGCATCTGCGCCAGGACGCACTTTTTCGCCGCTGAATGGCCCTCAGTGTTAGGTGAGCGGTTCCGCCCGGCCTGGAACCGCTTTAGGTTCTGCTCAGATTGTGGAGCCTGACCATGAGCGAGACTGCCGCCCCCATCGGCCTGTTCGACCGCGCGATCCGGCGCCTGACCGGGGTTTGGCGCGACATGGCCGCCGGGGTGACCCCCGAGCCCGATGACAGCATCGAGGCCCAGATGCGCGCCTGCCTGCAAGCCCGCGGCGGCGACGTCAGCGCGCGCAATCGGGCGGCCAAGCTCGCCCAGGCCTACCTGCTGTTCGACGAGCGCGGCCGCACCAGCTTCCTGCGCACCCTGGCCCAGTTCGACAGCGACCCGGCGGCCATCACCACGAGCTTCGACCGCATGCAGGCGGCCACCGACCCGGCGCAGCGCTCGCTCGCCATCGCTGCCCTGCGCCGCGTGCTGGAACCGCCTCGCATCCGCCTGCTCACCCAGTTCACCGCCATTCCGGACGGCATGAAGTTCCTGGTCGACCTGCGCGCCACGCTGCTCGAGCGGGTGAAGGACGACGCCATCCTCACCGCGTTGGACAGCGACCTGCGCGCGCTGCTGGCCAACTGGTTCGACATCGGCTTCCTCGAGCTGCAGCGCATCGACTGGAGCAGCCCCGCCGTGCTGCTCGAGCGCCTGGTGGGCTACGAGGCGGTGCACGAGATCCGCTCCTGGTCCGACCTGAAGAACCGGCTCGACAGCGACCGCCGCTGCTACGCCCTGTTCCACAACCGCATGCCGGCCGAGCCGCTGATCTTCGTCGAGGTGGCCCTGGTGCGTGGGCTGGCCGGGAGCGTGCAGCGCCTGCTCGACAAGAAGGCGCCGCTGCTCGACCCGAAGGAGGCCGACACCGCGATCTTCTACTCCATCAGCAACTGCCAGCGCGGCCTGGCCGGGATCAGCTTCGGCAACTACCTGATCAAGCGCGTGGTGACGGTGCTGCAGGCTGAATACCGCAACATCAAGAACTTCGCGACGCTTTCGCCGCTGCCGGGTTTCCGCCGGTGGCTGGACGCCAAGCTCAAGGCGGACGAGGCCAACCTCGTTTCCCCCGAGGAAGCGACGGCGCTAATCGCAGCCGTGCCCTCCGACCCCAAGCCTGCCACTGGCGCGGCCGCGCTCGCCGCCCTGCTCGCCCGCCGCGGCTGGACGCGGGACGCCGCCGCGGTGAAGGCGCTGGAGCCCGCGTTGGTCCGGCTGGGGGCGCGCTACCTGCTGAACGAGTCCCGCGGCGACAAGCGTGCGCTCGACCCGGTGGCGCATTTCCACCTTGGCAACGGTGCCCGCGTGGAGCGCATCATCATGTCGGCCGACGTGTCCGAGAAGGGCATCAAGGAAAGTGCCACCCTGATGGTGAACTACGTCTACGACCCGGCCAAGATCGAGGACTACCACGAGGAATACGCCGGCGAGGGCAAGCGCAACGCCACCACCGCGGTGCGCAAGCTGGCGAAGGGCTGGGCCTGAGGGCGCAAACCGCTGCCCTTGGAGTGACGCTGCGAACGAGCTCGGCGGACTGAAAGCCGGGCCAACTGGAGGCCGCATCCATGCCCGACACACCCGTCCCCGTTCCGGAACTGGAGCCGGGCCCGGTCACCCGCACGGGGGTGCACCGCAAGCAGCCGGGGCAGTTGCGCTCTGTCCGCTGGTTCGGCCCGGCCGACCTGCGCAGCTTCGGCCATCGCAGCCGCGCTATGCAGATGGGCTACGCGCCGGAGGAATGGACCGGCAAGCCGGTGATCGCGATCATCAACACCTGGTCCGACCTGCAGCCCTGCCACGCTCATTTCAAACAGCGCGTGGACGACGTGAAGCGCGGCATTCTGATGGCCGGCGGCTTTCCCGTCGAGCTGCCGGCGCTGTCGCTCAGCGAGACCTTCGTCAAGCCCACCACGATGATGTACCGCAACATGCTGGCCATGGAGACCGAGGAGCTGCTGCGCTCCCACCCGGTGGACGGCGCCGTGCTGATGGGCGGGTGCGACAAGACCACCCCCGCTTTGCTGCTGGGCGCCACCAGCATGAACCTGCCGGCGATCTTCCTGCCCGCCGGCCCGATGTTGCGCGGCAACTGGCAGGGCCGCGTGCTCGGCTCCGGCAGCGATAGCTGGAAATACTGGGACGAGCTGCGCGCCGGCCAGATTACCGACCAGGACTGGCTCGGCGTGGAAGCCGGCATCGCCCGCTCCTACGGCACCTGCATGACCATGGGCACCGCCAGCACCATGACCGCCATTGCCGAAGCGCTTGGCATGGTGCTGCCGGGCGGTTCGTCCATTCCCGCGGCGGACGCCGGGCACATCCGCCTGGCCTCCGAGTCCGGCCGCCGCATCGTGGACATGGTCTGGGAGGACCTCACGCCGCAGACCATCCAAACCCATGCCGCGTTCGAGAACGCCATCGCGGTGGCCATGGCGATGGGGTGCTCCACCAATGCCATCATCCACGTCATCGCGATGGCGAAGCGGGCCGGGCAGGCGATCGGGCTGGCCGATTTCGAGCGCTTCAGCCGCCGCGTTCCGGTGATCGGCAACGTGCGGCCCAGCGGTGACAGCTACCTGATGGAGGATTTTTTCTACGCTGGCGGCATCCGCGCCCTGATGGGCGAACTCCGCGAGCATCTCCACCTGGACTGCATGACGGTGAGCGGGCGCAGCCTGGGCGAGGGCATCGCCGGCGCCAAGGTCTACAACGACGACGTGATCCGCCCCACCAGCCGCCCGATCTACGGCGAGGGCTCGCTGGCCGTGCTCACCGGCAACCTCGCCCCGGCCGGCTGCGTGATCAAGCCGGCCGCGATGGACCAGCGCTTCCTGCGCCACTCCGGCCCGGCGCTGGTGTTCGACGATTATCCGAGCCTGAAGCGCGCGATGGACGACGAAAGCCTCGACATCACGCCCGACCACGTCCTGGTGCTGCGCAACGCCGGGCCCCAGGGCGGACCCGGCATGCCGGAATGGGGCATGCTGCCGATGCCCAAAGCGCTGCTGAAGCAGGGCTACCGGGACATGCTGCGCCTGTCCGACGCCCGCATGAGCGGGACCAGCTACGGCGCCTGCGTGCTGCACGTGGCGCCGGAGAGCTATGTCGGCGGCCCGCTGGCGCTGCTGCGCACGGGCGACATCGTGACGGTGGACGTGCCGGCGCGCCGCATCGACATGGCGGTGTCGGAGGCGGACCTGGCGCAGCGTCGGGCCGCTTGGGTGCCGCCGGCGCCGCGGTTCGAGCGGGGCTATGGCTGGGTGTTCACCAAGCACATCGAGCAAGCCAACGAGGGTTGCGACTTCGACTTCCTGCGCACCCAGTTCGGTGCGCCGGTGGACGAGCCGGCGATTTACTAAGAGGGAGCGGGCTGAGCTAGCCGCTTTGCTTGGTGCGGGTGAGGGTGGACTGGATGATCACGGCGGCGAGCAGGAAGGCGCCGCTGGTGAGGCCCTGGTAGGCGGCGCTGAGCGAGCCGATCTGGTTGATGACGTTGTTGATCAGGCCCAGCAGCAGCACCCCGGACAGGGCGCCGAGCATGGTGCCGACGCCGCCGGTGAGCAGGACGCCCCCGATGACGGCGGCGGCGATGGATTGCAGCTCATACCCGGTGCCCGCGGTGGAAAGGCCGCTGCTGAGGCGCGCGGCGAGCAGGGCGCCGGAGAGGCCGGCGAGCGCGCCGCTGAGACAGTAGGTGAGGATCTTGGTGCGTTCGACGCGGATGCCGAGCATGCGGGCGGCCTCCTCGTTGCCGCCGACGGCGAAGATGGCGGCGCCGAACGGGGTGCGATTGAGCAGCAGGGCGCCGAGCGCGAACACGGCGGCCAGGATGAGGACGAGGCTGCTGACGCCGGCGATATGGCCGTTGGCGATCAGGCCGAAGAAGCCCGGCGTGGCGATGACCATGCTTTCGCCGGCCAGCGCGATCGCCGCACCCTTGAGGGCGAGCAGCGAGGCGAGGGTGACGATGAACGGGGCCATGCGTATGCGGGCGATCAGCAGACCCTCGACCAGGCCGACGCCCGCGCCGACGGCGATCGGTAGTAGCAGGGCGGGGAGCCAGCCGTAGGGTTGGGCAAAGGCGGCCAGCACGGTGCCGAGGCCCACCATGGAGCCGACCGAGAGGTCGAAGCCGCCGAGGATGATGACCAGGGTTTGCCCGGCGGTGACCAGGCCGAGGAAGCTGGCGGCAGTGACGATGTCGGACAGGTTGCCGACGTGGAGGAAGTCGGGGAATAGCGCGGCGGCAAGGGCGATGGCGGCGAGCAGGACCAGGAGCGCGCCGCGCGATTGCAGCAGGCCGATCAGTTGGGCCCGGCGAACGGTGGGCGCCGTGCTGGCGCTCATGCCCCGGCGCGCTGCAGATAGAGCGCGCCCACGATAAACGCGGCTTTAAGGATTTGCGCGTAGGTTGCGCTGACGTTGTTCATGATGAAGCTCGCGTCCAGCACTTGGAGCAGCAGCACGCCAAACACGGTGCCGAGCACGCGGACGCGTCCGCCGGAGAGTGGGGTGCCGCCGATGACGGCGGCGGCGATGGCGTCCAGTTCGAATTGGACGCCGATGTAGTTGGGGTCCGCGGCGCCGAGTCGCGCGGTGGCGAACAGCCCGGCGGCCCCGGCGAGCAGGCCGCTGAGCGCGTAGACCAGGGCCAGGGTGCGGCGCACGGGTTGGCCGGCCAGGGCGGCGGCGGTGCGGCTGGCGCCGGCGAAGATGGCGTATTGGCCGAACACGGTGGCATGGACCAGGAAGGCGAAGGCGGCAGCGCCGGCCAGGGCGATCAGGGCGGTGACGGGCAGGCCGCCGACCGCGGTGGCGCCGAGCCAGGGGATGGGGCCGTCGAACGGCAGGTCGGTGCGGGCGCCACCCAGGATGGCTTGGGCTAGGCCGCGGGCGGCGACCAGGAGGGACAGGCTCGAGATCAGCGGATCGATGCGCAGCACCGCGACCAGGGCGCCGTTCAGCAGGCCGCAGACCAGGCCGGCGGCGATGCCGAGCGGGAGCGCGACCCCCTGGCCGAGGGGAAGCGCCACACCGATGACGGCGGAGCTGAGCGCCATGACGGAGCCGACCGACAGGTCGATGCCGCGGGTGCCGATGGCCAGGCTTTGGCCGAGCGCGATGAGCAGGACGGGCGCGGCTTCGAACAGCAGGCTGCGCAGCACGGCGGGGTTGCGGAAGCCGGGGGTGATGGCGAGGTCGAGCAGGACGAGAGCGGCGAAGGCAAGGTAGACGCTGGCCGCGCGCAGGCGCGCCGGGTCGAGCCGGGGGCGGCTGCGCGGGGCGGCGGCGGCGAGCGGCTGGCTCATGCGGCCTGGTGTTCGGGGGCGGGCTTGCCGGCGACCAGGAGGGCGATGATGTCGTCTGGGTCGCGCCCGGCGGTGTCGAGCTCGCCGATGATTTCGCCCTCGTTGAGCACCAGGATGCGGCTGGCCAGATCGAGCACCTCCTCGATTTCGGAGGAGGTGACCACCACGCCCAGCCCGTCCGCGGCGAGGGCACGCACCACGCGGTGCACCTCGGCCTTGGCGCCGACGTCGATCCCGCGGGTGGGGTCATCCAGCATCACCACGCTCGGGTTGGTGCAGAGCGCGCGGGCGATCAGCACCTTCTGCTGGTTGCCGCCGGACAACGAGGCGATCGGGGCGTCGGGGCTGGCGGTCTTGATGCCGAGGTCGCGGATGGCGCGGGTGACAAGCGCGGTTTGCTTGCGGCGGGAGATGACGCCGCAGCGGGAGATTGCGGGGAGCACGGCGGCGGTGAGGTTGGCGCGCACGGAAAGCTTGGCGAAGATGCCCTCGGAGCGGCGGTCCTCGCTGAGGAAGGCCAGGCCATGGCGGATGCTGGCGGCGGGGCTGCGGGCGGGCAGGGCGCGGCCGGCGATGGCGACGTCGCCGCGGTCGGGTGGTTCGGCGCCGTAGATGGCCTTGAAGGTCTCGGTGCGGCCGGCGCCGAGCAGCCCGACCAGGCCCAGGATTTCGCCGCGCTGCACGCTGAACGAGACGTCGCGGACCCGGCTGCGCCAGTGCAGGCCGCGGACGGTGAGCGCGGCGGCGGCGGTAGTGTTGGCAACGCGGGCAGCCGGCGCGGGGGCTTGGGCGGCGGTGGTGGTTTCGCGACCGAGCATGGCGGCGACCAGCCGGGCGCGGGGCAGGTCGGCCGTGGCAGCGCTCTGCACCACCCGGCCATCGCGCAGGACGGTGAGGCGGTCGCACAGATGGTAGCACTCGGACAGGCGGTGGCTGACATAGACGATGGCGCGGCCCTCGTCGCGGAGTTGGCCGACGGCGCCGTAGAGGATGTCCACCTCGGCGCTGGCGAGGGCGGAGGTGGGCTCGTCCATGATCACGACGCGGGCGCCGAGCGAGACCACGCGGGCAATGGAGACCATTTGCTGCAGGCCGAGGCCAAGGCTGCGCAAGGGCGCGCGCGGGTCGATGGCGAGGTGGTAGCGGGCGAGGATGGCGGCGGCTTCGTCCACCATGCGGGTGGTGTCGGTGAGCAAGCGAAAGCGGCGAGGTTCGCGGGCAAGGAAGATGTTGGCGGCGACGCTGCGCTCGGGGATCAGGTTGATCTCCTGGTAGACGGCCGCGATCCCGGCGGCTTGGGCGGCGCGTGGGCTGTCGAACTGGGCCGGGGCGCCGTGGAGGCGGATTTCACCGCTGCTGGGCGTGTGGAAGCCGGTCAACAGCTTAATGAGGGTGGACTTGCCGGCGCCGTTTTCGCCCACCAGGCCGTGGACTTCGCCGGCGGCCAGGCTGATGGAGACGTCTCGCAAGGCGGCGACCGGGCCGAACTGCTTGGACAGGTTGTGGGTTTGCAGCACCGGGAGCGAGGCTGCTGCAGTCGCCTGCGGGGGCAATGGAGAGCCTAGTATGGCTTGCCGCTGCTGAGGGCGGTGGCGGCGTTGGCGCGGTCGTAGAGCGCGTCCTCCATGATGAGCTTCTGCGGCACCGGCTTGCCGTCGTACCATGCGGCGATGGCCTGGAAGGAGAGCGGGCCGAAGCGCGGGTTGGTTTCGATGTCCGCCTCGGCGCGGCCCTGCTCGATGGCCTGCACCAGCGCCTTGGTGCCGTCGATGCTGACGATGGCCAAATCCTTGCCGGCAGTCTTGCCGGCTTGCTGGATGGCCCGCATGGCGCCGAGCGCCATCACGTCGGCTTGGGCGTAGAGCGCGGTGGCGTCGGGGTGGGCGAGCAGGAGCTGCTCCATCACGCGCTGGGCGTCGGTGGCGGACCAGTTGCCGGGTTGCGCGGCCAGGATCGCCATGCCGGGATGCTGCTTGAGCTGGTCGGCAAAGCCCTGGGTGCGCTCGGTTTCGACCGAGTTGCCGTAGGCGCCCTGGATTTCAAGGATCTTGGCCTTGCCGTCGGTGGCTTGGGCCAAGGCGTCGGCGGCGCGCTGGCCTTGGACCAGGAAGTTGGAGCCGATATTGGTGATGAAGTCGGTGCAGACGGCGCCGGCGGTGGCGCGGTCGATGGTGACGACGGGGATGTGCTTGGCGGCCGCCTGGGCGAGCGCGGGCTGCAGGCCGGTGGCGTTCAGCGGGGCCACGATGATGGCTTGGGCGCCCTGTGCGATCATGCTTTCGACGTCGGCGACCTGCTTGGCCTGGTCGTCGTTGGCGTTAGTGTAGAGCAGGCGGGACACGCCGGCCTGCTTGGCTGCGTCGCGGACGGAGTCGGTCTCGGCGGCGCGGAACGGGTTCTGCTCATTTTCGGACTGCGAGAAGCCGACCACCATGCCGCTGAGCGGGGTGTGGCTCGGGGCGGGGTTGGTGCAGGACTCGTTGGAGGTCTGGCCGACCACTTGCGCGCCACCCTGGGCGGTGCCTTGGGCGCGGGCGACGGGGCACGCGGCGATGAGCGCGGCTGCGGCCAGCAATCCGTAGCGAAGCCTCGACGATAGGTATCGGGTGGCCGTGCTCGATGCTGCCGTTGCCATGGTCGTTCCCCTCCGTGCGGCCATTCCGGCCTTGATTGCAATGGTCGTCGTCGCGTGATCCTACGAGGGGCCGTGGGGTCTGACAATTGGCGTGCGCGGGCGCTTGCCCCAACCCGGCCCCCTCCCACGCGGCGGGAGGGGGCGTTCGCCGTTAGAAGCGCCGTTCGAAGATGGTGATGGTGTCGCCGGGCTCGACCAGGGTGGAGCGGGTGACCTTGCCTTCCTCGGCGTGATTACCTTCCTCGCGCACGATGGACGCGTAGCCCTGCACCGCGCGGTAGGTGAAGCCGCCGCCGACGGCCACCGCGGTCAGCACCGTCATGCCAGGCTGGAAGGGGTACTGGCCGGGCTTGTTGACCTCGCCCAGGATGAAGAACGGGCGGTAGGCCAGGATTTCGACCGACACGCTGGGGTTCTTGAACAGGTTGCGCTGCTTGAGGTCGCTCTCGATGGTGCTGGCGAGCAGACCCGGCGTCATGCCTGCCGCGCGGACGCTGCCGAGCAGCGGGACGGCAATGTTGCCGCTGTCGCTGAGGCGGAACTCACCGGTCAGCGTGTCTTCGCCGAAGGTGATGATGCGCACCTGGTCGCCTGGCCCGAGATGGTAGGCATTGTCGCTCGCGGGCGGCAAAGGCGGCAGTCCGGACCCGGGGGCGCAGGACGCCAGGCCTACCGCAAGCATCAGCATGGTTGGCAGCCAGCGCGAGGACCCGGCTTTACCGGGCAGGCCAGAACTTCTTTTCACCGCTTCTCCACCGAGCTGTGTGCTCGTTCCAGTTACACAAATAATGGTCGAGGTGCCACGGGCCGCCGCATCAGCGGGACGATAGTTGCAGAGTTGCCACAGTGTGCAACTGCGGCGTTGGCGCGGCCGGCTTGGGCCACAGGTGCAGACTCCCGGGCTCGCTGGCCGGCTTGGGCAGGGTGGCGCCCCAGGCTTGTGCCAGTTGGTCGACCGGGCGGGGCGGGGCGGGCGCGGCGACGGGGTGGGGCAGGCCGGCGACGCCACCAAACCGGAGCGCCACCGCGTCCCGATAGGGGGCGGCGAGCGCCTCGGTGCGGGAGTGATAGAGGCCGGCGGCAGTGACCCAGTCGCCCGCTTCGTGCTCGAGGTCGACCAGGAAACGGGCGGCGTAGTTGGCGTTGACCACCGGGTCGAATGCATCGTCCAGGGTGGCGAAGGCGTCCGGATGTTGCAGCAGGTTGACCTGCATGCAGCCGACGTCGATGGATTGGATGCCGGCCTGCTGGGCGGTTTCGACGAAGGCAACCGCGTCCGACCGGCTGTCGAAGAAGGTGCCCTTGGCGTCGATATCAATCGTCCACGGCCAAGGCTGCACGCTGCCGTTCTGCGGGTTGAGGCGCCCGCTCTCCACCCGGCCAATGGCCAGCAGGAAGCCAGTCGGGATGCCGTGTGCGGTCTCTGCGGCGGCGATGGCGGCCTGGCAGGCGGTTTGCGGCGAAGCCAGCGCGCGGGCGATCTGCGGCAGCACGTGGGCGGCGCGCAGGCGCTGGGCTTGGGCCGTGCTGGTGGCAAGCCAGGTGCCGGCCAGGAGGCAGACCACGGCAGCCAGGCGCATCATAGCGTGAAGCGCAGGCTGAGCAGCCCGACCTCGCGGCTATAGCTATTGAGTGAGACGAAGTCGTTGCCCTCCGCCGCCACTGGAATGAGTGTCAATTGGTTCCCCGCGTTGCCGACGCTGTCGAAATAGTCCAGCGTAGCGGTCAATCGCATGTTTCGGTTGAACAAATAGCTAACGGACCCGCCGAAATCGTAGATGGACTGGGTTTGGCTGCCGGTGAACTGGCTGGAGATCGCGCCGAAGCGGCCCTGCAGCAGGACGTTGCGCAGGTATTCGTGATCGACGGTGAGGCTCGCCTGGGTCAGCACCACGCCCGAGGTGGTTTGGCCGATGGAGTCCTCGATGGTGCGGCTGACCCGTCCGGTGACGGTGGTCAGGCCCGAGGGCGCCCAGATGAGCACGCCCTGCGCGACGGGCGCGGTGATTTGCTGGTAGGCGCGGTTGTTGAACGTCTGCAGGTCGTAGCCGAGCAAGGCGAGTGCCTGCAGGTTGGCGGAAAACGAGTATTGGACGCCGCCGAGCACCTGGTAGTTGATCGAGTCGGGGCGGGGGGTAAGCGCTGGTACCTGCGGCGGGGTGCCTTGGCTGGCGATGTAGTGCGAGTTGGTCGCCTGCACCACCAGGACGAAGCTGCGCTCCGGGATTTTGCCGAAGCGGACGGTCAGCCCGCCGGTGAAATCGTCGCGGTCGCGGCTTTGCTGGCCCACGGTGGCGCCGGGCAGCCGCACGTCGTCGAAGCGGTAGCCCTGGTAGTCGAAGTTGGGCTGCAGGTTGAAATACTCGAATTGGCTCGAGTAGCGCAGGCGCAGGTCGGTCACCTTGAAGCCGAGCGGCGAGAACAGCGTGGGGCTATTGATGTCGGTCGGGTTCTCGTGGGCGTAGATTTCGGCGATGGAGCCGGTGAGGAGGTCCTGTCCGACCTGGAAGGTGCCGCCGACCGAGGCGTTCCAGTCGGTGTGGGTTTCCTGCTTCTGGTCGGTGTAGGCGAAGTTGTTGAGCCCGAGATTGGCGCCGATGGAGTTGTTGCCGCCGTAGTTCGAGTTGATCGACACCTGCGGCGCGGTGCTGACGAAGAAGCTGCCGGTGGCCGGGTTGGTGCCGAGCACGTTGGTGTCGTAGCCGACGCCTTCATCGAGCTGCGGGCGGACGATGTACTCGCCGACCTGGACGCCGAGCGGGTCATACTCGGTGCGAGGCCGCGCAGGGATTTCCAGGCCGCGCAGCGTGTCGTAGCCGGGGACCGTCGGGGACAGGTATTGGTCGAACGACTGTGCGCGGGCCAGGCCGGGCAAAAGGAGACATCCCGCACCCAGGAGGGCAGAGATGACGTGGCGTAGCCGTATGCTCATGGCCCTCCCTAGCAGACCTCTAAGGCAAACTGAGGGCAAAGGACGATTGCATGGCAAAAAAGCTCGACCGTTGCAAAAGTGCCAGTTTGCGTCACCGGGCCAGGCTGCCGCTGCGGGACGGTGGCGGGCGCAGCGCGTCTTGCCGGAGCTGGTCGAGTTTGGCCATCGCGGCGGGCAGGTCGAACAGCTGGGCGCGGGCGAGGCCGGCGGTAGCCAGGGTGGTGCGCAACGCCGGGTCGGCGGCCAAGCGGAGCAGGGCGGCGGCGAGCGAGCCTGCGTCCGCCGGGTCGATGCGTAGGGCGGCGTCGCCGGCGATTTCGGCCAGGCCGCCGCGCCCGGAGGTGATCAGCGGCGCGCCACAGGCCATCGCCTCGAGCGCGGTGAGGCCGAAGGGTTCGTTCCAGCGGCTCGGCACCACCACGATGGCGGCGCGGGCCATCGCCTGCAGCACCTGGGGGTGGGGCAGGTGGCCGCGCAGGGTCACGCCGGCGGCGGCGGCGGGCGCGCGCAGGCCGGCGATGAAGCGGCTGTCGGGCTGGGTGGCGGAGAAGCCGTCGGCGCCGATGATCTCGGCGCGCCAGCCGGGCAGCGCGGGCAGGGCCTGGGCGCAGGCGGCGATGAACAGGTCGGGCGCCTTGTCCGGCACCACGCGGCCGGCGAACAGGATGAGCGGCTCGCGCGCGGCGGTCGGGCGGGGCGCGGGCAGGCGGGCGAGGTCGAGCGCGTTGTGGATCACCATGGGTGGGCGCGGCGGCGCGGCCGCCTCCTTGGCGGATGAGTGCGTGGCCACGCCTTCGAGCAGGCAGGTGCGCAGGTAGTCGGAGACGGTGACCACGCGGGCCAGGCGGCGCAGCAGGCGGGCGCGGGCGGCGGGCGAGCGGGCGCCGCGCATTTCCCGCGGGTCGTTGTGCAGGAACAGGGTGACCGGGTGGCGGAGCAGGCGGGCGAGCCAGAGCGCCACGTCCGGCTTGTTGTGCACCTCGATCAAGGCGGGGCGGCGGCGGGCGAGCACGAAAGCCAGCTTGGCGGCGTAGCGCAGGGTGGGGGTGCCGGGCAGCCAGCGCGGCAGGGCGACGGGCAGGAAGTCGATGCCGGGGAAGCCGGCGCCGCCATGGGGTGGGCCGACCACCAAGACCGGGTGGCGCGACTGGCCCGCCGCTAGCCGTTGCACTACCATGGCGACCGCCCCGGCGGCGTCGGGGCCAAAGCGCTCGCGATGCGGCAGGACGATGGCGACGGTTTCGGCCCGCGCAGACGAGTCGGCCGGCGCAGAGGAGTCGGCCTGCCCAGGGGTGGGCGGTGCAGGGTTGGGGGGTGGAGGCATGGCGGCAGGCTACCCTGGCGGGGCCGACCCGGCGAGGCAGCGCTTGCTCGTGATCAAGCTCGGCGCGCTGGGGGACTTCGTGCATGCGTTCCACGGCTTTGCCGCCATCCGGGCGTCGCGGCCGGGCAGCCACATCACGCTGCTGACCACGGCACCGTTCCGCGCGCTGGCCGAGGCGGCGCCCTGGTTCGACGCGGTGGCGGTGGATGCGCGGGCGCCATGGTGGAACCTGGCGGCCACGCTGCGCACGGTGCGGCCCATCCGCCGCTTCGACTTCGTGTTCGACCTACAGACCTCGCGGCGGACGGCGCGCTACCACGCCCTCGCCGGGCGGCCGCCCTGGTGCGGGCATGCGCGGCACAGTTCGCACCGCCACGCCAACCCGGCGCGGGACCGCATGCACACGCTGGAGCGGCAGCGCGAGCAGCTCGAACTGGCCGGGATAGATCGTTGGCCGGCGCCGGAGCGGGGCTGGCTGGCGGCACTGGGGCATCGCCACGGCATGCATTCGCCCTATGCGCTGCTGATGCCAGGCGGGGCCGGCATCGGCGCGGTGAAGCGCTGGCCGGTGGCCGGGTTTGCCGCGGTCGCCGCGTGGCTGGCCGAGCGCGGGCTCACGCCGGTGGTGGTTGGCGGGGCGGCGGAGCGGGCGCTGGGGGCCACGATTAGCGCCGCCACGCCCCGGGTGCGCGACCTGACCGGGCAGACCAGCCTGGCCGACATCGCGGCCCTGGCGCAGGGCGCGGCGCTCGCGCTGGGCAACGACACCGGGCCGCTGCACCTGGCCACGGCGATGGGGGCGCCGGGCTTGGCGCTGTTTCCGGCGGCGAGCGTGCTGGAGCAGGCGGCGCCGCGCGGGCCGCTCGGCGAATGGGCAGCCGCGCTGCAGGTGACCGACCTCGCCACGCTGCCGGTGGCGCGGGTGACGGCGGCGCTGGCGACTATGCTGGAGGCAGCGGGTGACGCGCCTTCGCCTCTGCCAGGCCCGCCCCCAGCAGCAGGAAGAACCAGCCTCCGATCGGCAGCGAAATGAGCGGGCTGGTGGAGGCGAGCGGCCAGAGCTGCAGCAAGGCGGCGATGAACAGCCCGGCCTGCAACGGCCCCCCGCCTCGCCGCATGCCGCGGCCGAGCCGGGCCAGCCACACCAGCGCCAGCGCGGTGAACAGCAGCACGCCGGGCAGCCCGGCGTCGGTCACCGCCTGCAGATAGAGGTTGTGCGGGTGGGTGAGGCAGAGCGTGGTGCCGCTCGGGTCGGGGGCGGCGGGCTGGCCGGGCCAGTGCCAGGCCAGGAAGTAGCGCGGCTCGGGGCAGGCGGTGCGATAGCCGTCGTAGCCGCGCCCGGTCCAGGGGTGCTGCTCGGCGATGGCGGTGGCGCGCTCGATGATGAGGCCGTACGGGCTGGTGGCGAAATGGCCGAGTTGGGCGTCCAGCTTGGTGACCAGGCGGTAGAAGGTGGGCGGCGAGACGGCAGCGGAGGCGAACACCAAGATCAGCCCGGCCGCCAACGCGAGGACGGTGGGGGTGCGCAGCCGGCGCAGC
Source organism: Acetobacteraceae bacterium (assembly GCA_965199105.1). Classification (GTDB taxonomy): domain Bacteria; phylum Pseudomonadota; class Alphaproteobacteria; order Acetobacterales; family Acetobacteraceae; genus LMUY01. The sequence goes on along the minus strand of CBDAQO010000002.1, from coordinate 3,423,301 downwards.
AGCAGGGCGGCGAGCACCAGGCCGAAGCCGGCGAGCGCCAGGGGCATGCGTTGGCCGATCAGCACCATGACCGCCATGGCCAGGATGGGCAGCGCCGCGCCGGCCCAACGCAGCGCGCCGCGGCGAGCCAGCAGCGCCGCGGTGGGTGGCAGCAAGGCGGGGAACAGCATGCGCACGAAGGTGGGGGCGTCGCGCGGCTTGTCGAACGGGCCGGTGAGCTCGCCGTCGCCGGAGCGCGGGTCGCCGAACAGGTTGTGGCCGGTGGCGAACTGCAGCAGCGTTTGCGCCGCAAGGTAGAGGGTGGCGAGGCCTAGGCTGCGGTAGAACCAGCGCCGGGCCGAGACGGGCTGCAGCACCACTTGTTCGAGTGCGGCGACGAACAGCAGGAAGCGGGCGATGGCGGCGGCCTGCACCAGCGCGCCCGCCCCCTCGCCGGCGGCCGCGAAATGCAGCGCCGTGCAGAGCAGCAGCCAGCCCCACCAGGCGGCGGCGAGCCGGACCCAGGGTTCGCGCAGCCAGCCCCAACTGCGCAAGGCGACGCTGCGCACCAGGAAGGCGGCGGCCACAAGGTCGATGGCGGCCTCGCTGAGCGCGCGGGCGTGAATGAGCAGCCAGGGCAATAGCGCCACCAGGACGGCGGCCGCGGCCTCGCCCCAGCGCAGCGCCGCTCCGGTGGTGAGCGCCGTGCGGCGCGGGTCATCGTTGGCATATGTTGAGCTCATCGCCCTTGCCGTATCCATCGCGGCGGTTCTGGACGCAATCGTGCGGTGCAACGGCGGTGGTGGCGGGGACGGGTTGGGCCACGACGTCGGCCTCCACGTAGCCGGTCCAGTTCTGCCAAACCACCTGGCACCAGCCGTTCTGGCAGCCGATCACGTCGAGCACGGTGTCGTTGGGGATTTCATCGCGGACAGCATAGTCGCGGCCGGGCCCGATGCGGAACCAAGTGGTCCAGGTGATCTCGCCCGGGCTGGCGGCGGCCGGCAGCGCTGTTGCCAGCATCGTGATGGTCAGCGTGGCAGCCGCTAGCAAATGACGGTGCATTTTCGTTTGTCCAATTTGGTTGACACATCTTAGCGTCAGCCATAGTTGACGCATGGACAAGGGCTTTGGCGAGCTGATTCCGGAAAACCTGTCGAATTGATGTGAAGCGGCCTGCTCGTGGGTGGTTTGGCCTGACCCGGCGAGCGGACGCGTTGGAGTGTGCCATGTCGATGCTGTCTTATGAGAGACGATACCGTATAGCGGGCGGCACGCTGGTGGGCGGGCGCTTGTTCGACTTCTGGATCGGACCGTTCTACGTCGGGTTCTTCGGCGTCACGACCACCGTGTTTACACTGGTCGGCACATTGCTGATCTTCTACGGCGCGGCGATCGGGCCGACCTGGGAGCCGTTCGCGATCAGCATCGACCCGCCGCTGATCAGCAACGGGCTGCACTGGGCGCCGCTGCGGCAAGGCGGGCTGTGGCAGCTCATCACCATCTGCGCCATCGGGGCGTTCAGCTCCTGGGCGCTGCGGCAGGTGGAGATCGCGCGCAAGCTCGGCATGGGTCTGCACGTGCCGTTCGGGTTCTCGATGGCGATCTTCGCCTACGTGTCGCTGGTGGTGATCCGGCCGCTGCTGATGGGCGCTTGGGGCTATGGTTTTCCCTACGGCATCATGAGCCACCTCGATTGGGTGTCCAACGTCGGCTACCAGTATCTGCACTTCCACTACAACCCGTTCCACATGCTCGCGGTGACGTTCTTCTTCACCACGACGTTTGCGCTGGCATTACATGGCGGCGAGATTTTGGGTGCGTATTCGCCGGGTGGGACCAAGCCGGTGAAGTATGGCGAGCATGAGAGCGTGTATTTCCGCGACACCATCGCCTATTCGATCGGCGAGCTCGGGATCCACCGGCTGGGCTACTTCCTGGCGCTCAACGCCGGGTTCTGGAGCGCGGCCTGCATCCTGATCGCCGGGCCGTTCTGGACGCGCGGTTGGCCCTACTGGTTCGACTGGTATCTGAACATTCCGATCTGGTCGGCGAAGGGGTTCTGAGATGGCGCGCTATCACACGCTCTATACTGCCATCGTCGTCGAGGGGCCGACCGAGCGCGGCCTGCCGGAGCCGCCCGGCGCGCGCTACCGGCCCGGCAAAACGTTCCATTCCACCTGGTTCGGCCGCATCGGCGAACCGCAGATCGGGCCCACGTCGCTCGGCGTGACCGGGCTGCTTTCGGTGGTGTGCGGGTTCATCGCCTTCGAGATCATCGGCCTCAACATGTGGGCCCAAGTGGACTGGAACATCATCCGCTTCGCCAAGATGCTGCCGTTCCTGTCGCTCAACCCGCCTTCGGCCAAGCAGGGGCTGTCGCTGTTCCCGCCTCTCGAGGATGGCGGCTGGTGGCTGATGGCCGGGTTCTTTCTGACCGCATCGATTTTGCTGTGGTGGGCGCGGATGTATCGGCGCGCCCGCGCGGTCGGGATCGGGACGCATATTCCGTGGGCGTTCGCCTCCGCAATCTGGCTTTATCTGGTGCTGGGTTTCATCCGGCCGATCCTGATGGGGAGCTGGTCGGAGGCGGTGCCATTTGGGATCGTGCCGCACCTGAATTGGACGGCCACGTTTTCGATGCGCTACGGCAACTTGTTCTACGACCCGTTCCACATGCTCTCGATCGTGTTTCTATACGGCTCGGTGCTGCTGTTCACCATGCATGGCGGCACCATCCTGGCGGTAACGCGGTTCGGCGGCGAGCGCGAGACGCACGAGATCACCCAGCCCGGCACCGCGTCCGAACGGGCGGCCTTGTTCTGGCGCTGGACGATGGGGTTCAACGCCAACTTCCAATCCGTCCACCGCTGGATCTATTGGTTCGCGGTGCTGACCACGCTGACCGGCGGCATCGGCATCCTGCTGAGCGGCACGGTGGTGGACAACTGGTTCCTCTGGGGGGTGAAGCACGGGATTGCGCCGCGCTACCAGCAAATCTACCAAATTCCGTCGCAGTTGCCGTCGGGTATCTCGGGGCATGAACCAATCGTGGGAGCGCTCTGATGTCGTTGCGTTGGCTTCTCATCGGCGGGGCGGTGGTGGCGGTGCTGTTCCTGCTCTACGTGCCGGATTGGCAGGTGCAGCCGATCCGCGGGCACCAGGTCGGCATTCCGCAGGCGGTGCAGTTCGAGGACGTGCGGCTGGAGCACGCCGCCAACAACCAGGCGCCACCCCCGCTGCCGCCGGCCGCGACTGGCGGGCCGTCCGCCACCGAGGCGTACAAGAACGTCAAGGTGCTGACGGATGTGAGTGCGGCGGAGTTCATGCGCACGCAGCAGGCGCTGACGGCTTGGGTTTCGCCTAAGGAGGGCTGCGGCTTCTGTCACGTCGGGCAGGATTATGCCTCGGACGCCAAAGCCACCAAGGGGATCGCCCGCGTGATGCTGCAGATGGTGCGGCACATCAACGCCGACTGGAAAACCCACGTGGCACCGGCCGGGGTGACTTGCTACACGTGCCATCGGGGCCAGGTGCAGCCATCGGAGATCTGGTATCGCAGCAGCCCGGCGCCGACGCCGCCCATGGTCGACCGGGCGGAGAACTGGAACGAGAACGCGGACACGGTGCTGAAGTTCTTTCCCGATGCCGGCTACCAGGAGTACTACCTGCAGGACGAGCCGATCCGGGCGCAGTCGGTGACGGCGCTGCCGAGCCACACCATGTCATCGCAGATCGAGGCCGTGCGCATCTACGAGATGATGATGACGCTGTCGGACGGCATCGGCGTCAACTGCGGCTACTGCCACAACTCGCGCGCGCTGTATGATTGGTCGCAGAGCTCGCCGTTCCGCTGGTCTGGCGAGTCCGGGCTGCAGTTGATGCGCGACATCAACAAGAACTTCCTGCTGGTGGCCGATACCGCCGTGCCGCTGACGCGCCAGCTTATCGGCGAGACGCATCTGCCGGTGCTGCCGGCGCGTGAGGTGGGGGCGCAGAACGGCAACGGCCTCGCGCTCTGTTCCACTTGCCATTATGGCGAGCCTAACCCGCTGAACGGCGTCAACATGGTCAATGCCTACCCGGCGCTGACGCCGGCGGCGGACCGTCCCCCCTCCTGAGCGCCTGATAAGGATCGCCCTATGCAACCTGGCGCCATTACGCAGCAGATCGACGTCGCGCAACTTGCGTTGATCGTGTTCTTCCTGTTCTTCCTCGCCCTGGTGTTCTACCTGCGGCGGGAAGACAAGCGGGAGGGCTACCCGCTCGACGAACCTGGCGCGCAGATGCATCGCGGCCGGCTGGTGGGCTTCCCCGAGCCGCCGCCGGTGAAGACGCTGCATCTGCTGGATGGCGGCACCACGGAGCTGCCGCACTTCTATCCGGCGCCACCGACCGACGGCACCTACGCCGACCTGTCCGGTGGTGCGCCGTTGCTGCCGGGCGGCAATCCGCTGCTCTCGGGCATTGGGCCCGCCACGTGGGTGGCGCGCGAGAACGAGCCGTTCCGCCTGGCCGACGGGCAGCCGCAACTGGCGCCGTTGCGCATCGCCGAGGATTGGCACGTGCGTCCCGGCGAGACCGACCCGCGCGGCATGCGCGTGTTCGACTCGCGCTGGCATCCGGTGGGAACGGTAGTGGATTTCTGGGTCGACCGGTCGGCCAAGCTCCTGCGCTACCTCGAGGTGCAGCTCGGCGAGGAAGCCGATTCCGTGCGGCGCGTACTGTTGCCGATCTTCTACGCCGACCTGAAGCTCAAGGCGCGCGACGTCCGTGTGGTGGCGCTGCGGAGCTGGCAGTTTGCGGAGATACCGGGGTTGGCCAATGCCGACATCATGACGGCGCGTGAGGAGGATCAGGTGAACGCTTATTATGCGGGTGGGTTGTTCCATGCGGCGACGGCGGCCATGCCGCCGGTGGCGGCGACGGCGGCCATGCCGGCGGTGCGGCGGTGATCGGGGGCGCGTTGCTGCGGCCGTCCCGGTTGGCGCCGGTGCGGCTGTATGATGGGGAGCGGCTGGTTTGGGAGGCTGCGGCATCGTGGCGCCGGGTCGCTCTGGACGTGTTCCATGTGCGGGCGATCCTGCTGTATTTCGCACTGCTGCTGGTGGCCAATGGCGTGAGCGCCAAGCTGCAGGGAATGAGCCATGCGGCCACGCTGCAGGCGACGCTGCCGCTGGTCGGCGCGCTGCTGCTGGCGCTGCTTTGCGTGCTGGCGCTGTCGCACGCCACCTGGCGCAGCATCCGCTACACCATCACCACCGACCGCGTGGTGCTGCGCTATGGCGTGGCTCTGGCGGGCACGCTGTCGATCCCGCATCGCGCGATTGCCGGGGTGAGCCTGCGGGTGCGGCCGGACCATGCGGGCGACGTGCCGCTCGCGCTGCATCCCAGCTATCAGGTGAACGTGCTCAAGACCTGGCCATTGGTGCGGCCGTGGCATCTGCGCCGGGCCGTTCCGATGCTGCGCGGGGTGCCGCAGGCTGGTGTGGTGGCGAGCGTGCTGGCGCGTCATGTTGCGGCGGCGGCGGCGACGCGGGCGGCGGAGATGATGCCGGCGCTGGCCGAGGCGGCTGATTAGCCGCAGCCTAAGCTAGGGTTTTCCTAAGGCCGGTACGCGCCGCCGTTCACGTGCAGGGTTTGGCCGGTGATCATCGCCGCGCCGTCGCCCATCAGGAAGGCCGCGGTCTCGGCGATGTCGTCCGGCTCGGCCATGCGGCCCAGCGGGATGGCGGCGGCGCGCTCGGCGATCTCCGGCTCCGTCATGCCGAACCGCGGCTGGCGCGTGTTGGTTAGGCCCGGGGCGATGGCGTTGACGCGGATGCGGTGCGGGGCGAGTTCCAGTGCCATCGCCCGCGTCATGGCGACGATGCCGCCCTTGCTGGCGGAGTAGTGCACCGCGCGAGGCGCACCCTGGATGGCGGAGGACGCGAGGTTGATCACCGACCCGGCAATGCCGCACGCAATCATCAGCTTGGCCGCCTCGAGCGTTGCGAAGCAGGTGCCCTTGAGGTTCACGTCCAGCACCGGGTCCCAGTCGGCTTCGCGCATTTGCAGGAAGTCCACCCGCGGGAAGATGCCGGCGTTGTTGACCAGCGCGTCCACCCGGCCATAGGCGCTGCCCACCGCGGCCACCATCGCGGTGATTTCGGGGACGCTGGCCAGGTCGGCCTGCACCAGCATGGCGGTGCCGCCGGCCGCGGTGATGTGGGCGAGCAAGGCGTAGGCGTCGGGCGCTTCCTCGGCGTAGTTGATCGCCACCGCGTAGCCGAGGCTGGCAGCCTTGAGCGCCACCGCGCGCCCGATGCCGCGTTGCGCCCCGGTGACCAGGGCGACCTTCTGCTCGATCATGCGTGGCTGTCCTGCGGTGTGGCGGACGGTTTCGTGTCCGCCTGGTAGCTGCGCATCTTGCCCGGGTTCAGCAGCGCGAACGGGTCCATCGCGGCCTTCATCGCTGGCTGCTCCTCGCCCACCCGCTTGTGGCCGGCGCCGTCCTCGAGCGTGAAGAAATGCGGGTTGGCCACCAGCACGCCGCGCGCCTCGTGGTGGGCCACGATCTCGGCCATGCGCGCGGCGGTGGTGTAGCGCACCACGGGCAGGGCGCTGCAGGTGACGCGGCCGCCGACGCGGATCACTTCGAGGTGCATCATCAGCTCGTCCCCGAAGGCGGCGCGCATTTCTTCCACCAGGTCGAGCGTGCGGTCGGGCGGGTAGAGGCATTGCAGGTAGGTGACGCCCTTGTCCTGGCGCAAGGCGTGCAGCGTGGTGTGGTTCCAGGTATATTCGTAGATCGGCGGATGCTCGCCATCGGCGTCCTGCGAAGGGCGGCGGACCAGCTCGCGGCCGCCATGCTGGCGCAGCAGGTCGTCCCAGGCGAGCAGGCCGTGGCTTGCGACCATGGCCAGCACGGCATGCGCGCCCGGCGGCAGAGCGAGGCCGCGCAAGGTCTCGGTAAGCGGGGCCTGCACCACGGTCACCAGCTTCTTCGCGATGCCGTCGGCGTGGCCGAGCGCTATGCCGAAGCGGGCGGCCTGGGCGAAGCCGTCGAACGTGGCGACCAGGTCCGTCCACGGCTGCACCGGCGCCATGCCGATGGTGAGCGCGGTGATGATGCCGGTGGTGCCGTAGGCGTGGTTCACGCCAGCGACGGCGTCTCCGGTGAGGGTGACGATGCGCGGCTCGGGCTCGCAGGAGACGACGCGGGCGGCCAGCACGTTGCCGCGGTCGCGCAGCCCGCCCCAGGTGATCGACCCGGCGCCGCCGCTGCCGCCGGCGATGAAGCCGCCGATGGTGGCGGTGCGCTTGGTGGAGGGATGCATGCGCAGTTCCCAGCCTTGCGGGCGGGTGGCGGCGTCGATGTCGATGAGCTTGCGGCCGGGCTCCACGGTGAGGGCGCCGTGGTCGAGCGCCAGGATGCGGTCGAGCGCCGTCACGTCCAGCACCACGCCGCCTTCGAGCGGGACGGCCTGGCCGTAATTGCCGGTGCCGCCGCCGCGCACGGTGAGCGGGACGCGGCGTTGGGCGCAGAGGGCGGCGGTGGCCACCACCTCGGCCTCAGTGCGCGGGCAGACCACGAGGTCGGCGGATTTGTCGTTGAGCTGGGCCTTCAGGATCGGGCTGTACCAGAAGAAGTCGCGGCTTTTCTGCCGCACCAGCGCCGGGTCGGTGATGGTGGGGATGGCGCCGAGGTCGGCGACGAAGCGGGGCCAGTCGGTCATGCCGGCGCGCCGTCGCGGATGGCCTCGATAACGGCCGAGAAGTCCCGCGCGGCGGCGTGTTCGGCAAAGGCGGCGTAGATCGCTTGCGCCTGCGCGCCGAGCGGGGTGTGCGCGCCGGCAGCCTGCGCCGCCTCCTGTGCAAGGGTGAGGTCCTTCAGCATCAGGGCGGTGGCGAAGCCGGGCGCGTAGCCGCGATTGGCCGGGGCGGCGGGCACTGGGCCGGGAACCGGACAGTAGCTGGTGAGCGACCAGCATTGCCCGGAGGACGTGCTCGCCACGTCGAACAGCGCCTGGTGCGACAGGCCGAGCCGTTCCGCCAGCACGAACGCCTCCGCCACCGCGATCATGGAGACGCCGAGGATCATGTTGTTGCAAATCTTGGCCGCTTGCCCGGCCCCCGCCTCACCGCAATGCACCACGCGCTGGCCCATCGCGCGCAGCAGCGGTTCGGCGCTGGCGAAGGCGTCTGGCGCGCCGCCGGCCATGAAGGTGAGCGTGGCTGCCTGCGCGCCGCCCACCCCGCCGGACACCGGCGCGTCCAGGCTCGGCATGCCGGCGTCGGCGGCCGCGGCGTGGGCGGCGCGCGCGGCGGCGACGTCGATGGTGGAACAGTCGATGAACAGGGTGCCGGCGGTGGCCGTTTGGAGGGTCTCGGCGTAGCACGCCGCCACGTGCTTGCCGGCGGGCAGCATGGTGATGACCACCGCGGCGCCACGAACGGCGTCGGTCGCGGAGGCGGCGATGTCGAGCCCGGCGGCGGTGGCCGCGTCACACGCGACCGGCGAGAGGTCGTAGCCGCGCACCGCGTGGCCGGCTTGCAGCAGGTTGGCGGCCATCGGCGCCCCCATGTTGCCCAGCCCGACGAAGGCGATCGTGGTCATGGCGCACTCCCTTTCCAAACCTTTGCTAATCAGCCAGCCCAAATTGAGCGGCGAGGGCAACGAAAACGCCTTCGCGAGCAGCCAAACCGACCCGGCGGACCTCCGTTGCACCAGGATTAGCGCGGGAGAGACCGGTTATGAAGGCATTGGCATGAAGGCCCTGGCATGGCACGGCAAGGGCGATATCCGCTGCGACACCGTGCCCGACCCAAAGATCCAACACCCGCGGGACGCCATCATCAAGGTCACGTCCTGCGCGATCTGCGGCTCGGACCTGCATCTGTTCGACGGCGTGATCCCGTCGATGAAGAGCGGCGACGTGGTGGGCCACGAGGCGATGGGCGAAGTGGTCGAGGTCGGCAAGGAGTGCGGCACGCTCAAGGTCGGGGACCGCGTGGTGGTGCCGTTCACCATCTCCTGCGGCGAGTGCTTCTTCTGCAAGCGTGGCTACTTTTCCGGCTGCGAGCGGTCCAACCCGAACGCGAAGATGGCCGCCGCGCTGTGGGGCCACTCGCCCGCCGGATTGTTCGGCTACTCGCACCTGCTGGGCGGCTATCCGGGCGGGCAGGCGGAGTATCTGCGCGTGCCGTTCGCCGACGTGGGCCCGATCAAGGTGCCGGAGGGGCTGACCGACGACCAAGTGCTGTTCCTGTCCGACATCTTCCCGACCGGCTACATGGGTGCTGATTTCTGCGACATTAAAGGCGGCGAGACCATCGTCGTGTTCGGCTGTGGCCCGGTGGCGCAGTTTTCCATCCGCAGCGCCTTTTTGCTCGGCGCCGAGCGGGTGATTGCGGTGGACACGGTGCCGGAGCGCCTGCGCATGGCCGAGGCGGCGGGCGCGATCACGATCGACTTCATGAAGGAGGATGTCTACGACCGCATCCAGGAGCTGACCCACGGGCGCGGCGCGGATGCCTGCATCGACGCCGTGGGCACCGAGCCGCATACGTCGGGCAGCTTCGACTCCATGTTGGACCGCGCCAAGGTGGCCATCGGCGGCGCTACCGACCGTCCGCACGTGCTGCGGCAGGCGATCAACAACACGCGTAACTTCGGCATCGTGTCGATCATCGGCGTCTATGGCGGCTTCGTCGACAAAGTCCCGATGGGCAGCGCGATCAACCGCGGTCTGACGTTCAAGATGGCGCAGACGCCGGTCCAGCGTTACTTGCCGTTGCTGATGGAGCGCATCCAAAAGGGCGAGATCGACCCCTCTTTCGTCATCACCCACAAGGTGAAGCTGGAGGATGGCCCGGACATGTACAACGTGTTTCGGGACAAGCAGGACGGCTGCATCAAGGTCGTGCTGCAGCCCTAGAGCAGCATCCGAGCAATCGGTATCGCTTCGCGATCCGAAGGCTCGGATAAAGCTGCTCTTTTCTCAGCCAAGCAGAGCATGGTCGAAGAGACAATGCTCTAGCGCGTCGTCGCGTCGCCGCGCGGCGCCTGAAAGGAAACCACTATGAGTAATACTGTTCGTCCGTTGGCGATCGTCACCGGTGCTTCCGCCGGGATCGGCTATGAGCTGGCCAAGCAGTGCATCGCTGGCGGGTATGACCTGCTGATCTGCGCCGACGATGCCAAGATCCACGAATGCGCCAAGACCCTTGCGGTCGGCGCCAAGGTGGAGGCGGTGCAGGCCGACCTCTCCGGGCCGGAGGGCGTGGGCAAGCTCACCAGCGCCATCGGCGAGCGCCGGGTGGACGCGCTGCTCGCCAATGCGGGTCGGGGCCTGGGCAAGGCGTTCCTGGACCAGAACCCGGACGACTGGCAACGCGTGATCGACACCAACATCACCGGCACGCTGCTGCTGCTCTACAAGGTGGGCGGGATGATGCGCGCCGCCGGGTCGGGCAGGATATTGATCACCGGGTCGATCGCGGGGTTCATGCCTGGGACATTCCAGGCGGTCTACAACGGCAGCAAGGCGTTCCTCGACAGCTTCTCGTTCGCGCTGCGGCACGAGATGATGGGCACCGGGGTGACGGTGACCTGCCTAATGCCGGGCGCGACCGAGACCGACTTCTTCGACACGGCCGACATGAAGGACACCAACGTCGGCACCGCCAAGAAGGACGACCCGGCGATGGTGGCCGAGAAGGGCTTCAAGGCGATGATGAACGGCGACGGCGACGTAGTGGCCGGTTGGCATAACAAGCTGCAGGCCGCCATCGCGCATCTGGCACCCGCCGGAGTGACCGCGGAGCTGCATCGCCGGATGGCCAAGCCTGCGAGCAGCGCGGCGTAGGGCTCACACTGCCCGCGGGCGCGCAGGGTCAATTACGCCGCCTATCATCCCCACTAAAGGCCCTCTCCCAAGGGAAGAGGGCTTTACAGGGTTACAGTGATTGAGTTTCGTTGCCTCGAAACCGACTCATTCTTACAGGTGAGCGCGGGCCTCAGGCGGTTAGCCCGCAAACACAGCATCGATCAAGGCAGGGTCAACGTCCTCAAGCCGGGCGGGCACCCACGCCGGCGTGCGGTCCTTGTCGACCACCATCGCCCGCACGCCCTCGACGAAATCGGGATGCCGCGTCACGTGACGAGTGAGCGCAAGTTCTGCAGCTAGGCATTCGGGCAGAGTGCGGGTTGCGCCCAACGACATCAGCCGGAACGTCCATAGCAGCGCGGAGGGTGAGTTGGCGCGTAGGGTGATGAGCGTCTGGCGAGACCACTCGGTGTCGACCGTGTCCAAGCGCTGGATGATCTCCGGCAGCGTGGCGGCGGTGAAGCAATGGTCGATAGCGGCCTGGTGGGCAGCGAGCGGCGCGTCGAACGGGCGGGAGACATCCCCGAGCGCCGCCATGCCGTGCTCCGCCAGGGCGTCGGCAAGGCCAGCCAGCGTGGTGCGCTCGGTGAAGTGGGTCGCCAAGCCGGCATGGACGGCGTCGGCTCCGGTGAGGCGGCTGCCGACCAGGGCCATGTAGAGGCCGATGGCACCACGCAGCCGGGGCAGCAGGTAGCTGGCGCCCACGTCGGGGAACAGCGCGATGCCGGTTTCGGGCATGGCGAACAACGCAGCGTCGGTGACCACCCGGGCCGCGCCGTGCACCGACACGCCGATCCCGCCACCCATGCAGATGCCGTCGACGAGGGCGACGTAGGGCTTGGGGTAAGCGGCGATGACGCCGTTCAACGCGTATTCCTCGGTGAAGAAGGTCTCGATCTCCGAATGCCGCCCTTCGAGTACGGCGGTGCGAACGGCGCGGATGTCGCCACCGGCACAAAACGCGCGGCCGCCGGCGCCCTCGATGACGACGGCGTGCACCGCCGGGTCGTCGCGCCAACTGTCCAGAGCGACGGCGACCGCGCGCAGCATATCGAGATCGAGCGCGTTGAGCGCGGCAGGGCGATTGAGCAGGATGTGCCCAATACGCCCCCGCCGCGCTGCAACGACGGTGGGCTCGGCGATCACGAGGTGGTTTTGGTGCGGTTTTTAGCCAGGAAGGTGGTTGCGAGGGCGGCCAGGGTCATGCCGAGCAGGTTCTTGCGACCCGCACGCCGCAGCGCCACGCGGGTGAGCGGGCTCATCAACGCGCTGATGGCCACGCTTTCCTTCATTTCCGCCAACGCTTGGTCGCGGATCATCTTGGCCTCGACCTCCAGCCGGTCGGGCGCACCGCGCAGGGCAAACCAACCGAACAACCCGGCGAGCACCAGGTCGACTGCCAAGACGATAACGCTGGCCCAGATCGGCGGCAGCACCATCGCGAGCAAGGCGTAGCCCAAGACATGGACCATCACGAGGACGGCAATCACAAACACGGCTGCCACCGCCGCCCATACCGCCCGCCATAGCTGACGGCGGAGCACGCGGCGCAGGCGCAAGACCTCGGCTTGGGCGGCGGTCCGCCCTAGATCAACCGTCCTCATCGGCTCAGCGCACGAACCGGCCGAGCACGTAACCGACGGCACCGGCCAGCATGATCGCCACCAGCGGGCGGCCACGCACCTGTTCGGCGACGGTTTCGGCCTGCTCCCGCGTGTAATCGGTCGCTTGGCGCGCGGTGGTCTGCGCCCGCTCGGCCGCGTCCTGCAGCACCGGGGTCACCCGATCGCCCATGAGTTGATTGACCTGCTTGCGTAGCGCGTTGATCTGGGCTTGTGCGTCGTCAGCGGTGAAAGTAGTGGCCATGCTAATGTGTCCTTACGCGAGACTTGAATTCGTTGCGGCAGAACGCTTGCCCGGATACGGGGTTGCCGGGCCGACAGGCGAAATCGCAGCGGGCGAGGGGTTCGCTGCGGGCGAGGCGGGGCGTGGCGCGCGCCCTCGCAGCATTGCCTGCTTCGTCAGCCCGTCGCAAATTGCCCGCGAAAGCATCGTTTGCTAGGATTGAGGATTTGATCATCCGCCGCCGGTTCATGGCCGCCGCCGTCGCTGCGGTGCTGGCCAGTCGCCTCGCCCTCGCGGCCGACGCCCCGGGGTTGGCGATCGCCGTGGCGGGGCGGGGCGGGGCGCTGCAATCGGGGCAGGAGGCGGCTTACTTCAAGCCGTTCACCGGGGCGAGCGGGTTGGCGGTCAAGCTGTCAGCCTGGTCGGGCAAGCTCGAGGATCTACAGCATAGCCTGGATGCCGGCAGCGCGGCGTGGGACGTCGTGCTGGTCAGCCCGGCCGACCTGGCTGCGGGGTGCGACGCCGGGGTGTTCCAGAAGCTGGACTGGGCGGCGCTGGGCAGCAAGGACCACTTCCTGCCGCTGGCGGTGAGCGATTGCGGCGTGGGCACCGCGGTGAGCAGCGTGGTGCTGGCGTGGGACCGCGACAAGTTCCAGGCGACGCCGAGCTGGGCGGATTTCTGGGACGTCGCGCGCTACCCGGGCAAGCGTGGCCTACGGCGCAGCGCCCGCACCACGCTCGAGATCGCGCTGCTGGCGGATGGCGTGGCGCCCGGCGACGTCTACCGCACCCTGCGCACCGATGACGGGGTGGACCGCGCGTTCCACAAGCTCGACCAGCTCAAGCCATATCTGGTGTGGTGGGCGCCCGAGACGGGGGCGGCGCAAATCCTCAAGAGCGGCGAAGTGCTGCTGTCCAGCGCCGAGAATGTGCCGGTGACGCTGGCCAACCGCGCGGGCGGCCATTTTGGGCTGCAGTGGAGCGGGTGCCTCTATACGGTGCAGTCCTGGGCCGTGGTGAAGAGCAGCGCGCATGTGGCCCCGGCGATGCAACTGCTCGCGTTCGCCAGCGACCCGGCGCGTCAGGCGGCGCTGACCCTGGCGGTGCCGTATGGCCCGACCGTGAAGGGCGCCAACGAGGCGCTGCCACCCGACGCGCTGCCCACCTCGCCCAGCGCGCCGGCGAACCTGGCGGCGGGGCTGCAGGTGGACGAGCAGTTCTGGCACGACAACGGGCCCAAGCTGGAACCGCGCTTCCAGGCGTGGCTGGCACACTAACCGTTAGAGCATGACCGCATCAAGTGAAGTCACTTGATCGGTAAACATGCTCGCTAAAACAAAGAGCTAGACCACGACCGGCGACTCTATCTGAGCCGGTCTTGGTCTAGTCGGAAATGCGCTCCGAGAGGTGCGCCACCGTCAGCAGGCCCAGCAGCGTGACCGTCGCTTCGTTCACGACGGTATGGCCGTCGGGTTGCAGATAGAGCCACTGCTCCATGCGGCCGCCGAACGGCTGCTTCATCGGGTAGCGCAGGTGGAACAAATTGCCGTACGCCTCGGCCTCGACCGGGCCGGACGCGTCGGTGAGGCTGCCGCGGTAGTGGTTCGGCGTGGTGGGGGCCAGCACCCAGCGCCGGGTGGTGGGCGGCTGGTGCTCGAAGGTGATGGTCTGGTCGAGCTGTAGGCTGCCATCGGGCAGCGCGGTGCCCATACCGTCGACATGGAAGCGCTGGCTGGGGGCGCCTCCGCTGGTTTCGAGTACGCCGCTCGAGGTGGTGGCGCCGAGGAAGAACCGGTCGGGGCGCATCTCCGGGGTGTCGCTGGCAAAGGCACTGGGCGGCAGCGGGGCGAGGCAGCCGGCGAGGGCCAAAGGGAGGGCGAGGGCGAGGATGGGCTTCACGGTGCGGGGGACTCGTCCGGTGGGAGGACGGTCGGTGTAGCGGGTTTTTAGGGGGTGGGCGAACGTGGTTGGTGCGACAGCCCCTCACCCAACCCTCTCCCAGAGGGGGAGGGCTTTCCTGTGGGTTTAAGGCTGGTCGGGGTTAGGCCCCGTGGGTGGCTTGGGCGAAGACGCGGGCGAGGGACTGGTTGAAGGCGGGGAGGTCGCCCGGGTTGCGCGAGGTGACCAGCTGACCGTCCACCACGCAAGGCTCGTCCACCCACTCGGCGCCGGCGTTGCGCAGGTCGGTCTTGAGCGACGGCCAGGACGTCATGCGCTTGCCACGGACGGCGTCGGCCTCGATCAGCGTCCAGGGGCCGTGGCAGATGGCGCCGATCGGCTTGCCGCTCTGGGCGAAGTGGCGGACGAAGGCCACCGCCTCCGGGTTGACCCGCAAGTAGTCCGGGTTGGCGACGCCGCCGGGCAGCACCAGCGCGTCGAACTGGTCGGGCTGGACGGCGGCGAGTTGCTTGTCCACCGCCAGGCGGTCGCCCTTCTGGTCGTGGTTCATGCCCTGAATGGTGCCGCCCTCGGGCGAGATCACCGTCACCTCCGCCCCAGCCTGCTTGAGCGACTTGACCGGCTCGGTGAGCTCCACCTGCTCGACGCCGTTGGTGGCGAGCACGGCAACCTTGAGGCCGCTAAGATCCTGCGCCATCGATTTACCTCCTTCGTGGTGCATGGACTCAACCAAAGCGCTCGGGCCCGGTTCGGCGCTAGGCGGTCACGCTCTCGCTATAAAGGATGGCAACGCCGGGCAGCGTCTTGCCCTCCATCCACTCGAGGAAGGCGCCGCCGGCGGAGGAGACGTAGCTGAGCCGGTCCAGCACGCCGGCCTGGCGCAGGGCGGAGACGGTGTCACCACCGCCGGCCACGCTGCGCAGGCGGCCAGCCTCGGTGGCGCTGGCGACGGCGTGGGCGAGCGCCATGGTGGCGGCGTCGAACGGGGGCGTCTCGAAGGCGCCGAGCGGCCCGTTCCAAACCAGCGTGCGCCACTCGGCCAGGCGGCTGGTCAGCGCCGCCACGGTGGCGGGGCCGACGTCCAGCATCATCGCGTCGGGCGGGATGGCGCTCACGGGGACGGTTTGCGTCGCCGGGTTCGGCTTGAACTCGGTCGCGACGACGGCGTCGGTGGGCAGCACGATCTCGCAGCCGGACTCCTTGGCGCGAGCCAGGATGCGGTGGGCGGTGGCGTGCATCTCGGCTTCCTGCAGCGAGCGGCCGACCGGGGTGCCCTGGGCGGCGAGGAAGGTGTTGGCCATGGCGCCGCCGATCACCAGCGCGTCCACCCGGCCGACCAGGTTCTGCAGCAGGTCGAGCTTGGTGGAGACCTTGGACCCGCCGACGATGGCGGCCACGGGGCGTTGCGGCGAGCCCAGGGCGGCCTCCAGCGCCTCCAGTTCGGCCTGCATCAGGCGGCCGGCATGGGCGGGCAGGAAGCGGCCGATGCCGACGGTGCTGGCATGGGCGCGGTGGGCGGCGGAAAACGCGTCGTTCACGAACAGCTCGCCCAAATCGGCGAACGCCTGCGCCAACGCCGGGTCGTTCTCCTCCTCGCCCGCCTCGTAGCGGGTGTTCTGCAGCAGCAGCACGTCACCATCGCCCAGCGTGGCGACCGCACCCTGCGCCACCGGGCCCACGCAGTCGTCGGCGAAGCGCACCGTCTGGCCCAGCACCGCGGACAGCGCCACGGCCATCGGGGCGAGCGACATGGCCGGCACGCGCTTGCCCTTGGGGCGGTCGAAATGGCTCAGCACGACCACCCGCGCGCCGCCCTCCGCCAGCTCGCGGATGGTGGGGGAGAGCCGCTCGATGCGGGTGAGGTCGGTGATGCGGCCGTCGCGCACCGGCACGTTGAGGTCAGCGCGCACGATGACCCGGCGGCCCAGCACCGCCACGCCGTCCAGCGTTCGCAGCGCCATGGTCAGAGGCTGCCGAACAGCGCGGCGGTGTCGCTCATGCGCGAGCTGAAGCCCCACTCGTTGTCGTACCAGCCGGCGACACGGACCATCTGGCCGCCGTCGACCGAGGCGGTCTGGGTCGCGTCGAAGGTGCAGGAGGCGGCGATGTGGTTGAAATCGCTGCTGACCAGCTTCTCGGTGTTGTAGTCGAGGATGCCCGCCAGCGACCCCTCGGCGGCCTGCTGCATGGCGGCGTTGATCTCGTCGCGGCTGGCGGGCTTGGCGAGGTTGGCGTCGAGCGAGACCAGGCTGACATTGGGCGTGGGGACGCGGATGGAGGTGCCGTCGAGCTTGCCGGCGAGCTCGGGCAGCACGAGGCCCACGGCCTTGGCCGCCCCGGTGGAGGTGGGGATCATGGACATGGCGGCGGCGCGGGCGCGATGCAGGTCGCGGTGCAGCGTGTCGACGGTCTTTTGGTCGCCGGTGTAGGAGTGGATGGTGACCATGTAGCCGCGCACCACGCCGAAGCGCTCATGCAGCACCTTCACCATCGGCACCAAGCAGTTGGTGGTGCAGGAGGCGTTGGAGATCACGGTCATCTCCGGGGTGATGACCGAGTGGTTCACGCCGTAGACGATGGTCGCGTCCACCCCGTCGGCCGGGGCGCTGATCAGCACCTTGCGCGCGCCGGCGGCGATGAGCTTGGCGGCGTCCTGCTTCTTGGTGAACAGACCGGTGCATTCCATCGCCACATCCACCCCCTGGTAGGGCACGCGGGCGGGGTCGCGCTCGGCCGAGACGTGGATGGGGCCGTAGGTGCGGCCGTTATAGTGGATGGTGAGGCTGTCGCCGTCGACGGTGACGTTGCCGGGGAAGCGGCCGTGCACGCTGTCGTAGCGGAACAGGTGGGCGTTGGCTTCCACGCTGCCGAGGTCGTTGATGGCCACCGGCTCGACGTCGGTGCGCCCGCTTTCGACGATGGCGCGCAGCACGAGGCGGCCGATGCGGCCAAATCCGTTGATGGCGACTTTCACGGCCATGGCTCATTCTCCAACTGGGTTGCCCTGCTGTAACGAGGATGTGTGATCTTTTCTAGTGTGTTGCGCGGCTGCCCAGGGCGTGGGCGGGCAGGCGGGTGGATCGCGCTTTAACCAGTTGTTCAGTCGGCTGCGGCAAAATGAGCACCGAAGTGAACGGGCCGCTCGCCCCAAGCAAGGTGACCACATTGATCCTCGGCCGCATCCGCGTTTCTCAACGCATATTGCTCGTCCTCGCCATTGGTGTCCTTACGCCCGCGATAGTAACGATCAATTCTCTTGCTGTGTTTCGGCAGACCTTGCTGCAGGCCCGTGGCAGCGAGGTTCGGCATCTGGTCGAGGCCGCCTATGCCGTCGTTGCTGACTTTCACGAGCAGGCGATGCAGGGCACGATGACCGAGGATGCCGCCAAGGCCGCCGCCAAGACCGCGCTTCGGTCGATGCGTTACGATAACGGAAACTACTTCTTCATCTGGGACATGGCTGGAGTTGGAGTTGTCCACGGCGGCAATCCCAAGCTCGAAGGCAAGAACTTCATTTCCGGGCCGGATGCCGCTGCCAATCCCGGCGTGGCCGTCATGGTCAAGGAGTTGGTGACGGTCGCGCGGGACCACTCGGAGGGGTTTGCCAGCTACCGAATCCCGCGCGCGGGGGAGAAGACGCCGCTTGCCAAGGTCGGCTACTCGAAGCTGTTCGCGCCTTGGGGCTGGGCGATTGGGTCGGGCGCCTACATCACCGACATCGATGCCGTGTTCTGGGCCCGGGCCCGGACGGACCTGATGGTGACGGCAGCGTTGACCCTGTTGGCCGCACTGGTCTCGGTGGCGCTAGGGCGGGACCTGTCGAAGTCGCTCGAGCGGCTGACCGCCGCGATGAAGCAGCTGGCCAGCGGCGACATCACGACCCAGGTGCCCGCGCTCGACCGCCGCGACGAGGTCGGCACCATGGCGAGGACGGTGCTGGTGTTCCGCGACAACGCCGTGCGGTCGGACGCACTGGAGCGGGAGAAAGCGGAGGCCCAGGAGCGGCGGGTGGCCGAGGATGGCCGCCTGCGGGAGGAAGCGGAGGAGCGGTCCAGGTCGGAGGCGGCCATCCTGGTGGTCGGCTCGATCGGCGCCGGCCTGGCCAGCCTGGCTGCGGGTGACCTCAACTTCCGCTTGGATGCCATGCTGCCGCCCGCCTACGAGAAGCTCAAGACCGACCTGAACAGCGCGGTGCGCGAGCTGGAGAAGCTGATTCGCAGCATCGTTGCCAATAGCTCGGCGATCCGCTCCGGCACCGGCGACATCACGCGCGCTGCGGACGACTTGTCGCGGCGGACCGAGCAGCAGGCGGCCAGCCTGGAGGAAACCGCGGCGGCGCTGAACGAGATCACGACGACGGTGCGGCGCACGGCCGAGGGCAGCGAACGCGCCTGCATCATCGTCACCGCGGCGCGCGAGGATGCGGACCGGACGGGCGTGGTGGTGCGCAATGCGGTCGCGGCGATGCACGAGATCGAAAGCTCTTCGCAGCATATCGGCCAGATCGTCGGCGTGATCGACGAAATCGCCTTCCAGACCAACCTGCTGGCGTTGAACGCGGGGGTGGAGGCAGCTCGCGCAGGCGAGGTCGGGCGTGGTTTCGCCGTGGTTGCCTCCGAAGTGCGAGCCTTGGCGCAGCGCAGTGCCGGCGCTGCCAAGGAGATCAAGACGCTGATCAATGCGAGCGCGCAACACGTCACCCAGGGCGTGAAGCTGGTGTGCGAAACCGGCGAGGCGCTGGGCCGGATCATGGGCCAGGTGGGCGAGATCAGCACGACGATCAGCGAGATCGCCGCCTCCGCCCAGGAGCAGGCCATCGGCCTCAACCAGGTGAACCAGACGGTGACTCAACTGGATCAGGTCACCCAGCAGAACGCGGCGATGGTGGAGCAGACGACGGCGACCGGCCACGTGCTGGAACAGGAAGCCGTGGAGCTGGTGCGGCTGACGAGCCGCTTCCGGCTTGGAGCGGAGCCGGCCCGCGACGATGCGGAGGAGCGAGTGGCACCCCGGCGTGCTCCGGCCCGGCCGTTGCCCACCAGGCGCAAGCAGGTGGCCTAGCACGTTCCGGGTGCAGGGCGGAGCCTCCTGCCAAGGCCGGGCCAGCCGAGCGGGTCCACGCCGAGGCAGTACGCTCTAGCTGCCCAGGCGGCGTCTGACGGCAGCGGCGACGGCGGTGGCGGTGAGGCCGAAATGGCAGAACAGCGCGTCCGCCGGTCCCGAGGCGCCGAAGCTGGCGAGGCCGAGGAACACGCCCTCCTCGCCGAGCCAGCGCTCCCAGCCGAAGCCGCAGGCGGCCTCGATGCCGAAGCGGGGTGCGGCGCCCAGCACCTGGGCGCGCGTGGCGGCGTCTGCGGCGGCGAACAGGGACCAGGCCGGCATCGACACCACCGCCACCGCGATGCCCTCGCCCATCAGCCGGGCGCGGGCGGCGAGGGCGAGCTCCACCTCACTGCCGCTGGCGATGAGGGTGGCGGCGCGCGGGCCGTTCGCCTCGGCCAGCACGTAGGCACCGCGGGACGAGCGGTTCTCGGCCATGTCGGTGCGCAAGGCGGCGACCGGCTGTTCGGACAGCACCAGCAGCGAGGGCCCGGCGGTGCGGCGCAAGGCCAGTTCGCAGCATTCCGCCGCCTCCAGCGCGTCGGCCGGGCGCAGCACCAGCAGGTTCGGCATGGCGCGCAGGCTGGCGAGCTGCTCCACCGGCTGGAACGCGGCGCCGTCGGCCCCGAGCCCGATGCTGTCATGTGTGGCGATGTAGATCGCGCGCAGCCCCATCATGGCGGAGAGGCGCAGGGCCGGCCGCATGCCGTCGGTGGCGGCGAGCGGGGCCACCGCATAGGGCAGCACACCGCGATGCAGCGTGAGGCCGTTGAGGCAGGCGGCCATGCCGTGTTCGCGCGGGCCGTAATTTACCTGGCGGTGGGCGAAACGGCCCGGCGCCACCATCGGGCCGGGATGCGCGCCGGGTTCGGTTTGGCCGCCGACCAGTTCGGGCATGTCCGGGGCGAGCGCGGCCAACAGCCCCGCCGCGCAATCCCGCGTGCTGGCGGGGGCCCGGGTGGTGGCGATGGCTGCCTTCAGCGTGCTTAGCCGCTCGGCCCAGCCCTCGGGCAGGCGGCCGGCGATCACGCGGTCGAACTCGGCGCGCAGGGGATGGTGGGTCAGGCGCTTGAGCCAGACTCGGCGTGCCGTGCGGCCGCGGCGGCCCACGTCAGACCATTGCCGCGCCACGTCCGGGTCGTGCAGATGCGCCGGCGCCGAACCAAGCACCCCAGTGCGGCAGGCGATCAAGGTGGGGCGGCGGGCGCGGGCGGAGAGCGCGAGGGTGGCCTCGATCGCCGCCGGGTCGTGCGCGTCCACGCTGCGGGTGGACCAGCCGTGGGCGGCAAACCGGCGCAGTGTTTCGTCCAGGCTGGGCAGGGCGTCGCAACCGGGTGCGTCCGCCGGGTCCTGCAGCAGGACGCAGAGCTTCTCGAGGCGGAGTTGGCCGGCGAGGCAGGCGGCTTCATGGCTCACGCCCTTGGCTAGGTCGCCCGGGCTGGCCAGCACCCAGGTGCGGTGGTCGACCAGGCTCTTGCCGAAGCGCGCAGCCAGCAGGCGCTCGGCCAGCGCCATGCCAACCGCCATGCCGAGACCCTGGCCCAGCGGCCCGGTGGTGGCCTCGATGCCGGGGTGGGCATGGGCGTCCGGATGGCCGCCGCAGGGCGTGCCGAGCGCGCGGTAGCCGTCGAGCGCGGCGGCATCCATGCCCTCGTGCCCGGTGAGGTGGAGCAGTGCGTAGAGCAGCGGGGCGCCACAGGCGGGGGAGACGACGAAGCGGTCGCGATCGGGCCAATGCGGGTCGGCGGCGTCGAAGCGGTGGAAGCCCAACCACAGCACGGCGGCGGCCGCGGCCATGTCGCTGGCGAACTGGTGCGCGGCGCAGGCGGGGTCGGCGGCGAGCCCCCAGGCGACCCGGCGCAGATGGGCCGGCATGGCGCCGTCCAGTGACCCGGCGATGCCTGGGTGGGGTGCTGGCTCGACCAGATCGGCGTCGACGAACCACGTCACGGGATCACCTGCATCGGGCTGGTTTAGGAGGCGCTGCGGGGGAAGGGAAGCGGGAGAGTTGTTACCGTGGCCGGCGCGGGGCCGGGCTCAGGCCGCCATCCCGGCGCGGGCGAGCACCACTTCGAGCAGCACTTGGCAGCCCGCTTCGGCCTGCTCCGGTTCGATATGCTCGGCCTCGTTGTGGGACAGCCCGTCCCGACACGGCGTGAAGATCATGGCGCTGGGAACGTGCTGGGCGACGTAGATCGCGTCGTGCCCGGCGCCGGAGACGATGTCGCGCGCGGACAGGCCGAGCCGGCGAGCCGCGTCCCGCACGAGGGCGACGCACGCCGGGTCGAACGGCTGGGCGGGGATGCGCACGCGCTCGGTGAGGTCGAGCCGGACACGGGCGTCGCGCGCCAGGCCGGCCGCCTCGGCAGGGAAGCTGGTGACGATCCGCTCGAGCAAGGCCGGGTCCGGATGGCGGAACTCGACCGAGAAGCGCACCTCGCCGGGAATGACGTTGCGGCTGTTGGGGGTAACGACCAGTTGGCCCACCGTGCCGCGGCCGTCCTCGCCCTGGGCGCGCATGGTGCGGTCCACCAGGGCGATGATGGCGGCCGCTCCCACCAGCGCGTCCTGGCGGGCGCTGGGCGGGGTGGTGCCGGCGTGGCTGTCCTGCCCGGTGACGGTTGCGTCATACCACACCTGGGCCTGCCCGCCGGTGACGATGCCGATCTGCTTGCCCTCGCGCTCCAGGATGGGGCCCTGCTCGATGTGCAGCTCGAAGTAGCTGTCGGCGGGGAAGGCGGCGGCCGGTGCGTCGCCGCGGAAGCCGGAGGCGGCCAGCGCGTCCCCGAGGCGCACGCCGTCGGTGTCGAGCAGCGCTTCGACCTCGGCCTGGCCGAACGTGCCCGCCCACACGCCGGAGCCCATCATGGCGCGGCCGAAGCGCGCGCCTTCCTCGTCGGTCCAGTTCACCAGTTCCACCGGTGCCTCGGTCTGGATGCCGAGCTCGTCCAGGGTACGCATCACCTCGAGCCCGGCGATCACGCCCAGGGCGCCGTCGAACTTGCCGCCTGAGGGCTGGCTGTCGAGGTGGCTACCGAACAGCACGGGCAAGCGCGCCGGGTCGCGGCCGGGGCGGCGGGCGAACATGTTGCCCATTGCGTCGGTGCGCAGGCTGAGCCCGGCGGCCTCGCACCAGGCGGTGAAGCGCTCGCGGCCGGCGCGGTCCACCTCGGTGAGGGCGATGCGGCGGACCCCGCCTTTGGCCGTGGCGCCGATTTCGGCCATCGCCATCAGCGCGTCCCAGAGGCGTCGCCCGTCGATGCGGTGGTTGCTGGCGGGCATGGCTGGCTCCGTTGTTGCAGTGGCGCGGAGTCTTGCCCGGGTGGCGGTTTGATGCAACGACGCGGCATGCGCCGACCCTCCACGCGTTTGCTCGCGGCCTGCCTGCTTGCCGTTCCACTGGTTTTGGCGGGGGGCTGCACGCTGGTCGACCAGCGCACGTTCAACCCGGATGCGGGCAAGCCGCCGGTGATCCCGTTGCCGCCGGGCCCGCCGGCACCCAAGCCGGTGGTGACGATCGATTTCGCCACGCCCAACCCGGATTACACCCAATCGGTGCGCGAGGCGGTGGAGGCGGCGCTGTCCCGCAAGCCGGACGCGGCGTTCGAGGTGGCGACGGTGGTGCCCGCGACCGGGACGCCGGCCGACCAGGTGTCCGCCGCGCAGACCCTCACGCCGGACGCCCGCCAGGTAGCGCGGGAGGTCGCGGCGGAGGGCGTGCCGGACGAGCGGATCGCGCTGACCGCCCGCGCGGTGCCCGGCTTGGGCAGCCGGCAGGTGCAGGTGTTCGCCAAGTAGCCGGTCGGCCCGCCGGGTCGGGTGCCGGCGGGCCAGAGCATGATCTCGTCGATCAGGCTCCGCTTGACTGAGAAAAGAGCGCGCGTCAGGCGGCGGCGAGGGTGGCCACTTCGGGGGTGAACTGCGCCACCAGCTCGGGCAGCGTGGTCTTGCCCTGCGCGATGCCCGCGGTGCCGCCGGCCAGCACGATGGTCACGTCCCTCATGCCGATGAAGCCGAGGATCGCCTTCAGGTAGCTGCTCGCCATGTTGTAGCCCTCGGCCGGCGCGCCCGGCGTGTAGAGGCCACCGGAGGCCAGCAGCACGGTCACCGTCTTGCCCTTCACCAGGCCCTCGTAGCTGGCGGTGAAGGTCTCATTCAGGCGGACGATGTGGTCGATGTAGGCCTTCATGTTGGCCGGGATGGAGAAGTTGTACATCGCGGTGCCGATGACGATGTGGTCGGCCGCCTTCAGCTCGGCGATCAGCTCGTCGGAGACCGCCAGCGACTGCTTCATTTCGGGCGTGTGCTGCTCGGCCGGCGTGTAAGCGCCCATGATCCAGGGCACGTCCACGAACGGCAGGTGGGTCTTCAGCAGGTCGCGGACGACCACCTTGGCGCCGGGGTGCTTTTCCTGCCAGTCCGCGATGAACTTGGCCGTGAGCTGGCGCGAGACCGAATGCTCACCGCGCGGGCTGGACTCGATGGCGAGAAGTGTTGGCATGGGAAGCCTTTCTTGAGCGGCGACGACGCTGCCGTTGTAACAGCATCGGTTGCATCGCCGTCGCCGTCAAGCCCAGGCTTAGGCCGAGAGCTGCTCCGGCTCGGTGCGGGCGCGCTTCACCAGCAGCTTGTTGAGCGCGTGAACGTAGGCGCGGGCGGCCGAAACGATGGTGTCGGTGTCGGAGCCTTGGCCGTCCACCATCTTGCCGCCCTCCTCCAGCCGCACGGTGGTGCGGGCCTGGGCGTCGGTGCCCTCGGTGACGGCGCCAACCGAGAACAGCACCAGCGTGCCCTCATGCGGGAAGATGCTGCGCAGGGCGTTGAAGGTGGCGTCCACCGGGCCCAGCCCCTCGGCGGTGGCGGTCTGCACCGTGCCGTCCACCTCGAGCTCGAGGTCGGCGGTGGCTGGCCCGCGCGAGCCGGCTTGCACCGCGAGCGAGACGAAGCGGAGGTATTCGTGATCGCGCATCACCTCGTCGTCCACCAGGGCGATGAGGTCCTCGTCGTAGACCACCTTCTTGCGGTCGGCGAGGTCCTTGAAGCGGCGGAACGCCTCGTTCAGGCGGTTCTCCCCCACCTCGCCGTAGCCCAGCGTGTTCAGCTTGTCGCGGAAGGCGGCGCGGCCGGAATGCTTGCCCATCACCAGGCTCGACTTGGTCCAGCCGACGCTCTCGGGCGTCATGATCTCGTAGGTGGCGGCGTTCTTCAGCACGCCGTCCTGGTGGATGCCGCTCTCATGGGCGAAGGCGTTGCGGCCGACGATGGCCTTGTTGGGCTGCACGTCGAACCCGGTGATGGTGGCCAGCATCTTGGACACGCGCAGGATGTTCTCGCTCTTGATGCCGGTACGGTAAGGGTTGCTGTCCGGCCGGGTGCGGATGGCCATCACCGCCTCCTCGAGCGCCGCGTTGCCGGCGCGCTCGCCGATGCCGTTGATGGTGCATTCCACCTGGCGCACGCCGGCGCGCAGGGCGGCCAGGGTGTTGGCCACCGCGAGGCCAAGGTCGTTGTGGTTGTGGGTGGAAAGGATCACCGCGTCCGCCCCCGGCACGCGTTCGCGCAGCATGGTGAAGATGCGGGTGATGTCCTCGGGCACGGCGTAGCCCACGGTGTCGGGGATGTTGATGGTGGTGGCGCCGGCCTTGATGGCGGCCTCGACGCAGCGGCACAGAAAGTCGGGGTCGGTGCGGCTGCCGTCCTCGGCGGACCACTCCACGTCGTCGGTGTGCTGGCGAGCGAGGGTGACGCTGTCGAACGCCAGTTGCAGCACCGCCTCGGGCTCCATGCGCAGCTTGTATTTCATGTGCAGCGCGCTGGTGGAGACGAAGGTGTGGATACGCGGGCGGGCGGCGCCGCGCACTGCCTCGGCGGCGCGCAGGATGTCGGCGCGGCCGGTGCGGGCGAGGCCGGCGATCACCGGGCCGCGCACCTTCTCGGCGATCAGTTTGACGCTCTCGAAGTCGCCCGGCGAGGCGATCGGGAAGCCGGCCTCGATCACGTCCACGCCCAGGTCGGCGAGCGCTTCGGCCATGCGCAGCTTCTCGTGCAGGTTCATCGAGAAGCCGGGGGATTGCTCGCCGTCGCGCAGCGTGGTGTCGAATATGATGACGCGGTCGTCGGCCATGGTGCCGAAATTCGGGTGCTGGATGGTCATTCTGGCGGCCTTCTGGCTGGTTCGGAGAGGTTCGAAGCGTCCCCTGAGCCACGCCGGCGCGCTGCTGCGGCCCGGCGTTACGCCCAGGGGCAACTAAGGGAGCGGCTAAGGCTGCGAAGCGCGCAGGGCCAGGTGGCGGCGTGATCCATTGCGGCCGACCCTACGGGGTGTTTTGCGGGGCTTGCAAGTCTGCATCGGTCAGCAGGGTTGCCGCCGTCGCAAGGCTGCTCTGCGACGCCGGGTCGAGCGCCAGGGCGCCGGCGTCATGGTAGGCGACGATGATGGCGGTGGGGTGGAAGCCGTGCAGCGCGGGCGTCAGCGTGGCGGGGGGGATGAGCATGGCGAGGTTCATCCGCACCAGCCACACCTGGCCCGCGAACTCGCTGAAGTTGCCGCCGAGTTCGTCGCCGAAGCTGTCGGCGATCAGCAGCAGGCGGCCCGGGCCGGGATGGGTGAAGGTGACGACGCTGGGGGGCGGTGGCGGCTGGCAGCGGTCG
Source organism: Acetobacteraceae bacterium (assembly GCA_965199105.1). GTDB lineage: Bacteria > Pseudomonadota > Alphaproteobacteria > Acetobacterales > Acetobacteraceae > LMUY01. The sequence goes on along the minus strand of CBDAQO010000002.1, from coordinate 3,396,956 downwards.
TCGCATTGCTTGACGCCGGCGCCAGGCAGGTTCGGGTTGCGGATGCGGTCGTGCAGGCCGAGCCCGGGATAGAAGCCGTTCAGGTCCGACGAGCGATTGTCCGGGCGCAGCGCCAGGGTGAGCTGCTGCTGCAGGCCCATGCCTTCGGCGACGTGCTCGGCCACGCGCAAGGGGCCCTCGCCAGCCCAGTGGAAGTGGTGGCGGGGCAGCACGTCAAAGTGCTGGTTCAACGCCTGCATGAACGCCAGCGGGTAGACCACCGCCGGGTCGGCCAGTGCGGCGACCAGGCGGTCGGCAGCAGGGTCGGTGCAGGGGGTGCCGACGGGCAGGTCCTGCGGGTCGAGCCGCGGGGCGGTGGGGATGATGATGAAGCGGAACGGCAGCGAGGTGGCGCGGCCGGCGACCAGGATGGGCCGGATGTCGGCCACGGCGCGGGCGATGACGCGGGGCCCGACGGTGCTGCCGCAAACGTCCGAAATGAGCGAGCCGGGCAGCCCGCCGGGGTGGTTGCCGAGGAACAGGCGGCCGTTGCGGCCCACCACCAGCGGCGGCGGGACGTAGCCGGTGAGGCGGAAGTTGACCCAGGCTTCGGCCTGCTGGATCGGCGCCAACCGCAGCGACAGCACGGCGGCGACCGCGACCAGCAGCACCAGGATGGTGGTGCGCCGGGCGCGCGAGGTTGGGTGCGCGCCCTCACCCAGCCCTCTCCCAGGGGGAGAGGGCTTCTTCGGCGGGGTGGGGACCACGGAGAGGCTAGTTGCGCGCCTTGTCCACCAGGGCGTTCTGCTTGATCCACGGCATCATGCCGCGCAGGGTTTCGCCGACCTGCTCGATCGGGTGTTCGGCCATGCGGCGGCGGGTGGCCTTGAAGCTCGACTGGTTGACGCGGTTTTCCAGCATCCAGTCGCGAGCGAAGCGGCCGGATTGGATGTCGGCAAGCACGCGCTTCATCTCGGCCTTGGTCTCGGCGGTGATGATGCGCGGGCCGCTGATGTATTCGCCGTATTCCGCGGTGTTGCTGATCGAGTAGTTCATGTTGGCGATGCCGCCCTCGTAGATCAGGTCGACGATCAGCTTCACCTCGTGCAGGCACTCGAAATAGGCCATTTCGGGCGCGTAGCCGGCTTCGACCAGGGTTTCGAAGCCGCCCTTGATCAGCTCCACCAGGCCGCCGCAGAGCACGACCTGCTCGCCGAACAGGTCGGTTTCGCACTCTTCCTTGAAGGTGGTCTCGATGATGCCGGCGCGGCCGCCGCCGATGGCGCTGGCGTAGGAGAGCGCGATCTCGAGCGCGTTGCCCGACGGGTCTTGCGACACCGCGACCAGGCAGGGCACGCCGCCGCCGCGCTGGTACTCGCTGCGCACGGTGTGGCCAGGGCCTTTCGGCGCGATCATGAACACGTCGATGTCGGGGCGCGGGTCGAGCAGGTTGAAGTGCACGTTGAGGCCGTGCGCGAAGGCGAGCGCCGAGCCGGGCTTCATGTTTGGGGCAAGCTTCTCGCGGTAGAGGTCGCCCTGGGTCTCGTCGGGCGTGAGCACCATCACGATGTCGGCCTGCTTGGCGGCTTCGGCCGGGTCCATCACCGGCAGGCCCACGGCTTCGGCCTTGGCGACGCCCGCCGACCCGGCGCGCAGGCCCACGATCACGTTGGTGACGCCGCTGTCGTGCAGGTTCTGCGCGTGGGCATGGCCCTGGCTGCCGAAGCCGATGATGGCGACCTTCTTGGCCTTGATGAGGTTCACGTCGGCGTCGCGGTCGTAGTAAACGCGCATTCTCTGCTCCACTGCCCTGATACCAAAAAGCCCTCTCCCGGAGGAAGAGGGAGACCGATGCTTGAGCGTTACAACGTATTCGCGCCGCGGCTAATCGCCGCCACCCCGCTGCGCGACACCTCGGCCAAGCCCAGCGGCCGCATCAGCGCGATAAACGCGTCGATCTTTTGCGTCCCGCCGGTCATCTCGAACACGAAGCTGCCCACCGTCGCGTCCACCACGCGGGCGCGGAAGGCGTCGGCGATGCGCAGGCTCTCGCTGCGTTCGGTCCCGGTCGAGATTACCTTGATCAGCGCCAGCTCGCGCGCAATGTGCGGGCCCTCCTTGGTCAGGTCCGCGACCTTATAGACCGGCACCAGGCGCGCCAACTGCGCCTTGATCTGGGCGATCACCATCTCGGTGCCGCTGGTCACCACGTTGATGCGGCTGCGGCCGTTGTCGTCGCTCACCGGGGCGACCGTGAGGCTCTCGATGTTGTAGCCGCGGCCGCTGAACAGGCCGATAACGCGGGCCAGCACGCCCGACTCGTTCTCCACCAGCACCGAGATGGTGGCCGATTGCAGCCCGCTTGCTGGCTCGCCGCTCATCAGACCAGCATCAACCCGGCGTCGGTCAGCCCGGCCGCGCGCCCTTCCTGGCCAGCGCCGAGGATCATCTCGTTGTGCGCCGCGCCGGACGGGATCATCGGATACACGTTCTCGGTTTCATCGACGCAGATGTCGGCAATCACCGGGCCGGGGGTGGCCAGCATGCGGGCGATCACGTCGTCCAGCTCGCCCAGCTTGGTGGCGCGCAGGCCGGTGGCGCCGAACGCGTCGGCCAGCTTCACGAAGTCGGGCAGGGCGGTGCTGTGGCTCTCGGAGTAGCGGCTGCCGTGCAGCAGTTCCTGCCACTGGCGCACCATGCCCATGTATTGGTTGTTCAGGATAAACACCTTCACCGGCAGGCGATACTGCGCCAGCGTCGCCATCTCCTGGATGTTCATCAGGATGGACGCCTCACCCGCGACGTCGATACAGAGCGCGTCCGGGTGCGCCACCTGCACGCCCATCGCGGCGGGCAGGCCGTAGCCCATGGTGCCGAGGCCGCCCGAGGTCAGCCAGCGGTTGGGCTGCTCGAAGCCGAAATGCTGCGCGGCCCACATCTGATGCTGGCCCACCTCGGTGCTGATGTAGGTATCGCGCCCGGCGCAAGCGGCGTGCAGGCGGCGGATGGCATGCTGCGGCTTGATGATGGCGGTGGGCGCCGGGTCCTGCTCGTAGCGCAGGCTGTCGGTCTCCCGCCAAGCATCGATCTGGGTCCACCAGGCGGCCAGGGCGTCGCGATCCTGGTGCTGCGTGTCGTCCTGCCAGGCGGCGATCATGGCGCGCAGGATGCGGCCGGCGTCACCCACCACCGGCACGTCCACCATCACGTTCTTGTTGATGGAGGACGGGTCGACGTCGCAGTGGATCTTCTGCGCGTGGGGGGCGAAGGCGTCGAGCCTGCCGGTGACGCGGTCGTCGAAGCGGGCGCCGATGTTCAGCATCACATCGCAGCCATGCATGGCGAGGTTGGCCTGCACCGTGCCGTGCATCCCCAGCATGCCGAGGAATTGCGGGTCGGAGGCTGGATAGGCGCCGAGGCCCATCAGGGTGGAGGTGCAGGGCGCGCCGGTAAGCCGCACCAGTTCGCGCAGGGCGACGCTGGCGTCCGGCCCGGCGTTGATGACGCCGCCACCGCTGTAGAAGACCGGGCGACGGGCGCCCTTGAGCAGCGCCACGGCAGCGCGTATTTGCGCCGGGTCGGGGTCCAGGCGCGGGCGGTAGGAGCGGTGCGGCTCGGTGGAGGCCGGGGTGTACGGCGCCGAGCCGATCAGGATGTCCTTCGGCAGGTCGATCACGACGGGGCCGGGGCGCCCGCCGGCTGCGATGGCGAACGCCTCGTGCACGATGCGCGCCAGATCCTCGCCGCGCTTGACCAGGTAGTTGTGCTTGGTCGCCGGGCGGGTAATGCCGGTGGTGTCGGCCTCCTGGAAGGCGTCGTTGCCGATCAGGTGGGTGGGGACCTGGCCGGTGAGACAGACGATCGGCACGCTGTCCATCAGCGCGTCCACCAGCCCGGTGACGGCGTTGGTGGCGCCGGGGCCGCTGGTGACCAGCACCACGCCGACCTTGCCGGTGGCGCGGGCGTAGCCTTCGGCCGCGTGCACCGCCGCCTGCTCGTGGCGGACCAGGATGTGGCGGATCGCGGTTTGCTTGAAGATGGCGTCGTAGATCGGCAGCACGGCCCCGCCGGGATAGCCGAAGATCACCTCCACGCCCTGCTCGGTCAGGGCTTGGAGGAGGATGTCGGCGCCGGGGCGGCGTTGGGCAGGGTGATGCAGCATACCGGGTGATCTACGGACCGGGCCGTGACGGGTCAACCCGACGAGTGAAGAAAATGCTGCATAGCAGCCATCAATGTTTGCGAAAGTTGCTCAGAACACCTGTATCGCGCAGCAATGATGCTGGTTTGCGCCGCCGGGGCGAGCTCCTGGTGGCGGAACCAGGTGGCCTGGCGCTTGGTGTACTGCCCGGTGGCGAGCACGGCGCGGCGTTCGGCCTCGGCCAAGGTCAGCTCGCCGCGCAGCACGCCGAGCAGTTCCGGCACGCCATGGGCGCGCATGGCGGGCAGCGCCGGGTCGAGCTGCTGAGTGGCGAGGGCGGCGGCCTCCTGCATGGCGCCGGCCCGCAGCATGGCGGCGAAGCGGCCGGCGATGGCGGCGCGCAGCTCGGCGCGGGGCGGGTCGAGCCGGAGTACGGTGAACTGCAAGGCGGGGGCTTCGGCCGGCGCCGCGAGCCAGGCCGCCAAGCCGCGCCCGGTGCCGCGCCACACCTCCCAGGCGCGGGCGAGGCGCTGGCCGTCGCTGGGGCGCAGGGTGGCGGCGGTCGCCGGGTCGGCGGCGGCGAGGCGGGCGTGCAGCGCGGCGGCGCCGGTGGTGGCCAGCAGGTCACGGGCTTCGTCGCGCGCGGCGGCGCCGGGGTCGGGGATGTCGGCCAACCCGGCGGTGAGGGCGCGCAGGTAGAGGCCGGTGCCGCCGCACAGGATGGGCACGGTGGCGGCGTCCATCGCGGCCAGGGCGGCGCCGCGCCACCAGGCCACGCTGCCGGGCTGGGCGGCCGGGCGCACGCCGTAGAGCGCGTGAGGGGCGGCGGCTTCGTCCGCCGGGCTGGGGCGGGCGGTCAGGATGCGCAGGTCACGGTACACCTGCATGGAGTCGGCGTTGATTACGGTGCCGCCCAAGCGCCGCGCCAGCTCGAGCGCCGCCGCCGACTTGCCGCTGCAGGTGGGGCCGGTGACGATGATCGCCCGCCTTGCCCGCGCCGCCTCACTCTGCCATTGCGCCTGGGCTGAACCAGTCTTGGGGGCCATGCCGCACATCCTCACCCTGGTGGCCGCCCGCGACGCGGCCACGCTCTCCCCCGGCACGATCACCCGCGTGCGGGACGCCGTCCAGGGCGGCACGCCGGCCGTGCTGTCGCCCGGCGAGGCGGTGGACATCGCCTGCCCGGCCGCACCGGACATGGCGGCGGTGCGCGCGGCCCTGGCGGGCGAGGCGGTGGACGCGCTGCCAAGCCGTTCGCGCGGGCGGCGCAAGGGCTTGCTGGTGGCCGACATGGACAGCACGATCGTGGTGGGCGAGACGCTGGACGAGTTGGCGGCCGAGGCGGGTCTGGGCGAGCCAGTGGCCGCGATCACGTGGCGCTCGATGAACGGCGAGGTGGACTTCGCCGACGCGCTGCGCGAGCGGGTGGCGTTGCTGCGCGGGCTGGAGCTGGCGGCGCTGGAACGGACCTGGTCCGGCGTGCGGCTGACCGCGGGGGCGCAGACGCTGGTGGCGACCATGCGGGCGCACAATGCGACGGCCGCGCTGGTGTCGGGCGGGTTCAGCTTCTTCACCGCGCGGGTGGCCGAACTGTGCGGCTTCGACCTGCACCGCGCCAACACGCTGCTGGATGATGGCACGGTGCTGACCGGGGAGGTGGCCGCGCCGGTGTTGGACCGTGGCGCCAAGCTGGCGGCCTTGGAAGAGCTGGCGGCGGCGCGCGGGCTGAAGCTGGCGGCGACGTTGGCGGTGGGGGACGGCGCCAACGACCTGGCGATGCTCGCGGCGGCCGGCATGGGGGTGGCGTTCCATGCCAAGCCGGTGGTGGCCGCTGCCGTGCGCCTGCAGGTGAACCATGCCGATCTGCGCGCCCTGTTGTTCGTGCAGGGCTACACGGCGAGCGCGTTCGTCGGCTAGCACCCCATCCGAGGCTGCTTGTCGAATGGCGTCAGCGGACGTAAAGCCACAACGGATGGTTGCAGCTTGTAACGTGACCCGTGGAGGACTGCGAGTTGGCCGGTCTATTGCTGATCCCGTTCATCGGCTTGCTTTGGCTGCCGTTCTACAACCACGCCGGGCCGAGCCTGTTCGGGTTTCCGTTCTTCTACTGGTACCAGCTCGCCTGGGTGCCGGTGACGGCCGGGCTCACCTACCTGGTGCTGCGCAGCACGGCCGGGAGCCACGAGGATGAGTAGCGCCCCGCTGGACTGGTGGGCGCTCGGCGTATTCCTATTCTGTTTTGCCCTCGTCACGGTGTTGGGCTTCATCGCCGCGCGCTGGCGCAAACCGGCCACGCTGGCGCATATCGACGAGTGGGGCCTCGGCGGGCGCCAGTTCGGCACCGTGATCACGTGGTTCCTGGTGGGCGGCGACTTCTACACCGCCTACACCGTCATTGCGGTTCCGGCGCTGGTGTATACGGCCGGCGCCTACGGGTTCTTTGCGCTGCCATACACCATCCTGGTCTACCCGGTGGTGTTCTGCATCATGCCGCGGCTGTGGGCGGTGGCGGCCAAGGCCGGGCATGTCACGGCGGCGGACGTGGTGCATGCGCAATACGGCTCGCGCCCGCTGGAATTGGCGGTGGCGCTCACCGGCGTGCTGGCGACGATGCCGTATATCGCGCTGCAGCTCATCGGCATGGAGGTGGTGATCAAGGCGCTCGGCCTGGGCGGCGAAATCCCGCTGGTGGCGGCGTTCCTCATCCTGGCGCTCTACACCTATTCCGCGGGGCTCCGCGCGCCGGCGCTAATCGCGTTCGTGAAAGACATCATGATCTACATCGTGGTGCTCGCGGCGGTGGCGATCATTCCGATGCGGCTGGGTGGCTACGGCGCGGTGTTCGCGGCGGCGGCGGCCGGGTTCAAGGCCAAGGGGTCGGGCAGTACGCTGCTGACGCCGGGTCAATACCTGCCCTATGCCAGCCTGGCGCTGGGCTCGGCGCTGGCCGCCTTCATGTATCCGCACACGCTCACGGGGGTGTTCGCCTCGCGCAGCGCCAACACGATCCGCAAGAACGCGGTGCTGCTGCCGGCCTACACGCTGCTGCTGGGGCTGATCGCGTTGCTGGGCTACATGGCCTATGCGGCGGGCGTGAAGCCGGCGACCGCCAACGAGGTGGTGCCGGCGCTGTTCAAGGCGGTGTTCCCGGGCTGGTTCGCCGGGTTCGCGTTCGCGGCGGTGGCGATTGGGGCACTGGTGCCGGCGGCGGTGATGTCGATCGGCGCGGCCAACCTGTTCACGCGCAACTTCTGGAAGGCCTATGTCGACCCGGCGGTGACGCCCGAGCGCGAGGCGGCGGTGGCCAAGACGACGTCGTTGGTGGTGAAGCTCGGCGCGCTGGGCTTCATCCTGTTCCTGGACAACTCCGTGGCGCTGAACCTGCAGTTGCTCGGCGGGCTATGGATCATGCAGACCTTCCCCGCCGTGGTGTTCGGCCTGTTCACCCGCTGGTTCCGCGGCCCGGCGCTGCTGGCGGGCTGGGCGGTAGGGTTCGTCGGCGGCACGCTGGTGTGCTGGAGCGACGGGCTGAAGCCGCTGCATGCCATGGTGTTGGGCGGGCAGAGCTACACGGTCTATATCGGGTTGTTGGCGCTGGCGGCCAATATCGTGGTGGCGGCGCTTGGCAGCGCGGTCTTGCAGGGCACGCGACGGAGTGAGGCGGTGCTGCAGCATTGAGGGCTTGCCCCCTCCCGCGGGCGGGAGAGGGCGGCGGCTTCAGGCGCTAGTGTCCTAGTGTTGAAGTTCGTAGGCGAAGTTCAGGGACACTCGCTCTTTGTTTGCAGTAGCCTGCTTGTCTCCTCCGTCCGTCGCGAGGGCAACGAACTTCGGAGGCAGGACACTAGTAGCCGGGGCGCTGCGGGGTGGTGGCAGCGCCGACACCGGCGCCGACCGCGGTCCCAGCCAGGCCGCCGATCAGGGCGCCCTTGCCGCCGCCGGCCAGCGCGCCGATGCCCGCGCCGCCAAGGCCGCCGATCACGCCGCCACCAACGGCGCGCTGGCCTGGATCGTTCGGGTCGGTGCAGGCGCCAAGGCAAAGCGCCAAAGACACCGCGGCGACGGGTAGGGCTCGGCGTAGGATCATGTCACTCACTCCTGCAGGGGCCAAACTGGCGGGTTGTTCGTCATGCAGCTTAACGCATGACAAAGCTGCGTGGTTTGCTACCGGACATGCAACTTCACTGTGGCGGGCATGTGGCAGGCATGCGGCGGGCTTGCCCCTGGCCAGGGAGGCGGCTAAGCCCTCGCCTCCACCGCTGCTCCCCCATCCTGGAAGTCCCCGCCGATGCTTGGACGATTGTTCGGGTTCATGTCTGCCGACATGGCCATCGACCTCGGCACGGCCAACACGCTGGTGTATGTGAAGGGCCGCGGCATCGTGCTGGCAGAGCCCTCCGTGGTCGCCATCGCCGACGTGCGCGGCAAGAAGCAGGTGCTGGCGGTGGGCGAGGAGGCCAAGCAGATGCTGGGGCGCACCCCCGGCAACATCTCCGCCATTCGGCCGCTGCGCGACGGTGTGATCGCGGACTTCGAGGTGGCGGAGGAGATGATCAAGCATTTCATCCGCAAGGTGCATGCCCGGCGCGGGTTCTCCTCGCCGCTGATCATCGTCTGCGTGCCGTCCGGCTCCACCGCGGTGGAGCGCCGTGCCATCCAGGAGAGCGCGGAGAGTGCCGGCGCGCGGCGGGTGATGCTGATCGAGGAGCCGATGGCGGCGGCGATCGGCGCCGGGTTGCCGGTGACCGAACCGTCCGGCTCGATGATCGTGGACGTCGGCGGCGGCACCACCGAGGTGGCGGTGATCTCGCTGGGCGGCATCGTGTATAGCCGCAGCGTGCGCACTGGCGGGGACAAGATGGACGAGGCGATCGTCAGCTACATCCGGCGCAACCACAACCTGCTGATCGGCGAGAGCTCGTCCGAGCGGATCAAGATCGACATCGGCGCGGCCTGCCCGCCGGACTACCAGGAGGAAGGCCCCTACCGCGAGGTGAAGGGGCGGGACCTGATGAACGGCGTGCCGCGCGAGGTGCTGGTGAGCCAGCGCCAGATCGCCGAGAGCCTGGCCGAGCCGGTGAGCGCCATTGTGGAGGCGGTGAAGGTGGCGCTGGAGAACACGCCGCCGGAATTGGCCGCCGACATCGTCGACAAGGGCATCGTGCTGACCGGGGGCGGGGCGCTGCTGTACCGGCTGGATCAAGTCTTGCGTGACGCCACGGGGCTGCCTGTCGTGGTGGCGGAAGAGCCGCTATCGTGTGTGGCACTCGGCACCGGGCGCGCGCTTGAAGAGATGAAGCGGCTCCGCAACGTGCTCACGTCCATGTACTAGGAGTCCATCTAGCCCGTGATCCGGCTGTCCATCCCGGTCCGCCAGGCGCTGTCCCGGTTGACGCTGCCCATGCTGATCGTGGCGGCGTTCGGCGTGCTGTTGCTGGGCAAGGCCGATGCGGTGCTGGCGGAACGGATGCGCATGGCGCTGGCCGACGCGCTGGCGCCGATCTTCGCCATCGCCTCGGCGCCGATCGCCACCGTGCACACCATGGTGGCGGACGGGCAGGACCTGCTGGCGTTGCGCGCGGACAACGATCGCCTGCGTGAGGAAAACGAGCGCTTGCGGCGGTGGCAAGAGGTGGCGATGGCGCTCGATGCGGAGAACGCGGCGCTGAAATCCAACCTCAACTGGATCCCCGACCCGGCGCCCTCCTACGTCACCGCCCGCGTGGTGGCCGACGCCGGCGGCGTGTATGCCCGCGCCGTGCTGCTCTCCACCGGGCCGAACCGGCCGATCGTGAAGGGCCAGATCGCGCTCGACGGCCGCGGCCTGGTGGGGCGGGTGACGGAGGTGGGCATGCGCAGCGCGCGCGTGCTGCTGATCACCGACATCAATAGCCGCATCCCGGTGACGCTCGAGGGCAGCCATGGCCGCGCGATGCTGGTGGGGACCAACAATCCGCGGCCGCGGTTGATGTTCTGGACCGAGGGCACGATGCCGGCCGAAGGCGAACGGGTGGTGACGTCGGCGGAGGCCAACGCGTTTCCGGCCGGCTTGCCGGTGGGGCTGGTGCACTACACGGCCAGCAACGTGCCCGAGGTGGAGCCGTTCGCGCGGCTGGACCGGCTGGAGGTGGTGCGCATTTTCGACTACGGGCTGACCGGCATTCAGCCGCCGGAAGCGCCGGCCCGCATGATGGCAGACCGGAAGCACTGATGGACAAGACGCCCGGCATCCGCCCCCGCCCGACGCTGTGGCGCCAGTTGGACGCCGCCGCGCGCGCGGCCTTCCCCGCCGCCTGCACCTGCCTGCTGCTGCTGGCGACGGCGTTCCCGCTCGGCGTGCCGGGCCAGGCGGAGTGGCAGCCGGCGGTGGCGGTGGCTTGCGTGTTCTTCTGGTCGCTGTTCCGCCCCGCCTCGATGCCGCCGGCCATGGTGTTCGCGGTCGGGCTGCTGGCGGACTTGCTGGGGCTGTCGCCGATCGGCGCCTCGGTGCTGGTGCTGCTGATCGTTCACGGCCTGGTGGTGCGCTGGCGGCGCGGGCTGGTGCGGCGTGGCTTCATTTTGGTGTGGCTCACCTTCGTGGGGGTGGCGGCCGGCGCGTCCCTGCTGCAATGGGCGCTCACCTGCGCGTTGACCGTGCGGCTGTTTTCCCCGGCGCCCGCTTTGTTCGAGTGGGCGCTGGCGGCGGGGGTGTATCCGATGTTGGCCACGCTGTTCATCCGCGCCCATCGCGGCCTGGCCGACCCGAGCCAGGCATGAAGAAGGAGAGCAAGACCACCGGCGTTTTCACCCGGCGCGCGCTGCTGCTTGGGGCGGGCCAGTTGGGCGTGCTGGGCGTGCTGGCCAGCCGGCTCTACCAGGTGCAGGTGGTGGATGGCGCCCGCTACGAGACGCTGGCGGAGAGCAACCGCATCAGCTCGCGGCTGATCGCCCCGCCGCGCGGCCACGTGCTGGACCGGTTCGGCACGGTGGTGGCGGGCAACAAGCTCAACTGGCGCGCGCTGCTGATGGTGGAGGAGACCAACGACGTGGGCGGCACGCTGGACGCGTTCAGCCAGGTGCTGCCGCTGGCCGACCACGAGCGCGCCCGCATCGACCGCGAGATGCATCATCGCCGGCGCTTCATCCCTCTGGTGTTGCGCGAGTTCCTGTCGTGGGACGACATGGCGCGCATCGAGGTGAACGCGCCGGACCTGCCGGGTATCCTGGTCGACGTCGGCACCTCGCGGCTGTACCCGGCCGGGCCGGACTTGGCGCACGTGGTGGGCTACGTGGCGCCACCGTCCGAGGCCGACATGGGCGACGACCCGATGCTGGCGCTGCCCGGCATCCGGATCGGGCGGGCCGGGATCGAGAAGTTCCACGACCTCAAGCTGCGCGGCCGCGCCGGGGACGTGCAGATGGAGGTGAACGCGGTCGGCCGGGTGATCCGCGAGCTGGATCGCCAAGAGGGCACGCCGGGCCAGGACGTCGGGCTGACCATCGACTACGAGCTGCAAAAGACGGTGCTGGGGCGGCTCACCGACCTCAGCGCCTCGGCCGTGGTGATGGATTGCCGCAACGGCGAGGTGCTGGCGATGACCACCACGCCTTCGTTCGACCCGAGCCTGTTCAACTCCGGCGTGTCGCAGGCGCAATGGGTGGAGTGGACCGAGAACCGCCGCGCCCCGCTGATCAACAAGGCGACCGCTGGGGTGTATCCGCCGGGTTCGACGTTCAAGATGGCGGTGGCGATGGCCGGGCTGGAGGGCAAGGTGATCGGCCCCAGCGACCGCATCGTGTGCCCCGGCTATCTGGACGTGGGGGACACGCGGTTCCACTGCTGGAGCAAGAACGGCCACGGCGCGCTGGATGTGCGCGGCGGGCTTAAGAACTCGTGCGACGTGTTCTTCTTCGAACTGGCCCGGCGTTGCGGCATCGACCGCGTGGCCGCGATGGCCAACCGCTTCGGCATCGGCGTGGACCTCGAGATCGAGCTGCCCGGCGCCCGCCGCGGGCTCATGCCGACCCGCGAGTGGCGCATGGCGCAGGGCCACCCCTGGGGCATTGGCGACACGGTGAACTGCGGCATCGGCCAGGGCTACGTGGAGGTGACGCCGCTCGCCCTGTGCACCTACGTGTCGCGGGTGGCCACCGGGCGGGCGGTGCAGCCGCACCTGACCCGGCTGTTGAACGGGGCGGCGCAACCGGGGCAGGCGCCTGCCGACTGGCCGAGCATGAACGTGGCCGAGCGGCACCTGCAGCTTTGCCGCGAGGGCATGTACGCCGTGGTGAACGAGCCGGGCGGCACGGCGCCGCTGGCCCGGCTGAACATGCCGGGGGTGCAGTTGGCCGGCAAGACCGGGTCCAGCCAGGTGCGCCACGTGTCCCGCGAGTTGCGCGAGCATGGCAACTTCAAGTCGGAGAACCTGCCGTGGGAATACCGGCCGCACGCGCTATTCGTGTGTTTCGCGCCCTATGACGCGCCGCGCTACGCGGTGAGCCTGGTGGTGGAGCACGGCAACGCGGGCGCCCAGGCGGCGGCCCCGCTGGCGCGCGACATCATGGCCGACGTGCTGACGCGCGACCCGGTGAACCGGGTGGAGCCGCAGGGCCAGAAGCTGGCGCAACAGACGTGACGGCGACTCCAGCCCCGCCTGGCGGCGGCTTCGGTCGAGGGTCATGATCAACGAGCGCCGACTGATCCGGGCGGAGCCGTCGTTTGGGCTGACCACCAAGCTGTTCCAGATCTCCTGGCTCTACGTGCTGCTGATCTGCGCGCTGGCGGCGGTGGGGTATGTCGCGCTGTATTCGGCGGCGGGCGGCTCGCCGGAGCCCTATGCCTCCAAGCAGGCGATGCGCTTCGCCTTCGGGCTGGTGATGATGCTGTGCGTGGCCATGGTGGACATCCGCTTCATCGCCCGCCTGGCCTGGCCGCTCTACGGGTTTTCGATCGGGCTGCTGGTGTTGGTGCTGCGGTTCGGCCATGTCGGCAAGGGGGCGCAGCGCTGGATCGAGATCGGCAGCTTCCAGCTCCAGCCGTCGGAGCTGATGAAGATCGCGCTGGTGCTGGCGCTGGCGTCCTGGTTCCACCGGGCGAGCTGGGAGCGGATCGGCAACCCGCTGTTCCTGATCCCGCCGGTGGCCGCCGTGCTGCTGCCGGTGGGCTTGATCCTGAAGGAGCCGAACCTCGGCACCGCGGTCATCACCGGCCTGGTGGGCGCCTCGGTGTTCCTGGCGGCGGGGGTGCGGTGGTGGAAGATCGCGCTGACCGTGCTGCCGATCCCGTTCGCGGCACGGGTGGCGTTCGGCTACCTGCACGACTACCAGCGGGCGCGGATCGAGACCTTCCTCAACCCGGAGACCGACCCGCTCGGCGCCGGCTACAACATCCAGCAGTCCAAGATCGCGCTCGGCTCGGGCGGCATGTGGGGCAAGGGCTTCCTGCAGGGCACCCAGGCGCACCTGAACTTCCTGCCGGAGAAGCAGACCGACTTCATCTTCACCATGCTGGCGGAGGAGTTCGGCTTTGTCGGCTGCCTGGCGCTGCTGGGCCTGCTGGCGCTGATCGTAATGGGCGCCATGGCCATCGCGTTGCGCTGCCGCCACCAGTTCGGCCGCCTGGTGGCGCTTGGCATCGCCACCAACTTCTTCCTCTACGTGGCGGTGAACGTGGCCATGGTAATGGGCGCCATCCCGGTCGGCGGGGTGCCGCTGCCGCTGGTGTCCTATGGTGGCTCGGCGTCGCTCACGGTGATGTTTGGCTTCGGCATCCTGATGAGCGTGCACGTGCACCGCGACGTCGAGTTCAAGGACCGGCGGGAGGACTGAGCGTGGCGGCTTGGGGTTCGTCACGCTTGGGCTCCGGGCTGTCGGCGAGCAGCACAATGGCGCGGTCCACCGAGCGGACCACGATGTCGGCCGAGCGCTTGATCGCCGGGTCGGGGCTGGCGAGCAGGCGGTCGGACGCGAGCAGGGCCGGCGAGAGGGCGCCGCGGATGTCGTGGCGGATTTGGCGCAAATGGGCCCGGCGGGTGGCGAGTTCCTGCTCGAGCTCGCCGACACGGCCGGCCTGGGCCCGCAAGGTCGCCATTTCGGCCGCCGATGGCTTGTGTCGGCGGTCGGCAAAAATCCCGCCGATGGTTCCCAAGGCCATACAGCCGAGGGCGGCAATGACGGTGGTTGCGAGGTCGGCGATGATCAGTCTCCCAGTCGGCGAATTGACGGCACCGGGCCATCCCGCCTATACGCAGCCGCCTGATGAGGGGCCCGCGTGAGCGAGCGCCCGATATGGCATTTGGAGGCCCGCCGTGAAGCGTACCTATCAACCTTCCAAGCTGGTCCGCAAGCGGCGTCACGGATTTCGCACGCGTATGTCTACCGTGGGCGGCCGCAAGGTGATCGCCAATCGCCGCCGGATCGGCCGCAAGAAGCTGTCGGCCTAGACTCCTTTCCATCCGGCTGTACCCAGATGGAAAGGAGTCTAGATTCATCTGGCCCGGCGATTCACGCACCGGGTGATTCCACCCGGTGCGACCGCAGGCTAGCAACCGCGATGGCGCCCGACGTGGCGCCGATGGCGCTTCTTCCGCCAGCCGGCCGCCTCAAGCGACGCGCCGACTTCCTCCGGCTTGCCAAGTCCGGCCGCAAGGCGGTGATGCCGGGTCTGGTGCTGCAGGCGGCGGACCCATCCGACGTAGACGGGGTGCGGCTAGGCTTCACCGTGACGAAGAAGGTGGGCAACGCCGTGATCCGCAACCGCACGCGCCGCCGCCTGAAGGAAGCCGCCCGCCTGTTGCTGCGGCAACGCAGCCTGCCGGCGATCGACCTGGTGCTGATCGGGCGGGAGGGCACCCGCGAGCGGCCGTTTCCGCTGCTGCTGGACGACCTGCAGCGCGCGCTGCAGAAGGTGGGCGCGCTGCCGCCGCCCGTGCTATGAGGCGGGCGCTATGAGGCTCATGCTATGAGCCCGGCAGCACTGGCATTGCGCGCGGCCGTCAACACCTACCAATGGACCATCCGACCCGTGCTCGGCGCCAATTGCCGGTTCTATCCCGGATGCAGTGACTACGCTGCCGAGGCCCTGCGCGTACATGGCGCGATCCGTGGCAGCGGCCTGGCCGTTCGCCGCGTCCTGCGTTGCAACCCATGGCACGAGGGTGGTTATGACCCCGTGCCAGACCGTGAGAGCTGACCGCCAGCATGGACCAGAAGCGCCTCATCACGGCCATTGCGATCTCGCTCGCGATCCTGGTCACGTTCCAATTGCTGCTGCCGAAGACGGCGCGGCAGCCGCAGCAGCAGCAGGTGGCGCTGAGCCGGAACGTGCCGTCGCCGCCGAAGGTCGCTAGCCCGGCCTACACCGGCACCGAGCCCGAAGCGGTGCCGCCGCCGAAGGAAACGCCGCGGGTGCCGATCAACGCGCCCAAGGTGGCGGGCAGCGTGAACCTGCGCGGCGCGCTGCTGGACGACCTGGTGCTGCGCGACTACCACGAGGAGGTGGCGACGAGCTCGCCGTTGGTGCGGGTGCTGGAGCCGCAATCCGACCCTGAGCCGAACTACATCCAATACGGCTGGACCAGCGACACGCAAGGCGTAAAGCTGCCTGACGACGCAACGGTCTGGACCGCCTCGGGCAAGGAGCTGACCCAGGACGCGCCGCTTACGCTGAGCTGGGACAACGGCGCCGGGCTGCTGTTCAGCATCACCTACACGATCGACGACAACTACATGTTCGGCGCCACGCAGACGGTGAAGAACAGCAGCGGCGCCCCGGTGTCGCTGCGGCCGTTCGAGCGGGTGCGGCGGGACTACCAGCCGGTCACCGCCGGGTTCTACATCCTGCACGAGGGCCCGGTGGGCGTGTTCGACGGCCGGCTGGTCGATCCGAGCTATGCCACCGTGAAATCTGAGGCGGAAAAGCACGACGGGGTGGCGCAGACCGCCCAGACCACCGGTGGTTGGGGCGGCATTACCGACAAATACTGGCTGACCGCGGCCATCCCAAGCCAGGACACGCCGGAGACCGCCACGTTCCGCTATGGCCCCGCCGCGACCGGCCCGGTGCGCTACGGGGCGGAGTTCATCGCCACGGACGCGCAGGTGGTGGCGCCGGGTGCGCAGGTGAGCCTGGCGTCGCGGGCGTTCGCGGGCGCCAAGGTGGTCACGCTGCTGAGCCACTACGAGGCGACGGAGCATGTGCCGCTGTTCTCGTATGCGGTGGATTTCGGCTACTTCTGGTTCCTGACCAAGCCGATCTTCTATGCACTGGACTGGCTCAATGGCGTGCTGGGCAATTTCGGCCTGGCGATCATGGTGTTCACCGTGGCGGTGAAGGCGCTGTTCTTCCCGCTGGCCAACAAGTCCTACCGGTCGATGAGCAAGATGAAGCTGCTCGGGCCGAAGATGACCGCGCTGCGCGAGCGCTACAAGGACGATCCCACCAAGCTGCAGACCGAGATGATGGGGCTCTACAAGGCGGAAAAGGTGAACCCGGCGGCGGGCTGCTTGCCGATGGTGGTGCAGATCCCGGTGTTCTTCTCGCTCTACAAGGTGATCTTCGTCACCATCGAGATGCGGCACGCGCCGTTCTTTGGCTGGGTGCACGATCTGTCGGCGCTCGACCCGACCAACGTGTTCAACCTGTTCGGCCTGGTGCCGTTCGACCCGACGCATCTCGCCCCGTTCCTGCACCTGTCGGCGTGGACGCTGATCATGGGCGGCACGATGTATCTGCAGCAGCAGTTGAACCCGCCACCGCCCGACCCGATGCAGGCCAAGCTGTTCAAGTTCATGCCGCTGATCTTCATGTTCATGATGGGCCGCTTTCCGGCCGGGCTGCTGATCTATTGGAGCTGGAACAACACTCTTACGGTGGCGCAGCAATGGCTGATCATGCGCAGGACCCGGATGGCGAGCACGGCCCCGGCCACGACGGCGTTGCCTCGGAGCGCGAAGGTGAAGAGCTAACACCGGAGCAAATCGAGGCCGCGCAGCTTGAAGCGGGGCGGCTGCTGTTTGCCCAACCCTGCGCGTTCTTCTTCGCCGCGCAGAAGCTCGAGCAACTGCCGCCGCCGTCCGAGGTGGAAATCGCTTTCGCGGGGCGCTCCAATGTGGGCAAGTCCTCGCTGATCAACGGGCTGGTGGGGCACAAGGCGCTGGCCCGCGCGTCCAACACGCCGGGCCGCACCCGGCAGCTCAACTTCTTCGACCTGGGCGGGCGGCTGACCCTGGTGGACATGCCGGGCTACGGCTATGCGCAGGCCGCCAAGTCGGTGAAGGAAGACTGGCAGGACCTGATGTTCCAGTATTTGCGCGGCCGGCCCACGTTGCGCCGCGTGCTGCTGCTGCTGGACTCGCGCATCGAGCTGAAGGCCTCCGACACCGCGGCGATGGAGCTGCTGGACCGGGCGGCGGTGACCTACCAGTTGGTGCTGACCAAGGCCGACGACGTGAAGCCACGCGCATTGGCGGCCAAGCAGGCGGAGGTGACCGCGCTGGCCCGCGCGCACGCCGCGGCGTTCCCCACGGTGGTGACGACGAGCAGCCAGACCGGGCTCGGCATGGAGGCGTTGCGGGCCAGCCTGGCTGCGTTGGCGGCAAGCTAGCCCGGCCCGGTGCGGGCTCGAGCGATTTTAGGCAGGGCGTACGTCCGGCGGTCCGCTCAGTTCAGCGCGGCTTGCATCCAACGCGCGGCGGCGAGGGCGAGGGCGTCGGCGCCCATGGGAGCAACGATCTGCAGGCCGAGCGGGAGGCCGGTGGGGCCGGTGGCGGCGGGGATGGTGACGCAGGGGACGTGCAGGGCGGTCCAGAGCGAGTTGAACGCCGGGTCGCCGGTCCAGCCGAGGCCGGCGGGGGCTTCGCCGGGGGCGGCGGGGGTGAGCAGGACGTCGACGGCGGCGGTCGCTGCGGCGAAGGCGGCGCGGGCTTGGGCGACGGTGGCGAGGGCGGCGTCGAGCGCGGCGGGGGTTTGGGTGAGGCCCCATTCGAGCCGCTCGCGCAGGCCGTCGCTCAATCGGTCGGCGTGGTTGGCGAGCTCCCAGGCCATGGCGCGGGCGCTTTCGGCGTTCATGACGATCGGGTGGGCGTCGGCGGCCGCGGCGAACAGCGGCGGGAGCTCGAGGTCGACGACGGTGGCGCCAGCCGCAGAGAGGCGCGTGGCGGCATCGGCCAGGAGCGCTTGCGTGGCCGCGTCGGCGCTGGGCCAGGCAGGGGAGCGGCAGACGCCGATGCGCAGGCGGTGGGAGGGCGCTGTCTCGGGGTCGCCGAGGTCGCGGCGGGAAAGGGTGCTGGCGAGCAAGGCGCAGTCGGCCACGCTGCGGGCGATCACGCCGACGGTGTCCAGGCTGAAGGACATGAGCTTCATGCCGTGGCGTTCGATCAGGTTGTAGCTGGGCTTGTAGCCGACCACTCCGCAATAGGCGGCGGGGCGGATGACGCTACCGGCGGTTTGGGTGCCGAAGGCGAACGGGAAGTAGCCGGCGGCCACGCCCGCGGCCGAGCCGCTGCTGGAGCCTCCAGGCGTGTGGGCGGGGTTGTGCGGGTTGGTGGTGGGGCCGGGATGGCGGGTGGCGAACTCGGTGGTGACGGTCTTGCCGAGCACGATGGCGCCGGCCTGGCGCGCCGAGGCGACGGCGCTGGCGTCGGCATGGGGCTGCCAATTGGCCCAGATCGGGGAATTGTAGGCGGTGGGCATGTCGGCAGTGTCGAGCACATCCTTTACGCCCAATGGGAGGCCGTGCAGCGGGCCCGGTCGGGCGGTTGCGGCGCGGGCCTGCGCCGGGTCGAGATGGGCCATGGCGTGGAGGGCGGGCTCGCGGGCGGCGATACGGTCGAGGCAGGCCTCGAGGAGGGCGGCCGGGGTGAGTTGGCCGGCCTCGATGCGGGCGCGGGCGGCGGTGGCGGTCAGGTCGGCTGGGTCCATGGTGGTCGCTCCGCTTCATGTCTAGACTGCCCCGAATACCCCACCGCTAGGAAGATCGGCTCGACCCGGCACGATCACCTGTCTGGCAGGGCGTCCCGAAGATGCGGCTTGAGCGCGCGGGCGAGCAGGCGGTCGAGCAGTCCGTCAGACAGATGCTTGGCAAGACGCACGATGATCGCCGCGTCCCGACCGACCGTGTAGCGGGTGCGCGGTCGCTTGCTGGCGATTGCGTTCGCCACCACCCGGCCTGCCTCTGCCGCCGGCACCGCGTTGGGCATGGCCGCCTGGGCCTGCGCGATCACGGCGCGCATGAGCAGGGCGTAGCGACCACGGTGCTCCACGCTCATCGCGGCAACGATGCTCTCGCCGGCAGCGGCCACCCGGCCGAGCATCTCGGTCCTGACGGCGCCGGGTTCGACCACGACGACCTTCACGCCGAGGCGCGCAACCTCCCGGCGCAACGCGTCGCTGACCGCCTCGAGCGCGAATTTCGACCCGGCGTAGGGGCCGTAGGTCGCCATCGCCACCTTGCCGCCGACCGAAGACATGGTGACGATCGTGCCGCGGCTGGCGATGAGCGCCGGCAGCAGCGCCTGTGTCATCGCGATCTGGCCAAACAGGTTGACGTCGAACAGCCGGCGCCATTCGGCAAGTGGAAGCGTTTCCACCGGCGCGTTGACCCCGATGCCTGCATTGTTGACCAGCGCACGCAGGGGACGCCGTTCGGGATCGTCGGCGATGTGCCTGGCCAGCGCGGCGATGGCGGCCTCGTTGGTGATGTCGAGCATGACAGGCTCGAGGTTCGCAGCCCTGAGCGCGCCACCGTCCGCGTCGCGCCGCACGCCGGCGAGGACGTGATAGCCGCGGCTGGCCAGCTCGCGCGCGACGGCGGCCCCGATGCCGGTCGACGCCCCGGTCACCACGACGAACTCGCGCGGCCGCCCTGGTCCGCTCTCGGTAGCGCTCACGATGTCTGCCCCATCCTGTTTGGCCATCGGCCGAGACCAGCATAGTCCAGCCCGGCGCCGCCGCCTTACCGTGGGCGCGAAACCATGGCTTGTGTAAACCGGATCACGGCTGTCATCGTCGCCCGCTCAGAGGGGTTCCAACCATGCAGCAGCAGCATAGCGGTCCCGCCGATCCAGACGCCGCCTTGCCGCGAACGAGCGGGTCGAGCCCGTTGGCCGCCCTCGGCACCCATGCGTCGCCGCCGCGCACCACCCGGGTGATGCACCGCACGTTGCGCGGCCCGCCGCCGTCGGTCGCCACCGGGGGCAGCGGCGCCTGGCTGCACGATTCCGGCGGCAATGCCGTGCTGGACGCGTCGGGCGGGGCGGCGGTGAGCTGCCTGGGGCATGGCCACCCGAAGGTGATCGAGGCGATCCAGCGGCAGGCCGCGCAACTGGCCTACGCGCACACCAGCTTCTTCTCGTCCGAACCGGCCGAAGCGCTTGCGGACATGCTGGTGGGCCACGAACCCGGCGGGCTGGCATGGGTGTATTTCGTCTCCGGCGGCTCGGAGGCGATGGAAGCGGCGCTGAAGCTGGCGCGGCAATACTTCGTCGAGTGCGGCCAGCCGGCGCGCGGCCACTTCATCGCCCGGCGGCAGAGCTACCACGGCAACACCCTTGGCGCGCTGGCGGCGGGGGGCAGCGCGGCGCGGCGGGAGCCGTTTGCGCCGCTGCTGGCGCCCGCGTTCAGCCACGTCTCGCCCGCCTTCGCCTATCGCGGGCAGCACGAGGCCGAGACCGAGGCCGAGTTCACCGCGCGGCTGGCCGCCGAGCTCGAGGCGGAGTTCCAGCGCGTCGGACCCGGCCGGGTCGCAGCCTTCGTGGCCGAGCCGGTGGTGGGCGCGACGGCCGGCTGCGTGCCGGCGCCGGCCGGATATTTCCGCGCCGTGCGGGACGTTTGCGACCGCCACGGCGCGCTGCTCATTCTGGACGAGGTGATGTGCGGCATGGGGCGCACTGGCAGCCTGCACGCCTGGGAACAGGAGGGCGTGGCGCCAGACATCCAGGCCGTCGCCAAGGGCTTGGGCGGCGGCTACCAGCCGATCGGCGCCGTGCTCGCCACCGCCCGAGTGGTGGCGGCGCTGCGGGACGGATCGGGCGCGTTCCAACATGGCCACACCTACCTGGCCCACCCGATCGCCTGCGCCGCCGCCCTCGCCGTGCAGCAGGTGATCCGCGACGACGGCCTGCTGGCGCAGGTGATGGAGCGCGGCGACCAACTGGAGCAGCGCCTGGTGGAGCGCCTTGGCAACCACCGCCACGTCGGCAATGTGCGCGGGCGCGGCCTGTTCCGCGGCATCGAGCTGGTGGCCGACCGCGCCAGCAAGGCCCCGTTCGACCCGGCGCTCAAGCTGCACGCCCGCATCAAGGCCGCCGCCTTTGCCCGCGGCCTGGCCTGCTACCCGGGCGGCGGCACCGCGGACGGCGTGCGCGGCGACCACGTCCTGCTGGCGCCGCCCTACGTCATCTCGCCCGCTGAAATCGGCATGGTCGTCGACCGCCTGGGAGACGCCATCGACGACGCGCTCGCCAGCGTGCGGGGGGCATCATGACGAACGCCGGCCGAGTCCTGATCGCAGGCGAGTCCTGGATGACCCACAGCATCCACCAGAAGGGCTTCGACAGCTTCACCACCACGGAATACCTCGAGGGCGTGCAGTGGCTGCGCGAGGCGCTGCTGGCCGGCGGTTGGGAGGTGGTGTTCCAGCCCTCGCATGTGGCCGCGCGCGACTTCCCGCTGACCGCCGCCGAACTGGCCGCCTACGACTGCGTCATGCTGAGCGACATCGGCACCAACACGCTGCTGCTGCACCCGGACACCTTCGTGCGGTCCGCCACGCTGCCCAACCGGCTGGAGTCGATCCGCGACTACGTGCAGGCCGGCGGCGGCCTGGTGATGGTGGGCGGCTACCTGACGTTCCAGGGCATCGAGGCCAAGGCGCGCTATTGCGGCAGCCCGGTGGAGCAGGCGCTGCCGGTCAGCCTGCAACCCACCGACGACCGGGTGGAGGCGCCGCAGGGGTTGCGCCCGGAGGTGCTGCTGCCCGGCCATGGCATCGTGGATGGGCTGGGCGGGGCGTGGCCGGCGCTGCTCGGGCTCAACCTCGTCACGCCCAAGCCCGGCGCCGAGCTGGTGGCGACCGCAGGCGGGCACCCGCTGATCGTGGCCGGCCGCTACGGCGCCGGGCGGTCGGTCGCCTTCACCTCCGATTGCGGGCCGCATTGGGCGCCACCCGCCTTTGTGTCGTGGCCGGGCTACGCGCGGCTGTGGCAGCAACTGGTCGGGTGGGCCGCCAGAAAGCCGGGAGCCTAGAGCATGACCGCGGCGTTGCCCCCACCGTTGACCTGGCCGGTCACCCGCCTTTAGCTGCGGCCATGGACACCGACCAAGACGAGACGATCGCCGCCGACGCCGCCGAGCAGGCGCGCATCTTGGCCCACGCGCTGCCCTATATGCGGCGCTACTCGGGCGCCACCGTGGTGGTGAAATACGGCGGCCACGCCATGGGCGACGAGCACCTGGCGCACGGCTTCGGGCGGGACATCGCGCTGCTCAAGCAGGTGGGGGTGAACCCCGTGGTGGTGCATGGCGGCGGGCCGCAGATCAACGCCATGCTGCAGCGCCTGGCGATCCAGTCCACCTTCGTCGACGGGCTGCGGGTGACCGACGCGGCCATGGTGGAGGTGGTGGAGATGGTGCTGGCCGGCAGCGTGAACAAACACGTCGCCGGGCTGATCAACGGCGCCGGCGCGCTGGCGGTGGGGATTTGTGGCAAGGACGGCGGGCTGATCCGCGCGCGCAAGATGTCCCGCACCGTGGTGGACCCGGGCAGCCACATCGAGCGCGCGCTCGACCTGGGCTATGTCGGGGAGCCCGCCTCGGTCGACGTCCGCGTGATCCATGCCCTGACCGGCGCCGGCATCATCCCGGTGATCGCGCCGGTGGCGATGGGCGAGGACGGCAAGACCTACAACATCAACGCCGACACCGCCGCCGGGGCGATCGCGGGGGCGCTGGGGGCGCAGCGGCTGCTGATGCTGACCGACGTGGCCGGCGTGCTCGACGGGGAGCGGCGGCTGATGCCCGAGCTCTCGGTGGCCGACGTGGAACGGCTGATCGGGCAGGGCGTGATCACCGGCGGGATGATCCCGAAGGTGGAGACCTGCGTCGCCGCGGTGCGCGCCGGGGTGAAGGGCGCGGTGATCATGGACGGCCGGCAGCCGCACGCCTGCTTGCTGGAGATGTTCCTGCATTCCGGCCTGGGAACATTGATCCAGGCGTGAGGGCGCGGCTTGCCCTGGTGGGGGACGGTCAGGGGAAGTGCGGGCTGGCGGCTTGGCGCCGGGCCGTGGCGGTGGCGTCGTTGCTGCGGCCGATCAGCAGCACCGCGGCGCAGCCTGCCAGAGAGAGCGCGGCCAGCGGAAGCAGGCCGAGCGGGTAGCTTCCGGTCGCGTTCTTGATGAGGCCGAGCAGGGACGAGCCCACCAGCCCGCCCAAATTGCCCACCGCGTTGATCTGCGCGATGCCGGCCGCGGCGCCGACCGTCAGCCACTCGGTGGCCAGCGCCCAGAACGGGCCTTTCACGGTGTAGGTGGCGGTCACGGCCAGGCACAGCAGCACCATGGTCGGGCCCAGCGAGTTGGTCAGCGTGGCCGCCAGCAGGCTGGCGGCGAGCAGCGCCAGGGGCAGGCCGGTGTGCCACACGCGCTCCTGCCGCCGGTCGGAGCGGCGGCCCCACAGCACCATCAGCACGGAGGCGATGCCGAACGGCAGCATGTTGAGCAACCCGGTCTGCATGTTGGACAGGCCGAACGACTTGATGATCTGCGGCTGCCACAGCGAGAGGCACTGGCTGGCGCCGGACGCACCGGCATAGATCAGCGACGCCGCCAGCACGTATTTGTTGCTTGCCACGCGCCACAGCGAGGCCAGGCTGGCGGCGGGCGCGCGCTCGGTGGTGCGCTCCTCCGCCAGGCGGCTGCCGAGCCAGATGCGCTGCTCGGTGGAGAGCCAGGCCGCCCGGTCCGGCCCGTCTGGCAGCGCCACCAGCGCTAGCAGGCCGAGCAAAATGGCGGGCATGGCTTCGGCCAGGAACATCCACTGCCAGCCATGCAGGCCGAGCCAGCCGTTGGTCTGCAGCAGTGCGGCGGAGATTGGCGAGCCGATGAAGCTCGAGACCGGGATGGCCACCATGAAGATGGCGATGATGCGGCCGCGATAGGCGCGCGGGAACCAGTAGGTGAGATAGAGGATGATGCCGGGGAAGAAGCCCGCCTCCGCCGCGCCGAGCAGCAGCCGCGCGGCGTAGAACGAGTATGGCCCGACCACGAAGGCGCTGCCCGCCGAAACCACGCCCCAGCTGACCAGGATGCGCGCGATCCAGCGGCGGGCGCCGACCCGTTCCAGCGCGATGTTGCTTGGCACCTCGAAGATCACGTAGGTGAGGTAGAACAGCCCGCCGCCCAGCCCGAACGCGGCGGGGGAGAGCCCGATATCGGCGTTCATCTGCAGCGCCGCGAACCCGGCGTTCACGCGGTCCACGAAGGCGATGAAGTAGCCCAGCATCAGGAACGGCAGGATGCGCCAGGCCACCTGCCGCATGGTGCGCTGTTCGAGCTCGGACGGCGGCATCGTCGTTTGGGGGCTCATGGGGTGGCGAACCGGGCGAACGACATGGCAAGGACCTCGTAGATCGGCCGCTTGAAGGCCACGGCCAGGCTGGGCAGCTCCGACAGCGGCGCCCAGCGCCAGGCGTCGAACTCCGGGTGCGGGTCGAGGTCGAGCCGGATGTCGGTGTCGGCGCCCTCGAAGCGCAGCGCGAACCAGCGCTGCCGCTGACCGCGATAGCGCCCGCCGAGCGCCTTGCCGACGAGCTCGGGCGGCAGGTCGTAGCACAGCCAGTCGGGGTGTTCGCCGAGGATGCTGGCGCGGTCGGTGCCGATTTCCTCGCCCAACTCCCGCAGCACCGCCGCCCGCGGGTCTTCGTCGGCGTCGATCCCGCCCTGGGGGAGCTGCCAGCCGCCGGGGGCACCCTCGGCATTGGGCAGGTCGGCGCGGCGGGCGACGAACACCAGGCCGTCGCGGTTGAACAGGGCGGCGCCGACATTGGCGCGATAGGGCAGGTCGCTCACGGCTTGGACGGGGTGGCGGGCGGCGCGGCAGCCGCGGCGGGGATGAGGGCGCTCACCGGAACCAGGTTGATGCCACGCCCGTCCAGCGCGCGCGCCCAGGCGGTGATGCGCTCGATGGTGACTGGGCGCACCCGTTCGGCCAGCCCAATGGCCACACCCCGGTCGCGCGCCATTTGCTCGAGCCGGGCCAGCTTGGCGTCGATCATGTCCCGCTCGGGCGGATCGTCCACCACGACGCTCACGTCGACGGCGGGCCCGCTCACCGCCACACCCGGGCGCGGATCCACGTAGAGCAGGCCGCGGGCGGCGAGTTGGGCGCGAACGGCGTCCCACGTGCTGTTGGAGGCGGCGTAACGCTCCCCCAGCAGGCCGTCCGACGCGCCGGTGACGCCCACTTCGCCCTGGATGCGCGACAGGGTCCATTCGAGGTTGCGGTCATTGTCGGCCGGCTCGGCTTCGGTGAGCATGCCGCGCGGCCCTGAGTCGTTGAGCGGGTAGCCCTGGCTCTCCATCGGCAACGTCACCAGGAACTCGTGGCCGGCGGCGCGTGCGGCTTCGGGCATTGCGGTGCGCTCGTTCGTGTAGGGGGAGATGCCGATGGTGATGGCGCGCGGGAGCATGGTCAGCGCGGCCATGCTGTCGTTGGTGGACAGGCCGAAGCCGACCACCACCATGGCGACGCGCGGGCGGCGGTCTGCCAGGTCGTAGCCGCGGGCGTAGACGCGCATGGAGCTGCGGCCATCGGGTGCGATGCGGGGCAGTTGCGCGCCGCTGAAATCCGGCGCCGGTTCCAGCAGGGCGGGCTGCGGCTCCGGGATGCCGGTGGACGCGGGCGTGTTGCTGGCGACGGTCTGTGCGGCCGGTGGCGCAACCGGTTCAGGCGTGGAGGCGGCGGGCGTGGAGGCGGCGGGCGTGGCGGCGGCGGGCGCGGGTGCGATCGGCGTGGGTGCCGCGGGTGTCGCGTTCGGCGGGGGCGGGCTGGCGGTCGCAACCTCGCTGGCGCGGGCCTGGGGCGGCGGCGGGCCGAGGACTTGCAACACCACCGCCAACCCCGCAGCCAGCACGAACACGGCGGCCCAAGCGGCGGCGAGCGTCCGCCAGCCGTTCAACCGCGCCATGGCTCAGCGCGCGGCGGCGTGGCGCTGCTGCTGCGCGACCATGGCGCGGACCAGGACGAGGCCTTGCTGCAACTGAAAGTCGGTGTCGGGCTTCGCCGGGTCGAACGCGGGCCAGGTCTCCGGCGGCAGCTTAGGAATGGTCGCGGCAACCGCTGGCAGGTCGGTGCGCGGCGCTGCGCTGTCCTGCGGAGTGCCGCCCTGGTTCTTCAGCGTGTGATTGAGGTCGGCCTCCCGCTCGGGCCCGAAATGCGGCGTGTCCACCCGGCTTTCCGCCACCATCACGTCCGGCGTGATGCCGAGGCCCTGGATGGAGCGGCCGGACGGCGTGTAGTAGCGCGCCGTGGTGAGCCGCATCGCGCCGTTGCCCGGCAGCGGGAACACGGTCTGCACCGAGCCCTTGCCGAAGGTGCGCTCGCCCAGGATGATGCCGCGATGCTGGTCCTGCAGGGCGCCGGCGACGATCTCGCTAGCCGAAGCGCTGCCCTCGTTGGTCAGCACCACCAGCGGCAGACCGTTGGTGATGTCGCCGGGCGGCTTGGCGTTCCAGCGTTGGCTGTCATCGGGGTGTCGGGCGCGCGTGGACACGATCTCGCCCTGGTTCAGGAAGTCGTTCGAAACGGCGATGGCCTGGTCGAGCAGGCCGCCCGGGTTGTTGCGCAGGTCGAGCACGATGCCTTGCAGCCGGTCGCCGATCTGCTGGTGGAACTTGGCCACCGCCGCCCGCACCGCGGTGTCGCTTTGCTCGTTGAACTGGGTCAGCCGGATGTAGCCGATGTCGCCCTCCAGGTGCGCTTTCACCACCTGGATGTGGATCACCTCGCGATTGAGGGTGAGCTCGATCGGCTGGTCGACGTTCTCGCGCTTGATCACGAGATGGATCGGGCTATTGGGCGGGCCGCGCATCTTGTCCACCGCGTCGTTCAGCGACAGGCCCTGCACCGTGGTGTTGTCGATGCTGGTGATCAGGTCGCCCGCCTTGATGCCGGCACGCGCGGCGGGCGTGTCGTCGATCGGGGAAACCACCTTGATGATGCCGTTATCCTGCGTCACCTCGAGCCCGAGGCCGCCGAACTCGCCATGGGTCTGGACCTGCATGTCGCGGTAGGACTTGGCGTTCATGTACATGCTGTGCGGGTCGAGCCCGGTGAGCATGCCGTTGATGGCGTTCTCGATTAGGTCGCGGTCGTTGACCGGTTCGACGTATTCGGCGCGGACCTTGTCGAACACGTCGCCGAACAGCTCGAGCAGGCGGTAGGTCTCGGTGCGGCCGCTGTCCTGCGCCAGGGCGGAGCTGACGCCCCAGGGATGCATGCCCAACAAGCCCGACGCCGGGCCGACACCGACACCCGCGAGGAAGGCGGCGCCAACCAGCAAACCGGACCGGAGCTTCATGCGATCATTCCTCTTGGCGCCCGCCCGGCGCAGTTCAGACTCAAGAGTGCCACATAAGCGTGTTTCCGGCTACCGTCACGAGCGGGCGCGTAAATATGGCGCAGGATTAATTGGCGCCCCGTTCTGCCGCAGTTCGACGTAGAGCGAGGGCCGGCTGCCCAGGCTATGCGGGTCCCAGCTCGGCATCACGCCCACCGGTTCGCCGGCCTGCAGCGCGCGGCCGACCGGGGCATCCAGCCGGTCGAGTCCGGCCAGCACGAAGTGGTAGCCGCCGCCGCAATCGATGATCATCAATTGGCCGTAGGAGCGGAACGGGCCGGCGAACACCACGCGGCCGCTGCAGGGGGCGGCGACCCGGGCGGCGGGCGGCGGGTCGTAGGAGACGCCGGTGGCCGGCCCAGCGTCACCCGGTTCGCCCCACGCCTTCACCACCGACCCGGCGACCGGCGCGTCCAACTGGCCGTGCGCCTCGCCCAGGCCGGGGCCGGCCGGTTGGCCCAGCGCGGCCTGACGCTGCCGGGCCTGCGCCGCCACCGCGTCCTGCCGTTGCCGCTCGGCCGTTGCCGCTTCGGCCCGGGCGCGCGCTTCGTCTTGCCGCCGGGCCAGGTCGAGCTGGGTGAGGGCGGCGCGCAGGGTGGCGGCTTGCCCGGCCTGCACTGCGGCGTGGCGCGCGGCGATGGCGGCGTCGTCGTCCGGCGGGGCGGCGGTGGCGAGTTGCTTGTCCAGCCCGGCGGCCTTCTCCGCCTGCGCGGATTGCGCGGCGGCCAGCCGCTGGTCCTGCGCCGCCAACGCCTCGCCCAGCCCCGCCACCTCCGCCTGCTCGGCGCGCAGGGCTTCGGCCTCGGTTTCGAGCTGGTGGGCAAGGCCCTTTAGCACCAGCAACCCGGTGAGCGCGGCCTGTGGGTCCCCCCGCAAGGTGAGCAGGGTTTCGGCCGGGTAGAGCGAGAGCCGTTCGATCAAGGGCAGCAGCGGCGCCAGCGCCTTGGCATGAGCCTGCAGCCGCGCTTCGGCGTTGGCCCGGCGTTGTGCCAGCGCCTCAGTGGCGGTGGCCGCGTCGGCGGTGGCGTTTTCCAGTGTGCGCAGCGAGGCGGTGATGGCGATGCGGGCTTCGGCCGAGCTGCGCGGGTCGGGGGTGGCCGGGCCGGGTTGCGGAACGGTTTGCCCCGCGCCGCCCAGCACCAAGCCAAGCGTGAGCCGCAGGGCAAGCTGGGCGCCCGCAGCCGTTACATCACGCGGATCGGCGCGCCATCCAACCACGCGAGCAGGTTCTCCACCGTGTCTGTGAAGAATATGGCATAAGTCTTTGACGTAACAAAGCCCACATGCGGGCTGATCAGCGCGTTTGGCAACGTCCGGAACGGGTGCGATGGCGGCAGCGGCTCGGTGTCGAACACGTCGAGCGCGGCGCCAGCGATCGCCCGGCGTTCCAGGGCCGCAATTAGTGCCGGCTCGTCCACCAGCGGGCCGCGCGAGGTGTTCACCAGCCAGGCGTCCGGCTGCATCAGCGCCAGGTCGGGCGCGCCGATGATGCCGCGGGTGCGGCTCGAGAGCACCAGGTGCAGGGTGAGGAAATCGGACCGGGTCAGCAACGTGGCTTTGTCGACCAGTGTGGCGCCGGCGTCGTCCGCCGTCTCAGCGGTGAGGTTCTGGCTCCAGGCCAGCACCTCCATGCCGAACGCCCGTCCCACCGCGGCCATGCTTTGCCCGATGCGGCCCAGCCCCATAATGCCAAGGATGCTGCCCTTCAGGTCCCGCCCGACGCTGGTTTGCCACCCGCCGGCGCGGACGGAGGCGGCTTCGGCGGGGATGTTGCGGGAAGCGGCCAGGATCAGCGCCCAGGTGAGCTCCATCGCGCCGTGCGAGGTGTAGCCGGTGCTGCACACGGTGATGCCGCGTGCCTTGGCTGCCTCCAGGTCGATGGAGGGGTTGCGCGGAGCGTTGGAGCCGATGAACTTCAAGTTCGGCAGCCGCTCGAGCACGGTCCGCGGCAACGGCGTGCGCTCCCGCATGACGCAAACGGCGTCAAACGGCAGCAGTCGCTCGACCAAGGCGTCCGGCTCGGCGACATGGTCGTGGAACACGGTGAGTTCGGCCCGCGCCTGGACCGGGGCCCAATCGGCGTAGCTCAGCGCAGCCCCCTGGTAGTCGTCGAGCACGGCGATTCTGGTCATGCGGGCTGTCTCCCCTGTTGCCACCGAACGCGGCCCGCCCGGTTCTGGTTTAGCGGCCGTTAAGCCTTGGTTTACCCAAACCGGCGAGCATGGCCCGGCGGGTGACACAAGGGGCCGTTGCGGTGATGGCGTTCATTTCCAATTTCGCCGACCAGGCGGTGGTGCTGCCGCTGGCGGTGATCACGGCGTGTGCCCTGTGCTTGGTGCGCTGGTGGCGGGGGCTGGTGGCGTGGTGCGTGGCTGTGCCTGGCACGCTGGCGGCGATGCTGGCGCTCAAGATCATGGGCATCGAGCTGGCGCTGCATCTGGGTTGGCCGGTGGCGCTGAGCCCGAGCGGGCACGTGGCGGCCGGTTGCGTGGTCTATGGCGGCCTGGCCGTGCTGGCGGGCCGCGGCCGCGTGCCGGGTGCGCTGCTGGGGCTGGCGCCGCTTTCGGCGGTGGCGGTGATCGGGGTCAGCCGCATCCGGTTGGGCGCCCATACGCCGTTCGAGGTGGTGGTTGGGGCTGTGGTGGGGCTTATTGGGGTCGCCGTGCTGGCCCGCCTCGCCGGGGAGCGGCCGCAACGCAACGCCTGGCCGCTGCTGGCCGCCCTGTCCGGCACCGTGCTGGCGCTGCACGGCATGCACATGCCGGCCGAGCAGGTAATCCGGCAGGCCTTCTGGGTGCACTAATTGATTGCGTTGGCCGCTTACTTGCCGATCATCACGTCGGACGCCTTAATCACCGCCACCGCCTCGTCGCCCACCGTCAAAGCAAGGTCGTCGATCGCCTCGTTGGTGATGGAAGCGTGGACGGTCACGCCGCCCCCGATGTCGAGATGGACGTGACCGGTGGTTTGGCCTTTGACCACCGAGGTGATGCGCCCCCTGATCTGGTTGCGGGCGCTGAGCTTGAGCATGGTGGACCTCGTTGAGCTGGGTTGGCGAACGTAGGGCGGTTCGGCTCCAGGAGGAACCACGCCCGGCGCTATGGCTCCGGCTGCAGCCAGGGCGAGCGGGGGTTGCGCGGCGGGGCGCCAGAGTCTACCACACGCCCGGTTCGGCTGCCCCGGCGCTGCTGTAGCTCAGTGGTAGAGCACTCCCTTGGTAAGGGAGAGGTCGAGAGTTCAATCCCCTCCAGCAGCACCATGCAGCGTCGCCTGGACGACCCTAACCTGATGCGATCAGACGATGCGATCAGACAGTGGGAGGGAGCCGCGGCGATGGACAATGTCGGGACCGGCGGACCAGCGCGGCGCGTGCTGGTGGTCAACCGGGTGGGCTATCTCGGCGGCGTCGAGCGCATCATCCTCACCCTGGCGGACTCGCTCGATGCGTTCGGCTGGCATCCGGTGCTGGCTTGCCCGGATGACGGGCCGCTGGCGCAGGCGGCGCGGGCGCAAGGCACAGTTGTGGCGCCCTGCGGGTTCGACCGCATGCGGATCACGCCCAATCCGCTGGTGCTGGCCCGCTATCCCCTGGCCATGAAGCAGGGTGCGGCGGATATCCTGCGTCGCTGCCGCGAAACCAAACCCGACCTCATCCACGTGCACCACCCGGTGACCGCGCTCTACGCGTTGCCGGCGGCGTGGCGGCTGCGCATCCCCATCGTGCTGCACGTGCACGAGACGCTGCCGGCCAAGCGGCTGTATGCGCTGGCGCTGCGGGCGGTGCTGCCGCGGGTCGCCAGCGTGCTCTGCGTCTCCAAGGCGGCCCTGGCGCTGGCGACCGCGATGGGCGCCGACCCGGCGCAGGCCCGCGTGGTGCACAACGGCGTGGACGAGCGCTTCCTCCACGTGACCCAGGCTACGCCGCCGGCGATGGTGCAGGCGGCAGGGCCGGGGCCGCATGTCGGCGTGTTCGGCGTGTTGGAACCGCGCAAGGCGCAGCACGTGCTGCTCGAGGCGGCCGCCAGCCTGGCCGCCGAGTTCCCCACCGCGCATTTCTGGCTGGTTGGCCCGGCGGCGCAGGCCGATAAGCAAGCCTATGCCGACCGGCTGCAGGCGATGGCGGCGGCCGAGCCGTTGCATGGTCGGGTCACGCTTGCCGGGTTCCAGGCCGACATGATCGACTGGCTCTCCGCGATGGACCTGGTGGTGCAGCCCTCGGTCGCCTACGAGTCATTCGGCATGTCATTGGCCGAGGCCCTGACCTTGGGCCGCCCGGTGGTCGCGGCGCGGACGGGTGGCATGCCCGAGGTGGTGGTCGAGGGGCAAACCGGGCTGATCGTGCCCCCAGGGGACGCGGCCGCCCTGGCCGAGGCACTGCGGACGCTGCTGCATTCGCCGGAGCGGCGGGCGGCGTTCGGGGCACAGGGGGCTGCCGATGCGCGGGCGCGGTTTTCGCCCGAGGTGTTCCGCCGCCATGTGACCCAGGCTTATGGGGCGGTGCTGCGTCAGAACCGAAAGGTTGGCGGAGAGACATATGCCTGAGCGCAGGGCTCTGCCCTGCACCCGGAAGGGGACGGTCGTCCCCTTCACCCCTGCTACTTGGTTTTCTGCTCGCTAGAGACGGCCGCCGACCCAGCTAAAGTCCATGCGGTTCAGCCACAGCCGGGGCAGCTCGACGCCAAGCACCTTGCGGAAGCTCACCACGGCCACCGAGAGCCGCACCATGCCGCCGAACATCGCGCCGTAGGCTGCCCCGGTGATGCCGAGATGGGGCACCAGCACGATCATGCCAGAAATGGAGCCGACCACGCCGGCGAACTCCATCGCGGTCACGGCGCTGGGGCGGCCGCTGGCGCTGAAGGCTTGCGCCAAGGTCCGCGCCGCGCTGCTGAGGATCGCCTCCACCAGCAGGATGAGAAAGGGCGCCACCGCCGGCTCGAACTTATGGCCGTAGACCAGGGTCAGCAAATAGGGGCCGACGGAGGCAAGCGCGATCGCGCCCAACAGGTTCACCGTGCTCGTCACCCGCACGGCGCGGCCCACGGTCTCCACCACGCTCGGAAGGTCCCGCCCGGCGATGGAGGGGAACAGCACCGTGGACACCGCGCCCTGCGCCACTTGCAGCACCCGCGTCAGGCTAAGCGCCACGGCGTAGTTGCCGACGTCGCTTGGCGAGAGGAAGAACACGACGATGAACTGGTCCAGGAAGCTCGACGCGACGCCCAGGATGTCCACGCCGTAGAAGCGCAGGCCGAAGCGCAGCAGGGTCTGCGGGAACGGCCGCCTGAGCGACCATTTCGGCCGCAGGATCTTCCAGGCCTGATAGGACAGGTAGAAGAAGATCGGCACCGCGAAGCCGCTGTAGCAGATCGCGGCGGCGTGCGGCGTCAGCAAGCCGGTGAACGCCAGGACGGCGAGCAGCACCAGCGTGACCAGCGCCTGGATGTAGATCACGCTGTTGGAGGTGCCGAACTTGCCGTTGGCCTCGAGCACGGCGTTGAACGATGGGCTGATCACGTTCAGCGGCACGATCAACAGGATGAGCCGGGCGAAGGCGACGGTATCCGGCGCGTATTTGTTGCCGAGCCAATACTGGATCAGCAACATGCTGGCCGTCATCCCGATCAGGCCGGTGGCGACCAGCATCAGCAGGGCGGAGCCGAAGTAGCGCTGCGCGTTGTCCGGGTCGCGGCGCACGTTGTAGATCAGCGAGGCGTGCAGCCCGAGCGTGCAGATTGGGCCGATGATGGCAGGGGCCACGATCAGCGCCGCCAGCTCGCCCCGCCCCGCCGGGCCGAGGAACTTGGCGGTCAACAGCCCGGAGAGCACGTTGCCGGCCAGCGCCACCACGCGGATGCCCATGAGGTGCGCGACGGCGCGGATCTTGGCGCGCTGCCGAAGGGTTTCGATCAGCCTGGAGATCACGTGGCTAGGTCGATCTTAGCGGGCGAAACGGGAGCTGACCGCGCCGTCCCGCAGCGAGCGGCTGGCGGCGAGGCTGCGATAGAGCGAGGAGGTGCCGGAGATCATGCGCGACATGGCGAACTTTCCGCTGGCGTGGCGCATCGCGGCCTGCCGCATCGCCTCGCGGTCGGGCGAGGCGGCAACCTTGGCGATGGCAGCGGCCAGGGCGGCGGCGTCGTTGAACGGGACGATGTAACCGGTCTGCCCTTCGATCACCTGGTCCTGCCAGCCGCCACTGGGCGTGCGGATGGCGATCGTGCCGCAACACATCGCCTCCGCCACAACCAGGCCGAAGCCTTCCATGCGGCTGGGCAGCAGCACGATGTCGGACGCCCAGTAGGCGTCGCGCAACATGTCGCGTTCGACGAAGCCGAGGAAGCGGAATAGCGCCGCGTCGGTGCGGTCGGGCAGAATGTTGGCCTCGATGGTGCGGCGCTGGTCGCCACCCCCCGGGAACAGGCAGACGATGTCGAGCCCGGGCTGCTCGCGGCGGAGCTGGCGCACGGCGGCGGCCACCAGGTCGTGCCCCTTGCTGAGGTTGAGCCGGCCCGGCAGCACGGCGGCGATGGTGCTCTCGCCCAGGCCGAACCGCGCCCGGGCAGCCTGGCGCTCGGCTTCGGTGGGGGCGCGATAGAAGTCGGTTTCCACCCCCAGCACCTGCTCGTGGATGCGGGCGGGGGCGATGCGGATCTCGTTCTGGAACAGCAGCGCGATCTCGTGTGACAGCGCGATGTAGCGTTCGGGCCGGAACAGCGCATCCAGCGCACGGTAGGCCAGGATCTGGCTGCGCGGGCGCTGCCCCGTCATGGCGGCGAGCTGGTTGCCGTGCAGCGACGGGTGGTAGTTGGTGACCACCGGCAGCCGCGTCAGCCGCGCGACCAGGGCGCCGAGCGGCAGGCTGGCGAAGCCTTGCGGGCTGACGCTCTCCACCCCGTGGCGCTTGATCGCGGCCAGGATGGCGCGAATGTGCGCGAGCTTGGGCCGGGACGGCCGCAGACCGTCCAGCACGATCCATTCCTGCACCGCGGCCGCAATCGAGCGCTGGCGCACCTCCGAGCCGTCCGGAGTGGTCACCTCGCCGGACACGATCACCACGCGGTCCCCCACGCTGCGTAACCCGTTGACCAGGCTCTCGAGGTAGGACGCCACGCCGTCCACGCAATCGACCCGCTTGAGCAGCAGCAGGATGGTGGTGGGGTTGCTCATGGCATCGCCCGCTGGTCGCGGCCACCGACCGATCGGACGAAGCGGTCGACCGGGCGGGTGGCGAGGCGGCGGGTGATGCGTGCCTCCATGCCGATGGCGGCGGCATAGCCGGCCGGGAACCACAGCATCAGCCCTTGCAGGCCGGTTACGTTGTGGAACGGCAGCAGCGCCACCACGGAGAACGCCGCAGCCGTCAGCGCGATGGCCGCCGGCGATCGGGTCAAGCGGGCGGCGCTGACCGACTGCACCATCATGAGGATAATACCCAGGATGTAGGCCGACCCGGCGACCCAGCCGAGCGGCAGGTAGATGCCGAGCGGGCCGGAGTCGATGACGGAGAGGTCGGCGTCGCTGTCGCCCGACGCTGCCACCGCGCCGCGCCCGACCGCGCCGATACCCACGCCGAACGGTGCGGCGGCAATCGCGGCGGGGGTTTTCTGGTAGATGTTCTGGCGCTCGCTGGCGCTGCTGTCGTGGCTGAGGTCCTCCACCGAGGTCGCCCGCTTCACGATCAGGTCGTTCACCTGCGGCAGCACCGCCGAGATCACCACCAGCAGCGCCGTGACACCCACCACGCCGGTGAACAGCATCTTGAAGATGCCGCCGCGGCCGAGCAGCGCCGCCACCAGGTAGGACACCAGCACGGCGCCCGCGGCCGAGCGGACGTAGGTCAAGATCACGATGATGGCGCACAGGGGCACCAGGATGGGGGTTATGCGGTTCTTGAACGCCAGGAACAGCAGCATCGCGCTACCGGCCCAAGCCGCCAGAATGCCGGCGGAGTTGAGCGTGGCGAACACGCGGATGCCGAACGGGACGGGCAGGTCCGCGCCCATCACGCCGCTGTTGGTCACCCAGGCGACGTCCCAACCCGGCGGAGCCACGAATTGGATGAGCGAGTAGAGCGCGATGACGGCGATGTTGATGTTCAGGAAGCTCGTGAACACGGGCTGGAACTCGCCGATGCGGCGCCAATTCGCGATCACGTAGAAGTAGATCAGCACAGGGCCGACCCAGTCGGCGCTGCCGACCACCCCGGTCACGATCTGGCCTTGCACGAAGCTCACGCCGACACCGTACAGGATGGGCACGGCGATGAACAAGCCGATCAGCGTCTCACGCTGGCGCATCAGCTCGCGGCTGTTGAGGATGCTGGGCACCATCATCAGCGCCACGAACTCGGGCACGCCGAGGACGAAGTTCACCGGGTCGAACCCGGCGTGGAAATCGATCAGGCGGCGGATCAGCGGTGTGACGGACCACAGCCAGAGCGACATGGTGATGTAGAGCCAGGGCGAGCGGCGGATGTAGTAGAGGCAGCTTCCGCCGGCGGCCAGGATGAAGAACCCGCGCGCGGCGACGCCTGAGCCGCGGGCGGCGATATCGGTCAGCAGGATGATCGCCATGGTGACGAAGAACTGCTGCCAGGCGGCGTCCATCGTGCGCCGGGCCACCCTTTCGCGTGCAGCCGGCCGGAGCAGCGGCCGGGCCACGCTGGCGCCGACCGTGGTGGAGATCATGGGAGGGGGCATGCAACCTCGCGATAGACGTCGCCCACGCGCTGGCCACACAGCGCGAGCGAGAAGCGGGTGGCGGCGTAGGCGCGGCATTCGGCGGCGTCGGGCAGGGCAACCTGGCCACCGAGCGCCGCGATCAACCCGTCCGCCAGGTGCTCGACGGAGCTGGATTGGAAAATCAAGCCCGGCGACAGCTCGCGCACCACGTCCGGCAGGCCGCCCACCGGGGTCACCATGGTGGGGGTGCCCGCGGCTAGCGCTTCCGCGGCGGACAGGCCAAAGCCTTCCAGCACGTCGGTCGGCAGCAGGTTCAAGTCGGCCGCGCGATAGGCCAGCGGGAGGTCGGCATCGGGCACGAAACCCATGAAGCGCACGTGGCCGGACAGCCCGAGCGACTGCGCCTGCGCCTGCAGGGCCGCCGCCTGCGGGCCCTTGCCGGCGATGCAGAGCAGAACGTCCGGCTGGGCGCGCACGACGCTGGTCATCGCAGCGAGCAGGCGGTCCAGCCCCATGCGGGCCATCAGCCGGCGCACGGTGATGAGGATGGGGCGGCCGGTGGGCAGGCCCAGCACCGCGCGCGCCTCGTCACGCGACTGCGGCACTGCGAACCGCTCGATGTCCACGCTGCCGGGAATGACCCGGATGCGGTCGGGCGGAATGGCGTAATCCCGCACGGCGAGGTTGGCAAAGGCTTGGGAGAGCGTGATCACTCGCGCGGCACGATGGTACACCAGCCGCTCCAGGGCGCGCTTGGCCAACACGGACAGGCGGCGCTCACCCTCGCGGCCGGCCTCCTCCGCCCAGGGCCCGTGGAAGTGGAACACCAGCGGCAAGTGGCGGATGCAATCCAGCACGGGCAGGCTGTAGAGCGCGAAATGGGCCGCCACCACGTCCACTGGCTGGGCGCGCAGCAGGCGGCTGGTGGCGCTGCGGGCGCCCCGCATCCGGCCCCAGGTGGAGGCGCCCTCGGCGGCAAAGCTCTGCACCCGCCCCGCAGTCAGCTCGGCGACGTTGCCGGGCCCCGAGACCAGGCCCACCGGATCCACCCCGGCGCCGGGCAGGGACTTGAACAGGTCGGTATAGTAGCGCGACAGGCCGCCCGCGGCGCCGGGCGTGAACCACTCCATGCCGATCTGCAGCACCGTCAACGACCGGGTGCTCACGGGCGAGGCGTCCACGCCATCAAGCATAGGCCAGCTTCCGCTCGGCGGCCTCGCGCAGCAGGTCCAGGTAGCGGCTGGCCATCGCGGGCCAGGACAGCGATTGGCCGAGCGCGCGCGCCTGCTTGCCCATCTCGGCAAACCGCGTCTCGTCCTGCAGGATGCGCGCGATGGTCTGGCCTAGCAGCGTCGCGTCGTCGCAATCGTCCAGCATGGCGCCGACCGCCGGGGTGACGAAATCGGCCGCGCCGGCGCTGCGCGAGGTCACCACCGGCAGGCCGGACGCCAGCGCCTCGAGCAGTACCAGCGGGCAGGCCTCGTAGCGTGAGGGGAACACCATGAGGTCGACCGAGCGCATCAGGGCCGGCATAGCGCGCTGGAAGCCGAGGAAATGCACCCGGTCGGCCACCCCTAGCGACTGCGCCAGGGCCGGGTAGGGCGTGCCCGTCTCGCGTCCGGCCACCGCCAGATGCAGGCTCGGCACGTCCGGCATGGCCCGCAGCACCGTGTCCAGGTTCTTGCGGGGGGAGCGCAGGTCTCCGGCGAACAGCGCGATGCGCACGCCCTCGGGCAGGCCGAACCGCTCGCGCTCGGAGGTGCCGGGGCAGAACTCGCTGGCATCCACGCCGTTCAGGATGGTGAGGACACGGTCGGGCGGCACGCCGATGCCGATCAGCTCCTGCCGCACCTTCTCCGACACCGCGACCACCCGCTTGGAGCGGCGGAAGGCGTCCTTTTCCAACCGCGCGTTCAGGGCGCCGTAGGTCCAGTCGTAGAACGAGCGGGCGTCCCGCTTCAGCCGCCACGGGTGCCAGGAGTTGTGCCGCCAGGCGCTGTGGACGAAGTGCACCGCGTTCACGTCGGTCTCGGTGTATGTGGCGAACCCGTTGGACAGCACCGCGTCGCACTTGTTGGCCGGGTCGTGGAGCTGGCGGTGGGAGCGGATGGCGAAGAGCTGGTCGCGGATCAGCCGCGTCGGCGCCCATTTCGGCGGCGATGCCAGCACCGGGTGCACGCCGGGTCGGCTGGCCATGTCGTCGTCCACCTGCTCGGCAAACAACATGACTTGGTGGCCCTGCCGCAGCGCCTCGCTGGCGATCTCGCGGTTGA
Source organism: Acetobacteraceae bacterium (assembly GCA_965199105.1). Classification (GTDB taxonomy): domain Bacteria; phylum Pseudomonadota; class Alphaproteobacteria; order Acetobacterales; family Acetobacteraceae; genus LMUY01. Next base: position 3,358,291 of record CBDAQO010000002.1, on the reverse strand, counting down.
CGCGGCCTTGCCCGTCATTGAAGCCGATCCGGGCCGTGACGATACCCACTCTCATGCATTCAACCCCGCGCCGGCCCGGCAGCAAGCCCGGTGGCCAACGATGCAACCCACTGTGGTGGCACCGCATCGCTGGCACTGTGGCATGCCGGGCAAGGACTAGTCCCCGATGGCGACGCTGTGCCCCTTGTAGCCACGGGCGTAAAGCCCTTCGCTGGTGCGTTGCCGTGCAAACTGCCTCAGGTTCACCTTGGACAGCACGATCCCGGTGATCTCCATGTTGGCCCGCATCAGCACCTTCACCGCCGCCATCACCAGGCGGCGCGGCGTGGTGCGCCAGTCGACCACGAGCACGGTGTCGTCCACCAGGGCGGCCAGGCTCAGCGCGTCCGGCACGGCGAGCACCGGGGGCGTGTCGATGATGACGACCTCGTATTGCGCCTGCAGGTTGCGGATGATGGTGGCGATCTCGGACGAGCCGGTCAGGCGGGTGACGCCCGGGACCAGCGCGCGCAGCGACAGCACGTGCAGGAAGGAGCGATCCACCACCTTGCTGATCGCCTGGCCTGGCATGGCCGGGCCGCCCAGGTCCGGCCCGACGATCTCGGGCTCGCCGGGCTTGGCACGCCGACCGCGGACGGCCTCGGCCCGCACATCGCCCTCGAGCAGGGCGGCCGACATGCCCAGCCGCACCGCAGCCTGTCCCAGGGCGGCGGCGAGCGAGGACTTGCCTTCGCCCGGCACCGCTGAGGACACCATGATCACCCAGCCGCCGCTCGACGGCCGCATCGCGTCGCGCCCGCGGATGAGGTTCGCCAGCGTATAGTGCACCGTTTCGGCCTGCAGCGAGCCGGGCCGCGAACTGACCATCTCCCTGGCGGTGGCGCGGCGCGGCGGCTGCGGGAACAGGCCCAACACGCGAACGCCGGTCTCGCCCTCCACCTGGTCCACGTCACGGAAGGTGCGCGCCATCATCGCCAGGGCGAAGGCGATGCCGCTGCCGATGCCGATGGCCACCAAGAACACGCCGACCGACATCATCTTGATGCGCGGGAAGGCGGGCGAGATGGGGCGGCGTGCGCCGACCACGACGCTCGATTCCGGCCACTGCATGTGCTGCTCGGCGTCTACCTCATGCAGCCGCGTCTCGAGCGACTCGTAGAGCTTGCGCTCGCTCTCGGCCTCGCGCACCAGCGACTGCAGCCGGACGTTCTGGCCACCCTGCACGCCGCTTTGCGACTGCAGCTCCTGCACCTCGGCGGTGAGCTGCGCCTTGCGGGCGTTGAGTGCGGCCACCTCCTCGTTCAACCCGGCAGAAATCTTGCCGGTCTCGGTGCGGATGGCCTGCCGCAGCCGGGCAAGCTGGCCGTTGGCGGCCTGCACCGACGGGTAGTTGTCGCCGAAGCGGGAGCTCAGCTCGGCCTGCTGCGCCTGCAGGTCCGCCTGGCGCTGGATCAGCCCGGCGATCAGCGGCGAGGCCAGCACCAGCGGCGAGCTGGCGTTGGAGCCGCCGCCACCGGTCTGCGACTGATGCTGCGCGGCGGCCTTTTCGGAGAGCTGCCCTGTCACTTCGCCGAGCTGGGCGTTGAGGTCGCCGAGCCGCTGGGTGATGACGGTCTCGCCCTGGCGTAGCGGAGTGAGTTGGTTGTGCTGCTGATAGGCTTCGACCGCATCATCGGCCTGCTGCACCTGGGTCTTGAGCGTGCCCAGATAGGTCTTGAGCCAGGCGCTGGCCTGGTCGGTGGTGTCGCTCACCATGCGGCGCTGCTCCACCACGAAGGCCTGCGCATAGGTGTTGGCGATCTGGGTCGCGAGCTCCGACGTCGACGCGTCCGCTATCACCTTAATGATGTAGGACTTGCCGTCGTTGGAGGCCGACACCGCGGCGAGCAGCTTGTCGGTCGCGTCCGACGCGGTCATGTCGCAGGCCGGGGCGTTGGCGGCCGGCGCCTTGCCGACCAACCCGGCGAGGCTGGCCTGCAGGCGGCCGGAGAAGGTGGTCTTGGCGCAGAACGCCGGGTTGTGCAGCAGGTCGAGCTGCTGCACCACGTCCTCCGCCACCCGCGGCGAGTGCATCTGCTCCATCACGGTGTGCAGTTGCTCGATGGTGAGCGTCGGGTCCGACAATACGCTGGTGCCGTCGGTGACCCGCAGCTTGCGCGCGTCCACCATCAGCGAGGCCGACGCCTCGTAGCTGACCGGGAGCTGCGCGAAGATGAAGGTGGCCAGCGCGGTGACTACGGCGGCGAACACCAGGATGAACCATTTGTAGCGCAGCGCCGCCTGGATTGGCGTGATCTCCACCGACGGACGCTCCATCGGGCTCTCGCGATAGAGGGTGGTGGAGAGGTCGTTCTGCGAGCCGGGCGCTCTGATCAAGGCTGTCACTGGTTGCATCCCATCTTGATAGCACTGTAGCCAAAGTTATCGGGCTCAATGCGGCAGTGCGAACACTCTGCGGCTGGTCGAACGGCGGCGGTGAGGCGGATCATTCTGCCATCACCACGGGCTGCTTGGCACCCTTGCTTTCCGGCGCCAGCTCGACGGGCGGGGCATGGCTCACCAGCGGCTTGGGCCGGTTGTTGGCGGCCTGGGCCAGGTGGCTGTCGATCAGCGCCTTGAGGCGGCGGCGGAACATCACGCTGTCGAAGCCTTCGGCGTGGCGGCGGATGGCCGCCGGGTCGAAGTGGTTGGCGTCGAACTCGGACAGGGTGTCGGCCACCGAGTCGGCCGACTGCTCCTCGAAGAACACGCCGGTGGTGCCCGGGATGACCGTGTCCAACACGCCGCCGCGGCCGAACGCGATCACGGGTCGGCCAGACGCCATCGACTCGAGCGGGGTGATGCCGAAATCCTCCTCGCTGGGTAGGATCAGCGCCTTGCAGTCGCGATACAGCTCGCGCATCTGCCCGTCGTCCACGCGGCCGACGAAGCGGATGGTCGGCCCGGCGCGTTCACGCAGCGCGGCGAGCTCGCGGCCGTCGCCGGCCACCACCAGGTTGAGCTTCAGGCGGGTGCAGGCGTCCACCACGATGTCCGGCCGCTTCCAGCCCACCAGCCGCATCAGCATCAGGTAGAACCCGCCGCTGCCGTCGCCGACGTCAAACCGTGTGGTGTCCACCGGCGGCGGGATGATCGTGCTCGGCTGGCTGTAGGTGCGCTGCACGCGCTTCTGCACCACGTTGCTGGTGCTGACCCAGACGTCGGTGCGGTTGGCACTACCACGGTCCCACTGTCGCAGCTTGATCAACTGGGAGGCAAGGACCGCACGCGCCGGGCGGGACAGGTGCTCGCGCTCGGCGTAGCGATGGTAGTCCCACAGGAAGCGCGGCGGCGAGTGGCAGTAACAGACGTTGAGTGTGTCGGGCTGGGTCAGCACGCCGTGGGCGAAGCCGCTCGAGCTGCTGACCACCAGGTCGTAGTCGCTGAAATCGAAACCCTCGAACGCCATCGGGTAGAGCGGCAGCAGCATCTGGTGCTTGCGGTTGGCCATCGGCACCCGGTTCAGCCAGGAGGTGCGAATGTCCCACTGCTGGTAACGCTCCGGCATGCGGCGGGGGTCGTAGATGGAGACGTAGACCGGTGCCTCCGGATACATCAGCTTGAGCTCGTCAAGCACACGCTCGGCGCCGCCATACTGGTTCAGGTAGTCATGTACGATGGCAACTCTCATCTTCACTCCGTGCGTCTAGACGCAGGCCCTGCTCGCGACGGTGAGCAAAGCCAGGACCAATGAACCCGCAGCCCTTTTCCCGCCCATTAACTTATTATTGTTAGCAGAGAAACAAACTTCGCCGTCGTTTCGACAGCAGAGCTGGCCGTTCTAGCCCGCAGGGAAACCTTAGCGATTGCGCTCGTACTACACTTCAAGCGACAACGCCATCGTCGTGGGTGTTAAAGCCGCTCCGGGTCAATAAGCCAAGTCTGATCTGCGGAAAAAGTTGCGTCATCGTCGACCACCGCCCACACCGCCCAACCGCAGCGGACCCGCTGTGGCCAGTTCGCCCCGCGGTGTGGCCATTTCAGGCAGGTCACAGTGGCTGACCGCTGTTCGCATCAAGATCACGTGTTAGGCTGCGCTGCGTCAAGCAATGGCGAACCGGTTGCAGGCGTTTAGCTCATGCCCGCCGTGAGCAGGACCAGAAGTGATTGCAATAAGTATCAATAAACCTCTGGTCGACAGGAGTTTTGTTTCTGCCCGGTGTCACGCCATTGGCAGCAGCGTATTGGCGCCGGCGGGCCGGGTGCCCCGCGATGGAAGCGGCGCATCACCCTCGCCGCCTGCGCTTCGGCCTAGCGACGGTGGGCGCTGCCGTCGTAGAACTCGCGAAACGCCGTGTGCTCTGCGTGCCGCGCCGCGTCCCAATTCCCCCATTGATCCAAGGTTGCCGATGCGAACTGCGCATTTTGTATGGATATGGCCGCTCTTGCTTGGCCGGGCATGGGCAGCCGGCATCATCCCACCGCCCGCCGTGCCGCTCAGCGGCGGCGCCCTGCCAGGCCCGTTCACGCTGTACTACGGCGCGTCGGCGCTCTCGCTCGGCGCCAATGGCACCGCGATCGGGATGGCGGGCGCCAGCGTCACGGTCAACGGCCCCAGCCTGGACGGCACGGCGATCCGCTTCCCGCTGAGCGGGACCAACTACACGGTGCCGACCGGCGTGTCCCTGGTGCGGTTTACCCAGACCGGCACGATCAGCGCGCAGACCGTGCTGTTGCCGAACGCGGTGGGCGACACCCACCCGATCGAGTTCGACAACTACGCCGGGGCGGTCAATGCCTACAGCTTCAGCCCGGCGGTGCTCGGCTGGGTGAACGGCTCCACACTGCCGGCCGGCGTGAGCATTCGCATCCGCTGGGACGCGACCGACAACACCTGGCACAGGATCGGATAAGATGCAGCATCGCGCGCGGTTTGGTATGGTTTGGCTGCTCGGCATCCTGCTATCCGGGCAAGCGCTGGCACAGGTGCCGATGGGTGGGTCCGGGGCCGCGCTGCCGACGACGCTCGCAACCCTGGCGGAGTCGGGCGGCTCGCAGGCGCTGGCCTTCGCCTCGAGCGGCAACGCGGCGTACGATATCACCCTCAACGGCAACACCAGCTTCACCCTCACGGGCGGCGTGTCCGGGCAGTATCAAACCATCACCGCCGTGTTGCGGCAGGGTGGCTCGGGCGGCTACACGGCCACCATGCCCGCCAACGTCAAATGGGCGTCGGGCAGCGCGCCGGTGTTCAGCACCGCGTCCGGCACGGTGACCACGGTGATCTTCGGCACCTCCGACGGCGGCGCGACCATCGTGGGGTTTTCGGCTGGCGAGCCGATCGGGACGGTGACGGGCACGGCGCGGGATGCGGGCGCGGCGATCATGGCCGAGACCGCGGCGGCCAGCACCGCCTCGAACGCCAACTCGGCCGTGTCGGCGGAAACCAGCCGGGCGCAGACCGCGGAGGGGGCGCTGCTGCCCAAGACCGGCACCACGCTGGCCGGCCTGGCGCTCGCCGCCTCGCCCAGCGCGAGCCAGGTCGCCGCCGCGCTGCCCACCTTTACCAGTTCGGCGCAAGGCCTGGTGCCGCCGCCGGGCAGCTCGCCCAACCAAGTGCTGGGGCAGGGCGGCTGGACCACGATGACGGGGGGCGGCAACGTCAGCACCGACTCTGCCGGCACGATCACGGCACAGCTCATCCACGCCACCGGCGCCCCGGTCAGCCGCGCGCTTGGGGTGCGCGCGACCGACCAGTTCAACGTGCGGGACTACGGCGCCAGCGGCAACAACATGTTCACCGCGATCGGCACCAGCTATGGCAGCACCCTGGCGCAACTGGCGAGCTATGTCGGGCCCGGCGGCGGCACGCCGTTCGGCTGGGCCACCAACCCGGCGTTCGGCCTCACCTTCACCATGACCACCAGCGCCGCGCAAAGCAGCACCGGCGCGTCGCTGAGCTTCATCGAGCAGCTCATCTCCCACCAGGGCCTGCCGTTCCAGGCGAACGTCGCCGCCTGGCAGGACCCGTCCAACGGCAACTTCCTGCTCAAGCCCGGCATGCAGGTGACCGGGTCGTGCATCGCCTCCGGCACCACCGTGCAAGGCTGGCCCACCACCACGGTGCGGCAGGGCGAGCTGCTGCCCGGCGCCACCGACTGGGCCGCCAACGCCAGCTATGCGGTGCACGCGGTGGCCTTCGCCAACGGCAACTTCTACGTCGTGACCGCAGCCGGCACCTCCGGCGGCACCGGCCCGACCGGCACCGGCACCGGCATCAGCGACGGCTCGGTGACGTGGAACTTCCTCACTCCCGGCGAGAGCACCCAGCTTCCGAGCGGGGTGGTCACGCTGTCCCAGGCCACCAGCAGCGCCTGCGCCGCCGGATCGCAGATCACCTTCACCATCGCGCCGTCGCAGTTGCAGGCGTTGAGCACCGACTGGCTAGGCATCCAGACCGCGATGGCGCAGGCCTGGACGGCGACCAGCGGGGCGCGGGTGTACATCCCGGCGGGAGAGTATTACGTCAACCACTCGCTCATGAACGCGGGCGGGATGACCAACACCGCCACCCAGTTGCAAAACATCGAGATCTACGGCGACGGGCTTGCGCTCACGGTGATCAACTCGGTGGGCGATCTCGGCCAGGACGAGTGCGCCATCGCGGAGAGCAACCGCGGCCTGGCCAACGGCTCGGAGGTGAGCTCGGAATCGGCCTATCGCAACTTCCGCCTGTTCGGTCCCGCTGGCGGGCCGGTCACCTTCGGCGTCTCGCCGGCCAAGATGGACGGGCTGTGCGTGGGCGCGGACGCGCGGCTGTTCGAGGTCCAGGCCGGTGGCTTCCATGCCGGTGTGACCTTGGTGAAGGACCACCAGGAACTCCACGACGTGATCTCCAGCAACAATGGCTACGGCCTCTATCTGGCGCCCTATTCCGAGACCATGGGCAACCAGTTGATCGAGGATGGTGGCTTGGCCGGCAACCTGGTCGCCAGCGTCGGCATCAGCTCGACGGACCAGCTCGACTCCGCGACCATGAAGAACGTCCACACCGGCTTTGGCCCGTATGGCTTCTACGCTCTGCCCAACACGCCCAACGTGAGCGTCACCAACGGCGGCATGGTGAGCAACTCCGCCCTGTATGACGTCTGGACGGAAGCGGTCGGCGAGGGCTGGATGTATGGCAGCGGTCCCAACGCCCAGGTGGCCGGCAACACCCTCATCAACACGGGCGGCGACGGCATCGGCTATTTCGGCGAAATCCCCAACGGCTTCGGTGGCGTGGTGCAGCCGCAATCGCTGATCAACGTCGGCTCGTTTGGCAGCAACACCATGATCGGCACCACGATGGGTCCCTACACCACCGTGACCAAGGCCATCATCATTGCGACCCAGAATGGCGGCTGCACCGGCAATGTCTGGATTGGTGATGCGCAATTCGTGCTGAACTCCAGTGCCGCGCAGAACAGTTCCGCGGTGTCGCCGTTGTTCTGCCCGAACGGCGCGGGCGAGAGCGGCAACAGCTTCCATCTCGGCGGCGGCTTCGGCGTGTTCCGTCTGTCTGGCAATCCGGCCGGCGCGATGGCCGCCAACATCCCGGTGCAGGACGGATTCCCGCCCTACGGCTCGGGCCAGTTGGCGTCGCCATTCTATGACGGCAATCCGTTCCTGGGGGTGACGGCGGCACCGTCCTACTACGGCAACATGGTGGCCATCTGGCTGGTCAACGAAAGCCTGAACGGCTGGCCGCTGGCGATGCCGGCGCAAAACATCCATCCGGGGCAGCCGGTGTTCCCCACCAGCGGCGGCGTGGAGGGCGGGATGGACCAGAGCGGCGCCATCGGCGTCTCGCTGAACGGCTGCACCGGCAGCAACACCGGCGGCTGCCTGTTCAGCCTCAACCCGGGGGCGGCGAGCGGCGCGCACGGTGCGGCAACCGGGCTCACCGCCGTTGGCAGCAGTCAGGCCAACGCCTACCAGGTCACCTCGAGCCTGTCGGACTTCGCCAACGTCGGCTCGGGGACGGGCGCCATCCTGGGCGTCATTCCCGTCGGCGGGTCGGAAACGATCTGCAACGATGGCAGCAATGCGCTGAACGTTTATGCCCCGGTGGGCAGCACCATCGGCACCGCCGGCACGACTGCGGCGACGGCGCTGGCCACGGGGGCGTGCCGCTCGTTCTGGCGCACCGGCTCGACCACGTTCCATTAACCGCTGCGCCCGGCCGCATTGACCGCCGGACGAGCCCGGCGCGATGATGCGGCATGATCCTGCTGATCGACAACTACGACAGCTTCACCTTCAACCTCGTCCACGTGCTGGGCGGGGTTGGCGGCGTTTGCACCGTCCGCCGCAACGACGCGATCGACGTGGCAGCGGCGCTGGCGATGGCGCCCGAGGCGATCGTGCTATCGCCGGGTCCCTGCACGCCCAACGAGGCGGGGATTTGCCTCGAGCTGATCGAAGCCGCCGCCGGCCGCGTGCCGATCCTGGGCGTGTGCCTCGGCCACCAGGCGATCGGCCAGGTGTTCGGCGGCGTGGTGAAGCGCGCGCCGCTGCCGATGCACGGCAAGGTCGCCGGCGTGGAGCACGCCGGCACCGACATCTTCGCCGGCCTGCCCAGCCCGTTCCAGGCCGCCCGCTACCATAGCCTGATCGTGGAACGCGAAAGCCTGCCGGCGGAGCTCGAGGTGACGGCCTGGAGTGCGGACGGCCTCATCATGGGGCTGCGGCACCGCGCCATGCCGGTGTTCGGCGTGCAATTCCACCCCGAGAGCATCGCCTCCGAGCGCGGGGCGGACATCCTGGCCAACTTCCTCGCCATCGCCCGCGGTGCCAACGCGCCGCGCCGCGCCGCCTGACCCATCCCGTCATCGTGGCAGAGGGCCTGAAGCCCGTCATCGCACGGCTGGCGCGTGGTGACACCCTGTCGGAGGCGGAGGCGGAGCACGCGTTCGGGGTGATCATGGCGGGGGGTGCCACGCCCGCGCAGATCGGCGCCCTGCTTATGATGCTGCGGCTGCGCGGCGAGACGGTGGCTGAATTGGTCGGCGCCGTGCGGGCGATGCGCGCGTGCATGGCGGCCGTGCCAGCCCCGCCCGACGCAATCGACGTCTGCGGCACCGGCGGCGACGCGGCGGGAACGCTCAACGTGTCGACCGCGGTGGCGTTCGTGCTGGCCGGCGCGGGCGTGACGGTGGCCAAGCACGGCAACCGCGCTCTGTCGTCGCGCACCGGTGCGGCGGACGTGCTGGCGGCACTCGGGGTGGACGTGGAGGTGCCGCTCGAGCGCTTGCCCGCCGTGCTGGCCGAGGCGGGCATCGCCTTCCTGTTCGCCCCGCGCCACCACGCCGCCCTGCGCCACGCCGCCGGGCCACGGATGGAACTCGGCACCCGCACCATCTTCAACCTGCTTGGCCCGCTGGCCAATCCAGCGCGCGTCACCCGCCAACTCACCGGCGTGTTCGACCCGGCGTGGCTGCGCCCAATGGCCGAGACGCTGCAGGCGCTCGGCACCACGGACGCCTGGCTGGTGCACGGGATGGGGCTGGACGAGCTGACCTTGGCCGGCCCGAACCAGGCCGTGGTGCTGGCCGGTGGCCGGATTGCCGAGCGGACGGTGCTGGCCGAGGAGGCTGGGCTGCCGAGCGCCCCGCTCAGCGCCATCGGCGGCGGCGATGCGGCGCACAACGCGCGCGCCATGCTGGCGCTGCTGGGCGGGCAGGGTGGACCGTTCCGCGACACCGTCGTGTTGAACAGCGCCGCCGCCTTGATTGTCGCCGGGCGCGCCACCTCGTTGCTGCAAGGCGCGCACCTTGCCGCCCGCGCGATCGACGACGGCGCCGCCATGGCTGCGCTCGACCGCCTGCGTCGCGCGACCGCTTAGGAGAGTTCGGTTGGATCAGCCCATGCCTGACGTGCTGGCGCGGATATGTGCCGAGACCCGCCGCGAGATGGAGCGCCGCAAAGCCGCCACACCGCACCCCGAGGCGTCGGCCGACGACCACCCGCGCGGGTTCGTCGCCGCCTTGGCCGCCGCGGTGGCAGCCGGTCGCTTCGGCCTTATCGCCGAGGTGAAGCAAGCCTCCCCCTCCGGCGGCCTGATCCGCCCCCAGTTCGACCCGGCGGCCATCGCGCAGGCCTACCAGGACGCCGGCGCCACCTGCCTCTCGGTGCTGACCGACGCACCGTTCTTCAGCGGCGACCCTAGCCACCTGCGCGCCGCCCGCGCCGCCACCCGCCTGCCGGTGCTGCGCAAGGACTTCACGCTCGAGCCCTGGCAAGTCCACGAAAGCCGCGCCATGGGGGCCGATGCGATCCTGCTCATCATGGCCGCTCTCGGTGATGCGGACGCGGCGGCGCTCGAGGCCTTGGCGCACCGCCTCGGCATGGACGTGCTGGTCGAGGTGCATGACGCGGACGAGCTCACCCGCGCGCTGCGCCTGGCCACGCCGTTGCTTGGCATCAACAACCGCAACCTGCGCACCCTGGTGACCGACCTCGACACCACCCCCGCGCTGGCCGCGATGGTGCCGCCGGGCCGCATGCTGGTGGCGGAAAGCGGCATCCGCAGCCATGCCGACGCGCAACGCCTGGCGCAGGCTGGTGCGCGCTGCCTGCTGGTGGGGGAGAGCCTGCTGCGCCAGGCCGATGTCGGCGCCGCCGTGCGCGACCTGATCGGGGAGGGCCCCTCATGCTGACCCATTTCGACGCCGCCGGCCGCGCCACCATGGTCGACGTGTCCGGCAAGCCCGAGACCGCCCGCAGCGCCACCGCCCGCGCCCGCGTGGTGATGGCGCCCGAAACGCTGGCGGTGGTCGCGGGCGGCACGGCGAAGAAGGGCGACGTGCTCGGCACCGCCCGCCTGGCCGGGATCATGGCGGCCAAGCGCACGGCCGAGCTCATTCCGCTGTGCCACCCGCTGCCGATCGCAGCCGTCACGGTGGACCTCGAGCCCGGCGACGGCGCCGTCGAGATCACCGCCACCGTGCGCACCACCGGGCGCACCGGCGTGGAAATGGAAGCGCTCACCGCCGCCAGCGTGGCCGCGCTCACCGTCTACGACATGTGCAAGGCGATCGACCGCGGCATGCGGGTGGAGGCGCTGCGGGTGGTGCACAAGGCCGGCGGCAAGTCGGGCGAGTTCAGCCAGCCATGATCAGCGTCGCCGAGGCCCGCTCGCGCATCCTGGCCCCGCTCCGCCCCACCCCGATCGAGACCGTCGCGCTGTCCGAAGCCTGGGGACGCGTGCTCGGCGCCCCGGTGACCGCGCGGCTGACGCAGCCGCCGGCCGACGTCTCGGCGATGGATGGCTACGCCGTGCGCGCCGCCGACGCCACGCTTGGCGCCCAGTTGCGCGTGGTGGGCAGCGCGCCGGCGGGCCACCCGTTTGCGGGCACCGTGGCGGCCGGGCAAACGGTAAGGCTGTTCACCGGCAGCGTCGTTCCCCCGGGTGCGGACGCCATCCTGCTGCAGGAGGACGCCGACCGCGAGGGCGACGGCGTGACCGTGCGGGAGGCCTGCACGCCGGGTCGCCATATTCGCCGCGCCGGGCAGGATTTTAGTGCCGGTGACATGCTGCTGCGCCCCGCCCGCCGGCTTGGCGCGCGCGACATCGGGCTGGCCGCGGCCGCCAACCACCCCTGGCTGGCGGTGCATCGGCGCCCGCGCATCGCCATCCTGGCCACGGGGGACGAGATCGCCATGCCCGGCGAGCCGGTGGCACCCGGCGGCATCGTGAGCTCCAACTCGCACGCCATCGCTGCCCTGGTGCGCGCCGGCGGCGGCGAGCCGATGCTGCTCCCGGTGGCACCCGACGACCCGGCGGCGATCAGTGCCGCGGTGGAGACGGCGCGCTACGCGGAAATGCTGGTGACCACCGGCGGCGCCAGCGTCGGCGACCACGACCTGGTGCAGCAATCGCTGTCGGAGCGGGGCTTCGAGCTGGATTTCTGGAAGGTCGCCATGCGCCCGGGCAAGCCGCTGATCGCCGGGCGGCTGGGGATGACGCCGGTGTTGGGCCTGCCGGGCAACCCGGTGTCGGCGCTGATCTGCGCGGCGCTGTTCCTGCTGCCGAGCCTCGACGTGCTGGGCGGGCTGCAGGCGGCCGCGCCGCGCACCGAACGCGCCATCCTGGGTGCTGCCATCAAGGAGAACGACCGCCGCGCCGACCACCTGCGCGCCGAACTGGCGCTCGGCGCGGGCGGGCTGCTGATCGCCACCCCCTTCGCGCGGCAGGATTCCGGCCTGCTCAGCCTGCTGACCCGGGCCGACGCGCTCGTGCTGCGGGCGCCGTTCGCGCCGGCCTTGCCGGAAGGGGCGGAGGTGGAGGTAATCCGCCTGGCGAGCCTGGGTTTGTAGCGATAGCGGACCGATCCGGGCGCGATCACGCTTGACGGCCTAGGGGAACCAACGTAGAACGCGCTTAGTTGCTGATTTGTTCCGAAGTGCCGCTGCGGTGTCGCGCCGGCGCCTCGGACTCCCTGGAGGAGTGTTCGGATGCTCACGCGCAAGCAGCATGAGCTGTTGGTGTTTATCGACCATCATCTCCGCACGACCGGGTTTTCGCCCTCGTTCGAGGAGATGAAGGAGGCGCTGAGCCTGCGCTCGAAATCCGGCATTCATCGGCTGATTTCGGCGCTGGAGGAGCGCGGCTTTATCGAGCGCCACCACCACCGGGCGCGGGCGCTCGAAGTGAAGAAGATGCCCGACAAGGCGGTGGTGACGCGCGAGGAGGCACCGGCCTTCGCCCCCGCGGCCTTCGCCCCAAACGTGATCCGGGGCGACTTCGGCGGCAACCGCCTGCCGGGGGTGCGGGCGGCGAGCGAAGTGGGTGCGATCCAACTGCCGCTCTACGGCCGCATCGCCGCCGGTCAGCCGATCGAGGCGCTGCGGGACGGCGGTAGCCAGATCGAGGTGCCAATGGCCATGCTCGGCAGCGGCGAGCACTACGCGCTGGAAGTAGCCGGCGACTCGATGATCGACGCCGGCATCCTCGACACCGACACGGTCATCATCCGCAAGGGCGAGACGGCGGAGAACGGCCAGATCGTCGTGGCGATGGTGGACGACTCCGAGGTAACGCTGAAGCGCTTGCGCCGCCGCGGCAGCACGATCGTGCTGGAGCCGGCGAACCCGAATTACGAGGTCCGCATCTTCCCCGCCGACCGCGTGAAGGTGCAGGGTCGGTTGGTGGGCTTGCTGCGGAGATACTGACGCGACGGAATGCCCTTGCTTCCTCTCCCGGCGGCGGGAGAGGGCCGGGTGAGGGGAGGCAGGCCAGCGTCGCCGGCAGGAGGAGCGGGGAGATGGAGCAACAAGCCCGGGTTGCGGCGCAAGTCGAGCGGCGGCTGATTCCGCTGCTGGCGCTCTGCTACTTCTTCGCCATCCTCGACCGCGGCAATGTCGGGCTGGCCGCGCTCACCATGAACCACGACATCGGCCTTTCCGCCGCGGCGTTCGGGCTTGGCGCCGGCGTGTTCTTCCTGCCCTACTTTATCTTCGAGGTGCCTTCCAACATCGCGCTGCAGCGGTTCGGCGCGCGGCGCTGGCTCGCCCGCATCCTGGTCTCCTGGGGCATCATCGCCGCCGCGACCGCCTTCGTGTGGAACGCGTGGAGCTTCTACGCCATCCGCGCGGTGCTCGGGGCGGCGGAGGCAGGCTTCTTCCCCGGAATCGTGTTCTACTTCACGCTGTGGATCCCCGAGGCGAGGCGCGGCCGCATTATCGCCGCCTTCATGGCCGCCCTGCCACTCTCCGCCCTCGTTGGGGCGCCTGTCGGCGGCGCCCTGCTCGGCACCGAGGGGTGGTTCGGGCTGCATGGCTGGCAATGGTTGTTCATTCTGGAAGGCGTGCCGGCCTGCGTGCTCGGCTTCGTGGTGTGGCGCGTGCTGCCCGACCGCCCGGACCAGGCCGCCTGGCTGGCCGAGCCAGACCGGCGCTGGCTGACCGACACGCTGGCGGCCGAGCAAGCCCGCGCCGCGCGCTCGCAAACCGGCGGCATGCTGGCGGTGCTGAGGGACCGTAATGTGCTGTTGCTGGCCCTGGCGTACACCGGGCTGGTCGGGCTCAACGCCGGGTTGGGCGTGTTCCTGCCGCTGATCATGCGCATGTTCGGCGTCAACAACTTCCATGCCGCGCTGCTCTCCGCCATCCCGTTCCTGCTCGGCACGGTCGGTATCGTCGGCTTTGGCCTCCTGTCGGACCGCCGCCGCCGTGGCGCCGTGCTGCTTGCCGCCATCGTCGCCGCCACAGGCCTGGTCGGCGCCGCACTGATCGCCGACCCGGTGTGGAAACTCGCCGTGCTGTCGCTGGGGTGCCTCGGCATCTATGGCTGCATGCCCGCCTTCTGGCCGATCCCGCAGACCATGCTCACGGGGGCGAGTGCGGCGGCCGGGTTGGCGCTGATCAACGCGGTCGGCAACCTGGCCGGCTTCTACAATCCGGCCATCATCGGCTGGCTGCGCGACCACACCGGCAGCTACAACGCCGGCTTCCTCTGGCTCGCGGCGACCGCGATCATGGCGCTGGTCATCCTGCTGTTCCTGCTGCCGCGCTCCGGCCACGTCTCGACCCGGCAGGCTGAGCTGGAGCGGCTCTGACCCTACGCAGCGCGCGTCAGCGTCATCCATCGCTCGTCGGCCCCAGCGACGCGGAAGCCGAACGGGCGGTAGACGGCGTGGGCGTCCGTTGTGGAGAGCGTCCAGTGCGTCACGGTGGCGAGTTCCGGGTGTTCCAGCATGGTGCGTATCAAAGCGTGGGCTAGGCCGCGCCGCCGCGAGGCGGGGTGGACGAAGACGTCGCCGATGTGGGCCCGCAGGCTGTAGTCGGTGAGGATCCGGCCGAAACCCACTTGCGGGCCCGCCGGGTCGTAGATGCCGAAGCAGAGGCAGTGCGACCAGCAGCGTTCCGTCAGCGCAGGGGAGCGGCCGACCGCCCAGTAGGCTTGGGCCAACGAGGCGTGAACAAACGCCATGTCCAACCGTGCCCGCTCGTCGCTGATGCAGAAGCCGTTCGGCAAGGTGACGGCGTGCGGCAGGAAGGCCACGTCAGGTCAGCTTGACCAACTGCTTGCCGAAGTTGCGGCCCTTGAGCAGCCCGAGGAAAGCGTCCGGCGCGCTGGCCAACCCGGCGGCGACACTCTCGCGGTATTTGAGCCGCCCGCTCGCCACCAGCCCGGCCAGCTCCGCCATTGCAGCCGGCCAGTCCTCCCGGCGCTCGGAGACGATGAAGCCCTGCACCAAGAGGCGCCGCTGCAGGATGAGTTGCGGCTGTGCCAGCGGCACCACCTTGCCGTCGTAGCCGGAGATGGCGCCGCAGACGGCGATGCGGCCGAAATCGGTCATCAGCGCCAACACGGCGTTCAGCACCAGGCCGCCGACATTGTCGAAGTAGCAGTCGATCCCATCGGGAGCCGCCGCTCGCAACGCCGCGTCCAGCGCGCCCGCCTTGTAGTCCACGCAGGCGTCGAACCCGAGCTCGTCCACCACGAAGCGGCATTTCTCCGCCCCGCCGGCCACGCCCACCACGCGGCAGCCCATCCGCTTGGCCAACTGGCCCACCACGGAGCCCACCGCGCCGCTCGCCGCGCTGACGGCGACGGTTTGACCCGGCTTGGGCGCGCAAATCCGATTCAGCCCGATCCATCCGGTGATGCCGGGCATGCCCGCGGCGCCGAGATAGGCCTGCAACGGCACGCGGCTGTCATCTAGCTTCTGCAGCCCGGCGCCGCTGCCGGTGCCGAACTCCTGCCAGCCGAAGTAGCCGAGCACCTTGTCGCCCACCTGCCAGTGCGCATCGCGGCTCTCCACCACTTCGCCCACGGTGCTGCCGACCATCACCTCGCCCAATGGCTGCGGCTGCGCGTAGGACCGGCCGGCGTTCATTCGCCCGCGCATGTAGGGGTCGAGCGAAAGGTAGTGGTTGCGCACCCGCACTTGCCCCTCGGCCAAGGCTGCCAAGGGCGTCTCCACCAGGCGGAAGTTGGCGGCGCTCGCCTCCCCCTCCGGGCGGCTGACGAGCAGGATCTGGTGGTTCATGTCCGGCATGGCGGCGCCCTTCCCTCAATGCTCCGAGTGTACCAGGTCCAGGTCGTCGAAGCGGGTGAATTCGCCTTCGAACAGCAGGTCGATCTTCCCGGTCGGGCCGTGGCGCTGCTTCTCGATCAGCAGCTCAGCGCGGTTGTGCACCCGCTCCATGTCCTGCTGCCATTTGTCCATCGCGGCGTTGAACTTGGCGTCGTTGTCGAACTGGCTCTGCTTGGGCCCGCGCTGCTGCAGGTAATACTGCTCGCGGTAGATGAACATCACGCAGTCGGCGTCCTGCTCGATGGTGCCCGACTCGCGCAAATCCGACAGTTGCGGCCGCTTGTCCTCGCGCTGCTCCACCGCGCGGCTCAATTGCGATAGCGCGATCACCGGGATTTGGAACTCCTTGGCGATGGCCTTCAGCCCTTGGGTGAATTGGCTGATTTCGAGCACGCGGTTCTCCGGCTTGGTCCCAGCGGAGGGGCGCATGAGCTGCAGGTAGTCCACGATCACCAGGTTCAGCCCGGCCGTGCGACGCAGCCGGCGGCAGCGCGTGCGCAGCGCGGCGATGGAGATGCCCGGCGTCTCGTCGATATGCAACGGCAGGCCGGCGATCTCGCGGCTGACCCGCACGAAGGTGTCGAAGTCGCGCTGGTTGATGTCGCCGCGGCGGATTTTGTCGCCCGAGACCCGCGCCTCCTCCGCCAGCAGGCGCAGGGCCAGTTGCTCGGCGCTCATCTCGAGCGAGAAGAACGCGACCGAGCCTTTCGGCACCTGCTCGCCGCCAGCGCCGCCGCGCGCCTCCGCCAGCAAGGCCCGCGCGGCGCCGAACGCGATCTTGGTGGCCAGCGCGCTCTTGCCCATGCCGGGTCGCCCGGCCAGGATCACCAGGTCGGACGGGTGCATGCCACCCAGCTTCTTGTCGAGGTCGCGCAGCCCCGTAGTCAGCCCCGAAACGCCGCCCGAGCGCTTGAACGCCCGCTCGGCGCCCTCGATGGCGGTGACCAAGGCGTGCTCGAACACGACGAAGCCGCCCCCGGTGGCGCCCTTCTCGGCGATGTCGAACAGGCGCTGCTCGGCCGCTTCCACCTGCTGCGGCCCGTCCAACTCCGGGTCGGCGCCAAACGCGGCGTTCACCACCTCCTCGCCGACGTCGATCAGTTGCCGGCGCAACCAGGCATCGTGGATGGCGCGGCCGTATTCGCCGGCGTTGATGATGCCGACCATGGCCGAGAGCAGTTGGCCCAGGTAGGCGGTGCCGCCCACCTCGTCCAGCACGCCGTTGTGCTCGAACTCGGTGCGCAGGGTGATGGCGTCCGCCAACTGCCCGGCGTCGACCCGGCGCCGGATGGCCTGGAAGATGCGGCCGTGCACCGGGTCGGCGAAGTGCTCGGCGGCGAGGAACTCGGCCACCCGCTCGAACGCCTTGTTGTTGGCGAGCAAGGCACCGAGCAGCGCCTGTTCCGCCTGGGTGTTGCTGGGCGGGATGCGCTGCGACAGGCCGAGCAGCGGGGTGTTGATGTCGTTCATGGGACGGGCAGCTTAGCGCCTTCTCGCGCGCGCCGGGGAAGCCGCGACCTGTGGATAGCGGTGGATAGGGGGGATGGTTTGGCGTCGGGCCGGGCCGGCGCCGCGCCGCTGCCGCGGTCGGTTGCGCAACCGGCCGCCATGGCGGAGATTGCCACCGCCGAAAAAACAGAGGTTGTAACGATGGACATGACCGGCGAGCGCCGCATCCCCGCGCCTCGACAGAAGGTGTGGGACGCGCTGAACGACCCCGCGATGCTCAAGGCGGCCATTCCCGGCTGCAAGACGCTGGAGAAGGTGTCCGACTCGGACCTGCGCGCCACCGCTGCCGTCAAGATCGGCCCAATCGCGGCGCAGTTCACCGGCAAGGTGCAGTTGCTGGACCTCGACCCGCCCAACTCCTACCGCATCGCGGGGGAAGGGCAGGGCGGCGTGGCCGGGTTCGCCAATGGCGGCGCCACGGTGCGGCTGGCCGATGACGGCGCGTTCACCCTGCTGAGCTACGAGGTGAAGGCGCAGGTCGGCGGCAAGATCGCCCAGCTCGGCGCCCGGCTGATCGACGCCACGGCCAAGCAGATGGCGGACCAGTTCTTCGACCGCTTCAGCGCCGAGGTGTCAGGCCCGCCCGCCATCGCCGCCGACGGCCCGGTGGGCGCGGTGGCAGCCCTCACCCAGCCGCCGGGCCCGCAAGCGCCGGCGGCGGTGAACCTGCTGGCGATGATCCCCAAGGAACCCTACGGCTTCCCGCTCGTCGCATGGGTGGGCGGCGCCGCGTTCCTGCTCATTTTCGTGATGATCTTCGGAAGCTACATCTTTTGATCCCAGACTCGGTCGACGCCACGCTGGCACTGCTGGCAGCACAGGGCTACGTGGCCGACCGGGGGCTGGCCACCACCGTCTACCTGGCCCTGGCCATGGCACGGCCCCTGTTCCTGGAAGGCGAACCCGGCACCGGCAAGACCGAGATCGCTCGCGTGCTGGCCGCCGGGTTGGGCCGCCGCCTGGTCCGTCTGCAATGCTACGACGGCATGGACCTGTCGGCCGCCGCCTATGAGTGGGACCGGGCGCGCCAGTTGCTCGCCGTGCGGGTGGCGGAGGCGACCGGCGCGCTGGCCTCCATCGGGCAGGACATCTACAGCCGACAATACCTCCAGGCACGTCCGCTGCTCTCCGCCATCGACCCCGACCTGCCGCCCGCCGTGTTGCTGATCGACGAGCTGGACCGGGCGGACGAGCCGTTTGAGGCGTTCCTGCTCGAGTTGCTGGCCGACTTTCAGATCACCATCCCGGAATACGGCACCGTGCATGCCGCGACACCCCCCGTGGTGGTGCTGACCTCCAACCGCACCCGCGAGGTGCATGACGCGATCCGCCGCCGCTGCCTCTACCAGTGGGTGGATTACCCGAACGCCGCCCGCGAGCGCGCGATCCTGGCCGCGCGGGCGCCGGGCTTGCCGGAAAAGCTGTCGGCGCAGGTGGTGGCGTTCGTGCAGAGCGTGCGCGAGGCCGACCTGTTCAAGCTGCCTGGCGTGGCCGAGACGATCGATTGGTCCCGCGCGCTGGCCCACATGAACAGCGTGGAGCTGACGCCCGACTTGGTGGACGCGACCCTTGGCGTGTTGCTGAAGTATCAGGACGACCTGTCCCGGGTGCGCGGCGAGATGGCGGCCGGCTTGGTCCAGGCGGTGACGGCCAGCATGGACACCGTAACGCCACCGATATAACCTGCATCGTCGCAAACGATGGGGCGGAGAGTGGGCTTACGGAGCTGGATGTTTGGCCTGCTGCTGATCGCGGCTGGCCCGGTGCTCGGCCAAACGCGCGTGCCGCGTGACCAGACGGTCCACCGCTCGATGGTCGCCGGCCAGGAGTTGCGCGTGTTCACCTACGCATCCTTTCATCGCGACTGCCGCCCGAGCCCGCCGCCGGTCATCAAGCTGCAGACGCCGCCGGCGCATGGCACCGTCTCGTTCCGACCCGGCAGCTCGACCGTGTCGGTGCTGCGCGAGGACAGCAGCGACTGCGCCGGCAAGACCTATGACGGCGTGGCGGTCTGGTACGTGCCGGCACCGGGATTTCGCGGTATCGACACGTTCGACTACCAGGTCATTAACGAGACGAGCTTGTCGCACGATACCGCGGTCGTGGACGTGCGCTGAGCGCCGGCTGGCGGGGCTTCAGCCGCCGCCGGCAACCATGTCGGCGATCACGCGCAGCGCCGCCTCGCGCGGGGAGGCCGCCTGGATGATGGGCCGGCCCACCACCAGGTAGTCGGCGCCGCGGCGGATGGCGGCGGCGGGCGTGGCGATGCGGCGTTGGTCGCCCGGATCGTCGCTGGGCAGCCGGATGCCCGGCGTCACGATCAGCCCGTCCGCGCCCAGCGCGCCTCGCAGCGCGCCGAGGTCGTCGGCGGCGGAGGCGATCACGCCCGCGCAGCCCGCTTGCGCCGCCAGTCCGGCCCGCTGCCGCACCAGCGCCGCCACGCCCAACGCATAGCCGCTCGCCTGCAGCGCGGCGTCATCCAGGTTGGTGAGCACGGTCACGGCGAGTATCTGCAGCCCCGACCCGGCCGACCCGGCCACCGCCGCCGCCAGCACGGCCGGCTCGGCATGCACGGTGAGGAAGCGGGCGCCGCGCTGGGCGATGCTGGCGGCACCGTGGCGCACGGTCTCGCCGATGTCGTGCAGCTTGTAGTCGAGGAAGAGGTCCAGGCCGGCTGCGGTGAGGTCGGCGATCAGCGCGTCGACGCCGGGCTGGAACAGCAGCCACATTCCGAGCTTGTAGAACGTCACGGTGCCGTGGAGCGCGTCCACCAGGCGGCGGGCGGCGTCTAGCGTCGGCACGTCGAGCGCCACGATGAGGCGGTTTTGGATGCGGCTCTCCCTCAGCGCCCGTCTCCCACTACGAACAACGATCGCGCCGAGTTATCGCCCTCTCCCTCTGGGATAGGGCTTTTTGCGTCGAGGGTCGCGGTGCGGAATGACCTGCCCGGGGGGACACGGCTGCGCGGCGTCAATGGCCGGCGTTGGATCCGGAGAAGTCGGGGGCGGCCAGGCCGGAGGCTTCGAGCTGCGCCGACAGGTCGGCCTTGAGCCGGTCGAGGCCGGCCTCGCTGGTCGCCTCGCAGCGCGCCACCAGCACGGCCTGGGTGTTGGACGCGCGCAGCAGCCACCAGCCGTCGTCGGTCGAGACCCGCACGCCGTCGATGTCGGCCACCGTGGCGCCCGACTGCTTCAACCGCGCGGCGACCTCGGCAATGACGCCGAACTTGCGCACGTCCGGGCAGTCGAACCGCAGTTCGGGCGTGTTAATCACGTGCGGCAGCGCCTCGCGCACGCTCGACAGCGACGTGTCCAGCCGGGCCAGGATGCCGAGCAGGCGGACCGAGGCATACAGCGCGTCGTCGAAGCCATACCAGCGGTCGGCGAAGAACACGTGGCCGCTCATCTCGCCAGCCAAGGGGGACCCGGTCTCGGCCATCTTGGCCTTGATCAGCGAGTGTCCGGTCTTCCACATCAGTGGCGTGCCGCCGGCGCGAGCCACCTCGTCGAACAGCACCTGGCTCGCCTTCACGTCGGCGATGATGATGCCTTTTGGGTGGGTCTTCAGCACGTCCCGCGCCAGGATCACCAGCAACTGGTCGCCGAACAGCATTTCGCCCTTGTCGTCCACGGCGCCGATGCGGTCGGCATCGCCGTCGAACGCGATGCCCACGTCGGCACCCTGCTCACGCACGGCGGCGATGAGTTGCTCGAGGTTCTTCGGCACCGTGGGGTCGGGGTGGTGGGCGGGGAAGTGGCCGTCGATCTTGCCGTTCAGCACGGTGTGCTTGCCCGGCAGCGAGCGCACCAGGCGCTGCAGCACCTCGCCGGCGGCGCCGTTGCCGTTGTCCCACACCACGTTCAGGATACGGTCGCCGCCATCCCAATCGCTGATCAGCCGGGTGATGTAGTCGCCCATCACGTCCACGTCGCGCACGCTGCCGGGGGCTTCGTCCACCACGTCCCCGGTGGCGGCGATGGTGCCGATCTGGCCGATTTGGGCGCCGAAGAACGGCTTGCGGCCGAGCATCATCTTGAAGCCGTTGTAGTCCGGCGGGTTGTGGCTGCCGGTCACCATCACGGCGCCGGCGGTCTCCATCGTGGTGGCGGAGTAGTAGAGCATCGGGGTGGGGCAGAGGCCGACCCGCAGCACCTCGAGCCCGCAGGCGACCAGGCCGCGTACCAGCTCGGGCTCGAGGTCCGGGGAGGATAGCCGGCCGTCGAACCCGACCGCGACCGTCTTGCCGCCGCCGCGCGCCACGATGGTGCCGAAGCAGCGGCCAATGGCGAACGCGTCGACAGGGTGCAGCGTGCGGCCGACCACGCCGCGGATGTCGTATTCCCGCAGCGAGGTGGGGTCGAACTGGTGGCTGAAGCTCATGGCGGCTCCCTCAATCCTGGTATTTGCGAAGGAACTGGCGCACCGCCGGGCCAAGGTCCGGCCGCTCCAGCGCGAAGGCGATCTGCGCCTCGAGGAAGCCCACCTTGTCGCCGCAATCGAACCGCTCGCCCTTGTAGCGCAGGCCGTGGAACGGCTGGGTGCCGATCAGCTTGGCCATCGCGTCGGTGAGCTGCACCTCGTTGCCGGCGCCCCGTTCCATCTTGGAGAGATAGTCCACCACCTCTGGCATCAGCACATAACGCCCGATAATGGAGAGGTTCGACGGAGCGTCCTTCGGCAGCGGTTTTTCCACCAGGCCGAGCACCTCGACCAGGCGGCCGTCGTCGCTGCCGATCTCGAGGATGCCGTATTTGTTGGTCTGTTCGCGCGGCACCTCGGTCACCGCGACGATGTTGCCGCCGGTCTCAGCATAGGCGTCGGCGAGCTGCTTGAGGCAGGGCGTCTTGCTCAGCACCAGGTCGTCGGGCAGCAGGATGGCGAACGGGTCGTCGCCGATGAAGGCGCGGGCGCACCAGATGGCGTGGCCCAGCCCGAGCGGCACCTGCTGGCGCACGGTCGCGATCGAGCCGGGCTGCACCGCCATGTCGTTCAGCACCCGGATCATGTCGGTCTTGCCGCGTTCCTTGAGCGTGGCCTCGAGTTCGTAGGCGATGTCGAAATGCTCCACCAGCGCCGTCTTGCCGCGCCCGGTGACCATGCAGAACTGCTCGATGCCGGCCGCGCGGGCTTCCTCGACCGCGTATTGGATCAGTGGCTTATCGACGACGGGGAGCATCTCCTTGGCCGTGGCCTTGGTGGCGGGCAGGAACCGCGTCCCGAGTCCGGCAACGGGGAGGACGGCCTTTCGCAGGGGCTTCATGGGTCATCCTAAGCTGGCTGAGGTGGCGCGCGGCTTCGTCGCTGTCGAGCGCCTGAGTGCCATGGCCGCCGCTCTCCAGCAAGTGAAGTTGCACTTTCTCCATCTTGCACCCGAACGGCGCGTCCACGCCATGGTATGCTGACGACGCGATCGCCACGCGGGTCAGGCCGAGGTGAGCGCCTCGGTGGCCGCGATCGCACTCAGGTTGACGATGCCGCGCGCGGTGACGCTTGGCACCAGGACGTGGATCGGGCGGCTCATGCCGAGCAGGATGGGGCCGACCGGCAGCCCGTCGCTGCTCGCTTTCAGCAGGTTGAAGGCGATGTTGGCCGCGTCCAGGCCCGGCATCACCAGCAGGTTGGCGGTGCCGGAGAGCCGGCTGTCCGGCACCGCGCGGTCGCGGATCGCCTCGCTGAGGGCGGCGTCGCCGTGCATCTCGCCGTCCACCTCGAGCTCGGGCGCCTGGTCGCGGATCAGCCCCAGCGCGGTGCGCATCTTGCGGGCGGTGGCCGAGACGCTGGCGCCGAACGAGGAGTGCGACAGCAGTGCTGCCTTCGGGATGATGCCGAAGCTCTTCACCACCTCGGCGGCCAGCAACGTCATCTCGGCGATCTCGTCGGCGGTCGGGTCGATGGTCACGTGGGTGTCGCAGAAGAACAGCGCGCCGTTGTTCAGGATCAGCGCGGACAGGGCGTAGACGCGCGAGACGGTGGCGCGCTTGGGAATGATGGGCAGCGCGTAGGTGAGGTGGCGCGCCCAGTCGCCGGTGCCGCCCACGATGGCAGCGTCCGCCTCGCCGCCGTGCAGCAGCATGGAGGCGATCACGGTGGCGCGGTTGCGCATGCGTCGGGCGGCGGCGTCCGGCGGGGTGCCGCGGCGGCCGACCAGGCGCTGGTATTGCGCGATCAGCGGGTCGAACACCTCGCGGTCGACCGCCGGGTCGAGCACGCGAACGGTGCTGGTGAGGTCCAGCCGCAAGCCCATCTCGCTGACGCGGGCGGCGATCACGCCATGGCGGCCGATCAGGATGGGTTGCGCGATCCGCTCGTCCACCACGGTCTGCACCGCGCGCAACACCCGCTCGTCCTCGCCGTCGGCATAGACGATGCGGCGGGGGGATTTGCGCGCCGCCTCGAACACCGGGCGCATGAGCTGGCCGGAGCGGTAGACGAACACCTCGAGCCCGTGGCGGTAGGCGTCGAAATCCTCGATCGGGCGCCGCGCCACGCCGGTCCGCATTGCCGCCTGCGCCACGGCGGGGGCGATCTGCAGGATCAGCCGCGGGTCGAACGGCTTGGGGATGATGTAGTCCGGGCCAAACACCGGCGCCGCGCCGCCATAGGCCGCCGCCACCACCTCGCTGGCCTCCACCCGGGCCAGCACGGCGATGGCCTCCACGCAGGCCACCTTCATCGCCTCGTTGATTTCGGTCGCGCCGACGTCGAGCGCGCCACGGAAGATGAACGGGAAGCACAGCACGTTGTTGACCTGGTTCGGGTAGTCGCTGCGTCCGGTGGCGACGATTGCGTCTGGGCGGGCGGCGCGCACTGCCTCGGGCAGGATTTCCGGCTCCGGGTTGGCCAGCGCCAGGATGAGCGGCTTGTCGGCCAGCAACTTGAGCCATTCGGGCTTCATCACCCGCGGCGCCGACAGGCCGAGGAAGATGTCCGCGCCGGGCAGCGCCTGCACCAGCGTGCGGGCGTCGGTCGGGTTGGCGTACTGCGCCATGTTGGGCAGCATGTCGTTGTAGCAGCCGGGATAGATCACGCCGTTGATGTCGGTGAGCGTCACGTGCTCGGGCCGCAAGCCCATGGTGCACAGCAGGTCGACGCAGGCCAGCGCGGCGGCACCGGCGCCCGAGGTCACCAGCCGCACGTCCTCCAGCCGCTTGCCTTGCAGTTGCAGCGCATTGCGCACGGCGGCCGCCACGATGATGGCGGTGCCGTGCTGGTCGTCGTGGAACACCGGGATCGACATCGCCTCGCGCAGCCGCCGCTCGATCTCGAAGCACTCCGGCGCCTTGATGTCCTCGAGGTTGATGGCGCCGAAGGTGGGGCATAGCGCGGCCACGGTCTGCACGAAGCGGTCGGGGTCGGGCTCGTCGACCTCGATGTCGAAGCAGTCGATGCCGGCGAACTTCTTGAACAGGACGGCCTTGCCCTCCATCACCGGCTTGCTGGCCAGCGCGCCGATGTTGCCCAGGCCCAGCACGGCAGTGCCGTTGGTGATCACGCCCACCAGGTTGCCGCGTGCGGTGTAGTCATACGCGGTGAGCGGGTCGGCCTTGATCTCGTCGCATGCCGCCGCCACGCCGGGCGAGTAGGCAAGGGCGAGGTCTCGCTGGGTCGCCATCCGCTTAGTGGGGGCGATCGCCAGCTTCCCGGGATGCGGCAGCCGGTGGTAGTCCAGCGCTGCCTTCCGGAAATCCTCGTCCATGGCCATGTATTCCCCGTGTTGTTGTATGCCCGCCAGACAGTTACCGGCGGGTGGTGCGGCAATGCAACCTATGACCAGGCGGGGAGAGGGCCGGATGCGGTCGAGAAGACTCGAACTTCCACAGGGTTTCCCCCACAAGCACCTCAAGCTTGCGCGTCTACCATTTCGCCACGACCGCATCGTGGAGGCCGGCGTATAACCGATGGACGACGCGGTATCAACCGAGGCGATGGCCCCGCGATGCGCTCCGGTGGCGTGGCGGGTGAGCGACGACCTGGTCGGCTACGACGACGCGACCGCCGCCATGCGTGCCCACGCCGCCGCCATCCGCGACCAGGGTGGCGCCGAGACGGTGTGGCTGCTGGAACACCCGCCGCTCTACACCGCCGGCACCAGCGCGCTGCCGGCCGACCTGCTGAACCCGCTCGGCCTGCCAACGCACAACGCTGGGCGCGGCGGCCAATGGACCTATCATGGCCCGGGGCAACGCACCGCCTACGTCATGCTCGACTTGACCCGGCGCCACGGCGGCATCCCTGCGCGCGACGTGCGCGCGTTCGTGCACGGGCTGGAGGAGTGGCTGATCCGCACCCTGGCCGAGTTCACCATCCGTGGCGAGCGCCGCGCCGGCCGGGTCGGGATTTGGGTCGTGGGCCCGGGCGGCGAGGAGGCCAAGATCGCCGCCATCGGCGTGCGCCTGACGCGCTGGGTGAGCTGGCACGGCGTGGCGCTGAACGTGTCGCCTAACCTGGCGCATTTCGACGGCATCGTGCCGTGCGGCATCCGTGAGCACGGCGTGACCAGCCTGGAGGCGCTGGGCATCACTGCGAGCCTGGCGGAGGTGGACGTGGCGCTGCAACGGGCCTGGGGCGAGGTGTTCGATGACGGCCTGCCCGGGCCGATGATCGCGCAGCGGACCGACCCAGCGGGCTGAGCCGCCCCCGTGGTCAATGCGAAAAGGCGAAGCTCTTCGCGCCGTCGCTGGTGAGCGTCAGCGTGCTGCCGGGCAGGGCGGCGCCATCGAGGCTCGCGCCGTCCAGGAAGAGCGTGCCGGCCGTGCCGCCCGAC
Source organism: Acetobacteraceae bacterium (assembly GCA_965199105.1). Taxonomy (GTDB): domain Bacteria; phylum Pseudomonadota; class Alphaproteobacteria; order Acetobacterales; family Acetobacteraceae; genus LMUY01. Next base: position 3,331,954 of record CBDAQO010000002.1, on the reverse strand, counting down.
GTGGCGGCATTGAGGAAGTCGACCGCGACGGTGTGCTGCCCGGAAAAGCTGCCGCTGACGTCGAACGCCTGCGACTGGCCGCTGCCCTCGATCGCGGTCGCGGTCTGCACGCCGCCGACCTGCACCCCGTCCACGGCGATGGTGAACTGGGCGTTGGCCGCACCGTAATCCTGCGCCAGGTTCAGCACGAGGGTGTCGGGCGTGACGTTGACGGGCACGCTGGCGGACGCGGTGGGGACCAGGAAGCTGAACCCCTGGCTGCCCACGTTGCTCAGCGTCTGCGGCGCCCCGCTGATGGTCGCACCGTTGAGCGCCGCGCTCTCGAGCTGGAGCAGGCTATTGTCGGCATTGAGGTAATCGATCGAAACCGCATGGCCGCCCGGCGCGAAATCAGCCAGCACGTCGAAGGTTTGCGCCTGCCCGGCCGTGCTGTCCGCGGTGACGGACTGCACGCCGCCGATCTGGGTGCCGTCCACGTCCACGGTGAACAGCGCGCCGGTGGGCTGACCCCGCTCGGCCAACACCAAAGCGAGCTGGTCGGGGCCGTTGCCCAGCGCCACCGCGCCCGCCGGTGCCGCCACGCCGGAGAAGCCGAAGCTGGCGCTGCCATCGTTGGACAGGGTGACGGCGCTGCCGCCCACCGCGGCGCCGTCGAACGTGGCGCCCTCCACCTGCAGCAGGCTGTTGGCTGCGTCCAGGTAGGTCACCGTCACGGTGTTGGCGCCGGCGGCGAAGTTGCCCAGCACGTCGATGGTTTGCGACAGGCCGTTGCCGGCGTTGGCGGTGACCGACTGGACGCCGCCGATCTGCGCCCCGTCTACGTCGATGGTGAACAGCGCACCGGTCGGCTGGTCCTGCTGCGCCACGGTCAGCGCCAGCGTGTCGGCGCCGGCGCCGATGGCCACCGTGCCGTTGGGCGGGCCGCTGAAGCCGAACCCGCCCGCGCCATCGTTGTCGAGCACCAGCGCGCTGCCGGCGACCGCCGCACCGTCGATCGTCGCGTTCAGCACGTCGAGAAGGCTGTTGCTGGCGTTGAGGTAGTCGATCGAGATGGTCGAGCCCGCCCCGAAATCGCCGAACACGTCGAACTCCTGCGACTGCCCCAGCGTGGCGTCGGCCGTCGTGGTCTGCACGCCGCCGATCTGCGCGCCATCCACGCTGACCGTGAACTCCGCGCCCGCGGGCTCGCCGCGCTGCGACAGGGTGAGCGCCAAGGCGTCCGGGCCGGAGCCCACCACCACCGGGCTGAGCGACCCGGTGGCATCGAAGCCGAACGCCGCCGCCCCGCTGTTGCTCAACACCATGGCGCTGCCCGCCACGGGCGCCCCATCGATGCTGGCGCTGTCCACGGCAAGCAGGCTGTCGTCGGCGTTGAGGTAGTCGACGCTGACGGTGTGCGGGCCGGTGGCGAAGTCGCCCAGCACGTCAAAGGTCTGGAACTCGCCGGCCGCGAGGTCGGCCACCGTGGTCTGCACGCCACCCACCTGGGTGCCATCCACGCTGATAGTGAATTGGGCGCCAGCCGGGGCGGCCCGCTCCGAGACCGCCAGCGCCAGCGTGTCAGGCCCGGCGCCAACCGTGACCGGCACGAGCGAGCCGTCGGCGGTGAAGCCGAACGTCATCGGGTCACCCGCAGCGCTGAGCGTGGGGAGCAGCGCGGCGAGGGGCGTGCCGTCGAACGCCGCACTGACCACGCTGAGCGGGGCGGTCGCGGCGTTCAGCAGATCGATGGTAGCGGTGTTGGCGCCGGGCGCGAAGGTGCCCAGCACGTCGAATTGCTGCTGCTCGCCCAGGCTGCCATCCGCCGACAGGGTCTGCACGCCGCCGACCTGCGCGCCATCGACGCTGATGGTGAACTCCGCCGCCTGGCCGAGATCGCTCAGGACCAGGCTCAGCACGCTGGCACCCGCCCCGAGCGTCACCACCGGAAGGATCGGCACGCCGCCGGGCAAGCTGACATCGGACGCGTTCAGCGGGATCGGCGGGCCGGCGATCGCGACGATGCTGCCGTCGGGCAGGGTGATCTGCTCCGCGCCGCCCGGCTCCGACGTCGCGGCCGCCACTTGCGCCAGGCTGTCGAACGCCGCACCGAAGCCTTGGAAGTCCAACACGACGTTGGACGCCGTGGCGCCCACCACGTCGATGTCGCCGGCTTGCGGCGTGATCACGACCGTGGTGACCGCAGCGCCGAGCTGGATCGTGGTCGTGCCGCCGCCGGTCTCGATGGTTGCCGCCGTGGGCCCGGCGATGAAGCTGTTGCTGCCGGAGGTGACGCCCACCGCGTCGAACACGTCAAACCCGGACAGCGCGTTGGCTGCCGACCCGGCGATGGCGATGCTGCCGGACGCGGCGTCGATCGCGTAGCTGCCGGACGCGAGCGACAGGTCCAACGTCGAGTCGCCGGCGCCGGTGAAGCTGTTGCCGGTGAAGGTGAGCGCACCGGTGAGCCCCGCTGCGGCGTTCGGCGCCTCGAGCGAGAGCGTCAGCGTGCCCCCCGGTGCCGTGATGGCGACCTGGTTGTCGGTTACGCCCAGAGCAGCCAGGCCGATGGCGCCCGGGGTGCCGGAGCCGGGATTCGTCCCCGGCGCGACAGGGACCGTGTTGCTGCCCGGCAACGCCGCCGCCGCCACGGCCGCCGCCACGCTGAGTTGGACGTCCGCCGCGCTGAAGGCGTTCCCCGTCAGCTCGGCCGTGCTGCTGCCGCCGGCGCCACCATTGCCGTAGGAGCCGAGGAAATTTGGGTTACTGCTCCCCATGCCGCCGCCGCCGCCATCGGCAGTGACGTCGATGGTGAGCGCACTGTCGCCAGCAACGTCGAGCGTGCTGTTGCTCAGCGTCGCCAGGGCGCTGCCGCCCGCGCCGCCGTTGCTCGGCGGACCACTGGTATTGCCCATGCCGCCGGCGCCGCCCGAGGCGGTCTCAGCCAATGTGACGGGGTTGCCATCCGCCTCGGTAATCCCGTCCAGCAAGGCCGTGGCGCTGCCGCCGTTGCCGCCAGCGACAGGCATAAAGTACGCGACCGACGCGCCTCCGCCCCCCGTGGCAGTGGCGTTCAGCGTGACGGGGCCTGCGCTGCCCACCCCCACGATGTCGTTCTGCAAAGTCAGCGAGGCGGCACCGCCTACCCCCACCAAATAGCTCTGCAAGTAATCCGTTTCGGTTACAAACGAGATACCGGCGCCAGCCTTGACAGACGGGGAGAGATCGATGGCCGTGAGCAGATCGCTGTCGAACACCGCAGCCACCGACTGGCCGTCCGGGCCAAACCCGATCAAGCCTCCAACCACCGGCGTGTCGATCGCGCTCGCTGGCAGGTTGTCGGCCGGCGGTGGCGGCACTTCCTCGCTGGTGGAGAACGCGGTGTTCAGCGCATTGAACGCGATCGGCGCCCCTTGGAGGGTGATCGTCTGGCCGGTCGGGAGCGAGATGACCTGGCTGTCCGCGCCCGGCGTCGACACATCGGCCAGCAACTGCGCCACCGTCGCGAGCTGGCTCCCGAAGCCCAGGAAGTCCAACGCCAGGTTGGATTGGGTCGCGCCGGTGATGGTGAGGTCGCCCGACCCGGGTGTGATGGTAACGGCGGTAAAGCCGCCGCCGAGTTCGAGCTCCTGGTCCGCGCTGCCGACGTTGAACGTGTTGTCGCCGGAGGGGACCGCCGAGGCGTCGAAGGTCGTGAAGCCGGCGAGCGTGTTGTCGCCGGGTCCGTCGAGGGCGATCGTGCCGGCCGCGGTGTCGATGGCGAAGCTGGCGGTGGCGGCTGACAGAACGAGCGTGGAGGCGCCGCCGCCCTGCAGGCTGTTGCCGCTGAAGCTGACGGCCGCGCCTGCCAGTGAAAGATCGAGCGTGCCCCCTGGCGCAGTGAGGCTGACCTGGTTGTTGCTTACCGCCACGCTCGCCGTGCCGTTCGGCTCGGTGGGGGGAGAGCCCTCGGCAATATCGACTGCACTCTCGGCACCTCCCGCTCCACCTGTGGCAGTCAGGACGAGCGCGATAGACGCTGCAGCAAGAGTATTGCCCGACAGTGTGGCGGCCGCACTACCGCCCGCGCCGCCGGGGTAACCGTCGTCTGGCGACGAGTTGTTGTCGCCGCCATTGCTGGCGGTTGCCTCGAGTTGAATATCGAGCGCGGCGGCTGCTGGGTTTCCAACGACATCGATGGTGCTTGCGGTCAGGGAAGCGCTGGCGCCTGCTCCAGCGACGCCGCTCCCGGGCGTTCCGCCCTGTGCGACCAGGCTAAGCGCCGTGGGGGCGGCCGCCATGACCGATACCTGTGAGAGGTTCGTCGTGGCATCCCCACCCTGCCCACCAACGTCTTCACCATAGCCAGAGAACTCGCCACCCCCGCCGGCGCCGCCGACCGCCGTCGCTGTAAGGGTGACGCCAGAGCCGGCGCCTGGCTCGATCACATCCGCTGCGAGTGTCAGAGCAGCATTACCGCCTGCGCCAATCGCGCTAGACCCGACATCGCCCGACCCGCCGGCAACCGAAGGCGTGATGGCCGCCAGCGGGATCGTGTCGTTGGCAAATGACTCCGTCTCGTCCTCGCCCACATACTCACCGACCGTTCCGATCGAGCCTCCGACCAGCGGCGTGTCGATGTCGGCGGCGGTGATGGTATCAGACATGTCGGCCTCAAGCGTGGGGGCGCCCTGCTAATGTCCGAAAGCGGGCGGCCTCGCAACCGCAATCGCGCGCGCGAGGTCACGACCGCAACACACGGGTGGTTCGCGGCGGCTTGTGCGCCCATGTAACGGTATGGCGTCCCCGGCTGAGCGATGGCGCGCCCTGGTGGATTCGAACCACCGACCTTCGGATTAGAAGTCCGTTGCTCTATCCAACTGAGCTAAGGGCGCCCACGCGCTAGAGCGCGTCCATGTGCCGGGACGCGCTCAATGCGTCCAGTTTTCCGACCTGCTGAAGCGAAAGTTGTCGGCGTAGACCTTGGGCTTCGGTTTGGCCGAAACCGGGGGGATTTCGACATCGTAGTCCAACCCGTTGGCCTTGGCATAGGTAGTCGCCTGCTCCTCGCTGTCGAAGCGCAGCCGTACCTGGCCGATCGTGTCACCCCGGCCCCACCACCCCATCAGCGGATCGTTCAGCTCGGGCCGGGTGGTGGCGAACTCCAGCACCCAGTTGCCGGCGCCCGCGGTGCCGGACTGCATGGCCGTCTTCGGCCGTTGAAAGATACGCGCGCGCATCGCTGTTCCTCTCGCCAAAACTGGTCGGGGCGGCCGGACTCGAACCGGCGGCCTCCTGTACCCAAAACAGGCGCGCTACCAGGCTGCGCCACGCCCCGAACCAACGCCTCGGCACCGTGGCGCCGGGCAGGGCGGACCCTAGAAGCGGCCTGCCCCGGTATCAAGCCGCATCAGGACGGCAGGTTGCCGAAGATCTGCGCCTCCACCTTGTCGCCCACCTTGATGTGCAACCGCGCCGCCGTGCCCGCCGCCACCTCCAAGGTCGCGCGCACCTGGCCGCCGGAGGGGATGATGGCCAGGCTCTGCGGCGTGGTGTCCTCGGCGATGTGGCGGATGCTGCCGTCCGGATTGATGAACAGCATGTCGAGCGGCGCGATCGTGTTGCGCATCCACATCGAGCTGTCCCGCACGCCGCCCCAGTCGAACAGCATGCCCCCGTCCGGCGGCACGGTGGGGCGGAACATCAGCCCAACCTCCTGTTGCTGGGGCGTGGTGGCGAGCTCGACGCTGAAGTCGTGCGGCACGCCGTCGCTGGTGACGATCACGAGCTTGGTCTTCGGCAGTTCGGGCTGAGCGGCGGACGTCGCGTCGTCGGCGAGTGCCAGCAGCGGGGCGCAGGCCGGCAGCAAAGCCAGCCCGAGCAGGACAAAACGGCGGTTCATGCAGTCACGGTCTCCTCGAGCGCACCGGCGGCAAGGCGCCAGATCTCGCGGCGGACGGTGCCTTCGCGCGCCGGGTCGCGCAAGGTGGTGAACCAGTGCTCGGGCGGGTTGCGCCCGGCGGCCCGGTTGTAGCTGAGCGCGCGCAGCACCTGCTCGGCCGCCGGCGTGGTGCGTGGCGGGATGGCGATGTCGTTCAGCACCGCCCAAACCCCGGCCCAGCACCGCCCCACTGTGTAGGGGTTGTAGCCGCCGCCGCCGGTCACGATCAGGCGCGGCGCCAGGCCCCGGATGGCGCGCACCACGTCCCAATGCGCGTTGTTGGAGAGCGACAGCTTGGCCAGCGGGTCCTCCTCCAGCGCGTCCGCGCCGCATTGCAGGAAGATCGCCTCGGGCTGGTGGCGGGCGATCAGCGGCAGGATCGCCTCCTCCAGCAGCACGCGCATCTCGCTGTCGTTGAACCCGGCGGGCACCGGGAAATTGCGCGCCGCCCCGCCCGCGCGGTCCTCCGCCAGCCCGGTGTGCGGCCAGCGCCCGGCCTCGTGCACGCTCAAGGTCAGCACGCGGGCGTCGTCGGCAAACGCGTCCTGCACGCCGTCGCCGTGGTGCGCGTCGATGTCGAGGTACACCACCCGGCGCAACCCGGCGTCCAGCCAGGCGAGGATGCCGAGCACCGGGTCGTTGAGGTAGCAGAAGCCGGAGGCGCGGTCGGGCCGGCCGTGATGGGTGCCGCCGCCCGGGCAATACACCACGCCGCCGGGCTGGGTGAGCCGGGCCGCCAGCATCACGCCCCCGGCCGAGGTCATCGGGCGGCGGAAGATCTCGCGGTACACCGGGTTGCCCTCGGCGCCGATGCGAAAGCGCGCCCGATCCGCTTCGCTCACCGACTGGGTGGCCTCGGCCCGCGCCAGCGCCGCCACGTAGTCCGGATGGTGGAACCGGGTCACCTCCGCCACGCTGGCCATGGGCGCGGCGACAAACACCGCCTCGTCCAGCCAGCCCATGGCGCGCACCAGGTCGGTCACGGTGGAGACGCGCGGGATCGCCAGCGGGTGCTTCGCGCCGTAGGTGGAGCCGCGGTAGATCTCGCTGCCGATGAACACCGGGCGCGTGCGTGGATCAGGGAGCATGGCGCTTGATTTGGGTCTGCGTGGCGGCGCGGCTAGGTTGCGCGCCATGCTGCGCCGCCTCCTGCCCCTGTTCGGCCTGGTCCTCCCCGCCTTGGCCGCCTGCTCCGTGGCTACCGCCGTCTGCCACCTGCAATCCGCCGCCAACCTGCCCGCCCACCTGGATGCCGGCCGCCTGCTGGTCACCGGCCAGGTGAACGGCGCGGCCACGTCCCTCCTGGTGGACACCGGCGCCGAGACCACCGTCATCACCCGCGAGACGGTGGACGCGCTGCAACTGCCGCGCAGCGCGCGCAACCAGACCCGACTGCGCGGCGTGGGCGGCTCGGTCAGCAACGCCGACGTGTTCGCCGACCTCGACCTGGGCTCGGTCTCGGCCAACCGGCGCTTCCCGGTGGCGGCGGTGCCGAACCTGGGCGGGCTGATCGGCGCCGATATCCTCGGCCAATACGATTTGGCGATCGACCTGCCGGCGGGCCAGGTGCAGCTCTGGCGAGCGGCTGGCTGCGGGCTCGCCGACCTGCCCTGGACCGGGCCGCGCGACACCATCCCGATCCAGGTGACGGATGGCGGCGGCATCCACCTCGCCGTGGCGGTCGACGGCCACAGCGTCGCGGCCCTGCTCGACAGCGGTGATGGCCAGACCCTGCTCAAGACCGACGCGGCGCAGCGCCTCGGCGTGACGCAGGCCGCCCTGGCCGGAGACCGGACGATCATTGGCCACGGCGTGGACGGCGGCACGATCAGCCTGCGCCTGCACCGGTTCGCCTCGCTCCAGGTCGGGCAGCAGCGGTTCCAGAACGCGACCATCGGCGTGGGCGACCTCGAGCTGGCCGGGACGGACATGCTGCTCGGCGTGGACTATTTGCGCCGGCACCGGGTGTGGATTTCCTACCGCACCGGGCAGATGGCGGTGCAGGCGGTCGCGCCGGGCGGGTAGGGCGGCCCCGTCGGCACGCGGCCGCGCAATTGACATCGCGCGACCCCGTGGCATGACGCACCCATGACAAAGCCCCTGCAGGTGGCAATCCTCGGCGCCGGCGCGGTCGCCCTCGGCAGCGCCGCGCTGCTCGCCTCGCGCGGGCATCGCCCGGTGCTGTGGTCGCCCTCCGGCGCGAGCGCGGCCGCGTTGCGCCACACCTCGCTCACCACGCAGGGCGCCCTGGTTTGGAGCGGGCCGGTCGCGGTGGCGCCGAGCTGCGCGGCGGCGTTGGCGCAGGCCGACGCGGTGCTGGTGGCGCTGCCCGCCAACGGCTACCGCGTCGCGCTGGACGAAGCGGCCGCAGCGCTGCAGCCCAGGCAGCCGGTGCTGATCAGCGGCCACCTGTCCCTGGCGGGGCTGTACCTCTCCCGCCTGCTGCACCAGCGCGGCGTCGCCGCCCCCATCGCGGCCTGGGGCACCACCGCGGTCAGCGCGCGCCGGCTGGGCCCAGCGGAGCTGCGGGTCGGCAGCGTGCGCGCCGAGTTGGACCTCGCGGCGCTGCCGCACAGCGCGGCGGCGGACATGCTGGCGCTCTGCCGCACCCTGCTGGGCGATTGCTTCCGCCTGCGCGACGGGCTGCTCGCCATCGCGCTCAGCAACGTCAACCCGCAGAACCACCTGGCCATCGCGCTGTGCAACTTCACCCGCATAGAGCACGGCGAGGCCTGGCACCAGAACAGCAACATCACGCCCGCGGTCGGCCGCCTGATGGAGGCGCTGGATGCGGAACGCCTGGCCTTGGCGGCGGCCTTCGGCACCGAGGTGCGCACCCTGCGGCAGCACTTCCATTTGTCGTTCCACACGCCGGAGGCGCCGCTGGCGGAGATGGCGCGGGCGCTGGCCGCTGCCGGCAACAACCCCACCGGGCCGGCGACCCCGCAGAGCCGCTACGTGCTCGAGGACGCCCCGTTCGGCCTCCACCCCACCATCGAGCTCGCTCGCATTGCCGGCTGCCCGGCCGGTCTGCACCAGGGCGGCCTGGACGTGCTCTCGGCCATGTACGGCCGGGACCTTGCCAAGGACAACGACATCCTGCCCGTGCTCGGGCTCGACGCGATGACCGCGGACGAGCTGCGCCGCCTCACCCGCACCGGCTGGACCGGGCCATAGCGCGCCCCGCCCAGGCTGGCGCGGCCGCGACTTTGCCTCCTACACTGCACCGCCCCACCGACGGTCGCCCGAGGAGACCCATTATGCTCGCACGCAAGGCGACCTGGTTGCTCGCCACCCTGCTGCTCGCCACCCCGCTCGCTGTGCGCGCGCAGGAGATCGACTCGGTGGTGAAGAAGCTGCAGGCCACCCACACCCTCACTATCGGCTACCGCGAAACCTCCGTCCCGCTGTCCTTCCTGGACAAGGACAACAAGCCGGCGGGCTACACCGTGGAGCTGTGCCAGGCCATCGGCGAGGCCGCCCGCAAGGAGCTCGAACTGCCGGAGCTCAAGCTTGCCTACGTCCCGGTGAACATCCAGAACCGCCAGGCGCTGATCGCCAACGGCACTGTGGACATCGTCTGTGACGGCACCGTGCGCACCTGGACGCGCTCCAAGCAGGTGGCGTTCAGCCCGATCCATTGGGTCTCGGCCGAGCAGTTGCTGGTGCTGAAATCGTCCGGCATCAAGGACCTGCCCGACCTGAACGGCAAGGTGGTGGCCATCGCCACCGGCGGCACCAGCGAGCCCACGGTGCAGCGCCTGATCGACCAGAACCACCTCGACATCCGCGTCATGCGGGTAAACGACCACCCGGCCGGCCTGCTGGCGGTGGAGACGCGCCGCGCCGACGCCTACCTCAGCGACAACGCCGCGTTCTACAGCCTGATCCAAGCCTCGCACCACCCGGAGAACCTGGCCATCGTCGGCCCCGAGCTGAGCTACCAGCCGGAGGCGCTCATCATCCCCAAGAACAACCCGACTTTCGCCTGGATCGCCGGCCACACCATGTCGGATATGTTCAAGTCCGGCGCCGCCGAAGCGCTCGTGGTCAAGTGGTTCGGCCCGTTCGGCGTCGGCGTAGGCCCCAAGCTGCGCGCCGCGTGGGACACCTACGAATTCCCGGAATGAAGTCGCCCGGGTGAACTATAGCTGGGACTGGGGCATCCTGCTGCGCCCGCCCTACACCGCGGAACTGGCCGCCGGGCTGGGCTGGACGCTGGCGCTCACCGCCGTGAGTTGGGTGCTCGGCTTGCTTGTCGGCATGGTCGTGGGCGGCGCGCGCAGCCTCGCCGGGCCGGTGGGCCGCCTGCTCGCCGCGTGCTACGTCGAGCTGTTCCGCAACGTGCCGCCGCTGGTGCAGCTCTTCCTCTGGTTCTTCGTCTTCCCCGAGCTGCTGCCCGACCCGGCCGGCCTCTGGATCAAGCGCGACCTGCCGCTGCCGGAGTTCAGCACCGCCTGCGTGGCCATCGGCCTGTTCGCCGGCGCGCGCGTGGCCGAGCAGGTGCGCGCCGGGCTGGACGCGACGCGTGGCCGCCTGCTGCCTGCGGCACTCGCCACCGGGCTGCGGCCGCTGCAGGCCTACCGCCTGGTGCTGCTCCCGGTCGCGCTGCGGGCCATGGTAGCGCCGCTCACCTCCGAGCTGCTCACCACGTTCAAGCTCTCCGCCATCGCGCTCACCGTGGGCGTGCTGGAACTCACGGCAGCCAGCCAGCAGATCGAGAGCGAGACCTTCCACGGCTTCGAGGCCACCACCGCCGCCACCGTGCTCTACTTGGCGGTCGGGCTCGCCATCACGTTCGGGATGCGCCGGCTGGACGGCCGCCTCGGCGCACCCGCGCGAGGCTGACGATGGGGCTCGACCCGGCGGTAATCTGGCAGTCGGCCGGCTTCCTGGCGCATGGCCTGTTGCTGAGCGCGCTGCTGGTGGCCGCGGGCGTGGCGGGCGGCACCCTGTTCGGGTCGGTGTTGGCGGGCGCGCGCCTGTTCGGCCCCTGGCCCGTCGCCGCGCTGGCCGCCGCCTACGTGACGGTCATGCGCTCGGTGCCGTTGGTGCTGGTGCTATTCTGGTTCTACTTCATGTTGCCGCTCTGGACCGGCCACCCGGTCGGCGCGCTCGCCTCGGCCCTCACCGCCTTCGTGCTGTTCGAGGCGGCGTTCTACTGCGAGATCTTCCGCGCCGGGATCGCCGCCGTGCCGCGGGGGCAAAGCATGGCGGCCGCGGCCACCGGACTGCGCCCCTGGCAGGCGCTGCGCCTGGTCGTGCTGCCGCAAGCGCTGGCCGCCATGGTGCCGCTGCTGGTCAACCAGGTGGTAATCCTGTTCCAGGACACGTCGCTGGTCTACGTCGTGGCGCTGCGCGACTTCCTGACCGCCGCCAGCGTCGTCGCCGGGCGCGAGGACCGACCGGTCGAGCTGTACGGCTTCGTGGCGGTGGTGTATTTCGTGATCTGCTTCGCCGGGTCGCGCCTGGCGCAACGGCGCTGGACCGCAGCGTGAGCGCCGACCCGGTGATCGTGCTGGAGGACGTAGGCAAGTCCTACGGCGCTACGCCCGTCCTGCGCGGCTGCTCGGCGGTGGTGCATGCGGGCGAGGTGGTGGTGCTGTGCGGCCCGTCCGGCTCCGGCAAGAGCACGCTGGTTAAGTGCATCAACGGGCTGGAGCCGTTCCAGCAGGGCCGCATCCTGGTGGGCGGCGTGGGCGTCGGTGCGCGCGGCACCGACTTGCCCCGGCTACGCGCCCGCACCGGCATGGTGTTCCAGCAGTTCGACCTCTACCCGCACATGACCGCGCTGGCCAACATCAACCTGGCGCAAATCCACGTCCTGCGCCGCAGCCGCGCCGATGCCGACCGCCGCTCGCTGGCCCTGCTCGAGCGGGTCGGGCTGGCCGACAAGGCGCACAGCCGCCCCGCCGCGCTCTCCGGCGGCCAGCAGCAACGCGTCGCCATCGCCCGCGCCCTCGCGCTCGACCCGGCGGTGATGCTGTTCGACGAGCCCACATCGGCCCTCGACCCCGAGATGGTGGGCGAGGTGCTGGACGTGATGCAGACCTTGGCGCAGAGCGGCATGACCATGGTCGTGGTCACCCACGAAATGGCGTTCGCCCGCAGCGTGTGCGACCGCGTGCTGTTCCTCGACCAAGGCCGCATCCTGGAGGACACGCCGGCGGACCGGTTCTTCGACCATCCCCGCTCCGAGCGCGCCGCCGTGTTCCTCTCCAAGGTCCTGCGCCACCGCCCGGGCGCAGCGTTAGAAACGTGAGCGTCAATCGCAGGCGGCGGCCACGTTAACCGGCGTGACGTTGCCACAGAAGGTGGTGTCCGGCACGGGCGCCATGGGCCGCTGCTGCGCGCTCAGCCCGGCAACCGGGTAGGCCGTGTCGGAGAAGCCCAGGCCCGTGCCAATCCCGGCGCAACCGCCCAGCGCGACCATGATCGCCAAGGCGGACGCCCGCAGGCCGGCGTGAGTGATCGATGTCATCATTACTCTCCTCAATGAGTGTGGTTGCTGCGCGTGCAGCAGCCGTTACTTGTGCTCGTCCGGCCGATCGTGCTGCTTCATTTGCCGTGGGCAACGCAGGACGCTCGGCGCACTGCATCAAATAGAACCGCAACCACGCCGCGAGTAGCCACCGCACCCTGCACACAGCGTTCCGAATGTGGAACGCTGCGGCTACACTGCGCGACGCACTCCAGGCAGGCCGCGGAGCAGGGTTGCGCCAGCCCAACTCGCCAGCAGCGCCAGGATGAACGTTGCCAACCCTTTGACGACGGCGCCGGCGGGCACGCGCAGCAAGCCGTATTGCACCCAGGTCACCGCCGGGTAGTGCAGCAGGTAGATGCCGTAGCTGTTGGCGATGAGGCTGCCCGACACGCTCCCGCTGCGGCCGCCGAAGCGAAAGAACAGCGCCAGCAAGGCGAAGCTGGCGATCGCACAGAAGCCGGCGAGGGCGGTGCCGGTGACGCTCCACCCGAGCCATGCCGGCAGGCCTGCCGCAGACCGGCGGCTGCCCAGAACGACCACGAAAAGGAAGGCCGGAGCCGCCAGGACCGCGAGCGACGCCCAGCCGGCCCATCGCCGCGCCAACGTCTTGCCGAGCGGGAATAAGTCATCCCTGCCATCGCCGGCCAGGACGACCCCAGCGGCGAAGTAGGCCGCATACAACCCGGCGCGGCTGGCCTGGACGGCGAGCGGCCCAAAGCTCACCCAGCGGAGCGGGCCAAAAGCGGCGAGCAGCGGCAGGTAGGCCAGCAGCGAGCAAGCCAGCAGCACGGCAAAGCTCCGGCCCGGCGGGGTGCGGCCCACCGCCGGGCGCATCCGTATAGGGCGACCGGTGAGGACGAAGAGGGCCGCCGCCGCTGCATCGAACAGCAGCAGGACGGCCGCGAACCACGGCGGCCCGCTCGGCCATGGCCCTGCGGTCACAGTGGTCAGCCAGAACTGGACGAAGCCGGGTGGCCCGCCTGCCTGCAAGAAAGACGGGTAGTACGCCAGCGGCACCACCGTGAGCTCCGCGATGGCGAACGGCAATCCGAGGCGGAGCAGGCGTTGCGCCAGGTAGGCTCCGGCACCCCGGCGTGACAGGCCGCGCCAGACAAACAGCCCGGACAACAGGAACAACAGCGGCATGAAGAAGCCGTCGTTCACCACCACCAGCGCGTCAAACCCCACCCAGCGCTGCGGGTCCACGATCGGCGCGGTCGACAGGGCATAATGCCGGTGATCGACGTGACCAAAGCGGCAGTAGGCCAGACTCGCGTGGTGCAACACGACCAGCAGGATGGCGAACCCGCGAAGTTGGTCCAGCGCGACCAGCCGATCCAGACGTGGAGCGGCGTGCGCCGTCATGCCGGGCCGCTGGCCCCTTCGATCCTCGCCGGAGCGCGGTCGGCGCGGGCGTAGCGGGCGAGCGCCGCCGGGTCGGGCGCGAGGCCCCAGCCGGGGCGGTCCGGCACCGCCACCATGCCGCCCTCGCGCTTTGGGCCGGTGGGGAACAGGTCGTGCCAGATCGCCAGCGGCTGCACGGGCCATTCCAGCCACGCTTCCGCGGCCGGCGGCAGGCTGGCGAGCAAGTGCGCGTGGATGGTGACGTTAAGCGCGGTGGTGAAGCTGTGGCTGGCCAGACGCAGCCCGCGGCGGAGCGCGAGGTCGGCCGCGGCGCGGAAGGCGAGGGCGCCGCACCGTGTGGCGTCGGGCTGCAGCACGTGCTGGCAACCGCCCGCCACCAACGCGGCCAGTCCGGCCAAGGTGCAGGCGCCTTCGCCGGCGGCGATCGGGGTGGCGCTTGCCGCTGCCAGTCGGGCCTGGTCGGCCAGGGCGTCGCGCGGCAGCGGCTCCTCGAGCCACGCCGGGCTGAACGGGGCGAACGCCTCCAGGCGGGCGAGTGCGGCCGGCAAGTCCCAAGCCTGTGCCGCGTCCAGCATCAGCGGCGCGGGGCCGATCGTGTCCCGCGCGGCGGCGAGGAAGGCGAGGTCGGCGGCCAGGTCGGCGCCGAACGGGGGCCAGCCGATCTTGAACGCGGTGAACCCGCCGTCTCGCTGCGCCACCAGCCTGGCCGCGGTGGCCGCGGGCGTCGCGCCCACCTTGCCACTGGCATAGGCGCGCACCCAGGGCGACGGCCGCGCGCACCACAGCCGCGCCACCGGCAGCCCGGCGCGCTGACCGGCGAGGTCCCACGCCGCCAGTTCCGCCGCGGCGATGGCCTGCGTGACCACGCCGTCCCCGCCGATCCACTGCGTGCCGCGCTCCAGCCGGGTGCGCAGGGCCGCCACGTCGCTGCAGTCCGCACCTTCCAGCAGGTGGCGCAGGCCCTGTGCGGACGGGTGCGTCACGGGCGCCTCGACCGCCGCGCGCAGCATGTAGGGGCTGCCATGCGCCTCGCCCCAACCGGTGAGCCCGTCCTCGGTGACCAACTGCAGCACGAAGGCGTGCTCCTCGCGCGGGCTCAGCGCGTCGGGCGGGCGGGCTAGGAACCAGGGGATCACCGCCGCAATGCGGCTCATGGCAGTGGCAGGACGGCCAGGATGCAGCTCACGCGGCGCCGAACCAGCGCTGCTGCAGGCGCGCGGCGGTGCCGTCGGCCTGGCGCGCGGCGATCACGGCGTCCACCGCGGCGACCAGCCCGGCATTGCCCTTGGAGAACACCGCGGCCAGGTCGCCGCCCTCGTAGCTGCCGACCAGCTTGAGCCGCGCCCCGGTCTCGCGGATGAACCCGGCGGCCCCACCACGCCCGACCACGCCGGCCGCCACCTGCCCCGCGGTGACCGCCAGCATCACCTCGGGCAGACCGGGCAATTCCCGCACCTGCGCCGCGTGGGCGTGCTCGCGGGCAAACTGCGCCTGCAGCGACCCGGCGGCCGCCGCCACCACTTTGCCGGCCAGGTCGCCGATGCCCTGCACGCCGGTGTCGCTCGCGGGCACGGCGATGGTCACGTCGTCGGTGCCGTAGGGGCGCGAGAAGTCGAACACCTCGGCCCGCTGCGGCGTGACCCGCACGGCCGAGAACACGCAGTCGAACTGGTGCGCGATCAAGCCGGGAAGGATGCCCTTCCAGTCCAGTCGGATGAACTCGGGGCGCACGCCCAGCCCTGCCGCCACCTGCTCACCCCAGTCGATGTCGAACCCGGCGAGCCCGCCTGCGGGGTTGGCGAAGGTGTAGGGCTTGTTCGCCCCGGTGGTCGCGACCTGCAGCACGCCCCGCGCCTGCACTGCGGCGAGCGCGTCGGTCGCGGCCCGGGTCGTGGCGGAGGCGAGCAGGGCGGCGGCGGCGGGGATGGCCCCAAGCAGGGCGCGGCGGCCGAGCATCAGCGCCTGCCGTTCAGCCGGTAGAACGGCTCGCTGACGTCCAGGTGGGTGAGGATTTCGGCTTGCCAGGCATGCACGTGGGGGCGCAGCGCCTGCAGCTTGGCCAAGCGCGCCGGGTCGGGCGCGGCGGCACGGTGGCGGGCGGCGAACTCCCGTACTTCCTGGTAGAGCGCCGCCTCGTCGATGGTGGTGAGCGCCCGGTCCCGCATCACCACGCGCCCGCCCACCACCACGTCGCGCACCTGCGCCCCCTTGGCCCGCTGCAGGATCAGGTCGGTTAGCGGCAGGTCGGGGCTGGTCCAGGGGTCGTGCAGCAACTCGGCGGTGTCCAGCAGCACCAGGTCGGCGCACTGGCCGGGCAGCAGGCGCCCGAGTTGCCCGTCATGCCCGATGGCGGTGGCCGCGGCCGTGGTGGCGGTGGTAAGCCAGGCGGTGGCGGGATGCACCCGGTCGTTCGCCAGGTCGAACCCGGCCACCCGGTGCAGCGTCGCGGCCAGGCGCAGCTCCTGGAACGGGTCGTCGTCGTCGTTCAGGCTCTTGTCGTCGATCCCCATGGCCACGCGCATACCCGCCTGCAGCATGAAGAACACCGGCGCGATGCCGTTGCGGACGTGCAGGTTGCAGCTCGCGTGATGGGTGATGCCGGCCCCGGCGGCGGCCATCATCTCGATATCGGCCTCGCTAAGCCAAACCGCATGGCCGAGCGTGAGGTTCGGCGCGAGCAGCCCCTGGTCGGCCAGGAACGCCACCAGCGAGCGGCCGAACGCCTTGATGCCGTAGGCGCGCTGGTGCGGCGTCTGCAGCGTATGGATGTGGATCGGCAAGCCGCCCAGGGCCGCCGCACGGTCCCGCACGCGGGCGAGGAACGGCTCGGTAGTGCCATGCGCCCACGAGGGGGCCAGCAGCACGCGGCACAAGCTGCCGGGGCCCTGCTCGTATTCTTCGCGCAGGGCTTCGAACTGGGTGAAGTAATCGTCCTCGATGCGCTGCGCGTCGTAGCTGAGAGTGGGGCGCATGAACTCGGCCAGGTCGGGCGGGAGCGAGGCGAGGAAGCCCGGCTCGTCCGGCACGAAGCGGTTGCGGTTACGCACCGCGGGCGAGTAGGCGAGCCGGATGCCGGCCTCGCGATAGGCGCTGACCGCCTTGCGCGCTTCGGCCAGCGCGCCGGGCGCTTCGTCGTTCCATCCGGTGTGATGGATGGCGGTGCAGCCCATGCGCAGGTGTCGTACGGCGCTGAGCGCCGCGCAGAGGTCGTTGGGTAGGTAGACCATGGTCTGCCAGTCCAGGAAGGCGTTCTCCAGGAAGTCGTACGGCACGCCCTTCTGCATGGGCGAGAGACCACGCCCGTGGCTGTGCGCGTCGATCAGCCCGGGCATGACGATGCGCCCGGTGCCGCCGAGCCGCTCCGCCTCGGGATGAGCAGCGCGCAGCTCTGCCGCCGGGCCGACCGCCGCGATGCGATCGCCCGCAATCAGCACCGCACCGTCCCGCAAAGTGCTGCCGCTGCCGGGATCGAGCAGCACCGCGTCACCCTGGACCAGTAGCATCAAGCCTCCTCTCAACGGCAGCACCCAACTGGTCCGGTGCCGCCCCTACCGCCGCCCACACCGGGCGGGCGGGACGCCGGGCTGCTCTGACGCGAGCTCGGCGCCATGGCAAACAGGATGGACACTGCACTGCAACAATCCAGCAAACCAAATTTTAACCCGTGACCATTATCATCACCGTGCAACCAGCTCTTGGAAGGAGCTACATGATGAAAAACACTCCCATAATCGCCAAGTTTCTGCTCGTCATGGCTATCTTCGGGCTGTTTGCCGTCGGTATGGCCGTTTTTTCCGCCAGCAAGATCGACGAGGTTGCGACCGGATATAGCGATAGCATCGCGCATGAGAGCAAGAGTGCTCTTTCCCTGTCGCGGTCAGCCACGCGTCTGGCCTTGATGCGCGCTTCCATTGCCGAACTGGAGTTGTCAGTGACGGCAGAAGGCAATGCGACTGCCACGGCGGGTTTGCATCAGGCGCGCGCGGAATTCAGCAGCTCGATGGAGGACGCGGCGGCGACCAATGCGAAATCGTCGTCCGATATCCTCGCCCTTAAACAGAAGGCGCTCCAGCTTGTCGACGCGACGTGTTCGGCGTCGATCGAGGCTGGGGCATCTGCAGAAACTCCAGAGACAGTCGCGGCATCTCAGGCGCTTTACCTCAAGGAGTGCGCTTCGGGCTTTGCCGCCCTCACGAGCGAGCTTACGGCGCAGTCGGTCGCGGCGCGGGAGATTGTCACCCATCGTAGCGAAGCCCTCAAAGACCTCACGAAGCAGACCGTCATCATCACCTACGCCTTGATCCTTGGCGGGGTGGCGCTCGTGATGGCATTTGGCTTCTTCGTGGTGCGGACCTGGATATCCAAGCCGCTGGTCGCGCTGGCAGGCCTCATGGGGCGTCTGTCGAGTGGCGATCTCACGGCGGTGGTTGATGGCACCGAGCGCAAAGACGAGGTCGGCGCGATGTCGCGCGCGGTCCAGCTCTTCAAGGACGCCGGCCTTGAGAAGACCCGTCTCGAGCGCCAGTCCGAAGCGGACCGGGCTGCCGCGGAAGAGGGTCGGGCGCGTGGCGAACAGGAACGCCAGATCATCGCCGACCAGCAGGCGGCCGTCGTACGCAGCCTAGCGGATGGGCTTGGCCGGTTGTCCGCTGGAGACCTGACATGCGACATGACGGAGGCGTTCGCGCCAGAGTATGAGCGGCTGCGCACCGACTTCAACGCCGCCGTGGTCGAACTGCGCGGCGTGATCAGCACCATCATCGCCAACACGGGTGCAATCCGCTCCGGCACCGGAGAGATCAGCCAGGCCGCCGACGATCTTTCGCGCCGGACCGAACAGCAGGCCGCCAGCCTGGAAGAGACCGCCGCAGCTCTCGACCAGATCACCGCGACCGTGCGCAAGACGGCGGAGGGCGCCACAGCCGCACAAACGGTGGTCGCATCCACCAAATCGGAAGCGGCCCATGGCGAAGGCGTGGTTCGCGAAGCGGTGACCGCGATGACCGAGATCGAGAAATCGGCCAGCGAGATCAGTCAGATTATCGGCGTGATCGACGAGATCGCGTTCCAGACCAACCTGCTTGCCCTCAACGCCGGGGTGGAAGCGGCCCGTGCCGGTGACGCTGGTCGCGGCTTTGCCGTGGTCGCCAGCGAGGTACGAGCGCTGGCGCAACGCAGTGCGGAGGCGGCAAAGGAGATTAAGGCGCTGATCAGCACCAGCACCTCCCACGTCGGCCGGGGCGTGACGCTCGTCCAGCAGACCGGCACCGCACTCAGCCGCATCCTGGGACAGGTCACGCAGATGGACGTGGCCATGAACGAGATCGCGGCGAGCGCGCAGGAGCAGGCCACCGGTCTCGGCCAGGTCAACACCGCGGTGAACCAGATGGACCAGGTGACCCAGCAGAACGCGGCGATGGTGGAGCAATCCACCGCCGCCAGCCACAGCCTGGCCCAAGATGCAGCCGAGCTCGAGCGCCTCACCGCCCGCTTCAACACGGGCGCTGTGGCGGCCGCGCCGCCCGTGGAAGTCCGCAAGGCGCCTGCAAAGGCGAGGGCCAGCCACGCGTCACCGGCGCGGAAGTCGGTGGTTGACGTGGCCGGCCACACCGCCCGCAAGGCCGCGCCGGACCAAGACGGCTGGAAGGAGTTCTAACAACCCGGTCACGGAGGAAGCGTCAATTTGCGCGGCGTAGCAGGAACAATGCCTGCTCGCCGAACAGGTTGGCCAAAGCGGGGAAGCGGCGCCACGGCGAACGCCGCCCCGCCTCGTCCACCGCCAGCCAGCGCTCCACCGCGTAGCCTTCCTGCGCACACAGCTCGAAGAAGTCCCGCACGGTGCAGGGATGGATGTTCGGCGTCTCGTGCCAGGGCCGATCCCAAACCTGGGTCATCGGCATGCGCCCGCCCATCAGCAACTGCCAGCGCACCGACCAGTGGCCGAAATTGGGAAACGAGATCAGCGCCCGGGTGCCGATCCGCAGCATCTGGCGCAGCACCTCGCGCGGCCGCTCCACCGCCTGCAACGTGCGCGACAGCACGACGTAGTCGAACGCGCCGTCGGGATAGTGTTCCAAGTCGGTGTCGGCGTCGCCATGCATCACCGGCAGGCCATGCGCCACGGCATGGGTGACGGCCGCCATGTCCAGCTCGATGCCCCGCGCATCGCAACCGCGGGTGCGGAACAGATGGTCGATCAGGCTGCCATCGCCGCTGCCGATGTCGAGCACCCGGCTTCCCGGGGCGATCATCTCGCTCATCAGCCGAAGGTCGAGCCGCATGTTCTTGGCGATGAACTGGACGGGTGGTTTCAGCCGTGACCTCCCACGCCCGCAAATAGCCCTCTCCCTTTGGAAAAGGGTTGGGTGAGGGAGCGGCCGGCCCGGTGATCGTTGCGCTTCGTGCCCCTCACCCCGCCATCTTCCAAGGGGAAAGGGAGCAGAAGCGAGTCCAGGGCAGCAAGCGTCGGCGTCATCTCACCCAAGCCCGGCATGCTCCGCGCAGCCGGCCAGGAAGCCCGCCAGCGTGCGGTGGAAGTCTGGCTCGTCGAGCAGGAAGGCGTCGTGCCCCTTGTCGGAGGCGATCTCGACAAAGCTCACGTTGGCGGCGGCACGGTTCAGCGCCCGCGCAATCGTCCGGCTCTGCGCGGTCGGGAAAAGCCAGTCCGAAGTGAACGACACCACGCAGAACCGCGTGCGGGTGCCGCGGAAGGCGGCCGACAGATCGCCGTCATGCTCGGCGGCGAGATCGAAATAGTCCATCGCGCGAGTGATGGTGAGGTAGGAGTTGGCGTCGAACCGCCGCACGAAGCTGGAGCCCTGATGGCGCAGGTAGCTCTGCACCTCGAACATGTCGCCGAACAGGCTCAGCGCCTCCTGCGCCGGCTCCGGCCCGGCCTGCAGGCGGCGGCCGAACTTGCGGGTCAGCGCCTGCTCCGACAAATAGGTGATGTGCGCCGCCATCCGCGCCACCGCCAGGCCGCGCGCCGGCACCCGGCCGCTCTCCCAATAGCGCCCTCCAACGTAATCCGGGTCGGCAAAGATCGCCTGCCGCCCGACCTCATGAAAGGCGATGTTCTGCGCCGAATGGAACGGCGCGGTGGCGATCGGCACGGCGGCGAACACCATGGCGGGGAAGGTTGCCGCCCATTCCAGCGCCTGCATCCCGCCCATCGAGCCACCAACTACGGCGAACAGCCGCGTGATCCCAAGCCGCTCCACCAGCAGCTTCTGCGCCCGCACCATGTCGCGGATGGTGATCGGCGGGAAATCGGTGCTCCAGGGCTCGCCGGTCGCCGGGTTGACGGAGCGGGGGCCGGTCGAACCGATGCAGGAGCCGAGCACGTTGGCGCACACGACGTAGAACCGGTTGGTGTCGATCGGCCGACCCGGCCCGACCACCACCTCCCACCAACCCGGCTTACCTGTCAGCGGGTGGCGCTCGGCGGCATATTGGTCACCGGTCAGCGCATGGCAGACCAGGATCGCATTGCTGCGGTCCGCGTTCAGATCTCCGTAGGTCCGATACGCAACCTCCATCTCGGGCAGGCTGTGGCCGCAATCCAGCGCGAACGGCGCCGTGAACACCGCGCTTTGGTGCCGGTGCGTGGTGAGAGGTTCTGGGTGGTCCACGCCCCACTGTATGGCAATCCGCGACCGGGGGGACAACCCGGCCGCCCTTGCGCGCCTGGCCTCGGCTGCCCGCTAGTTTGCCGCGGGCGGGCGGGCAGTTTATCTCACCCAAGTATGTCAGCACCCCTGCATCCGAGTCCGGCCGATCCGGCGCCCGAGCTGATCCGCCTGCGGGCCGAGCTCGACGGGATCGACGATGCGCTGCATGACCTGCTAATGCGCCGCGCCGCGGTGGTAACCGACGTGGCGCGGGCGGGCCAGAAGGGCGCGGTGGCCCTCCGCCCGGGCCGCGAGGCCGCCATCCTGCGCCGGCTGGTGGCGCGCCACTCCGGCCCGCTCGCGGCCAACACCATCGTGCGGACCTGGCGCGAGATCTTCGCCGGCATGACAAGCCTGCAAGGCGCCTATGCACTGGCGGTGTGCGACCCAGATCCGACCTGGCCGCTCGCCACCCTCACGCGCGAGCATTTCGGCGCGCTCACCCCCTTGCGCGCCTACCGCACCGCCGCACAGGCGATCGGCGAGGTGAGCGCCGGGTCGGCCACCGCCGCGGTGCTGCCGGTGCCGGCGCAGGATGAGCCGAACGCCGCCGCATGGTGGACGGCGCTGCTGCACCGTGATGATCCGCGCATCCACGTGGTCGCGCGCCTGCCGTTCTGGGCGGCGCGCCCGGACGGTGCGCCGAAGCTGCAAGCGTTCGTGGTCAGCACCGTACCGCCCGACCCCAGCGGCGACGACCGCACCTTGCTCGGCCTGGAAGTCGCCCCCGACTACAGCCGCGCCCGGCTCGCGCAGGCCTTCGCCAGCGCTGGGCTCGAGGCCGCCCAGTTCATCCTGCGCCGCGACCCGGGGGACGCACGCGCGCTGCTCCTGGTCGACGTCGCCGGCTTCGTGCGCGATGATGATGCGCGCCTGGCGACCCTGGCCACTCAAGCCGGCGGCCGTGCACCTGTCGTGCTCGGCGCCTACGCCATTCCCCTCGGAGGAGAGCTGCCGCGATGACCGCACCCCGCCCACGCGCCGCCGTGCTCAAGGTGTCGCCCTATGTCGGCGGCGAATCGAAGCTGGCGGGCGCGAACCGCGTCATCAAGCTGTCGTCCAACGAGGGGGCGTTCGGCCCACCACCGGCCGCGGTCGCCGCCGCCAGCCAGGCCGCCGCCGAAAGCCACCGCTACCCGGATGGCAACAGCCTCGAACTGCGCCAGGCCATCGGCGCGCGCTTCGGCCTCGACCCGGCGCGCATCGTATGCGGCGCCGGGTCGGACGAGCTGCTCGCGCTGCTGATCCAGTCCTACGCCGAGCCCGGCAGCGAATTGGTCATGACGATGCATGGCTTCTCGATGTATGGCATCGCCGGGACAGCCGCCGGCGCCCGCATCGTCAAGGTGCCCGAGCGGGCGCTGACCGCGGACGTGGACGCGATCCTTGCCGCCGTGACGCCCGCCACCCGCATGGTAATGCTGGCCAACCCAAACAACCCGACCGGCACCATGCTGCCCCGCCGCGAGTTGGAGCGGCTCCATGCCGGCTTGCGCCCCGAGGTGCTGCTGGTGATCGACGCCGCCTATGCCGAATACGTTGACCACCCCGACTACGAGGCCGGCGCCGCCTTGGTGGATGCCAGCGAGAACACGGTCATGACCCGCACGTTCAGCAAGATGTTCGGGCTCGGCGGCCTGCGGCTGGGTTGGGTCTACGGCCCGCCGCCGGTGATCGACGTGCTGAACCGGGTGCGCCCGCCGTTCAACGTGACGCTGCTGGCGCAGGCCGCCGGGGTGGCCGCCTTGGCCGAGGCGGACTGGGTCGAGACGGGGCGGGCGCATAACCGGGTGCAGCGCGCGCGGCTCGCCGAGGGGCTCGAGCGGCACGGCATCCGCGTCTGGCCCAGCGAGGGCAATTTCGTACTGGCGGACTTCACCACCGCGGAGGCTGCCGCCGCCGCCGATGCGACCTTGCGGCGGCGCGGCATCCTGGTGCGGGCCATGGCGTCCTACGCGCTGCCGCACTGCCTGCGCATCACCGTGGGCACCGCCGAGGAAAATGACATGGTGCTCGAAGCCTTGGCTGACCCGCGTGACTGAGCCCATCTTCGGGCGCCTGGCGGTCGTCGGACTGGGGCTGATCGGCAGCTCCGTCCTGCGCGGCTGCCGCGAACGGCCTGGCCTGGTGGGTAGCACGGTGGCCTACGACGCCGATGCGGCGGTGCTGGCCCGCGTGGCCGAGCTCGGGATCGCCGACCAAATCGAGCCGGACCTCGCCCGCGCCGTCGCCACCGCCGACGCCGTGATGCTGGCCAGCCCGGTCGGCAGCTTTGCCGCGCTGGCCGCGACCATGGCGCCGCATCTGCGCCCCGGCACCGTGGTGACGGACACCGGCTCGACCAAGCAGTCGGTGATCCGCGACCTTGGCCCGGCCTTGCCCCCGGGCGTTCACCTCGTGCCAGCGCACCCCATGGCGGGCACCGAGTTCTCCGGCCCGGACGCCGGGTTCGCCAGCTTGTTCCAGGACCGCTACTGCCTGCTTACGCCGCCGCCGCACTGCGACCCGGCGGCGCTCGAGCGGGTGGCGTCGCTCTGGCGCGGCCTCGGCGCTCGGATCGAGTGCATGGACCCGGCGCATCACGACCGGGTGGTCGCGGTGGTGAGCCATCTGCCCCACCTGATCGCCTTCACCATCTGCGGCACCGCCGACGACCTGGCCGATGAAAGCCGCCAGCAGGTGATGCGCTTCGCCGCCGCCGGCTTCCGCGACTTCACTCGCATCGCCGCCTCCGACCCGGTGATGTGGCGCGACGTGTTCCTCAACAACCGCGAGGCGCTACTGGAAATGCTGGCGCGCTTCACCGAGGATGCGCAGGCGATGGCGCGCGCGGTGCGCTGGGGTGATGCAAGCTACATCGAGGACAAGATCGTCCGCGGCCGTGCCATCCGGCGGCAGTTAATCGAGCTGAACCAGGCCTGAGCGTGGCGCGCTACCCTGCGCTGCCCGGCAGTTGGCCCGGGCGGCCGAAATACCAGCCCTGGGCGTATTCCACGCCCAGCTCGCGCATCATCGCCGCCTCCTCCTCGGTCTCGACGGTTTCGGCGATCACCTTGGCGCCGACGAAGTTGGCCAGCTCCACCATGGTGAGCAGAAACCCGTGCCCGCGCGCGTTCTGCAGCGCGCCGCGGACATACGCGCCGTCCAGCTTCACGTAGTCGACCCGGAACTCCTTGAGGTAGCGGAACGCGGCCGACCCGGCGCCGAAATCGTCGATGCAAACCGGCACCTGCATGGCGCGGAGCTGCTTGATGCTTTCCTTGGCGCTTTCGACATCCTCGATGTCGGCCGTCTCGGTCAGCTCCACCAGGATGCGGCCGGCGGTGTTGCGGTTGCCCAGCAGCCCCAGCATCCGCTCGCGGAACTGCGGGCTCTGCATGGACAAGCCCGAGACATTCACCGCAGCGGACAAGCCCGGCGCATCCGCAATGGTGCTGACCGCCTGGTCCATCACGGCCCAGTCCAGGTCCTCCGACAGGCCGACCGCTTCGGCAAAGGTCACGAAGTCCTGCGTGGTCTGCACCGCGCTGCCGGGCGTGAAGATGGGGCGCAGCAGAGCTTCGTAGTGATGGACGCCAAGGTTGCCGAGATGCACCACGGGCTGGAACGCCAGGCGGAAGCGGCGCTCCCTGATGGCGGTGCGCACTGTGCGCGCGCGCACCTGGGCGCTGGCGACGAAATCGGCCAGGCCGACGCGGAACCCGGCGTCCTCGGTGGCGCGGGCGCCGCTGTCGGCGAAGCGAGCGAGCGCGAACCGCAGCGCGCGGGCCGCTTGCGCCCCCGTCAACTGCTCCCGGTCCAGCCCGAGGCCCATGCTCTGCACCTCGGTGCGCGCGGTGGCGGGGTGGCAGCGCAATAGCGCCTCCAGCTCTGCGGCGATGGCCTCCAGGTTGGGCGGCCGGGTCGCGACCACGCCAAACCGGCCGGACGCAAGCTCGCCCGCGACGCTGCCGGGGCCGCCGAGCCGGACCAGGACCTCGGTGATTTCGCTTTGCAGCGCCCGCTGCGCCTCGTTCGAAAGGTTCTCCAACGCGTACGGCCAATGCTGCAGGTCTACCAAGCCCAGCGTGCCGCCCTCGTTGCCGCGCAGCCGCGTCTCGGCGGTGCGGATCAAGCTCACCGGTTGGCCCGGGCTCTGCGCCTCCCGCCACTCCAGCGGCAAGGGCAGCCGCCCGAGGGTGAAGCACAGCCGGCCCGGCGCGTGCGGCATGGTGAGGCCGGAGACGACCATCGGCGTGGCCGCCGGGTCCGACAGGCGGAGCACCAGCGGGGTGAGCCGCCCGCGCATCCCGAGCGTGGAGATCGCGAGTTCCAGCGCCGAGTGATCCGCCGGGGCGAACAGGTTGCGCAGGTGGCGGCCGTTGAACTCCTCCGGCGAGCCGCCGAAACGCGCCCGGAACGCCCCTGCGGCAAAGCCGATGACGCCATCCACCCCAGCCTCGACCAGCAGGTCCGACGCGGCGAAAGCGAAGGCCAAGAACCGGTCTCTCTGGGTCAATCCACTCTGGGTAACAAGGTCTGCGACGAGGGCTGACATGCTTCACGCCTGGCTGCAGGCCCCACAATGCCGCAGCTTGGTTAACTCCGCGTGAAGCTGCCTACCCGTATTTGGCCACGAAGTCCTCGGCCGAGAGGCTGCGGAAATCCGCCATCGCGCCTCGCAGCGCGTCGTGGCTCCAATCCCACCAGGCAATCCGCTCCAGCGCCTCGCACGCCGCATCGCTGAACCGGCGCCGCAGCACGCGGGCGGGATTGCCGACCACGATGGTCCAGGCCGCGACATCCTTCGTCACCACCGACCCGGCGCCCGCCACCGCGCCGTTGCCCAGGCTCACCCCCGGCAACACCACCACGCCGTGGCCGATCCACACGTCGTGGCCCAGCCGGCAACGGAACGACCGCCGCCAGTCGAAGAACGCCGGGTCGTCGTCGCCCATGCCATAGGCGCTGCTGCGATAGGTGAAGTGGCTCATGACCACCCGCTCGGTCGGGTGATTGCCGGGATTGATGCGGGCGTGGGCGGCGATGGAGCAGAACTTGCCAACATCGGTGTAGATGATGTCGCTGTCGTTCACGACGTAGGCGTAGTCGCCGAAGCTGCACTCCGCCACCTTGGTGCGCGCGCCCACCTCGTTGTAGATGCCGAACGTGGTGTCCCGCACGCTTGCGGTGCGATGGATGGCCGGTTCGGTGCCGAGGCCCTTGCTGCTGCCTGCGTCCTGCATCGCCCGCCCTCAGTTCAGGAACAGCTTGCCCGGGTTCATGATGCCGTGCGGGTCGAGCGCGGCCTTGATCGAGCGCATCACCGCCAAGGCCTCCACGCCGGCTTCCTGCTCGAGGAACTCGCGCTTGCCCAGGCCGATGCCGTGCTCGCCGCTGCAGCTTCCCTCCAGCGAGAGCGCGCGCGCGGCGATCTTGCGGTCGAGCGCCCAGGCGCGGTCAAGCCCGTCCGGCTCCGGCGGCACCAGGATCACGGTGTGGAAGTTGCCGTCGCCGACATGCCCCACGATCGGGGCGGACAGGCCGGAGGCGGCGATGTCGGCCTTGGCGCCCAGGATCAGCTCGGCCAGGCGGCTGATCGGCACGATGGCGTCGGTCACCAGCCCGCGATAGCCGGGGTGCAGCGTGAAGGCGGCCCAGTAGGCGTCGTGCCGCGCTTGCCACAGCTTGTTGCGCTGCCCGGCGTCGGTGGCCCAGCGGAAGCCATGCGCGCCGTTCTCGACCGCGACCGCCTCGGCGAGTTGCGCCTGCTCGGCCACGCTCGCGGTGGTGCCGTCGAACTCGAAGAACAGCGTCGGCAGCGCGGCCAGCCCCTCCAGCTTGGAATAGGCGATGCAGGCGGCGATCTGCACCTCGTCCAGCAGCTCGATGCGCGCGACCGGGATGCCGGCGGCCAGCACCGTCGTCACCGTCTCGATCAGGCCCGCCATGGCGTCGAACTGGCACACCGCGGAGGATTGCGCCTCCGGGATGCCGTGCAGGCGGAGCTGGATTTCGGTGATCACTCCAAGCGTGCCCTCGGAGCCAATGAACAGGCGCGTGAGGTCGTAGCCGTTGGCACTCTTGCGCACGCGGCCGCCGGTGCGCACCAGCCGGCCGTCCGGCATCGCCACCGTCAGCCCCAGCACGTTCTCGCGGATGGTGCCGTAGCGCACGGCGTTGGTGCCGCTGGCGCGGGTGGCGCACATGCCGCCGAGGGTGCAGACGCTGCCCGGGTCGACCGGGAAGAACAGGCCCTGGTCGCGCAAATGGGTGTTGAGCTGCTGCCGGGTCACGCCGGCCTGCACGCGGCAGTCGGCATCGGCGGCGTTCACCTGGAGGATGGCCGTCATGCGCGACAGGTCGAGGCTGATGCCGCCGCGCACCGGGGTCACGTGGCCCTCGAGCGAGGTTCCGGCGCCGAACGGCACCACCGGCACGTGATGCGCATGGCACAGCGCCAGCAGCCGTGCCGCCTCCTCGCCGGTCTCGATGAACGCCACCCCGTCCGGCAGGCTGGCGGGGTGGGAGTCCTCGCCGTGGCTGTGCTGCTCGCGCAGGGCGGTGCCGGTGGCCATCCGCTCGCCAAGGAACTCGCGGGCTTGCGCCATCACTGCGTCAACCGGTCGTGCCACGTCATCATCCTCCGAAGCGGCGGATTTAGGCGCGCCGGGCGTGAAATGCCACTGCGCCGCGGTTTGACCAGCCATACCGTCGAGCCTAGCGTCTAGTGAAACAGGGCGGTTGGGAGCGGCGGCGGATGGCGAACAAGGTCAAGGAAATCTGGGCGTCTGGCGGTGCTGTGATCAACGGCTGGCTGGCCATCCCGAGCGGGTTTGCCGCCGAGTTCATGGCCCGCGCCGGCTGGGACAGCGTGACGGTGGACCTGCAGCATGGCGTGCAGGATTACATGTCGATGGTGCACTGCTTCCAGGCGATGCAGCCGCACCCGGTGATGCCGATGGTGCGGGTGCCGTGGAACGAGCCAGGCATTCTGGGCAAGGTGATGGACGCGGGGGCGATGGGCGTGATCTGCCCGATGATCAGCACTGCGGCCCAGGCCCGCGCGTTCGTGGACGCCTGCCGCTACCCGCCGGAAGGGCTGCGCTCCAACGGGCCGATCCGCGCGGCAGTGTATGGCGGCGGCACCACGTATCAACAGACCGCCAATGCCGACACCATCCGGCTGCCGATGATCGAGACGCGGGAGGCGGTGAGCAACCTGGAGGCGATCCTCGAGGTGCCCGGCGTCGATGCGGTCTACATCGGCCCCTCCGACCTCGGCTTCTCCCACGGCCTGGTGCCGATCCTGGACCGCGAGGAGCCGGAAATCCTGCGCATCTATGACCGGGTGATCGAGCAGACCGGCAAGCGCGGGCTGGCGGCGGGGGTGCACTGCATAACGGCGAGCTACGCCAAGCGCGCCATCGGCATGGGGTTCAAGCTGGTCACCATCAGCAACGACGTGGGCCATATGCTGGACGCCGCCAAGCGCGCGGT
Source organism: Acetobacteraceae bacterium (assembly GCA_965199105.1). GTDB lineage: Bacteria > Pseudomonadota > Alphaproteobacteria > Acetobacterales > Acetobacteraceae > LMUY01. The sequence goes on along the minus strand of CBDAQO010000002.1, from coordinate 3,303,057 downwards.
GAGCGACGTGCGGGCGCAGTGATCCGCGGCGTCGCGGGCCGCTAGGGGTCCGGCTTGGCGCAACCGCGCGCTATCGCCGTCACCGACTGCGACGCGGTGGCCGAGCTGATCCGGCGGGCGTTTGGCAGCATCCCGGCCACGGTGGTTCCCAGGCCCTCGGCGCTACAGGTGACCGGCGCGACGATCGCCGCCCATCTCGCGGCGGGTGGCGGAGGGCTGGTTGCACTCGGTTGCGCCTGCCTGCTCTGGGCTGAGCGCAGGGCGGGAACAGGATTAGCGGCGACGGAGCAGCCGACGCTTTCTCCTCACCCCGCCCTCTGCCGCCGCGAGCGGGAAGGCGTGCTGCAGCTCAGCCGGCTGGCGGTGGCGCCCGAGCACCGGCGGCAAGGCCTCGCGCGCGCCCTGCTCGAGGCGGCGGAGGCCGAGGCCCGGCGGCGCGGGTTGCCGACCCTGGCGCTCTCCACCCGACTGGCGCTGCATGGCAACCGGGCGCTGTTTGCGGGGTATGGCTTCATCGAGACCGCCCGACACGCCCATCCCGGCTTCGACCACCCGACCTCTGTCGACATGGAGAAACGGCTTGCCCCGGACGCTGCGACTGCTCCCGGCTGAACCGCTGCCTGGCGCGGCATGATGGCGCCGAGCCTCAAGCTGATCAGTTGGAACCTGCTCCGCCTCACCGGCGCAAGCCTGCACGAGGTGGCCAGCCTGGTGCGGCGGGAGGCGCCGGACGTGTTGCTGATGCAGGAGGCGACCGAGGACATCGACCGGCTGCCCGCCCTGCTCGGCGGGGACTACATCCGCGCCCCGCTGCCCGGGCGGGTGCATGGCCTGGCGGTGTGGGTGCCGGGGCGGCTGCCGGCGCGGCCGTTGGTGATGCCGCTGCCCGCCGGCACGCTCGTGCACCGGGTGTGCCAGATCATCGACCTGGGGCCGTTCACCGTCGCCAACGTGCATCTCTCGCACGGCCAGTTGCTCAACCGCCGCCAGCTCCGCCGCATCGCCGCCCGGCTGCCGCACCATGCCGCCGTGGTGGGTGACTACAACCTGGTCGGCCCGGTGCTGCTGGCCGGTTTCCGCGACGCCGGGCCGCGCCGCCCGACCCACCGCATGAGCGACGTGCTGCCGCTGCGGCTCGACCGCTGCGTGGTGCGTGGGCTGCACTGCAGTGATGCCGCGGTGCTGCCGCGCGGCGCCTCCGACCACCGGCCGATCACGATACGGCTGTCGGTCGCCGGGTCAGAGATACGGCAGCAGCAGCCGCACGCCCGCGTCGCGTAGCCGGGCGGGTGGGCTCCGGCGGTCCAGGTCGGCCTGGGTGAGCGAGCCGCCGCGGCAGCGTGCCATGAGGTCGGTGAGCCGGGCGGCCAACGCCGGGTCGTAGAGTTCCAGGCAAAGCTCGAAGTTCAGCCGGAAGCTGCGCATGTCCCAGTTGCAGCTTCCGACCAGGCACCACTCGCCGTCCACCACCATGGCCTTGGAGTGGCGGAAGGGCGGCGGGGACAGCCAAATCCGGCCGCCGTCGGAGAGGAACGGGCCGCAATTGGCGCGCGTGGCCCAGTCCACCATGCGGTGGTCGCTCTGCTGCGGCACCACCACGTCCACGCTCACCCCCCGCAGCGAGGCCAGCGACAGGGCGGTTACCAGTCGGTCGTCGGGCAGGAAGTAGGGTGTCATGATCGAGATGCTCTGCCGCGCCATCGAGACCGCCTGCAGCACGGCGAACTCGATCTTCTCCAGGTCTTCGTCCGGGCCGGAGTCGATTACCCGCGCGGCGGGGCCGTCGCCTTGCGGCAGGTCGGGGAACCAGGCGTCGCCGTCGAGGTCCTCGTCGGTGGCGAACGACCAATCCTGAACGAAGGCTTCCACCAACTGGCTCACCACTGGGCCTTGCAGGCGGAAATGGGTGTCCTGCACCGGGGCCTTGGGGTGGGTCGCCATCACGTTGTCATCGGCGAGGTTCATGCCGCCGGTGAAGCCCACCTGTCCGTCCACCACCAGGATCTTCTTGTGCGAGCGCAGGTTGAGGAACGGCATGCGCCAGGGCAGCGGCGAGTGCAGGAAGCGCGCGGCCGGCACGCCGCGGTGCTGCAGGGCGTGGTAGGCCGGCGAGCGCAGCCAGCCGCCGCCGATGCCATCGATCAGCACGCGGACGGCGACCCCGCGCTGCTGCGCCTCGGCCAGCGCCGCGATGAAGCGGCCGCCCCACTGGTCGGCGTGGAAGATGTAGGACGACAGGCCGACGCTGTGTTGTGCCGCCGCGATGGCCGCCAGCATCTCGGGATAGGCCTCGTCGCCGTCGTTGTAGAGCTGCCACGCATTGCCCGGCAGTGCGGGCCGCGCCGTGATGCGGCCGACGCTGCGCTCCAGCGGGTCGAGATGGCCGTCGCCATGCTGGGTGGGGGGATCGCCACGCGGGCCGCGCCTGGTATCCTGCGGCCGCAACCGCCGGGCCCGGCGCTGCACGCGGTTGATGCCGAACAGGAAGTAGGTGACCGCCCCGGTGATGGGCGCGAACCAGGCCAGCCCGATCCAGCCCACCGAGGACGCCACCTCGCGCTTGCGCAGCAGCACGTGCACGGTGACGCAGGCGGCCACCACCAGGCCAAGGACGAACACCACATCCGTCCGGACGCGGAGCAGCAGGGCGAGGGCATCGTTCACGCGGCAGGGTTAGAGCAGTTCGGCGCGCCGCGAAATCACCCGCAACGATGAATTTTGCCCCGCCGGCCGGACGGCCTCGAGCGGCTGGCGATGGCAGCGTTGTCGCGAGCGCGACGAGCCGTCCGCGCAGCCGGCTCAGCCGTGTGCGTTCGCCGGCTGCTGCGCCCGTGCGCGTTTGACCCGGCGCAAATGGGCGCGGCGGGCTTTGGGGCCTTCGAGTTCGATGCCGCGGGCGGTGCGGATGGTCTGTGGCAAGCCGCCGCTGTAGTTCGGACCTTCCGGATGCTTGAAGACGCAGCCAAGGCAACCTGCTCGCATCACGCGCTCCGCCAGTGCATCGGTGACGAACACCTCATGTACGTCTTCAGCGGAGCAGAACAGGTCGGTTTGCGGCTGGAAGCCGGCGCGGATGGCCCATCGCTTGTCAAATGAGAACCACGGGTAGATACCGCCGGTATGCCGGTCTGGTTTCAACTCGATGGTGACGTCTGACCGCTTGAGGTCGATGACTGGCTGATAGGCCAGGATGTGCAGCGCCTTGTAGTCCATTGCGTGCACACGCGGATCTGGTGCGCGGATGTCCACCGGCAAGTATTGCACCACCCCGGGCGGCAGGGCCATCGCGTCGCGGAGGCGCGCCGAACAAAGGTGTAAGCGCCAGGGATGCAGCAGATCGGGGAGGATGCTGCCCTGCATTGGGTAGTTCAAGAGCATTGGTGGGAGATCGTCTGGCAAGACGAGTGGGACAGTCGTCATCATGCCATAGCGCTTAGCGTGTAAATGTCGTTGTTCGACGTAATAATCTGTATTCAGAAGGCGGGTTTCGGGGTGATAATGACTTACCCTCGTCTGATAGTAATAAAAATCAATTGCGTCGAAACTGAACCGCCAGGTATTGGGCTTCTCAAGCGGCGCTTGGTGCGTGGGGTCTGTCATCTTGAGTAACCCTCGGTTTTGACAGGATGTTTTGGCGAAGGCTGCGCGACAAGGCCTCAAGCGCTTGCCGGGCCGCCACGTCCTTAGCCGAACTGTCTCCTTTGCCAAAATCGGCGTCTAGTTCATCTCCGATCTTGTCTAACGTAGCGATCACCCCGGCATTCCATTCTGGATGCCCGCTGTCATCGAGCGGCCGGTCGATGCCTCCCTCACGCAGCTTTTCCCGCGCTCCAGCCGAGTTCGGCAACGCGACGATGTTCGACTCCTCGTCCGTCTTCCAGCCCGCCCGCAAGGCCGCCTCGACGACCGCGTTGCCACTCCGCACCGCCTCCAGCGGGATCAGGTGATGCGCCCGCCACTCGCCGCCGCCAACTGCTGGGTGACGGGCGCGTCCGCTCGCCGGGCCGCGTCGCGGGCGCGGTCGGTGTTGGTGCGCGTGTCGCCTTGCAGGCCGGTGTTGCGGCCGCGGCTCTCCAGGACCGTCGGGCCCGGTTGGATGATCGCCGGGCCGGGCAGCACGTTTGGGATCTGGACGCTCACCGGCGGCGGCGGCTCGGCCTGCGGGAACGTCTCCATCGAAGCGGCCGACGCTGTCGGCGGGCGCGTTGCTGCGAGCGCCGTGAGCTGTTCGCGCCGCCGGATCAGCCGGGTGTGCTCTCCGGCTGCTGCGCCCGTGCGCGTTTGACCCGGCGCAGATGGGCGCGGCGGGCTTTGGGGCCTTCGAGTTCGATGCCGCGGGCGGTGCGGATGGTGCGTGGTTCGCTTGAAAAGCGCGCCTGTTCCGGGTGTGTAAAGATCACACCGAGGCAACCTTCGACCATGACGCGGTGAGCCAGTGCATCGGTGGCGAATAGGGCGGTTTGGACCTCCGTAGCGTGAAACAAGTCGGTCTGCGGCGTAAGGTTTGTGTGAAGAACATGCTGCGCTGAGAATGACACCCAGCGGTATGTTCCACCGATATGTAGGTCTGGCTTTACCTTGATCTGAACGTCAGACCGATCCAGGTCGATGACCGGCTGGCGCGCTATGACATGCATTGCCTTGTAGCACATGGCATGAACTTGGGGGTCAGCAGCTCGGACTTCGATGGGAAGATACTGCACAACGTCAGGGGGTAACGACATGGCAGACCGCAAACGTGCTGAACACAGCCAAATGCTTGATGGACAAAGCAGGTCCGGCAGGATGCTATCCCGCATCGGATAATTGAACACAAGAGCGGGTGTATTCGGCGGAAACACAAGCGGCTCACTCGAGCCCATGCCATATCTTTTGGCGTGTAAATAGGACTGCTGAACGTAAAAGCCAGTGTCTAAATAGCCCGTCTCCGGATAGCTCGGGATTACTCTCGTATGATAATAATGAGAATCGATTGGGTCGATACGAAAATTCCAGATTATCGGCTTATCAACCAACACCAGGCTCTCCTTGCACCCCATTATCAGTAACCCGCTTCATAGGCAGCAATCGGTGCCGCAGCACGCGTGACAGGCTTTCAAGCTCTGCCCGCGCGGCTTGATCCTTGACGGCACTGTTACCCTCACCAAACGCCTCATCGAGATCATGCCCAACTTGTGCCAGGTCTGCTTTCACGTCCTCGTTCCACCTCGGATGCCCGCTGTCATCGAGCGGCCGGTTGATGCCTGCCTCCCGCAACTTCTCCCGCGCTCCAGCCGAGTTCGGCAACGCGACGATGTTAGACTCCTCGTCCGTCTTCCAGCCCGCCCGCAAGGCCGCCTGGACGACCGCGTTGCCACTCCGCACCGCCTCCAGCGGGATCAGGTGATGCGCCCGCCACTCGCCGCCGCCAACTGCTGGGTGACGGGCGCGTCCGCTCGCCGGGCCGCGTCGCGGGCGCGGTCGGTGTTGGTGCGCGCGTCGCCTTGCAGGCCGGTGTTGCGGCCGCGGCTCTCCAGGACCGTCGGGCCCGGCTGGATGATCGCCGGGCCGGGCAGCACGTTTGGGATCTGGACGCTCACCGGCGGCGGCTCGGCCTGCGGGAACGTCTCCATCGAAGCGGCCGACGCCGTCGGCGGGCGCGTTGCTGCGAGCGCCGTGAGCTGTTCGCGCAGCGGGATCAGCCCGGTGTGCTCTCCGGCTGCTGCGCCCGTGCGCGTTTGACCCGGCGCAGATGGGCGCGGCGGGCTTTGGGGCCTTCGAGTTCGATGCCGCGGGCGGTGCGGATGGTCTGTGGCAAGCCGCCGCTGTAGTTCGGACCTTCCGGATGCTCGAAGACACAGCCAAGGCAGCCTGCTCGCATCACGCGCTCCGCCAACGCGTCGGTGACGAACACGGCAAATACGTTTTCAGCGGAGCGGAACATATCGGTTTGCGGCTGGAAGCCGGCGCGTATGGCCCATCGCTTGTCAAACGAGAACTCCGGGTAGGTGCCGCCGGTATGCCGGTCTGGTTTCAACTCGATGGTGACGTCTGACCGCTCGAGGTCGATGACTGGCTGATAGGCCAGGATGTGCAACGCCTTGTAGTCCATTGCGTGCACGCGCGGATCTGGTGCGCGGATGTCCACCGGCAGATATTGCACCACCCCGGGCGGCAGCGCCATCGCTTGGCGCAGACGCGCCGAACAGAGATGTAAGCGCCAGGGATGCAATAGGTCAGGAAGGATGCTGCCCTGCATTGGGTAGTTCAAGAGCATCGGTGGGAAATCGTCTGGCAGCACGAGTGGAACATTTGTTAGCATGCCATAGCGTTTTGCGTGTAAGTATCCTTGGTGGATGTAGTGGTTTGTGTTCAGAAGGCGGGTTTCCGGGTAATAATGAGTTACCCTCGTTTGGTAGTAATAGAAATCAAGTGCGTCGATACTAAACCGCCAGATAGCAGGCTTCTCAAGTAGCGCTTGATCCATCGCGTCTGTCATCTTGAGTCACCCTAAGTTTGGCAGATCGGGCGGGTCGGTCATGGGCGGCAGCGGCGGCAGCGGCTCGGCCTGCGGGAACGTCTCCATTGAAGCGGCCGACGCTGTCGGCGGGCGCGTTGCTGCGAGCGCCGTGAGCTGTTCGCGCAGCGGGATCAGCCGGGTGTGCTCTCCGGCTGCTGCGCCCGTGCGCGTTTGACCCGGCGCAGATGGGCGCGGCGGGCTTTGGGGCCTTCGAGTTCGATGCCGCGGGCGGTGCGGATGGTCTGTGGCAAGCCGCCGCTGTAGTTCGGACCTTCCGGATGCTCGAAGACACAGCCAAGGCAGCCTGCTCGCATCACGCGCTCCGCCAACGCGTCGGTGACGAACACGGCAAATACGTTTTCAGCGGAGCGGAACAGGTCGGTTTGTGGCTGGAAGCCAGCGCGGATCGCCCACCGCCTGGAGAACGAGAACCTTGGGTAGGTGCCGCCGGTGTGCCGGTCTGGCTTGAGTTCGATGGTGACGTCTGACCGCTCGAGGTCGATGACCGGCTGGTAGGCGAGGATATGCAACGCCTTGTAGTCCATTGCGTGCACGCGCGGATCTGGTGCGCGGACGTCCACAGGCAGATACTGTGCAACCCCAGGCGGCAGGGCCATCGCGTCGCGCAGGCGCGCCGAACAGAGATGGAAGTGCCAGGCATGCATCAGATCAGGTAGCATGCTGCCCGTCATCGGGTAGTTCAAGAGCATTGGTGGGAAATCTTCGGGATACATAAGCGGGACAGTCGATACCATACCGTAGCGCTTAGCATGCAAGTATTGTTCATGGACGTATTTGTCTGTGTTTAGAAGCTGCGTGTCTGGGTAATAACGAGTTACCCTCGTCTGATGGTAATAAAAATCGAGGGGGTCGCGGCCGAACCGCCAGATAACTGGTCTATCAAGCTGCGTTTGGTCCAGCAGGTCCGTCAATTTGGGTGACCCTAGGTTTTGACAAAATCTCTTGCCGAAGATCACGAGATAGGGCTTCCAATGCAGCTCGGGATGCCTTGTCCTTGTTCAAACTATTCTCTTCGCCGAAATCGATGTCAAGCAACCCTGTAATTTCTTCCAGTTCGGCAATTACCCTGTTGTTCCATTGCGGGTGGCCGCTGTCATCGAGCGGCCGGTCGATGCCTGCCTACCGCAGCTTTTCCCGCGCTCCAGCCGAGTTCGGCAACGCGACGATGTTCGACTCCTCGTCCGTCTTCCATCCCGCCCGCAAGGCCGCCTGGACGACCGCGTTGCCACTCCGCACCGCCTCCAGCGGGATCAGGTGATGCGCCCGCCACTCGCCGTCCGCCAAATGCTGGGTGACGGGCGCGTCCGCTCGCCGGGCCGCGTCGCGGGCGCGGTCGGTGTTGGTGCGTGCGTCGCCCTGCAGGCCGGTGTTGCGGCCGCGGCTCTCCAGGATGGTCGGGCCGGGCTGGATGATCGCCGGGCCGGGCAGCACGTTCGGCAGCCTGACGTCCGGCGGCGGCAGCGGCAGCGCCGGCAAGCGCACGGTCGCCGGGTCGCTCGTGTGCCGCGCCAGATCGGGCGGGTCGGTCATCGGCGGTAGCGACGGCAGGGGCTCGGCCTGCGGGAATGTCTCCAAATCGGGCGGCAGACCGGCCAACTGGCGCGCCCAACGCTGCACCACGGGCGAGTTCTGGAACGTGTAGAGGGCGGCGCCGATGAACAAGGCGACCGGAACGTCGACCTCCAGCGTCGCCAGGAATCCGGCGAGTTCGGCCATGAGAAGCACCGTTTCCTCGCCCGCGACGAACACCCGCACCAAGGTCGAGGGCAGCAGCGGCGCCTCGGCGGTGACCGTCAGCGAGCCGCGCCGCTCCGCCGCCGCCGCGGCGCGATAGATGTCGCTGGTGCCGGGCGCGAAGCCCTTGGGCAGCTCGTTGATCGGGAACACCGGCCGGCCGCGGCGGCTGGGCCAGTCGCGGCCGTGCTTGTCGCGCGGCCACGGCTTGCCCTCGCGGGTGAGCTTGCCCGACCAGGGCACGGTAAAGCTGATCGGGATGCGGATTTCGTCGGGGTAGCGCGGTTCGTCGGCCATGCGGGCTCCCTGCTTCAACGCCTGGGCTTCGAGGCTTGAGCGTCAACGCGGCAGGATACGCAGGCCGACATACGGTCGCAACCAGATCGGCCAGGCTAGACTCGGGTGGCGCTACAGCGTCCAGCCGCCGTCGATCACCAAGGCTTGCCCGGTGACGAAGCGGGACTCGTCGGAGGCGAGGTAGACCGCCATCGCGGCGATCTCGTCCGGCGTGCCCAGCCGCCCCATCGCCTGGCGCGCCACGAAGGCGCTGCGGGCCTGCTCCAGCCCACCGGCGGCGGCGGCGTTGGCGGCGATGCGCTCGTCCAGCGAGGGCGTCTGGATGGTGCCGGGGCAGATCGCGTTGCAGCGCACCCCGCGCGCCACCGTATCGGCCGCGACCGACTTGGTCAGCCCGATCACGGCCGCCTTGGTGGTGCCGTAGATGCACCGGTTGGGCGCGCCTTTGATGGACGACGCGCCGGACGACATGTTGATGATCGAGCCGCCACCCGCGCCGAGCATGCCGGGCAGGAAGGCGCGGATGGTGCGGACCATGGAGCGCACGTTGAGCGCGAAGGCGAAGTCCCACTCCGCTTCGGTCGCCTCCAGTATGCTGCCCTGGTGCACGAACCCGGCGCAGTTGAACAGCACGTCGACCCGGCCGGCTTGGGCTGCGGCTTGCGCGATGGCCGCCGGGTCGGTGGCGTCCAGCGCGTGGGTGCGGATGCGCTCGCCGGCGAGGTCGGCGAGTTTGGCCGCGTCGAGGTCGGTGGCGATCACCTGCGCACCCTCGGCGGCAAAGGCGAGGGCGGTGGCGCGCCCGATGCCCTGGGCGGCGGCGGTGACGAACGCGGTCTTGCCGGCGAGGCGGTCGGTCATGCTGCGGTCTCCTGGCGGTCGGTGCTGTTCGGGCGCACCTGGCTGCATTCTCCCAGACGGAACCGGCGCGTCAACGCACGGGCTGAGGCGGTCGGGATGCGGCCACGGGCTTGCGTGCGGGCGGAGTGCGGTAGCATGTTCCAAGCGTCAAGGCTGAGAGGGGCAGGGACGCCATGTCGGGGACTAATTCGCCGTATCCGGTGATCTACGCGTTCGGGGACAGCCTCTCGGACGCGGGGGAGGCCTACCTGCTCACCAGCAGCCCGGCGGCGAGCCTGCTGAACGCCACGCTTGGGCTGGGCATCTCGCCCGAACCGGTGAGCCCGCCCTATGCGCAGGAAAGCTACACGGCAGCATCCGGCCCGGGCACGGTCACCGCGGACGTGTTCAGCAACGGGCCGGTTTGGGTGCAGGACCTGGCGACCAACCTGGGGCTGGGGCAGCTCGGCCCGGCGTCAATCGACATTTCGGCCGACGCACTGATCGCGCTGCTCACCAGCCAGGCCATTCCGGCACCCGAGGCGGAGGAGGCGGCGGCGGCGCTGGCGGCCGTTCTGGGCACCGGCGGGCCGGGCGGCACCATCCCGATCGTGGCGGGTGCGGCGGGCGGGACGGATTTCGCCATTGGCGGGTCGGTGACCGGCGTCACCCCGGTCAATAGCGGGGCCGAGGTCGCGCTGACGGATCTGAGCGCGCAGATCGCGTATTTCGCAACCGACGTGCCCGCTCCGGTGGCGGGCGCGCTCTACACCGTCTGGAGCGGGTCCAACGACCTGCTCAACCTGGTGGAAGGGGCGGGGTTCGCGTCGCTTTCGAGCAGCCAGATCATCACCGACGTGCAGGCCTCGGTGGCCAACGAGGTGGGGGCGATCCAGGCGCTGGTCGCCGACGGGGCGCAGAACGTGCTGGTGCTGACGGTGCCGGATTTGGGCACGGTGCCCGCGCTGGCGGGAACGGCGCTGGCGGGCGCGGGCACGATCGTGTCCCAAATCTACGACAACGACCTGGTGGGCGCGCTGCAGGGCGGCGAGTTCGGCACGGCGAAGATTTCGGTCGAGGACACCTTTGCCCTGATCGACAGCGCGGTCACCGACCCGGCGCAGTATGGGCTCAGCAACGTCACTCAGCCGGCCTACACGGGTGGCTTCAGCGCCGAGGACGGAACGCTGGCGGGCGATCCGAACAGCTACCTGTTCTTCGACCAGGAGCACCCGACCGAGACCGCCGACAGCTTCCTGGCCAGCAATGCGCTGTCGGCGCTGGGGGTCGCCTCGGGCCCGGTCACGGTGGGGGATGCCCCCTGTTACCTGCAGGGCACCCACATCGCGACACCCGAGGGCGAGGTGCTGGTGGAGGCGCTGGCGGCGGGCGATGCGGTGCTGACGGCGTCGGGCGTGGCCAAGCGGGTGCGCTGGGTGGGGCGGCGCAGCTTCGCCGGGCGGTTCGTGGCGGCCAACCCGGGGCTGGCGCCGGTGCGCATCGCCGCCGGGTCACTGGGCGAGGGGGTGCCGACGCGGGACTTGCTGGTCTCGGGCAAGCACGCGCTGTTGCTGGACGGGCTGCTGATCCCGGCCGAATGCCTGGTCAATGGCGGCACGATCCGGTGGGAGCGCGGGTTGCCGCGGGTGGACTACGTGCATGTCGAGCTCGACGAACACGACGTGATCCTGGCGGAGGGTGCGGCGGCGGAGACGTTCTTGGACGATGACAGCCGGCGGATGTTCCACAACGCGGCAGGGGCGCCGGCCTCGGGCACCGCGGGGCGGCAGGAGTCCTGTGCGCCGCGGGTGGAGAGCGGATATCGCCTGGAGACGGTGCGGCGGCGCTTGGGTGGGGCGGCGCAGGCAGCCTGAGCGGGGTTAGGCCGGGTCGACCGGGCGCGGTTTGCCGGCCGCGTCCACCGCGACCATGACGAAGTTCGCCTCGGTCACCTTGAAGCGGTCGCCGCGATGGTCGCGCACCACCCAGGCCTCGACGTCCAGCCGCAGCGAGGTGCGCCCGGTGGCGGTCACCTGGGTGTAGCAGCAGACCACGTCGCCGACCTTGACCGGGTGCAGGAAGCTGAGGCTGGAGACGGAGGCGGTGACGACCCGGCCTTGCGCGCGCTCGCGGGCGGTGATGCCGGCGGAGACGTCCATCAGGCCCATGATCCAGCCGCCGAAGATGTCGCCGGAGGGGTTGGCGTCGGCGGGCATCGCCATCACGCGCACGGTCAGCTCGCCGCTGGGGGCTTGTTGCGGCGGGTCTTGGGTGGGCATGGGGGTGGGCTCCTTGGTGCAGCCTGGTTCATTGTGGACCGCGGCTGGGCGCTGGCGAGCCTGACAGCGGGGGGATCGGCTTGGCAAGCGCCGGGGGGAGCGAGGGGGCGGGCATGACGGAGCCAGGTGCCGCAGACGCGGGCGCGGCCAGCGTCCGGGCGGCGCAGGACTGGTTGCGCGACTGGATGTTCGGCTGCGCGCTGCCGTTCTGGCGGGATGCCGGGCACGAGGGCCCGGAGGGTGGCGCCAGCGAGGCGTTGGCGCTGGATGGCGGCCATGGTGGGGCGGCGTTCAAGCGCATGCGGGTGCAGGCGCGGCAGCTCTACGTGTTCTCGCACGCCGCCCTGCTGGGCTGGCCGGACGGGGCGCGGCTGGCGCGCGAGACCTACGGCTTCATGCGGCGCGGCGAGCGGGCGGAAGGCGGCTGGGTGCGCCGCTTGTCGCCGGATGGCCGCCGCGTGCTCGACCCGGCGATCGATCTCTATGACCAGGCGTTCGTGCTGCTGGCGCTGGCCTGGTTTGCCCGGCTTGAGGGCGCCGAGCCGCTGGTGCGGGCGCAGCGCACGGTGGGCTGGCTGCGGGCGCATATGGCGCATGCCGGCGGCGGCTACCGCAACGTGGTGCCCGACGAGGCCGGCCCGCGGCAGCAGAACCCGCACATGCACCTGCTGGAGGCCGCGCTCGCCTTGCACGCGACCACCGGCCAGGCGGGTGATGCCGAGCTGGCGCATGAGCTGGTGAGGCTGTTCCGCGCCCGGCTGTGGGACGGGGCGACCGGCGTGTTGGGCGAGCAGTTCACCGACGACTGGGCACCGGTGGAAGCGGCGGCGGTGGAGCCGGGGCATCATTTCGAGTGGGTGTGGCTGCTGGACGGCTACGGGCGCGCGTTCGGCGCTGACATGGCCGATACGATGGCCGGGTTGTACCGGTTTGCCACGGCGCATGGCGTGGCGGCCGGGTCGGGGCTGGTGCTGGATGGGGTGAGCCGGGCGGGGCGGGTGGTGCGCGGTTCGGCGCGGTTGTGGCCGCAGACCGAGGCGTTGAAGGCCCATGCCGTGATGCTGCGCCGCGGGGCAGAGACAGGAGCGGCGATCGCTGCCGTGGTGGGCAATCTGCGTGAGCGATACCTATGCGGCTGCCCGCCCGGCGCCTGGATCGACCAGTTGGACGCGCAGCAGCGCCCAATCTCGACCGCAATCCCCACCAGCTCGTTCTACCACCTGATGACCGCCTACGCAGAACTGCAGGAGTGCAGAGGACGAATGTCCTCTGCTGGGGAGTGGGGCCAAGCCCCGCGCTAACGCTCCATCGCCATCGGCATTGCCCGGGTGATCGGGCTGAACCACACAGGGAACGGCCACACCGGTTGGACGTGCATCGCCGGTGCCATGCTGCTGAGCAGGGCGGACGCGGCGACCACCGCGACGCCGGCGCCGGTTTGCCAGGCGAGGCTGTAAAGCAGCCGCCGCCGCGGGCGCGCCGGGTCGGCTCGAAGCAGGGCGGGGGCGAGGCGGTAGCGGTTGAGCACGGCAAAGCCGAACAGGACGCAGAAAAGCGCGAGCTTGCCCAGCACGACCCAGCCGTAGCCGGTGCCGACCAGGCCAGGGATGCTGCCAACCACAATCCAGGCCTGGTAGGCGGCCGACCCGGCGAGCGCCACGACGGCGAGCTTGCCGATGGGGGAGAACCAGCGCGCGGCGAGTGCCCCTGCGCGGGCGGGGGCTGCGGCCACGGTCAGGCCCAGCGGCACCAGGCCGCCAAGCCAGACGCCGGCCGCCAGCACGTGCGCCACGTTGGCGGCGAGCAGCAGGCTGGGGCCGTCGTACATCGAGGCGGCGTGGCTGTGGCCGGATTGCAGCGCGCAAGTGAGGGTGGCGCACGCCAAAGCGGGCCCGCGCCGCCCCCAGCCCAGCGCCGCGGCGGTGACGGCAAGGGCGCCCAGTTGCAGCACGATCAAGTGGCCGAAGACGGTCTGCTGCAGCACCGTGGGCACGGCGGCGAACGCGGCACCAAGGCTGTGCGCGCTCGCCAGGTCGGCCGTTTGCAGGGCGAGCCAGGCCAGTTCGGCAGCGGCGGCAAGGGCGAGGCTCGCCGTCGCCAGCCGCGCCAGCCAGCGTCCCAGGCGTTGGGCCACCGCGGCCGGCATGGCAGGTTGGCAGCGGGGCAGCACTAGGGCGCGGAACACCTCGGTGCCCAGCAGGCTCAGCGGCGCGGCCACCGAGAGCGCGCGCGCAAGCAGGAGCGGCCAGCCGCCATCGACCTCAAACGGGATCGGCATGCGTCGCTACGGGCCGACGGTGAAGCGGTAATGCCCCTCGGTTTTGTGCGTGTCGATCGCCGTCGCGTGCCAGGTGACGGTGTAGGTGCCGGGCTGCAGCGGCTTGAGCGCGACCGCAAGCACGGTGTCCGGCCCTTCGAGGTGCGGCGGCCCGGCGGCCATCGGCTGGCCTGTGGCGTCGGTGACGGCGATGGTGCTGAACGCCGGCTCCACGCCCTCGGTGAAGGTGATGGCGACCTCGCTGGGCGCTTGCTGCACCGCGCTGCCGACGGCGGGTTGGGCAGTCTGGAGAAAGGCGTGGGCGGAGGCGGTGGTGACGGCCGCGCTGGCCAAAGCGAGGCTGAGCATGGCGGCGCGCGGGGAAGGTTGTCTCACTGGGGTGCGCATCAGGGTTCTCCTCGGTGCGGATTGCTATGGAATCAGGGGCTTGCCGAGCGTGTTGGGCATCAGGTCGTCGAGGAAGAAGTGCACTAGGGCGACCGCGCCCACCGTCGTGCCGGTGGTGCGGTTGGCCGGGATCAGCGCCTCGACGCCCAGCTCGCCCCATTGCGCCAGGTAGATCACGCCGGGCGCGATGGTCCAGGTGGTGCCTTGGCTGCTGGGGGTGGAGGCGGGTGACGTCCAGTCGACCTCGACGATGGGGATGAGGTTGGCGAACACGCCGCGCAAGCCGACGTCCTTCACCTGGGACTGCAGGTAGGGGACGCTGTACTGGACGGAGAGGCTGCCGGACCAGGCGTTGTTGTTGCCGTTGTTGAATTGCGCCGCGACGCCGGAGTTGAGCGGGTTGGTGACGTTGGCGGCGGGGGCCTGCTCGAACGCCTTTAGCTTGTGGTCGGCGACGACGTAGCCGAGCTCGCCGGTGATGGCGAGCGGGCGGGCGAAGCCGATGGGCAGGTCGCCGAAGCCCTTGCCAAAGTAGCCGGTGGGCTGGGTGGAGCCGTATTGGTCGCCGCCGATATGGATGGTCGAGGTGCCACCGAGCTCGCGAATGAGGCCGAGCGAGACGACGAACTCGTGCGGCGCGTTGGTGTAGGCCTGCCATTTGCCGGTGATGAAGATGTTCTCGAACCCGGTCTCGGTCTTGGCGCCGTTGGTCTGCAGCACATTATAGCCATCGTTGAAGATCAACGCGGTATTGGGCGTGATGGTCTTGTCGTATTCAAAGCCGAAATCGTATTCATGGGTCGGCCCGCTGCCGCCCTGCGCACCTTGCCGGCTGTAGCCGAAGGCGGGGATGGAGACCTCGTCGGCCACGCCCGGGTCGTCGAAGGTGAGGGTGACGGGGAAGACGCGGTCGCCGGCGACGACGTGGGCTTGGGTTGTGCTCGCGGTGGCAAGGCAGCCGCAGAGCAGGCCGGCGGCAAGCCAGCCGGCGGAAGCGCGGAGGGGCATGAGGGGATCCTAGGCCGGAACAGACGAGGCCAGCGACGAGGGGGCTGGCGGCGCAACACGGTGTTCAGGCGAAGGCGGGTGGGCCTCGGGGCAAGGCGGTGGTGTGCGGCGCGGCCGGCGGCGCGCGGGCGGTGGCGAACGGCGTGGCGCGGCTGGTGCGTGCCAGGCTTGGCGGCGGCACGGTGGGGGCGGTGGCCAAGAGGCAGGCGCTGGTAGCAACCGCCGCCTGCAACGGGCACAGCGCGCTGTCCGCGGCATGGTGATGCGGCACCGGGGCGGGGGCGTGGCCGGGCGGGAGTTGGGCGCTGCACAGCACGCTGGCAGTGGCGAGTTGGGCGAGCGCGCGTTGCTGCGCCGCCAGGTCGCTGGGCACCACCACGGCGCCGAGCGCCACCTGGCTGGCGAGCGCCCACAGCGCCAGGACGAGCCCGGGCAGCCGGGCCGGCAGACGCGACAGGCCCGGTGCGAGGCGGCGCATGCCTCGCCTTACCATATGGGAAGGTTTTGGCAAGCGGCCGCGGCGGCCTGGTCCGGGTCTCAGGCCGGTAGGTTGAGCTCCTGCTCGACCAGGCGCACCCACCAGGCCACGCCGGTGGGAATGATGGCGTCGTTGAAGTCGAACTTCGGGGTGTGCAGGCCGTGCACCACGCCGTCTGGCCCGGCGCCGGCGCCAAGCATGATGAAGGCGCCGGGCCGGGCCTCGAGCATGAAGGCGAAGTCTTCCCCGCCGGTGGTGGCGCCGTGGGCGGTGTTCACCGCGGCCCCGCCCACCACGCGCTCGGCAGCGGCTGCGGCGACCGCGGTCTGCTCCGGGTGGTTCACCAGGGGGGTGGTGAGCCAGTCGATGGTGAAGCTGGCGGTGGCGCCGTGCAGGGCGGCCAGGCCGTGCGCGAGTTCGGGCATGCGGTGGTCGATGATGGCCTGGGTTTCGCGGGTGAAGCAGCGCGCGGTGCCGGCGACGGTGAGTGCGGCCGGCATCACGTTCACGCCCTCGGCCGACCCGGCGGCGATGTGGCCGACCGAGATCACCGCGGTTTCGAGCGGCGGGACGTTGCGGCCCACGATGGTTTGCAGGCCGAGCGTGTAGTGCGCCAGCACCACGCTGAGGTCGGCGGCGAGATGGGGGCCGGCGCCGCCATGGCCGCCATTGCCGCAGAAGTGGGCGATCCAGCTTGCCGTGCCAGCGAGGTAGGGCCCGGTGCGGATGCCGAACTCGCCGACCGGCAGGCCCGGCAGGTTGTGCATGCCGTAGACGGCGTCCACCGGAAAGCGGTCGAACAGGCCGTCGGCGAGCATCTTGCGGGCGCCGCCGCGGCCTTCCTCGGCGGGCTGGAAGATGAGCTGCACGGTGCCGGCGAAGTTGCGCGTGCTTGCGAGGTGCTGGGCGGCGCCGAGCAGCATGGTGGTGTGGCCGTCATGGCCGCAGGCGTGCATGACGCCGGGTCGGGTGGAGGCATGGGGCGCGCCGGTGGCTTCGTGGATGGGCAGCGCGTCCATGTCGGCGCGCAGGCCGATGGAGCGCTGTCCGGGCCGGCGGCCGTGGATGGTGCCGACGACGCCGGTGCCGCCGACGCCCTCGGTGACGTCCACACCCCACTCGCGGAGCTTGGCGGCGACGAGTGCCGCGGTGCGGTGTTCCTCCAGGCCGAGCTCGGGGTGGGCGTGGATGTCGCGGCGGATGGCTTGCAGGCCGGGCAGGGTGGGGGTGAGTTGGTCGGTGAGGCTGTCCGGCATGGGGGTCTCGGCTGGGGAGGCGGTAGCCTGGCCGCTTTGTGGGTTGGAGGCAATGATGGTGGTTGCGACCGCGTGGCGGTAGGCCCTTGCCCGGCCCTCTCGCCCAAGCACGGCAGCGCAACTCCCGTCCAGGCCCTTCTTGAGGGCGGGAGAACAGGCTAAACCCGTCGCACCACGTAATGCGCCTGCAGCGCCGCGGCGATCTCGCTGGCGTGGAGCGGGTCGCGGGCTTCGACCATCACCTCCAGCTCGGCGGTTTGCACCGACGGGGCGGCGAAGAGGCGCTGGTGGGTGACCTCGATCACGTTGCCGGCGCAGGCTGCGATGCGCGTGGCGATGTCGGCCAGGACGCCGGGGCGGTCGGGGATTTCGAGCACCAGGCGCAGCAGGCGGCCGTCGCGCAGGAGGCCGCGCAGCAGCACGTTGGCCAGGATACGGGCGTCGATATTGCCGCCGCACAGCACGGTGGCGACCCGGCGGTTGCGGAAGCGCTCGGGAAAGGCGAGCAGGGCTGCGACGCCGACCGCGCCAGCGCCCTCGGCCACCAGCTTGGCGCCCTCGGCGAGCAGGGCGATGGCGTCTTCCACCACCCGCTCTGGCACCGCGATCACGTCCGCCACGTGGGCGCGGATCACTTCCAGGGGGGCGACCCCGATGTCGCGCACGGCGATGCCTTCGGCGATGGTGGGGCCGCCGACCTGCAGCTCCTGGCCAGCCAGGGTTTGGCCCAGCGAGGCATAGCCGGCCACCTCGACTCCGATCACCTCGAGGCCCGGGCGGAGTTCGGCGGCAACGGCGGCACAGCCGGCGATCATGCCGCCGCCGCCGACCGGGACCAGCAGGACCTCGAGCTCGGGCGTGTCTTCGAGCAGTTCAAGCGCGAGGGTGCCTTGGCCGGCCATGACCGCCGGGTCGTCGTAGGGGTGGACGAAGACGAGGCCCCGCTCGGCGGCGAGTTCGCGGGCGTGCAGCGAGGCTTCGGCCAGGCTGTCGCCCTGCAGCACGATCTGGGCGCCCCAGGCGGCGGTACGCGATACCTTCGTGGCCGGGGTGAAGTGGGGCATGACGATGGTGGCGGCGATGCCGGCGAGCGAGGCATGGCGGGCCACCGCTTGGGCATGGTTGCCGGCGGACATGGCGATGACGCCGGCGCTCCGTTCCTGCGGGGTGAGCAGCGCCAGCTTGTTGGCGGCGCCGCGTTCCTTGAAGGAGCCGATGGCTTGCAGGCTCTCGAGCTTGAGGGTGACGTGGGCGCCAGTCGCCCGGCTGACGGCGTCGCTGTAGAGGCTGGGCGTGCGGATGACCCGGCCGGCGATGCGGGCGGAAGCAGCCTGGACGTCGGCGAGGGTGATCATGCCCGGCCGCGCGTGGCGTCGGGGTGAAGGGCGGACGGATGGGCTAGCGTCATGGTGGATGGGGTCTAATTCATGAGTGAAAGTGGAGGATTGCGATGACTGTAGACGAGTTGGACGGCAGCGTGGCGGCAGACGGTCCGCCTACGGGGCTCGGGCCGGCGCTGCAAGCCCTTTGGTGGGCGCGCAAGGGCGAGTGGCAGCGGGCGCATGGCGTGGTGCAGCAGCATGAGGGCGAGCCGGACTGCGACCTGGTGCACGCGCACCTGCATCGGCAGGAGGGAGATTTGGCCAATGCGGCCGCGTGGTATCGCGGGGTCGGCCGGGCGATGCCTCAGAGCGAGCTGGCAGAGGAGTGGCGGGTGGTTGTGGGGGAGTTGTTGGGGGCGGAGTGAAGGCGAGTCGCTCGCTTCCCGACACTCATTATGGCCCTTCACCCCGGCCCTCTCCAGGGTGAGAGGGAGAAGTTGGCGGGTGGTTGAGGGCGGTTAGCCGAAGCTTACGGAGAGAATTTCGTAGGTGCGGTCGCCGCCGGGGGCGGGGACGGAGATGGTGTCGCCGACCTTCTTGTTGATCAGCGCCTTGGCCAAAGGGGAGGAGATCGAGAGGCGCGCCTGCTTCACGTCGGCCTCATGCATGCCGACGATCTGGTAGGTGGCCTCCTTCTCGGTCTCCTCGTCCACCAGGCGCACGCTGGCGCCGAACTTTACGCGGTCGCCGGAGAGCGTCGACGGGTCGATCACCTCGGCGCCGGAAATGATCTCCTCGAGCTCGATGATGCGGCCCTCGATGAAGGACTGGCGCTCGCGGGCGGCGTGGTATTCGGCGTTTTCGCTCAGGTCGCCGTGGCTGCGGGCCTCCGCGATGGCGCGAATGACCGCCGGGCGTTCCTGGCTCTTCAGGGTGCGCAGTTCATTCTCGAGGCGGACCAGGCCAGAAGCGGTCATCGGGAATTTCTGCAAGATACGCGATTCCTGAGCGTAAGCGTGGAGGCGGGCAGGCGGCGGACGCATGTTGACCGCGGATGGCAATGGCCGGCCGCGGCGTCAGAACGATCCCCGAAAGTAGGACTGCAGCGGGGCAACTTCAAGCGTGCCGGCTTTGAGGGCTGCGATGGCATGCACCGCGGCCCGCGCACCGGCGATGGTGGTGTAGTGCGGCACGGCGTGGGTGAGGGCGGAACGCCGGATGTCGAAGCTGTCAGCGAGAGACTGCGCGCCGGCGGCGGTGTTGATCACCAGTTGGATCTCGCCGGAGCGGATCGCGTCCACGCAATGCGGGCGGCCCTCGAGCACCTTGTTCATGCGGCGGGTGGGCAGGCCGGCCTCGGTGATGCGTCGCGCGGTGCCGGCAGTGGCGGCGATCTGGAAGCCCATGTCGATCAGGCGCCGGGCCATCTGCACCAGGCCGGGCTTGTCGGCGTCTCGCACGGAGAGGAACACGGTGCCGCCAAGCGGGAGCTTCACGCCGGCGCCGAGCTGGGCCTTGGCGAAGGCGCGTTCGAACGAGGCGTCCAGCCCCATGACCTCGCCGGTGGACTTCATTTCCGGGCCGAGAATGGTGTCGACATTGGGGAAGCGGGCGAACGGGAACACCGCCTCCTTCACCGCGACGTGCTGGGCGATGGCCTGGTCGTCCAGCTTGAAGCTGGCGAGCTTGGCGCCGGCCATTACCTGGGCGCCGATCTTGGCGATGGCCACGCCGGTCGCCTTGGCCACAAACGGCACGGTGCGGCTGGCGCGGGGGTTCACCTCGAGCACGTAGATGTCGCCGTCCTTGATGGCGTATTGCACGTTCATCAGCCCCACCACGCCGAGCGCCTTGGCCATCGCCTCGGTCTGGCTCTTGAGCTCGGTGACGATGGCGGGGGACAGCGTGTAGGGCGGCAGCGAGCAGGCGCTGTCGCCGGAGTGGATGCCGGCTTCCTCGATGTGCTCCATCACGCCGGCGACGTAGACGGTATGGCCGTCGGCGATGCAGTCGACGTCCACTTCGATGGCGTCGTTCAGGTAGCGGTCGACCAGCACCGGGTTGTCGCCCGAGACGCGGACGGCCTCGCGGATGTAGCGCTGCAACCCGGCGCGCTCGTGCACGATCTCCATGCCGCGGCCGCCCAGCACGTAGGACGGGCGCAGCACGACGGGGTAGCCGATGGTGGCCGCGATGGCCTCGGCTTCCTCCGGGGTGCGGGCAATGCCGTTGGGCGGTTGCAGCAGGCCGATGCCGTGCAGCAGGGCCTGGAAGCGCTCGCGGTCCTCGGCGGTGTCGATGGCGTCGGCGGAGGTGCCGAGAATGGGGATGCCGGCGGCGGTGAGCGCCTGGCTGAGCTTGAGCGGGGTTTGGCCGCCGTATTGCACGATGCAGCCCAGCACAGTGCCGCGTGTCTGCTCGCGCCGTACCAGGGCGATCACGTCCTCGGCGGTAAGCGGTTCGAAGTAGAGCCGGTCCGAGGTGTCGTAGTCGGTGGAGACGGTTTCCGGGTTGCAGTTGACCATGATGGTCTCAAACCCGGCCTCGCGCAGGGCGTAGGCGGCGTGGACGCAGCAATAGTCGAACTCGATGCCCTGGCCGATGCGGTTGGGGCCGCCGCCGAGGATCACGATCTTCTGCCGCTCGGTCGGGTCGGCCTCGCAGACGGGGGTGCCGTAGCCGCCCTCGTAGGTGGAATACATGTAGGGGGTGGCGGAGGCGAACTCGCCGGCGCAGGTGTCGATGCGCTTGTAGACCGGGTGGACGGCGGCGGCCTGGCGGGCGGCGGCGATGGCGGGCTCGGGCTGGCCGGTCAGGCGAGCGAGCTGGTGGTCCGAGAAGCCCTGCGCCTTGAGCCGCCGCAGCGCGCCGGGTTCGGTGGGCAGGCCGTTTGCCGCCAGGTCCTGCTCGGTGGCGACCAGGCGGGCCAATTCGCGCAGGAACCACGGGTCGAACCGGCTGGCGGCGTGGATGTCTTCCACCGAGAGCCCGGCGCGCAGGGCTTGGGCGGCCATCAGCAGGCGGTCGGGGCGGGGTTGCGAGAGGGCGGCGCGGAAGGCGTCGCGGCCGCCGTCGCCGGGCGGCTCGAGCGGGTCGAGCCCGGCCAGGCCGGTTTCCATCGAGCGCAGACCCTTCTGCAGCGCCTCGGCGAAGCTGCGGCCGATCGCCATCGCCTCGCCGACCGACTTCATGGCGGTGGAGAGCAAGGCGGGGGTGCCGGGGAACTTCTCGAAGGTGAAGCGGGGGATCTTCACTACCACGTAGTCGATGGTGGGCTCGAACGCGGCGGGCACGGCGGTCTGCGCAGGGTTGGCGGGGTCGCGGGTGATGTCGTTGGCCAGTTCGTCCAGCGTGTAGCCGACCGCGAGCTTGGCCGCGATCTTGGCGATCGGGAAGCCGGTGGCCTTGGAGGCGAGTGCCGAGGAGCGCGACACCCGCGGGTTCATCTCGATGACGAGCATGCGGCCGTCCGCCGGGTTGATCGCCCACTGCACGTTGGATCCGCCGGTATCAACGCCGATGGCGCGCAGGCAGGCGATCGAGCCGTCCCGCATCCGCTGGTATTCACGGTCGGTGAGGGTGAGGGCGGGGGCGACGGTGATGCTGTCGCCGGTGTGCACGCCCATCGGGTCGACGTTTTCGATAGCGCAGACGATGATGCAATTGTCGGCGCGGTCCCGCACCACCTCCATCTCGAACTCTTTCCAGCCGACGATGCTTTCCTCGATCAGCACCTCGGTGGTGGGGGAGGCGTCGAGCCCGGAGCTGACGATGGCCTCGAACTCTTCCCGGTTGTAGGCGATGCCGCCCCCCGTGCCGCCTAGGGTGAAGGAGGGGCGGATGACCAGCGGCAGGCCGATGCTGGCCGCGGCGTCGCGCGCTTCGGCGAGGGAGTGGGCGATGGCGGAGCGGGGGCTTTCGATGCCGATGGCGCTCATCGCGTCGCGGAACTTCAGCCGGTCCTCGGCGCGGTCGATCACCTCCGCGCGGGCGCCGATCAGCTCCACGCCGTGCTTGGCCAGGGTGCCGGCGGCGTGCAGCTTCATGGCGATGTTGAGCGCGGTCTGCCCGCCCATGGTGGGCAGGATGGCGTCCGGCCGCTCGCGGATGATGATCTTTTCCACCAGGTCGGGCGTGATCGGCTCGATGTAGGTGGCGTCGGCCAGCCCCGGGTCGGTCATGATGGTGGCGGGGTTGGAGTTGACCAGGACGACCCGGTAGCCCTCGGCCCGCAGCGCCTTGCAGGCCTGGGCGCCGGAGTAGTCGAACTCGCAGGCCTGGCCGATGACGATGGGTCCGGCGCCGATGATGAGGATGGAGTGGAGGTCGGTGCGGCGGGGCATGTCTAGGGCGTCGTCAGCGATTGCTGCTGGAGCGAAGCCTGGCGGCGTTCAATCCACGCGGCGGCGTCATCGTCGAGGAAGCCCGAACTGTCGTCTGGATCCGCCTTCATCACGACAAATTCCGTCGTTTCGTTGGCGAGCCAGGCACGAAGCCTGTTGCCGAGGTCGCGTGCACTGATCGCGGTTTCGACGAGGAAGAGGCCCGGTATGTGGTTCCACCAGTGCCGGATCACATCGTCACTCGAGACGTAGGCATGAACCCGGCGCGCTGGGAGGTGATCACTGTCGTTTAAGGCGATCATGAAGATCTGGTTACTCATCATCTTCTCTCGCTTGAACTCTAGGAGCTTGCGGTGTGGTCAGCGACCGCAAAATAGACCCCAGCTTTGCTGGCAGCAGAAACTTCGTCATTCTAAAAACTCGAATGCTCGATCGTTCAACAAATACTGCTCGGATCGCAACAGATGAGGCTGCCGCAAAACCGCATACGCACCAAGGCCTATCGCAACAAACACCGGCACAGCACCCGTGACTGCCAGTAGGATCTGCAGCCAACCTGCCGAGTCATGGCTAAGCCACAGGCTGAAAGCAGCAAAAATGAGGGAGCACGCGAAGAGGAATGGAACTGGATAAGAGATACGGATGGAGCGCGCGACCTCTCGAACGCTCCGCGGATCGATCATTTTGATGCGCCGTCGAGCATCGCGGTGAACCGCCGGAACAGATGCGCGCTGTCCGACGGCCCCGGGCTCGCCTCCGGGTGATACTGCACGCTGAACGCCCGCCGCCCCTCGCAGGCGATGCCCTCGTTGCTGCCGTCGAACAGGGAGGTGTGGGTGACCACTACGCCCTCCGGCAGGCTGCTGTCGGCCACCGCGAAGCCGTGGTTCTGGCTGGTGATCTCCACCCGGCCGGTGGCGAGGTCCTTCACCGGCTGGTTGGCGCCGCGATGGCCGCGGTCGAGCTTGTAGGTGCGGCCGCCGAGCGCCAGCGCGAGCAGTTGGTGGCCGAGGCAGATGCCGAACACGGGCACGTTGGCGTCCAGCACGCCCTGGATGGCGGGGACGGCGTAGGACCCAGTGGCTGCCGGGTCGCCGGGGCCGTTGGAGAGGAACACGCCATCGGGGCGGTGGCGCAGGATGTCCTCGGCGGTGCTCTCCGCGGGCACCACGGTCACGCGGCAGCCAGCTTCGGCCAGGGAGCGCAGGATATTGCGCTTGGCGCCGTAATCCACGGCCACCACGTGGTGGCGCGGGGTGGCCTGGCGGCCGAATCCCTGCGGATAGTGCCAGGTGCCTTCGTCCCACTCGTAGGCCTGGCTGCAGGAGACTTGCTTGGCGAGGTCCATGCCTTCCAGCCCGGGCCAATTCTGGGCTTGCGCGCGCAAGGCGGCGAGGTCGAACACGCCATCGGCCGGGTACGCCAGCACGGCGGAGGGCGGGCCGCCGTCGCGAATGCGCAGGGTGAGGGCGCGGGTGTCGACGCCGGCCAGGCCCGGCAAAGCATGGCTGCGCAGCCAGGCGTCGAGCGGCTGGGCGCTGCGCCAGTTGGCCGGCTCGGTCACGTCCTGCTTGACCACCAGGCCGAGCGCTGCCGGGTTGATCGCCTCCATGTCGGCCGAGTTGGTGCCCGTGTTGCCAATGTGGGGGAAGGTGAAAGTGATGATCTGCCCGGCGTAGGACGGGTCGGTCAGGGTTTCCTGGTAGCCAGTCATGCCGGTGTTGAAGCAGAGCTCGCCGACCCGGCCCTCGCTGTGGGCGCCAAAGCCGCTGCCCCAGTGCACCGACCCGTCCGCCAGCACGAGGGCGGCGGTGGCACCAGCGGGCGGCGTGTTGGACGGCGCGGTGGCGTCGGGCATGGCGGCTCCTCCCGGGACGGGTTGCAGGTCGGTGAAGGACAGTCCGGTGGCGGCGACGATGGCGGCCCAGTGCTTGGACGGAATGGCGCGGGCCTGGCGCCACTTGCGGATGGCTTCGGTGCCGACCCCGGTGAGGCGCGCGGCGGCGTCCGGTCCACCGAGTTGGCTGAGGATCTGATCGACCTGGAGCATGGCACGGCTATATGGGAAAAAACTTCCCATTGCAATCACGTCGGCAACATGGTCATATTAGATGACCGGTAGGATGGGCATCATGCAGTCGATGACGGCGACTGAATTCAAGGCAACCTGTTTGGATGTTCTGGATCGGGTAAACTCGGGCGAGATCGAGGAGCTAGCAATCACCAAGCGTGGGACGGTGGTGGCTGTGTTGCACCGGCCGAAGGTGACGTTGGCGGAAGCTCGGGCACTGTTCGGCTGCATGAAGGGCACGCTTGGCATTCCTGATGACTTGGATCTGACCGCACCCGTCTGTGACCCCGAGGAGTGGGATGCCGAGCGTGGTGTGCTGTTCAACGAGTGACGGCCGTTTTGCTCGATACTTGCGCTGCAATTTGGCTTGCAGAGGGCTTGCGATTTAGCCGACGAGCTCAGGATTTGGTCGTCGAGGCGGCGGTGGAGGGCTCAATCTTTGTGTCGCCTGTCACTGGTTGGGAGATTGGCCGGCTTTGTGTCGCGGGCCGGTTTGAGCATGCCAAGACATACCAGGCGGCAAAGGATTGGATCGTGCGCTTCATGTCCCGGGGCGGTGTGCAGCCGGCTCCGTTCACGGCGGTGATCGCGCTGGAATCCATTTACTTGCCCGAGTTGGACCACCGTGATCCCGCCGACCGCTTCCTGCTCGCCACCGCCCGGCAGATGAAAATCCCCCTGGTCACGCGGGACCGCGTCATGCTGCGCTATGCCGAGGCCGGGCATGTGCAGTGCATCGCTTGCTGAGAGACACCATGACCCTTCGCACCGAGTTCACCGACGCCCTCAAGACCTCCATGCGCGCCGGCGACAGTGCGCGCACCTCCACGCTGCGCATGATCCTGGCGCGAGTGAAGGACGTGGACATCGCGGCACGGCCGGGCCCGGCGGTGTCGGACGACGCTGTCCTCGCGGCGCTGCGCGGTATGGTGAAGTCCCGTCGCGAGTCGGTGGCGCTCTACCAGCAGGGGCAGCGGGAGGACCTGGTGGCCAAGGAGCAGGCCGAGATCGCGGTGATCGAGGGCTTCCTGCCGCAGCAAATGGACGACGCCGCGATCGCCGCCGCCGTGGACGAGGCGGTGCGGGAGAGCGGCGCCGCCGGGCCGAAGGACATGGGCCGGGTGATGGCGGCGCTGAAAGCCAAGCACGCCGCCAGCCTCGACCTCGGCCGCGCGACGCCGCTGGTGAAGGCGCGCCTGGCCGGCTGATGGCGCTTCCCGCCAGCTTCCTGGACGAATTGCGCGCCCGCACGCCGATGGCAGCGTTGGTGGGCCGCCGCGTGAAGCTGGCGCGGTCCGGCAAGTCCTGGAAGGGCTGCTGCCCGTTCCACGGCGAGAAGACCGCGTCGTTCTACGTGTATGACGACGGGTTCCACTGCTTCGGCTGCGGCGCACATGGCGACGCGATCGGCTTCGTGATGCAAAGCGAGGGCGCCGCCTTCATGGAGGCGGTGGAGCGGCTGGCGGGCGAGGCCGGGCTCGAGGTGCCCAAGCCTTCGCCGCAGGCGGCCGAAGCCGAGCGGCAGTGGCTCGGCTTGTCCGAGGTGTTGGAGCGGGCGGGCGAAAGCTTCGTGCGCCGGCTGCATGCGGCGGAAGGGCGGGAGGCGCTGGCCTACCTGCGCCAGCGTGGCCTGAGCGACGAGACCATCCGGCGCTTCGGGCTGGGCTGGTCGGGCGAGGGCCGGGGGGACCTGGTGGGCGAGCTCGGGCGCGCCGGGTCGGCGCCGGCGCACTTGGCGGAAGCGGGCTTGCTGCAGTCGCGCGACGACGGGGCGGTGCGGGAACTTTTTTACAATCGGGTCATGTTCCCGATCCGGGACCGTCGCGGCCGGGTGGTGAGCTTCGGTGGGCGCGGCCTGGGGGATGCCAAGCCGAAATACATCAACGGCCCCGAGACCGCGCTGTTTGCCAAGTCGCGCACGCTCTACGGGCTGGACCTGGCGCGGGAGGGTGCGCGCAAGCCGCTCGGGGTGATCGTGGTCGAGGGCTATATGGACGTGATCGCGCTGCACCAGGCCGGGTTTACCGGTGCAGTGGCGCCGCTCGGCACCGCGCTGACCGCCGCCCACCTGGAGGAGCTGTGGCGCTTGTCCGACGCGCCGACCCTGTGCTTCGACGGGGACGCCGCCGGCGCCCGCGCCGCCGCCCGCACCGCCGAGCTGGCGCTGCCGCTGCTGGCGCCGGACCGCACGCTGTGCCTGGCGGCGCTGCCTGGCGGGGAAGACCCGGATACGCTGGTGCGGCGCCAAGGCGCGGCGGCGTTCGCGGCGGTGCTTGCGGCCAAGCGCCCGCTTTCCGCCGCGCTGTTCGACCTGCTGCGGCAGGGATCGGACGGGACCACGCCGGAAGCCCGTGCCGCGTTGCGGGCGCGGCTGGACGCGGCGGCGGCGCGCATTGCCGACAAGACGCTGGCGGCCGAGTACCGTAACGCCTTGCGCGAGCAGTTCTTCGCCAGCAGGCGGCGCGGCCCGCTCGCCCGCCCGCCCGCCCGCCCTGGGCCGGCGGTGCACCGCATGGCACCGCCCGACCCGACCGCCGAGCGCCACCGCGTGTTGCTCGCCATCCTGCTGCGCCACCCCGGCCAGATCGCGGACGTGGCGGAGGCGCTGTCGAGCGTGGCGCTGCATGCGGGCCACGCGGCGGTGCGCGATGCGATGCTGCAGTGGTTTGATGCGGCGGCAACGCTTGACTCGGCCGACCTCACGAACCACCTCACGCGATCAGGATTGGGCACAGCGGCGGCTGACCTGGTTTCGGCGCGCCCGGTGCCCTTGCCGGCCTGCGCTGGGGCGGGCGCCATGCCGGCCGAGGCGGAGGCGGGATGGTGGCATTATTTCGGCCTGCTGAACCGCCAGCGCCTTGAGGAAGAGGTGGCCGCCGCCGCTGCCGCCTTCGCCCGCTCGCCCGATATGGCCGGGCAAGACCGTTTGGTGGCCTTGTGCGCCGCGCGTGACGCCCTGGCGCGCGACGCCCAAGCCGATGTAGACGAGGCCTAACCCTGCGGGCACCCGCCGGTTCGGCCGCATTATTTAGCCGGAGTATGCCGAAGATGGCGACCAAGCCCGCCGCAACCGCCGAAGCCGCCACCGCCGAGCAGGACGCCGACACCACCCTGCTCGACACCAACGCGGCCGCCGTCAAGCGCCTGATCGCGCGCGGCAAGGAGCGCGGCTACATCACGTTCGACGAGCTGAACGCCGTCCTGCCGCCGGAGCACAACAGCTCCGAGCAGATCGAGGACGTGATGGCCATGCTCAGCGAGATGGGCATCCAGGTGGTGGAGGCCGAGGAGGCGGAGGACAGCGAGGCGGCGCCGGTCAAGCCCGAGAAGGTCGAGGACGAGGAGGACGGCGAGCCGGCCGGCAACGTCGACGAGGCCAATATCGGCCGCACCGACGACCCGGTGCGCATGTACCTGCGCGAGATGGGCTCGGTGGAGCTGCTGTCCCGCGAGGGCGAGATCGCAATCGCCAAGCGCATCGAGGCCGGGCGCGACATGATGATCGGCGGGCTGTGCGAAAGTCCGCTCACCTTCCGCGCCATCATCGCCTGGCACGACGCGCTCAAGGCCGGGCGGATGCTGCTGCGCGATATCGTGGACCTCGAGGCGACGCAGGGGGCCGGGGCGCCGCCGCCGGAAGCGCTGACCGAGGCTGCCGAAGCCGTCGAGACGCCGGAGCCGGATGAGGACAGCGAAGAGGGCGAGGGGCCCGGCATGTCGCTCTCCGCACTCGAGGAGAAGCTCAAGCCCGAGGTGCTGGCCAACTTCGAAGAGATCGAGTCGCTATACAAGAAGCTGCACAAGGTGCAGTCCCGCCGGCTCGAGACCATGACGCTCGGTGAGGAGATCACCGCGCGCTCGGAGAAGAGCTACGAGAAGCAGCGCGAGGAACTGGTCGGCCGGGTGGAGCAGGTTCGGCTGCATAACAACCGCATCGAGGAGCTGGTGACGCAGCTCAAGCAGCTCAGCCAGCGGCTCAACACGCTGGAGGGGCAACTGCTGCGCATGGGCGAGCAGTGCAAGATTGGGCGCGACGAGTTCCTCAAGGAATATCGCGGCCACGAGCTGGACCCGAACTGGATGGAACGCGTGTCCCACCTGAACGGGCGCGGCTGGAAGACCTTCGTGAGCAAGCATGCCGAGCCGGCAGGCGATGTGCGCAGCAAGATCGGTGCGGTGGCGCAGGATGCCGGGCTGCCGATCGAGGAGTTCCGCCGGGTCTACATGACGGTGAGCCGCGGCGAGCGGGACAGTGCGCGGGCGAAGAAGGAGATGATCGAGGCCAACCTGCGGCTGGTGATCTCGATTGCCAAGAAATACACCAACCGAGGGCTGCAATTCCTGGACCTGATCCAAGAAGGCAACATCGGGCTGATGAAGGCGGTGGACAAGTTTGAGTATCGCCGCGGCTACAAGTTCAGCACCTACGCCACCTGGTGGATCCGCCAGGCGATCACCCGCTCCATCGCCGACCAGGCGCGCACCATCCGCATTCCGGTGCACATGATCGAGACGATCAACAAGCTGGTGCGCACCAGCCGGCAGATGTTGCACGAGATCGGCCGCGAACCGGCGCCGGAGGAGCTTGCCAATAAGCTCGGCATGCCGATCGAGAAGGTGCGCAAGGTGTTGAAGATCGCCAAGGAGCCGATCAGCCTGGAGACGCCGATCGGTGACGAGGAGGACAGCCACCTGGGCGACTTCATCGAGGACAAGGCGGCGGTGATCCCGCTGGATGCCGCGATCCAGGCCAATTTGCGCGAGGCGACCACGCGGGTGCTGTCGTCGCTGACGCCGCGCGAGGAGCGGGTGTTGCGCATGCGGTTCGGCATCGGGATGAACACCGACCACACGCTCGAGGAAGTGGGGCAGCAGTTCAATGTCACGCGGGAACGCATCCGGCAGATCGAGGCCAAGGCGCTGCGCAAGCTCAAGCATCCGAGCCGGAGCCGCAAGTTGCGCTCGTTCCTCGATGATTAGCCGCTGTTACCGCTAGCGGCTGCGGGGGCGACGGTGCAGCCGACGACGCGCGTGCTGGTGACGGTGACGTTTCTGCGGATGGACAGTCCGCCGACATGGCCCGCGCCTGCCTTCCCGCCTGGCGCCCTGCTGGAGCGGGTGGTGGCGCCGACGGTGGCGCTGTATCGCACGCTGTACAATGCGGTCGGGGAGCCGCATTTGTGGTGGCTGCGCCGGGCCATGCCGGACAGCGCGCTGGCGCCGATCCTGGCCGACCCGGCGGTCAGCCTGCACGTGCTGACGTGGCAGGGTGGCCCGGCTGGGTTCTTCGAGCTGGACGGCCGCGCCCGCCCCGACGTCAACCTGAGTTATTTCGGCCTGATGCCGCATGCGGTGGGCCAGGGTCTGGGCACCGCGTTCCTGCGCGCGGCGGTGGACGAGGCGTTTGGCACCAGCCTGCGGGGTGTGACGGTGAACACCTGCACGGCGGACCACCAGCGGGCGTTACCGACGTATTTGCGGCTGGGCTTCCGCCCGGTGCGTTCGGTGCGCGAGGTGTGGGACGTGCCGAACTGCCTGGGGATGACGATCCCGGCGCATTTGCGGGCGGAGTAGGCACGCTTGTCGTTGCAGGAGTGCAGGACGCCGTTCGCTACTCTTGGGCCACTGCCGTAGCCATTGCGGCATGTCCTAGAGCATGATCTCTTCGATCATGCTCCGCTTGACTGAGAAAAGAGCAGCTTTATCCGAGCCTTGGGATCGCGAAGCGACTGCGATTGCTCGGAATGCTGCTCTAGGTGGCAAGAAGAGATTTTGCCATTTTGTCCATTCGAGACGGCAGCCCGAAATCGTAACAAGCGTAGTCTGAGACGAAAGCTCATCCGATTGGCCGATCGACAGCCATGAATCGTGAGAAACAGCAACTCGCCGTTCATTAGTCTGCCCGACTAACACGCCGCCCAGCCATTTAGCAGTAACAGTTGAAGATACGAGACGAATTGAGGCGACTCGTCGGCAGTAAACTCCTGACCCGGTGCCTCAGCCAGCGATCGGGTTCCCCCCGTAGTCTTGCGCAGGCTGTCGACAAAGTTACTGATGGATTACTTGTTTGAGAAAAGCTTCCGCTTGTCTTATTAGTTGCACTGTCCTTAGCCGCAGTGTCTATATCGAACTCCCGCGCCAAGGATAGCTCGGCCGGCCGCCGTCAGAACGGCAAATCGATGCCGGCGGTGCTCAATAGCAGGGCGGCGTTCAGCGCCAGGATGATGCCGGTGGCGAACCAGGCGGCGGCCAGGGTGGGGCCGCGCACCGCCATGTCAGCCATGATGTCGCGGCGGCGGATCAACAGCAGCATGGCGAGCAGCGGGACGGGGAGGGCCAGGCTCAGCACCACCTGGCTCAGCACCAGGGCGCTGGTGGCGTTGGCGCCGAGGCCCACCACCACCAGGGCGGGCAGCATCGTCACCAAGCGGCGCAGCCAAACCGGGATGCGCCAGCCCACGAACCCCTGCATCACCACCTGGCCCGCCATGGTGCCGACGGCGGAGGAGGACAGGCCGGAGGCGATCAGCGCCACCAGGAACACCGCGGCCGCCGCGCCGCCGAACAGTGGCGAGAGGGTGTGGTAGGCGGTCTCGATCTCGGCGACCTCGGGGTGGCCGGCGTGGAAGGCGGCGGCGGCCATCATCACCATCGCCATGTTCACCAGCCCGGCCAAGGTGAGCGCCACGACGACCTCGATGTTGGAGAAGCGGCCGAGGCGGCGCAGGCCGGCCGGGGTGGCGGTGCGGCCGCGGCTCTGGGTCAGGCCGGAATGCAGGTAGATGGCGTGCGGCATCACGGTGGCGCCGACGATGCCGACCGAGAGCGTGATGGCGTAGCGGTCGGGCAGCAACGGACGCAACGTGCCGGCGAGCGCCTGGTGCCAATTTGGGCCGGTGAGGGCGAGTTCGGCGACGTAGCTGAGGCTGATCACGGCCACCATGGCGGTGATGGCAAGTTCGAGCGGGCGGTAGCCACGGCGGTCCAGGGTGAGGATGAGGTAGGTGACCACCGCGGTGACCAGCATGCCGGCGGGCAGTGGCAGGTGGAACAGCAGGCTCAGGCCGATGGCGCCGCCGAGGAACTCCGCCAGGTCGGTGGCCATCGCCGCGACTTCGCTCACCGCCCACATGGCGTAGACCACGGGGGTGGGAAAGTGCATGCAGCTGAGCTCGGCCAGGTTGTGGCCGGTGGCGATGCCCAGCCGCGCGGACAGGGCTTGGAACAGCATCGCCATCAGGTTGGCCAGCAGCACCACCCAGAGCAGGCCGTAGCCGTAATGCGCGCCGGCCTCGATGTTGGTGGCGAAGTTGCCTGGATCGACATAGGCGATGGAGGCGACGAAGGCCGGCCCGGCGAACGGCAGCCAGGCGGCGATGCCACGGCGGCGGCCGGCGAGAACTTGGGCGATGGCGCGGTCGGTGCGGGCGGTCATGCCATTTGCGCTCAGCATGGGGGCGCTCGGAGGTGGTGCCGGCTGCGGATGGTCCATGCTGTATGGTGTAGCACTGGCTACACTTCGGTCAAGTTGCACGATTTTGTGATTCGGCGTTCGAACTGCTACAGGAGATTCGAGAGTTTAGAGCACGGCATGACCGACCAGACCCTGCCTGAGGAACCAACCCAGGCGCATCGCTTCGAACAGACGCGCACGGCCCGCGGTGCGGCGACGCTCGAGGATTATGCCGAACTCATTGCCGACCTGCTGGCGGCCGGCGGAGAGGCGCGGGCGACCGACGTGGCGCGGCGCTTCGGCGTGTCGCATGCAACGGCGGTGAAGACCATTGCGCGGCTGCGGCGCGAGGGGCTGGCGACGGGCAAGCCCTATCGCGGCGTGTTCCTCACCGAGGCCGGCCATGCCCTGGCAGAGCGGGTGCGCAACCGGCATCGGCTAGTGGTGGATTTGCTATTGGCGGTCGGCGTGCCGGAGGAGGCGGCGGAGGCGGATGCGGAGGGCATCGAACACTATGTGTCGGCCATCACGCTGGATGCGTTCGCGCGGTTCCTGCAAGTCGGGGCGTCGCCCCGAACCCCACCAGAAGACGGTCGAGGCTGTTGAAGAAGTCGGCTTTCCGGCCGGAACGTCTGTAGTCAGCAGCCGATGCGGGGGTGGCTCAGGGCGCAAGCTGCCCTCCCGTTCAGGCGGGCGTGGGCTTTCTGGTGAGCAGGATTAGGTTCTGGGCGGCGGCGGCCATCGTGAACTCCTCGGCGGCACCGCGTAGCCCGCGCAGTTTGAGCCGTCGCAGCCCCATGTTGCGCTTGAGTTGGCCGAAGAGACGCTCGACCCGCTTTCGGAGGCGACGGGAGCGGGCAAAAGCGGGCGTGCCTTCAAGATCGCGGACCCGATCGCGCACAGCCTCGTCAGCCATTCTCAGCACGCGCCTCGTGGGCGCGTCGGTACACTCCCGCTTTCGCGGGCAGGCGCCGCAGGTGTTGGGCGACCCGCTGTAGCGATGCGTGCGGGTTCGACGCTCGTAGCCGCGGTGGCGGAGTTGATGCCCCTCGGGGCAGGTATAGGCGTCTGCGATCTCGTCATAGGTGAAGGCCGAGCGGGGGAGCTTTCCCTGCGTCAGCGCCGTGCGGTCGAGCAACGGCACATGCGGCTCGATGCCGCGTTCGAACAGCCAACGCAGCAGGCCTGCGCTGCCATACGCTTTGTCGGCGGCGAGGCGTTCGGGGTGGAAACCAAACCGGTCCGCGGCGCGGCTGATCAACGTTCGCGTTGCCGCCACCTCGGCGCCTAGGCGCGCGGGCGTAGCCTCGACGTCCAGGATGACGCTTGTTTCGCTGTCGATCAGGTAGTTCGTGGCGTAGCTGAACTGCCCCGGGCCATGCTTGATCGACCAGGCGGCCTGCGGATCAATGGGCGACGTGTATTTGGGCGGCGCTGGCTCGCGCTCGTCCGGAGCGGCTGGCAGGGCGGCATCGAGGGCCGCGAGATACTCGCGCACAGGCCGGGCCTGGCGCTCCTGCTCGTCCCAGGCGTCAGCATCCGCCGCGCCGGTGAACTTGCGCTCGCTGCCGGCGTCGGCCTCGATCGTGCTCGCGTCGATCGCAGTGTCGCGGCCGGGTGTCAGCCCGGCCTTGGCACAAGCGCGCACGACCTCCTCGAACAGCAGGCGATGCAGGTCGCCGTCGCGGAAGCGCCCATGGCGGTTTTTGGAAAACGTCGAGTGGTCGGGCACGCAACCGTCCAGCCCCAGGCGGCAGAACCAGCGGTAGGCGAGGTTGAGGTGGACCTCATCGCAAAGCCGCCGTTCGGAGCGGATGCCATGCAGATAGCCGATGAGCAGCATGCGCATCATCAGCTCGGGATCGACCGACGGCCGTCCGGTGGAGCTGTAGTATGGTGCGAGAGCCCGCCGGACGAAGCCGAAGTCGAGCACCGCGTCGACGCGGCGGAGCAGGTGATTGGCGGGCACGTGGTCCTCAAGCCGGAAACCGAAGAACAGCGGCTCTTGCCCCAACAGCTTGCCCATCATCGTCGTGATCTCCGGTCCAGTCATAACCAAACCGAATCACGCGCCAAACCCGCCCGCAAGCGAGTTTTTCAACAGCCTCGGTCGTCTTCTGGACATCTGATACGAAAGACCAGCGCTACACGATGCTGACGTTGCGGGTGTTGAACGCCGGGTCACGCCAGACGCTTTCGCGCTCGTAGCGGGCCCATACGTCGGGCGGCAGCACGGTGGGGCGCTCGGCGGGGCGGGTAGCGGGGCGGACGACGTGCAGGCCGGGGGTGCCGAGCCGGGCGTCGAACTCGGTGGCGTCGAAGCTGATGTTCTCGAAGTCGTGGCGGTAATAGGGCAGGCCGGTGAAGGCGTAGACCGCGCGCATGGCGTGTTCCGGCTCCCGCGCCAACACCTCGTAGGGCAGCAGCAGCAGCTTGGCGGAGTGGGCGCTGTGCATGCCCTGTTTCAGCGCGTTGAGGGCGAAGCCGATCATGCCGCCGCGGCTCATCAAGCCCTCGGCGCGAGCGTAGACGGAGCCGCTGGGGTCGAAGTCGAAGATGCGCGACAGCTCCCAAAGGTTGCGGCGGATCAGGCTTTCCACGCTGTCGATGATCCAGGGGATGTGGCGGACGCAGCAGATCACGCGGGCGTCGGGGAACAGGGTGGCCAGCAGGTCCAGCCGTAAGGTCCAGGCGCGATTGGTGTCGAACACCGTGCGGGTCGGGTGGAGGGCGTGGTAGAAGTTGTCGAACA
Organism: Acetobacteraceae bacterium; assembly: GCA_965199105.1. Classification (GTDB taxonomy): domain Bacteria; phylum Pseudomonadota; class Alphaproteobacteria; order Acetobacterales; family Acetobacteraceae; genus LMUY01. Next base: position 3,268,039 of record CBDAQO010000002.1, on the reverse strand, counting down.
CGCCCTGCAGCAAGGCGCGGCGCTGGTCGTCGTCCATCAGCACCGAGGTCTCGTTGCCCTGGCTGACCTCGCGCAGCATGGTGCCGAGGATGGAGCCGACCGGGCTGGTAATGCCGGCGTGCAACGCGGGGTTTTGCAGCAGCAGCGCGGAGAGCAGGGTCGAGCCGGACCGTGGCAGGCCCGAAATGAAGTGAATGCCGTTTTGCATGCCTGCGCTCCTACTTCGCTGCCGGACCTTGATACGATGGTATTACATCGCCCGCTGGCCCGGCGACAATCGCGGCGGCAATTGTTGAGCCCGGCGCGGCGCGCTGATCGAGCGGCAGGCTGGCGCCGTCGGCGGCGCGGCGGATGCGCAGGCTGTGCAGGCGCTCTGGGCGGAGGCGGACGGGAGAGGTGAAGGTGAAGGCGCAACGGCCGCGGGCGAAGCCGGCTTGGGCCAGGTCGTCGCGCTGTTCGCAGGCGGCGACGGTGCCGATCACCTGGCCGTCGAGTTCCACTTCGAGCAGCACCGGCAGGTCTGGGTGGGCCGGGTCGTGCGCCCAGCCCTGCACGCGCCAGGCGCCGTCGATGCGGTCGATGGAGCCCTGCAGCGGGCCCGGCGTGACGGCGATGCGGGCCAGCACGGGGCGCAGGGCGGCCTCGAGCTTGGCGCCTTGCTCGGGGCGGGGGGCGCAGAGGGTGAACGCGTCTGGCGCCGGGCCGGCCTCGGGGTAGAGCAGGTCATACTCGGCGGCGTTGGCGAAGCGGTCGCGGGAGATTTGCGCGTCGGCGTAGGTCTCGGCCCAGGCGCCTTCGGCGATCACGCAGTCATGCGTAGCCAGCTCGACGTGAAAGTAGTCGATGCGCGGCGGGCACCAGCTTTGTGTGACGGTGACGCCGTTGACCAGCAGGCTGGCGATCAGCAGCGAGCCGTCCACCAGCAGCGAGTGGCCGGGGGAGACGTAGAGGTCCCGCGCGGGCAGGCGCTCGCCGAGGGCGCCGGCATGGATGCAGACGGGCGTGTTGACCTCGTTGTCGGGCGCCGGGCTGTGGCGGCCGATCCATTTGACCGGCTGGATGCCGCCGAAGCGGGTGACCACGGCGTCTCCCAACTGCAGATCCTCGACGCGGACCTCGCCGGTGGGCGTCAGGATGCGGGTGCCGCGGAGGAAGCAGAGCGGGGTGATGATGACCGAACCGGCGCCGCTGTCGATGCCGGACGCCAGCAGCGCGTCCTGGCCGAGGTCGAGCGAGCCGCCGCCTGTGCCGGCATCGCCTGCCCCGCTACCGCCCGCGCCGCCGCCATAGCCGCCGCCACCGCCGCCGCCGCCATCTTGCCCGCCGCCGCCACCGCCGCCGTAGCCACCGGGGCCGCCGCTGGCGCTGGCTCCGCCGCTTGCGTTCTGGGCCGTGCTGGCGCCGGGTTGGCCGGGTTGCGCCACCGCCCCGCCGCTGCCGCCCTGGTAGCCGCCACCACCACCGCCGCCACCAGCGCCAGCCATGCCGCCAGCCCCGCCGGCCCCGCTTCCGCTGGTGGTGGCGAGCCCGCTCGTCTCGCCGTTGCCTTGGGCTGCGTTGCTGTCAGCGCCGCTGCCGCCACCGCCGCCGGCGACCAGCAGGGTGGTTTGGGCGGGGGAGGACGGGCCCGGCAGTTCGACCACGTCGCTGGCGCCGCCACCCCCGGCGCCGCTGCCAGCGCCATAGCCGCCTTGCCCGCCGACGATGATGGACAGGATGGTGCCCGCCGCGAGCTCGAACTCGCCGCCCACCTCGGCGCCGGGCCCGCCCGTGCCGCCGGTGCTGCTGCTACCGCCCGCCGCACCCGTGGCGGTGATGCTGTAGAAGCCGCCCGCTGTCGCGCGGAAGTGCTGCGGCCCCCCAGTGTAGCCGAACGCCGCCATGGGTGCGCTGCCTTGGTCTTAGGCGACGATGCGCAGCCTCGCGGTGGCGGCTTCCGGCTGCTGGAAGGGCGGGATGGCGGCGGCGCATCGGGCGTCCATGGCAAGGCTGGCGCCGTCGGCGGCGCGGCGGATGCGTAGGCTGTGCAGGCGCTCTGGGCGGAGGCGGACGGGAGAGGTGAAGGTGAAGGCGCAGCGGCCGCGGGCGAAGCCGGCTTGGGCCAGGTCGTCGCGCTGTTCGCAGGCGGCGACGGTGCCGATCACCTGGCCGTCGAGTTCCACTTCGAGCAGCACCGGCAGGTCTGGGTGGGCCGGGTCGTGCGCCCAGCCCTGCACGCGCCAGGCGCCGTCGATGCGGTCGATGGAGCCCTGCAGCGGGCCCGGCGTGACGGCGATGCGGGCCAGCACGGGGCGCAGGGCGGCCTCGAGCTTGGCGCCTTGCTCGGGGCGGGGGGCGCAGAGGGTGAACGCGTCTGGCGCCGGGCCGGCCTCGGGGTAGAGCAGGTCATACTCGGCGGCGTTGGCGAAGCGGTCGCGGGAGATTTGCGCGTCGGCGTAGGTCTCGGCCCAGGCGCCTTCGGCGATCACGCAGTCATGCGTAGCCAGCTCGACGTGAAAGTAGTCGATGCGCGGCGGGCACCAGCTTTGTGTGACGGTGACGCCGTTGACCAACAGGCTGGCGATCAGCAGCGAGCCGTCCACCAGCAGCGAGTGGCCGGGGGAGACGTAGAGGTCCCGCGCGGGCAGGCGATCGCCGAGGGCGCCGGCATGGATGCAGACGGGCGTGTTGACCTCGTTGTCGGGCGCCGGGCTGTGGCGGCCGATCCATTTGACCGGCTGGATGCCGCCGAAGCGGGTGACCACCGCGTCCCCCAACTGCAGATCCTCGACGCGGACCTCGCCGGTGGGCGTCAGGATGCGGGTGCCGCGGAGGAAGCAGAGCGGGCCGGTGCCCGGGCTTGCCATTACGACGATGACCTCGCCGTTGCCATCGGCGACAGCGGCGAAGGTTTCACTGCTGCCGCTGTCGAAGGAGCCGCCGGCTTGGCCGCCGGCGCCGCTGGTGCTGCCGGCGCCGCCATCGCCACCGGGCCGACCGCCGCCGCCGCCCCCGCCCGTGTAGCCGCCGCCCCCGCCGCCGCCATAGCCGCCGTTGCCGCTGTTGGTGGCGGTGATGACGTTGCTGTAGCCGGTGCCACCGTTATAGGGAAACGGCGCGCTGGTGTTCGTGGTGCCGCCGGTGCCGGTGTTGCCCGCGCCGGCGCCGTTGCCGCCGTAGTAGCTGCCGCCACCGCCGCCGCCACTGCCGCCGCCTGCCAGGCCGGCGCCGGAGTAGGTCTGCAGGGCGCTGCCGCCTGCCGTGCCGGTGCTGCCGCCGCCTGCGCCGCCGCCACCGCCGGCGATCAGCAGCGGGGTGAGCGTGTCGCCGCCGGAGGGTGTTTCAAACACGAAGGTGCCGCCGCCGCCGCCGCCGCCGCCATTCGGCGAACTGGGGGAGCCACCGGTGCCGCCAACGACGAAGGTGAGCACGGTGCCCGGCGCGAGATTGAAGGTGTCGGTAACGGACGCTGCCGCGCCACCGCTTGCGACCGCGGCAGCGCCCCCCGTGCCGCCAATGGCAGTGATGGTGTAGCTCCCGCCGGTGGTGAGAGTCTCCGTCGTCTGGCCGGCGCCCGGGCTCTGCGGGTTCGAGTAGGTAAACGTGCCAGACATGCGCTGCTCCGCCGGATCGTGCGGGCCACGCATACGATAGCAGTTTCATGAAGCAAAGCGCTGGGACTGGCGTGCTTGCGGGTTTACTTAGGCTTTAAGCGGGAAAGACAGCTTTTTCACGGCCGGGTGACGCGTTCAGGCGCCTGCCATGGTCATGCCGTCGATGCGCAGGGTCGGTGCGTCCACGGCGCGGCGGAAGCGCAGGTCGCTGGCTGGGATGAGATGGAGGAACATGTCCTTGAGGTTGCCGGCGATGGTGAGTTCGGCCACCGGCTCGGCCAGCGCCCCATCGCGGATCATGAAGCCGGCGGCGCCGCGGCTGTAGTCACCGGTGAGGCCGTTGACGCCCATGCCGAGCAGCTCGGTGACGTAGAGGCCTAGTTTCACGTCGGCCATCAGCTCGGCGGGCGTTTGGCTGCCGGGGGCGAGGTAGGCGTTGCTGATGCCCGGACTGCTGCCGTTGCAGTGGCCGTTGGTCTTGAGGCCGAGCTGGCGGGCGCTGCGGCCGTCCAGCAGCCAGGCGTGCAGCATGCCGTCCTCGATCAGCAGGCTGTTGGCGGTCGGCACGCCCTCGCTGTCGAACGGCTTGGAGCGGGGGCCGCGCGGGCGGCGGGGCTGGTCGTGGATGGTGATGCCGGGGGCGAAGATGCGCTGGCCGAGCTTGTCCTTGAGGAAGCTGGTGCCGCGCGCGACGGCGGCGCCGCTGATGGCGCCGGCAAAGTGACCGATCAGGCTGCCGGCGACCCGCGGGTCGAACAGCACGGGCAGCTTGGCAGTGGCTGGGCGGGCGGGGTTGAGCCGGGCCAAGGCGCGCTCGGCGGCGCTGCGGCCCATTGCCGCCGGGTCGTCGAGGTCGGCGAGGAAGGTGGCGGAATGGCCGTCGTAGTCGCGCTGCATGCCGGTGCCATTGCCGGCGATGGCGGTCGCGCTGACCGAATGGCTGGTGCGGGAGTAGCCACCGGTGAACCCGGCGCTGGTGGCTAGCAGGAACTCGAAGCGGCCGTAGCCTGCCTCGCCACCCTCGGAATTGGTGATGCCGGGAACCGCCAGGGCGGCGTCCTCAGCGGCGGCGGCGCGGGCGGTGAGCGCTTCCACGCTGACCTCGGTGGGGTCGGCGAGCTCGAGCGGGGCGGCGTCGACGTAGGATGCCTCGTCGGCCAGGCCGCCATAAGGGTCCTCCGGCACCACGCGGGCCATGGCGACCGCGCGCTCGGCCAAAGCGGGGAAGCCCGCGGCGGCGAGTTCGGTGGTGGAGACGCTCGCGCTGCGCTTGCCCACGAAGACGGTGAGTTCGAGGCCGCGCCGTTCGGAGCGCTCGAGATGCTCGGTGCGGCCGAGGCGGCGGGAGACCGAGACGGAGGTGGAGCCGGAGACCGCGGCCTCCGCCAGGTCCGCCCCGGCGGCGCGGGCGCGGTCCAGCAGGGCGGTGAGGGTGTCGAGTTGGTTCATTCGCCGCTAGACGACTTCTTCGTGTCGGCTTGGCTGGGGGCAGGAGGCGGTGGCTTGGCACCCGGCGGCATAGGGATGTTGAGTGTTGTGGTTGGCACCGCGCCGTCTTTGGTGACTGTTTGCTTCATGGCTAGCTCTCCACCCCATGGACTGCACGGAAATGGGATGCGGCGTCCTGTTCTGCCAGTCTGAAAAGATCGTTTCGCCTGGGAAGGCCGGTCGGGAGATACTTCGCCTTCAAGTCGTGCATTTGCTGCAAGAGCCGCAACCAAACCTTGTGCAATGCCGCTAAGTCGATCCGGCCGGCGAAGATGTCCTCCCATTCGCCCTGCATCATCCATCGTTCAAGAGCGCCCTGATAGCGTCTGAATACGCGCACTCGACCTTCAACTGCACAATCGCCCTCCAGTAAAGCATCTGGAGGCGCTCGCCGTCCGTCTCCGAGCCGCTCAAGCTCGTTTGCTAATCACGCCGCCAGCCGGTCCGCGATCTCCACCAGGTGGGGCACATGGTCGGTGGGGCCCATCGCGGCGAGGGTGGGGCGGCCGCGGAAGATGCGGGTGGCGCAGCGGCGTATGTCGGCCAGGGTGACGGCCTCGATCTTGGCCACCGTCTCGGCCACGGGCACGATGCGGCCGTGGACCTGCATCTGGCGGGCCAACTGCTCGCAACGGCTGCCGGTCGACTCGAGCGACATCAGCAACCCGGCCTTCACCTGGGCCCGGGCGCGGCGCAGCTCCTCCTCACCGGCGTCGAGCTGAACCCGGCGCAGCTCCTCGAGCGTGACCGGCACCAGCTCGCGCGCCTCCTCCTCGCCGGTGCCGGCGTAGATGCCGAACAGGCCGCCATCCAACGCGGGCGCGGTAAACGAGTAGATCGAGTAGACCAGGCCGCGGCGCTCGCGGATTTCCTGGAACAGCCGCGAGGACATGCCGCCGCCGAGCAGGGTGGACAGCAGCATGGACGGGTAGAAGTCGCGGTCGGTGTAGGCCATCGCGGGGAAGCCCAGGACGATGTGCACCTGGTCGAGGTCGCGGCCCTCGCGGAACTCGCCGCCACCGTAGGACGCGGGAGCGGCTTTAGGCGCCTGGCCGGTGGGCAGGTCGGCAAAATGCTGCTGCGCCAGGTCCACCACGCGCTCATGCGTCAGCGCACCGGCGGCGGCCACCACGGTGTTGGCGGCGGCATAGTGGCGGTGCATGTAGCCGGTCAGCACCTCGCGGCCCATGGCGCGGATGCCGGCCTCGCGGCCCAGCGTGGGGCGGCCCATCGGCTGGTCGGGGTAGGCGGTTTCCTGGAAATGGTCGAACACGATGTCGTCCGGCGTGTCGTTGGCCTGGCCGATCTCCTGCAGGATCACGCCGCGTTCGCGCTCGAGCTCGTCGGGCGCGAAGCTGCTGTGGGTGAGGATGTCGCCGATGATGTCGGCGCCGAGGGCGAGGTCCTCCTTGAGCAGCTTCACGTAATAGGCGGTCTGCTCGCGGGCGGTGTAGGCGTTGATGTGGCCGCCGACGTCCTCCACCGCCTCGGCGATGGCGGCGGCGGACCGGCGCTCGGTGCCCTTGAAGGCCATGTGCTCGAGGAAGTGGCTGGCGCCGCACTCCGCCTCGGTCTCATCACGCGTGCCGGTGGCGACGTAGGCGCCGAGCGAGATGGTTTCGACCCGGTCCATCTGCTCCGTCACCACCGTGAGGCCGGAGGGCAGGCGGGTGACGTTGATGCTCATGCAGCGTTCCTGTGTGCGAAGGCCCGGACTTGCGCCTCGACCGCGTCGAGCTTGTTCGGGACGGTGGTGAAGCGTTCTGGGCGGTCATATAGGTCGGCCAGGGCGGTTGGCAGCGGTGGGCGGCGGCCGATGGCGCGCTCGGTGGCGTCGGGGAACTTGGCGGCGTGGGCGGTGGCGACCGCGACCATCGGGGCGTGCGAGCAGGGCAGGGCGCGCGCGGCGGCGACGCCGATGGCAGTGTGCGGGTCGGCCAGGTAGCCGCATTCGGCGTGCAGGCGGCGCATTTCGTCCAGGGTGCCGTCGTCGTCCAGGCGGAAGCCGTGCAGCAGGGTGCGCGCGCGGGACCAGGCGGCTGGCGGCACCGGCATGCGCCCGGTGGTGCGGAAGGCGGCCATGGTGGCGGCGGTTGCCGCCGGGTCGCGGTTCAGCAGCTCGAACAGCAGGCGCTCGAAGTTGGACGAGATCTGGATGTCCATCGAGGGCGACAGGCTGGGCTCGACCGGGGCCATGCGCATGTCGTTGCTATCGAGGAAGCGGGCCAGGATGTCGTTGCGGTTGCTGGCGACTACCAAGCGGGCGATCGGCAGGCCCATGCGCCGCGCGGCCCAGGCGGCCAGCACGTTGCCGAAATTGCCGGTGGGGACGCTGAACGCCACCTCCCGCTCGGGCGCGCCGAGGGCCAGGGCGGCAAACACGTAGTAGGGGATTTGCGCCGCGATCCGCGCCCAGTTGATCGAGTTCACCGCCGACAGCCGCAGCGCCTGGCGGAACGGCGCGTCGGCGAACATGGCCTTCACTAGGTCCTGGCAGTCGTCGAACGTGCCGTCCACCGCGATGTTGGCGATGTTGGGCGCCTGCACCGTGGTCATTTGCCGGCGCTGCACCTCGCTGGTGCGGCCGCGCGGGTGCAGGATGGCGACGTCCACCGTGGCGCGACCGCGGCAGGCCTCGATGGCGGCCGACCCGGTGTCCCCACTGGTGGCGCCCACGATGGTGACGCGCTCGCCGCGTTCGGCCAACACGTGGTCGAACAGGCGGGCCAGCACCTGCATGGCCAGATCCTTGAAGGCCAGCGTGGGGCCGTGGAACAGCTCGAGCGACCACAGGTTGGCGTCGAGCTGCACCAGGGGAGTGATGGCGGGGTGGGCAAAGCCGGCATAGGCCTCGTGGCAGATCGCCTGCAGGGTGGCGAACGGCACCGCGTCGCCGAGGAACGGCTGCATGACGCGGGCGGCGAGCTCGGGGTAGGGCTGGCCGCGCAGGGCGCGCTGGTCGGCGGGGGAGAGGGTGGGCCAGGCTTCGGGCACGAACAGGCCGCCATCCTCCGCCAACCCGGCCAGCAGCACGCCGGCGAAGTCTCGGGCGGGGGCCTGGCCGCGGGTGGAGACGTAGCGCATCAGAGCATAGTAAGCCTGAACCGGAGCGCAGGCGAGAGGTAGCCATGGACCTGACCGACACCGACATGCTGGGCGTGATCGACGTGCAGCCGACCTTCATGCCGGGCGGCGAGCTGGCAGTGGCGGATGGCGACGCGGTGGTGCCGGTGGTCAATCGGCTGCTGGCCGCCGTCCCGCACGCCTTCGCCACGCAGGATTGGCACCCGCCGGGCCACCTGTCGTTCGCCAGCGCGCATCCCGGCCGGGCGGCGTTCGAGGTGGTGCAACTGCCGTACGGCCCGCAGACGCTGTGGCCGGACCACGCCATCCAGGGCACGGCCGCCGCAGCGCTGCACCCCGGGCTGGACACGCGGCGGGTGGAGTTGATCCTGCGCAAGGGCACGCGACCCGGCGTGGACAGCTACTCCGCCTTTCACGAGAACGACCGCAGCCCGACCGGCCTGCACGGCTGGCTGCAGGCGCGGGGCGTGCGGCGGGTATTCCTGGCCGGGTTGGCGACGGATTTCTGCGTCGGCTGGTCCGCCGAGGATGCGACACGGCTGGGCTACCAGGTGGTGGTGGTCGAGGATGCCTGCCGCGGCATCGACATGCCGGGGGATGGCTGCGGCATTGCGGCGATGCGGCAGCGATTGGCGGGGTTGGGGGTGCGGTTTGCCAGCGCTGCGAAGGTGCTTGGCGAGCCTGGTGAGGGTCGCCTCGCTGGGCCCGCGGGGTGTTAGAGCATGTTCCGTTCGCTTCCGCTCACTTCACACGCTCTAACCCTCTGTTTTGCGAGCATCTTCACCCGATCAGACGATTCCGTCTGATCGGGATCTGCTCTAGCTGTCGCCCGAGAGCGGGTCGTTGCGCCCGCCGATGCCCGAGACGTCGGGGCCGTGCTTGTGGCGGCGCCGGGTCGAGATCACGTTCCAGGCCGCGAACACGATTACGATGAATAGCGTGGCGAACAGCAGCCAGAACAGTGGATGACCTGACATTGCGGACAGCTCCCAGCTTGTTTTTCAGGGGTGTCAGCGTTCCGCCTGCGTGATTGTTGCAGGGGCATCGAGCGGTACCCGTTATGTGAGATAGCGCGCCGTCAAGTGCGCCTCGAAATCCGCCGGGTCGAGCGGCTTGCCGGTGGCGGCTTGCAGCAGGTCGTTGAAGCCCAGCCGGCTGCCTTGGGCGTGCACGTGGGTGCGCAGCCAGGCGAGCAGGGGAGCGTGGCGGCCTTCGGCCAAGGCGGCGTCCAGGCCAGGCACGTCCCGGCGGGCGGCGGCCATCAGTTGCGCGGCGGCCATGGCGCCCAGGGTGTAGGACGGGAAGTAGCCGAACGCCCCGTCGTACCAGTGGATGTCCTGCAGGCAGCCGCTTGCGTCGTCGGGCGGGGTAATGCCGAGCAGTTGCTGCAGGCCCTCGTTCCAGGCGCCTGGCAGGTCCGCCACAAGCAGGTCGCCGGCGACCATGGCCTGCTCGAGGCGGAAGCGCAGGATGACGTGGGCGGGGTAGGTCATCTCGTCCGCGTCCACCCGGATGAAGCCACGGCTGACCCGGCGCCATAGCCGGGCCAGGTTGGCGCCGGCGTAGGGCTCCGGCGCGCCGCCGAAGGTCGCCAGCAGTTGCGGGCCGAGCCAGCCGAGGTAGGCGTCCGAGCGGCACGCCTGCATCTCGTTGATCAGGGATTGGCTCTCGTGCACCGCCATGCCGGCTGCGTCCCCCACCGGCTGGCGGGCGTAGGCGGCGGGCAGGCCGCGTTCGTAGAGCGCGTGGCCGGTTTCGTGCAGCACGCCCATGATGGCGCTGGCGCAGTCGGACTCGTCATAGCGGGTGGTGATGCGGATGTCGGTGGGGGTGCCGCCGCAGAACGGGTGGGCGGAGCGGTCTAGCCGGGCGTGCTGGAACTCGAGCCCGGCGCGCTCGGACAGGCGGCGGCACAGCGCTTCCTGCCCATCCGCGGGGAACGGGCCGGGCAACGGGGCTGGCGCCGGGCGGGCGGCCTGGAGTTGCTCGGCGCGGGGCAGCGCTTCGGCCAGGAACGCCCCGTAGCGCGCGAACACCGGGGCCACGTCCGCCGCGCCGATGCCGGGTTGGTAGCCGTCCATCAGCGCGTCGTAGGGGGTGAGGCCGAGCACGGGCGCCATCGCGCTGGCGGCTTCACGGGTGAGCTGCACCACGGTTGCCAGATGCGGCGCGACCAGGGCGAAGTCCGAGCTTTGCCGGGCCTCGCGCCACACCTTCTCGCAGGTGGAGCAGGCGCGGGCGCTGGCTTCCACCAGGGCGCCGGGCAGGGCGGTGGCGCGGGTGTAGGCGCGGCGCATGAGGCGCAGGTTGGCGGCCTCCCAGGCGTCGGCGGGCGGGGTGGTTTCGGCTTCGGCCAGGTCGTCGGCCACGGCCGGGGCCACCAACATCTCGTGCGACAGCCCGGCGAGCACGGCCAATTGGTCGCCGCGGGCCGCGCCGCCGCCTTGGGGCATCATCGCCGCCGCGTCCCACCCGAGCATGCCGGCGGCCTCGCCAACGGTCGCGATGCGGGTGAAGCGGTCACGCAGGCGTTGGGCGGCGAGGGTGGGGTTGGCGTTCATTGGGTGAGGACCTTGCGGCAGTAGGCAGCGAACACGGCCAGCAGCGACAACGCCAGGCCGAACCAGGTAAGCGCGTAGTTCAGGTGGTCGTTGGGCGGGCGGGGCAGGGCGGCGGCCGGGCTGGTGGCGGCGTCGGGCGGGCCCATGGCCACCAGGGTGAACGGGGCTTCGCGGGGCAGGCCGAGGGCGGCGCCGATCTTCGCCGGGTCGAGCGTGTAGAACAGGCGCTTGGCCGGGTCGTCGGTGGCGCTGAACAGGCCGGGGCGGTCCGGGGTGCGGATGTAGCCCTCCACGCTCACCGGGCCGGCGGGTTCGGCCACCGGCCCGTCGGGCGCCCAGCCGCGGTCCACCAGCAGCGGCGCCTGGCCCGGGCGCTCCAGCGGCTCGATGACGCGGGAGCCGAGCACGGGGCCGGTCGGGGTATCGCGCACGTCGGCGCCGTAGCGGGCTTGCAGGCCGGGGATGAAGCGGCCGGTGGTGCGGACCTTGGTGAACTGGACGGGGTGGTCGGGCAGCGGGATGGCGGCGGCGGCTTCGGCCTGGTCGATGGCGGCGAGGATGGCACGCTTCCACTCCAGGCGCTGAAGTTGCCACACGGCGAGGCCGATCAGGATGGCGAACAGCACCGCGGTGATGAGGGCGGGGACGAGCAGCCTGGCCCACCGACCCGGCCTTGCTGCCGTTCCCCCTTCTTCTCCCTCTGCCTCCGGGAGAGGGTCGGGGTGAGGGGCCAACGCGGCGGATGATGCCAGGGGGTTGCCCCTCACCCAACCCTCTCCCGGAGGAAGAGGGCTTTTGGGCGGGTAGGGTGGCGGGTGTGGTGGGTCACTCGGCGCCCATCTCGCTGGGGCGGTTGCGGTATTGCTGGGCGACCAGGAAGGCCTTGATCGGGCGCATCATGGCGATGGTGGCGGGGATGGCCAGCGCCGGCCACAGCACGACGTGCACCCAGAGCGGCGGGTTGAAGCGGAACTCCACCCAGAACGCCAAGCCGACCAGGATGGCGCTCTCGATCAGGATGATGAATGCGGCGGCGCCGTCTCCGGTGTCGGCCTCGGCGAGGTTCAGGTTACACAGCGGGCAGCGGTCCCGCACGGTGAGGACGCCGTCGAACAGCTTGGCCTCGCCGCAGCGCGGGCAGCGGCAGTGCAGCGACAGCCAGAGCAGGCTGCGCGAGGACGAGCCTGCCGCCATGCTACTCCGCGACGGTGACGCCGCTGCCCCACCAGTAGACCGCAATGAACAGGAACAGCCACACCACGTCGACGAAGTGCCAGTACCAGGCGGCGGCCTCGAAACCAAAATGCCGCTGCGGGGTGAACTGGCCGGCGCGGGAGCGGAACCAGCACACGGTGAGGAAGATGGTACCGACGATGACATGGAAGCCATGGAAGCCGGTGGCGAGGAAGAACACCGCCGGGTAGATGCCGCCGCCATCGAACTTGAACGGCGCTTCAGAGTATTCCAACACCTGGAAGCCGGTGAACGACATGCCGAGCAGCAGCGTGATGCCGAGTGCCATGATCAGGCTGCGGCGGTCGTTCTCGATCAGCGCGTGGTGCGCCCAGGTGACGGTGCAGCCCGACAGCAGCAGGATCATGGTGTTGAGCAGCGGCAGGTTGAATGGGTCGAAGGTGTGGATGCCGGCGGGCGGCCAGATGGCGGGGCCGGTCGCGTCCAGCACGTGCTCGGGGAACAGGGCGAAGTGGAAGAAGGCCCAGAAGAAGCCGACGAAGAACATGACCTCGCTGGCGATGAACAACGTCATGCCGTAGCGCAGGCCCAGGCGCACCACCGGGCTGTGCAGGCCGGGGGTGCGGCTCTCCTTCAGCACGTCCAGCCACCACAGCACCATGGTGGCGAGCACCACCGCCAGGCCGACGCCGAGCCATAGGTAGCTGCCGAAATGGGCGGCATGGATGATGCCAACGACCGTCAACCCGGCGCCGAGCGCCCCGGTCAGCGGCCACGGGCTGGGGTTCACCAGGTGGTAGGGCTGCTTCAGGCCCGAACTCGTCACGGGCAGGGTGGGTGCATGCGTGTCCATGGCGACGACCTATCGTGGTTTTAGCGACCTTGCGGCGGATTATCGGCGAATACGGCGGGGACACAATCGCGAAACGCCATCACGAGCACCCCCTAACGCCCTCTCCCGCCTGCGGGGGAGGGCCGGGGTGAGGGCAGGCACATGCCTTCATCCCGACACTCCATTCCCGAAGGATCGGGCGGGGCTGCCAGGAGTGAGCACCTTCACCGGGCCCTGCACGCCGGTGTGGGGGCCGGCCTTCGCCAGCGCGCCGGTGCGGGCGGCCTCGGCCAGGGTCGGGAAGAAGGTGTAAGAGAGCGTGATGGTGTGGATGTCGCGGGTTTCTGGGTCGTCCAGGATGGCCGGGTCGACCCAGAAGGTCACCGGGAACTGCACCGCTTCGCCAGGCTGCAGGGTTTGCGTGGTGAAGCAGAAGCACTCGGTCTTGTGGAAGTAGCGGCCCACCACGTCCGGGGTGACGTTATAGAGCGCGTGGCCGGTCAGGGTGTGGTCGGCAAGGTTCTTGCCGTCGTAGAACGCCAACTGCGCCGCGCCGATCGGCATCGTCACCCGCTTGAGCTCGGGTTGGAACAGCCAAGGCAGGTTGGGGCTGGTGTCCGCGTTCATCGCCACCGTAATGGTCTGCGACACCACGTGCGAGGCGGTTTCGGGGCCAATTTGCGGGGTTCCGCCATAGCCGGTAACGCTGCAGAACAGGCGGTAGAGCGGCACCGATGCGAACGCCAGCCCCAGCATGCCGGCGGTGACCACGCCCAGGGCGCTGCCGATCCAGCCGTTGCGGCTCATGTCGGGTGGCCGCCGAGCTTGACGATGGCGATGGCGTAGAACAGCACCGCCACCGCGATCAGCGCCACCAGCAGCGCCACGTTGCGGCCACGCTGGCGCCGTCGCAGTTCGGCGGCTTCGGCGCGGGAGAGCGGCGGCGGGAAGTCATCGGCCAACGAAGTGGTCGACCGCGACGGCGGCGAACAGGATGGCGAGGTAGGCCAGCGAGTAGCGGAATGTGGCGCGAGCTGGCGCATCCTTGGTGAGGCTCACGCCGGTGGCATCCTGCTTGTCGCGCCAGACCAGCGCCGCGCTCACGATAAAGCCCACGCCGAGGAGGACCGCGCAGACGCCATAGACCGGGCCGGCATAGCCCAGCGCCCAGGGCAGCACCGCGAACGGCGCGAGCACGAGCGTGTAGGCCATGATGTGCCGCCGGGTCGAGCGGGCGCCGGCCACTACCGGCAGCATCGGCACACCGGCGCGGCTGTAGTCCTTGCAGGCGTAGAGCGACAGCGCCCAGAAATGCGGCGGCGTCCACAGCAGGATGATGGCGAACAGCAGCCACGGCATGGCGGTGACGTGGCCGGTGACGGCGGCCCACCCAATGATGGGCGGGAAGGCACCGGCAGCGCCACCGATGACGATGTTCTGCGGCGTGCGGCGCTTCAACCAAATTGTATACACAAACACGTAGAAGCCGATGGAGATGGCCAACCAGGCCGCGGCGACCAGGTTGGTGGCCAACCCCATCACCACCACCGACGCCGTCGCCAGGAACACGCCGAACGCCAGGGCGCCACCGGGCTCGATCTTGCCGGCGGGGATCGGGCGCGTGCTGGTGCGGCGCATCACGGCGTCGATGTCGCGGTCGAACACCATGTTGATGGCCCCGGCAGCCCCAGCAGCGACAGCGATGCAGAGCACGGCGGTGAAGGCTAGCACCGGGTGCAGGTGACCCGGCGCCACCAACATGCCCACCAGCCCGGTCAGCACCACGAGGGTAACAACCCGGGGCTTCAACAGGACCAGCCAGTCCTGCCAGGTGGCGACGCCCGAGCCGGCGCCGTAGAGGACAGACTCGCTCATCGGACGCGCGGGAGGACCTCGAAGGTGTGGAACGGGGGCGGCGAGCTCACCGTCCACTCCAGCGTGGTCGCACCCTCGCCCCATTGATTGGCCGGCACCGGAACCTTCGAGGTGAAGGTGCGGAACAGGACGTAGAGGAAGATCAGCACGGAGAGGGCGCCGATATAGGAGCCGAACGAGGCCACCGCGTTCCAGCCGGCGAAGGCGTCGGCATAGTCCGGGTAGCGGCGCGGCATGCCAGCGAGGCCCAGGAAGTGCATCGGGAAGAAGGTGAGGTTCACGCCCACGAACGTCACCCAGAAATGCACCTTGCCCCAGAACTCCGGGTATTGGTGGCCGCTCATCTTGCCGATCCAGTAGTAGAAGCCGGCAAAGATGGAGAACACGGCGCCGAGCGACAGCACATAGTGGAAGTGCGCCACCACGTAGTAGCTGTTGTGCAGGATCTGGTCGATGCCTGCATTGGACAGCACCACGCCGGTAACGCCGCCGACGGTGAACAGGAAGATGAAGCCAACCGCCCAAAGCATCGGCGTCTTCATCTCGATGGAGCCGCCCCACATGGTCGCGATCCAGGAGAAGATCTTGATGCCGGTCGGCACGGCGATGATCATGGTGGCGGCCATGAAGTAGGCCCGCGTGTCCACGCTGATGCCGGAGACGAACATGTGGTGCGCCCAGACCACGAAGCCGACCACGCCGATGGCCACCATGGCGTAGGCCATGCCGAGGTAGCCGAACACCGGCTTCTTGGAGAAGGTGGAGACGATGTGGCTGATCATGCCGAAGCCAGGCAGGATCATGATGTAGACTTCGGGATGGCCGAAGAACCAGAATAGGTGCTGGAACAACACCGGATCCCCACCGCCCGCCGGGTCAAAGAAGGACGTGCCGAAGTTGCGGTCGGTGATCAGCATGGTGATAGCGCCGGCGAGCACGGGAATGGCCAGCAGCAACAGGAACGCGGTGACCAGCATCGACCAGACGAACAGCGGCATCTTGTGCAGCGTCATGCCCGGGGTGCGCATGTTGAAGATGGTGGTGATGAAGTTGATGGCGCCGAGCAAGGAAGAAATGCCGGCCAAGTGCAGCGCGAACAGCGTGTAGTCCATCGCGATATCTTGCTGGGCGGATAGCGGCGTGTACAGCGTCCAGCCCGAGCCGGCGCCGTTGCCGGTGAGCAGGCCGGCCATGATGAGCAGGAAGGCGGGGACCAGCAGCCAGAACGAGATATTGTTCAGGCGCGGGAACGCCATGTCTGGCGCACCGATCATCAGCGGGACGAACCAGTTGCCAAAGCCGCCGATCATCGCGGGCATGACGGTGAAGAAGATCATGATCAGGCCATGCGCCGTCACCAGCGCGTTCCACTGCTGGCCGGTGGCGATCACCGTGTTGCCCGGGTGGGACAATTGGATGCGCATGATGATGGACAGCACGCCGCCGACGATGCCCGCCATGATGGCGAAGATCAGGTAGAGGGTGCCGATGTCCTTGTGGTTGGTTGAGAACAGCCACCGGTGCACGAAGCCAGGCGCGTGGCCGTGGTCATGGGTGTGATCCACCTCGTGGGCGGTGTCCGGCTGCTCGAAGTTGGTGACCGACATCTACCGACTCTCCTGCGCCCTAACGGGCTGATTGGCTCGCCTCAGGGCGTGGCCGCTGCCAAATGCTGCATTGCTCGGGCACCGTTTCCAGCGGCGCCAGTCCCAGTGGAGTCACTGGCGAACTTCTTCTTCGCCCCTTCCAGCCAGGTCTGGTAGTCCGCCACCGTCAGCGCCTGCACGTGGATGGGCATGGCACTGTGATTGGTACCACAAATCTGGTTACAATCCCCATAATAGTCCCCGGGCTTGTCGATCTCGACCCAGGTCTCGATGGTGCGGCCGGGGATGGCGTAACGCTGCACGCCGAGGGACGGGATGAAGAAGCTGTGGATCACGTCCGCCCCCGTGGTGAGGATGCGGATCTTCTTGCCGGCGGGGAGCACGAGCGGGTTGTCCACCTCGAGCCGGCGGAGCTGGCCCGGCTTGAGGTCGGCGTCCTGCACCATGTTGCTGTCGAAGGCGAGGTTGCCGGCGTCGGCGTAGGTGTAGTTCCAATACCACTGGTGGCCGGTCACCTTGATGGTCATGTCCGGGTTGCGCGCGCGGTCCTCGAAGTAGACCAGGCGGAACGAGGGGATGGCAATCACGACCAGGATGAGTACCGGGACCACGGTCCAGGCGACCTCGAGCACCGTGTTGTGGCTGATGCGGCTGGGCACGGGGTGCCGCTTGGCGCCGAACTTGAAGATCACCAGCAATAGCAAGGCGGCGACGAACACCACGACGAGGATCATCAGGGTGTTGACCAGCGTGTGCAGGCTATGAATGCCGGCCTCAACTGGGCTGTGCGCCGCCTGCATGCCGATTTCCCACGGCTGCGGCGTCTGCGCCCGTGCCGGCCCAGCGGCGAGCGCCACGAGGGCTGCGCCGCCTCCGCAAGCCATGACGCGCCGAAATATGCTCATCGCGTTCGTTGTCCCCCAAGGCCTCGAGTTTAACGCTTCGTCAAGCGGGCTTTGTCATTCTGGCTGCGTGGTCAGGCCGTTGGCGACGCTGCGGCAGTGCGCCGGACCTATCCGAGGGCTGGTCCGAGATCAAGCTCGCAGGTGTAACCACACGCTAATTGGGCAGGGTTACCAAAGTGAAAAGGCCAAAGGGCGGAACGGAAACGCTAAGCGCGCGAGCACGATCCTCTGGCGGCAACAACGCCTCGAACTTGAAGTCCGGGTGCCAGCCGAGCGCGCGGCCGGCGGGGGCCATGGCTTGCTCGACGGCGAGGCGCGGTCCGCCGGTGGCGGCGAAATGGTTGACGAACAGCAGGGTGCCGCCGGGCCGCACGACCCGGCGCATTTCGGCCAGCAGGCGCCGCGGGTTGGGCACCACGGAGGCGACGAACATGGCCACCGCGATGTCAAACTGGGCGTCGGCGAACCCGGTGGCCTCAGCGTCCTGCTCCATCAGCGCCACCACGCCGCCGATCTGCTGGCGTTCGACCCGGGTGCGGGCGCGGTGCAGCATGTCGGTGGACAGGTCGATGCCGGTCACTCGCTTGCTGGGGTGATAATGCGGCAGGGCCAGCCCGGTGCCGACGCCCACCTCTAGCACGGCGTGCCCGGGCAGCGCGTTCACCGCGGCCACGGCTTGCTTGCGCCCGGTGGCCGAAATCCCGCCGAACAGCACATCGTAGACAGCAGCCCAGCGCCGATAGGCGGAGCGGACGGAGTCAGCATCGAGTCCCGCTGGCCGGCGCGGCGCCGGGAGCGTTTGGTTTAACCGGATCGTCATGCCGCCTTGCTATAGACCAGCCGGCGCCCCGGCAAGGCCATGCGATGCGAACCACCTCCGATAGAGTGCACCCTAGGCCGCTTCCTCGCGCTTGTCCCTGACGCGGACATAGGCAAGCGCCGCGTGGGTGCCACAATAGGGCTTACCCGGCAGCGACTCGTCGTCACAGAAGCGGAAGGAGCGCGTGCCGGGTTCGCCGATCGGCCAACAGCAGGCGATGAGGCGGCCGCCGCCAGTGGTGCGCACCGCGCGCAACGGGGCGGGCGCCGGTGGGACGGGGGGTTGGACGGCGGCCGTGTCCCGAGTCGCGGGCGCGGCCATGGTGGGCAGGGTCGGGCCAACCACGCGCTTGGCGGCAGCGCGGCGCGGGCGTTCGCCGGGCGGGCCGCGCCGAATGGGGGAGGGGCGGCCGGCCAGGTTTAGCCGGTGCGCCTTGCCGACTACCGCGTTCTTCGAGATCCCCATGCGGCGGCCAATCTCCGCCGTGGAGTGGCCCTCGAGCCAGAGCGCCTTAAGCCGGTCGATGACGTCGTCGGTCCAATCCATGGCCTGGCTCTCCGCTTCCGTTACCTGATATGGTAGCGGAAGCGAGTAGGGCACACTAGGACTTGGGGCGTAAAAACCTGTGGGTAACTTGTTCGGCGGCGGGGGCTAGAACAGCAAACCCTTCTTCAGCATGCCATGGACGCCTTTTTCGCCGTTCACCGTCTGCGTCACCCGGAAGTCCACCGCGAGGGAGCAGAACGCATAGGCCTGCTCGCGCGACAGGTTCGATCGGCTGCTAATGAAGGCGATCATCTGGCGCAGGGCCTGCTTCATCGCGAGGTCGAGGTCCTCGTTCATGCCCATGCTGATGTAGTGGGTAGCAGTCTCGCCGCGTGGGTAGGCCAGCGCGGTGCCGCCCTGCTGCGCCCGCTTGTGTAGGATGAAGGTGAAGGTGCCGGTGAGGCAGGTTTCGAGCGCATTGATGCAAACCTCGCCGTCGCCCTGCACGCCGTGGCCGTCGCCGGCGGAGAAGTTGGCGCCGGGCACCCAGACCGGCAGGAACAGCGTCGACCCGGCGCCAAGCTCCTTGTTGTCGAGGTTGCCGCCATGCTCGCGCGGCTCCTTGGTGGAGATGGCGCCGTAATTGGCCGGCGGCGCCACGCCCATGACGCCGAAGAACGGCTGCAGCTCGAGCTGGGTACCCCAAGGCAGGGTGCCGACCCGGCGCGCCTGGTCGACCGCGATGTGGCTGACGAAGCGCTCGGGGAAGTCCTCCGGGAGGGTGCCGGCGAGCGGGCGGAAGCCGCAGTAGCCCCAGTCGGCGCCCAGCTCGATCCGCTCGATGCGGACTTCGAGCGTGTCGCCGGGTTCGGCGCCGGCGATGGCGACCGGGCCGGTGAGGATGTGGCCCGCCATGCGCGGCGGGTTGGCCTGGTGGATGGCGAGCAAGGCGTGCGGGATGGTGAAGCCGGCACTGGCGGGTGGCAGCATGTCGGGCGTGCCGGAGAGGCACTCCAAGGTGACGGTGTCGCCGGACTGGACGGTCAGGATGGGCGGGAAGCCGGCGCTGAAGATGCCCCAGCGGATGGTCTCGGGGGAGGCGGCGATATGGTGGGTGGCCATCGGGATGTGCTCCAGGCGCCGGATTGGGTAGCCCGGAGGCTAGCCTGGGGTGGGAGGCGATGCCAGGTGGGAGCGCCCGTGCCGCCGGTGGGCAGGCTGGCCCGGCGTGGGCCTAGAAGCGGAGGGTGGCGCGAGCATAGACTTGGTCCCGCTGGGGCCGATTGTAGGATTGCAGCTCATGGTCCCAATGGGCTTGGAGACGCGCGCTTGATGTCACCATGTAGCTGAGGATCGGGCCAAGGGCGAAGGTCTCGCCGCGGTTGCCCGGGCCGGTGTCGATCAAGTCCTCGAGTGGGTTGGCGTTCACCACTTGGCCATGGACGCGATCGTCGCCGACCTGCTGGTAGTAGTAGCCGCCGATGCCGACCGCGAGCTTCGTGGTCAGGAACTGCTCGAAAGCATAGGTGAAGGAGAACTCGTCCCCCGACTTGTAGCCGGTTGCCTGATTTTGCGCGTTAAAGGACGCGTTCAGGTTAAGGCTGAGTTCCTCGCCCGTTTTGTTGAGGTAGGTTAGCTCGAGCGCGGGACGGTAGCTGAAGTAATTCAGGCCGAACATATTGCCGATCGGGCTGTTTTTGATGTAGCGGCCGGTGGGGGCGGTAAAGTCGAATGGGGCGAAGATGGCGTGCAGGTCTTCGGTGAACAGGGTGACGGCGAAGAACACCGGCACGACGGTGATGTCCCCCAAGCCAGCGGTGGTGGTTGCGCGGGCTTCCGGCAGCCCGATCGCGCTCGTCAGCCCCGCGCGCGAATTGCCGACCGTCTCGTATGCGGCGATGCCGATGGTCGCGTTCAGCAGCGAAAGCTTCCAATCCGGCACATAGGCGACCGACAACGTGTCCGCCTCGACGGTATTGCGGAAGCGCAGCGGCACCACGCCCACGCCCAGCGCGGAGAGGTTGAGGCTAGTCTGATGGCCGGCCTGATTGTTCAGCCGGCCGGACGTTATGATGTTGACGTCGTCGCGGACGTAGAGCCCGGGCGGTGGTGCCATTCCGACCAAGGTATCGTTGTAGCCGAGATCGACATGGGTGTTGCTGAACTCGGTGGCGTGTACCCAAGGCGATAGGCTGACGACAACCGCAACGAGCGCGGCGACACGGCGCTGCATCAAAAAAACCCCACCGACACACTCAGGTGAGCATGCGCTTGCGGCCTTTCGGAACCGTTAACGCCGCCATTCGCGGCTCGGCGCGGCCGACCCGGCGGTGACCGAGTTCAGGGTGTGGGCGTTGGGCGCGGCTGCTGGTCGGCTGCCCGCATGAAGGAGGAGACGGCGGTGTTGAAGGTCCCTGCGCTGGAGAGTTGGACGAAATGGTTGGGGGATTGCACGACGATGTGGCGCCCGCCGGTCAAATCGGCCGCGACTTGGCCAATCGCGTCGAAGAATGGGCTCCAACCGCCGGTGATGACCAGCACCGGGATACCGGCCTCCTTGACGCGGGCAGCGGCGGCGCGAAACACTGGCGGCGGGGCCATGCGGCCCTGCAGCAGCGAGCAGCCGAACTGCATGGCGCGCTCAGGGTCGCCGCGAAGTCCGCCCATGACAGTGGCGCTCGACTCGCCCGGGCTCACCGCGCCAAGGAGGCTGCCGAAGCCAAGCGCGTAGTCGGCTGGGGTTTGCGCCTTCATGATGACGCCGCCGAACGCCTCGACACTGGCGTGCAGCGCTGGATCGGCATCGATTCGGGGGCTGCCGAGCAGCAGGGTTTGAAGCGCTGGCTCGACCAGCACCAGCGAGCGCACTGCTTGCGGGCGGCGGGCGGCGGCAAGCAGCGCCTCGGCGCCGCCCCAGGAGTGGCCGATCAGGTTGGTGCCATTGCCGAACATGTCGGCAATCCAGACCGCATCGGACTGCATGTCTTCCGGACCGCGGCTCGGGCTTTGGCCGAAGCCCGGCCGCTCGACCAGGTTCAACTGCCAGCCCTGCTCGGTCAGCGCCTCTTGCTTGGCGAAAGTGCTGGGGCCACCACCGAGGCCGCCTTGCACGCCGCCATGGATGATCAGCACGGGAACGCCGGTCTTGCCCCAATGGAGCACGTTGATGGGAAGCGATGCGGCGTCCGCCGGTATGGTGGCGGGTGGGCATTGCGCCAGCAGGGCCGCTTGCTTCGCCATGAGCGCTGCAATCGCCGGGTTGGCTGGCGGGCCGCTCGGGGGTGCTGCGGGCGGAGCTTGTGCCAAGGCGATGCTGCCAGACACGGCCGCCGCGATGACGCCAGCGACCACGGCAAGGCTGGCACAGCGCCCCTGCGTCGCCGCGCGACGGATTGCCCGCGCCGCAATCGCATCGTGTGCTCGGAATGGCGCCATTACCGCGTCCCTTTGTTGATCAACCATGCGTGCCGTTACGAAAGGCGATGGCATACTTTTGCATGATCAGGCTGACCACGCAACGTACGGACCCTGGTGCCGGCGCCCCGCCGGCCGGACGCTGACTTCCGAGGCGGACCTCCGGTGAACCCACCTCCGGTCTTCACGCTCTAAGCGGCCCGGATGCCCACCAGGAAGTCGGCGACATGGGCGCGCAGCCCGCTTTCGCGCTCGCCGACGGCGCTGGCGGCGCCGAGCACGCTTACGGCGACCTGGCCGGCCGCCTCGGCGTCCCGCTGCACCTCCCCAGCCAAGCCGCTCACCTCCGATGCGTTACAGGCGGCGCTCGCGACGTTGAGGCTGATCTCCTCGGTTGCGACCGCCTGCTCCCGCATCACGACGGCCACTTGGGTTGCCACGCCATTGATGTGGCCGATCGTGGCGTTGATGCCCTGGAGGGCGCTGACCGCCTCGGCCGTGCAGAGCTCGATGGCGCCGATTTGGTTCGAGATGGTTTCGGTGGCCAGGGCGGCTTGGGCGGCCAGCACCTTGACCTCCTCTGCCACGACCGAGAAGCCGCGGCCGGCATCCCCAGCGCGCGCTGCTTCGATCATGGCATTGAGTGCCAGCAGTTTGGTTCGCTTGGCGATAGCCTGGATCGTGGTGACGATGGCGCCGATTTGGTCCGCTGCCCGGCTCAGCCGCATGATCGTCGCGGTGGTCTGGCCGGCTTGCTCGACGGCACCGTTGGCCATCTCGATGGATCCCGCGACGTCTCGGCTCACCGACGAGGTCGTGTTCGCCAGGCTGCGGATTGCCGCGGCGGTCGCTGCGACATGGGTCGACGCCATCTGCGCGCCGGACGCCATGGCGGCGGCGCGCTGCGCGGTCGCGTCGGAGGCGCAGGTCAGGTGTTGCGCCAAAATGCGCATATTGCCGGACACCTGGGCAAAGTCGTCCAGGGCGACGCTGGCGACGGAGCTGAACCGCAGCGTGTCCGCCTCCAGGCCGTCGGCTGCGCGCCGGCGTGCCGCGTGGTCAAGCGCCTCCACCTCGGCCAGGCGCGCGATCTCGCAGCGGTGCAGCCGCTCACGCGCGTTGATCAAGTAGGCGTGCCGCAGCTCCTTGTCGGTCCGGTAGTTCGCCAGCAGGGTCATGAGGCCGGCCAACACGATAGCGCTGATGATTTGGCCCTTCGCCGCTGGGATGGCGACGTGCAGCGTCGCCATGTCCAAGGCGGTGACAGCGAGGACGATGACCGTGGCCCAGACCGCCACGGGGAAACGCACCGAGACCACGACGTTGATGTAGATGATGGTCATAATCGGGCTGTAGTGATACAAAGTTGCAAGCGGAAGCTGGCTGTGGTGCAGCACGAAGACGTTGGCGACGAGGGTCAGCACGGCCATGGCTGCCGGGATGCCCTCACGGGCGAGAAACGACCTTTTCCTGCGATTATACGCGATCGCGCAGAGGCACAGTGGCGTCACGAACAGCAGTTGCACCAACGTGGTGAGCCGGGCGACGTCTGGCAGGTCTCGGAAGTAGCTGAGCACCGTCAGGTCGTAGACCAGCAGGCTGTAGCATCCGTAGCGGGTGAATAGCTGCCGGCGGTTGGGGCCGGTTTCGCGCTCGAACATCGTCTCCAGCGCTGGTGGGAACTGCAGCCGGAAGCCCTTCGCCGCGACGTCGGTATCGATCATGGCTGCATCGGGCTGTTCGGCGTCGTCGCTGGTTAAGCTGTTGATTGGCATGGTTGGCGAACACCGGAAGATCTCGCGCCTCGTCGATGCGACACGCCGTCCAGGTGATACAAGGAAAGTCTTTACAAGGCGTTAAGCTTGCCGGGCTGAGGTTCTGGGTTCCGCCCTTCCATCTCGGGCGGACTGCCCGATCAGCTCCGCTCGGCGTCCCGGTGCTCGCGCTTGACGTCCTGCCAGGCGGCTTCCATCGCCTCCAACCCGGCCTCGGCTGGCGTCAGCCCCTGCGTGGCCAGCCGCGCCTCGACGGCCTCAAACCGGCGGGTGAACTTGGCATTGGCCGCTTGCAGGCAGGTCTCGGGGTTGAGCCCGAGCTTGCGCGCCAGGTTCGCCAGGACGAACAGCATGTCGCCCACCTCGTCCTGCAGTCGCGCCGGGTCGGCGGCGGGCAGTTCGGCGCGCAGTTCGTCGGTCTCTTCGGCCAGCTTGTCCAGCACGGAAGCCGGGTCGGGCCAGTCGAAGCCGACTCGGGCGGCGCGTGCGGTGAGCTTGGCGGCGCGGGTGAGGGCGGGCAGCGCGGCGGGCACGCCGTCGAGCGCGCCGGGTTGGTGGCGGGCCAGGCGTTCGGCGCTCTTGCCGGCCTCCCAGAAGCCGGGCGCGACGGCGGCGGCTTCGAACACGTGCGGGTGGCGGCGCACCATCTTGTCGGCAATGCCGCGGGCCACGTCGGCGAAGGCGAAGCGCCCGGCCTCCTCCGCCATGCGGGCGTGGTAGATCACCTGGAACAGCAGGTCTCCCAGTTCGTCGGGCAGGCCGTCCCAGTCGCGCCGGGCGATGGCGTCGGCGACCTCGTAGGCTTCCTCAATGGTGTAGGGCGCGATGGTGTCGAAGTCCTGCGCCTGGTCCCACGGGCAGCCGTCGGGCGCGCGGAGCCGGGCCATGACGCCGAGCAGGCGGCGCAGTTCGCCCTCGGCGGTGGGGACGGGCTTGGCCATGTCGACCAGGTCCAGGCCGGCCAGAGTCGGGTGCGGGCGGCGGCCGGTCTCGCGGTAGCCGTTGCGGGCGTAGATGGCGAGGTTCCGCGCCATCAGCTCGTTGGTGTAGAGCCGCAGCTCGGCCACGTCCCAGGCAGCGGCCAGCCGATCTGCCGCCGCCAGCATGGTGCGGCCCAGCCCGCGGCCTTGCGCGGCCGGGCGGATGGCCAGGCTGTAGATCATGGCGTGGGTGGAGTTGCGCTCGATCACCAACGCCGCGTCGTCGCCCCATAGCCACACCTGCCCGGCGGCGATGCGCGGCGCATAGTCCTCGTGGACGGGGAGCGGCGGGCCGCCGAGCACCGGCTCGTAGCTGGCATAGGCTTCGCGGCTGATCGCGCGCACCAGCGC
Organism: Acetobacteraceae bacterium; assembly: GCA_965199105.1. Lineage (GTDB taxonomy): Bacteria > Pseudomonadota > Alphaproteobacteria > Acetobacterales > Acetobacteraceae > LMUY01. The sequence continues at coordinate 3,243,074 of CBDAQO010000002.1, read as the reverse complement.
CATGTCGGCCGCGATGGCTTGGCGCATCAGGCGTTGGCGCCGCGGATGGCGTCGCACACCGCACTTGTGACTTCGGCGGTGGTGGCGCGGCCGCCCAAGTCGGGCGTGAGCACGCCGGCGGCGCAGACCTGCTCTACTGCGGCCATCAGGCGTTGGCTGGCGGCGGCCTCGCCCAGGTGGTCCAGCATCATCGCGGCGGTCCAAAAGCTGGCCACCGGGTTGGCGATGCCGCGGCCGGTGATGTCGAACGCGGAGCCGTGGATCGGCTCGAACATGGAGGGGAAGCGGCGCTGCGGGTCGATGTTGCCGGTGGGGGCGATGCCCAGCGAGCCGGCGAGGGCGGCGGCCAGGTCGCTCAGGATGTCGGCGTGCAGGTTGGTGGCGACCACCGTGTCTAGGCTGCGCGGCTTGTTGACCATGCGCACCGTCATGGCGTCGACCAGCTCCTTGTCCCAGGCGACGTCCGGGTAGTCGGGCGCGACCAGGGCGGCGATCTCGTCCCAGAACACCATACCGTAGCGCTGCGCGTTGGACTTGGTGACCACGGTCAGGTGCTTGGCCGGGCGGGCCTGGGCGGAGGTGAAGGCGAAGCGCATGATGCGCTCCACGCCGACGCGGGTGAAGATGGCGACCTCGGTGGCGACCTCCTCCGGCAGCCCGCGATGCGCCCGTCCGCCATGGCCAGCATACTCGCCCTCGCTGTTCTCGCGGATGATCAGCCAGTCGAGGTCGCCGGGCCCGGCGTGGCGCAGCGGGCTGGTGATGCCGGGCAGGATGCGGGTGGGCCGGACGTTGGCGTATTGGTCGAAGCCCTGGCAGATCGGCAGGCGCAGGCCCCAGAGCGTGACGTGGTCGGGGATGTCGGGCGCGCCGACCGCGCCGAAATAGATCGCGTCGGCGCTGCGCAGTTGGTCGAGCCCGTCCTGCGGCATCATCGCGCCGGTGCGGCGGTAGCGTTCGCTGCCCCAGTCGTAGTGGGTGACGGCCACGGTGAACCCGCCGTCGCGGCCGGCCAGCGCGTCAAGCACCTCGAGCCCGGCGGCGATCACTTCGGGGCCGATGCCGTCGGCGGGGATGGCAGCGATGAGGTGGGTGCGCGGGCCTGTCATGCGGCCGGTTGGTCGCGACGTTCCAGCCGCGTGACCCGCTGGTCCTTGAACGACTTCAGCTCCGCGGAGATCGCGTTGATCGCTCCGTAGATGGCGCCGAGGTCAACCCCGTTCCCGCTCATGCCCGCCTCCACCCTGCCGCCGCCGACATTGCCTGCGGCCTGGCGCTTGCACTACCACGCGGGCCGACCGGGAGCCAACGCCGCATGATCCGCCTTACCCTTGCCTGCCTGCTCGCCGCATTGCCCATGCTGGCGACCGCCCAGCCCGCGCCCGCCACCCTCCATCTGGCTCTGCGCGAGGACCCGGACATTCTGGACCCGGCGCTCGGCCGCACCTTCGTCGGCCGCATCGTGTTCGCCGGGCTGTGCGACAAGCTGTTCGACATCGACGCCAAGCTGCAGATCGTGCCCCAGCTCGCCACCGGCTACGAGTGGGCCAACCCCACCACGCTGCTGATCCATCTGCGCCCCGCGGTGCTGTTCCAGGACGGCACCAGCATGGACGCGGCCGCGGTGAAATACAGCCTGGACCGCAACCTCACCCTGCCGGGCAGCGCCCGCTTGTCCGAGATCAGCGCCATGGACCATGTCGACGTGGTGGACCCGGCGACCGTGCGCATCGTGCTCAAGCAACCCTCCGCCCCGTTCCTGGCACAGCTCACCGACCGCGCCGGCATGGTCGTCTCGCCGACCGCGGCGGAAAAGGAGGGCAAGGATTTCGGGCTCCACCCGGTCTGCGCCGGGCCGATGCGGTTCGTGGAGCGGGTGGCGCAGGACCACATCACGCTCGAGCGCTACCCCGGCTACTGGAACAAGGACGCCATCCATCTCGACCGGGTGGTCTACCAGCCGATCCCCGACAGCTCAATCCGCTTGGCGGACCTGCAGGCGGGCAGCGTGGACTTCGTGGAGTATGTCGTGCCGACCGACACGGCGGCGGTGCAGGCGGACCGCAAGCTCAAGCTCGTCACCTATGACGGGCTGGGCTACGAGGGCATCACCTACAACACCGCCAACGGTCCGCGCGCTAACACGCCGATCGGGCAGAGTGCGCTGGTGCGGCGGGCGTTCGACATGTCCATCGACCGGGATGCGTTGCTGCAGGTGGTCTACAACGGCGCGGTGCCCGCCACGGCGCAGCCGGTGCCGCCCGAGAGCCCCTACTACGACCCGGCGTTGAAGCCGCCCACCCGCGACGTCGCCGGCGCCAAGGCGTTGCTGCAGCAGGCCGGGGTGAAGCTGCCGGTGCCGGTGAGCCTGATCGCGCCGAACAACGCGGACATCCAGCAGATGGCCGAGGTGATCCAGGCGATGAGCTCGGAAGCCGGGTTCGACGTGAAGATCACCGCGATGGAGTTCGCCTCCTCGCTGGCGCTGGCGCGGGAGGGCGGGTTCGAGGCCTACCTGGTGGCCTGGTCGGGCCGGGTGGACCCGGATGGCGACACCTACGCGTTCCTGCATAGCGGCGGCTCGGAGAATTACGGCCACTTCAGCAACGCGGATATGGACCACCTGCTGGACGCGGCGCGCACCGAGCCCGACATGGGCAAGCGCCGGGCGAGCTATGGCGCGCTGTTCCAGCTCGAGCAGACCACCCTGCCGATCTCCTACATCTACACGGTGCGCTACTTCGCCGGCATGACCGCCAAGCTGGCTGGCTTCACGCCGGTCGCCGACGGCATCATCCGCCTGCAGGGGCTGACGCTCGCGCCATGAGCGGCGGTTGGCGCGGCCGCCTGCTGCAACTGGTCCCGACCTTGCTGCTGGTGAGCATGCTGGTGTTCGGCCTGCAGCAGCTCACGCCCGGGGACCCGGCGCTGGTGCTGGCCGGCGAGGAGGGCGCCAGCCCGCAGCTTCTGGCGCAAATCCGGTCCGAGCTGCTGCTCGATCGCCCGCTTCCGGTGCAGTACCTGCACTGGCTGGGCGGGCTGCTGCAGGGCAATCTGGGCTATTCGTGGCGCATCCGCGTGCCGGTCGCCACGCTCGTGCTGCAGAAGCTGCCTGTCACGCTGCAGCTCGGCGCGATGGCGTTCGGCTTCGCGCTGCTGATCGGCGTGCCGACGGGGGTGCTGGCGGCGGTCAAGCGCGGCACCTGGTGGGATGCGGCGGCCAACCTGATCGGGCTCGGCGGCCTCTCCACGCCTAATTTCTGGCTTGGTATCATGCTGATCCTGCTGGTTTCGGTGCGGCTCGGCTGGCTGCCGCCGTCCGGCTACGTGCCCCTCACGCAGGATGTCTGGCAGTCGCTGGCCACTACGGTGATGCCGGCCTTCGTGCTCGGCAACGCGACGGCGGCGGTGCTGATGCGCCACGTGCGCAGCGCGATGCTGACCGTGCTGGACCAGGACTACGTGCGCACCGCCCGCGCCAAGGGGCTCACCGAGTGGCGCGTGGTGCTGCGGCATGCGCTGCGCAACGCGCTGGTGCCGGTGGTGACGCTCGGGGCGCTGGAACTCGGCACATTGTTTTCCGGCGCGGTACTGACGGAGCAGGTGTTCAGCATCCCAGGCTTCGGCAAGCTGGTGGTGGACGCCGTGTTCAACCGCGACTACCCCGTGGTGCAGGGCGTGGTGATGGTGACAGCCACACTCTACATCCTGTTGAACCTGCTGGCGGACGGCCTCTACGTGCTGGTGAACCCGCGGCTGCGGCGGGCATGAACCAGGCGGCAAGCAGCCCGGCGCGCGTGGTGGCGCGGCGGTTCGCCGGCCGTCCGGCGGCGCTGCTGGGGCTGGCGGTGATCGTGCTGTTCGTGGCGGTGGCGGCGGCCGCACCCTGGCTCGCGCCCTACGACCCGGTGCGGCAATCCTACACCGTGATCCGCAAGGCGCCTTCCGCGCTGCACTGGTTCGGCACCGACGAGAACGGGCGGGACGTGCTGTCCCGGCTGATCTTCGGCGCTCGCGCCACGCTGCTCGCCGGCCTGGTCTCGGTCGGCATCGCGGCCGGGGCGGGGGTGCCGCTGGGCTTGCTCGCCGGGTTTGCGGGCGGCTGGACCGATGCCATGATCGGGCGGCTGGTGGACGCGATGCTGGCCTGCCCGTTCCTCATCCTAGCCATTGCCCTGGCGGCCTTCCTCGGCCCCTCGCTGAGCAACGCAATGATCGCCATCGGGGTGACGGCCACGCCGGTGTTCGTGCGGGTGGCCCGGGGCGCCACGCTGGACGCCGCGGCCAACGACTACGTGGAAGCGGCGCGCGCGCTGGGCAACCCGGCCTGGCGCGTGGCGGTGCGCCATGTGCTGCCCAACATCGTCCCGCCGATCCTGGTGCAGGCGACGCTGGCCATCGCCATGGCGATCATCGCCGAGGCGAGCCTGTCGTTCCTCGGCCTGGGCCAGCAGCCGCCGTTGCCCTCCTGGGGCTCGATGCTGAACGCGGCGCAGCGCTTCCTGACCCAGGCGCCCTGGCTCGCCATCTTCCCGGGGGCGGCGATCTTCCTCGCCGTGCTGGCGTTCAACCTGGTGGGCGACGGGCTGCGCGATGCGCTGGACCCGCGCCGCCGATAGAAGCAGCGAAGGAACGGGTATGGCTCACCACGCGGGAACCGGCGGGCGCTGGGCGCGGCTGATCCCGGTTGCGTTCGTGACCTACAGCCTGGCCTATGTGGACCGCGCGAACTACAGCTTCGGCGCGGCCGGCGGCATGGTGCATGACCTGAACATCACCGCGACCGCGGGCTCGCTGCTCGGCGCGCTGTTCTTCCTGGGCTACTTTTTCTTCCAGATCCCTGCCGCGATCTATGCGCAGCGGCGCAGCGCCAAGCGGGTGATCTGCGCCAGCCTGGTGTTCTGGGGCCTCCTGGCCACGGCGACCGGGCTGATCACCAACATCTATGCGCTCTATGCCGACCGCTTCCTGCTCGGCGTGGCGGAGAGCGTGTCCTTGCCGGGGATGCTGATCCTGCTCGGCAACTGGTTCACCAAGCCCGAGCGCTCCCGCGCCAACACGTTCCTCATCCTGGGCAACCCGGTGACGGTGCTCTGGATGTCGGTCGTCTCCGGCTACCTGGTGCAGGTGCTCGGCTGGCGCGGCATGTTCATCGCGGAGGGTGCGCCGCCGATCGCTTGGGCCGTGCTGTTCTGGTTGCTGGTGGAAGACACTCCGGCGCAGGCTGGCTGGCTCGCGCCGGCCGAGCGAAGCCGGGTTGAACGGGCGTTGGTGGACGAACAGCGCGGCATCGCCCCGGTGCGCAACTACGGCGCGGCGTTCCGCTCCGGCACGGTGCTGCTTCTGGCGGCGCAGTACCTCACCTGGAGCGTCGGGGTTTACGGCTTCGTGCTCTGGCTGCCCTCGATGCTCAAGGCGAGCGGCGACATCGGCATCGTGGAAGTGGGCTGGCTGTCGGCCGCGCCCTATTTGCTGGCGGCCGTGCTGATGCTGGCGGCCTCGACCTGGTCGGACCGCAGCGGACGGCGGCGCGCGCTGGTGTGGCCGTTCCTGGCGATCGGCGCGGTGGCCTTCTATGCGTCCTACCTGGTAGGCGGGCGGGACTTCTGGCTCGGCTTTTCGCTGCTGGTGGTCGCTGGCGGCGCGATGTATGCGCCCTATGGGCCGTTCTTCGCCTGGATTGCGGAAATCCTGCCGCGCAACGTGTCGGGCGCGGCGATCGCGCTCGTCAACGGCTGCGGCGCACTGGGCTCGTTCCTGGGCAGCTTCGCGGTTGGCTGGCTGAATGCCGAGACAGGTAGCACGGGGCTGTCGTTCCTGCTGATGGCCGGTTCGCTGGTGATCAGCGCGTTATTGACCCTGCTGATCCGGCAGCCGACCAGGCAGGTCGGCGCGCTGGCTGCAACCTAGACCAAGACCGGCTCAGATAGAGTCGCCGATCATGGTCTAGCTCTTTGTTTTGGCGAGCACGTTTACCGATCAAGTGACTTCACTTGATGCGGTCATGCTCTAGGCGGACAGCCCCGACGTCTGCCGCGCCGGAACCGTATCGGCCTTCGGGGGCAGCAGCGTGTTGGCGGGAGCGGCGCTGCCGACGCGGAGCAGGGTGGCAAGGAAGCTGCGGCCCCAATGCGCGGGGGTAGCGCCGTCGATGGCGCGCCAACACGCCTGCCAACGCTCCTGGCGCTCGACCAGGCTCATGCGCAACGCGGTGTCCAGCGCGTCGGCCAGTTCGTCTGGGTCGTGCGGGTTCACGATCAGCGCGGCGCTCAACTGGCGGGCCGCGCCGGCGAAGCGGGACAGCACCAGCACGCCGGGGTCCTGCGGGTCCTGGGCGGCGATGTATTCCTTGGCCACCAGGTTCATGCCGTCCCGCAGCGGGGTCACAAACCCGACGCGGGCCTCGCGCATGTAGCCGGCCATGGTGGCGCGGGCGCCAGCGCGGGCGACGATCCGCAACGGCGTCCAATCCGCCTCGCTCCACTCGCTGTTGATGGCGCCGGCCTCCTGGTCCACCGCTTCCCGTAACGCGCGATAGGCCGACACGTCCTTGCGGCTCTCGGCGGCGATCTGCAGCAGCGTGACCCGGCGGCGCCAATCGGGCCGCGACTCCAGCAGGCGGCGATAACCCGCAAGCCGTTGGATCAGCCCCTTGGTGGGGTCCAACCGGTCGACGCCCAGCACGAGCTTTTGGCCCTGCAGGCTGCGGCGGAGGCGCTCGGTGGGGGCGGCGCGCCAGGCCGTCTCGGCGATGGTGGAGAACTCGCGCGCCTCGATCTCGACCGGGAATGCGGCAAGGCGGATGCGGCGATCCCCCACGAGCAGCCAACCGCCCGCCAGCCGGGTGGCGCCGGCCAGGCGGTGCGCGGCCTCGGCGAAGTTCTCGACGTCGTTCTGAGTTTGGAAGCCAATCAGGTCCGCCGACACCAGGTCCCGGATCAGCGCGCCGGCCTCGGGCACGCTGGCCAGCATGTCCGCCGAGGGGAACGGAATGTGCAGGAAGAAGCCGATCGGCGCCTTTACGCCGCGCGCGCGCAAAGCGGCCGGCATCGACAGCAGGTGGTAGTCGTGCACCCAGATCATGTCGTGCGGGCGCAGCAGCGGCAAAATGGCGCCGGCCATGCGCTCGTTCACCGAGCGATAAACCTGGGCGTTACGACGGTCGAAGCTCATCAGCTCCGGTAGCGAGTGAAGCAACGGCCACAAGGTGCTGTTGGAGAACTCGTTGTAGTAGCGGTCGTGCTCGGTCCGCGTCAGGTCCATCGTGGCGTATTGAACGTCCCCGTCCTGCACCGAATTGACCGTGTTGTCGTCCGACACCTGGCCGCTCCAGCCGAACCAGACTCCGCCACGCTGCGCCATCAAGCCCGACAACGCCACGGCCAACCCGCCAGCCTGGGCACCACCGGCTGGCGTTGGAACCCGGTTGGAGATCACGACAAGACGGTTCATCGAACCTCCAAAAGCGCCACGGGAAGCGTGGCAAACACATCAGCGACAGGCAGCCGACCGCTCAATTCACTTGTCGCGGTCTTGTCACCCGACATTACGTCAAGACTACGGCGTGTGACAAAGTTACGCGGAATCATTAAGAAAGTTCCATCCCAGCATGAGGTTGCGGGGAGCGGTTGCTCCTGCATGCCAGGCAGGTGCATCGGCAGGCGGGTGACCGCAACGATGGCAGCGTGGCCCTCATGCACGCGGGCGAACGCCACCACGTGGTCGGCGTGGTCGCCCTCCACCTTGATAGGGATGTAGGTGCCGGCGGTGAACAACGCGCCGGTTTCGGCCCGCAGCCGCAGCGCGCGGGCGATGACGGCCTGCTTGACCCGGCCATCGTGCCAATGCGGCATCAGCGACGCCGGGTCAGCGGCGGCGGCGAGCGAGGCTTCGCGGGCGGGGAAGTCCACCGGGCGGCGATTGTCGGGGTCTACCAGGCTGAAATCCCAGTATTCTGTGCCCTGATACAGGTCCGGCACGCCGGGCGCGGTCAGGCGCAGCAGCGTTTGCGACAGGCTGTTCGCCGCGCCGGCTGGGGCGATCCGCTCGACGAAGCCGGCGATGTCGTGCAACACGCGGGAAACCCGGTCCGGGTCCATTACCTGGTGCAGGAAGTCCCGGCAGGCGGTTTCGTAGTCACCGTTCGGCTGCGCCCAGCCAGTGTGGCGCTTGCCCTCGCGCAGGGCCTTCTCCTGCCACGCGGCCAAGCGCTCCTCGAGGGCAGCCACGCCGTTGCGGTCGTCGGCGGAGAGGCCAAGCGGCCAGGCGCCAACCAGGCTCTGGTAGAGCATGATCTCGTCACAGGCGTCGGGCGCCGGGCCGGCCAAGTCGCGCTTCAGCGGGGCGTTCAGGCGCGTCCACCGGGTGAGCGCCGCTTCCCACTCGTCGGGGATTTCGCTGATCACTGCCAAGCGCGCCCGGGTGTCCTCGCCGCGCTTGTGGTCGTGCGTGGCAGTGGCGAGCATGGCGAGCGGGAAGCCCTTGCGGCGGTCCCGCATGGTGGCGTGGAAGGCGGCCGGGGTGAGTGCGAACTGGGACGGCTCGGTGCCGACTTCGTTGCGCGAGATCAGGCGCCCGTAGCGGTAAAAAGACGTATCTTCAACGGACTTGGCGGCAGTTGGCGCGGAAAGCTGCTGGAACTTCACCATCGCCCGCAGCCGTTCCTGCCGCCGCGTGCCGGCTGGCACCTGGCGCATGTCGTCGCCGGACAGCCATTGCGCGAGCAGTTCCAGCAATTCGCGGTCGGTGGCGCGCACGGTGCGGCGCGCCTCGGCCATGGCCCAATCCATCTCGCGCTTGTCCGTCTCCGACAAGCCGCCCAACCCGGCGTAGATGCGGTAGACGTGGAAGTGCACCAGGATTTCGGTCAGCGCGCGGCGCACGGCCGTGAGCGTGTAATCCCGCGTGGACAGGTCCCGGCGGGCGACGCGGTAGAGCGCTGCGGCAGTGGAGAACAACTCGCTGGAGAGGCTTTCCCGCAAAATCTGCCGCTTGGCGGGCACGGCTTCGGCCTCGAACAAGCCTGGCCGCCCGGTCATCGTCGTCCACAGCGTGGTTAGCGGCGCCTCGCCCGCCGGGTCGTGCAGCACGGCGGAGACGTCGTTCATGAAGTCGTAGCCGGTGGTGCCGTCGGTCAGCCAGTCGCTGGAGAGGGTCTCCTGCGGCGCCAGAATCTTCTCGATCCAGAGCCCCGCCGGCACGCTTTGCAGCTCGGCAGGGCGATGGGCGTGCGCCACCTCGAGTTGGCGGCGCAGCTTGCGGCAGTAGCCACGCGGGTCCGCCAGGCCGTCCACATGGTCGATGCGGACGCCGTCGATTAGGCCCTCGGCATAGAGCCGCAGGATGGTGCGATGCGTGTCGTCGAACACCGCCGGCACTTCCTGGCGCACGCCGGCCAAGCCGTTCACGTCGAAGAACCGGCGCCAATTGATCTCGTCGGTAGCCGCGCGCCACCAGGACAGGCGGTAGTTCTGCCGCTCGAGCAGACGGTGCAGCCGCTCGCGGCCCACCTCGGTCGCCGGGTCGTAGCCGCGCAGGCACTCGGCGATGGCTTGGGCGTAGTCCGGCGACCGCAGCTCGACCCGGGCTGCCGCAGCCTCGCGACGCATGGTGTCCCGGCTGGTGAGCGACACCTCGCCGAACGCGCGCGCCGGCTCTTCGAGCGGGCCACCCTCGGTAAGCAGGATCGAGGCGTAGTCGCGCGGGTTGATCGGGAAGCGGTGCGAGTAGTAGCCGACGAAGAAGCGCCCGTCCTCCGGGTCAAACTGCAGCGTCAACTCCTTGTTGTTGAGGCAATCTCCGTAGGGCGAGCCGAGGAACGGCGCCAGCAAGCGGCCGCGCAGCGAGGAGTCCGGCGGGTCCCAGTCGATGTCGAAGAACTCGGCGTGCTCGGCTGCGCGGCCCCATTCCAGCACGTCCAGCCACCAGGCGTTGTCGGCGCCGCCCACACCCATGTGGTTGGGCACGATGTCCAGGATGAGGCCCATATCGTGCCCGCGCAGGGCGGCGACCATGCGGCGCAACGCGTCCTCGCCGCCCAGTTCTGGGTCGATCCGGTTGTGATCGACGATGTCGTAGCCGTGGGTGGAGCCGGGGCGGGAGGTGAGCAGCGGGGAGGCGTAGTAATGCGACACGCCGAGGCTGGCGTAATACGGCACCAGGGACGTTGCCGCGTCCATGGTGAAGTCTTTGTGGAATTGCAGGCGCGCAGTGGCAGTAAAAGGCCGCATAGGCTTCAACCTCCAGACGGGTTCCTGACCGCTTGGAGGTCACGAAGCCGTGCTCTAACGGCTGGTTCGTCGAGAAGTTCGTCCGCGCGGCCCGGCAAACGGCGGCTCCAGTTCGGGTGCTCGTCGAGCGTTCCGGGCAGGTTGGGCTGGTCCTGCAGGCCCAGCACGTCCTCCATCGGAATGATGGCGAGGTCGCAGGTGGCGCGGCCGACATGGCGCAGGGCGGCGTCCACCACCGGGGCGGACTGGTCGGCGGCCGGAACGGCGCCGGATGCGCTGCCGCTGGCTTGCATGGCGGACCACAGCATGGCGCGGTCCCGCTCGCGCTCGTCATGCTCGCGCGCCGCCCCGGCGTGGTCGATGGCGCCCACCTTGCGGCGCCACACCGTGTCATGCCCGGCCCACCAGCCGGCGACGGTGGCGAGGTCGTGCGTGCTGGTCATGGCGACGGCGCCGTGGTCCCAGGTGGTGGGGGCGGTGAAACCCTGATCGTTGGCGCGCTCGAACCAGAGCACGCGCAGGCCCAGCATACCGGCGTCGCTGATGCGGCCTTGGAAGCCTTCGGGCAGGGTGCCCAGGTCCTCGCCCAAGACGATGGCGTGGTTACGATGCGATTCGAGGCGGATGAGGCGGAGCATGTCATCGACCGGGAAGTGCAGGTAGGCGCCCTCAGCCGCACTCGCCCCGGCGGGCACCATCCACAGCCGCGCCAAGCCCATAGCGTGATCGATACGTACGCCGCCGGCGTGGCGCATGGCGGCGCGCAGCATGTCGAGGTAGACGCGGTAGCCGTTGGTCTGCAGCCCGCGCGGGGAGAACGCGGCCAGACCCCAATCCTGCCCCTGGGTGTTGAGCAGGTCAGGCGGGGCGCCGACGGTCAGGCCGATCAGGGTCTGGTTGGGCCACGCCCAGCATTGGCTGCCGCCGCTATCGACGCCGACCGCAAGGTCCGAAATGAGGCCGATTGGCATGCCGGCATCGCGGGCGGCGCGTTGGGCGGCGGCGAGGCTGCGGTCGGCTAGGAACTGGTAGAAGGCGTGGCGGGTCACCTCCTCCGCGTGGCTGGCGGCGAAGGCTTGCACGGCCGGGCTGGTCGCGTCGGACAAACCGCCCGGCCAATCGCGCCAATGCCACGGGCCACCCGCGGCATGGAGGTGAGCGTGCAACGCCTCGAAACGGGCGTGGCCCTCCAGCGACTCGCCCTGGCCGGCGCGAAACTGCTCGAACTCCTGCCACAGCTTGGTGCCATGCGCCTGGTCGAACAGCTCGGACAAGCGGGCCACGCGCAGGCGGGAGGCAGCGGGCCAGTCCACCAGCTCGGCCGCTTCCAGCGCGCGGGCGGCGTCGCCGTCGAGTTCCAACCCTGCGTGCAGCACGTTGAGCAGGGTGCGGCTGGAGGGGGAGTAGGGGCTGAACCGGTCGGGCGTGGCGCTGAACTGAGCGTGCACCGGGCTGATGGCCACGGCGGAGGCGCCGGCGCGGGCGGCGGAGCGGACGAAGCCGGCCAAGGCGGCAAAGTCCCCCAGGCCGCCATCGCCGGGCCGGCGGAGCGAGTATAGCTGCACCGCCAGGCCCCAGGGACGACCCGGCGTCGCGTCCGCCACCGTCCAGCCGCGCCGCGGGGCGACCGCGAGGACCACCTCGTCGCCGGCGATGCGCAGGCGGTGGTAGCCCGGCGTGCTCGGCACCTCGAACGCGGCGCCGGCCTCCTCGCTGCGGGCCGTGCCGGAGACCGTGGTGCCGTCCTCCAGTACGATCTCGTAGCCGCCGGCCGCGACCGGCAGGCGGATCGAACCGCCCGCATCCGCGGTGACGAGCGGGGGCAGGTGGCTGGGCTGGCGGACGGACCGGAGACTGTCGGCGATCTCGCCGGCGCTGCCGGTGTGCAGGCCTAGTGAAGCGAGCACGCTGCGCAACGATTCGTCGCCGACCCGGTGCCACTGGCCGTGCACATCCTTCCAACTCAGCGCCAGGCCGGACGCCTCGGCGAGGTCGTGCAGGCTCATGCGTCGGTGACGAGCGCGAAGCTGCTGTGGCCAGGCAACTCGCCGCCGCGGATCGGCTGGTCTTCCACCCAGGCGCCCTTGGCGGGAATGGCGCCGGCGGATACAGGCGCCGCGTCGAGGTTAAGCCAGAGATGCAGCGTGCGCTCGTTGCCGAGCCGCCAGGCGGCGGTGAGCGCCTTGGGGCCCAACACCGTGACGCCCGCGCTGCGGCAACCGGGGATGCCCGGGGTGATTTGCCCAGCACGGAAGCCGAGCACGCCGGCCATCCAGGGGGACGGGCCGAACTCGGGGATGGACGCGTCGAACGTGCCGGGCGCGTTGGGGTCGGGGATCTGGTCTCGCCGCGCCGGGTCCTGAAAGGCGGCGAAGTGCTTGAACTCGGACCGCCGACCATCCCGCACCAGCTTGGCAAGCTCCTCGTTATGGTCGGTGAAGAACAGGAATGGCGTCTGCACTGCGGTCTCCTCGCCCATGAACACCATTGGGATCATGGGGGTGCAGAGCAGGAAGCGCAGGGCGGAGCGCACGGCCTGCGGGCTGGCCAGGGCGGTGAGCCGATCCCCCAGCGCGCGGTTGCCGATCTGGTCGTGGTTCTGCAGGCAGATCACGAACGCCGTGGTGGGCAGGTGGGCGGAGGGTTCGCCGCGGGGTTCGCCGCTGTGCTTGGAGACCTCGCCCTGGTAGACGAACCCCTCGGCCATGGCGCGGGCGAGCTGGTTCACCGGGTCCTGGAAGTCCTCGTAGTAGCCCTCGCTCTCGCCGGTGAGCAGCACGTGGAAGCAATGGTGCACGTCGTCGGTCCATTGCGCGTCAAACCCGGGCGCGCCGGGCCCGGTGCGCAGGTGGCGGGCGGCGTTGCCCTCATGCTCGAGCACGAGGTGGACGTGGCGGCTCGGCTCTACGACGGTGCGGATGGAGGCGGCGAGTTCGTCGAGGAAGCCTGGGTCGTTGATCGCGTGCACGGCGTCGAAGCGCAGGCCGTCGAAGCGGTATTCCTGCAGCCAGTAGATCGCGTTGTTCTCGAAATACTCGCGCACGGCGGTGCGGCGGAAGTCGATCGCGGCGCCCCAGGGTGTGTGGACGTCCTCGCGGAAGAACGTCTTGGCGAAGGCGTGCAGGTAGGCGCCGTCGGGGCCGAAATGGTTGTACACCACGTCCAGCATGACCATGAGGCCGAGGCCGTGCGCGGCGTCGATCATCGCCTTGAGCTGGTCCGGCGTGCCGTAGCTCGACTGCGGGGCGTAGGGCAGCACGCCGTCGTAGCCCCAGTTATGCTGGCCGGGGAACTGCGCGATTGGCATCAGCTCGATGGCGGTCACACCGAGCGCGGCCAGGCGGGGCAGTTGCGCGCGGATGCCCTCGAAGCCGCCGAACGCGCCGGGGTGGAGCTCGTAGACCACGGCCTCATGCCAGGGGCGGCCCTGCCACTCGGTGTTTTGCCAAAGGTAGGCGCGCGGATCGACCACCAGGCTCGGGCCATGCACCCCGTCCGCCTGCGCGCGGGACGCCGGGTCGGGGCACTTCAGGCCGTCGGGCAGACGATAGAGGTAGCTCTGACCCGGCGTCGCATGCAGGCGCGCCGTGTGCCAACCCTCACCTTCGGCGGTCATCGGGTGCGGCTCGCCGTCCAGTTCCAGCACGACCTGGTCGACCGAGGGCGCCCAAAGGCGAAACCGCGCGTGCTGCCCGTCCAGTTCGGCGCCGAATGGCAGAGTGTGGGCAAACCGGCCGGACATAAACAGGCTCCTTGGCGTATCGGGTATCAAGCGGCTTGCAAGACGATGGTCGCCAAGGGCGGCAGCGTCAGCAAGAGGGAGGCGGGCAGGCCGTGGCTCGGCGCGTCCTCGGCGGTGGCGAGGCCGTTGTTGCCGAGGTTGCTGCCCCCGTAGACGCCAGCGTCGGAGTTGAACGCCTCGCGCCACACGCCGCCCTGCGGCACGCCCACGCGGTAGCCATGCCGCGGCACGGGCGTGAAGTTGCACACCACCAGCGCAGGGGATGTGCCTTCGTCGCCGAAGCGCAGGTATGCGAAGACGCTCTGCGCCGCGTCGTCGATCACCACCCAGCGGAAGCCGTCGCCCTGGCAATCGCGCTGGTGCAAGGCGGGGACGGTTTTGTAGAGCGTGTTCAAGTCGCGCAGCGCGCTCTGGATGCCGTGGTTGAGCGGGTTGTCGAGCAGGTGCCAGTCGAGCCCGCGGTCATGGTTCCACTCGCGCGACTGGGCGATCTCGCCGCCCATGAACAACAGCTTCTTTCCGGGATGGGTCCACATGAAGCCGAAATAGGCGCGTAGATTGGCGTATTTCTGCCACTCGTCCCCGGGCATCTTGCCGATCAGCGAGCCCTTGCCATAGACCACCTCGTCGTGGCTTAGCGGTAGAACGAACTTCTCGCTGAAGGCATAAACGAGGCCGAAGGTCAGCTCGCCATGGTGGTATTGCCGGTAGATCGGCTGCTCCTCCATGTAGTGCAGCGAGTCGTGCATCCAGCCCATGTTCCACTTGTAGGTGAAACCTAAGCCGCCTTCGTCCGGGCTGCGGGTGACGCCGGGCCAGGCGGTGCTTTCCTCGGCGATCAGCAGGGCGCCGGGCACGCGTTCGGCTACGGCGCGGCTCAGCTCCTGCAGGAAGGCAACGGATTCGAGGTTTTCGCGGCCGCCATATTGGTTTGGCACCCACTCGCCATGCTTGCGGCTGTAGTCGCGGTAGAGCATGGACGCCACCGCGTCCACGCGGATGCCGTCGGCGTGGTAGTGCTCGAGCCAGAATAGGGCGGACCCAATGAGGAACGCCCTCACTTCGTTGCGGCCGAGATTGTAGATCAGCGTGTTCCACTCGGGGTGGAAGCCCTCGCGCGGATCCTGGTGTTCGTAGAGCGCGGTGCCGTCGAACTGGCCGAGCCCGTAGGTGTCGGTGGGGAAGTGCGCCGGCACCCAGTCCAGGATGACGCCGACGCCGGCGGCGTGGCACCGGTCGACGAAGCGGGCGAACGCTTCGGGCGGGCCGAGCCGGGCGGAGGGTGCGAACTGGCCCAGCGGCTGGTAGCCCCAGGAGCCGCCGAACGGGTGCTCCATGATCGGCATCAGTTCGACATGGGTGAAGCCCATGCTGGCGACATAGGGCACCAACTGGTCAGCCAGGCGGTCCCACGAATCGACGCCGTCATGCGCCGCCGGCGACCACGACCCGGCGTGCACCTCGTAGACCGAAATAGGCTTGGCCTCAGCCTGGTGCGCCGCGCGGTCGGCGAGCCACGCCGTGTCGGTCCAGGGGAAAGGCTCGTCCTCCACCACGATGGAGGCGGTGAGCGGGGCGATCTGGGCGGCCCAGGCCACCGGGTCGGCCTTGAGCGGCAGCAGCTCGCCCCAGGGGCCAAGCAGTTCGTATTTGTAGAACTCACCCGCGGCGATACGCGGCACGAACAGCTCCCACACGCCGGGGCCGTGGCGTTTGCGCATCGGGTGGCAGCGGCCGTCCCAACCGTTGAAGTCCCCCACCACCGACACGCGCTGCGCGTTGGGCGCCCAGAGTGCGAAGCGCACGCCGTGGACGCCGTCGATGGTGGCGGGATGCGCGCCGAGGCAGCGGCCGAAATCACGGTGGCGGCCCTCGGCGAGCAGGTAGACGTCCATGTCGCCGAGGATAGGCGGGAAGGAATACGGGTCCTCGGTTTCCCACGACGCGGTCCCTTCGCCGATGCGCAGGCGATAGGCGCCATGGCTGCGCACCGGGCCGGCGAAGAACCCGGCCGGATGCAGGCGGGTGAGTTCGCCCACCAGCAGCCCGGTGTCACTGTCCACGACGCTGATGTTTTCCGCGCCGGGGATGAACGCGCGCACGGTGTCGCCATGCGGGCCGAGCAGGGCGAACGGGTCGCCGTGACGGCCGTGGACAAGCGCCTCGATGGCGCCCTGGTCAATGCCGAGTTCGACGCTGTCAAGCATTGGGGCTCTCCGGCGGCAGGTCGAGCAGGCGGGCGGCGATGGTGTAGAGACCTTGCAAGGGAATGCCGATCCAGGTGGGGCGGTTGGCGGCTTCGTAGCGGATTTCGTAGGCGGCCTTTTCCAGCAGGAACAGGTCGAGCACGGCCTGTTCCGCCTTGAGCTCGACCCACTTCACCGGCGCGGCCTCGAGCACGGCGCGATAGGCCTCCAGGAAGGCCGCCTCAGCGTCGACGCGGAAGCCGTCGAGGATGTCGGCACGGCGGCCGATGGCGGCGGGCGCGGTGGCCACCCGGCCGGGCAGGGCGGCGGCGGCGGCGTATTCGAACGAGCGCAGCAGGCCCGCCACGTCCCGCAACGGGGAGGATTTGGCGCGGCGCTGCTCCATGGTACGGGCGGGCTCACCCTCGAAGTCGATCAGGTAGGCGTCCGACTGCACGACGAGCACCTGGCCAAGGTGGAAATCCCCATGCACCCGGGTGCGCAGGGAGCCGGTGCCGCGGGCGGCGAGCTTGCGGGCGGCGTCACGCAAGGCGTCGGCATGGGCGGTGATGGTCTTGGCCGAGTTCTCGGCCTGCGCGCTGGGCCACTCCTTCACCCGTGCCAGCATGCCCAATGCGAGGTCGAGCTCCTCGATGGCGCCGCTTGCCCACTCGTCCAGTATTTCGGGCGTGGCGGACTCGGGCGTGAATGCCGGGTCGTCGCTGGGCTCGCTGAACATGGCGTGCAGCTCGCCCAGGCGCTGGCCAATGGCGGCGGCAAACACGTTGTAGCCGGCGAAGGCGTCGGTGGCGTCGGCCTCGGTGTCGGCTGTGGTCGAGAGTTCGTCCACCACGCGCTCGAGATATTCCAGCGTCCAGCCCCAGCCGTCGCCCTGGTTGCGGATGAAGCCCTGCACCAGGCCCACCGTGTTGGGCGTGCCGTCAGGATCGACGCGCACCACTTCGCCGTAGAGCGGGGCGGTGTTGCTGAAGCCGCGCTCGGTCAGGAAGCGGGTGATTTCGCCCTCGGGATGCACCCCAGCGGTGACGCGGCGCACCACCTTCATCACCACCGTATCACCGACGATGAGGGAAGAGTTGGACTGCTCGGCCGAAAGGCGGCGGATTTCGGCGTCTTCGGCTAGTTCCAGGCTCGCCAGCAACGAGGTCGGGCGGAACTCGACTTTGCCGCCCTCGAACGGGATGGTCTCACTGGCACGAAGCGAGCGCAGCACGGCGCGGGTGAAGCCGTCGAGCGCGAAGCCGTCCGTCAGGTAGCCGACGCGGGCACCGAGACGCACGCGCGCCATGGCCAATTGGGCAGGCAGGTTGCCGATGGCGCTGTCTTCCCAAGCGACGCCCATGGGCAGCGTGTAGCGCTCGGTGCGGGTACCGCCGCCGGCCAGGTCGAGCGTGGCTTCAACCTCGGTCAGGAACACCGGCTCGGGCGTGGTGGTCAGCCGGACGAAGTAGGCCAGCCGGGTCTTGGAAAGCTTCTCGGTCTTGGAGGCGAACCAGCGCCGCTTGGGCAGATAGAGCGGGAGCGCCTCGTTCTCGAGCACCGACCTGCCGTAGCCGGGCCGCACTTCCTCGATCGAGTTCCGCAGCACGATGGTGGAGAATTCTGGCATGGCTTCCGGCTGTGGGATGTGCCAAATCGGCAGTTGCACGTCCGACGCGAGCAGGAACCAGTAGAACGCGTAGGGCGGCATGGTGAGCAGGTAGGGTAGGTTGCCTACCGCCGGAAACACCGAGCCGCCTACGATATCCACCGGCACGCGGCCAGCCAGCGTCGAGATGTCGAGTTCGGCGGCTTGGGCCGAACGCGACAGGTTGTATACGCAAAGCAGCGTCTCTTCGGTGCCGTCCTCCAAGGTGAATTCGCGCAAATAGGCGAGCACTTTGCGGTTACCGGGATAGAGGAAGCGCTGCGTGCCGCGGCCGAACGCGCGGTGGCGCTGCCGCACGGCGAGCATGCGGCGCATCCAGTTAAGCTGCGAGTGCGGGTCAGCCGCCTGCGCCTCGACGTTGACGGCGGCGAAGCCGTAGATCGGGTCCATGATCGGCGGCAGCACCAGCTTGGCCGGGTCGGCGCGGGAGAAGCCGCCGTTGCGGTCGATGGACCACTGCATCGGGGTGCGCACGCCGTCGCGGTCGCCGATGAAGATGTTGTCGCCCATGCCGATCTCGTCGCCGTAGTAGATCACCGGCGTGCCGGGCATGGAGAGCAGCAGGCCATTCATCAGCTCGACCCGGCGGCGGTCGCGCTGCAGCAACGGTGCCAGGCGGCGGCGGATGCCGAGGTTGAGGCGGGCGCGGCGATCCGCGGCGTAGGTCTCCCACAGGTAGTCGCGCTCGTCCGAGGTCACCATCTCGAGCGTTAGCTCGTCATGGTTGCGCAGGAACACCGCCCATTGGCAGTTGGCTGGGATGGCGGGGGTCTGGCGCATGATGTCGGTAATGGGGAAGCGGTCTTCCTGCGCGATGGCCATGTACATGCGCGGCATCAGCGGGAAGTGGAACGACATGTGGCACTCGTCGCCCTCGCCGAAGTAGACCTGGGCGTCCTCCGGCCACTGGTTGGCCTCGGCGAGCAGCATGCGGCCCGGCGCGTGGATGTCGAGTTCGGCGCGGATCTTCTTCAGGACGGCGTGGGTCTCGGGCAGGTTCTCGTTGTTGGTGCCCTCGCGCTCCACCAGGTAGGGCACCGCGTCCAAGCGCAGGCCGTCGATGCCGATGTCGAGCCAAAAGCGCATCACCGAGAGCACTTCGTCCAGCACTGCCGGGTTGTCGAAGTTCAGGTCCGGCTGGTGAGAGAAGAAGCGGTGCCAGTAGTATTGCTCGGCAACCTCGTCCCAGGTCCAGTTCGACGACTCGGTGTCGGTGAAGATGATGCGGGTGCCGCTGTACTTCTCGTCGGTGTCGGACCAGACGTAGAAGTCGCGCTCTGGGCTGCCCTTGGGAGCCTGGCGGGCGCGCTGGAACCAGGGGTGCTGGTCGGAGGTGTGGTTGATCACCAGCTCGGTGATGATGCGAATGCCGCGTTCATGCGCGGCCTGCACGAAGGCGCGCGCATCGGCCAGGGTGCCGTAGTCAGGGTGGACGCCGCGGTAGTCCGCGATGTCATAGCCGTCATCGCGGCGGGGCGACGGATAGAACGGCAGCAGCCAGACCACGGTGACGCCGAGTTCGGCGATGTAGTCGAGCTTCTCCATCACGCCGCGGAAGTCTCCGACGCCGTCGTTGTTGGCGTCGAAGAAGCTCTTCACGTGGAGCTGGTAGATGATCGCGTCCTTGAACCAGGTCGGGTCCTCGGCGGCGCTGGTGAGGGCGGGCGGAGTGGCGGCAGCAAGGACGGTGTCTGGCAAAAGGAGCCTCGGTTTGGGTCAGGAGACGGCGCGGACGCGCCAGATGGTGTATGGGCGCGCGGGCTCGAGCCGCACAACCTGCTGCTTGCCCCGCCAGGTCACGCGCTCGCCGGTCAGCAGGTCCTCGGCCTCGAACGGCGTCTGCTCGGTGGCGCCCCAGGTCCAGAACGGGAACTCCCAGGTGGCCTGCTGGGCTTGGTTCGGATCGTAGGAGATGGCGACCACCAGGGCGTTGCTGCGGTCCGGCGTGGCCTTTAGGAACACGCTGACGGCGTCGTTGCCGGCGGGCAGGAAGGTGGTGTTGAGGTGCGAGTGCAGCGCCGGGTTGGCGCGGCGGATGCGGTTGAGCGCGGTGATCTCGGGCACGATGTTGCCCGGCCGGTCCCAATCCCAGACGCGGATTTGGTATTTCTCGCTGTCGAGATACTCCTCGCGGCCCGGCAATGGCGTGCCCTCGCACAATTCGAAGCCGGTATAGACGCCCCACAACCCGGACAGGGTGGCGGCCAACGCGGCTCGAATGAGGTAGGCCGGGCGGCCGGCGTTTTGCAGGTAGACCGGGTTGATGTCGGGCGTATTGACGAAGAAATGCGGGCGGAAGAACTCGCGCGGGCCGGGCTCGGCCAGTTCGGTCAGGTATTGTTCCATGTCGCGCTTGGTCTCGCGCCAGGTGAAATAGGTGTAGGATTGGCTGAAGCCGACCTTGGCCAGGCGGTACATCACCTTGGGCCGGGTAAAGGCCTCGGCGAGGAACACCGCGTCCGGGTAGCGCTCGCGCACGGCGGCGATCATCCAGCGCCAGAACGGCAGCGGCTTGGTGTGCGGGTTGTCGACGCGGATCAGCCGCACGCCGAGCTTGCACCAGAACAGCACCGCCTCGGCCAGCGCCACCCAGAGCCCGGGGATGGAGCCCTCGGCGTAGAAGTCGACGTTGACGATGTCCTGGTACTTCTTGGGCGGGTTCTCGGCGTATTTGATCGAGCCGTCGGGCCGCCAGTCGAACCAGTCGCGGTGCTGCTTTAGCCAGGGGTGGTCGGGCGAGCACTGGATGGCATAGTCGATCGCCAGCTCCAGGCCATGCGCCGCGGCTTCTGCCACCAAATGGCGGAAGTCGTCGACCGTGCCCAATTGCGGGTGGATCGCGTCGTGGCCGCCCTCCGTGGAGCCAATCGCGTAGGGGCTCCCGACGTCGTCCTCGGTGGGGGTGAGGGTGTTGTTGCGGCCCTTGCGGTTGATGCGGCCGATGGGCGAGATGGGCGGGAAATACAGCACGTCGAAACCCATCGCCCGGATACGGGGCAGGTGGCGCTCGACGTCGCGGAAGGTGCCGTGGCGGTTAGCGTCGTCGCTCATCGAGCGGGGGAACACCTCATACCAGGCGGCGAACCCGGCGCCGCTGCGTTCGGCGTCGATGCGCACCGGGCGCGGCAGGCTGGCGGCGCGGGGGCGGTTGTCGGCGGCCTGCATCAGGGTGGTGAGTTCGGGCGAAAGGAAGGTCTGTAGCCGCACCTCGTCGGTGGCGCTGGTGAGCATGTCGGCGGTTTGCTTCACGCTGGCGGCCAGGCTGGCCTTGGCATGGGCGGCGGTGCGGGCCAGCAGGGCCACGCCTTCCTGGAGCTCGAGGTGCACGTCGACACCGGCCGCGTGCTTCTTGGCCAATTCGTCCTTGAACGAGCCGAACGCGTCCCGCCAGGCCTCGATGCCGTACTCGTAGGCGCCGATCCGGGTCAGCGGCAGGTCCGCCGCGTAACGGTCGTTGCCGAGCGGGCGCATGCGCACCTCGTGGCCGCTGTCCGGCGCGCCCGGCTCGTGCCAGCGCAGCACGGCGGCCAATTGGTCGTGCCCGTCGCAGATCACGTCGGCGGTCACGGTCACCACCTCGCCCACCACGCGCTTCACTGGCAGGGCGCCGTCTTCGATGCAGGGCGCCGGCGCCTCGATGGCGACACGGGGGCTTTCGGCAGCGCGGCGTGCGGCGTCGGCGTCGAGCGGCCCGGCGTCGTGGCCGTTCGGAGCCGAATTTGCCGAGTAGAGCTGCAGCTCGCCGGGCGCGAGGGTAATCTTGCTGCCGGGACGCAGCGTTTCGGCGTCGCGCGTGAAGGGCTCCAGCGTGCCACCGATGAGCGGCAGGATGGACGCCGGGTCGAGCGTGCGGCTGCGTGCCACGTCGGTGTTGAGCAGGGCGAGCCGGGCAGTGGTGGCGAAGCGGGCGTCGGCTGCGTCGGTGTGCAACAGGGCGAGCGGGGCAGCACCGGCGCCGGTGAGCGGTTGGGCCTCGCCGGGCAGGCTGCTGCCTTCCGCGATGCGCGCGTTCATCGCGGCCAGGTCCACGTAGACCGAGCCCGGCTCGGGCTGGCGGTCCAGCTTGCGGCGTGCGCCGGTTTCGAACCCGGCGGGCACCAGCCAACCATCGCCGACCATGCAGGCCAGGCCAGCGGCGCGGCGCAGGGTGGCGGCGAGTCGGGCCGGTTCGTGCACGGTGGCGGCCAGGCGGGTGCCAAACGGCGCTTCCGGGCAGGCCAGCAACGGGGCGACCTGGCGCAGGGCGCGGCACTCGTCCCAGAACCAGTCGGCCACGCCGTCCCACCAGGGCAGGGACGGCACCACGTAGTCCGCGCCAGCAAGGGCGGCATAGGCGGGCTGCAGCACGCCCGGGGTCCAGGCGATGAGGGTGGCGCCGGGCAGGGCGGCGCGCAGCGGGGCGAACGCGTCGGCCGCTTCGGTCAAGCCCAGCACGCGGAAGCCGGCGATCCCGGCCGCGACGAAACGGGCGGCGTAGCGGCCCCACCAGGCGCCGACTCCGGCCGGGTCCGCCAGTAGGCGGGAGTGGCGGGGGACGTTGTGCCGCGGGTCCAGCGGGTCGGCGGCTGGGGTGGGCGTGAAGGGCGGCGCGCTGCCTTCGAAGTCGGTGGCGATGGAGGCGAGCGGCAGGTCGAGCAGCACCTGCAGGCCATGGTCCTGGGCGCGCTGGGCCAGCGCCTCCAGCCCTTGCGTGGCGAGGCCGCCCCCGAGTGCGGGGTGCAGGTCGTCCAGGCTGGCGGGCGCGAACCGGTCCCCGCTCGCGCCGGGTCGCCAGGGTGGCGGCATCAGGATGGCGGTGAAGCCGAGGCGCTCGGTGTCAGCGAACACCGTGTCCATGTCAGTGGCAACGGGGTCGATGTAGCGGATGCGGGCCCGTTGCCGGCGTGCGGGTGCGTCCGCAGGCCCGGCGGTGGAGGGGCGCTCGGTGGCGGCCTTGTCGATGGCATTCATGCTGGCTCAGGCCCTCTGCAGCGCGCGAAAAGCGGGAGTGAGACGCTTCGGAGTGGGGGCGGTTCCCAAAACTCAGTCCAGCCGGACGCCCCCGGTCACCGCCTGGTACGTTGCGATGGCGAGCGTGAGCGGCTCGAACGGCTTGGTAATGACGAAGGCCGGCTCGAGCGCGTCCCCGGTCAGCAGCCGTTCCGGGTAGGCGGTGACGAAGATCACGGGGGCGTAATGGCTGCGCATGATGCGGGCGACTGCGGCACTGCCATCGCCGCCGGCGCCGAGGTTGATGTCGGCCAGGATCAGCCCGGGGCGGTGCTTGCGGGCGATCTCCACTGCGTCGGCTTCGGTGGAGGCGACGCCGACCACGCGGTGGCCGCAGCCCAGCACCAGCTCCTCGATGTCCATCGCGATGATGGGCTCGTCCTCTATTATAAGGACGTCGGTGGCGGCGGCGGTGCGCAGTTGCTCGCGGGCGTCGGCCAGCATGGCTTCGGCGCTGGCCACGTCGGTGCCGACCAGGCTTGCGGCGGCTTCCAGCGGTACCTCTTCAAGAGACGTCAGCAGGACCAGATGGCGCTGCTGGTGAGACATCAGGTGGCCATCGCCGGGTTCGACCGTGGCGGGGGTCTGGTGCAGGATGCCCTCGTAGAGCGCCAGCCGCGGGTCCGGTTGCTGGCAGGCGCCGGAGAGCAGGTGGCGGACGGCGTTGGCCACCACGGCGTCCCCGGTGGCCTGGCTGCCGGCCAGCGCGCGAGCGAAGCGGCGGCCATAGGGCAGCGCGCGCAGGAGGTCCTCGCGAAGAAAACTGGTCATAACGAAACCTCTACTTGCCCAGTGCGGACCGGCGGGGAATACCCCGTTGCGATGATTGGCAGCAGCGAGCGACCGTGAGCCAGAGCACCTGCCCCAGGCCGGCCGACACCCCCAGCGAGGCGCTGCGTCGCGACATGCTGGCGCTGCTGCCGGATTTGCGCGCCTTCGCCCGCTTCCTGGCGCGCGACCGGGTGCTGGCCGACGACCTGGTGCAGGACACGGTGGTGCGGGCGCTGGCGGCGTTGGACCAGTTCCAGGCCGGCACCAACCTCAAGGCGTGGCTGTTCACCATCCTGCGCAACCTGTTCTTCGAGCAGACCCGGCGGCGGCAGCGGGAGGCGGCCGCGCTTGGGGCACACGGCCCGTTGGAGGAGGCGGTGGACGGGGGCCAGGCCGACCAGAGCGAGATGCGCGACCTGGAGCGCCAGCTTTGGCGCCTCCCGCCGTTGCTGCGGGAGGCGCTGGTGCTGGTCGGCGCGCAGGAGCTGACCCATGAGGAGGCGGCGCTGATATGCGGCGTTCCGGTCGGCACGATGCGGGCGCGGGTGTCGCGCGCGCGGACCCAGTTGGCCCGCATCCTGGCTCCCGAGGGCGCGGACGCCTGATTGCCCGCGCCTTGGGGCGCTGAACGGGAGGCCCGGCCAGGGTTCTGGGGAACGGCTTTTCATCTGGGCCGCACCCTAGCGGGGCTTTATGGCCGGGCAACGGCCACTGCAGCACCGTTGCATGACCTCGCGTTTTCGTGTTGCCGGCGATGCAGCGTTCGCCCGGGTTGCGGCATTGGTTGGATGAAGTGACGGAGACCAACGAATGACCAATGTGTTCCACGACCAGGTTATTGCCATTCTCCCCAAACTCCGCGTCCAGGCGCTGGCGCTGACGCGCAATCGGGCAGCGGCGGAAGACTTGGTGCAGGACGCGGTGTGCAACGCGCTGTCGGCGCACACCACGTTCATCCCCGGCACCAACTTCGCCGCCTGGATGCACCGCATCCTGCGCAACCGGTTCATCTCGAACCTGCGCAAGCGCCGTGACACCACCGACATCGACGACGTGCCGCAGTCCGTGTTCGCGACCGACGCTCCGCACGAGGATCGGTTGGCGCTCAAGGAGCTTGGTGTGGCGATGAACCGCCTGCCCGCGGACCAGCGCGAGGCGCTGGTGATGGTCGTCGTGCATGGCATGAGCTACGAGGCGCTCGCCGAGGCCACCGGCTGCGCGGTCGGCACGGCGAAAAGCCGCGTGTTTCGCGCCCGGCGTCAGTTGGAGGCTTGGCTGATGGGCGAGACGAAGGAGACGGGCCGCTCTTCCCGCAAGATCGATCGGACCATGTTGCTGTCGCAGGGTCCGCTGTCCGGCAGCGACGACAACTTGGCTGCTTGACGCGATGGGCTGAGGCCGACTGGCCAAACGAAATCCTCACGGAACCGGCTACTCTGTAGCCGGTTCTCTATCCGGAGCGTGGTGGTGTGAAGCATCCGGATATGAAGGACAAACAGCCGAAACAGGGGAAGGGTGGCAAGGAGCCGCCGGTCAAGACCAAGGCGTTCGACATCTGGCTGAACCGAGGGTTGCACCAGATTTATGACGATGTGGCGAGCGAGCCCATCCCGGACGACCTGCTCAAACTGATCGAAGACGACCGAAACAAGTGAAGCTTCCGCGGCTGCCGACCGGGTGGTCGCGCGCTGGCCAGACCCGTAGCCGCCTTGCCGCCCTGTGCCTGGTCGCGGCAGTGCCGATCACGCTGATGGCGGCGACCGTGGTGATGCAGGACTACTACAGCGTCAACAAGGGCTCGGAAGAGCGTGCCGCGGTGATCGAAGGCCAGGTGCTGGCCGAGCTGCGCGGCGAGATTGCCGCCACCGTAAGCCAGGCGATGGTGGCGGCGCTCAATCATCACGGTGCTTCGACCTGCGATGGCGTTCCGGCGGCCGTCCCCCTCCTGCTGGTGTTCGATGCCGATGGCAGCGAGCGCTGCACTGTCCGCAGGCCGCCGCGCGCGATGCCGGGTCAACCGTCGTGGTTCGACCGGGCGCGGCAGGGCGCGCCGTTCAGCCTCGGGCTGCTGGGCGCGGACGGTCCGCTCGTGGTGGCTGCGTCGAACGGCACGGGTGCGGTGATGGCCAAGGTGCTGACGCCGTTCCCCTTGGGTGCGGCGTTGGCGGACATCGCGAGCAATCATGCTGCCGCCTGGTTGCTGGACGACCAGCGACGCATTGCCAGCGCGGTGGGCGACTTGCCGACCGCGCTGCCGACGGTGCCGGTCATGGCGGCGCTACTCGGGCCGCAACCAGCGGTGGTGCGCGGGCTGTCGGCGGCGGGGCAGCGGTACGCCTACGCCACCTCGAACATGGCGGGCGGGTGGAAGCTGGTGGTGGCCGTCAGCGCGGAGACGGAGCACCAGAAGGCGCTGCGCGTGCTGGCAGTGCGCACGAGCGAACTCGGCGCGCTGTTGCTGGCCGGGTTGGCGGCGATGCTATTTGGGGCCGACCTGGCGTTCGGTGCGCCGTTGCGCCGGTTGAGCGAGAGCGTGCGGCACTGGCGGGCGGGGGAGGTGTTCGCTCCCGGGGACATGCGAGGCGCGCCGGACGAGGTGCAGCAACTGGCCAAGTCGTTCGCCGCCGCCACCGGGGTGTTGCGCCAGAAGGAGGCCGAGCTGCTGCAGGCGCAGGAGCAGCAGACGTTGCTGGTGCTCGAGGTGCATCACCGGGTCAAGAACAACCTGCAGATCATCGCGAGCCTGCTCAACCTGCAGGCGAGCCGCATCCGGCTGCCGGAGGCGCGGGCCGAGTTCCAGGCCGCGCGCGACCGGGTGCGGGCGTTGGCGACGCTGCACCGCCACCTCTACGCCGATGGCGAGCTGCACATGATCAACATGCGCTCCTTCCTCACCGAGCTGTGCGGCCAGTTGTTCCAGGCCATCGGGGAGGTAGAGGGCGACCGCATCTCGCTGCTGATCGAGGCGCCGGAGCTGCGGCTGTCCAGCGACGAGGCGGTACCGATGGCGCTGATCGTGACCGAGATCGTGACCAACTCGGTGAAATACGCCTTCCCAGGCAACCGGTCCGGCACGATCCACGTGAGCCTGACCGAGTCTGGCACCGCGCTCGACCTCGAGATCAGCGATGACGGCGTGGGGATCGAGGCGCGCGGGGCGGACGAGGCGCAGCGCGACGGCATCGGGTTGCGGCTGATCCGCGGGTTCAGCCGCCAGCTTGGCGCCACCCTTGCCATCGAGCATGGCCATGGTACGCGCTACGTCATCCGGTTGCCAATGCGGCCGGCGCAACGGTCCGCCCGCCAGAGCAGCCTGGACGCCGCGGGGCTGGCGGGGGAGAGTGCGCCATCATGACCCAGGCAAACGCACCCTCGATCGCTTCGGCGCTGGACGCCCAACTGACCGCCTGGCGACGCCATCTGCACGCCCATCCGGAGCTGTCGCAGCAGGAGAGCGAGACGGCCGCGTTCGTGTCGGCGCGGCTGACCGAGTTGGGCATCGAGCACGCCACCGGCGTCGGCGGCCACGGGGTGGTGGCGACGCTGCGGCGCGGCGTCTCCAACCGCAGCGTGGGCTTGCGGGCCGACATGGACGCGCTGCCCATCGAGGAGCAGACCGGCGCCGCCTACGGCTCGACCCGGCCCGGCGTGATGCATGCCTGCGGGCATGACGGGCACACCGTGAGCCTGCTGGGCGCGGCGGCCTTGCTGGCGCGGGAGACGGACTGGGCGGGCACCATCCAGCTCGTGTTCCAACCGGCCGAAGAGGGCTATGGCGGCGCCAAGGCGATGCTGCAGGACGGCCTGCTAGAGCGCTTCCCGATGGAGCGCATCTTCGGCTACCACAACATGCCGGGCCTGCCAGCGGGCGAGGTGTTCGTGCACCAGGGCGCGGTGATGGCGCAGGGCTCCCGCGTGGTGATCACGCTGGACGGCCACGCCGGGCACGCCGCGATGCCGCATCTGACGCGGGACCCGATGCTCGCCGCGGCGCACGTGATGGTCGCGCTGCAATCGATCGTGGCGCGCAACGTGGACCCGCTGGACACCGCCGTGGTGTCGATCTGCACCATCAATGGCGGCATCGCCAGCAACCAGATTCCGCACCGCGTGGTCATGGGCGGCACCTTCCGTACCCACCGGCCGGACGTGCATGCGCAAGTGGAGGCGGGCATAAGGCGGGTGGTGGCGGGTGTCGCGGCGATGCTCGACGTGGCGGCCACGGTGGAGCTGGGCATCGGCGTGGTGCGGGTCGCTAACAGCGAGGCGGAGGCATTGCTGGCGGTGCAGGCGGCGCAGGGCGCGGGGCTGGCGGTGCGGCGCGACGTGGCGGCCTCGATGGCGAGCGAGGATTTCGGCGAGTTCCTGGTGCACCGGCCGGGGGCGTTCGCCTGGATCGGCAATGGGCCCTCGGCAGGCGGTCGGGAGCTGCACAACCCGCATTACGACTTCAATGACGCCATCTTGCCGGTGGCCGCACGGTTCCTGGCGGCCGCGGCCAAGACCGCACTGGGCGCCTGACGCAGCTTTAACCCGCGACACGGGTGGGCAGGCCGCGGCAGTGTCGCTACATCGGCGATCATGAGCGAACTGACCAAGTCCGGCCGCGCATGGTTGCGGACCGAAACCGCTGCGGGGCGCAAGGCTGCCCTGCCGGCGGTGTTGTTCGGGCTGGCCGGCGTGGCCCTCGCCATCGGCCAGACCGGATGCGTGGCGGCAATCCTCGGTGCCGCGTTGAGCCGACAGGCACCGGCGGCCGCCTGGGCGGTGGCGGGTTTTGTCGCGGCATCGTTGCTGCGGGCGGCGCTGCTGGTGCTGGGGGACCGCAGCGCGGTGGCGGCAGGAGCCTCTGCCCGCCAGCGGTTGCGACGGGATGCTTTTGCCCGGCTGCTGGCAGCGGGCCCGGCGGTGCTGCGAGGGGAGCACTCCGCGGCGCTCAGCACCACCGTGGTGGACCGGATCGACGCGCTGGACGGCTTCTTCGCCCGCTGGCTCCCGGCAGCCAGCCTGGCGATCGCCGGGCCGCTGCTGGTGCTGGTGTGCGTCGCCATCGCCGACCCTGTGGGCGCGCTGATCCTGGGTGCCGCCGGGCTGCTGGTGCCGGTCGCGCAGGCCGTGTCGGGCATCGGCGCGGCGGTGGCATCCCGCCGGCAACTCACCGCGATGGCCCGGCTGCAGGCGCGCTTCCTCGACCGGGTGCGTGGGATTTCCTCCATCGTGCTGGCCGGCCGGGCGGCGGACGAGGCGTCCGCGCTGGCGCAGGCGGCGGACGAGCTCAGGCGGCGCACCATGCGGGTGTTGCGGGTGGCGTTCATCGCGTCGGCAGCGCTGGATTGCGCGGTCGCGCTGGCGCTGGTGCTGCTCGCCATCCGCTACGGCACGGCGGCGGCGGCGCACCGGTTGAATCCGACCGAAGCCGTGTTCGTGCTGCTGTTGGTCCCCGAGTTCTTCGCCCCCTTGCGCGCGTTTTCCGTCGCCTACCAGGACCGCTCGCACGCCTCTGCCGCAGCCGAGGCGCTCGCCGCGGTGCCGCCCGCGGCCGCTGCGGTGGTGGATGGCCCGGCGATCCGCACCGTGGCGGCGCATGGCGTTTCGGTCGCGTTCGAGCATGTCGGCTTCACCTGGGACGCGACCCGCGGCCCGGCGCTGCAGGACGTGAGCTTCCGCGTCCCCGCCGGCGAGACGCTGGTACTGGCGGGGCCGTCCGGCTCGGGCAAGTCGACCATCATCGAGCTGCTGCTGGGCTTCGTGGCGCCGGAGGGCGGGCGCATCCTGATCAACGGCGCCGACATCGCCAGCGTTGTCCCTGCCGCGCTCATGCGGATGACGACGGCGATCGGCCAGCACCCGGTGATCTTCGCCGGCACAATCGGGGAGAACATCCGCTTCGCCCGCCCCGATGCCAGCGACCGGGAGCTCGAGACGGCGGCGCGCAACGCCCGGGTGAGCGCGTTTGCCGATGGCCTGCCCGCCGGGTTGGACACGGTGGTGGGCGAGGGCGGCTACGGCCTGTCGGGCGGGCAGGCGCAACGGGTGGCGATCGCCCGCGCTTTTCTCAAGAACGCGCCGTTGCTGCTGCTGGACGAGCCGACCGCGCATCTCGACCCGGTGACCGAGGGGGACGTGCTGGACAGCCTGCGCCGTCTGGCGGTGGGGCGCACGGTGGTGCTGGCGAGCCACGCCGCGGCCGCGCACAGCTTCGGCTCGCGACGGCTCGACCTGCGGGACGGACGGGTGACGCCGGCGCGGGGGGCGGCATGAACGACACCGCGATGCGCGCGCTCGGCCGCATCCTGTTGCTGTGGCGGCGTCGCTGGGCGTCGCTGGGCGTGGGCCTGCTGGTGGCAGTCGCCTCCGCGCTGTCCGGGGTGGCCCTGCTGGCGCTGGCGGGCGGGCATGTGGCGATTCTGCTGCTCGGTGCCGCGGCGGGTGGCCTGGCGTTGCTGACCGTGCTCGGCCCGGTGCGGGTGGTGCTACGCTACAGCGAGCGGATGGTGACCCATGCCGCGACCTTCCGCGCCCTGGCGGATTTGCGGGTGTGGTTCTTCCGCGCGTTGGCCCGGCGTTCGGCCGGCGGCCTTGGCATGGCCCGCGCTGGAGACGTCGCGGCCAGGCTGGTGGACGACGTGGAGACGCTGGACGGGCTCTATTTGCGCATCATGGTGCCGCTCGCGGTGGCCGTCGTGCTGCTGCCCATCCTGGTGGCGTTGCTGGTGGGGTATGGCGGCAGCGTCTGGGTCCAGGGGCTGATCGCCTGCGTGCTGTTCGTGCTGGCCGCGTTCGTGGCGCCGGCCATCGCCGCCGGGTTCGCCAGCCGCTATGGCGCCGACATGGCCACTGCTACCGCCGCGCTGCGGGTGGCGGTGCTGGACGCGCTGTCCGGGTTGCGCGAGGTGCGGGTGTTCGGCGCCGAAGGGCGGATGCTGGAGCGGATGGCAGCATGCGACGCGGCCGCGCGAGGTGCCCAGCGGCGGCTGGCGGGCCGAGCGATCGTGGCGCAGGCGGGTGGCTTCCTGTGCGCGCAGGCGGCACTGCTGGCCATCCTGCTGGGTGCTGGGGCTCGGCCGGTGTTCGCGGTCGGGGCGGTGTTCCTGCTGGTGGCGGCGTTCGAGGTGGCGGGCGGCCTGCCGCGGGCCGGCGTGCTGGCGGGCCACGCGGCAGCGGCGGCCACCCGGGTGCTGGAAGCCGCCGCGCCGCACGCCGCAGTGCCGGAGCCCGTGCAACCGGCCGACCCGCCGGCGGGCAACGCGCTGCGCTTCGCCGGGGTGCATTTCCGCTGGGGCGCGGACCAGCCGGAGTTGTTCGACGGCCTCACGCTCGAGGTGCCGCAGGGCGCGCGGATGGCGATCCTGGGGCCGTCCGGCTGCGGCAAGTCGACCCTGGCCGGCCTGCTGCTCAAGCTGGTCGCACCCAATGCCGGCACGGTCGAGCTCGGCGGGACCGACATCGCCACCCTGGCCTCGGGCGACGTGCGCGCCCGCATCGGCTTCCTCTCGCAGGCGACCCACCTGTTCGACGACACCATCCGCGCCAACCTGCTGCTCGGCCGCCCGGGTGCGGACGAGCCGGCGCTGTGGCGCGCGCTGGACGGGGCGGAGATCGGCGAGTTCGTGCGCGGCCTGCCGGACGGGCTCGACACCTGGCTCGGTGAGGGCGGCGCGCGCGTGTCGGGCGGCCAGGGGCGGCGGATCGCGCTGGCGCGGACGTTGTTGTCGGACGCGCCGATCCTGGTGCTGGACGAGCCCGGCAGCGGGCTGGACGCGCAGACCGAGCGGCAATTCCTGCGCACCCTGAACGGGCTGGCCGAAGGGCGCACGCTACTGTTGATCGCCCACCGCCTGACCGGGGTGGAGCAACTCGACCGCATCTGGCGCCTGTCCGGCGGTCGCGCGGTGGCGGCGGCGGCATAGCGGCGTGTCGCCATTGGGCGATTGACGGGGCTTCGCGGCGCGAGGCAGTTAGGCGTGCGACCACTTGGAGTTTTTCTATGCGCCGCGTCTTGTCCGGCTGCTGCCTGCTTGCCCTCACGGGGTGCGCCCAGCAGGCGCCCGACCGTATGTATCCCGTGTTCTTCACCCCCTTCTCCACGCAACTGGACGAGTCGGCGAGCCGCATCGTCGACAATGCGGCCGGCGTGTCGAAGCGCTTTCCCAAGGCCGCAGTGGAGGTGATCGGCTATGCCGACCCGGCGGGTGCCCCGGCCGACAACGTGAAGTTGTCGCAGGCCCGGGCGGACGTCGTCACCGCCGCGCTGATCAAGGACGGCGTGCCGGGCAGCCTGGTCGTCACCAAGGCGGGGGGAACGCCGCCGGGCAGCCAGCAGGGCGTGACCGACCGGCGCGCCGAGATCGACATCGACCTGCCCTGAGCACCGCACCGGCCCAGGCCCTGAGCCAACCCGGCGGAGAGAGCCCGCGGGACATCCTGCGCCGGGTGTTCGGCTTCCCTGATTTCCGCGGCCTGCAGGCGGACGCCATCGCGCACGTGGTGGGCGGTGGGGACGCGCTGGTGCTGATGCCCACGGGCGGCGGCAAGAGCGTGTGCTACCAGGTTCCGGCGCTGGCGCGGCACGGCGTCGCGGTGGTGGTGTCGCCGCTGATCGCGCTGATGGACGACCAGGTGGCGGCGTTGCGCCAACTCGGCGTGTCGGCCGGCGCGCTGCACTCGGAGGTGGAGCCGGAGGACGCCTCCCGCACCGCGCGGGCCTTGGCCGACGGCACGCTCGACCTGCTCTACGTCTCGCCCGAGCGGCTAATGATGGAGGGCACGCTGGAGCGGCTGTGGCGGCAGGAAGTGGCGCTGATCGCGGTGGACGAGGCGCATTGCGTGTCGGCCTGGGGGCACGAGTTCCGGCCGGAATACCGCATGCTGCGCCGGCTGCGGAAGGACTTCCCGGGCGTGCCCCGGGTGGCGCTGACCGCTACCGCCGACCACCGCACGCGCGACGATATTCTTCAGGCGCTGGAGATGCCGGACGCGGCGGTGTTTGCCGCCAGCTTCCACCGGGCCAACCTGCACATCGCCGCCGCCGCCAAGACGGGCGAAATGGCCCAGTTGGGCGCGTTCCTGAAGGCGCATGCCGGGGAAGCGGGCATCGTCTACTGCGGCAGCCGCTCCAAAACCGAGCGGGTGACGGCGAGCTTGCGCGCCAGCGGGCACGTCGCGGTCGCGTTCCACGCCGGGTTGGCGCCGCTCGAGAAGCGGGTGGCGCTGCAGCGGTTCCGCTCCGGCGAGGCGGTGATCATGGTGGCGACGATTGCGTTCGGCATGGGGATCGACCGGCCGGACGTGCGCTTCGTGGTGCACCTGGACATGCCGGACAGCCCCGAGGGCTACTACCAGCAGATCGGCCGCGCCGGGCGCGACGGCGAGCGGGCGGACACGCTGCTGCTGTATGGCGGCGAGGACATCGTGCGGGCGCGACACTGGCTCGACCAGTCCAACGCGCCCGAGGCGGAGAAGAAGGTGCGCGCGGCCCGGCTGGAGGCGATGATCAGCCTTACCGAGACGCCGGAATGCCGCACGCGCGGGCTGCTGGCCTGGTTCGGCGAGATGCTGCCGGAACCGTGCGGCCACTGCGACACCTGCGCCCACCCGGCCCGGCTGTTCGACGGCACGGTGGCGGCGCAGAAGGTGCTTTCGGCGATCTACCGCACCGGCCAGATGTTTGGCGCGCTGCACATTACCGCCGTGCTGCGTGGCCAGCGCACGCCGATGGTGGAGAAGCACGCGCATGACCGGCTGCCGACCTGGGGCGCCGGGGCGGACCAGTCGGACGGGTTCTGGCGTGGCGTGATCCGGCAATTGGTGGCCATCGGTGCGCTCACGCGGGGCGAGGGAGAGCGGCCCGGGCTGGCGCTGGTGGCCGAGCGCGCCCGGCCGATCCTGCGCGGCGAAACCACGGTGATGCTGCGGGAGGACGTGCCCGATCCGCTCGCCGGCCGCCCGCGGGACCGCAAGGCGCGCACGGGGGCCGCGGCACAGCCCGACCCAGGCGGCCCGTTCGAGGCGCTGCGGGCATGGCGGGCGGCCGAAGCGCGCACCCAGGGCGTGCCGGCCTACGTGATCTTTCCCGACACCGTGCTGCGGGACCTGGCAGCGGCGGCGCCTGGCTCGCTGGCCGACATGGCCAACGTGAAGGGGGTCGGCGCGTTCAAGCTGCAGCGCTACGGGGCGGCGGTACTGCGCGTGATCCTGGAGGCGAAATGACTTCACCGATCCCGTTCCAGCCCGACCGGTTCCGCTCCGCGGCGCCCCACTACCTGCGCGGCCGGCCTCCCTATGCCGAGGCGCTGGTCGCCACGGTGGCGCAGGTGTGCCGGCTGGACGGCAGCGGGGCGTTGCTGGACCTCGGCTGCGGGCCGGGCCAGCTCGCCCGGGCGTTCCGGCCGCACATGGGCAGCGCGCTGGGCATCGATCCGGAGCCTGAGATGCTGGCGCTGGCGCGGCGGATGACCGAGGCGGCGGGGCTCGAGGTCGCGTTCCAGCAGGGCAGTTCGGCGGATTTGGGCCCGGCGTTGGCGCCGTTGCGGCTGGTGACGATCGGGCGGGCGTTCCACTGGATGGACCGGGTGGAGACGGCGCGGCAAGTGGAGCGCTTGCTGGTGCCAGGGGGCGCGCTGGTACTGTTCAGCACCGACCATCCGGCCGTGCCGGACAATGCCTGGCGCGCGGACTACCAGGCGGTGTTGGAGCGGGCCACTGGGGCGAGCCAACGGCAGGCCTGGCGCGGCCCCGACTGGGTGCGGCACGAGGCGGTGCTGCTCGACTCGCCGCTGGGCAGCCTGCGCAGCGTCAGCGCGTTCGAACGCCGCCAGACGCCTGGCGGCGCCCTGCTGGACCGCGCGCTCTCGATGTCCAGCAGCACCCGGGAGCGGCTGGGCGAGGCCGGAGTGGCGCAGTTGCGGGCCGAGTTGGACGCGCTGGTGCAGGCGGTGGCGGTGGACGGGCTGGTAACGGAGGTGGTGCAATCGGTCGCCCTGATCGCGCAGCGCCCGGGCGGAACGGGCCAATCTTGACCTGACCCGGCGGGATGCGCATGTTCTCGCGGCAAATCCAGCGTTTTAGCAGAGATCCAGCATGGCAAAGAGCAACACTATCCAAATCCGCCTTGTCTCAACGGCGGATACCGGCTTTTTCTACGTGACCAAGAAGAATGCGCGCTCGGCGACGGGCAAGCTTGAGTTGCGCAAATATGACCCGGTGGCGCGCAAGCACGTCACGTTCAAGGAAGCCAAGATCAAGTAGGACTACCGGCACGCCGGCTGCAGTTCTCCCTTTCCTGCTTGCGGGAGAGGGTCGGGGTCAGGGGGCTTGGCTCGACTTGATGGGGCGCACGACCGACCACCCAACCCTCTCCCAGAGGGAGAGGGCTTCTGTGGAGGAGGGAGCTGGATCAGCCCGGGGTGGGGAGAGGCTCGGGATTGTGTGAGAGCGTGTGTAGGTAGTCGATGACGTCAGCCCGCTCCTTGTCGTCGCTGATGCCGGCGAAGCCCATCTTGGTGCCGGGCGCGTAGGCGGACGGCTTCTTGAGCCACTGGTTCAGCTCGTCGAAGGTCCAGGGGCCGGTCTTGCCCTTGATCGCGCTCGAGTAGCTGTAGCCCACCATGTGCGCGTGCGGTGCGCCGACGATGCCGTAAAGGTTGGGGCCGACGATGGCCGGGCCGCCCTCGGCGAAGTTGTGGCAGATCGAGCAGAGCTTCTTCACATCCGCCTCGCCGGCCGCCGGGTCGGCCTTGGCGAGCAGGGGGGCAATCGGCGGCAACGGCGCTGCTGCCGGCGCGGCCGCGGTGGGCGGCGGTGCGTTGGCGGCGACGATCTTGATGGCCGGCTGCTTCAGCCGATCGGAGTGGACCAACTGCTCGCTAACCACCCCGCTCACCATGAAGGCAATGCCCGCGACCAGGATCGCGGCCGCGGCCTTGTTGATCTCCATGCTGTCCATCGACCGCCACACTCCCGTTACCCGCGCCCGCGTGGCGCTTTTCTCCTATAATGGAGTGTCGGCGCGTTCATCAACCGTTGGGGTGTCGTTCTCTTCCAACGGCATGGCGGCGCGCGCGGCCTCCATGGTCGCCTCGACATACTCCTTGGTCAGGATCAGCTCGAACAGCAGCAGCGAGCGCCCGGTGGCGATGTAGTCGTCCCCGAAATCATAGCGCGCGGTGTCGTCCGGCTGATCGGTGACGTTGGTGTCGATCGAGCACTTCCAGGCCAGCCCGCCCGGCACCTTCGGCAGCACGAAGCTGACCGCGTCGTGGTAGGAGTTGAGGATGATGAACACCGTCGCGTCCGACCCACGGCGGCGGATGCCGCTGGCCTGGGCGCGGCCGTCGAGCAGAATGCCAATGGAACGGGCCCCAGCGTCGTCCCACGCGGCCTGGTCCATCTCCTCGCCATTGGCCTTGAGCCAGGTGACGTCCCGCACGCCGAGGTCCTCGTTCCACTGCGCGGTGAGGAAGCGCGAGCGGTGCAGAATGGGCAGTTGCCGCCGCAGCGCCCCGACCCGGCGGACGAACTGGACCAGGTGGTCCCCCTTCTCCCGCATGTCCCAGTTGAGCCAGCTTATCTCATTGTCCTGGCAGTAGGCGTTGTTGTTGCCGTTCTGCGTGCGGCCGAACTCGTCACCGGCGAGCAGCATCGGCGTGCCGCGCGACAGCAACAGCGTGGCCAGCATGTTCTTGATCTGGCGTTCGCGCAGGCCGTTGATCTCCGGATCGTCGGTCGCACCCTCCACGCCGCAGTTCCAACTTTCGTTGTTGCTGTTGCCGTCCTTGTTGTCCTCGCCGTTCGCGTCGTTGTGCTTCTCGTTGTAGGAGGCCCAGTCATTCAGCGTGAACCCGTCATGCGCGGTGAGGAAGTTGACCGAGGACCAGGCTGGCCGGCCGCGATGGTTGAAGAAATCCGCGCTGCCGGTGAAGCGGGTGGCCATGCCGGAGAGCTTGCCGGTGTCGCCCTTCCAGAACGCGCGGGTGGTGTCGCGGTAGCGGTCGTTCCACTCGGCCCAGCCGGGCGGGAAGCCGCCGACCTGGTAGCCGCCGGGGCCGCAATCCCATGGCTCGGTGATCATCTTGACCTGGCTCAACACCGGGTCCTGGCTGACGGCGCGCAGGAAGCCGCTTTCCTGATCGAACCCGTAGGTCTCGCGCGCTAGGATGGTGCCGAGGTCGAAGCGGAAGCCGTCGACATGCATCTCGCTTACCCAGTAGCGCAGGCTGTCCATCACCATCTGGATGACGCGGGCGTTGGAGAGATTGACCGTGTTCCCGGTGCCGGTGTCGTTGATGTAGTAGCGCTGCTGGTCGGGCAGCAGGCGGTAGTAGCTGGCGTTGTCGATGCCCTTGAACGACAGGGTCGGGCCTTTTTCGTTGCCCTCGCAGGTGTGGTTGTAGACCACGTCCAGGATCACCTCGAGCCCAGCGTCGTGGAAGCGGGAGACCATTTCCTTGAACTCGGAGAAGGCGAAATCGGGCACGCTGGCATAGCGGCGGCTGGGGGAGAAGAAGTTGAGGGTGGAGTAGCCCCAGTAGTTGGAAAGGCCCTTGTCCACCAGGTAGCTGTCATCGGCGAACATGTGGATTGGCAGCAGCTCGACGCTGGTGACGCCGAGCGAGCGGATGTACTGCGTGACCTCCCGGGTGGCCATGCCGCGGAAGGTGCCGCGCAGGGCTTCCGGCACGGCGGGGTGCAGCTTGGTGAAGCCCTTCACGTGGGTCTCGTAGAGCACGGTCTGGTCCCACGGCACGCGAGGCGCGCGGTCTTCGCCCCAGGTGAACGCCGGGTCGATGACGCGGCCCTTGGGTACGAAGGCGGCGCTATCGCGCTCGTCGTAGGTGGTGTCCTCCTGGCCCATCACGTAGCTGAACAGCTCGGGCGCCCAGGTGATCTGGCCGATGACGCCCTTGGCGTATGGGTCCATGACTAGCTTGTTGGGGTTGAAACGGTGGCCTGCTTCGGGGGCGTAGGGGCCATGGACGCGGTAGCCGTAGATGGTGCCGGGCCGAGCGTCGGGCAGGAAGCCGTGGAAGATCTCGTTGGTGTATTCGGGCAGCGCCACGCGGCCGATCTCGGTCTCGCCGTCGTCGTCGAACAGGCAGAGCTCGACCTTGGTGGCATTGGCGGAAAACAGGGCAAAGTTCACGCCCAACCCAGTCCACGTCGCGCCCAACGGATTGGGGCGGCCTTCCTCGATGCGGAGGCTGTTCACTTGAAGGGGTATCCTTTGTTGTCGGATCGGGGCGGTTCGCGTGCCTGGAGCCAAGCGCCTGAACCCTGCGGGGGTTGCACGGCGGCGCAACGGTTGGTGCGGCCAGCCGTGGTCGTGGTGCGGCAAGCCGTAGCGGGCAAGATCGGGCTGGACAAGCCGCGCGCGAGCCCTTAGAACGCGCCCCTCATTGGGAACGCGGGAGGCTTTCGGGCGCTGGCTGGCGCCGCTGGCCGTTTGCACCGCGGTCCTTGGCAGGAAGGAGCCAGGGAATGGCGAAGAAGATCGTGGGCTACATCAAGCTGCAGATTCCTGCTGGTAAGGCGAACCCGTCGCCGCCGGTGGGCCCGGCGCTAGGCCAGCGCGGCCTCAACATCATGCAGTTCTGCAAGGAGTTCAACGCGCTGACGCAGCAGATGGAGCCGGGCATGCCGGTTCCGGTGGTGATCACCGCGTTCGGCGACCGCACCTTCACCTTCATCACCAAGACGCCGCCCAACACGCACTTTCTCAAGAAGGCGGCCGGCATCACGAAGGGTACGACCACGCCGGGCAAGGGTGCGATGGTCGGGCGAGTGACGATGAGCCAGTTGCGCGAGATCGCCGAGGTCAAGATGAAGGACATGAACGCCAACGACGTGGAGGCCGCGGTGCGCATGCTCACCGGGTCGGCGCGGTCGATGGGGCTTTCGGTGGTGGAGGGCTAGGCCGTGGCAGACAACAAGCGCCTGGACAAGGCGAAGGCGGCGGTGGATCGCACCAAGCTGTATTCGCTGCCCGAGGCGATCGCGCTCATCAAGGCGAACTCCAAGACCAAGTTCGACGAGACGGTCGAGTTCTCGATGAACCTGGGCATCGACCCGCGCCATGCCGACCAGATGGTGCGTGGCCTGATCTCGCTGCCCAACGGCACCGGCAAGACGCTGCGGGTGGGCGTGTTCGCGCGCAACGTGAAGGCGACGGAAGCGAGCGAGGCCGGGGCCGACGTAGTAGGCGCCGAGGACCTGGCGGAGAAGGTGCAGGCCGGCGAAATCCTGTTCGACCGCTGTATCGCCACGCCGGACATGATGGCGCTGGTGGGCCGGCTGGGTAAGATCCTGGGCCCGCGCGGGCTGATGCCGAACCCCAAGCTCGGCACCGTGACGATGAACGTGAAGGATGCGGTCGCGGCGGCGAAGTCGGGCCAGGTGGAGTTCCGCGCCGAGAAGGCCGGCATCATCCATGCCGGCGTCGGCAAGGCGAGCTTCGACGACGACAAGCTGGTGCAGAACATCCGCGCTCTGGTGGACGCGGTGCAGAAGGCCAAGCCGACCGGCGCCAAGGGCACCTACCTGCAGAAGGCAGCGCTGTCCTCCACCATGGGGCCGGGCATTCGGCTGGATGTGTCGAGCCTGGCTGGCTGAACGAGATACGCCGTCGCCCTGCGGGCGGTGGCGGGCAGGCGGGGCGCAAGCCTCGTCGAACCCTGTCCGAGACGGCACGTGGTCCTGCGGGACCTTAATGGGCTTCGGCCCGCGCGCAGGAGACGGGAATGCCAACAGACCAGGGATGGTTTTCGGCGGTTCCGGCGACATGGACAGGCGAACCGGGGCGGGCTTTGGCTTGCCCCCGAGGGAAACCGGCCTGGCGCGGTCCAAACGCGCGGGGCCATAGTCGTGGAGAGCGGTTTTGGACCGTACGGAGAAGCGGGAGTTCGTCTCGACGCTCGCCGACGTGTTCGCTGCGACATCGATGGTGGTCGTCACCCAGAACAAGGGCTTGACGGTCGCCGAGGTGACGTTGCTGCGGACGCGGATGCGAGCTGCAGGGGCGACCTTCAAGGTCGCGAAGAACCGTTTGGCCACGCTTGCCTTGAACGGGACCCGATTCGACGGCATCGCTCCCTTGCTGAAGGGCCCGACCGCGCTCGCGTGGTCGACCGACCCGGTGGCGGTGGCGAAGGTGGCCGTGGAGTTCGCCAGGACCAACGAGAAGTTCGTTCTGATCGGTGGCGCCTTGGGCACCCAGACGCTGGATGTGGATGGGATCAAGGCACTCGCCGAACTGCCGAGCCTGGACGTGTTGCGCGGGCGGATCCTGGGGCTTCTTGCCGCCCCGGCGACTCGGATCGCGGGCGTGTTGCAGGCGCCGGGCGGACAGATCGCGCGGGTTCTTGCGGCGTTTTCCGCCAAGGACGGGGCTCCAGATGGGGCCGAGCCAGATGGGGCCGGAGCGGACGACGCCCCAACAGTGGGCGGGCCCGAGGCGGCGGCGGCCTGACGATTGTACACGCAAGAGTGAACTGGCTGTGGGACTACGCTTTGGAACCCGGCTTGCATGGAACCGACCGAACATCATCTAAGGAAGTCTGATAATGGCCGACCTGTCGAAAATCGTTGACGAGCTTTCCAGCTTGACCGTGTTGGAGGCTGCCGAGCTCAGCAAGTTGCTGGAAGAGAAGTGGGGTGTTTCTGCCGCGGCCCCGGCGGCGGCGGCCCCGGCGGCGGGCGGTGGCGGTGCTGCGGTGGCGGCCGCGCCGGTGGAGGAGCAGACCGAGTTCACCGTGATCCTCGCCAAGGCGGGTGACAAGAAGATCAACGTCATCAAGGAAGTCCGCGCGATCACGGCGTTGGGCCTGAAGGAAGCCAAGGACCTGGTCGAAGGCGCGCCCAAGACGGTGAAGGAAGGCGTGACGAAGGACGAGGCTGCGAAGCTGAAGAAGCAGCTTGAGGATCAGGGTGCCAGCGTCGAGGTCAAGTAAGGCGCGACGGCTCCACCCTGCGGCGCGAGCCTGGGGTGCAGCGCTGGTCTGAATAGGGGTGGGAATCGGTATCGGTTCCCGCCCCTCTGCCGTTGGCGGCCACGGTTCGGCCGCATGAGATGCCCGCTGGGTTCGCCCGGCATGATGCAAGGATTGGTATGAACGCGATCACAAAGTCCTTCACCGGTTCCAAGCGCATCCGCAAGAGCTTCGGCCGTATTCCCGAAGTGGCGCCCATGCCCAACTTGATCGACGTGCAGCGCTCGTCCTACGAGACGTTTCTGCAGATGAACGTGGCGCCGGACAGCCGCACCCAGACCGGGCTGCAGGAAGTGTTCAAGTCGGTGTTCCCGATCGACGATTTCGCTGGCCGCGGCCGGCTCGAGTTCGTCGATTACGAGCTCGAGGAGCCGAAATACGACGTCGAGGAGTGCATCCAGCGCGGCATGACCTTCGCCGCGCCGCTGAAGGTGACGCTGCGCCTGATCGTGTGGGACGTGGACGAGGACACCGGTGCCCGCTCCATCCGCGACATCAAGGAACAGCCCGTCTACATGGGCGACATGCCGCTGATGACCGACAACGGCACGTTCATCATCAATGGCACCGAACGCGTTATCGTCAGCCAGATGCACCGGTCGCCGGGCGTGTTCTTCGACCACGACAAGGGCAAGACGCACTCGTCGGGCAAGTTCCTGTTTACCGCGCGGGTGATCCCGTATCGCGGGAGCTGGCTCGACTTCGAGTTCGACAGCAAGGACCTGGTTTACGTCCGCATCGACCGCAAGCGAAAGCTGCCGGTGACGACGCTGCTGTATGCGCTGGACAACATCGCGACGGCGGAGCTGCGCGAGGCGCGCAAGGCCAAGTCCGAGCCGCTCGAAATCCATGAGATCCGCGGCATGGACGCCGAGGAGATGCTGGGCTTCTTCTACGGCCAGGTGCCGTTCACCCGCACTCCCAAGGGCTGGGCGCGCCCGTTCGACCCCGAGGCGTATCGCGGCATCACGCTGGCTGAGTCGCTGACCGACGCCGACACCGGCGAGGTGGTGGCCGAAGCCGGCGCCAAGCTCACCACGCGCACCGCCCGCAAGATTGCCGAGAAGACCAAGACGGTGTTGGTGGGCCGCGCCGACTTGCTAGGCCGCTACGTCGCGGTCGACCTGGTGAACGAAGAGACCGGCGAGATCTACGCCGATGCCGGCGAGGAGCTGGCCGAGGCGC
The DNA here is from genome assembly GCA_965199105.1 of Acetobacteraceae bacterium. Taxonomy (GTDB): domain Bacteria; phylum Pseudomonadota; class Alphaproteobacteria; order Acetobacterales; family Acetobacteraceae; genus LMUY01. The sequence goes on along the minus strand of CBDAQO010000002.1, from coordinate 3,201,321 downwards.
GTTTGGCCGCCATCGAGCAGGCCGGCATTACGATGCTGCCGACGCTGGCGGTGGACCAGTCGAACGGGCCCTGGATCCGCAACACGTTGGCGGTGGACAAGAACGGCGGGCGTGAGGACGCGCTGGTCGACATCTACCGCGTGATCCGGCCCGGCGAGCCGCCCACTCCGGAGACCGCTGAAACGCTGTTCCGCGGCCTGTTCTTCGACGAGAGCCGCTACGACCTGTCGGCGGTTGGACGCGTGAAGATGAATATGCGGCTGGGCGAGGAGGTGGCGGACACAATCCGCGTGCTGCGCAAGGAGGACATCCTGCGCACGGTGAAGATCATGTGCGAGCTGAAGGACGGCCGCGGCACGATCGACGACATCGACAATTTGGGCAACCGCCGGGTGCGCTCGGTGGGCGAGCTGATGGAGAACCAGTATCGCGTCGGCTTGCTGCGCATGGAGCGCGCCATCCGCGAGCGCATGGGCTCGGTCGACATCGACACGGTGATGCCGCATGACCTGATCAACGCCAAGCCGGCGGCGGCCGCGGTGCGTGAGTTCTTCGGCAGCTCGCAGCTTAGCCAGTTCATGGACCAGACCAACCCGCTTAGCGAAGTGACGCATAAGCGCCGCCTCTCTGCGCTGGGACCGGGCGGTTTGACGCGGGAGCGCGCCGGGTTCGAGGTGCGTGACGTGCATCCGACGCATTACGGCCGCATCTGCCCGATTGAGACGCCCGAGGGGCCGAACATCGGCCTGATCAACTCGCTGGCGACGTATGCCAAGGTGAACAAGTACGGCTTCATCGAGACGCCGTATCGCCTGGTGAAGGACGGCACGGTGCAGGACGGGTGGAAGTACCTGTCCGCGATGGAGGAAGAGCGGCTGGTGGTGGCGCAGGCCGACGCGCCGACCGACGAGGGCGGGCATTTCAGCCAAGAACTGGTCTCGGTGCGCAACCGTGGCGACTTCCGGCTGGTGAAGCCCGAGGACGTGACCGCGGTGGACGTGTCGCCGCGGCAGTTGGTGTCGGTGGCGGCGGCGCTGATCCCGTTCCTGGAGAACGATGACGCCAACCGCGCACTGATGGGCTCGAACATGCAGCGCCAGGCGGTGCCGCTGATCCGCGCCGATGCGCCGCTGGTGGGCACGGGGATGGAAGCGGCGGTGGCGCGCGACTCGGGGGCGACGATCGTTGCCAAGCGCGCCGGCGTGGTCGACCAGATCGACGGAGCGCGCATCGTGGTGCGGGCGTCCGGCGAGGATGGTGCCACGGCAGGCGTCGATATCTACCGGCTGCGCAAATACATGCGGTCCAACCAGTCCACCTGCATCAACCAGCGACCGCTGGTGCGCGTGGGGGACCGCGTGGCGTTGGGCGACATCATCGCGGACGGTCCGTCGACCGAACTCGGCGAGCTGGCGCTGGGCCGCAACGTGCTGTGCGCGTTCATGCCCTGGAACGGCTACAACTTCGAGGACTCTATCCTCATCAGCGAGCGGATTGCGCGCGACGACGTGTTCACCTCGATCCACATCGAGGAGTTCGAGGTGATGGCGCGGGACACCAAGCTCGGCCAGGAGGAAATCACCCGCGACATTCCGAACGTGGGCGAGGAGTCGCTGAAGAATCTGGACGAGGCGGGCATCGTCTATGTCGGCGCCGAGGTGAACCCGGGCGACATCCTGGTGGGCAAGGTTACGCCGAAGGGCGAGAGCCCGATGACGCCGGAAGAGAAGCTGCTGCGGGCGATCTTCGGCGAAAAGGCGTCCGACGTGCGGGACACGTCGCTGAAGCTGCCGCCGGGCGTCACGGGCACGATTGTGGACGTTCGCGTGTTCAGCCGCCGGGGCGTGGACAAGGACGAGCGCGCGATGGCGATCGAGCGCGCCGAGATCGAGCGGCTGGCCAAGGATCGGGACGACGAGCGGGCGATCCAGGAGCGCTCGTTCTACAACCGGTTGCAGGAGAAGCTGCTGCACCGCCGCGCATCCGGCGGGTTCAAGGGCATCAAGGCCGGCAGCGAGATCACCAGCGAAGTGCTGGCCGAGCACAGCCGCGGCAACTGGCGCAACATCGGCGTGCAGGACGACGCGGTGATGGCCGAGATCGAGACGCTCAAGCGCGAGTTCGACGTGGCAGTGGGCAAGATCACGGCGCAGTTCGACAGCAAGGTCGAGAAGCTGCAGCGCGGTGACGAGCTGCCGCCGGGCGTGATGAAGATGGTCAAAGTGTTCGTCGCGGTGAAGCGCAAGCTGCAACCCGGCGACAAGATGGCCGGGCGCCACGGCAACAAGGGCGTGGTGTCGCGGGTGACGCCGCTGGAGGACATGCCGTTCCTCGAGGACGGCACGCCGATTGACCTCGTGCTGAACCCGCTGGGCGTGCCGAGCCGGATGAATGTGGGGCAAATCCTCGAGACCCACCTAGGCTGGGCCTGCGCCAATCTCGGCCGCCAGGTGGGCGAGCTGGTGGAGGAGTATCGCCGCACGGGCGAGAAGCGGCAGGCGTTGCTCGACCGGTTGAAGGACATCTACGGCGAGCAGGAGTTCGAGGAACAGATCCTGCCGATGAACAACGACCAGTTGCTCGAGCTGTCGGACAACCTGAAGAAGGGCATTCCGATCGCAACGCCAGTGTTCGACGGCGCCCGCATGTCCGACATCGAGGCGATGTTGACCAAGGCGGGGCTGGCCACGTCGGGCCAGGTGTCGCTGACGGACGGGCGCACCGGCGAGATCTTCGAGCGCAAGGTGACGGTGGGCTACATCTACATGCTGAAGCTGCACCACCTGGTGGACGACAAGATCCACGCGCGCTCGATCGGGCCGTATTCGCTGGTGACGCAGCAGCCGCTGGGCGGCAAGGCGCAGTTTGGTGGCCAGCGCTTTGGCGAGATGGAGGTGTGGGCGCTGGAGGCCTATGGCGCGGCCTACACGCTGCAGGAGATGCTGACGGTGAAGTCCGACGACGTGTCGGGGCGCACCAAGGTCTACGAGGCGATCGTGCGCGAGCAGGACAACTTCGAGGCTGGCATTCCCGAAAGCTTCAATGTGCTGGTCAAGGAACTCAAGAGTCTGGGCCTTAATGTGGACTTGGACACTATTGGTTAGCACGGCAGGGGCTTTGCCCCTGCACCCCAGCAGAGGACAGTCGTCCTCTGCACACCTGCAATCGGGTTTGCAAAGGGCGACTGCCCTTTGCCGGGTCCAGGGCAGCGCCCTGGCCTTCCTAAGGAGCCGTTCATGAACGAGCTGATGAAGATCCTCGGCCAAGCTGGCACGGCCGCGACGTTCGACCAGATCAAGATCCAGATGGCGTCGCCAGAGCAAATCCGCTCCTGGTCGTACGGCGAGATCAAGAAGCCGGAGACGATCAACTACCGCACCTTCAAGCCGGAGCGGGACGGGCTGTTCTGCGCCCGCATCTTCGGGCCGATCAAGGACTACGAATGCCTGTGCGGCAAGTACAAGCGGATGAAGTTCCGCGGCATCATCTGCGAGAAGTGCGGCGTGGAGGTCACGCTGCAGAAGGTGCGGCGCGAGCGGATGGGCCATATCGAGCTGGCCTCGCCGGTGGCGCATATCTGGTTCCTCAAGAGCCTGCCCAGCCGTATCGGCCTGATGGTCGACCTCACGCTGAAAGAGCTCGAGAAGATCCTGTATTTCGAGAGCTACGTCGTGCTCGACCCGGGCACCACCGACCTCAAGATGCACCAGTTGCTGTCCGAGGAGATGCTCGAGACCAAGCAGGACGAGTTCGGCGAGGAGTTCCGCTACGGCATCGGCGCCGAGGCGATCAAGCAAATCCTGCTCGGCATCGATATCGACGCCGATAGGGTGCGCCTAAGGGCCGAGCTGAAGGAGACCACGTCGGAGGCCAAGCGCAAGAAGCTGGTCAAGCGCCTCAAGCTGATCGAGGCGTTTGGCGAGAGCGGCGCGCTGCCGGCCTGGATGATCCTGGACGTGATCCCGGTGATCCCGCCCGAGCTGCGCCCGCTGGTTCCGCTCGATGGCGGCCGGTTCGCGACCTCGGACCTGAACGACCTGTATCGCCGGGTGATCAACCGCAACAACCGGCTGAAGCGGCTGATCGAGCTGCGCGCGCCCGACATCATCGTGCGCAACGAGAAGCGCATGCTGCAGGAGTCGGTGGACGCGCTGTTCGACAACGGTCGTCGCGGCCGCGCCATCACGGGGGCGAACAAGCGCCCGCTGAAGTCGCTGTCCGACATGCTGAAGGGCAAGCAGGGGCGCTTCCGGCAGAACCTGCTGGGCAAGCGGGTGGACTATTCGGGCCGTTCGGTGATCGTGGTGGGCCCGGAGCTCAAGCTGCATCAATGCGGCCTGCCGAAAAAGATGGCGCTCGAGCTGTTCAAGCCGTTCATCTACAGCAAGCTCGAGAAGTATGGCCACGCCACCACCATCAAGGCCGCCAAGCGGATGGTGGAGAAGGAGCGCCCCGAGGTCTGGGACATCCTCGAGGAGGTGATCCGCGAGCACCCGGTGATGCTGAACCGTGCGCCGACGCTGCACCGGCTGGGCATCCAGGCGTTCGAGCCGGTGTTGATCGAAGGCAAGGCGATCCAGCTCCATCCGCTGGTTTGCACCGCTTTCAACGCGGACTTCGACGGGGACCAGATGGCGGTGCACGTGCCGCTCAGCCTGGAGGCGCAGCTCGAGGCGCGCGTGCTGATGATGTCGACTAACAACATCCTCAGCCCGGCCAACGGCAAGCCGATCATCGTGCCGAGCCAGGACATCGTGCTCGGGCTGTATTACATGAGCCTCGAGACGGCAGCGTTCCGCGAGACGGACGAGAAGACCACGTCCGCCTTCGGCACGATCGGCGAGATCGAGTTCGCGCTCACCGCCAAGGCCGTGCACCTGCACGACAAGATCCGTGCGCGCTACGACACGGTGGACGCGCAGGGCAACCGCGTGCGCAGCGTGGTGGTGACGACGCCGGGTCGGATGCTGATCGCGCAAATCCTGCCGAAGCACCCGAACGTGCCGTTCAGCCTGATCAACCGCCAGCTCACCAAGAAGAACGTGTCGGACGTGATCGACGCGGTGTATCGCCATTGCGGCCAGAAGGAATGCGTGATCTTCGCCGACCGGCTGATGGGGTTGGGCTTCGGCCAGGCGGCCAAGGCCGGGCTGTCGTTCGGCAAGGACGACCTGATCATCCCCGACAACAAGTGGGAGTTGATCGGCAAGACCAAGGACGAGGTGAAGGAGTTCGAGCAGCAGTATCAGGACGGCCTGATCACCGCTGGCGAGCGCTATAACAAGGTGGTGGATTCGTGGTCGCGCTGCACCGACGAGGTGGCGGCGGCGATGATGAAGGAGATCAGCAAGCAGGAGCTGGGCAAGCCCACCAACAGCGTGTGGATGATGAGCCATTCCGGTGCGCGTGGGTCGCCGGCGCAGATGCGCCAATTGGCCGGCATGCGCGGGCTGATGGCCAAGCCGTCGGGCGAGATCATCGAGCAGCCAATCATCGCCAACTTCAAGGAAGGCCTCACCGTGCTGGAGTATTTCAACTCCACCCACGGCGCGCGCAAGGGCCTGGCCGACACCGCGCTGAAAACTGCCAACTCCGGCTACTTGACCCGGCGGCTGGTGGACGTGGCGCAGGATTGCATCATCCATGAGGACGATTGCGGCACCGAGCGTGGCCTCACCGTGAAGCCGGTGATGGATGGCGGCGAAGTGGTGGCGAGCCTGTCCGAGCGCACGTTGGGCCGCACCACGGCCGAAGACGTGCTCGACCCGGCGAATGGCAGTGTGCTGGTTGCCAACAACACGCTGATCGAGGAGACGCAGGCCGAGCAGATCGAGCGGGCCGGGGTGGAGGCGGTGAAGATCCGTTCCGTGCTCACCTGCGAGGCGGCCACCGGGGTATGCGCGCATTGCTATGGGCGTGACCTTGCCCGCGGCACGCCGGTCAACATCGGCGAGGCGGTCGGCGTGATCGCGGCGCAGTCCATCGGCGAGCCGGGCACGCAGCTCACCATGCGCACGTTCCACATCGGCGGTGCGGCGCAACGTGGTGCGGAGGTGTCGAACGTGGAGGCGAGCCACGACGGCACGATCGTGGTGAAGAACCGCGTGGTGGTGCAGAACAGCCAGACCATCCAGGTGGTGATGTCGCGTAACTGCGAGATCGTGCTGGCCGACGACAAGGGCCGCGAGCGGGCGCGCTTCCGGGTGCCCTACGGTGCGCGGTTGCTGTCCGACGACGGTCAGGCGGTCACCCGCGGGCAGAAGCTGGCGGAGTGGGACCCCTACACGCTGCCGATTATCACCGAGCGCGCCGGCACCGTCGAGTTCCTCGACCTGCTGGATGGCGTGACGCTGATCGAGAAGGTGGACGAGGTCACCGGGCTCACCTCTCGCGTGGTGGTGGACTACAAGCAGATGACCAAGGGTGTGGATTTGCGCCCGCGCCTGCAGTTGAAGGATGCGTCGGGCGAAGTGTTGCGGCTGCCGAACGGGGGCGAGGCAAGGTACTTCCTAAATCCGGACTCGATCCTGTCGGTGGACAACGGCGCGGTGGTGCATGCCGGTGACGTGCTGGCCCGCATTCCGCGCGAGGGCAGCAAGACGCGAGACATCACCGGCGGTCTGCCGCGGGTGGCCGAGTTGTTCGAAGCGCGGCGCCCGAAGGACCATGCGGTGATTGCCGAGACCGACGGCCGGGTCGAGTTCGGCAAGGACTACAAGGCCAAGCGCCGCATCATCGTGAAGAACGACGAGACCGGCGACGAGACCGAGTATCTGATCACCAAGGGCAAGCACGTCTCGGTGCAGGAGGGTGACTTCGTGCGCCGGGGCGACCCGTTGGTCGACGGCCCGCGGGTGCCGCACGACATCCTGAAGGTGTTGGGGGTGGAGGCGCTGTCCGACTACCTGGTCAATGAAATCCAGGACGTCTACCGGCTGCAAGGCGTGAAGATCAACGACAAGCACATCGAGGTGATCGTTCGCCAGATGCTGCAGAAGGTCGAGATCACCGAGCCGGGCGACACGACGTTCCTGACCGGGGAGCAGGTGGACCGGATCGAGTTCGACGCGGAAAACGCCAAGCTCGAGAAGGACGACCGTCTGGCGACGGCCACCCCGGTGCTGCAGGGCATCACCAAGGCCAGCCTGCAGACGCACAGCTTCATCAGCGCCGCCTCGTTCCAGGAGACGACGCGGGTGCTGACCGAGGCGGCGACGGCCGGCAAGAAGGACACGCTGCAAGGACTGAAGGAGAACGTGATCGTCGGGCGTTTGATCCCGGCGGGCACGGGCTCGGTGATGAACCGGCTGCGGCAGGTGGCGGCGGGGCGGGACGCGGCACGGGGTGTGCCGGGTCCGAGCAGCCCGGCGCCGCAGATCACGGGGCGGCAGGCGGCGGAGTAGGCTGTCTTACGGAGAAGGGTTGGAGGGGTCTTTGCCCGCGCACGAGGGCAGGGGCTTCTCGCCCTGGCAGCCACGGTGGGACTGGGGACGTGAGCCGTTGTTTGCGGGTGGTTTGTTGCACCGCCCGCGGGAGGTTGCGTGGTGGACATGAACGGAGAGGGAACATACGCGGTGGGGGAGTTTCAAGGGGTATCTGTCAGGTGAAGCGACTAGTGGTTAACCCTTGTTCGCTGCCGCGTATAGTTCGCTTCACGTTTCATGGCTTCATCGACCGCTTGTTGTGGCGTCAGATAAACCAGTGCACATTGTGCGCTCGCGCCTTTACGCAACTAGGAAGTAGCGTTGCCGTCGTGCGAGTTCGGGCTAAGCTGGCTTTGCTGTGACACTTTCATCGACAATAAGGGTGTGCCACTTCGGCCCCCTGACTGGCTCACCATCCCAGCGGATGAGTTCCATCTCCAGGAGATGATCTGCCGGATCGGCAAACAATAGGATCGATATTTTTGCACCATCGCAATCTTCTACAGCGCCGTCGACGCCATAGGTATGCTGCCCTTCATACTTCGGACGCTGATATCCTTTTATGGTAAACAGGACGATCTCCTCCGACGAATTCGTGTCGTCCACTTCAGCGAAATCTAGGTCATTTAGTAGGCGAGCGCGCAAGTCAGTTTGGATTTTAGCGGATACTGCGGTGACAACTCGGATCTCGTGTGCGTTCAATGGCCGCATTCGGGTTCTCACTTTACAGGAAAGATCGTGCCGACATTTATGGAGCCGTCTGGGCGCTTAAAATAGCGATACTCAAGCACAACCTTGTTCAAGGTGAGCCTGTCTATCTGTATAGCACCGGCGGGCATTGAAGAAGCAATCTGAGCCAATCTTGTTTCCACCTCCTTTTCCGCTAGTTTGATATCGACTCCGTCCTTTGCCAGGCGAGCAGCATAGTGTGAGGTACGGAAGTAGATAGACGTCTTTGCCGTGCCGGTCGCGCGCATCCCGTTAAGCTCGGCTTGAATTTCCGCAACTGTCCTGCCTTCACCTAATCTTTGCGCGACGAGCGCACGCTCCTCGTCATTGTGGGTGACAACTTCGCTGCCCGGGGCTGACGGCGCCACGGCTGCGGAGAACTCTTGTTGAGCGTCCTCATCGCCAGCGATGGCCCGGCCGAACAGCGCTGGGTCGGATCGGGCCGCGCGCATGACGCGCTCGGCCATTGCCTGCATCTCGGGGCCGGTCTGGGGTGTGTCGAACAGCCAAGGGCCGTGGTCTTCGGCCCAAAGGAACGCGTAGGCGGCGGTGACGTCGGCGGGCTTGGACGGGTCGAGGCTGAAACGCTTGATGGTGTCGCGGACGTCCTCGCGCTGGATGAGTTGGGCGACCATCGGCAGCACCTGAGCCGCCAGCCCGATCACCGCGCCCCAAGGCGGCCGCGCGAGCAGGCCGGGCAATCGACCGGCTAACGTCTGCGTCGATGGTAAGGGTGGGAAGCGCGCCAGCTTCAGCAGGCCGCCTTTAGCCTGGAGATGGCCGTCCGCCGTCTGCAAGAAGGGCTTGAAGCGGTCGAGGCCGATATCCTGCGTCGCGCGGCCGATGGCATCCGTCGCGGCGCGGATGTCGGGGCTGCCGCTCGCATCGCGGAGCAGGCGAGCGGCGCGAACGAAGCCGTCGATGCCGGGCGTGTCCGGTGCGACACCAAAGACGTGCCTGGCGATGGCTGGACCGCCCGCGGGCAGCGCCTGCAGCGTGGCGCTCAGCAGGCGGTCTAGGCGGGCGTGATCGTCTAGGCCGAGCTTGGCTGCTGGGTGGTATCGTTTTGAGGCCGGCAGGCCAGCAACGAGCGTGTGGCCGACATCATGAATGCGTTGCGCCAGGGCAGCAGGCGAAGGCTTGTCCGGTGGTTGCTTCTTTCCCGAGTCCGGGGCTGTTCCGTCACCGAACCAGCCGTGTTCCTGCCGTCCTTGGTATTGCCACGTGTCTTGCGTCACCACGTCTAACCCGATCATCATCATCGGCACCACGTCCAAGGGCGCGGCCACCGGGTTCGCCGGCATCCCGATCGGGCTGGCGCTCACGCTGATCCACCTGATTTCCATCCCCGTGACCAATACCTCGGTGAACCCGGCGCGCAGCCTGGGGCCGGCGCTGTTCGCGGGCGGTGCCTATCTCGGGCAGGTGTGGCTGTTCTGGGTGGCGCCGATCGCGGGGGCGATGATCGCCGGGGTCGTCGGGCGGATGCTGTATGAGACATCCTTCATCGAGCAGACAATTGTGGTGGACGAGAAGCGGATGGCTTAGCGGCAGGTCATAAGCTGCGAGCGCCACCCTCAGCCCGACCCCCTCCCGTAAGCGGGAGAGGGTGTCGTATCAGAGGAGCGCGGCGGCTGCGTCGGCAAGGATTTCGCAGCACAGCGCAAGGTCCGCCTCCTTGGTGTCCTCGGCCCAGTGATGGCTGATGCCGCCGATGCTGGGGGTGAACAGCATGGCCACCGGCATCACCGTCGCCATCACCTGCGCGTCGTGGCCGGCGCCGCTGGGCATGCGTTGCCAGGCGCCAGGGGCGTGGCGTTCGGCGGCCATGTCGAGGGCGGCCATCAACGCCGGGTCACACAGAGCGGGGATGGAGCGGCGGATCACCTCGAGCGAGGTGGTGCAGCGTTCGCGCCGGTTGCTGTCGGCGATGAGGCGGCGCAGGCAGGCTTCCAGCCGCTCCAGCACGCTCCATTCCACGTCGCGGTATTGGAACAGCACCTCGGCGCGGCCGGGGATGATGGAGGGGGCGCCCGGGTCGAGCTTGATCTGCCCGGTGGTCCAGGTGGTGCGGTCGCCGATGATGCGGGGGAACTCGGCGTCGATGGCGGCGAGCAGGCGCACGGCGGTGAGCCCGGCGTCGCGCCGCTCGACCATGGTGGTGCCGCCGGCGTGGTCCTGCTGGCCCTCCACGACGAGGCGGAACTGCCAGATGGCGACGATGCCGTTCACCACGCCCGCGTGGTGGTCTGCCTGCTCCAGGCGGGTGCCCTGCTCGATGTGCAGCTCGAAAAAGCCGCGGTAGCGGTCCCGCTCGACGGTCAGGCGCGGCAGCCCAGCCAACCCGGCGGCGGCGAGGGCGTCGCGCAGGGGTGAGCCGTCGTTGCGGCTGCGGCAGCGGTCCATTTCGGCGTCGCTGAGTTCGCCCAAGAAGGAGCGGCTGCCGAGGAAGCCGCCCTCGAAGTGGCCCTCCTCATCGGCAAACGCGATCACGTCCACTGGCAGTCCGCTGCGGGCGAGCGCCAACCCGGCCACCACGCCCAAGGCACCGTCGAGCCAGCCGGCCTGGTTCTGGCTTTCGATGTGGCTGCCAACCAGCATGTGCGGGCCGTGGCCGGGATGGCGGCCGAAGACATTGCCGATGCCATCCAGCGTGGCCTCGAGCCCGATCTCGGCCATGCGCGCCATCAGCCACCGGCGGGACTCCATGTCCTGCGCGGTGTAGGTCGGGCGATGGACGCCGGTTTTGTAGGCGCCGATCTGGCGCAGAGCGTTGAGGTCGGCGAGGAAGCGGGCGGTGTCGATGGAAGGCATGCTTTTCGTCCGGTCTGGTGCGGCTTGCCCCTCACCTAACCTCGCCCGGAGGGAGAGGGCTTACGCGGCAGGTGAGCTAAGCGCGTTTGCGAGGCTTCTTGGCGGGGTTAGGCAAGAGCGGTGCCAGGAAGCGGCCGGTGTGGCTGCCTGGCGTGGCGGCGATCACCTCGGGTGGGCCCTCTGCCACCAGCAGGCCGCCACCCTCGCCGCCCTCGGGGCCGAGGTCCAGCACCCAGTCGGCGGTCTTGATCACCTCGAGGTTGTGCTCGATCACCACCACCGAGTTGCCCTGGTCCACCAGCGCGTGCAGCACCTCGAGGAGCTTGCGCACGTCCTCGAAATGCAGCCCGGTGGTGGGCTCGTCCAGGATGTAGAGCGTGCGCCCGGTGGCGCGGCGGGCGAGTTCCTTGGACAGCTTGATGCGCTGCGCCTCGCCGCCGGAGAGCGTGGTGGCCTGTTGGCCGAGCTTCACGTAGCCCAGCCCGACCCGCTGCAGGATGCTGAGGCGGTCGCGGATGCGGGGCTGGGCGGAGAAGTAGGCCACGGCATCGTCTATCGTAAGATCAAGCACTTCGGAGATCGACTTGCCGCGGAACTTGATGTCCAGCGTCTCGCGGTTGTAGCGCGCGCCCTTGCACGTGTCGCAGGTGACGAACACGTCGGGCAGGAAGTGCATCTCCACCTTGAGCACGCCGTCGCCCTGGCAGGCCTCGCAGCGGCCGCCCTTCACGTTGAAGCTGAAGCGGCCGCTCTTGTAGCCGCGGGCCCGGCTTTCCGGCAGTTCGGCGAACCAGTCGCGGATGGGGGCGAACAGGTCGGTGTAGGTGGCCGGGTTGCTGCGCGGGGTGCGGCCGATCGGGGACTGGTCGATGTCGATGATCTTGTCCAGCTGATCGAGCCCGTCGATGCGGTCGTGCGGGGCAGGGACCTGGCCGCTGCCCATCAGCCGCCGGCTGGCCGCCTTCCACAGCGTGTCGACCACGAGGGTGGACTTGCCGCCGCCCGACACCCCGGTGATGCAGCAGAACGTGCCCAGCGGGAACCCGGCGGTGATGTTCTGCAGGTTGTTGCCGCGCGCGCCCACCACGCGGATGACGCGCTTCTTGTCCACCGGGCGGCGCTGCGCCGGCACCTCGATGCGGCGGCGGCCGGAGAGGTAGTCGCCGGTGAGGGACGCCGGGTCGGAGGCGACTTCGGCCGGCGTGCCGTGCGAGATCACGTGGCCGCCGAGCGACCCGGCGGCCGGTCCCATGTCGATCAGGTAGTCGGCGGCGCGGATGGCGTCCTCGTCGTGCTCCACCACCAGCACGGTGTTGCCCAGGCTTTTCAGCCGGCGCAGCGTGCCGAGCAGCCGCTCGTTGTCGCGCTGGTGCAGGCCGATTGAGGGCTCGTCCAGCACGTAGAGCACGCCGGTGAGGCCGGAGCCGATCTGGCTGGCGAGGCGGATGCGCTGTGATTCGCCGCCCGACAGCGTGGTCGAGCCACGCGACAGAGTGAGGTATTCCAGGCCCACGTCGTTTAGGAAATGCAGCCGATCGACGATCTCGCGCAGGATTCGCCCGGCGATGGCGGCGCGCTGCGGGGTGAGCGTCGCCTCGACGCCGCTGAACCACTCGAGCGCGCGCCGGATCGACAGGTCGGACGCCGCGGCGATGGTCTCGCCGCCCACGCGCACGGCGAGCGCCTCGGGCTTCAGCCGGGCGCCCTGGCAGACGGCGCAGGGCTTTTCCGCCTGGTAGCGGCTCATCTCCTCGCGCACCCAGGCGCTGTCGGTCTCGCCGTAGCGGCGCTTGAGGTTGTTAATCACGCCCTCGAACGGCTTGGTGACGCTGTAGGAGCGCACGCCGTCCTTGTAGGTGAACTCGATCGGGGTCTTGCCGCCGAACAGGATCAGCTCGCGCACCGGCTCCGGCAACTCGTCCCACGGCTTGCGGGTGGTGGCCTTGAAGTGGCGGGCGATCGAGCTGAGGGTCTGGTCGTAATACTCGCTTTTGGCCCCGGCCCAAGGGGCGATGGCGCCCTCGGCCAGCGAGGCGCGCTCGTCCGGCACCACCAGCGAAGGGTCGAAGAAGGTCTCCACGCCCAAGCCGTCGCAGGCCGGGCAGGCGCCGTGCGGCGAGTTGAAGGAGAACAGCCGCGGCTCGATCTCCTCGATTGTGAAGCCGCTGACCGGGCAGGCGAAGCGCGAGGAGAACACCGTGCGCTCGGCCTTGTCGTCAGCCGTTTCGGCGTAGACAATGCCGTCCGACATGGCGAGCGCGGTCTCGAAACTGTCGGCCAGGCGGCTTTCGATGCCGGGCCGCACCACGACGCGGTCCACCACCGCCTCGATGTCGTGCTTGAGCTTGCGGTTGAGCGCGGGCACGTCGGGGATTTCGTAGAGCGTGCCGTCCACTTTGGCGCGGGTGAAGCCGCGGCGCTGCAGGTCGGCCAGCTCCTTGCGGTATTCGCCCTTGCGGTCCCGCACCACCGGGGCGAGCAGCAGCAATCGCGTGCCCTCCGGCATGGTCAGCACGCGGTCGACCATCTGGCTCACGGTCTGCGCTTCGATCGGCAGCCCGGTGGCGGGGGAGTATGGCACTCCGGCGCGAGCCCAGAGCAGGCGCATGTAGTCGTGGATTTCGGTGACGGTGCCGACGGTGGAGCGCGGGTTGCGGCTGGTGGTCTTCTGCTCGATGGAGATCGCCGGGGACAGCCCCTCGATGCTGTCGACGTCGGGTTTGCCCATCAGCTCCAAGAACTGGCGAGCATAGGCGGAGAGCGACTCCACGTAGCGGCGCTGCCCCTCGGCATAGATGGTGTCGAATGCGAGCGAGGACTTGCCGCTGCCGGACAATCCGGTGATTACGGTGAGCTGGTCGCGCGGGATGCGGACATCGATATTCTTCAGGTTGTGTTCGCGGGCGCCGCGCACGACGATGAAGCCGCGATCGGCGGCCTTGACTGGCCCGGTTGGGTCGCGATCCAGCGGAAGCGGTCCGTCCATCAGTCCTCCCTACGCGGCGGCGCCCCTGCGCCGCATGCATACGCAACTTGCGTTCACGTCTTGTTCCGGTTATATGGGAGTTCGCGAGCGTGCGGGAAGCGTCTTCCGCCCCCTCTGACCTTCCTTGTGCTTGGTCCGGCCGCTCGCTCCCCCTCCCATACAGGTGTTTGGCATGAAGCGAGCCTCCCGTCCAAAGCTGACTTGTGTTGCGGTGCTCGCCGCGCCAACCCTCGCCCCGCGAGCGAGCCGCGTGTTGTGGGTTGCCGGCCTGGTCGCGCTGATCCTGCTGCCATCGGCGTCGCGCGCGCAATCGCCGGTTTCGTCGTCGTATGCCACCAAGGACGGCCGGGCTTCGACGGTCATCCTGGGCTGCAGCTCCACCAACAGCACCTATTTCGCCGAGTATTGCGGCGTGGCCGGCTATCCGCTGCACGTGACGGTGGACAGCGGCACGGTGACCGTGAACGGCACGTCGAGCGGTGGCGCGGTGCCGACCACGACGCCGGGCACCGCGCCGTCCCAGGTGGTGGGCGTGCAGGGCGGCGGACCCGGCGCGCTGGCGGTGGCGGTGAGCGCGGCCAGCCTGCCGCTGCCGAGCGGGGCGGCCAGTTCGGCGCAGCAACCGGAGCTGGACCCGAACGACTCCGGCGCGTGGTCCCACATCACCAACTTCCCCAGCAGCCTCACCTCGGGCACCTTCGCCGTCACCAGCCTGCCCGCGCTGCCGAGCGGCTCGAACGCGATCGGCTCGGTGAGCGTGAGCAACCTGCCGGCGACGCAGCCGGTGTCAGGCACGGTGGGCGTCTCCAGCCTGCCCGCCTTGCCGACCGGCTCGAACGCGATCGGGTCGGTCAGCGTGAGCAACCTGCCCGCCACCCAGGCGGTCAGTGCCACGGCGCTGCCGCTGCCGTCCGGGGCGGCGACCGCGGCGTTGCAGCCGGCGATCAACGCCGATGGCGGCGCGCAGGTCCACATCATGAACCCGACCTCGACCACGGTGTCGGGCTCCATCTCGGTGTCCAACTTCCCGAGCACGCAGCCGGTGTCCGGCACGGTGGCGGTTTCGGGCCTGCCGGCGCTGCCGAGCGGCACCAACACCATCGGCACGGTGAGCGTCGGCAACTTCCCCAGCAGCCAGGCGGTGTCGGGCACGGTGGGCGTGTCGAGCCTGCCCGCGCTGCCGGCCGGCACCAACGCCATCGGCACGGTGAGCATCGGCAATTTTCCCACTAGCCAGGCGGTGTCGGGCACGGTGGGGGTGTCGAGCCTGCCCGCGCTGCCGAACGGATCCAACGCGATCGGCTCGGTGAGCGTGAGCAACCTGCCGGCGACGCAGGCAGTCAGTGCCGCGACTCTGCCGCTGCCCTCGGGTGCGGCCACGGCCAACAACCAGTCGAGCGAGATTTCGTCGCTGAGCACCATTGCCAGCAACACCAGCGGGGTG
Source organism: Acetobacteraceae bacterium (assembly GCA_965199105.1). Lineage (GTDB taxonomy): Bacteria > Pseudomonadota > Alphaproteobacteria > Acetobacterales > Acetobacteraceae > LMUY01. The sequence continues at coordinate 3,185,924 of CBDAQO010000002.1, read as the reverse complement.
GCGACCGCGGCCAAGCAGCCAGCGCTAAACGGCGATGGCGGCGCGCTGACGCATGTCAGCAACTTCCCGGCCACCCAGCCGGTCTCGGCCAGTGCCTTGCCGCTGCCCACGGGCGCGGCGACCGCGGCGCTGCAGCCGGCGCTGAACTCGGATGGCGGCGCGCTGGCCCATATTTCGAACTTCCCAGCCACCCAGCCGGTGTCCGGCAGCGTTACAGTCGCGTCGCTGCCAGCGCTGCCCACCGGCTCGAACGCGATCGGCTCGGTGAGCGTGAGCAACCTGCCGACCACGCAGGGAGTGTCGGGCACGGTCGCGGTGTCCACGCTGCCTTCGCTGCCGTCGGGCGGCAACGCGATCGGCTCGGTCAGCGTGAGCAACCTGCCGCCGATCCAGCCGGTCAGCGCCTCCGCCCTGCCGCTGCCGAGCGGTGCGGCGACGTCGGCGATGCAGGCGGCGCTAAACTCGGACGGCGGCTCCCAGGTGCACGTGCAGAACTTCCCCGCCATGCAGAACGTGGGGGTGAGCAGCTTCGTGCAGGCGGCCCGGTCCGGCGCGTGGACCGACGCCAGCACCACCGCCACCTCCACCGCGGCGGTGCCGAGCGCGTTGGCGGCGGTTGCGGCGCGCACCGGGCTGCATTTGTGGAACGTCGGCACGGCCACGGTGTGCATGAACTACACCAGCACGGCGGTGGTGAGCGGCACTGGCTGCGCCGCCGGGTCGGTGCCGATCCCCGCCGGGTCGGCCTACCTGGAGGACCAGCCCGGCAACGTGTCGCCCGAGTCGATCAGCCTGGTTTGCACCACCTCGTCCTGCCCGCTCACCATTAAGGTGCGCTGATGCAGCCTTCCGAGCGCGCGCCGCTGCGGCGCCGAACGCTGCTGGCCGGCGTGGCGGCGCTGCCCTTCGCCGCGCGCGCGGCGCTGCCCTTCGCCGCGCGGGCGGCCAGCGTGGTGCCTCCCGTGCCGCCGGCACTGCGCCAGATCAGCGGCCGCCCGCTGTGGCAGCCGGTGACCAACCGCAACAGCACCAACGGCACCGAAGGCACGCCGGCCACGACCTACCCCGACACGCTGACGCGCGTCACCAAGACGGTGGCGGTGAGCTGCTCCTCGCTGCGCACGGTGCTGATGGCGTTCCAGATGAACCCGTTCGAGCAGCCGGTGGTGGGCAACTTCGCCGGGGTGACCGGGGCCTATGCCTGCGCCGCGGCCACCGCGTCCACCGCGGGCAGCAGTTATACCGTGGGTGACGTGCTATTGTTCAGCAAGGGCGCCGCGGACATGACGGCCTTGGTGCTGATCATCACCCGAGTGGGGTCCGGCGGCGCGGTGGCCGAGGTCAAGGTGGCCGATCCGGGCGCCTATGCCGCCCCGCTGGCCGACGGCACGGCGGCGGCGAGCGCCACCAAGCGCGGCGGCGGCGCGTCGGCCGGCACCGGGGCGCTGTTCGGCTTCCAATGGCAGGAATACGGCTTGGCCGCCCAGCTCGGCGTGGAGCCGGCGGGCACCCAGACTGGCACCAACGCCGCCGCCGTCATCCCGGTCGGCATCGGGCTGCACTATGACGGCCTGTCGCCCAACACGACGCTGCTGATCCCCGATGGCGGCTTCGTCGTCACCGACCCGATCCGCCTCGCCTTGCCGAAGGGCGCGCCCTATGCCGAACGCATCGCCACCATCGGCGGCCCACCGGGCGTACAGCGCACCACGATGGGCGTCGACTACTTCGCCAGCGCCGGCACCTGGCGCAGCGGCGCGCTCACCTCCACTACCCTCACGCCCGGCACCGGCGCGGCGGGAATGGACACCATCACGCTCGGCCTGCCCGAGCAGCCGGCGCCCTGGGCCTGCATCGTGGGCGACAGCATCGACTATGGCATCATCGGCGGCGCCGGCACGTCGGTGGATAGCGGCGACAGCCTGCAGAACAGTGGTTGGGTGGAGCGCGGCCTGCAGATGGCGGGCGGCTTCGGCCTGCTCTCCATCACCCGCACCGGCGACGCCCTGGGCGACTGGTACCTGACCCAAAACCGCCGCTTCATGCGCCTGGGCATGCTGGGCCAGTTGGCGCCGACGGTGAATTTCGGCGCCTGCGTGTTCGTCGTCGGGCTGTGCATCAACGACGTGACCGCCAGCACCAGCTCGGCCAACATCATTGCCATGATGCAGTGGCTCTGCCAGGACCTGTTGGCCTTCAACCCGGCGGGCCTGTTCTACAGCACCTGCATGCCGGGCGGGGTGAACAGCACCGACAGTTACGCCACGGTCGCGAACCAGTCGGTCAGCAGCGTGTATGACGGCAACCGCAAGACGGTGAACACCTGGTTGCGCTCGGGCGGGGGCGGCCTGTTCACCGGGCTGAACGGCCGCACCATCACCGGCATCATCGACCGCGCTGCGGCGGTGGAGCTGCAGAACGGCAGCTCCGGCGTATGGACGCCGGGCTACACCAACGACGGCACGCACCCGACCCAGGCCGTGCACACCAGCATCCTGGCGCCGCTGGTGCAAACGGTGTTCAGCGGCTTCACCCTGCCGAGCTAGCGCCGAAGCGCGGCGATCGCACCCGCTGCATTCTCCCTTTCCCGCGGGCGGGAGAGGGAGCCGTTGCGTTCCCTGAGCAATCGCACGCCACGATTAACGGTGATTTGGCTCACCCAACGCGCCGCGCTAGGCTAAGGCTTGTTCTGGAGGGGTGGTCGATGGCTGGCAGCGTCAACAAGGTGATCCTCGTCGGCAATGTCGGGCGCGACCCGGAGGCGCGCTCCATGACGTCGGGCGGCAAGGTGGTCAGTTTCTCCATCGCCACCAGCGAGACCTGGAACGACCGTGCGTCGGGCGAGCGCAAGGAGAAGACCCAGTGGCACCGGGTGTCGATCTTCAACGAGAAGCTGGGTGAGATCGCCGAGCGCTACGTAAAGAAGGGAACCAAGGTCTACATCGAGGGCGCGCTCGAGAGCCGCAAGTATACCGACCAGAGCGGCGTCGAGAAGGAGATCACCGAGGTGGTGCTCGCCCGGTTCCGCGGCGAACTGACCCTGCTCGACAGCCGCGGCGGTGGTGGCGGCATGGGCGGTGACGATGAAGGCGCCTCCCGCCCGGCCGCCCGACAGCCGGCCCGCGGCGGCGGCGGCGGCGGCTCCCCCGCCTGGGAGCCCAGCAAGGGCGGCGACCTGGACGACGACATCCCCTTTTAACGTCCGTCGTGCGGTCGCGCAGCGGGGCGCTCGGCGGCGCTGTCCGCCCCGGGGATGGGGCGCCCCGGTTGGACGTTTCGGCCGGTCCGGGCTATAGCTTCGGCAATGAGTGAGGCCGCCCCACCGCCACCCCCCGACGAGCCCGAACTGCATCCGGTCACGCTCGAAGAGGAGATGCGGCGCTCCTACCTCGACTACGCGATGTCCGTCATCGTCAGCCGCGCCCTGCCGGACGCGCGGGATGGGCTGAAGCCGGTGCACCGCCGCATCCTCTATGCCATGCAGGAGAGCGGCTTCACCCATGACAAGCCGTATCGCAAGTCCGCCCGTATCGTGGGCGAAGTGATGGGCAAGTATCACCCCCACGGCGACAGCGCGCTCTACGACGCCATGGTGCGCATGGCCCAATCCTTCAGCCTGCGGGTGCCGCTGATCGACGGCCAGGGCAATTTCGGCTCCATCGACGGCGACCCTCCGGCGGCCATGCGCTACACCGAGTCGCGGCTGTCCCGCGCGGCCATGCACATGCTGGCCGACATCGACAGCGACACGGTGGATTTCGGCCCCAACTACGACGAGGCCGACGTCGAGCCGCGCGTGTTGCCGGCGGCGTTCCCCAACCTGCTGGTCAACGGCGGCAGCGGGATTGCGGTCGGCATGGCCACCAACATCCCGACCCACAACCCGGGTGAGATCATCGACGCCACGCTGGCGCTGATCGACAACCCCGACATCAGCTTGGACGAGCTGATGAAGATTGTGCCGGGCCCGGATTTCCCCACCGGCGGCATCATCCTCGGCCGCTCCGGCATCCGTCAGGCCTACGACACCGGGCGCGGCGGCATCCCGCTGCGTGCCAAGGCCGCGATGGAGGAAATCCGCCGCGACCGCACCGCCATCGTCGTCACCGAGATCCCCTACCAGGTCAACAAGAACAGCCTGATCGAGCGCATCGCCGAGCTGGTGCGGGCCAAGCAGGTGGAGGGCATCAGCGACTTGCGCGACGAGAGCGACCGCGATGGCATGCGCATCGTGATCGAGCTGAAGCGGGACGCGACCGCCGAGGTGGTGCTGAACCAGCTCTACCGCTTCACCCAGTTGCAGACCCAGTTCAGCGTCAACATGCTGGCGCTGGACCGGGGCCAGCCGCGGCTGATGGGGCTGAAGGACGCGCTGCAGTGCTTCGTGGTGTTCCGCGAGGAGGTGATCCTCCGCCGCGCCCGGTTCGACTTGGGGAAGGCGCGCGAACGCGGCCACCTGCTGGTCGGCCTGGCCATCGCGGTGGCCAACATCGACGACGTCATCCGCGTCATCCGCGCCAGCCCCGATGCGGCAACCGCCCGCGCCGAGCTGATGGCGCGCGACTGGCCGGCCGGCGACGTCGGCGCGCTGCTGGCGCTGGTCGACGACAGCGGCAACACCGTCGTGAACGACACCGTGCGCCTCACCGACGCCCAGGCGCGCGGCATCCTCGAGCTGCGCCTGGCGCGGCTGACCGGGCTCGAGCGCGACAAGATCGACGCCGAGCTGGGCGAGGTCGCCGCCCGCATCGCCGAGCTGCTCGAGGTCATCGGCAGCCGCCCGCGCCGGCTCGAGGTGATGCGCGAGGAGCTGGCCCGGGTGCGCGCCGAGATCGCCAGCCCGCGCATGACCATGATCGTGGACGCGGTGGCCGACCAGGACGACGAGAGCCTGATTGAGCCCGGACAGATGGTCGTCACCATCACCCGCGACGGCTTCATCAAGCGCACCGGGCTGGACGTGTTCCGCCAGCAGCATCGTGGCGGGCGCGGCCGGTCGGCGGCGGGGATGCGCGGCGACGACGTGGTCACCCGCTCGTTCAACGCCCACACCCACCAGTGGGTATTGTTCTTCTCCTCCGGCGGCAAGGCGTTCCGCGAGAAGGTGTGGCGCCTGCCGGAGACGCAGCCGGCCGCCAAGGGCCGCGCGCTGGTTAACCTGCTGCCCGACTTGGGCGGCGACACCGTCACCACCGTGCTGCCGCTGCCGCAGGACGAGGCGCTGTGGGACAACCTGCACCTCATGTTCGCCACTGCCAGCGGCGGCGTGCGGCGCAATAAGCTGTCCGATTTCGGCCGCGTCCGCTCCTCCGGCCTGATTGCCATGAAGCTCGACGAGGGTGACCGGCTGATCGGCGTCGCCACCTGCCGCGACGGCGACGACGTGCTGCTGTCGACCCGGCGTGGCCGCTGCATTCGCTTCCAGGTCAGCGACGACGTGGTGCGCGTGTTCACCGGCCGCGACAGCCCGGGCGTGCGCGGCATCCGGTTGGCCAGCGGGGACGAGGTGATCAGCCTCTCCATCCTGCAGCACGTGGAAGCCACCGCGCACGAACGCGCCGCCTTCCTGCGCGGGGCCGCCGCCCGCCGCCGCAGCCAGGGCGAGGAGGTGGACAGCTCGGTGGAAGCCGACGCCGACGCCGAGGACGCCACCACCGACGAAGTGGGCGAGGTGGCCGAGGAACGGCTCGACGAGATGGCCCAGCGCGAGGAGCTGCTGCTGACGGTGACCAACGCCGGGTTCGGCAAACGCTCCTCGGCCTACGACTACCGGGTGACCGGGCGCGGCGGTCAGGGCATCACCAACATCATCCTGGGCGGCCGCAAGGGCACCGAGGTGGTCGGCACCTTCCCGGTGCGCCCCGGCACCGACGTGATGCTGGTAACCAATGTCGGCCGGCTGATCCGCATCGGGGGCGACGCCGTGCGCATCACCGGGCGGCAGGCCTCCGGAGTGACCCTGTTCCGGGTGAGCGATGGCGAGAGCGTCACCGCCATCTTCCCAGTGGTGGAGGCAGTGGCGGACGTGGAGGAGGCCGAGCTGGAAGCACCCGGCAGCCTCTTGCCGCCCGGCGTGGCCGAACCCAACGACTCGGATGGCCTGGGCGGTCCGGACGGCTTGGGGGACGAGGATGGGGCAGGGGACGCCGACACCGATGACGACTCCCTCGCCTGAGCCGTCCCCGCCGGGTTCGCTGCGGCGGCACACCGCGATCTATCCCGGCACGTTCGACCCGGTGACCAACGGCCACCTCGATATCATCGGCCGCGCCGCCCGCATCCTGGACCGCCTCGTGGTGGGCGTCGCCGCCAGCGCCGGCAAGGGGCCGCTGTTTCCCATCGAGGAGCGCATTGAGCTGGTGCGGGCGGAGACCGACGCCATCGCCCAGCGCACCGGCACCAGCATCGAGGTCACCAGCTTCACCGGGCTGCTGATCGACTTCGCCCGCAGCAATGGCGCAAGCGTGATCATCCGCGGCCTGCGCGCCGTGTCCGACTTCGACTACGAGTTCCAGATGGCCGGCATGAACTACCGCATGGACCCGGGCATCGAAACCGTGTTCCTCACCGCCAGCGAAACGCATCAATTCATTTCGTCGCGCTTCGTCAAGGAGATCGCCCGCCTGGGTGGGGACGTCTCCTCCTTCGTCCCGCCGCTCACGCTCGAACGCACGCTGGCGCGCGTGCGGGCGCCTGACTGACCTTTCCGGAGCACCCAAGATGGACCGCCGTGCCTTCCTCCTCACGCTTGCGATCGGATCTTTGATGAGCGACCTGACCCCTGCAGACAGCAACGCGCAAACACCGCTGGACCCGCAGAACACCGTCTACCTGGACCTCAAGAACGGCCGCGTGGTGATCCGCCTGCGGCCGGACTTGGCGCCCAAGCACGTCGAGCGGGTGAAAATGCTCTGCCACGAGCACTTCTACGACGGCACGCCGTTCCATCGCGTGATCGACGGGTTCATGGCGCAAGGCGGCGACCCGAGCGGCAGCGGCACCGGCGGCAGCAAATACCCCGATTTGGCGGCCGAGTTCAGCAACACGGCGCACTTCCTGCGCGGAACCGTCGGCGCGGCCCGCACGCAGGACCCGAACACGGCCAACAGCCAATTCTTCATCTGTCTTGCCCCCGCGCCGTTCCTGGATGGTCAATATACAATCTGGGGCCAGGTCGTGTCCGGCATGGACTACGTAGACGAGATCAAGAAGGGCGCCGGCAGCAGCGGCAGCGTCAGCAATCCAGACAAGATCATCAAGATGCGCGTTGCTGCGGAAGAAAACGCCTAGGCCACAGCTCGCCACGGCGGTGCTGCCGGCGGTGTGGTGCGAGCGATATTGTTCTGACCGTATCCCGCTGGACACACCCACCGCTTGTTTTGAGAGCCAACCGTTATCGGCTTGCGATCACGCAAACTTCATGTCTGGATAGCGATGTCGTCCATTCATGAGGATCTGCCTCCATGCGCCGCTTTCTTGCTCCCGTTGCCCTTCTGCTGACCCTTGGCGCCTGTGCCGACTTCTCTGCCCGTGGAACGCAGACGACCGCGTTCGACGGCACCTACAACGGCACGGTCAACCAGACCCACGTCGCGGCCGCAAGCTGCCCCAGCACGATCCCTGTGCCCGCCAAGCTTGCGGTGGAGAACGGCAGCGTGGTGTGGACCGACAGCCCGACCGGTCAGCTCTACGCTCCGGTTGCCAAGGATGGCTCGTTCGTCGCGTCTAGCCCGGTGCCGAACAGCAACTCCGCCGTTTGGTTCACCGGCAAGATCACCAACAATGAGATGGTTGCCCGCACCAACACGGGCTCCTGCCACAAGGTTTACGACCTGCGCAAGGCGAGCTGACCGCGCGGCCCTGCTGGCAGGCTTCGGCACCAGCAGGGCCTCGTCGTGCCAATCTGCGTTCCGATTTGACGAAACGCCCGCTGGCGGCTAGGCGGAGCGCCGGCGGGCCTGTAGCTCAGTTGGTAGAGCACGAGACTTTTAATCTTGGGGCCGTGGGTTCGAGCCCCACCGGGCCCACCATCCCCAGGTTCATAGGTTTCGCCGTGCACCGCCCCGGCGGCAACACGCGGGTTTGACCGCGCCATGTGTATGGCGTGCACCACAGTCGCGCCACATCAGGCTCGGGCTCGTGCGGTCTCGCCAATGCCCTAAAAACGCCTGTGTTACCAACAAAGGCACGCGCCGGGTGTCGGAATCGCGGTCGATCAGAATCTTTGACCTTGCGCATGCGCCTGCCGAAGTTCGGGAGGGCGGTGAATACCTCGCCCTCAAGCCTTGCCCGGGTAACGCCGACGCGATCTTGCTGGCTGTGGTCGCCCGGCGGCACGAGACCAACGCCGACGGCGCCCACGGGGAGGGCACCAGCCGGGAGGTCACCTACAGCGAGTATTGCCTGCATCGCTGGTTGACCAGCAACGGTGTCGAACCCGGCGAGCCCGTGTTGCTGCGCTGGACGCATCCGGCCACGTGCCATGCAGCGGACCCACGGCTCGGCGCCATTCGGCCGGCAGGTGTTAAACCGGCGGCTCGCCTGCCACCGGTTGCAGCCCCAGGCCCCGAATGACCTCCGTCACCTCGGCGATCGCCGCGGCCGCGTCTGCCGCATCCGGGCCTTTGGCAACCAGGGCGACCCCGCTGCCGCTGGCCCGGTAGAACGGGTAGGACCCCAGGTCGAGCGCCGGATGGCGGGCCTGGATCGCGCCCAGGCTCTCGGCCACCGCGCCCTCGAGCAGCCCGATGGCATGCACCGCCTGCGACACGATCGGCGGCCCACCCACCAGGCTCGGCGCCAGCGCTTCGAACATCGACTGCATGATCCGCGGCACCCCGGCCATGACATGCACGTTGCCGATTGTGAAGCCCGGCGCGACCGAGACCTTGTTCTCGATCAGCGTCACCCCGCGCGGCATCGTCGCCATGCGCTGCCGGGCCGCGTTGAACTCGCCCGGCTTGTAGTGCGCCTCCATCCGGGCCGCCGCCTGCGCGTGCACCTCCCACGGCACGCCGAACGCGGCGGCGATGCACTCGCTGGTGATATCGTCATGCGTCGGCCCGATGCCCCCGGTGGTGAACACGTGGTCGAATCGGGCGCGCACCTCGTTCACCGTGGTGATGATCGTCTCCGCCACGTCCGGGATCACCCGCACCTCGCGCACCGGGATGCCGAGCTCGCCGAGCCGGGTCGCGAGGAACTTGATGTTGGCGTCCTGCGTGCGGCCGGACAGCACCTCGTTGCCGATCACCAGCAGGCACGCGGTGGGGTTGGTCATAGGAAGTCCCTCAACAACGGAATCAATGGTTTGTCGGCTGGCGGCATGTCGTAGTCGGCGAGCCGGGCAGGCCGCACCCAGGCCAACGCCTGGCCCTCGAGCCCGGTCGGCAGGCCTTTCCAGCGCCGGCACAGAAACAGCGGCATCAACAGATGGAACCGCGCGTAGTCGTGCGAGGCGAACGCGAACGGCGCCAGGCAGGCTTGCGACACGTCGATCCCCAGCTCTTCCTTCAGCTCGCGGATCAGCGCCTGCTCCGGCGTCTCCCCCGGGTTGAGCTTGCCGCCGGGAAATTCCCACAGCCCGGCCATCTTCTTACCTTCCGGCCGCCGCGCCAGCAGCACGCGGTTGTCGGTGTCGATCAGGGCGCAGGCCGCCACCAGCAGCAGCGGCTTGCTCGGCTTGGCCCCCGGCGCGGCTTGGAGCGCGGGCTGCGGCGCGGGTTCCGGCGCCTCCACCGCGCCGAACAGATCCTCCCGCGTGGCCTCGAACCGGATCACCGGGTGCTCGCCGCCACGCGCCAGGAAGCTCTCCCGCCCGGTGCCGACCTCGCGCATGCCGATGCGGCGCAGCACGGCGGCCGAATTGGGGTTGTCCAGCGCGACATAGGCCTCCAGCCGCCGCACCGGCAGGTTGGCCAGCGCCCAGCGTGCCACCCGGCCCGCCGCCTCGGTCGCCACGCCGTGGCCCCAGAACCGCCGCCCCACCCAGTAGCCGAGATTGGCCACACCCGGCGTCCCGTCCAGCCGCAGCCCGACGCAGCCGATCACCAGTTCCTGCCCGTCCTCGTTCCCCGCGATCACCAGGTGATAGCCGGTGCCGCGTTCGCGTTGCGCGGCGGTGGAGGCGATCCACTCGTCGGTCAGCGTGCGGGGATACGGAAACGGCAGGGTGGACAGCATGCGGACCACCGCCCAGTCGTTCACCAGTCGGTGCAATTGCTCGGCGTCCTCCGCGCCGGGCGGGCGGAGCAGGAGCCGTTCGGTGGTGAGGGTGAGGTCAGCCACGGAGACGGCGAGGGGCAAATCGGCGGCAGCCATTGGCCGCGACCCTGGCGCAAGCAGCGCAGCCGGGCAAGCGTCTTGCTCACCCGGCTCACGCAACAACACCGGCCTAGCTCCCTCTCCAGGGAGAGATGGCTTCTTTGCCTCTGGGCGGGCTCGCTGTGGCATGCCTATCTCGGCAGCCACATCGTGCCTTACCCGATTAGGACTTCGTGCAAGCCTTGCCGCCGGCCGCCGTCGCGCCAGACGACTTCGCCGCCGCTTCGGTCATGTAGGCGCCTCGCTTGGTCTTGCCGTAGCTGCGCGACCCGGCGCAGTGGTACTTCTTGGTCGACGTGTTGACCCAGACATCGCCCGGATGCGCCGTGGCGCTGCCCGCTGCGGCAGTGGGAGCGCTAGGCGTCGCAGGAGCGCTGGTGGCAGGAGCGCTGGTGGCAGGAGCGCTGGTGGCAGGAGCGCTGGGTGTGGCGCTGGGCGCTGGGGTGGGCGTGGTGGCGGCCGAAGGGCTCGCCGCGGCCAAGCGGAGACCGCCCTGCGCGAAAGCGGGGCCAGCGGTGAGCGCCAGCAAGGCAGCAACCAACAACGGGCGAATCGACGGCATCGGACACTCCTTGAAGAATGCCCCACCCTTAGGGCAGGTCCCGCTGTCGCGCTACCGCGGACCCCTCCCGGTGCTAGCCGCCGAACAACGCGGCCAGCCCGGCCGGGGAGTTGAACATCGCCGCGCCGTCATGCCCCACGCCGGGAACCTCCACCAGGCGGTGCCGCACTCGGTCGCCGTCCCGCGCGCGCAACATGCGGACGTAGTTCATGGCCCGATCGTACCGGTTGGCGCCCTGCGCCTCGGCCATGCAACTGCGGTCGAGCGCGGGCTCCTCCGGGTTCCGGTCCAGGTCCCCGACAAGGTAGGTCACGTCGCGCAGGATGTAGTCGGATTCGAGCTGCTGCGGCGCCGGGTCGACCAAGTAGGGCGGCCGGTGGTCCATGCCGTATTTCCAGTCGTTGTAGCGCGGGCATGACGATGCGGCGGGCGGCAGCGGCCGGTTGGCGTCGAAGTAGGCGTAGGACGACGGGTTGGCGACCACGTAGCGCACGCCCACCCCGGCCGCCTGCAGTGCGGCAGCAGCCTTGCCGGCGATGGCGTAGCGCTGGACCACCTGGGCGCCGCCGGAATGCCCCGCCACCACCACCGTGCGCAGCGCCGGGAACAGCCGGCGGTCGGCCAGCCGGGCCAAGATCGCGTCGAGCGCGTCGAACGAGCTGGCACTGCTCGGGCCGGCCGCCGGGTCGCCGCCCTCCCATTCGTCCGACCGCCAATGCAGCGTCTCGGGCGGCAAGCCGTTGGCGGCCACGTCGACGTTGGCGAGGAACTGGGGCGCGATCATCAGGCTGCCTCGCCCGCCCGGCCCGGCGGCGGCCAGGGCGGAGAGGGCGTCGCGGTAGTAGCTGCGGGCGTTGCGCAAATGCCCGTGCAGCACCAGCACGGCGCGCGTGACGGCGGGCAGCGGGTGCGACCAATCTTGCGACAGGTAGAGCGGCAACACGGCATCCCCCACCGCAAGCCGGTCCGGCGCCACCACCTTCACCGGCTTGGCCGCTGGGCTCGCGGCGTGGGCAGCCGGCCCGGACAGCGTGAGCGCCGCCAAACAGAGGGCAGCCAGCTTCATTCTGCACGTCACAGGAGGCTCCGTTGTTGCAAGCTCGGCCGCCAGCGTCCCATACGGGAGGCCGGCACCGAAGTCAGGAGGCTTTGCATGAGCCGCAGCCACGAGGCCGTCGTCACCGCGCAATATTCCGGCCAGGCCGCCGCCTATGTCGCCAGCGCGACCCACGCCGCGGGCGAGGACTTGGACCAACTCGACGCCTGGGCGCGCCGCCACGCCGGGCTGCACGCGCTAGACCTCGGCTGCGGCGGCGGCCACGTCGCCTACCGCCTAGCGCCGCACATGGCGGAGGTGACCGCCTGCGACCTCACGCCGACCATGCTGGAAGCCGTCGCAGCCGAGGCCGCGCGGCGTGGCCTGGCCAACATCCGCACCCAGCAAGGTGCGGCCGAACACCTGCCGTTCGCCGACGCCGCATTCGACCTGGTGGCGACCCGGTTTTCCGCCCATCACTGGCGCGACTTCGCCGCCGGGTTGCGCGAGCTGCGGCGGGTGCTGTCCCCCACCGGCCGCGCCTTGGTGATGGACACGATTTCCCCCGGGCCCGCTTTGCTGGACACCTTCCTGCAGACCATCGAGCTGCTGCGCGACCCGTCGCACGGCCGTAACTACAGCCCGGCGGAGTGGCTCGCCGCCTTGGCCGCCGCCGGGCTCACCCCGGTGTCGCTGCTGACCCGGCGGTTGCGGCTGGATTTCACCGCCTGGGTGCAGCGGATGAACACGCCGCCCGAGCACATCGCCGCCATGCGGTCGCTGCAGCGCGGCGCGTCGGAGGCGGTGCGGGCGCATTTCGCCATCGAGCCGGACGGCAGCTTCACGCTCGACACACTGGCGGTGGAGCTGGCGCCGATCTAGGGGGCTTGCCGCATCCGCCGCATCAGCCACCAGCCAAGCGCCGAGGCCAGCACGAACAGCGCCGCGGCCAGGCCGAGTTGTTCGAAGCGGCCCACCCGCGTTCCGCCGCCAAGCAGCACGAAAACAACGGTTTGCGGCACGTAGCCCAGCGCTGACGCGAGCAGGAAGGGCAGGGCGGATACGGCCGAGACGCCCGCCAGCAGCGTGAGCAGCAGGTTGCTCCCCACCGGGAGCAGACGCAGGGTGAGCGTCAGGGTGAACGGATGGCGGCGCAACTGGGCGTCCAGCCGGGCCAGCCGGCCTTGCACCTTGCGGGCGGCCCAGGCACGCATCACCAGCCGCGCCCAGAAGAAATCAGCCGCACAACCAATCACTTGCGCGGCAAGCGCGATCAGCACGCCAAGGCCGCCGCCATAGCCCAGGCCGGCGGCATAGGCCACCACTTGCCGCGGCACGCCCACCGCGCAGGCGAACGCGCCCGCCAGGATGAACCCCACCGGGCCCGCCGCCGCCGGAGCATCCAGCGCGGACCGGCCCCAGCCATTGCGTAACGCCAGGCCCGCCAGCACCAGCCCCGCCGCCAGCACCACCGGCTTGCACACCGCCGCCGCATTGCGCCGGACGGCAATCACCGCGCGGTTTGCGGGGCGCGCACCGTCTCAGGCTCGAGCTCCGGCCGCCGCCAGCGTCGTTGCAGCCAGAACACGCCGGCCAGGTCGAAGATGCCGACCCACAGCCGGTCCAGCGTGCCGTAATTGGAGCGGCCGCGGGTGCGGGGCCGATGGTTCACCGGCACCGACTCCACCCGGCCGCCGGCGCGGATGAACAACGCCGGGAGGAAGCGATGCATGTGGTCGAACTGCGGCAGCTCGAGGAAGGCATCGCGCCCGAACACCTTGAGGCCGCAGCCGGTGTCGGGCGTGGCGTCACCGAGCATGCGGGCGCGGATGGCGTTGGCCAGGCGGGAGGCGACACGCTTGGCATGGGTGTCGCGCCGGCTGACCCGGTGGCCCGCGATCAGCGCCAGGCCCGTTGCCGCCTGGGCGCGGGCGAGCAGGGCAGGGATGTCCGCCGGGTCGTTCTGGCCGTCGCCGTCTAGCGTGGCGATCCAGGGCGCCCGCGCCGCCCGCACGCCGGTGATCACCGCCGCGCTTTGCCCGCAACTGGCCCGGTGGCGCAGCGCCCGCAGCGTCGCCGTGGTATTTTGCGCCTCCGCCAGGCGCTGTGGGGTGTCATCCGTGCTGCCATCGTCCACATAGACGACCTCGTGCGGAATCGTGTGCAGCGCCGCCTCGATTTCTGCCAGCAAGGGCGCGATATTGGGGCCTTCATTGCGGACGGGAACCACAACGCACACCGTCGGACGGGCAGAGTCGGAAGCGCGATCGAGCATCCCGCAGGGCGGTAGCACCGGCGGGATTGGGCCGGCAAGCCGGGCAACGCTGGGGAGGAAAGATGCCGTTTGACCTCGACGACCGGTTTGGCCGCTTGGAGACGCCGCGGGACCGGGCGCATCGCCAATGGGTCGCCGCTTGGCTGTTCACCGTGTGCGGCATGTTGCTGGTGATGGTGGCCCTCGGCGGCGCCACGCGGCTCACCGGGTCGGGCCTGTCGATCATGGAGTGGGCGCCGCTCTCGGGCGTGCTGCCGCCGTGGTCGAATGCGGAGTGGGAGCGTCTGTTCAAGCTTTATCAACACATTCCGCAGTATGCTCTGATGCATGACGGCTTTGGCTTGGCGGGTTTCAAGCAGATCTTCTGGCTGGAATGGGTGCATCGGTTGTGGGGCCGGCTAATCGGCGTGGTGTTCATCGTGCCGCTCGTCGTGTTCGGGGTGCGCCGGGCGATCAGCCGGAGGCTGTGGTTGCGGCTGTTCGGCTTCTTCGTGCTGGGCGGGCTGCAAGGGGCGGTGGGCTGGTTCATGGTCGCCTCGGGCTTTGCCGCCGACAGCACCGCCGTCTCCGCCTACCGGTTGGACGTGCATTTGGTGCTCGCGTTGACGCTTTACGCCGCCATTCTGTGGACTGCGCTGGGCGTGCTGCGCCCTGGGCCATGGCGGGCGGCCTCCAGCCCGGCCTTCGCGTGGCTGCTTGGCGCCAGCGCCACCCTGCTGCCCATCACCATCGCGGCCGGTGGCTTGGTGGCGGGGCTGCATGCCGGCCTGGTCTACAATAGCTTCCCGCTGATGGGGGGCAGCCTAGTGCCGCCCGACTACGCCGACCTGCATCCGTTCGTGCGCAACCTGGGCGAAAATCTGGGCGCCGTGCAGTTCGACCATCGCCTGCTCGCCACCGTCACCGCCCTTCTGGTGCTGGCCACCGTGGTCGCCGGCTGGCGCACCCACCGCGCCTCGGTCCGCCGGGCGGTTCGCGCCTTGGGGCTCGCCGTGGTCGTGCAATACACGCTGGGCGTCACCACCTTGCTGTGGGTGGTGCCAACGGCTCTGGCGACGGCGCATCAATCGGTGGCCGTCTTGCTGCTGACGGCGGTTCTAGTCACCCTGCATCTGGATCGGCGGCAGCCGATCCGGCTCAGCGCACCGCAAACGGCGCCGGCGCAGTCGATATAGTGTGCTTCGGACGACCGCGGGTGCTTCGCTCACGGCCGGGTTTGTTCAGCAAGAAGTGGAATCCACGATGAGCCTCTCGCTTTCCCCGCTCGCCACCACCGACACGCTGTTCTTCCAGCGGGAGGACGCGGCACTCGACCGCGCCACCGCCGAGCAGGTGGTCGCCGAGGCGCTGGCCGGGTGTGACGACGGCGAGTTGTTCCTGGAATACCGGGAGAGCGAGCAGATCGCGCTCGACGACGGCCGCATCCGTCACGCCGGGTTCGAGAGCGGCTCCGGCTTCGGGTTGCGGGCCATCCTGGGCGAGGAGACCGGCTACGCCCATGCCGGCGAGATGTCGGAACCGGCGTTGCGGCGGGCGGCGGCTACCGTCTCCGCGGTGCGGGCCGGCGGCTCCGGCGGTGTCGCGGCCGAGCCGCCGCGGGCCAGCAACGCCCGGCTGTATTCGGACGCCAACCCGCTGGGCGAGCTCGATTTTGCCGCCCGCACCGCCATCCTGGCCGCCATCGACAGCTACGCCCGCGGCAAGGACCCGCGCGTGCAGCAGGTGATGGCCAGCATGTATGGCGAGTGGCAGGCGGTGCAGGTGATGCGCGCCGATGGCCGCCGGGTCGCGGACATCCGGCCGTTGGTGCGGCTCAACGTGTCCGTCGTGGTGGAGCAGGACGGCCGGCGCGAGACAGGCAGCTATGGCACGGGTGGGCGCTTCGGCTATGGCCGCCTGCTGACCGAGGCGACTTGGCGGCAGGGCGTGGACGAGGCGTTGCGCCAGGCGCTGGTGAACCTGGACAGCCGCCCCGCTCCGGCCGGCGAAATGGAGGTGGTGCTCGGTTCCGGCTGGCCCGGCATCCTGCTGCACGAGGCGATCGGCCACGGCTTGGAGGGTGACTTCAACCGCAAGAAGACCTCGGCCTTCGCCGGCTTGGTCGGCCAGCGCATTGCCGCCCCGGGTGTCACCGTGGTGGATGATGGCACCATGCCGGACCGCCGCGGCAGCCTTACGGTGGACGACGAGGGCACGCCCTCCGGCCGCATGGTGATGATCGAGGACGGCATCCTGCAGGGCTTCATCCAGGACCGGTTGAACGCACGGCTGATGGGCGTGGCGCCGACCGGCAACGGGCGCCGCCAATCCTACGCGCACGCGCCGATGCCGCGCATGACCAACACGGTGATGATGGCCGGCCCGCACGAGCCGGAGGAGATGATCCGCTCGGTCAAGCGCGGGCTGTATGCGGTCAATTTTGGTGGCGGCTCGGTGGACATCACCTCGGGCAAGTTCGTGTTTTCCGCCAGCGAGGCCTACCTGATCGAGGACGGCAAGGTGACCGCGCCGGTGAAGGGCGCCACGCTGATCGGCAACGGCCCGGACGCGCTGACCAAGATCACCATGGTGGGCAATGACCTGGCGCTGGACCCGGGCATCGGCACCTGCGGCAAGAACGGCCAGGGCGTTCCGGTCGGGGTTGGCCAGCCGACCCTGAAGCTGTCGGCGATGACGGTGGGTGGCACCGTCTAATGAATGATCCTAAAGGCCCTTTTTTATTCTGCCTGTCGGATTGGTTCCCGCACGCTTTCACTTCACAATAACGCGATCGAAACGGTCGTGGGCAGGTTTGCTGGCACAGTGATGAGCCAGACTGTGTCCGGCGGCCACCATGGGGCGGTCACCCGGCGGACTGAGGAGCCACTGCTATGACCATGTCAGTCGCCAAGCCCGTTCCCACCAGTGCGGTGCGTCTGGGCGCCACCGCCCCGGCCCTGCCCAAGCTGGACGCGGCGAAGGTCCGCCTGGGCGCCACCGCACCCGTGCTTGCCAAGGCGGACGCGTCCAAGGTTCGCAGCGCCTAGCTTTCCGCCGTGCCAGGCGGGGACGTGCCGCTGGTGGTGTTCCATCGCTTTACGCCGTTGGGCCGCCTGCCGCAGCCAGCCGACCGTTCTGCCGCCGGGTCGCTGCCGACGCGGGCGTTTCGCTACTGCGAGCCCATCACCAGCGCTGCCGGGTTTGGCTACTACGTGTTCGCGCCAATGGATTTCAGCTTGCTGTGGGACGGCGTGTCCATCAGTTGGAGCCATGCCGGCGCCGAAGGCTGGATGCCGCTTGGTTCGGCGCAGTTCCCCGATCTGGCCGCAAGCTTCGACGCCACCGCTCCCAGCCACGTCCAAGGCTTTGCCCCGCCCTTCGTCAGCGCGCTGCAGGAGCCGGGACTGGTGCAGTTGTGGAGCGGCCTGGTGTGCCGCACCCGACCCGGCGTCAGCCTGCTGGTGCGACCGCCGGCCAATCTGCCACGGCCAGGCGGCTACGAGCTCTACGAGGGCATCATCGAGACCGACCGCTGGTTCGGCCCGCTGTTCGCCGCCCTTCGGCTGACCCGCACGCACCAGCCGGTGGTGTTCAGCAGCGAGCTGCCGCTGTTCCAGGTGCAGCCGCTGCCACGGAGCGTTTACGCTTCAGCAACCTTGAACGACTATGAGTTGGTCCCGGAACTGCAGCAACTGACCGGCAAGGACTGGGACGACTATTATGATACCGTGGTGCGTCCAAACGTGGCGGAGGATCGCCCGCGCGGCAGCTACGCCGCAGCACTGCGAAAACGGCAGGCAAACCCGCCGGAATAGTTACCTTTGGTCACTTTGGCTCTGGACCTTGGGGATCACAGTGCGCTTTATCGGCGTGATGGTTGAACCAAAGCGCTCCCTCCTGCTGGCCGCCGCCCTGCTGCTGTCCCCCGCCGTGATCGGCGTTCGGGCGCAGGAAGCCTGCCCCGCAGTGACGATGCCGCCACTCGCTTTGCACAAGGCCCGGCACAGCTTCGCCACCGGCAAGCAGGTCGTGATCGTGGCGCTCGGGTCGTCCAGCACCGAGGGCTGGATGGCGTCCAACGTGGCCGACAGCTATCCTGCCCAGCTCCAGGCGGACCTCGAGCAGGCGTTCCCACGTAGTCATTTCGCCATCATCAATCGCGGGATCGGCGGCCAGGACGCCAAGGAAGAACTCGCCCGCCTCCAGGAAGACGCGATCGCCGTCAAGCCGGACCTGGTGATCTGGCAGGTGGGTGCCAACGGCGCGATGGAGAACTCCAACCCCGGCATCTTCAAGGATCGGATGACGCGCGGGTTGGCGCAGCTCAAGGCGGCCGGCATCGACGTGGTGCTGATGGACAATCAGCGTTCCCCCGCCATCCTGGCCTCGCCGGAACACGCCATCATCGAGCAGGCTTTGGCCGATCTCGGCGCGGCGGCTGACGTCCCGGTGTTCTCGCGCGGCGCGCTGATGGACGCCTGGAAAGGCGCCGGCATGGGCTACGAGCGGTTCCTTGCGCATGACAACGTCCACATGAACGATTTCGGCTATCGGTGCCTTTCGGAATCGCTGGCGAACTCGCTGATCCGCGGCTTCAACGCGGGCGAGCCGGCTCGCGTAGCGGTCGCCAGCCACACGGTGAACTAGCCGGCGCGACTGGGAGCGCGACAAGCCTTGCAAGCCGAGGCCAATCCGGCCAGATTGCATTTGTTCGAATCACCCCCGCAGGAGAGCGCAGCCTCGCTGCCGCCGAAGGCGCAACCGGCCCCCGGAAACGCTCAGGCACACAGGACCGCGTGGGTTAACGGACCTCTGGAAAGCCGGCCCTGACGAGTTGGGCCGCACCGACGGAGTAAGGGTCGTGCATGGTGCGCCCGAATCTCTCAGGTTCCGCGACAGAGGGGGGTCGTTCCTGCAGGCAATCATGCCGGCGGGCGGCCTTTCGTTGCGGAGCCTCCAGGCATGTCAGAATTCATCCCGGGCGACTTCCAAGACCCAGACGCCGACCAGCTTCGCACCACGCCGCTGGACGCGCTGCATCGCCGCCTCGGCGCCCGCATGGTGCCGTTCGCAGGCTATGAACTGCCGGTTCACTACCCCAGCGGCGTCATGGCCGAGCACAGCCAATGCCGCGAGCGCGCCGCCCTGTTCGACGTCTCGCACATGGGCCAGGTCAGCCTGCACGGCCCCGAGGCGGCGGCCGCGCTGGAAACCCTGGTTCCGGGCGACATCACCGGGCTGCAGCCGGGCCAGCAGCGCTACACCCTGTTCCTGGACGAAGCCGGCGGCATCCTCGACGACCTGATGGTGGCGCGCCATGGCGACCGCTTGATGCTGGTCACCAACGCCAGCCGCAAGGTCGCCGACGCCACCCACCTCGCCACCCGCATCCCGCATATCACGGCCGAGCGCCATGACGACCGCGCCCTGCTGGCGCTGCAAGGCCCGGCCGCGGCGGCGGTGATCGCGCGGCACTCGCCCGCAGCCGCGGCCCTGCCGTTCATGGGCGTGGCCGAACTCACGCTGGCCGGGTTCGCCGTCTGGATCAGCCGCTCCGGCTACACCGGGGAGGACGGCTTCGAGATTTCCATTTCCGCCGCCGACGCGGAGGCCTTTGCCGAGCGTCTGTTGGCCGAGCCGGAAGTCGCCCCCGCCGGCTTGGGCGCGCGCGACAGCCTGCGACTGGAGGCGGGCCTTTGCCTTTACGGCAATGACATCGACGAGCTCACCACGCCGGTGGAAGCCAACCTGGCATGGGCCGTCGCCAAGCGCCGCCGCCAAACCCGCGACTTTCCCGGCGCGGTGGCGATTTGCGACCAGCTCGCCCACGGGCCCGCCCGGCTGCGGGTCGGCATCCGCCCCGAGGGCCGCGCCCCCGCCCGCGGCCAGACCGTGATCGCCGCGCCAGACGGCACCGGCGCCGGCACCATCACCTCGGGCGGCTTCGGCCCCACCGCCGGCGGCCCGGTCGCCATGGGCTACGTGCGGCGGGACCTGGCGACGCCGGGCCAAGAGCTGCGCCTGCTGGTGCGCGGCAAGGAACTCCCGGCCCGCGTTGCCGCCCTGCCATTCGTGCCCCACCGTTATGTTCGCTGAAGGATGCCTCGCATGATCCGCTTCACCAAAGACCACGAGTGGGTGCGTTTGGACGGTGAGGTCGCCACCGTCGGCATCACCGCGCATGCGCAAGATGCGCTGGGGGACCTGGTGTTCGTCGAGCTGCCCGAACCCGGCCGCGACGTCAGCGAGAGCGAGGCAGTGGCCGTGGTCGAGTCGGTCAAGGCCGCCAGCGACGTCTACGCCCCGTTGGCCGGCCGGGTCACCGAGGTGAACGCCGCGCTCGCCGAAGACCCGGCCCTGGTCAACCGTGACCCGGCGGGCGAGGGCTGGTTCTTCAAGCTGCAGCTCGCCGACAGCAGCGCGTTCGACACCCTGATGGACCAGGACGCCTACGACGCCCTGGTGGCGGAGCAAGCCTGATGGACGCGGTTCGCGAACTGGCCCTACTCGAGGAGAGCTTCGTCCCCCGCCACATCGGCCCGAGCGAGGCAGACATCGCCACCATGCTGCGCACCGTCGCGGCAGAAAGCCTGGACGCGCTGATGGCGCAGACCGTGCCGGACGACATCAGGATTGCCCCGCTCGCCGGGCTGCCGAGCGCAATCGGCGAAATCCCGGTGATCGAGGAGCTGCGGGTGCTCGCCGGGCAGAACCAGCGCATGCGCTCGCTAATCGGGCAGGGTTACCATGGCACGTTCACGCCCCCGGTGATCCGACGTAATGTGTTGGAAAATCCGGGCTGGTACACCGCCTACACGCCCTACCAGGCCGAACTGGCGCAAGGCCGGCTCGAGGCGCTGCTGAACTTCCAGACCATGGTGGCCGACCTCACCGGGTTGCCGATCGCCAACGCCTCGCTGCTGGACGAGGCCACTGCCGCAGCCGAGGCCGTCGCCATGGCGCAAGCGGCCTCGCGCAGTAAGTCCGCCTGCATCGCGCTGTGCACCGACCTGCACCCGCAGACCGCCGCGGTGCTGCAAACCCGTGCTGCGCCGCTCGGCTGGTCGCTGCAGCCGTTTGCCCCCGGCGATGTGGCCGCCATCGGCGCGGCCCAGCCGTTCGCGGTGGTGCTGCAATACCCCGGCACCAGCGGCGCCTTGCGGGACCTGCACGAGGAGATCACCGCTGCCCACGAGGCCGGCGCCCTGGCCATCGTGTGCGCCGACCTGCTCAGCCTGGTGCTGCTGACCCCGCCCGGCGCGATGGGGGCGGACGTGGTGGTCGGCTCCTCGCAGCGCTTCGGCGTGCCGATGGGGTTCGGCGGGCCGCACGCCGCCTTCTTCGCCACCAAGGACGCGTTCAAGCGCATCATGCCGGGCCGGCTGGTGGGTGTGTCGCAGGACGCGGCCGGCGCCCCCGCGCTGCGCCTGGCGCTGCAGACCCGCGAGCAGCACATCCGCCGCGAAAAGGCGACCAGCAACATCTGCACCGCGCAGGTGCTGCTGGCCGTGATGGCGGGGATGTACGCCGTCTGGCACGGCGCCGAGGGCCTGGCCCGCATCGCCCGCCGCACCAACCTGCAGGCGCGCGCGCTGGCGGAGGTGGCGAGCCGGGCGGGCTACGCGCTCCGCCACGCCGACTTCTTTGACACCATCGCGCTCGAAGTGCCCGACGCCGACAGCATGGTGGCGCGCTTCGCCGCGGTCGGCTTCAACGTCCGCCGGCTGGACGAAACGGGCGTGGCCCTGGCGCTGGACGAGACGGTGACCGCGGCCGAACTGGCGGTGCTGGCCGTGGTGCTGGGGGCGGAGCTGGCAGGCGCGCCGGCGTCCATCCCGGCCACGCTGGTGCGCGCGGGCCCGGTGCTGGCGCATCCGGTGTTCGGCGCGCACCGCTCGGAGCACGAAATGCTGCGCTACCTCAAGCGGCTGGAGGACCGCGACATGGCGCTGAACCGTGCGATGATCCCGCTCGGCTCCTGCACCATGAAGCTCAACGCCACCGCCGAGATGATCCCAGTGACGCTGCCGGGCTTCTCCGACATCCACCCGTTCGCCCCGGCCGACCAGACGGTGGGCTATAGCAAGCTGATCGAGCGGCTGTGCGGCTGGCTGGCGGCGGCCACCGGGTTTGCCGCCGTGTCGCTGCAGCCGAATGCCGGGTCGCAGGGGGAGTATGCCGGCCTGCTCACCATCCGCGCCTACCACGCCGCGCGCGGGCAGGGCGACCGGGACGTGTGCCTGATCCCGTCCTCCGCCCACGGCACCAACCCGGCGAGCGCCGTGATGGCGGGGCTGCGCGTGGTGGTCGTGGGCTGCGACCGCGACGGCAACGTGGACCTGGCCGATTTGCGCGCCAAGGCCGAGCAGCACGCCAGCCGCCTGGCCGCGCTGATGGTGACCTACCCGTCGACCCATGGCGTGTTCGAGGGCGACATCCGCGCGATCTGCGCCACCGTTCATGGCCATGGCGGGCAGGTTTACATGGACGGCGCCAACATGAACGCGCAGTTGGGCCTCACCAGCCCGGCGGCGATCGGCGCCGATGTGTGCCACCTGAACCTGCACAAGACGTTCTGCATCCCGCATGGCGGCGGCGGGCCCGGCGTGGGCCCGATCGGGGTGGCCGCGCACCTGGCGCCCTATTTGCCGAACCACCCCGCTCGCGCCGACGCCGGCCCGGCCACGGGATTCGGCCCGGTGAGTGCGGCGCCGTTCGGGTCAGCGCTGATCCTGCCGATCTCCTACGCCTATATCCGCATGATGGGCGCCGCCGGGCTCACCCGCGCCTCGCAGGTAGCGATCCTGAACGCCAACTACATGGCGGCCCGGCTGCGCGGCGCCTACCCGGTGCTGTACACGGGCGTTGCGGGCCGGGTGGCGCATGAGTGCATCATCGACTGCCGCGGCTTCCAGGCCGAAGCAGGCGTGACGGTGGAGGACATCGCCAAGCGCCTGCAGGATTACGGCTTCCACGCGCCCACCATGTCCTGGCCGGTGGCGGGAACGCTGATGATCGAGCCGACCGAGAGCGAGCCGCTGGCCGAGCTGGACCGGTTCTGCGACGCGATGCTGAGCGTTCGGGCGGAGATCGCGGCCATCGCCGCCGGCGAGGCGGACCGGGTAGACAACATGTTGAAGAACGCCCCGCACACCGCGGCCGAGGCGATGGCGGAGACGTGGCCGCACCCCTATTCCCGGCTGGACGCGACCTTTCCGCTGCCTTGGGTGCGGGCGGCCAAATACTGGCCACCGGTCAAGCGGGTCGACAACGTATACGGGGACCGTAACTTGGTTTGTACCTGCGCGCCGCTGGAGGCGTATTCGTTGGCCGCGGATTGAAGCGGTGGCTAGGTGTGCTCAGTCCCGCACGGAATGGGCGTTTCCAGAACGTCCTTCGGCGTCGCTTCATGACCACTAGCTCAGTGCCTGGGGGTAGCCGCTAAAGCATGACTGCATCAAGTGAAGTCACTTGATTGGTAAACATGCTTGCCGAAACAAAGAGCTAGACCATGACCGGCAACCCTATCTGAGCCGGTAACCCCAGGACTCGCGAGGTCGGTTCTCGGCTAAAGGAACACTCAAGATGGTCGGCGTGCTTTGGCTGCTGGCCATTCTGTTCCTCGTCGGCGGGATCGTCGGCATGGTGTTGAGCTTTACGGCCGGTGTCCTGGGCATTGGGCTTGGGATACCCATCGGCATCGCGGGCTTCGTCAGCTTCGCGCTCATCGCCGCGCTGGCGGAAATCCTACGGGCGCTCCATCAAATCCGTGACGATGCGCTGGTTCCCGAGGGTCAAAAGCCCGCCTTGTGGGAGGAGCGCAAACGCGCCCGCCGCATGCAGCAGGGTGTCATGGTCGTGTTCGCCTTAGTCGTGTTGGCGATCGGGTTCGTGCTGGTGACGAGCCGCTAGAGTATCCGTGTTGGTCAAGCGCCCTTTGGCGTCCAGTTTCGCTGTTCGCGCAGCAGCGCGTTGGCGAGGATGACGAGCTTTCGCATGACGGCTGTGATGGCGACCTTAGGCGGCTTTCCGGCGGCCGGCGAGCATCTTCACCCGATCAGGTGATTCCACCTGATCGGGATCTGCTCTAGCGAGATGCTGGCGATGGCATCGCGACGACCGCCCCTACTTCACCGTCACGAACCGCAGCGCGAACGCGTCGTCCGCCATTTGGACCAGATCCACGTTCTTGCGCGCCGCCCAGACCACCACCTGCTGGTGCAGCGGCATGAAGGCGGCGTCGTCGTGCAGCATCTTGCTGGCCTGGGTGATCTCGGCGTCGCGCTTTTCGACGTTGCCTTCTACGGCGATCTGGTCGAGCAGGGTGTCAAACGCCGGGTTGGAGTAGCCGCCGTCGTTGAAGATGCCGCGGGTGCCGTTGCGCGTTCCCGCCAGGTTGTAGAACGAGTTCAGCGCGTCGTAGGTGTTGGGCGTCCAGCCGAGCATGTAGAAGCTGGTATTGTAGCCGGGATTGCTGATGTCGGCGAAATACTTCAGCCGCGTCTGCGCGTTCAGCGTCACCCGCACGCCGATGCGCGCCAGCATCACCGTCACCGCCTGGCAAATCTGCTCGTCGTTGATGTAGCGGTCGTTGGGGCAGTCCAGGGTCACGCCGAAGCCGTCCGGGTAGCCGGCGGCGGCGAGCAGCGTTTTGGCCCCCGCCGGGTCGTAGGGGTAGCGGACGTCGTTGGCCGCCTGGTAGCCGTTCACGCCGGGTCCGTAGAGCAAGCCGGTCGGGTGCGACTGGCCGCGCATCACCCGCTGGTGGATCGCCTCGATGTCCACCGCCATGTTGAACGCCTGCCGCACGCGGACGTCCTTGAACGGGTTCTTGCCCTTCACGTCGGACTTCAGCAGTTCCGGCCGGCTCTGGTCGAAGCCCAGGTACACCGTGCGCAGCTCCGGCACTTGCAGCACCTTGAGGTCGGGGCTGTTGGCCAGGCGCGGCATGTCCTGCGGCGGCACGGTGTACATCATGTCGATGTCACCCGAGAGCAGGGCGGCGACTCGGGTGGCGGCGTTGCCGATGACGTCGAACTCCACCTTATCCAGATTGCCGGGCATCTTGTCCCACCAATGCGGGTTGGCGTGCATGGTGGTGCGGCGGTCGGGCTCGCGGTCGTCTAGAATGAACGGGCCGGTGCCGTTCTCGTGTCGGGTGGCGTAGTTCTCGTCCTTCTTGGTGAGGTCCATCGCCTGTTCGGCATGGTTGTCCTCGCACCACTTCTTGGACAGGATCGCCCAGAAGGTGATCTCCTGCAGGAAGATCGGGTCGGGCTGCTTGGTCAGGAAATCAACGGTATAGTCGTCGATCTTCTTCACCGAGGCGACGGCCTGCATGTAGCCGTTGAGCTGGCTGCCGGGGGCGATCACGCGCTGGTAGCTGAACACCACGTCGGCGGCGGTGAACGGCGTGCCGTCGTGGAACGTGACGCCGTGGCGCAGGTGGAAGCGCCAGGTGGTGGGGTTGGGCTGCTCCCAGCTTTCGGCCAGCGCCGGCTCCACCTTGAGGTCCCGGTCGCGGCGGACCAGCGGGTCGTAGAAGTTCTGGTCGAACGTCAGCAGGAAGGTTTCGCTGCGGGTGTAGGGGTCCATCGAGTTGGCGTCGCCGTCATTGGCCCAGCGGAACGGGGCCGCATGCGCCGCGCCGGCCCAAGCGAGCAAGGCAGCCGCGAGCGCCCAATGGCGCCGGCTCGGGAGGGTCATGGCAATGCCTTTCGTCAGCAAACCCGCTTCGCTACGGGGAAACGGGATTAGGCGGCGCGGCGGACCAAGGCGGCCGGCAGCCCGGCGATGGCCCGGTCGATGATCTGTGCGTCAGCCTCCACCGAGAGCGTGGCGGCGATCACGTCCCTTGCGGCGCGGGCGGCAATGTCGGCCGCGGCCTGGCGCACCTCGTTCACTGCCGCCTTTTCCGCGGCGGCGATGCGGTCATGCGCCATCTGCTCGCGCCGGCGCCCGGCGGCCTCGGCGTCGACCCGCGCCTGGTCGGCCACGCGAATGGCTTCGGCATGGGCGGACTCGATCAGGCTGCGCGCTTCGGTCAGGGCCTGTTCGCGGCGCTTGCGGGCGTCCACCAGCATGGTCTCGGCCTCCTGGCGCAACCGGCTGGCCTCTTCCAGCTCGCTGCGAATACGGCTGGCGTGGGCGTCCAGCATGGCGGCCAGCGTCTTCCAGAGCCGCGCGCCGAAGATCGCGAAGAAGATGACGAAGGCGATGGCGACCCAACTGCGGGGCTCGGCGAAAAACCCGTGCATAGGGCGCTCCTAAGCCGCGGCCGCGGGGGCGAGGTGGGCGCCCACCGCGCTGTCGACGCGCGCCGGGTCGGGCGCGTGGCCGGTGAGGCGGGTGATGACGGAGGTGGCGGCGTCCGCGGCCACCTGCCGCAGCGCACCCATGGCCGCGTTGCGCGAGTTGGCGATGTTGCGTTCCGCCTCGGCCAATTGGGCGTCCAGCCGCTCGTTGGCCTGGGCGTTGCGGGCGGCCGCCTCCGTCTTGGCCTGCTGCGTCGCCGCAGCCACAGAGGATTGCGCTTCCACCCGGGCGCGCCGGGTCGCTTCCTGCAACTCGGCCACCGCAGCGTCCGCCTCGGTCTTGGCCGACCGCGCGGTGTCGAGGTCGGAGCCGATTCGGGCGCGCCGTTCATCCACTACCGAGCCCACCTTCGGCAACGCCCAGCGCGACAGCATCACGTAGAGCAGCGCGAAGATGATGGCGCCCCACACTACCTGGCTGATGGTGAGCGGGTTGGCGAAGTTGAGCTGCGGCATGCCCTCCTTCTGCGGCCCGGCGGCCGCGAGCAGGAGGGCAGAGGCGATCAGCGCGAGCCGGCCCATGGTTGGAGTGCGGATCAGGTGAACAGGATGAGGAACGAGATCAGCAGCGCGAACAGCGCGACCGCTTCGGTCAGGGCGAAGCCCAGGATGCCGAGGCCGAACACCTGGTCACGCGCGGAGGGATTGCGGGCGATGCTGGAGACCAGCGACGAGAAGATGTTGCCAATGCCGATCCCCACGCCCGCGAGCGCGATTACGGCTATACCGGCACCAAGGGCCTTTGCAGCAGCGACGTCCATGAGTGTCGAGTCCTTCTGAAGTTAGAAAACGGATCTGGCGAGCGGCTAGTGGAGGTGGACCGCGTCGTGCAGGTAGATGCAGGTGAGGATGGCGAACACGTAGGCCTGCAGACAGGCCACGAGCAGCTCGAACCCCACCAGGATGACATTGATCGCGAGCGGCCCGATGGCGCCGATCACGCCGAGGAAGCCCAGGCCGGACAGCGTGAGGATGAAGGTTGCGAACACTTCGAACATCACGTGCCCGGCCACCATGTTGGCGAACAGGCGGATCGACAGGCTGACCGGGCGCGACAGGTAGGAGATGATCTCCACCGGGATGATCAGCGGCGCCAGCAGCTTGGGCGCGCCGGCCGGGAAGAAGTATTCGGTGAAGAAGTGCGACCCGTTCTCGCGGATGGCCACGATCGTGACCAGGACGATCACCATGATGGCTAGCGCCGCGGTGACGGCGATGTGGCTGGTGTAGGTGAAGGCGAAGGGCAGCAGGCCGAGCAGGTTGCCCATCAGCACGAAGAAGAACAGCGTGAAGACGAACGGGAAGAAGCGCCGCCCCTCCTCGCCGATCTGGTCGACGCACATCTTCTCGATGAACTCGTAGCTCATCTCGGCCATCGACTGCAGCCGGTTCGGCACCACCGCACGGCCGCGCATGCCGTAGACCAGCATGAACAGGGTGATCACGGCGCCGGCCACCATCCAGGCGTTGGACTGGGTGAAATTGACCGATTGGCCGATCAGGCCCCAGCCGTGGTGCAGGCGGAACTGCCCGAGTGCGTCGATGGTGGGTGCCGGTTCAGCCAAAATCCCGTTCCTTCTTCGGCGCCATCAAGCGCCACACGTTCGCCACCCCGGCCGCACCCCCCAGCAGCACGAACACCACCAGGAACAGCGGTGTGGTGTGCAGCCAGTGGTCCAGCGCCCAACCCAGGGCCAACCCCACCACCAAGGCGGACAGCAGTTCCACCCCGACCCGCGCCCCGATGCTCCAGGGCGATGGTCCAGATGGCGCGGCCGCCGCCACCTTCGAGACCCGGCGATTGCGCGCCGCGTCGAGCCGGCGCTCGAAATCCCCGGGATCAGCCTCAGTCATCGCGCCCCTTCCAACCCACGTCAGCGAGCCGTCAAAAGCGCAGGCTTGCTAACCGGGGGGTTACAAGGTGTCAAGAACGCGAGAGTGGCGGGTGCAGCCGGGTGTCGAGCGCGAACGGCTCCTGGTGCAGCAGGGTGTAGCCGCCGACGGCGCGCGCGCTGTCGAACAGCAGGGTCCAACTATGCGCCGAGACGGTGCTGGGGATCACCACGAAGCGATGCGCCGAGAGCAGTGCCGCGCCAAACGCCTGCTGGCCGGCGCCGGGATAGCCGGGCCGCAGCCAGTTGGGGTTGGGCAGGGTCTCCGGCGCCGCGACAAACACCTCCGCCGGGTGGCTGACCTCGGCTGCCGTCATCACGTGGGGCTGCGTATCCAGCACGCCGAAGCCCTTGTGCACGGCCACTTCGAGGATGGCGGTGGCCGGGTCGAGCGCGCAATACACCGCCCGCACGCCAACCGGGTTCCAACGGCCACCCATCCGCCAGGCGCCCTCGCCACTGTCCCAAGCGGGCGCGAACCGCGCTTGGTCCAGGCGCCAGAACACGATGCCGCCGGGCCCGAGCGGAGGCGGCAAAGGCGTCATCGGGCAGGCTCAGGTGTAGACGCCGAGCTCGACCCGCGTCAGGTAGGTGGTGACGAGTTCGACGCCGGCGGGGGTCTGCAGCAGGTCGAGCGGGATTTGCCGGTCCAGGCCGAAAGCGGGCTCGCTGAGCCAGGTTTCCGCCGCCGCCTGGGAGCCGAACACCGCCGTCGCCTGCGCCAGCACCCGGGCAAACGTCCAGGTCCGCCCGCTCTGCTCCGGGGTGAGCGGCTCCGTCCCAGGGTCCTTGCGGCGCTGGTAGGTGCGGTAGGTCATGCCGAACGCCGCCTCGAAATAGCGGCCGCCGCGGACCAGGCCGACCTCGTGCACCAAATGGTCGAGCGCCTGCTGCGGCAGCCCCTGCTTGAGCAGGTGATGCACGTCGAACGCGGTGACGGGTGCGGCGTCCAGCACCGCGCGGCCGCCGAGCAGCAGCATCACGGGGGCAAGGCTCGCGCCAGCGATTTCGCTCTCGAGCAGATCAGGCATCATCGACGCTCCCGTCACGTGTCCGGTTTATATACGACAGATGACGCGGCGTTTGCAACGTCTATCCACCCAGGTAGGCCGCCATCACCGCAGGGTTGCGCAGCAGGCTGGCGCCGTCGCCTTGCAGCGTGATGCGGCCATGCTCGAGCACGTAGGCGTAGTCCGCCACGTCGAGCGCGGCCGAGGCGTTTTGCTCCACCAGCAGGATGGTGGTGCCGCCGTTGCGAAGGTCGGCGATGGCGTTGAAGATTTCCTCCACGAACAGCGGCGCCAAGCCCATCGACGGCTCGTCCAGCAGCAGCAGGCGTGGGCCGCCCATCAGCGCGCGGCCGAACGCCAGCATCTGCTGCTCGCCGCCCGACAGCGACCCGGCGAGTTGGCCCAGCCGCTCGCGCAGGCGGGGGAAGCGGGTGAGCACGGCGTCGCGACGGCGGGCGGCTTCCGCCGGGTCGGGCAGGGTGTAGGCGCCCAGCGCCAGGTTGTCGGCCACGGTGAGCGAGGCGAACACCTGCCGGCCCTCCGGCACATGGCGCAGGCCGGCGGCGGCCACGGCGTGGGCGGGGCGGCCGGTGATGTCTGCCTGGTCGTAGAGGATGCGGCCTGCGCGGGGGCGCAGCAGGCCGCAGAGCGCGCGCATGACCGTGGTCTTGCCCGCGCCGTTAGCGCCGATCAGCCCAACGATCTGGCCCGGCGCCACCCGCAGCGAGAGGTCGTGCACGACGGTGGTGCGGCCGTAGCCCAGGGTGAGGCCCTCCACCTGCAGGCTGCTCAAGCGCCGCGCACCCCCACGCGCAGGCCGGCCTGCAGCCGCGCGGCGACCTTGTGGCCGAGATAGGCGTCGATCACCGCCGGGTCGGACCGCACGCTGGCGGGAGGACCGCTGGCGATGCGGCGGCCGAAGTTCAGCACCGTCACTTCGCTCGACAGGTCCATCACGAAGCCCATGTCGTGTTCCACCAGCAGCACGGTGGTGCCGGCGGCGCAAATCTGCCGCACCAGGGTGGCCAGGCCTGCGGTTTCCGCCGGGTTCAGCCCCGCGGCCGGCTCGTCCAGCAGCAGCAGGCGGGGATGCGAGGCAATGGCGCGCGCGATCTCGACCCGGCGGCCGTCGCCGTAGGACAGCGAGCCGGCGCGGGCCTCGGCCAGGTGCGACAGGCCGACGCTGGCCAGCGCCGCCTCCGCCGCAATCAGCGCGGCGGCTTCCTCGCGGCGAAACCGGGGCAGGCGGGCCAGCACCGCGGGCAACCCGGCGCCCGCGCGCACATGCAGGCCGGTCAATACGTTTTCCAGAACGGTCAGCCCGGTGAACAGGCGCATGGACTGGAACGTCCGCGCCATGCCTAGCCCGGCGCGGCGATGCGCGGGCAGGCGGGTGATGTCCTGCCCGGCGAAGGCGATGCGGCCGGCGCTCGGCGGCACGATGCCGGACAGCAGGTTGAACAGCGTGGTCTTGCCGGCGCCGTTGGGCCCGATCACGGCGTGGATGCTGCCCTCCTGCACCGCGAGGTCCAGCGCGTCCACCGCGACCAGGCCGGCATAGCGGCGGGTAAGGTTCGCGGTCTCAAGCAGGGCCGTCATGCCGCGCGGCGCCGCATCGGCCAGGGTAGCAGCCCGCCGGGCAGGAACAGCACGGCGACCACGATGATGACGCCGTTCAGCACCAGCCGCAGGTCCGCCAGGCCGCGCAGCAGCTCGGGCAGCGCGGTGAGGATGGCCGCGCCCACCACCGGGCCAAGCGGAGTGGCGACGCCACCGAGCAGGGCATAGGACAGGATGGTGACGGCGGGTTCGAAGCCGTATTGCGCCGGGCCGATGAACGAGGAGACGTGCGCGTCCAGGCAGCCGGCCAGCCCGGCTAAGGCGGCGGAGGCGAGCAGGACGCCCATCTTGCTGCGCACCAGGTTCACGCCGAGCACGCACGCCGCGGTCTCGTCCTCGCGCATCGCCTCCATCGCGCGCCCCACCGGGCTGCGGGCGAGCAGCCAGAGCAGGCCCAGCGCGGCGGCGAGCAGGGCGTAGATCATCCACGTCTCGGCCTGCTGCGGGATGCCGGACAGGCCCAGCGCGCCGCCGAACACGTCCAGGTTCAGGTAGAGCGCGCGCAACACCTCGCCCAGGCCGATAGTGGCGATGGCGAGGTAGACGCCGGACAGCCGCAAGGTGGGCAGCCCGATGGCGAGCGCGAACAGCACCGGCGCCACCATGGAGAGGGGCAGCACGGCCCAGAACGGCCAGCCCAGGTCCAGCGTCATCAGCGCCGAGGAGTAGCCGCCCAGGCCCATGAACGCCGCCTGACCCAGCGAGAGCTGCCCCGCCGCCAGCACCACATACATCGAGAGCGCGAGCAGCCCGTTGATGCCAAGCGAATGGATCAGGTCACTGTAGGTGAACAGCAGATCGTCGAGCCAGGGCGGGATGGTCATGCGCGGCGCAGTGCGGTGCGGCTGAACAGGCCGGCGGGGCGCGTCCAGAGCACCAGGACCAGCGCCAGGAAGGCCACCGCGTCGCGCAGGTTGGAGCTGACGTAGCCGGCGGTCAGCACCTCGACGATGCCGAGCAGCATGCCGGCCGCCAGCGCCCCCACCGTGTTGCCCAGGCCGCCCACGATCACTACGGCGAACCCGCGCAGCATCATGTCCTCGCCCATGTAGGGCTGGATGGCGTTGCGCTGCAGCCCGATCAGCACACCCCCGGCGCCCCCCAGGCAGCCGGAAACGAACGACACCAGCGCGGTGAGGCGCGCCACGTTGATCCCCATCAGCGCCGCCGCGTCCGGCCGTTCCGACATGGCGCGGATGGCCAGGCCGAGCTTGGTGCGGTGCAGCAGCCACAACAGCGCCGCCACCAGCACGGCGGTGGCCAGCAGGATGAGCAACTGTGACTGCGTCACCCGCAGCGGGCCCACCTGCAGCGCCTCGCCACTGATCACACTCGGGGGCAACCGCCGGATGTCGGACCCGAGCCAGGCGGTCAGCGCCGAGTAGAGTGCCAGCACGGCGCCGAGCGTTACCATCAGCGAGGCGAGTTCGGGCGCGCGGGCGGTGCGCAGCCGGGTCAGCAGCAGCCAGTCGGTGACCACCGCGATCGCCCCGGCGGCCAGGGCTGCGAGCGGCAGCGCCAGCCAGATGCTGAACCCGGCGGTGCGCACCAGCCATAGCGCGATCAGCGCGCCGGCGGAGAAGTAGAACCCGTAGGTGAGGTTGATCACCTTGAGCACGCCGAACATCAACGTGAAGCCCAGCGCGAATAGGGCGTAGGTGGCGCCGACGAACACGCCGTTGGCAAGCTGCTGAGCGAGCATGCGGCGCTACCGCCCCGGCCTAGCGGGCACGGTCGCCCACTACGGCGCGATCATGAACTTGCCGTCCTTCATCACCAGCACCACAACGCCCTCGGTGGAGCCCGGATTGCGCTGGGCGGTGAAGCTGAACGGGCCCATCACGCCGTCGAACTTGGTCTGCAGCAGCGCCTCGCGCAGCTTGGCCGGGTCGGGCGCGCCAGCGCGGTCGATGGCGGCGGCCATGATCTTCATCGCGTCGTAGGCTTGGGCGGAGAACTGGTCGGGGTCACGGCCATAGGCCTTGCGGAAGGCGGCGACGAAGGCCTCGTTCTGCGGCGTGGCCTTGCCGACGAACCACGGGCTACCCACCAGCAGCCCGTCCGCGGCCGACCCGGCGATCTCGCCCAGCTTGGGCGAGTTGGCCCCGTTGCCGCCGATGAACAGCGTCTTGGCGCCGAACCCCACCTGCCGCGCCCCGAGCAGCACGCCAGCGGTCGGCTCCACCAGCGCCGACACGCCCACCGCGTCGGGGTTGAGGGTGCGGATCTTGGTGAGCTGGGCGGAGAAGTCGGTGTCCCGGCTGCCGAAGCTCTCGACGTCCAGGATGGTGAGCCCCGCCTCCTTGGCCGCCGCCTGCATCACGTCGAAGCCCGACTTGGAGAACGCGTCGTCATTGGCATACATCAGCGCGATCGTCTTCACGCCCATCGCGATCGCCTTGTGCAGCGTGACCGGGATCACGTCGCTCTCCGGCAGCGAGGTGCGGAACACGTCGTCGCCGATCGCCGTCACCCCGTTGGCGGTGGTGGAGGTGCCGACGATGGGAACGTGCCGCTCCTGCGCCACCGGCCCGACGGCGAACATCTCGGTCGACAAAGTGGGGCCAATGATGCCGACCACGTGGTCCCGCCCGATCAGGCTGCGGATGGCGTTGAGCGCCTGCGTCTTGTCGCCTGCGGTGTCCTGGATGGTGAGGTCGATCTTGCGCCCGCCGAGCACGCCGACCTGGTTCACCTCGGCCAATGCCAGGTCGAGCCCGGCCTTGATCGCCACGCCATAGGCCGCGTTCGGGCCGGACAGGATTTCGAGCGAGCCCACCGGAACGCTGTCCTGCGCGCGGGCCGGCCGCGCCGCCGCGCCGAGCCCGGCCACGATGGCTAGGGCGGCGCACACTCCTCTGCCAACCATTCCGCGCGATCCTGTGGTAATCATGTTGCGCGGGACCCTAGTCGAACGCATTTTACGGTCAAGCATAGCGGGCGCGGAGCTGTTCTGCGCCGCGTTGTGTGCCATCGTGGCGCGCCTCCGCGGCCCGGCGGACGATGGAGCCGACGACACCGCCCGTGACCACGCTGCGCATCGCCACCTGGAACATCAACTCGCTGCGCCTGCGCCTGCCCTTGCTGGAGCGGCTGGTGACCGCGCTCGACCCGGACGTGATCTGCCTGCAGGAGACCAAGGTGCCGGACGCGCTGTTTCCGGACCACGGCCCGCCCGCGATCGGCTATCCCCATGTGGCCCGGCGCGGCATGAAGGGCTACAACGGCGTGGCGATCCTCTCCCGCATTCCCCTGGTGGAGGACGCGATGGCGCCCGATTGGTGCGACCGGGGCGATTGCCGCCACCTCCAGGTGTCACTGCAGGTCCCGTCCGGCGCGGTGGAGCTGCATAATTTCTACGTCCCGGCTGGCGGCGACGAGCCCGACCCGGCGGTCAACCGCAAGTTCGCCCACAAGCTCGATTTCGTGGCGGAGGCGACGCGCTGGTTCGCGGCGCGCCCGGGGCTGCGGCGGGGGGTGTTGGTGGGTGACCTCAACATCGCCCCGCTGGAGCAGGACGTGTGGAGTCACAAGCAACTGCTCAAGATCGTCAGCCACACGCCCGAGGAGGTAGCGCGGCTGCTCGCGTGGCAGCGTGCGGGCTGGCACGACGCGGTGCGCCATTTCGTGCCGGCTGAGGAAAAGCTGTATACATGGTGGTCCTACCGCAACCAGGACTGGCGCCGCTCCGACCGGGGCCGCCGGCTGGACCATATCTGGGTGACGCCCGACTTGGCGCCGGGCCTGCGCGACTGGGCGGTGCTGCGGGACGCCCGCGACTGGCCGCGGACGTCGGACCATGTGCCGGTGATGGTGGCGGTGGAGGTTTGAGGGTGGCTCACCGCGGTCTGTCAGCGTCTGGTTGGTTTGAGGCCAAACTGCGAAAACGGTCTGATTGACAACAGCATCGAGAACATGTTTGCCAAGCTAAAAGACTGGCGCCGCGTGGCCACCCGCTACGACAGATGCGCCCACACCTTCATGTCAGCTATCGTCATCGCAGCGACCATGCTCTTCTGGATCAATCAATGAGTCCTGAGACTAGTAAAATCATTAGAGAAGGGCGCAACCGCTAAAGATGAGCGTGTCGATGTGCGCACAAAGGGACAGCTAATGGCTTTAAATTTCTTCCTCACTGGAAAAAGACCTACCTCTTCACGTTTTATGTCGTCTCGCTTTGTATATCTTCCGTCGGAAGTAACCTAGGAGCGGCTAGCCTTTATGCGGATGAGCTATCGAGAAAAACGATGCATCTGGCGCAAGCCCTCGCTGATCCGGACCAAGCAAGTGAGGTAATCACGCCAATATTTGTAGATACTTCATGTGATCATACGAAGGAGTTGGAGATGTCCATGTCCCCGTCTCCTTAGCATATCAATCAGAAATGGAATTATCACCCGTCTAAATCATGCGACCAGACCTTTCGCGATAGCGTTCTTCCCGGCCGACCGGTCAATTACCCCCGCTCGTCGATGGACCGGGTCTTTCGAGCGCCGCCTGATACGCCTCCGGATGGTCCAGTAGGAATCCCGCCGCGTCCAAGTCCGCGTCCCGGCCCTCGGCCGCCGGGCAAGCGTTGCGCAAGTCCACCACCTGCGCTCCCGGCAGCGGGGCGCGGGCGGCGTTATGGCGGGCCAGGGCGGCGGACATGTCGAGTTGGCCGCTCAGCAAGTCCTGCAACTGGAGCTGCAACGGGTCGGCGCCCAGGCTGGTGCACACCTGTGGCAGCACGCCCAGGCCCTGCAGCGGCCAGCCGCCGGGGGCCAGCACGCGGCTCCAGGTGACGAACAGCTCGCCGCCGTCGGGCAGCGGGGCGATGGTCTGCACCAGGCCCTTGCCCAGGGTGGAGCTGCCCACCACCACGGCGCGGCCGTTGTCCTGCAAGGCGGCGGCCATGATCTCGGCGGCGCTCGCGGTGCGGCCGTCCACCAGCACCACGATGGGGCGGCCTTGGGCTGCGTCGTCGCCGGTGCCGCTCGGCCAAGTGCGCGAGGCCTGTGGGTTGCGGCCGGCCGTGGTCGCCACCACTCCGGTGGTCAGCACCTCGTCGGTCGCGTCCACCGCCTCGCGCAGCAAGCCGCCGCGGTTGCCGCGCAAATCCACCACGAGGCCGCGGATGCGACGGCCCTCGAACCCGGCGGCCAGCGCGGCCTGGAACTGGTCGTCGGTATTGTCGCTGAAGCCGTCGACATGGATCACCAGCACGTCGGCCACGCGCTCGGCGGTGACGGTCTGCGGCGGCACCAAGGCGCGGTCGAGCTCGCCGGTGTGTAGCCGGCCGCGATGGTCGCGCCAGGCCAGCGAGACGGTGGAGCCCTCCGGCCCCTGCAGCCAGCCCTCCACGGTGGCGGCGTCCTCGCGGCGGGGCAGGCGGCCATCCACCGCAACCACGCGGTCGCCGGGGCGCAGGCCGGCGCCGTCGGCCGGGCTGGTGGGCAGCACGGCGCGCACCACGAGGCCAGCCGCGGTCCGTGCCAGGGTCAGCCCGAGCCCCACCGCGCCGGACCGCCGCTCCCGGTCGGTGTCGGCCGCTTCGGGCGGGACGTAACGGGAATACGGGTCGAGATGGTTGAACATCTCGTCGAAGAACGAGCGGATGACGCCCTGCGTGCCGGCGTTGCGCACCGCCTGCGAGGCGCCGAACGCGGCCCGGCCCAGGCTGGCCGCCAGCTTGCCCCAGTCCGCCGCCGCGGTGCTGCTGGGCAAGGCCACGCTGAACACCAGGGTGTCGTTCTGCCGCAGCCGGACCTCGCCGCCGCTCAGTTCGGGGATGAGCGCCGGGTCGACCGCTGTGAGCCCACGCAGGCCCCATAGGGTGAGCTGCGGGATGCCGACCGGGTCGAGCGTGCGGGGGCCGAGGAAGTCCAGCGCCACGGTGAACACGGAGGCGGCCAGGGCGTCATCGAAGCCGTCGGCGGCGTGGGCGCCGGGAGCGAGGCAGGGCAGCAGCCAGAGCAGGGCCAGCAGCAGGCAGCCCCGCCTCACGGCCGCCGGGACGTCCTGCGTCCTGCCATGCTGCCCGCCGCGCCGTTGCCGCCCCGGCTGGTGCCCGCCGCACCGTTGCTCGCTGCCAGGCCGAAGATCAGCCCGCCGGTGACCGGGCTTGCCTCCGCCAGCCGCACGTCCAGCGGTTGCGCCAGGCGGAAACTCAGTTGCGTGCGGCGCCCGGTGAGGGTGCGGCTGGGCTCGTCGTGCTGCCAGAAATCGTCCGGCAAGGCGGAGAGCGGCAGCAGGCCACTGGCGCCGGTTTGCGCCAGGGTGACGAACAGGCCGAACTTGGTGACGCCCGAGATGCGGGCGGCGAACACCGCGCCGGTCTTGTCGGCCATGTAGGCGGCCAAATAGCGGTCGATCGCGTCGCGTTCCGCCAAGGCCGCCCGCCGCTCGGTAGCGGTGATGTGCTCCGCCGTGTCCTCGAGCCGCGCCGCCTCGCCGTCGCCCAAGCCGTCCGGCCCGGCGCGCAGCCCGCGGATCAGGGCGCGATGGACGCATAGATCGCTGTAGCGGCGAATCGGGCTGGTGAAATGCGCATAGCGGGGCAGAGCCAAGCCGAAATGGCCCAGATTGTCAGGCGAATACTGCGCCTGACTTTGCGAGCGCAGTACAACTTCGTTGACCAGCGGCGCCGTCTCGCTGCCGGCCACCTGGCGCAGCACCGCGTCCAAATCGCGCGGATGCACCTGGCCCTGCGGTGGCAGCGCGATGCCCATGCCGTGCAGGAAGGAGCGCAGCGACTCGAGCTTCTCGTCCGAAGGCGGGGAATGGACGCGGTACATGCAGGGCAGGTGCATCGCCTCGAGAGCTTCGGCGGCGGCCACGTTGGCCAGCACCATGAATTCCTCGATCAGCCGGTGGCTGTCCAGCCGCGGCCGCGGCGTGATGGCCAGCACCTGGCCGGACTCGTCCAGCGTGACCTTGCGTTCCGGCAGGTCGAGGTCGAGCGTGCCGCGGGCCTGGCGGGCGGCGAGCAGGGCGCGGAAGGCGGCGTAGAGCGCGGGCAGCGGCAGGCCTTCCGCTTGCATCGCGTCGTCGCCGGCGTCGTGCGCGGTCTGCACCTGCTCGTAGGTGAGGCGGGCGGCGGAGCGCATCAGGCCGCGGCCGAACCGGTGCGCGGTTTTGCGCCCGGCCGCGTCCACCCGCATCTCGACAAACAGGCAGCCGCGATCCTCGCCGGGTCGCAGGCTGCACCAGCCGTTGGACAGCGCCTCGGGCAGCATCGGCACCACGCGGTCGGGGAAATACACGCTGTTGCCGCGTTCCCAGGCGGTGCGGTCGAGCGGTGAACCCGGCGGCACGTAGCAGGCGACGTCCGCGATGGCCACGATCAGGCGGTGGCCGTCGCCATCGGGCTCGGCGAACACGGCGTCGTCGAAGTCGCGCGCGTCCTCGCCGTCGATGGTGACCAGCGGGATGGCGCGCAAATCCTCCCGCGCGCCGAGCGGCACCGGCCCGGCGGCGGCGGCTTGCTCGAGCGCTGCGGGGGGGAAGCTGTCCGGGATGTCGTGGGTGTGGATGCAGACCAGGCTGACCGAGCGCGCATCCCCCATGCGGCCGAGCCGCTCGACCACGCGGGCGGATTTCAGCCCGTAGATGCGGCTGGGCAGCGGGGCGCCGAGCACGATCTCGCCGTCCTCCGCGCCCGCCACGTCTCCGGCGGCGACTTGCCAGTCGGCCTTCTGGCGCCGGTCGGTGGGTTGGATGCGCCCGCCGGACGCCAGCGCGCGAAACACGCCCAGCACTCGGCCGGGGGCGTCGGTGAGGCGCTTGAGGGTGCGGCCCTCGTAGCGGCCGCCGCCGAGCGGGCGCAACTTGGCCAGCACGCGCTCGCCCGGGGCCAGCGCGGGGGTGTCGCGGCGTTCGGGCGCCATCAGGATCATCGGCGGCGGGCCGTCCCCGTCCCACTGCACCGGGCGGGCGATCGGGTCGCCCTCGGCGTCGGTGCCGGTGACCTGCACGATGGTCGCGTCCGGCAGGCGGCCAGGGGCGGCGAAGCGGCGGTGCCCGGCGGGCGCGATCACGCCTTCGCCGGCGAGGTCCTTCAGCAGCCCGCGCAGGGCGACCCGGTGTTCCGGGCCGAGGCGGAACTCGCGCTCCACCTCGCGCTTGCCAACGCGGCCGATGCTGCGGCGGACGAACTCGCGCAGGGCCTCGCGGGAGGGCAGGGGCGTGGGTGCGGCGTCGGGCTTGGGACGGCGGGGCATGGCTAGGCGACCGCCACGGCGGGATGGACTCCCTCTGGGAGAGGGTCGGGGTGAGGGGGCTTCCCGGAGGACGAGGGCTTATTGGGGTGGAGAGCGGGCATCAGCCGGCCTTGCGGGCCTTCGCCGCGGGCTTCTTGGCCGCCTTCTTGGCAGGCTTGGGGGTCTTTGCGCCGGCGATCGGCACCACCTTCGCGGTCGCTTTCTTGGCCGGCTTGCGGGCGCCGGGCTTGGCCTTCAGCGGCTTGCCCTTCTCGGCCAGCAGCGCCACCGCCTGCTCCACCGTCACGTCCTCCATCAGCACGCCGCGGGGCACGTTCGCCACCACCAGGCCGCTTTGGATATAGGGGCCGAACCGCCCTTTCTTCACCATCATGCTCTCGCCCGTCTTGGGGTGCGGCCCAACCGTGCGCACGCTCTCCAGCTTTTTCTGCAGCGCGTCCACCGCGCGGTTGGCGCCAACGGTCAGCACGTCGTCGTCGCGGTCCAGCGAGGCGTAGATGCTGCCCATCCGGATGTAGGGGCCGAACCGCCCGATGCCCGCCTCCATGCGCTCGCCGGTCACCGGGTGGGCGCCGATTTCACGCGGCAGCGACAGCAGGCCGAGCGCCTGGTCCAGCGTGATGGTGTCGCCCTCGATGCCGCGGGGGAGCGAGGTGCGGCGCGGCTTGGCCTTCTTGTCCGCCGGGTCGGGCGCGCCCTGCTGCACGTACACGCCGTATGGGCCGCGTCGCACGGTGATGTCCTCGCCGGTGTCCGGGTGGTGGCCCAGCTCGCGCATGCCCTCCTTCAGCGTGTCGGCCGCGTCGCCGCCGTCGATCGCCAGGCGGCGGGTGTATTGGCAATCCGGGTAGTTCGAGCAGCCGATGAACGAGCCGTGGCGCCCGAGCTTGAGGCCGAGCCGCCCGGTGCCGCAACTGACGCAGACCCGCGGGTCGGCGCCATCCTCGCGGGCGGGGAAGAAGTGCTCGCCTAAATCCTGGTCGAGCGCGTCGATCACGTCCGAAATCTTGAGCTCGCGGGTCTGCTCCACCGCGCGGGAGAAGTCGCGCCAGAAGGTCTCCATCACCGCGCGCCAGTCCAGCCGCCCGTCGGACACCTCGTCCAACTGCGCCTCGAGCCCAGCGGTGAACCCGGTGTCGACGTAGCGCTCGAAGAACGAGGTGAGGAACGCCGTTACCAATCGGCCGCGATCCTCCGGCACGAAGCGGCGGTTCTCCATGCGGACGTAGTTGCGATCGCGCAGCACGGAGAGGATGGAGGCGTAGGTGGAGGGCCGGCCGATGCCCAGCTCCTCCATGCGCTTGACCAGGCTGGCCTCCGAGTAGCGCGGCGGCGGCTGGGTGAAATGCTGGTCGGCCGCCACCTTGTCGCGCCGCAGCGGGTCGCGCTCGTTCATCGGCGGCAGCATGCGGCTCTCGTCGCGGCTGTCGCCCTCGGGCGCCTCGTCGGTGGCCTCGCGGTAGAGCTTGAGGAAGCCGTCGAACGCCACGATCGACCCGGTGGCCCGCAGCTTGGTGCCGCTCGACGTGACATCGACCGTCACCTGGTCCAGCTCGGCCGACTGCATCTGGCTGGCCACCGCCCGTTTCCAGATCAACTCGTAGACGCGGCGCTGCTCGTCGTTCAGGTAGCGCGCCATCTCGGCCGGGGTGCGCTCCACGTCGGTGGGGCGGATCGCCTCGTGCGCTTCCTGCGCGTTCTTGGCCTTGGTGCTGTATTCCCGCGGCGCGCCGGGCAGGTAGTCCGCCCCATACGCCTCGCCGACATGGTGGCGGATGGCGGTGATCGCCTCACGCGCCATCTGCACGCCGTCGGTGCGCATGTAGGAAATCAGCCCCACCGTCTCGCCGCCCAGTTCCACGCCCTCGTAGAGCTGCTGCGCCACCCGCATCGCCGCCTGGGCGCCGAGGCCGAGCTTGCGGCTGGCGTCCATCTGGAAGCTCGAGGTGGTGAACGGCGGCTGCGGGTTTCGCTTGACCCGGCGGCGCTCCACCGAGGCCACGCTGAACGACCCCGCCTCCACCGCCACCTTCGCCGCAGCGGCCTTGTCGGCGGAGTTCACGTCGAACTGGTCGAGCTTGCGGCCCTCCAAATGCGTCAGCCGGGCGGTGAACGGCGCGCCGGCGGGCGTGGTGAAATGCGCCTCCACCGTCCAATACTCGCGCGGCCGGAACGCCTCGATTTCGGCCTCCCGCTCGCACACCAGCCGCAGCGCGACCGACTGCACGCGCCCGGCCGAGCGGCTGCCGGGCAGCTTGCGCCACAGCACGGGGGAGAGGGTGAAGCCCACCAGGTAGTCCAAAGCGCGCCGGGCCAGGTAGGCCTCGATCAGCGGCTGGTCCAAGTCCCGCGGGTGCTGCATGGCGTATTGCACGGCGGATTTGGTGATCTCGTTGAAGGTGATGCGCTGCACCTCCACGCCCTTGAGCGCCTTCTTCTCCTCCAGCATGGCGCGGACGTGCCACGAGATCGCCTCGCCCTCACGGTCCGGATCGGTGGCGAGCCACAGCCGGTCGGCGCCCTTCAGGGCCTTGGCAATGGCGCCGACCTGGCGGTTGCCGCGCTCATCGGCGGCCCAGTCCATGGCGAAGCCTTCCTCCGGCCGCACCGAGCCGTCCTTGGGCGGCAGGTCACGGACATGGCCGAAGCTTGCCAGCACGGTGAAGTTGCCGCCGAGGTATTTGTTGATGGTCTTGGCTTTGGCCGGCGATTCGACGACGACAACGTCCGTCATGGCATTTTTTGCTCACTCAAGCAGCGCAACGCGGTTGCCGGGCAGGGTTTCCACGCGCCCGGCCAACTCCAGTTCCAGCAGTGCCGCCATTACGGTGGAGGCGGACAACTGGCAGCGCCGGGTCAGATCGTCAACTTGCGTGGGTTCCGGGCCGAGCAGGCCGACCACCTTGCGGCGCGCCGCAGCCAGGTCCGGCCCGGCGGGTTGCACGCCGTAGGACGCGGCCGGCTCGGCGAAACCGAGCGGCGTCAGCGCCATGCGCGGGTCGGTCAGCGCCTCGGTCACGTCGGCGGCCTGCGTTACCAGGATGGCGCCGCCGCGGATGAGGTCGTTGGAGCCCTGGCTGCGCGGGTCGAGCGGGGAGCCTGGCACGGCGAACACGGTGCGGTTGGCGTCCAGGGCCAGGTTGGCGGTGATCAGGCTGCCGGAGTTGCGCGCCGCCTCCACCACCACGGTGCCGAGCGAAAGCCCGGCGATCAGGCGGTTGCGGCGCGGGAAGTGGCGCGACTGCGGCGCGGTGCCGAGCGGGGCTTCGGCGACCACGGCGCCGTTGCGGGCGATGCGGTATTGCAGCTCGCCATGCTCCGGCGGATAGGGCTGGTCGAGCCCGCCGGCGACGCAGGCGATGGTGCGCCCGGTGTGCATGGCGCCCTCATGC
This sequence comes from Acetobacteraceae bacterium, assembly GCA_965199105.1. GTDB lineage: Bacteria > Pseudomonadota > Alphaproteobacteria > Acetobacterales > Acetobacteraceae > LMUY01. The sequence continues at coordinate 3,143,320 of CBDAQO010000002.1, read as the reverse complement.
GCCGCCGCGTCCACCCCGCGCGCCAGGCCGGACACCACCACCAGCCCCGCCATCGCCAGGTCGGCCGCCAGCAGCTCGGCCATGCGCTGCCCGTTGGCCGAGGCGTTGCGCGCGCCCACCAGCCCCACCGACCGGGCGCTGAGTGCGGCCACGTCACCCAGCACGGAGATGGCGGGCGGCGCGTCCTGCAGCATCGCCAGCAGCTCGGGATAGTCCGGGTCCTCCAGCAGCAGCAGGTGGCCGCCTAGCTTCTCCAGCCGGGCAAGCTCTTTCTCCACGCTGGCCAGGCTTGCGACCGGCGTCTCGCGGCCGCCGGCGCGCGACAGCTCGGGCAGGGCATCGATCGCGTCCGCAGCGCTGGGGAAGCGGGCGAGCAGCTTGCGGTAGGTGAGCGGGCCCACGCCCGAGGTGCGCGCCAGGCGCAGGCGGTCGAGCCGCTCGGCCTGGTTCATACCTGGCCGATGCGCGGTTCGCTGCCGTCGCGCAGGCGCTGGATGTTGGCGCGGTGCCGCCAGACGATCCACAGCGCGATCAATGGCACCGGCCACGGATAGGGGTGCAGCGACAGCGCGATGAACGGGCTGGCGGCGCAGGCGCTGAGGGCGGCGAGCGAGGAGGTGCGGGTGAGGGCGGCCATCACCAGCCAAATCGCGGCCAACGCCAGCCCAAGCGGCCACGCCACCCCAAGCATGACGCCCAACCCGGTGGCCACGCCCTTGCCGCCTTTGAACCGCAGCCAGGGCATGAGGGTGTGGCCGAACACGGCGGCCAGCCCGGCCAGCGCCGCCGGGCCATGCACGCTGCGGGCGAGCAGCACGGCGGCCACGCCCTTCAGCGCGTCCAGCAGCAGGGTGGCGGCGGCAAGGTCCTTGCGGCCGGTGCGCAACACGTTAGTGGCGCCGATATTGCCCGAGCCGATGGCGCGGATGTCCCCCAGCCCGGCCGCGCGGGTGACGAGCAGGCCGAACGGGATGGAGCCGACCAGGAAGGCGGCGACCAGGCTGAGCAGCGCCGTCATGGCCGGCCTGGTCCCGTCATCCGCCGAACACCTGGCGGCCGGCTTTCCAGGTGCCGACGACGCGGCCCTCCAGCGCCCGGCCGTCGAACGGGGTGTTCTGCGCCTTGCCCGGCAGCTCGCCGGACACGACCTGCCAACCACGGTCCAACTGGAACAGGCACAAATCCGCCGGCGCGCCCGGTGCCAGCCGACCGGCCGGGCTCCCCAGCAGCGCGGCCGGGCGGGCGGTCAGCAAGGCCAGCGCGTCCATCAGCGGCAACCCGGCGCCATGCACCTGCGCCAGCGTCACCCCGAGCAGGGTCGCCAGCCCAGCGCCCCCCGCAGAGGCCTGCGCGAACGGCAGCCGCTTGTCGTCGGCGTCGCGCGGCTGGTGGTCGGAGGCGACCGCGTCGATGGTGCCGTCCTTGAGCGCGGCCGCCACCGCCAGCCGGTCGGCTTCCGGGCGCAACGGCGGCGACAGCTTGGCGTAGCTGCGGAAATCGCCGATTGCGGTCTCGTTCAGGTCGAAGTAGGGCGGCGCGGTGTCGCAGGTGACGGCGAGCCCCTCCTGCTTGGCCCGGCGCACCAGCTCCAGCGCCCGCGCCGTGCTGAGATGGGCGAAATGCACCGACCCGCCGGTGAGCCGCGCCAGGCTGATATCGCGCGCCACCAGGATCTCCTCCGCCGCCGCCGGGATACCGGGCAGGCCGAGCCGGGTGGCCAGCTCGCCCTCGGTCGCTGCCCCGCCTTGGGCGAGCGACGGCTCCTCCGGGTGCTGCACGATGCGGTAGCCGAAGCCGCGCGCGTAGGACAACGCCAGCCGCATCAGCCGGGCATCGCCGAGCGCGCGTTGCCCGTCGGTGAAGCCGACCGCGCCCGCCTCGCCAAGCAGGCCGATCTCCGCCAGCTCTTCGCCGCGGCAACCGCGCGTGATGGCGCCGTAAGGCAGAATGGTGAGGCTGCCGGTCTCCTCGCCACGGGCGCGCAGCAGCCGTACCAGCGCCGGGTCGTCGATGGCCGGGCGGCTGTCGGGCAGGGCGGCCAGCGTGGTGATCCCGCCCGCTGCGGCCGCCTGCGCGGCGGAGGCGATGGTCTCGCGGTATTCGTAGCCGGGTTCGCCCAGCGCCGCCCGCATGTCAATCAGGCCGGGGCAGAGCACCGCCTCCTCGCCATCCACCACGATCGCGCCGTCCGGGCGGCCGAGGTTGGCACCGTGATCGGCAATACGGCCGTCCCGCACCAGCAGCGCGCCGGGGGCGTCGAGGTTGGTGGCCGGGTCGAGCAGGCGGACGTTGGTGAACAGGGTGTCGGTCATGGTGGCGGCGTCGGCCCCTCACCCAATCCTCTCCCAGGGGGAGAGGGCTTCGTGCTCGGCTGGCTCCGGCTGAGGGGAACCTCAAACATTGCGCCGCGCCCGGCGGGACAGCACGTCCAGCACCGCCATACGCACCGCCACTCCCATCTCCACCTGCTCGCGGATCAACGAGCGCACCGGGTCGTCGGCCACGTCGCTGTCGATTTCCACGCCGCGGTTCATCGGGCCGGGATGCATCACCAGCGCGTCCGGCGCCGCGCGGGACAGGCGGGCCGCGTCCAGCCCGAAGAAGCGGAAATACTCCCGCGCCGACGGCACCGGGCCGCGCGCCATGCGCTCCTTCTGCAGCCGCAGCATCATCACGATGTCTACGCCTTCCAACCCGGCGTCCATATCGTGGAACACGCTGACGCCGAGCCGCGCCACCTCCGCCGGGATCAGCGTCGGCGGCCCGACCACGCGGATGCGGCTGCCCATGGCGCTCAGCAAGTGGATGTTGGACCGCGCCACCCGGGAATGCAGGATGTCGCCGCAGATGGCCACGGTGAGGTTCTCCAGCCGGCCCTTGCGGCGGCGGATGGTGAGCGCGTCCAGCAGCGCCTGGGTCGGGTGCTCGTGCAGCCCGTCGCCGGCGTTGATCACCGCCGCATCCACTTTTTGCGCCAGCAGCGAGGGCGCGCCGGACTGGTCATGCCGCACCACCAGCAGGTCGCACTGCATGGCGTTCAGCGTGCCGGCGGTGTCCAGCAGGGTCTCGCCCTTGTTCACCGAGGAGGACGCGACCGACATGTTGATCACGTCCGCGCCCAGCCGCTTGCCGGCGAGCTCGAAGCTGGTGCGGGTGCGGGTGCTGTCCTCGAAGAACAGGTTGATCAGGGTGCGGCCGCGCAGCAGGTCGCGCTGGGTCTTGCCGGAGCGGTTCAGCAGCACGTAGCTCTCGGCCAGGTCGAGCAGGCGCGCGATCTCCGGCGGGTGCATCCCTTCGATGGCGAGCAGGTGGCGGCTCACGCGGCTGGCTGCCCCGCGGCGGCGGCGAGCCGGGCCAGCGCCTCGTCGCGGCCGAGCGCGGCCAACGTGGCGTCGATGCCGGGGCTGGTGGTGGAGCCGGTCAGGGCGGCGCGCACCGGCTGCGCCACCTGGCCGAGCTTGCGGCCGGTCTGCTCGGCAAAGGCGCGCAACGCGGCGTCCAGTGCGGCGGGCGAGAAATCGGTGGCGGCCAGCGCTCCCGCAAGGTCGGTAAGCATGGCGCGGGCGTCGGACGTGAGCAGCGCGGTGGCCTTGGCGTCCATTGCCAGCGGCCGGGGCATGGCAAGGAATGCCGCACTCTGAGCCAGTTCAGCCAGCGTCTTGGCACGTTCCTTCAAGCCCGGCATCAGCGCCCGGATGCGGTCCTCGTAGTCCGCGGCAGGCAGGCCACCCAGCGTCAGCCGAATGATGACCTCCTTCACCAGCCGCGCGTCGTCCGCCCCGCGTAGCCAGGCGCCGTTCAGGTTGTCGAGCTTCCTGTAGTCCATCCGGCTGGGCGAACGGCCCACCCCTGGCAGGTCGAACAGCCGGACCGCCTCGGCCCGGTCCAGCATCTCCAAGTCGCCATGCGCCCAGCCCAGGCGGAGCAGGTAGTTGCACAGCGCTTCGGGCAGGTAGCCGGCGTCGCGGAACTCCGTGGTGGCGGCGGCGCCGTGTCGCTTGGACAGCTTGGCGCCGTCCGGCCCCAGGATCAGCGGAAGGTGGGCAAACGCCGGCAGCTCCCACCCCATGGCTTGATACACCTGCATCTGCCTGAATGTGTTGGTTAGATGGTCGTCGCCGCGGATGACGTGCGTGATGCCCATGTCATGGTCGTCCACCACCACGGCGTGCAGGTAGGTGGGCGAGCCGTCGCTGCGCAGGATGATCATGTCGTCCAGCTCGCTGTTGGCGACCCGCACTGCGCCTTGCACCCCGTCCTCCAGCACGGTCTCGCCCTCCCGCGGCGCCCGCAGGCGGACCACGAACGGGCCGGTGCGCTGCTCCGTCTGGTCACGGAAGGGGCTGTCGTAGCGCAGCGGCCGGCCTTCCGCCCGGGCTTGCTCGCGCGCGGTGGCGATCTCCTCGGGCGTGGACCAGCAGCGGTAGGCATGGCCCGCCGCCACCATGGCATGCGCGACCTCGGCATGGCGCGCGGCGCGGGTGGACTGGTAGAGCTCCGGCTCGTCGCGCTCGAGCCCAAGCCAGTCCAGGCTCGCGAGGATGGCTTCGGTGAACGCGGGGGTGGAGCGCGCGCGGTCAGTGTCCTCGATGCGCAGCAGGAACTGGCCGCCGTGGTGGCGGGCAAACAGGTAGTTGAACAGCGCCGTGCGGGCGCCGCCGATGTGCAACAGCCCGGTGGGTGAGGGGGCAAACCGAGTCCGTACCATGATGCCCATCGCCATAGCACGGTGATCCGCACTCTGGGGAGTGTGGCTTGAACAGGCCGATTGCGCTATCGTATGCCGCGTGAACACCGGCCTCCTCACCTTGCACGCGATCCGAAGCTTGGCGCTGCCCCGGGCGCCGGTGTGGCTGCTGGCCTGGGCGGAGGCGGAGCGCGGGCGGTTCATGCCGTGGCTGACCGTGGCCATGGGCGTCGGGGTGTTGAGCTATTTCGGCCTGCACCGCGAGCCCCCTTGGGCGGTAGGGCCGGCGCTGGTGGCGGCCGCTGCCCTGCTCTGCCTGGTGTTGCGCCAGAAGCAGGGCGCGCGTGCGGCGGCTCTGGCGGGCCTGTTCGCGGCGGTCGGGTTTGCCTCGGCGCAATGGGCGAGTGGCCGCGCGCCGCCGCTGCTGAGCCTGCCCCGCACCGCCGCCATCTTCAGCGGCCGGGTCGTTGCCGTCGAGCAACTGCCGACCGCCCGGCGCGTCACCCTGGCCGGCGCGCAACTGGACGGTGGCGCCCCCTTGCCGCGCACGCTGCATCTCCGGCTGCGCCCGACCGACCCGGCGGAGCTTGCCCCCGGTGACATCATCCGCGCCCGCTCCGTGCTGCGCCCGCCGGCGCCGCCCGCCTACCCCGGCGCGTGGGACTTGCAGCGGGACGCCTATTTCAGCGGCCTGGGCGGCGGCGGCGTGGCGCTCGGCCCGGTGACGCTGCTGTCCCACGCGCCCCCGGACAGCGCCAGTGACTGGCTGCGCCGGCTGCGCGAAACCGTCGCGGGCAGGCTGCTGACCGGGCTGCCCGGCGCCGAGGGGGCGGTCGCGGCCACCGTCCTGACCGGCCTCGGCACCGCCATCCCGCCAGACGACCGCGCCGCGTTCCGTGACTCGGGGCTGGCGCACCTGCTGGCGGTGGCCGGGCTGCACATCGGCATCGTGATGGGCTTGGTGATGGGTGCCGTGCGCTTTGCCTTGGCACTGTCGGAGCGCACCGCATTGCGTTGGCCCTGCAAGCAAATCGCCGCCGGGTCAGCGCTGCTGGCGGGGGCTGGCTACGTCGCGCTGACTGGGATGCACGTGCCGGTGCTGCGCTCCTTCGCCATGGCCGCGCTCGTCACGCTCGGCATCGCCGCGGGCCGCCGGGCGATCTCGCTGCGCGGACTGGCACTCGCCGCCATCGTGCTAATGCTGCTGTCGCCGCAAGAGGTTGTGGGCGTTTCCTTCCAGATGAGCTTCGCCGCCGTGCTGGCCTTGATCGCTGGCTATGAGGCGCTGCGACCGGCGTTGAACCAACTCCACCGCCGCCGCCTGCTGCACCACGGCGTCACGCTGCTGCTGACGAGCCTGCTGGCGGGCGCGGCGACGGCGCCGTTCGCGGCGTTCCATTTCGGCCGGGTGCAGCTCTACTTCATCCTCGGCAACCTGGTCGCCGTGCCGCTGTTCGCGACGGCGGTGATGCCGGCCGGGCTGGTGGCGCTGGCGTTGATGCCGTTCGGCCTGGAACGCGTCGCACTGGTGCCGATGGGCTGGGCGCTCGACGCCGTGTTGTGGGTCGGCCGCACCGTCTCCGCCCTGCCCGAAGCGGTGGTCGCCATCCCCCACATGCCGGGTTGGGGCTTGGCGATGGTGGCGTTCGGCCTTGCCTGGCTCGGGCTGTGGCGCTCCCGCCCGCGGCTGCTCGGCGTGCCCATCATGCTGGCCGGCATGCTCGCCGGCTGGGTGAGCCCGCCGGCCGACCTGCTCGTTTCCGCCGACGCGCGGCTGATCGCCTGGCGCGACCCGGCGATGGTGCAAGCCCGCCCGGGCGCCTCCAAGTTCGACCGCGATGCGTGGGCGCAATACTGGGCGGTGCCGCTGAGCACGCCATTCCCCGCCGGTATCGCGGCGCAACCACTTGATTGCACGGCAGATGCGTGCCGCATCGGGCAGGCCGGTGCCACCATCCTGCTGGCGCGCAGCCCGCGCGCGGCGGACTGTACCGGCGTAGCCCTCGTCGTCTCGGCCGAGCCCGCGCGGGACGTGTGCCCAGCGCTGCCCCGAATCGACCGCTTCACCGTTTGGCGGGACGGCGCCCAGGCCGTGTGGCTGCAGGGCGGCGCGGCCACCGTGCTGTCCGACCGGGCCGAGCGGGGCGACCGCCCGTGGGTGCCGCCACCGCCAATCCCCGCCGCGAGCCGCACCACTTTACCGTTAGCGCAAGAGGATAGCGGCAGCGGCTCCTAGCCTGTATCAGCTCTGCCGTTTGCCGAACGGCCAGCGTCGGATTACCGCCAGGGCAAGGCGGGTGAGGGCGGGCATGGTGGTCGGCCGCACCAATCGGCGGTCATAGCCGGCGAACCGGCGGTCGTTTTCCTCCAGGCACAGAGCCATCAGGTCGGGCACGCTGAGGTCCACCCCGCTGACGGCCTTGCTGCCGGTCAGGGTGAAGTTGTGGTCCTGCGGCTTGGCCTGGCTGGCTCCGTCGTCCATGCCGCGCGCCAGCCCCATGCGCTCCCAGCCGAGGAACACCCAGGCGGCTACCACCTGCAGCTCGAACCAGGGGCGATGCCACCAGGCGATGGTGCGGCGGTGCCAGGCGAGCCAATTGGCGAATAGCAGGATGTGGCGGCATTCCTCCTGTATGACGGGCTCGAACGTGTCCACCAGCTCGGGCGGGAAGAAGCCGGAGCGCTGCGCCATGGCGAACAGTCCGAAGGCGAAGAAGCTGTCGATGCATTCGCTGAACCCGGTGACCAGGTAGGCCCAGGCCGCGTGTTTGGGCGGCGGGTAGGGCGGTTCGGCCTCAAGCGTGATGCCATACGCCGCCACCAGGTTGGACAGCACGGATTTGTGGCGGCCTTCTTCCCAGCCGTTCAGCTCCACCGCGGCATGCCAATCCGGGTCCGCCAGGCTGTGCGCATAGGCCAGCATGCGGATGCGCGCCTTGCCCTCGGTCTGCACCGCGATGTCCCAGATCGGCAGGGTGACGAGCCGGTCGCGCGCCTCCTGGTCGAGCTTGGGCCACTCCATGATGGTGGGTTTGTAGGGGTTGAAGGTCTCGCGGAACATGCGTGCGGTCGCGCGCGTGTGCGCTGCCGTGCCAGGCCGCAACGGCCCGGGCTCATCGCTGGACCAGTGCCGGGCGCGTTGGTCGGCGGCGGCGACGACCGCAGGGTCGGTGCGCTCCAGGGCGGCGAGTTCGAGGCCACCCGGCGGCGGCGGCAGGCGTTCGTCCGAGATCAATGCGGACGCGAAGTCGGTGGCACTCATTGCAGTCTAGGTCCTTGCTGCACTCTCCCCATCTAACGCCGCTTGCGAAACGCGCAACGACATGGGTTGGAGCGCCGTCATGCAGCCACCCCACCCATGTCCATGAGCGGCTACGCCCAGTGCCCTGGGATGAACCGGCCGAACCGATTGTAGTGCGGCGGCACCCAGAACGCGCGCGGGTAGGGGGCGACGTAGACCGGGGCCGGCACCACCACGGGCGGCTGGACCACGACGACCGGCGGCCCGGCGACGACCACGCCAGGCTGCACGTAGTAGTAAGCCCGAGCAGCCGACGGCAGGACGGCAGCAGCGCAGGTCAGGCCAACGGCGGCCAGGCGGGCAACGGTGACGGGCAGGCGCATGATAAACTCCCACGGTTTTAACGCAGATATTATCGAGCACAGACGTTTTTTGATCCACCTGAAACCGCGGCCTGAAACCAGGTGGAAGCCTTTTTCCCCGTGCGATGTGGCAGACCCGTAAGAGTCACATAATTCACAAGATGTGAACTCAGTTGTATGCGGTGAACAGGGGAACAAACGGCAGTCTAAGTTGACGTTGTTGCGGGAGATCAAGGGAGTTCCTGCATCATGACGACTTGGCTCGACCGGGTGGCGGCGGACCTGCTGCACGTGGAGCATGACCTGCGGGTCACGCTCCGTTCCATATCGCGGGGTGGGAGCCCGGTTCGCATGCGGCCGGGTCGGCAGTGGGTGGAGCTGCGGGTTGGCGAGGTCCGTACGCTGCTGCGGGGCGTGCTGCCGGCGCCGATCGCGGGCAGCAGGATGCGGGAGCCGCATGGCCGGCTGGTGGCGGCGCTGTCGATCTTCCAGGGCCACCTGGTGGCGTTGAACGATCCGCTGCAGCGTCCTGAGGCGGCCATTGCGGCGGCTTGCCAGCTGCTCGAGGAGCTGCGGCGATGGGCGTATGTGGCGCGGTGGAGTGCCGCGTGCCGGGTTGCTCACGTCCGTATGCCAGTGCCGATAATCCCTCTTGTGCGACGCCAGACCCTGCCGGCGGGGGAACATCTCCCGAACGCCTGGGCGGGGGCGCGGGAGCTGGCGGCCCGGGGTGGGCGCCAGCCCCCGTTGCCGCACCAGCTGCGCGCGCTGCGGGCCGAGCAGGCCGAGCTGGAGCTGGTGGCGCCGGTGTCGGCCGAGCTGGTCGACCTTCGGCAGATGCGGTTGGAGCTGGATGCGGCGACGTCGCCGCGGGTCGAGGAGGTTCGACATGGCGCGGCGGCCGGCTGATGTGGTCCAGACTCGCCTATTGGTGGCGGAGGCGGCGGCTTCGGCGTCGCTTGCGCTCGTTCAACAGGCGGCTTTCTGGGAGGCGCTGACTTGCCTGGCGCTGGTGACCGAGACGGCCGAGGCGCGCCGGGCCGAGGGCATGGAGGCCGTTGGGATCGCGATCTGCGATGTGCTCGACAACATGACGCTGACCGAGGCTGACGCTGAGCTTGCGGTGCAGCTGCTCAATGTGTGCGACCATGCGGCGCGGACCTGGTCGGCGGTGGCCCACCCCACCCTGTCATCGCCGAACTTGCCGCCGCGCGGTGCTGCCTGATGAATTTCGGGCTGAAAGTGGCCTGAGAACAGGGCTGGCCGCTGGCGTGCAATTATCGAAGTGGGCGGTTCGATGTGCGACACTGCGCGCGAAAACGGGGGGCGTGTGATGGGTGCATCTGTTGCGGCGGCGGAGCCGGTTGAGCCGGGTTTTGCGGGTGTTTCGGCGGATGCGGTGGCATCTGACGCGATTAGGACTGCCCTCACCAGCTTCATGGTTGTTCTGCCGCCGGAGACGGCGCGCAAGATCGCGGTGAGCTGCTTGCGGTTGGCGGCGGCGATGGTGGCGCTGGCTGAGACGACGGAGGTGGACGGGGTGCGCGGGGCTGCGGCCGAGTGGCTGTTGCTGTTGGCGGAGGGAGCGCCTGAGCTGCGCGAGCCGGCGTGATGGTGCGCGACACGACGCCGCGGCCGCCGCGGCCGCCGAAGCCTCGTCCGAAGCCGGATCCGTCGTCGGCGCCGCCGTCGAAGCGCAAGCCGAGGCCTCGCCCGCCTCGCTGACCTTTCCACCTGGTGGGACCGGGCGCGCGGCGAGCGTGCGCGCGGGGCATTCCCGCATGGTGGCTCTGGTGGCGCGTCCGGCCCGGCGGTCAAGCCCGTAGAGCGCAGCGTGGCTTGACGGCCGGGTAGCCGGACGGGCCCGCAAGCCCCCCTTGCGAGGGGGGGCGCGCAGCGTAGCGGAGTTGGGGGGTGGCCGACGCATGGCGTCGGCGCGACCCCCACCGGGGGTGCGCGGAGCGCGGGGGGCGCACAGGGCGGGCGGCAGCCCGCGGCAAGCCCCCGTGGCGGGGGCGCGCAGGCCTGGCGCGCAGCGCGGGCCGGAGGACAGCGACCGCAGGGAGCGGGGTGGTGCGACCGGGCGCGCTGCTGGCCGAGGCGGGCCGCCCCCTGGTGGCAGGATGCGCCCGACGGTGACGCGGGAGCTGGGGGGGCGGAGCGCCGTCCGCCGGGGCGACTGGAGCGAGCACGGCCGCAGGCCGCGCGGAGCGGGAGGGAGCGGCCCGGCGGCGGCACAGCAGCCCCCCGAGCGTGGCCAGGCGCGGCAGGGGTGCGGCCGGCGTGACGCGACCGAGCGCGGAGCGCGACAGGAGTGGCGCGGCGGACGCTCCCGCGCCTGGCCGCGCGACGGGGGGCGGGGGGGCGCGGGGGGACGTTTCGGCCCCCCGACAAGGTTGCAAGCGGGGATGCGGCGGGCGTGACGCGCCGAGCGGAGGAGCACGGCGCTAGCCGCGCGGACGGAGCGACAGTGCGGCACGAGGGAGCGGAGTGGCGCGCAGCGCCGCGCAGCGACCGCCCCGACGCCTCCCGCGCAGCACAGCATTCTGTGTGGGGCGAGCGCAGCCGGGGGCGCGCCAAACAGCGGAGCCGAATGGCGGAGCGGCGCGGCCCCCGAGCGAGCACGCCCCGCGCAAGCCCCCCTTGAGGGGGGCGCGCAGGCCTGGCGCGCAGCGCCGGACCGGAGGCGACGCGCGCAGCGCGAGGGGGGAGCGCGTGCGGTTAAGCCAGAGCGCGTGGCCGGTGGCGCCCTGCCGGGAGCGACCTTGCCGTCAGGCAGGGGAGCGAGCGCGGGGCGGCCACACGGCGGCGCGCCTGGCAGCCAGCGGACGGTGAGCGCGCCGGCGGACGTGCGCAGCGAGCGGAGGCGAGCGGGCCAGGGCAGCCGGGGCCCGTGGGACGCGCGTAGCGAGCGGAGGCGAGCGGGACGGTGAGCCGGCGATCGCTTGTGGGTCAGAACGTGGGCGGTTTGGACCATAGAGCGCGGCCGGTGTCTGGCGCGATCGGCGTCGTGCTGCCTTCCTCGAGTTCCAGCTGGTCGAGCTCGAGCGTCAGGATGCGGCGGTAGCGGGCGTGTTCGGCGTCGAGCTCGAAGATGAGGTCCTGCACCTTCGATCGTAGGCCCGGAAAACGACCCGTTCCACCGCCCGTTGAGCCGCTTCCTTCCTGGATCGGGAAGCGGCCGAAGCCTCGGTTGAGAAGCTCGCGCGCTGCCTCGAGCTGGAGCTTGGCGGGCGCTCGCATGTCGCAGCAGAGCCGGGCCAGGGCGAAGACGGCGTGTGCGGCGTGCTCTCTGGCGAGCTTTTGGGCGGCTGCGTAGCCCTTCGGACGGCCACCCGGGTTGCCGGACTGCCCACGCAAGAAACGTGCCATCGTATGCTTCCTGTGGGTAAGTCCTGTGGGTAAAAGCCGGATCGCGTCAGGCCCGCAACACGCGATCGTCTTGCATTGATAGGGGCTGCCGATCGCGAGCAAGATGCCTTGTGCGACTATGATGATCTTATGAGGGGAAACTCACGAAAGCCCCGTAGACTCGGCTTCGATCCCACCTGCAATCTGGCTTGAGCCAGAACGGGTAGGCGCATAGACAGAATGCGGCAGCTTCGCGAGCAAACGGTGACCGATCTGGTCACCTCGGATGGGGAGCTGCTTCGTGTCGTCGAGCAGCGCGTTCCAGGTAGGACGTATGGGAGGCAGTTCTTGATCCTGTTCACTGAGGCCATGAAGGTCGCTGCGAAGCGCATTCGGCACGGGATGACCTGGCGGGTGCTGCATCTGCTTCCCGAACATCTCAACTTCACGGATTTCAGGATGCTCCGCACCGTGGAGCTGGCGGCCGAGCTGGACAGCGACAGTGGCACGGTGAGCCGGGCGATGCGGGAGTTGCTGGAACTCAACATCCTGGAGCGTGAGGGCACTGGCGCTCGCACCGCGTGGCGGTTTTCCAGCGACTGGGGTTGGCAGGGGTCGGCCGACCAATACCATGCATTTCGCGGCGGTCGGTTGGCGAAGAAGAAAGCGCCTGTCGCTGCCCTTAGAACTGGTCAGTCACATAATTCACATTATGGAAACAAACGGCCGCAGCTCAGTCGGCAACCTCCAGCACCATACCATCCCACGCTGGCTCGACGCCCGACGGCAGACGCTGCTGCATCCAGGCCCAGTCCATGTCAGTGCCCATGTGGGTCAGCACCGTTCGGCGCGCGCCGACCCGGGCGGACCACTTGAGCACGCAGTCCAGGTTGGCGTGCGTGGTGTGCGACAGGCGCTGGAAGCAGCCGACCAGCCAGGTGTCGATGCCGGCCAGCGTGGCGAACGCTTGGTCGTCCAGTTCCACCACGTCGGTCGAGTAGCCGAAGCCGCCGATCCGCAGACCGGCGGTCTTGATGAAGCCGTGATCCTGCTCGAACACCTGCACCGCCAGGCCGGCGGCCTCGACCTGGTCGCCATACGCGAAGGCTTGCGGCTCCATCACTGGGCGGAAGAAGCCGGGCGGCTGCCATGGGCGAAAGGCGTAGTCGAAGCGGCGGCGCAGCTCGCTCAGGGTGTGCTCGGTGCCGTAGGCCGGGATTGGAGAGCGCAGGATACGGTTCAGGATGCGCACGTCGTCCAGCCCTGTGATGTGGTCGGCATGGGCGTGGGTGAACAGGATGGCGTCGACCCGCGGAATGGCGCAGGCGAGCAGTTGGCTGCGCATATCCGGCCCGGTGTCGACCAGCAGCCGACGCCCCTGCCCGCTTTCCACCACGATGGACGTGCGGGTGCGGCGGTTGCGCGGTTCCGCCGGGTCACAGGCGCCCCAATCGCCACGGCCGTCCGCGCCACCCAATATCGGCACGCCGGCGGAGCCGCCGCAGCCCAGGATTGTGACCCGCATCAGCGCCGAACCGGCTGGGATCGAAAGAAACTCATCATGGTGTCGCGGCGGTGCGGGAGAACAAGCGGCGGAAATTTGTGGTGGTGAGTTCGGCCAGCGCCGCCACCGTCATGCCACGCACCTCTGCCAGCGAGGCCGCGGTGTGCGCGACATAGCCCGGCTCGTTGCGCTTGCCGCGGAACGGCACCGGGGCGAGATAGGGCGCGTCGGTTTCCACCAGCAGTCGGTCTGGTGGAACATCACGCGCGATGTCCCTGTTTTCCGACGATTTCGGGAAGGTCAGTATCCCGGAAAAGCTGAGATAACCGCCCATCTCGAGCGCCGCCTCCGCCAGGCCGCGGCCGGACGAGAAGCAGTGCAGCAGGAAGTCGAACGGCCCACCCGCGTCCCGCTCCTCGCGCAGGATGGCGGCGATGTCGTCGTCGGCGGCGCGGGCATGGATGCAAAGCGGCACGCCGGCCATGCGCGACGCCCTGATATGGGCGCGAAACGAGGCCTGCTGCACCTCGGGCGGCGCGGTATCGTAGAAGTAGTCGAGTCCGGACTCGCCGATGCCCACCACCTTGGGGTGGGCCGCCAGCGCCGCAATCGTCTCGGCCGCCGGCAGCGGGGCCTTGTGCACGTTCTGCGGGTGCACGCCCACGGTGCACCACACGTTCGGGTGCGCTTCGGCGATGCCGCGGATGGTCTCGGATTGCTCCAGCGAGGTCCCGATGGTCACGAGCTCACCCACGCCGGCGGACGCGGCGCGGGCAAGCACCGCGTCCAACTCGCCGGTGAAGTAGTCGAGGTGGCAGTGCGAGTCGATCAGCATGCGACGTCGGCGGCGTAGCGCGGGAAGATCCCTTGCGGTGGCGGCAGGGCGACGCCGCCCGCGAGCGGGGCGTCCAACGCGGCCAAGCTGCGGGCGTCAGCCGGAACACCCAGTTGATCGAGCAGCGCCGCCATGCTGGCCGGCATGAAGGGCTGCAGCACGGTCGCAATCCCCCGCAGCGCATCAGCCAGCACGCGCAACACCGCTGCCATTCGCACCGCATCCGTCCGCTTCAGCGCCCAGGGCGCCTGGCGATCGATGTAGGCGTTGGCCGCCCGGATCACCCGCCAAACCTCGTCCAGCGCCTCGCCGTAGCTCTGCCGCAAGAGGCGCGGGCGCATCGCCTCGGGCAGGGCAGCGGCGGCGGCGAGCAGCTCCGCATCCTCCTCGGTCGGCTCCGCCCGCTGGGGCAGCGTCGCGCCACAGTTGCGCGCGATCAGCGACAGCACGCGTTGCCCAAGATTGCCAAGATCGTTCGCCAACTCGCTGTTTTGCCGAGCGATCAGCGCCCGCCGATTGAAGTCCCCGTCATTGCCGAACGGCATCTCCCGCAGCAGGAAGTAGCGCAGCACGTCGACGCCGAACTCGTCGGCCAGGGTGCGCGGGTCGATCACGTTGCCGACCGACTTGCTCATCTTCTCGCCCTCCACCGTCCACCACCCGTTGGCGTAGACGCGCTTGGGCACCGGCAACCCGGCGGCCATCAGCAAGGCCGGCCAATAGACGGTGTGGAAGCGGGCGATGTCCTTGCCGACCATGTGGATGTCCGCCGGCCAATAGGGCCACCGCTCCCCATCCGTGTCAGGGTAGCCGAGTGCGGTAATGTAGTTGGTCAGCGCGTCCACCCAGACGTACATGACATGCGCCGGGTCGCCCGGCACGGCCACGCCCCAGGACAGGGTGGAACGACTGACGGAGAGGTCGGTCAGCCCCCCGCGGACGAAGCTGATCACCTCGTTGCGGGTGGACAGCGGCCCCAGGAACTCCGGATTGGCGGCGTAGAACGCGAGCAACCGGTCGCCCCAGGACGACAGGCGGAACAGGTAGTTTGGCTCCCGCACCCACTCCACCGGCGAGCCAAACGGCGACAGGCGCGTGCCGTCGGCGCGGGTGACGACCTCGTCCTCGCCGTAGAATGCTTCATCTCGAATGGCATACCAGCCTTCGTAATGGCCCAGGTAGATGTCCCCCTGGTCGGCCAGGATTTGCCACAGCCGGGTGCAGCCGCGCTTGTGGCGCTCCTCCGTGGTGCGGATGAAGTCGTCGTTGGAGATGTTCATCCGCGCGTTCATGTCGGCGAAATCGGCGGCCAAGCCGTCCACGAAGGCCTGCGGGTCCCGTCCGGCATCGGCGGCGGCCTTGGCCACCTTCTGGCCATGCTCGTCCGTGCCGGTCAGGAAAAACACGTCATGCCCGTCCAACCGCATCCAGCGCGCCAGCACGTCGGCCGCGATGGACGTGTAGGCGTGCCCGATATGCGGCGCGCCGTTCACGTAATAGATTGGGGTGGTGACGTAGAAGCGTGACATTACGAACCATTCAGCAGCGCGATGGAGGACAGCAGAGCCTGGCGCCGGTCAAGGTTGAGGCGTTCGGTCTCATCCAGGATATGGATCAGCGACTGCCACAGTTCAGCCCACTCGGCGAGGGGACGCAACGTGGTCAGCCGCTCCGGTGCGCCCCGGGCCGCCCGACGCAAGGCCGCGGCAAGCGCATCGCACAGCAGGGTCATGAACGGGGTGAACCGGTCCTCCGCCCGGCCGCCGAGCTGGTCGGCCAGCGCGATGGCACGGAGCAGCGGGTAGGACGGCACCGCTGCCAGCACCTCGGCCGCTAGGGTGGCGAGGTGCAGCCCCTTCTCCTCTGCCAGCAGCAGCGCCCGGCCCGGCGACCCGGCGGCCAGCCCGCCAAGGCTCGCGCGTTCCGCTCCATCCAGCTCGGGCAGACACTCGGCCAGCGCCAACGCCATCGCCGCCGGCGCCAACGGCTGCAACCCGAGTCGGCGGCAACGGCTGCGGATGGTCGGCAGCAAGCGGCCCGGCGCGGCGCAGGTGAGCAGCAGGATGGCGCGCTGCGGCGGCTCTTCAAGCATTTTCAGCAAGGCATTGGCGGCATTGCGGTTCAGGTGCTCCGCCCCGTCCACCACCACGACGCGCCAGCCGCCCTCCGCCGGCGTCAGGCGCAGGAACGCGGACACGGCGCGCACGTCGTCCACCACGATCTCGCCGCGCCGCCGGGCCTTCTTGTCGTCCCACTCGCGCTCCACGGTCAGCAGGTCGGCATGGCTGCCGGTCGCGACCCGGCGGAACACGGGGTGCTTGGGGTCGAGCGCCAGCGTGTCGCCGGGCCTGGCGCCGGCCAGCAGGCGGCGGGCGAAGCGGAACGCCAGCGTGGCCTTGCCGACGCCCGCCGCTCCGGTGATGAGCCAGGCGTGGTGCATGCGCCCGCTGGTGAGCGCGTCGAGCAGTTGGGCCTCGGCCGCTTGGTGGCCGAACAGCGCCGGGTTCTCGCGCGGCGCCAGCGCGTTCACTTGCGCAGCGCGGCGGCAACGTGCTGGCACATCACGCCGAACACCTCATCGGCGCCGCCATCCGCGTCCACCAGCCGGCAGCGCTCGGGTTCGGCCGCCGCAATGGCGCGGAACCCGCCGGCCACGCGGGCATGGAACCCCTCGCCCAGCCGGTCGTAGCGGTCGGCCGCGCGCCCCCTGGCCGCTTGCCGCGCCGTTGCCACCGGCTCGGACACGTCGAGCACCAGCGTCAGGTCCGGCACGATCCCCAGTAGCGTGATCTGCCCGGCGATCTGGCCCCGGTCGGCGCCCTGGCCGTAGCCCTGGTAGGCCATGGTCGAGTCATAGAACCGGTCGCACACCACGACGCGCCCGGCTGCCAGCGCCGGGGCGATGCTGCGCGCGACATGCTCCGCCCGCGCGGCGAAGTGCAGCAGCACCTCCGCCGGGGCCGACCATTCCACCCGGCCGGAGAGCAGCAACTCCCGCAGCAGCTCTGCCCCGGGCGCACCCCCTGGCTCGCGCGTTTGCAACACCGGCATCCCCTGCCCGCGCAGCCACTCCGCCAAGCGCGTCGCCTGGGTGGACTTCCCGGCGCCCTCGCCGCCCTCCAGCGTGATGAACAGCTTGGTTCAGCTACCGAACACGTAGTGCCCCAGCACCGACACGGCCCGGCCCGGCAGCCCTTCGCGTGGCACGTCCGCGCCCGCCAGCAGCGGCACCTGCATGTCCGGCACGCCCTTGCCGCTCACCACCAGCTTGCCCAACACCTCGCCACGGTTCACCGGGGCCGCGATCGGCGCGTTGTATTGGATCTCGATCTTGGCCGTCTGCCGCCACTGCTTGGGCATGGTGATGACGAGGTTGCGGCCTCCCACCAGCGGCACGTTGGACGTCGCTCCGAGCCACACCTTCACCTGCTCCACCGTGTCACCGGCCTTGAACAGGTCCACGTTCTCCCACTCGCGGAACGCCCATTCCAGCAGCCGGTCACCCTCCTCGGCGCGCTCGCGGGAGGTGGCGAGGCCGTTGATCACCACGATCACGCGCCGGTCGCCGCGCTCCGCACTCGCCACCAGGCCGTAGCCGCCGGACTCGGTATGGCCGGTCTTCAGGCCGTCCGCCAGGCCCTTCTCCACCAGGGAGTTGCGGTTGAACTGGTCGATGCCGTTGTATTTGAACGACGTTTCCTTGTGGTAATGGTAGTATTCGGGAAAGTCCCGGATCAGCGCCGCGGCCAGCGTCGCGATGTCGCGCACGCTCATGTAGTTGTTCGGGTCCGGCCAGCCGGTGCTGTCGCTGAAGTGGGTGTGGGTCAGGCCGAGCTCCTTGGCCTTGGCGTTCATTAGCTCGACGAACTGGTCCTCCGACCCGGCGACCCCCTCCGCCAGCACGATGCAGGCGTCGTTGCCGGACTGGATGACCATGCCGCGGATCAGGTCTTCCACCTTCACGCTGCCGCCCTGGGGCACGAACATCTTGGAGCCCTGCATGCGCCAGGCCTTGTCGCTCACCGGCAACTCGGCATCCAGTTGCAGGCGGCCGATCTTGAGCATGCCGTAGACGATGTAGGCCGTCATCAGCTTGGTCATCGAGGAGGGCGGCTGCGGCACGTCGGCGTCCTTGTCGAGCAGCACGGCGCCGGTGGTGAAGTCGGTGACGATGGCGTATTTGGCCTCGGTGTCGATCGGGCCGAGCGGCGTGTTGGCCGGGCTGCCAAGCGGCACCGCGTCGGCGGCGGGCTTGCCATGGGCGGGTTTGGCCAGCCGCTTCTGCGCCAGCGCGGGCGTGGCCACCAGCGCCGTGGCCGCCGCCAACATCGCCCGCCGCGTCAGATCAGTCGACATTGCGAATCACTCCCCACGAACCACCAAGCGTGAGTCGATTACCCCCGCACGCAAGGCGAGGTCCAGCGCGTCGTCGGCCGCGGCGACGCTGATGAACGGCCCGGCCACCACCCGGTAGCGCTCGGTGCGGCCGTCGCGCAGCCGCTCGACGCGCGCGCCGATGCCGGACAGGTGGGCGGCGAGCCGGCGGGCGTAGTCGCTGCGGCCGAACTCGCTGGCCTGCAGGTAGATGTCCCCCGGGAGCGCCGGGCCTTGCTCCACCTGGTCCGGCAGCCGGGCCGGCACGGCTGCCGCCGCAACGGTTGCAGGCACGGCGCGGGTCGGCACCACCGCGCTGCGCACCCGGCTCGACTGGCTCAGCCCGGGCGGGGGCGGCAGCGCCTCGCTCTGCACCACATCCAGCGGGGCGGCGGTGAGGGCGAGCTTGGGCCCGCCGCCGAGCTGGTCGGCCAGCGCCTGCGTCATCGCCGGGTCGAGCTGCACGCGGACTTGCGTGCCATCCTGCGCGCCCAACAGGTCCGCCGCGTGGCGGGTGAGGCCGATCAGCCGGCCCGGGTTCGCCGGCCCACGGTCGTTCAGCCGCAGCAGCAGGGAGCGGCCGTTCTGCAGGTTGGTCACGCGGGCGATGCTGGGAAGCTGCAACGTGTGGTGGGACGCCGCCAGCACGGCCTGGCTGAACACCTCGCCGTCCGCGGTCAGCCCGGCGCGGTCGGGCGCCAGCGTCGCCAGCGCAGATTCGTCATAGTCGGTGTGCTCGCTCGGGTAATACCAGACGCCGGCCAGTTCATAGCCGTCACCCACGGTGTAGTGGGCGTTGGCGGCGGGGGACGGCGGTGGGCGGCGGCGGAACAGGCCGCACCCGCCCAGCAAGAGCGGGGGCAAGGCGGCCAGGAGCGCGCGCCGCCTCAAGTGACGGTGTCGCCTAGCAGGCCCACGGCCAGCGCGTAGAAGTCGGACGGGTTGTAGCGGCGGATCGCGGTGAAGTTGGCGTAGACCATGAACGCCGGGCCAGACCCGCCATCGGGCATGATGACGGCCCCGACCGGGTCGCTGCGGCCGAACCGGGTGCCGTCGCTGCGCCGCACGCCCAAACGCTCCCATTCGGCCAGGCTCTGGCGCTGGTCACGCCCGCCCGATGCGTCGAACCCGGCCGGCACCACCACCGGTTGGCCCCAGGGCTCGCCCAGCTTCCAGCCCGACTCGTGCAGGTAGTTGGCAATGGAGCCCAACACGTCCCCGGCGCTGGTCCAGATGTCCCGCCGGCCGGTGCCCTCGAAGTCCACGGCGTAGCGCAGGTAGGAGTCGGGCATGAATTGCGGCTGCCCCATCGCGCCGGCATAGGAGCCGAGCATGTGGCCGGGCGCCACGTCGCCATGGTCCAGGATGCGCAGCGCGCTAATGAGCTGGCTGCGGAAGAACGCGGCCCGGCGCCCTTCCCAGGCCAGCGTGGCGAGCGCCTCCACCACGTTGTAGCTGCCGGTGTCGGTGCCGAAATTGCTCTCCAGCCCCCAGATGCCGGCGATCGGCACCACGTCCACCCCGTAGCGCTGCGAGACCTGGCGAAACAGCTCGCGCTGGCCCGCCACCGCGTCCCGCCCGCGAGCGATGCGCTTGTCGGACATGGTGAGCGTCTGGTAGCGCGCCCACGTCATGGTGAACTCGGGCTGCCGTCGGTCGGCGTCGATCACCTTCTGGTTCGGGCCGATCCCGGCGAACGCCGCGTCCAGCGTGGCCTCGCGGATGCCAGCCCGCCGGCCCTCGGCGCGCACCCCGGCGAGAAAGGCGCCGAAGCTGTCGCGAGCCTGATCCTGGGCCCGCACTTCGCCCGCCAGCGGAGCGGTCAGCAGGCCAGTGAGCACGACCCGGCGGCGCATCAGAATCGGACGGAGGCTGCGACCGAGCCGAAGCTGAACAGCCCACCCTTCTGGCCGTGGAACTCCTCGGTCTGCCACGTCTGCGAATAGGTCAGCCGCACGCCTCTCAGGATGATGGCCGCTCCCAACTCGAACTCCCCCACATCCCATTTCGGCCGCACGCTGCGGCTGTTCTGGAAGTTGTCGCCGTTCAGCGTCACGTCCTGCGCCACCGCCTGGCCGTCGACTCCACCGAACACATACCATACTAGCGGCCGGGTGGGTGTATAAGCATCGGTGCCGGACAGGCCCGGCAAGATGCGCGGAACGCCGTAGTCGCTGTCGAGCCCCTGCCCGGCGCGTACCACCAGGCCAACCAGGGCATAGTTGCGCTCCAGCCCGACGCCGCCGGTGAGGGTGGGCAGCGCGTCGAACGACACCGGGCCGGCATTGCCCATCGGCAGGCGCCAAATCCGCTGCGGCGTGATCTCGAACAGCGGCTCGTTGGCGAGCTGGGTGGACCAGCCACGGTTGGGCGTGTCGCCGATCAGGTTGTGGAACCCGTTCTGGATCACCTCGCCGCCCGCGTCTGGCCCAACCACGCCGAGCAACACCGAGATCACCGTGCGCGATTGGTCCATGTCGTGGATCAGCGACCCGGTCAGCCCCAGGATGCCGGCATAGGGCCGGTCGGTCGCCGACGGGTTGGCCACCTGCGTGTTGCGCGGCGTGAACAGCGACTGGTTCAGCTCGAGGCTGATGCGCTGCACCCCGTCGCCCCACAGGTTGTTCGAAGCGGTCTCCAGCATCTCGGGCACCTGGTTGGTGCCGGACACCCAGCTCGCCCGCAGACCGCTGGTGTAATATTGGTCGGAGGTGCCCCTGAGGGTGGAGACCGCGTCGTTTTCCACCTGCAGGGTGACGATGCTGTCGGGGTCTTGCAGCGGCATCGCCCGGCTGGCGGCCCAGGGGACGGCCAGGATAGCCAGCATGGCGGCGGAGAAGGCTAGTCTGTTGCGCGGCATGGCATCCCGATCATTTCCGGCATCCCCAATACCGGGTTCGGCGGGCGAGAGGAACCCCGCGGCGCCATCGCGTGCTATGGCTCCCAAGGCGGGCGGCGGCGGGTGCGGCTGATGGCGCAAGGTGGGCCAGGGCATTGACCACACTCGGCTCGTCTCCGCTTTACCGCGCTGCAAACGTCTCTATGCTCTAACGAAAACTGGCATCGACCCGCCGCTCATGGACGATCACCTGCTGCACTTCTACGGCCTGGCCCGCGATCCTTTCGCACCGGTCAGCGACGTGACCGAACTGTTGGCGACGCCCTCCCAGAGCGAGCTGGTCAGCCAAATCCTTGCTGCAGTCGGCACCGAACCCGGCGTGGTGACGGTGCGGGGCCACAAGGGCGTCGGCAAGACCAGCATCGGCCGCCTGGTCGGGCTGACGTTGCAGCGCCACGGCGTGCTGGCCATCGAGCTTGTGGCCGGCCAGCACAACGCGTTGGAAATCCAGGCGAAGATCGCCCAGGCGGCCGGCATCGGCGGGACGGCGCAGCTCACCCCCGACCAGTTGGCGCGCGAACTGCCGGACCGGCTCGGGCGCAAGGGCCTGGTGCTGGTAATGGACGACGCGCACCGCCTGAGCGAGCTCGAATACCGCTATTTGGTGCTGCTGCGGGCGGCGCTGGGCTTCACCAAGGTCGGCTTCGGCTTGATCCTGATCGGCGCGGCCGGGCGTTGGCTGGCCACCGAGACGCCCGACCTGCCCGGCCTGCGGCTGGAGACGGTGGCGCGCCAGGTGATCTTCCCGCTGCGCGAGGAGGAGGCGGTGGAGCTGTTGCAGCACAAGTTCCGCCGCGCCGGCCGGCCCATGACGCAGGTGCTGTCGGCCGCCGCCGCCCTCGCCGTGGCGCGCGGGGCCGAGGGAGTGCCGGGCGACGTCGCGGCGCTGGCAACCACCGCCCTGTCGGCCGCCTATGCCCGGCGGCGGCGGCGCGCCACTCTGCGCACCGTGCTGCCGCTGCTGTCGGCCGATGGTGGCCAGGCGATGCCGCTGATCGTGCACGCGCTGCGTGGACCGGCGCTGGTGGCCGCCGGACTGCTGGTCGCGGCGCTGGTGGGCGGCGGCATCA
The DNA here is from genome assembly GCA_965199105.1 of Acetobacteraceae bacterium. Classification (GTDB taxonomy): domain Bacteria; phylum Pseudomonadota; class Alphaproteobacteria; order Acetobacterales; family Acetobacteraceae; genus LMUY01. The sequence goes on along the minus strand of CBDAQO010000002.1, from coordinate 3,120,997 downwards.
TCTGGCGCGACGAGCTCGGGCTGAGCGAGGCGCCGAGGCGGCTGGCGGGGGTCTATGCCGCACTCGGCAACCTGGTCGACCCGCCGCCGGAAGACGCCTCGCCGCCCGAAGTGCTCGACCCCGGCGTGGCCGCGCCCAGCCCGGTCGCCGCACCGCCGCCCGAGCCGCCGCCCGCACCGCCATCGCCGGGTCTTGCCGCGGCCGCACCGCTAGCGCCCGCGCCAGCATCGCCCGCGGAGCCGCAACCGGCGGAGCCCCCGGCAGCGAACCCGCCCCCGGCTGCCCTGGCGCAGGTGGAGCCGATGCCACCGCCGGTCGCAGCGCCCGTGGACCAGCCGCTGACGCCTGCGATGGACCTGCCCGCCATCGCCGCCACGCCGCTGCCTGACCTGCCGGATGCGGCCCCCTCCAGCACGGTCCCGACGGTGCCGCCCGCTGCGCCGCCAGTCCTGGCGAGTGCCGAACCGCCGCATCCGCCAGAGCCACCCGCGCCTGCGCCTTCAGCAGAGCCCGCGCCTTCCCCGGAGCTGCCGGCTTCGCCAGGGCCGCAACCTGGAGCCACCGCCCACGCCGGCATCGTGGAGACGCCACTGCCGCCGCCACCCGCTCCGCAGCGGCTGGCGTCTGCCGAACCAGCATCAGCCCCGCCACCGCCGGCGTTCGACCTGCCCGCGATTGCCGAAGCGCCGCTGCCGGCTCCAACGCCAGCGCCTGTCGCGTCACCCCGCTCGCCAGCCGTTCTAACCAGTCAACCGGCGGCGCCAACCCCAGCCAAGCCGCCGCCGGCTGAGGTGGCGAGCATCCCGCCGGGTCCACCCAGCCAGCCCACGCCGCCCGTCAGCCGCCCCGCGGCGCCGCTCCCCGAGAAAGCCGCACGCGAGGCGCCGCATGGCAGTCCCGGACTGATCCTGGTGGCCGGCGCGGATGATACCCTGCCGAAGCTCTACGCGCGGGTGTATCGCGGCATCACGCCCCCGCCTTATGCCGACGTGCTGGCAATCAATCACAGCCCGATCCGGCCCGGCGAGCTGCTGATCTTCCCCGAGCCGCCCAATGGGTGGCTGAAACACTAGACCGGCGCCCGTTCTCGAAACCGGGCCGACCCGGCGTCACCCGCCCGACCGTGGCTGGGACGGTTGACCGGGCTTGCCGGTGCTGGCGGTCTGCCCTTCCAGCTTGGCCGCGCTCGCCTTGGCGATGCCGCGCAGGGCGTCGTCGCGCGTGTCCGCTGCGGCGCGGTGATACCAGTCCACCGCCTGGGTGCGGTCCGCCGGCACGCCGACGCCATGCTCGTAGCAGTAGCCTAGGTCGTATTCCGCCACCGCATTGTGCCGGTCTGCGGCGCGATGGAACAAGGCTGCGACCTGCGCCGCCTCGGCGGGCCCACGATTGAGCAGAATGTCTTGCGCGCGCTGGAAATCCGTCATCGCATCCTGCGCCGGCTTGCTGGCGGGGCCGACAAAGCGTTGTCCCAGGGAGGCCAGGTGCGCCCGGGCCGCCGTCAGCCCTTGCGCGGCCGCCTGCCGGAACAGCGCCACCGCCCGCTCGCGGTTCTTCGGCACGCCAGCGCCCTCTTCATAGAGCAGGGCAAGGTTGTATTCGGCGCGGGCAAACCCCTCGGAGGCGGCGCGGCCATACCAGAAGGCGGCCTGCTCCTCGTCCGGCTGCATGCCCAGCCCGGAGTCGTAGAACACGCCGACGTTGAACGCGCCGGCTGGGCTGCCAGCCTCCGCGGCGCGGCGATACCACGCGAGCGCCTTCGCGGGATCCTGGCTTACGCCCTGCCCCGTGTCATACAGCACGCCCATGTAGAAATCGCCGTTTGGGTCACCGGCATCAGCCGCAGCCTGCCAGTCCGAGAGTGCCTCGGCAAAGCGGGCGCCGGCAAAATCACGTAACCCCTGCTCGACGTCGGCCTGGTCTGCTGCAGCGCACACAAGCAACAGGGCTGCCGCCAAGAATAAGGGGCGGCTGCATCCAAAACGCCGACTTGTCACGACCTTGGCGGTCGGGGTTGTTGTTGCTGCCACGGCTTCGGGTCACAGGATAGTGAGGGATTATACACAGTAGTATATCCTGGTTGCGAAATGAGCGATATACCAGAGGTATTGCCGCAGTCGCGTTAACTTGCAGAGAGGTGCCAATGCTTGTGTCAGGACGATCTTCCATACGGTTGCTGATTTTGACCACGATGGTAGGACTCGCAGCTTGCTCTTCGACCACGGCCGGGCCCAACGCCGCTGCCGCCGCGGTCACCGCTTCAGCCCCACCGCCGGCGGAAAAGCCGAGCTTGGGTGAGGTCGCCGGCGCCGTCGTGAATAACCAGGTGGACATCACCTTCCCGGCCGGCGGCGCCACGCTGACCCCCGAAGCCAACAAGCAGTTGGACCTGGCCGCACGGCTCTACCGCGACGCGCACCCGGTGCTGATGTTCACCACCGGCTATACCGACCGCAGCGGCGACGAATATCGCAACGTGCTGCTCTCCGCACGCCGGGCACAGGCGGTCAAGCTCGGCCTGGTGGCGCGGGGCATCCCAGCCGACCGGCTGCTGATCCAGGCGCTAGGCGAGTCCGAACTCGCCAACACTTCCATGCCGGACAGCCCGCAGAACCGGCGGGTCGTCATCACGTGGCGGCTTCTCTAACGGCCGTCGGTCTGCGCGCAACTCACTCTCGCCAGAGTGGCGATCGCGATGCCGTTGCATCCGCGGCGGTGACCCCGTAAGCGACGCTCTGGGGACAGGTGGCCGAGCGGTTTAAGGCTCCAGTCTTGAAAACTGGCGATCTCGCAAGGGGTCCGTGGGTTCGAATCCCACCCTGTCCGCCATCGGGTTCGGCACACGGCGGTAAAGACGGCGATGGCCAGCGACCCGGCGGTCGATCATGTCGGCAAAGGCTTGCTGGATGTGCTGGACGGCCGCGCATCGATATGCGAACGCCGGGTCGGTCTCCGGATGGACCAGCATCGTCGCATTGGCCTCGAACACGATCACCCGGCCGTCCGCGAGAATGCCGAAATCGATGCCGGCATAGTGGAGTTGCAAGCGGCCGCCGATCTCCTCGATGGCAGCCCAGGCCGACCCTCCGATAGCGGTCGCCGGGTCGGTAAGGAAGGCCGCCTCCTCAGCCCGCTTCCAGGCCGCCTGCTCCATCCCCGATGTCCAATAATGGACAAGCCAGTGCGGACCGATCGCCAGGTGGTAGGGGTAGGCGCGGCCATCAACGAAGATGACCCGGTATTTACGGTAACAGGCATCCGGCGACTGGAAGTCGACAAACTCCGTGACGTAGCAGTTGCCACCGGCTGCGGCTGACAGGTCACCGACACCGTCCGCTTTGATGACGCCCGCGCCACCATGGCTGCCGATGGGCCGCACCAACACCGGGAACGTCACCGCCGCGTCGCAGACCGCCTCGGGCAGCGCCGGGCCACGCGTCCCGAACCGGACAGTCCGCGGGACCAGGATGTTCGGCACACCCGCAAGCAGGGCTGACAATGTGTCCCTGGCCGTCGTGGCGACACGCGCCAGCGGATTGAGCAATCTGTCACCCTGGGCCGACACGAAGGCCGCGGTTTCGCCGTTGAAGGCGGGGACGAAGTCGGGGTCTCCGATGGCGTTAAACACCAGGTCGTAGCTCGGGAGCTGGTCCGCCTGCCCCGGCGTGGCGTATTCCACGTACCAACGGATGATTGTGAACCGGCTGCGCGGCATGATGTGCCGGATCGGCACGTTGGCGGCGTCCGCGGCGGACAACACCAGCACCCGGCATTGCTCCTGGTATGCCGGCTCGATGAACAACTGCTTCTGCCGGTAGGCAAACTCCCGGTGCGCCCGCGCCGCAGCGGGGTCGCTTTGCGCCAGGATTTCCGACAGGTTTTGGTGCGCGGACAGGGTGGTTGCGTCCAGAGCGAGCGCTGCCAGGCACGGGCCGCGAGCGTCCTCCAAGCGGTCCAGGCGGACCAGTACGGACCCGAGATTGGCGAGCGCTTCCTTGTTCGCCGGGTCGAGCGCCACGGCGCGACGCAACCAGCGCTCCGCTTCTTCCAACCGGTCCAACTCGGCAGCACACCCAGCGACGCCGACATGGACGCTGCTTCGATCCGGCGCCAGCCTGGCCGCCGTTTGGTAATCGGCCATCGCTTCCAGCCAGTTCCCCTGGCACTTCAGGGCCGTTGCCCGGATGACCCATGCGGACACGAGCTTGCCATCAAGCGCGACGGCCTCGCTCGCTGCCCTGATCGCCGCGTCCAGCTCCGATGCGTCCAGCAGAACCTCGGCAAGATGGCAGTGCAGTGTCGCCGAATGAGGCTCTTGCTGCAGCAGGAGCCGGAAAAACCCGATCGTATCCGACACCGCATGCCTCACCAGAAGATCGTGCGAGTGTAGGCGAACAAGCTTTCAGACTGATTAATGGCGCTTGGCGCTTGTCGCCTGTTCAGGCCGGCCGCGGACCGCACGCTAACGTTTTAGCAAGGTTGGCGCGGCAAGATCGTCGCGTGAAATGGATTGCTTTCCTTTGTGCCCTGCTGTCAGCGCTGACAGCGCACGCCAACTCCTGCGAAACGGAGGCGGCGGCGGCAGAACACGCCTTTGCCATCCCGTCCGATCTGCTGCTGTCCATCGGTCGCGTCGAAAGCGGCCGCCGCGGCGAAAGGGGGCAAATCCAGCCATGGCCTTGGTCGGTCAATGCCCAGGGCCAAGGCCACTACCTCAACTCGGCGCAGGAAGCGATCGACCTGGTACGGTCATTACAGACCCAGGGCGTGCGTTCGATCGACGTCGGATGTTTCCAGGTCAACCTGGCCCAGCACCCCGAGGCCTTCAGGACGTTGGAGGAGGCCTTCGACCCACCTAGCAATGCCAGAGCCGCCGGAGTCTTCCTCAAAACGCTCTACAGCTCCTATGCCGATTGGGACCGCGCGGTCGCAGCCTACCACTCGGCAGACCCAGCCCTCGGGATGCCATACCTGCGAATGGTGACGGCCTTTTGGCATGGTGGACCAGGGCCGGCTGCCATGCCGTCATGGCCAGGCATTACCCCAGTTCGGGTGTTTGTGCCGCAGGTGCTCACCGCAGAGAGTGTGAGCGTCAACACCGCCAGCGGCCGCGCACTGCCAGCGGGGCGGCTCGCCCGCTACCGCCTGCCGATCGTCTTTGTCCCGTGAGCCGCCATCCCGGCCAGCCGGCGGTTCAGGCCGACGTGTTGGTGCTTGATCCAGAAGGCAAGCCGCTGGTCTGGTAGGCGGCATAGGCATAGAGCTGCAGGATGGAGGTCGCCGCCGAGCTTTGCGAGCCGCCGATCTCGTTGCTGCTTTCCGCGAGCAAGTGGGCGGCCTCGGCTCTGGCTTGCGTGGTCGTGGTCAACCCGGCTTGCTCGCTGGCGCCCACCCCGTCGGCGACCTGCAACAGGTTGACCGAAACGGTCGTGATCGGGACGGTGGACTGGAAGGCGCCGAGCACCGGGTTTGTGCTGGTGAGCGGGCCGGTCGCGGGCAGCACGTCGCCGATGGCGGTTAATCGAGGGCCGGTGGCGCCGTTGAAGCCGGTGAAAATACTGGCCTGCTGGGCCAAGGCGATCGCCGCCGCGTCACTCCCCTTGGCCAACGTCAGCAGCGCGGGCGCGGCGTTGAGCGAGCGGGTGCCCGTCACGCTGGCGTTGATCTGAACGGCCGGGCTGTCGACCTCGTCGGAAATCGTGCCGCTCGAACCCAGCAAGCCGCTTTGCGCCACCACTTCGAGGCTCTGGCTGCTGCCGGAACTGCCCGCCACATATTGCAAGCCTGCGAACTCGTCGGCGGTGAAGCTGGTCTGCCCGGTGACGTTCTTGCCATTCAGCAGCAACTCGCCGTTGTCGCCCGAACTGTCCCCAAGGGCCACGCGGTAGCCCACGATGCTGCCGCCACCGGCTGCCGTGGCAGTGTAGAGGCTGCTGAGGGAGAAGGCATCACTGGCGTCCGCGGTGAAGTTGCCGACCGTCGTCAGGGTCGGGCGGGTGGCGCCATTGAAGCCGGTAAAGATGTTGGCGCTTTGCGCAATCGCGATCGAGGCCGCGTCCGTCCCCGTCGATGCGGTGAGCAGGGCGTTGGCGGCGTTGATCGAGCGCGTGCCGGTCACGCTGTTGGTGATCTGCACCGCCGGGCTGTCGATCTCGTTGGAGATGGTGCCGTCGGTGTTCAGCTTGCCGCTTTGCGCAACCACCTCCAGGCTCTCGCTGCTGCCCGATGCGCCCGACACGTACTGCAGGTCGGCGAACTGGGCCGCGGTGAAGCTGGTCTGGCCGGTCACGTTCTTGCCGTTCAGCAGCAACTGGCCGTTGTCCCCAGAACCGTCACCAAGTGCCACCTTGTAGCCGACCACGTTACCGCCGCTGGGCGGGGTCGCAGTGAACAGGTCGCTGACCGAGTAGGCGTCACTCCCGTCCGAGGTGAAGTTGCCGACCGTGTTCAGGGTCGGTCGCCCCGCGCCGTTGAAGCCGGTGAAGATGGTGGCGCTCTGGGCGATGCCGATCGCCGCCGCGTCCGTCCCCGTCGACTGCGTGAGCAGGGCGGGTGCGGCGTTGATCGAGCGGGTGCCGGTTACGCTGGCGTTGATTTGCACCGCCGGGCTGTCGATCTCGTCGGACACGGTGCCGTTCGCGTTCAGCGACCCGCTTTGCGCTACCACTTCAAGGCTCTCGCTGCTGCCGGAGGACCCGGCGACGTATTGTAGGTCGGCGAACTGGTCGGCAGTGAAGCTGGTCTGCCCGGTGACGTTCTTGCCGTCCAGCAGCAATTCGCCGTTGTTCCCCGAACTGTTTCCGAGGGCTACCTTGTAGCCAACGATGTTGCCGCCGCTGGGTGCGGTCGCGGTGAACAGGCCGCTGACCGAAAACGCGTCCCCGGCGTTGGCAGTGAAGCTTCCCACCGTGCCCAGCGTCGGGCGGGCGGCGCCGTTGAAGCCGGTAAAGATGTTGGCGCTTTGGGCAATCGCGATCGAGGCCGCGTCCGTCCCGGTCGGTGCGGTGAGCAGGGCGTTGGCGGCGTTGATCGAACGCGTGCCGGTCACGCTGTTGGTGATCTGCACCGCCGGGCTGTCGATCTCGTTGGAGATGGTGCCGTCGGTGTTCAGCTTGCCGCTTTGCGCAACCACTTCCAGGCTCTCACTGCTGCCCGAAGCGCCCGACACGTATTGCAGGTCAGCGAACTGGGCCGCGGTGAAGCTGGTCTGCCCGGTCACGTTCTTGCCGTTCAGCAGCAATTGCCCGTTGTTCCCGGAATCGTCGCCGAGCGCCACCTTGTAGCCGACGACGTTGCCGCCGCTGGGCGCCGTCGCGGTGAACAGGTCGCTGACGGAATAGGCGTCACTCCCGTCCGAGGTGAAGTTGCCGACCGTGTTCAGGGTCGGTCGCCCCGCGCCGTTGAAGCCGGTGAAGATGCTGGCGCTCTGGGCGATGGCGATCTCGTCCGCATCCGTCCCGGTCGGCGACGTGAGCAAGGCGGGCGCGGCGCTCAGCGAGCGGGTTCCGGTGACGTTGGCGGTGAGCTGCACCGCCGCACTATCAACCTCGTCGCCGATGGTGCCGCCCGCCTGCAACGTTCCGCTTTGCGCCAGCACGTCGATGCTGTTGCTGCTGCCCTGCCCGCCCGCCACGTATTCCAGGTCGGCGAACTGGTCGGCGGTGAAGCTGGACTGCCCGGTCACGTCCTGGCCGTTCAGCAGCAGCTCGCCGGCATCGCCCGAGCCATCCTCCAGCGCCACCTTGTAGCCGACGGCGGAGGTGCCGCTCGCTGTGTAGAGGCTGCTGAGCAAAAACGCGTCCCCAGCGTCGGCGGTAAAGCTGCCGCCAGTGTCGGACTGAATGTCCACGATGTCCTGCGGGCTTGGCGGGGCCGAGGCAGGCGTCGTGCTCTCAGCCGAGGACGGCTGGCCGTAGAACGGCAACGACACTCCCGACGCAGCAGCGGTGACGCCCGACATGGCTTGCTCCCGATGAGCCTGGCCGCACCATGCGCTGACCAGGGTTAGGGAAGCGTTAACGTCGCCGCGTTAAAGTTTGGCCTGCTCGGCGCACCAGCGCGCAACCTGGTCGTGCGTCGCGAACCAGCAGCCGCCCTTGGCCCGGGCGTGCGCGATGACGCGTTCGATGATGCCGACCCGGCTGCGATGGCCGCTGATATGCGGGTGCATGGTCAGCAGGAACAGGCCGCCCTCCTGCCAGGCGCCGTCCAGCTCGGCGAGGAAGATGTCGGCCACGGCGGCGGGCGGCGTGTAGGGGCGCAGCGCGCTGAAGCGAATGAAGTTAAAGTAGACCGCATCGTCGCGGATCCACTCGGGCGGCAGCTCGACGATGCCGGTGGGCTGGCCGTCGTCCTCCAGCTCGTAGGCGTCGTCGTCGGCCATCAGGCTGCTGTCGTAGATCAGGCCCAGCTCGCGGATGATGTCCAGCGTGTTGGTGCTGAAATCCCACGAGGCGGTGCGGATGCCAACCGGGCGGCGGCCGGCGAGGCGCTCCAGCACGTCGGCGGCGCGCATCGTGAGGTCCCGCTCGGCGCCGGGCGGCAAGGTGGTGTTGGCCTCGTGGATCCAGGAATGGATGCCGATCTCATGGCCCTCGCCCGCCACCGCGCGCACCTCGTCCGGGTAAAGCAGCGCGGCCACGGCGGGGTAGAAGAAGGTCGCTGGCACCGCCTCGCGCGCCAGCAGGGCACGGATGCGGGGAACGCCCTGGCGGTTGCCGTATTGGCCCTGGCTTATGCGCATCGGGCTCTCGTCGCCGTCGCGCAGCGGGATGGTGTCGTGGTCGGCGTCGAACGAGAGTGCCACGGCGCAGCGCGCGCCGCCGGGCCAGGTGGCGGGGCGTAGGCTGCGGCCGGCGCGGGCGCGGCCGGTGATGCGGCGCCAAGTGGGTTCGGGCCACTGCCAAGGCGGGCCTTCCGGGTGCGGATCGCTCATCCTGCCACGCTAAAGCGCTTTCCAGGGGGCCGCAAAGAGGGGGATTTGCGCGGCCACGGAAGCGGCTTAGCGTCGCCCTCATGGCATTGCCGTTCACCTGTGAGAAACAATCGGCCGCCGGGTCGCGCGGGATGGTGGTGACCAACCACCCGCTCGCCTCCGCCGCCGGCATGCAGGTGCTGCTGGAGGGCGGCAACGCTGTGGACGCGGCGATGGCGGCGCTGTTCGCGCTTACCGTGGTGGAGCCGATGATGGTGGGCGTGCTGGGCGGCGGCCTCACCCATATCCGCCTGGCCGAGGGCCGCCACGTCGTGCTGGACGGGATGAGTGCCGCGCCTGCCGCGGCGCACCCGGCGATGTTCGGCGCGCAGGGGCTGGCGGCGCGGGCCAACCTGGTTGGGCCGCTGGCGATGGCGGTGCCGGCTGCACTGCTGGCCTGGTGCACCGCGCTCGAGCGCTACGGTACTGCCAGCCTGGCGGACGTGATCGCCCCCGCGCTGCGCATCGCCGAGCGCGGCTTCACCGTCACGCCCTACCTGGCGGACTGCATCAGCGATGGCGCCGACGATTTGCAGCACGACCCCGACCTGGCCGCGCTGTTGCTGCCGGGCGGGGCCAAGCTGGTGGCGGGGGACCGCCTGCGGCGGCCGGTCTATGCCCACACGCTGCGCGCCATCGTGGCGGGGGGTGCCGCGGCGCTGCACGACGGGCCGCTCGGCGCGGCGCTGGTGAGCCACCTGCGGCAGGCCGGCGGCATCATCACCCGGGCCGACCTGGCCGCCACCCGCGTCATCGAGCGCGAGCCGATCCATGGCGCCTATCGCGGCTGGCAGATTGCCGCACCGCCGCCGCCCTCCTCCGCCGGGGTGCACATCACCCAGATGCTGAACATCCTGGAGGGATACGATCTGGCGGCGATGGGCTTTGGCTCGCCGGATGCGACGCATCTGCTGGCCGAGGTGCTGAAGATCGCGTTCGCCGACCGCGCTGTGGCCACCGCCGACCCGGCCTTTGTCGCCGTGCCCGTCACCCAGCTCACCTCCAAGGCCTACGCCGCCGATCGCCGCGCCGCCATCACCATGGCGCAGGCGCAGCCTTGGGGCGCGGGCGTGCAGCCAGGGGAAAGTGCCGACACCACGCACGTGACGGTGGCCGACGCGGGCGGCATGGTGGTGGCGGCCACGCAGACGCTGAATGGGCTCTGGGGCGCGTGCTTTGCGGTGCCGGGCACGGGTCTGATCGCCAACAACTACATGTCGAACTTCGACCCGGCGCCGGATCGCGCGCTGTCGGTGGCGCCGGGCAAGCGGGTGTTCACCTCGATGGCGCCCACCATGGTGCTGCGGGACGGCCAAGTGGCGTTCGCGCTGGGGCTGCCGGGCGGGCTGCGCATCTTCGGCTCGGCGATGCAGGCGGTGATCAACCTGCTGGACCACGGGATGACGCCGCAGCAGGCTGTGGAGGCGCCGCGGGTGTGGACGCAGGGTGGTGAGCTGGAGGTGGAGCCCGCCATCTCCGACGCGACCGTGGCCAGCCTGGCCGCGCGCGGCCACGAGGTGCGCCGGGTGCGGCGGATCGCCGGCGGAATGAATGCAATCGCTTTCGAGGAGGATGGCCGGATGATTGGCGCAGCATGTTGGCGGGCGGACGGTACGCCGGTGGCCGTGGCGGGCGGCTTGGCGCAGGCCGGCGTGCGGTTCGCCGCATGACCCGGCACGTCGTCGTGCTGGACGCGATCAATGAAGGCACCGCACGCCGGATGGCCGCGTTGCTGCCGCCGGATTGGCAGTTCTCGCACGGCTCGGAGCGCAGCGAGGCGCACCTGCAGGAGATCATCGCCGACGCCGACTACGCCATATCGGGGCAGATCGGGGTCTCGGCCGCGGTGCTGGGCGCGGCGCGGCGGCTGAAACTGCTGCATAAATGGGGCGTGGGCACCGACAACCTCGACCTCGCCGCCGCCCGCGCGCTCGGCATTCCGGTGGCGCGCACCACCGGCAGCAACGCGGTGCCGGTGGCGGAATTCACCGTGGGGCTGATCATCTCCACCCTGCGCCACCTGTCATGGGCGCATGGCGAGCTGCGGGCCGGCCATTGGCGCGCGCTCGGGCTGCCGGCGCCGAGCTACATGCTGTCGGGCAAGACGGTGGGCATCGTGGGGTTCGGCGCCATCGGGCAAACCTTGGCGCGGCTGCTCGCCGGGTTCGGCTGCACGCTGCTGTACCACCAGCCGCGCCAGCTCGACCCGGCGGTGACGCAGGGCTTAGGCGTGACCTATGCGAGCCTCGACGAGCTGCTGGCGCAATGCGATGTGGTTTGCCTGCACTGCCCGCTGACGGACCAGACACGGGGGCTGATCGACGCCGCCGCCCTGGCGAAGATGAAGCCGAGTGCCGTGCTGATCAACGTGGCGCGCGGCGGCGTGGTGGTGGAGGCGGACTTGGCGGCGGCGTTGCAGGCGCGCAGCATCCATGGCGCCGCGACCGACGTGTTTGCCGAGGAGCCGCCCCCGCCGGACCATCCGCTGCTGCATTTGCAGAACTGCATCGTGACGCCGCATATCGCCGCCGGCTGTGCCGACACGTTCGTGCCGACGGTGCAACAGATGTTTCACAACTTTGCGCGGGTGGAACGCGGAGAGGCCGTGCCAGAGCGGGACCGGGTTGCTTAGCCACCGGGTGCGCTGCTTCGCGTCTCTACTTAGGAGGAGCCTGCCTATGCCGATACGCGGCTGTGTTGCGGCGCTCACGGTGCTCCTGGTTAGCACCCTGCCAGCCGTCGCCAAGGATGACCTCGTGATCGGCATTGGCGAGTTTCCCGCCAGCCTGCATCCGATGATCGACGCCCTATCGATCAAGAGCTACGTGGTGGCGTTCGGCCAGCGCGCCATCACCGCCTACGTGAACGACCGGCTGGTCTGCCTGCTCTGCACCGAGGTACCGTCGCTGGACAACGGGCTGGCAAAGTTCGTGGACGAGCCTGGCGGGGGCAAGGGCCTGGAGGTGACGATCAAGCTGCTGCCTGACCTGAAATGGGGTGACGGCCAACCGGTGACGGCCAATGACGTGGCGTTCACTTTGCGCCTCGCGCAGGACCCAGGCGCCGGGTTCAGCAACATCAATGCCTGGAGCCGGGCCGACCGCGCGCGCGTGGTGGACGACCACACCATCGTGCTGCATCTGCCCAAACCCATTCCCTCCTACGCGCAATGGGACCAAATCCTGCCCGAACACATCGAGGGCCCGATCTACGCGCGGGGCCGTTCCGCCGGGGACTACATCAACACCACCGCCTACAACCACGATGCGACCAATCCCGGGCTGTGGAACGGGCCCTATCTGATCACGAAATACGATGTCGGCTCGCAGGTTGTGCTGGAACCAAACCCGTACTGGCCTGGCGTGCCGGCGACCGGTCATCGCAAGGCCGGCTTCAAGCACATCGTGCTGCGCTACATCGGCGACACGGCGGCGCTGGAGGCCAACCTGCTGTCGGGCGATATCGACGTCGACACCTACCTCACGCTCGACCAGGTGCTGGTGCTGAAAAGCCGCGAGCCGGACCGGTTTGCCTATTACACCTTCCCGCCAAGCGAAACCTACACCCATATCGACCTGCAAAAGGACAATCCTATCCTGCAGGATGGGCGCGTGCGGCGCGCGCTGCTGATGGCGATCGATCGCCAAACGCTGAACGCCAAGCTGTTCAATGGCATGAACCTGTTGCCCAACAGCTTTCTGAGCCCGCGCGACGAGCATTTCGACGCCGACATCCCGGCCGTGCCGTATGACCTCGCGGGCGCGCGCAAGCTGCTGGCGGAGGCGGGCTGGACGCCAGGACCAGACGGCGTGTGCCGCAACGCGGCCGGGGACCGGCTGTCGCTCGAATTCCTCTCGTCGGCGGGTGTGCACTACCGCGAACTCGAGATGGCGGTAATGCAGAGCGCGTGGCGCAAGATTGGCGTGGAGACCAATTTACGCTTCGAGCCCTCGCGCACGATGTTCGGCACCACGGCCAAGCACCGCACCTATACCGGCCTGATGCTGTATAACTGGACCAACCACCCCAATGTGAGCCCGCGCCGCATCCTTGGCACCAATCAAATCCCGACGGCCGAAAACAACTGGAGTGGCGCCAACTGGGTCGGGTTCAGCAACAAGCAGTTCGACGCCGACATCGAGACGGTCGAGACCAACCTCGATCCTGCGGTCCAGACCGCCGCCTATGCCGACATGCAGCGCATCTACGCCGACCAACTGCCAGCGCTGCCCTTGTTCATCGATGCCAGTTTGCTCGCCTTGCCAAAGTGGCTGGATGTGTCTGGGTCGGGGCGTTTGGCGCCGGAGCAAGCGGAGGATTGGCGGTCCAACTAGGGCAGAACTTGAATTGGGAGCAACGGTTATGATGCGCCTACGCCTACGCCTCTGCCTCTGCCTCGCCGTGTCGGCGCTCGTCGCGACCGCGCTGCCGGCCGCTGCCAAGGATGACCTCGTCATCGGCATCAGCGAGTTCCCCGCCAGCCTGCACCCGTCGATCGACGCCTTGCTGATCAAGAGCACCGTGCTGGGCTTCGGCATCCGCACCATCACCACCTCGGATGCGCATGGCCGGCTGATTTGCCTGCTCTGCAGCGAAGTGCCCTCGCTGCAGAACGGGCTCGCCAAGCTGGTGGACGAGCCCGGTGGCGGCAAAGGCATGGAGGTGACGATCAAGCTCCTGCCGGACCTGAAATGGGGCGACGGACAGCCCGTGACGGCCAATGACGTCGCGTTCACCCTGCGCGTCGGGCGGGACCCGAGCGCCGGGTTCAGCAACTCCAACGCGTGGAGCCGAGCCGACGCCGCGCGCATGATCGACGAGCACACTGTGGTGCTGCACCTGCCCAAGGTGGTGGTGTCCTACGCGCAATGGGACCAGATCCTGCCGGAGCACATCGAAGGGCCGGTCTACGCCGGTGCGCATGCCGCCGGGGACTACATCAACACCACGACCTACAATCGCGACCCGACCAATCCCGGGCTGTGGGACGGGCCGTATCGCATCACCAAATACGATGTCGGCGCGCAGATCGTGCTGGAGCCCAACCCCTATTGGCCCGGCGTGCCCGAGACCGGTCATCGCAAGGCCGGCTTCAAGCACGTGGTGATGCGCTACATCGGCGACACAGCGGCGCTGCAGGCCAACCTGCTGTCAGGCGACATCGACCTCGACAACAACCTCACGCTCGACCAAGTCCTGGCCTTGCGAACCCGCGAGCCGGACCAGTTCAACTACACCTTTGCGCCCAGCCTCACCTACGCCCACATCGACATGCAGAAGGACAATCCTATCCTACAGGACGTGCGGGTACGCCGCGCGCTTCTGATGGCGATCGACCGGCAGACGCTGAACGCCAAGCTGTTCGGCGGCATGAACCTGGTGGCCAACAGCTTCGTCAGCCCGCAAAACCCCGAGTTCGACCCCACCATCGCCGCCGTGCCGTACGACCCGGCGGGCGCGCGCAAGTTGCTGGCGGAGGCGGGCTGGGCGCCGGGTGCGGACGGAGTGTGCCGCAACGCCGCCGGCGACCGGTTGTCGTTGGAGTTCCTCTCCGCCGCCGGGTTCCGCATCAACGAGCTCGAGATGTCGGTGATGCAAAGCCAGTGGCGGCAAGTGGGGGTGGAAACCAACCTGCGCTTCGAGCCGTCGCGCACCTTGTTCGGCACCACCACCAAGCACCGCGCCTACACCGGCCTGGTGCTCTACACCTGGACCAGCAATGTCGGCGAAAGCCCGCGGCTCACGCTCGGCTCGGACCAAATCCCCACCGCGCAGAACAATTACGGCGGGGCGAACTTCCTAGCGTTCGCCAACGCGCGGTTCGACGCCGACATCGCGACAGCAGACAGCGACCTCGACCCGGCGCACCAGCGCGCAGCCTGGGCCGACATGCAGCAAATCTATGCCCAGGAACTGCCCGCGTTGCCGCTGTTCATCACGTCCATCGCGCAGGCGCTGCCGAAGTGGCTGGTAGGGTTTGGCCCGTCCGGAACTGGGCAACCATTCACGCAGGAGGCGGAGAACTGGCTGCCGGCTGATTGAGCATAGGGGCGGGAAAGTGCGCGCCGCCGCTATGGGTTAGCCTGCGGGAACGCCGCCGGCCAGGTGCGTAGTGGCCGCGAGGGCCGGCTCCTCAATCGCTTGCGCATCACAGGGCGGGAACACCGGTTCCTCCAGCCGCACGCCTTGTAGCAGATCGGCCAGCGTAGTCTGGCCCAGCGCCTCTTCCAGCGCATGTTCGGCGGCCTGGAACGCCTCTCCCAGCACCGCCTGAACGCGCCGGCCGATGATGCAGCAGGGGTCGGGGTTGGCGTGGATGGGCAGCAGCGGGCGCGTCTCGGAATGCACCGCGCGCCAGACGTGCTGCAGGGTGATGGCTTCCGGCGGGTGCATCAGGGCGGCGCCGCCCGGGCCGCGACGCACCCGAACCAGGCCGGCGCGCGCCATGGACGCCATGATGCGGCGGACGACCACCGGATTGGTGTTGATGCTGGTCGCCAGGCGCTGGCTCGTGCGCAGCTCCCCCGGGTCCGAAGCGATCATCAGGAGGATGTGGGCGGCGACGGCAAACCGCGTGGGAACCATTCCACTACAATGCGCTATCTCCGCCGCGGTTCCAAGAGTTCCCTTTTCGTTCGGCCAGCCGTAAAGATGGCGGCATGGAGCCCAGCTTTCCGCAACGCCAACTCGCCATCCGCCGCGCCGTCGCAGCGCTGTGCCAACAGCTCGCCTGGGCCGCGGTGCATGAGGTGCCGCTGCCGAACGGGCGGCGCGCGGACGTGCTGGCGCTGCGCCCGGATGGCGGCTTCGTCTGCATCGAGGTGAAGTCCGGCGCGAGGGACTTCCTCAGCGACGCCAAATGGCCGGACTACCGCGAGTTCTGCGACGCGCTCTACTTCGCGGTGGACGACGCGTTCCCGACCGAGTTGCTGCCCGACAGCACCGGCTGGATCATCGCCAGCGGGCGCGAGGCCGAGCTGGTGCGGCCGGCGCCGAGCCACGCGCTGCCCCCCGCGCGCCGCCGTGCCCTCACCCACCGCTTCGCTACCACCGCGGCCGCCCGCCTGGCCGCGCTGGAAGACCCGGCGATCACCGCGTCGCTACGGGCCGCCTTACGAGTGGAGTGATCGGCAGGCCGTTGGCGGCCAGCAGCGTGCGCAGGTCGCGGATGGGCGGGAACACTTCCTGGTTCCAATCCCCCTGCTGGCGGTCATGCGCCGCCTGCTCCACTTCCACCACCTCGCGGTCTTCGCGGAAGATGCGCTCGGTGAACCACACCAGCAGCGGCCAGGCCGCGTCCAACAGCCCGGGGATCTTTGGCCGCCGCACCGAGAGCAGGCCGAAGGTGCGGTTGCTGCGCTGCTCGGCGTCGATCGGGGTGTAGCAAATCCACAGATGCATCACCGGCTCGTCGCCCGAGGTCCAAATCCGCAGCGTCTGGTAAGGGTAGCCGGTGCGGATGGTCATCAGGTCCTTGTTGTCGGACCCTTCCTTTTCGCTGCGGCGCTTGCCCAGGATGGCGGCCTCGCCGAACGGCTGCTTCCCCCCCGTGCGGGCGAAGGTGTAGTCGACCTCCATCCAGTCCTCGCCGATGCGGCGGCCGAGGTAGCGCGGGGTGATCTGCCCCATCTGGCGGCGGTGCAGGAACTGATGGTTCATGTCCATCAGGTTCTCGTGCATGAAGGTGTAGTGGCAGCGCACGGTGCGGCCGAAGCGCCGGGTCTTGAACGCCGGGTCGGCCACCGCGCCGAGCGGGCCCAATTCGGTCACGGCCGCCGGGTCGCCAGGCCAGACGAAGATCAGCCCGTCCTGCTCGCGGCAGGGATAGGCATGCACTCCGTTGGGCAGCTTGCCCTTGCCCAGGTAAGGCACGTCCACGCAATTGCCGGACGCATCGTAGGTCCAGCCGTGATAGCCGCAGCGCACCGCACAACCCGACACCAGGCCGTGCGATAGCGGCACCTGGCGGTGGGCGCAGCGATCCTCAAGCGCGAACACCAGCCCTTCCAACGGGCGGACCAGCACGATCGGTTCGCCCGCGAAATGGGCGGCATAGGTCTTGCCGGGTTTCAGCTCGCGCGACCACGCGAGCGGATACCAGTGGTTGGGATGACTGCCGACCCGGCGCAGGTCGCACTGCGGGCGGTCGAGCACAGTTAATTCAGGAATGTCTTGCATTGCGCCCCCCCGAGGCGTGAGCCGGACGCTTACTGGCGGCGTGCGATGGCGTCAAACGCTGCGCAGGCGCTGCACGGTGGCGGTGGTGGAAAAGCCGGGCAGCAGGTCGGCCAGCATCACCTCGCCGCCGTAGCTCTGCACGAAGTCCGCGCCCACCACGGTGCCGATGGTGTAGTCCGAGCCCTTCACCAGCAGCTCGGGGCGGACCGCCTGCAGCAGCGACTCGGGCGTGTCCTCGTCGAACACGCACACCAGGTCCACCGCGGTCACGCTGCCGAGCACGGCGGCGCGGGCGGCCTCGCTCTGCACCGGGCGGGTCGGACCCTTCAGCCGGGCCACGCTGGCGTCCGAGTTCAGCCCCACCACCAGGCGGTCGCAGCGGCTGCGCGCCTGTTCCAGCAGGTGGACGTGGCCGGGATGCAGCAGGTCGAAGCAGCCATTAGTGAAGCCGGTGCGCCATCCGCGCTGGCGCCAGCGCTCCACCTGCTCGGCGGCCTGCTCGCGGGTGACAACCTTGCGTAGCGCGCCGCCTTGGGGGGAGAGCGCGGCCAGCAGGTCCCCTTCGCGGGCGACGGCGGTGCCGACCTTGCCCACCACCACGCCCGCCGCCAGGTTCGCCAGCCGCACCGCGACCGCGAGGTCGAGCCCTGCGGCCAGGCCGGCCGCCAGCGTGGCCACCACCGTATCCCCGGCGCCAGACACGTCGTAGACGTCGGCCGCCTCGGCGGGGAAATGTTGCAGGCCGGCCTCGGTCACCAGCGTCATGCCATCCTCGGCGCGGGTGACGAGCACGGCGCCGAAGCCATGGGCCGCGCGCAGGCTCTGCGCCGCGACGTCGATGGCGGCCTCGCTGTCCACCGGCATGCCGGTCGCCTCGGCCAGCTCGCGGCGGTTGGGGGTGATCACGTCCGCCCCGGCGTAGCGGCTGTAGTCGCGGCCCTTCGGGTCCACCACCACGCGGCGCCCGGCGGCCCGCGCGGCGGCAATGATCTGCGCCGGCACCGTGCCCATCAGCACGCCCTTGTTGTAGTCCGACAGCACGGTGACGGTGGTGGCCGCCAGCGCGTCCTGCGTGATGCGGACCAGGCGTTCGGCCAGCTTGGGGTGGATGGCCGCAGCCACCTCGTGGTCGGCGCGCAGCAATTGCTGGCCTTGCGCGATGTAGCGCGTCTTGGTGGTGGTGGTGCGGCCGCCCTGCACCAGCAACCATGGCTCCACGTTCGGCTGCCCGCCGATCAGCCCGGTGAGGTCCGACCCGGCCTGGTCGTCCCCCACCACGGAGACGAACGCCACCGCCGCACCCAGGGCCGTGAGGTTGCGCACTACGTTGCCGGCGCCACCGGGCATGGCGACGTCGCGTTCGACGCTCACGACGGGGATGGGTGCCTCGGGCGAGATGCGGTTCACCACGCCATAGACGTAGCGGTCGAGCATCGCGTCCCCGACCACGAGCACGCTGGTGCGGGCCAACCGCCGCACGGCGTCGACCAGTTCGGCGGCGGTTGTCGTGGCCGCTGCGCCCACGGCCGGCGTATCGGGGACCATCGGCAAACCGCTATAGAACTGGGCAGGGCTTGGCAAGCGAATAGGCCCGACCACGCCGGGGGGCCGCCGCTTGACCCCCCAAGTGGTTTCCGCCACACACCGCGTTTCCCGCGACCGGCGGGTTGGCTCCACCCGCTTCCTATCGGCGGCAAGCGTAGAGGCGGCGAATGCGCGGCAAGGGCGAGTATCTGTTTACGTCGGAATCGGTGTCCGAAGGCCATCCGGATAAAGTCGCCGACCGGTTGAGCGACACCGTGCTGGACGCATTCCTGGCTGCCGACCCCTACGCCCGCGTGGCCTGCGAGACGCTGGTCACCACCAACCGCATCGTGTTCGCCGGCGAAGTACGCGGGCCCGACACCGTCACGCCGGAGCTGCTGACCCATCTGGCGCGGCTTGCGGTGCATGACATCGGCTACGACCAGGCCGGTTTCTCCTGGAAGCACGCCGCCGTCGAGTGCCACCTGCACGCGCAGAGCGCCGACATCGCGGTGGGCGTGGACAGTGCCGGCAACAAGGACGAAGGCGCCGGCGACCAGGGCATCATGTTCGGCTACGCCTGCACCGAAACGGACGCGCTGATGCCGGCGCCGCTGTACTACGCCCACCTGATCCTGCGCCGGATGTCCGAACTGCGCCGCAACAAGGACGTGTCGGTGGCGGGCCTGCTGCCGGACGCGAAAAGCCAGGTGACGCTGCGCTACGTGGACGGCAAGCCGCTGGGCGCGACCTCGGTCGTGGTGTCCACCCAGCACGAGGCGGGGATGGAGCAGGCGGCGATCAAGCGCATGCTGCTGCCGCTGATCGAGACCACGCTGCCGCCGGGTTGGATGCCGCCGGAGAGCGAGATCTACATCAACCCCACCGGCAGCTTCGTCATCGGCGGCCCGGACGGGGATTGCGGGCTGACCGGGCGCAAGATCATCGTCGACACCTATGGCGGCGCCGCACCCCATGGCGGCGGCGCGTTCAGCGGCAAGGACCCGACCAAGGTCGACCGCTCGGCCGCCTATGTGTGCCGCTATCTGGCCAAGAACGTGGTGGCGGCGGAGCTAGCCGAGCGCTGCACGATCCAGATCAGCTATGCCATCGGCGTGTCGCACCCCTTGTCGGTGTATGTCGACCTGGGCGGCACCGGGCGCGACGTGGACGAGGCGCTGCTGGAGCGCACCCTGCGCGAGATGGTCAACCTGAGCCCGCGCGGCATCCGCGAGCACCTGCATCTGAACCGCCCGATCTACGCCGTGACGTCCGCCTACGGCCATTTCGGCCGCACGCCCGACCCGGAGCTGGGCACGTTCACCTGGGAAAAGACCGACCTGGTGCCCGCGCTGAAGACCGCCTTCGGGCGGTAGCAGGCCTCTCCCTTCCCGCAGGCGGCAGAGATCGCATTCCAACTCTCCCTCTCCCGTCCTTCACGGGAGAGGGACAAGGAAGCAGATGCGGTCGCCTTGCTCCTATAGGGAGGCGGCTGCAGAAACAGGGCTAAATGGCCATCCTGAAACCCGCGGCGTCACGGCTTTATGGGCGCACCAAGGGCAACACCCTGCGCCCGCGGCAGCGCTTGCTGCTGGAGGCCACCCTGCCCCGGCTGCGGCTGGACCCGGCGCAGGCTGGCGACCCCGGCAGCGCGTTTGCGCATCGCCCGCAGGAGTTGTGGCTTGAAGTCGGCTTCGGTGGCGGCGAACACGCCCGCGCCCAAGTCGCCGCGAACCCCGACGCCGGGCTGATCGCCTGCGAGGTTTACCAAAACGGCATCTGCTCCCTGCTCTCCGCCCTGGTTCCCGAAGGCGGCGAAGCCACCGCCCCGCTGCCGCCAAACCTGCTGATCTGGCCGGACGACGCCCGGCTGCTGCTGCAAGCCCTGCCGCCGGCCTCGCTCAGCCGCCTGTTCCTGATGTTCCCGGACCCATGGCCCAAGGCCCGCCACGCCAAGCGCCGCTTCGTGCACCCGGACACGCTGGCCCTCGCCGCCCGCGCGCTGCAACCCGGCGCCGAATGGCGCATCGCCAGCGACGATCCGACCTACCAGGCCTGGACCGCGAGCGTTCTGGCAGCCCAGATGCTGTTCGCCGCTCCTGCCCCCGCCACCCAGCGCCCCGCCACCTGGCCACCGACCCGCTACGAACAAAAAGCCCTCGATGCCGGCCGCCCCCCGCTCTACTGGTCCGCAACACGCCGAAACCCGGAATAGCAGGTGTCAAGAGGATGACCATCCTCTTGCGGGGCCCGGGGCAGAGCCCCCCTTCCCGGGTCACGGCCCCGCCCGCACCCCGTCCCGCTCCGCCCGCGCGTTCAGCGTCGCCGCATCCTCCGCGAGCAGAAACCGCGCCTGCACCAGCCGTTCGGTGGCCGCACGGATGGCCGCCACGTAGGCCGCCTTGTCCGGGTAGCGCTCCGCCAGCGAGAGCCGCGCGTCGCCCACCGCCTCGCGCTCGGCCTCCGTGGCGGCAAACGGGATGAAGCTGCCTTTCAGGTTGCACATGCCGCCGCCCAGCCAGCCGGCCCGGAAGATGTTCCAGCCCAGATAGGTCCCGAGCGGCACCTGCTGGAACACCGAGCGGATGCCGCCGAGGTCGTTACCGTCCGCGTCCACCTGCGGCACCAGCACGCCATAGGCCAGCGTGCCCACCGCCGGCGGCTCCGCGCTGATCACGCCGCTGCTGTCCTCCGCGTGATAGAGCGGGCCGAAATCCAACACGTGCAGCGTGTCGTAGATGCGGTGCTCGTCCAGTGCCGGCCGCTGCACCTCGCCGTAGTCGTTGGCCGGGATGGCCGGCAGCTTCACCTGGTCGGGCGCCACCAGGGTGCCGTCGGCGATCCGCGGCGCCACCCCGTCCGGCGGCGCCACCCCGTCCCGCACCCAGGCCGTGAGCGCGGTCAGCAGCGCCCGCATGGTCCAGACCTGCGGGTTGGGATTGGGCTGTTGCGCGCACAGCCCGAACGGCGGCGCGCTCGGCAGCGGCAGCCCCGCCGGCGAATGCTGCGTGCTCGCCATGATGAAGGTGCGCACGTCCGCCGGGTCGGCCACGTCGCGCCGCCCGAGCGGGTCGGTCAGCCCGAGGGATTGCCGCCCCTCCCACATCTCGAGCGCGGTCGCAACGTGGAACAGGCGCGGGCAGGTCTGGCTGGCGCGGCAACGGTCCAGCACCCCCTCGCTGCGCCCGGTCAGCGGGTCGGTCTGCTTGGCGTAGGAGAACGGAAATTCGTACGCCGGGTAGAGGTGGTCGGTTTGCTCGCCCCACGCCCGCACCGGCTGGCCAAAGCGCACGTTCAGCGGCATCAGCCCGCCGCCGATATGCGGGTACGCCCCGTCGAACACCCGCTTGCCATCCTCGCCACGGTTGAACCCCAGCAGCAGGAACGTGCGCAGCATCCGCCCGCTCTGCGACGTGCCCTCGATCAGCGCCAGCGCGTCCGGCCGCCAGACCGGGTTGGCGGTGCCGCTGTCGTCGCGCGGCTGGTCACGCAGGAAGGCGCCCAGGTCCCGCGTGGCGACAAAGCCGAGCGCTAGCACCGTCGGGTCCTTGGCCTGGTAGATCAGCTCGTAGAGCAGGCCAGGCTGGAACCCGGCCGCCATGCAGAGATGCCCGGCATCCGGCGTCACCGCGCCCGCCTCCCCGCAGACGCCGAAGCTCCACTGGCTGTTCGGGATCGCGTCCGCCCGGTCCTGCGCATGCGCCCGCACGGTCAGCGTCGCGCCCGCATTGTCCAGGCTGGCCGGCGGGTAGTTGCTGTAACTGTCGGGCGGGAAGTCCTGCACCTGGCTGCTCTGCGCCAGCCCGATGGTGCGCGTGGCCACCGGCGTCAGCAGCTCGGTGCGCACCACCCCGGTGATCGCGGAGCCATCCGCGTTGTGCGCCACCACCGGCGGCATCACGATGCGGTTCTGGCCGAGCCGCGCGTCCATCTCCCAGCCCCACCACACCAGCGTGTAGCCCTGGTTCATCAGCCAACCATCGCCGGCCTGGGTCAGCGCGTTGTGGTCCGCGATCGACCCGGTGGAGCCCTCGTCGAAAGCCAGCAGCGCCAGCTTGTTGCCGCGGTTGTTCACCTCGAACAGCAGCATCCGGTTGCCGCGCGCCTGGTCCACCGGCTGCAGGATTTCGACCGGCGTGGTGTATTCCACGTGCCCGGCGGCGTTGCGCGGCGCCAGCGCCACGTCCTGGATGAGGCTATCGGCCGGGTCCGCCGGGTCGACCTCGCCGTGGGCGATGGCGAACACGCGCTGATACGACCCGGCGCCGAACTCCTGCCCGCCGAACGCCGGCTCCACCCGGACGACGTCCAGCCGGGTGATCCGCGCAGCAGCCGGCAGCGCCACCAGCCCCAACGCCTGCAGCCCAATGGCCAAGGCCAGTGCGCGCATGTCCCGTCCCCCCGCTTTTGCCGGCATAGTGGCCAACCCACGGGCGGGCGGCAAGGCGAGGCGCGGTCTCTCGGACGCTAGGCGGCTTTGTCCCAAGCCGGCGCGAAGCCGGGGTTCACCATGCGCTGTCCCTTCGGCAAGGCGGCGATGGCGGATCGGTCGGTGTCGTCCAGCTCGATCTTCATCGCCTCCAGGTTGGCCACCTGGCTCTCCCGGCGCGAGGCCTTCGGGATGGCGGCGACGCCGGGCTGGTCCAACAGCCACTTCAGCGCGATCTGCGCGGCACTGGCGCCGTGCTTGCGGCCGATGGCGATCAGCTCCTCGTGGTCGGCGAGCTTGCCCTGCGCGATCGGGCAGTAGGCCGTCACCGCCACGTCGTGCGCGCTGGCGTAGTCCAGCACCGGCTGCTGACTGAGCAGCACGTGGTACTCGATCTGGTTGGCCGCGATCGGCGCGCCGACCTGCTCCACTGCCTGGCGCAGCAGCGCGACCGGAAAGTTGCACACGCCGATGGCGCGGGTGAGGCCCTCCTCCTGCAGCCGGGTCAGCGTCTCGAGCGCCGCGGGCAGGTTCATGTCTGGCGAGGGCCAATGGATCATGTAGAGATCGACATGGTCGGTCTGCAGCTTGGCCAGGCTGCTTTCCAGCGCTTGGCGGATGGCGGCCGGGGCCAGATGCTCGTGCCACACCTTGGTGGTGACGTGCACGTCGCTGCGCGGCAGCCGGGCGCCGGCCAGCGCCGCCCCGACCGCTTCCTCGTTGCCATACATCTCTGCGGTATCGAGGTGGCGGTATCCCAGCGACAGCGCCCGCTCCACCGCCTCGCGGCACTCGTCGCCCTTCATGCGCCAGGTGCCCAGACCGAGCTTGGGCATGCGCAGCCCGCGTGTGGTGATCATCTCCATCGCCGTATCCTTCTTAACGTTTGCTGAGATCGACCAAGGCGGCAAAGCCGGTTTCGGTTCCGAACGCCAGGCAGCCCCCGTCCTCGCTCCAGGCCAGCGCCGACACCGGGCCGCGACCCGGCGCCGCCACCGGCAGGATGCGCTCGCTGGCGATGTCGGCCAACACCACCAGCCCGTCGGCGAACCCGGCCGCCACCATCTCGAATTGGGGATGCGCGGCCACCCGGGTGCAGATCACCTGGTCGCCCCCGGCCAGCTCCATCGGCGCCTTGCCCATCGGGCCGCCGCCGAAGAACGGCCACAACACCACCGTGTCGGCGCCAGAGCTGGCCAGCCACTTGCCCGAGCGGGTGAAGCTGAGCGACTCGGTCTTCGCCGGGTAGCCGCTCATGCGCATGTGCTGCCCGTCCGCCAGCCGCCAGCCATGCAGCGCGTTCTCCTGCATGGAGCTGACGACCGCGTCGCCGCCCGGGTGCAGGGCGACGCCGGTGTGGCTGCCCTTCCATTCCAGCCGGCGCGGCGTGTCCACCTTGGCGGTGACGAACCAGACCGAGGCGCCGTTGTAGTGCGAGATGGCGATGCGCTTGCCCTTGGCGTCAAAGGCCACGCCGGTGACGGTGGACGGATGGTCGAGCTGCTTGCGCTTGGCCGCGCCGTCGAACACGTGCGCGGCCTTGCCCACCGCGGCGACGCTGACGCTGCCGTGGGCGGCGACTTGCTCCACCCACTTGCTGCCGAACTGGGCGATGAGTTCGGGGGTGCCATCGGGCGTGGTGCGGCGGAAGGCACCATCGTCGCCGCCGGTGAGGAAGCTGCCGGGCGCTGCGGCAAGGGCGAGGATGGCGCCGTCATGCGCCTGGACTTCACGCCAGTCGGCGAGGATGAGGCGGCCGTCCCCCAGGGCAAAGGCCGGGCTGCTGCCGACCCAGGCGGCGGCGACCACGAATGCGTCGAACTCCCGGTGCTCGCCCCGGGTCTGCAGGACCTGGTCGACAGTGACCGTCGGAGCCACCGTCACGCCCCGCAGCTCCGGCTTGCGTCACCGCGCCGTTCCTCTTGCCTGCTCCCTCTTCCTCTGGGAGAGGGCTTTTTCAAAGCGGGCACGGGCGGCAGCGACAGCGGCAACGCGCGGCTCATCCGGCCTGGCAGGCTTCGAACCCGCGGCGCAGTTGCGGCCGGTTGAGGTTGCGGCCGATGAACACGATGCGGGAGCGGCGCTCGCCCGGCGGCCAGGCGCCCACGAACCCGCCATCGGCGATCATGTGTACCGCCTGGAACGCAAACCGCTTGTCCTCGCCGGCATAGTGCAGGATGCCCTTGGTGCGCAGCAGGTCCTGGCCCTTCTCCTGCAGCAACTGGCCAATCCAGACGTTGAACCGCTCGGCGTCGAGCGGCTTGGCCACCTCGAACGACATGCTGGCGATGTCGTCGTTGTGCTCGTGGTCGCTGTCGGTCAGGAAGTCGGGCTGAACGTCCGCCAGGATGCGCTCGAGGTCGAACGCGCCGCGGCCCATCACGGCGTCGATGTCGACGGCGGAGCGCTGGGTGCGGTGGATGGTGGCGAAGCGGTTGATGGCGCGGATCTTGGCCTCCACCTCCGCCAGTTCGGCCTCGCTCACCAGGTCGGTCTTGTTCAGCACGATCACGTCGGCAAACGCTATCTGCGCGGCGGCCTCGGCGCTGTCGTCCAGCCGGGCGGGCAGGTTCTTGGCGTCCACCACCGTCACGATCGCGTCCAGCCGGGTGCGGGCGCGCACGCCCTCGTCGACGAAGAAGGTCTGCGCCACGGGGGCCGGGTTGGCCAGGCCGGTGGTCTCGATGATGATCCCGTCGAACTTGCCACGCCGCTTCACCAGCCCACCCACGATGCGGATCAGGTCGCCGCGCACGGTGCAGCAGATGCAGCCGTTGTTCATCTCGAACACTTCCTCGTCGGCGTCCACGACGAGGTCGTTGTCGACCCCCAGTTCGCCGAACTCGTTGATCACCACGGCGTATTTGCGGCCGTGGTTCTCCGACAGGATGCGGTTCAGCAGCGTGGTCTTGCCGGCGCCGAGATAGCCGGTGAGCACGGTGACGGGGATCAGGTCGGACTGCGACATCGCGGCGCCTCGGACAGAAGTTCAGCCCTCCATATAGGAGCGACGGTTGAGCCACCCCACCCCCTCCACGCAGCGCCCGCTTACGGCACGTCCTCGTAATGCGCCAGCCGCCACTCGGCCGGCTCCCGTGCGGCGTCCTCATACCATTGCGCCAGCAAGGGGTGGGCGCGGACGGCCCGGCAATACGCCACCGCCTCGGGCGCCAGTTCTGGCAGGTAGGACAGGAAGCGGCACACCACGGGGGCGAACATCGCGTCCGCCGCGCCCAGTGTGTCGCTGTGGAGGAAGCGGGTGGCCCGGGTTGCGTCGCGCCAGAGAGTTTCGACGCGGGCGATGTCGGCCAGCACGTCCGCCGCCGGCGCCGGGCCGCGGCGCACCCGGCCGAGGTTCATCGGCATCGCCACCCGCAAGGCGCGGAACCCGGCGTGCATCTCGGCCGCCATGGAGCGTGCCGCCGCCCGCGCCACCCGCTCGGCCGGCCACAGCGCCGGGTTGAGCTCGGCGCAATACTCGGCGATCGACAGGCTTTCCCACACCCGCGCACCGTCATGCTCGAGGTACGGCACCAGCCCGGTCGGGGTCGCCTCGGCGATGCCCGGCGTGCCGCCCTTGCCCACGCCAACGCCTGCCAGCGGGATCATTCGCTCCGCCACATCCAGCTCGGCCAAATGCACCAGCAGCCAGCCCCGCAGCGACCAGGACGAGTAGCGCCGCGTTCCGATAACTAGCAGACCGTCGGCCATCGGCCACCTCCGCAATTGAGCTTGCGCGGCAACAATGCCACGGTGGGGAACCAGCGCAAACGGATGCCCCCACCGCCATGAACGAGATCAGCCGGCCCAACAACCTCGACGCGTTCTGGATGCCGTTCAGCACCAATCGCGGCTTCAAGGACACGCCGCGCCTGCTCGCCCGCGCCGAGGGCATGTTCTACTACACCAACGACAACCGCGAGGTGCTGGACGGGACGGCCGGGCTGTGGTGCTGCAACGCCGGGCACGGGCGGCGCGAGATCGTGGAGGCCATCCAGCGCCAGGCCGCGGTGCTGGACTTCGCGCCTACTTTCAACATGGGCCACCCGATCGCCTTCCAGGCTGCCGCGCGCCTGGCCGAGATCACGCCCGACGGCATGGACCGGGTGTTCTTCACCAATTCCGGCAGCGAGAGCGACGACACGGCGCTGAAGATCGCGCTGGCCTACCATAAGGCGCGCGGCGAGGGGCAGCGCGTGCGGCTGATCGGGCGCGAGCGCGGCTACCACGGGGTTGGCTTCGGCGGCATGTCGGTGGGCGGCATCGGCACCAACCGCAAGCAGTTCGGCGCCATGCTGCCCTATGTGGACCACCTGCCCCACACGCTGGACCTGGCGCGCAACGCGTTCGCCCGCGGCCTGCCCGAGCACGGCGCCGAGCGGGCGGACGCGCTCGAGGCGCTGGTGACGCTGCATGGCGCGGACACCATCGCCGCCGTGATGGTGGAGCCGGTCGCCGGGTCCACCGGGGTGCTGCCGCCGCCCGTGGGCTACCTGCAGCGGCTGCGGCAGATTTGCGACCAGCACGGCATCCTGCTGATCTTCGACGAGGTGATCACCGGCTTCGGCCGCCTCGGCAGCAATTTCGGCGCCGAACGGCTCGGCGTCGTGCCTGACATGATGACGCTGGCCAAGGGCCTCACCAACGCCGCCGTGCCGATGGGCGCCGTGGTGGTGCGCAACGGCATCTACGACGCCATCGTGCATGGCGCGCCGGGCGGGATCGAGCTGTTCCACGGCTACACCTACTCGGGCCATCCGCTGGCCTCCGCCGCCGCCATCGCCTCGATGGATTTGCAGCGCGCCGACGACCTGCCCGGCCGAGTGCGCGAGATCGAGCCTTACTGGCAGCAGGCGATGCACTCGCTGCGCGGGCTGCCCAACGTGGTGGACATCCGCGACGCCGGGCTGATCGCCGGGATCGAGCTGCAGCCGCGGCCCGGCAAGCCGACCGAGCGCGCCTTCCAGGTGTTCGGCCGCTGCTTCGACAACGGACTGCTGATCCGCACCACCGGCGACATCATCGCGCTGTCGCCGCCGCTGATCATCGAGCGCCACCACGTGGACCGCATCGTGGAGACGCTGTCCGACGCGATCCGGGCGGAGGCGGCCTGAGCGGCGCCTCGTTCCGGGAGGCCCCGCTGCGGATTTCCGTCGTCGTCAACACCTGTGACCGTGCCGCCGTGCTGCCGCACTGCCTGGCCGGCCTGGCGGCGCAGAGCCACGACGCGTTCGAGGTGATCGTGGTGGCCGGCCCGTCGCAGGATGGGACGGACGCGGTGTTGGCGGCGCACCCCTGGGTTCGGGTCGGGCATTGCCCGGAGCGGCGGCTGGGCTGGTCGCGCAACATCGGCATCGCCATGGCCGCCGGCGACGTGGTGGCGTTCATCGACGACGACGCGGTGCCGTTTCCCGACTACCTCGAGCGCATCGCTGCGGGCTACCTCGACCCGGCGGTCGGCGCCGTCGGCGGCTTCACGCACGACACCGTGCTCGACCGGCTGGATTGGCGGCACTGCACCTGCACTGCCGACGGGGATGTGGAGATCGACGCGCAGCCGCCGCTCGACCGCTTCCAAGCGCCGGGTGCCGACCCGTTCCTCTATCTCCCCGGCTGCGTGATGAGCGTGCGGCGCAGCCTGCTGCAAGCCATCGGCGGCTTCGACGAGCGGCTGATCTACTGCTTCGACGACATCGACGTGTGCCGCCGGGTCACGGATGCCGGCTGGCGCGTGGTCAGCCGCCCGGACGCGCTGGCCTATCACGGCTACGCCCCAAGCGACTCGCGGGACGGCCAGCGCGTGGTGCACGACGCCTACCCAATCCTATTCTGCCAGGTGGTGTTCGTCACCGCCCGACCCGGCGCCGTCGCGCGCTGGGAGACGCATTGGCGCCGGCTCGGCGAGGCGCACCGGGCCGAGGGGGTGTTCAGCGCCAAACACCACGCCCGCTACCAGGCACGGGTGACGGACGCGGTGCGCGACGGGCTGGCCGCCGTCCAGGCCGGCCGTCCCGCCGCCAGCCTGCCACCACCCGACGAGCGCGCGTGGCGCCCCGCAAAGCGGTGACGCCCGCCCCGATCAGTGCGACTTGCCGCGCCCGGTGCGGGATTGCAGCGCGTCGATCCGCTTGGAGGCTTCGGCCTTGCTGAGGGTCTCGTCGAACGGCTCGCCGGCCTCTTCGCTCAACGTCTTGAGGTAGGACGCCTGCGCGCCGGTCATGGTCTCGTCGCCCGTGGTCCAGTTGTCGGGGTCCTTGACGGTGTTGGATGGGGTGTCGTCTTGGGTGGGGGTCTTCGGGTTTGTGCTCATGCCAGCCCAACGCGGCTGTGCACGGTTTGTTTCCCCACGCTCGCGCTAAAGCAGCCCCGTCGCGCGAAAGCTCAGCGACCCAGCGCTGCCCACGATCACGTGGTCATGCAGCGCAATCCCGAGCGTGCCGATGGCCTGCTGGATCTCCTTGGTCATCGCCAGGTCCGCGCGGGACGGCGTGGTGTCCCCGCTCGGGTGGTTGTGCACCAGGATGAGCGCCGTGGCATGCAGCTCCAGCGCCCGCTTGGCCACCTCGCGCGGATACACCGGCGTGTGGTTCACCGTGCCACGGGATTGCGCCTCGTCGGCCAGCAGACGGTTGCGGTTGTCGAGGAACAGTACGCGGAACTGCTCCACCCGTTCGCGCGCCAGCACGGCGGTGAGGTAGCGCATCAGCGCCTCGCCGCTGGACAGGATGGGCTGGTCGCGCAGCTCGGCCCGCACCAGGCGCAGCGCGGCGGCCTGCACCGTCTTGAGAGCGGCGGCACCGGCCTCGCCCATGCCTTCGACGCCGCGCAGCTCGTTCAGCGGCGCCGAGATGGCGTTGGCGAAGGAGCCGAAGCGGGTCAGCAGGGCGCGTGCGATCGGCTTGGTGTCGCGGCGGGGCAGCGCCAGGAACAGCACCAGCTCGAGCAGTTCGTGGTCGGCCACGCTCTCCGGCCCGGCGGTGAGCAGGCGGGCACGCAGGCGGCTGCGATGGCCCTCGGCGCTGAGCGGCGAAGGCGGCGCCGGGTCGGGCCCGGGCGACTCCGCCATGTCAGCTAGCCATAAGGAGGCTTGTTGAACCCCACCGGCGAGTTCGTGAACACCTCGCAACCGTCCTCCGTCACGCCGACCATGTGCTCGAACTGGGCCGACAGGCTGCGGTCGCGGGTGACGGCGGTCCAGCCATCCTCCAGCACCTTCACCTCGGGGCGGCCGGCGTTCACCATCGGCTCCACGGTGAAGAACATGCCGGGGCGCAGCAACGGTCCCTCGCCGGGGCGGCCGAAATGCAGCACATTGGGCGCCTCGTGGAAGCGGCGACCGATGCCGTGGCCGCAGAAGTCGCGCACCACGCTGAAGCGCTGCGCCTCGACGTAGCTTTGGATGGCGTGGCCCACGTCGCCCAGCGTGGCGCCGGGCCGCACCGCCGCCACGCCACGCTGCAGCGCCTCGTAGGTCACGTCCAGCAGCATGCGGGCGCGGGTGCTGGCTGCGCCGGCGACGTACATGCGGCTGGTGTCACCGTGCCAGCCGTCGAGCACCACGGTCACGTCGATGTTGAGGATGTCCCCGTCCATCAGCCGGCGGTCGCCCGGGATGCCGTGGCAGACGACGTGGTTGATCGAGGTGCAGATGGATTTGGGGTAGCCGCGATAGTTCATCGTGGCCGATACGCCGCCGCCCCGCTCCATGAACTCGTTGCACAACACGTCCAGCTCGGCGGTGGTGACGCCGGGCTTCACATGTTCGGTGATCATGTCCAGCGTCTCGGCGGCGAGGCGGCCGGCCGCACGCATGCCGGCGAAATCCTCGGGCCGGTGCAAGGTGATCCGTCGTCCGTCGACCCCGCCGTCCATCTGCGTTCTACGTCCCCGTCCTGGCCAGCGCTGAAAATGCGCAAGCCAGCGGCTTGGTGCAAGGCTTGCCGGTGGGCGCCGCCGGTTTGGCCCTCAGCCGCTGCGGTGCCACAGCGTGGCCCGGGTGGAATTGGCGTGGCGCACCGCGGGATGCGCCGTGGCCGAGACCACCCGGGGGCGCAAGGCCGGCGGAGGCAGCGGCAGCGAATACCCCCAAGCGCGGCGCAGGGTCGCCCGCGTCGCGGCGCGCTCGGTGGCGACGGTACGCACGGCATGGTTGGCGGTGCGAGTGAGCGCCCAACCGCGGCCGGCAAGCGGCGGCGCCGGCGGCGGCAGGGTCGCAGCCGAGGCGGACGCCACCAGCAACGGCACCCGGGTGCGCGGCTCGCCCCGGCTGACCGGCACGCCCATGCGCTCGAACCCGGCGTCCAGCAGGGAGGCCATGTGGAGGTCCCGCTCGCTGCCGTTGGAAGCGCCCATCACCACGCCGATCAACCGCACGTCCCCGCGCAGCGCCGACGTCACCAGGTTGCAGCCGGACGCGTCGATGTAGCCGGTCTTGAGCCCGTCGGCGCCGGGATAGGTGACCAGCATGTGGTCATGGTTGGGGATGACCCGGCCGTGGAACACGAAGGAGGGCACGCTGAAGTAGCGGTATTCCGCCGGGTAATCCTGGATCAGGTGGCGCGCGAGCAACGCCAGGTCCCGCGCGGTGGTCACCTGCTCCGGGTCGGGCCAGCCGGACGCGTTGCGGAAGGTGGTATGGCTCATGCCCAGGGCGCGGGCGCGCAGCGTCATCATCTGGGCGAATTCAGCCTCGTCGCCGCCCAGCAGCTCGCCAAGCGCGGCCGCCGCGTCGTTGGCCGACTTGGTGACCAGGCCCAATAGCGCCTGCTCGACGGTGATATAGGTGCCGGGCAGCAGGCCGAGCTTGGACGGGGACATGGCGGCGGCATGGGCCGACACCGGCACCGGCTGGTCGAGCGAGACCCGGTGGTCGCGCAGCGCCTCGAACAGCAGGTAGATCGTCATCAGCTTGGTGAGGCTGGCCGGGTAACGCGGCTCGTCCGCGTTCACCGCCTCCAGCACGTCCCCGCTGGCGGCATCCATGGTGATGGAGGCATAGCGGTCGGAGCCGATCTGCGCGGCCGCCCGGGTGAGAAAGCCGGTGACCAGGAACAAGGCGCACGCAATGACTAGGCCCGGCAGGAGGCCGGTGGTTTCGAAGTGCCGCCGCACCATGCCCCCAAACACCTGTTGCAGTGGCGGCACCCTAGCCGCCCGGGTGCGGCTATGTCCAGCGGAGAACAACTTTTATCGAGCCCGCTGAGGGCGTTACGAATTGCTGCTGTGCTGCGGTATAAGAACCGGATCGGCGCGTGATTTGTGCGGCGCACAATTCTGTTGACGACCTTCCGGCGCCCTGCATATGTCTGCTTCGTGCTGCATCGCAACACAGCGGCCCGGGATCGATAAATGAAAAATCGTACGCCGGTAAGCTTCAACTTAGCGGGAATACGCAAATGGACGTCGTCAGCGAGACCAGTGACAACATCGATCGCACCGTGAGCGGCCTCAAGGACGGAGTGGCCACCGCGACCGCCGGCCTGCACGACGCGCAAGCCGCCATGCGCGACGGCTTGCAGAAGGCGATCAAGACCACCGAGGGGCTGGTCGCGTTCAGCCAGGGCAACATCGAGGCGATGACCCGGTCCGGGCAAATCCTGATGAGCGGCCTGCAGGATATCGGCCAGACCATGGCGGCCTCTGCCAAGACCGGGATGGAGGAGGCGATGACCGGCTTCAAGACGTTCGGCAGCGTGAAGTCGTTCAAGGAGCTGTTCGAGCTGCAGGCTAGCATGATGCGCTCGGCCATGGAGCGCAGCGTGGCGCAGACCGGGCAGCTCACCGAGAGCTGCATGAAGCTGTCCGAGCGCGCCTTCGCCCCGATTAGCGCGCGTTTGGCGGTGGCCACCGAGACGCTCGGCCGCATTGGCTAGCGGCCCGCCTCGCCTCCCGCTCGCTTTTCCAGGGCCCGGATAGTCCATCCGGGCCCTTTGCTTTTGCCCCGGCCCGCTCCAGCGGTCGCCAACTCGCGATGTTTGAGGGCTTTTCCCGCGAGACAGCATTCCGATATGCTGCTGCCATGACGATCAAAGCGGCCCCGGCCCACGCTCTATGCCTTCTGCGATGCCCAGCTTGATGCCCAGCTCAATGCCCAGCTCAATGAGCGATTCCGACAAACGCGGCGGCGACGGCCCCAGCATCGGCGTTGTCACCAAGGCGCGGCCCAAGACCCGCAAGCCGGCGATGTACAAGGTCCTGATGCTGAACGACGACTACACGCCGATGGAGTTCGTCGTGCATGTGCTGGAGCGCTTCTTCCAAAAGACTCGCGAGGAAGCCACCCGCATCATGCTGCACGTGCATCGCCGCGGCGTGGGCGTTTGCGGCGTTTTCACTTACGAAGTGGCGGAAACCAAAGTAACTCAGGTTATGGACTTGGCGCGCCAGAACCAACACCCGCTGCAGTGCACGATTGAGAAAGAGTGAGCGCGAAAGAGTGAGGGCTGAAAAGCGCGCCGGTGTTCCCCATCTGGAACCGACCGGCACACCGCACCAACCCGGGCTTGAGGGATCGACAACCAGGCCGATCTACAGTGAGGTGTGTTCCAGCCTTAGGAGCAGCGAAGTACTATGCTGTCACGCAATCTAGAGCAGACGCTGCACCGCGCCCTGTCGTTCGCGAGTGAACGGCGGCATGAATACGCCACGCTGGAGCACCTGCTGCTCGGCCTGGCGGACGACACCGACGCGGCCACCGTGCTGCGCGCCTGCGGGGTCGACCTTGAGAAGCTGCGCCAGGAGTTGGGCGAGTTCCTCGACAAGGACCTGCCGGGCCTCGCCACCGAGCGCCCGGGGGACCCGAAGCCCACCGCCGGGTTCCAACGCGTGGTCCAGCGCGCCGCTATCCACGTGCAAAGCTCTGGCCGCGACGAGGTAACGGGCGCCAACGTGTTGGTTGCCCTGTTCAGCGAGCGGGAGAGCCACGCGGTCTACTTCCTGCAGCTCCAGGACATGACCCGGCTCGATGCGGTGAACTTCATCAGCCACGGCATCGCCAAGGCGCCGGGTCGGCCGTCCAACCGCCCGACCACGGCCGAGAAGCCCGAGTCGACCGGCGAGGGTGAACGCGAGGAGAAGCCCAGCCGCCGCAACCAGGACGCGCTCTCGACCTATTGCGTGAACCTCAACAAGAAGGCGACCGCCGGTAAGATCGACCCGCTGATCGGCCGCGAAAGTGAAATCGAGCGCACGATCCAAATCCTGTGCCGCCGCACCAAGAACAACCCGCTCTACGTGGGCGACCCGGGCGTGGGTAAGACCGCCATCGCCGAGGGCCTGGCCAAGCGCATCGTCGAGGGTGACGTGCCCGAGGTGTTGATCAAGAGCACCATCTACTCGCTCGACATGGGCGCGCTGCTCGCCGGCACCCGCTACCGGGGTGACTTCGAGGAGCGGCTGAAGGCGGTTGTGACCGAGCTCGAGGCGCAGCCCAACGCGGTGCTGTTCATCGACGAAATCCACACCGTGATCGGCGCCGGCGCCACCAGCGGCGGCGCGATGGATGCGTCCAATCTTCTAAAGCCCGCGCTGGCCAGCGGCACGCTGCGCTGCATCGGCTCCACCACCTACAAAGAGTATCGCAACTACTTCGAGAAGGACCGCGCGCTGGTGCGCCGGTTCCAGAAGATTGACGTGAACGAGCCGTCGGTGGAGGACGCGATCAAGATCCTGCGGGGGCTCAAGACCAACTACGAGCGCCACCACAAGGTTCGCTACACCGAAGAGGCGATCCGCGCTGCCGTCGAGCTGTCGGCCAAGTACATCAACGACCGCAAGCTGCCCGACAAGGCGATCGACGTGATCGACGAGGTGGGCGCCAGCCGGATGCTGTTGCCGGAGGGCAAGCGCCGCAAGACCGTGACCTTGCGGGACGTGGAGGAGATCGTGGCCAAGATCGCCCGCATCCCCCCCAAGAGCGTCTCGGCGGACGACAAGGAGACGCTGCGCAACCTCGAGCGTGACCTCAAGGCGATGGTGTTCGGCCAGGACAAGGCGATCGATGCCCTGTCCGCCGCCATCAAGCTGAGCCGCGCCGGGTTGCGGGACGCCGAGAAGCCGATTGGCAACTACCTGTTCAGCGGCCCGACCGGCGTTGGCAAGACCGAGGTGGCGCGCCAGTTGGCCTCCACCCTCGGCATCGAGCTGATCCGGTTCGACATGAGCGAGTACATGGAGCGGCACAGCGTGTCGCGGCTGATTGGCGCGCCACCAGGTTACGTGGGCTTCGACCAGGGTGGCCTGCTCACCGACGGGATCGACCAGCACCCGCATTGCGTGCTGCTGTTGGACGAGATCGAGAAGGCGCACCAGGACCTGTTCAACATCCTGTTGCAGGTGATGGACCACGGCAAGCTGACCGACCACAACGGCAAGAGCGTGGACTTCCGCAACGTCATCCTGATCATGACCACCAATGCCGGCGCGTCCGACATGGCGAAGGAGGCGATCGGGTTCGGCCGGACCCAGCGTGAGGGTGAGGATGAGGAGGCGGTCAAGCGCCTGTTCACCCCCGAGTTCCGCAACCGGCTGGACGCGATCATCCCGTTCGCCGGGCTGTCGGAGGACACGGTCGGTCGCGTGGTGGAGAAGTTCGTCATGCAGCTCGAGGCCCAATTGGCCGACCGCAACGTGACGATCGAGCTCTCGTCCGGCGCCAAGGAGTGGCTGGCCGAGCGCGGTTACGACCCACTCTACGGCGCTCGCCCGCTGGCCCGGGTGATCCAGGAGCATATCAAGAAGCCGCTGGCCGAAGAGTTGCTGTTCGGCAAGCTGGTGAAGGGTGGCTCGGTCAAGGTCAACCTGGTCGAGGGCAAGCTCGCCTTCGACGTGACCGAGGCGGTCGGCACCGGCGCTGCCAAGTCCGAGAGCGACGACGGCGAGGGTGGCGGGTCTGAGCGCGAGCCGGAGGTGGTGGAATGAAGGCGAGCTGGAACGGCGCGGTCATCGCGCAGAGCGACGACATCGTGACGGTGGAGGGGAACGCCTACTTCCCCACCGCCGCCGTGATGCCGGGCGTGCTGCAAGCCTCCACCCACACCTCGGTTTGCCCTTGGAAGGGTACGGCGCACTACCACTCGGTGGTGGTGGGGGATGCGGTGAACCAGAATGCGGCGTGGTTCTACCCGGAGCCCAAGGACGCAGCCAAGGAAATCCGCGGCCGCGTGGCGTTCTGGAAGGGCGTCACCGTTTCGCCCTAGCCTCCTGCCGGTGATGCAGTCGTGAGCCGCATCACCCCTCTGCTGGAGCGGCTGCACGGGCTGCATCCCCGGCTGATCGACCTCAGCTTGGAGCGTTTGCAGCGCCTGCTTGGTGATCTCGGCCATCCCGAGCAGCGCCTGCCGCCGGTCATCCACATCGCCGGCACCAACGGCAAGGGTAGCACCTGCGCCTTCATCCGCGGCATCGCCGAAGCCGCTGGCCTGCGGGTCCACGTCTACACCTCGCCCCACCTGGTGCGCTTCAACGAGCGCATCCGCCTCGCCGGCCACCTGGTCACCGACCCGGCGTTGGCGGACGCGCTGGAGGAGATCGAGCGGGTGAACGCGGGGGCGCCGATCACCGTGTTCGAGGTAATCACCGCCGCCGCCTTCCTGCTGTTCGCGCGTGAACCTGCTGATCTGTGCGTGTTGGAAGTGGGGCTTGGCGGCCGCGGCGACGCCACCAACGTCATCCGCCCGGCAGCCTGCGCCATCGCGTCGATCTCGTTGGACCACCGCGAGTTGCTCGGCGAGACGCTGGCACTGATCGCGGCGGAAAAGGCGGGGATCATGAAGCCGGGCGTCCCCACCGTGACCGGGGCGCAGCCGGCCGAGGTGCTGCGGGTGCTGGACGCTGCCGGTCCGGTGCTGGCGCGCGGGCGGGACTGGGAGGTCGACCCGGCGCCGCACGGGCTGCGCTACGCCGACGCGCAAGGCAGCGTCGACTTGCCCGCCCCTGCCCTGCCCGGCCTTCATCAACACGACAATGCCGGCATCGCGGTCGCCGCCGTCCGGGCTGCCGGGCTGGGTGTGCGGGATTTCGCCGGCCTGGCGCAGGCAAGCTGGCCCGCCCGGCTGCAGCGCCTGCGGGGCCAGTTGGCGGCGGCGGCGCCGGGTCGGGAGATCTGGCTGGACGGCGGCCACAATCCGGGCGCGGGCGAGATGCTGGCGGCGCATCTGGCGCAGTCCGGCCCGGCCCACGTGATCGTTGGCATGAAGCAGTCCAAGGACAGCGCCGCGTTCCTGCGCCCGCTGCTGCCGCATGCCGCAAGCCTGTGGGCGGTGGCCGAGCCCGGCCAGCACCAGGCCCTGCCGGTGGCCGACATCATCGCGGCAAGCGGCGGTGTCGCGCAGCCGGGCCCCACCGTGCAGGAGGCGCTGCAAGCCCTGCCCGCCATCCCCGCCCGCGTGCTGATCTGCGGCAGCCTCTATCTGGCCGGCGAAGTGCTCAAACTCGACGGGTGGGAGCCGACGTGACACAGTGCGTGTGCCTCAATGTATGCGCCTGACAAGGGGAACCCCGATGTCATCCACTGCCGCACGCCCCCCGCTGTTCGAAGGGCCGACCCGCTACGTCCGCGACGCCCGGTCCCGCTTCGACCGGCTGCGCGAGGCGGCTGAGGAGTACCCGAAGGCAGTGGCGGCAGAGGACGGGCTCGGATGGATGCGGCGCAAGCCGTATGACGACACGCAAGGCCATCCGTCTTACTTCGGCAGCCTTTATGCGGCGATGAACGCCATCCAGGCCATGCGGCTCCCGCTGCACGCCCTTGTGGTGGAAGTGGGATCGGGGCCGGGCTGGCTGACCGAAATCTTGGTCGGCCTCGGGCACCGGGTGGTGGCAATCGAGCCGAGCGGGACCATGAACGAGCTTGCGGCGCAGCGGCTCGAGGGCTTTTGCCGCACCACCGGGATCGCCCAGCACCACGTCACCTTCCACACCGCAACCCTCGAGGAAGCGGAGCTGGGTGGCCTGCAGGCGCAAGCCGACGGCGTGATCTTCCATGAGGCGCTGCACCACGTGATTGACGAGCACGAGGCGGCCCGGCGCGTGTTCAGCCTGCTGAAGCCCGGGCGATGCGTGGCGGTGTGCGGCGAGGGGCGCTGGACCCCCGGCGACACCGCGCTGGAGCACCAGCTCGACCAGGAGATGCTGCGCTACCAGACGCTCGAGAGCCCGTTCACCCAGCCCTACCTGCGCCACGTGCTGGAAACGGCCGGCTTTACCGACATCGGCTTCCACCACAGCGTGAACGGCTTGTTCGAGGAGTCGCTCGGCGCCCGGACGGTGCAGCAGATCGCCAACCCGTCCGCGTCCGGCGCCAACACCGTGATCGCCTGGCGGCCGATCCGGGAGGACCAGCTCACTTTGCCGCGTGCGGCCGAGGCGCCGGGGCAGACCAGCGGCGCGGTCCACGTCGTGCGCGCGGACTGGCGGGAGCACGAGCTCTGCGTCCAGGCGACCGTTCGCAATACGGGAACCACCTACTGGCCGATGCATCGGTTGCACGAGGCAGGCGGCATCACGCTCGCGCTGTGCCAGCAAAGCAGCGCCAGCCCAGGCCCGGAAGCCTCCAGCCGCGCCCCGATGCCGAAGATCGTGTTTCCGGACGAGGAGGTCAGCGTGGTCTGGCAGTTCGGCGCGGCGCACCTCGACAAGGGGGCGTGCTACCTGCGGCTGGTGGTCGAAGACGTGTGCTGGCTGCCGGGCGCCACGCGAGTCTAGAGCATGTTCCGTTCGCTTCCGCTCACTTCACACGCTCTAACCCTCTGTTTTGCGAGCATCTTCACCCGATCAGACGATTCCGTCTGATCGGGATCTGCTCTAGCTCCGGAGGGCGGTCAGCCAGCCTGCGGGGTGGCTGCGGGCGCGGGCTGCGGCGGCGGCGTGTGGCTGGCGATGACGGCCAGGGCGGCGAACACCACCATGACGACGGACCAATACTGCATCAGCACCCAGAACAGCCGGTGACGACGGCGCAGGATGATGCGCTCTCCGGTCTTGGCGTCGACCAGCTCGCGGCCCGGGCGATGGTTGAGCCAGGCCCCGACCAGCCAGTTCACCACCGCGGCCAACACCAGGCCAAGCGCCAGGCCGGCATTCTCCGACAGCCCGATGCCAAGCCCACCTGTGCCGTCCACGAGGGCGACGCCGGCAACGATCCCCAGCAGGGCGAACAGGGCTGCTAGGATGCCAAAGCCCGACCAGACGATCATGCTGGCTGCAGGTCGGGCGGGTCGGTCGCCGGGTCGTCCCCCTCGGCGGCGGCGCGCAGGCGGTGGTACGAGCGGCGGCTGAGCGGGAGCATGGCGAGGTAGATCAGCCCGGCCACGGCCAACGCCGCCCACGGGTCGGCCACCAGCACGGCGGCGAATGTGCCGGTGCCGAGCAGCAGGGGCAGCACATATTGCGACGGCACCTTGAAGTTCTTGAAGCTCCAGACCGGCAGGGTCGAGACCAGCAGGGTCGCCGCCCCCACCAGCACCGCGGCGCAGAACAGCGGGTAGTGCATGGCGGTGTAGAGCCAGGGCCAGCCCCACTCCCGCGCCTCCAACCCGGCGAATATCGGGAACAGCGCCAGCCCCGCCCCGGCCGGCGCCGGCACGCCGGTGAAGAAGGACTGGGCGAAGGCCGGCGCGGGTGCGGCGTCCATCATGGCGTTGAAGCGGGCCAGCCGCAGTGCCATGCAGACGGCGAACATCAGGCAGGGCGCGAAGCCGTAGCCGCCGGCCGCCCGCAGCGACCAGAGATAGAGCATGAACGCGGGCGCCACGCCGAAGCAGAGGAAGTCGGCCAGGCTGTCGAACTCGGCGCCGAAGCGGGAGGTGGCCTTTAGCATGCGGGCCAGCCGCCCGTCCAGCCCGTCGATGCAGCCCGCCACTACCAGCGCCACGGCCGAGCTGCCCCAGCGCCCGTCGAGCGCGAACCGCATCGACGTCATCCCGGCGCATAGGCCGAGCAGCGTCATGAGGTTCGGGATCATGCGGTTGAACGACGGGCCGTTATAGCGCGGCCGCGGCCGCATCCGCCGACGCCGCCGGGCCGGGCGCGACCCGGGCGCCTGCCCGAGCGGGCGCAGCTCGGGCGTTACGCCTGGCCGCGGATCGTTCATGCCGCGGGCTCCGCTGCCTCCTCGTCCAGCTCGGGGCCCCACATCTTTTCCAGTGCGTAGAGCTCCCTCGCCTCGGGCTTGAACAGGTGGACGACGATGTCGCCCGCGTCGATCAACACCCAGTCCGACCCGCCGGCGCCCTCCACCGGCACGCGGCCGACGCCAGCCTCGCGCAGCTTCTCCTGCAGGTGGGTGGCCATGGCGCTGATCTGGCGGTCGGCCAGGCCGGTGGCGATGATCATCCGCTCGGTGAACGCGGCGCGGCCGGCGAGGTCGAGCACGGTGACGTTCTCGGCCTTGTCGTCCTCCAGGCTGGTCACGATGACGACCTGGATACGGTCCAGCAGGGAGGGCTCGGGCGCGGGCTTCTCCACCGGCTTGCGGGCGCGCGGGCCCGCGGCCACCGCCTTCTTGCGTGGGCTGCCGACCGACTTGGCCGCCTCCTTCAGCCCGGGCTTGGGCTGCGGCGGCTTGCGCTTGGCGGGAGGCTTGGCGCCCGCTTCGGTGCTGGGCGGCTTTCTGGCTATCGGCTTGCTCCTATCGTCTGCTTCACTCCCGTGGTCGCCGGGTTCACCGCCGCCAGCGCCGGGGCGGCCCGCGCAGAGTATGCCGCGCGCAACGCGGTTGCCGAAATGCCATTTTGGGGCGCCGGCAGGAAGGTCCAGCTTGGCGGCCGCAACCCGGCCAGCACGGGGCCCATGCGCGGGCGGCGGAAGGCGTGGCGCAAGCGGTGCGCCGCCTGGCCGGCCAGGGCACGCTGGTTGTAGCGCGGCCGCGGCGCCACGGCGAACGGTGTGGCACGCACCACGCCCAGCCAATGTCGCCAGCGCGGCAGCTCGGCCAGGATGTCGGCGCCCATCAGCCACACGAATTGCACCCGGGGGAACAGCCGGCGCAGCGCGAGCAACGTGTCCGCGGTGTAGCGGGTGCCGAGGCGCTGCTCGATCGTGGTGGCGATCACCCGGCGCCCGTCCGCGATGGCTTGCGCCGACGCCAGCCGTTCGGCCAGCGGCGCCATCCCGTCCTGCCGCTTCAGCGGATTGCCGGGGGAGACCAGCAGCCAAACCTGGTCCAGCCGCAGCCGGCGCAGCGCCAGGGTCGCCACGTGCTTGTGGCCGGGATGCGCCGGGTTGAACGAGCCCCCCAGCAATCCCACCCGACGCCGCGCGCGATGGCCGTAGCGCGGGACCGGGTCGCTCAGAACGCACGCTTTTGGCAGAACGCACGCTTCGGGCAGGTTGCGAGATC
The DNA here is from genome assembly GCA_965199105.1 of Acetobacteraceae bacterium. GTDB lineage: Bacteria > Pseudomonadota > Alphaproteobacteria > Acetobacterales > Acetobacteraceae > LMUY01. The sequence goes on along the minus strand of CBDAQO010000002.1, from coordinate 3,079,555 downwards.
GCGGATCATGGCCGGATTTGGCCCTGTCCGGTGACGAGGTAGCGGAAGCTGGTGAGCTGCTCGACGCCGATCGGGCCACGGGCATGGATGCGCCCGGTGGCAATGCCGATCTCGGCGCCGAAGCCGAACTCGCCGCCATCGCAGAACTGGGTGGAGGCGTTCCACATCGCCACGGCGGAGGCCACGCCCTCCAGGAACCGCGCGGCGGCGGCGGCGTCCTCGGTGACGATGGCGTCGGTGTGCTCGCTGCCGTGCCGGGCGATATGGGCTAGCGCGCCGTCCACCCCGTCCACCACCGCCACGCTCAACACCGCGTCCAGCCACTCGGTGTCAAAGTCGCCGGGTTCGGCCGCCGGGAGCTGCGGCAGGATGGCGCGGGCGCGGTCGTCAGCGCGAATTTGGCAGCCGAACGCGGTGACGGCGGTGATCAGCTCGGGCAGCAGGGTGGCGGCCACAGCCGCGTCCACCAGCAGCGTCTCGGCCGCGCCACACACGCCGGTGCGGCGCAGCTTGCTATTCACCAGCAGGGCGCAGGCCATCGACGGGTCGGCAGCCTGGTGGACGAACAGGTGGTTCAGCCCCTCGGCATGCGCCAGCACCGGCACCCGTGCCTCGCGCTGCACCCGCTCCACCAGCGACTTGCCGCCGCGTGGCACGATCAGGTCGAGCCAGCCCGACCCGGCGAGCATGGCCGCGACATGGGCGCGGTCGGCGTCCGGCGCGATCTGCACCGCAGCCGTGGGCAGCCCGGCCGCCGCCAAGCCCGCGACGATGGCGCCGTGGATGGCGCGGCCGCTGTGCAGGCTTTCGGAGCCACCGCGCAGCAGCACCGCGTTGCCCGACTTCAGGCACAACCCGGCGGCGTCGGCGCCCACGTTGGGCCGGCTCTCATAGATCATCCCGATCACGCCCAGCGGCTGCGGCACGCGGCGGATGCGCAGGCCGTTCGGCTGCGTCCAGTCCGCCAGGGTGCGCGCCAGCGGGTCCGGCAGGGCGGCAATGGCCTCGAGCCCGTCCGCCATCGCGGCCACTCGCGCCGGGTTCAGCGTCAGCCGGTCGCGAAAGGCGGAGCTGGTCTGGCTGGCGGCGAGGTCGGCCTCGTTGGCGGTGAGGATGGCGGCGGTGGCGGCGCGGAGCTGGGCGGCGGCGGCGCGCAGGGCGGCGTCCCGCTGCTCCCCGGAGGACCGCGCCAGCGCGCCGGCGGCCATGCGCGCCTCCCCCGCCGCGTGCTGCAGCCAAGCGGTGGCGGCAGTGAGGTCAGCGGTCATCGGCGACTCTTGTCGTGGTGCTGCAGGCGATCATGCGGCCGAGCTTAGGCCATTGCGGCCGCAGGGGAAACGCCCGAACGCGGGCAAACGCCGCCGCGCGAGCGCCAGGCAAGCCGCCGTGTCACCGGGTGAACTCGCCGCCGCGCACCTTACATCCAGCGCCACACCCCGGGCCCGAGCGACGGGGCGATGAGAGGCGGATCGTGATGAGGCTTGCAATGCAACGCTGCGGCTGGGCCGTGGCCGCCGCCGTGATCGCCACCGGCGCCCAGGCGCAAACGCCGGCTACTCCCTCCGCGCCCGTGTTCCTGTCCCACCCCACGGTAATGGACACGGCGCACCTGAAGGGCACCGACACCGTGGTGACGCTGCAGGGTGTGCAAGGCTGGGGCGGCGACCCGGCGCATGACCTGCAATCGTTGCTCGTTCAGGCGGGCGACAAGGTCACTTGCCAGCCCCACGGCGACGGAACCTACCTCTGCACCCTGCCCTCCGGCGCCGATGTGGGCGAATTGGCGGTGGCCACCGGCGCGGCCAAGGCACTCGACGATGCGCCGGCCGGCTACAAGACCCAGCAGAGCGCCGCCCAGTCGGCCCATCGCGGGGTGTGGGCCGCCGACCTGCCCGGCCCGGCCATCCTGCGCCACCCGACCGTGCAAACCACCGCCGAAATCGCCGCCAACGGCCGGGTCTACACGCTGGACGGCCTGATCGGGTTCGAGGCGCTGTTCTACACGCTGCAACTGCAAACCGTCATCGACGCCCACGGCGCCGAGCTAAGCTGTCAGCCCAAGGGCAGCACCGGCCGCTTCGTCTGCCTGCTGCCGGACGGCACCGACATCGCCACCGTGGCCCTGCTGCAAGGGTTGGCCCGCGCCACCGGCGACGCGCCGCCCGAGTATCACGCCGACCAGGCCCAGGCCGCACGCAGCAAGCGCGGCTTCTGGTTCAACCCGCCGCAACCGGTGCTGACCGAGCTCACCCCTGCCCCCCAGCCTGGCGCGGAACCCGCCCCGCAGCCCGGCTTGGACGTGGTGGCACCAGGCAATCTCGCGCCGGAGCTGAGCTACGATGACGGCATCCCCGTGGCGGTGATCGGCGGTGTGCCGGCCTTCTTCGTCTTCATCAAGGAGATCGGCTGGGGCTACTACGACCGCATCGGCAATTGGCATGGCGCGCCCGCAAGCCTGCGCGCCGAACTCGCCCGCGCCTTCCCGAACGGGCCGCCTGACCAGCACACGGGCAGCCGGACGGCAGGCGCCTTCGCCACCAACGTCCTGCGCGGCTCGACCGGGACGAGCCCCGCCGGCTTCATCGACGCGCCGCAGGACATCGGGCGCGGTGGCACGCCCGCCCGCGGCGTCGGGTCGGCCCTGCTGCGCAACCAACTCCCGCTCTACACACGCGGGCCGGTGATCCGGTCGCACCCGATCGCCCCGCTCGCAGCCGGGCGCCTGGAGGGAGCGGGCATCCGGCCGACGCGGCCCGCGGGGATCCCCGTGGCGCCGGTCGGCGGCTTTCGGCGCTAGAGCATGTTCCGTTCGCTTCCGCTCACTTCACACGCTCTAACCCTCTGTTTTGCGAGCATCTTCACCCGATCAGACGATTCCGTCTGATCGGGATCTGCTCTAACCGAGCCGCACCCTTCGCATGTTAACTCGGAGTGAACGGCAGGGCGCGCAGCACGGCGGCGATCCGGTCGGCCAGCGCGCCCAGCGCCATGCTCATCGCCGCGACCAGTTGCGGCGTATCCGGCCCAGTCGGCTGCTGCGTGATGCGGAACGACTGGGTGGAGGCCGTCGAACGCCCGCCGCTCTGCGCCACCGCCACCTGCACCAGCAGGATCACCACGCCCGACACGTCCAGGTCGAAGCGCTGGATGTCCAACTCGACCGTGGCCGAGAAGTCGACCGAAATCGTGCCGGCCTCGGTGAACACGGTGCTGCCGGGCAGCCGCTGCGACAGGTCCAGCGCCAGCACCCGCCCGATCATGTCACCGAGCGGCTCGCCCCAGCGCTCCCCGCCGCGCAGCAGGAGCTGGCTCGACGAGCTGTCGCGCACGATCTCCGAGCGGTCGAGGTAGCCGGCCAGCCCGGGGCGGGACAGCTTTATGGAGGGCGGCGCTCCGCCCACCGGCGTGCCCGGCACCAGCCGTAGCGTGTACATCGCCGGGTCGGGCGAGGCGCAGCGGGCGACGGCGAGGGCGAACGGGGCCAGCAAGGCCGCGCGGCGCCTCATCGCTCGGCTCCCTCGTTGGCCCGGCCGCGGATCAGCGCCTCGGGGTGGCGGTCGAGGAAGTCGGTCAGCAGCCGGATCGACCGCGCGGCGTCGTTGAACTGGCCCAACAGGCGGTCCAGGTCTCGCGAGAACTGCGAGTTTCCGCCATAGCCGCTGTCGACCGAGGCCACCAGCGTGTTGGCATGCGCCAGGGTCTGCTGCAGGTCGTTGCTGACCTCGGGCAGGCGGCGCAGCAGTGGGGTGAGGCCGGTGTCGGTGTGCTTCACCAAGTCCTGCACCTCGGCCAGCGTGCCCTGCAATTGCCGCAGCGACTCCTTCAGCTCCGGGCCCCCCGCCACGCCGTTCACCGAGACGAGCAACTGGTCCAGATGGCCGCCGATCGAGGCCAGCGGCACCTGCTGGATGGCGCTGGCCACGTTGGCGAGCGCGCTTGTGATGTCGCTGAAGCCGCCGCCACCCGAGGTCGGCAACACGACCGAGTCACCCTCCATGGCCACCTTGGCCGGCGGCAGGCCCGACTGGAAGTTGAGCGACACGGCCAGTTGCCCAGTCAGGTAGCTGAGCGTGGTCAGTTCCACCCGCATCCCACGGTCCACCAGCCGCTGGGCCACCACCAAGGGCGTATCCTGCGTCGACCCGGCGATCGCCATGAACCGCTCCGGCTGCACCTCGATTGCCACGCGCACCCGGGCCGCCGCCGTCGTCGGGTCGAACTCGAGGCTCACATCTGTCACGTTGCCGATGGTGAGCCCGTAGAGCTGCACCGGGGAGCCGACGCTGAGCCCGGCCACCGACGTCTGGTAGTAGAGCACGAACGGGATGCGCTGCTTGAAGCCGGCGGTCTGCGCGGCGTTCTGGTCGGAAAACAGCTCGAACTGGGTGTCGGCAGCCGCGCTCGGCGTGTTGCGCGAGTCATCCGGCGTTCCGAAGGCGACCCCGCCGGAGAGCACGGCCTGGATCGACTCCAGCTCTATATGGATGCCTTGGCCGCCGAGCTGCACGTTCACGCCCGAAGCGTTCCAGAACCGCGTTCCCGCCCGCACCCACTTGTCATACGGCGCGCGCACGAAGATGTTAACCGTGATCGGGCCGTTGCCCTCTGGCAGGTGGTAGTTCAGCACCTCGCCCACCACGATGTCGCGGTAGAACACCGGCGAACCGCTGCCGAGCGAGCCCAAGCTCGAGGTTTGCAGCACGAAGGTGGTGCCGGGTTCGTCGGAGCGGACGCCGGGTGGCGTTTCCAGGCCAGTGAACCGGGTCTTGCTGTTGCCTCCCGGCGAGCCGGGGTCCATTTCGATGTAACCGCCCGAGATCAGCGTCTCGAGCCCCGAGATGTTGCTGCCGGACAGTCGCGGGCGGACCACCCAGAACCGGGCATGGTCGGTGAGGTAGGGGTTGGCCTCGCTCGTCATCCGCACCCGCACGATGACGTGGCTCATGTCCTCCGCCAGCCGGATGCTGGTGACGGTGCCGAGGTTGACCGCCTTGTGCCGCACGTTGGTCTGGCCCGCGGTCAACCCCTCGGCGCTATTGAAGATCAGCACGATTTCGGGGCCGCGCTGCGCCAGGGTGGTGAAGGCGAGGTAAAGGCCGATCACCGCCGCCACCGCCGGAAGCAGCCAGATAATGGGCACGCGCGAGCGCCGCCGCAGCCTTGCTTGCGGCGGGTCGGCGGGCTGGTCGGGCGGGGATGGTGGCGCAGCGTCGGGAGGCGATTGATCGCTCATGCTCGTCCTGGTTTGGCGCCCGCAACGGGCACCTGGTGCGGCGTGCGCGCCGCGCGTTCCTCGGCGGACACCGCGTCCCACATCAGCCGCGGGTCGAAGCAGGCTACCGCGAACATGGTCAAGATCACCACGCTGCAAAAACAGATGGCGCCCAACTCCGGCGTGATGGTGGCGATGTTGCCGGCGCGCACCAGGCCGACCAGGGTGGACAGCATGAAGATGTCGATCATCGACCAGCGGCCGATGAAATCCACCACGCGGTAGAGCCGGGTGCGCTCGCGCAGGCGCCAGGCGGTGCGGCGATGGATGGTGACCAGCATGGTGACGAGGCTGACGAGCTTGAGCAGCGGCACCATCAGGCTGGCGACGAAGACCAGCAAGGCCAGCGGCCACATCCCGCTGTCGAGCAGCTCCTGCGCCCCGCCGAGGATGGTGGACGGGACGGCGGCACCAAGCCGGGTCAGCGTCAGGATTGGGAACAGGTTGGCCGGGATGTAGAGCAGGGTGCCGGCGATCAGGAACGCCCAGGTGTTGAGCATGCTGGTCGGCTTGCGCACATGCAGCGTCGACCCGCAGCGTAGGCAGGGCTCGCCCTCCTCGCAGTAGTTGACCCGGTGGCACGCCAGGCAACTGATCTTCGTCGCACCGGGCACCGGCTTGGCCGGCGGCGGCACCACCCCGCGCCGTTCCATATCGTCCCACACCTCGCCCGGGTCGAGCAGCACGTCCGCCAGCACCATGGTGACCATGAGCGCGCCGATGGCGTAGAGCGCCTCGCCTACCTCGACCGTGGCGATGGCGCCCAGCCGGGTGAAGGCCACGAACACGCCCAGGAGGAACACCTCCACCATGGCCCAGGGGCCGAGGCGCTCATACCACTTGAAAACCTGCGGCAGAAACGGCGGCGGCCGCCGCATGCGCAACCCGGCGAGCACCAGCAGCATGATCCCGATCTTGATCAGCGGCATGACGATGGCGGTGAGGGTGACCGCCACCGCGAGCTCCCACGCCCCACTGGCCCAGAACGCGCCGGGCAGCGACAGCATGGTGGTGCGCCGCTGCTGCCCCACGATGTCCACGAACAGGAACGGCGTGGTGACCGCGATCAGGTAGAGCACCAGCGACGTGGCGCTGAGCGCCAGGGCATAGGTGCCGGAGTTGGTGCGGCGCAGGCGCAGCGTCGCGTCGCAGCGGATGCAGTTCGCCTCGGAGTTGGCCGGAATGGGCGGCAGATACTGGAACAACCCACAATGCGGACATTCGCGTTCGCGGAGAGAGGTGGCGGTCGCTACGGTCGTGTGTGGCATCGGGAGCGCAAAATGGCGGAGACCACAGCAGCCCGCCAGCCCTGTACGCGGGGAAGTGTCCTGCGCGGGCCTGCATTGCAGTCGCAGTTGGCGGCCGGTATAGCTGCCCCGGTCGCCGGCGTAGCTCAGGGGTAGAGCAACTGATTCGTAATCAGTAGGTCCGCGGTTCAATTCCGCGCGCCGGCACCAGCCAAATAGCCGTTGCCAGCGCCAGTCGGTGCGGCATGCCAAGCGGCATTACGGTTCGTCAGACGGCGTGTTGTTTCACCCAGGCGACATACTGGTCCATCCAGCCTTGTAGGAAGGCGTGACTCGCCGGGCCGATGTTGCCGGCTTCGTCTAACAAGCCTTCCTTGGTTTGGATGAAGGCTTCGGGCTGCCCGAGCGTCGGCATGTTCAGGTATGCCAGCACGTTCCGGAGGTGCTGTTGTGCCGTCGCTGTGCGGATTGCGCACTGGCATCGAGGCCATGCTCGCGGCGGCCGGAGCGTGGCTATCGTCTGCAAACGCGTGACACACGCCGACCGTGGCCGGCGTGTCTCACGCGTGGGTTGCTAGAGCATGATCTGTTCGATCATGCTCTGCTTGACTGAGAAAAGAGCAGCTTTATCCGAGCCTTCGGATCGCAAAGCGACTCCGATTGCTCGGATGCTGCTCTAGGAAAGCCGCTCGTGCTTCATCGCCTTCTGGACGGAAGACAGTGCCATCATACGCTCGTGGAATGCAGCCAACGGTGCAGGCGGCTCGACGCTGAACATCTTGGCCCAGCGCAACATGACGAATAAGTAGAAGTCGGCCACGCTGACGGCAGAGCCGAACAGGTAATCGCCCGTCATACTATCGGCCAAGTAGCTCATGCGCTTGACGATCGTCTCGCCCGCCTTCGCCTTTTCGCTGTCGGCTGCTCCGGCGAAGAAGGGCTTGAACCCCTTGTGGATCTCGGTCGAGATGAACGCCAATGCTTCTAGCAGGTGCGTATGCCCCATCGGCCCAGACGGCGCCAGCTTGCTGTCCTGTTGCGCGATCCAGTCCAGGATTGCGATGTTCTCGGTGAGCGTCTCGCCAGAATCGAGCGTCAGCGCCGGCACGTAGCCCTTCGGATTGATCGTTGCGAAGTCAACGCCACCCTCCGTGCGCTTCGCCTTCAGGTCGACCTTCTCGTGGTCGAAGGACATCCCCGCCTCGTGCAGCGCGATGTGGTCGGCCAGGCTGCAGGCGCCTGGGGCGTAGTAGAGCTTCATGATCATCTCCCGCGGTCGACACCGATGTCACGCGCAGCGACCGGATCGTCGCCGGCGTTCTTGAGGGCGGTGACGCCGCCCGGCCGGGTTTAGTGGCGGGCCGCCACCACGGCAACGCCCGATCAGCGATATCCCGCCGCCTGCAACTCGAACAACTCGGCATAGCGCCCGCCTTGCGCCACCAGGTCGGCATGCGTCCCACTCGCCTCCACCCGGCCGTCAGCCACCACCAGGATCTGGTCGGCCATCCGGACGGAGGAAAAGCGGTGGGAGATCAGGACCGCCGTACGGCCGCTACTGAGCGCCTTGAAGCGCTGGAACACCTCGAACTCCGCGCGGGCGTCCAGGGCGGCGGTCGGCTCGTCCAGGATCAGCACGGCCGCGTCGCGCATATAGGCGCGGGCCAGCGCGACCTTCTGCCACTCGCCGCCCGACAGCTCCACGCCGCCGCGGAAGCGCTGTCCGACCATCTGGTCGTAGCCGGCCGGCAGCCGGCCGATCACCTCGTCGGCGCGTCCACTGGCCGCGGCCTGCTCGATCTTGCCGCGGTCGGCGCGCTGCCCGATCCGGCCGACGGCGATGTTGTCGGACGCGCTCAGGTCGTAGCGCACGAAGTCCTGGAAGATCACGCCAATGCTGGCGCGCACGCTGTCCAGGTCGTAGGCGCGCAGGTCCTGGCCATCCACCAGGATGCGACCCTCGTCCGGGTCGTACAGCCGGGTCAGCAGCTTCACCAGCGTGGTCTTGCCGGCGCCGTTCTCCCCGACCAGCGCCAACACCTGCCCGGCTTCCAGGCGGAAGCTCAGATGCCGCATCGCCCAGGCCGGTGCGCCCGGGTAACGGAAGCCGACGTCCTGGAACTCGATCCCGCTGGCCAGGCTCGCCGGGAATGGCAGTCCGTCGGGCGGCGACACGACGGCGGCGCGCAAATCCAGGAACGAGAACAAGTCCTGCAGGTACAGCGCCTGGCTGGCCAGCGACGACAACCCGGCCAGCACGCCCGCCAGCAGCCCGCGCAACCGCAGGAAGGACGCCGCCAGGAAAGTCAGGTCGCCCACCGTCAGCCCGCCGGCAACTGCGCGCCACGCCAGGTAGGCGTATGCGGCATAGTAGCCCACGGTGCCCAGCGCCGCCAACGCCGCGCCCGATGCCGCCCGGCGTAATGCGAACGCTGCATTCTCCCGCTGCATCGCCACCGCCAGTTCACGGTACCGGCCGATCAGGAAGCCATGCAGGCCAAACAGCTTGACCTCCTTCGCGGTCGACATGCTGGCGCCGGTCTGCCGCAGGTAATCCAGTTCCCGCCGGTCGGTGGTACGTTTGACGTTGATCGCGTAGGCAAGGCGGTTGAACCGCACCTCGCCGATGAAGGCCGGCACCAGGGCTGCCGCCAGCAGCAGGATCAACCAGGGTGCATAGGCGGCGATCCCGGCGGCGAAGCCTGCCAGGGTGACGAGGTCCTGCGCCTGTCCCAGCAGAAGGCTGATCAGGCCGGAGCGGCCACTCGCCTGCCGCCGGGCACGGTCGAGCTTGTCCTGGGTCTCGCTGTCCTCGAAATCGCGCAGGTCCAGCGTGGCGGCGTGCTGCATCAGGCGCAGGCTGGTTTCGTCGCTGAACTGGTCGGATAGCAATTGGTCCAACAGCGCCACCGCCCGGCCAAGCGCGTCCGCCAGCAACGCCAGCAGCAACTCGGCGCCCAGCAGCAGTGCCAGCCTGCCGAGGTCGCTCGTCGGCTCGGGCAGCCGGGACCGGCGCACCACCTCGTCGATGATCAGCTTGCCGACGAACAGCGTGGCGATGGGCAACACCGCTCGGACAATGCGTAGGCAAGCGGTCGCCAGCGTCAGCGCCGGGCTGGTGCGCCAGATCATGGCGACAAAGGGCGGCAAGGTGCGCAGCGCACCCAGTCGGTCCCGCATCGAAGCGCGGCTCAATGCACCCAGTCCACCGGGCACGCGCAGTCGGGTTCGTATCCCGCCGGGTTCCACGCTGCAATTCTGGACCACTGACCGCCAGCGACGGAAGATGGCAGCTCCGCCTTGGCTGCACTGCCCGTCACAAGGGCCTTCACCACGTCGCGCGTCCGGAGCGCCACCGTGCAACCCGGCGTCTTCACGAGGCGCTCCTCCTGGCTGGCGTCGGGCGCGACATCGTCGATCCCAAGCGTTTGGACGCCGACGCGGACGGCCAGAGGCAGCGGCGGTTTGATCTCCATACACGATCCCCTAGCACGGAAGGTTGCGCGGCCGCCCAGCGTCGTGGCGACACCGCACCGGCCCCGGCTCGCCTGCCGAAGCTGTTGCAGGTTGGCACGGCCCAACACCATAGTCCGCGCTCGTTTCAGGATTGTCCCGTGCCCGAGCCCACCGATCGCCAAGACGAGCGCGTCAAGCAGGCCGCCGACCTCGCGCAGGACGTGGCCGCTGACCTCGATGTCGTCCTTTTCACCCATTACCAGGACGTCGAGACGCTCGACACGCTTCGCCCCGGCGAGACCGACCTGCAGCTCGTCCGGGCCGTCACCCGGGTGGCCGCAGCCGAGTTCCTGCGGGCGGGCGTCGAGCTCCTGGTACAGCGGGCTGACCGGGCAGCGTTCAGGCGGTGGATGGCCGACCGCGAGGACACGCAGGAGAACCGCCGCGCCTGGATCGATCGCGCCCGCTTGCTGCGTGGGCCGGCCGCGCTGGAGCTGCTCGGCCTTCCGGCATCAGCCCCGCCGCCTGGCGAACCCTTCGGCAAAGCCCCTGGTCCGGTCGCGGACCGTTTGCTGGAGGCGTTCGGCGACGAGGACAGCGACGAGTTCGACGTGCTCGTACAGGCGCTCATGACGGCGGGCCGGACCGACGTCCTGGACCTGGCCATCCGCAAGCTTGGCGAGCAGCAGGGCGACGACGCCGGTGATGAGCTCAACTGGGTGGTGCTGGTGGCGGCGGAAGGAGCCGCGATCGGCCCGTCCGGCTGGGCCGAACTGGTCGCGCTGCCGGTTGCGCTGCCCGTCGGCGATGTGCCGGATGGCGAGGCGCTCGGAGCCGGGTTGATCGCGTCCCACGCCCTTGCCGACAGCGAGGAGGTGCAGTTCCTGCCGGGTTGGCGCTCGCCCGACGCCCTCGCCGGGCTTTCGTTTGCGGCGGTGCGGCGCGTCCTGCAGGACTTGGTCGACGGCAAGGCACCGCGCGACCTGCCGCCCGGCGACACGGATGATCTGATGCGGCGCGGGTTCGGAGTGCTGCTCGGGCTACGCATCGATTGGGACATCCCGGTATGGGAGGAGATTTCAGCCGCCGGCGGCCTGCCGGAGCCCCTGGATGGGGACGCCGAACCGACCGCCGAGGAGGCCAGCCGGGCCGCCTGCTTCGATCGCTGGCGAGGCCGCGTCTATCAAGAAAGCCAAGGCTGTGTGCCGCTGGCCGTCGTCGCGTTCTCCCAGGTTGCGAACGAGATCGCGGACTTTCTCGCCGAGGCTGGGGCGCAAACGGGGGGCCTCGAGGAGATCCGGGCTTTCGTAGAGGAGGCTCGCCGAACGGCGAACGGCGAGGAGGTCGCGTGCCGTGTGGAGATCCTCGGAGATGACCTCGAGCTCTCCCTGTACACGGCGAGCGGGCAATTCGTGAACAGCATGACGATGCCAGCGAGCAGACTGCCAGCCAGGGCCGAGCAGATGCCGCCGCTGATCGCCGCCTTCGTGCGCTTGCTGTAGAGCATGACCGCATCAAGTGAAGTCACTTAATCGGTAAACATGCTCGCCAAACCAAACAGCTAGACCATGACCGGCGACTCTATCTGAGCCGGTCTTGGTCTAGGACAGCCGTTGCCTTGCAGAGTCCGGGTTCGCGCGGGGCGATCAGTGCTGGGCCCGCGCCCGCCACCCCGTCGCCAGCAGCAACGCGCCACCGGCCAGCAGTCCCCAGAAAGCGCCGCTGACGCCGCCGAAGCCCAGGCCCGAGGCCGTGACCAGGAAAGTCACCAGTGCTGCCTCGCGCTCCTTCGGTATGGCGACAGCGCCGTGCAGAGCGCCGCCCAGTGCGCCCAGCAGTGCCAGCCCTGCCACGGTCTCGATCAGCAGCGGCGCTGCGCCCGCGAAGCCTGTGGCCGTCGCGGCCAGCGGGCCCAGCATGACGTAGGCTGCACCGCTGACGGCGGTCGCCTTCCAGCGCTGCGCCGGGTCTGGGTGCGCGTCCGGCCCGGCGCAGATCGCGGCGGTGATGGCGGCCAAGTTCACCGCATGGCCGCCGAACGGTGCCGCCAAGATCGAAAAGACGCCCGTGGTACGAAACAGCGGCCCGGGCTCCGGATGGAAGCCGTTCACGCTCAGAACCGCAATGCCCGGGATGTTCTGCGAGGCCATCGTGACCACAAACAGCGGTATCGCCACGCCGATCAGGGCGGCGAGGTTGAAAGCGGGCCAGACCAGGACCGGGTGCGGCAGGGTATCGGGTGCCAACGCCGCGCCGGGTTGCAGCGCCGTCAGGACCAGCGTTACCGCAACTGCGGCCGGCACTGCCAGCAGGCGGTGGATGCGCCCGACCACCGCCCAGGTGGCGACGATGGCGAGCGCCGGACCCGGCGACTGCGCGACCCCACGGGCCGGAGCCAGGCACAGGTTCAGCAACACGCCGGCCAGCATGGCGTTGGCGAGCGTTGCCGGGATCGTCGCCACGGCGCGACCGAGCGGGCGCCACCAACCCGCCACCACCACCAGCACCGCGGCAAGGAGGAACGCGCCCACCGCCGCGGGGAAGCCGCCCTGAACCGCGCCCGAGGCCGCCAACAGCGCCGCTCCCGGCGTGCTCCAGGCCATGCTGACCGGCATGCGGGTGCGCGCGCTGAGCCACAGGGCGCAAAGGCCTTGGGCGACGCAGAGCGCCATCAACCCCGAGGCGGCCTGCGCCGGGTTTGCGCCGGCAGCGGTAAGGCCGCGGAGCACGACGGCGAACGTCGAGGCGAAGCCGACAAAGGCGGCGAGGAGACCGGCAAACACAGTTTGCGATGGCAGGAGCGCGCGCATAGGCGGCAAAGAGCCGGCTTGGCCACGACCTGGCAAGCTCGACGCGACGCCATGGGTCAGCTCCTACGAAGGCGGCTGACCCGGCGCCCGATTGCTGCACTCCATCACCGACCCAGCCGCCTGCGCGGCCACCGCCAAGTCCACCCTGCGGCCACAAGCCAGCGCCGCCAGCACGCGCAACGGGCCGCCATGGCTGATCACCACGTGCAACCCAGGCGGCAAGGCCCGGTGGAACGCCTCCACCCGCGCCACCAGCGCTGCCCCGCTCTCCCCACCGGGCGGGGTGAAGCCCAGGAGATCCGCGGCCCAGGCGTCGAGCAGCGGGCGGGCAACGTCGTCCCACCGGCGGCCCTCCCAGTCGCCGAAATCCAGCTCCTGCAAACGCGGGTCGACTCGATGCGGGCCGATGGCGGCCGCAACCACGCGGCAGCGTTGCGCCGGGCTGGTCCAAACGGTGGCCCGATACGCCCGCAACCGCGCCGCCAACTCCGCTACGTCGGCCGCGTCTGCCACGGCGAGGTCCAGCCGGCCGTAGCAGCGCCCGCGTGCGTCGACCGGCGGATGGCGCACCAGGATCAGCCGCGGCCCGGCGTCGGCAGCGCTCACCCCGGCTCGGCGATTACGCTCACGCCGGCTCGGCGATCACGCTCACGCCGGCTCGGCGATCACGCTCACATGGGCCGCCACCACCCGCCAGCCCCCAGACAGCCGCGCCCAGCTCTGCATTTGGCGGCCCACCTTGCCGGGCGCCGTGGTGCGATGGAACAGCGTGGCAGCGGTGGCGAAATCGCGGCCGAAGGTGGTGATCACCGTGCGGGACAGGCTGCGCATCAACCCGGCGGCCGGCCGCGCGGCGCGGAAGGCGGCAATCTCCGCCGCGCCATAGAGGTTCTCGGTCACGCCGTAGCGGATCACCAAGGCACTGTCCCAGAACAGCGCGTCCAACGCGGCCACGTCGTTGCCGGTCAACGCCGCCTCATAGCGGGCGAACGCGGCCGTCACTTCGGCCACCATATCCGGCTGGTTGATCTCCATCAGTCAAACCCCTTTGGCGCCCGTGCGTCACAAACCCCGCTCTGCTCGAGCGCCCGCGCCACCCGCAGCACCACATCCTCCCGCCAGGGCGCGGCGATCACCTGCACCCCCACCGGCAGGCCAGTCTGCAGCCCAGTGTGCAGCTCCGGGGCAAACACCGGCGCGGCAGCCACGGGCAGGCCGATGAAGCTGATCGGCTGGGTGTGGAGCCCGAAATTGGCCCGGATCGGCAAGGTGGTCGTCCCGAGGTCGAAGTTCTCCTGGTCGAGCAAGGGCGCGCTGTCCGGCGTGGCGGGCGCCAGGATCACGTCCACCTGGTCGAACACGGCCAACACTTCGGCGCGGAACCGGCGGCGGGCCTTCTGCGCCTGCAGCACCAGCGCCGCCGGCACCAGCGCGCCCGCCATCAGCCGGTCCCGTACCGCCGGGTCGAAGCCGTGTGGCTGCCGGCGCAACCGCTCCAGGTGCAACGCCGCGCCCTCGGCCGCGGTGATCACGTAGGCGGCGGCGCGCGCCTGGGCGGCACCCGGCAGCACCACCTCGCGCGTCGCACCCAGGGCACGCGCCACCGCGGCCACCGCTGCGCGCGCGGCGGGTGCAGCCGAGTCGTGGAAATACCCGCCGGCCACCGCCACGCGCAGCCCGCCAACGCCCTGGCCCAGCACCGGCATCACCAGCTCGGCGGGGCGATCGGCACAGGCGGGGTCGAGCGGGTCGGCGCCCTGCATGGCGTCGTAGGCCAGCGCCAGGTCGGTGACACTGCGGGCCATTGGGCCGAGATGGTCGAGCGAGCTCACGAACGGGAACGTGCCGTGCCGGGTCAGTCGGCCATAGGTCGGCTTCAGCCCCCAAATCCCGCATAGCGAGCACGGCACGCGAATGGAGCCGTTGGTGTCCGACCCGAGCGCCAGCGGCACCAGCCCGCCCGCCACCGCCGCCCCCGAGCCACCCGAGGAACCGCCCGACATGCGCGCCAGGTCGTGCGGGTTGCGGGAGGCGCCGTCGTGGCAGTTCCGCCCGGTGAAGTCGTAGGCGTATTCGCCCATGTTGAGCGCGCCGACCAGGATCGCGCCCGCCGCCTCCAGCCGGGTGACCAGCGCGGCGTCCGCCGTGGCAGCCGGGCGGTCACGGTTGATCGCCGACCCGGCGCGCGTCGCCAGCCCGGCGATGTCGTACAGGTTCTTCACCGCAAACGGCACGCCGGCGAGCGGCCCGGCTGGGCGGGAGGCGGCGCGGGCGCGGGCGCGGTCCGCCACCAGGTCGGTGAAGGCGCCCAAACTGCCGTTATGGCGCGCGATCCGCTCGAGGGCCGCCTCCACCACGGCCAGGGCGTCGATCCGGCCGCTGCTCACATCGGCGGCGATGGCCGACGCGGTCGGCCAGGTCATGCCCGGTAGACCGGCGCCGGGTCGAGCTCGTCGGGCAGCGCTTGCTCGGTGAAGCTTGCCGCCTGGGCCAGGATGGTGCGCAAATTGGCCGCCACATCCGCCCGCCAGGCCGGCTCGACCGGCAAGTGCAACGCCGCCGCCGCCGCGACGACCCAGGCCTCCGTTGCGTCCACAGGCGGCCGGGGCGCGCGGCCAGCCGCCAGGTAGGCGCGCCAGCCACCATGCGCAGTGATGTCGGCCGCGCCGGCCACCCCGGCCGCTTCGGCGAGGAAGCCGAGGCACGGCCCCTGCTCCAGTTGCACCGTGCCCAACCCGAGCGGCGGCGCCACCTGCGCCAGCATCGCCCCGAACGCGGTGGCCGGCAGCGCCCAAACCTCGCCCAGGATGGCGCCGCCGCCGGGTTGGGCGACCAGGCCGGGCCGGTCTCCCAGATCGTATAGCCGGTAGCCGGGCCGGGTGCGCACCGCCGCCACGAAGCGCCCGCCCAGTTCGGTGACCTGGCGGTTGAGCGCCAGCCCCGCCATGTGGCCGCCGACGCAGAACAGCGCCATCTCGTCGCCCGCCACCGTGTCCGGCGCCGCAGCGGGCGGCAGCTTCTGGACAGTGGCGCCCACCGTCGTCACCGCAGCGCGATGCACCCGGTCCGCCAGCGCCGCCAGCCGCCCCTCGGACCAGGCGGGGCCCAGGAGCGTCACGCCGGCGGGCAGCCCGTCCGCGCCGAAGCCCGCCGGCACTGCCCAAGCGGCCAGGTCGCACAGGTTCACGAAGTTGGTCCAGGTGCCGAGCCGGCTGTTGGGCCCGATTGGGTCGGCCGCGAGGTCGGCCAGGCTCGGCGTGTCGGGCGCGGTCGGCACCAGCAGGGCGTCGTAGCGGGCGAACAGGCCGGCGGCGAAGCGGCGCGCCTCGGCAAGCTGGTGGAAGGCCGCGAACGCGTCCACCGCGCGGCGCGTGAGACCTTGTTCCAGGATGCCCCGCGTCACCGGATGCAGCAGGTCCGGCGTTTGCAGCACATCGCGTAGCGCCGCCGTCCGCTCTGCCACCCAGGGCCCGTCGTAGAGCAGCCGGGCGATCTCCAGCAGCGGCGTGATGTCCGCCAGCTCCGCCCCGAGCGCCTCGGCCGTCGCGCGATAGAGCCGGCCCTGCTCCCCCGCGCACAGGCCCGACTCGACGCAAGCGACCCGCAGCGGCACGGCGGCCGAACGGCGCAGGTGCGGATGGGGTGCGGCGCGGGAATACGGGTCGTCCTCGTCCCACCCGGCCATCACCCGAGCGGCCACCAGCGCGGCGTCCACGCTGCTGGCAAAGATGGACACGGTGTCGATCGAGCGGCAGGCCGGCACCATGCCGCAGGTGGATAGGCTGCCCAGGGTCGGCTTCAGCCCCACCACGTTGCCGAACATCGCCGGCACCCGGCCCGACCCGGCGGTGTCCGTGCCGAGCGCCAGCGGGACGATGCCGGCCGCCACCGCACACGCCGAACCGGAGGAGGAGCCGCCGGGCACGCGCGCCGGGTCGAACACGTTGCGCGGCGCGCCGTAGGGGCTGCGCACCCCGCTTAGCCCAGTGGCGAACTGGTCGAGATTGGTCTTGCCCAGCACGATCGCTCCCGCGTCGAGCAGGCGCTGCACCACGGGGGCGTTGCGCGCCACCACGCGACGATAGCCGGGGCAAGCGGCGGTGGTGGGCAGGCCGGCGACGTCGATGTTGTCCTTCACCGCCACCAGCACGCCCCAGAGCACACGCCCGAGCGGGCCTTCCGCGTCGAGCGCCGCCGCCCGCGCCATCACCGCGTCATCGGGCACGCGGGTGATCCACAAAGCGGGGTCCGCCACCGCGTGGTCGGCGGCCAGCGCCGCCCGCGCGGCTTCGGTCGGCAGGGCGGTGGGAAGGCGGTCATGCAGCATGGTCCCAACAAAGCAGCGGTCGTGCAACCATGACGACGCACCCGACCGTCTCGACACGGCTGCGCGGCGGCCTTACTTTGGGGTGATGAGTTACCAGCATGCGATCGGCCTGGCCGGCTTCGTGGCTGCCTGCATGGTGGCCGCCAGTTCGGGCGCCGTGTTCAAGCCCGGCGACTGGTATGAGGAGCTGGCCAAGCCCTGGTGGCGGCCGCCCAATTGGCTGTTCCCGATCGCCTGGACGGTTCTCTACGCCTGCATTGCGGCCGCCGGTTGGCTGGTGTGGCGCGCGGCCGGGTTCGCCGGTGCCGGCGCGGCGCTGACAGCCTATGGCCTGCAGCTCGTTTTCAACGCCGCCTGGTCCGGAGTGTTCTTCGGCCTGCACCGGGTGGACCTCGCCTTCGCCGAGCTGGTGCTGCTCTGGCTGTCCATCGTCGCCACCGTGGTGCTGTTCGCCCCCATCAGCATGCTCGCCACCGAGCTTCTCCTGCCCTACCTCGTTTGGGTCACCTTCGCCGGCGCGCTCAATCTCTCGATCTGGCAGTTGAACCGCGTTCCAGGCTGACCCGGCATGATTGCCATGTCCGGGCTGGTGAAGCGGTTCGGCGATCACCGCGTGCTGGACGGGATCGACCTGGACGTGCCGCCGGGCCAGCTCCTGGCGCTACTCGGTCCGTCCGGCTCGGGCAAGAGCACCATCCTGCGCATCATCGCCGGCCTCGATGCGCCCGACTCCGGCACCCTCACCATCGACGGGCAGGACGCGGCGGCGCTATCGCCGGGTGAGCGCAAGGTGGGGTTCGTGTTCCAAGGCTACGCCCTGTTCGCGCACATGACCGCGGCGCAGAACATCGCCTTCGGGTTGCAGGTGATGCCCCGGGCGCACCGCCCGCCGCGCCGCACCATCGCGGCCGAGGTCGCCCGGCTGCTGGGCATGGTCCGCCTGGACGGGCTCGGTGGCCGCCTGCCCGCCCAGCTTTCCGGCGGCCAGTGCCAGCGCGTGGCGTTGGCCCGCGCCCTGGCGATCCGCCCCCGCATCCTGCTGCTGGACGAGCCGTTCGGTGCGCTCGACCGGGCCGTGCGGGACGAATTGCGTGGCGAGCTGCGCCGGGTGCAAGCCGAACTGGGCGTTACCACCGTGCTCGTCACGCACGACCCGGAGGAGGCGGAGCTGCTCGCCGACCAGGTCGTCACGCTCGACCAAGGCCGTGTGGCCAGCCGCCGCCTGCGCGCGACCGGACCGGCAGAGCTGGCAGTCGATTGAACGGGTCGGCAGCCGGTGCTGTGTTAGGGCGTGGCATCGTGGCTGCCTTGCATCACACGCTGGGTATGGCGTGGCACAAAAGCCTCACTGCCTCGCCGAATAGCGGCCTATCTTGCGTCGAAAGAGGGCGCGGTGTTTGTTGACGTGGAATCGGCCGTCCGGCGTCACCTTACTGAGGCGTGTGCCGAGAGTTGGCGGGGGAGCTCCGTAGTGTCCAGCATCTGTCATGTCGATTGATTATCTACATCACACGTCTGCGGACATCCTGACTGACGCCATTGCCAAAGCAGCGAGCACGACCGAGCAGGCCCTCACCGCGTTGCTCGGCGAGCCAATGGGCGGCGAAGCGAGGCTGGTCGAGGCCATGCGGTATGCCTGCCTGAATGGTGGCAAGCGGTTGCGCGGCTTCCTGGTGCTGGAGGTGGCGTCCCTGTTCGGCGTACCGCTGAGCTGTTCGCGCCGGGTCGCGGCGTCGGTGGAGATGATGCACGCCTATTCGCTGGTGCATGACGACCTGCCGGCCATGGACGACGACGACCTGCGCCGCGGCCAGCCGAGCACGCATCGCAAGTTCGACGAAGCCACCGCCATCCTGGCCGGGGACGCGCTGCAAACCATGGCGTTCGAAATCCTCGCCGCACCCGCCACCCATGCGGACCCGCTGGCCCGCTGCGAGTTGGTGGCCGCGTTGGCCAAGGCAGCCGGCGCGCATGGCATGGCCGGCGGCCAAATGATCGACATGCAAGCCGAGGGATGCGCGCTGAACGTGTCTGAAATCAACGAGTTGCAGGCGCTGAAGACCGGATGCCTGATCCAGTATAGTGCGATGGCGGGGGCCATTCTGGGCCGTGCGTCGGAGCCCGATCGTGAGCGGATCGGCGCTTACGGGCGTGATCTCGGCACCGCCTTCCAGATCGCCGACGACCTGTTGGACGCGCGCGGCGAAAGTTCGGCAATCGGCAAGACGGCCGGCAAGGACGCTGCGGCCGGCAAGGCGACCCTGGTGTCGCTGCTGGGTTACGAGCCGGCGGCCGCGCACGCCCGCATGCTGAGCGAGCGCGCCGCCGCCCATGTCGAGGCGTTCGGCCCGGCCGCCCGCCGGCTGCAGGCCTTGGCCAGCTACACCGTCACGCGGGGCCATTAGCATGAACGCTCCCCTGCTGCCGCCGCGCCCGGCGACGCCGTTGCTGGACCGTGTGCGGGTGCCGGCGGATTTGCGCAATTTCTCGGCCGAGCAGTTGCGTGAGCTGGCGGACGAGTTGCGGGCGGAGACGATTGATGCGGTGAGCACGACGGGTGGGCATCTGGGCGCCAGCCTGGGGGTGGTGGAGCTGACGGTGGCGCTGCATGCGGTGTTCGACACGCCGCATGACCGGCTGATCTGGGACGTCGGCCACCAGTGCTACCCGCACAAGATCCTGACCGGGCGGCGCGACCGCATCCGCACGCTGCGCCAACCCGGCGGCCTCTCGGGCTTCACGCGGCGGTCGGAGAGCCCGTATGACCCGTTTGGTGCCGCGCATTCCTCCACCTCGATCTCGGCTGGGCTCGGCATGGCGGTGGCGGCCGGGCTGCAGGGCACGCCGCGCAACGTGATTGCGGTGATCGGCGACGGGGCGATGAGCGCGGGCATGGCGTATGAGGCCATGAACAACGCCGGCGCCATGCGCGCGCGCCTGGTGGTGGTGCTGAACGACAACGACATGTCGATTGCGCCGCCGGTTGGGGCGATGAGCGCCTACCTGTCTCGCCTGCTGTCCTCCAACTCCTACCTCAATTTACGCGACCTGGCCTCCCGCATGGCGCGGCGGTTTCCCTCCGGCATGGCCAAGACGGCCAAGCGGGCGGAGGAATATGCCCGCGGCATCCTGACCGGCGGCACCCTGTTCGAGGAACTGGGCTTCTACTACCTGGGCCCGATCGACGGCCACAACATGGACCACCTGCTCCCGGTGCTGCGCAACGTGCGCGACGCCGAGGAGAGCGGCCCCATCCTGATCCACGCCATCACCCAGAAAGGCCGCGGCTACCCCCCGGCCGAGGCGAGTGCGGACAAGCTGCACGCGGTGACGCGCTTCAACGTGGTGACGGGCGAACAGGTGAAGGCACCGCCCGGCCCCCCTTCCTACACCAAAGTGTTTGCCGAAGCGTTAACGGCCGAAGCCGAGGCCGACCCGCGCGTGGTGGCGATCACCGCCGCGATGCCGTCGGGCACTGGGCTGGACCGGTTCGCCAAGCGCTTTCCGGAGCGCTGCTTTGACGTGGGCATCGCCGAGCAGCACGCGGTGACGTTTGCGGCCGGGTTGGCGGCGGAGGGGATGATCCCGTTCTGCGCCGTTTACTCCACGTTCATGCAACGCGCCTATGATCAGGTGGTGCATGACGTGGCGATCCAGGGTTTGCCGGTGCGGTTCGGGCTGGACCGTGCGGGTTTGGTGGGGGCGGATGGTGCGACGCATGCCGGCAGTTTTGACCTGGCGTATCTGGGCTGCCTGCCCGGGCTGGTGCTGATGGCGCCAGCGGACGAGGTGGAGCTGATGCATATGGTGGCGACGCAGGCGGCGTATGGCGCCGGGCCGTCGGCGGTGCGCTACCCGCGCGGCGAGGGCACCGGCATGGCGCTGCCGGCGCGCGGCACGCCGCTGCCGATCGGGCGTGGCCGGATGGTGCGGGAGGTGGCGGGCGGAAGTCCGGGCGGCGCGGGTTCGGGCGGCGCGGTGGTGGCGATCCTGAGCCTGGGCACCCGCCTGGTGGACGCGCTGCTGGCGGCGGACGAGTTGGCCGCGCGCGGCCTGCCCACGGTGGTGGCCGACGCGCGCTTCGCCAAGCCGCTGGACACGGCGCTGGTGGAGCGCCTGGCGCGGGAGCACGCGGTGCTGATCACGCTGGAGGAAGGCTCGGTGGGCGGGTTCGGCGCGGCGGTGATGCAGCATCTGGCATGGTCGGGCCTGCTGGACGGCGGCCTGGCGATCCGCCCCATGGTGCTGCCAGACCGCTTCGTCGAACAAAACACCCAGCCGGGGCAACTCGCGGATGCAGGCCTCACCGCCAAGGACATCGTCCGCACCGCGGTGGACGCGGTGGGGCTCAAAGCCGCAGGATATTCTGCCAACGTGGTTGCACACCGATGAAGCGCATCACAGTCGTTCTCGCCTTGCTTGCTGGCCTGGTGGGGACCGCCCGGGCCGACGTGCCCGCGCCGGCGGAACCGATCGCGACGCTGGACGAGGGCCTTCTCGCCGCCATGCGCGCCGGCAAGGCCACGCCGTTTGCCCAGCGCTACGCGACGCTCAAGCCCCTGGTCGAGAACGCCTTTGACCTGGATGCGGTACTGCAGACGTCGGTTGGCCCGCGCTGGCAAACCTTCACCCCGGACCAGCAACAGGAGCTGCGCCAGGCGTTCGTCCGCTTTACGGTGGCAAGCTACGTCAGCAACTTTTCAAGCTTCAGCGGCGAGCAGTTCGAAATCGACCCGGCCTTGCGCGACGTCGGCGACGAACGCGTGGTCTCGACCCATATCAAGAGCAATGGGCAGGACTCGGCGCGCATCGACTACGTCATGAAGCAGACGGAGGCTGGCTGGCGCGCTGTGGACGTGCTGTTGGATGGCTCGATCAGCCGGGTCGCCGTGCAACGGTCCGATTTCCGGGCGCAGTTGGAAGGTGGACCGGACGCTCTCCTCGCAACCCTAAGAAAAAAGGTGGCGGATCTTTCAGGGAACGCCAGCGGTTTGTAACCACATGCAGGACTTCGCCTTACTGCTGGCGGCAATTTTCGCCGCGATGGGTCTCGCCGGCATCGTGCAAGCGCTGGTGGGCTTGGTGGCCGTGCGCCGTCACAGCCGCCTTGCGCCCGCCGTCCACGTCGCCGAGACACCGATCACCATTCTCAAGCCGTTGCACGGGGACGAACCCCTGCTAGAGGAAGCCTTGGCCTCCTTCTGCAGGCAAGACCATAAAGTATTTCAAATTGTGTTCGGCCTGCACGACGCAGCCGATCCGGCGTGGAATGTTATTGGGCGGCTGCGGGCGCGCTTCCCGAGCGTCGACATCGACGTCGTGGTGAACAGCGCCCAGCATGGCATCAACCGCAAGGTCAGCAACCTCATCAACATGTTGCCGCGGGCCAAGCATGAGATGCTGGTGATCGCAGACAGCGACATCCATGCGCCGCCGAACTACCTGCGCGAACTGGCATGTGCGCTGGCCCAGCCGGGCGTCGGCTTGGTCACGACGCTCTACGCCGGGCTCGGCGCCTCCGAGACGATCGCCGCCCGGCTCGGCACCGCGCAGATCAACCACAACTTCCTGCCTGGTGCCCTGATAGCGCGCGAACTCGGCCGCCAGGATTGCCTGGGTGCGACCATGGCCCTCTCGCGGGAGATGTTGGAGGCGGTGGGCGGCTTCCAGGCTCTCGTGCACCACCTGGCGGATGACGCAGTGCTGGGCCGACTGGTGCGCCAGCGCGGCGCCCGCGTGGCCTTGGCGGCGACGGTGCCGGCGACCACCGTGCCCGAGCTGACGCTGGCCGACTTGTTTGCGCATGAACTTCGCTGGGGCCGCACCATCCAGTCCCTGGCCCCGATCGGCTTTCCGCTGATGCTGCTGCAGAGCACGCTGTTCTGGACTGGGCTTGCGGTGGTCTTGTCGCTCGGCGCGCCCTGGTCGCTCGAGCTGTTTGCCGCCACCTGGCTGATCCGGGTGGCGACCTCGGTGGGCATCAATGCCGCACTTGCCCTGCCATCGTCCCTGCAGCCCTGGCTACTGCCCTTGCGCGACCTTATGTCGGTGGCCGTGACGATCGCGAGCTACGGCGGCAACGAGGTCGCTTGGCGTGGCCATGTGCTACACATCTCGCCGCCGCGCCTCGTGCCTGGCAAAGGATAGCCGCTATGATGAAGACGCTTTTTCTACAACCTCCGTCATTTGGCGGCTTCGATGGCGGCGCCGGGTCGCGCTACCAGGCCAAACGCGAAATCCGCTCGTTCTGGTATCCTACCTGGCTGGCACAACCGGCCGCCCTGGTGCCCGGCAGCCGCCTGATTGACGCGCCGCCGGCCGGCCTCGGCATGGAGCCGGTGCTGGACGCTGCCCGGGCGAACGACCTGGTGGTGCTGCACACCTCCACGCCGTCCTTCGCGTCCGACGTGAAGGTCGCCGAGGCGATGAAGGCGGCCAACCCGGCGCTCAAGATCGGCTTCGTCGGTGCCAAAGTCGCCGTGCAACCGGCGGAAAGCCTGGCGGCCAGCGCCTGCATCGACTTCGTCGCCCGCAACGAGTTCGACTTCACCATCAAGGACGTGGCGGAAGGCCAGGATTTCGCCGCCATCGACGGTATCTCCTATCGCAACGCCGCCGGCAGCCTGGTGCACAACACCGACCGCACCATCATCGAGAACATGGACTCGCTGCCGTTCGTGACGGACGTGTACAAGCGGGACTTGCACATCGAGGACTACTTTATCGGCTACCTGCTGCACCCGTACCTCTCGCTCTACACCGGCCGCGGCTGCAAATCCCGCTGCACGTTCTGCCTGTGGCCGCAGACCGTCGGCGGCCATCGCTACCGGACCCGCAGCCCCGGCCACGTCGCCGAGGAAATCCGCCTCGCCAAGGCGATGTTCCCGCAGGTGCGCGAGTTCTTCTTCGACGACGACACCTTCACCGACGACCTGCCCCGCGCCGAGGCGATCGCGCGCGAGCTGGGCAAGCTCGGCGTCACCTGGTCGTGCAACGCCAAGGCCAACGTCCCGCGGGACACGCTCAAGGTGTTGAAGGACAACGGCTTGCGCCTGCTGCTGGTAGGATACGAGAGCGGCAACCAGCAAATCCTGCACAACATCAAGAAGGGCATGCTGGTCGACGTCGCGCGCCGCTTCACCAAGGACTGCCACGAGCTCGGCATCAAGATCCACGGCACGTTCATCGTGGGGCTGCCCGGCGAGACCCGCGAGACGATCGAGCAGACCATCCGCTTCGCCACCGAGATCAACCCGCACACCCTGCAGGTGTCGCTGGCAGCCCCCTACCCGGGCACGGCGTTGCACAAGCAGGCGCTGGAGAACGGCTGGCTGTCGGAGGCGCATGCCGAGCTGATCGACGAGACCGGCATCCAGATCGCGCCGTTGGACTACCCGCATCTATCGCACGGCGAAATCTTCGACAGCGTGGAGACGTTCTATAAGCGGTTCTATTTCCGCGCGCCCAAGATCGCCTCCATTGTCGGCGAGATGGTGCGCAGCCCGCAGATGATGAAGCGCCGGCTGCGCGAGGGCGTGGAGTTCTTCCAGTTTATCCGGGACCGGAACAAGGCCGCCTGAGCCCTGCCGCAGGCGACCGCCGGGTCATCGTCACGGCGGACGATTTCGGGCTGTCGCTGGCGGTGAACGAGGCGGTGGAGCTGGCCCATCGGGACGGCATCCTCACCACCGCCAGCCTGATGGTGGCCGGCCCAGCGGCCGCCGACGCGGTGGCCCGGGCCAGGCGTCTGCCGCGGTTGCGGGTGGGCTTGCACCTGGTGGTGATCGAAGGCCCCGCCATCGCGCCGGCCACGGAAATCAGCGGCCTGGTTGGGAAGGATGGCTGGTTTGGCTTGGACCAGCTCGGCCTTGGCGTGGCCTACGCCTTCCGCCCGGCGATCCGGCGGCAACTCCGGCATGAAATCCGAGCGCAGTTCGAGGCCTTTGCGGCCACCGGGCTGCCGCTCGACCACGCCAACGCCCACAAGCACATGCACCTGCATCCCACCGTCGGGCAAATGCTGCTCGAGGAGGGGCGGCACTACGGGTTGCGCGCGGTCCGCGTCCCCGCCGAGCCTGCCGCGGTGCTGCGCCGCTGCGGCGAGCGCCCTGGGATCGGCGCACAAGCGCTGTCCCGCTGGGCCGGCGTGCTGCGCGGCCAGGTCCGCCGGGCCGGGCTCGCCACCACCGATCACGTGTTCGGCCTGCATTGGAGCGGCGGGATGACGCGGGAGCGGCTGTTGCGATTGGCGGCGCACCTGCCCGCCGGGGTGAGCGAACTCTACTTCCATCCCGCCACATCCTCAGACGCGACGCTCGCCAGGCTGATGCCGACCTACCAACACGTAGCCGAACTCGCCACGCTGCGCGACCCGGCGTTGGCCGCGATGCTCCCTCTCCTGGCGACCTTTCATGACCTGCCGACCCCCTGAGCGAGGCGCGGCATGGTAAACCGCCTTGGCATGGCAATGGTCCACTTCATCACCCACCCAGAAGTCGTCATCGACCCGGCAATACCCGTGCCCGAATGGCCGCTCTCCCCCGTTGGCGTGGCCCACATGCGACGCGCGGCGGAGCAGGATTGGGCAGGGGCGACCTGCTCCGTCTTCTGCAGCAGCGAGCGCAAGGCGCGCGAAGCGGCCGAGCTGCTCGCCGGCAAACGGAACCTCACCCCGTGCGTGATCCCGGCCTTGGGTGAGAACGGCCGCTCGTCCACCGGCTACCTGCCAAAGCATGAGTTCGAGCTTGTCGCAGACCAGTTCTTTGCCCATCCCGCAGCAAGCGTGCGCGGCTGGGAGCGGGCTCTCGACGCGCAGCACCGCATCGTTGCCGCTGTACACGAGGCCATTGCCGCCGCGCCGGCCGGCGATGTCGCCATCGTCTCGCATGGCGGCGTTGGCGCGTTGCTGCTCTGCCACATAAAAAAGGTGCCGATCAGCCGCGAAGCCGATCAGCCCGGCGCAGGGGGCGGCAACAGGTTTTCGTTCGACCGGCTCACCTGGCAGCTTGGCTCCGGCTGGCAACTTATCGACGAGTGAACCCAGGCGCGCTCACGCCGCCAACAGCGCACTCAGTTGCAACGCCAGCCGGTCGCGGTCGTAGGGCTTGGTGAGCAGCGGCAGGTCGCGCAAATCCTCGTCGCGGTAGGTGCCGGTGAAGCCGGAGGTCAGCAGGATCTTCAGGCCGGGCCGCAGCCGGCGCGCTTCGGCCGCCAACTGGAAGCCGGTGATCCCGCCCGGCATCACCACGTCGGAAAACAACACGTCCACCTGCCCGTCCGTGCGCAAATGGTCCAGCGCGGCGCGGGGGGAGGCGAAGGCCAGCGTGGTGTAGCCCAGCCCCTGCAGGCTCTCCACGGCCATGTCCCGCACGCCGGGCTCGTCTTCCACCACCATCACCACCTCGCCGCCGCCGCAATGGCTGCCCAGCCGGTCCGCGGCGTCAAAGGCGGGCACGATGGGCGCAGCCTGCACGGCGCGGGGCAGCAACAACTCCACGGTGGTGCCCTCCACCGGCGCGGACATGATCCTGGCGTCCCCGCCGGCCTGCTTGGCGAAGCCGTAGACCTGGCTCAGTCCGAGCCCGGTACCCTGGCCGATCTCCTTGGTGGTGAAGAACGGCTCGAAGGCGCGCGCCAGCGTCAGCGGGTCCATTCCCATGCCGTCGTCGCTCACCGCGATGCGCACGTATTCGCCCGGGCCCATCTCACCCTGCCCGGTGGTGAGCAGCACGTTGCGGCTGGAGATCACCACGCGGCCGCCATTGGGCATCGCGTCTCGCGCGTTGCCCACCAAGTTGAGGATGGCGGCCTCGAAATGGCCCGGGTCGAGCCGCACTGCGCCGAGCGCCGGGTCCAGGTCCAGGTCCACCTGCACCGCCTCGCGGGCGGCGCGGTCCAGCAGCGGCTTGAAGTCCCGCAGCCGCTGGTTGAGGTCGAGCAGCTCGGGGTTGATCAATTGCCGACGGGAGAACGCCAGCAATTGCTGCGTCACCTCGCCGCCGCGCCGGGCCGCCAGGGCGATCTGCTCGGCCACCCGGGTCACGCGGGCCGGGTCGTCGGGGCGGCGGGTCAGCATGTCGGCGCTGCCGAGGATCACGGTCAGCAGGTTGTTAAAGTCGTGCGCGACGCCGCCCGTCATCTGGCCGATCGCTTCCAGCCGCTGGGAGCGCAGCAGGGCGGCTTCGGCGGTCTCGCGGCGCTGGATTTCGTGCCGAGCCCGGGCCAGCGCCTCGCCCTCGCGGCGGGTGCGCACCAGCGCCGTCCACGCCACCGCGCACAGCGCCAAGGTCGCCGGCAGGCCGAAGACGAGGTGGCTGCCCATGGTGTTGCGCCATTCGCGCACGATGGAGCGTTCGCTCCGCGCGGCCACGACGTAGATGGGATAGTCCTGCACCTTGCGGTAGGCGAACAGGCGCACGGGCCCGCTGTCGGACAGGAACAGTTGGCCGCGATACAGGCCATAGAGGGGTTGGGCGCGAATGGCGGCGATGAAGGGGTTGTCGCGTGGCAGGCGCCCCATCGAGCCGATCACCGGCGGGTAGCGCACCAGCGGCTGGCCGTCCTCGCGCACCAGGGCCAGCACTTTGCTGTTCGCGGCGTCGCTGCCCTCCCCGGCCAAGGCCTGGTAGAAGTCCTGGAAGAACGACGGTGATACCGCCACGTCGATCACGCCGCTGATCGAGCCCGCCATGGTCGTCCAGGGGCGGGCCAGGCCGAAGAACAACTGCTTGTTGACCTCGCCGACCTGCAGCCCGGTGACGAAGGTGCCGACCCGGTCTTGCACGATGGCGCTGAAATAGTCGCGGTCGGTGATCTGCACCCCGGACGGAACGGGAAAGGTCGAGGCGCTGACCAGGGGATGGCCCTCGACGTCGGCCACCAGCACGCTCTGGATCACCGGGAGGTGGTCGACGATGCGGCCGAATGCTTCGTGCAGCTCGGGCTCCTGGCGGTGGACGTCGGCCACGCCCATGCCCCGCATCAGCTCGTTGACCCGGTCGATCACCTGCGCCTCGCTGTCGAACAGCTTGGCCGCCTGCTCGCGAGCGACCTCGCTGGTGCGCAGCAGGTCCCGGTCGGCTTCGGCGAACGCGCCCCGGTAGTCCAGCCAGGAGGCGAACACGAACAACATAAGCGGCACCAGCAGCGAGGCTGCCAGCAGGACCCGGAGCAGCTCCATGGCGCTGGGGCTTGTCACCACCCAGCGCTTGCGAAGCTCATCGATCCTTCCCGACGCGCGGGAGCGTTTGCTCATGGCACCTTTCGACCAAGTGCTCACAATCGTATGTGGCATTGTTGGGCAGCACCAGAGTAGTGGGCTTTGTGCGCCGTTTCGACCCTTACGCGAGCGGGCGCCGGCCGACCAGCCCCGGCATGGCGGCAGCCGCCTGGTTCAGCAACGGATGGGCCGGAGCGCTTCAGCGGCCGGCGCGACCCCGCCTCGCCTCGATTAAGGGCGGTTGTGGATCGGGGAGCGCCAGTCGGCCACGACGGCCATGCGCTCCGGCTGCAGCATGGTCACCATGCCGCCGCGCAGCTCGAGCAACCCGTCGCGCCGGATTTGCTGCAGTGTGCGGTTCACATGCACCACGCTCAGGCCGAGCGCGTCGGCCAAGGTCTCCTGGGTGAGCGGCAGGCTGAACGCGTCCCGGTCCGACAGCCCGGCGGCGCTCAGACGCTCGTGGAAGTCCAGCAGCAGATGCACCATGCGCTCATAGGCGGTCTGCCGCCCCAGGCGGACGATCTGGTCGCGCAGGCCCTGCTCGTCGCGCGCCGCAATCACCCGCAGCAACTGCGCGAAGCCGGACGGCGCCGCCCGGTTTTCCGCCGCGGTCACCAGCGAGCGCGCGTCGATCAGCGTCACCGCGGTGAGCGCAATCACGCTGCACGCGGATGGCAGGCCTGAGTTCAGCACCGAGCCCACCGTGTCCCCAGGCAGGATGAAGCTCACGATCTGGCGGCGGCCGTCGCCGAGCAGACGGTGGTAGCAGGCCCAGCCGGACAGCAGGAATTGCGGCATTTGCACCGAGCCGACGGTCAGCAGCTCGGTGCGGGCCGGGCAACTTCGGGCGGTGCTGCAGAGGTCCTCGATAGCGCGCACCTCACCCGGAGCGAGCGGTGCCATCTGGCTCAACCGCGCTATCACTCCGCCCCGGTCGAGCCGGGTCGCCGCGCTGTTCGAACGAGCCTCTTGAATCACGACCGCCTCCCCGTTTGCACCAAGGCGCGTTGTCCCACCATAGCACCGAACCGCCCGCGTCGCGCTTCGTTGCAAGCCTCTACTCACACGCTGCCGTTATGAATGCGGGGCAGCAAAGCTCGGCGCGGGCTGGGCGTCGGCAACCTCGAGCTGGATCACCCACCGAATGCCACCGGGACGGAACTCCAGCGTGGTGTCGGCACCAACTTCGTAGGGCAGGCCCGATTCGAGCAACTCCCGCCCGAAACCCGACCGGCCAGGCTGCAGGTCGGTGACCGAAACGCCGCTTTCCTGCCATTCGAGCACCAGGCGCTGCCGTGGCGGATCGGCCACGCCGAGCGGAAACAGCCGCCAGGCGACCCGCAGCCGTCCGGAGGCGCCGGCAAAGGCGCCGAACTTGATCGCGTTGGTGGTCAGCTCGTGCAGCGCCAGGCCAAGCCCCTCCGCCGCCTTGCCGGTGAGCATCACGGTCGGGCCGGACACCTCGGTTTGGCTGTCGATGTGGCCGCCATGCGCCGCCAGCTCCTCGTCGACCAGTTCGGACAGCATCACGCCGTTGCCGGCGTTGCGCGCGATCATCCCCTGCACCCGGGCGATGGCGCTGATGCGGCCGGAGAGATGGGCGGAGAGCTCGTCCACCGTCTTGCTGGTCTCCACCGTGCGCACCACCACCGAGCGCACCACGGCGAGGATGTTCTTCACGCGATGTTGAAGCTCGCCGAGCAGTTCGCGCTGCCGCCGGGCCGAGCGGCGGCTGGCGTCGATGTCGGTGCAGGAGCCGAACCATGCCACCGCGGCGCCCTGCTCCAGCCGCGGCACGGCGCGCAGCAGGAACCAGGTTTCGCCGCCATCGGCCCGGTGCAGCCGCAGTTCCAGCTCGATCTCACGACCGCGCGCGATCGCGTCCGCCCAGGCGAGGTGCGCGGCGCTGGCGTCTTCACTATGGATCGCGTCCCACCAGCCGCTGCCGACCGCAGCCCCCGCGGCCAGGCCGGTAAAGCGGTAGAACGGCGGGTTCACATACTGCCAGGCGCCGCCGCCGTCCGCGATGAACAGGAAGGCGGGCACGACCTCGGCCATCATGCGAAAGCGCTCTTCGCTGTTGCGCATGGCGTGCTCGGCCTGGAACGCCACGGTCACGTCGAGGAAGGTCACGACGACGCCGGCGATGAAGTTGTCGACGCGGCGGTACGGCAGCATGCGGACGAGATAGCGGCGGCTGCCATCCCTGGCGCTCACCTCACGCTCCACCGTCGCCAGGCTTTGCAGCACGTGCGCGGCGTCCTGCGCCAGGCCGGGGTAATCGACACGCGGTTCGAAATGCGTCACCGGGCGGCCGATGTCGGTGGCGGCCAGCGGGATCACGGCGGCGGAGGCGGGGGTGAAGCTCTGCACCTGCAGCGAGGCGTCGAGGAAGACGATGGCGACCTGGCTGCTTTCCAGCACGTTTCGCAGGTCGGAGTTGGCCCGCCGCAACTGCTCCGCCCGGTCGGCCAGCTCGCCGCTGACCAGGCGGAACTCCTCGCCCAGCGAACGCAGCTCCTCCTGCGCGGCGCCCAGCGCCAGCTCGGCCTCGCGCGCGCCGGCCGTGGGCGCGCCCGGCTCGGCACCATCCTGGAGCAGCACCACGACGTGGCGCAGGCCGGGTTCGGCGGCCGCGATCGGCTCGGCCTGCAGGCTCACGCTCACCCGGCCATCGCTGGTCTCCATGCCGCTGCGGCTGGTCTGCGGCGCGCCGGTTTGCGCAACGCGCTCGAGCAGGGTGGCCAGGCTTGGGCGCAGCTCGGGATGCACCAGTTGCAGCAGGTTGAGCGTGGCCTTGCCGGGCGCGGGCGACAGATAGCGCCCGATCCGCGCCGAGAAGTGCAACACCTCGGATGCGGCATCCACCACCACGAAGGGCGGCCCGTGGGTGGCGGCGATCTGCTCCGCCTGCGCCGTGATCGCGGCCAGGCCGGCCTGGCGCCAGCGGCCCAGCGTGGACACGCGGCGCCAATCCGGCACGGCGGCGGGAAGCGCGGGCGCGGGCCGTGGCGTGGCCGCGCGGCGATAGAGGCCGGGCCGGCCATCCACCGGGCGGAACAGGGCCGCGGGCGGCGTGGTGTCGCAGGCCAGCCAGAGCGCGCCGTCGGGCTGCAGCGCCGCGTGCAAGATGGTCAGCACGCGGTTTTGCAGCGCAGGCGCCAGTTCGCCGAGTGCGTTGGCGCAGCAGATCAGGTCGATATGCGAGAAGGCCGGGTCCCGCAGCACGTTGTGGGCGGAGAACACGCAAAGCTCGCGCAGCTCGGGCTTGACGATGAAGGCCGAGCCTTGGCGTTCGAACCAGCGCTCCAAAGCGGCGGGCGGCACCGCCTGGGCGATTTGGCCGAGGTAGCGGCCCGCGCGCGCCACGGTGAGCGCTTGGCTGTCGACGTCGGTGGCGAACACCTGCAGCGACAGGCCACGCGGCGCAAGCTGCCCGCGCAGCGCGACTGCCAGGCCGTAGACCGCCTCCCCGGTGCCGCAACCGAGCACCCAGGCGCGCAGCTTGGCCCCGGGCGCGCGGCCGGGCGCCAGGTCGCCGATCAGGTCCCCGACCAGCCCCTCGGCTTCGGCGGAGTCGTGGAATGGGCTGGGCAATGGGTTGGCACGGCCGCGGGTGGACCTGGTTTGGCGCTGCAACTGGGTGGCGACCGCGGCCGCCAGCCCCTCCAGTGCGACCGCCGGGTCGGGCAGGTTCCAGCCATCCGGCCCGGCACGCCACTCGGCCGTGACGACCACGGCGGCGTCGCGGGCCCGCAGTGCCGCCGCGCCGAGCACCGCGGCGTAACCCGGCGCGGCCATCACCACCATCACCGCCGGCCGGGCGCTGCGGGAGAGCGACACGGCGAACGCGTCCAAGGCATGCGGGCCGCCGCCGGGGAGGATGGTGATGCGGCCGCCTGCCAGCGCCACCGTGCTTGCGGCGGGGGCGAGCAAGATAGCGCCCGGTTGCAGCGCCATACCGTTCTGCGCCCACTGAATGTCCGCCCGGCCGAGCAGTTCGGGCGTGAGCCTGCCCAACTCGCTGTCGGTCACGCCCTCGCCAGTGTCGAACACGATGCAGGCGGCCTGGGTTTCGCCTGGCAGCGTGGCCAGCAGGTGCAGCAACGCCTCGCACTGCGGCCGCGCGGCGCCGATCGCCACCACGGGGACACCGTCCAAGGCTTCGTCCCAAACCAGGGCGACCGGATGAGTTGGGCGTCGCGCCGGCTGTATCATCGCGTCCTCGGACAAGCTCGGGTCCAGCATCGGGTCCACCCGGCTCCAAGATGCGCCCGCGGGGGGAGTTTGGCCTGAAGCAGCCCTCGCTTCGCCATTACCTCTGTAAAGTTGTCGGCAACTTGACCCGGCGGCGCCTTTGCTGGCGTGTTTTGTCCAGCCGGTGGCAAAACCGGCACAACAAAGGGAGGACCGCCATGTCGCGTTTGGAAGGTAAGTCTGCGCTGGTCACGGGGGCGGCGTCGGGTTTTGGCGCCGCCATCGCCACCCGGTTCGCCGCCGAGGGCGCCCGCGTGCTGCTGATGGACCGCAACGGCCCCGGCGCGGAGGCCGTGGCCGGCAAGATCGGGCGGCAGGCGACGGCCTTCGTCGGTGACGTGACCGACGCCGCCGACGTGGCCAACGCGGTGGCCGCCGCGACCGCGCATGGCGGCCAGTTGGACATCGTGGTCAACAATGCCGGTTGGAGCTACCCAAACCAGCCGCTGCTGCAGACCACCGAGGCGCAGTTCGACCGCGTGTTCGCGGTGAACGTGAAATCGATCTTCCATATGGTTACTGCGGCCGTGCCGGTGATGCGGATGCAGGGGGGCGGCTGCATAATCAACATCGGTTCGACCGGCGGCATCCGGCCGCGCCCCGGGCTGGCGTGGTACAACGCGACCAAGGGCGCGGTGAACCTGGTGTCGGGCGCGCTAGCGGCCGAGCTGGCGGCCGACCGCATCCGGGTGAACTGCATCGCCCCGGTCATGGGCGCCACGGCGTTGCTCGAGGCCTTCATGGGCATGCCGGACACGCCGGAGAACCGTGCCCGCTTCACCAGCACGATCCCGCTCGGCCGGCTGTCCGAAGCCGAGGACATCGCCCAGGCGTGCCTCTACCTTGCGTCGGATGCGGCCAATTTCATCACCGGCGTGGTGCTGCCGGTGGATGGCGGGCGGACGATTTAGCTCCGCATTAACGGATTTTTTACACGCGGTGGTTGAACAAAAGGCCTCGCCCTCAATTGTAGCGCGGCCCGTGTTACTTTATGGAACGTTTCGGCTCGGACTGCGGCCGTAACGGAGTACCATCGCATGGCGACGATTTCCTCCGGGATGAGCATGACCGGCCTGGCCGTGCCCGCCGGCTCGGTGTTGACCGTGCTCTCGGGCGGGCGCTCTACCAGCACCGGGATCGCCGGGCAGGAAGTCCTCTCCGGCGGAACCGACGTCTCGGGCACGGTTTCAGCCGGTGGCAGCCAGACGGTCTCGGGCGGCGGCAGCGCGTCGGCTGGCCAGGTGAACGCGGGCGGCACGCAAACGATCAGCAGCGGCGGCCTGGCCAGCGCCACCAGCGTGGGCGGCACCGAAGCCGTGCTCGCCGGCGGCACCACCAGCAACTCGGTGCTGGAGGAAGGCCTGGGCGGATACGGCGCGGCCACCGAAGCCGTCGCCGGGCGCGCCGTTGCCACCGTGGTGAGCAGCGGTGGCACCCTGCTCGTGCTGGGTGGCGGCGTCGCCAGTGCCGGCATCGTCTCGGCCTATGGGATGGAGACGGTCTCGTCCGGCGGCTCCGGCCTGCTCGGCACCATTACGGCCAGCGCGGCCCTGCAAGTGATGGCGGGCGGGCTGGTCTCGGGCGCCCTCGTGCTGGGCAGCGAATTGGTCAGCGGCGGCACCGACAGCGGCAGCACCATCAGCGGCAAGCAATTGGTGGCGCCCGGCGGCCGCACGGTCAACGACACCGTGGCCGCGGCGGGCAGCGTGGCGGTGGGCGCCATGGGGACGGTTTCCGCCGTGCTGGACAGCGGCTTGCTCACGCTGAACGGCGGCTTGGCGGAGGCGGTACGGGTGGCATCCGGCGGCAGCCTGGTGCTGTCGGGCGGCACCGCGTCGGCAACCCTGGTGGCGGGCGGCGGCACGGTGCTGGTGAGCAGCGGCCACGTGTCTGGCAGCGTCCTGTCTAGCGTCGCAGCCGGGCTGAGTGGCGCCACCGAGCGCGTGCTGTCCGGCGGCACCGCGACGGGCACCCGGGTCGGCGCCGGGGCGGAGCAGATCGTGGCGGGAGGCACCACCACGGGC
Organism: Acetobacteraceae bacterium; assembly: GCA_965199105.1. Classification (GTDB taxonomy): domain Bacteria; phylum Pseudomonadota; class Alphaproteobacteria; order Acetobacterales; family Acetobacteraceae; genus LMUY01. The sequence goes on along the minus strand of CBDAQO010000002.1, from coordinate 3,044,941 downwards.
ACGGTGGTATTGTCCGGCGGCGTGCAGAGCCTGGGCTCCGGCGGCGCGCTGAACGACCTGGTGTCGGCCGGCGGCGCCGTGGTCGACAACGCCACGCTCGGGTTTGCCCAGCCCGACGGCGGCGACGCCGTCTTCGCCGGCACCCTCACCGGAGCCGGCGCGCTGGTGGAATATGGCGGCGGCACGCTCACCCTCGCCGGGTCGCTGAGCGGCTTCCTGGGCACGGTCACGATCTATGGCGGCACGGTCGAGCTCACCAGCGCGGCCGCAGCCGGGTCCGGCGCGATCGACTTCAACAGCGACAGCGCCGGCACCCTGCTGGTCGACGGCGACACCCCCGGCAACGTCATCTCCGGCTTCACCGCGGGCGACGTGATCGACCTGGCCAGCCTGGCCTACCCCGCCGCCGGGCTCGACGTGTCGGTCAACGGCGACACCGTGACGCTCCTCAACGCCAGCGGTGCGCCGGACGAGTTCACCGATGGCAGCATCGCCACGCTGACCATTGCCGGGGCGAGCGGGCTGCTGCTGGGGGCCGAGAGCGACGGCAACTCCGGCACCGAACTGGCCGCGCTGGCCGACGTCACCACCACCGGCGGCGGCACGGCATGGCAAGTCGCGGCGCTCTCCAACGGCAACTGGGTCTACACCGAGCAGTACGGCACCAGCACGACGTTCTCCGACGGCGGCAGCTACTACGAGCCGTCGGACCCCGACTACGTGACGCCCGCGGCCACACCGCTGCCCTCGGGCGCCATTATCCAGTCCGGGCCCGGCACGCTGGTGCTGCCCGGCTACGAAGCCTACGCGCTGTTCGACGGCACGGTGGTGATCGCCGGCGGCACGGTCGCGGCCACCGCGTCCACCGGCGCCGGCATCACGTCGTTCAGCTTCGCCCCCGGGGCCAGCGCCACGCTCGACATCACCGGGCTGGTGGAGGCCGACACCAACACCGGCAATGGCGGCTACCTCTATTCCGCCGCAAGCTTCGCCCCCATTACCGCCATCGCGCCCGGCGACGTGATCGACCTCGGCTTCCTGCCGTTCAGCACAGCGCTCGGCGTGGCGCCGTTGAGCAGCGGCGCGACGGTGGTGGACATCACGTCCAACGGCCAGCCGCTGGTGCTGCCCAGCACCAACCCGATCACCATTTCCAATGGCGCGAGCATCGCGCTGCCGATCGCCAGCGCCGGCGCCTACACCTACCAACTGAGCGCCGACGGCGTGGGCGGCACCGACCTCACCGTCACCGGCACCAGCGCCCCCGTCATCGTGTCGAGCGCGGCGCCGACCCCTGGTGATCCAGGCCCGCCGTTTGGCAATGGCTCGCTGGAGAACGGCGGCACGACCTACACCATCACCGACTACAACGACGGCGACGTCGGCGTGAACGAAGCGTCCGGCACCGTGCTCGACTTCACCAGCAGCATCACCAACGGTGGCGCGCTGATCCAATCCGGCGCCGGCACGCTCGACCTCGGCACGTCCGGTGGGCTAGGCGCGTCCGGGCTGGTGATCAGCGGCGGCACGCTCGAGCTCCCCAACGCCTATGCCGGCGGCAGCATCCCGATCAGCTTCGCGCCGGGTGCCGACGGGGTGCTGCTGGTCGACCCGGCGCCCGAGGCGAACTCAACCTTCAACAACGCGCCCGCCAATGCCATCAGCGGCTTTTCCGCGGGCGACGCCATCCTGCTGACGCCCAATCTCGGCAGTGGCGGCGCGCTCGGCCTCACCGTGTCGGGCGACATCGTCACGCTCACCGAAGACGGGGTGCCGCTGCAGGAGACCAACGCCGCCGCCACGCCCACCAGCGACGGCGTCTACGCGCTCGACATCGTGGGCGCCAGCAGCCTGCCGTTCATGCTGGCGGCGGTGCCGGGAAGCTCGCCCGACCAGCTCGAACTGTCCGCCGGCGCGGTCGTCGGCGCCGCCTGCTACTGCGCCGGCACCCGCATCCTCACCGACCGTGGCGAGCGCGCGGTGGAGAGCCTGGCAATCGGCGACCTCATCGTCACCAGCTCGGGGGCGCTGCGGCCAATCCGCTGGGTCGGGCGGCGCAGCTATGCCGGGCGCTTTCTGGCTGGGCGGCGCGAGCTGCTGCCCGTGCTGTTCCGCGCCGGCGCGCTCGGCCCGGCCCTGCCGCGGCGGGACCTGCGGGTCTCCCCGGAACACGCCATGCTGCTGGACGGCGTGTTGGTCGCCGCGCGCCTGCTGGTCAACGGCACCACGATCGTGCGGGACCCGGCTTCCGCGCGGATCGACTACGTCCACGTCGAGCTCGACAGCCATGACACGCTGCTGGCCGAGGGCGTGCCGAGCGAGACCTTCGTCGACGACGACAGCCGGCAGATGTTCCATAACGCGTCTGACTACCCGGCGCGTTACCCGGATGCCCGCCCCTGCCCCGCCCGCTTCTGCGCCCCCCGGGTGGAAAGCGGCTACGTGTTGGAGGCGATCCGCGCCCGGCTCGACCTCGCCGCCACCGGTTAGAGGATTTTCCGTTCGCTTTGGCTCGCTCCAAATCCTCTAGCTCTTTGTTTGGCGAGCCTCTTCACCCGATCAGGTGATGCCACCTGATCGGGATCTGCTCTAGCTACCTCCGCTCGCCGAATGCCCGCACCAGCCCGGCCACCGACTCCGCGCTGGTGGCCTGCATCACCGCGGCGGCCAGCGCCTCGCAGGCAGCGACCTGGCTGGTGCGGACCGCCTGCTTCACCCGCGGCACGGCGGTGGCGTTGACCGAGAACGAGCGCAGCCCCATGCCGAGCAGCAGCGGCATGTTGCGCGCCTGGGCCGCCATCTCGCCGCAGATCGACACCGGGATGCCGGCGCGCTGCGCCTCCGCCACCGTCATGCCGATCAGCCGCAGCACGGCGGGGTGCAGCGGGTCGTAGATCTGCTGCGCGTCGCTCTCGGCCCGGTCCGCCGCCAGGGTGTACATGGTGAGGTCGTTGGTCCCGATGGCAAAGAAATCCGCGGCCGCGGCCAACGCAGCGGCACACAGCGCCGCCGCCGGCATCTCCACCATGATGCCGAGCGGCGGCAATGGGCTGGGCACACGCAGCCCGCGCAGCCGCAGCCGCTCGGCCGCCGCGAGATAGATCTGCCGCGCCTGCTGCACCTCCGCCGGGTTGGTCACCATCGGCAGCAGCACGCGCACTGGCCCGGCCGCCGCCGCGCGCAGGATGGCGGCAAACTGGGTTTCCAGCAGCTCGGGGTGCGCCAGCAGCATGCGGATGCCGCGCGCGCCCAAGGCCGGGTTCACGTGCGGCTGGTCATGCACGACGCCGCTGGCGATCAGCGCCTCGATCTCCTTCTCGCCGCCCCAGTCGAGCGCGCGGATGGTCACCGGGTCCCCCGCCATGGCCTCGACCGCGGCGGTGTAGATCTCGGCCTGGGCGCGCTCGTCCGGCATGGTGTCGCGGTTCATGAACAGGAACTCGCTGCGCAACAGCCCCACCCCGTGCGCGCCGGACTGGGCGATCAGCGGCAGCTCGGCCGGGATTTCGAGGTTGGCCTGCAGCTCCACCGCCACCCCGCAGGCGGTCACCGCCGGCAGCCTCCGCAGCCGTCCCCAGCGCTGGCGCCGGCGGGCGAAGGCGATCACCGCGCGCCTCGCCTGCACCAGCACGGCCGGCGACGGGTCTAGGATCACCAGGCCGGAGGAGCCGTCCACCACCGCGACGCCGCCGGGCCGCATGTGGGCCATCAGCCCGAGCGCACCCAGCACAGTGGGGATGCCGAGCGCGCGCAGCATGATGGCGGTGTGGCCGTCCGCGCCGCCCTCCTCGGTCGCCACCCCGGCCACGCGGGAGGGGTCGATCAGCGCCGCGTCGGCCGGGGTGAGCCACTCCGCGACCACGATGGCGCCCGCTGGCAGGCCGGCGAAGGAGCGGAACGGCGCCCGCGTCAGGTTGCGCACCAGCCGGCGGCCGATGTCGCGCACCTCTTCGGCCCGGCGCTGCCCGGCCGCCGGGTCATCGGCGTTGGCCGCGACCAGGGCGGCCGCGATCGCCTCCGCCTCGTCCATCACCGCCCGCTCGGCCGAGCGCAACCCCTCCGCGATCCGCGTCCGCGCCCCCCGCAGCAGGCGGGACTGGCCCAGCATCTGGCTGTAGGCGTCCAGCAACGGCGCGATCTCCGCCTGGGTCTCCTCCGGCAGCACTTGCAGGCGGGCGCGCAGCTTGCCCAGTTGCTTGCGCGAGACGGTGACCGCCGCGTCCAGCCGCACCCGTTCGGCCTCGATGTCGGAGGCCACGATGCGCTGGCGGGTGAACTCGGGCTTGGGCTCGGTGGTGCTGAACAGCGGGCCGATGGCAACCCCCGCGCCGACCGGCAGCCCGCTCAGCCGCCGTTCAAAGCCGGGCTGGCGCGGCGTGGCACAGGGGTTCTGTGGCCCCGTTTCCTCAGTCTTGCTCATGGAAACCGGCATCGACCAACGCGGCCAACGCCGCAAGGGCATCTTTCGCATCGTCGCCGGTCGCGCGCATCTCGAGCGCCGTGCCGGTGCCCGCCCCCAGCATCATCAGCCCCATGATGGACTGGGCCGACACGGTCTGCCCGTAGGCCTCCACCTCGATGGCGGCGGCGAACCGCTCGGCGGTGCTGACGAACTTGGCGGCGGCGCGGGCATGCAGGCCGCGGCGGTTGCGCACGGTGGCGTGCACCACCAGGACGGGAGCGGCCGCACCGTCCATGATGCGGCCTAGCTGCCCTTCCCGTTGAGCCGGCAGCCATGCAGCACGTGGGACGCCGCGGCGATGTATTTCCGCCCGGCACTCTCGGCGCAGTCGACGCACTCGCCCAGCGGGCGCCGGCCGCGCACCTTGGCGAGCTTGACCAGCATCGGCAGGTTCACTCCGGCGATCACCTCCACGCCGGGCCGGTCCATCAGCGAGATGGCCAGGTTCGAGGGCGTGCCGCCGAACATGTCGGTCAGCAGCACCACGCCGTCGCCTTCGTCCACCCGCACGATGCAGGCTTGGATGTCGGCGCGACGCATCTCCATGTCGTCGTCTGGCCCGATGCAGACGGTGGCGACGTGTTCCTGCGGGCCGACCACATGCTCGAGCGCGAGGCGAAGTTCCTCGGCGAGGCGGCCATGGGAAACCAGGACGAGTCCGATCATGGCGGGGTCTTAGGCCTCCTGCGCCTGAACGGAACCCACGAGCTGCATGCCAGGGTGTGACGCATCGACTTTCTGCAACTCACGGTGCGCAACCGTCACCTGCCATGCCGCCATGTCAAGCCCGGCCTCGCAGGACCGCCTGGCGCTGCAGAGCTGGGCGGCGAGCTTTTCGACGATGCGCACCGAGCGGTGCCTCCCGCCTGTGCAACCGACCGCGATGGTCACGTATTTCTTTCCTTCCTGCACGAAGCGGGGCAGCAGCAGCCGCAACATGGCCATGATCTGGTCGAAAAACCGGGTGAAATCAGGGTCTGCCTCGACGTAGGCAGCGACGTCCGCGTCCATCCCGGTGCGTGGGCGGAGATGGGGATCGTAGTGGGGGTTGCGCAAGAAGCGTGCATCGAACACCAGATCTGCCTCTTTTGGCAGCCCTCGCGGGTAACCGAACGACAGCAGCGACACCGTCAAGGCGGGGCGGCCCGCGACGGGGGCGGCAAAGCGCGCCTCCACCAAGTGGCGCAACGCCGGCAGGCTCGTGTCGGACGTGTCGATCACCAAGTCGGCCGATTCGCGCAGTCGGGCGGTGAGGGCGATCTCGCGCGCGATCCCGTCCGTCACCCGCCCGTCCGGGGCGAGCGGGTGGCGCCGGCGCGTCTCGGTGAAGCGGCGCAGCAGCGCGCCATCCTCGGCGTAGGCAAACACCAGCTCGGGCCAAAGCCCCCCCGCTTGGCGCAGCCGGTCGATCACGGCCAGGGTCGCGTCGGCGTCGAACCCGCGGCTGCGCGCGTCGATCCCAATCGCCACCGGGCGCTCGGTTCGGCAGGCGAGTTCCTCGATCAGCGCCAAGGGTGGGTTATCGACCGCCTCGTAGCCCAAATCCTCCAACACCCGCAGGATGGATGAGCGGCCCGCGCCCGACAGCCCGGTGACGAGGACGACCCGGCGCGGCGTCACGTCAAGGCACCGGCGATGGCGCGGGTTCGGCCCAGCACGCAGTCGAGCGCCAAGGCGACGCGCTGCACCGCCGAGGCGGCCGCCGGGTCGACATGGACGAGGGGGCAGCCGGAAGGGCCGTGGCGCGCCGGGTCGGGCATCCGCTCGCCGGTGCCGAGCGCCACCGCCAACACCACGGCGGCGCGCGGGATGTGCGGCAGTTCCACCACGCCGATGCCGCGCACCTCGACCAGCCCGGCGATGGCGGCGGGCGCGGAGGCGACACCGGCCTCGAGGTCGACCCGGTCGTCGGCCACCAGGTCGAAACCACGATCGAGCAAGCGCAATAACAGGTCGGACTTCCCTGATCCGGAAGGACCTAGCAGCAATACGCCTTGGCCCTCGCGGGCGGCGCAGCTCGCATGGATTTGCATTGCGAGCGGTATGTGAGCCGGTGCGATGCAGAAGGAAAGAGACTTCGAAGCAATTCGTGATCCGGCCAACGGTTCTATGACGCTCTTGCAATGCGTCCGCAATGGCAAGTGCGAGACGGGTCAGAGTGTTGCGAAGAGATGCTGCGACACTGCGCGAACGGACCGGGAAAAAAGAAAGCCGAAACCTCGGCGTTGCTGCAACAGTGTGGCCGCGGCGACAGGGGCGCTGTGAAAAACGACTGCCGGTGGTAGATCGAGCGCGACATCGCCGCCCAAGCGAGGGCCCAAGCCGCCATCATGACCGACCGCACACCCGAAGAACTCACCGAGGAAGAGGCCGCCGACGAACTGGCCCGGTTGGCGCAGGACATCGCGCACCACGACCGGCTGTACAACACCGAGGACGCGCCCGAGATCAGCGACGCCGACTACGACGCGCTGCGCCGACGCAACGCCGCCATCGAGGCGCGCTTCCCCAGCCTGATCCGCCCCGACAGCCCGAGCCAGCGCGTCGGCGCCGCCCCGGCCAGCGGGTTCGCCAAGATCATCCACCGCGTGCCGATGCTGAGCCTGGACAACGCGTTCAGCCGGGCCGATTTCGACGAGTTCTGCGCCCGCGCCCGCCGCTTCCTCGGCCTCAAGGACGCGCCCTTGGGCCTGGTGGCGGAGGCCAAGATCGACGGCCTCTCCATCTCGCTCACCTACGAGCACGGCCGCCTGCGCCACGGCGCCACCCGCGGCGACGGGGCGCAGGGCGAAGACGTGACCGCGAACCTGCGGACCATGGCAGCCGTGCCGCAGCGCCTGGCCGGCAGCGCGCCGGAGCGGATCGAAATCCGCGGCGAGGTGTTCATGGCCAAGGCCGACTTCCTCAAGCTCAACGAAGCCCAAGCGGCCGCCGGCCTGCGCCCCTACGCCAATCCGCGCAACTCCGCCGCCGGCAGCCTGCGCCAGCTCGACCCGGCGACCACCGCGGCGCGCCCGCTGCAACTATTCGCCTACGCATTCGGCGAGGCCAGCGAACTCCCCGCCCCCACCCACTGGGACTACCTCGAGCGGCTGCAGCGCTGGGGCTTCGCGGTGAACCCGCTGAGCCAGCGGCTTGACCAGGCGGCGGCCGAGCAGTTCCACGCCGACATGGCGGCCCGCCGCGCCGACCTGCTCTACGATATCGACGGCGTGGTGTTCAAGATCGACGACCTGGGCCTGCAGCGCCGCCTCGGCGTGGTCGGGCGCACGCCGCGCTGGGCCACCGCCTGGAAGTTCCCCGCCGAGCGCGCCACCACGCTGCTGGAGGACATCCGCATCCAGGTCGGGCGCACCGGGTCGCTCACACCCGTGGCCTGGCTGCAGGGGGTGAATGTCGGCGGCGTGCTGGTTACCCGCGCCACGCTGCACAACGAGGACGAGATCGCCCGCAAGGACGTTCGGGTGGGCGATACGGTGGAGCTGCAGCGCGCCGGCGACGTGATCCCGCAAATCCTCGGCCCGGCGCCCGATACGCCACGCGGCCCCACCCCGTTCGTGTTCCCCGACACCTGCCCGGTGTGCGGCAGCCTGGCCGTGCGCCCGCCCGGCGAGGTGGTGCGGCGCTGCACCGGCGGGCTGGTCTGCCCGGCCCAGACCATCGAGCGCCTGGTGCACTTCACCAGCCGCCCCGCCTTCGACATCGAGCATCTCGGCGAGCAGACCATCCGCGCCTTGCACGCCGACGGGCTGATCGACACCCCGGCCGACATCTTCCGCCTGCACCGGCACGAGGCCGCCATCGCCGGCCGCGAGGGCTGGGGCAAGACCAGCGCGGCCAACCTGCTGCGCGGCATCGAGGCGCGGCGCAGCATCACCCTGCCGCGCTTCCTCTTCGCCCTCGGCATCCGGCGCATCGGCGAGAACAACGCCAAGCTGCTCGCCCGCCATTACGGCACGCTGGCGGAATGGCGGGCGCAGATGCTGGCGGCCACCGAAATCGGCTCGGAGGCGCGGCTGGCGCTGGGCAGCATCCTCGGCGTCGGCGAGGCGATCGCGCAGGAACTGGCCGGGTTCTTCTCCGAGGCGCGCAACCTGGCGGTGCTGGACGACCTCGCCAGCGAGCTGCAGGTGCAGCCGGAACGCCCGAGCGCAGAGGGCCCGCTCTCCGGCAAGCTGGTGGTGTTCACCGGCGGGCTGGCCAGCATGACGCGCCCGGAGGCCAAGGCGCGCGCCGAGGCGCTGGGGGCGCGGGTGACGGACAGCGTGTCCAAGAAGACCGACCTGGTGGTGCTGGGGGCGGACGCCGGGTCGAAGGCAAAGAAGGCCGCCGACCTCGGCGTGACCACGGTCGACGAAGCCGGCTGGCGCGAGATCGCGGGGCTCGACCCGGTATGACGCCAGGCGGCGTCAGGTCCAGGCGCCGTCAGGTCCAGTAGAGGACGCGCGCTTGCGGCAGCCGGCGGGCCAGTGACCCGGTGAGTTCGCGGCGCAGGTCGGCCATCTGCTCCTTTGGGAACACCCACTTAGTGGAGCCGAACTTGGTCATCTTGCGCGCCCGCTGCGCCTCGTCCATCTCGAGCGCGCTGCCGGGATACCACTGCTCCAGCACCAGCTTGGACTTGGGCGTGAAGCGGTGCGTGATCAGCTCTACCGTGAGGTCGTTCGGCAGCCCATCGAGTGCGGCGGCCACGTCGGCGAACAGCGTGTCATAGGCGCTGGCCCAATCGTCCAGCCGCAGGATCGGCGCCACGGTGAGGCCCACCGGGTAGCCCGCCGCCGCCATCGCCCGCAGCGCCCGCAGCCGCGCCGCGACACGGGGCGCCCCGCCCTCAAAGCGCTCCGCACCGGCCGCGTTCACCGAAAAGCGCACCCGGGTGCGGCCGTTGTGCGGCAGGTCCAGCAGCGGCGCCACGGCATCGAACTTGGTGGTGAAGCGCAGTTGCACCGCCGCGTCCCAGGCGCCGAAATGGCGGATGGCCGCGGCCAGGTGCCCGGTGAGGTGCTCGATGGCGAGCGGGTCGGTGTAGCAGGAGCACTCGAACGTGGTGCCCTCGCCGGCGCGTTCGGCCGAACGCGAGGTGACCTGCCCCTGCCCCACCGCGGCCGGCAGCTCGGCCAGGATGTCGGGCAGGTTGGCGTAGGCGCGGATGATCGGCGGCCCGGCGAGCGAGCCTGCCAGGTAGCAGTACGCGCAATGCGCCGGGCAGCCCTCGGCCAGGTCGAAGCGCCAGTCCGCGCTGGGCGGGATCGGCTGCAGCCGGCGCCGGCTGGGGCTGGCGGTCACCACGGCAAGAGTGGTCTTGGCGTCGCGGTAGGCGTCGGGCAGCCCGGTCAGGCGGTCGGCCGGCAGCGTCACCACCGCCGCGCCGAGCGCCGCCGCGCGCTCCACCATCGCCGCCCCCGCGGGCCAAGCCAGCGCAGCAGGCGTGACCAGCACGTGCCGCGGCACCCAAGGGCGTGCGCTGGCCACCCGATCAGTAGCCGCCGGTGATGGCGGAATAGGGTCCGCTGACCGGCTGGGCCGCGGACCCGGCGTTGTTTCCGGCGGCCGGCGCGCTGCAGGCGGCGGCCACCAGCAGCGTCAACCCGAGCACCGCCGCCGACATCAAACGAGACTGTCTCATAGGCTTGTCCTCCCCTCGGGCCCGCCACGCTGGCGCGCTCCCACGGCGATGAGATCGGCACCGCAGCCCCGTCTTTGCAGCCGTGACGGCGCCATGAGAGCCATGCCCGCGCCGTATAGGCCGCACTGCACGCGGGGCCTGCTCCGCCAAAAATGCCGGAACCGGGCCCGCCGCCGCCTGCTAGGCTCCCGCCACCCGACGCGATGGAGACGCCGCCATGCCCGACGAGTTCGCTTTCCAGCAGGTCGACGTGTTTGCGGCCGAGCCGTTGCGCGGCAACCCGGTCGCGGTGGTGCTCGGCGGCGAGGGGCTGTCGGACTCGCAGATGGCCGATTTCGCGCGCTGGACCAACCTCAGCGAGACCACCTTCGTGCTGCCCCCGCGCGACGAGGCGGCCGACTACAGGCTCCGCATCTTCACGCCGGCTCGGGAGCTGCCGTTCGCCGGCCACCCGACCTTGGGCAGTTGCCACGCCTGGCTGGCCGCGGGTGGTTCGCCCCGGGGCGAGCTGGTGCAGCAGGAATGCGGCGCCGGGCTGGTCGCGGTGCGCCGCCAGGGTGGCCGGCTGGCCTTCGCCGCCCCCAAGCTGGTCAACAGCGGCCCGCTCGACCCGGCGTTGCTGCGCCGCATCGTGGACGGCTTGGGGATCACCGCCGACGCGGTGGTGGCGTCCCAGGTTGTGGACAACGGGCCCGGCTGGGTCGCTGTGCTGCTGCGCTCCCGGGCCGAGCTGCTGGCGCTGCACCCGGATTACGGCGTGCTAGACGGCATTGCCCTGGGTGCGGCCGCCTTTTGGGACCCGGCGCAGGACGGACCCGACGCCCAGCTCGAGGTGCGCGCCTTCATGACCCAGTTGGGCGGCCGCGAGGACCCGGTGACCGGCAGCCTCAACGCCAGCCTGGCGCAATGGCTGATCGGCGCCGGCCGCCTGCCGCCCCGCTACGTCGCCAGCCAGGGCACCGTGCTGCAACGCTCCGGCCGGGTGCATGTCGAGCAGGCCGGCGCCGACATCTGGGTCGGGGGCGACACCGTCACCCGCATCGAGGGCCGGGTGCGACTTTAGCATCCTAGAACCCGAACATGTGGTCGAGCGAGAAGCCGCCCGCCTCGTCCATCAGGCCGTGGTAGCCGAACAGGCGGCAGGTGCGGTCGTCCACCAGCACGTAGCCGCCGCCCGCCGCGCGCTGCAGCAGCGCCGGGGCGAATACGCGATGTGGCCACACCATGGCGGAGCCGGAACACGCGATGGCCAGGCTCTCCTCCGCGATCAGCGCGCCCTCGGCGTCATGCAGCAGCAGCCGGGTGGCCGAGGCGGGGTGCCAGGCGGCGGAGGCCGGGTAGATCAGGTGGGCGAAGGAGTGCCGTGTGGCGTCGCCCAGCTTGAGGAACAGCCGTGTGGTGAGGCCGGGCGGCGGGCCGCTGTAGGATTGCGGCTCGCCCTTGTAGGTCATCAGCGTGTTGAAGATGTGGGCGCCGAAGCTGGTCTCGGCCGCGTGGCCGCTGCGCCGGTCCTGGTAGCGCACCAGGCAGTGCAGCCAGCCATCCGCCTCGCCGCCGTCGCGGAAATCATACACCAGCTCGGCATGGCCGCCGGCCTGCGCCTGGTCCGGCGCGCCGAGTTCGTCCAGGTCGAGCGCCAGGTCGTGGTCGCGCGGCAGGCGGCCGAGGAAGCGCTCCGCCACCAGCCGCCCGTCCGGCGCGAACACGTCGATGCGGATAGGCAAGTTGGCCTGGCTCTCGGCCATCGGCGTCGGCTGCACCACGGTTGCGAACCGGTCCGGCGGCAGCACCGGGAACGGCAGCAGGTAGCCGCGGCCGAGCAGGTTGGACAGTGCCGGAATGCCCGGGTCCGGCCGCAGGTCGGCGCGCTCCACGTTCACATGGGCGATCCGGGTGCGGCCGTGCTGCACCACCTCGTAGCGCGGGCGGACCATGTGGCGGCCGGCGCGCAGCTCGATCTGGGCGGGCCAGCGCAGCCCGGGCAGCAGGCTCGCCACGTCCAGCGCCACGGTGGCGAACGGCGCCACCTCCTGCTGCAGCGTCGCCGGTTGCTCGGCCCCCATGCGGTCGAGCGCCACCGTGCCGGCGGGGATGGGGGCGGCATGGCTGTTTTGCAGCCACAACACCACGCGCTCGTCCTCGCGCGGGGCGGGCAACCCGGCATAGCGGTCGGACGGCCATGCATTGGCGTCGTGCGTGCAGGACAGGCTGGGCTCGCCCTCCGCACCATAGGTGTCGAGCGCGTATTTCACCACGTCGTGCCCGGCGACGCCCACCGCGTGCAGGAACAATTGGCCGCGGAACGGCGGCAGCGCGAAGCGGGCGCGGATGGCGGCGCTGTCGATGATGACGCCGCCGGGCCCTTGCGGCAGGGCCTGTTCCCACTCCGCCAACACGTCCCCCGCCTTGCCGAACAGGCGCAGCCACAGCCGCACGGCGCCGGCGCCGTAGCCCGCCCAGTAGTTGGCGGTCACCAGCCGGGTGCTGAGCCCGTCGGCATCGCGGAAGAAGGCGTAGTTGGTGGCGAAGTTCAGCGGGTCGAGGTAGCGGCGCGGGTTGGTCAACAGCGACACCGGCAGGCGCGCGGCCTCGAGCGTGGCGAGCGCCATGCCGCCGGGCAGCAGCGGCGCGATGCGGGCCTGCAGCTTGCCAGCGTCGAAGCTCGCGATCAGCAGCGTGCCAGCGCGCGACTCGGCCAACCCGGTGAGCGGCAGCGCCCGGCAGCCTGCCCGCATGTGGCCGACCTGCTCGCTGTCATGCACGTAGAGCTCGGTCGGCGCCGGCATCTGCGGGTGCAGCGCGAACAGCGCGTCCGCCACGCCGTCCGGGTCATACACGGCGAGCGGAGTGCGCAACCCGGCCGCCAGCCGCGCGATGGCCTCGGCCGCCAGCGGGTGGGCAAACGCCTTGTAGAGCACGTTGCCACCCTGCCGCGCGTCGAACGTGTTGATATCCAGCATCGCCCTCAAAACCCCAACCACCGGCGCACCGTATCGGCCGCCGCCTGCGTGTCGTCCAGCGCGCAGGTTTGCCACGTCTCGAGCCGGCCGTGGAAGGGGCGCACGCGGTCCTCGGCGCGCAGCCCGGCGAGGAAATCCCCAATGCGCCGCGACCGCCCTGGCAGCTCCGCCAGCAGCACGGGGACGGACGTGGCGACCGCCTCGGACACCATGGACACGCTGTCGATGGTGACGACGATGGCGTCGGCATGGGCGAGCAGGCCGAAATAGGGGTTTTCCCCCGTCCCGTCCCATACCAGGGCACCCAGCGGGCTCAGCGCGCCCTGCAAGGCGGCCACCGCCGCCGGTGCGGTGCGGCGCGAGGGCGTGAGGGCGAGGCCCACCCGGTCCCGCCGCATCATGTCGGCCAGTTGAGCCGCCAATGCCGCGCCTTCGGCCGCTTCGAGGCGGAAGCGCCCATTGCTCCCCCCCACCAGCACGGCGACCAAAGGCCGGGGCAGAGCCGCCAGCCGCGCCGCCCAATCCGCACGAGCCGCCACCAGCCGCGCCGCGGTGACCCGGTGCAGCGCGGTGCGGGTGGTGATGACGTTGGGACCCGTTAATTCATCGTGCCGGCTCACCACCACGGCATCGAACAGAAGCGGGTCCATGCGGGGGTGCTGGATTTGGATCGTTTGCTTGCCCCGGCGGCGCAGCGCAGCCAACACCGGCGCCGGCTTGCCCGCGCAGCCGATCACCAGCGGCTCCGGCGGAACGGCGACCCCGGCCGCGTGCAGCGGCGCTGGCCACCATCGGGCCGGCAGCCAACGCCAAGGCGGCCGGGGCGCCACCGCAACCATGCGCGGCGCCAGCCCAGCGGCTTCGGCCAAGCCGAGCGCCTGCGAGCGCATGCCGGCCAAGTCCTCGGCGAGGATGATGCTGTCCAACCTGCTGGCGCTTCCTTGTCAGTCGGCGGGGCCAGTTGTGCTATGGATGCGCGCGCGGATGGAAGGGGGCGGGGATGGATGAGGCGGGCTTGGTGATCACCCGGCATAAGTAGACGGCCGACGAATATCATCGCATGGCCGAAAACGGGATTCTAGACGAGGACGACCGGGTCGAACTGATCGCCGGGCAAATCATCGACATGGCGCCGATGGGTGTCAGGCGCACCGCCGTGGTGCGCAGGATCAACCACGCGCTCACTGCCGCCTGTGCGGACAGGGCGCCGGTCTCCGTGCGATGCTCTGTGCATCGTGCGCCGGCATCCGGCCAATACGTGGAGCTAACGTCGTATGGCGCCGGCGAGACGCTGACGGTGGCTCTGGCGCCGGAGATCACGCTGCGGGTGGAGCAGGTGTTCGGCTGACAAAACGCATTTACCTTGACTTTGTTGCACCGCACACACTATACCATCCGCGCGCACCTTGATGATCCAAGCGCTGCCGTTTTCGGACGCAGTTTTCTCCATCCAGTGTCTTGCGCCGGTTCGTGGTCCTGCTGATCGCGATAGACGCTCCACCGCAAGCTGATGGCGCGTCCGCAGAACGAAAGATTTGAATGCCATCCTTCCAAGACCTCGGCCTTGCCGCGCCACTTCTGGCCGCGCTGCAAACGGCGGGCTATGTCGAACCCACCCCCATCCAGGCGCAGGCGATCCCCCACGTCCTCGCCGGTGAGGACGTCCAGGGCATCGCGCAAACCGGAACCGGCAAGACCGCCGCCTTCGCGCTGCCCATCCTGCACCGCCTGCTCGCCGAGCGCCGCCATCCGGGCAAGAAGGGCGTGCGCTGCCTCGTCATGGCCCCCACCCGCGAACTCGCCAGCCAGATTGCCGAAAGCTTCCGCAGCTACGCCGCCGGGTCGCCGATCCGCGTCGCGCTGATGTTCGGCGGCGTGCCCAAGCCCAAGCAGGCCCGCGCGGTCGATAACGGTGTGGACGTGCTGGTCTGCACCCCCGGCCGCCTGCTGGACCACCTGGCGGACCGCGCCGTGAACCTCGGCACCGTTGAGGTCCTGGTATTGGACGAGGCGGACCACATGCTCGACCTCGGCTTCATCGTGCCGATCAAGAAGATCGTCTCCTTCATCCCGCGGCAGCGGCAGACGCTGTTCTTCTCGGCCACGATGCCGAAAGAGATCGAGTCGCTTGCCGCCGCCCTGCTGAAGAGCCCGGTCCACGTCGCCGTCACCCCCGTCGCCCAAACCGCCGACCGGGTGGAACAGGCCGTGGTGTTCGTCGAGGCGGCGCGCAAGCGGGCGCTGCTTTCGGCCATCCTCAAGCGCAAGGACATGGGCCGCACGCTGGTGTTCACCCGCACCAAGCACGGCGCCGACCGCGTGGTGCAGCACCTCGAGGCCAGTGGCCAGAAGGCGGCGGCGATCCACGGCAACAAGAGCCAGGGTCAACGCGAGCGGGCCTTGGCGGCGTTCAAGGACGGCAGCGTGCCCGTGCTGATCGCCACCGACATCGCCGCGCGCGGCATCGACGTGGATGGTGTGACGCACGTGATCAACTTCGACCTGCCCAACATCCCAGAAAGCTACGTCCACCGCATCGGGCGGACGGCGCGTGCCGGCAACTCGGGCATGGCGATCAGCTTCTGCGACTCCACCGAGCGGCCCCACCTGCGCGGCATCGAGAAGCTGATCCGCGCCCGCCTTCCGGTCGCCGAGCCCGAGGCGATCGCCGCCTAGCGCCCAACTTGGCCAGGGCGGGTCATGCGCCCTCCTTGGCCAACAGCGCCCGCTTGCGCTCCACGCCCCAGCGATAGCCGGTGAGCGCGCCATTCGCCGCCACCACCCGGTGGCACGGCACGGCTACCGCCAGCGGGTTGGCGGCACAGGCGGCGGCCACCGCGCGCGCCCCGCTCGCCGCCCCGAGGGACGCCGCCACCGCGGCATAGCTCGCCGTCTGCCCGGCCGGCACAGACTGCAACGCCTGCCACACCCGGCGCTGGAATGCGGTGCCGCGAACGTCGAGCGGCAAGGACAGCGCGGGCGCTTCGGCCGGGTCATCCACCAGGCGCACTACTTCGGCCAGCACACTCGCCAATGCCGGGTCCTCCGACAGCACGGCGCGGGCAAACCGCAGCGCGAGGTCGGCCTGCAGCGCCGCCGGGTCGTCGCCGAGCAGGATGGCGCACACCCCACGCCCGCTCACCGCCACCAGAACGCTGCCCAGGCTGCACGGCCCGGCGGCATGGCGGATGGCCTCGCCCTCGCCGCCTGCGCGATACCGGGTCGGGGTCATGCCCAACATGGCGTCCGCCGCGTGGTAGAACCGGCCGGAGGAGCCGAACCCGGCGTCATACAGCGCCGCCGTCACCGCCGCGCCGGCTGCCAACCCGGCTTGCACGCGGCCCTGGCGATGGGCGGCGGCATAGGCCCGCGGCGTCACCCCGGTGATGCGGCGGAACAGGCGGTGGAAGTGGAACCGACTGCATCCGGCGGCCGCGGCGAGTTCCACCAGGCTCGGCGGCTGTTCCGCGGCCTCGATCGCGCGGCAGGCCCGCGCCACCAGCCCGGCCTCGCGCTCGGCCCGTGGCGGCAGGTCCGGCCGGCAGCGCTGGCAGGCGCGGAACCCGGCGCGCTCGGCCTCCGCGGCACAGGCGTGGAACGCGACGTTGGCCGCCAGAGCGGGGCGGGCGGCGCAGGACGGGCGGCAATACACCCCCGTGCTGCGCACCGAATAGAGGAAGTGGCCGTCCGCCGCCGGGTCACGCTGCCGCAGCGCCGTCCAACGCTCGGCTTCGGTGCGGAAATCAGGGGTCGGTGCGGCAGTCATGGCGGGCTCTCCTTGGCGAGGCCGGCAGGTTGGTGCCATCTTCGCGCACCTGCACCCCGCGCATTGCTCGGCTATTCCCAGCCTAACGCCATTGCCTCACACGTGGCCGCGCCAATCTACCCGCAAACAGGAGTAGCGGCCCCATGCGCCCCATCCATCTGGTTCGGCTCGCTGCCAGTGCCTGCCTCGCCGCCACCGTGCTGAGCGGCTGCGTCGCCCTGCCCCACGATGCCGCCGCCGTCACCGGCCCGAGCCACCCGGCGGCAGACGCGGCATATGGCCAGGCGCAATC
Organism: Acetobacteraceae bacterium; assembly: GCA_965199105.1. Taxonomy (GTDB): domain Bacteria; phylum Pseudomonadota; class Alphaproteobacteria; order Acetobacterales; family Acetobacteraceae; genus LMUY01. The sequence continues at coordinate 3,027,835 of CBDAQO010000002.1, read as the reverse complement.
CGGCGAGTTCCAGTAGGCGCATGGCCGGTTCGCCCTTCCTCTCCGGCAACTACGCCCCCGTGCTGGATGAGCGCGGACCCGAGCCCTGCCGCGTGTCCGGTGCGCTCCCGGCGGCGTTGCGCGGCACGCTGTTCCGCAACGGCGCCAACCCGCGGTGGCCGCCCGCCGAGCCATATCATTGGTTCACCGGCGACGGCATGGTGCACGCCATCACACTGGCCGACGGCATGGCCAGCTACTGCAACCGCTGGGTCCGCACGCCCCGCTTCGTGGCCGAGGCCGCCACCCAGGCCCCGCTGTTCGCCGGCTTCGGCCAACCGCTCCGCCCCGAGTCGCACGGCGTGAACGCAGGGGTGGCGAACACCCACGTCGTCTACCACGCCGGCCGATTGCTGGCGCTGGAGGAAGCCCACCTGCCGCAGCGCCTCGCCTTGCACGGGCTGGAGACGCTGGGCCAGGAGGATTTCGGCGTCGTCGCCGGCAGCTTCACCGCCCATCCCAAGCACGACCCGGCGACCGGCCAATTGGTGTTCTTCAGCTATTCCGCCACCGGCCTGTTCTCCACCGGCATGACCTGGGGCACGGTCGAGCCGGATGGCCGCGTGTCGCACTACGAGCGGTTCGAGGCGCCCTACAGCAGCATGGTGCATGATTTCGCCGTCACCGGGCAGCACGTGGTGGTGCCCGTGATGCCGCTCACCGGCAGCCTGGAACGCGCCATGTCCGGCCGGCCGCCCTTCGCCTGGGAGGGCACGCGGCAGAGTTTTTTTGGCGTGATCCACCGCGGCCAGGGTGCCGCAAGCCTGCGCTGGATCGCCGGGCCGCCCTGTTTCGCCTTCCACGTGATGAACGCCTTCGAGGCCGGCGACGAGCTGGCGATGGACGTGGTGGAGTATGACGCCGCCCCGCTGTTCCCCCATGCCGACGGCAGCCCCGCCGGCGAGGTCGCCTCGCGGCTCGCGCGCTGGCGGATCAGCCTGGCCGAAGGCCGCGTCCGCCGCGAAACGCTGGACGACCGGCCGGGCGAGTTCCCCCGCATCGACGAGCGCCGCGCCGGCCTGCCTTACCAGCACGGCTTCCGCATCTTGCCCGCCGCCAGCGAGGCGGAAGGGGACGGCGTGGCGCATCACGATCTCGGTCGCGGCGAGACGCGCGTGTTCACCCTGCCGCCGGGCCAACGCGCGTCCGAAGCGGTGTTCGTGCCGCGCGCGCCGGACGCGCCGGAAGCCGATGGCTGGCTGCTGACGGTGGTCTGGCGCCCGGACAGCGAGGGCAGCGCGCTGTGCGTGCTGGACACGGCGGCGCTTGGGGACGGCCCCTGCGCCGAAATCGCGCTGCCACGCCGGGTGCCGTTTGGCTTCCATGGCAGTTGGGTGGCGGCCGAAGCGATGGCCGGGCTGTGAGCGACCCGCTGGCGGCCGTGGCCCGGGGCGAGGCGGACGCCGTCCCCACGCCCATCCTGATCACCGATGAACCTCTCGTGCGGCTGGTGCAGGCGCGCCTGACGCATCACGGCCTGCTGGACCCGTCGCCCGACGGCTACTGGGGCCCGGTCAGCACCTGGGCGCTCAGCGAGTTCTGCCGCGCGGCCGGCATGGCGTTCCCCGACAGCGTCGACCAGCCCGTCGCCACCGCCTTGCTGGGCGCGGACCCGGTGTTGCCGCTGCACCCCGGCGATGACCTGCCCGGCCGCGTGGTGCGCGCCATCCTGCGGCGCGGCGGCTGGGTCTGCCGCCATCCGGACTGCGTCACCATCGCCTATGTCGAAGGCTTGTCCGAGGCCGGGAACCCCGTGGCGCGGCGGCCGGACGCGTTCGACGACCTGCGCCTGCTGCTGCGCTACGAGCCCGGCGGCCATATCGTGCTGGCGGGGGCCTGGCAGGCCACGGCGGCGGCGGGGCGCCCCGCGGTGGAGCAGCCGGCCGAGGCCGCCGGAGCGCCGCGGTTGGCGCCGGGTCAATACAAGGCCTGGGTAATGGGCCGCACCGCCATCGGCACCGAGCTCGAGCAGGAAGCGCTGGTGCAAGCGAGCGACCTGCCGGTGACGCGCGACGCCGGCCGCGACTTCCAGCGCCAGGGGGACGAGCGCCAGGTCGGCCGCTTCGTGATCGACCAGCACAGCGGCATGGACGCGCCGCCCGACGCCGTGGGCGGTGTCGGCGCCGGCTGCCTGGTGGGGCGCGAGACGGCCGGGCACGCCGCGTTCATGACCCTGCTGCGCGGCGACGCACGCTGGCGCGCCAACAACGCCTACCGCTTCATGACCGCGCTGCTGACGGCGAAGGAGTTGGGCCAGGCACGGCTGTGAGCTCCGTCCGCAAGCCCTGGTGGGCCGCCTTGGGGTTGGCGCTGGTGTTGCTGCTCTGCCTGGCCGCCCCGCTCTACACCGCCGCCATGGCCGCCAACCCGTTCCGCTCCAACATCGAGGGCAGCGTGGCGCGCGGCGGCCGCGTGCTGCCCGTGCTGGCGCAGAACACCGCGGGGCTTGGGCTCGGCGCCACCCCGATCGGCCCCGGCTGGGGCGCCTACCCGCTGGGCGCCGATGGCCAGGGACGGGACGTCGCCGCCCGGCTGTTGTATGGCGGCCGCACCTCGCTGCTGATCTCGGCCACCGGCGCCCTGCTCACCCTGCTGGCGGCCGGCGTAATCGGCGTTGGCGCCGGGGTGGCCGGCGGCCCGGTGGATGCGGCGCTGCGCTGGCTGCTGGACATGCTATGGGCGTTCCCGGTGTTCCTGCTCGCCATCTCGCTCTCGGCCGTGCTCGCCACCACCGGGCTCACCATCGGCCCGGTCACCATCAGCGCCGACAACCCCGGGCTCACCGCCGCCATCCTGGGCGTGGTGTTCATCCCCTACGTCGCCCGGCCGGTGCGCGCACAGGTGCTGTCGCTGCAAGAGACCGAGTTCGTCCAGGCCGCACTCTCGCTCGGGGGCAGTTGGCCTCACATCGTGCGCCGCCACGTGCTCCCGCATGTCAGCGCCACGCTGCTGCTGTTCGCCCCCACCATCATGGCGTTCGACCTGCTGACCGAGGCGTCGCTCTCGGTGATCGGCGTGGGCGTGCGGCCGCCGGGGGCAAGTTGGGGCACGCTGATCGCCGACGGCCAGGGACTGATCTACGACCGCCCGGTGGTGGGCCTGGCGCCGGGCATCGCCGTGGTAGTGACCGTGCTGCTGCTCAACCGCCTGGCCGACGGCCTGCGCCAGGCGGCACGGCCGTGAGGCTGCTCGGCCGGCTGGCCCAGGCGGCCGCGGTGCTGTTCGGCATTAGCGTGCTGGTGTTCCTGGTGTTCTTCGCCACCCCCGGCGCCGACCCGGCGTCTCGCCTGGCCGGCCGCGGCGCCAGCCCGCAGACGCTGGCCGCGGTGCGGGCGCAATATGGCCTCGACCGCCCGCTGCCGGTGCAATACGCGCGGATGATGCGCGGCCTGTTCATCACCCGGGACGTGACCAGCTTCGTAAACCTGGGTGAACCCGTGGTGCCGGCCGTGCTGCAGGCGGCGCCCACCACCCTGCTGCTCTGCGCCGGTGCGGCGGTGCTGTGGCTGGCGGGCGGGCTCGCCATCGGCCTGCTGGCGACGGCCTTGCGCGCGGGCGGCCAGTGGGCGGTGGCGGCCGGCCTGGTCGGCATGTCCATCCCGGCGTTCTGGCTGGGCGAGGTGGTGAACCTGGTGACGCAGCACGTGCTGCATGGCGGCTGGCTGTTCGGCTGGGTGCCCCCGCTCGGTGCCGGGTTGTCGTGGCGCGCGCTGGTGCTGCCCTGGACCACCTTGGCCCTGCTCTATGCCGGCGTGTATGGCCGCGTGCTGCAGGCCGGCTTGGCCGAGGCAATGCGCTCCGACCCGATCCGCACCGCGCGCGCCAAGGGGCTGAGCGAGCCCGCCGTGCTGCTGCGCCACGCCATGCGGTTGTCGGTGGCGCCGCTGGTGGCGCTGTTCGGGCTCGATTTCGGCGCCTTGCTCGGCGGCGGCACGGTGCTGACCGAGGTGGTGTTCGGCCTGCACGGCATCGGCAAGCTCACCTACGACGCGCTGCAGACGCTGGACCTGCCGATGATCATGGCGACGGTGATGTATGCCGCCGTGCTGGTGGTGGCGTTGAACGCGGCCGCGGACGGGGCGGTGTGGTGGCTCGACCCACGGCGCCGCGCGGGGTGAGCCGTCGCGCGGCGCCGCACGGGGTGAGCCGTCGCGCGGCGCCGCGCGGGGTGAGCCGTCGCGCGGCGCCCCGCTTGCTGCTACTTTCCCGTCCGATGACCACCTTCGTCCTCCTGCATGGCGCCTTCCATGGCGCCTGGTGCTGGCGCGATGTCGCCCGGTTGCTGCGCGCGTCCGGCCATAGCGTGGTCACGCCGACGCAAACCGGGTTGGGCGAGCGGGCGCACCTGCTCCACCGCGGCATCACGCTCGAGACCTTCGTGGCCGACCTGACCGGCGTGCTGGAGGCCGAGGAACTGGAGCAGGCGGTGCTGGTCGGGCACAGCTTCGGCGGCAACGCCATCACCGGCGCGGCCGTGCGGGCGCGGGCGCGGATCCGGCGCCTGATCTACCTGGACGGCGTGGTCCCGGTCAGCGGCGAGTCGCCGTTGCAGGGGCTCAGCCCGCAGGTTGCCGCCGAGCGGCGGCGCTTGGCGGAGCAAACCGGCTTCACGTCGGTAACGCCCCCCGACCCGGCGTTCTTCAACGTCCCGCCCGGCCCGGCCGCCGACTGGGTGCGGCGGCGGATGACCCCGCACCCGTTCGGCACCTTCGACAGCGCGATCCAGTTCGAGGGGCCACCCGGCAACGGCCTGCCCTGCAGCTACGTCGCCTGCACCGAGCCGGTGTTTCTGCCGTTGGCCCGCAGCCGTGAGCTCGCCCGCGCCGTGCCGGGTTGGGAGTGGCATGAGCTCGCGGCCAGCCATGACGCGATGGTGACGCATCCCGAGCCCACGGCTGCGCTGCTGATGCAACTGGCAGGCTGACACCAGGCTTGCGGCGGGATGCCGCTTGCAGCTTTAACGCAGCGGCAAGGGAGGCTGGCCAATGGCGACCACGATCACTGTCCTGTACGAGAACGTCGACGACGCGACCTTCGACCTCGGCTACTACCTGAGCAAGCACATGCCGCTGGTCGACGAGAAGTTCAAACCGTTCGGCATCAAGGGCTGGCGCGTGCTCCAGGCGGTCGGCACGCCATTCGGGGGCAAGCCGCGCTTTAGCATCATCGCCACCCTCGAGTTCGACAGCGCCGACCAATTCCACGCTGCCGTCGCGGCGGAAGGCGGCCCGGTGTTCGGCGACGTGCCGAATTTCAGCAACAAGGAGCCGGTGGTCGTAATCGGCGACCTGGTGGGTTCGGCGCCGTAACCCTCGCCCACGTCAAGGCGGCGCGAGTGCGGCCTCCAGTTCGGACCATTCGCGCTTGCTGAGACCGCTCTCCGCCTGGCCCACCGTCTCCCCCGCTAGCCGGCGCCGCAGCACGGCGAGCATGGCGGCTGAGAACGTCGCCGCGCCCAGCCGGTAGTCGCAGAACGCGGCGTAGCTCGCCGGCACCCACGCCGCCACGCTCTGCAGCATCGCCTCGGCATAGACGCGGATTTCGTATTGCGCATGGGCGTCGGCGCGAAGCTGCAGGAAACCCAGCAGGTTGTGCAGGTCGGTCTTCCAATACCACTGGGTATAGGTGTTGAGCGTGAGGTTCATCCGGGCCAGCTCGCGCGCCAGGCCTTGCCGCGCCGGGTCGGCGCCCTCCTCGTTCAGCATCCAGGCATAGTCATCGTAGGCGGTGCTGGCGTCGCGCCTCAGTAGGCCCAGCACCGCGGCCGCCTCGTCGCCCGCCAGCACGGCGCCGCGGCCCTGGCGGTTGTCGGCGGACTGGGCGGCGAGCTGCTCCGGGGCGGGGATGTAGAACTCGCGGTCCATCACCGAGTAGCGCGCGGAATACTCGTTCACATTGGCGGTGCGGTGGCGGATCCACTGCCGCGCGACGAAGATCGGCAGCTTCACGTGGTATTTGATTTCGCACATCTCGAACGGCGTCGAGTGGCGATGGCGCATAAGGTAGCGGATCAGGCCCTCGTCCTCGCTCACCCGCCGGGTGCCGCGGCCGTAGGATACCCGCGCGGCCTGCACCACGGCGGCGTCGTCCCCCATGTAGTCCACCACGCGGACGAAGCCGTGATCGAGCACGGGGATGGCGGTGTAGAGCATGGCCTCGAGCGCCGGGACGGTGGCGCGCAGGGTGGTGGCGGGGGCCTGGCGGAGGTCGGCGATCTGGGCGTCTTGCTCGGGCGATAGCGGCATGCCGACACCCCTACCATTCAGCCGGCAGAAGGGCTATATTGCGTGGGCTAGGTTACTGGCTATGGCGATAAACGGTGTTTGGAATAATCGTTGTGGACCCGGGGGCGGTACCCGGCGTCTCCACCAACCTCGGTTGGCTGCGGGGACGAAATAGGCTCGACACGCGTGGTAAAGACTCATCTTTCGCTCGGCATTGTACCGCCGTTATCGGGCTCTTCTACAAATGCCAATGACAACCATGAGGCATTCGCAGTCGCAGCGTAAGTTGCGATAGACGCGGTTCGGGGGGCACCGGGCAACAGAAGCCCCCCACTCTATCCCAGCCCGTCCGCTACTCCGCCGCGCGTAACGCCGGCGCGCCCGCGAGCTGCGTCGCCACCAGTTCGGCAAAGCGGCCACCTTGCGCCACCAGCGCTTCGAACCGGCCACGCTCCACGATCGCACCCCCGTCGAACACCAGGATTTCGTCCGCGTCGCGCACGGTGGACAGCCGGTGCGCGATGATGAAGGTGGTGCGCCCCTGCATCAGCGTCTCCATCGCGCGGGACACGCGGGCTTCGGTCGCCGCGTCCAATGCGCTGGTGGCTTCGTCCAGGATCAGGATCGGCGGGTTCTTCAGCAGTGCGCGCGCAATCGCCAGCCGCTGCCGCTGGCCGCCGGAGAGCGTGCTGCCGCGCTCGCCCACCATCGTGTCGTAGCCCAGCGGCTGGCGCAGGATGAACTCGTGCGCGTCGGCCATGCGGCAGGCCCGCTCGAGCGCCTCCTCGGTGGCGTCCGGCTGGCCGATTAGCAGGTTGTCGCGAATCGAGCGGTTGAACAGCAGGCTCTCCTGGAACACCACGCCGATCGAGCGGCGCAGGCTCTCCAACGTCACGTCCCTTATGTCCTGGCCGTCGATGAACACGCGGCCGGCGGTCGGGTCCCACAGCCGCTGCAGCAGGTTCATCGCGGTGCTCTTGCCAGCGCCGGTGCAGCCGACCAGCGCCACCACCCGGCCCGGATGCGCCACGAAGGACACGTCGGCCAGGATCGCCGGGCCGCCCGGATAGGCGAACGACACGCCCTCGAACGCCACCTCGCCGCGCGACGCCTCGAGCTCGACCGCGTCCTCCGCCTCCGGCACCGACGACTCCGCGTCCAGCACGCCGAAGTAGTCGGACAGGGTGGGAAGTTGCAGGAACAGCCGCGAGGCGAACTGCATCGCCGACTCGAGCCGCCCGATGAGCAGGTTGGCGAAACCCCATGAAGCTCACGATCTGCGCGATGCTGGCGTGGCCCTGCACGTGCAGCACCGTGCCCACCAGCACGATCACGATCACCGCCGTGGTGGAGGCGCCGCGGGTCAGCACCGTCACCACCGCCCACCAGTTCAGCACCGGGAACTGGTGCGCGATCACCTGGTCGGCGATCTGGCGAAACCGGTTGGTCTCGGCCGCCAGGCGGGTGAACGACTGCACCACCACCACGTTTGCCAGCGCGTCCTGCGCCGTGCCAGCCAGGCGGGACTGGTGGGTTTCGGCCCGCGCCTGCCCAGCCTCGGTGCGGTTGATCACCAGCACCGTCACGATGGCGAACAGCACCACCAGCACGATCAGCACGGTGCCGAGCTGCCAGTTCATCAGCACCGTGAGCGGCAGCAGCACCAGCAGCGCCACGTAGGTGCCGAGCTGCTCGCGGAAGAAGCTGAGCCAGACGGCAAACAGCGCGTCCGACCCGGCGAGCATCACCTTCAGCAACCGGCCGGAATGCGCCGAGCCGTGGAACGACAACGGCAGCGACAGCACGTGCGCGAACAGCCGGCTCATCGCCTTCAGCCGGTTGCGGTGCGCCATGCGCTCGGCCTGCACCACGGTGAGCAGGTTGCCGCCGATGCCGAGGGCGGCCACGACGGTCCAGACGCCGATCAGCTCGGCCGCCTGCCGCCACAGCGTCGGGTGCGGCAGGGTGGCGCTGTTGGACAGCAGGCCGATCACCCGCCCGAACAGCACCGGGTCAAGGAATTGCAGCCCCGCCAGCAGGATGTTGGCCAGGCCGAGCACCACCGCCAGGCGCCGGTCGGCGCCCAGGGAGGCAAGCACACGTCGATAGACATGAAGGATGCGCATGCGGCGACCAGTCCGGCGGGGAGGGAGGGTGTTGCCACCCGCGTTTGGTTATAGGCGGCTATGGTGGCGGGATCAGGGCAGAGCAGTGGAATTATGCGTCAGCAGCAGGAAAAATCCGGTTAACATGGCTCGGCGTCGAACCACTCGGTGGGCTGCACGAACTCGTCTTGCGCCGCCACCGTGAGCAGCTCGCGCGAGCCGGACGCCGCCGTGCGCTTGAGCAGCCCGAAGGTGGCGCTGGCCGCCGCCGCCAGCGCACCTGCCGCACCCGCGCCACGCAGCCGGTGCAGCAGGAACAGCGCGGCGATGGTGTCCCCTGCCCCGTTGGCGATGGAGCGCAGCAGCGGCGTGCGCAGACGCCAGCTCCCGGTGGCGTCCTGCACCAGCAGGTCGAGCGCGTCGGCGGGCGTGCCGGCCACGCGCAGGCTGGTGACGAGCACGCAGGCGCCGGGCTGCATGGTGGCGCGCAGCCACGCGGCCGCCGCCTGCGCGCTGGCCAGGGTGGTGATGCTCTGCCCGGTGAGGTGCTGCAGTTCGAACTGGTTGGGCGTCGCAATGTCCGCCGCGGGCAGGCAGCGTTCGCGCAAAAGGCCCGGGATGGCCGGTTGCACGTACACGCCGGGCTCGCTGTCGCCGATCACCGGGTCGCAGCAGAACAGCGCCGCCGGGTTGGCCGCACGCACGCGGGTGACGGCGTGGAGCACGGCGCCGGCCACCGCGGCGTCGCCGAGATAGCCGCTCAGCACGGCGGCGCATTGGCCGAGCACGCCGCGGTCCGCGATGCCGTCCACCACCTCCTGCACCTGCGCGCCGGTGAACACCTGGCCGGTGCGGGCGCCGTAGCCGGGGTGGTTGGAAAACTGCACCGTGTTGACCGGCCACACCTCCATGCCCAGGCGCTGCAGCGGGAAGGTGGCCGCGCTGTTGCCGACATGGCCGTAGGCGACGGCCGATTGGATGGACAGGATGGCTCCGGCCACGGGCTGCTCCGGGTGCGGGGTTTGTGCAAGGAACGCTGACCCGGCGGTGGTAACACGGCGCAACACCGCCGCCACATCGAAGCCGCCTTTGCCCGCTAGCAACCGCTTATTGCCAGGCCGCGTTCCAGCGTCTCCTGGCAACGAGAGGATGCACCACCATGACCTATCGCTTTTCGCCCCGTGCCACCGCCCTGCTGCTAACGGGCGCCCTGCTCGCGGCGCCACTGGCAGCCCTGGCCCAGCCCGCCACCCCCGCCAGCGCGAGCGCTCCCGCCGCGCGGCGCGACGCCTTCGTCGAACAGCGCATCGCCACGCTGCGCACCCAGCTCAAGATCACGCCGGACGAGCAGAAGAGCTTCGACGACTTCGCCACCACGATGCGGCAGAACGCCACCCAGATGAACGGCGCCGTGGAAAAGGCCGCCGCCCTGCCCAGCAGCGCCACTGCGCTGGAGCGGATGCAGGCCTATTCCGACGTGGCGCAGACCCATGCGCAGAACATGCAGCAGCTTACTGCCTCGTTCACCACGTTCTACGGCATGCTGACGCCGCAGCAGAAGAAGGTGGTGGACACGAGCTTCGCCCAGCAACAAGCTCGCCGCAACGCCAAGAGCTAACCCCTCTCTCACCCCACGTGGCAAAGCCCTCTCCCTCTGGGAGACGGTTGGGCTGAGGGGTGCCACACCCTCACCCAGCTTGCCCCCACCCCGCCAACCCCCTACAACCCGCCGCTCGCCCGGCCGGTCGGCATCGGCAGGGCCAGCTTGGGAGCGCGCTGCGATGAAGGCCGGGATCCACCCCGATTACCACACCGTCAAGATCATCATGACCGACGGCACCGAGTTCGAGACCCGGTCCACCATGGGTAAGGAAGGCGACACCTTGCGGCTGGACATCGACCCCAAGTCTCACCCGGCTTGGACCGGCGTGCAGCGGATGATGGACACCGGCGGCCAGGTGGCCAAGTTCAACAAGCGCTTCGCTGGCCTCGGCAAGCGGACCGAACCGTCCGGGACGTAACAAAGCTCTCTTTTGCTTAAAGCCCTATCCCAAGGGCAGAGGAAGAAGCAAACGTGCCGCCGCAGCCTGGGGGAAACGCGTTGGGCCACCCTTGAATCAGGGGTGGCCTTTTGCTATTTATACCTCCGTTCGCGATGCCCAATTGGGGTCGTGAAGCCTACTCGGGCCGGCCTCTGTGAGGCGGCTCTGCGATCTAACCTTGCTCTTCAGGAGGTTTGCCATGACGTTCGACTTCTCCCCACTCTTCCGTACTGCCATCGGCTTCGACCGGCTGGCAACGCTGATGGACACGGCGCAGGAGGCGGCCAGCGCGCCGGCCTACCCGCCCTACAACATCGCCAAGACCGGCGACGATACCTACCGCCTGACGATGGCCGTGGCCGGGTTCAGCGAGAACGACATCGAGTTGGTCGTGCGTGACAACCAGCTCGTGGTTTCTGGCAAGCTCAGCAACGAGGCGGCGGGCGAGCTGCTCTATCGCGGCATCGCCGGGCGTGCGTTCGAGCGCCGGTTCGCGCTGGCCGACCACATCATCGTCGAGGGTGCCGACCTGCAGCATGGCCTGCTCCATGTCGCCCTGAAGCGCGTGGTGCCTGAGGCGCTGAAGCCTCGCCGCATCAGCATCGGCGCGGCTCAGGGCAGCGCCCAGCCTGCGGTGATCGCCAACGACAGCCAGGGCGCGGCCCAGGCGGCCTGACCCTCGCTGTCCAGACGCACTAAGATGGGAGGGGGCCGGTCACTCGGCCCCCTTCTGCTATGTGCGGAAGAACTTATCCGCTGCCCCACGGTGATCCTGCTTGCGGGCGATCGCCACCTCGGCGCGGGCGATCTCGCCTTGCAACTCGGCAATGTAGGCTTGCAGCTCCGCCACGCCCATCGGGTCCAGCGGCAGCAGCGGGACACGCCGGGGCGGCGCCGGGTCTTCCTCTTCCCACATGGTGATGCCCTCCCAACGTTGCCGCCCAGCGTTGCTTGGCGGAATGTGCCGCGCCCGCCCTTGACCGGCAAGCCGCCACCGCCCCATATCCTTCGCATATAGATGGACTCGCCAGCGCGCCTCCCCGGGGATCGGCAGCGCGGCGGCCGGAGAGTGCGCAAATGAGCCTGCCATTGATGCCTAAAGCCACCGCCGTGTGGCTGATCGAAAAGACGTCTCTGACGTTCACCCAAATCGCCGATTTCTGTGGCATGCACCCGCTCGAGGTGCAGGCCATCGCGGACGGCGAGGTGGCGCAAGGCATCGTCGGCTACGACCCGGTGGCCAACTACCAGGTGACCGCCGCGGAAATCACCCGTTGCGAGGCCGACGACACCCAGCGGCTCAAGCTGCTGCCCCCCGCCAACCCGCTGCCCAAGAAGTCCCGCGGCGCCCGCTACACGCCCGTGGCCAAGCGCAACGACCGGCCGGACGCGATCGCCTTCGTGCTGCGCAACTTCCCGCAATTGTCCGAGGCGCAGGTGGTGAAGCTGCTCGGCACCACCAAGGACACGATCCAGAAGGTGCGCGAGCGCAGCCACTGGAACAGCACCAATATTAAGCCGCGCGACCCGGTGATCCTCGGCCTGTGCAGCCAGACCGACCTGAACGCGATGGTGACGTCCGCCAACGACCGCCTGATCCGCGAAGGCAAGAGCGTGCCGGTGCCGATCCGCATGGAAGCAGACGAGGCGGCCTAGGCAGGCAACCGGGCGCGGTCCAGCCACGCCCGGTCTTACTTCAGTGCTGCAGGCTGAGCCGTTCCATTTCGTCCTTCAGCCGCAACTTCTCGCTCTTTAGGCGCATCAGTGCGCGGTCGTCCGGCCTGGGGCGGTGATCCTCCTCGAAAATCTGCGCCTCGAGCGCCTCATGACGGGCTTTCAGGCTCTCAATACGGGCTTGCAGGTTCATGTGTCCTCCATGACGCATTGGAACGCGACGGCGCGCACGGCGCCGGGCCCAGCTTAGTCGCGAGACGGTCACAATTCCCAGGGTTTGTTGCATACGGCGATATGCTACCCACGGCAGTCCTTGGTCATGCGCCAGCGATCATGCTAGAGCGCGGCCATGGTGATCGACCGCGATTCCCTCCTGCGCAAGCTGCACGAACTCCGCAGCGAGCACCGCGACCTGGACACCGTGATCGCCCGCTTGTCCGACCAGCCGATCGACCAGTTGCAGTTGCAGCGGCTGAAGAAGCGCAAGCTGCTGCTGAAGGACGAGGTGGCCTGGCTGGAAAGCCGCCTCATCCCCGACAACATCGCCTGACAAAATCCGTGAACCCGCTCGTCGGCGTCATCATGGGCAGCCAGTCCGATTGGGAGACCATGCGCCATGCCGCCGACACCCTGCGCGCGCTGCAGGTCGGCGCCGAGCTGCGGATCGTCTCGGCCCATCGCACCCCGGACCGCCTGGCCGACTACGCCAAGGGCGCGGCGGGGCGCGGGCTGAAGGTGATTATCGCCGGCGCTGGCGGGGCGGCCCACCTGCCCGGCATGTGCGCCGCCTGGACCGCCCTGCCCGTCCTCGGCGTGCCGGTGGAAAGCCGCATGCTGAAGGGCATGGATAGCCTGCTCTCCATCGTGCAGATGCCGGCCGGGGTGCCCGTTGGCACGCTGGCCATCGGCAGCGCCGGCGCGGTCAACGCCGCCCTGCTCGCCGCCGCCATCCTCGCTCTCGCCGACCCGGCGTTGGCCGAACGGCTGGCGGCGCACCGGTCCGCGCAATCCGCCGCAGTCGCCGACCAGCCGGACGACGCGCCCAGGTGAGCGATAAGCTGCCGCCCATCACCCTCCCGCCCGGCGCCCTCGCTCCCAACGCCACCATCGGCATTGTCGGCGGCGGACAGCTCGGTCGCATGTCGGCCATGGCGGCGGCGCGGCTCGGCTATCGCTGCCACATCCTTACCCCCGAGGCGGATAGCCCCGCCAGCCAGGTCTGCGCGCGCAGCTTCGTCGGCGACTACGAGGACCCTGCGTTGCTGCGCGCCTTTGCCCAATCCGTCGACGTGGTCACCTTCGAGTTCGAGAACGTCAGCGCCGCCGGGCTCGAGCTGCTGCAGTCGATCCGCCCGGTGCGCCCCTCCCCCGCCGTCCTGCGCATCAGCCAGGACCGGGTGCTGGAAAAGACCTTCCTCAACGACGCCGGCGCCCCCACCGCGCGCTGGCTGGGCGTGGACAGCCGCGCCCAGCTCCACGCAGCCCTCGCCCGCATGGGCCTGCCCGCCGTGCTGAAGACCACCCGCGGCGGCTACGACGGCAAGGGCCAGGCCGTGCTGCGCAGCATGGGCGCGGTGAACGACCTTTGGGAGGCGCTCGAGCCCAAACCGCTCATCCTGGAGGCGCTGGTGCCGTTCGAGCGCGAGATCAGCGTGGTGGTGGCGCGCGGGCTGGACGGCCGGGCGGTCGCCTTCGTGCCGGTGGAGAACCGCCACCGCGACGGCATCCTGGACGTCACCATCGCTCCGGCGCCGACCCCTCCCGCGGTGGCAGCGCGGGCGGAGGCGATGGCGCTGCGCGTGGCGGCCGCACTCGGCCTGGTGGGCGTGCTGGCGGTGGAGATGTTCGTGCTACCCGATGGCGGCGTGCTGGCCAACGAGATCGCGCCGCGGCCGCACAATTCCGGCCATTGGACGCTGGACGCCTGCCCGGCCAGCCAGTTCGAGCTGCACATCCGCGCCGTCGCCGGGTTGCCGCTGCCGCCGGCCGAGCGCCATTCGGACGCGGTGATGAAGAACATCGTCGGCCCCGAGGAGATGGCGCAATGGCCCGCGCTGCTCGCCACCCCGGGCGTCATCCCGCATCTATACGGCAAGGCGGAACCGCGCGACGGCCGCAAGATGGGCCATTTCACCCGCCTGCACCCGCCGGGCACCCTGCCCCGCGACCCGGCCTCGCCGTCGCAAGCCGGGGCTGACACACTGCCGTAACAACCGATACATACGCCGGTGGGCGGAGGTGTCGGGAGGAGGCGTGATCATGGCGGTCAGTGTCACGGCGACTTTGGGCGTGCCCGGCAGCGCATCCACCTGGGTGTTCAACGTGGCGCGCGAACTGCGGACGCTGCAATTCGGCGCCCAGCGCGTGCATAGCTTCTTCCAGGATGGCGTGGCCGGGGTGTGGAACTATCTCATCCAGCACCCCACCCGCGACCAGGCGCTGGTTTGGAAGCTGCATGCGCCCGACGCCACCTGGGCGGCCTTCCTCGCAGACAACCACGTTCGCCTCGTCGTCTCCATACGGGACCCGCGGGACGCGATGCTGTCGCTGATGGAGCGGTTCGGCGTGGCGCACGCCGCAGCGCTGCACCGCATGACCGCCACGCTGCGCATGGTTGGCGAGTGCGCGCGCTACGACCATTTACGCCTGCGCTATGAGGACCGGTTTTTCGACCAGACCCGCACCGTCGCTGCCATGGCGCAGCATCTCGGCGTGGCGCTCGAGCAGGGCGAGCAGGAGCGAATCTATCGCGCCTATCAAACCGAGCAGGTGCGCCACTTCGCCGAGCGCCTGGACCGCTTGCCGGCATCCCGCTTCAAGGCGTTCGGCTCGCTGCAGTATGACGACGTGACGCAAATCCACCGCACCCATATCGGCGACCAGAAAGTCGGCAAATGGCGCGACCGGTTCAGCAAGGCGGAACAGCACGCGCTGACCGCCCAGTTCGAGCCGTTCCTCCGCGCCATGGGCTACGAGCTGGATTAGGCGCAGCCTCATGGCCGCCAACCCGCTCGACGAAGCCGCGGCCGCGTTTGCCGCAAGCCGGCTGGAACAAGCCTCGGAGCAGGCGCGCCGCATCCTGGCCGCCGACCCGCATGACGTCGCCGCCCTGTGCCTGGCCGGCCGCATCGCGCTGCACCGCGAGCAGCCCGCCGCCGCCCTCGACGCCTTCACCCGCGCCGCCGCCCGCGACCCAGCGCCCGAAACCCGCATCTGGCTCGCCCTCTGCCTCGACCTCGCCGGCCGCCGCGACGAGGCCGCGCGCGAGCTGGACGCCGCCGCCCGCGCCATGCCGCCCACCGCCGCCGCCCAGTTCGCCCTCGGCCTGGTGCTGGAGAAAGCCGGGCGCCACCAGCACGCCGCGCGCTGCTTCGCCGCCTGCATCGCGCTCGACGCCGCCCACGCCGGCGGCCACCACCATTACGGCCGCGTGTTGTGCGAACTCGGCCAGTTCGAGTCCGCCCTGGCCATGCTCGAGCGCGCCGCCGCACTCGACGCCAGCAATCCGCGCACCCACACCGACCTCAGCTCCGCCTGGTCCAGCCTCGGCCACTTCAAGCCCGCGCACCTAGCCGCCGCCACCGCCATCCAGCTCGACCCGGCGGCGGCCGACGCGCACAACAACCTCGCCCACTGCCTGCTCAACCTCGACCGCAGCGCCGAGGCGGTGGCGCATTACGACGCCGCCCTGGCGCTGCGCCCCGACTACCCGAAAGCCGCCTTCGGACGCGCCCTGGCGCTGCTCAAGAGCGGCGATTTCGCGCGCGGCTGGGATGCCTACGAGGGGCGCTGGCGTGACTGCCAGCGCCCCCGCGCCGACCTCACCATGCCGGCCTGGAACGGCGAGCCGCTCGCCGGACGCAGTCTGCTGCTGCACGCCGAACAGGGCCTCGGCGACACGCTGCAGTTCATTCGCTTCGCCCCCCAGGCCGCAGCGCAGGGCGCCCACGTGGTGGTGCAGGCGCCGCCGCCACTGGTGCGCCTGCTACGCCGGGTCGCAGGCGTCGCCGCGGTGCTGGGGAACGATGACGCGCTGCCCGCCACCGACCTGCACTGCCCGATCGCGAGCCTGCCCCGCGCCTGTAGCGTCCGCCTCGGCACCATCCCGCAGCCGCCCTATTTGCCGGCGCCCCCGCGTCCCCGGCGCGAGATGCCCACGGTCGGTCTGGTCTGGGCCGGCGACGCCCGCTTGCACGACCCCCGCTCCAACCGCATCGACCGCCGCCGCTCAACCACGCTGGAGAGTTTCGCCCCGCTATTCGCCATTTCCGGCATCGCCTACCGCAGCTTCCAACTCGGCCCCGCCCGCCAGGAGACCCGGCTGTTCGAGGGCGTGGTGACCGACGCCATGGACGGCGTGACCGACTTCGCCGACACGGCCGAGCGCCTCGCCACCATCGACCTCCTGATCAGCGTCGACACCGCCATGGTGCACCTGGCCGGCGCCTGCGACTGGCCGGTCTGGCTGCTCTCGCGCGCCGACGCCTGCTGGCGCTGGCTCGAACACCGCGACGACTCCCCCTGGTATCCAAGCATGCGCATCTACCGCCAACCCGCGCCGGGCGATTGGGCGGGGCTGATGGCGCGGGTGGCGGATGATCTGCGCGCCTGGGCGGCCGAGCGCGGAGCTCACACGCGCGAACTGCCGCGGTAGAACGGCCGGTGCTCCGCCGGGTCGAAATAGCCGCGGTAGAACGCCCGCACATGCGGCAGCAGCGCCTTCGAGAGCGCGCGCCGCTCCAGCTCGTCTTCCGCCAGCGCGCGCGACAAATCCTCGTGCAGCGCCCGCAGCGCGCCGTCCCGGTCCACCCGGGTGAAGCGGCCACCATCGTAGATCACCTCGCCGTCGCATAGGACGGTCCTAACGCCGCCGCTCTTGGCGCGTAGCACCAGCGCGTCCACCAGCGGCGTTTCGGCGTCCAAATAGGGGTAGCTGATCTGCTGCCAGTCCAGCAGCACCATGTCCGCCGCGCGGCCCACTTCGAGCGTGCCGAGCTGCTCGCCCCAGCCGGTGGTGCGCGCGCCGCCCGCGGTCGCCATGCGCAGAACTTGCGCCGCCGTCGGCACGTCGTCGTCCATGCCCGGCGTGCGATGCGCGCGCAGCACCATGCGCATTTCCTGCAGCATGTCGCGGTCGTCGTTGATGCCGGCCTCGTCCAGCCCGATGGCCGTGGTGATGCCGCTTGCCTCGAACCGGTTGAGCGGCGCCACCCCCGAGCGCAGGCGAAAGTTGCTGCTGCAGTTGTGGCAGATGCAGGTGCCGCTTGCCGCCACGCGGTCGATGTCGGCCTCGGTCAGCCAAACCGCGTGGCCCAGCGTCATGCGCGGGCTCAGCAGGCCGAACCGCTCGAGCTGCGCCACCGCCGTGTCGCCGCCGCGGCGCTGCGCGTAGGCCTTCTGATACGCCGTCTCCACCAGGTGCATGTGCAGCTTCACGTCGAACCGCTCGGAGGCCTCGGCCAGCGCGGCCAGGGCGGCGTCGGAACACCAGTGCAGGTTGGCCGGTGCCAACTGGATGCGCACACGTTCCTGCCCGGCAAAGCCGCCATGCAGGCTGGCGAACAGCTCCATGCAGCCTTCCAGCCCCAGTTGGAAGCGGTCGAACCAGCGCTCCATCGGCGCGCGCAACGCGCTCGGCAGGCTGGCCACGAACGCGGCATCCTCGCCATACACCAGCCGGTTCTGGTCGCGCACCGCGTAGCAGTAGGACACGCGCATGCCGATGTCCTGGTAGGCGCGGATCACCTCGCGCGCCGACGCTTCCACCTCGGCCTGCCCGCCGGTCTGCCAGCCATGGATGTGCTGCACCGTTGTGACGCCGGACGCGATCATCTCGAAGGCAGAATAGAGCGTGTCGAGGTAAGGGTTGAGCGTGCGCGACACCATCCGGGTGACGAACCACAGCTCGAGTGGCATGTCGGGCGAGCCGAGCTGAAACGGGGTGAGCCCCACATGGTGATGGCCGTTGACGAACCCCGGGATCAGCACTTCCTGCCCGGTGCCGATCACCGGGGCGTCCGGGTAGCGCCGCGCCAGCTCCTCGAACGGCCCCACCGCCTGGATGATGCCGCCCTCCTGCAGCACGGCGCCGCCGGCAACCTCCTCCACCGCCTCCCGCCCGAGCACGCGGGTGATGGTGGTGCGGCTGCGGATCAGGCTTGCGGGCATGTCAGGGCCTCCATCCAGGCAGGTCGGTCAGCAACTCCCGTCTTGGCGAGCCGGCGGGTTGGTTGCAAGTTGCAGCACCATCGGTCCGGAGCCCGCCAGCATGCCATCGACCCGGCGGCCCAACCCCGCCGACCGCCGCCCATGACCGACCGCTATGCCGTGATCGGCCATCCAGTGGCGCACTCGCGGTCGCCCGCTATCCACAGCGCCTTCGCCGCCGCCACCGGAGAGGACATGCACTACGGGCTGCTGGAGGCGCCGCTGGACGGGTTCGCCGCCGCGGCCCTGGCGTTCCAACAGGCCGGCGGTCGCGGGCTGAACGTCACCACCCCGTTCAAGCTGGACGCGTTCGCCTTCGCCACCGAGCCGCAACCGCGCGCCAAGGCGGCGGGCGCCGTGAACGCGCTCTCGTTCCAGGGCGAGCGGGTGCTGGGCGAGAACTTCGACGGAGTGGGCCTGGTGCGCGACATCACGGTCAATCGCAAGCGCGCGCTGGCGGGGCGCCGGGTGCTGGTGTTGGGCGCTGGCGGCGCGGCGCGCGGCGTGCTGCCCACCCTGCTCGGCGAGGCGCCGGCACTGCTGGCGGTGGCCAATCGCACCCATGCCGGTGCCGAGACGCTGGCCGCGCGGATGGCCTCGATCGGCCCGGTGCGGGCGTTGCCAGTGGACGCGCTGGCCAGCGAGCCGCCGTTCGACCTGGTGCTGAACGCCACCTCCGCCAGCCTGCATGGCGAGGCGATGGTGCTGCCGAGCGCCTGCTTCGCCGCCGACGGAATGGCCTACGAGCTCAGCTACGGCCGCGGCCTCACCGCCTTCCTGGCAGCGGCACAGGCGGCCGGAGTGGCTCACCTGGCGGATGGCTGGGGCATGCTGGTGGAACAGGCCGCCGAGGCGTTCGCCTGGTGGCGCGGCCCCCGCCCCGACACCGCCGCCCTCCTGGCGTCCCACCCCGGCGGCACCCTCTAGCCGCCAGGTCTCCGTGTTGGCCGTGTTTCAGTGGGTGTGCCCGATGTCCACTTCCACAATGCCGTCATGGCCGAGCTGGCTGACCGGGATCAGCGCGGGCTGGTCGAAGCCCCAGGGATTGGCCAGCCGCACGCTGCTCACGCCGTTGTTGTTGACCAGGCCGTCGAACATGTAGGCATGGTCGCCCACCAGCCCGGCCGGCAGGTTCGAGCCCGCCGCGGTGTCCATCACGATCAAGTCGCCCGCGTTGACGTCGGCGGTGAGCGAGCTGGTGGTGGCGGCGGCCGCACTCTCCCACTGGGCCGTGTGGCCGGTGAGCTGCTGCAGCGCGATGCACGGGTTGCCGCCATTGGCGATGCCGGTGTAGCCGCCGTTGGCCTGCGCGTAGGCCTTTTCCAACACCTGCACCCAAATCTCCTTGCTGTTGCCCACCGCGTCCTGCGTCGCGCCGTTGTTGACGCTGGCGGTGGAGAACGAGTTGGTCACCGTCTGCGAGGTGGCGCTGAACTGCGTGGCACCGAAGCCCGGCACGCCGCCATGTGCCGCCTCGAACAGCGTCACCGATTCGGTGCCATTGGCGTTGACACCGATCATCTTGGTGATCGCCGCCGGGTCGTAGATGGCAAGCTCGCCGACGGCCGCGAGCAGGAAGCAGTCGCCAAGCTGGCCCTGGTGGATGTCTGCGACGCTGATCGCCGAGCGGTCCCCCACTTCGGTGAGGTAGAGGGAGTCCGACAGCGTGCCCGCCGCCGTGGTAGTGACGCCCAGCAAGCTGGCGCCGACCGTGCTAGGCTGGCTGGTCGTGGGGTCGAACGACACGGTGGCGCTCGACACGTTGACGACCTGGTCCATGCCGATGCTGTCGGCGATGCTGATCTGGGCGTTAGACTTGGTGGCCATCGCTGTCCTCGTGGGGTGTTGATGACCCCACTTTTACGCGACAATGATTAACGCACCCCTACTTCCATCGAGATTGTTCCCAATTTTTGAGACGTTAACGCTGTTTGCCTCAGATGCGAGACGCTGGACGGCTCGCCCGGCATTTCGAGATGGCCGTCACGCCCGGTAGCGTCGCGGTATTAGCAACCCGCTGCATCCGGTGAGAACCAGCGTCGTCGCCATCAGGATGAGCGCCATGGCCGCGGCGAACGGCCAGTTGTTGTTGGTGCTGAACTCCCAAAACACCAGCGGCGCCATCATTTGGAAGCGGGGGCCGCCCAGCAGGTATGGCGTGGCGTAGGCGTTCATCGCCAGGATGAAGCAGAGCACGCCCGCCGCCGCCATGCCGGGCAACGCCAACGGCCAGACCACCCGCCAGAAGCTGCGGCCCGGCGCCGCACCCAGGCTGCGCGCCGCCTCCTCGAGCCGAGGGTCCACCGTTTCCACCGCGCTCTGCACCGTCAGGATCACGATCGGCAGGTTGACCGAGACGATCCCGATCACCACCGCGAACGGCGTGTACATCAGCTCCAGCCCGGCGCCGCCGAACCACCGCACGGCGCCGTCCACCATGCCGCCGCGCGCGAACAGGATCATCCAGCCCACCATGCGCACCACGTTGCCCACAAACAGCGGCATCACCAGCGCCAACATGCAGGCACTCTTCCAGCGCCCACCCATGCGCGCCAGCCGGTAGGCGACCGGCACGCCCAGCACCAGGCACAGGGCGGTGGACGCGACGGCGACCCCAAGCGTGGTGCGCATCACCGCCAGGTAGAACGGATCGGACACGAAGCGCAGGTAGTTGGCGGCGGTGACGGTCTCGATCATCAGCTCGGTCACATCGTAGCGGTCGAGGCTGAAGCGCAGCATCAGCAGCATAGGCGCCACCAGCATCAGCGTCACGACGACTATGGCCGGCGAGAGGAAGGCGACCGCAGCCGCCCCGCCGCCCCGTTCACGCACTCTGCATGTTCTTCTTCCACCACTCCGACGTCGGCGTCTGAAGCGGCCCCGTGATGTCGAAATTGGGCGGCTCGAGCTTCAGCGGCGGATCGGTCGGCAGCGCGAGCTGCTGCGCCACGCTGCCAGACAGGGTGGCGTCATTCACCGTCGGCTCGTAACCCATGCGCTGGGCAAAGCGCAGTTGCGACGGCGCGGCCAGCATGGCGTCGAGGTATTTGTAAGCGGCATCCTTGTCGGACGCGTTCTTCGGCACGACCATGCCGCTGATGTAGAGCACCGAACCCTCGGTCGGGAACGACGCCTTCACCGGGATGCCGGCGTTCTGCCACATCACCGTGCGCGCCAGCCACATGATGCCGACGTCGATCTCGCCCGACTTCAACCCGGCGCCGATCGAATCGGTGGAGGGATACAGGCGCAGGCCGTTGCCGTTCAGCTTGAGCGCCAGGTCTTGCGCCTCCTTGGCGTCCACCTTGTTGAGGTCGCCGGTGGCGGCCAGTGCGGCGGCCATCATTACGTAGAAGTAGTTGATGTCCGCCACGCCGACGCGGCCGTGGTATTTCGCGTCCAGCAGGTCGGTGAACGTCTTAGGCGGCGCCTTCACCGTGTCCGGGTTGTAGATCAGCACCTGCGGGCTCCAGATGTGCGGCGCGTAATACGGGCTGCGCAGGTTGGGCAGCACATGCGCCAGGTTGGGCACCTTGGTGGCGTCGATCGTCTCCAGCAGCCCGGCCGCACCCACCTCATGCGCCCGCACCGCCTGCAAGCACACCACGTCATCACTGGCGCGCGGCAGCCGGCGCTGGGCGTAGAGCTTGGCCACCCGCGGGTCTTCGTCGCCGATGTCCTGCACCACGGTCACGCCCTCTGGCGCCAGGATGGGCTGCTCCACGTTCTCGCGCAGCAGGTTGGCGTAGTCGCCGCCCCACGTGGCAATCACCACCTGCTCGCCCGCCGCCCGGGCCAGGCGCGGCAGCAACGGCAAGCTCGCGGCGCCGGCCAGGGCGGCACGGCGGGACAGTCGCACATCAGGCATGGCTGGTGATCCTTGTTTCGAGGGGGATAGGTTGCAGGCTCGCGATAGGCACGCCGGACGCGTCGAACACACGCTCGGCGGACGCATCCCATTGCACGGTCACGCGCGCGCCGATGGCGGCGATGTCGCCCCCGCCCGCGGTGGGTTCGCGCACGATCAGGTGGCGCTCGGGGCCGAGCCGCACGACATGCTCGCGCACCGGGCCAAGATAGCTCGCCAGTTCGACCACGCCGGCAGCATGGCCCAAGCTTTCGTCCGCCGCGTCGCGCAGGCTTAGGCGCAGCCTTTCCGGGCGCAGCGCCAAGGTGACATTGCCAGCCCCGCCATAACGGCCCGCCAGCCGGAGCGGCACGCCGTCGGCCACGAACGAGCCGGGCTCGGCGAGCAGCCCGGGCAGCATCGTGCCGCGGCCGATGAAGCTTGCCACGAACGCGGTGGCAGGGCGCTCATACAGGTCCTCCTGGCTGCCGACCTGCTCCACCCGGCCGTCCCGCATCACCACCAGGCGGTCGGCCATCGCCATCGCCTCGTCCTGGTCGTGCGTCACCATGATGGTGGAGAGCGCGTTCTGCCGCTGCAGCAGCCTGATGTCCCGCCCCACTTCGGCGCGCAACGCGGCATCGAGGTTGGACAGCGGCTCGTCCAGCAGCAGAACGCGCGGATGGATGGCCAGCGCGCGCGCCAACGCCACCCGCTGCTGCTGCCCGCCGGAAAGCTGCCGCGGCAGGCGGTCTGCTAAATGGTCGAGCCGGGCCAATTGCAGCATCTCCCCCACCCGCGCCGCCTTGGCCGCCGCCGCCATGCCGCGCATCTCTAAACCGAACGCGACGTTGCGCGCCACCGTCAGATGCGGGAACAGCGCGTAGCTCTGGAACACCAGCCCCATGTTCCGCTTGTGTGGCGGCAGGGTTAGGATGCTCCTGCCGTCGAGCCGGATGTCCCCCGTGGTGGCAGCGATGAACCCGGCCACCATGCGCAAGGTTGTCGTCTTGCCGCAGCCGGAGGGGCCGAGCAGCACCACCAGCTCGCCCTCGCCAAGCCGCAGGTCGACGTCACGGACGGCAACCGTCTCGCCGTAGGTCTTGCCTAAGCCCTGCAGCACCAGCTCGCTCACGCGATCACCTGCGCCACCGGCACCAGGCGGTTGAGCAGCAACAGCGCGCCACCGACCAGCGCGATCTGCGCCACCGCCACGGCCGCCACCAGCGGATCGATATGGTATTGCAGGTATTGCAGCAGCGAGATCGGCAACGTGGTCACGCCGGGCGCGGTAAGGAACAGCGTCATCTCGAGGTTTTCGAACGACCAGATGAACGCGAACAGCGCCCCGGCGACGATGCCGCCCCGCATCGCCGGCAGCGTGACCCGCCAGAGCACCCGCCAGGGCGGCGCGCCGAGGCTGGCGGCGGCTTCCTCGGCCGCCGGGTCGTGGTTCGCCAGTGCCACCAGGCAAAGCCGCACCACCCAGGGCAACGTGATCAGCACGTGCGCCGCCATCATCAGCCACGTGGAGCCGCTGAGCGCCACGTTGGTGCGCTCCTCCAGCATCACCGCCAGCACGTAGATGCCGAGCCCGATGGCGATGCCGGGCACGGTGAGCGGCGCCAGCAGCAGGGTCGCCACCGCCCCACGGCCACGCCAGCGGGTTCGCGCCAGCGCGATGCCGGCCGGCACGCCCGCCAGCAGGCTCAGCAACACGGCCACGCTGGCGGTCAGCAGGCTGGTTCGCAGCGCGCCGCCGAACTCGGGCAGGATGCGCGCATACCAACGCAACGTGTAGCCGTGCGGCGGGAACGCGATCAGCGTCTCGTCGAACACGCTCAGGTAGAGCGTCAACACCAGCGGAACGAAGATCACCGCCAAGCCCAGCGCCACCAAGCTGGTGACGCCAGCGCGCTGGGCGCGTCCGCTCCAATCGGAAAGGGCCATGGAACCTGCAGGCTATGTCGTGGAACGTGAATGGACCCAACCACCGTGCCACAGCCCTCGGCCGCTGCCCATAGAGCAAATCCGCCTTGACTGGAGCCAGTCATGCGGTGAATCTGCTCGCACAAACAACGAGGTAGAGCGGTGTGGCCGGCCACGGCCACGCTGAACCGCTCTAGCTCCCTTTGCGCGGCCGCCGGCTTCGCCTACCGTGACCGTTCGGGGGCGGAGAGTGGCATGGTTTTGGGCGTCGGCGGGTCGACCTTCGCGGCGGAACTCGAGGCGATGGCGCCCATGACGGGCAGCGTCGCCCCGATCGGCACCGCGGAGCTGCAGCAGCGCGTGGCGCGGGCGCAGACCTTGATGCGCGAGCACGGGGTGGACGCGCTCTACCTCGATACCTCCACCAACCTGCGCTACTTCACCGGCGTGGCGCTCACCCCCACCGAGCGGCTGCATGGCGCGGTGATCCTGGCCAAGGGACCGCTGGCCTATCTCAGCCCGGCCTTCGAAGAACCGAAAACCCGCACCCTGCTGCGCTTCGGCGACGACGTGCGCTGCTGGGAGGAGCACGAGGACCCGGCGGCCCTGGTGATCGACACCGTGCGCAGCCTCGGATGCGACCGCGGCACCATAGCCATCGACCCGGCGACGCCGTTCTTCACCGTCGACGGCCTGCAGCGCGCTGGCAACCAGTTCAGCTTCGTCAGCGCCGGGCCCATCACCGCAGCCTGCCGCCAAGTGAAATCGCCGGCCGAAATCGCGCTGATGCAGGTCGCCAACGATATCACCCTGGCCGTCCACAAGGCCGCCGCGCGGTGTATGGCGCCGGGCCTCACCACGCCCGAGGTGCAGGCGTTCCTGGACGCGGCGCATCGCAAACTGGGCGGCCAGCCCGGCGGCCGCGCGGTGCAGTTCGGCGAGGCCACCGCCTACCCCCACGGCGTGCCTTACCCGCAAACCCTGGTGGACGGCGACATGGTGCTGGTCGACACCGGCTGTTTCGTCGAGGGCTACCGCTCCGACATCACCCGCAGCTACGTGTTCGGCACTCCCACGACTCGGCAACGCGACATCTGGGAGCTGGAGCAGCGCGCCCAACTGGGCGGGTTCACCGCGGCCCGGCTCGGCGCCCCCTGCGAAGCGGTGGATGCCGGCGCCCGCAACGTGATCGCCGCCGCCGGGTTCGGCCCAGGCTACGCCACGCCAGGCCTGCCGCATCGCACCGGGCACGGCATCGGCATGGACGTGCACGAGCCCGCCTTCATGGTGATGGGCAACCAGACGCCGCTCGCGCCGGGCATGTGCTTCTCCATCGAGCCGACCATCTGCCTTTATGGCGAGTTCGGCGTCCGGCTCGAGGACATCGTGTTCATGACGGAGGCCGGCCCGCGCTGGTTCACCCAGCCCTGCCGCTCCGTCGACGACCCGTTCGATACCGAGGGAGCAGCGGCATGACGCAGTTTTTGTTCACCGGCGGCCCCGTGCTGGACCCCCGCGGCGAGGGTCCGCGCGACGGCGTGGAGGTGCTGGTGGAGGACACCCTCATCCGCGAGGTGTCCGACCGGCCGATCCATGCGCCCGACGCCCAGCGCGTCGCTTTGGGCGGCCGCGTGCTGATGCCCGGCTTGATCGACGCGCATGTGCACGTGATCGCCGCCATGGTGGACCTGGCGGCAAACGCCATGCAGCCCTCCTCGCTGGCGGCCCTGCGCGCTGGCCAGGTGATGACCCGGATGCTGATGCGCGGCTTCACCACCGTGCGGGACGTGGGCGGGGCGGACCGCGGGCTGGTGGAGGCGCAGGCCACGGGCGCGGTGCTGGGCCCGCGCTTGGTGATTTCCGGCAAGGCGCTGAGCCAGACCGGCGGCCATTGCGATAGCCGCAAGCGCGACGACGACCGCCCGTTCTTCCAGCGCGTGGGTGCAATGGGGCGGATTTGCGACGGCGTGGAGGCGGTACGCCTGGCCGCGCGCGAGGAGCTGCGCGCCGGCGCCGACTTCATCAAGGTGATGGCCAATGGCGGCATCGCCTCCCCGGCCGACCCGATCCACATGCTGCAATTTTCCCGCGCCGAGCTCAGCGCCGCGGTGGAGGAGGCCAGCAACCTCGGCACCTACGTGTCGGCGCACCTCTACACCGACGAGGCGATCCGCCGGGCGCTGGACTGCGGCGTCCATTCGCTCGAGCACTGCAACATGATCACGCCCGACACCGCGCGGCGGGCGGCCGAGGCGGGCGCCGTGGCGGTGCCGACCCTGATCACCTACGAGCGGCTGACGCTGGATGCCGCCGAGCTCGGCATGTGGCCCGAGAGCGTCGCCAAGATCGCGCCGGTGCGCCGCGCGGGATTGGAGTCGCTCGCCATCATGCAGGAAGCGGGTTTACGAATGGTGTACGGCACCGACCTGCTGGGCGCGATGCACCGCCACCAATCCGGCGAGTTCGCGCTGCGGGCGCGGGTGCTGCCCCCAATGGACGTGTTCCGCTCCGCCACGCTCTGGGCGGCCGAACTGTGCCGCCTAGAGGGCCGAGTTGGCGTGATCGAACCCGGCGCCGAAGCGGACCTGCTGGTGGTCGAGCGCAACCCGCTGACGGATTGGAGCGTGCTGGAGGGCCAGGGCGCACAGATGCCGGTGATCATGCAGGGCGGGCGGATGGTGAAGCACGCACTCTGAGGTGCGGCGGCAGGCCGT
The DNA here is from genome assembly GCA_965199105.1 of Acetobacteraceae bacterium. Lineage (GTDB taxonomy): Bacteria > Pseudomonadota > Alphaproteobacteria > Acetobacterales > Acetobacteraceae > LMUY01. The sequence goes on along the minus strand of CBDAQO010000002.1, from coordinate 3,001,054 downwards.
GCGCTCTTCAGCGAGGCCGATTCTTCGTCATGGTGGACGGTGAGGCGCTTTCGCGGCGGCTGTCGTGACTTTGCCGTCCAGCCGCTCCAGCAACCTCGAAGCTTCCGTCAAAAGGTGAATCTCGATTGGCAGCCCACCACAAGCGAGGACCTTATTGCAGAGCCGTTCGTCGGCCGTGACGAAAGCGGCTCCCGCGAATTCGGCCACGCAGAAATAGACGCAATCGTAGGCCGGGTAATTGAGGGCGAGTCGCTGTCGACGTTGCGAACGCTAAGATTGGCTGACATCAAAGCCTCTATTGCAGACAATGCTAGCAGTGCTCTCGGGTTCCAGTCGAGACTAAAAGCTATTGGCAGGCGAGGCATTCTTCGTAGTTGTCCGCGCCAGCCGGCGCTTTCGCGCCAAGCGCTAGCGCAGCCGGCGCAACCGCCTTTTCGCTGACATTGTCCGCCCGCTGGATCGACAGGCTGCGGCAATAGTAGAGTGACTTCACCCCTCGCTTCCACGCCAGCATGTGGATTTGGTGCAGGTCGCGCTTGTGGATGTCGGCGCGCAGGAACACGTTGACCGACTGGCTCTGGCACACATAGGGCGTGCGGTCGGCCGCGTGCTCCACCACCCAGCGCTGGTCCAGCTCAAACGCGGTCTTGAACACGGCTCGCTCATTGTCGGTCAGGAACTCCAGGTGCTGCACGCTGCCCTTGTTGAGCGTGATGGAGGACCAGACGTCGTCGCGGTCCTGGCCCTTTTCCGCCAGCAAGGCCTGCAGATGGCGGTTGCGCACGGTGAAGCTGCCGGACAGCGTCTTCTGCAGGAACACGTTGGCAGCGATCGGCTCGATGCCGGGGCTGGCATTGCCGGCGATGATGGAGATCGAGGCGGTGGGCGCGATGGCCATCTTGTGGCTGAACCGCTCGGCCACGCCATACTCCGCCGCGTCCGGGCAGGCGCCGCGCTCGCTGGCCAGCAGCTTGGACGCAGCGTCCGCCTGGGTGCGGATGTGCTTGAAAATCAGCTTGTTCCACGTCTTCGCCATCACGCCCTCGAACGGCACGCGCAGCGCCTGCAGGAAGGAGTGGAACCCCAGCACGCCCAGCCCGACCGAACGCTCTCGCGCCGCGGCATACTTCGCCCGCTCCATCTCCTCCGGCGCGCGATCGATGAAGTCCTGCAACACGTTGTCGAGGAAACGCATGACGTCCTCGATGAAGCGCGGGTCATGCTTCCACTCGGACCAGGTTTCCAGGTTGAGCGAGGACAGGCAGCAAACCGCGGTGCGCTGCCGGCCGTGCTGGTCAATGCCGGTCGGCAGGGTGATCTCACTGCACAGGTTGGAGGTGCGCACTTCGAGCCCGGCGAGCTTGTGGTGCTCCGGCCGGCCGCGGTTCACGTGGTCGGAAAACACCAGGTATGGCTCCCCGGTCTCGATCCTGGCGGTCAGGATGCGGATCCAGAGGTTGCGGGCGCTGATCTGCCGCACCGGGATGCCGTCCTTGGGCGAGACCAGCGACCACGTCTCGTCCGCCTCGACCGCGCGCATGAAGGCGTCCGACACTTGGATGCCATGGTGCAGGTTGGGCGTCTTGCGGTTCGGGTCGCCACCGGTCGGGCGGCGGATTTCGACGAACTCCTCGATCTCCGGGTGGCTGATCGGCAGGTAGACCGCCGCCGACCCACGCCGCAGCGAGCCCTGGCTGATGGCCAGCGTGAGGCTGTCCATGACCCGGATGAACGGGATCACGCCCGAGGTCTTGCCGTTCTGCCCGACCTTCTCGCCGATAGAGCGCAGATTGCCCCAATACGAGCCGATCCCGCCGCCCTTGGACGCGAGCCAGACGTTCTCGTTCCACAGCCCCACGATCCCATCGAGGCTGTCGGACGCCTCGTTCAGGAAGCACGAAATCGGCAGGCCGCGCTTGGTGCCGCCGTTGGACAGCACGGGCGTGGCGGGCATGAACCACAGCTTGCTCATGTAGTCGTAGAGGCGCTGCGCGTGCGCGGCGTCGTCCCCGTAGCAACTGGCGACGCGGGCAAACAGGTCCTGGTAGCCCTCGCCGGGGAGCAGATAGCGGTCGTTGAGGGTGGCGCGGCCGAAATCCGTCAGCAGCGCGTCTCGGCTCGGGTCGACGTGGATCTGGTGCCCGCCCGGGATTTGCACATCGTCGGTGAACAAGGCGACAGGGCGGGTCATCTCGTTCATGCGGCGGCGCCTCCAAAGGGATCGGGACGCTAGATCTAGTAGGTTGCGGCAAAGATGCACTTAGAATTTGTGCGTGGGTTCGATTGGATCGCGAACGGAGCAGGCGCCGGCCCAGGGCAAACTCCGCAGCTTGGCTCACCCGACTCGGTCAAGCGGCAGTTGTGCCACAGGTCGGGCAGGACGTGTCACCGTGCTGTCTTGCAGTGCCTTGTGCTTTCGGTTGGGCCGTGGCGGTCAAAGCCCATATCCCCGGCCACGAAAAGCCGCCGCCTTGCCCCGGGTTGGCGTGGAAGGGGCGCTGGTTAGGTCTCCTGGTTGGCGAGCTTGGCCCGGCGGTCGAGCATGCGTTCGAACGCGGCGAAGATTGCCGGCACGGTGGCATGTTTGTAGGGGAAGTCGGCGGCACTGTCGTTGAGGTGGACCGACATCGTCGCGTTGGCCTCGAACACCAGGACGCGGCCGTCCGGCAACACCGAGAAGTCCACGCCGGCATAATCGAGCCCGAGCCGCTCGCCGACCGCGGCGATGCTGGCCCAAGCCGCGCTGCCGATGGAAGCTGCCGGGTCCTGGAGGAAGCGCGCCTCTTCTTCGCGCTTCCAGGGGGCGGCCAGCATGTCGGCCGAAAAGTAATGCACTAGCCAATCCGACGAGATGGCCAGGTGGTAGGCGTAGACCACGCAATCCACGAACACGGCGCGGTATTTGCGGAAGTGGCCGTCCTCGCCCTGATAGTCATGGTAGGCGATCACGTAGCAAGCGTCCGCGCGAGGCAGGTCGAGGGTGGCGAGGTCGGCTGGGGTGCTGACCAGGGTGACACCCTCGCCGCCATGGCCGACGATGGGGCGGACGAGCACGGGGAAGCCGATGCCGGACTCTGCCAGGCGTGCCGGCAAATCCGCGCTGGCCAGGTCGGTGCGCGCGACCCGCAAAACGGGCGGCACGACGACGCCTGCCAAGCCTGCCAGCAAGCTGGGCAGACGGTCCCGCCGGGTCTGCGCCACGGCGTCCGGGTCGTTCAGCAGCAGGCGGCGGCTGCGGAAGGCGCGCAGGCGGTCCAGCGACTCCTCCATCACGTCCGCATTGCCAACGGCGTTGAACGCGATGTCGTAAGCGGGGAGGTTCTGCTCCTGCGCATCGGTTGCGTATTCGACGTGCCAGGTGATCTGGGTGTTGGTCTCGGCCGGCAGCAAGCACTGCGTCGGCACGTTGCCGACCAGGGCCGACGCCACCAGCACGACCCGGCGCTGCTGCGGCGCCACAGCGGTCGCGAGCGGTTGCGGGTGCGTCATGCGGGCGCTGTATTGCGCGGCTTCCTCGAGGCGGCCCTGCTGCCGCAGCACCAGGGCCATGTTGAAGTTCAGCACGTTGGACGCCGGGTCGTTCACCAGCGCGCGGCGTAGGCAACTCTCGGCATCGTCCCGCCGGCCGGCCTTGCCGTGGATGGCGGCGAGGTTGCAAAGCGCGCCGGTCATCGCCGGGTTGACGGCCAGGCCGCGCTCGTAGTGTTCCACCGCCTCCTCGTCCCGCCCCTGCAGCTGGAGCACGCGGGCGAGGCGAAACAGGTCTTGCTCCCGCTCGGGGATCAGCGCCACGGCGCGCTGGTAAAACAGGTCCGCCCCGCGCAGGTCGTCATCGTTGAACAGGGCGCCGGAGAGGTTCAGCAGCGCATCGACATACTCGGGCTCGGCCGCTACCGCGCGGCGGAACATGGCCAGCGCCTGCTCGCGCGGGAGCAGCAAGCCAATGTTGTTGAGCGCCGCGGCACAATCCGGCTGCGCCTGCAGCACGTCGCGGTAAAGCGCCTCCGCCTCAGCCCAGCGGCCCGCCTGGTGGTGACCCACCGCCAAAGCGAATGTCTCATGAGTCGTCATGACGGTGGCAGACACGGATGGGACACCTTTCTGTGTGCCTTACCAGTCTGCCACCGCAACGGTTACCAAAACGTTAACGCGCCGCACGAAAGCTCGAAAAAGCTTTCAGGCGGCTTCGGACAACCACTCCATGGCCGCATCCACGCCACCGCGCCCATGCGGCACCGCGTTGATCTTGAGGCTCATTTCGATCGCGCCGAGCGTGCCCAGCACCATTGGCTCGTTGAGGTCGCCCAGATGGCCGATGCGCAGCACCTGGCCGCCCAGCTTGCCCAGCCCACCGCCGGTGGACACGTTGAACCGCTCGAGCGCCGTCTTGCGCACCGCGTCTGCATTGTGCCCGGCAGGCATCTGCACCGCGGTCACCGAGTCGGACAGCCGCGCCGGGTCCAGGCAGAACAGCTCCGGCCCGCCCTCGTTGCCGGCCCAGCAGCGCACCGCCCGCCGCACCGCCTCCGCCAGCCGGTAGTGCCGCGCCACGACCTGGTCCAGCCCCTCGGCCTCGACCAGCCGCACCGACTCGGCCAGCCCGTAGAACAGCCCGGTGGGAATCGTGCCCATGAAGGCGCGGAACGGCCGCTTGGCCATCTCCGACCAGTCGAAATAGTGCCGCTGCAGCCGCGCCTCGGCGTGGGCCACCATGGCCTTGGCCGACACCGCGGTGAACGAGAACCCGGTCGGCAGCATCAAGCCCTTCTGGCTGCCGCCCACTGCTGCGTCGATCCCCCACTCATCGAAGCGGAAATCGAGCGAGCCGAGGCTGCTGATGGTGTCCACCAGGAACAACGCGGACGACCCGGCGTCATCAATCGCCGCCCGCACCGCGCGCAGGTCCAGCGCCATCCCGGTCGACGTCTCGTTGTGCACGCACAGCACCGCCTTGGCCTCGGGCGCCGCGCGCAGGGCGGCGGTGATGGCGGCATAGTCCACCCCGCGGCGCCAATCCGGGTTGGTCACCACGGCGGTGCGCAGGCCGAACTTCTCCGCCATTGTAGCCCAACCGGCGCTGAACCAGCCGGTCTCGACCACGACCACAAGATCCCCCGGGGAGCACAGGTTGACGAGCGTCGCCTCCCACGAGCCGTGCCCGGAGGCGGTGTAGAGGAACACGTCCTGCGTGGTGCGGATGATGCGCTTGAGGCCGCCCACCGCCTGCTCGAACACGGCGGCGAACTCGGCGTCCATGAAGTCGGTGGTCGGGCGATCCATCGCGCGCAGGATGCTGTCGGGGATGTTGGTCGGGCCGGGGTTGGCGAAGAATTGGCGGCCGGTCTTACGGGGCAAAGCGCTCACTCCTCATGCTTCGCGCGAGCCTAGCCCTGTCGCGGCGGTTTGTCAGGCGGATTGCGTCGTTACGCCGGGTCGCGCTATGTCCCAGGCGTCTTCTGGCTGACCCGGCGCGCCCGCCCCCGCCCATGAGTCTCGGGCCGCGTGGTTCGACCCTGCGCTCACCTCACCAAGCCGACCGGGACGCTCGCATGACCTGCCTCACCAACGCCCGCATCGTGCTGCCCGGCGCCGTCATCCACGGCACGGTGGTGCTCGACGGGGCGTCCATCGCCGAGGTGCAGCAGGGCGGCAGCCAGGCCCCGGGCGCGACGGACTTGGACGGCGACTACCTCATCCCCGGCGTGGTGGACCTGCACACCGACAACCTGGAGCGCCAGGTGCAGCCGCGCAGCAACGCCCGCTGGCCGTCCCGCTCGGCGATGGTGGCGCATGACGCCCAGTGCGCCGCCGCCGGGGTGACGACGGTGCTGGACGCGCTGTGCCTGGGCGACCTCGGCTTCGAAAAGGACCGCATCCGCACCTTCCTCGAGGGCGTGGCGGACGGCGACGCGCTGGCCGGCACCGGGCTGCTGAAGAGCGACCACTTCCTGCACCTGCGCTGCGAACTGCCCGCCGCCGACCTGATGGAGCTGCTCGACCCGGTGGCCGACCATGCCCGCGTGCGCATGATCAGCCTGATGGATCACTGCCCGGGCGTGGGTCAATACGCCGACCTGGACCGCTATCGCGCGATGCGGCGGCGCGAGGGGTCGGACGGCGAGACCATCGAGCGCCGCATCGTCGAGCTGACCGCCCTGCGCGCCCGCTACCGGGACGCCAACCGCGTCGCCTTGCTGGAGCGGGTGCGGCCGGGCGGGATCGTGCTGGCGAGCCACGACGACCGCACCCAGGACGAGGTGGACGAGAACCAGCGCGACGGCATCCGCATCAGCGAGTTCCCAGTCTCGATGACGGCGGCGAAGGCGGCGCGGGCGCATGGCATGGAGGTGATTGCCGGGGCGCCCAACATCGTGCGCGGCGGCAGCCACAGCGGCAACGTCGCGGCCGCCGACCTGGTGCGGGAGGGCGCGGTGGACGCGTTCGCGTCCGACTACGTGCCGTCCAGCCTGGTGGAGGCCGCCTTCGCCTGCGCCCGCACCGAGCTGGCCAGCCTGCCCGCCTCCGTCGCCCTCATCACCGACCGCCCCGCCCGCATGGCCGCCCTGAACGACCGCGGCCGCATCGAGCCCGGCCTGCGCGCCGACCTGGTGCGGCTGCGGGTGCATGAGGGCCTGCCCGTCGTGCGCCAGGTGTGGCGCGCCGGGGAGCGGGTGATCTGACAGTCCGGGCGGCGGTGTATTACGCGCCCGCGGAGGACGACGCACTGTGGTCCGCCGGCTGCGACTGGCTCGGCCGCGACCCGGCCAGCGGCCGCCTCATCCCCAACCCGGCGCGCGACGCCATCACCGCCGAGCCACGCCGCTACGGCTTCCACGCCACCTTGAAGCCGCCGATGCGCCTCGCCCACCCGTGGCAGGCGCTGCTCGAGGATACCGCCGACCTCGCCGCCCGGCTCGCCCCGTTTACCCTGCCGCCGTTGCAAGTGAGTGATCTTAATGGATTCTTGGCGCTGCGCGAGACTGCCCCCTGCCCCGAGCTGCAAGCGCTGGCCGATGCCTGCGTCACCGCGCTGGACGCACACCGGGTGTCGCCCGACGCGGCGGAGATCGCGCGCCGGCGCCAGTCCGGGCTCACCCCGGAGCAGGACGCCATGCTGCTCGACTGGGGTTACCCCCACGTGCTCGGCACCTGGCGCTTCCACATGACGCTCACCCGCCGCCTCACCCCGGCGGAGCACGCCACCGTGCGCCCGGCGGTCGAGGAGCACTTCGCTGCCGCTTGCGCCCTGCCCCGCCGGGTGGGCTCGGTCTGCCTGTTCACCCAGATGGACGCCGGGTCGCCGTTCCTGCTGGCCGAACGCCTGCCGCTGGGCGGGTAAGGAGTGTCGCCGCCATGACCACCCATTTCACCACCCGCCCTGAAATCACCGGCACGTTCGGCGTCGTCGCCACCACCCACTGGCTGGCGAGCGCGGTGGGCCAGGCGGTGCTGGAGCGCGGCGGCAACGCGTTCGACGCCGCCGTCGCGACCGCGTTCACCCTGCAGGTCGCCGAGCCGCACCTGAACGGGCCGGGCGGGGACGCGCCCATCATGCTGCATTCCGCCCGCACCGGCATGCAGCACGTGATCTGTGGCCAGGGCCCGGCGCCCGCCGCCGCCACCCTGGAGGCGTTCGCCGCGCTGGACCTCGACCTGATCCCCGCCACTGGGTTCCTGCCCGCCGTGGTGCCGGGAGCGTTCGGCGCCTGGTGCCTGCTGCTTCGCGACTACGGCACCTGGGAACTGGCCGACGTGCTGCAGTTCGCCCTGGGCTATGCCGAGCACGGCGTGCCGTTGGTGCCGCGCATCCCCGCCACCATCGAGGGGGTGCGCCCGCTGTTCGAGACCGAGTGGCCGAGCAGCGCCGCCATCTGGCTGCCCGGCGGCCACGTGCCGGACGTGGGGGCGCTGTTCCGCAACCCGGTGCTGGCGCAAACCTGGCAGCGCGTGCTGCGCGAGGCCGTGGGCGCAAACCGCGAGGCGCGCATCGAGGCGGCGCGGCTGGCCTGGTATCAGGGCTTCGTGGCCGAGGCGATCGGCGATTTCCTGGCCAACACCGCCGCGATGGACGCGTCCGGCCGCCCGCATCACGGTCTGCTCACGGCGTCCGACATGGCAGCGTGGCAGCCCACGGTCGAGGCGCCGCTGGGCTTCGACTACGCCGGCCACACGCTGCTGAAATGCGGCCCGTGGAGCCAAGGCCCGGTGATGCTGCAACAACTGGCGCTGCTGGCCGGGTTCGACATCGCCGCCATGGACCCGGCGGGCGCCGACTTCGTCCACACCGTGGTGGAATGCATGAAGCTGGCCTACGCCGACCGGGAAGCGTTCTACGGCGACCCGGCGTTCAGCACCATTCCGATGCCGGAACTGCTCTCGCCGGGTTACAACCAGGCCCGCCGCGCCCTGGTGGGGGATGCGGCCTCGTTCGCGCTGCGGCCCGGCGCGGTCGACGGCCACACGCCCTGGGTCGATCACGACGCCGCCGACCGTGCCGACATGCTGACCCGCGCGCCGGGTGCGGGCGAGCCCACGGTGGCCCGGCTCGGCATCATCGGCGCCGACACCGTCCATATCGACGTCATCGACCGCTGGGGCAACATGGTGAGCGCCACGCCGTCGGGCGGTTGGCTGCAGTCCTCCCCTGCCGTGCCGGGCTTGGGCTTCTGCCTGGGCACGCGGGGGCAGATGTTCTGGCTGCGACCTGGACTGCCCAACAGCCTCGCCCCCGGCAAGCGGCCGCGCACCACGCTCTCCCCCGCGCTGACGCTGCGCGACGGCAAGCCTTGGATGGTGTTCGGCACGCCGGGTGGCGAGCAGCAGGACCAGTGGCAGACCATCTTCTTTCTGCGCCGGGTGCATCACCGCCTGGGCATCCAGCAGGCCATCGACATGCCCGCGTTCCACTCCGAGCACTGGCCGAGCAGCTTCTGGCCGCGCATCGCCCGCCCCGGCAAGCTGGTGCTGGAAGGCCGCTATCCGCAGGCCGTCGCCGAGGAAGTCGCCCGCCGCGGCCATGCCGTGACGGTGGGCGAGGACTGGTCGGAAGGCCGGCTTTCGGCCGCGGACGTGGTGGACGGGGTGATGCATGCTGGCGCCAACCCGCGCGGGATGCAGGGATACGCGGTGGGCCGCTGATGCGCTGGGCGCCGTGTCTTGCGATGGTGGCGATGGTGGCAGGCTGCTCGGTCGCCGACTCCCACATGGCGATTGACGCGCGCACGCGGCTAGTGGGGTTGACCGAACTGCAGCTCGAATCGTGCCTGGGCGCGCCGGATCAGCACACGAGCTTTGGCACGACGGACGTGCTGACCTGGTATGCCAATTCCACCAGTTCGAGCAGCGTGTCGGTCCCGATCGTGGGGGGCATGAGCTTCAGCAACGGCGGCTACTGCCACCTGACCGCGCGGGTGGATCAGGGCCGGGTCACGCGCATCCGCTACACGGGTGAAAACAACGCCTTCCTGGCGCCGTTCGCATATTGCGCCCCGATCGTGCGGAGCTGCATGAACAATCCTGAACCGCCGACCTTGCCGCAGGTGCCACCGCTTGGAGCGGCGCCGTTGGCGGGCAAGGGTGAGGGCGATTAACTCCCCTTGCCCGCGAGCGGTCCTACTTGTTCCTGAGCCAATCCCAGGTCAGCAGGGCGGTCGGCAGGATGAGGATCGCATAAAGGATCCAGTCGAACATCTGTGGCACGGTACACTCCCTCCGTTTGGTGTGTCCGACCCCTACGAATGCAAGCCGGCAAAGTTCATCCGCGACGGCTTCACGACCGCTTAACCATTGCCACAAAGAAAGGCTCGCGCGCGACTACTCGGCCGCGGTCGGCACAGCGGCGACCGCCTCGCGCGCGCCCCAGGACTGCGCCCCGGTCAGGAACGACACCCAGCCCAGCGCGGCCCCGGCGTGGCGCAGCAACTGGAAGCTGAACGGCTCGATCAGCGCGGCCAGCGTGGCCGGGATCAAATAGAGGCCGGATGAATGGCCCAGCCAGCGCCGGTAGAGGTGCAGCGACCAGAGGTAGAACGCGAGGTCGAGCACGATCTTCGCCCCGATCACGCCCACCACGGGGGTCACAATGGCAAACCGGCCGGTCGCCAGGTAGCCCAGCAGCAACACCGCCCCGGTTAGCCCATAGAGCGGCTGCAGCGTGTCGATCGCCTTCACCAGTAGCATGCGCGTGCCGAGGCGGCCATAGGCCGGGTTGCCCACCATGTGGCGATACCAGAGCTGGGTCTGCAAAAACCCGCCAAACCAGCGCCGCCGCTGGCGCAGGAACGCGCCGACGGTAGCCGGCGCGTCCGTCCGCGCGTGGGAGGCGCCCACCACGCCGGTGTGCCACGCCAGGCCGCGCCTGCCGGCATAGTCGCGCATGCGGTGGGTGAGCTCGTAGTCCTCCACCAGGCAATCCGGGTCGAACCCGCCGACGTCCAGCAGGGCCCGGCGGCGATAGCAGGCGAACGCGCCCGAGATCAGCAGCAGGCCGTCCATTCGCATCCAGGCGTAGCGAGAGAGAAAGTTCCGCACGTATTCATAGGTTTGGAACCATTGCAGCAGCCGGCCCGACACCGACGGCGTACAGGTTGGCGTCAGCACCCCGGTGGCTGCCACCAAGGCCGGGTCGGCGGCGAAGGCCTGCTGCATCGCGCCCAGCGCCTGCGGCTCGAGCAGCGTGTCGGCGTCCACCGTCAGCACCAGCTCGGTGTCGGTCAGGCTGCAGGCGACGTTCAGCGCCTCCGCCTTGCCGCCATGCGGCAGCCGCAGCCAGCGCAGCGACGGATGGGTGGCACTCGGCGCGCTCACTTCGCCGAGCGGCGGCGTGGCCAGGCCGTAGCGCTCCTGCAGCAGCGCGGCCGTGCCGTCGGTGGAGCCGTCATCGGCAATCAGGATGGTGTCGGCCGGGCTGGTCTGCGCCAGCAGGGTGCGCAGCGCCGCCGGCAGCACGCGCGCCTCGTTGTGGGCGGCGACGATGACCGAGGCGGGCGGCGCGGCGGCGGCCGGGTTGACAGGCGGGCGCCGCAACAGCGCCAGGGTCTGCCAGAACACGAAGGCCAGCAGCACCGTGTCGTAGCCGATATAGGCCAGCCCGGCCGACCAGGCGAACAGCCCGCCGCCGCCGAACGCACGGGCAAACAGCAGCACCCACAGCAGCAGCGCGCCGCCATGGATCAGCCGGCTGCGCAACGGCGTGGGCGGCGGAGCGTATCGGGGCGATATCGTCGCGCGCTTGGCCGCCAAGTCCTGTTCAATCATCGCCATGCGCATAGATCGACCTCTGCAACTCGGGCATAGATTGGCTGCCTCGACCGGCATGTGGCCGTGCGGCATGGATTTACACGCGGGAGGGCCGGCGATGTCGCGGCAAATTGCCAACCGTTATACTGGCGTGGCCATGCTGCTGCACTGGCTGGTCGCCGCGCTGATCATCGGCAACCTGGTGCTGGTGTGGGTGATCGACAGCCTGCCCGACGCCTGGGTGCGCCCGGCGGTGAACACGCACAAGTCGATCGGCCTGACCGTGCTCGGCCTCGTTCTGCTGCGGGTACTGTGGCGCCTGACGCACAAACCGCCCGCGCTGCCCCGCTCCTACCCCCAGCTCGAGCGCATCGGCGCGCACGCGGCACATATACTATTGTACGGCCTCATCCTGGGCCTGCCGATCTCCGGCTGGATCCACGACTCCGCCTTCAAGGATGCTGCGGCCCACCCGCTGACCATCTTCGGCCTGCCCTGGTTCCGCATCGGCCCGATCACCCGGCTCGACCCGGCGACCAAGGAGCAGGTGCACGCCACCTGGTTCGCCATCCACGGCTACCTGGCCTACGCGCTCTACGCCCTGCTGGCGCTGCACGTGCTGGGCGCGCTGAAGCACCAGTTCATCGACAAGGAGGCCGAGTTCGGCCGCATCCTGCCCTGGGGCCGGGTGAAGCCGGCGGAGTAGCGGCGTGGCAGCTCCCGCCCCGCTCCCGGCCCCGCTCATAGTGACCACGCTGGCGCGACGGCCCGACCTGCTGCCAACCGTGGCAGAATGGGTGTGGCAGCAATGGTGGCGCGGCTGGGGACGCACGCTGGACGAGACGATGGCGATCTACGCCGACTGCCGGGCCGAGCTTGGCGCGCCGCAAACCTTCGTCCTGCTGGCCGGCGACCAGCCCGTTGGCACCGCCACCCTCGCCCGCAAAGATCTGGAGGAGCGCCCCGACCTCACCCCGTGGCTGGCGGGGGTGTTCGTCGTTCCAGCGGCGCGCGGGCGCGGCTACGTCACCCACCTGCTCGCCGCATTCGATAATGCCTGCTGCCGCGCCGCCATTCCGCAGGCCTGGCTCTACACCACGACTGCGGAACCGGTTTACCTGCGGGCGGGATGGCAGCGGGCGGAGGTCGTGGAGCGGATCAACAAACCTCCCGCCACGTTGATGCGCAAGGCGTTCCCGGCCGAACTCACCGGCCGGTAGCCCGGTCGCTACCGCTTTCCCCGCGGCCGCACCACCGCACGCGCCGGCTTGGCCGCCACCACCGGCAGCGCCGACTTCACCACCCCGCTCCCCGCCCGCAACTCCGCCACAGTGGTGCGGCTGGTGATCTGGTCGGGGTCCACCAGCAGCTCGATCAGCGCCGGGCGTCCGCTGGCCACGGCGCGTTCGAAGGCGGGGCGGAATTCGGCTGTTGTGGCCACCGTCTCGCCGTGCCCGCCGTAGGCCTCGATCAGGCGGGCGAAGTCGGGATTGGTCAGCGCCGTGCCCGAGACGCGGCCGGGGTAGCTGCGCTCCTGATACATGCGGATGGTGCCGTACATCTGGTTATTGAACACCAGCATAATCGGCGCCACGCCGTGGTGGAAGGCGGTGGCGATCTCCTGGCCGGTCATCATGAAGCCGCCATCGCCGACGAAGGCCACCACCATGCGGTCGGCAAACGCGATCTTGGCGGCTACCGCGGCCGGCACGGCGTAGCCCATCGCGCCGTTGGTCGGGCCGATGAAGCGCTGGTGTTCGCCGAACTCCAGGAAGCGCTGCGGCCAGCCGGCGAAATTGCCCGCGTCGCAGGTGCAGATGGCATCGGGCGGCAGCAGGGTCTGCAGCTCCCGCATGATTGCGGCCGGGTTCAGCGCGTGCGCGTAGTCGGGCGGCACCAAGGCGCGGTCGCGGGTGGCGCGCAGGCTGGCGGTCCAGTCCTGCCAAGGGCGGGGCGGCGCGGGCAAGGCGGCGGCGGCGGCGGCAAAGGCGTTGAGGTCGGCGGTGATGCCCAGCCGCGGGCGGAACACGCGGCCAATCTCGGCGCCGTCCTGGTGTACATGCACGATGGCGGTGCTGCCAGCCAGGTCGAACAGGGTGTAGCCCTGCGTCACCGCCTCGCCCAGGCGGGTGCCGATCGCCAGGATGAGGTCGGCATCGCGGGCATGGGCGACCAAGGCCGGGTCGGGGCCGACGCCGAGATCGCCGGCATAGTTGGCCAGCGTGCCGTCATACAGCGCCTGGCGCCGGAAGCTGACCGCCACGGGAATGGCGTTGGCGGTGAGGAAGCGGGTGACGGCCGCGCGCCCGGCCGCCGACCAGCCACCGCCACCCAGGATGGCCAGCGGCTTGTGCGCGGCGCCCAGCAACCCGGCGAGTGCGGCCATAGCCGCCGGGTCCGGCTGCGGCGGGAACACCGGGGCGGCCGGCAGGTCCGGCACGTCCACAAGGTGTTTCTGCATTTCCTCCGACAGCGCGATCACCACCGGGCCCGGCCGCCCGCGCGTCGCCACGTCCACCGCGTGCGCCACAACCTCCGGGATGCGCTCGGCCTCGTCGATCTGCGTCACCCATTTGGCCAGTGGGCCGAACATGCGGCGGTAGTCGACCTCCTGGAAGCTCTCGCGATCGGTCTCGGCGAACGGGATTTGGCCGACGAACAGCAGCAAGGGCGTGCTGTCCTGCATCGCGATGTGCACGCCGATCGCACCGTGGCAGGCGCCCGGCCCGCGCGTGACCATGGCGGCGGCGGGGCGGCCGGTGAGCTTGCCGAGCGCTTCGGCCGCGTTCACCGCCCCGGCCTCGAAGCGGCAGGTGACCAGCTGGATGCGGTCGCGCACGGCGTAGAGCCCGTCCAGCACGTCGAGGTAGCTTTCCCCCGGCACCGCGAACACATGGCTGATACCTTGCGCCACCAGCGCGTCCGCCAGCACCCGGCCGCCGGGCCGCGCCCCCGTCCGCGACGCGCTCGCCTTGCCTAGCTCCATGGCTCGTTTCCCCCGTCTCACTCCCACCAACGATAGGCCTGCCTGCCGCGTCCGGCCACTGCTGACCCGGGTCGGCCCACGCCGACCCGGTGTCAGACAGTTGCCGCGAATGACTATTCATTCACGCGCTTGTCAGCCGCGCGCGACAAAAGTGCGCACGACCACGGGCATCCTCCATGCCGGTCAGGAGTTGGTTGCGGGCGATGGCACAGCCGTCGTGCCTCGCGAGCGCCCGGCGCTTCGAGGACGTCCAGACGGCTATAAACAAAGGTTTTTCCCATGCCTGATAATGACCAATTGATCGATGCTGCCATCGGGCGGCTCCAGCGTCGTGCCATGTTCAAGAAGGCGGGCACTGGGCTGGCCGGCGCGGTCGCCGCAGCGGCAGTGGCGCGCGCCGCCCTCGCGCCAACCCCGGCGAAGGCCGCCAGCGAGGTGATCCCGCCGACCACTGGCCCGACCCAGATGGACGTGAATATCCTGAACTTCGCGCTCAACCTCGAGCTGGCCGAAGCGCAGTTCTACGCCAACGCCGTGTTCGGCACCGGGCTGTCGGCCAACGACCTGGCCGGTGGCTTGCCCGAGAACGTGCAGAGCAACTTCGCCGAGATCATCTACACCGATCCGGGTGCCACCCCGGTGCCGGCTGGCAACACTCTGGTGCCATTCTCCAATCCGCTGATCGCCGAGCTGGCGCAAGCGGTGGCCATCGATGAGCTCGCCCACGTGCGCTTCATCAAGGGCACGCTTGCCACGCTCGGGGGCGGCATTATCGCGGCGCCGCTGATCGACGTGACGGCGGCGGGCGCGTTCACCACGCTGGCGACGGCGGTCAACACCCTGATCGGCAGCGTCGTCATCCCAACGCCCTACAACCCCTACGCCAACGACGTGAACTTCCTGCTGGCGGCGTACAACTTCGAGGATGTCGGCGTCACGGCCTACGCCGGGGCAGCCGGCCTGATCTCGATGGGCAGCGAACTGGTGCAGTATGCGGCCTCCATCCTGGCCGTCGAGGCCTACCACTCCGGCACGTGGCGGACGTTGATCCTGTCGGAAGGAGCCAATGCGCAGGCCGACGCGATTGCCGACCTGCGGTCCATCCTGTCCAGCGGGCAATACCCTGGCCAGGCGCTGGCGGACGATTTCGGCACCACCAACCCGGTCACCGGGGCGCCGGTGGACGACCCACGTGACGGCAACGGGTTGGCCTACCGCCGCAGCGTTCAGCAGATCCTCAACATCGAGTACGGCAACGAGGGCGTGAATCGTAAGCCGGGCTTGTTCTTCCCGAACGGGTTCAACCAGTTGCCGGGCCAGAGCGGCTTCGCCTGATCCAAGTCTGAGACGCGCTGACGACCGTGGCCCGGCAGCGATGTCGGGCCATTTCTTTTGCCGGGGCCCCATCCTTCCGCCCGGTTGCCCGTCTTCCGCCAGGTTAATTGTGACGTGACGAAGATTAACAAGAAATGACTGCTGCCGCCGCATCCTAAACGCGGTCGGGCCAGTTCCATGGTGGCGATGCCAGTGGCGTCGTGCCTGCAAGCGCTTGCGCCTCGGGCAATCTGAGACGTCAGTAAAAAAAGGTTCGTCAATGCCCGAAAATGACCAGTTGATCGATGCCGCGATCACGCGCCTGCATCGCCGCTCGATGTTCAAGAAAGCCGGCACAGGCATCGCCGGTGCGGTGGCTGCTGCCGCGATCGCCCGTAGCGCGCTAGAGCCAAGCCCGGCGAAGGCAGCGAGCGAGGTGCTTCCGGCAACGGCAGCCCCGACGCAAACCGACGTCAACATCCTGAACTTCGCGCTCAACCTCGAATACGCTGAGGCGCAGTTCTACCTCAACGCCACCACCGGCGCCGGCCTGTCCGCCAACGACCTGGCTGGCGGCGCTGCGTTGAACCTTGCGGCAGCCGGCGGCAACCCGACCGACATCGTCTACAGCGTGCCCGGCACGACGCCGGTTGCGGCGGGGACGACCCTGGTGCCGTTCACCAACCCGATCATCGCCGACTTCGCGCAGAGCATCGCGGCCGACGAGCTGGCCCATGTCCGCTTCATCAAGGCGGCGCTGGTGGCCAATGGGGCGGTGCCGGTCGCGGCGCCGCTGATCGACGTGACGGCAGCGGGCGCGTTCACCACGGCGGCAACCGCCGTCAACACCCTGCTGGGCACGGCGTTGCTGCCGGTGCCGTTCAACCCCTACGCCAGCGACCTGACCTTCTGCCTCGGTGGGTTCATCTTCGAAGACGTGGGTGTGACCGCCTATGCCGGCGCAGCGGGCCTGCTCTCGATGGGCAGCGAGCTCGTCCAGTATGCCGCCTCGATCCTCGCGATCGAAGGCTACCATGCCGGCAGCTTGCGCGCGTTTATCGCCATGCTCGGCGGCGCGTCGTTGAGCAACGGCATTGCCGACCTGCGGTCGATCCTGTCGAGCGGCCAGTATCCCGGCCAACCGCTGGCGGACGATTTCGGCGTCAGCAACCCGATCACCCTCGTGCCGGTCGCAACGCCGCACGACAGCAACGCGCTCGCGTTCCGCCGCAACATTCAGCAAGTGCTGAACATCGTCTACGGCGGCGAGGGCGTGAACCGGAAGCCGGGGCTGTTCTTCCCGAACGGCCTGGCGCAGCTCCCGGGCCAGTCCGGCTTCGCCTGAACCGACTGCATGCGGCCGGGCGGTGATGCCCGGCCGCATCCACTTAGACCAAGACCGGCTCAGATAGAGTCGCCGGTCATGGTCTAGCTCTTTGTTTTGGCGAGCATGTTTACCGATCAAGTGACTTCACTTGATGCGGCCATGCTTTAGCGCGGCAGCTCAGTTCATCGAGAGCAGCCGCGCCGCCTGCTCGGCCGGGCCGCCGCGTGGGAATTCGTTCTCCCAGCCGCCGCCCAGCGCCTTGTAGAGCTGCACGAGGTTGGTCGACACCGTCGTCGTGCTGTCCGCGTAGGACTGCTCGTTCTCGAGCTCGTTGCGCTGCGCCGTCAACACGTCCAAGAACGTCGACAATCCCTGCACGTATTGCTGCCGCGCCAAGCTCAGCGCCTGGCGGGACTGCACCACCGCACGGCTCAACTGGTCACGCCGCTGTTGCTCGGTGGAGTAGGCGGTGAGCGCGTTGTCCACATCATGGAACGCCTGCAGCACCGCCTGTTGATATTGCACCGCCGCTTCCTGCTGCTGCGCCTTGCGCAACACCAGCGTGAAGGCGAGCTGGCCGCCTTGGAACACCGGGATGGTGATCGACGGGCCGCCGGAATATTGCAGCGCCCCGAAGGCCCCCAGATTGCCCAGGTTCTTATACTGGGTCGCCTGCACGCCAACGCTGCCTGACAGCGTCACGCGCGGGAAGAAATCTGCCTCTGCGACCCCGATGTCGGCGGTGGCGGCATGCAACTGCTGCTCCGCCTGCCGCACGTCGGGCCGGCGCAGCGCCAGCTCGGACGGGAGCCCGACCGGCACCACCGGCGGCGTCGGCGGCACCGGCTTGGGCGGCGAAAGCTGGGCCTGCAGCGCGTTGGGCGGCTCCCCCAAAAGCAGGCAGATCGCGTTGATCGAGGTGTCGATCTGCTGCTGCAACTGCGGGATTTGCGCCGCCGTGGTGGCCGCCTGCGCCGCGGCGTTGGCCACGTCCAGCCCCGTGGTGAGCCCGCCGCGCTGCCGCTCCTGCGTAATGCGCACGCTGTCCTGCTCGCTGGCCAGCGTGTCCTGCGCGATCTTGAGGTCAGCCTGCTGGCCACGGAGCTGCATGTAGTCCCGCGCGAGTTCGGCCAGCGTGCTGACCAGCGAGTTGCGCCGCGACTCGGCGGAGGCCAGCAGCGAGGCGTCGGCCGATTCCACCTGGCGCCGCACCCGGCCCCAGAAATCGAGCTCCCACGACGAGTCGAACCCGGCCTGCCACAAATTGAACGACGGGACATGCGTGCCCGGGCCGCCACTGCCGCCGGAGGTGACGCTGGTGGGGATGCCGCCCTGGGTGCCGCTGAGGCCGTTGGCGGCGGTGCCCGGCGTGCTGGCGCTGCTGCCAGTGCCCGTGCCGCCGCTGCTGCTGCTGCCCGCGCCCAACAGCCCGATCACGCCGCGGTCGGCGATCTTTTCCCGGGTGTAGGAGCCGTTGGCGTTGGCGGTCGCATATTCCTGCGCCGCCGTCACGCCGCCCTGCGCCCGGCTCTCCGCCAGCCGCACCGTCGCCAGCCGCACGTCGAAGTTGGACTTGGCTACGCGCTGCTCGAGATCGGTGAGGATGGGGTCATTGAACAGCTTCCACCACGCCGGGTCGACCGGTTCGTTGGCCACCATGCTGGTCGTCTTGGGCGGTGGCGAACGGCTGGCGAACCAACTGTCGGGGGAAAACATGTGCGGCGTTTGGAAGTTCGGGCCCAGGTTGCAGCCCGACAGCAGACCCAACAGGCCAAGTAGAGATCGATACGGCTTCACTGCTCGCAGCTCCGTCGGAAGCGGCATGACCGCCAGGCGGCCTGACCGATCGGTCAGGCGTTTTGACAACAACGATGGTTTCGGACGAAGGTCAACCCACGACGCGTGGGGAGATCGCCAGATTGGACACCGAGGCCGGTGCGCTTGCGCCCGATGGGCAGCGACAGCACATCCTCGCGGGCGCGGCTGACGTGTTCTCGCGCGATGGCTACGAGGGCGCCAGCATGTCCCGCATCGCGCGCTGCGCCGGGGTCTCCAAGGGCACGCTTTACAACTACTTCGACAGCAAGGCCGCGCTGTTCGCCGCCTGGGTCGCCGACGAGTGCGCACGGCGCATCGCGGTGGTGTTCGACGGCAGCACGCTGGAAGCCGGGCCGCGCGACGGGTTGCGCGGCATCGGCTTGCGCATGCTGCACATGATGATGTCCACCTGCGGCCTCACCATGTATCGCGTCACCATCTCCGAGGCCAACAAGTTCCCGGAATTGGCGCGCATCTTCTTCAACACCGGCCCATCCCGCGCCACCGCCGTCATGTCGGACTGGCTGGAGGAGCAGGTCGCGGCCGGCCACCTCGCCATCGACGACCCGGCGTTCGCGGCCGACCAGTTCTTCGCCCTCTGCCAAACTCGCGTCGGCATGATGCGCCGCCTCGGCATGCTTACCGAGCTGGACGACGCCACGGCGCACCGCATCGTCGACTCGGCGGTCGACATGTTCCTGCTGACCTATGGAGTAACCCCATGAGCAAGCCGCTCGACGTCGTGCTCGACCACATCGAAGCCGGGCTGGACGCCAGCCGGGACCGCTGGCTCAGCCTTCTGCGCATTCCGAGCGTGAGCGCGCAACCCAGCCATGCCGCCGATTGCGCCGCCGCCGCCGAGTGGCTGCGCGCCGAACTCGCCGCCATCGGCTTCACCGCCGCCGTGCGCCCCACCGCCGGGCACCCCGTGGTGCTGGCGCATCACCCCGGCACCGGCGCCGGCCCCCGCCTGCTGTACTACGGCCACTACGACGTGCAGCCGCCCGAGCCGCTCGAGCTCTGGACCAGCCCGCCATTCGACCCGGCGATCATCGACGGCCCGAACGGCCCCCGCATCGTGGCGCGCGGCGCGGTGGACGACAAAGGCCAGGTGATGATGTGGCTCGAGGCGTTGCGCGCCTGGCACGAAGCCGCCGGTGGCCCGCCCTGCCCCACCACCGTGCTGATCGAGGGCGAGGAGGAGGTCGGCAGCGTCAGCCTCGAGCCGTTCCTCACCGAGCACCGCGACGCGCTCGCCGCCGACATCGCCATCATCAGCGACACCGGCATGTGGGACGTCGCCACCCCCGCCATCACCACCGGGCTGCGCGGCATGGTCTACGCCGAAGTGACGCTGCACGCCGCCAACCGGGACCTGCACTCCGGCATGTATGGCGGCTCGGCGCTGAACCCCATCAACGCGCTCACCCGCATCCTGGGCGAGCTGCACGACGCGCAAGGCCGCATCCAGCTCGAAGGCTTCTACGACGGCGTGCGCGAGCTCTCCAATTGGCAGCGCGCGCAGTGGGATGGGCTGCGGTTCGATGAGGCGGCGTATCTGGGCGACATCGGCCTGTCCACCCCGGTCGGCGAGCAGGGCCGCACGCCGCTGGAACGGCTTTGGGCGCGCCCGACCGCCGACATCAACGGCATCTGGGGCGGCTATACCGGCCCCGGCAGCAAGACCGTGATCGCCGCCCAGGCCTCGGCCAAGGTCTCGTTCCGCCTGGTGCCGGGCCAGGACCCGGCTTCTGTGTTCGAGGCATTCCAGCGCTTCGTCACCGACCGCCTGCCGCCGGACGCGCGCGCCGAGTTCACCCAGTTCGCCTCCGCCCCCGGCATCGAGGTCGCGTCCGACTCCGCCTGGGTGCAGGCCGCGCAAGCCGCCTTGGCCGACGAATACGGCCGCCCCGCCGTGCTGACCGGCTGCGGTGGCTCCATCCCCGTGGTGGAAAGCATGCGCCGGCTGCTCGGCCTGGACTCGCTGCTGGTCGGTTTCGGCCTGTCCGACGACCAGGTGCACAGCCCGAACGAAAAGTTCGACTGGCGCTGCTTCCACGGCGGCCTACGCAGCCACGCCCGCCTGCTGGCGCGACTGGCGGAAGGTTAACGCGGCACCCCACGCTGCAAAAGCCCTCTCCCCTGGGTGAGGGTTTGGGTGAGGGGAACCCGCATGAATGCGCCAATGACACCACCCTCGCCCGCCCCCGAGACTGATGCGTTCATCGCCCGCTGGAGCGCCACCAGCGGCGCCGAGCGGTCCAACTCGCAGACGATGCTGCTCGAACTCTGCGACCTCCTCGGCGTGCCGCGCCCGGCCGGGCCGGTAGGTCGGACGGAACCAAAGTCCAATGCCGGATGAGATCCGCCTCAACGGCTGGAAGCGCAAGCAGGCCCTCGAGCTGCGCTTCAGTGAGCGCCCGTCGTCTCGGCATGGTAACTGTCCCAGTTGGAGTATAGGCTGGCTGCTACGATCCGGACCCCAGCAGGAACAAGGGTTTGCAGGACATCCAGCGAGGTGGGTTCAATTGGGACAGCGCGTGGCACTCTATTGCAGGGTCTCGACCGCCGATCAGTCGTGTGCGCGACAGGAGCGCGACCTCAACGCCTTTGCCGAGCGGTCCGGCTATGAGGTGGTCGGCACCTTCAAGGAAACCGGCTCAGGCGTGAAGCTGGATCGGGCAGAACGTAAGCGGGTGATGGCGCTGGCACAGGCGCGGCACATTGACGCGGTGCTGGTGACGGAGCTTTCGCGTTGGGGCCGCAGCACCACGGACCTGTTGGCGACATTGAAGGAACTGGCGGCGCGGCGCGTGTCACTGATCGCGCTGAATGGCATGGCTTTCGACCTGTCAACGCCGCATGGGCGCATGATCGCAACCGTGCTGGCTGGCATCGCCGAATTCGAGCGTGAGTTGATCCAGGAACGTATTCGCTCCGGAATTGCGGCTGCCAAGGCTCGGGGCAAGAAGCTGGGGCGCCAAACTGGGCAACGGCCGAAATCGGACCGGCTCGCTCCCAAGGTGCTGACCCTCGTCGCCCAAGGTCGCTCCTACCGCCTAGTCGGGCGGGAGGTGGGGCTGAGCAAAAACACCGTAGCCGCCATCGTGATGCGCAGTCGTACACAAGCGGCTGCGCCATAGTCCTTCCACATCGTTCTTGTTATGTGCTATGAACGCCTGTTGCGAAATAGAGGTGAAGCTGCATGAGTTGGGAGGACCAGGGGCGTCAAGAACATGGCTATTTTGGCCACGGAACTGGGCCTGGACCGCGAAGGGTATCGGTAGCCTTCAAGATCGAATCGCTTGGACAGCCCATGCCTCTCTCATGCGGATACCTCGCAAAGATTGGCACAACGGAGCGGCTACGTTCGACGCACAGCGCGTGAAAAGACTGCAAACGGCGATGGGCGCTTGGATCAGCGCGCGATCGCTGACCCGGGCAGCGTTCGAGAAGCAACTCTTGGGTGGATCAGCGAGCGACACCGCAGTCGATAGTCTTCGAGCAGCCGCTGAAGCGGTTAGGACGGCAACAACGCATCAGGACCTCGGTGAGGCCGCAGCACATCTTGCCAGTGCGATGCAAGATATCGGCCTAAACAGATGGTCCGGGTTCCTGAGGGACGCTGCCGACCAAGCTGACGCCTATACGCCGCTGGCGGGCGATCGGGTCTATGCGCAACTGGCGACCAACACCGCGACGGACGCGAGTTCGGGCGATAATACTGCCGACGCATCGGGGCAAAGCGACTATGTCGCAAGCAATCCTGAGCAATGGGCCGGTCGGCCATCCGTTGGTACGGGAGAATGTGTGCCTCTGGTTCAACAGGCAACTGGCGCTCCTCGATCGACTCAGTGGCGGCCCGGCGAGCAGGTTCAAGGTAACGCAGACATCTCACGAGGGGCGGCCATCGCAACGTTCGATAGCAACGGGCACTACACCGGACACGCCGCAATCTATTTGGGGCAGGACTCAAACGGCATCCAGGTCATCGATCAGTGGAATAATCGCGACAGCAGTGGTCGCATCACAAGCCAGCAGGGTCCGCACCAGAGAACCATCCGCTTTGGAAACGTCGGAGGAAGCGTAGTTAATCAGGGTGAGAGATATCATGTCGTGCAGTAGATGGTTGCGGGCATTCTTTGTCTTTTCCTTCTCTCTGCTCGGCGTCACGCAAGCTGCGTTTGCTGAAATAAAATGCCCCCTGCAGCACGAAGGTGGGTTGTTATCGAGTGTACAACTGTTTGATGGCCCTCCTGAAGCGAAAGCCGATCTCGAACCTGAGTGGGGCGGGTATCATCGATTGAATGTACCAGGAGCAAGGGTTTCTGCGTATCTGAATTTGATGTGCAACTATGCTGGCATCAAATCAGGGGTGATCATTGTGCTTCCGGCCAGCGTCCGGGAATGCTTGTTTTCGAAACCGACTCCGCAAGTCAGTTGTCGCTGATGGGTTAGGACCACAGCCAGCCGCAAGCGGGTTTATTTTCCAGATCCTGTGTTCTTCTTCTGTGCCACAAACCGTGCTATCTTGCCCGTTGTCTGATCATGCGCCTTACCGCAAGGGCTGATGTCACATCGCGTTCTCCCTCTCGCTTCAGTCTCGTCGTGCCTGCCGGCTCCATGGTTGTCTTCGCGGTCAGGACGGGCCCGCCGCATGTTGGCGTATGGCGCGACGAACTCCCCAACGTTCTGAATGCGCGGTCCATAGCGGCCGCAACGGGCGGGGCGGGGTGTTCGAAGCCTCGTCCCGGCAGGGACGACCTGATCCCCTTGCGGGGAACCTGGTGAGCGCGAGTGCTATGCCGCTGCGGCGATAGCCGGCACTGGACGGAAGTCTTCCTTGTCGGCCCACATGCGATGCAGGATCACCGCCAGCTTGCGGGCGATTGCCACTCGGGCCTTCTTGTGTCCGATCCGCTTGGCCAGGCGACCACCCCATTCCTTCAGTGCCGAGGTTTTCTGCACCCGCGACAGCAACGTCGTGGCCGCCTCGAACAGGTAGCATCGCAGCAGGGCGTCACCGGCCTTCGAGATATGCCCCGAGACGTCCATAGCGCCGGACTGGTAGCGCCTTGGTGTCAGCCCAAGATAGGCGCCTACGCTGGCTGAGTGCTTGAAGCGGGCCGGATCGTCGATCGTGGCGATGAACGCCGTGGCGGTGATGGCGCCCACCCCAGGAACAGTCATCAGCCGTTGGCAAGCCGAATCCTGCCGCGCTTGGGCGAGGAGCAGTTTGTCTAGCCGCGCAACCTGCGCCGCAAGGGCGGCACGGGCGGCCAACAGGGCCTCGGCCGTGACGGTCAGCGTGGTGTCGCCAGCGGCGAGCTCACGCGCACGGGCGTCGAACTTCTCTCCGCCGAACGCCCCGATCACGTGACCGAAGACCTTCAGCAGGCCGCGGAGCTGGTTGGCAACCTCCTTGCGCATGCCGACCAGCTTGGCCCGAACTGCTAGCAGCCCGCGAATACGATGGCTGTGCTCGCTTTTGACCGCCACCTCACGATACCAGCCTGTGCGCCCGATCTGCGGAGGGCGAACCGGGCCAACTCCCCGCCTGGCCCAGCCTGCCTGCCGAACAGGCCATCGCGCTCCGCAACGCCCTCTCCGCCGCCCCTTCCCAACCTCTCGCCCTCGCCCGCCGCTTCCGCCGCGCACGGCAAAGCTCATCGGAGGTGACCACTCCGTTGCTTGGGAACGAAGCCAAATGCCACGGTTATGCGCGAGCGGGCTGGCTCTGGGGTAAGGACCGTCAGCCCTTCACAAGCAACCCCTCACCACCTCGCACACCCGTTCCGCATCCTCCACCCGCAGGTCCGGATGGATCGGCAGCGCCATGATCCGCGTGGCCAAATCCTCCGCCACCGGCAGCACCGCGCCGTCATGGCTCGCAGCGTAGGCCGGCTGATGATGCAGCGCGCGCGGGTAATACACCGCGGTCGGAACGCCCTCGGCCCGCAACCCGGCCTGCAAACGCTCCCGCGTTGCGCTGTCAGGCAGCAGCACGGCGTAGATCGCCCAGGCGCTGGTGGTGTCCGGCACGCGCGCCGGGATCGTCAGCAGGTTCGCCAGCCCGCGGTCATAGATCGCCGCCACACGCTCGCGCGCGGCCAACTCGGCCTCGAACACGTCCAGCTTCGCCAGCAGCACGGCGGCTTGCAGCGTGTCCAGCCGTCCGTTCATCCCGGTCCGCAGCACCTCGTAGCGGGTGGTGCCCTCGCCGTGGCTGCGCAGGGAGCGATACAACGCCGCCCGCTCGGCCGAGTCGGTCAGCAGCGCGCCGCCGTCGCCGTAGCCGCCGAGGGGCTTGGACGGGAAGAAGCTCACCGCCGTCACGTCCGCCTCGCGGCCCAGCTTGCGGCCATGCAGGCTGGCGCCGAAGCTTTGCGCGCAGTCATCCAGCACGAACAGGCCCGCGTCCGCCGCAACCGCGCGCAAGGCGGGCCAGGGCGCCGGCTGCCCGAACAGATCCACCCCCACCAGCGCGCGCGGTCGCAGCCGGCCTGCCGCGCGTAAGCCGCTGATGCGCTCGGCCAGGTGGACGGGGTCGATCTGGAAGGTCGCCGGGTCGACGTCCACGAACACCGGCGTGGCGCCCAGCACCAGCGGCACTTCGGCCGTTGCGGTGTAGGTGAACGCCGGCAGGAACACGGCGTCGCCCGGGCCGATGCCCTCCGCCATCATCGCGATCTGCAACGCGTCGGTGCCGGAACTGACCGCGACGCAGTGGCCGGCGCCGCAATAGGCCGCCAAGCGCGTCTCCAGCTCGCCCACCTCCGGCCCCAGGACGAACTGGCAGTGCTCCAGCACCGCCTCCAGCCGCCGCCGGAGTTCCGGGCCGATGCGGGCCTGTTGCGCTTTGAGGTCGAGAAACGGGATCAAACCGGGCTCCTTGCAGGCAAAGCGGGTGCCGTGCCGGGCACCGGGTCGAACTCCGGCACCATCCGGCGCAGCAGGGCGCGGGCGGCTGCCACGTCCCCGGCCCGGCAGGCCACCGCGATTTCGGCGATCGCCCGCCGCGCCGCGCCCAGCTCAGCCGCGCGCGGCGTGGCCATCAGCAGGCCGGGATGACCGGTGGGCGCCGGTGGCTCCTCGCCGTGGAACAGCTCCTCGAACAGCTTCTCGCCGGGTCGCAAGCCGGTGAACTCCACCTTAACGTCGACATCCGGGCGTAGGCCAGCGAGGCGGATCATTTGTCGCGCCAGCTCCACGATCTTCACCGGCTTGCCCATGTCCAGCACGAAGATACCGCCTTCCGCCACGGCACTGCCCGGCGCGCCCTCTTCCACGCCCACCACAGTCGCCTGCAGCACCAGCGCCACCGCCTCGCGCACCGTCATGAAGTAGCGCTGCATGTCGGGGTGGGTGACCGTGAGCGGGCCGCCGCGGGCCAGTTGGCGGCGGAACAGCGGCACAACGCTGCCGGTCGAGCCCAGCACGTTGCCGAACCGTACGGTCACGCAGCGCATGCCGTCGGTGTCGCGCGAGTGGTCGTCCAGCGCTTGGCAATACATCTCGGCCAGCCGCTTGCTCGCCCCCATAAGGCTGCTGGGGTTCACCGCCTTGTCGGTCGAGATCAGCACGGTGGCCGCCGCACCCGCCGCCGCCGCCGCGTCCACCACCACGCGGGTGCCGAGGGCGTTGGTGAGCAGGCCCTCAAGCGGGTTGGCCTCCACCATCGGCACATGCTTCAGCGCGGCGGCGTGGAACACCAGCTCGGGCCGGGCCAGCGCGAAGGCGGCCTGGATGCGCGTCTCGTCCCGCACGTCGGCAATCACGGCATGGCGCCGCACGCCGGCCGCGGACTCGCCCAATTCCAGGTCGATCTGCCACAGCGCATACTCGCCGTTGTCCAACAGGGTGAGCTCGGCCGGGTGCAGCGCGGCGATTTGGCGCGCCAGTTCGGACCCGATGGTGCCGCCGGCGCCGGTCACAACCACGCGGCGGCCCTCCACCAGCCGCGCCATGGCGGCCCGGTCCAGCCGTACTTGCGGGCGGTTGAGCAGGTCCTCCAGCGCCACCGGCTTCAGCTCGATGGCGCTCGCCTCCCGCAATTCGGTCGGGTGGGGCGCCTGCCGGACTGGGATGCCCTGCCGCTGCGCCTCCTCGAGCAGGTACGCCAGCCGCGACCCGGCGAGGCGTGGCTCTGTCACGACCAGCGCGTCGGGCAGCCGGCCCTGCTCCGACAGCCGGCTCAACACGCGCCGCAGGTCCGACACGCCGCCCAGGATCGGGTGGCCCTGCATGCGGCGCCCGGTCTGGTGCTGCCCGAGCGAGAGCAGGCCCAGCACGCGCAGCCGCCGGTCCAACGCCAGCGCGCGCAGGAAGCTGTCCGCCCCCTCCCCCGCGCCGACCAGCAGTACGGTCTGGATCGCCGGGTCGGCCTTGCGGTGCGGGCGCGCCTTGGACAGGCGGTAGAGTACCCGGGGCGCGCCGAGGAAGGCCACCAGGGTGAGCGCGTGCACCACTGGGAAGGTGGGAGTGGGCAACGGGTAGCCCGTCACCGTCCAGAGTAGGGCGAACAGGCCGGCGCACAGCACGCTGCCACCGGCGACGCCCACCAGGTCCTCGAGGCCGGAGAAGCGCCAATATTGCTGTGACAGGCGGAACGGCAGCCCGCCCAGCAGCAGCGTGATCACCCCGCCCGCGATGAACCACAGCGGGTGCAGCAAACCGCCATGCGGGTCCGCCACCCAGCGCGCCACCACGGAGGCGACCGCGGCCAGCGCGCCGTCGAGCGCCACGTTCATCAGGATGCGGTTCACGGAGCGTTGCGAGGCCATGCCGACCCCCCTATAGCCTGCGATCGGACCGCGTGAAAACTCGGGCCGCTCACGGAGGCCGCATTGACCGCCTACGCCGTCGCCACCCACCTGGCATTCTGCGCCTGCCTGACGCTGCTTTCCGCCATCGCGGTGTGGGGGATGACTTGGGTGGGCGCCATCGACACCCCGGGCGCGCGCAGCAGCCACAGCCGTCCCACCCCCAAGGGCGGCGGAGTCGGCATCGTGCTGGCCTTCCTGGTGGGCGTGCTGGTGCTCTATCGCTATGCCGAGTTCAGCCGCATTGCCGACCCGTATTTCCGCGCGGTGATCTTCGCTGCCGTCGGGATCGCCGCCGTGGCCTTCCTGGACGACCTGCTGTACTGGCCCGCCGCGGTCAAACTGCTGGCCCAGCTTGCCGCGGCTTTGGTGGCGGTGGTGGGCGGGCTGAGCCTGCCTTTCGTGCGCCTGCCTGGGTTCGGGACGGTGCCGCTCGGCTGGCTCGGCCCGGTGGTGACCGTGGTGTGGATCGTGGCGGCGACCAACGCGCTCAACTTCATGGACGGGCTGAACGGCCTGGCGTCCGGCGTATCCGCCATCACCTGCGTCGCGCTGGCGGCGTTTGGCGCGTGGCTCGGCGCCTCCTTCGTCTATTTCGCCGCGCTGATCCTGCTGGCGGGCATCCTGGGCTTCATGCCGTTCAACTTCCCTCATGCGCGCATCTTTATGGGTGATGTCGGGAGCCAGTTTTGCGGCTTCCTGCTCGCCGTCCTGGCGATCACCGCGGGGCGGTTCGAGGCGGTGGCGCTGTCGATCGCCCTGGTGCCGATGTTGCTGGCCGGGTTGCTGTTCGACGTGGCACTGACGTTGCTGCGCCGCGCTTTGGCGGGAGAGCGGCTGACCCAGGCGCATCGCGGCCACCTCTACCAGCTCGCGCACCGCAGCGGCATGCCGGCGGTGACGGTGACGCTGGTGCATTGGGGGTTCGCGGCTTTTGGCGGGGTGTGCTGCCTGCTGTTCCTGATCGCCGCGCCGGTTTGGAAGCCGCTTTGGGTCGCCGCGGTGCTGCCGCCGCAACTGGCCTGGTGGGCCTATGTCGATCGCCGGGCGCGCCGGGCCGGGCTCGCTCGGCCGCTGTTCAAGCGCCCGCCGCAACCGAGTTAGGCCTTCTTCAGGCGCTCGGCCTGCTGCGCTGCGATCTCGTCGAGCACAGCCTGGCTGCGACGATTGGCTTGCACGGCCGCTTCCGCCTCCTTGCGCTGCTGCAGGTTGTCCGCCGCCTCGGCCGCCGCCCGCGCCGCGCCCAAGCCAGCCCGCGCGCGCGCCACCTCCAGCAGGGTTTGCTCGTGGGCCGCCCGAGTGCGGATCGCCTGGGCGCGGCCGACCGGCAACCAGGCAGCAAACGCCTCCACCGCGCCATCGCCCGTGTCCAAGTCCGCCGCGATTTCGCCCTCGATGCCGAT
Source organism: Acetobacteraceae bacterium (assembly GCA_965199105.1). Lineage (GTDB taxonomy): Bacteria > Pseudomonadota > Alphaproteobacteria > Acetobacterales > Acetobacteraceae > LMUY01. The sequence continues at coordinate 2,972,146 of CBDAQO010000002.1, read as the reverse complement.
CTGCGCGTCCGCGGCGTCCGCCTCGCGGCGAGCGGCGTCCTCCACGGTGAGCGCTTCGGCCAAGGCGCGCTTGGCCTCGTCGACGGCGAGCTTGCGGATCCGCATCACTGTTTGCAGGGCGTCAGCCATTGCGCGGCAGTTCCATTGCTTGGGCGAGAGCGGCAAAGCTGCCCGCCAGATTGTTGGGCTCGTCGCGCGCCTGGGTGATGGCCCGCTCGATCTGCGGCGCCAGGGCGACGGCCTCATCGATCGCCGGGTCACCGCCGCGCTTGTAGGCGCCGAGCCGGACCAGGTCGGCCATTTCGGCATAGGTCGCAAGCAGGGTGCGGGCCTTGCGGACCAGCTCCCGCTCGGACGGCTGCAGGCAGCCCGGCACCGTCCGCGACAGGCTGCGCAAGATGTCGATCGCGGGATAGCGGCCGCCCTCTCCGATGCGTCGGTCCATGACGACATGGCCGTCCAGAATGCCGCGGACGGCGTCGGCCACGGGTTCGTTGTGGTCGTCACCTTCCACCAGAACGGTAAAGAAAGCGGTAATTTGCCCGGCGCCGCCCTCCCGCTCCAAGCCGGGCCCGGCGCGCTCGAGCAGGCGCGGCAGCTCGGCGAACACGCTGGGCGGGTAGCCCCTGGTCGCAGGCGGCTCGCCCGCGGAGAGGCCGATCTCGCGCAAGGCCAGGCAAAACCGGGTGACGCTGTCCATCAGCAGCAGCACGGACTTGCCCTGGTCCCGAAAGTGCTCGGCGACCGTCATTGCGGCATAGGCGGCCTCGCGGCGCATCAGCGGTGGCGTGTCCGAGGTGGCGGTGACGACGACGGACCGCGCCAGGCCCTCGGCGCCGAGATCGTCCTCCAGGAACTCCCGGACCTCGCGGCCACGTTCGCCCACGAGGGCCAGCACCGCCACGTCGCAAGCGGTGTAGCGCGCCAGCATGGAGAGCAGGGTGGACTTGCCGACGCCCGAGCCGGCGAACAGGCCAAGCCGCTGCCCGGCGCGGCAGGTGGTGAAGGCGTTGAGCGCCGTCACCCCCAAATCCACGCGTTCGCCGAGCCGGGCCCGCCGCGCCGCATCGGGCGGGCCGACGCGAACCGAGCGGGCCACGTCCCCCCGCGGCAGGGCGCCGAGACCGTCCAGCGGGGTTCCCATCGGGTCGATCACGCGGCCGAGCCAACCGTCACAGGGCGAGAGTGTTGCGCGATTGCCGACCCGGCGGTCCCCCAGTCGCAGCGGCATGCGCGCGGGGCTGCCCGGCCCGATACCATCGAGCGCGGCGAAGGCCATGGCCCGGGCGGATTGGCCCGCGAATCCGACCACCTCGGCCGGAACGCTGGCGCCTTGGCGGGTGGCCACAACCATGCGGTCCCCCACGCTCAGCAGGGGCGCGAGGCCGGCGACATCGACCGAGAGCCCCGAAATGCTGGCGACCCGGCCGGCGACTTCGCTTGAATTCAGCTGCGACAGGGCGGCCTCGGCCTGAGCCAAGCGGCCATAGAGGTCAGTTTGGCGCAATTTATAAACGGTTCATTAAGAAAGACATTTTACACAGCAATTGAGATGGACTCCTGCCTGTTTTACCCACGGGTGCAACTTTATGCACGTCAAAGATGAATTTTCCGTAGCCATACACACGCGTGAGTGGTATCAATGAATACGTTGGTAACCCAGGAGTGCAACTCATGCGTGTTCTTCTCGTCGAAGATGACCTGATCGCCGCCCGCGGCATTGCCCTGATGCTGAAGTCCGGAGGCCTGATCGTGGACACCACGGACACGGGCGAAGAAGCCCTCGAACTGGTCCGACACTACGACTACGACGTCGTCATCCTCGACCTGATGCTGCCGGACATGGAGGGCTACGAAGTGGTGCGCCGGATGCGCGCCGCCCGCCAGGAAACCCCGGTCCTGATCCTCTCCGGCCTGTCCCGCCCCGCCGCCAAGGTGAAGGGCTTCGGCATGGGCGCCGACGACTTCATCTCCAAGCCGTTCGACAAGGCCGAGCTGGTCGCACGCATGCAAGCGGTGGTCCGGCGCAGCAAGGGCTACAGCCAACCCACGCTGCGTGTGGGTGACCTCCAGCTCAACCTCGACAGCCGTGAGGTTCTGGTCTCAGGCACGCCTGTGCATCTGACCGGCAAGGAATACTCCATTCTCGAGCTCCTCGTCCTGCGCAAGGGCATGGTCCTGACCAAGGAAGCTTTCCTCAACCATCTTTACGGCGGGATGGATGAACCAGAGATGAAGATCATCGACGTTTTCATCTGCAAGCTGCGCAAGAAGCTCGCGAACGCCGGCGCCGGCAGCCTGATCGGCACCGTGTGGGGCCGCGGCTACATGATGCGGGACCCGTCGGTGGACGCCCCGTTCGCCGGTGCCAACGTCACGCTGATGGACGCGCCGGAAGTCCGCCAGCGCGCCCTCACCGCAGCCTAAGGCCTGCAACCCGTGTCCGGTGGGACCAGCACTCCTCCAACCCCACCGGACGTTTGGCGCGGATCAGCCTTGATCCGTCGTGCTGGAGGGGGACACGGCCACGAACGCCGCCGTGCCGTCCCGAACGATGCGCAATGCCGCCGTCTTGCCACCCGCCGTGGCCTGCCGGATCGCCGCGACCGCCTCGGAGGGCGAGGCCACCGACTTGTCGCCGACGCCGACCACGATGTCGCCCTGCTGCAGACCCGCCTGGTCCGCGGGAGAGCCGGGCCGCACTTCGGCCACCACCGCGCCACGGGTCTGCTCGGATACGTTGAGCTGCGAGCGCATGTCCGGCGTCAACGGGGCAAGCGCCAGCCCGATGTTGCCCTTCTGCTGCGCCGGCGCCGCGGTCTTGTCGCCTTGTGTCGGCAGCGACGCAACGGTCGCCTGCACATCCTTGGTATCGCCGTCGCGGATCACGGTCAGCTTGGCCTGGTCGCCGGGCTGCACGCCCGCCACGTTGACGGCGAGTTCACGCGGGTCGTTGATGGATTTGCCGTCGACCTGCTCGATGACGTCGCCGGGCTGCAGACCCGCCTTGCTCGCCGGGCTGTCCGGCTCGACACTCGCCACCAGCGCGCCGCCCTTCTGCGGTAGGTGCAACGCCGCCCGCATCGGCCCGGTGATCGCCTGCGCCTGCACGCCCAGGTAACCGCGGGTGACGTGGCCGTCCTTCTCCAACTCGGCCACGATCGTGCGCACCGTGTTGGACGGGATGGCGAAGCCGATGCCCACGCTGCCGCCGCTCGGCGACAGGATCGCGGTGTTCACGCCCACCACCTTGCCGTCCTGGGTGAACAGCGGGCCACCCGAGTTGCCCTGGTTGATCGGGGCGTCCACCTGGATGAAGGAGTCGTAGGGGCCGGAGCCGATGTCGCGGCCATCAGCCGAGACGATCCCGGCGGTGACACTGCCGCCGAGCCCGAACGGGTTGCCCATGGCGACCACCCACTGGCCGGGCTTCACGTCGTTCGAGTTGCCCAACTGGATGAAGGGCAGCTTGTGCCCGGCGTTCACATGCAGCACCGCGAGGTCGGTGCCGGCGTCGCGCCCGACGATGGTGGCTGGCAGCACGGTGCCGTCATCCAGCGTCACGCTCACGGAACGGGCATCCTTTACCACGTGGTTGTTGGTGACGATGGTGCCGTTGGCGTCGATGATGAAGCCCGAGCCACGCGCCTCGACGGCCTGGCCCTGCGCGCGACCGGGATGGCCGAATGGCAGCATGGGGGCGTCGTCGGCGTCGGTCGCCTCCTGCGGGCGCAACATGGTGGTGATGGACACGACCGCCGGTCGAACCTGGGTCACCAGGTCGGAAAAGTCAGGGATCAAATGCGGCGTGGCGGTGGGCTGGATGGCGCCCGAGGGCTGTTGTGTGGCGGAGGTCGTGGCGGGCGCGGTTTGCGCGTGGCCGATGTCGCTCGCCGCATAGCCACCCAAGGCGGTGCCGGCCAACAGGAGTACCGCAAGGCCATGGCGGGCCCGGCGGCGCAGTAAGCTCTGTGTAGGCTGCATGATTTCTTATCCTTTCACACCAATAACTGATGCCGAAGCATCATCACATCCCCACTTGGCGTGCGACTGCGAACGTTGCCCTGTCGCACGGGTGAAAACGCGGACAGATGGCGAGACCGCAAGGTTTGCGGTGTCCCGCGGGGGCGACTAGATAGACGCTTGGGTGCAGAGCCCGTCCCAACCATGCGCCGACGCCGGCTTAGCACAGTGGTAGTGCAGCGGTTTTGTAAACCGAAGGTCGGGGGTTCAAATCCCTCAGCCGGCAGGCGCCGAGTTGGTACGGGCCTTGCCTGTCGCTCCGCTACCAAACGGCCGCGAGGAGCGCCCATGCCCACCCCGTTTCATCTCGGCTGGTTCTACCAAGGCTCCAACGCGCAAGCTTGGGGCGAGCCCTGGACCGGGGCGATTGGCCGCGATTGGATGAAGCCCGACCTGGTGGTAGACCTGGCGCGGGCGCTGGAACGCGCGTGCTTCGACTACCTGCTGATCGAGGACTCGTCCTACATCGGCGAAAGCTACGGCCAATCGCGTGACATCTACCTGCGCAACGCTCTGGCCGTGCCGCGGCAAGATCCTTCGGTGGTCGCCACCATCCTCACCCAGGCAACGCAGCGGATCGGCATCGTGCCGACCTTCGCCACTTTCGCCTATCCGCCCTACCTGCTGGCGCGGCTGATGGCCTCGCTCGACCAGGTGTCGGACGGGCGGATCGGCTGGAACATGGTCACCGGGTCGTCGGACTTCGCGGCGCGCAACTTCGGGCTGGACGGGCTGCCCGAGCATGACGCGCGCTACGACATGGCCGACGAGTATATGGACGTCGTGTCGCAACTGTGGGGCTCGTGGGAGCCCGGCGCCATCGTGAACGACGCGGCCCAGCGCGTGTTCGCCGACCCGGCCAAGGTGCACAGCATCGATTTCGATGGGCGCTACTACAAGTCCCGCGGGCCGCTGAACTCGGGCCCCTGCGTGCAAGGCCGGCCGGTGATCGCCCAGGCGGGGGGCTCGCCGCGCGGCCGCCGCTTTGCCGCCCGCCATGCCGATACGGTGGTTGCCTCGGTGCGCGGCCCGGACGGCATGCGCGCCTACCGCCAGGACGTGCGCCGGCTGGCCGCCGAACAGGGCCGCAACCCGGACGATTGCAAGCTGCTGTTCATGATTTCGCCAATCCTGGGCGAGACCGCGGCAGACGCGCAAGCCGCCCGTGAGCGCCGGCTGGAGTGGGCGGTGCGCCGGCTGGACACGCGGCTGGCGTTCTTTTCCAAGATCACCAACATCGATTTCGGCGCCATGGACCTGGACACGCCGATCGGCGAGCTGACCACCAACGGCCACCAGCAGAGCCTGGACGAGTTCAAGCGCCGCGCCGGCAATCGCACGCTACGGGAGACGATGAGCGACGCCGAGAGCACCGTGCAATCGGTGGAACTGGTCGGCACGCCAGATGCGGTGGCGGGGCAGATGGCCGAGGTGATGGCACATGTCGGCGGCGATGGCTTCCTATTCTCGCTGCCCAACGTGAGCCGGCGGACGGTGGCGGAAGTGGCCGACGGGCTGGTGCCGGCGCTGCAGGCCCGCGGGCTGGTGCGCACGGCGTATGAGCATGGCCAGTTCCGGGAGAACTTGCTGGCGTTCTGAAATGGGACGTGGCGGCACGGCCCCTCACCCAACCCTCTCCCAGGGGGAGAGGGCGTCTAACGGGGGGTGGTGCCGCCGTTCAGTGCATCCGGGGCGTCTTGAGCAGCGTGCGGCGGTCGACCGTGGTGATGCTCACCGGGAGGTGGCGTTTGTCGCGTTCCACCGTCAGCGTCACCTTTGCGCCAGCGGAGCCGCAAGCCCAGACGCCGCGCCAGAGTGTGGCCAGGTCGGTCACCTCCTCGTCCCCCACCGCCACCACTTGGTCTCCGGTGCGCAAGCCAGCGCGGTCGGCCGGGCCGCCGTCGGCCAGGCCGCCGATCACCACCGTGTCCTCGTCCTCCATGGCGTAGAGGCCGAGCCAGGGGCGTGCTGGGCGGTTCACCTGGCCGAAGCGCAGCAGGTCTTCCAGAATGGGCGACAGCTCCTCGATCGGCACCACCATGTTCATGTCGTGGCGCCGCCCCTGGTTGTCGCCCTGCTGCAGGATCAGCGAGCCGACGCCGAGCAGGCGGCCATCCTTGCCGAGCAGCGCGCCGCCGCCCCAGAACGGGTGGGCAGGGGCGGTGAAGATCGCGTCGTCCAGCAGGTATTCCCAGTAGCCGGCGAACTCCTGGCGGCCGACCACGCGAGTCTCGATGGCCCGGCGGCGGCCACCGGCGGAGGCGAACAGCACCGCTTCGCCCACCGAGAGGTTGGCGCTGTCACCGAACTCGAGGTTGGGCAGGCCGAGCTTACCCAGCGGCTGCACCAGGCCGAAGCCGGTCTCGCCATCGAAGGCGAGTGCGTGGCCCGGCACCACGCGGCCGTCGGCGACGGTGAGCCACACGGTCTCGGCCTCCGTGATGAGGTAGCCCATGGTGAGCAGCAAGCCGTCGCTGCCGATCACCACGGCCGAGCCCTCGCGGTCGGTGCCGAGGGCGCCGGCGGTGAAGGCGTCGGGCGGGGTGCTGGCGCGCAGGCTGACCACGGTGCTGAGCGCGCGGTCCAGGTCGAAGGTGTAGTCCGCCGGGTCGGGCTGCAGCTCGGGCGGAATGTCCCACTCTTTTGGCATGTCAGCCGTAGTTCACCATGATGGTCTTCTTGTGCATGAAATGCTCCAGCATCGCCTCCAGGCTGGCCTCCTTGCCGAGGCCGCTGCTCTTGACGCCGCCATAGGACAGATTGGCCTGCACCACCAGGTTCTGGTTGATCTGCACCAGCCCCGCCTCGAGCCGGTGGGCCAGGTTCAGGCCCCGCTTCAGATTGTTGGTCCATAGCGAGGCGGCAAGGCCGTATTCGGTGCCGTTGGCGCGGGCGAGGGCGTCTTCGGCGTCGTCGAACGGGAAAATGCAGGTCACCGGGCCGAAAATCTCCTCCTGCACCAGGGGGCTGTCATCGGGCAGGTCGGTGAAGATGTGCGGCTGGATGAACAGGCCGGCTGCCATCGCCGGGTCCTGCGGCATGGCCGAGCAGGCGCGACCGGTGGCGCCCGCCGTCTGCTTGCCCAGGGCGATGTAGTGCTCGACCTTGGCGAACTGGTCGCGGCTGATGATGGTGCCGATGTCGGTGGCCTCGTCTAGCGGGTCGCCCATCACCATGGCGTCCACCTTGTCGGCCATGGCGGCCACGAAGCGGGCGAAGATGGGGCGCTCGACATAGATGCGACTGGCGGCGGTGCAGCTCTGGCCCTGGCGGGTGAAGCGCATGGAGGTGAGCGCGCCGGCCACCGTGCGCTCGAAGTCGCAATCGGCGAACACCAGCATGGGGGACTTGCCGCCCAGCTCGAGCGTCACGGGGATGAGCTTGTGCGCCGCCGCCTTGGAGACGATGCGCCCGACCTCGACGCTGCCGGTGAAAGTGACCTTGCGCACCAGCTTGTGCTCGACCAGCGGGGCGCCGCAATCGGGGCCGAAGCCGGACAGCATGTTGAAGCAACCCGGCGGCAGGATGCGGTTGGCCAACTCGCACACGCGCAGCACGGTGAGCGGCGCCTCCTCGGCCGACTTCACCACCACGGTGTTGCCCGCTACCAGCGCCGGCGCGACCTTGAGCGCCATCAGCAGCATCGGCACGTTCCAGGGGATGATGGCGCCCACCACGCCGAGCGGCTCGCGCACCGTCATCGAGAGCACGTCGGGGGCGAACGGCACGGTCTCGCCCTTCAGTTCGCCGCCGAGCCCGCCGAAGAACTCGAAGATGTCGGCGACGGTGTTGGCCTCCACCCGGCTTTCGGTGCGCAGCGCCTTGCCGGTCTCGAGCGCCATCAGCCGGGCCAGTTCCTCGGCATGCTCGCGCAGCAGGGCGGCACATTGGCCCACCAGCGCGCCGCGCTTGCGGGACGGCATGCGCGCCCATTCCTGCTGCGCCGCGTGCGCTGTCTCCACGGCGGCGGCTACGTCGGCGGCGTCCCCCAGGGCGGCCTCGCCCACCGTCTCGCCGGTCGCCGGGTTCACCACGGGGAAGCTCTGGCCGGAGCGGGCCGGCACGAATTGGCCGCCGATCAGGTGGCAGCCGGAGAGGGCGCGGGCCAGGGCATGCTGGTCCAGCAGGGGCGCCAGCGCGCCGGAATGGGGACGATCGAGCATCGGTTTGCCTCCCGTTTGCCGTGTGAGCGGGCTGTCTGTCGTCGGGGCGCGAAGGCTCACGGCTCCGTCGCGCGGCGTTGGGGGCTTCCGCCCGGCGCGCATTGCGGCAGAATGGCCCCGCTCCAGCACAGGGGCAAGCGGAGGCATGATGACGGACGAGGCAGGCGCGCGGAACGGACCGGACGGCAACCCAGGCGGCGGCTCAAGCGCTGGGCCCTTGGCGGGGCTCACGGTGTTCGACCTCACGCGCGTGCTCGCGGGGCCCACCTGCGTGCAGATGCTGGGCGACATGGGCGCCGACGTGATCAAGATCGAGCGGTCGGGCAGCGGCGACGACACCCGCGGCTTTGCCCCGCCCTACATGCCCGGCACCCGGGAGAGCGCCTACTTCGTGGGCGTGAACCGCAACAAGCGCTCGGTGACGCTGGACATCGCCACGGCCGAGGGGCAGGCGCTGGCGCTGCGGCTGATCGCGCAGTGCGACATCCTGGTGGAGAACTTCAAGGTGGGCGCGCTGGCCCGCTACGGCCTGGGCTACGAGCAACTGCATGCGCGCTTCCCCGGGCTGATCTACTGCTCCATCACCGGGTTTGGCCAAACCGGTCCCTACGCCCCCCGGCCCGGCTATGACAGCCTGATCCAGGCCATGGGCGGCGTGATGAGCCTCACCGGCGAGCCGGACGGCCTGCCGCAGAAGGTGGGCATCCCGATCGCGGACGTGTTCGCCGGGCTGTATGGCTGCATCGGGGTGCTGGCCGCACTGCGCCACCGGGAGGCGACCGGCCAGGGCCAACAGGTGGATATCGGCATGCTGGACACGCACGTGGCCTGGCTCGCCAACCAGGGCATGAGCTACCTGGCCACCGGGGAGGACCCGCCGCGGCTGGGCAATGCGCATCCGAGCATCGTGCCCTACCAGGTGTTTCCGACCGAGGACGGGTTCGTGGTGGTCTCGGTCGGCAACGACCCGACGTTCCGGCGCTTCTGCGAGGCGTTCGGGTTGAGTGGGCTGCTGGAGGATCCGCGCTTTGCGACCAACGCGGGCCGGGTGGCCAACCGCGAGCTGGTGGTGAGCACGCTGCTGCCGCTGCTGAAGAGCCATCCCACCGCCTGGTGGGTCGAGCGGCTGGAGGGCTTGAAGATCGCGTGCGGCCCGATCAACACACTGTCGCAGGTGTTTGCCGACCCGCAGGTGGCGGCGCGCGGCGCGGTGGTGCAGATGGCGCACCCGGCGACGCCGGAGGGGGTGAAGGTGATCGCCAACCCGGTGCGGCTGAGCGAGAGCCCGGCCAGCTACCGCCTGCCCCCACCCATGCTCGGCGAACACACCGACAGCGTGCTGACCGAGCGCTTGGGGCTGACCGCGGCGGAGCTGGCCGGGCTGCGCGAGCGCGGCGTGATCTGACGTATCGGAGGTCGCGCGCAGGTGGCATAGGCGGCGCCTACGGCCAAGGTTCCGCCTAAGGCCACATGGCGCCCACTGCGTTCAAGTGCAGCGCGTAGACGGAGGTGCCGGCGGTCATGAACAGGCGGTTGCGCTTGGCACCGCCGAAGCAGAGGTTGGAGCAGCCCTCCGGCAGATGCACCCGGCCGATCATCTCGCCGCCTGGCGTGTAGCAGCGCACGCCGTCCTCCGCCGGGTCGCCCCAGCCCATGCTGCACCACACATTGCCCGCGGCGTCGGTGCGCAGCCCGTCGGCGAGGCCGGGGGCGAAGTCCTCGGCGAACACGCGGCCGGCCAGCAGGCGCTCGCCGTCGACGTTAAAAACCCGGACATGCGCGGGCCCGCCATGGGTGATGCCGCTGTCCACGATGTAGACCCGGCGCTCGTCGGGCGAAAAGGCGATGCCGTTGGGGCGGACGAAGTCGCTGGCCGCCACGGTGGCGCGGCCGGTCACTGGGTCGAGCCGGTAGACGTGGCAGGGGATTTCCGCGTCGGCGAGGTGGCCTTCGTAGGGCCCGTCGATCCCGTAGCCCGGGTCGGTGAACCAGACCGCGCCGTCGGACGCCACGGCGACATCGTTGGGGCCGTTCAGCCGGTGGCCCTCGAACTGGTCCATCAGCACGGTGAGGCGGCCGTCGAGCTCGGTCCGGGTGACCCGGCGGCTGTCGTGCTCGCAGCTCACCAGCCGGCCCTCGCGGTCCCGCGTGTTGCCGTTGGTGTGGTGGCTGTCGGCGCGGAACACGCTGACATGCCCGTCCTCCTCGAGCCAGCGCATGATGCGGTTGTTGGGGATGTCGCTCCACAGCAGGAAGCGGCCGTCGGCGAAATACACCGGCCCTTCCGCCCAGCGGAACCCGGTGGCGATGCGCTCGATGGCGGCGTTGCCGACCCGTGCGGTGAAGCGCTTGTCCAGTGCAATGATGCGCGCATCGGGGTAGCGCGTGCCGGGCAGATGGCCGAGCGGAAGGCGCGCGCCTTCGGTGGCAGCATGGTTCATGCCACCCAGTCCGTGTTCGTGCATGGGGTGTTCCTCCGCTTCGTGTTGGACGGCCACTTGACCGAGCCTGGATAGCGCGGGCAAGACGATGCATAGTCGCGGCAACAATAATAGCGCTGGGGGAAATGGAACATGGACGATCGGCTGGATCGGCGGCTGTTGCTGCGCAGTGCTGCGGGGCTTGGCATCGCGGGAATGTTACCGGCGTTGGCGTTGCGGTCAGCATTGGCGCAGCCGGCGTCTGGCAAGAAGTTCAAGATTGCCCTGTCGAACTCGTTCATCGGCAATAAGTGGCGCCTGGAGATGGAGAACCTCTTCAAGGCGGCGCTGCTGATGGAGCCGTTCGCCTCCACCGTCGAGGCCACGGTGTTCAACTCCGGCAACGACGTCAGCAAGCAGTCGCAGCAGATGTCCAACCTGATCGCCGAGCGGGTGGACGCGATCGTGATCGACGCGGCGTCTCCCACGGCGCTGAACGGCATCATCCAGCAAGCCACCAGCCGGGGCATCCTGGTGGTGTGCTTCGACAACAACGTGACGGCCCCATCGGCGCTCAAGGTCAACATCAGCCAGCTCGAGCTGGGGCGTGGCCTGGCGGACTGGCTGGTCAAGCAGTTGGGCGGCAAGGGCAATGTCGTCATGGTGACGGGCGTGGCCGGCACGCAGGTGGATTTGGACCGCAACAACGGCGCCGATGAGGTCTGGGCCAAAAACCCCGGCATCAAGGTGGTCAACCGGTTCACCGGGATGTGGGATTCCTCCACCGCCGAGCGCAACACCGCCGCCGTGCTGCCATCGCTCCCCCAGGTGGACGGGATCTGGTGCCAGGGCGGCACGGACGGCGTGCTGCGCGCATTCCTGTCCGCCAACCGTGCGCTGCCGCCCACCGCGGGGGAGTGCGAGAACGGCTTCCGCCGGTTCATGCTCGGCCAGGACGGCCACAAGGTGGTGGGCTGCTCGTCCGGCTCGCCGCCCTACCTGTCGCTGATGGCGCTGGAACTGGCCCGGCGCGTGCTCGACCACAGCTATCCCAAGCGCGACATCGACGTGCCAAACGTGTTCATCACCGACGACCAGTTGAAGCTCGGCAGCAACGTGTTCACCGACCAGCCGGACAGCTTCTACGACGATTTCACCGCGGGCGGCGCCAACCCGTTGGTGGACGTCTGCGTGCAGGCGGCGGCGGACGGAACCGCGTGCCCGGCCAAGCTCGTGATCAACCTGCCGGCGGTATGACGGGCCACGCACCGGCGGCCATTGCGGCGTGCCGGGTCAGCAAGTCCTACGGCGGCGTGGCGGCCATGCGGGAGGCGTCGTTCGCGGCGCTCGCGGGCGAGGTGCATGCCGTGGTTGGGGAGAATGGCGCCGGCAAGTCCACGCTGATCAAGGTGTTGGGCGGGCGGGTGCGGCCGGATGCGGGGGAGGTGCGGCTCGACGGTGCGGCGGTGTCGTTCGGCGGGCCGGCGGATGCGCATGCCCTGGGCGCCTGGACGGTGTTCCAGGAGCTGACCCTGATGCCGTGGCTGACGGTTGCGGAAAACCTGCTGCTGCGCCGCGAGCCGCGCTCCCGCCTCGGCCTGATCAGCCGCTCCCGCACGGTGGCGGAGGCGGACGCGACGCTGGCCGGGATGGGGGTGCACCACATCGACCCGCGTGCGCTGGTGGAGGACATCTCGCTGGCCGAGCGGCAGACGGTGGAGATCGTGCGCGCGGTCAGCCACCGGCCGCGCATCCTGTTCCTCGACGAGCCCACCTCCTCGCTGGTGGAGCGCGAGGTGGAGTGGCTGTTCGGGCTGATGCGGCGGCTGCGCGAGGCGGGCTGCTGCCTGGTTTTCACCTCGCATCGCTGGGGCGAGGTGCGCAGCATCGCGGACCGCATCACCGTGTTCCGGGGCGGCGCCGAGGTGGGCACGTTCACCGAGCTGGATGAGGACGAGGCGGTGCGGCTGATGACCGGGCGCAGCATGGAGCAGCTGTTCCCGCCCTTGCCGCCCCGCCCGCCCGCCCCGCCCGCCTTGCAGACCCAGGCGCTGTCCGGCGCGCGCGTGCACGATGTCTCGCTCACGCTCAACCGCGGTGAAATCCTGGGCGTGGGCGGGCTGGCTGGGCATGGCCACCGCGAGTTGTTCATGATGCTGTTCGGGGACGTGACGCCCAGCGGCGGCCAGATCGTGGTGCAAGGCCGGCCGCGCCGGTTCCGCTCGCCGCGGGCGGCCATCCGCGCCGGGATCGCCCTGGTCCCGGAGGACCGCAAGACCGAGGGCCTGCTGCTGCAAATGAGCGTGCGCGACAACATCACGCTCGCCATCATCGGCAAACTGACCCGGCTCGGCGTGCTGCGCGGCGGGCGGGAGCGGCAGACGGCGGAGGGCATGGTGCGCCAACTGCAGGTCCGCACCGCGGGGATCGGCAGCCCGGTGGGGGCACTGAGCGGCGGCAACCAACAGAAGGTGCTGCTCGGCCGCTGGCTGCTCGCCGACTGCCCCGTGCTGCTGCTGTACGACGTTACGCGCGGGGTGGACGTCGCGACCAAGTTCGAGATTTACGACCTGATGCGGCGGCTGGTGCAGGAGGGCCGCGCCATCCTGTTCTACTCGAGCGACGCCGAGGAGCTCGCGCATATGAGCCACCGCGTACTGGTGATGCGCGAGGGCCACGCCGCGGTGACGCTCGAGAGCCCCGGGATCACGGCGGAACAGGTGGTGTCGGCGGCGGTGCGAGACGTCCTTGCCGCCTGAGGGCCCGCTCGGGCTGGCGGGGGCTGGCGGCTGGGCTCCGGCGCGGCGGCCACGGCTGGCGCATGCGCTGGCGCAGAACATCGGCCTGGTGCTGGTGGCGCTGCTGCTGTGCGCCTGCCTGCTGGCCTATTGCGGCCTGTTCCTGGCCACGCAGGCCCGGCTGCCCGGCAACTTCGAGCTCACCTCGACGGTGAACAACGCCATGCCGCTGGCGATGGCCTCGCTGGCGCAGACCATCGTCGTGCTCACCCGCGGGATCGACCTGTCGGTGGGAGGCGTGGTGGATTTGACGAACGCGCTGGCCGCCGTCCTGCTCACCGGGTCGCCGCCCATGCTGGCGCTGTGGACGGTGGTGATCCTGCTGGTGGGCGGGTGTTGCGGGCTGGTGAACGGGGTGTTGGTGGCGGTCGGTCGGCTGCAGCCGATCCTGGTGACGCTGGCGACGCTGTCGGTCTACCAGGGGCTCGCCATCCGCGTGCTGCCGCAGCCGGGCGGCGCCATCCCGCCGGGCTACACCGCGGTGCTGGCCAACCCGAACGACCCGGTGTCGCTGCTGTTCGTGCCGCTGGTGGCGCTGCTCTGGGCGGGGCTGCGGCGGAGCAACCTCGGCGTGGCGATCTTCGCCGTGGGCAACGACGCGCTGGCCGCCACCAGCTACGGCATCTCGGCGCGCCGCACCATTATTCTAGCCTACACGCTCGGCGGCATGGCGTCGGGCGCCGCGGGCTTGCTGCTGGCCGCCAGCGCTACCGCGGGGGACGCGACCACGGGCGACACCTACACGCTCACCTCCATCGTGGCCGCGGTGCTGGGCGGGGTCAGCCTGTTCGGCGGGCGGGGCAGCGCGGTGGGGGCGATGCTGGGCGCGTTCGTGACGGTGATGATCGTGAACATCCTGTTCTTCGCCCAGATCGATCCGTTGTACCAGACGTTCTACGAAGGCGTGTTCCTGCTGGTGGCGGTGGTCGCGGCCAACCTGGTCAGCCGCCTGGTGCGGCGGCGGTGAGGCGCCTGTTCACGCCTGAGCGGCGGCGGGTCGCGTATGCCTTCCTGGCGGCCGTCGCGCTGTTCGCCATCGGCGAGGCGGTGCGGCCGGGCTTTGCAAGCCTGAACGGGATCCGCTCCATCCTGGTGGTGGCCGCCTTCGTCGGGCTGGTCGCCGCGGGGCAGACCTTCGTGATCCTGATCGGCGGGATCGACCTTTCGGTGCCCTGGGTGCTGAACTCGGCCGCGATTTTGATGGTGACGAGTTCGCTCGGCACCAATGCCCGCGCCCTGCCCGCTTTGGCGCTGACGCTGGGCATGGGCGCGCTGGTGGGGGCGGTGAACGGCGCCGGGGTCGCCCTGCTCGGCATCCCGGCCGTGGTGATGACGCTGGCGATGGACGGCATCATGCAGGGGCTGACGCTGGGGCTGAGCGGCGGGATGACCTGCGCCAGTTGCAGCGCCTATGCGCCGCCGGTGGTGCAGGCGGCCGTGCATGGCACCCTGCTCGGCGTGCCCTGGATCCTGTGGGGCTGGCTGATGGTGATCGCCGCCGTCTCGTTCCTGCTGGCGATGACGCAGTTTGGCCGCAGCACCTACACGATCGGCAACAACGCCCGCGCGAGCCACCTGGCCGGCGTGAACGTAACCGCCGTGACGGTGGCGCTGTATGCGCTCAGCGGCTTCTTCTCGGCGCTGGCGGGCATTATGCTGGTGGGCTTTGGCGGGCAGGCGGCGCTGGGCATGGGGGAGCCCTACCTGTTCCAGTCGATCGCCGCCGTGGTGATCGGCGGCGTCTACATCCTGGGCGGGCGCGGCAGCTACGTCGGCAGCGTCGCCGGGTCGATCAGCCTTGTGGTGCTGGTGAGCGTGCTGCTGACGCTGAACATGCCGGATTACGGCCGTAGCATCATGTATGGCGTGGTCATCCTGGGGCTGCTGCTGCTGTATGGCCGCCAGGACGACCGGGCCTGACCCCGCTTCAGGCCCCTGCCAGCCGCACCCCCGGTCCCATGCCCAACTCGATTTGCGCCGTGGTGATCGGGTCCCGCACTAGGAAGAGGTAGCTTGCGGCCGAACCCACGCCGATCACCGCGCCCACCACCAGCGCCAGCACGAACGAGCCAGTGGCTTGCACGATCAGCCCGGTGACGGTGGGGGCCAGCGCGCCGCCGAGGTAGCCGCCGAAGTTCTGCATGGCGCCGATCGAGGCGGTGCAGTTGGTGGGTGCGGCGACCGAGGACAGCGCCCAGGCGCAGGTGCTGGTTACGTAGACCAGGAACAGCGAGGCGGAGATGAACGCCACCGCCAGCAGGTTGCTCTGCACATAGGCCGCTGCCACCGTGCAGGCCGCGGTGCCGAGCAGGGCGATCGCGGCCGGAACCTTGCGGCTGCGCATGGGCGAGACGCCGCGGCGGACCAGCATGTCGGCCAGGCTGCCGCCCAGCACGCCGCCCACCACGCCCCAGGCGAACGGGATGGCGGCGGCGATGCCGGTGTATTTCACGCTCATGTGGCGCTCGATCTCGAGGTAGCCCGGCAGCCAGGCCGTGTAGATCCAGGTGAGATAGATCGTGCCGAAATAGCCCAGGATCATGCCCCAGGTGGTGCGATAGCGGAAAAGCTGCTTCCACTCCGCCAGCGTCACCACGGTGCGCTGGTTCGCCGGGTCGCCCTCGGTGCGGTAGGCCTGCTCCGCCGCGTTCAGGCCGAGGTCGCCGGGGTTGCGGTAGAACGCATACCACGCCCCTGCCACCAGCAGGCCGGCCGCGCCCATGATGGCGAACATCCAGCGCCAGCCGAACACCAGCATCAGCGCCGTCAGCAGCGGCACGGCGATGGCGGTGCCGAGGGTGGAGGCGCAATTGAAGATGCCGGTGGCCAGCCCGCGGTCGCGCGGGTTGAACCAGTCGCGCACCACCCGCGCCGCGGTGGGAAATTGCGGCGCCTCGCCGATGCCGAGCAGGATGCGGGCGCCGAAGAACTGCCCGAAGCTCTGCACCAGCCCGCCGAGCAGTTGCGCCAGCGACCATAGCGACAGGCCGACCGCGAGCAGCAAGCGTGGGCCGAGCTTGTCGACCATGGCGCCGGTGGGCAGTTGCGAGAAGGCGTAGGACCACAGGAACGCCGACAGCAGGTATCCCATGTCGGCGATGGAGAGCCCCATCTCCTGGCGGATCAGCGGATTGGCGACGGCCAGCGTTGCGCGGTCGATGTAGTTGACCACGCCGGATAGCACCAGCAGCGCCAATGCGGTGCGCTGGATGGTCTTCACGCGCGGCGTTGCACGCAATGTGGCAGCCATTGGCGCCCTCCCCGTTTTTGTTGCGATCAGCCTAAGCCGACCTGGAGCGGTTTGGCGAGGCATTTGGCGGGCGAAGCGCCTGCAAAGCGGACTCCGTTGGCTACTGAAAAACGAGCTGCGCCGGGTCGGCAGCCCGTGTGACGCGTTTGGCGCCGACATCGGTGTCTGGGTCACCCGATGGACGCTGCGGCGGCCGGACGCGGCGGTGTTCTGCGCCCCCTTCGACGAGACGGCGGTGAAGTCCGACCGGCCGCGCCTGGTGGCGGAGGTGCTGTCGCGCTCCACCATCGAAGTCGACAACACGATCAAGTTCGAGGAATTCAGGCCATCCCCGCCGTGCAAGCCATCCTGCTGGTCAACCCGCGCGCGGCCGACGTCGGGCTCTGGACCCGGCATGGCGCCGAGTGGCAATGCCGCCATATGCGCGACGTGCAAGACAGCGCCCCAGTGCCGGACCTTGGCATTACCATCCGCCTTGCCGACATCTATGACAGGATCGAGGTGGCCCTCCCGCCGGGCCCACGCCTGGTCTGGCCCGACGAGGCGCCCCCCGCCCGCGATTGACACTGCCGGGCGCAACACCCACCGTCATTGAAAACGCTTAGGAGTTTTGGGATGGACCACGTCACCGGGCCGGATCACCGGCTGCGCAGCCGCCGCTGGTTCGACAATCCGCACGACCCGGGCATGACCGCGCTCTACATCGAGCGCTACATGAACTACGGCATTACGCGCGAGGAGCTGCAGGGCGGCAAGCCGATCATCGGCATCGCGCAGACCGGCAGCGACCTCTCCCCGTGCAACCGCCACCACATCGAGTTGGCCAGCCGGATGCGCGACGGGATCCGCGACGCGGGCGGCATCCCGATGGAGTTCCCGATGCACCCCATCCAGGAGACCGGCAAGCGCCCCACCGCGGCGCTGGACCGCAACCTGGCCTATCTCGGCCTGGTGGAGGTGCTGCACGGCTACCCGCTGGACGGCGTGATCCTCACCACCGGCTGCGACAAGACCACGCCCGCCTGCCTCATGGGCGCGGCCACGGTGAACATCCCCGCCATCGCGCTCAACGTCGGGCCCATGCTGGACGGCTGGTGGAAGGGCCGCCTGTCCGGCTCCGGCACCATCATCTGGCAGGCGCGCAAGCTGCTGGCCGAGGGCGAGATCGGCTACCAGGAGTTCATGAACATGGTCGCCAGCTCGGCCCCCTCGCCGGGCCACTGCAACACCATGGGCACCGCCACCAGCATGAACAGCCTGGCCGAAGCGCTCGGCATGATGCTGCCCGGGTGCGCCGCCATCCCAGCCCCCTACCGCGAGCGCGCCTGGATGGCCTACGAGACCGGCCGCCGCATCGTGGGCATGGTGCATGAAAATCTGCGCCCCTCCGACATCATGACCCGCGAGGCGTTCGAGAACGTCGTGGTGGCCGCCGCCGCCCTCGGCGCCTCCTCCAACTGCCCGATCCACATGGTGGCCATCGCGCGCCACATGGGGGTGGAGCACACGCTGGACGATTGGCAGCGCCTCGGCCCGGACATCCCGCTGCTGGTGGATTGCCAGCCGGCCGGGCGCTACCTCGGCGAGGGCTTCCACCGCGCCGGCGGCGTGCCCGGCGTGATGCGTGAGCTGCTCGCCGCCGGCAAGCTCCACGGCGACGTCCGCACCGTCACAGGGCGCACCCTGGCCGAGGACCTGGCGAACGTGGAGCAGCCGGACCGCGAAGTGATCCGCGCCTGGTCCGAGCCGCTCAAGCCCGCCGCCGGCTACGTCGTCATGTCCGGCAACCTGTTCGACACTGCGGTGATGAAGACCAGCGTGATCGACCCGGCGTTCCGCGCCCGCTTCCTGTCCGACCCGGCGCATCCCAACGTGTTTGAAGGCCACGCGGTGGTGTTTGAAGGCCCCGAGGATTACCACGCCCGCATCGAGGACCCCGACCTGGGCGTCGACGAGCACACCCTGCTGGTGATCCGCAACTGCGGCCCGATCGGCTACCCGGGCGGCGCCGAGGTGGTGAACATGCAGCCCCCGGCGGCGCTGCTGCGGCGCGGCATCGACGCGCTGCCCACGATGGGGGACGGCCGCCAATCCGGCACCTCGGGCAGCCCGTCCATCCTGAACGTGTCGCCCGAAGCGGCGGTCGGCGGCGGCCTGGCCCTGTTGCAGACCGGCGACCCGGTGCGCATCGACCTGAACCACAACACCGTGGACGTGCTGATCCCGCCCGCGGAACTGGCCGCCCGCCGCGCCGCCTGGACGCCGCCCAAGCTGCTCAACCAGACGCCCTGGGAGGAGATCTACCGCGGCATGGTCGGCCAGCAGGGCACCGGCGCCTGCCTCGAGTCCGCCACGCTTTACCTCGACATCATCGAGCGCCGCGGCGAGGCCCGCAACAACCACTAAGCCTTCCCTTTTAGCGACAAGCCACCCACCAAAAAGCCCCCTCCCCTGGGAGAGGGTTAGGTGAGGGGCACCGCTTTCCAGCTTGGCGCCGCCCCGCCCCGCCCGGTAGGCTGACCCTCCGCACCCGCGCGGACCGCCAGGAGACGCCATGCTAACCACCGTCTGGGACATCGTGGCCGCCACCACCGGCGCGCGCGTCATCGGCGCCCCAGGCCAGCCCTGGCTCGGCGCCGCCCAGCTCCAGGCTCTGGCCGCCGACACCCGCACCACGCTGCACCAGGCCGGGGTGAGCGCCGACTGCCGAGTGGCCATCGTGCTGCCCAACGGGCCGGAGATGGCCACCGCCTTCCTCACCGTCGCCGCCACCTGCTGCGCCGCCCCGCTCAACCCGGCCTACACGGAGGACGAGTTCGAGTTCTACCTGGCCGACCTGCAGCCCGCTGCCATCGTGCTCACCGCCGCCAGCCCCGGCCCCGCCGCCGCCGTTGCCGCGCGCCTGGCCATCCCGGTGCTCACCCTGCACCCGCGCGAGGGCGCTGCCGGCGCGTTCCAGCTCCTCGCTGCCGCCCCGCCTGCCCTGCCCGCGAACCCCCGCCTGCCCAACGCCCGCCTGCCCACCGCCCGCCTGCCGACCGCCAATGACCCGGCGCTCGTGCTGCACACCTCCGGCACCACCGCCCGCCCCAAGATCGTGCCACTCACCAATGGCAACGTCGCCGCCTCCGCCCGCCACATCGCCCAATCGCTGGCACTCGCCCCGGGCGACACCTGCCTCAACGTCATGCCGCTGTTCCACATCCACGGCCTGATCGCCGCCGTCACCGCCTCGCTGGCAGCCGGCGCCGCGGTGTGCTGCACGCCGGGGTTCAACGCGTTCAAGTTCGCCGACTGGCTCGCCACCGTCCAACCCACCTGGTACACCGCGGTGCCGACCATGCACCAGGCCATCCTGATGCGCCTGCGCAGCCACCCGGAGCAGGCCCGCGCCGCCGGCTTGCGGCTGATCCGCTCCTCCTCCGCCTCGCTGCCGCCGCAGGTCATGGCCGAGCTCGAGGACGTGTTCGGCAGCCCCGTCATCGAGGCCTACGGCATGACCGAGGCCGCCCACCAGATGGCCGCCAACCCGCTGCCGCCCCGCGCGCGTAAGCCCGGCGCGGTGGGCGTCGCCGCCGGGCCGGACATCGCCATCATGGACGACGCCGGCACCCTGCTGCCCCAGGGCGAAATCGGTGAGGTGGTGATCCGCGGCCCCAACGTCACGTCCGGCTACGACCGCAACCCGGCGGCCAACGCCCGCGCCTTCACCGCCGGCTGGTTCCGCACCGGCGACCAGGGCCGGCTCGACGCGGACGGCTACCTCTTTCTCACCGGGCGCCTGAAGGAGCAGATCAACCGCGGCGGCGAGAAGATCAGCCCGCTCGAGGTCGACGTCGTGCTGCTCGACCACCCGGGCGTGGCCGAAGCCTGCACCTTCGCCGTTCCGCACGACAAACTGGGCGAGGAAGTCGCCGCCATCGTAGTGCCCCGACCCGGCCACGACCTCACCGAAGCCGACCTACGCGCCTTCGCCGCCGGACGCCTCGCCGCCTTCAAGGTGCCGCGCCACGTCGTCATCCGCGCCGAAATCCCGAAGGGCGCCACTGGCAAGGTCCAGCGCATCGGCCTGGCCGCCAAGCTGGGCCTCGGCGCTTGACGAAACCCAGCATTTGCGTGTTCGGCGCCGGCGCCATCGGCGGCCTGATGGCGGCCAGGCTGCAGGCCGCCGGCACCCCCGTGTCCCTGGTCGCTCGCGGCGCCCATCTCGCTGCCATCCAGCAGCACGGCCTGGTGCTGCAATCCGGCGGGCAGCGCCACGTCACCCATCCCCACGCCGTGGCCCATGGCGCCGAACTCGGTCCGCAAGACTACCTGCTCATCACCCTCAAGGCCCACTCGCTCGAGCCCGCGCTGCCGCAGCTCGCGCCGCTGATCGGGCCCGCCACCACCATCATCGCCGGCGTCAACGGCGTTCCCTGGTGGTACACCCACGGCCTGCCCGCCCCGTTCACCGACCGCCGAGTCCACGCCGTCGACCCGGCGGGCGCGCTGTGGCAAGCGCTGCCGCCGCCGCAAACCCTCTGCTGCATCATCCACCCCGCCGCCAGCATCGCCGCACCCGGCGTGATCGACCACACCTATGGCGACCGCTTCACCCTGGGCGAACCCTCTGGCGAGCGCACCGAACGCTGCGCCAGCCTCGCCGCCCTGCTGATCGCCGCCGGGTTCAAGGCGCCCATCCGGCCCCGCATCCGCGACGAACTCTGGGTCAAGCTCTGGGGCAACATGGCGTTCAACCCGATCAGCGCCCTCACCACCGCCACCCTGGACGTGATCACCACCGACCCCGCCACCCGTGCCTTGGCCCGCGCCATCATGCTCGAAGGCCGCGCCGTGGCCGAAGCCCTGGGCGCCCGCTTCACCCTCGACGTCGATCAACGCATCGCCGGGACCGCCGCCGTGGGCGCACACAAAACCTCCATGCTGCAGGACCTGGAACTCGGCCGCCCGCTGGAAATCGACGCCATCCTCGGCGCCGTGGTCGAAATGGCGGACTGGCTCGACTTGCCCATGCCGCTCAGCCGCGCCCTCCTCGCCCTCGTCAAGCAACGTGCCACGCAACCGCCCGGCAACCCCCGCTTGCCCCCACCCTGACCGGGTGCGATGGTCCCGCCCCGGCTGGGCCGCGCGGCTTGCGCAGGCCCACAACAAGGCAGTTTTGAGGGTAGACCATGGCCAAAATCAAGGTGAAGACGCCCGTCGTTGAGATGGACGGCGATGAGATGACCCGCATCATCTGGGGCTTCATCAAGGACAAGCTAATCCTGCCCTACCTCGACATCGACTTGCGCTACTACGACCTCGGCATCGAATACCGCGACCAGACCGACGACCAGGTGACGGTGGACGCGGCCCACGCGACCCGCGAGTTCGGCGTGGCGGTGAAATGCGCCACCATCACGCCCGACGAGGCGCGGGTGACCGAGTTCAACCTCAAGAAGATGTGGCGCAGCCCGAACGGCACCATCCGCAACATCCTCGACGGCACCATCTTCCGCGAGCCGATCATCTGCTCCAACGTGCCGCGCCTGGTGCCGCACTGGTCCGAGCCGATCGTGATCGGGCGCCACGCCTATGGCGACATCTACCGCGCTACCGAGACCAAGATCCCCGGGCCGGGCAAGGTCTCGCTGGTGTACCACCCGGAAGGCGGCAGCCCGATCGAGATGGAGGTGTTCGACTTCAAGGGCCCGGGCGTCGCGATGGGCATGCACAACACCAACAAGTCGATCGAGGGCTTCGCGCGGGCGTCGTTCAACTATGGCCTGGCGCGCAACTATCCAGTGTACCTCTCGACCAAGAACACCATCCTCAAGGCCTATGACGGCGAGTTCAAGGACATCTTCCAGCGCGTGTTCGACGCCGAGTTCGCCGCCCGCTTCGCCGAGCACAAGCTCACCTACGAGCACCGCCTGATCGACGACATGGTGGCCTCGGCGCTGAAATGGAACGGCGGCTACGTCTGGGCCTGCAAGAACTACGACGGCGACGTGCAGAGCGACATCGTGGCGCAAGGCTTCGGCAGCCTGGGGCTGATGACCAGCGTGCTGATGAGCCCGGACGGCCGCACGGTGGAAAGCGAGGCGGCGCACGGCACCGTCACCCGGCACTACCGCGAGCACCAGAAGGGCCGCGAGACCAGCACCAACCCGATCGCCTCCATCTTCGCCTGGACGCGCGGCCTGGCCTATCGCGGCCGCTTCGACGCCACCCCGGACGTGACCACCTTCGCCGAGACGCTGGAGCGGGTGTGCGTGCAGACGGTGGAGGCGGGCTTCATGACCAAGGACCTGGCCAGCCTGATCGGGCGCGACCAGCCCTACCTCAACACGCAGGACTTCCTCTCCAAGCTGGACGACAACCTGAAGGCGGCAATGGGCTAGACTCGCAACCGCAACACAAGGACGACGCGAATGGATGGCCTGCAGGGTTTGACCATACCGCCACTGGCGCGCCGCGGCTTCATGATGACCGGCCTCATCACCGGCTTCACGCTCGCCACCGAATGCGTCCACGCGCAGGCCATCCACACCGACAGCGCCGGCCTCGTCACCCGCGAGATGCAGGTTCCGGTGGCGGACGGCCAGTTGCCCGGCTACTTCGCCAGGCCCGAGGGCGCCGGGCCGTTCCCGGTGGTGCAGGTGATCGAGGAGATCTTCGGCATCCACGAATACATCCGCGACACCTGCCGCCGCCTCGCCAAGCTGGGCTACCTCGCCGTCACCGCCGAACTCTATGCCCGCGAGGGTGACCTATCGAAGATGACCGACATCAACACCATCGTCAGCACGGTGATCAGCAAGGCGCCGGACGCCACGCTGATGACCGACCTGGACAGCATCGCCGACTGGGCCTTCGCCCATGGCGGTGACCCGGCGCGCCTCGGCGTGGTCGGCTTCTGCCGCGGCGGTCGCGCCGTGTGGCTCTACGACGCCCACAGCCCGCGGCTGAAGGCGGCGGTGGCATTCTACGGCCCGGTGAACGACGGCACCAGCGCCATCCAGCCGCACACCGCGACCGACCTGGCCACCGACCTGCACGCCCCGTTGCTCGGCCTCTACGGCGCGAAGGACCCCGGCATCGCCCCCGCCGACGTGCAAGCCGCCGCCGCCAAGGCCCGCGCCGCCGGCAAGACGGTGGACATCGTGATCTACCCCGACGCCGGCCACGGCTTCCACGCCGACTACCGCCCAACCTATGTGCGCGACGCAGCGGAGGATGGCTGGAGCCGGATGCAGGCTTGGTTCAAGCGGTATGGAGTTGCGTGAGAGAGGGGTGAGCGTTGGGAGTTGGGCGCCGCGGGTAGATGGCCTTTGGAGCGGCGGGTGGTTGGGAGCGCCGAAGTGCTGCCGGGACTAAGGGGCAAAGGTGAACGCTATACGGCAGACCAGACTGGGCCGGAAGCGGACGTTCCGTTTTGGAGAAGCTGCCCGGGAAAAGCGGACATGCAATCGGTGCGGGTTTGATGTCGGCCTTCGATCCTTGGCGGACCCATGCGCTTCAGCCGCACCACAGTTCGGTGTGTCGTAGCGTCGGCTTGGAACAGGGCTTGTTGCTACCGCCAGGGCCGGGCGTTGGGATGGGCTGCCCCGGCTTCCACAGACCTAGCCGCCTCTCGATGTTGGGCATCTCGGAGTCGATCACTGGCAGCGGGTTGCCGTCGTTGTAGACGGTAGCACTCTGATAGCGGAGCACTTGGCGATAGAGTCCCGATGGCGCAGGTTCATTGACCACAATCCAGAAGGCGAAAGGCGGACGATCCTGCGGCTCGGCAGTGATCACGCGTCCCCGAAGCGGGCCGTCTTTAACAAAGCGGATCTCCTGGTTGTTGTTGTGACCAGTACTCTCCGCATAGACGCGCCGGAAGGCGTCCTGGCTCGCGTCGTAGGCTACCAACTGCGTCTCGACGATCTGATCCCCGTCTCCAGAGTTCAGACTGCCGGTGACGATCAGCAGAACTGGCGCAGAGTTCGCTCCCTGCGGGTAGACCACCTCGGCGGCGAGTAGATAATGCGGCTCCCACATTGGGTCGCCGGACAGCGCCGCTCGAAGCGGTGGAGTCACCGGGGAGGACACACACGGCCCTTCCGGGGTCTTGTGCAAGCAGAGGGTGAGCGCACCAGGCGCATCGTTGTCACCATAGTCCTTGGTGGGCGGCCCCTCTGTCACGACCAGGCGCCAAGCTGAACGCGTGTGGAATGTCTTCGCCAGATCGAGCTGAACACCTTGGGGAGCAGGACCGGAAACCGGGGTTCCGGCGGAATCCTGTGCCACCGCTCCGTTACCAGCCAGCCCCGCGGCTAAGATCGCCACGAACCCTAGCCGGTTATAAAAGGCCATCACTCTCATGCACACTGCTCCAGCAGAACCACGTCGCAGATATGATCCCCCATGCAAGAAGTCAGCCTTCCGCAACACATCGATCCTGGCCGAGGATGGCCGTTAGCTGCCGTTCCGCTTTCGAGAAGCTGGCCGTGGAAAGCGGACATGGCCTGCTAGAACAATTGGCCGCGACAGCCCAGCTACGGCTTTCTCCTCGAAGGACAATCGCATGGCGGGAACAGCATTGGTGGTGGGCGCCAGCGGGATCGTTGGCAGCGCGACGGCGGCGCTGCTGGCGGAAGAGGGCTGGACGGTGCATGGCCTAGCGCGCCGTCCCGTTCCGCAGTCGAGCATCCTGCCGGTAGCCGCCGACTTGCTTGACGCCGCCAATACCACGGCTGCGTTGCGCGGCATCCGGCCCGATGCGGTGTTCATCGCCACCTGGCTGCGCCAGCCGACGGAAGCCGAGAACATCCGCGTCAACGCTGCAATGGTCCGCAACCTGCTTGCGGGGCTGCCGAAGGCCGCAGGACCACGGCACGTGGCCCTGGTGACCGGCCTCAAGCACTACCTGGGCCCGTTCGAGGCGTATGGGCACGGCACACTGCCGCAGACGCCGTTCCGCGAGGAGCAGGGGCGGCTCGACGTGGAAAACTTCTACTATGCCCAGGAGGACGAGTTGTTTGCCGCCGCGGCACGCGACGGCTTCGGCTGGAGCGTCCACCGGCCGCATACGGTGATAGGCAAGGCCGTGGGCAATGCCATGAACATGGGTACCACGCTGGCGACCTATGCCATGCTGTGCCGCGAGCTGGAGCGGCCGTTCCGCTTTCCTGGCTCCGCCACCCAGTGGAACGGCTTGACCGACATGACCGATGCCAGGCAGCTGGCCCGCCACCTGCTCTGGGCCACGACCACCCCGGCCGCCCGCGACCAGGCGTTCAACGTGGTCAACGGCGACGTCTTCCGCTGGAGTTGGATGTGGGACCGCATCGCCGCGTGGTTCGGGTTGCAGCCGGCTGCATTCGACGGCTCGGTATGTCCCCTTGAGCAGCAGATGGCCGATGATAGGCCGATTTGGCGGCGCATCGCGGAGCGCCATCATCTCGCAGAACCCGACCTATCCCGCCTTGCCTCGCCCTGGCACACCGATGCCGATCTGGGTCGCCCCATCGAGGTGGTCACCGACATGGGCAAAAGCCGCCGCCTCGGCTTTACCGCCTACCAGTCTACCGATGACGCGTTCTTCGACCTGTTCACCCGGCTGCGCGCCGACCGTCTCATTCCCTGATCAACGACAGGGCGGCTCAGGCAATCGACCTTGAACGCACCGACATCCTGTTTGGCACTTCGTTGTGTCAAAGCATTGTACATTGGCCGAAAGCGGACCGTCCGCTGTTAGCGACCGGAACCGCCAAACCGGACATGCGCACCGGACTTCTGCTCCACTAAAGCATTGACTATGCTGGCCCGGTGGAGCGATGCCAAATCTTGACATTCGCACCAGTGATTCTTGCTGTCCTGCCAGTGCCCCGGTATCACAGTCATGTGAACGGGGCCGAGCAGGAGGAATCGATGGAGCAACCCGTACGTCGCACTTTGCGCATAGTAGGCTGCGTCCTCATCTTTGGGGGCTGCCTCGATATCGGTGTGATGATTTATTCAATCACTCATAGTATAAGCTATGGGTCTAGCTTTAATATCTTCACCGTTATTGCTGGCATATTCCTAATGCGCGGCAATATTAAGGCTGCTAGGATTGTTCGAGGCTTTGCAATTTTCTTTCTTGCTGCGTTTCTGGGCCTCATTGCAGCAATGCCCTTTATGATACCTCCAGACTTGATTCTGACTGAATTTCGGCTAGCACCCGGTGGGTTTGCGTTAGATTTCGCAGTGTCGATAGTGTTGTTTGCGACGTTGCTATGGGTCGTGCGGGAGCTGGGCCGAGAACCTGTCCAGGCAGCCTATATAAAAAATGGCGGGAAGCCAAGGCGGACCAAATTCTACATCGCGGCCGGTTGTCTTCTTCCAGCTGGACTGGTGCTGGTCCTGCATATTCTTTTGACCAGCGACAGGGCGCACCGCGCCGAGCAACTTGCGGAACAACGGCTTGGAACGGGCTACAAGTTTAGAACCACATCAATGAACGTGTCCTCGAATCCAAAAGGCACGAAGGTGCGGGCGACCGTCACTGCCTGGAACCATGACGACGTGCAGCACGTGCCCGAAGAGTGGACAGAGCAGTGAGCTGTATTCTGTCGTCGACTCAACTTTGCTATTTGCAGCCGTGAACATAAAAAGAACTTACTATACTGGCCTCCAACTTTTCTTGGTGCAAATTTCTTGAATTACGCACCATGCTCAATGTCCGGGTTCGGGCTCGGCCCGGCAGCCCTAGAATGACGACAACTGGCGCAAAGCGGCCATATGAGACACGGCGTCAAAGCGAATTTCCGCGTAACCGCCACTTATTAGATGACCCCTCGCGACAACCTGGACGCAGGGGGCGTACTGTCGTCAGCGGCAGTCGTGACGGCGTAGATATAGACGTGGTTGTCGAGGGCGATGGAAAGACGATTGTAACAGGCTTTCCGACAAACACTCCGCGCAATCCGAAAGGACCAAAGTAGTGCCCTTCACCGCGCAAGACGCACAAACTCTCAAGAACCACCTCAATCAGATTTTTGATCTGGCTCATTCAGCAATGAATGACCGAGACCGCTTCCAGATAAGGCGCTACATAGACGCAGGGGAGTACAGCCTTGCGTTGGACGACATGGCCGACATTGTACTAGAGTCGGAAAAACCTGTTCCCATAGAATTGCGCAGCCTGTTTGCGGCGGCCGCAAAGAAAATGAACATCAAACCTGGAACTGGCCTGAGTGGCGTCGACGACCTCCTTAAGCCCGGGCACACGACACAATGATCTCAAATTTCTACAAAATGCATCGGAAAACCGGGTCGGATTGAAGTAGACCGCTGTCGTGTCAGCGCTCCCTCCGCCCTGCCCGGTGTTCACGCTTCGTCTGCTTATGCGTATTTAAACGCTGTTCCGTCAGTTCCAGCCTTATTGGGGGTCCGGTAGCAACGGACCCGAAAATGCATTTCAGCCGAGCCAAGGCCGCCGCTTCCGACCGCAAAGCGGCCATATGAGACACGGCGTCAAAGCGAATTTCCGCGTAACCCCCACTTATTAGATGACCCTTAGCGTCCGAACTTGCAGCAGCTCGCATTATTCAGCCTGCCCCAGGTCCGCTCTAAGTCCCGACTCGACGGAACAACCCTCCATCCCTCCAGAACAAACTACCCACCCGCTCACCCCTAAGCCGCCTCAAACAACCCCTGCCCCAGGTAGCGCCCCGGCAGCACCCCACCCGGGCAGGCAAACAGCCCACCGCCGACATGGGTTACGAACTGGTTCAGCATGTCGAACTTGGCCATGCGGTCGAAGATCTTGATGAAGCCGGTGCGGGGGTCGCGCTGGTAGCAGACGAACAGCAGGCCGGCGTCTAGCTCCATTGCGTGGCGCCAGGGGGGCCAGCGTTCGGCCACCATGCTTACGCCGTTGTCGTAGGTATAGCCGCGGCGCAGGATTTGCGCGCCGTCGTTGTTGGCCGGGGCGGCTAGGCGCATGTGCGCGTTCTCGGCGATGACCGGGTTGCCGTCCTCGTCGGCGGCGTCAAAATCGGCGGTGGCGAACTCGTCGGTGGCCCCGATCGGCGCGCCGGACGCCTTCAAGCGGCCGATGGTCTGCTCCTGGAAGCCGAGCTTCATGCGGTCCCAGTGTTCGAGCGCGATGCGGATCGGGCGTACCACGGCGTAGGAGCCGCCTTGCATCCAGGCGCCGCCCTCGTCGCCGGCCCACACCGATCGGTCGAGCGCGCTGGGTTGCGCCACGGGCACGTTGGCGGTGCCGTCCTTGAAGCCCATCAGGTTGCGTGGCGTCACCGCCGGGTCGTAGCCGGGCAGGAAGCCGGCCTGCACCCAGCGCACGCTCGCCACCCCGTCGGCCAGGCGCATGAGTTGGCGGACGGCGTGCATGGTGGCTTGCGGGTCGTCGCCGCAGGCCTGGACGGAGAGGTCGCCGCCGGTGCGCTCCGGCACGAGCTGGTCGCCGACGAAACGCGGCAGGTCCACCAGCGCGGCCGGGCGCAGCTTGGCCAGGCCGAAGCGGTCCAAGCCGTCCTTGCTGAACAGGCTGGGCCCGAAGCCGAAGGTGAGCGTGAGCCGGCTGGGAGGCAGGCCGAGCACCTCCCCCGAATCCGGCGGCGGCTGATCCTCCGCAGCGGCGCCGGTGCCGAGCGGCTGGCCCTGGGTGAGCTGGGCCGCCGCTACGGTCCAAACCTGCATCAGGGCGGCGAGGTCGGACAGCTTGGTCGTGATGGCATCGAAGGCGGCGAAGTAGGTGTGCGCCTGCATCGGTGTCACGATGCCGTTCTGATGCGCGCCATGGAACGGCAGCAGGCGGTCGGCCGGCATGCCCTGCGTCTTGGTCAACGGCGGCGCCTCGGCGGCTACCCGCCCGGCCGCCAGCGCGCCCGCCAACCCGGCGGCTGCCCCGATCAGGCCGCGCCGGGTCGCGAACGGGCAGCCGCTCACCGGCTGCCCCGCATCAGCGTGTTCACGTCGTCCATCACGTAGTAGAAGCCCTTGTTGTCCGGCGTCATCGCTATCCCGAACAGGTCCCCATTGCCAGGTGGCGACTGCGCCTGGTCGTTGTTGATCCATTGCGCGTAGATCTGCTTGCCGGCCGCCGGGTCCACCTCCACCAGGCGGCCATCCTTGCCGTTGCACACCAGCAGGTGGCCTTCCGGCGACCACGCCATCGCCAGCGGCCAGGACAGCAGGCCGCCTTGCGTCACCACGCGGCCCGTCCCGGCGCTGTCGTTGCGGGTGGTCGCGTCCGGGATGGCGGTGATCACGTTGTCCAGCCCGTCGGTCACGTAGAGCGTGTTGTCGGAGCCGAGGGCGAGCCCGGTGGGGCCGAGCAGGAAGTTGTCGTAGTCCGCCCGGCTGGCGAAGCCGTTCCCGATCACGTCCTGGCCGACCAGCACCGGCGGCTTGCCCTCAGGGATGGTGATCTGCAGGCGCAGCACGGTGGCCTTGTGGATGACGATGGGCAGTTCGGTCGCCGGGTCGAGCTTGGTGGGCGGCGGCAGGTCGAACCCGGCCATGCTGATAAACAGCGTGGCGGTGGAGCCGTTGTCGACCACCGCCATGTTGCCCCAGGGGTCGTTGATGGTGGGCCCCGACCAGGCCGCCACCAGCTTGCCCTCAGGATCCAGCACCAGCATGCAGCCATCGCCCTTGGTGGCCGTCGTGCCATCGGTGCTGGGTGTGCTGCCCACGATCACCCAGCCGGTTTTCAGCATCGTCATCGCCGTGGTGAGCCCGACCCCGCCGGGGCACGCGGCAAGCTGGTGCGGCAGGCGGGCGAACAGGTAGGACTCGCGGGTTTGCGGCCGGAAGCCCACGATGGTGGTGCCGGTGCCCTGCAGGTTGGAGATGTTGTTGAAGTTGTCGACCAGCACGTCGTCCTTCATCACCTTGCCCGCCGTCACTGGGGCGACGACCACGGCGTAGGGGTTGAGGTCACCGTTGTCGGTCACGGTCGACGACATCGTGGCGTGGCGATGGATCGTCTCGAGGAAGCCGCGGGATTGGGCGCGGGCCGGGTGCGCGGTGACGGCCGTGCCGAGCAGCAGCAGGGCGGCGAGGGCGACAGGCGCCGGGCGGTTTGGCATGGGGCGGTCCTTCGTCAAAACAGCACGTTGGTGCGCAGGCCGAGCACGAGCTCGTTCTTGATGCGCTGGCTCGGCTCGATCGGGTTCTGCAATCCGCCACCGGGCTTGAACACGTATTGGGCGTCGGGCTGGAGCTGCCACCATGGATGAACCTGGTATTGGTAGGTCGCCTCGATGAACGTCTCGCTGCTCTGGATGGCAGAGTAAGTGCCCGGCGAGGCCGCGATGTTCAAGACCGCCGCGTCCCGGTCGGCGGCCGCCACGGCGTTGCTGACATGGGCGTAACCGAAGCCGAAGCCCAGCGTGTCGTCCAGTCGGGTGCGGATCGGGCCGTGGAAGACGACGCCACCATCGACCGAATAGTCGACCAGGTTACGGTCGCTCTGCGGCGTTCCCATGGCGCGGGCGAACACGCTGACGGATTGGTTCGGGTTCTGGCTGTTGCGCCAGACCATCTGGTCGGCCACGGCGTAGATCGAGTAGTCGCCGGAACGCCGCCGCGGCAGCCCGGTGCTGTTGGGCGAGGCGAGCGGCGTGCCCGTGTTGTCCAATCGCACGTCGTCGAATGCTTCCGCGTCAAACCAGGCGCCGAGCTTGTAGGTGTGCCCCAGGGGGGCGCCCGCGCCAGGCTCTTCGAGGCTGCCGATCGAGGGGTAGCTGTATTGCAGCTCGGCGATGACGAGCGGCCCCTGGTTCACCGGGAACTGCGTGCCTGAGGCGTTGACCTGCTGCGGGTCGCCGTTGTTGTTGGACGCCGGGCTGCCGTTGAACACGCCGAGCAGGATGGCCAGCGCGTTGATCGGGCGGTAGCGCACGCGGATGCCCGGCGTGGCCAACGGGTAGGCCGGGCCGCCTCCCGGCAGGTCGAACGAGGGCACGACGGGCCAGCCGAAGCTGGTGTTGACGAAGTAGAGCGCGTTCGGGCTGACGATGAACTCTTGGTCCAGGCTCTGCTGGCCCACCTTGACGTCGAGCCGGTCTTCCTCGAGGAACTTCTGCTGATACCAGAGTTCCCACAGCCGGGTGGCGCGGTCGGCCTCGATTCCGCTGGCGGTCTGCAGCGTGTCGACGTTGTCCGCGCTGAGGTTGCGACCGTGGATTTGCAGCGCGCTGACGTTGAACAGCCCACCATACCAGCCGAACGCGCGTTGGGTGTCGAGCTGCAGCACGAGTTGCGTCAGGCCGTCGTAATCCGCACCCTGGCGGACGCCGCCGGTGGCGTTGCCGAGCACCTCGCTGGTTTCCTGGATGGCGATGGTGATGCCGTAGGGGCTGAGCGCGCTGCGCAGGCCGAACAGGTCGCCCAAGAGGAAGTTGGTGCGCTGCAGGCTGCCGAGCAGGCTGCTGGAGCCCTGTAGGCCGTTTTCGCCGTTGTCCTGGCTGACCGGCACGGAGAGCGGCGGCGGTGATGCCAGCGCGGGGCTGGCCAGGGCGGCGAGCGTTGCGAGAGCGGCGGCAGAGTGGCGGGCGAGCTGCAGCTTGGGTCGATGTCGTGGCACGGGCGCTCCGGGGTTATGCTGGCGGCAGGAGCTTATTGCGAGTGCTTCGCATATGCAAGAGAGTTGCGAGTGCTTCGCAATCGCGCGTCAGGTGCGGGGCTTTGCCCCGGACCCCAGCAGAGGACGGTCGTCCTCTGCACACCTGCAATGGGAAGGTTAGAAGTCTAGGTCGGCGTAGTGCGGCGGCGGGCTCATGCCCAGCATCCGGTCCGCCAGCAAGGGGCGGAAGGATGGGCGCGACTTCATCCGGGCGTACCAATCGCGCGCGGCGGGCACCGCGTTCCAGTCCACATCGCCCAGGAAATCCAGCGTGGAGAGGTGGCCGGCGGCGGCCAGGTCGGCCAGCGAAAGGGCGTTGCCGCCAAGCCACTTCCGCGTCTCCGCCAGCCAACCGATGTAAGTGAGATGGTTCTTGAGGTTGGTGAAGCCCACACGCAGCGCCGCCGCGTCCGGATGGCCGCCGCCGCCGAGACGCTTGATCACCTTCTCGCCGTAGAGGTGCCGGGTCACCTCCTGGGCGAACTTGCCATCCAGCCAGGCCACCAGGCGACGGATTTCGACCCGCTCCGCCAACGTGTGGCCAAGCATCGGGGTGTCGGGATAGGCCTCGTCGAGATATTCGCAGATGACCGCGGAGTCGGGTACCGCAAGGCCGTTTTCCTCCACCAGGGTGGGGATGGAGCCGGACGGGTTGAGTTCGAGGTAGGCGGGCCGCCGATCCCACGGCTTTTCCACCCGCAGCTCGAACCCTAGCCGCTTTTCGGCCAGCGCCAGGCGAACCTTGCGGGCATAGGGGGAGAGCGGCAGGTGGTAGAGCAGTCGCATGGCCCGGCGTTATGCCACCCGCACCGAGCCGCGCCAACTCACCGCCATCGAACCCGCCGCGACACCGGTCGCTAGTGCAACGCCGGTGGGTGGTCGCCTCCATCCGCCGGTCGCCTGATGGCAGGCCCGTGTACACCGGCTCCGGCGCCCATCCGGCGGCCAAGCTCATCACGCGTAACCTCGAGCGCCGCCTGCAATCCGCGAACATGCGACGCGATGTCGGCCGTCTCGGACTTGACCGCGTGTTCGAACAACCGGCTGACCTCGAGCAGGCGGGTGAAGCCGAACATGCCGGCGCTGCCGCCCAGTGCATGGGTCTCCTCGACCAACTCGGCCGGCGCCTTGTTCGCGAGCTTGCCCAGCAGCGACTGCGTTTTGGTGGCCAGCACCTCGACGTAGGACGTAGCCTTCTGCTCGCCCAGATAGTGCTTTGTCTGGTTGAATACGTCCTGGTCGAGCGTGGAGAACTCGGAACCGCTCACGGTGAGCAGCGACTGAGCCAAGGCGCGCACCGCCGGGTCTGCCGCCGCGTTCGCCCGCTGCTTGGCCGCGCCCGCGCGTGCAACCACGGCCAACACAGCGTCTTGCGCGAAGGGTTTGCTCAAGTAGCCGTCCAGGCCGGCGCCGCGCCATTGCACCACCTGGTCTTCGGCCACCTGCCCCGCGAGTGCGAGGATCGGCACGCAGGCCTGCACCGTGGCACCCGCCCTGATCTGGCGGCTGGCCTCGAGGCCGCTTAGCAGCGGCATGCGCAGATCCATCAACACCACGTCCAACTCGTTCTGCAGCGCGACGGCGACGGCCTCCGGCCCGCTGTCGACGCAGGTGACTTGATGGCCGCCGGCGCGCAGCATCGAGGCCAAAACGTCTCGGTGGAGGTCCGAACCCTCAGCGACCAGCACCCGCAGTGGACCGGCAGCGGGGGCCGCCTGCTCTGGCGCGGCGGCCTTGCGCCCTGGCTCGAAGCCCGATGGCTGTGCGCGCGGCTGCGGACTGACGCGCGGCACGGCGGTCGCCTCCGTGTAAGCGGCTGGGCTGCCGCAGAACCGAGTGCGCCTGAGATAGTCGGCGAGTACCACGTCATACGGCTGGGTCGCCATTCGCTCCAACGCCGCGGCCCGGGTCGGCACGTGGTCGACCTCGTAGCCCAGGCTGGTGAGCGAAACGGTGAAGTCCGCCACCAACGCCGGGTCCTCGTCGACCAGGAGGACCTTCATTTTCTCTTTCGCGGGTGTGCTGGTGGTGAAGAAGCCATGATAGCGCCAGGCGATCGTCGTTTCGGTCACGGCGTGGGAGAAAGTCGTGTCCTCGTCCAGCAGCCTCGCGCGCTCAGCCTCGCTCGGCACGGGGCGGTCGCATGTCTTCAACAGCTCGAGCAGGTGGGGCGGGTGCCATGGCTTCTGCTCCAGCCGGTCGAACACCGTGCCTGACATCGCCTCCTGTTGGACGACGGCGTTCACGTTGGCGCTCAGCGCGATCAGCCAGGGGTAGCCACCGTCGCCCCGGTTGCGCCGGATCACCTTGCCGGCGGAGGCTCCGTTGATCTCGGGCATGGCGTGGTCCATCAGCACCACGTGATAATGGTCGTTGCTCACCCTTCTGATCGCCTCCAAGCCGGTCAGGGCGGTTTCGACGTCATAACCATGGGTCTTGAGGAAGCAGGCGAGCGTCTGCTGCTGGATCAGGTCATCGTCGACTACAAGGATCCTCATGGCTTGGGCGACATCCTCCACCTGGCCCGCGACGAGGCATTGTCCGACGCGCCACCAGTCACCGCAGCCTAGCTTGGAGACCTTAACGGGCGATTAAGGCGCTGACGCTTTACTGTCGTAGCACACCAAGTCGTCGCGACCGCGTCTGGCGCGCCCACCTTCAGGGCTGGGCCGCATGGCCAAGGTGGACCCATTTGCCCAATCCCGGATAGCTCTCGACGCTTTCCCTGATCCAATCATCCGCGCGTTGCAGCCATTGCGCGCTGGTGGCGGTTGCGGCATCGCGGCGGCGATTTGCTCGCGGCACTGTTGTGCGCCGGATGGTAGTTCACTCATGAGTTCCATCAGTTGCGCAAAGCCAAGGAAGTCGTCGGACAGTTGCGGATCCTGCAAGATGTCGGGGTGATGAGCCCAGATTCGCTCGGGAAAGTAAGCGAGTGGCGGACGATCGCAACTTGGTTGCGGTGGCGCGATGGCTGAGCGCGTTGGAGTGGCGGCTTGGTTACTAGGTGACTGGCGGGGGTTTGGCGAGGCCCCTCACCCAACCCTCTCCCGGAGGGAGAGGGCTTTTCGATGACGAATGAAGGCGGGGGGCTAGGCGCGGCGTTCCTCGGCTTGCAACGTCAGCGGCGCCTCGAGGTATTGCGCGAAGCCCTTTGGCACCACCTGCCACATCCGCTCCAGCGTCTCCGCCCAGTTGT
Organism: Acetobacteraceae bacterium; assembly: GCA_965199105.1. Lineage (GTDB taxonomy): Bacteria > Pseudomonadota > Alphaproteobacteria > Acetobacterales > Acetobacteraceae > LMUY01. Next base: position 2,936,686 of record CBDAQO010000002.1, on the reverse strand, counting down.
GCAGCAGGCCGGCGGCGTAGCGGCTGGTGGTCTCGCGCACATGCGCCTCCACCAGGCTGCGCAGCACGCCCTCCCAGTGCGGGTGCGCCACGCGTTGCCAGGCGATCGTCTCGGGGTTGGTGCGGGCGGCGAACTGGTCCGCCGGGTCGTAGACGAACGCCATCCCGCCGGTGAACCCGGCGCCGAAATTGTCGCCCACGGCGCCCAGGATCACCACCCGGCCGCCGGTCATGTACTCGCAGCCGTTGGAGCCGCAGCCCTCGATCACCGCGTCCGCCCCCGAGTTGCGCACGGCGAAGCGCTCGCCCGCCTGCCCGGCCGCGAACAGTTGCCCGGCGGTGGCGCCATACAGCACCGTGTTGCCGATGATGGTGTTGTGCTGGCTGAGCAGCGCCGAGGAGGGGGCCGGCCGCACCACGATGGTGGCGCCCGACAGCCCCTTGCCGACGTAGTCGTTGGCGTCGCCCAACACCTCGAGCTTCAGCCCCTGCACCGCGAACGCCCCCAGCGACTGCCCGGCCGAACCGCGCAACCGCACCGTCACGTGGCCCGGCTGCAGCGACGCCATGCCGAACTGGCGCGTGATGCGCGAGGACAGCTTGGTGCCGATGGCGCGGTGCGTGTTGCGGATGTTGTATTGCAACTGCATCTTCTCGCCGCGCTCGAACAGCGGCGCCGCGTCGGCGATCATCTCCGCGTCGAGCGTCTCCGGCACCTCGTTGCGCCCCTCGGTGCAGTAGCGCGCATGCGGCCCCGGGTCGGCCTGCACCAGCAGCGGGTTGAGGTCGAGGTCGTCGAGCCACTCGGCGCCGCGGCTCACCTGGCGCAGGTATTCGGTGCGGCCGATCACGTCGCGCAGCCGCTTCACGCCCAGGGTGGCCAGGATGTTGCGCACCTCTTCGGCCACGAAGGAGAACAGGTTGATGACCTTCTCCGGCGTGCCCTCGAACTTGGCGCGCAACACCGGGTCCTGCGTGCACACGCCGACCGGGCAGGTGTTGCTGTGGCATTGGCGCACCATGATGCAGCCCATCGCGACCAGGCTCGCCGTGCCGATGCCGAACTCCTCCGCGCCCAGCATGGCGGCAATCACCACGTCCCGCCCGGTCTTGATGCCGCCATCGGTGCGCAGGCGGACGCGGTGGCGCAGGCGGTTCAGCATCAGCACCTGGTGCGCCTCGGTCAGCCCCATCTCCCACGGCGCCCCGGCGTATTTCACGCTGGTCTGCGGCGCCGCCCCGGTGCCGCCGGAATGGCCGCTGATCAGGATGGCGTCCGCCTTGGCCTTCGCCACCCCCGCGGCGATGGTGCCAATGCCCGAGCGGGCAACCAGCTTCACGCACACGAATGCTTCGGGGTTGATCTGCTTGAGGTCGTAGATGAGCTGGGCGAGGTCCTCGATGGAGTAGATGTCGTGGTGCGGCGGCGGGCTGATCAGCGTCACCCCCGGCGTCGAGTGCCGCAGCTTGGCGATCAGCTCGGTCACCTTGAAGCCGGGGAGCTGCCCGCCCTCGCCCGGCTTGGCGCCCTGCGCCACCTTGATCTCGATCTCGCGGCAGGCGTTGAGGTATTCCGCCGTCACGCCGAAGCGCCCGGAGGCGATCTGCTTGATGGCGGAGTTGGCGTTGTCGCCGTTCTTGCGCGGCGTGTAGCGCACCCGGTCCTCGCCGCCCTCGCCGCTGTCCGAGCGGGCGCCGATGCGGTTCATCGCAATGGCCAGCGTCTCGTGCGCCTCCGGCCCGAGCGCGCCGAGCGAGATCCCCGGTGCCACCAGGTGCTTACGGATTTCGGTGATGCTCTCGACCTCGTCCACCGGAATGGCGGTGTGGCCCTCGGTGAAATCGAGCAGGTCGCGCAGCGCCACCGGCGGCTGGCGGCGCACCGCCTCGCTATAGCGCATGTAGGTTTGGAAGCTGTCGTTGGCGACGGCGGTCTGCAGCGTGTGGATCAGGCTGCCCTCGAAGGCGTGGGTCTCGCCGCGGCGGCGCAGCTTGTAGAGCCCGCCCACCGGCAGCGCGATGGCGTCCCGGTCCCACGCGTTCTGGTGCAGCGCCAGCACGTTGCGCGCGATGCCGGGAATGCCGATGCCGCTGATGCGCGACTGCATGCCCGGGAAGAACTCCGCCACCAGCGCGCGCGACAGGCCGATCGCCTCGAAATTGTAGCCGCCGCGATAGGACGAGATCACCGAGATGCCCATCTTGGACATCACCTTGAGCAGGCCCTTGTCGACCGCCTTCTTGTAGCGCCGCACCGCGTCCCCCGGCGTCATGCCCGCGAACAAGCCCCGGCGCTGGCGGTCGGTGATGCTCTCCTGCGCCAGGTAGGCGTTGATTGTGGTGGCGCCGACGCCGATCAGCACGGCGAAGCAATGCACGTCGATGCACTCGGCCGAACGCACGTTCAGGCTGGTGAAGGTGCGCAGCGAGGAGCGCACCAGGTGGGTGTGGATTGCCGCGGTGGCCAGGATCATCGGCATCCCCGCCCGCTCCGGCCCGGCGGCCTCGTCGGTGGCGATGATGTGGGTGCAGCCGGCGCGCACCCCCTCCTCCGCCTCGCGCCGGATGCGGTCGATGCCGCCGCGCAGGTCGATGGCGCCGTTCTGCACGGGCACGGTGCAGTCGATCACGCAGGCGTTGCGGCCCATATACTCCTGCATGGCGGCGAACTCGGCGTTGGACAGCACCGGGCTTTCCAACTGCAGCAGGTCGAGCTGCTCGGCATTCTCGTCCAGCACGTTGCCGAGATTGCCCAGCCGGGTCTTGAGCGACATCACGCGGGTTTCGCGCAGACTGTCGATCGGCGGGTTGGTCACCTGGCTGAACGCCTGGCGGAAATAGTGGTGCAGGCCGCGGTAGCGCTCCGACAGCACGGCGATGGGGGTGTCGTCGCCCATCGAGCCGACCGCCTCCGCGCCGTCCTCGACCATCGGGTGCAGGATCACCTCGAGCTCTTCCAGCGTCATGCCCATGGCGAGCTGGCGGCGGCGCAGGCTCTCGCCTTCCAGGCCGGTGGGCTCGGGGCAGTCGCTCTTGATGATCTTGTCGATGGAGGTGATGCGCGACACCCAGGCGGCGTAGTCGTGCCGGTCGGCCAGCATGTCCTTCACCTCCTCGTCGCCGAGGAACTCGCCGGTCGCCAGCTTCACCGCGATGGATTGGCCTGGCCCGACCCGGCCCTTGGCGCGGATGTCGCGCTCGTCGAACTTCACCATGCCCGATTCGGAGCCCACCACAAGCAGCCCGGTATGGGTGAGGGTGTAGCGCAGCGGGCGCAGGCCGTTGCGGTCCAGCCCGGCCAGCACCCAGTTGCCATCGGTGGCCGCCACCGCCGCCGGGCCGTCCCACGGCTCCATCACGGCGCTGCAGTAGAGGAACATGTCCTTGTGGGACTGCTTCATGGTGGCGTCCACGCTCACCGAGGCCGGGATCAGCAGCGCCTTGGCCATCGGGGCGTCCCGCCCGGCGCGCACCAGCAGTTCGAAGGCGCCGTCCAGCGCCGCGGTGTCGCTGCTGCCGGCCTGGATGACGGGCTTGATGTCCTCGATGAACGGGTTGAGCGCCGGGTCGGACAGGCGCGTTTCGTGGCTCTTCATCCAGTTCACGTTGCCGGATAGCGTGTTGATCTCGCCGTTATGCGCCAGCATGCGGAACGGCTGCGCCAGCCGCCAGGTGGGGAAGGTGTTGGTGGAGTAGCGCTGGTGGTAGATTGCGAAGCGGCTGACGAAGCGCGGGTCCAGCAGGTCGGGGTAGAAGTCGGTGAGGTTGGCCGCCAGGAACATGCCTTTGTAGACGATCGAGCGGCAGGACAGCGAGCAGATGTAGAGGTCGGCCACCTGCGCCGCGATGGCGGCCTTTTCGATGCGGCGGCGGATAACGTAGAGGTCGCGCTCGAAGGTGGCCTCGTCGGCGCCGGTGCCGTTGCGAACGATGATCTGCTCGATCTCGGGGCGGGTGGCGTTGGCCTTCTCACCGATGCAGCGCACGTCGATCGGCACTTGCCGCCAGCCGTAAATGGTGTGGCCGAAGCCCAGGATTTCGAGTTCGACGATGGTGCGGCAGCGTTCCTGCGCGGCCAGGTCGGTCTTGGGCAGGAACACCATGCCGACGGCGATGCGCTCGTCGGGCGTGGCGCTGCTGCCGCGCTGGATGTGCTCGGCGAAGAAGTTCTGCGGGATTTCGATGTGGATGCCGGCGCCGTCGCCGGTCTTGCCGTCCGCGTCCACCGCGCCGCGATGCCAGACCGCGCGCAGGGCGTCGATCCCGGCCTGCACCACGTCGCGCCGCGCGGTGCCATCGAGCGAGGCGACCAGGCCGACGCCGCAGGCATCATGCTCGTCCTCGGCTCGATACGTGTCGCGCAGCAGGGCGGCGTTGGCATTCCAGTCGGCGACGTAGTCCATGGTCGGGTCCCTTCCCTAACTCGCTCCCTCTCCCCCTGGGAGAGGGCTCTTTTGACCGATGTCGTTATGCGTGGGCTACTCCGCGGCGACGGCCATACTGTTGGCCTGCATCCACTCGTGCATGCGCGCCGCCGCGTCCCGCCCGTCCTTGATCGCCCAAACCACCAGGCTCGCGCCGCGCACGATGTCGCCGGCGGCGAATACGCCGGGCAGGTTGGTCATCTGGGTGCGGTGGTCCACCGCCAGCGTGCCCCAGCGGCTCACCTCGAGCCCATCGACGCCCCAGAGCTTGGGCAGCTCCTCCGGGTCGAAGCCGAGCGCCTTGATCACCAAGTCCGCCTCCAGCGCCACCCGCTCGCCCGATGGCTCCACCGAGCGGCGGCCCGAGGCGTCCGGCATGCCCAGCCGCATGCGGCCTACCATCACACCGGTCACGTGGTCGTCGCCGAGGAAAGCGTCCGGGGCGGACAGCCAGACGAACTCCACCCCCTCCTCCTGCGCGTTCTTCACCTCGCGCATCGAGCCTGGCATGTTGGCCTGGTCGCGGCGGTACAGGCACTTTACCGAAGCGGCACCTTGGCGCACGGCCGTGCGCACGCAGTCCATCGCGGTGTCGCCGCCGCCGACCACCACCACGCGCTTGCCTGCCGCGTCTAGCTCGCCGCTTTCGAACGCGGGCACGTCGTCGCCCAGGCCCTGGCGGTTGGAGGCGGTGAGGTAGTCGAGCGCCTTGACGATGCCGGGCAGCCCGGCGCCCGGCCCGCCGATTTCGCGCGCCTTGTAGACGCCGGTGGCGATCAGCAGCGCGTCGTGCCGGCTGCGGAGCTCGCCGTAGTCCAGGCCCTCGCCCACGCCGGCGCCGAGATGGAACTGGATGCCGCCCGCCTCCAGCAACCGCCAGCGGCGCAGCACGATCTCCTTCTCCAGCTTGAAGCCGGGGATGCCGTAGATCATCAGCCCGCCAACCCGGTCATAGCGGTCGTAGACATGCACCTGGTAGCCGCGCGACCGCAGCATCTCGGCCGCCGCCAAGCCGCCTGGCCCGGCCCCGATCACGCCCACTGACTGCGGCCGCTCCTGGCGCGGGCGCAGCGGTTTAACCCAGTCGTTGGCGAACGCGGTGTCGGTGATGTGCCGCTCGACTGCGCCGATGGTGACGCTCTCGAACCCCTTCTCGATGACGCAGTTGCCCTCGCAGAGCCGGTCCTGCGGGCAGATGCGGCCACAAATCTCGGGGAAGTTGTTGGTGGCGGAGCTGACCTCGTAGGCCTCCTCCATCCGCCCTTCGGCGCACAGCTTCAGCCAATCCGGGATGTTGTTGGACAGCGGGCAGTGGATCGAGCAGAACGGGATGCCGCATTGGCTGCAGCGGCTGGCCTGCGCGGCGGCGGCGCCCTGGTCGAAGCGGCGGTAGATTTCGGCGAAGTCCTCCCGGCGCTCCGACACCGCGCGCTTTTCCGGCGTCTGCTGGTGCAGGCGGACGAATTGCAGCATGCGGTCGGCCATGGACACGTTTCCCCGTTCGCTAACGTTCGGCGATATACGGCTGCAACCTGGTCGTGCACAGAGGAAAACGACATAATACGACAGTGGGGCTGACACAAAATGCTGCCATAATCGTCCCTTCGTCAGACAATGCCCATCCTGGCCGCTCCAATAGGGCCGGTCCGGCCCCTTAAGCCGGCACGCGCTCCATCTTACCGCCGCCGGGCCGGTAGCGGACCAGGTACTCCGGCACCACCAGTTCCACCGGGGTCGGCGCGATGCCAAGCTCCGGCAGGCCCGGCATGCCGGCGCTCACCACGTTGTCGCGCGACAGCAGCAGCAGTTGGTCACGCGTGAACGGCTTGGTCGGCAACAGCTCGGCGAACCCGGCCTGCAGCCGGGCCAGGCCCATCGGGATCTCCACCAGGCGGCGATGACGGTGGGTCTCGCGCAGGATGAAGGCCAGGATGTCGCGGAAGCTCCACACCGTCGGGCCGCCCAGCTCGTAGGTCTTGCCGCGCGTGACCGGGTCGGTGAGGCCCAGCAGGATGGCGTCTGCCACGTCCCCGACATAGACCGGCTGCATCTTGGTGTCTCCGGCGATCACCGGCATGAACGGCAGGAACTGGGCCAGCCCGGCGAAGCGGTTGAAGAATTGGTCCTCGGCGCCGAACACCAGCGAGGGGCGCAGGATGGTGGCCAGGGGCATGGCCTCGCGCACCGCCGCCTCGCCCCGCGCCTTGGTGCTGGCGTAGTGGCTGGGGCTCGCCGGGTCCGCCCCGATGGCCGACACGTGGGCGATGCGGGTGACCCCGGCTGCGGCCGCCGCCTTGGCGATCTGGCGCGCGCCGTCCACCTGCACGCGGACGAAGTCGCCACGGCGGCGCTCGGCCAGGATGCCGATCAGGTTCACCACCACGGTGGCTCCGGCGACGGCGCGGCTGACGGTCGCCTCGTGGCCGAGCGTGGCGTAGAACGGAACGATCTGCCCGACCCGGCCCAGCAGCCGCAGGTCACCCCCGGCCGCCGGGTTGCGCCCGACGATGCGGGTGACGTAGCCCATCGCGGCCAGGCGCTGGACGACGTAGCGCCCCAAGAAGCCCGAGCCGCCGAACACCGCCGCCACTTTAGTCTGCGCCATTGCCGAACCCCTGTTTGTCGCGATTCCTTGCATATGTGGCGGACGCGCCTGGCTCAAGCCGCGCCTTGCTGCATCCGGCCTTGCTAGCGGGCATTGACGCGGGATGGCCTGCCCGCTATGTCGCGCCTCCACCGCACGCCGCGTGCATGCCCAGGTGGCGGAATTGGTAGACGCGCAGGTTTCAGGTACCTGTGTCCGCAAGGACGTGAAAGTTCGAGTCTTTTCCTGGGCACCACGGCGACGAGAGGCGGTTTGACCCCGTGAGCATCACGCAGTTCACCCCCAACGCGACCATCCACCTGCACCAGGGGGATTTGCCGGCGGACGTGGATTTCGGCGGCTCGGTCGCAGTCGACACCGAGACGATGGGGCTCAACTGGCACCGCGACCGGCTTTGCCTGGTGCAGCTCTGCGCCGGCGACGGGGTGGCGCACCTGGTGCAGATCGTGCCGCAGTCGCTCGGCGGGTCCGGCCTGGACTGCCCCAACCTCAAGCGCCTGCTGTCCGACCCGGCGGTGCTGAAGCTAATGCACTTCGCCCGCTTCGACGTCGGCATCCTGCAATACACGCTCGGGATCACGGTGGCGCCAGTGCGCTGCACCAAGATCGCGGCCAAGCTGGTGCGCACCTTTACCGACCGGCATGGCCTGCGCGACCTGTGCCGCGAGTTGCTGGGGGTGGAGATCAGCAAGCAGCAGCAGACGTCGGACTGGGGCGCCGCCCAGCTCACGCCGGAGCAGTTGGCCTACGCCGCCTCCGACGTGCTGCACCTGCACGCGCTGTGGGCCAAGCTCGAGGCGCTGCTGCGGCGGGAACACCGGCTCGAGCTGGCGCTGGCCTGCTTCGACTTCCTACCCGCCCGCACCCGGCTGGACGCGCTGGGCTACGAAGCGCCCGACATCTTCTCGCATTAGGCCGGCGGCACCACCGCGAACGGCACGCTGGCCGGAATGCCACCCGCCACCGTGACCTCCCGCGCGCGATGGCCCTTTTGCCATGCTGCGGCAGGCGTGTAGTCGTCGAAGCTGCGAAGGCGCGGCGGCTTGGACCGGTCGAGGAAGCCATTGTTCCAGCGGCACAATCGCAGGTCACAGCCAGCGGCGAGGATGTGCTCGGTGCTGAACTGGATGACGACTTGATCGACACCCACGTCGTCTCGGGCTGCCATGAGGCCATAGGCGTCGGACAGCGTCTCGAACACGAAGACCATCCCGTTGATGAAGCCGCGCCATTGCGAGGGCGTGATCGTCGGCGGCAGGCGCCGGGTCAACGGCACGTCCGGCAGCCTCTGCCAACGCAGCCAAGCCGTCGCACCCTCCCCCTGCCCCACCTGCGTCCATGCGCCGCGGTTGGCAATGTCGGCGGACGGGGGCAAGAACGCGGCTGCCGGGCGCAGGCCGAGGCGCCGGATCCCGGGCAGTGCGCTGCGCCGCGTGACGTGGAACAGCCACGGCCGGGCGACGGCGAATGGGATCATCCGGGCTACTTGTCCGGCAGCGTTTCGACCGCGGGCGTGAGGCCGAGGGCCAACGCCAGCCGCTCCAACCGGCGCGCCACGCCCTCGCCCTGGAATGCGCCACCGCCCGCGGCCAGGCTCAGCACCAAGCGGCCCGGCTCCACGCGCAAGGCGGTGTCGGCCAGCAGCGCGGGGGTTCCGGCGGACAGGGTGTAGGCCAGGCGGAGGGCATGCCCCAGGCACTCCGCGCGCGCCGCCGGCTCGGGCTCCAGCAGGTCGTAGGCGGTGCGCAGGAAGGGCGCGACCGGCTCGGCCTCGTAGCGCACGGCGACGGCCAGGGCCAGGAAGGCGCGGCCGTGATGGTCCAGCGCGATGCCGGGCTGGCGCAGGATGCGCAGGAAGCTCATCTCGGCGCGGTATTCCGGATGGTCGTGGCTGCCCACGTCCGACACCAGGCAGGTCGCCTGCCGCAGCCGCCCCTGGTCCAGGCGTTCGGCGGGGAACAGCGGGGCGGTCCAGGCGGCCAGGGCGGCGGGCATCGCCGGGTCGCGGCCGTGATGGATGCCGAGCTCCCGGCTGGCGGCAAGCACCGGGTCCTGCTCGGCCACCCCAGGCGGCAGCCGCGCCATATACCAGCCCTCGCGGATGCCGTTGGCGCTGAACACGACCCGGCGTGGCGCGGTCGCCCGCAGCAGCCGGCGCAGCACGATGGCGGCGTAGGGCAAGTCGTCCAGCCGCCGCCGTGGCGCGCCGGGCAGCTTCTCCAGCACCCGCTTGGAGGCGGAGCCGATCACGCCGGTGAGGTCCCGCGCTTCGTCCCGGTCGATGGTGTAGTGGTGCACGATGGCGAGCGGGTAGCCGGTTTGCGCCATGTGGATGCGCGCCAGCGAGCGCCAGGCGCCGCCCACCAGATAGAGGTCCCGCGCGGGCGCCTCGAACAGCCAGGGCACGGTGGCCAAATCCGCCTCGGCGATGGCGCGGGCGCGCACCAGGTCGGCCTCGGCGCGGTCGGCCAGGCGGATGACGCCGAGCGGCAGGGTGCGCGAGCGTGTGGACTGGCCGGACGACAGCCGCACCACCTCGAGCGAGCCGCCGCCGATGTCGGCCAGGAAGCCGCTGGCCTGCGGAATGCCGCACAGCACGCCAGCGGCGGCCAACTGCGCCTCCTCCTCGCCGCTGAGGATGCGCAGCGTGGCCGCCGGCATGCGCTCCTGCAGGGATTGCACGAAGGCCGGGCCGTTGCTCGCGTCCCGCACGGCGGCGGTGGCGAGCACTTCCAGCACCTCGGCGCCCATGGCGCGGGCGATGGCGGCGTAGCGGCGCATCACCACCAGCGCCGCGGCGACGCCCTCGCCGTTCAGCATCCCGGTGGTCTCGAGCCCACGCCCCAGCCGCAGCACGGCGCGTTCGTTGAAGATGGCCACCGGGGTCCGGCCAAGCCCTTCGAACACCACCAGGCGCACGGAGTTGGAGCCGAGATCGACGATGGCGCTCCTCGGGGCCGATCGCGTCAGCATGGCACCCGCCGGGCGGGCATGGCCGGGTTCGCCGTCAATCCTGCGAAACCCGGTCCTGCCGCCGGTGCAGCGCCCCGCTTGCCGGCACCACCGGGCCATGCAGCGCCGAACCGCGGCCGGATAGCGACGGGTTGGTCATGAAATAGTCGTGCGCGGAAACCGGCTTGGCTGCGGTCACCCGGTCCCAGGCGCCGTTGGCGGTCAGCTCCCAGGATTGCAGCGTATCCTTCAGGTTCACCACCATGATCTGGTCCAGCACCTGGGCATGTACCGTCGGGTTCAGGATCGGCACCATGCTCTCCACCCGCCACTCCATGTTGCGCGCCATCCAGTCGGCGCTGGAGATGAACACCAGCGCTTGGCGGGACGGCAGCTTGTGGCCGTTGCCGAAGCAGAACACCCGGCTGTGCTCGAGGAAGCGCCCCACCATCGACTTCACCCGGATGTTCTCGCTCAAGCCCGGCACGCCGGGTCGCAGGCAGCAGATGCCGCGGATGATGCACATCACCTTCACGCCGGCTTGCGAGCAGGCGTAGAGCTTGTCGATGAGGGCGTCGTCCACCATCGAGTTCATCTTGAGCCAGATCGCCGCCGGGCGGCTGGCCTGGGCGTGGGCGATCTCCGCCTCCATCAGCGCCATCAGCCGGCTGCGGGTGGTGAGCGGGCTGAACACCAGGCTGTCCATCCGCTCGGGGCGGGCATAGCCGGTCATGTAGTTGAACAGCCGGGCCGAATCGCGCGTGAGGTCGGGGTCGCAGGTAAAGAACGACAGGTCGGTGTAGATGCGCGCGGTGATCGGGTGGTAGTTGCCGGTGCCGAAATGGGCGTAGGAGCGCATGCCGCCGCCCTCGCGCCGCACCACCAGGCTGAGCTTGGCGTGCGTCTTGAGCTCGCGGAAGCCATACACCACCTGCACGCCGGCCGCCTCCATCGAGCGTGCCAGGCGGATGTTGGCCTCCTCGTCGAACCGGGCGCGCAGCTCGATCATGGCGGTCACGGACTTGCCCGCCTCCGCCGCCTCGATCAGCGCCTTCACAATCGGGCTGTCCCGGCTGGTGCGGTATAGCGTCTGCTTCACCGCCACCACGCTCGGGTCGGCCGCGGCCTGGCGCAGGAACTGCACCACCACGTCGAAGCTCTCGAACGGGTGGTGGACGATGATGTCCTTGGCCCGGATGGCGGCGAAGCAATCCCCGGCGAAGTCGCGGATGCGCTCGGGGAAGCGCGGCGTGTAGGGCGGGAACAGCAGGTCGGGGCGGTCGTCCACGATGAGCTGCTTGAGGTCGGCCGCACCTAGGATGCCGGCCTGCAGCAGCACCTCGTCGCCCGGGATGTCGTGGTCGTCCACCCCCAGCTCGGCGGTGACCAGCGCGCGCAGGTCGTCCGGCATGGCGCTGTCGACCGACAGGTGGATGGGGATGCCGCGGCGGCGGCGCTTGAGGGCGGTTTCGTAGGAGCGGACCAGGTCCTCGGCCTCCTCCTCAAACTCCACGCCGGTGTCGCGGATCAGCCGGAACATGCCGCGGCCGTTCACCGCGAAGCCCGGGAACAGGGTGTGCAGGTTGAGCGCCACCAGGTCTTCCAGCATCACGAAGCGCACGCCGCCACCCGCCTCACTGGCCGGCAAGCGAACGAAGCGGTCCACCTGCGCCGGCATCGGCAGCAGCGCGCTCATCGCCGTATTGTCCTCGTCGCGGTGCAGCTTGAGCACCATGACGAGGCCCATGTTCGGGATGAACGGGAAGGGGTGCGCCGGGTCGACCGCCATCGGGGTCAGGATGGGGAACACGCGGTCCATGAACCAGGCCGCCAGCCACTCGCGGTCGGCCGTGTGCAGAGTGGCGGGCTCGCACACCACGATGCCGGCCGCGGCCAGCGACTGCCGCAGCTCGAGCCACACCGTCTGCTGGGTTTGCATCAGGGCGATGGCGCGGGCCTGGATTTCCACCAATTGCTGCGCCGGGGTGCGCCCGTCGGCGGAGAGCGACGTGACGCCGGCCTTGGCCTGCCCGATCAACCCGGCGACGCGCACCGAGTAGAACTCGTCGAGGTTGGAGGCGCTGATCGAGACGAAGCGCAGCCGCTCCAGCAGCGGATGGCGGGCGTTCTGCGCCTCCTCCACCACCCGGTGGTTGAAGTCGAGCCAGGACAGCTCGCGGTTGATGAAGCGCTCCGGACTGTCGGCCGCAATCGCCCCGGCGATGGAAGCGGGCTCGGGCGGCGCCGCTTGGCGGATTGGGGTGACTTTGTTCATGCCTGTGGCTTAGCAGAGCCAGGAGCGTCAATCGACCGTTTCCGAGCGAAACACACGCCACGCCGGGTCAGACGATGCGGACACTGCCCATGCCCAAAACGCTAGCCTCTCGGCGAGCATGAGCGGCACCGGGCCCGTGCGACGTCATCATTCTGGGCAAGCACGCAGGCGATCCGACCGCATGGCATGAATACGATCACCGATTTCTGGATCTGAGCCTACCCACAGCACATCGACGCCGGCCGCCCGCCTCCCGACCTCATTCTCCACGTCACGCCCGGCGAGCGCGTCACCATCCCGCCCGTGACCGAGCAGCAACGCCGGGAATGCGGGAGTGCGGTGTCGTGAGCTTAGGGCGCTCGCCGCAGCTTCTCCCGCGCCGCCTCCGCCAGCCACCGCGATCGATTGGTGGTGGTGCGATCGATATTGGCCAACACGTCTTTTGGCAGCATGACGTTCACCCGAATGGACTCAACCGGCGCAGTGGTCACGTCCACCAAGAACGCGGTCGCGTCGCGATTGTCGGGATCGGCCATCACCGCATCGAGCGTGGCAGAGCCGTCAGGAATTGCCTCGCGGTCCTGCAGCATGCCGACGATGTGAAACTCCAAGGCTTCGGCCGCCGCGCGCCGGGCCTCCTCAAGGGTGCGACCTGCCGCAATGCAGCCAGGAAAGTCCGGGAAGTCGACGCCAAAATCGCTGTCGTGATCCTTGCGCAAGAGCGCGATGTAACTGGCCATGATCTACCTCAGTTTGACGCCGGACTGTTTTTCAATGCTCCGCAACGTGCCGAGCGGCAGGTCCCGCTTTGGGTGCGGCACCGTTACGCGCCCGGGCAACGTTGGGTGCTTGAACTGCCGATGGTCACCCTTGGTCGCGACGTGAGCCCATCCAGCGGCCTCGATTGCGCGGATAATTTGGCGGCTGTTCATGAGAACGGTTATGGCATGACGAGTGGCGTGTGTAAAGAGTGTGTATGGAGAATTGTGAGATGACCGCCATCGATCTAGCGCTGGCTGCCCGCAACCGCCAGGCGTTCGACGCGGCGCGCCTACCGAGCTACCTTTCCGAGAATGGAATTGCGGTCGTTTGCGGCCTATGCCCACCGCCCCTGGCTAATGCAGCGTTCCCCCAGCCGCGGGCGGCTGAAAGGTCTGGCGATAACACCGTGGACCGCGGCTTTACTGAGGCCGCACTTCGCAAAAGGTGACCGTGTGAACGGCTTGGTTCGGGGCTGGGGGCCGCGCTAGTCGGCGGCGGCGGCGGCGGGTTGCAGGCGGGCTCGGACCGCGGCGCCGAACGAGGCGAGGATGGCGCGTGATACCGCGTCGGTCATCCAGTCATACTCGGGATGCCACTGCACGCCCACGGCGAACCCCGGCGCGGTCGCCACGCGAACGGCCTCGACCGTGCCGTCCGGCGCGGTGCCCTCCGCCACCAGGCCGGGAGCCAAACGATCCATGCCCTGGTTGTGCAGCGAGTTGATTGCAATCGTGGTGGCGCCCGCGACCCGGTGCAGCCAACTCCCCGGCACCACCGCCACAGCGTGCGCCTTGCCGGTGCGAACCCGGCCGTTCGCCTGCATCGGGGTCGAGTGGTCGAACTTGCCCGGCAGGTCCTGCAGCCGCTGGTGCAGCGTGCCGCCCAGCGCCACGTTCAACTCCTGCATCCCGCGGCAGATCGCCAGCAATGGCGTGCCGTTCGCGATCGCAGCCTGGATCAGCGGCAGGGTGACGCCGTCGCGCGCCGGGTCCTCCGGGGTGCCCTCGGCATGGGGCGGGCCGCCATACAGGCTCGGCTGCACGTTCGAGCGGCTACCGGTGAGGATGATGCCGTCCAGGTGGGCCAGCAGGGTCGCCACGTCCGACGCCACGTCCCCGGCCGGGATCAGCAAGGGGACGGCGCCCACCACCTGGATCGTGGCCTGGATGTAGGTGTCCGAGGCCGCATGGTTGGGCATGGCGAAGGCGCTGAACAGCTTCGTGCAGCAGGAGATTCCGACCACGGGTTTCATGCCACTATCATGGTCAGTCGCGCCGGCATTTTGAAGTCAATAATGGCCCGCGGAGCGCTAATGCAGGTTGCTGGTGTCCACGTAGGTGAACAACGCGGGGTCGAACGTGCCGCCGAACTGCACGTCGTAGAGGCTGACGCGGGTTTCATGGCGTTGCGCGTCCACCACGATCCAGGAGCGCAGCGCCAGCGGGCTGTCGGCGAACACCAGCGTGAGGTTGCCCTCGCCGGGCGACGCGGTGCGGTACATCGTCACTTGGAGCTGGCCGGGGTAGCGCACGACCTGCTGGACGGTGGTGCCGCCGCCGAGCAGCTTCACCGGGTCCTGCAGCAGCAGGCCGACCGGGGTGCGGCCGAGCGGGATGTTGCTGGTCTGGTTCAACTGCGAGTCGTGGAACACCAGCAGCCCGTAGCCGGCCACCAGCAGGAAGGGCGACGGCGGGTCGTATTGGAAGCGCATGCGGCCGGGGCGCTGCAGCCAGAGCGTGCCGCCGCTGGTCTGGCCATCGGGCGCGATCTGCTCGAAGCGGGCTTTAAGGGCGTGCAGGTTGTTGAGGTAGACCTCGGCCCGGCCGACATCGGCTTGGTCTTGCGGCGAGAGGGGCGGCTGGTCGGCCTGGGCTGCCAGCGGGGCGAGCAGCAGGGCGGCGAGCAGGGCGCGGCGGAGCAGGGCGCGACGGAGCAGGCCGGGGGCCCCCACCCAACCCTCTTCCAGGGGGAGAGGGCTTCGGCAGCGATCAGACACGAGTGCGGGAGTAGGCGTCACAGCGGCTGCGGGTCCTCCGGGTTCAGTCCTGCGGCGGCGGCGACCTCGGCAGCAAAATCCCCGCCGGTCGGCTTGTCGATGCCCTCGCCCAGAGTGAAGCGGCTGAAGCCCACGACGTTGGCGCCCGCCTTTGTCATCACCGCCTTCACCCGGCTCTCGCCGTCATGCACCCAGACCTGCTCCAGCAGCACCACTTCCTCGTAGTATTTGCGGATGCGGCCATCGACCATCTTCTGCATGATCTCGTCGGTCTTGGCCTTGCCCTCCTCGCGTGCCTTTTCAATCAGCACGGTGCGCTCGCGTTCCAGCGCCGCCGGGTCGACCGAGGTGACGTCGAGCGCGGATGGCTGCGACGCGGCCACGTGCATGCCCACCTGGCGGCCGAGCAGCTCCAGCGCGTCGAGCTCGCTGGCGCCCTCGATGCCGACCAGCACGCCGATCTTGCCCAGTCCGGGCTTCAGCGGCTGGTGCACGTAGCTCGCCACCACGCCGCTGCCCACCTTGATCACGCGGGCGCGGCGGATTGTCATGTTCTCGCCGATGGTGGCGACCAACTGGATCAGTTCGTCAGCCACCGTGCGGCCGCTGCCCGGGAACGGCGCCGCCTTCAGCGCCGCCAAATCCTCGCCCACGTCGAGTGCCAGCTTCGCCACCGCGGCGACGAAGCCCTGGAAGGTCTCGTTGCGGGCCACGAAGTCGGTCTCGGCGTTCACCTCCACCATCGCGCCCCGACCCGGCGCCGTCGCGGTGCCCACCAGGCCCTCGGCAGCCACCCGACCGCTCTTCTTGGCGGCGGCGGACAGGCCCTTCTTGCGCAGCCAGTCGACCGCGGCCTCGAGGTCGCCCCCGCTCTCGGTCAGCGCCCGCTTGCAGTCCATCATCGGGGCGTCGGTCTTGTCGCGGAGCTGCTTGACCATCGCGGCAGTGATTTCGGCCATGTTGCGTCTCCCCGTTGGTTAAGCGGCGGGCTGGTCTGCCATCGCCTCGGGCGCGGCGCCCAGCGGCAGGTCTTCATCGCCACCCACGTCGCGGCCGGAGGCGGCCATCTCGGCGCTGATCCCGTCAAGCACGGCGCCGGCGATCAGGTCGCAATACAGAGTGATGGCGCGCAGGGCGTCGTCGTTGCCCGGGATGGGGTAGGTGACGCCCGCCGGGTCGGAGTTGCTGTCCAGCACGGCGATGACCGGGATGCCGAGCTTGTTGGCCTCCTCGACCGCCAGCTTTTCCTTGTTGGTGTCGATGATGAACAGGATGTCGGGCAGGCCACCCATCTCCTTGATGCCGCCCAGCGCGCGCTCGAGCTTGTCGCTGTCGCGGGTGATGTCCAGCACCTCCTTCTTGGTGAGGCCCTCGACGTTGCCGGCCAGCAGCTCCTCGATCTGGCGCAGCCGCTTGATGCTGCCGGTGATGGTCTTCCAGTTGGTCAGCATGCCGCCCAGCCAGCGGTGGTTCACGTAATACTGGCCGCAGCGCTTGGCGGACTCGGCCACGTGCTCGGCGGCGGCGCGCTTGGTGCCGACGAACAGCACGCGGCCGCCATTGGCGGTGATGTTGCGCACCTCGCGCAGCGCGCGATCCAGCATCGGGACGGTCTGCTGCAGGTCGATGATGTGGACCTGGTTGCGGATGCCGAACAGGTAGGGCGCCATGCGCGGGTTCCAGCGCCGGGTGTGGTGGCCGAAATGGACGCCGGCTTCGAGCAGTTGCCGCAGGGTGAAATCGGGCATAGCCATCGGGAGGGGTGCTTCCTTGGTCCGGTTGAGCCTCCGCGGGGCCGAGCCTTGCGGCACCGGTTCTGGCTCTGCAGCCAGGAAGGCGCCCCGCGTGTGAATTATCGCTGCGCCAGGGAGTCCCAGGGCGGCAGTGACGGCCGGGATATGGCGGAAAGCGGCCGTGGTGGCAAGGCGCCGCACCGCAAGGCTGGGAACGCGGGCATGGACGGCTCGTTTAGGGGCGGTTGCCAAGGAGGCTGCCGATGATCCGCGTCGCTCTTGCCGCCGCCCTGCTGTGTTTGCCGCTGGTAGCGCATGCCCAAGCCGCCTCGCCGGGCCCGACCGCACCCACCAGCCCGCCGCAATCCTCGGCCGCAAAGGCGGTGCGCGCCGCCCAACGGCGCCCGCTGCGGCCGACTGCCCCGGCCGCACCGTCCCCGGCGGCGCCCGCGGCGGCGGCGAATGGCACCGCGCCGGCCGAGGTGGTCGCGCCAAAATAAAGGCCGCGCGGTTTACCTGGCGTTAAGGGTTTCAGGCGAGAGTGGCCAGCATGATCGCGCCATCCAGCCTCTCCGCCTTCTCCGCCGCCAACGGCGTCACCGCAGCCAGCCCGGCCACCCGGGTGGCTGCCCCCGCCCGCGCCCCCAGCACGGACGTGGCGCAGCAGAAAACGCTGCAGGCCGCCCCGTCCGGAACGCCGCCCTCGCGCAGCACGCCGCGTGGCTCCCTGCTCGACCTTTCGGTGTAGCGCGGTTGCACACGGCTAGGATTTTCTCGCCGAGGGCTTGATCCGGCGGCCGGCCCGCTCCACGCTCGAGCATGGCTACGTTCGAGCGGAAAATCCCGGACGGCGACGATAAGGAGCGGGATGTCTGCTCCCGCTGCGGCTTCGTGGCCTATCAGAACCCAAAGGTGATCGTCGGCGCCGTGGTGGCTGATGAAGGCCAGGTCCTGCTGTGCCGCCGCGCGATCGAGCCCCGCTCAGGCTTCTGGACCCTGCCGGCCGGCTACCTCGAGCTGGGCGAAACCACCGCCGAGGGCGCCCAGCGGGAGGCCATGGAGGAGGCCGGCGCCGACATCGCGCTCGACGGCATCCTCGCGCTGTTCGACATCAGCCGGATCGGGCAGTTCCAGGTGATTTACCGCGCCCGGTTCGCCAAACGCGGTATAACGGCGGGCGTCGAAAGTCTGGAGGCAAGGATGTTCGCCTGGGACGAGATTCCATGGGACGAGCTCGCGTTCCCGACCGTGAAATGGGCGCTGCTCGCCTGGCATGAGGCCGGCACGGGCGCGCTCGGCCCACCCGTCGGCAACCCCGCGGAAGACCGCCGCGGCACCAACCGCATCGACCCGGTGGCGGCGCTATGAAGCGGCTGCTGCTGATCGGCCTGGCGACGCTGCCGCTGGTGGCTGCCGGCCCGCCGAACTCGTTCCTGACCGTGACGCCGCTGCCCGAGTTCGGGGCGGGTTCGGCCAGGAAGAAGGCTCCCGCCGCACCGCCGCAGCCCGGCGAGTTCACCGCCGCGCCGACCCCAAACCACGACCTCGTCGCCCCCACCCCGGGTTCGCAGTCGACCGACGCCTCGGTCTCGCCCAGCTTCTTCTCCCGCAACAACCACGCGCAGAGCGACGGCTACCTGCCCTCCTCGTCCTTCCAGGCGGAAACCGATCGCCGCGCCCGACCCGGCGCGGGCCTCAACCTCAGCATGCCGTTGCAATAGGGCTTGCTCCGCGCGCTCACAGGTCTCGTGCTCTGCCAGTTCGCTGGCGAGTTGATCGCCCGCGGGCTCGGCCTGCCGCTGCCCGGCGCAGTGGTCGGGTTGGCGCTGCTGCTGGCGGTGCTGATCGCGCGCAACGGCCCCGACCCCGCGCTGCGGGACACGTCCAACGGGCTGCTGCGCCACCTCTCGTTGCTATTCGTGCCCGCGGGCGTCGGCATCGTCACCGAACTGGACGCGTTGCAGCGCGACTGGCTGCCCATCCTGGCCGCCATCCTGGTTTCCACCGCTCTCACTATGGCGGTCACCGGCTGGATGATGCAGCGCCTGCTGCGCGGCGCCGAGGAGTGACGCACGCCGCCTCGCTCTGGGTCTACCTGCAGACCACCCCCTTGCTCGGGCTGGTGGCGACCTTGCTGGCGTGGGAGCTGGCCAGCCGCATCAGCCGGGTGTTCCGCGGCCACGTGCTGGCCAACCCGATGCTGCTCAGCATCCTGATGCTGGTCGGCCTGCTGCTGGTGACCGGCACGCCCTACCGGGTCTACTTCGAGGGCGGGCAATACGTGCAATTCCTACTCGGCCCGGCGACGGTGGCGCTGGCGGTGCCGATGCATGCCAATTTGCGCCGCATTCGCCGCTCGGCCGGCGCCATCGTGCCGTCGCTGATGGTCGGCTCCACCGTCGGGGCGGTCAGCGCCGTGCTGGTGGCGCGCCTCATGGGTGCGTCCCGGCCGGTGGTGTTGGCGCTGGCACCCAAATCGGTCACGACGCCGATCGCGATGGGCATCGCCGAGCAGATCGGCGCGCCACCGGCGCTGACGGCCACCTTCGTCCTGCTCACTGGGCTGGTGGCGGTGATGATCGGGCCCAGCGTGATGCGGCTGCTCGGCGTGCTGGACATGCGGGCGCAGGGCCTGGCCGGCGGCACCGGAGGCCACGGCCTGGCCACCGCGCGCCTGCTGATGCTAGACGAGACCGCCGGCGCGTTCGGCGGCCTCGCGATCGGGCTGAACGGCCTGTTCGTGCCCATCATGGTCCCCATCCTGGCGAGCTTCATCTGATGGTCCGACCCGAACCCGAACCGACGGCCTGAGTGGACGCGCTCACCGCTTTCGGCCTGTTCGCGGTCACCGCGATGCTGGTCACCTACGCGCTCGAGCGCCGCAGCCCGTGGTGCATCCTGGCGTTCGCGGGCGCCTGCGTGCTCGGGTCGATCTACGGCTTCCTGCAAGGCGCTTGGCCGTTCGGTGCGGTGGAAGCGGTGTGGTCCTGCGTCGCCCTGCGGCGGTTTGTCTCGGCGCGGGCTCATGACCGTGCTCGGCACCCACATTAGCGTCATGCTCTAGCGACCGCGCCGCCAGGGTGCTAGGCAGCCACCCCAAACCGCGCCCGAGGCCTGCATGACTGCCCCCTTCCCGGCCGCCTCGCTCCTGCCCGAGGTCACCGGCCCGCTGGTGCTGGCCCTGCCTAAGGGGCGCATCCTGGCCGAATGCAGCGCCCTGTTGGCGCGCGCCGGGGTGCACCCCGCGGCCGACTACCAGGACGAGGACTCCCGCCGCCTGCGCTTCCCCACCGAGGACCCGGCGCTCGACGTGGTGCGCGTGCGCCCGTTTGACGTCGCGACCTTTGTGGCGTTCGGCGGCGCCCAGATCGGCATCTGCGGCGCGGACGTGCTGATGGAGTTCGACTACCCGGAGCTCTACGCCCCGCTCGACCTCGACATCGGCCATTGCCGGGTCAGCGTCGCCGGGCCGGCGGATTGGATCGACACGGCGGAGACGCGGCTGTGGTCGCGGGTGCGGGTGGCGACGAAATACCCCAACATCGCTCGCCGCCACTTCGCCGCGCGCGGCATCCATGCCGAGGTGGTGCACCTGAACGGGGCTATGGAACTCGCCCCCGGCCTGGGCCTGGCCAAGCTGATCGTGGACCTGGTGCAGACCGGATCGACCCTGGCGGCCAACGGGCTGCGCGAGAGCGAGGTGATCGCGCACGTCACCAGCCGCCTGGTGGTGAACCGCACCGCGCTGAAGACGCGGCCGGAGGCGGTGGGCGCGTGGGTCGAGCGCTTCCGCGCCGCGCTGCTGCCATGAGGCGGCTTGACACCGCCGACCCGGGCTTCGCCGTCGCGTTCGAGCGGCTGCTGAACGAGGCGCGCGAGACCACGGCCAAGGTGGACGCCACTGTGGCCGCCATCATCGCCGCCGTGCGGGCGGAGGGGGACGCGGCGCTGTGTGCCCTCACCGAGCAGCACGACCACCACAGCCTGGCGCCCGGCCAGTTGCGCATCACCGCCGACGAGATCGACGACGCGGCCAACAGCATCTCGGCCGAGCTGCGCGCCGCGCTGGAGCTGGCGGCGGAGCGGATCGAGGCGTTCCACCGGCTGCAGTTACCGAGCCCGATCGAGACGCTGGACGCGCACGGCATGCGCATGGGCGTGCGCTGGACGGCGCTGGACGCGGTCGGGCTGTATGTGCCCGGCGGCAAGGCGGCCTATCCGTCCTCGGTGCTGATGAACGCCATCCCGGCGCGCGTCGCGGGGGTGGCGCGGGTGGCAATGTGCGTGCCGACGCCGGGCGGGGCGCTCAACCCGCTGGTGCTGGCGGCGGCGCGGCTGGCGGGGGTGGACGAGGTCTACCGCGTCGGCGGCGCGCAGGCGGTGGCGGCCCTGGCCTATGGCACGCCGACGCTGGCGCCGGTGGACCGCATCGTCGGCCCCGGCAACGCCTACGTGGCGGAGGCCAAGCGGCAGGTGTTCGGCCAGGTGGGGATCGACGGCATCGCGGGGCCGTCCGAGGTGCTGATCCTGGCAGACCGGACGGCCGATCCGCGCCGGGTCGCGGTGGACCTGCTGGCCCAGTCCGAGCACGACGAGAGCGCGCAAGCCATCCTGCTCACCGACGACCCGACGCTGGCCGATGCGGTGGCGCAGGCGGTGGCGGCCGAGCTGCACAGCCTGTCGCGCCGGGAGGCCGCCGCGTCCTGGCGCGACCATGGCGCGATCATCCTGGTGCAGGACTGGGACGCGGGCGTGGCGCTGGCCAACCGGCTCGCCCCCGAGCACCTGCAGGTGATGGTGGCGGACCCGCACGCGCTGTTCGGCCGCATCCGCCATGCCGGGGCGGCTTTTCTAGGTCATGACTGTCCCGAGGCGCTCGGCGACTACGTGGCCGGGCCGAACCACGTGTTGCCGACCGGGCGCACGGCGCGGTTTGCTTCCGGGCTCTCGGTGTATGACTTCCTCAAGCGCACCACCTGGGTGGAGGCCAACCCGGCGGCGCTGGCGGCGATCGGCCCGGCGGCGGTCGCGCTGGCGGAGGCGGAGGGCTTGCAGGCCCATGCGCGCAGCGTCGCCATGCGGTTAGGACAACGACCGCGCGCTTGACCCGGCGCGGCGGCGTCATCATGTTCCGCTCCGTCAAGAAAGATTGGAGCGATAGCAGGGCCATGTATGTCTAAAGAAGACATGATCGAGTTCAGCGGGACTGTGCAAGAACTGCTCCCGAATGCCATGTTCCGCGTCAAGCTGGACAACGAGCACAGCGTCCTGGCGCACACCTCCGGCAAGATGCGCAAGAACCGCATCCGCGTGCTGGCCGGCGACCGGGTGAACGTCGAAATGACGCCCTACGACCTGAGCAAGGGTCGGATCACCTTCCGCTTCAAGTAGCGTGCACCCGCTCGCGCTGGCCTCGGCAAGCCCGCGCCGGTTGACCCTTCTGGCGCAGATCGGGGTAGTTCCAGCCCATGTGCGGCCCGCCGACATCGACGAGACGCCGCGTCGCGACGAGCTGCCCCGGTTGCACGCCCAGCGCCTGGCGCGCGAAAAGGCGGCCGTCGCCCACCAACCCGGCGAGCTGACCCTGGCGGCCGACACCGTGGTGGCCGCGGGCCGCCGCATTCTCCCCAAAGCGATGGACGCAGCCTCCGTCGCCGCCTGCCTGCGGCTGCTGTCCGGGCGCCGCCACCATGTGCTGACCGCCGTGTGCCTGCTCGGGCCGGACGGGCGGGCTACCGAACGGCTGGTGGACAGCGTGGTGGCGTTCAACCGCCTCGAGCCGGGCCAGATCGACGCCTATGCCGCGAGCGGCGAGGGCGTGGGCAAGGCGGGCGGCTACGCCATCCAGGGCATTGCAGCGAGCTTCGTGCGCTGGCTCGGCGGCAGCTATTCCGGCGTGGTCGGCCTGCCGCTGTTCGAGACCGCGCAGCTGCTGCGCGGCCATGGCTGGCCCATCCCGTGAGCCTGCAGCCCTCGAGGCCGGGGAGCCTGCACGTGGCCTGGGGGCCGGGCGAAATCCGTGTCGCGGCCGTGCAGGACGGCGCCTTGGTGGACTACGCGGTGTGGCGCCCCTGCCGCAGCGACGGCGTAGGGGACGTGCATCGCGGCCGGGTCAGCGCCACCACCCCGGCCATGGCGGGCGTGTTCGTAGCGCTCGCCGGCGGTGACGAGGGCTTCCTGCCCGACACGGCCGGCGGCGCGGGCCACGGCGTGGGCGATAGCGTGGTGGTGCGAGTGGCGCGGGCGGCGCAGGGCGGCAAGGGCCCGCGGCTTCAGGCTGTGCCGGGCACCGCGGACTCGGGCGCCCCTGCCCTGCTACGCGCCGGGCCCAACCCGGTGGAGCGCCTGGCCGCCTGTTACGCCGGCCCGGTGCGGGTGGACGATGCCGGGCTCGCCGCCGACCTGCGGGGCACGCTGGGGGACCGGGTGGAACTCGGCGCCGGCTGGACAGAGGCGCTCGCCAGCGCGGTGGCGGGGCTCGCCTCGCCCATGGCAGCACTTCCGGGCGGCCTGCGGGCCACCATCGAGCCCACCGCCGCCCTGGTCGCCATCGACGTCGACGCGGCCGCCACCACCGACGCCCGCGAGCGCAAGGCCAGCGCGCAGGAGGCCGCCAACCGCGCCGCCCTGCCCGGCCTGGCGCGCCAAATCCGCCTGCGCAACCTGGCGGGCCTGATCCTGATTGACCTGGCGGGCATGAAGGCGGCCCGGCGCGCCACCCTGGCCGAGCCGCTGCGCGCCGCCTTGGCCGGGGACCCGGCGGGCCCTCGCCTGTTGGGCTTCACGGCCGGCGGCTTGGCCGAAATCCAGCGCCCCCGCATCCACCCGCCGCTGCACGAGGTGCTGGCCGGGCCGCACGCCGCCGGGCTGGCGGCATTGCGCGAGATCACTGGCGCGCCCGACCGCCCCACCCGGGCCTTGCGCGCCGCGCCGGACGTGGTCAGCGCGCTGCAGGCCGACAAGGTGGCGCTGCCGGCCCTTGCGCACCGGCTTGGCCGCCCCCTTGTGCTGCGTTCTGACCCGGCCTTGCCGCCCGGCGCCTGGGTGATGGAGGAGACTGCCCGTGGCTGAAGCCTGCCCCATTTGCCACGCCCCCGCGCAACCCTCGTTCCGCCCGTTCTGCTCCCGCCGCTGCGCCGACGTGGATTTAGGCCGCTGGTTCACCGGCCAATACCGCACCCCCGCGCCGGCCGAGGAGAAAGAGCCGCCGGAGGAGTGAGTGATCCGGGTTGCAGCACCCGGTCGCTTCAGCTAAACCGCGCGCCTTGAGCAAGGCCGCCCAGGTAGCTCAGTTGGTAGAGCATGCGACTGAAAATCGCAGTGTCGGTGGTTCGATTCCGCCCCTGGGCACCATTTCTGCGCCGGCTAGAGCAGAACTCGATCGGGTGGAGTCACCTGATCGGGTTAAGATGCTCGCCAAGGCTCTAGGACGCGCCCCAGGTGATCGTCACCCGGCCCGTTTCGGCCTCCCGCGGCGGACCGCGCGATGGCAGGCTTACCGATTGGACGCGCAACTGCCACTCCGGGATGCCGCGCGCCATCAACGCGTGCTTGATCGCAACGGCGCGGCGGGCGGAAAGCTGCAGGTCGCCACGATCATCCGCGCCGCCGTCGGCATAGGCGGTGGTCCACAGGATCACCGGGTCGACGTCGCGGATCAGGCGGGATAGCAGATCGAGCTGCCTTGTGGTTTCCTCGGTGAGCGTGGCGCGCCGCGGCGGGAAGGTGATTTCCACCCGGTTCTCGCGCACCTGGGCCGCCTGCTGCTGCAGCGACAATGGGCCGTTCGCCATCGCCGCATCCGCCTGTGCGGTCGGGCCAGCGACCGTGGTGCAGCCGGTGAGCAGGATCGTTGCGCCTGTCGTGAGGGATAGCCGGTGCTTGCGCTTATGCATGCTCAACAATGCGGCAGTCGAAGGTAGGCTCAGCGCAATACGGCACTCAAGGAGTCTCGGCAAGCGGACGCGATTTCTGCTACTCGGTTGCCCATGAGCGCATCTCACAGTTGAACGAGTGGTCGGATGACGCGAGGACTGCCAGCAAACCGACGATCGCCGATCGCTCTCGCATGTGCGGCATTGCTGGGGCTCGCGGCATTCTGCCAGGTGTGCGCGGCCGCGTCGGCGCCGCAGGTCCCGGCCGGTCTCGACGATTTCCGCCACGGCCGGTTTGCCGAGGCGTTGGCGGCTTGGCGGCAGGCCGACCGCGCGGGTGACCCCCGCGGCGCCCTCTACATCGGCGCGCTGTATGACAGCGGCGTGGGCGTTCCGCGGGATTTTCGCGAGGCGATGCAGTGGTATCGCCGCGCGGCCGCCGGGGGCAGCGTGGTGGCCGCGTTTAACATCGGCGTGCTCTACGATGGCGGCTTCGGCGTAAACGCGGACCAGTCCGAGGCCGCCGCCTGGTATGCCAAGGCCGCCGCCGACGGGTTCGGCCGGGCGGACTACAACCTCGCCATGCTGTACGAGGCCGGCGCCGGCGTGCCGCACGACCGCGAGCGCGCCGTGGCCCTGTTCCACGCCGCCGCCGCCCAGGGGATTTCGGCAGCCGCGGTGCACCTGGCCGCGCTGCATGCGCCGATTGGCAAGCTGCCGCGCGAGCCAGGGGCGTCGCCAGAGCGCAAACCCGTCGAGGACAGCGCCAGCCAGGAGCTGCAGCACGCCCAGGAAGCATTGCTGAACCGCGGCGCGGCCGACGCGAGGCGAGCGACACGGCTGTTCCGCCAGGCCGCCAACGGACACAACGCGGTCGCCGAATACGACCTCGGCTACTGCTACGAGCACGGTTTGGGGCTGACCGCCGATCCGGCCAAGGCCGCGCAGTGGTATCGCCGTGCCGCCAGCGATGCCAGCGACGACGCGCTGCGCTCGGTGGCACAGGCCAGCGCCACCACTCTCGAAGAGCAGAGCGCCACCCCGGCAAGCGACCCCGCCCGCTAGGCCCGGCGCGGCGTTTTGCAGTTGACGGCGCCCGGGTGGTCGCAAAGCATGCCGAATGGCTCGAATCCTGGTGCTCAACCCCAACAGCTCGCAGCCATGCACCGAGGCGATCGAGGCCGCGGTGGCGCCGTTCCGGAGCTGGGACGGCCCGACCATCGACGTGATGGGCGTGGCGGACGGACCCCGCGCCATCCTGAGCTGGCAGGATTGGCATGCCGCCGTGGGCCCGATGTGCGAGCTGGCCGAGCGCGAATGGGCCGACCTCTACGTCGTCGCCTGCGCCTCGGACCCTGGGTTGGAAGCCGTGCACGCGGTCACCGAGCGGCCCGTTCTGGGCGTGTTCCGCTGCGCCCTGGGCGTGGCCGTGGCGCGCGCGGAGCGGTTCGGCGTGATCGGCATCGTGGAGGCAAGCCGCGCGCGGCACCTGCTGGCCATCCGCGCGCTGGGGCTGGAAAGCCGGTTTGCCGGGGAGCGGGCGTTGGGCGTGTCACTGGAGGCGCTGCTCGACCCGGTGGCCGCGCGCGGCTTGCTGATCGACGCCGCAATGGACCTGGTGGAAGCGGGCGCGGGCGCCGTGGTGCTGGGCTGCACCGGCATGGCGGCGCACCGGGCCGCGGTGGAGGCGGCGGTGGAGGTGCCGGTGATCGAACCGTGCCAGGCCGGGGTGGCACTGGCACGGCTGGCGTTGCTGTAAGCCGGACCAATGCCCTGCCTTCTCACGCCCGCAGGCAGACCCACCGCCGTTGGCCGCCATGCCCGCCAGAAAGCCCTCTCACTCTGGGAGAGGGCTTTGTAGGCGAGGCGACCGGGTCAGAAGTGGATGGCGCGGCCGTAGGCGTCCAGCACGGCCTCGTGCATCGTCTCGCTCACCGTCGGGTGCGGGAAGACGGTGTGCATCAGGTCGGTCTCGGTGCTCTCCAGCGTGCGGGCAATGGCGTAGCCCTGGATCATCTCCGTCACCTCCGCCCCCACCATGTGGGCGCCGAGCAGCTCGCCGGAGCGGGCGTCGAACACCACCTTAACCATGCCCTCCGGCTCGCCCATGGTGATGGCCTTGCCGTTGCCGATGAACGGAAAGCGACCGACGCGAACCTCGTGTCCGGTCTCCTTGGCGCGCGCCTCCGTCAGCCCCACGGACGCCACCTGCGGGCGGCAATAGGTGCAGCCCGGGATGTTGCTCCAGTCGATCGGGTGCACGTCGTTCAGCCCGGCGATCTTTTCCACGCAGACCACCCCCTCGTGGCTCGCCTTGTGCGCCAGCCAGGGCGCGCCGGCGATGTCGCCAATGGCGTACACGCCGGGTTCGCCGGTGCGGCAGTATTCATCTATGACCACGTGGCTGCGCTCAACCACGACGCCGGTGCCCTCGAGCCCGATCCCCTCCACGTTGCCCACGATGCCGACGGCGGAGATCATGCGGTCGGCGGTGATGTCCTGCGTCGTGCCGCCGACGTCGATGGTGGCGGTGATGCTGTCCTCACCCTTGCGGGCGCTGGTCACCTTGGCACCGGTGATGATCTTGATGCCCTGCTTCTCGAACGCCTTGCGCGCGAAGGCGCTGATCTCGCTGTCCTCCACTGGGAGCACGCGGTCGAGCACCTCCACCACCGTCACCTCGGCGCCCATGTTGCGGTAGAACGAGGCGAACTCGATGCCGATGGCGCCGGAGCCGATCACCAGCAGTGATTTCGGCATCGCGGGCGGCACCATGGCCTCGCGGTAGCTCCAGATCAGCTTGCCGTCGGTCTCGAGCCCGGGCAACTGGCGCGCTCGCGACCCGGTGGCGAGGATGATGTGCGGCGCGGTCAGGCTCTTGTCGCCCACCGCCACCGTGTTCTTGCCGGCAAGCTTGCCGCTGCCGTCCACCACCGTCACCTTGTTCTTCTTCAACAGGTGGCCCACGCCGGAGGAGAGCTGCTTGGACACGGCACGGGAGCGCTTGACCACGGCGGGCAGGTCGAAGCGGATGTTGTCGGCCGCGAAGCCGTATTCCGGCAAATGGTGCAGCAAGTGGTTGATCTCGCTGGACCGCAGCAGCGCCTTGGTCGGGATACAGCCCCAGTTGAGGCAAATCCCGCCGAGATGCTCGCGCTCCACCACGGCGGTCTTCATGCCCAGTTGGGCAGCGCGGATAGCGGCGACGTAACCGCCGGGTCCACCGCCGATGACGATAAGGTCGAATGCGTCTGGCATGGATGTCGGCTCCAATATGTCTCCCTCCACCTCCCCGGCCTCCCTCCTTGCTGCTCCCTCTCCCTCTGGAAGAGGGCCGGGGTGAGGGGGTGGCGCGACGAAACCATCATCGCGAGGGCGCTTGCCCCCTCACCCAACCCTCTCCCAGAGGGAAAGCGTTTCGTGGAGGCAGCGAGGTGGGGTGAGATGTTACAGCATCAGGCTAAGCGGGTCCTGTACAATGGCCTTGAAGGCGGCGATCCACTCGGCGGCGACCGCGCCGTCAATCACGCGGTGGTCGACCGACAGCGTGGCTGTCATCACCGTCGCGGGGACGATCGCACCATCCCGCACCACGGGGCGGGGCTCGCCGGCGCCAATCGCCAGGATGCCGCCCTGGGGCGGGTTGATGATGGAGAGGAACGACGACACGCCGAACATGCCGAGATTGGAGATAGAGAAGCCACCGCCCTGGAACTCCTCCGGCTTCAGCTTGCCGGCGCGGGCGCGGGCGGCGAGGTCTTTCATCTCGTTGCTGATCGCGGCCAACCCCTTCTGGTCGGCCCGGCGCACGATCGGGGTGATCAGGCCGCCCTCAGTCGCCACGGCGATGCTGATGTCCACGTCGTCGTACAGCGCGGTGCCCTCTTCGGTCCAACTGGCGTTGGCCGCGGGGATGCGGCGCAAGGCCACCGCGGCCGCCTTGATCACCAGGTCGTTGACGGACAGCTTGAACGCCGCCGGGCCGTCCTTGGCCGACTTGCCGTTCAGCTCCGCCCGCAGCTTGAGCAACGCGTCGATCTCGATGTCGGCGCTGACGTAGAAATGCGGGATGGTCTGCTTGGCCTCGGTCAGCCGCCGCGCGATGACCCGGCGCATGCTGGTGTGCGGCACCAGCCGGTGCGCGCCGGCGATCACCACCGGGCGCGGGCTGGCGGGAGCCTGAGCGACTGGCGCGGCGGACGGGCTGGGCTGCGGAGCCGCGACCGGCGCGGCGGCAGGCGGCGGCACGACCGCTTGCTGGGCAACAGGCGCGGCTGCCGGACTGGCCTGCGCCGCCTCGACGTCCGCCTTGACGATGCGCCCATTCGGCCCGGTGCCGCGGATCGCGTCCAACTGCAGCCCTGCCTGTTGCGCGAGGCGCCGGGCCAACGGCGAGGCGAATACCCGCGCCCCGGTATGTTGGCTCGTGTCGTGGCCGTTCGCCAGCGGCGGTGCGGCGGCAGGCGCAGGCGCGGCAGCGGTCGGCTTTGGCGCGCCATCCGCGGTCTGCGGGACCGGCGCGGCCGGCTTCGGCGCAGGCTCGGCGGTGGCAATGCTCTCGCCCTCCCCGATCAGGATGGCGATCGGCGCGTTCACCTGCACGCCCGCCGTGCCATCCGCGACCAGGATCTTGCCCAGCACGCCCTCGTCAACCGCCTCCACCTCCATGGTGGCCTTGTCGGTCTCGATCTCGGCTATGACGTCGCCGGCGCTGACCGTGTCGCCCTCTTTCTTCAGCCAGCGCGCCAGCGTGCCCTCCGTCATCGTGGGGGACAGCGCCGGCATCAGGATGTTGGTTGCCATCAGAACAGCTTCCGAACCGCGTCCACCACCCATTGCGGCTGCGGCAGGGCCAGCTTCTCGAGGTTGGCGGCGTAGGGCAGCGGCACGTCCAACCCGGTCACCCGCATCGGCGGCGCGTCCAGCCAGTCGAAGCAGTTCTCCACCACCTGCATCGCGATCTCGGCGCCGATGCCGGCAAACGCCCAGCCCTCCTCGACGGTGACCACGCGGTTGGTCTTCTTCACGCTCTCCACCACGGTCGCGGTGTCGAACGGGCGCAGCGAGCGCAGGTTGATCACCTCGGCCTCGATGCCCTGCTCGGCCAGCGCCTCGGCCGCCTTCATCGCCACGCCCACCATGATGGAGAACGCGACCAGCGTGACGTCCTTGCCCGGGCGCTCGACCTTGGCGCGGCCGATCGGGAGGGTGAAGTCGTCGCCGGTCGGGCAGTCGAAGGTCTGCCCGTAGAGGATCTCGTTCTCCAGCACGATCACCGGGTTGGGGTCCCGGATGGCGGAGCGCAGCAGGCCCTTGGCGTCGGCGCTGCTCCACGGGGCGACCACCTTGAGGCCCGGCACGTGGGCATACCAGCTCGCGTAGCACTGGCTGTGCTGTGCCGCGACCCGGCTGGCCGCCCCGTTCGGGCCGCGGAACACGATCGGGCAGCCCATCTGCCCGCCTGACATGTAGAGCGTCTTGGCGGCCGAGTTGATGATCTGGTCGATCGCCTGCATGGCGAAGTTGAACGTCATGAACTCGACGATCGGGCGCAGTCCGCTCATCGCGGCACCCACCGCCATGCCGGTAAAGCCGTGCTCGGTGATCGGGGTGTCGATGATGCGGCGGGGGCCGAACTCGTCCAGCAGGCCCTGGCTGATCTTGTAGGCGCCCTGATACTGTGCGACTTCCTCGCCCATCAGGAACACGTTGGGGTCGCGGCGCAGTTCGAGCGCCATCGCGTCACGCAGGGCGTCGCGCACCGTGGTCGGCGCGGTGGCGCCCCAGTTCGGCTCGGGGGCGGCGGCCGCCGTGGCGGGGACGACGTGGCTGGCAACCTGCTCCGGGCGCTTGGGCTCGAGCTTCTGCGGCGCTTCGGCGCTAGGGGCTGCCGACGCCGCGGGGCCGGGCACCGCCTCGCCGTTGCCCAGCACCGCGATCGGCGTGTTCACCGCGACACCCTCGGTGCCCTCCTCGATCAGGATGGCCGACAGCGTGCCCTCGTCGACCGCCTCCACCTCCATAGTGGCCTTGTCGGTCTCGATCTCGGCGATCACATCGCCGGCGCGCACGTCCTCCCCGACCTTCTTGAGCCAGCGGGCGAGCTTGCCCTCCGTCATGGTCGGGCTCAGCGCCGGCATCAGGACTTGCGTGGACACCGGGTCAGGCCTCCACCAGCACGTCGGTCCACAGCTCGCTCTCGGCCGGCTCCGGGCTCGCCTGGGCGAACTCGGCGGCCTCGGCGATGCGCGCCTTCACCGCGGCGTCGATCTGCTTGAGCGCGTCCTCGCTCTCGCCCATGCGCAGCAGCATCTGGCGGGCGTGGTCGATGCAGTCCCGCTCCTCGCGCATCTTCTGGATTTCGTCGCGGGTGCGGTATTTGCCCGGGTCGGACATGGAGTGGCCCCGGTAGCGGTAGGTCTGCATCTCGAGCAGGTACGGCCCGCGGCCGGCCCGGCAATGCGCCACCGCCTCTTCCGCCGCCGCACGCACCGTCACCACGTCCATTCCGTCCACCTGGGCACTGGCCATGCTCCACGGCGCGCCGTTCTTCGACAGGTCCCGCGAGGCGGTGGCGCGCTCGATGCTGGTGCCCATGCCGTACTTGTTGTTCTCGATCACGTAGATGCACGGCAGCTTCATCAGCGCGGCGAGATTGAAGCTCTCGAACACCTGGCCCTGGTTGGCCGCCCCGTCACCGAAATAGGTGACACACACATGGTCGCTCTCGCGATACCAGTTGGAGAACGCCAGCCCGGTGCCGAGGCTCACCTGCGCGCCCACGATGCCGTGGCCGCCGAAGAACTTCTTCTCCTTGCTGAACATGTGCATCGAGCCGCCCTTTCCCTTGGAATAGCCGCCCGACCGCCCCAGCAGTTCCGCCATCACACCGCGCGGCTCCATGCCGGTCGCCAGCATGTGGCCGTGGTCACGATAGGAGGTGATGACCTGGTCACCGTCCTTGAGCGTGCTCTGCACCCCGACCACCACGGCCTCCTGGCCGATATAGAGGTGGCAGAAGCCGCCGATCAGCCCCATGCCGTAGAGCTGGCCGGCCCGCTCCTCGAAGCGGCGGATCAGCAGCATGTCGCCATAGGCCTTGAGCAGCACCTCGCGCGAGACGTTGGGGGCGGGCGCCGCCATGATGGCATCGCTCGGCTTGCCGGGCTTCCTGGTTTTTTCCGCCACCTGCGCCATCAACCCAACTCCTCCGCGTTGATACGCAGGTAGCCCCACCGCCGCCCAGCGGCAAGGGTGCGAGGGTGGCCGGCCGCGCGGTAGGCGGAGCGCCGTGCGCATGCTAGGCCCCCGCCATGTCGGACAATCCGCCGCCCTCCCGGGTGTTTCCGCTCCTCGTGCTCGGCGGGCTGGTGGCCCTAGCGCTGCTGGTTTGGCTGCTGTTTCCCGTGGTGCAGGGCTGGATCGCGCACCAGGATTGCGTGGCGGTGGGCCGCACCAACTGCGGCTAGCAGCCGGCGGTCGGGCGCCTGGCCGGCGGTTGGCTGGCTGCGGTTAACGTCCCGGTCATGATTTGCGTGCAATGTTTCGCGGTGACCGGGCTCGGTCGTAAGCGAAAGCAGGACTTTATGGAGACCGCTCCCCTCGCCGCGTTCGAAAACGCGCGGCTGGCACCCAAGCTGCACCATCCCGCCACCTTCCTCGAGCGTGGCGTGGCGCTGCCGCTGACGACGCCGCTGTTGGCCGGCGCCAGGGCACGCCCATCCGAAACCAAGCGGCCGGAGCTGATCATCCTCAACCCGTCGGGCGGGCGCGGCGTCTACATCCTGCCCTGGGCCGGCATCGCCGCGTTCTGCCACCCGACCGTGCACGACCAGGTATTCAACCAGCGCATTGCCGCCCTGCCGCATGTGACGCCGTTGATCATCCGCCGGGTCGCGCGCCAGATCGCGCTCGAGGGCTTGGCGGGAGAGGATGCCGCGGTCGCTGCCGCCTCGGCCGCCGAAACCGACAAGGGCGAGCTCGTCCTCGCGAACTACCAACTGCTGATGCGGCTGTTCCAGCAGATGACGGCCGACCCCATGGTGGCGCGCAAGCTCGCCACTGGCGCCGGGACGGACCAGGCCGGGCGGCTGCGCTCGGCGGTGGAGGCGGCGGCGGCCGAGGTCGGGCGCTCCGCGGATTGGACCGCCAACGCGCTCGAGCAGCTTGCCGACCTGATGGCCGGGCTCGGCGTGGGGGACGGCACCAAGGCGCGCATCCACCGCCAGATCACGCTGCTGCAGGAAACGCAGGCCGAAATCCAGGCCTGGAGCGCGGCCCGGCACGACGAGTCGCTGACCGAATACGGCACCACCTTCTCCGCCGTGGCAGGGCTGACGCTCAGCCTGGCAGAAGGCGCCCTGGCCGAGGCCCGCCAGCTCGCGGCCGACATCGTTGGCCTGCTGCAGCGCTGGAGCGTCGAGCCCGACGGCATCCGGGAGCTGGCCGGCCGGCCGGAGTGGCTGCTGGACGGGTGGGAGCGGATTTGTGCCATCTGGCGCAACGCGCATGACGTGCCGAGCCAGCAGCTCGCACTGGCCGACATCGCCGGGCTGGTGCCGGTGATGCCGAAGGAGGTCGCGCACTGGAGCGGCACTGGGCAGCAGCTCGTCGACCGAGACATGAGCCGTCACCGCCGCATCGTGCCGTTCAACCGGGATTGGTTCACCGGCGAGTCGGTGTTCGACGTGATCGCCCGCAATGAAAGCCTGAGGGCGGCGGCATGCTAGCGAGCACGAAGCTGCAGGTGGCCCAGGCGCTGCGGCGCGAGCTGGGTGGTGTCGACGACGAAAAGATCGGCAAGATCATCGCCTATGTCGACCGGGTTGGCAGCGGCGAGATCAACCGCACGCTGCTCGACTCGCTGCGCGACCGGCTGGCGACGCTGCGGCCATCGCGCCCGCTGCGGCTCTCGCGGCTGCTGTTCACCCCGCTCGATCCGCTGATCGTGAACCCGGCGGTTTGGCGGCCCGGCAGCTTGCGGGTGCCGCGGACCGCGCTCACGCCGTTCACCGCCGCGGTCACCGCCCAACTCGGCCCGATGCTCGCCTTGGTCAACGCCATGATCAAGGACTGCAGCAGCGACGCCGTGGACACGATCGAGGAAGTGGGCGGCGTGCTATGGCCTCGCGCCGGGGACATCCTGGCGCAGGCGCAGGTCCCGCGCGAATGGGCCGAAACCGGCCTGCCGGACGCAGTGTTCGGCGCGCTCGCCCGGCCCGTGGCGGCAGTACTGCGGCGTGGCCCGCCGATCTACCGCCTGATGCGCAACGCCCTGACCGGGCAGACCGAGGCGGATGCGGAGCTGGTCGGCCGCATCGTCGCCGGGTTGGCGCAGGAGCCAGCGGAAGCGGCCGCGATGGTCACCCAGCTCGTCCTGCTGCACGCGCCGCAAGCCAGCGTGCACCTGCGCCGCTGCATCTCGGCGGCGCGGGACAGCGCCGAGAACGTGGCCCTGAGCAAGGCGATGAGCCAGGGCGTCAACCAGTGCCTGAACTACCTCGAGAACGACACCAACTTCGTGCGCGCGATGGCCAACGGCACCATTCGCGACGCCAGCGAGCAGGTGAAATTCGTCGCCAAACTGCTGCTTGCGCTCGAGAGCGATCCCTCGGCGACCATGCATCGCGTGCGTATCCGCGTGCTGCGGGACAAGCTGGACCATTCGAGCCGGGACTGCTTTGCCCGAGGCATCAGGGAGCAGGTGACCGAGCCGCTCGCGGCGATGACGGAGATGGTGTCGGCGGAGGACCAGCGGCGCTTGGAGGCGAGCGCCCGCGAGTTGCGCGCCTTGGAGAACAACGCCCGGCAGTTCAGCGACTCCGCCAGCTACGATTTGGCCCTGCGCCGGAGTTCGGACGCCGTGCGCCACGCCTTCTCGATCGGCACCATCAGTGTGGCGAGGGGGTGCCGGCTGATCGAAATCCTGTCCGGCGCCGAGGCGGCGATCGCGTTCTACCAAACCCCGGCGGAGGAGTTGCGGCCATAGCGCCCGCCCGGCTCAGCGGCCCGGCGCCGGGTTCGTGTCACACGCGGGTGGCGACCACCCAGACGATGCAGCCAGCCAAGGCGAGCAGGAGCGCGGCCAGCAGCGGCGAGGCCATGCGGGGCTGCCGCGTCGCACCCGGCAGGCGCTTGCGCCCGGTGATCATCGGCCACAGCAGATTGTGCCGCTTGAACACGGCGTAACAGATGATCGCCAGCACATGCAGCCCGATGGCGGCCAGGATTAGGTTGAAGTTGAAGGCATGGAAGGCGGTGATCCGGTCGCTGGTGGCCTTGCTGACGAAGTGGCGCAATGGCCCTTCGGAGGCGATGTCGTCGTTGCTGAACAACCCGGTGCCAACCTGCACCGCCAGCACGCCGAGCAGCACCAACACCATCCAGCCGCCGGCCGCGTTGTGCCCCACCTGGTCGTCGGGCTCGCGCCGGCCGAACTGGCCCAGGTGGCGGAAGCCCTCCACCGGATTGCGCAGGAACTGGCTGAAGCGCGAGGTCTCGCTGCCGATGAAGCCCCACATCAGGCGGAACAGCAGCAGCGCCAGCATGGTGTAGCCGGACAGGAAATGCAGCTCGATGCGGTTCAACTGGATCGAGACGTAGCTCACGGCCACCAGGATCACGATCGCCCAATGGAACAGCCGGGTCGGCGCGTCCCAGACCCGCATCGAGAGCCGCAACACCGTCTGCCGCGCACGCGGCCGCCTCACACCACTCATCCTCGGTTCCGCCCCCAATCCGGCCGGCAGTGTGCCCGGGCTTCGGGCAGCAAGCCAGGGTGCGTATTGCCGTGAACGCTTCATCAACATTGCATGACCGAGGTCGCAACATTACCTTTCCGGCATGGACCTTCCGCTATCAGCCACGCGCGCCCGGCTTCGTGCCGCGTCCTTGCTCATCGTGCTGTGCGCCTGCGCCGCGGTGGGCTGGCGGGTGTGGCACGAGCGGCCCGCGCAACCGTCGACCGCGCCCAGCCCGGCCATCGCCGCACCCCAGGCCGCCGCGCCCGCCCAGCCGGCCGAACCCGGCGCGCCCACGTTCGACATCGTCCGCGTGGCGCCCGATGGCGGGCTGGTGGTGGCGGGCCAGGCGGAACCGGGCTCGACCGTCACCATCAAGCGCGGCGACAGCGTAGTGGCGCAGGTGCAGGCGGACGACCGCGGCGGCTGGGTTGCGGTGCCGCTGCACCCGCTCGAGCCCGGCAGCGGTGAGCTGACGCTGAGCGCGCGCAACCCGGCCGGCCAGGTCCGCACCGCCGAGACCACCGCGCTGATCGTGGTCCCCGCGCCCGCGCCGCCGAACGGCCCCTCCAGCGCGCCGGGCCTGGCCGTGCTGTCGACTCCCGCCGCGCCGTCCCGGCTACTGCAGGCCCCGTCGCAAGCCCCATTGCCAGGCGCGTCGGCGGCCAAGCTCGGCCTCGCCACGGTGGATTACGACGACAACGGCGCCATCCGCTTCAGCGGAACGGCCGCGCCCGGCGGGACGGTGCGGGTCTACGTCGACAACCAGCGCAGCGGCGACGCGGCGGCCGATGCCAGCGGGCGCTGGACGCTGTCGCCGGACCAGCCGGTGGCGCCGGGCCTGCACCGGCTGCGGGTCGACCAAGTGGGCGCGCGGGGCAAGGTGGCGAGCCGGGTGGAGGTACCGTTCGAGCGCGAAACGCTAGCGCTGGCGCAGGTGCGCCCCGGCCAGGTGGTGGTGCAGCCGGGGCAAAATCTGTGGCGGCTGGCGCGCCGGGTCTACGGCACCGGGCTGCGCTACACGGTGATCTACGCCGCCAATCGCGAGCAAATTCGCGACGTGCAGCGGATTTACCCGGGCCAGGTGTTCGCCGTCCCCGCGGTCGAACACGAAAATCGGGAATAGACCGGCTCGCTCGGGCCTACCCGTGCTTGCTGGCTTTGCGGTGGAACCCCATACCCTTGGCCGTGATTAGAACCATCCCATGACGCTCGCGCAAACCCTGCGGGCCGCCTTTGCCCCGCCGCACCGCGCCGGTTGGCCGTTCATCGGCGGCGCCCTCGTGCTGGCCCTCGCCGGACTGGTGCTGACCAAGTGGCTGTTCTGGCCGGCGGCCTTGCTCACCCTGTTCTGCCTGTATTTCTTCCGCGACCCCGACCGCATCCCGCCCTTGCGGCTCGGCGCCGTGGTGGCACCGGCGGACGGCCGCGTGGTGTCGGTCGCGCTGGCGGTGCCGCCGTCCGAGCTGGGGCTGGGGGCGGCGCCGCGCTGGCGGGTGGCAATCTTCCTCTCGGTGCTGAACGTCCACGTCAACCGCGCGCCGGCGAGCGGGACCGTGACCCGCATCGCCTATCGCCCGGGCGCCTTCGTCAGTGCCAGCCTGGACAAGGCGAGCGAGAAGAACGAGCGCAACGCCTTGGCCCTGCGGCTGCCGGACGGGCAGGACATGGCGGTGGTGCAGATCGCCGGGCTGATCGCGCGGCGCATCCTATGCTTCGTGA
This sequence comes from Acetobacteraceae bacterium, assembly GCA_965199105.1. Lineage (GTDB taxonomy): Bacteria > Pseudomonadota > Alphaproteobacteria > Acetobacterales > Acetobacteraceae > LMUY01. The sequence goes on along the minus strand of CBDAQO010000002.1, from coordinate 2,899,605 downwards.
AGGAGGGCGACCTGGTGCAGGGCGGCGCGCGCTTTGGGCTGATCCGGTTCGGCAGCCGCACCGACCTGTATTTGCCGCCCGGCGTGGTTCCCTTGGTGACGGAGGGCCAGACCATGGTCGGCGGCGAGACCGTGATCGCGGAGCTGGCATGATGCCGATCCAGGAGCGCGTGGCCGACTACCCTCGCCCGCCGCGTCTCGAGCTAGCCAGCTTGCGGATACGCATCGTGCTCGGTGGGCAGACCATCGCCGACACCACCGCAGCGCTTCGCGTGCTGGAGACGACGCACGCGCCGACCTACTACCTGCCGATGGCCGCCTTTCTGGCCGGCGCGCTGGTGCCGGGCTCACCGCGCCGCTCCCTGTGCGAGTGGAAAGGCGCCGCCCGCTATTGGACGGTGTGCGGCGGCGGGGCGGTCGCGCCGGATGCCGGGTGGAGCTACCCCGAGCCCACGCCGGCGTTCGCGGCGTTGGCCGACCACGTCGCGGTCTATTGCGCGCCGATGGACGCGTGCTTCGTCGGCGAGGAGCGCGCCCAGCCGCAGCCCGGCGGCTTCTATGGCGGCTGGGTCACGTCCAACCTGGTCGGCCCGTTCAAGGGCGCGCCGGGGACGGAGTTTTGGTAGGCGCGCGCGGGTGACGCGGCCGCAGGTCCACCTGCGGCGCGGGCAGCGTGTCGGCATAGGTCTGGCCGTTCCAGACCCAGCGGTCGGACTTGTTCACCACCAGGTCGTGCATGCCGCGATGCAACGCCGGCGCCACGATGATGCCGCCGCTCACCGCGTCCATCACCTTGTGCCAGCCTCGCCGCGTGGGCAGGTAGACCGAGGTGGAGCAGCCCGCGGAGCCGCACGCCCGCTCCGACTGGACCTGGACGAACAGGGCCGGGCCGGTTTCGGCGTTGCCGAGCGCTTGACTGCCAAGCAGCAGCAGCGCGCCGGGCCCGCCATCGGCGAGGTCGGCGCTGGCCACCTGGCGGGCGGTGGCTTCGAGCGGGGAGCCGGGCTGCGTGGTCAGCGCCACCGGGCCGGTCGGCAAGGGGGCGGCGGCGGCCAGACAGCCCGCGGCACAGAACAACAGGATGCGACGGATCAACGGGCGGCTCCTCCATGGGTCCGACTGGTTCTGTCGCCATTCCGGTGGCCGGCGCAAGCCAGGTGCGGCTGATTGCGGTGGGCAAGCTGCGCGGGGCCGAGGCGGAGTTGTTCGCGCGCTACAACGCCCGGCTGCGGCCGCCGCTGGAGGTGACGGAGGTGGCCGAGGGGCCCGGTGCGCCGGCCGAGTGCAAGCGTCGCGAGGCGGCGGCGCTGCTCTCGGCGCTGCCCACGCCGGCCTGGGTGGTGGCGCTGGACAGCGGCGGGATGGCGCCGGATAGCGCCGGCCTGGCGGGCCTGCTGGAGCGCTGGCGTGGCGCCTCCCGGGCAGTGTGTTTCCTGGTCGGCGGCGCGGAAGGGCTCGATACGGCCGTGCTGGCGCGGGCGGACGCGGCGCTCTCGCTGGGCGCGCTCACCTGGCCGCATCTGCTGGTGCGCCCGATGCTGGCCGAGCAGCTCTACCGCGCCCAATGCATCGCCACCGGCCACCCCTACCACCGGGCGGGCCGACCCGGCGCGTAACAGGCCGCTCTGGTCTTTCCGCGCCCGATCCGGCATCAACGGCGGCGCCATGGAGGAGCCCGCGATGCCCAGCCGTCCCACCATGCTCGTCATCCTCGATGGTTGGGGCTGGCGCGAGGAGCGCACGGACAACGCCATCCGCCAGGCGCGCACGCCGCATTTCGACCGGCTCTGGGCCGCCGGGCCGCACGCGTTCCTGCGCACCTCGGGCGAGGATGTCGGCCTGCCCGAGGGCCAGATGGGCAATTCGGAGGTGGGCCACCTCAACATCGGCGCCGGGCGGGTGGTGATGCAGGAGCTGCCGCGGATCGGGCGCGCCATCCAGGACGGCAGCCTGGCCGCCAACCCGGCGCTGCAGGGCCTGATCGCGGCGCTGCGGCAGAGCGGTGGGGCGTGCCACCTGCTCGGCCTGGTCTCCCCCGGCGGCGTGCATGCGCACCAGGACCACGCGGCGGCGCTGGCGCGGATTGTGGCGGCGGCGGGCGTCCCGGTACGCGTCCACGCCTTCACCGACGGGCGGGACACGCCGCCGCGCTCGGCTGCGGAGTACGTCGCCACGCTGGAAGCCGCGCTGCCGCCCGGGGCCACCATTGCCACGGTGTGCGGCCGGTACTTCGCGCTCGACCGGGACAACCGGTGGGAGCGCGTGGCGCAGGCGTTCGGCGGGCTGGCCCACGGCGAGGGCGCCCACTTCCCCAACGCCGGCGCGGCGATTGCGGCGGCCTATGCGGCGGGCACCACGGACGAGTTCATTTCGCCCGCGTCCATCGCCGGCTACGGCGGAATGGCGGATGGGGACGCCCTGCTGTCCTTCAACTTCCGCGCCGACCGCATCCGCGAGCTGCTGATGGCGCTGCTGGACCCGGCGTTCACCGGCTTCCCCCGCACGACGCCGCATTTCGCCGCCGCCGTCGGGATGACCCGCTACAGCGACGACCTGGCCCCGCTGATGCAGGCGGTGTTCGCCCCGAACTCGATGGCGGCCCTGCTGGGCGAGACCGTCAGCCGCGCCGGGCTGCGGCAGATGCGGCTGGCGGAGACCGAGAAATACCCGCACGTGACTTACTTCCTGAACGGCGGCCGAGAGCAGCCGTTCGCGGGCGAGGAGCGCATCATGGTGCCCTCCCCCAAGGTCGCGACCTACGACCTGCAGCCGGAGATGAGCGCGCCGGAGCTGACCCGGCGTGCGGTGGGCGCCATCGCGGGCGGCGAGTTCGACCTGCTGGTGCTCAATTTCGCCAACACCGACATGGTGGGCCACACCGGCAGCCTGCCCGCCGCCATCGCCGCGGCCGAAGCGGTAGACGCCGGTTTGGGGGCCATCGCGGACGCCATCGCCACCCAGGGCGGCGCCCTGTTGGTCACCGCGGACCACGGCAACGCCGAGCTGATGCGCGACGCGGCGACGGGGGAGCCGCACACCGCCCACACCACCAACCCCGTCCCCGTCCTGCTGGCCGGCCGGCCCGGCGTGGGGCTGGCGGATGGCCGACTGGCAGACCTGGCGCCCACCCTGCTGGCGCTGCTGGGCCTGCCGCAACCGCCGGAGATGACCGGGCTATCGCTGCTGCGCTGACCGACGGCACTGGACCGCGGTGTCGCATCACGGCAGGCTACCTGGCATGAGCCGCGAACCTGCCGACCCGATGGCCCAACTGCTCGACGGCGTCATGCGGTTCGAGCGCGACGTGTTCCCCAACCAGCAGGCCGATTTCGCCCGCTTGGCGCAGGGCCAGGCGCCGCACACGCTGTTCATCGCCTGCGCCGACAGCCGGGTGGTGCCGGAACTCATCACCCAGACGCAGCCCGGCGAGCTGTTCGTGTGCCGCAACATCGGCAACATCGTGCCGGCCTATGGCGAGATGCTGGGCGGCGTTTCGGCTGTGATCGAGTTTGCGGTGCTGGCGCTCGGCGTGTCCCACATCGTCGTCTGCGGCCACACCGGTTGCGGCGCGATGAAGGCGCTGGCGCAGCCGGAGGGGGACACGCTGAACCACATGCCGACGGTGGCAAGCTGGCTGCGCAACGCCGCTGCCGCCCGCAGCGTGGTGCAGATGCTGCACCCCGAGCTCGAGGGCGAGGCGGCGGTGGCGGCATTGGTGGAGCAGAACCTGCGCACCCAGTTGGGCCATCTGCGCACGCATCCTTCGGTGGCGGCCAAGCTTGCGGTGGGCGGGCTGCACCTGCATGGCTGGCTGTATGACATCGCCGCCGGCCGGGTCAGCATCATGGACGAGGCGACCGGGCGGCTGATGGGCGCCAGCGAGGTGGCGGAGCGATTGCGCGACCCGGCGTGATCTAGCTCAACCCTAGCCTACAGTGTGAAACCGTGCAGGTCGCTGATGGTCAGCCGTTCGGCGAGGGCGGCGGTGGCGCGCTCCAAACCGTCCATGGCGAGCGCGAGCTTGCCGGTTTGGGGCGGGCGCGGCGGAGGGGCCAGTTCGGCGCGGTCACCGGAGGCCAGGCCGGCCAAGCGCTGCTGGATGCCGTGGGCGCGGGTGGCGGCCGCCGGGTCGGGCTCGGTGGTGGCCACCGTCAGCAGCCGGGCCCAATGCACGCACTCCAGCAAGGCGGGGATTGGCCGCTCGAGGTCGGGCCGGCGCAAGGCGAGGCGCCCTATGTCCAGCGGTAGCAGCGCCAGGCGCAGGTCGGCCACCTGGCGGTCTACCTTGCGCAGCGCCACGATGGCGGCCGTGCCCGCTTCCCCGGCCAGGCGCGCCCGGCACGCGCCCACCACCTCCGCCAGCGCGGCCAACACGGCGGCGCCCGAGCGGGTGACCTGGTCGCGCGTGCGCACCGGCAGCACGAACACCGCCACCAGGATGGCCGCCGCCGCACCCACCGCGGTTTCCTCTAGCCGCAGCAGGAGCACGCTGTCCGCGTTGCTGCCGAGCAGGCTGTAGAGCTCCCCCAGCATGACCGTCACGCAGAAGATGCTGGCGGTGTAGGAGATGAAGGCGGCGTAGAACATGCCGAACACGACCACGACCAGCAGCAGGACCTGAATCGCTACGTCCCCCTGCAGCAAGGCGGCGAACAGCAGGCCACCGACCAGGCCCAGCATGGTCCCGCTCACCCGCTGCAGGCCGCGGAACACGGTGTCGCCGCGCGAGCGGGTATTGAGGAACACGACATAGGTGGAGATCACGGCCCAGAACCACCGTTGCGGCGAGATCGCCATGCCCCCCGCCATCGCGATGGCCGAGGCCAACGTCACGCGCAGGGCGATGCGCCAGGCCAGCGGGCCGGGGGCGGCGGGCGGCGGCGGCGGGAGCGGCAGGCTGGGCGGCGCTTGCCCCAGTGCGGCGGCCGCGCGGGTAATTTCGGCCAGCGCGGCGGCGACCGGTGAGCGGGCGGAGGTGGCGGGTGCCCGGGCCAAGTCGCGCGTGGACCAGCGGCTGCGGCGTAGGCGGCGCTGGTTGACCACGAACTGCACCGCTTGTTGCGCCAGGGGTTCGCTGGCCAGTTCACTGGCCAGGGCCGCAAGCCGGGCGGCGGCCAGTTCCAGGTCCATCAGCGCCATGCGGGTTTGGATGCTGCCCGCCGGGTCGAGCAAGGCGAGTTGGTCGTCCGCGGCCAGGGCTGCCTCGGTCAGCCGCGCCAGGGTGCGACGCAACCGTCGCGCGCCGGACTGGCGGCGGCGCAGCGCCCCTGCTGCGTCCAGCACGGCGGCGGCACGGCCCTGCACCGCCTGGATGGTGCGGCGGAGTTGCGCCTCCGGACGCATCGGCAGCAGCACGAAGCAGGCGAACCAGATCACCGGAACCGCGATAGCCACGGCAAGCAACTGCAGCGGCAGGGTGCGCGCAGGCAAATGGAGCAGCAGCCCCACGTAGCACGCGATCACCGCCGTGAAGCCCTGGTTGATCGCGCGCGGTCCGTAGGCCTGCAGGAGGAAACAGGCGAACACCAAAGTGAGGAAGAAGCCGTCTCCCAGTGCGACGGCCTGGTCGACCAGCGTGCACACGATCGCCGCCCCCACCACCGGGATCGTGAGCAGAACCAGGGTCCGCTCGCGCTGCTGGCGGGTGGGCTCGCGCATGACGAAGCCGGCCATGATGCTGAACACGATGGCCTGCGCGGCAATGAGGACGGAGCCGCCGAGCAGGGTGATCGGGACGATGGTGGCGAAGCTGGTCAGGAACACCGCCATGGTGCCACGCGCCGCCAGCAGCAGCCGCATCATGCCGGGGTCGGCGGCGACCATGCGGTCCCACAGCGCCAGGCCGGCCTGGCCCAGGGCCTTTGCGACCCGGCGGACTCGCCTTCTTCGCTGGTGCAGCATCACGCCAACATACGCGGCGAACGGCGCCACAACAATGTGGCCAACCGAGGCTGGACCCGGCCCGCCGCTGTGCTACTGGCTGCGATGCCATGCTCGTGACCACGGTTACCACGGCCGCCGCCGCCCTGCTGATGGAGGCGGCGTTCGGCTACCCGGCCTGGCTGCTCCGCCGCTTCGGGCACCCCGTGATGGCGTTCGGCGCGGCAATCGGCTGGCTGGATCGCCAGTATAACACCGGGGGCGCTCGGCGGCTGCGCGGCGCGGTGGGGCTGACGGCGCTGCTGGCGGCCGCGGTGTTGGCGGCCTGGGCCGTACAAACCGCCCTGCTGCGCACCCTGCCCCGCCCGCTCGCCATTGCGGCGCTGGCCGGGTTGGCGGCAGGCCTCCTCGCCCAACGCAGCCTGTGGGACCACGTGGCCGCGGTGGCAACGGCGTTGCCGCAGGGGCTGCCGGCCGGGCGCAAGGCGGTGGCCCATATCGTGGGGCGCGACCCCGAGCGGCTCGACGCGGCTGGCGTGGCGCGGGCGGCGATCGAGAGCCTGGCGGAAAACTTTTCCGACGGCGTGGTGGCGCCCGCGCTGTGGTGCGCGCTGCTCGGCCTGCCGGGCATCGTCGCCTACAAGCTGATCAACACCGCCGACAGCATGATCGGCCATCGCACGCCGCGGCATGAAGCGTTCGGCTGGGCCGCGGCGCGGGTGGACGATGGGGTGAACCTGCCGGCCTCCCGGCTGGCCGCGCTGCTGCTCGCGCTGGCGGCGGGGCGGGGCGGCGCGGCGGCGCTGGCGGCAGTGGCGCGCGATGCACGGCGGCACCGCTCCCCCAACGCCGGCTGGCCGGAAGCCGCCGCCGCGGGGGCGCTCGGGCTGCGCCTGGCCGGCCCGCGGGTGTATGGCGGCCACATGGTGACGGACGCCTGGATGGGCGATGGCCGCGCCGAGGCGACCGCTGCCGACATCACCGCGGCCTTGCGGCTCTATCGCCGGGCCTGCCTCCTGCTTGCCGCGATGGCGATGGGCGCCGCGGTGTCGTTGTAATCCAGCAGGCTGCGCAACCCGGCGGCAAGCGGCGTCGGCTCGGCCAGGCCGAGCGTGGCATGGCTGCGCGCCGGGTCACCCACCGAATGGCGGATCTCCCCCAGCCGCGCCGGGCCGAACTCGATCTGCGGCGCGGTGCCGAGCGCCTGGCCCAGCGCCGCCGCCAAGCTCAGCACCGACACCGCGCGCCCGGTGCAGACATTGAGCACGGCGGCGTCACGGCCAGGCCGGGCCATCGCGTGCATCAGCGCCCGCACCACGTCGCCGACATGCACCAGGTCGCGGGTCTGCTCGCCGTCGCCGAACACGGTCACCGGCACGCCCTGGCGGATGCGCTCGGCAAAGATCGAGACCACGCCGGAATAGGGTGAATCCCAGCGTTGCCGCGGGCCGTAGACGTTGAAGAAGCGCAGCCCGGTGGTGGCGATGCCCCGCGTGTGGGTGGCGACGGCTGCGTGCAGCTCGCTGGCCCGCTTATCCGCACCGTAGGCGGATTGCGGCCGAGCCGCCGCGTCCTCACCCACCAGGGCGGCGGCGTTGTCGCCGTAGACCGCGGCCGAGGAGGCATACACGAATGGCACCTCCGCCGGGCCCAGCGCGGCCAGCAGCGCGAGCGTGCCGCCGAGGTTGGTGCGGTGTGTGCCGAGCACGTCCTCGGTGCAGCGCTGCACCGAGGCGATCGCCGCCAGGTGGAAGCACCCGGCGATGCCGCGCACCGCCTCGCGCGCGACCGCCGGGTCGGCCACGTCTCCGCGCAGCAGGGTGGCGCCGGCGGGCAGGTTGTCGACGCTGCCGGTGGAGAGGTCGTCCAGCACGCGAACCTGGTGGCCGGCCGCGAGCAGCGCTTCGGCCAGGTGGGAACCGATGAAGCCGCAGCCTCCGGTGACGAGATAGCGCGGCATCGCGGCGGGCTCCGGACGGCTGTGATCGTGAGGTGTGAGATGGGGTGTCGGCCGTGCCAGGCCAGATGCCGACCGCGGCCGATTGACTGCCCTGCGGCATAGCCTGTGGCAAACATACTATAGCCGCCACGCAATCGGGCCCGGCCCGCCATGGCGTGTTGACACCGGGCGCACCGGCAGAGAGGGTCCGCCCGACATACAACAGTTGGTGAACGGAGTCCGGCGCATGCCTAGAGGACCCCAGGCGCGGCTGCGGCCGCACTCGGCCGGACCGTGATGGCGCGGGCTGCAGGCGCCGCCGGATGGGCCGTCGCAGCACTGATCCTGTCGGCCTTGACCGCCGTGGCGCCGGCGCAGGCGACCGAGGACGGCAACCAGGAATACCCGCTGGGTGTTAACACCGTCCTGCCCGGCCTGCTGCCGCCGCCCGGGCATGCCGCCTACCTGAACTACTTCCTCTATTACTCGGCCCCGATCGTCACCGACAGCAACGGCACCAAAGCCCAGGTTAACTTCCACTTCAACCTGGAGCTCGAGGCAGGCCGCTTCCTCTATAGTTGGCCGGTCGACCTCGGCAATTTCGGCATCACCTCCGGCGTCGCGCAATCGATCGGCAACGATGACACCCGCGTCGGGGCGCTGAGCGACGACCGCGCCGGGCTGGGGGACACGCTGCTGCAGCCGCTCATCCTGGGCTACAACTCGCCGGACCACACGCTGTTCGCTTGGGTCGACAGCGATATCTGGGTGCCGACCGGGCAGTATAACACGCATAGCCTCTACAACCTCGGCCTGAACCGGGTGGAGGTGTCGCCCTCCTTCGCGGTGACGTGGTTCCCCAGCGAGCGCATCCAGGCGTCCCTGTTCGGCACCTTCGAGATGCCGTTCAAGAACCCGGCGACGCAATACCTCTCGGGCAAGTCGGTCGATTTCGACTACGCGCTCGACTATCAGCCGGTGCCGGGCTGGAAGCGCTTCCACATCGGCGTCGGCGGCTACGCGTTCCAGCAGATCACGCCCGACCGTGTGAACGGCGCGCTCTACAACGACGGCAATTACGGCCGGGTGGTCGCGATCGGTCCGCAGATCCGCTACGACTGGAAGATGGGCGGCATCGCGGTGAAGTGGCAGCACGAGTTCGCCGCCGAGAACCGAACTCAGGGCGACCAGTTTTGGGTGCAGTTCGCCATCCCGGTGTTTTAGGGTTCGGGCTTAATCGGGTCCGATTGCGACACAACTCGAACCATCACGGTCGATTTGGAAACGCCTGTAAGCGGACGTCTGGCGAGGCGGCTCACTAGCTGCTGTGCAATCTGCGTAGTTTGTGTGAAGCAGCGGGAGTTGTCGCGGGAGGAGCATCTAAGGCTATGGCCAAGCCGACCGACGTCTTCATCGGTTTCGACAGCGCGTGGACCGACAACGCCAAGGCACCAGGCGCGATCTGCGCGTCCGGGATACAGGACGGCCGGACCGTGGCTTGGCACGGGCCCCGCCTGGCGGGCTTTGGCGCCGCGCTTGAGTTCATCCAAGCAGTTCAATCATCGGACGGGGTGACCCTGATAGCGCTCGATCAGCCGACGCTGGTTCCCAACGCTGAAAGCATGCGTCCAGTAGAGCGGGCGGCCGCGTCGGTGGTGAGCTGGCTAGGCGGCGGCGTGCAAGCCGCGCACACGGGCAAGATCGGAATGTTTTGCGCGAATTCGCCGGTTTGGCCATTCCTGAGAGCTGTCGGTGCTGTCGAAGATCCTGAACAAGCGCGGATGGCTTCGGCGGGAACCTTCCTCATGGAGGTCTTCCCGGCGTTGGCTCTACCCTCCATTGATGAGTCGTTCGCCGTCAGACTGGGAGCGCCCAAGTATAATCCAGGCAACCGGCGGCAATACAAGCCAGCCGACTGGATTCGGGTAACCAACGCGGTGGCGACGGAGGCCGAGGGTCTGGGTTGTCCGGAGCTGGCGGCCTGGTGCCGCGAAGCGGGTGAGTTAGCCAAGCCCAAGAAGGCGGACCAGGACCGCCTGGATGCCGGGATCTGTTTGGCGACCGCGCTCAGATGGCGTCTGCGCCCGCGTAGGGACTCGATCCTTTTGGGCGACCTGCTCACCGGCTACATGGTCACCCCAGCAAGCGAGGTGATGCGGGCCAAGCTGGTAGCGGCCGCGGCGAAGAAGGGAAACGTTCCGGTGGACGGCATTCGAGCTCTCACTTGATGGATGCCTTCCTCTCATGGCTGACTTCCTTCTGGCATACCATCGGCAAAGCCGGGTCGATCATCCTAACAGATTTGGGCGACCCGGCCGGGGCGGCGGTGTCCACCCTAACCGGCGGCTTGATTGCAGCCGCGGCTGCCTGGCTGGTTCAGCATTCCGCCATCAAGGCTGCCCAGTGCGAACGGTTGGCCGTCAAGCAGCAGGCCGACCTTGCGACGGCGTTCACCACCGTCGTGAAGGTCATCAAGATGTACTCCAACATCCAGAATGTCCGCGGCACGCTGAAGTGGGCGGACGTGCGTCTGAAGATGCCGGACTCCAAAGGAGCTCAGCCGTGGCATGTCCTGCCACCCTTCGCCACTTTCCCGCCAGAGGTGAACTTCGACGAGAAAGAAGCTGCGTTCCTTCTGTCCACCAGGATCAACGATGTCATCCTGGCGGCGCTCGAGCTGGCCGACATCTACAACGACCTTCGTCAGCTCATGCGCCTCTATTCCGACCGTCGGGCTGCTCTGACAGCCAGCTTGTCGGTTGAGGCGATGGAGGGAACGCTGGCCGACACGATACTGTCGAACGAGGAAACCCGGAAGCTCATTCCGCAGATGACGCCGCTCAACAACATCTTCCAAGCAATGGCATCCAAGATCGATCAAGATTACCTTCAGGCGAAGAAGGTCTTCGACGCGTTGCGAGCCCACTGCGGCTTACGTTTCGGCGCCGAATTCCCGAACCTTGAGATCAACAACCCTCAGATGCCGAATGCCCGGGACGTCGAGGACAATCCCGAACCGCCCATTTCGTAACCCCGGTAGACGGTCAGTCATTGGGCGGACACGAACACCGGGCTGCAACCGCCTCAGGCTGCCTCAAATTTTTCAGTAGAAAGCCGCCATTCCGCTCTCGGCCGGGTCAAGCCGATGTGCAAACGTCCGCTGTGTCAATACAAGGCCCTGAAGCAGACAGGCCGCAAACCACCAAAAGCGTCAAGACCAATCAGTTCGGACCCTAGATCAGCCGATCCGCTTCGGCTCACCAGCGACGATCTAACCTCTGTTGTCGCGGCTGATCCACAGGTCAGGTCACCCCAACCTGACCCGACCCCGGCGCTAGCCCGAACGGGTCAGCACCAGCGAGCCGTCGGGTTGCAGTGAGACCTCCCAGGCGGCGCCAACCAGGGTGGAGGTCTCATCCTCCGCGATGATGGCTGGGCCGGTGATGCGCACGCCCGGAGCCAGGCTGGCGCGGTCATAGACCGGCCATTCCACCGCCTCGGTCGACACCGGGTCGCGGATGAGCTGCAGGCCGCGCGGGTCGGCCGAAGCGCCCGCGGGCGGCAGCGGGCTCTGGACGGCGTGGCGCTCCGGCACGGTGGCGACGCTCACCGCGTAGCTCAGCACCTCGACGTCCGAGCCGGGCACCGGGCGGTCGTAGAAGCGGGCGTATTCGGCGTCGAACGCGGCGCGGATCGTGGCGCCCGAGCTCGGCGCCAGCTCACCGTCGGGCAGCGCCACGGGGATTTCGTGCCCCTGCCCGACATAGCGCATGAACGCGGTGCGCACGGTGGTGACCGCGGCGCCGAAGCGGCCGGGCTCCACCACGGCGGCCGCCTCCGCCGCCATTGCGGCCAGCAGGTGGTTGACCGCGTCCGCGTCGAACTGGCCGAGGCGCCCGTAGAGGCTGCGCACCACCTCGTAGCCGATCGGCGCGCGCAAGAAGCCGATTGCGCTGCCCACCCCCGCGCCGGGCGGCACCAGGATGCGGGTGGCGCCGATCTTTTCCGCCACCCGGCAGGCATGCACGGGGCCGCCGCCGCCGAACGCGATCACGGTGCGGCCGGCGAAGCTCTTGCCGCTCTCGATGGCGTGGATGCGGGCGGCGTTGGCCATGGTCTCGTCCACCATTTCCACCACGCCGCAAGCCGCCTGCGCCACGCCGAGGCCCAGGCGTTGCCCGACCGCGCCCTGCAGCGCCGTCTCGGCCGCCGCCGGGCTGAGCGAGAGCGTGCCGCCGGCGAAGCGCGCCGGGTCGTAGCGGCCCAGCACCAGGTTGGCGTCGGTCACCGCCGGCTGGGTGCCGCCGCGGCCATAGCAGGCGGGGCCCGGCATGGAACCGGCCGATTCCGGGCCCACCGTGATGCGGCCCAGCGCGTCCACCGCGGCGAGGCTGCCGCCGCCGGCGCCGATCTCCACCATCTCGATCACCGGAATGCGCAGCGGCAGGCCGGAGCCCTTCTTGAACCGCCCGATGCGCGCCACCTCGAAGCTGCGCGCGGTCTGCGGCTTGCCGTCGTCGATCAGGCAGATCTTGGCGGTGGTTCCGCCCATGTCGAACGACAGCACCCGGCCCAACCCGGCGGCCTGCGCCAGCGAGGCGGCGAAGATGGCGCCCCCGGCCGGCCCGCTCTCCACCAGGCGGATGGGGAAGCGGCAGGCGGTCTCGATGGTGGTGAGGCCGCCGCCGGACAGCATCAGGAACACCGGGGCGGTGAAGCCCTGCTCGTGCAACGCCGTCTCCAGCCGGCGCAGGTAGCCCTGCATCAGCGGCTGCACATAGGCGTTGGCCGCCGCGGTGGAGAAGCGCTCCCACTCGCGCATCTCGGGCGACACGTCGGAGGACAGGGTGACGGCGAACCCGGCGGCGGCGAGGATGGCGCCGGCGCGCTGCTCATGCGCCGGGTTGGTGAACGCGTGCAGGAAGCCGACCGCGACCGAGACCACGCCTTCGGCCTGCAGCGTGGGCACCAGCGCGCGCAACGCTGCCTCGTCCAGCGGCAGCAGGATGCGGCCCAGCGCGTCCATCCGCTCCGGCACCGGCAGGCGCAGGTGGCGCGGCACCAGCGGCTCCGGCAGGCGGATTTGCAGGTCGTACTGGTCGTAGCGGCTCTCGTTGCCCATCGCCAACACGTCACGAAAGCCGGCGGTGGTGATGAGCGCGGTGGGGGCGCCCTTGCGTTCGATGATGGCGTTGGTGGCCAGGGTGGTGCCGTGGACCACGAGGCCGATGTCCGCAGGCTGCAGCCCGGCCTGGCGCAGGATGGCGGCGGTGCCGGTCAGCACCCCCTGCTCCGGCGCCTCGGAGGTGGTGAGGGTCTTGCTGGTGAAGCGGCGGCCGTTCTGTTCGAGCGCGAAGTCGGTGAAGGTGCCGCCGATGTCGACGGCCAAGCGTGCGAGGGTCATGGGCTAACCTATGCAGAAACAACCGCAGCCGGTGCAAGAAACGAGCGCAGCAGCGCGTTCACCCGCTCCGGCGCGTGCTGCTGCACCCAGTGGGACACGCCGGCCAGGCGCTCGACGCGAAGGTCGGACACGTAGCGCTCGGTGCCATCCAGGCAGATCACGTCCAGCGCCACGTCCTGCTCGCCCCAGATCACCAGGGTGGGCACGGTGATCACCCGGTCGAGCTTGGGCATGCCGGCGCCCAGGCGCATGGCGCGATACCAGTTCAGCATGGCGGTGGCGGCGCCGGGTTCGGTGATCTGGCTGGTGTAGACGGCCATGACCTCGGGCGGGATCGGCACGCCGCCGAACATGCGCCGCACCGCCTGGCCGCCCCCCGCGGACAGCAGCCGCTCGGGCAGCGCCGGCAGTTGGAACAGGCCGATATACCAGGATTTGCGCCGCTGCCGCCAATGCCCGAGTGCCGCGCGGAAGCAGAGCGGGTGCGGCACGTTCAGGATCACTAGCCGCTCCAGCGGGCGCATATCGGCGATGGCGAAGCACCAGGCCACCATGGCGCCCCAGTCATGCCCGATCAGGGTGACGCGCTTGGCGCCGGAGGCGTCGATCAGCCCGGCCACGTCGGCCAGCAGGTTGGGCAGCGTGTAGGCCGCCACGCCGGCGGGCCGGGCGCTGCGGCCGTAGCCGCGCTGGTTCACCGCCCACACGCGGTAGCCCAGCTCCACCAGCAACGGCACTTGGTTGCGCCAGGAGACGAGGTGTTCCGGGAAGCCGTGCAGGCAGAGCGCCAGGCGGTCGCCAGCGCCGCTCTCCTCCACCTCAAATTGTAGGTCATTTGCTTGTACGAAAATGCGGCTCACCGCGGGTCGGCGCCCACCAGGCCGCGGGCGAAGTCCATGGCGGCGAACGGACGCAGGTCGCCGGCCTGCTCGCCCACCCCCACGGCGTGGACCGGCAGGCCGTAATCCTCCGCCAGCGCCACCACGATGCCGCCGCGGGCGCTGCCGTCCAGCTTGGTCACCACCAGCCCGGTAACGGCCACCATCTCCTTGAACACGCGCACCTGCTCGAGCGCGTTGTGGCCGGTGGTCGCGTCCAGCACCAGCAGCACGGAATGCGGCGCCGAGGCGTCGCGCTTGCGCATCACGCGGATGATCTTGGAGAGCTCCTCCATCAGCGCGGTCTTGTTGTGCAGGCGCCCGGCGGTGTCCACCAGCAGCACGTCGGCGGCGTCGGCCTGGGCGCGCACCAGGGCGTCGAACGCGAGCCCGGCGGCGTCCGCTTCCGGCAGGCCGGCGATCACCGGGGCACCGGTGCGCTCACCCCAGACCTGGAGCTGCTCGACGGCGGCGGCGCGGAATGTGTCGCCGGCCACCAGGACGGCGCGCAGGCCCTGCTCGCGGTATTGCATGGCGAGCTTGCCGATGGTGGTGGTCTTGCCGGTGCCGTTCACCCCCACCACCAGGATGACGTGCGGCTTGCGCGCCGGGTCGAGCACCAGCGGGAGCGCCACCGGGGCGAGGATGGCGGCGATCTGCTCGGCAAGCGCCTGCTTGATCTCGGCGTCGGTCACGCTGCGGCCAAAGCGGCTGCGGCGGAAATCCTCCACGATGTCGGTGGCGGCGGCGGGGCCGAGGTCGGCGCCGAGCAGCAGCTCTTCCAGTTCGGCCAAGGCGTCGTCGTCCAGCACGCGGCGGGCGAACCCGGCGCTGAGGCCGCTGGTCAGCTTTTCGGTGGAGCGGCTCAGCCCCGCCTTGAGCTTGGAAAAGAAGCCGCCGAGCGCCATTCAGGCCGCCTCCGCGACCAAATCCCGCGCCGGCTCCGCGACTAGGCCCTGCGCGTCGGCGGCGATCACGCGGGCGGCCACGATGGTGCCCGGCTCGGCGACCAGCCGCACATGAGTAAAGTGGTCGCTGTGACCACGCCCGCCGCGCTCGGCCAGCACGCGGATGGTCTGCCCAACTTGCGCCTGATGGAACGCCAGGGCGTAGGCCGACCCGGCGGCGCGTAACCGGGCCGCGCGCTCGCGTCGCAAGGCGGGAGGCACGGCGGGCATGCGGGCAGCGGGCGTGCCGGGGCGCTCGCTGTAGGCGAACACGTGCAGGTAGGGGATGCGCGCCGCCGCCAGAAAGCCCAGCGTTTCGCCGAACAGCGCCTCGGTTTCGGTGGGGAAGCCGGCGATCAGGTCGGCGCCGAAGGCGATGCCGGGCCGCAGCGCCCGCGCCCGCGCGATAAGGGCGAGCGCCGCCTCCGGCGTGTGGCGGCGGCGCATGCGCTTGAGGACGAGGCCGCTGCCCGCCTGCATGGAAAGGTGGAGGTGCGGCATGAAGCGCGGTTCGGCGCCCAGTAGGTCCCATAGCGCCGGGTCGGCGTCGGGGTCGAGCGCAGCCGGGTCGAGCGAGGACAGGCGCAAGCGGGCCAGCGCCGGCACCGCCTGCAACACCGTGCAGGCCAGGGCGCCGATCCCCCCGGCGTAACTGGCGATGTCCACCCCGGTCAGCACCACTTCCGCCACGCCGCGCTGCACCAGGCTGGCCACCTGGCGCACGATCTCGCCCGCCGGCAGGCTGCGCCCGGCGCCCCGGCCATGCGGGATGCTGCAGAAGGTGCAGTGGTGGTCGCAGCCGGCCTGCACCTGGACGAAGCCGCGGGTGTGGTTGGTGAAACTGGCCGGGCTCGCCGCCCCATCGTCGGGCGCAAGGGTGTCGGGCGCGAGGTCACTCAGCGAGCTGACCCGGCTGCCCGCGCCCCGCTCCCAGGAGGCAGCGCGGAGCTTGTCGGCGTTGCCCAGCACGCGCGCCACGCCCGGCAGCGCCGCCCAGCGCGCGGGGTCGATCTGCACGGCGCACCCGGTGGCCACGATGGCCGCGCCGGGTCGCTCGCGCTGCAGCCGCCGCACCGCCTGGGCGGATTGGCGCTCCGCCTCGGCCGTCACCGCGCAGGTGTTCACCACCGCCACGTCCGGCCGGGCGCCGAGCAGGCCGCGGATCACCTCGCTCTCGACCAGGTTCAGGCGGCAACCCAGCGTGACGATCGCGGGGCCGGCTGCCGCGGCTCCGTTCATCCGGGCTGCTTGACCGGGTTGGTCGCGCTGAGCTGGATGCCTTGCGCGTTCGGCACGAAGGTCATCTCGATGACGTAGGTGTTGCTGCAGGCAAACAGGTACCAGGCTTCCCGCCAGGCGCGGTTGTCGCGGCCCTGCGGCACGTCCGCCGCCGGCAGCCCGGTGTAGCCGTCGAACTTCGCGTCGGTGAAGATCTGGTGAGTGCAGCCGGCGGGTGCCGCGCGGATGGCGATCGCCTCGGCGTATTGCAGCGCGTTCTTCTGCGTCTGCGGGTCGGCGTGGGAATCGCCCGGCATGGTGGGGATGCGGGTGGGCGGCTTGCCGGGCTGCACCACGGTCAGCACGTTCAACTGGTCAGGCAGCGGGGCGCAGCCCGACACCGCCACGCCTTGCGACCACATGCCGGAGTCGAGCTTGCCATCGGCGCTGAACCGCGGCGGGATGTAGAGCACCAGCTTGCCGGTGGGGTTGAACTTGGCCGCGGCGCAGGCCCCCGGCAGTTGCTTGTATTGCGCCCGCGCGGCGTCGATCACCTGGTCCTGCCAGCTCGATTGCTGGACGAACTGGTCGAAGGTGGGCGCGTGTTGCGCTGGCTGCAGGTCCGGCGACACCATCGGGTCGGGCATGGGGGCGGGCGTGCTGGCCGGCGCGGTCGCGGCGGCGGCGGAAGGGGACGCCACCGTGGTGGCACCCGGTTTGGCTGGCGGTGCAGCGGTTTGGGCGGCAGCGGGTGCCGCGATCAGCAGCAAGGCGGCAAGCAGGCGGGTAGCCATCGGGAGCGGGTTCCTCGAGCGTTGTTCGATCAAAATAGGGGCTTTTGGCAGCATAGGCGCTTAGCCGGTTACGGCGGCGAGATCGATGACGCCTTCATAAGAGAGTGCGACCGGGCCGGTCATCTCGACGTGATTGTCCGCCCGCCAGGTGACGTGCAACACGCCGCCATCCACCACGATGGCCGCGTCCCGCGCGGTGAGGCCGCGGCGGTGGGCGTTCACCAGGGCGGCGCAGGCGCCGGAGCCGCACGCCAACGTGAGCCCGGCGCCGCGCTCCCAAACCCGCAAGCGCAGCCGGCGCTCGCCCAGCACCTGGGCGAACCCGACGTTGACGCGTTCGGGAAACAGCGGGTCGCGCTCGATGGCGGGGCCGCGCTCGGCCGCCTGGTCCAGCCCGGTGGCGAAGAAGGTGACGTGCGGGTTGCCCATGGAGGCGGCCGCCGGGTCGCCCGGGAGCGGCAGGTGCAGCGTGTCGGCGGGGGCGGCGAGCGGGATGTCCTGCCAGCCGAACCGCACCGGCCCCATGTCGACGCAAACGCCGCCATCCTGCAGGCGCCGGGCGGCGAGCAGGCCGGCGGCGGTTTGCAGGCTGAGCACCGTGGCGCCCAGTTCATCCATCAGCAGGGCGGCGACGCAGCGCGTGCCGTTGCCGCAGGCGCCGGCCTCGCCGCCATCGGGGTTGAAGAAGCGCAGTCGCACGTCGGCCGCCGCGCTGGCGCCGATGGTGATGACCTGGTCGCAGCCGACCCCGGTATGCCGGTCGGCCAGCCCGGCGACCTGCCCGGCGGTGAGGCCGAGCGGTTGGCTGCGCTCGTCCAGCACCACGAAGTCGTTCCCGGCGCCATGCATCTTGCGGAAAGGGACGCGCATGGCGGGGCTTATACCCTGCACTTGATCTATGCGTAACCCACGGTTATACGCCGCCTCCGGGTCTGACCGCCCGAAATCGTCTGCGCGCCGGGCCTGGATGGGCATGCCCGGCCGCGACGCCTGCATCCACCGCAGGTCTAGCCACGAGGAGATGAAAATGCCCAAGCTGAAGACGAAGTCGGCCGTCAAGAAGCGGTTCAAGATCACCGCCACCGGCAAGGTGCTCGCCGGGCCTGGCAAGAAGCGGCACAACCTGATGGCGCGCAGCCAGAAGTCCAAGCGCAGCAACCGCGGCAGCCAGACCCTCACCCACGCGGACGGCTTGACCGTTAAGCAGTGGGCCCCGTACGGCCTGGCATAGGGAGCAGCAGGCATGGCACGCGTCAAACGGGGGGTTACCACCCACGCCCGGCACAAGAAGGTGCTGGAGCAGAGCAAGGGCTTCGTCGGCCGCAGCTCGACCAACTACCGCATCGCGCTGGAGCGGCTGGAGAAGTCGCTGCAATACGCCTACCGCGACCGCCGGGTTAAGAAGCGCGAGTTCCGCGCGCTCTGGATCCAGCGCATCAATGCGGCGGTGCGCGAGCACGGGCTGACCTACAGCCGGTTTATCGACGGGTTGAACAAGGCCGGCATCGAGATGGACCGCAAGGTGCTGTCCGCCCTCGCCTTCGACGACCCGGCGGCCTTCAACGCCGTGGTGGAGAAGGTGCAGGCCGCCCTCGCCTGAGCGCGATGCGGCGGCGCGGGTTCGGTGTGGCGCTGGCGGTTGCGGTCGCCTGGGCGGCCACGCCGCGGGCCCAGCCTATCGACGTCGGGCCGCCGCTCGCCACCGTCACCCTGCGCGTCTCGCCCGCCGACGACACGGGCTTCCTGCACGACCTGGCGGACTACACCAACCAATACGGCTTCGTGGTGCTCGGCCGGCCCGGCGGCCCGCAACTGGACGGGCGCGACGTTTTCCTCGCCTGGTTCCGCCGCGACGACGGCGTGACGATGCTGGTGACCGACATCACCGCGCCGGAGCGCATGCAGGCGTTCTTCTACCCCCGCAAGGACGGCACGGCGGGGGGGCAGGCCGCAGATTTGGTGCAGGCGTACGCGGCGAAGATGGGCAGCTACCCGGCGTTCACGAACAAGCCCTAGGATTGGGGGAACATGCCCAGCTTGCATTTATGCCGGTATAGAGTACATCATCCCACAGTAGCCCCTGGCAGTAAGCGTCCCGACCGGCTTGCCGGGTTATTCATCGGGATGCCTAACCCGGGGACTTAGCATTTCTGGCGATCGTGATGCCAACAGCGATCCTTATCGACGGCGGATTCTTCCTCCGTCGGTTCCCTCATGTCTACCAGGGTCATGACCAAGCCGACGCTTCTGATGTGGCACGAACCATGTTCAGCATGGCGCTGCAGCATCTTCGCACGCCCACTCCGAACGGCGAACTACGCGACCTGCACCGCATCTTCTTTTATAATTGCGCACCGCTGCTAAAGAACGCTCACAAGCCGATCAGCAAGCGCGCTATCGATTTCTCCCAGACTGCCACTGCAAAGTTCCGGCTCGATCTACACGAGTGCATCCGACGGCAGAGGAAGACTGCGCTGAGACTTGGCCATCTGAGCGATGACTCAACTTGATCATAAAGCCTCATCGCATGCACGACTTGCTCCGAGGCAAGTTGGCGTTTGAAAACCTTACTGATGAAGATTTCACGTACGACACCCGGCAACAGGGCGTGGACATGCGGGTGGGCATCGACATCGCGTCGCTCGCCTTCAACAAGCAGGTGGATCAGATCGTGCTCGTCGCCGGTGACGCTGATTTCATACCGGCGGCAAAACTCGCCCGCCGGGAGGGCATCGACTTCGTTCCCGATCCGATGTGGAACCCGATCCACGCCTCTCTCAATGAACATATCGACGGACTGCGATCCACCTGCCCAAGTCCAGACCGCTCCCGCGCGATCCGCCCAGACCTGGAATAGCATGACCGACCTCGAGACCCTCCAAGCCGAAACCGCCGCCGCACTCGCCGCCACCACCGACCTGCGCGCGCTGGACGCCATCCGCGTCGGCGTGCTCGGCAAGTCGGGCCGGCTCACCGCGCTGCTGAAATCGCTCGGCCAGGCCAGCCCGGAGGAGCGGCGCACCCGTGGCGCGGCGCTCAACCAGCTCCGCGACCATCTCGCCAGCGCCATCGAGGCCCGGCGCGAGGCGCTGGACGCGGCGGCACTCGACGCCCGGCTCGCCGCCGAACGGATCGACGTCACCCTGCCGCCGCCGCCCGAAAGCCTCGGCCTGATCCACCCCATCAGCCGCACCATGGAGGAGATGGCCGCGCTGTTCGGCGCCATGGGGTTCTCCGTCGGCGAAGGCCCGGACATCGAGACCGCCTGGCACAACTTCGCCGCCCTCAACGTCCCCGCGCACCACCCCGCCCGCACCGAAATGGACACGTTCTACCTGCCCGGCACCCGCGCCGGCCATCCGCTGGTGTTGCGCACCCATACTTCGAACGTGCAGATCATCTCCATGCTGGCCGGCGAGCCGCCGCTGCGGGTGATCGCGCCGGGCCGCACCTATCGCGCCGACCACGACGCCACCCACTCGCCCATGTTCCACCAGTGCGAGGGGCTGGCGATCGACCGCAGCCTCACCTTGGGCCACCTGAAAGGCTGCCTGATCGACTTCCTGCGCGCCTTCTTCGGCATCGCCACGCTGCCGGTGCGGTTCCGCGCGTCCTACTTCCCGTTCACCGAGCCCTCCATGGAGGTGGACATCGGCTGGAATCGCCGCACCGGTGAACTCGGCGGCCACTCCGCGAAAAGCAACGGCGACTGGTTGGAAATCCTCGGCAGCGGCATGGTGCATCCGCGCGTGTTGGCCAATTGCGGCATCGACCCGCGCGAGTGGCAGGGCTTCGCCTTTGGCATGGGCGTGGAGCGGGTGGCGATGCTGAAATACGGCATGCCCGACCTGCGCCCGTTCTACGAGAGCGACCTGCGCTGGCTGCGGCACTACGGCTTCAACCCGCTGAGCCCGGTGGCGCTGCACGAAGGCGTCGCGCCGTGAAGTTCACCCTGTCCTGGCTGCGCGACCACCTCGACACCGACGCGCCCCTGTCCACCATCACCGACACGCTCACCCGCATCGGCCTCGAGCTGGAGGAAGTGCAGGACCCGGGTGCCGCGGTGCGGCCGTTCCTGGTCGCCGCGGTGACGCAGGCGGTGCAGCACCCCAACGCCGACCGCCTGCGCGTGTGCACGGTGGACACAGGCGGCGACCCGGTGACGGTGGTGTGTGGCGCGCCCAACGCCCGCGCCGGCATGAAGGCCGTGTTCGCCGCCCCCGGCAGCCATATTCCCGGGCTCGACACCGTGCTCAAGGTGGGCGAAATCCGCGGCGTGCGCTCGGCTGGGATGCTGCTGTCGGCGCGTGAGATGGGCCTGGGCGACGACCATGCCGGCATCGCCGACCTGCCGGCGGACGCATCCATCGGCCAGTCCTACGCGAGCTTCCTCGGGCTGGACGACCCGGTGATCGACATCGCCATCACCCCCAACCGGGGGGACGCGCTGGCCGTGCGCGGGGTGGCGCGGGATTTGGCCGCGGCCGGCGTGGGCACCCTGCGGCCGTGGTCGCCACCCACCCTCGAGGGCCGCTTCCCCTCCCCCCTGCAATGGCGCATCGAAACGCCTGCCTGCTCTTGGGTATTGGGCCGGGCTGTGCGCGGCGTGCGCAACGGGCCGAGCCCTGACTGGCTGCAGCGCCGGTTGCGCGCACTCGGGCTGCGGCCGATCAGCGCCCTGGTCGACATCACCAATTTCTTCACCATCGACCTCGGCCGCCCGCTGCACGTGTTCGACGCCGGCCGGGTGGCGGGCGGCGTGCTGGTGCTGCGCGCCGGCGCTGGGGAAAGCTTCCGCGCGCTGAACGGCCGCGACTACACCGTGACCACGCAGGACTGCGTGATTGCCGACGCGAACGGCGTGCAGTCCCTGGCCGGTGTGATGGGCGGCGAGGCCACCGGCAGCCAGGCCGACACCACCGACGTGTTCATCGAATGCGCCCTGTTCGACCCGGTCTGCGTGGCACTGAGCGGGCGCCGCCACGCCATCAGCTCCGACGCGCGCAGCCGCTTCGAGCGCGGCATCGACCCGTCCTTGCTGCCCGCGGCGCTCGACGCCGCCACCGCGATGGTGATGGAGCTGTGCGGCGGCGAGCCGAGCCACGTCGCCGCCGCCGGATCGGAGCCGGACTGGCGCCGCTCTGCCACGCTGCGGTTCGAGCGGCTCGAGACCCTGGGCGGCCTGGCCGTGCCGCCGGACGATGCGGTGGCGGCGCTCGAGCGGCTCGGCTTCACCGTGCAGGCGCGCGACGCCGAGCGGGTGACGGTGGCCGTGCCGCCCTGGCGCAACGACGTGGCGGGCATCGGCGGGCTGGACCAAGCCCCCGCGTTGCTGCCGGAGCGCGCCTTGGCCGCCGCCGCCGGGCGGGACGCCACCGAGCCCGAGGCCGACCTGGTGGAAGAGGTGCTGCGCCTGCAAGGGCTGGACGCGGTGCCGCCCGTCTCCATGCCGCCGGCCGGCCCGCTACCGCTCCCCACGCTCACGCCGCGCCAGGTTCGCGCCGCCACCGCCCGGCGCACCCTGGCCGCGCGCGGGCTGCTGGAATGCGTGACATTCTCGTTCATGGCGCATGACCAGGCGGCGCTGTTCGCGGCCACTGAGGGCGACCATGCGGCCTTGCGGCTGCTGAACCCGATCGCCGCGGACTTGGACCAGATGCGGCCCACCCCGGTCGCGACGCTGGCGCTGGCCGCCGCCCGAAACGCCGCGCGCGGGCTGCTGCAGGCCAACTTGTTCGAGATTGGGCCCGCGTTCGCACCCGCCCAGCAGGAGACCCGCGCCGCCGGGTTGCGCTACGGCGCGGCGCGGCGGAACTGGACCGCCCTGCCCGGCCTGGACGCCTTCACCGCCAAGGCCGACCTGCTGGCCGCGCTGGCCGCCTTGGCGGTGCCGCTGGAGAGCCTCACCGTGGCACCCGGCGCGCCGGGTTACTACCACCCGGGACGGTGTGGCACGCTGCAGCAGGGGCCGAAACTGGCGCTGGGCTATTTTGGCGAGTTGCATCCGCGGGTGCTGGCCGCGCTCGATGTGCCTGGCCCGGCGGTCGCGTTCGAGCTGCGGCTGGACGCCATCGCCGAGCCCAAGCGCCGCCGCCGGGCCGCGCCCGACCTGCCCGCCCTGCAGCCGCTGCGGCGCGACTTCGCCTTCGTGGTTGCCGAGGACGTGGCTGCCGAGACGCTGCTGCGCGCCGTTCGCGGGGCGGACCGGGCCCTGATCGCCAGCGCATCCCTGTTCGACGTCTACCAGGGCGCGAACGTGCCGCCGGGCACCAAGTCGCTCGCCGTCGAGGTGGTGATCCAGCCGCGCGAGGCGACCCTGACCGATGCCGAGATCGACGCGCTGGCCGGCAAGATCGTCGCCGCGGCGGCCAAGGCGGCAGGAGCCACGCTGCGGAACTGACCTGTCGGCGTCCCTTAACGATTGAGTAGGTTTCCCCTGGCACTCTAGCCACGTGGCGAAACAATCGGCAGCGATCAAGTGAAGTACTGCGAGTTCTGGCAAACGCGGCGGCGGCGCGGGGCCGGGCTTGGCCGCCGCGGCGTCGTGGCGCTCGAGTTCGCGCTCGTGGCGCCCGTGTTCCTCACCTTTCTGGCCGCCATCTTCGCCGTTGGGATTGACGGGTTCTACCAGCTCGACCTGGACGAGGCGGTGGCGGACGCCGCCCGCCAAATCCAGATCGGCGCCGCGGCCAGCCAGAACGGCGCGAACTTCGCCACCGCGGTGTGCAACGAGCTCGCCGTCACCACCAGTTGCACCGCAAACCTGACCTATAACGTCCAGAGCAACGCCTCGACCAAGACCTTCGCCAGCCTCGTCCCGCTCGCCATGCCGGCCAGCGGGCAATTGGCCAACGTGTTCCAGCCCTGCAGCGCCAACAACAACGTGCTGGTGCAAGTGGCCTACCCGCTTCCGGTGCTGATCCCGCTGATCGGCGGCGTGGTGACCCTGACCGGCACGAACTCGATCATGGCCATCGCCACCATCCGCGCGGAGCCGCACAGTTGACCGGCCATTGGAGCTTGGCAGGCTGTGTGCGCCGGCTGCAGATGGATCGCCGTGCGGTCGCGGCGGTCGAGTTCGCCCTGATCGCCCCGGTGATGGTTATCCTGCTGGTCGGCACCATCGAGCTGGTGAACCTGCTGCGCATCCAGCTCAAGGTGAACATGGCGGCGGACCAGTTGGTCGAGATGGTCGCCGGCGCCTCGACCGTGACGGAAGCCGCTTCCGGCGGCACCGGCGGCTCGTTGACCGACATGTGCACCGCCGCCGCCTACAATCTGCTGCCGTATGGCAGCGGCAAGATGTCGGCTGCCATCGCGTCGATCACGGTAACGCCCAACCTCGTCATCACAGCCGATTGGGCGACCGACAAGGCCTGCCCCACCCAGGTCACCGGCTCGGCGTCGCTGATCACGGCACTCACCGCCGCCGCCGACACGCCGCGCTCGCTGTTCACGCTGGACGGTACGCCGTCTGCGTCCGGCGGGACGGTGGTGAAGGGCTACTCGGCAATCTCAACGCAAGTCACCTACGTCTACAGCAATATCATCCCGTTCCTGCAGGCGCCAAGCATCACCTTCACCGCATTGGCCACCGCACGGCCGCGGTCCAACGCCACCATTCCGTGCAGCTATGGCACCGGCACCCCCGCCTCACCCTGTTCTGTAGTCTATTGAGGGCGCTTTGAAGCACCGCACCAGCAATCCCAAGGCTGTACTCCCGCAAGGTCGGCAACGTCTGCGATGGGATCTTCGGGGCGCGGTGTCGATCGTGTTTGCGGTGTGCTTGATGCCGCTGCTGATCGCGGTTTCGGTCGGCATCGACTTCTCGCGCATGGCAGACAGCCGCACGGCGTTGCAGCGCGCGGTGGACAACGCGGCCATTTCCGGTGCGGCGGCCTACTCGGTGAACGCGCAGGCGGCGCAAACCAAGGCGATCGTGTCGGCCGAGTCGACCTTTTGCCAGGCCACCGTGAAGCTGCCCGCCGGAACAACCCTGGTCGGCGCTGGCACACAGGCCTGCAGCACCTCGACCGGCGGCCCTACCGTGACCACCCAAATCGGCGGCTTCGTCGCCGGCACCCCGGGCGTGGTAAAATCAGGCTGCAGCGCCACCACCCCGGTGGTCTCCGGCGTCACCTGCGGCTTTATCGTGACGGTGTCGGCCAGCCTGACGCTGCCAACCACCCTGCCGGTGATCTTCGGCGCCAGTAAGACCCTCACCGTCACGGCCATCGCCGCCAACCCGTTTGTCAATATCGGCACGGCAATGTCGGCCCAGGTGTATGGCTCCCCCTGGAACAACAACAGCATCTGGGTTTACCCGCTGCTGCTGGATGCCAACGGCAATCCGGATTTCACCACCAACGCCGGCGCCATCCCGGGCCTGCCCTCCGGCTGGTACCCGGCGGACGCCAGCGCCGGTGGCTGCACCAGCGCCACGGCGTGCGGCACGGTGGGAACGGCAGCGGGGGCGAACTGCGCCGGCAACGCCGAGCCGAGCTGCTTGCTCTCCCCGCAACCGACCGGCTGCACTGACAACCCGCTGCAATTCGTCTGCGGCAACTTCACCATGCTGGCGACCACCTACTTCTTCGGCCAATGCACCGTTTCGGCGCCCTGCTATCCGAACGGGACCGGAACCTACCCGGAGATCATCAACGGCGTGATCCAGAACCCGCAGGCACCACCGAGTGTGATCACGGCCACGACGCCAATCGGTGTCGCGTTCGAGAGCATCGCCGGGGCCGGTGCGGGGGAGGACTATGGCTTCGGCAAGCAGAATTCGAACGGATGCTGGCTGCCAGGCGGGGCGGTCTACAACACCTATGCCGCCGAGTTCGACGATCCCAGCAATACATTCTCGATTACTCAACCGAATGCAAATGAGATCGACTATCCCAAAGTAACCCATTGGTTCTATTCGTCGTATTTAGCCAACCCGGCTCCCGTGGCGCCGACCGAAGGTGAAATCCTGTCGCAACTTCACCCGCTGACCAGTCCGACGGGCGGTGCTTACAACCTTAGAATTCCGACTGTTGGTCAATACGCCACCGCGCCAACCAATCCGTCTCCCCTTGCGACGGTGTGCGAGGCAGGAAATTCCGCGGCCGACACTTACGGTATGACGACATTTCCCACGTCAGGAGCCACGAATGGCAGCTTGTTCATTCTGGAACAAGCGGTCGGGTCACCCTTCATCCAGGCCTCTTCCACGGGGTATGTGGGTGAATTCTTCACCCCCGCCGATACGCCAGGACATCAATACGCAGCCCTGAGCTGTCAGGCGTACGGCAACAACGTGTTCACCTTCTACTGGAACGACATGGGCGGCCAGGGCGCAGACAACCTGAACTACCAAGACGGCACCGTCCAAGTCGCGTGCTCCGGAACCTCGTTCGTGCTCCTGATCGGCTAGGGCCGGCGACACGCTTTGAAGGGCGCCTGGGGTCTGGCCACCCGAGCTCAGGCCTGTTTCCCGACCTTCCGCGCCACTGGACTGCCGGCGCTGCCTGCCCGCGCTCGCCGCTGACAATCCTGCCGCTTCACACTATGATCTAAGCATGACCGACACCCCGCTCGACCGTATCCGCAACTTCTCGATCATCGCGCATATCGACCACGGGAAATCCACCCTGGCCGACCGGCTGATCCAGGCTTGCGGCGGGCTGACCGACCGGGAGATGACGGCGCAAGTGCTCGACAACATGGATCTCGAAAAGGAACGCGGGATCACCATCAAGGCGCAGACCGTGCGACTGGCCTACAAGGCCAAGGACGGGCTGACCTACGAGCTCAACCTGATGGACACGCCGGGCCACGTGGACTTTGCCTACGAGGTCAGCCGCTCACTGGCCGCCTGCGAGGGCAGCCTGCTGGTGGTGGACGCCTCGCAGGGCGTCGAGGCGCAGACGCTGGCCAACGTCTACCAGGCCATGGACGCCAACCACGAGATCGTCCCCGTGCTGAACAAGATCGACCTGCCAGCGGCCGAGCCGGACCGGGTAAAGCAGCAGATCGAGGACGTGATCGGCCTGCCCGCCGACGACGCGGTGATGATCAGCGCCAAGACCGGCCTCAACATCGAAGGCGTGCTCGAAGCGCTGGTGACCCGCCTGCCCCCGCCCAAGGGAAACGCCGCCGCGCCGCTGACCGCGCTGTTGGTGGATAGCTGGTACGACCAGTATCTCGGCGTCGTCATCCTGGTGCGGGTGCGCGATGGGCGGCTCAAGCGCGGCATGAAGATCCGCATGATGTCCAACGGCGCCAGCCACGCCGTGGAGCAGGTGGGCGTGTTCACCCCCAAGATGATCCCCACCGACGACCTCGGACCCGGCGAGATGGGCTACATCACGGCCGCGATCAAAACCGTGGCGGATTGCAACGTCGGTGACACCATCACCGACGACCGCCACCCGGCCGAGGTCGCGCTGCCGGGCTTCAAGCCCTCCATCCCGGTGGTGTGGTGCGGCCTTTTCCCGGTCGACGCGGACGATTTCGAGAAGCTGCGCGACAGCCTGGGCAAGCTGCGGCTGAACGACGCCAGCTTCCACTACGAGGCGGAGACCTCGGCCGCACTCGGCTTCGGCTACCGCTGCGGCTTCCTCGGCCTGCTCCACCTCGAGATCATTCAGGAACGCCTGACGCGCGAGTTCAACCTCGACCTGATCGCCACTGCGCCGTCCGTGGTCTACCACATCCATCGCAACGACGGCAGCATGCTGCCGCTGCACAACCCGGCCGACATGCCGGACCCGACCTTCATCGACCACATCGAGGAGCCCTGGATCCGCGCCACCATCATGGTGCCCGACGACTATCTCGGCCCCGTGCTTACGCTGTGCAACGAACGCCGCGGCCAGCAGCAGGACCTGACCTATGTCGGCAACCGCGCCATGGCGGTCTATCGCCTGCCGCTGAACGAGGTGGTGTTTGACTTCTACGACCGCCTGAAGTCGATCAGCCGCGGCTATGCCAGCTTCGACTACGCGATGGAGGACTACGCCGAGAGCGACCTGGTGCGCATCTCCATCCTGGTCAACCAGGACCCGGTGGACGCGCTGAGCTTCATCGCCCACCGCGCTGCCGCCGAGCAGCGTGGCCGCTCGATCTGCGCCAAGCTGAAGGACCTCATTCCCCGCCAATTGTTCAAGATCGCCATCCAGGCCGCGATCGGCGGCCGGGTCATCGCCCGCGAGACGATCGGCGCCTTGAGCAAGGACGTGACCGCGAAATGCTACGGCGGCGACATCAGCCGCAAGCGTAAGCTGTTGGAAAAGCAGAAGGAGGGCAAGAAGCGGATGCGCCAATTCGGCAAGGTGGAAATCCCGCAAAGCGCCTTCCTGGCAGCCTTGAAGATGGACGCCTAGCCGCAGCGCCGCTATGATCACGACGTTGAGGACAGGTGGCCGAGCGGCTTAAGGCGCACGCTTGGAAAGCGTGTGTGCGTTAACGCGTACCGTGGGTTCGAATCCCACCCTGTCCGCCACCTGGAGCGACCGGCGCCGGGTCAATAAGATGTGCAGCCGCCTTTCCCCGGCAGCGGCGTTGACCCTGCGCAACAGGGAGCGCCTCCATGGAACCAGTCAGCCGCCGGGCGATGATTGCCGCCGCCGCAGCCGGCAGCGCGATGGCCGCGGGTCAGGCGCTCGCCGCCGGCAGTCCGCAAGCCGCGCCGCAGCCCATCCGCGGCAGTCGCGGCGGCACCGACCCCGGGCCAGCCAACCCGGCGATCGACGCCGAGAACCCGGACGCCTTCGCCTCCCTCGCCACCGACGTCGGCGACATCCCCAACCTTAAATGGCCGTTCGCGCTGAGCCACAACCGGCTGCTCGATGGCGGTTGGGCGCGGCAGACCACGGTGCGCGAATTGCCCGTCTCCATCGCGATGGCGGGTGTGGACATGCGGCTCAATCCCGGCGCTGTCCGCGAACTGCACTGGCACAAGGCCGACGAATGGTCGCTGATGCTGAGCGGCGACGCGCGCATCACGTGCATCGACGAGGACGGCCGCAACTTCATCGCCGACGTGAACCAGGGCGACCTGTGGTACTTCCCGTCCGGGCTGCCGCACTCGATCCAGGCGCTCGACCAGGGCTGCGAGTTCCTGCTGGTGTTCAATGACGGCGCCTTCGACGAGAACAACACCTTCCTGATCAGCCAGTGGCTCGCCCACGTGCCCAGGGAGGTGCTGGCGAAGAACTTCTCCGCGCAACAGAGCGACTTCGACGCCCTGCCGAAGGAGGAACTCTACATCTTCCCCCAGCCCGTGCCGCCCTCGCTGCAGGTTGAGACGGTGCGCGACAAAAACGGCACGGTGCCCAACCCGTTCGTGTTCCGCATGATGGACCTGCCGCCCATCCAATGCCCCGGCGGCACGGTGCGCATCGTCGACAGCGCCACCTTCAAAGCCTCGCAGAGCATCGCGGCGGCCTATGTCGAGATCGAGCCGGGCGGGATGCGCGAGCTGCATTGGCATCCGGCGGCGGACGAATGGCAGTATTACATCTCGGGTACCGCGCGCATGACGGTGTTCGGCGCCGGCCGCAACTCGCGCACGTTCGACTACCAGGCCGGCGACGTCGGCTACGTGCCGCGGTCGATGGGCCACTACATCGAGAACACGGGCACCACGCCAGTGCGCTACCTGGAGATGTTCGCCACCAGCCACTATTCCGACGTGTCGCTCAAGCAGTGGCTGGCGCTGGTCCCGCCGCAACTGGTGCAGGCGCATCTGCACCTGGGCGGCGACGTGATGGCGAAGCTCTCGCAGGACAAGCAGTTCGTCGTCGTGGGCGGCGCCCAACCCGGGTAGGCGTGGTTCGGGGTGGACAGCCACCCTGCCGCCATGGCGGAGTGGCCGGTGCCGGCGTATACAGAGCGTCGGCGCGAGGAGCCCTTGGATGCCCACGCTGCGCCTGCTGGTTGCCCTCGCGGTGATGTTCGGCCCGCGTTTGGCCCGCGCCGAGCCCGCCTTGCTCAACGTGTCCTACGATGCCACCCACGAACTCTATGCCGATTTCAACCGCTTCTTCATCGCCGACTGGAAGGCGCGTACCGGGCAGAGCATCGCCATCCGCACCTCCCACGGCGGCTCCGCCTCGCAAGCGCGCGCCGTGATCGAAGGGCTGGAGGCGGACGTCGTGACGCTCGGATTGCAGCCCGATATCGACGCCATCGCGCGCATGTCACAGCTGCTGCCGGCGGATTGGCGCGGCCGGCTGCCCAACGGCAACGTGCCCTACACCTCCACCATCCTGTTCGTGGTGCGCAAGGGCAACCCAAAGGGCATCCACGATTGGTCCGACCTGGTGCGGCCCGGCGTCGCGGTAGTGACGCCCAATCCCAAGACCTCGGGCGGGGCGCGCTGGAACTACCTGGCCGCCTGGGGCTACGCGCTGCGCCAACCCGGCGCCACCGAGGCCAGCGCCGAGGAGTTCATGCGCCAACTGTTCGCCAACGCCCCCGTGCTGGACAGCGGCGCGCGCGGCGCCACCATCACCTTCGCCCGCCGCCACATCGGCGACGTGCTGCTGGCATGGGAGGATGACGCCAACCTCGCCGTGCGGTCGCTCGCGCCGGGCCAGATCGAGATCGTCGTGCCGTCCGTCTCCATCGAGGCCGAGCCGGTGGTGGCGGTGGTGGATGCGATGGCCCGCAAGCACCACACCGGGATGCAGTCGGAAGCCTACCTGCGCGACCTCTACACCCCAGCCGGGCAGGAGATCATCGCCCGCCACTTTTACCGCCCGATCGACCCGGCGGTGCTGGCGCGCCACGCCGACCAGTTCGCGCCGGTGCCGACCTTCACCGTGCAGGAGCTCGGCGGCTGGGAGAAGCTGAACGCCGAGCATTTCGCCGAGGGCGGCGTGTTCGACCAGATCTACCAGCCGCTGAAATGACGCCGTGAGCGCGGCCGTGGACGCGTGGCGGCGCCGGGTCGCGCGCGGGGTGCTGCCTGGCTTCGGCGTCACGCTCGGCATCACCTCGGCGGTGCTGTCGCTGGTGGTGCTGCTGCCGTTCACGGCGCTGGTGGTGCGCGCCGCCGGGCTGGGCCTGGCCGGGTTCTGCGCCGTCATCGCCGAACCCCGCTCGGTGGCGGCGTTGCGGGTGAGCTTCGTCACCGCGCTGGTGGCGGCGCTGGCCATGGCGCCGGTCGGCCTGCTGCTGGCCTGGACGCTGGTGCGCTACCGCTTCCCCGGCCGCCCCCTGCTGGACGCGGTGGTGGACCTGCCGCTCGCGTTGCCCACCTCGGTGGCCGGCATCGCGCTGGCCACGCTCTACGTCGACGACGGCTGGTTCGGCGCGCCGCTCGCCGCCTTCCACGTGCACGTCGCCTTCACCCCGCTCGGCATCGGCGTGGCGCTGGCCTTCGTCGGCCTGCCCTTCATCGTGCGCACGCTGCAACCGGTGATCATGGCGCTGGACCACCGGGTGGAGGAGGCGGCGATGACGCTCGGCGCCGGGCCAGCGCAGGTGTTCCTGCGCGTGATCCTGCCGCCGGTGCTGCCGGCACTGGTCACCGGGGTGGCGTTGGCGTTCGCCCGCGCGGTCGGCGAATACGGCTCGGTGATCTTCCTGGCCGGCAACCGGCCCGGCGTGTCGGAGATCATGCCGCTGCTGATCGTGGCGCGGCTGCAGCAATTCCAAGACGGGCAGGCCGCCGCACTGAGCGTGGCGATGCTGGCCACGTCGCTGCTGGCGCTGCTGGCGTTCGCCGCGCTGCAGCACCGCGCCACGCGCTGGTGGACGCGGCTGCTTGCCCGCTAGCGCCCCGCCCGCGAGCACTCGCCCCGCCAGAATCGGCATCGGCGAAGGCGCTTGGCTGCGTGGCGCGCTGATCGCAGCGTCGGCGGCCGCTGTTGTGCTGCTGCTGATCACGCCGCTGGTGGTGGTGCTGGCCGAGGCGCTGCCGGGCGGGTGGGCCGGCTATGCGGCGGCCGTCAGCACCTCCGACTCCGGCAGCGCCATCCGGCTGACGCTGCTGGTGGCCGCCGTGGTGGTGCCGTTCAACACCGTGTTCGGCCTGGCCGCCGCCTGGTGCACCACGCGCTACCGCTTCCCCGGGCGCGCCGTGCTGGCCGCATTGATGACGCTGCCGATCACGGTCTCGCCCGTGGTGTCCGGCTTGGTGTGGGTGCTGGTGTTTGGCCTGCAGGGCTGGTTTGGCGCCTGGCTGGTGGCGCACGGCACTACCGTAATCTTCGCCACGCCTGGCATCGTGCTGGCGACCACGCTGGTCACGATCCCCTACGTCGCCCGCCAGGTCGTCCCCCTCATGGAAGCCCAGGGCACCGAGCCGGAACTGGCCGCGCTCACCCTCGGTGCCTCCGGCTGGCAGATTTTCCGCCGCATTACCCTGCCCCGGCTGCGCTGGGGGCTGCTGAACGGCGTGCTGCTGTGCAATGCGCGCGCGATGGGGGAGTTCGGCGCGGTTTCGGTGGTGTCGGGCCACATTTCCGGCCTCACGATGACGATCCCGTTGCAGGTGGAATTGCTCTACAACGAGTACGACCTGCCCGCCGCCTTCGCCCTGGCGTCGCTGCTGGCGGGCATTGCCGTGGTAACGCTGGCGGTGAAGGCGGTCGCGGAGCGCCAGCAGGTGCGGGTTGCGGGACGAGCTTAGCCTTGGCGTCGGGCTGCTGCGAGGCCAAAAGGGGCTGTTCGTGCCTCGGCAATCAGGCGCAGTGTCGGCCTCGGAGACACCCACATGACCTTCCAAGCCACCGTCTGCCCGCACGATTGCCCCTCCTGCTGCGCGCTGGAGGTGGACGTCGACGGGGACCGGGTTGGCGCGGTGCGGGGCGCGGCGGCGAACAGCTACACGGCCGGCGTGATCTGCGCCAAGGTCGCCCGCTACAGCGAGCGGCAGCACCACCCCGACCGGCTCACCACCCCGCTGCTGCGCACCGGGCCGAAAGGCAGCCGCCAGTTCCGCCCGATCGCGTGGGACGAGGCGCTCGACCGGGTCGCCGAGCGCTTAACCGCCCTGTCCGCCCAGCACGGGGCAGAAACCGTATGGCCGTACTACTTCGCCGGCACCATGGGCCACGTGCAGCGCGACGGGATCAACCGGTTGCGCCACATCATGCGCTATTCCGGGCAGAAGATGACCATCTGCACCGCCATCATGGAGGCGGGCTGGCGGGCCGGCGTGGGGCGCATCACCGGGCCGGACCCGCGGGAGATGGCGCAGGCCGACCTCATCGTGATGTGGGGTGGCAACCCGGTGGCCACCCAGGTCAACGCCATGACCCACATCACCCGGGCCCGCAAGCAGCGCGGCGCCAAGCTGGTCGTGGTGGACCCGTACCGCACCGGCACCGCCGCGGTCGCCGATACCCACCTCGCCCTGCGGCCCGGCACCGACGGCGCACTCGCCTGCGCGGTGATGCACTGCGCCTTCCGCGACGGCCATGCCGACCGCGCCTACATGGACCGCTACGCCGACGCGCCCGCCGCCCTCGAGGCGCACCTCGCCAGCCGCACGCCGGAGTGGGCGGCCGCCATCACCGGGCTCGGCGCGGCGGAGATCGAGGCGTTCGCCGCCGCCTACAACACTACCGCGCGCGCCTTCCTGCGGGTGGGCTACGGCTTTAGCCGCGCGCGCAACGGGGCGGCGATGCTGCATGCCGTCACCTGCCTGCCCACCGTCACCGGCAAGTGGCAGCACGAGGGCGGCGGCGCGTTCTGGAACAACCGCGACATCTACCAGTGGGACAAGACGCTGATCGAGGCCCGCGAGCAGCGCGACCCGAGCGTGCGCCAGCTCGACATGAGCCGCATCGCCTCGGTGCTGACCGGGAGCCGGGCCGACCTGGGGGACGGCCCGGCGGTGCATGCCATGCTGATCCAGAACACCAACCCGGTGGCGGTGGCGCCCGACAGCAACCGCGTCCGCCGCGGGTTTGCCCGGGAGGATCTGTTCACCGTGGTGCACGAGCAGTTCATGACCGAGACGGCGGCCATGGCGGACATTGTGCTGCCGGCCACCACCTTCCTCGAGCACGACGATTTCTATCACGCAGGCGGGCACAGCCACGTGCAGGTCGGCCGCCGCCTGGTGGCGCCGCCGGGCGAGTGCCGTTCGAACCACGAGCTGATCTGCAGCCTGGCGCACCGCCTCGGCGCCAAGCACTCGGGCTTCGAGATGACGGCGATGGAGCTGGTGGACGCCACGTTGCGTGCCTCGGGCTATGGCAGCGCGGAGGCAGTGCTGGCCGGGCGCTGGGTGGACAAGCAGCCGCCGTTCCGCGCGTCGCACTTCCTCGACGGCTTTGCGCAGCCGGGCGGGCGCTTCCGCTTCGCGCCGGATTGGAGCGCGATCGGCGCCAACGCGGCCGGTATGCCCGCGCTGCCGGACCATTGGGCCAGCTACGACGCCGCCACCGAGCAGCACCCGTTCCGCCTGGTCACCGCCCCGGCGCGGCAGTTCCTCAACACCACGTTCACCGAAACGCCCAGTTCGCAGCGCCGGGAGGGCCGCCCCACCGCCCTGCTGCACCCGGACGACGCCGCCGACCTCGGCGTGGTGCCCGGCGACCGGCTGCGCCTCGGCAATAGCCGAGGCGAAGTGGTGCTGCACGTGGCGCTCGGCATGGGTCAGCAGCCCGGCACGATCATTGCGGAGAGCGTCTGGCCGCACAGCGCGTTCGAGGGCGGCGTGGGGATCAACGCCCTCACCAGCGACGATGCGGCCGCGCCCAACGGCGGCGCGGTGTTCCACGACACGGCGGTGTGGGCGCGCGCGGAGGCGGCACGGGCGATGGCCGCGGAATGACCCCGTTGCCCGCCGCCACCGCGCACCCCATTTCGCTTCAAAGCCGTCTCCCGCGCGCGGGAGAGGAAGTAGCAAATGTGATTGCCCTGCTTCGGGCGGATAGGAGATCGCGATGAACTTTTTTGGCAAGGCACCCAAGGACGACACCGAAACGGCGTTCCCCGTGCAGCGCAGCGAGACCGAGTGGCGCACGCAGCTCAGCCCCGAGCAGTTCCACGTGTTGCGCGAGCAGGGCACCGAGCGCGCCGGCACCAGCCCGCTGAACTACGAGAAGCGCACCGGGGTGTTTTCCTGCGCCGCCTGCGACCAGGCGCTGTTCACCTCGGACACCAAGTATGAAAGCGGTAGCGGCTGGCCGAGCTTCTTCAAGCCGATCGACGGTGCGGTGGTGACGCGCGACGACCGCAGCCACTTCATGGTCCGCACCGAGGCGGTGTGCAGCAAGTGCGGCGGCCATCTCGGCCACGTGTTCCCCGACGGCCCGGCGCCCACCGGCGAGCGCTACTGCATGAACGGCCTGTCGCTCGCGTTCCAACCCGGAACCTAGCAGCCAGCGGCGGCGGCGCTTCGCTCACAGGCCCCAATGCGCGTTCCAGAACAGCGGGAAGCCGTTGAGCACGCCCTGCAGCGAGGCGCGGTAGGCGGTCGGCTGGAGATACTGGCCGAGCGGAATGTAGGGCACGTCCGTCAGCGCCTGCTGCTGCAGTTTGGCGGCGGTGGCTTGCTGGGCCGCCAGGTCCGGGTCGGCGAACCACTCGGCGCGGAGGTCCTCGAGCGCAGGCGCGGTGGGCCAGCCGAACCACGCGTCCAGCCCGTTGCCGCGCAGTGGCAGGTGGTTCGCCGGGTTCAGCATGTCGGGGCCGGCGAAGGCGGTGAAGAACACGCTCCAACCGCCCTGGTCGACCGGCGCCTGGCTGGTGCGGCGGCTCAGCACCGTGCCCCAGTCCATCGCCTGCGCGTCCACGGTCAGGCCCGCCTGCTGCAGCATGATGACCCCGGCCGTGGCCATCGCCTGCAACGCGGGAACGTCGGTCGGCACCAACACCGCCACGCGCTCGCCCTGGTAGCCGGCCGCCGCCAGGTCCGCCTTCACCTTGGCCGGGTCGCGCGGCCCGGTGAGCGCGCCCAGGCCGGCGGTGTTGGCCAGCGGCGTGCAGGGGCAGAACACGCCGACGCCGTCGCGCCACAGCGCATGGTCGGGGCCGGCCACGGCCTGCATCACGTCCGCCTGGTTCACCGCGCCCAGCAACGCGCGCCGGATTGCAGGATTGTCGAACGGCGGCTGTAGCTGGTTCATGCGCAGGATGGCGACCTGGCCGGTCGGGTCCTGCAGCGAGACCTTCAGGTAGCGGTTGGCCTGCAACTCCGGCAGCACGCTCGCCGCCGGGCACTCCCACCAGTCCATCTCGCCGTTCTGCAGCGCTTCGGCGGCGGCCGCCGGGTCGGGGATGGCGTGCCACTCCACCCGGTCGAAGCGCGCGACCTTGGGTCCGGCGGTCCAATCGGGCACGCCGGTGGTGCACGGCCTGTATTCGGTGAACCTAGCGTAGACGGCGAGCGCGCCCGGCCTCCGCTCCTGCGCCATGAAGCGGAACGGGCCGCTGCCGACCAGCTCCGGCACGGGTGCGTCCGGATGGGTCGCGGCCAGCCGGGCGGGCATCATGGCCGGCATGATGGCAGTGGTCTTGCCCAGTGCGTCCGGCAGCAGCGGGAACGGGTGCTTGAGGCGGAACACGATCACCTTGTCACCCTCGGCCGACAACTGGTCGGTCGCCGCCAGCAGGGCCTGGCCGAACGGGTCGCGCCGGCCCCAGCGATAGATGCTGGCCACGCAGTCGGTCGCCAGCACCGGCTGGTTGTCGTGGAACTTCAGCCCGTCGCGCAGGGTGAGGCGCCACAGCTTGCCGTCGTGGTCGACTGTGTGGCCGGCGACCATCTGCGGGCTGGGCTTGAACTGCCCGTTGGTGCCGTAGAGTGTGTCAAACACCATGAAGGCGTGGGTGCGCGTGCCGTAGGCGGTGGTCCAATGCGGGTCGAGCACGCCGAGGTCGGCTTGCGGGATGAATTTGACGATCTGGGTGGAGCCTGGGGTGCCCTGCGCGCGGGCGATGGCGGGCAAGGCGAGCCCGGCGGCGGCGGTGAGCAAGGTGCGACGCTTCATGAGCGGGTGTTCCCGGTTTGTATCGGCAGCGGAGCCGGTGGCCTTAACACATCCGCACCCGTCGTTTCATGCCTGAAGCGGTTTGCCGCACCGGCGCGACGGCCTATAAGGCGCGCCATGCTGGCCCTGGTCGATTGGCTGGTGGGCGCCCTGCCCGGCCCCGCCCGGCGACGCATATCGGTGGGGCATGTCCGGCTGCTCGCGCAATTGCTGCAGTTCGGCACGGTGGGCGTCGCCGGCTTCCTGGTGGACACGGCAGTGGTCTACGCCACGGTGACTGCAGTCGGGCTCTATGCCGCCGGCCTGGTTGCCTACGCCGTTGCGGTGACGACCACCTGGTGGCTGAACCGGGTGTGGACCTTCCGCGGCGCCAGCAGTCGCGAGCCGATGCTGCGGCAGTGGCTGCGCTTCGTGGTGGTGAACGTGCCGGGGCTGTGCTTGAACCTGGGCACCTATTTCAGCTTGGTGGCGACGGTTCCGCTCTGCGCCCACTCCCCCGTGATTGCTGTCGCCGCTGGCGCTGTTGCCGGCATGGCAGCCAACTTCGTGCTCTCTCGCCGCGTGGTCTTCCGATGATCCGAGTCGCCGTGCTGATCCCCTGTAAGAACGAGGCCGTGGCCATCGGCCAGGTGGTGACGCACTTCCGCGCCGCCCTGCCGGACGCGGCGGTGTTCGTCTACGACAATAACTCGACCGATCAGACCATCGCCGAGGCGCGCGCCGCCGGGGCCGTGGTGCGGCGCGAGGCGCTGCCGGGCAAGGGGAACGTGGTGCGGCGCAT
This sequence comes from Acetobacteraceae bacterium, assembly GCA_965199105.1. Lineage (GTDB taxonomy): Bacteria > Pseudomonadota > Alphaproteobacteria > Acetobacterales > Acetobacteraceae > LMUY01. The sequence goes on along the minus strand of CBDAQO010000002.1, from coordinate 2,861,825 downwards.
GTTCGCCGACATCGAGGCCGACGCCTACATCCTGGTCGATGGCGACGACACCTACGACCCGGCGGTGGCGCCCGCCATGGTGCGCATGCTGCTCGAGGGGCCGCTCGACATGGTGACCGCGACGCGGGTGGCCGAAGCGGGCGGGGCGTATCGCGCCGGACACCGGCTCGGCAACCGAGTGTTGAGCAAGATCGTCCGGCTGCTGTTTGGCGACCGCGTGACCGACATGCTGTCCGGCTACCGGGTGTTCTCGCGCCGCTTCGTGAAGTCGTTCCCGGCGCTCTCCACCGGGTTCGAGACGGAGACGGAGTTCACCGTGCACGCGCTGGAACTGGCGATGCCGGTGGGCGAACTGCTTGCCGCCTATAAGGAACGCCCGGTCGGCTCGGCGTCCAAGCTGCGCACCTATACCGACGGTTTGCGCATCCTGCGCACCATCGTGGTGCTGGTGAAGGAGGTGCGGCCGCTGCAGTTCTTCTTTGCCGGCGCGTGTGTGCTGGCGCTGACCGCGCTCGGGCTCGGCGCGCCCATCATCGTCCATTTCATGGCCACCGGCCTGGTGCCGCGGCTGCCGACGGCAGTGCTGGCGACCGGGCTGATGGGGCTGGCGTTCCTGTCCACCACGTGCGGGTTCATCCTCGACTCGGTGGCGCGCGGCCGCAAGGAGGCTAAGCGGGTGGCCTACCTGGCCGTGCCCGCCACCGGAGCAGAGGCGGCGTGGCGGGAGCGCGGCGAGGATGTGCGGTTCAACCGGCCGGTCGCGGTGCCCACGGCCGCCTCACCGCGGCCCTGACTCAGCGGTCGCCGTAGCCGCCAGGGTGTGCCTCGCGCCAGGCATAGGCGGTGCGGACGATCTCTTGCAGGTCGGCGAAGCGTGGCGACCATCCTGCCGCGGCCTTGATCCGGTCCGACGCTGCGACCAGCACTGCCGGGTCGCCGGCCCGGCGCTCGCCGAAGCGCACCGGAACTGGCCGCCCGCCCACAACCTCCACCGCGGCGATCACCTCGCGCACCGAGTGGCCCTGCCCGTTGCCGAGGTTGTAGGTCACGCTGTGGTCATCCAGTTGCCGTAGGGCGCAGAGATGCGCCTCCGCTAGGTCGGCGACGTGGACGTAGTCCCGGATGCAGGTGCCGTCGGGCGTCGGGTAGTCGGTGCCGAACACGGTGATGTCGCCGCGGCGGCCGAGTGCGGCGTCGATCACCAGGGGGATGAGGTGCGATTCCGGGTCGTGGTCCTCGCCGATGCGGCCCTGCGGGTCGGCCCCGGCGGCGTTGAAGTAGCGCAGGCAAGCCGAGCGCAGGCCAAACTGCCGCTCCGCCCAGAACAGCGCGCGCTCGATCATGAGCTTGCTTTCGCCGTAGGGCGAGCTGGGCCGGATGGCGGCGTCCTCCGGGATGGGCACGGTGTCGGGCTCGCCGAACAAATTGGCGGTGGACGACAGGATGAAGCGGCGGACGCCGTGCCGCACTGCGGCGTCGATCAGCGTGAACCCGCCGCCCGCGTTGTCTCGCAGGTAGCGTAACGGCTGTTGCATGCTTTCGCCCACCAGCGAGAGGGCGGCGAAGTGGAACACCGCGTGCCACTCGCGGCCGGCGAGCACGCGGTCCATCACCGCCGGGTCGTTCACGTCCGCCACCACCAGCTCGACCCCGGGCGGCAGCGCGGCGCGGTGGCCCTGGCGCAGATTGTCAACCACGGTGACGCTCGCGTTCTGGCGGACCAGCAGGTCCACCATGTGGCTGCCGACGTAGCCGGCCCCGCCGGTGACAAGGAAGCGCTCGCTCATGTCAACTGTCCTCCACCTTGCGCCATGCCCCCTTGCAATGGTGTGTACAGCACGCTGGTTAACAGAAACTAACCGGCGTCGCCGTCTTTATCCATGGTCAGCCGTGCCGAAATGCTGCGACGCGATAGGAGTTTTGCCATGGACATGCCGATGGATGCCAACAGCCGCTTCGCCATCGGCCAGCCGGTCTCGCGCAAGGAGGACCCGGTGCTGCTGCGCGGCAAGGGCCGCTACAGTGACGACCTGTCGCTGCCGGGCCAGGTCTATGGCGTGATGGTGCGCAGCCGCTACGCCCACGGCCTGGTGCGCGCGCTGGACACCGCCGAGGCGCGCGGCATGCCCGGCGTGCTGGGCGTGTTCACCGCCGCCGACCTGGTTGCCGCCGGAATCGGCCCGATGCAGGCGCCCGCCAACAAGCACCGCGACGGCTCCGCCACACCGCGCCCGCACCAGACGGTGCTGGCGACCGAGCGGGTGCGCTACGTGGGTGACCCGGTGGCCCTCGTGGTCGCCACCAGCCGGGACGCGGCGCGGGATGCGGCCGAGATGGTGATGCTCGACGTCGACCCGCTGCCCGCGGTGACCAGCGCGGCGGACGCGGCGGCCGAGGGTGCGCCGCTGCTCCATGCCGACGCCCCGGGCAACATCGCGCTCGACTTCCATTTCGGCGATAGCGCGGCCGTGGCGGCCGCCTTCGCGCGCGCGGCGCACGTCACCCGGCTGCATCTGTCCAACAGCCGGGTGGTGGTGGCGCCGCTGGAGCCACGGTCTGCCCTGGCGACGGTGGAGGACGGGCGGCTGGTGCTGCGGCTCGGCTGCCAGGGTGTGTTCGGCATGCGGGCGGCGGTCGCGGGCGTCATGGGCGTGCCGGCCGAGCAGGTTCGCGTGCTGACCGGCAACGTCGGCGGCTCGTTCGGCATGAAGGCGAGCTGCTACCCGGAATACATCGCCCTGCTGCACGCCGCGCGCGTGCTGGGCCGCCCGGTGAAGTGGACCGACGCGCGCTCCGACAGCTTCCTGTCCGACAGCCATGGCCGCGACCACGACATGACGGCCGAGTTGGCGCTGGACGCCGATGGCCGCTTCCTCGCCGTGCGGGTGACCGGGTTTGGCAACATCGGCGCCTACCTGAGCAACAGCACCACGCTGCCGCAGTCGATGAACACGGTGAAGAACGTGATCGGGGTGTATGCCACGCCGCTGGTGGAGGTCTCGACCCGCAGCGTGTTCACCAACACCACGCCGGTGGGCGCCTATCGCGGCGCCGGGCGGCCGGAGGGCAACTACTACATGGAGCGCCTGGTGGACACGGCGGCGCGCGAGATCGGCATCGACCGGGTGGAACTGCGCCGCCGCAACCACATCCAGCCCGAGCAGATCCCCTACACCGCGCCCTCCACCATGGTCTACGACAGCGGCGACTTCCCCGCGTTGCTGGACGAAGCGCTGGCGGCGGCCGACTGGGACGGCTTTGCGACCCGGCGCGCGGACAGCCGCCGGCGGGGCAAGCGGCGCGGCATCGGCATCGGCCACTACCTCGAGGTGACCGCCCCCGCCAACAAGGAGATGGGCGGCATCAGCTTCGACCCGGATGGCGGCATCACCGTGACCACCGGCACGCTGGATTACGGCCAGGGCCACGCCTCGCCGCTGGCGCAGGTGCTGGTGGACCGGCTGGGGGTGCCGTTCGACCGGGTGCGGCTGGTGCAGGGCGATAGCGACCAGTTGCTCGCCGGCGGCGGCACCGGTGGCTCGCGCTCCATCATGAACAGCGGCGCGGCGCTGAGCGAGGCCTCCGCCCTGGTGATCGGGAAGGGCCGGGCCGCGGCGTCCGAGGCGCTGGAGGCGGCGGAGGCCGACATCGAGTTCTCCGCCGGCCGCTTCCGGGTGGTGGGCACCGACCGCGGCATAGCCATCACCGACCTGGCCGCCCGCATGCCTGGCGTGTTGGACGTGGCACACGTGTTCGAAGGCACGCCCTCCGCATTCCCGAACGGCTGCCACGTGTGCGAGGTGGAGGTGGACGAGGAGACCGGCGTGGCCGAGGTGGTGCGCTACGCCATGGCGAACGATTTCGGCACCCTGGTAAACCCGATGCTGGTCGAGGGCCAGGCGCATGGCGGCGTGGTGCAGGGCATCGGCCAGGCGCTGCTGGAGCGCACCTCCTACGACGGCGACGGCCAGCTCCTGTCCGGCTCGTTCATGGACTACGCCATGCCGCAGGCGACCCACGCGCCCGACTTCGTCTTCCGCAGCCACCCAGTGCCGGCACGCACCAACGCGTTGGGGGCGAAGGGCTGCGGCGAGGCGGGCTGCGCAGGGGCGCTCCCGGCGGTGATGAACGCGCTGGCGGACGCGCTCGGGCGACACATCGAGATGCCGGCCACGCCGGAGCGGGTTTGGGAGGCGTTGGCGGTGGCTTGAGGGGTGTGAAGCGCGAATGCAGCTCCATTGCAAGGTGCGACGGGAGAGACTAAGTTCGCTGAACTTAGTTTAAGGCGCACATGCACACCGTCAACATCCACGAAGCCAAGACTCACCTGTCGCGCTTGATCGAGCGCGCAACGTGCGGCGAGCCCTTCGTCATTGCGAAAGCGGGTCGTCCGCTGGTCAAGGTGAGTGCGGTCGACGCGCCCGAGCCAGGTGCCAAACGCCGTCTTGGCTTCCTGGCCGGACAAGCGGACGTGCCGGACGATTTCGATCGGATGGGCGCTTCGCTGATCGAGCATATGTTTGAGGGAGGCGTTTGAGGCTGCTGCTCGACACGCAGTTGCTGCTTTGGGCGGCTTACACGCCTCAGCGCCTCTCGCCCGCGGCGTGCGCAATGATCGAGGACGAGGGCAACGATCTGGCCTTCTCGCCGGCGAGCCTGTGGGAAGTGGTCATCAAGCGCGCGCTCAACCGCCCGGATTTCCGGATCGACCCACGCGTCCTACGCCGCGGCCTGGTGGAGAACGGCTACATCGAGCTGCCCGTCACCAGCGACCACACCCTGGCCGTCGACCTGCTCCCGCCGCTCCACAAGGACCCGTTCGATCGCCTGCTCGTCGCCCAAGCGCTCGCGGAAGGTTTGCCGTTCGTGACCGCGGACGCCGGGCTTTTGGCGTATCCGGGTGACGTTCGGGTTGTCTGACGGGGCAACGAGGAGGGGCCGCGGGCGAACGGGCAGGTTTAGAGCAGAAGTAGGGGAAAGCGGACGATCTCAGCCTACTTAAGCCAACCGGCCAGCACGTCTGACCATTTCACACCGTCCACCATGCCAGCTCAACGTGGCGCGCGTACTCCACATCACAGGTATGGTTGCGTGGTCAGGCAGTTACTTGAGAGCCGGATCGCCTTGCACAGGCACTAGGCCGGCACATGCAAACCCTTGACACCCCATCAGCAATAGATCACTGCCGGTAAATAACTTGAAGTGTGTCCTGCGAGCGGGCTGCGCGAGCTGAGCCGACTGGCGAAGAACGGGGATGGAGCGTAGATGCTGGACTTTGTGACGCAGCATAGCTCGCAGATACTCAGCTTCCTTGGTGGCCTGGTAAGCGGCTCGCTGCTTACATTTCAGCTGACCAAAAACCGTGCCACGGGCACGGGATCGGTAGTAGACCAAAGCCGGTCGCGCGCCGACGGCGACATCGTAGGCGGTAACAAGACGTCGGCGCCGCATAAGTAAGTCTGCGGCGAGAACCCGATATCAGCCGGTGGCCACCCGCATAGATCAACGGGGTGCAAGCGCTCTAGGCGACATCGTGGCCGGCGATAAGATCGTTAACAACACCTATCCGGCTACGAATCGCGCGCCCGGGATCGTTGAGCAGCTCCTGGACAAACTGCAAGCTGAAATCAGTAAAAACGCTGAGGTGCGGCACACGGTCGAAAGTCTCAAACATTTTTACGAACACAAGGAGGCAGCCGACGGTATCGTCGGGCTGGAGGCGAAGCTCAAAGCTGGAGGGCGAACTAGCGAGCTTTACGTCGCTTATGCGAAAAAAGAGCAGTTCGCTAAACTTTTGGAGATGTGGTCGCTCTACGCGTCTGCGCAGGAGATATTCGCCTACCTGCTTGCGGGTGCCGAGCACCATTTTACCATGCATGTACATCCAAAGCTTGGAGAGCTGGATAAGGTTCAAGTCAACCAGCTGATAGACACCCTTATCGTTACGCCGACGATCGCCGAGTGCGGTACCACCGTCTTCACTCTAAACCATGGCATCGTCATGGGCATGATCTATTGGCTGGCCGAGCAGTGCTTCGTTCGGTGGCATACATGATCCAGTTGTCGTATCAAGCTGCCCTTGATCCGTTTCACGCTCTCTTCCGCTTGCTCCGGCTATGGCCAATCTTGAGCAAAGGGCCGTTGCCGCGCGAGACAATCAGAATTCTCGACTTTTATCTTCTATTCCCGTTTCGGATTGGAGAAATCAGGATCGGCAAGCCCCATCTGCGCTACAAGCGACTGGCGAAGACCTACGGGCACACGAAGCCTTACGGGGAACAGCCGGAAGGGCGCGCGGTCCTTAATCGCATGGAGCCCATCCAAAACGCGGCTCTCAACACTCTTGCTGCGAACGGCTTGATTGATCCGGATCGGCTTGTTCTCGGCCAGGTTCGCATAACCAATGCGCCAATACCGGATGACATCGCGCCGCGTGTGAACGCCGCGAACGATAGCCAGGCCGACTTAATGGAGTTTCTCAGTATTTTGGCGTCGGACTACAATTTGCTTGGCTCGGGCGGCCTGAAGGATCGAACTGGGCTTTTGGAGCACCGCTATGACCCTGTTTGAGCCTACGCTCATCGTCAAACGCGTTGTTGTAAAGAAAAACCTCGCCATTGCTTATGATGAGGTTTTCCACAAGGGCGTGAACATCATCCGCGGCGAGAACGCGTCCGGCAAATCGACTATCTTGAACATTATCTTCTACTGCCTCGGCGGCGATCTAGCGGACTGGAGTGACGCAGCAAAGCTGTGCACGGCGGTGCAGATCGAGGTCGAGATCAACGGCAACGCCGCCACGTTGGGCAGGGAGATTTCGACCGAAACGGGCCAGCCTATGGATATCTTTGGCGGCGACTACGAGTCGTCCCAGAAGGCTGCGCTCGACCAGTGGATACGCTACCCATACAGACGATCAGCGAGCAAGGAGAGTTTTTCGCAGGCGCTCTTTCGCCTACTTGGGATTCCGGAGGTCGCCAACGACATTTCTGGCAATCTCACGATGAACCAGATTCTTAGGCTGCTCTATGCCGATCAGCTTAGCCCTGTTGAGCATCTCTTCAAATTCGACAGCCAGTTCGACTCGCCACTGCTTCGTGACGCCGTCGGGCGGCTTCTTTGCGGCGCTTATGACGGGGACCTTTACCAGAACGAACTGACGATTCGAACGCTCCAGCGCGAGTTCGATTCAGTCAGCGGCGAACTGCGAAGCCTGTATGCTATCTTTGGCAAAGCTGGGGAAGCTCTCACGCTCGATTGGATTGAAGCGGAGAAGCATACCCTCGAAGCCAAGCGAGCGAGTCTCCAGGCGGCGATCGAGGAGGCAGAGCGCCAGACCTTTGTCGGCGCGTCCGACGATCAGCTTACCATGAAGGCGCAGGAGCAAGCCTACAAAGAGGTCCAGGACCTTCAGGAAAAGCTTGGCGAGGCGCAGCAGGAACGGGATGCTCTATCGCTGGAAATCGCGGATTCCGCGGAATTCATTGCAAGCCTCAAGCAGAAAATCGACGCTCTGCGCGACGCGTCGGCAGTAGCCAACCATTTCAATCATGTTAGATTCGAGACCTGCCCGGCATGCTATTCTTTATTAGACGAACCTGGTGAAACGATATGCCACCTGTGTAAGACGCCGTTTGACCCTGAGCGGTCAAAAAGCCGCATTGTTTCCCTCATCAACGACAACGCTATCCAGCTCAAGCAATCGGAAATGCTGCAAACTCGGCGGGAGAAGAGTGTAGGGGAACTGGCCGCGCGTTATGCCAAGCTCGAAACCGAATGGCGCGTCGCGTCGCGGCAACTGTCCACGCTGCGGCGACTACCTTCCACAGACGCCAGAGATCGTTTGCGCGCACTGCACAGAGAGGCCGGCTATCTCGATCACCAACTGGAGGAGTTGGAACGCCGCAGGGCCATGGTGGAGAAACTTCACCAGATTTCGCGCCGTAAGGAAGAACTCAATCAGTCAATGACCAAGCTGCAATCACGCAACGAGACCCTGCGCGCTTCGCAAGAAGGCCGGCTGGCGCGGGGCTACACTGCAGTAGCCGAAGAGATTGGAGATCTATTGCGGCACGACCTGCGCAGGCAGGACGCTTTCGAAGACCCGAAGCGTGTGGAGTTCGACTTTGGAACCAACCGCATAACCGTCGATGGGCAGAGTTACTTTTCCGCAAGCTCGCGGGTAGTGCTCAAAACGAGCTTCATTGTCGGTCTCTTGGCAGCAGCAATGAAGCATAGTTTTTTTAGACATCCGCGCTTTTGTCTAATTGACACTATTGAAGACAAGGGGATGGAACCGCAGCGGAGCCACAACATCCAAATGCAGATCGCGAGGGTGTCGTCCATGAGCAAAGTCGACCACCAAATCATTTTTGCTACCGTAATGATCGCACCCGACCTCGATGACGAGGCTTACACGGTCGGTGACTTCTCAACGCGGGATGACCCGACGCTCGAAGCGGAATTTACATCTGATTTGCAGACGCGGTAGCCCGGGCCGCTCAAGGTGGATGAACGTCTGCTATCCGCAGGCCGTGCCGGACCGCGGAACGACCGACATGAGGCGCAAACCGGCCGCACACACCTCACAAATCCACGCCCCTCCCCCTAACCCCCATCGCCCGCGGCACGCGAAACGGGAGCATCGCCTGCACCCAAGCCCGGCGGAACCGGTCCAGCGACAAGCTCTCATGCACCGCCGTCACCGCCTCGCCGCCAAGCCGCGTCCGAAGCACCGAGCGGGCGTAGAACGGGGTGTCCTCCAGCGTCTTCACCACCGCGGCTCCGCCTTCCGCACGCGTGCTGCGGGGGATGCGCCATAGCCGGGTCGCGGGGAGCCCCACCAGCGCGGGCGGCTCGAATGGGTTCACCGCGCCGGCGCCGTCGAAGCGTAGCGCCAGGCATTGGCTGGTGCCGTCGCGGCGTTGGGCCTCGTAGAGCACCGCGGCGCCGGCGGGTGTGCTGGTGCGGGACCATTCCCAGCTCTTGAACGCCTCCTCGAGCGGGCCGTCGCCGTCGTTGGTGTCGAAGTAGGCCGGGCCGGACCAGGCTAGGTTGGGGCGGTCCAGCGCCACCTCCACCCTGGCGCCGGGGGCGATCGGCTGCCATCGGTGCAGGCCGGCGGCGTCCAGGGTGAAGCGGCGGCCATAGACCGCGCCGGGGTGCAGGCGGACGGTGCCGCGGACCCGGCGTGGGATGGGGGCGCAGCGCTCGTCCAGCCGCAGCGCCAGGGCGGCGCCGTCCCAGGACAGGGAGGAGCGGCCGATCGCCAACGTCGTGGCTGTCCGGGTGGCAGCGCCGCGCTCGGTCATCGCCCAGCGGCCGCCGGGCCCATACAGCGCCACGTTCATGGCGCAGAACCGCGCCGGGTCGGCCAGCGCGCCGCCGCGCCGCGCCCAGGCGTAGTAGGGCGAAAACACGCTGCCGACGAACGCGATTACGGTCAGGCCGTGCTGGCCATCGTCGCTCAGCGCGTCGACATACCACCAGGCGTAGCCACGCGGCGGGACGGGGCGGTCGAACCGCGGTGCTGCATCGCTGCGGCGGCTGCCATCCGGCCCGACAGCGCCGCCATCGGCACGCCCGGGCCCGGATGCACCCCGCCGCCCGCCATCAGCAAGCCCGGCAGCCGCGTCCTCGCCCCCATGCGGCGGAACGGCGCCCGCCAGCCGTCCAGCGCCTGGCCATACAGCGCGCCCCCCGTCCGCGGGAACATCGCCTCCCACTCGGTGGGCGTGGTCACCACCGTTGCCTGCGGGCGCAGCGTCAGGCCGCAGCGGGTCAGTTGCGCGGTCATAAGCTGGGTGCATTCGGCGATCTCCTCGGGGCGGGCGGGGTGGTGGTCGGCGGTGGGCGGGGCGTTCACCAGGCAGAGCAGGCGTTCGGGCCCGGTTGGCACCGCCGGGTCACGGTCCTGCGCGCAGAGGTAGACGGTGGGGTCGGGCGGCAGGGCGCCGCGGGCGAGTGCGTCGAACTCGGCGGCGTAGTCGCGCGAGAAGAACACGGTGTGGCGCGCCAGGTCGAACCCCTCGGTCTCGGCCAGCATCGCCCAGGTGACGGCGGAGAGGGAGCGTTGCCGCGGCGGCAAGGCGGGCACGGCGCGGGCCGCCGCGCTGCCCAGCACGCCCGCGCCGACCGCCCCGGCGTCCGCATTCACCACCACGGCGGCGGCGGCGATGCACTCGCCATCCTCCAGTTGCACGCCGGCGGCGCGGCCGCGCTCCACCAGGATGCCGGCAACCGGGGCCTGGTAGCGCAACACCGCGCCGCGGCGTTCGGCCAGTGCCGCCAGCGCCAGCGCCACCTGGTGCATCCCGCCTTCCACCAGCCATACGCCCTCCCGCTCCACATGCGCGATCAAGGCCAGGGTGGCGGGGGCGAGGAACGGGTTGGAGCCGCAATAGGTGGCGTAGCGGCCGAACAACTGGCGCAGGCGCGGATCCTGGAAATACTCGCCCAGCATCGACCACAGCCCGGCGAACGGCGCGATGCCCAGCATACCGACCCCGCCGGCCGCCGCCAGCGAGACCGGGCTGGGGCGGGCGGCGCGGATGAACGGGGCGTCCAGCAGTTCGAACGTGCGGCGCGCGCGGTCGCAGAACTGGCGGTAGCCGCGTGCCTCCGCCGCCCCGGCCAGCCGCCCGATCGCGTCGGCGGACTGGGCGATGTCGGCAAACAGGTCGAGCCGTTCGGTGTCGGACCAAGCGTGCCGGGCCAGCAGGGCGGCGGGGCGCAGCGTTACCGCGTCGGCGAAGGAGGCGCCGGCGGCGGCGAAGATCTCCTCGAACACCCAGCGCATGGTGAGTACGGTCGGCCCGGCGTCGAGGGCGACACCTCCGGCCACCACCTGGCGCATCTTGCCCCCCGGCGTGGCCGCGCGCTCCAGCACCAGCACGTCCCGCCCAGCGGCGGCGAGTTCGAGCGCGGCGACCAGGCCGCCCACGCCCGCGCCGATGACCAGGACGCGATCGCTGCCCATGCGGCCCTCCTTTCCCGTTGACAGATGTAGCAGATTAGATTGACAGTCCAAAGTGCCAACTCAGGTTGACACTTTGCCGCCCGGGAGAACACTAAATGGACCCCGCCGCCCGTATCGAACGCAGCCTGAACGCTGCGGTGGCACTTGGCGAGGTCACCGGCGCCCCGCTCCGGCTGGCTGCCGCCATGCGCGCCGCGGTGTTCCCCAAAGGCGCGCGCGTCCGCTCCCGGCTTTGCCTTGCCGTGGCCGCTGCATGTGGCGACGACGAGCCCGGCCTGAGTGATGCCGCCGCCGCAGCCATCGAGCTGCTACATTGCGCCTCCCTGGTGCATGACGACCTGCCTTGCTTCGACAACGCCGCCACCCGGCGCGGCCAGCCGGCGGTGCATCGCGCGTTCGGCGAGCGCCTGGCCGTGCTGGCGGGGGACGCGCTGATCGTGATGGCGTTCCAGGTGCTCGCCCGTGGCGCGGGTGCGGCCCCTGCCCGCCTGGCCCCGCTGATGCAAACGGTGGGTGCGGCGGTGGGCGTTCCGTTTGGCATCGCCGCCGGGCAGGCTTGGGAATGCGAAGACCAGGTCGACCTGGCCGACTACCAGCAGGCCAAGACCGGCGCCTTGTTCGCCGCCGCCACCGTGGCCGGCGCGCAGGCGGCGGGGGCGGATGGCGAGCCGTGGCGCCTGTTCGGCGAGCATCTGGGCGAGGCCTACCAGGTGGCCGACGACATCCGCGACGTGGTGTGCAGCCCGGACGAGATCGGCAAGCCGGTTGGGCAGGACGAAGCGCTTGGCCGCCCCAGCGCCGCCCGGACGCTCGGCGTGGCGGGGGCGGTGCGCCGGCTCCAGTTGCTCTCGAGCCAGGCCGCAGCGGTGATCCCACCTTGCCCGGGCGAGGCGGCGCTGCGCCGGTTGATGGAGCAGGAATCGCGTCGGCTACTGCCCGCCGGGCTTGTCCCCGCCGATTGAGGCTGCTCGACCGCGCTTGGGCGCTGCACGACCGGCTGCTCGCCAACCCGCGCTTCCAACGCTGGGCCGCCGGCTTCCCGCTCACCCGCCCGGTGGCGGCCCGCCGCAGCCGGGCGCTGTTCGACCTGTGCGCCGGGTTCGTCTACTCCCAAGTGCTCGTCGCGTGCGTGCGGCTCGACCTGTTCAACGTATTGGCCGCAGGCCCGCAATCCGTCGCGTCGCTGGTGGAGCAACTGCAGCTTGCGGCCCCGGCAACCGAGCGGCTGCTGCTGGCGGCGGCCTCGCTGCGTCTGGTTTGCCGGCGCGGTGATGGGTTTGGCCTCGGCGTGCTTGGCGCCGCCATGCTGGGCAACCCGGCGGTAGCCGCCATGGTGCAGCACCATGTCTTGCTCTACGCCGACCTGCAGGACCCGGTCGCCTTGTTGCGCGGCGAGCGGGCGGGAACGCTAGGCGGCTTCTGGCCGTACGCGGCGGGAGAACCGGCTGCGGCCGGCGAGGTCAGCGGCTACAGCGCGCTGATGGCCGAGTCGCAGGCGTTGGTGGCGGCCGACGTGCTGGAAGCGGCGCCGCTCGCAGGTGTGCGCTGCCTGATGGACGTGGGCGGTGGCGACGGGACCTTCCTGGTGGAAGCCGCCCGAGTCGCGCCGGATATGCGCCTGGTGCTGTTCGACCTCGCGCCCGTGGCCGAACGCGCGGCTGCCCGCTTTGCCAGCGCCGGGTTGGGCGGCCGTGCCACCACCGTTGCCGGCAGCTTCCGGCGCGACGCGCTGCCACACGGGGCGGACGCAATCTCGCTCGTCCGCGTGCTGCACGACCACGACGACGCGGTGGCCGCCGCGCTGCTACGGGCCGCGCGGATGGCCCTGCCGCCGGGTGGGCGCATCATCGTGGCCGAGCCGATGGCGGAAACGCCGGGCGCGGAGTCGGTCGGCCACGCCTATTTCGGCTTCTACCTGCTCGCCATGGGCAGCGGGCGGCCGCGGACCGCTGCCGAGATCACCGCTCTCTTGCGCGCCGCTGGGTTCGTTCGCGTGCGGGAGCGGCCGACCCGGCGACCGATGCTGGTACGGCTGATGACCGCCGTGACACCGAAAGTGTAAATCTCAGTTGACGCTCGTGCCTGTCTATGTAGAGTGACTGGACAAGCCTGCACCGAGAACAGGGAGAGCGCGAAGGTGGATACCGTCGCAGTCGTGCTTCAAGCACCCGAGCGTATCGCGGTCTCGCGGTTGACCCTTGCCCCGCTCACCCCGGCCGACGTCGTGGTTGCGGTGTCTCACAGCGGCATCAGCACCGGCACCGAGCGCCTGCTCTGGTCGGGGCGGATGCCCAGCTTTCCCGGCATGGGCTACCCTCTCGTCCCCGGCTACGAAGCGGTGGGCCGCGTCGAACTCGCGGGCGCGGTGTCGGGCTTGAGCGTCGGGCAGACCGTGTTCGTGCCCGGGGCCAAGTGCTTCGGCGAGGTGCGCGGCCTGTTTGGCGCCGCCGCCTCCCGCCTGGTGGTGCCCGGCGCACGCGCGCTGCCGGTTCCGGCTAACTGGGGCCCGCGCGGCGTGTTGCTCGCCTTGGCCGCGACCGCCCAGCACGCGCTCGCCGGCGGCTTGCCCGACCTCATCGTGGGTCACGGCGTGCTCGGCCGCCTGCTCGCCCGCTTCGCCGTCGCGGCCGGCGGCACCCCGACCGTGTGGGAGCGCAATCCCGCCCGCACCGACGGCGCCGCTGGCTACAGCGTGACCAACGCAGACGCCGACCCGCGCCGCGACTACGCCTGCATCGCCGATGTCAGCGGTGACGCCGGGTTGCTGGACGCGCTGGTTGGCCGGCTCGCACCAGGCGGCGAGATCGTGCTCGCCGGCTTCTACAGCGAGCGGCTGTCGTTCGCCTTTCCGCCCGCCTTCATGCGCGAAGCCAGGCTGCGCATCGCCGCACAATGGGCGCCTGCCGACCTGGTCGCCGCGCGCGACCTGGTGGAATGCGGCCGCGTCTCGCTCGACGGGCTCATCACCCATTGCAGCGACCCCGCCCACGCCGGGGATGCCTATGCCACCGCGTTCGACGACCCCGCGTGCCTCAAGATGATCCTCGATTGGAGCCAAACCGCATGAATGCCACCGTGGCCCGCCCGCACCTGGCGCAACCCAGCATGACCGAAAGTCTGCGCGCCGAAGCGGCACTGGAGCCCGACGCGGTTTCGGTGACGCCGCCGAAGAAGAAGACCGAAGTCATCGCGATCTACGGCAAGGGTGGCATCGGTAAGAGCTTCACCCTGGCCAACCTCTCCTACATGATGGCGCAGCAGGGCAAGCGCGTGCTGCTGATCGGTTGCGACCCGAAGAGCGACACCACGTCGCTGCTGTTCGCCGGCCGCTCCTGCCCGACCATCATCGAAACCTCGTCCAAGAAGAAGCTCGCCGGCGAGCAGGTGCAAATCGGCGACGTGTGCTTCAAGCGCGACGGCGTGTTCGCGATGGAGTTAGGCGGACCCGAAGTCGGCCGCGGCTGCGGCGGGCGCGGCATCATCCACGGCTTCGAGCTGCTGGAGAAGCTTGGCTTCCACGAGTGGGATTTCGACTACGTGCTGCTCGACTTCCTCGGCGACGTCGTGTGCGGCGGCTTCGGCCTGCCGATTGCGCGCGACATGTGCCAGAAGGTGATCGTGGTCGCCTCGAACGACCTGCAATCGCTCTACGTCGCCAACAACGTGTGCTCGGCGGTGGATTACTTCCGCAAGCTGGGTGGCAACGTGGGCGTGGCGGGCCTGGTGATCAACAAGGACGACGGCACGGGCGAGGCGCAGGCCTATGCCGCCGCCGTGGGCATTCCGGTGCTGGCGGCCATTCCCGCCGACGACGACATCCGCCGCAAGAGCGCCAACTACGAGATCATCGGCCGCCCCGGTGGCCGTTGGGCACCGATGTTCGAGGCGCTCGCCGCCACTGCCGCCGCCGCCCCGCCGGTGCGCCCGACGCCGCTCACGCATGACGCGCTGCTGAACCTGTTTGCCGGCGAGACCGTGGGCCGAAACGTGGTGCTCACCCCCGCCAGCATGGAGGACATGTGGGTGACGCCGGTGGTGCAGAAGCCATCGCTTGAAGTGGTGTACGAGGGCGCGTGATGGCAGGGGATTGCCACGGCGGACGCGAGACGCTGGCCGCCGCCGCCGGCGCTGCCGGCAAGAGTGAGGCGCTCGCCCGCCTGGCCGCCGACTACCCGCGCGGCCCGCACGACCAACCGCAATCCATGTGCCCGGCGTTCGGCTCACTGAGGGTGGGCCTACGCATGCGCCGCACTGCGACCGTGTTGTGCGGCTCGGCCTGCTGCGTCTACGGCCTCACCTTCACCGCGCATTTCTATGGCGCCAAGCGGACGGTGGGCTACGTGCCGTTCAACAGCGAATCGCTGGTGCGCGGCCAGGTGTTCGAGGACATTCGCGAGGCGGTCCACCAGCTCGCCGACCCGGCGGATTACGACGCCATCGTGGTGATCAACCTCTGCGTGCCGACCGCATCCGGCGTCCCGCTGGACTTGCTGCCCAAGCAGATCAACGGCGTGCGCGTGATCGGGATCGACGTGCCGGGCTTTGGCGTGCCGACCCATGCCGAAGCCAAGGACGTGCTGGCCGGCGCCATGCTGCGCTACGCCCGCCACGAAGCGGAGAGCGGCCCGGTGGCACGCGCGCGCCAGCCGGCCGCCGGGCCGACGGTGGCGCTGATCGGCGAGCTGTTCCCGGCCGACCCGCCCGGCGTGTCCGCCATGCTGGCGCCGATGGGGCTGTCGGTGGCGCCGCAAATCCCCTCGCGCGAGTGGCGCGACCTGTACGGCGCGCTGGACTGCGACGTGGCGGCGGCGATCCACCCGTTCTACACCGCCGCGGTGCGTGAATTCCGCGCGGCGGGCCGGCCAGTGGTGGGGTCGGGCCCGGTCGGCGTCGAGGGCACGGCGGCTTGGCTTGAAGCCGTCGGCCGCGCGGCTGGCATCGAAAGCGCGCGCGTGGATGCGGCCAAGGCCCGCGCGCTGCCGGCGATCCAGGCGGTGATGGCGGCCAACCCGATCGACGCGACCGTGACGGTGTCCGGCTACGAGGGCTCCGAGTTGCTGGTAGCGCGGCTGCTGATCGAGGCCGGCGCGCGGGTGCCCTATGTCGGCACCGCCTGCCCGCGCACCGAATGGAGCGAGGCGGACCGCGACTGGCTGCAGGCCCACGGCGCGCACGTCCAGTTCCGCGCCAGCCTCGAGCAGGATCTGGCGGCGATGAAGGATGCCCGCCCCGACCTCGCCGTCGGCACCACGCCGCTGGTGCAGAAGGCCAAGGAAATGGGCATCCCCGCGCTTTACTTTACCAACATGGTCTCGGCGCGGCCGCTGTTCGGTCCGGCGGGTGCGGCCTCCCTGGCCGGGATCGTCGCCGCGCAAACCCGTGGTCGGGACCGCTTCGCCCGTATGGTCGGGTTCTTCGAAGGCGTCGGCACGCCGGACAGCGCCGGTTACGGCTGGAAGGGCGAGCCTAAGACGCCGCCGGGCTTCCGCGACCGCAACCGCAAGCTGCGCGAGGCCAAGACGCGGGCCAACGAAGCGGTGGGGACCTAGGCGATGCTGGTGCTCGACCACGATCGTGCCGGCGGCTACTGGGGCGCCGTGTATGCGTTCTCCGCCGTGCGCGGGTTGCGCGTGGTGATCGACGGCCCGGTTGGCTGCGAGAACCTGCCGGTCACCGCCGTGCTGCACTACACCGACGGCCTGCCGCCGCATGAACTGCCGGTGGTGGTGACTGGACTGTCGGAGGATGAGCTCTCGCAGAACGGCACCGAGGCCTCGATGCGCCGCGCCAGTGGCACGCAGGACCCCGATCTGCCCGCCGTGGTGGTCACCGGCTCCATCGCGGAGATGATCGGTGGTGGCGTGACACCCGAGGGCAGCAACCTGCAGCGCTTCGTGCCGCGCACCATCGACGAAGATCAGTGGCAGTGCGCCGACCGCGCGATCTATTGGTTGTGGACCGAGTTCGGCGCCAAGAAGAAGGGCGGCGTGCGCGCACCGGCCAAGCGGCCCGAGGGCGCGCCGCCCCGGGTGAATATCATCGGGCCCATCTACGGCACGTTCAACATGCCGTCGGACGCGGCCGAAATCCGCCGTCTGGTGGAGGGCATCGGCTGCGAGGTGAACCTGCAGTTCCCGCTCGGCTGCCACGTGGAAGACATCGGGCGGCTGCCGGACGCGGACGTGAACATCTGCATGTATCAGGAGTTCGGCCGCAAGCTGTGCGAGGAGCTGGACCGGCCGTACCTGATGGCGCCGATCGGCGTGTTCGCCACCACCAAGTTCCTCGAGACGCTCGGCGGGTTGCTCGGGTTGGACCCGCAGCCGTTCATCGCCGCCGAGAAGCACACCACGATCAAGCCGCTGTGGGATTTGTGGCGCTCGGTGACGCAGGACTTCTTCGCCACCGCCTCGTTCGCCGTAGTGGCGACCGACACCTACGCGCGCGGCATTAGGCGCTTCCTGGAAGACGAACTCGGCATCCCGTGCAACTTCGCCATCTCCCGCTTGGCTGGACAGAAGACCGACAACGCCGCCGTCCGGGCCGCCATCCGGGCCACCCCGCCGCTGGTGCTGTTCGGCTCGTTCAACGAGCGGATGTATGCGGCCGAGGCCGGTGCGCGCTGCAGCTTCATCGCCGCCTCGTTCCCCGGCGCCATCATCCGCCGCGCCACCGGCACACCCTTCATGGGATACGCCGGCGCCACCTACCTGGTGCAGGAATACTGTAACGCGCTGTTCGACGCGCTGTTCCACATCCTGCCGCTCGGCACCGAGATGGACCGGGTGGAGCCGACGCCCGCCCGCCCCGCCATGGCCTGGAACGAGGCGGCCTCGCGCCGGCTCGACGCGCTGGTCGACGCGGAGCCGTTCCTGCTGCGCATATCCGCCGCCAAACGCCTGCGCGACCGTATCGAGCGCGCGGCCCGGCAGGCGGGTGAGGACGAAGTTTCCCTGGACCGGGTGGTCCAGGAAACCCAAACGGTGCCCGCATGATCGCGGACCATCGTTCCCCGCCGCGGGTTGTGCGCGGCAGCGGCCGGGAGGCCTGAAGCGGAGGGTTACGACGTGAGTGGCATGATCGAACGAGAGAGGCCGACAACGCTGTCGGGCCTGACAGAACCAGAGGCGCGTGAGTTCCACACCATCTTCATGACGAGCTTCATCGCCTTCACGGTGATCGCCATCGTCGCGCACTTCCTGGTGTGGCAGTGGCGCCCCTGGCTGCCCGGGCCGGACGGTTACAAGACCGGCATGCTGACCCTGCAACACGCACTCACCATGCTCGGCTAAGGAGACCGGATCATGTGGCGTGTATGGACCCTGTTTGATCCCCGGCGAGCACTGATCGCGCTTGGCATCTTCTTGTTCACCTTGGCGATCCTGATCCACTTCATCCTGTTGAGCACCGATCGCTTCAACTGGCTGGATGGCCCACATCGCACCGGTGGTGTGGCGCAGCAGATGGCGCCGTTGCCGCCCGCAGCAAAATAGGCACAGCCTACGCGGTGGCCCGGCGCTAAGATCGGGCCGCCGCATCGGCGATAAAAAGGGAGCGTCCACCGTGGCTATGCTGAGTTTCGAGCGGAAATATCGCGTGCGCGGCGGCACGCTGGTCGGCGGCGACCTGTTCGACTTCTGGGTCGGGCCGTTCTATGTCGGTTTCTTCGGCGTAACGGCCGCGTTTTTTTCCATTCTCGGCACGCTGCTCATCGTCTATGGGGCAGCGATCGGCGGCACCTGGAACGTCTGGCGCATCAACATCGCCCCGCCTGACATCAGTTATGGGTTGGCCTTTGCCCCGCTGAAAGAGGGCGGCCTGTGGCAGGTGATCACGATCTGCGCACTGGGCGCGTTCGCCTCCTGGGCACTGCGGCAGGCGGAAATCTCCCGCAAGCTCGGCATGGGCCTGCACATCCCGGTCGCCTACGCGATGGCCATCTTCGCCTACTTCACGCTGGTGGTGATCCGGCCGGTGCTGATGGGCGCATGGGGCTATGGCTTTCCCTACGGCATCCTGAGCCACCTGGATTGGGTGTCCAACACCGGCTACCAATACCTGCACTTCCACTACAACCCGGCGCATATGCTGGCGGTGACATTCTTCTTCACCACCGTGTTCGCGCTCTCGCTGCACGGCTCGCTCGTGCTTTCGGCAGCCAACCCGCCCAAGGGCCAAGTGGTGAAGTCGGGCGAGCACGAGAACAGCTTCTTCCGTGACACCATCGGCTGGTCGATCGGCACCTTGGGCATCCACCGGCTCGGCCTGTTCCTGGCGCTGTCCGCCGGGTTCTGGAGTGCGATCTGCATCGTGATCAGCGGGCCGTTCTGGGACCGCGGCTGGCCGGAATGGTGGGGCTGGTGGCTCAACCTGCCGATTTGGAAGTGAGGGGGCACGATCATGGCTGAATACCAGAACCTTTTCACCCGCGTGCAGGTCCGTGGCCCGGCCTACGCTGGCGTGGTCACCGCGCGCGGCTCCTTCCTGCGCCAGGGCACGCCCATCTTCTCGCATTTGCTCGGCATCTTCGGTGACGCGCAGGTGGGGCCGATCTATCTCGGCGCCTTAGGCGTGGCCTCACTCGTCTGCGGCTTCACCGCGTTCGAGATCATCGGGCTCAACATGTGGGCGTCGGTGGACTGGAGCCCGGTGCAGTTCGTCCGCGAGCTGCCCTGGCTGGCGCTCGAGCCGCCAGCGCCGGGTTGGGGCCTGCGCTTCCCACCGTTGGCGCAAGGCGGCTGGTGGCTGATGGCGGGCTTCTTCCTCACCGCGTCCATCCTGCTCTGGTGGTTGCGGGTCTATCGCCGCGCCCGCGCGCTCGGCATGGGCACGCATGTCGCCTGGGGCTTTGCCGGCGCCATCTGGCTCTATCTCGTGCTGGGCTTCATCCGCCCGCTGCTGATGGGGAGCTGGGCCGAAGCCGTGCCGTTCGGCATCTTCCCGCACCTGGACTGGACGGCCGCGTTCTCGTTGCGCTACGGCAATCTGTTCTACAACCCGTTTCACATGCTCTCCATCGTCTTCCTCTACGGGTCGACGCTGCTGTTCGCCATGCATGCCGCCACCGTGCTTGCGGTCAGCCGCTTCGGTGGTGAGCGCGAGATCGACCAGATCGTGGATCGCGGCACGGCGGCCGAGCGTGCCGGCATCTTCTGGCGCTGGACGATGGGGTTCAACGCCACGTTCGAGTCGGTGCATCGCTGGGCGTGGTGGTTTGCCGTGCTCTGCCCGGTGTGCGGCGGGATCGGCATCCTGCTCACCGGCACCGTGGTGGACAATTGGTATCTCTGGGGCGTCAAGCATGGCATCGCAGCCAGCTATCCCGCGGTGTTCGGCCCCATGGTCGACCCGGCGACCCTGCCGGGAGCGCCGCGATGAGGTATTTCCCGCTCTGGATCGCCGGCGGCCTGGCGGCTGTCGCGGGTGCCGTCATTATCATCACCACGTTCCGGGTTGGCCCGCTAGACGAAGTGCAGCGCGGCTATCGCGGCACGGCCATGGTGGAGAACTTCCAACCGGGGGTGATTGCCGCCGAGTTGAAGATGAACGCAATCCCGCCCTACTTGCCGCAACTGCCGGCGGTCGGGCTGAAGGCCAACGTCGCCTACAAGAACGTGCAGGTGCTGGGCAACCTCAGCGTCGGCCAGTTCACCCGCATCATGGCCTCCATCACGCAGTGGGTGGCGCCGCAAGCGGGCTGCAACTACTGCCACGTCGGCAACAACTTCGCGTCTGACGACAAATACACCAAGGTCGTCGCGCGCCGCATGCTGCAGATGACGCAGCACATCAACGTCGACTGGAAGAGCCATGTGCAAAACGTTGGGGTGACCTGCTATACCTGCCACCGTGGCAACAACGTGCCCGCCTACATCTTCTATAACGATCCAGGGCCGGCGCATGCCGTGGGCATGGTGGAAACCGGCACCGGCAAGAACATTGCCTCGCCCTCGGTTGGGCTGGCGTCCCTGCCCTACGACCCGTTCACCCCATTTCTCGAGAACAACGCCGAAATCCGGGTCAATTCCACGACGGCGCTGCCCACCGGTGACCGGCAGTCCATCAAGCAGACCGAATGGACCTATGCGTTGATGATCCACTTCTCCCAGTCGCTCGGGGTGAATTGCACCTATTGCCACAACAGCCGCGCCTTCGCCGATTGGTCGCAGAGCACGCCGCAACGTGTGACCGCCTGGTATGGCATCCGCATGGTGCGGGACCTGAATAATGACTATCTGGAGAGCGTGCACTCGGTGCTGCCATCCTACCGGCTTGGCCCGACCGGTGACGTGCCGAAAGTGGACTGCGCCACGTGCCACCAGGGGGTCTACAAGCCCCTGTTCGGCGTCAGCATGGCCAAGGATTTCCCGGAGCTCGGCGGCGTGCCGCAGCCGTCCCAAGCATCAGCCCAGTAAGGACAGGCCTATGAGAGACACCAGCACCCTTCGTCGCGGCCCAATCCAGCAGCGGCCCCTCCCCTTGCGCGCCGGAACCCGCGGCTCCGCACTCGCGCTATGGCAGACAAGGGCGTTCCTGCGCGCCCTTGAGGCGGTGTGCCCACCGCTGCGTGCACCGGGTGCGCTGTCGGAATGCGTCATCGGTGTCACCGGAGACGCCATCCAGGACCGTCCGCTGGCCGAAATCGGCGGCAAGGGCCTGTTCGCCAAGGAGATCCACGAGTCGCTGCTCGACGGCCGGATCGACGTCGCCGTGCACAGCCTGAAGGACCTCGACACCGCGCTGCCCGCTGGCGTGACCATCGCCTGCACCCTGCCGCGGGAGGATGCGCGCGATGCGATGGTGCTGAGCCCGACCTACCAGGCCGATGCAGCACTCGGGCTCGGCGCGCTGCCGCAGGGTGCGACGGTCGGCACGTGCTCGGTGCGGCGCCAGGCGCAGTTGCTCTACGCCCGCCCCGACCTCAACATCGTGCCGATGCGCGGCAACGTGCAGACCCGGCTGCGCAAGCTGGGCGAGAACGCTTGCGACGGCACCACGCTGGCGTTCGCCGGGCTGCGCCGGCTTGGGCTGGAGAGCACGGCGCACGTGCTGTTCGCGCCGGAGGAGATGCTGCCGGCAGCCGGCCAGGGCATCATCGCCATCACGGTGCGGTCCGACGACTACGAGCTGCTGACCATGCTGGACGCGATGGCGGACCCGGAGGCCAAGGCCGCGTGCCGGGCGGAGCGGGCGCTGCTCGCGGTGCTGGACGGCACCTGCTCCACCCCGATCGGCAGCCATGCCCGCCTGCTGCCCGGCGGCAAGATGCGGCTGACCGGCATGATCGCGAGCCCGGACGGCCGCTTCCTGGCCCGGCGCAGCCTGGACGGTGCCGCGGAGGACGCCACCCGCATCGGCGTCGAGCTCGGCATGGAGCTGCGCGGCGCCTGCCCGGCTTGGCTGCGGGCCGCGGTGTTCAACGCGAGCCGCCCCACACCCACCAGCGCCGCGACCACCCGCCTCGCACTGCAAGCGGCCGAGTAGCGCGCGGCCGCTCCTCAGGCGGTTGGCAGCGGGACCGCGTGCAGCGAGCCGATGTGGCGGCGCACGATGCGGACGGTCTCCGCCGCGAAGGCGCGCAGGTCCGGGTTCTGGCCCGACTTGGCTTCATCGGCGAAGGCCAACACGTCCACCGCGTGGATCGCTTCCATCTCCTTGATGTAGGCAGCGTCGAACGCGGCCCCGGCGGGCGTGCTGTTCAGCCGGTCCAGGCGTTGTTGGAACATGGCGTTGAGGGTCGTCGGGAACGAGATGTCCAGCGCGGTGGCGATCGACGTCAGTTTGGCGCCGACCAGTTGATGGTCGTGGACCTCGAACACGCTGGTGTCGATCACGTCCTGCTGCCGGGCCTTGTCGACGGCCAGCTTGCTCGCCTCGACCTCATACATACCGCCTTGCGAGACCTTCATGATGAAGGCGTGGTCGGCGGCGGAAACCAACTTGGATTGCGCACGGGCTGATCCGGCGAACAGCGTGGTTCCGAACACGGGGCTCAGCGCGGCGGCACCGCAGCAAAGGCAGACGAACGAACGACGGTTCATGAAGGCTCCTAGTTTCGCCAGCGAGCGGCGAAGGCGACCAACATAAGCCAATGTCCCACTCTATCAAGGACGCGTGGGCACCGCAGGTTGTGCTGCCGCATCGCCCTCGCCCGCCTGTGGCAACCCATAGGTGGCGAACCCAGCCAACGCCGCGCCGATCTCGGCCTCGCTCAGCACGGCCGGCGTGCCCACCTGGCGGCTCAGCACGTATTGCTTGGCCAGCGTCTCGAGTTCCACCGCGAGCCACATCGCGCGCTCCAACGTCGGCGCCAGCACGATCATGCCGTGGTTGGCGAGCAGGCAGGCGTTGCGGTCCTGCAGGGCGGTGATCGCGAGGCGGGCGAGTTCTGCCGTGCCGAAGGTGGCGTAGGGCGCGCACCGCACCGTGGCGCCGCCGAACGCTGCGATCATGTAGTGCACTGCCGGGATGTCCTGCCGCAGCATCGAGAGCGCGGTGCAGAACGTCGCGTGGGTGTGCACCACCGCGCCGGCGTCGGGGCGGCCGTTCAGGATCGCCTGGTGGAAGCGCCACTCGGTGGAGGGCTTGAGCGGGCCGCGCCAGTCGCCACCGGCGTCGCTCAGCCGCAGCGCCGCGAGCTGTTCGGGTTCCATCGCCTCGTAGGGCGTCGCGGAAGGGGTGATGAGCATGGTGTCGCCATACCGCACCGAGATGTTGCCCGAGGTGCCCTGGTTGATGCCGAGCGCGTTCATGGCCCGGGCGGCCGCGACCACCTGCTGGCGTAGGTCGGCTTCGGGCATGGCGGGCGTCATCTCCTGGGTGGCAGCAATGTGCACCAGATCGCCAGGCCGAACGCCAGCGCCGGCACTGGCCAGAACACGGCCTCACCCCACCGCGCCTGCACCAGCACGGTGGCGAGCGCGCCGGTCGCCAGCCCAGCCGGCGGCAGCAACTGCCAGGCCCAGACGCCGCCATCCGGCTGCCCGCACAGCGCCCGGCCCAGGCCTTGGCCGAACCGCACCAGGTTGCCGGTGGAGAAGGTGAGCCCGACCGAAATCCGCCCGGTGCGGCTGATGGCGGCGTTCAGCGTGCCCATGGCCAAGGCCAGCGCCGCCACGGTGATGCCGGGCGCCAGCAGCGGGACGAGCAGGATGGCGGCGGCCAGGAACGTCACCGGGGCGGCGTGTTGCCGGGCCAGGTGCGAGACCACGCCGCCCAGGATGGCGCCGGCGAGGAACACGCCCACGGTGAACACCACCGCGGTGGCGCTGGGCAGGTCCCGGTGGCCAGCGGCGACGCCCAGGGTAACCAGGTCGCCGCTCATGAACGAGGCGTTGTCGCCGGCCAGCCGCACCAGCGCGCAGGTGTCGGCCGCGCCGGCCAGGACCGCCATGGGGAACAGCAAGGCGAGCGCGCGCAAATCCAACCGGGCCGCGTCGGCGCCGGCGCTCCCGGGGGTTATCCGCGGCTCCGCAGCAGGCGGGCCTTGTCGCGCGCCCAGTCCTTGGCGGCGGCGGCCTGGCGCTTGTCCGCCTTCTGCTTGCCTTGGCCGAGCCCGAGCAGCACCTTGGCCACACCGCGATCGTTGAAGTGGATGTCCAGCGGGACGAGCGTGATGCCGTCCTTGCTGACCGAGCCGAGCAGCCCGTCACGCTGCTTCTTCTTCACCAGCAGCTTGCGCGGCGCCCTCGGCTCGAACTTGGAGAGCACGCCGCCCTGGTATTCCGGGATGTAGCAGTTGAACAGCCACAGCTCGCCGTCGCGCTCCCCTGCCCAGGCCTCGGTGATGGTGGCGCGGCCGTAGCGCAGGCTCTTCACCTCCGGCCCCTTCAGCACGATGCCGGCCTCGACCGTCTGCTTGATCGCGTAGTCGTAACGGGCCTTGCGGTTTTGCGCCGCGAGCCCGTGGCTGATCAGCGCGGACTTCTTGCGTATTGCGTTGCCTGACACCTCAGTTCAGCAGTCCCGCCCCCGTCATCGCGGTGCGGACGCGGTCCTGCGTCGCCGCGGCGATGGGCGCGAGCGGCAGCCGGCAATGCGCGCTGCCGTAGCCGAGCAGGCTGGCGGCGAACTTCACCGGGCCGGGGCTGGTCTCGGTGAACATCGCGTCATGCACCGGGAGCAGGCGGTGCTGCAGCGCCATCGCCTCGCGCACCCGGCCGTCGGCCCAGGCGTCGTGCATGGCGCGGCATAAGGCGGGCGCGATGTTGGCGCTCACGCTGATGCAGCCATGTCCGCCGGCGGCCAGGAAGGCAACCGCAGTGTGGTCCTCGCCGGAAAGCTGCACGAACGCCTCGCCGCAGGCGCGCGTGGTGTGCAGCGGGCGGGCGAGGTTGGCGGTCGCGTCCTTCACGCCCACGATGTTGGGGTGTTTGGCCAGCCGCGCCATGGTCTCGACCGCCATGTCCACCACCGAGCGGGACGGGATGTTGTAGATGACCAGCGGCAGGTCCACCGCGTCGGCGATGGCGGTGAAGTGCAGCGCGAGGCCCTCTTGCGTGGGCTTGTTGTAATAGGGTGTCACCACCAGCGCTGCGTCCGCCCCGGCGCTCTTGGCGTGGCGCGCCAGTTCGATCGCCTCCGCCGTGCTGTTGGACCCGGCGCCCGCGATCACCGGCACGCGGCCGGCGGCGGTGGCGATGGTGATCTCCACCACCCGGCGATGCTCGCTGTGGCTCAGCGTCGGGCTTTCCCCCGTGGTGCCGACCGGGACCAGCCCTTGCGTGCCCTGCGCGATCTGCCAGTCGACGAAGGCGGCCAACGCGGCTTCGTCGACACCGCCCTCGGGGCGCATGGGGGTCACGAGTGCGACCAGGGAGCCTGCAAACATGGGCGATAATCCAGAGACGGCGGGTTTGTAGCGTAGGCAGCCGCGCGCCCTGCTGCAAGGATGGCCGAGATCGGGTATTTTGCCTGGGCCATGTGTCGCACCCCCGCCTGCCTGCTGCTCTGCCTGGTGCTGGGCCTGCTGTCCCCCCTCGCGCGAGCCGGCGAGATGGCGGCGGCGCTGCGTGCCCGCCACTGGGCCGCGGCGGCCGCAATGGTGGCGACCGCGGCGGACCCGGTGGCGCGCAAGCTGGTGGTCTACCAGCGCCTGCTCACGCCTGGCGGTGGCACGGCGACGGAGATCGCGCAGTTCATCGCCGCCAACCCGAGCTGGCCAAACGGCGCCCTGCTCGGCCGCCGGTTTGCCGAGGCGCTGGCGGCTGAACCCGACCCGGCGGTGGCCTATCAGCTCTGCCAACGCGCGTTGCCGCAGGAGGCCGCGGCCTTGCTGCGCTGCGCCAGTGCGGCGGACGAACTGGCCGACCTGCCGGCGGCGGCCGCGGCGGCGGAGCAGGCCTGGGTCGTGGGCATCATCGACCCGGCGCAAGAACAGGCCTTCCTGATCCAATGGGGCGCTTGCCTCACCCCGGCCGACCAGTGGCGACGGTTCGACCGCCTGGCCTGGGCCGATACGGCCGCGCCCGGCGGACCGGCCGCCCGCCAGCTCGCGCGGCTGGCGCCCGAGCAACGCGCTGGCGCCATCGCCCGCCTGGCGCTGCGGCGCGACGAGCCGGCCGGGCGCACGCTGGCGCTGGCCGTGCCGGACGGCTTGGCGAGCGACCCGGGGTTGCTACTCGAACTCGCCCGCTTCCTGCGCCGCGCTGGGCAGGACGCGGAGGCCCAGGCGCTTTGGTTCGCCAGCGGCGTCGCGGCGGAACAAGCGGCCCCCGCCTCGCGCCGGCCGGCGTTTTGGGCGGAACGCGACCTGCTGGCGCACCACCGGCTGCGCGAGGCGGACCCGGCGGGCGCCTACGCGCTGGTGGATGGCGCGGCCGGGTTGGCGCCCGAGCAGGCGACCGAAGCCGAGTTCGTCGCCGGGTTCATCGCCCTGCGCTGGCGCAACGATCCGGCGACTGCCGCGCGTCACTTCGTGGCGCTCGCAGCCCTTGGCCATGCCGCCCTCACCCAGGCGCGCGCGGCGTATTGGACGGGCCGGGCCGACGCGGCCGCGGGCGACGCCGCCGGGTCGTACGCCGCCTACGCCGCCGCCGCCGCGTGGCCGACCACCTTCTACGGCCAGTTGGCGGCCCGTGCGCTCGGCGAGGACGACGCAGCACTGGCCGCGCGCATCCGCAGCCTGCAGGACCCGCGTTGGACGCCCCCCGAGGCGCTCGCCTTCCTGGGCGGGGAGAATGCGCGCGCGGCGGCCTTGCTCACGGCCTGGGACGAGCCGCGCCAGGCCCGCGCGTTCCTTGGGCGCCTGGAGGATTTGGCGGCGACCCCGGCCGAACACGCGCTCGCCGCCCGGCTCGCGGCGGATTTGGGGATGGTGGATGTGGCCGTGGGCGATGCGCGCCGGGCCGGCCGAGACGGCGTGATCCTGCCCCAGGCCGGCTGGCCACTCGCCGTCACCCCACCCATCGGGCTGGTGGAGCCGGCGCTGACGCTGGGGCTGATCCGGCAGGAGAGCAACTTCAACACCGAAGCGGTGAGCCCAACGGGTGCGCGCGGCCTGATGCAGCTCATGCCGGCGACGGCGCAGTTCGTGGCGCAAACGCTCGGCCAGGGTGCGCTCAACCAGACGGCGCTCACCACCGACCCGGCCTACAATATGCGGCTCGGCACCGCCTACCTCGCCGGGTTGCTGGACCAGTTCGGTGGCGCCATGCCGCTGGCGGTCGCAGCCTACAACGCCGGGCCCAACCGGGTGGCGGAATGGCTGGTCACCAACCAGGATCCGCGCCAGGGGTCGGTCGCAATGCTGGACTGGATCGAGCTGATTCCGTTTGCCGAGACGCGCAACTACGTGCAACGCGTGATCGAGAACGTGGTGGTCTACCGCGCCCGCACTGGACAAGTGCTGCCGCATCCGCTGGCGCGCTGGCTCGGGTGAGCGCCGCCCGGCTGGTGGCGAGCGCGGGCGGGATCGGTTGGCTGCCGAAAGCGCCCGGCACGTGGGGATCGTTGGCGGCCGCGCTGGCCGGGCTCGCTGTGCTGGCGGCGGCGGGGCGTTGGGCGCTGGTGGCGGGCGTGGCCATAGCCACCGGGGCGGGGCTGTGGGCGATCCCGCGCGCCGGCGGCGATGCCGACCCAGGCTGGGTGGTGATCGACGAGGTTGCCGGCATGTGGCTTGCCATGGTGCCGATGGATCGCCCGGGTTGGCGCGGCGCGCTGCTGGCGTTCGCCTGTTTTCGCCTGCTGGACATTACCAAGCCAGGCCCAATCGGCTGGGTCGACCGCAGGCCGGGCCGGCTGGGCGTAATGGGGGACGACCTGGTCGCTGGCGCGGCGGCGGCCGTGCTGGTGGCGGCGGCGCGCGCGATGGGGTGGGTTTAGAGCATGACCGCATCAAGTGAAGTCACTTGATCGGTAAACATGCTCGCCAAAACAAACAGCTAGACCATGACCAGCGACTCTATCTGAGCCGGTCTTGGTCTAGGGCGGCGCTGGCTCGAGATGGTAGGTGTAGTGTTGCTGGTCGAAGCTGGCGACCGCCGGCGCGCCGACGGGCTGCCGATCCTTGGTCCCGCTGAGCGCGATGTCGAGCGGGTAGTGGACGGCGTCAGGGTCGGCCTGGTCCACGCGGTAGTCGCTCACGGTGGCACCACCGCTGGCGATATGGGGAAACCGGTAGACCGGGACGATGTTCGCGCCGCGCGGTAGCCAGACGACGTAGTCGGACGCATCCTTCTGCCGACGTCGCCCAGGGAGAGGCGTGTCGGCCACCCAGCCCCACTGGCTGGCGCCGAGCTTTTGCAGGGTGATGCGGTCGGGTGCGGCGGGCATGCCGTCGTGCTGCGGCGGGCTATAGGCGACCACCCGCAAACCATGCGTGCCACCGAACTCGACGAACGCCATCACCGGCCCCGCGCGGCTGGGCCCGGCCAGGAGCATGTAGGTCCGCTCGCCGTCGCTGGCTGCAACCCGGTCCGCTTGGACGATGGCGAGGCAGGCTGGCGTCGGAACGGGCCCGTCCCGTGCGGTGGCGAGCCAGCAATGCATCGCCGGGTTGTAGCGGCCATAGAGCTGGAGCATCGCGGTCATGATGGCCGGGGCTGGCCCGGTTTCAGCGCGCGCGGGCGGCGCGATGGCGGCGAACAGCGCGGCGACGGCGGCGACGGCGCGGATAACAGCCGCCGTCGCACCGGGCAAAGCCTCCCCCGCCGCGGGCGGGAGAGGGCTAAAGCCAAACAGTGGTGAGGCTGGTGTCAGCGCTTGGCGACACCACCGGCCAACTTGTAGTGCTGCTGGACAGTCGGCAGCGTGGCGGTGGCGAACTGCTTCAGGTCGGGGTCCTGCCCGTTGGCGATCTCATCCTGGTACACCTTGATGGCAGACCGGTGCGAGATCACGTTGTCACGCATGTAGTCGCGGTCGAACGAGGCGGGGCGCACCTTGTTCAGCGTGTCCAGCATCTTCTGCTCGTCCGGCGGCAATGTCGGGTCCGGCGTCATCGCGTGGGTCTGGGCGATCTGCGTCAGTTGCTGCGTGGTTTGCGTGTGCGCCGACACCATCATGTTGGCATATTTCTTCACCCGCGCGCTATGCCCCTTGGTGAGCGCGAGCTGGCCAGCCTGGATCTCGAAGGCGTCGCTTGCGGCGGCGGCATTGACGAAGGTCTGGTCGACCGCGGCCAATGGGGGCGGCGGGGGTGGCGCGACCGGGGCGGGGGCCGGCGGGGCGCTGCTGGAGCAAGCGGCAACCGGCAACATCGCTGAGACAAACATCCAGCGAACATACTGTTTCATTCTTAGCACAACTCCTCAGGTGATAGCGGAGCCGGGTCAACGCCGCAGGTTGCCGCTGCGTTCATCTTGCGTGACGAAACCGTTCCACAGCGGCGACCAGGGAGCGTCGAATTCCAGGCTCCAATGCGGAATGCCCTGCATCGGGGATCACCGTCAACCGCGCAGCCGGCCAAACGGCGGCCAATTCGAAGGCGGTGCGCGGCGGGCACACCATGTCGTAACGGCCTTGCACGATCTCGGCCGGCAAGTGGCCGATACGGTGCATGTGGCCGATCAGCCCCTCGGGCGGCAAGAACAGATCGTTGGCGAAATAGTGGGCCTCGATTCGCGCCAGCCCCAATGCCGTGCGGTCCTGCGCAAATGACGCAACGGTGTCGGGCGAGGGCAACAGGGTCGAGCACGAGCCCTCGTACACCGACCAGGCGCGCGCTGCAGACATGTGTATTGCCGGATCGGGGTGGTTCAACCGTCGTAAATAGCTGCCGAGCACGTCATCGCGTTCTTCCGGCGGCAAATACTGCACGAATTGGGCGTGCGCATCAGGGAAGATCGCGGATAGCCCATGCAGGAACCAGTCGACCTCGACCCGGCGGCCGAGGAACACGCCACGCAACACGAGGCCCAGCACGCGCTCGGGATGCGCCTGCGCGTAGGCCAAGGCCAGCGTCGACCCCCACGAGCCGCCGAACAGCAGCCAGCGCTCGATTCCAAGATGGCGGCGCAGCTGCTCGATGTCGCCCACCAGGTCCGCCGTGGTGTTCGCCACCAGGCTGCCGAGCGGGCGCGACCGGCCGGCGCCGCGCTGGTCGAACAGAACGACGCGCCAAAACGCCGGGTCGAAGAAGCGGCGGTGCACGGCGCCCGCGCCAGCGCCAGGCCCGCCATGCAGAAACAACACGGGTTGGCCGCGCGCGTGGCCCACCTGTTCCCAGTACATCACGTGTCCGCCGGACACAGGCATGTAGCCGGTCTCGAACGGTCCGATCTCTGGGAATAAGTCTCCGCCGCGTGGCATGTGGCTCATAGTAACGCGGCCCCCGGCGAGGGGAAACCGCCATGAGGGTGAGAATTGCAGATGTATCGGGTTTGGATTGCCGCGGGTGGCGTGTTGGGCGCAGGCGCGGTGGCAATGGCGGCGGTCGCGGCCCATGCCCTGGCGGGGCAGCCGGCTGCCGTGCTGCGGATCATGGATAGCGGCGTGCAAATCGAGGGGTGGCACGCCCTTGCCTTGGTCGCCACCGGCGTTTGGGCGGAGCGCCGTGGCGGGCTGGCGCATTGGGCCGCGGCCGGCTTCCTGCTCGGCACGGTGCTGTTCTGCGGCGCGGTCTACCTGGTGGCCCTGGCCGGGGTGTCGCTCGGGCCGGTCGCGCCCACCGGCGGCATGGTGCTGATCGCGGCCTGGCTGCTGCTGGCGTTGGCGGCCGTGCTGCGGCGGTGATCGGCTCCGCCTACCTCGCCGCGGCCGGGTTCGAGGCCCAACTTGCCGAGGAGTTGTCACGCGCCGGGGTGGTCGTTTCGGCCTGGCATGGGCGGTTGGCGCTGTCTCCCTCGCCGCCCCGCCACGCGGTTTGGGCGCTGGACGTCTGGACCGCGCCGGTGGAGCTGCCAGCCCCCTCGGTGCGGGCGGCGGCCGACGCGCTGCGGGCCATCCAGCGCAACTGGGACGGCTATGCCGCCGCGCACCACCGCCGCTCGGCGCTGATCGCAGCGCAACTGCCACCGTTGCGGCCGCGCCCGCTCGCCTTTCCCAAACCCGCGCCGCGCAGCCATCTCGGCGGCTGGACGCTGCTGGCGCCGGACCAACTGCTCGCCAGCGCAGCCAAAACCAGCCCCTTCCTCGGCGGCGAACCGGTGTTTGCCGAAGACCGCAACGGGCCGCCCTCGCGCGCCTACCTCAAACTCTGGGAGGCGTGCACCCGGCTTGGCGCCTGGCCCTTGCCGGGGGAGCAATGCGTCGACCTCGGCGCCGCACCGGGCGGCTGGAGCTGGGCGTTGGCGCAGTTGGGCACGCAGGTGCTGGCGGTGGACCGCGCGCCGCTCGACCCGGCGGTCGCCACCCTGCCCGGCGTGCGCACCCAGGAAGGCAGCGCGTTCACCCTGGAGCCGTTTGCGGTGGATTGGCTGTTCAGCGACGTGATCGCCTACCCCGCGCCGTTGCAAAGCCTGGTGGAGCGCTGGATCGCCAGCGGGCTGACCCGGCACATCGTTTGCACCATCAAGCTGCAGGGCCAGACCGACCACGCCGCGATCGAGTCGTTCAGCGCCGTTCCAGGCGGGCGGGTGATGCACCTTCACCATAATAAGCATGAAGTCACGTTCGTATGGCCGCTATCGTGATCTAAGCAGAGGCGGCACAGCGCGCCGACAGGAGCTCGAGCATGAAGATCGCCGTCATCCCCGTCACGCCCATCCAACAGAACTGCACCCTGTTGTGGGACGAGGCCACGATGCGGGGTGCGGTGATCGACCCCGGTGGCGACGCCGGCCACATCGCCGAGCAGGTTCGCAGCCTCGGGGTGACGGTGGAGCGGATCGTGCTCACTCACGGCCATGTCGACCATGCTGCGGGGGCTGCCGCGCTGAAAGTCTTGCTGGGTGGCGTGCCGATCGAGGGGCCGGACCAGCGCGACCAGTTCCTGCTCGACGGGCTGGTGGAGGCGGCGGCGCGGTTCGGCATAGCGGACGCGCAGAACGTCACGCCGGATCGGTGGCTGCAGGAGGGCGACACGGTGGAGCTGGCCGGCGCCTCGTTCGACGTGCTGCACTGCCCCGGGCACACGCCTGGCCACGTGGTGTTCGTCAACCCGGCAGCGCGGTTCGCCGTGGTGGGAGATGTGCTGTTTCAAGGCTCGGTCGGGCGCACCGACTTCCCCTACGGCAACACGGCGGACCTGCTGGCCAGCATTCATGACAAGCTGCTGCCGTTGGGCGACGACATCAGCTTTCTGTGCGGCCACGGCCCGGGGTCATCGTTCGGCGCAGAGCGGGCCACCAACCCATTCCTGCGCCAAAGCTAAGTGGACCGCATCGACAGCAAGCTGCTGGCCCTGCTGCAGGAAGACTGCACGCTCTCGATCGCCCAATTGGCCGAGCAGGTCGGGCTCTCGCCCACGCCATGCTGGAAGCGGATCCAACGGTTGGAGTCGGACGGGCTGATCATGCGCCGGGTCGCGCTGGTGGCGCCGGAGCGGGTGGGCTTGGGGTTGACGGTGTTCGTCGCCATCGAGGCGGCAGACCATTCCCCGGCCTGGCTGGAGCGCTTCGCCACCGCGGTGCAGGCTATGCCCGAGGTGATGGAAGCGCACCGGATGGCGGGCGATATCGACTACATGCTGCGGGTGGTGACGACCGACCTCGCGGCGTACGATGCGTTTTATAAGCGGCTGATTACGGCGGTGGCGCCGAAGAACGTCAGCAGTCGGATGAGCATGGAGCGGGTGAAATCCACCACCGCCCTGCCTCTGCCGGAGGTGAAAGGAGCCAAGCGCGGATGACGGCCGTCGCTACGCCGATATGGCGACGCGCGGCGTGGGCCGCGTCAGGCATCCGGTTTTGGCTTTGGCGCGACTTCGGTCTGATGGCGGTCGTTCGTTGGCCAGCCAGTCGGCGTTTCCTCGTGAACGCCGGGAGGGATGCCGTGATCGCCGCCGTGCCGCTCGGCCGGTGACGGGAGGGACTCGGCGTCTGGGTGTTTCGGTTGCTCGGGCATGGTTGGAACAACGGCAGCAATCGGGCCGAGTTGCGTTGCCATGATAGTGTGAGTGACCGCGGCAGCCAGTCCGGCGCATCCTCGGCCTGAGACACTGCAGTGTCCTTGAAACTCCGACGGGACGTCTCTCACACTCAGCATCTGCGGCAAACCTGGGCCAGCCGCGCCGCCGCATCGTTCAGCGCCTGTTCAGCATTGCCGCGTTTTTCGACTTGAGGTTCACCCTGCTATTTTGCGATGCGCCGACATGGAGGCCGGCCAACTGGCCTGGGTGCAGTGCAGCGAGCATCTCCAGCCTGGCATAACCACCTAATTGCGTATCATTTCCTAAATCTTTGCTGGTGCAGGTCTCGTGGTGATCGCAACCATGGTGTTTGGATCGTTCAGCAACCACTGCTTCGTTATTTACACGTCTCAGGCGGCGATATTGTCATCGATATATAACCCGGCGAGAATAGTACGCCTCTGCACCCTTTTCAGCGGCTTCGGCCTACGCTTATCGATGGGAGCGGCGCCGCGGCAGGCTGGCCAGACTTACGCATCTATACCGCGGCATTACTGCTAGCGTTACGCTATATTACGAGCCGCTCGGAGTCTGGGGGCCAGCCCGATTCTGCTTTTACGCAGCTTGACGGCATACTTCATCGCGGGTGCGACCTCGCATCCTGTGTCACGACGGAGAGATTAAAATGGGTTTTTCTACTGCAATCGATCAACTGGTTGCAACACCATGCTACACTGCTCAATCAACTGCGGCAAACCCTCGGATCGCAATGTATCAGAGACTGCCAGCGTCAGTCCAGCCATTCCTGACATGGTTAACGGCCCAACCAAGGCCAGGTGAAGCCATTCGCGAACGCTCCCCGCTCCTGTTTGTCGGCTATGCCTGCGCTCAGATCGTTGTCGGCCTAGCCATCGGCTTACTTGCAGCGCCGAGTGAAGTGCCGCTACTGCTCCTGAGCATGCTGCTCGTCACCGCGGGGCTGGGATTATTTCAGGTGGTTGTCTTCCATCATTGCTCACATGGCACAGTATTCCGCAATCGAACGGCAAACATCTTCGTCGGCCGGCTAATTTCAGTCATACTCCTCTTCAAGCACTTCGACAGCTATAAGCACGAGCACATGCTGCATCATAGCCATAACAAGTTACTGAGCGATGAAGACGAGTTTGCCAACTTCGTCTTCCAAACCTGTCGCTTGCAAGCAGGGGAGCCAATCCGCGCACTAAGAACGCGAGTCTGCCTGAATTTACTTTCTCCCATTTTTCACGGGCGTTTCACGATCAAGCGAATGCAAGCTGCGTGGAACTCGTCCCGGCGATGGGACACGGTGGCTGGCGTGATGTTCTGGACCTTGACGGCGGCGGTCGCGGTCGCAACGGGGCATGTGTGGAGCTATCTGCTCCTATGGGTGCTTCCGGTCACGGTGTTGCTGCAAATTGCAACCGTGGGCCGCATCCTTTGCGAACACAGCTTCCCCGATCTCGCTGTGATCCGCACCCGCGGCCGCGATTTGTCCAACCAGGCGACCGGGGGCGTGTTTCCCGGCTCCATGCCGCCTCGCGCGCCGGCGACCAGCCTGCGCGGCTTGGTTCGCTGGACGCAATGGTGGGCGACCATGCTGGTGGTGCATCTGCCGGTGCGCGTCGTCGTGTTGGTGGGGGATGCGCCCTGCCACGACTACCACCATCGCAAGCCGGCCAGCCGCAAGTGGACCAGCTACATCCAAGCCCGTGAGCATGACCGGGACGCGAGTGCAGCCGCCTTCAAGTTGGAATATCACGAAACCTGGGGCTTGTTCCGGGCCATCGACGCCACGTTGATCAGCCTGTCGCAGCTTCCCCCCGGCACGCAAATCTAATCCTGCCGACCGGCGCCGAGACCGTCCTGACTGGCAACAGTCAGGACACTCGGCCATGACGATCGTTAAATTAACGACGACCTGTCAGCCGGCTTACTGGTGTGCGCGGCAGAAATCTCATCGCGGGCAATCTGCGCTGGGAGCAGGATACGGGTTTGGCTGCTGTTGCTGGTCCGCCGCTCGGTGATCAGCACGCCATCATGCGCTTCCACAATGCGGCGTGCCGTCAACATCTGCTCGGCGCCGGGCCCGATCAGCAGTGCGCTGCCATCCTCAGGCGTCGCACCCGGCGCCATGTCGAACATGAAGGCCGATGCCAACTCGTCCGTGACGCTGACCAGGACTTCGACGTCCCCATCACCACGCCGGGTCGCGATGAGCTTCACTGGCGACCCGGCCGCAGCACGGGCCAGCGAGGCGCTGACGATGGTCTTGAGCGCCACATGGATGCCCTCGCGGTCGACGCAAACCGAGACGGCGCGCGGGGGCAGCGCGACCGTGAGGTCGATGCCGCCCCGCACGCTGATCGGGTAGGTGGCGCGGAAGACGCCGCGGATGATGCTGGCGAGGTCGAGCCACTGCATATCCATCGGCAGCCGCTCCTCGCCGGACGTGGCCAGCAGCCGCGCGTCGTTGGCCAGCAGCAGCAACTCGCGCGAACTCTTCGCCAGCTCGAGCGTCGCCTGTTGCAGCAAGTCCCGGCCCGGCACGGTTTCGGCGGCATAGGTGGCGCAGGCATGCACCAGGCGCTCGATGCGGTCGATCGGCGGTTGCAAGCCCGACGACAGCGTCTTGAGGAACTCCGACTGGGCGCGGCTGGCGTCCTCGATGGACTGCTTGGCCTGGCGCAGCCGGAATTCGGCGTGCTTGCGGTAGAGCACGTCGAGGTAGACCGACAGCGCCGCCTCGATCAGCTCCTGGTCGCCGGATTCGAACGGACGCGTGGTGTTGCCTTCCGACCGGTTGCCGAGCGCCAAGGCGTGACCACTCGACTTGTCGTAGGCCCACAGCACGTAAGGCAGGCGCAGCACGTCCAGCAGGCCGCCGGGCGGGCGATCAAACCGGAGCGAACTGGTGAAGAAGAACTCCGGCGGGCTTTCGATGACGACGACGTCGTTGATGTCGCGTCCGGCGCCGGCGATGGCATGGGCGAGCAGGAAGCGGCCACTTCCGGCAGGTTCCTCACGCAGCAGCGCAGCGCGGTCGCACAAGGCGTTTTCGATGATGATCTGCAGCAGGCTGCTGCCGATGTCGTCGGTCTCGCGCGTCGGCTCCGCCAAGCGGTAGGCCTCGCGCACCAGGCGCACCACGGTGCGGCTGCGGCGGGCCTCGAGGAAGGCCTGACTCTGCTCCTCCTGCAGGCGCAGCAGCCGGGCGCCGAGTTCGTTGCACTCCCTGCGGTAGTATTGCAGTTCGCGTTCGATCGGGCTGCCGACGCCGTCGCGGTTGCCACTCATGCCGATACCGTAACGACGGTGAGGACGCCTGTCCAGTCGAGCGGGCGGCTACGCCCTTGCACGGGCGCGATTTCCACGCCGGAGTAGAGGCCCATCAGCGGCAGCGACGGGTCGAAATGCTGCATCATGAGCTCGGCCTCTTCGAGTGCCGCCCCGCTGCGCCCGCTCGCGCGCCCGGCGCAGTCGATGTAGAGCGCGAACAAGGCGTTCAAGCCGCGGGTCTTGGCCCGGATGGCGGCCGCGCCTTGCCGCACCGAGTCGAGCATCAGCGCATTGTCACGCGCCATGATCTGCACTTTCGTTCCGCGCTCGAAGTCGGGTTCGAACAGGGTGATGGAGCCATCAGCACGATTGGCCATTAAGATCAGGCGGTTGACATACGAGTTCTCGTCGTAGTCGGCAAACAGGTCGCCGTGTTTTTCCCCGAGCGTCGCGATAAGCGACAGGTCCGACCCGTCGGTGCTGCCGATCCGCAGCCCGAGCATGCGCTCCAGCACGCTGAGCGCCGGCTCGCCGTCCAGCTCGTAGACGACCGCGCCGTCGATGCGGGTGATCTCCATGAAGCTGCTGACCGGGCGGCAGCCGTGCAGGATGACGGTTTCGGCCTTGATGGTGGGGGGGAATACCAAGGCGATGGCGGCGTGCTTGCAGACGCTGACGCCGTCAAAGATCCAGCCATCTTGGATGTTGAGGTCGGTCAGCAACCCGCCGCCGATGAGGTTCACGCTCTTGCCGCCCAGCCCGGCGTTGAAGCCCTCGACGATGGCGCTGGCGAAATGCAGCCGGCGCGGTGACGTCGAGGCCAGGCTGTCGAACAGCAGGATCACCACCGCGTCGTCGGCTGCTTGCGCGGCCACTTCGGCGCCGAGCGCTTGGCCGGCTTGCACCTCCCCGGCCAGCAGGTCCCGCGTGAGGTAGACTTGCGGGACGAGGTTGCTGGCGCTGAACGCGAGGATGCCGAGTTCCAGGCCGCTATAGCCATAGCGGCCGCAGCCGATGACGCCGGCTGCGGAGCCGCCGACGAGGGGGATGTCGCCGAAATGTTGCCGCAGAGCGCAGAGGACGGTGACCGCATCGTGCTTGCCGCCGCAAAACACGAGCAGGAAAGCGGGCTTCAAGCCGGCGATTTCGGCCACGCAGAGATCGACCGCCGTCGCGCTGTCGTAGTGGCTCGAATAAGCCGCCCTGATCATCCTGGAAAAGTCCCTGACTTCGACCGCGTTCTTGTGCCAGCCGCCGCAATGGTCGACCGCGCCGGCGATGGTATGCGGAGACAAACCATGATCGTTTGGGAGTGGCAAGCAAGAATGCTGACTATTGTGTTGCTGTCGAGTCCAGACCAAGCTTTTCTCGAGTCGCGTTTTACGATATTTTACGGCTCTTCGCCGTGGTTCCGCCGGTTGGTCTGGCCGGAAGGCCGGAGCGCCACCATACAGGATAGACGGTCGGCAAAAGCGAGGGCTTGAAATGGTCGATGAAGGGGCTGGGAAGGCAGGGTTCGATGGCCGGCGCTGTAATGGCTGGTATCCCAAGCTTCGACAATCCCCTCACGACCAGCCACGCCCGTGGCGCAACCTTCCGATACACTCGTGTGAGCGCAGAGTCTGTCCAGTGACGATCCGATGACAACGATCACACAGCCCGCTGGCCTGGCGCCGGACGCGCTCTACCAGCAACGCCCCGCTCCGGCGATCGATGCTGGCAAGCTGCTGCGGCTGAAGCTGATCGGGCCGATGGAGGCTTGGACGGCGGGCGCTGAAAACGTACTGCCGCTTGGCCGCAAGACGCGGGCGCTGCTGGCGGTGCTGGCACTGGCGGCGCCCAGGCCGGTGGCGCGCACGCGATTGGCCGAGCTGCTCTGGTCCCGCCGCCCGGAGGAGCCGGCACGGGCGTCACTGCGGCAAGAGGTGCATCGCCTGGTCGAAGCGTTACAGCCGCTGCAGGCCGATGTGTTGCTGCCCTCCCGCGACCGGCTTGCCTTGAACGCCGACTTGGTCTGGGTGGACGTCGACTGCGTGTTGCGCGCCTCCATCGCCGACCCCGCCGGCTTGGGCCTGCTCAACGGCGAGGTGCTGGAGGGCTTCGACGGCACCGACCCGGTGTTCGACACCTGGCTGCTCGCCGAGCGGGAGCGCATCCGGGACAAGGCGCGCGCGGTGGCGGACGCCGTATTGCGGGCGAGCACGGCGCCGGAGCCGTCGATTGCCGCCGCCAAGCAGCTCCTAGCGCTGGACAAGGCGCATGAGGGGGCGTGGCGGGCCTTGATGCTCGGCTACACCGCACTGGGCGAACGCGGGCTGGCGATCCAGGCGTTTGATCAATGCCGGGCCGCGCTGATGGACCTGCTAAGCGCCAACCCGTCGCCCGAGACCCAGCGGCTGGTGGCGGAAATCCGCGGCGGCGGGTCTCCGGCGCGCAACCCGCTCGAGGCGAGCCTGGACCGGGCCGAGCCGGCGCGGCCCACGCGGGCGGCCGGGCCGAAATTCGGGGTGCTGCCATTCCGGCTCGGCGCCGGAGGCGATCAGCTCACCCATGCATCGCTCAACCTGGCCGAGGAAATTACCGCGGCGATGGCGCGGTTCCGCTGGGTTCTGCTCGTGTCGGCAAGCTCGCTGGCGCAGTTCGGCAACCGCGACGAGGCGGCGCTGCGCCGAACCTTTGGGCTCGACTTCGCCCTGGCCGGCAGCGTGCAGCGCGCCGACGGTATCCTGCGGGTGACAGTCCAATTGCTCGACCTGCGCAACGGCGGGCAATTGGTGTGGACGCAACGGTTCGACCATCCCGCCGCTGACCTGTCGGCAACGCTGATCAATGTCGCGGCCGACATCGCGGCCAACCTCGACACCGAAATCCTCCACGTGGAGGCCCGTCACGCCGCCGAGCAGCCGGCTGACCCGGCGTCGGCCTACGAGTTGACGGTGCAGGCGCTGCCGCTGATCGCGCGGACCGACCGGCAGGATTTCGATCGGGCTGGCCGCTTGCTCAGCCAGGCGCTGGCCATCGACCCCGACTACGCCGCGGCCCATGCCTGGCGGGCGTATTGGCTCGCGTTCGCCCTCAGCCAGAGCTGGTGTTCGACGCGGGAGACCGTGCTGTCGGAGGCGGGGCAGCATTCCGAGCGCGCCCTCACGCTGGACCCGCAGGATGCGCGGGCGTTGACCATCATCGGCCACGTCCGTGCCTTCGTGCACCAGCAGCCGCGCGAGGCGCTCAAGTTCCACGAGCGGGCGCTGGTGCTGAACTCGAACCTGCCGATGGCCTGGGGCTTCGCTGCCATCACTTACACCTATCTCGGCGACCTCGATGAGGCGACCCGGCGGTTCGAGCGGTATCAGCGTTTCTCGCCGTTGGACCCAAACGGTTTCCGGTTCGATGCCGCCATGACCCTGCTGGCGCTGAACAAGCGCGACTACGAGGAAGCCGTTCGGTTGGGCCGCCGCGCCTCGCAGCTCAATCCGGGCTTTTCGGCGGGCTTGAAGCACTATTTGTCAGCGCTCGGCCACGTCGGGATGCCGCGCCAGGCCGCGGACGTGCTCGCGCGCCTGACGGACATCGAGCCGGATTTCACCGTCGCCGGCTTTCTGGCCACCAGCCCGTTCGACCGGCCGGCGGACCAGGACCACTATGCCGAGGGTTTGCGGCGAGCGGGCCTCGCTTAACACCACCCTCGGCGGTTGGCTGGCGTTCAGGCGGCCAGGTGACCGAACATCGCGCGCTTGGCTTCCTCGTCGAACTCGGCCTTGAAGGTATGCTTGGTGCGCAACGCCTCGACCTTGGCGGCGGCGGGGTGGGCCGAGATCGTGTCCAGCAGGCGCTTCACGTTGGGGAACGCCGCCCAGACGCCGGCGTCGCTCGCCGAGCTGCCGATCACCATCGGTACCATGCGGCCCCAACCCCAGAAGGCCATGTCCACGATGGTGTAATCGCTGCCGACCAGCCATTGCTGCTGCGCGAGGCGCGCGTCCAGGATGGCGAGGTGGCGCTTGGCCTCGTAGAGGTAGCGGGTGACGCCGTAGTCCTTCGGCTCCGGGGCGAAGTGGCGGAAATGGACGCTCTGGCCGAAATAAGGCCCGACGCCGCTGGCGACGAACATGAGCCAGGAGAGCAGGTCGCCGTGGCTCTTGGCGTCCTTCGCGGCCATGAATTTGCCAGTCTTTTCGCCCAAATAGAGCAGGATGGCGTTGCTATCGAACACGGTCGCGTCGCCATCGACGATGGCTGGCAGCTTGGCATTGGGGTTCACCGCAAGGAAAGCCGGCTGGTGTTGCTCGCCCTTGCGGGTGTCCACCGGAATTGGCTCATAGTCGAGCCCGGCTTCCTCCAAGAACAGCGCGACCTTCATCGGGTTGGGCGCCAGGCTATAGTAGAACTTGATCATGCGCGGGCTCCGTGAGTGGTTCAGTTGCCGGTAAACTGGGGGGTTCGCTTCTCCAGCCATGCGGCCTGGCCTTCGCGCAGGTCGGCCGAGGCTTGGCTGCGGGCGACGTTGGCGGCGATCAACGCCGGGTCGGCGTCGCCGCGGGCGATGTCGTTGAGGCAGCGCTTCATGCCTTGCACGGCCAGCGGCGCGTTGGCGGCCAGGGCGGTGGCGAGCGCCATCGCGCGCGGCATTAGCGCTTCGGGCGGCACCGCCTCGTCGAGGTAGCCGAGCCGCAGCAACTCGGCGGCGTCCTGCGGCGCGGCGGTGAGGAAGAGGCGCTTGGCGGCGCCTAGGCCCAGCCGCGCCACGTAGCGCCGCAGTCCCCCCTCATAATAGTGCAGCCCGAGCCGGGCCGCCGGCATGACCAGCACCATGCCGAGCACGCCGATGCGGAAGTCGCAGGCGAGCGCGAGGTCGGTGGAGCCGCCGTAGACGCTGCCGTTCAGCGCGCAGATGGTGGGCAGCGCCAGGCGCTCCAACCGGTCGGTGAGTTGCTCGAAGGAGCCGACGCCGCCGCGGCCTTGCTCGCCGCCCATCTTGCCGATGTTGAAGCCGGAGGAGAACGATCGGCCGGTGGCGGTGACCACCAGGGCGCGCAGGCCTGGCTCGGCCTCGACGACGCCAAGCAGGCGGCTGAACTCGGCCAGGTCCTCCGGCTCCATCCGGTTGTGCACGGCGGGGCGGTTGAGCTGGATGGTGGCGACCGGCCCGGCGGTGGTGAGCGTCGGCGGTCCTTCGGTCATGAGGCTACTTGCCCTGCCAGTGCGGCGTCCGCTTGGTGAGGAAGGCGTCCATGCCCTCGCGGAAGTCTTCGCTCATGTAGCAGCTCACGATGAGGTCCCTGCCCTCCTCCGGCGCCATGCGCTCCTTGATGCGGCGCAGCGCCTCCTTGGTGGCCCGCAGGGTGAGCGGGGCGAGGGTTGCGATGTGGGCGGCGAGCGCCTCCGCCCGGGCGTCGAGCGCGGCGCGGTCGTCGACGATTTCGCTGATCAGGCCGAGCTGCTTGGCCTCGTCCACCTCGAGCAGGCGGGCGGTGAAGATCATTTCCTTGACCGCGGCCGGGCCGACCAGGGCGGCGAAGCGGACGTAGTTGGACATTGACAGGCAGTTACCGAGGGTGCGGGCGACTGGAAAGCCGAAGCGGGCGCCACGCGCGGCAATGCGCAGGTCACAGGCGGCGGCGATAGCCGCCCCGCCCCCGGTGCAAGCGCCGGCGATGGCGGCGATGGTCGGCACCGGGCAGCGCTCGATGGCGTTGAGCACGCGGTCGATGCGGGCCTCGTAGCCGAGCGCGTCCTCGGGCGTGTTGAAGGCGCGGAACTGCGAGATGTCGGTGCCGGATGCGAACGCCTTTTCGCCGGCGCCGGTGATGATGATGGCGCGCAGGCTGCTGGGGGCGTCGGTGCAGATGTCGGTCAGGCGATCATACATTGCGAACGTCATGGCGTTGCGGGCTTGCGGGCGGTTGAAGGTGATGTGGCCGGTGGTGCCGGTCACCTCGTAGCGCAGGTCGTCCGAGCCGCTTTCGTCTGCCATCGCCGCCACCCCGTCGCGCTTAGGAGCGCACCACACACTCGGTTGCGCTTGAGGCCGCACCCTAGCGGGAGGGGGCCGGACTGCAAGCCCGCGCCGGATTCAGCTCCGCGGGCCGTGTTGGGCCGCGTCCGCCATGCAGGTGTTGTAGGCGGCGCGGACGGTGCCGAAGCCGAAGATGGGCGCCTCGAACACGCGGTCGCCGATGACCAGCGTGAGCATGAAGGCGCCATGGGCCTCGAGCGCCGGGGTGACGCGCTGGTCGAAATGCGCCGCCGTCATGGAGCCCCAGACGGTTTGCTGCCCCGGCGCGGTCCCGCCGCGCTCCAGCGTCAGCTTGCCCATTCGCTCGCTGTCGATGAAGAGGTGCATCTCGTCCGCCGGGTTGGCGGGCGGGCCGGCATAGGACACGCCGAACAGCGGGCGGTCGCCCATCCGGCGGAAGCGGATGGTGTAGTCGCCGGACTGGCGGTCGCGGCCGGTCGCCGCCGCCTCGCAGAACAGCGCGCCGGTGCCGCGACGGAGCGTGACCAGCCAGATGTGCTCGGACATCACGTCCCGATCCGGGCCGGCCCAGGCGATGCTGGGGACGCTGAGGAGGGCGAGCAGCAGCCATGTTGCGTACGATCGCATGATGGCTGTGTAGTGGCTCGATGGCGAGAGAGGCAAGCGGGCGCGTTGCTCAAAAAAACAGATTAACAATGAATTAGCGACACGTTGCCCGGGTGGTCGGCATGAGGTAACACCCACGCATTCATTGTGGCGGCGTCTCGAACCGATCGACATGGCAGCACGGTCCAACCCACGCGTTTCCCCGTTGCTCCAGGTGGCGCCGGCTGCACCCCGCGAGGGTAGCCTCG
The DNA here is from genome assembly GCA_965199105.1 of Acetobacteraceae bacterium. Taxonomy (GTDB): domain Bacteria; phylum Pseudomonadota; class Alphaproteobacteria; order Acetobacterales; family Acetobacteraceae; genus LMUY01. The sequence goes on along the minus strand of CBDAQO010000002.1, from coordinate 2,818,272 downwards.
AGCAGGTTGCAGCGGTGGTGGCGCCGTGGTTCGACGCTGCGCTCTATGCCGCCGAGTATGCCGATGTGAGCGGCGATGCCGGTGTGAGCGGCGGTGCTGGCGCCGGGTCGTTGTTGCGGCATTTCTGCGAGCGCGGCTGGCGGGAGGGCCGCAACCCGAACCGGGCGTTCGACACCGCGACCTACCTGCTCGCCCATCCGGACGTGGATGCCCACGGCATCAACCCCTACTACCACTACCTCTCGATTGGACAGGCCGAGGGGCGCGCGGTGAGCCCGGCGGCCCTGCCGAGCGAGGTGGCGACGCGGCATTTCGGCCGGTCGGTAGGCGACTGGGTGACGCTGATGCGCCCGGCGGTGGACGCGCCGTTCTACCTGGCCGCCCTTGGGTTCGACCCTGGCGGGATGTTCGACCCGGTGGCGCATTACGCCTATCGTGGCTGGCTGGAAGGGCGGGACCCGAACCCGCAGTTCCGCGTGGCGGATGCGCTGGCGGCCAACCCGGCGTGGCGCGCGGCCCGGCTCAACCCATTGCTCGACCACCTGCTGCGAGCGGCGCCCGAACCGGTGGCGTTCGGGCCCGATGGCGCGTGGCGCACGACGCGCTTCAGCCTGGCGGAGCTTGCGGCGGAGGGGCCGGCAACGCCCAAGCTGAAGCCGCCCATCGCGGCCGAGTTCGACGACCCGGTGTTGCACCTGGTGGCGGCCCATCTCGACCGCGACTTCTACCTCGCCGCCTACCCCGACGTGCGCCGCCATGGCAGCGACCCCGTGCTGCACTATTGCGAGGTGGGGTGGACCGAGGGGCGCGACCCGGCGGCCACGTTCAGCACCCGCTACTACTTGACGGCCAACCCCGACGTCGCGGCGCGGCGGCTCAATCCATTCTGGCACTACCTCGCCGCGGGCCAGGCGGAGGGGCGATTGCCGCAGCAGCCTGGCTTCTACCAGCGCCAAACGGTGGAGCGGGCGCGGGCGCCGAACCGGACGAGCCTCTTGCCGCGGTCGGAGCCGACCGGCGTGCTGACCGCCAAGGAATTGCAGGAGGCGCTGGGCCCGGTGTTGGCGGCGGGGGCTGGGCTGGCGCTGTCGGTCGGGCATGACCGCTACACTACCGTCACGGGCGGGCTGCAGCTCTTCCTGGGCGAGGAACAGGCTAAGTTCAGCCGCTTAGGCTTGGCCTACCTCAACGTGTCTCCGCTGACCCCTGCGTTGCACTTGGCCGACGACGCGCAGCCGGGATCGATGCTGACCTTGTTGCTGGACGGATTGCTGCTGGGGGTCGCTTCGGCGGCGGACCTAGTGGCGGTGCTCGGCGGCTCGCGGCGGCCGCCGGGTCAACAGCGGTTGTTCCTGGTGCACTGCCTGCTGGGCCATAGCCTGGCTGCGCTGCGCGCGCTGCACGATGCGGTGGACAGCACGGACAACCGCTTTTGGGTGCACGACTATTCGTCGCTGTGCGCCGGCTACAACCTGCTGCGCAACGACGTCGCATTTTGCGGCGCGCCACCGCCCGAGAGCATGGCGTGTCGCGTGTGCGTGTATGGCGGCGAGCGGGCAAAACATCTGGCCGCCGTGCGGGCGCTGTTCGAGGCGGTGCCGTTCGACGTGGTGGCGCCCTCGATGGCGGCACTCAGCGTCTGGCGCCAAGGCAACCTCCCGCATCGCTCGGCGCAGGTGCATGCGCATTGCCGGGTGGTGGCCGAACCGCGACCCGTGGCCGTGCGCGATCTCGCGGCGCCAGTGCGGGTGGCGTTTGCCGGCTACGCCAAGGCGGCGAAGGGCTGGCCTATTTGGCGGAACCTTATTGCAAGCTGTTCGCAGTCGCTGGATTATGAATGGTTGCACCTGGGACAAGCCGGTGCGGAGGCGCCGGTGCCGGGAGTGGAGCATCACGAGGTGATCACCACACGCAAGCGGCCCAACGCGATGAGCGAGGCTTTGGCGCGGCTTGAGGTGGACCTTGTCGCCGTGTTGTCGCCGTGGCCCGAAACGTTCTCCTATGTGACCTTCGAGGCGTTTGCCGCGGGTGCGGACGTGGTTTGCCTCGCCACCAGCGGCAACGTCGCCGACGCCGTGCTCAGCCACGCAAGCGGCGTGGTGGTGCAGGATCGGGCAAGCCTGATCGCGTTCTTCACCAGCGGAGAGGCCGCCCGCTATGGCCGGGCCGCGCGCCGGGCGGGCCCCTCCCGCGGCCGGCTGCTGCATGAAGGAACCAGCGCCACCCTGCCCGCCCGCTTGGATGGCTGATGGGGTCGCCGCCGCCGGGTCGGGTGTGTTGCTTCACCAGTTTCACCTGCAGCTACCTGTCCCGCGCGCGCGTGCTGGCGCAAACCGTACGGCAGGCGCATCCCGATTGGGCGTTGCACGGCGTGTTGGTCGACCAGCCGCCGCCCGGCTTTGACCTGGCCGCAGCGATTTCGGGGTTCGACCGCATCGTTACGGCGGCAGAACTCGACATCCCGCGGTTTTCCGCCTGGTTGTTCAAGCACGACCTGGTGGAGGCCTGCACGGCGGTGAAGGGGCAGATGTTGGTGGAGTTGCTGGCCGCCGGGTTCGAGACGGTGATCTACCTTGATCCCGACATCGCGATATTCCATCCGCTCACCACCATCATTGCCCGCTTGGATGCGGCGTCGATCGTGCTGACGCCGCATCAATGTGAGCCGAACGAGAGCGCGATGGCGGTGCGCGACAACGAACTGACGTCGCTGCGGTATGGCGCCTACAACCTTGGGTTCCTGGCGGTGCGCAACGACAGCGTCGGGGTGGCGTTCGCCGCCTGGTGGGCGCGGCAGCTCTACCAGGCCTGTTACGATGACGTGCAGAACGGCCTGTTCACCGACCAGAAGTATTTCGACCTGGTGCCGGGCTTGTTCGAGCGCGTGTTCATTGAGCGCGACCCGGGCTGCAACGCGGCCAGTTGGAACCTCAGCCAGAGACGCGTGCGGTTCGACGGCGGCGCGATCACAATCAATAGCTCGGCGCTGAAATTCTACCACTTCACCAAAATCGGCGGCGCTGGCGACGTGATGACGGAGCGGTATGCCGGCGACAACACCGAGGTGTTCGAGATTTGGCGATGGTATAAGCGCGCTCTAGACGATCATGCCGTGGCCGGGTTGCCCCCGGATTATTGGCATTACGGCCGGTTTTCTAACGGCGAGGCCATCCCGCGCGCCGTACGGCTGCTGTATCGGGCGCGCAATGACCTGGCGGCGCAGTTCGATGATCCGTACGATGCGGCGGGCGAGAGTTTCTACGCCTGGTTGCAGCGCGAGGCGCCGCAGACGCTGTCCTAAACCGCTTTTGCATACTATGAGGTGCGGCCAGTCAGGTTGCGCTCGGCGCCCTTCGCAGGCGCAGCAAAAAACGGCCGCAGCACCCTTCCCCCGCGCCCGCCCCTCCGGCATCGTGTTCCCCACACGGCACAAGGAGACCGCATGGACTTGCGCGCGGAGTGGCTGGAGCCTGATGGCCATGGCGGGTTTGCTGCGGGAACGGTCGGTTTGGTCCGCACGCGGCGCTATCATGCCCTGTTGCTCGCCGACACCGCGACGACTGGCCGGTCCGTTCTGGTAAACGGCGTGGAGGTTTGGGCGGAAACCGGGGCGGGCCGCTACGCGCTAAGCAGCCAACGCTATCGCCCCGACGTGATCTTTCCGGACGGAGCGCGCCGGATCGCCAGCTTCACCCACCTGCCCTGGCCGACATGGGAGTTCGAGCTGCCGGATCGCACCGTGATCCACCAGGAGCTGTTCACCGCACGGGCGACGCAAGACGTTGTGATGCGCTGGTGGTCCGACCACGAGTTGCGCCTCGTGGTGCGCCCGCTGCTCTCGGGCCGCGACTACCACTCGCTGCACCTGGAGAACGTCGAGTTCGACTTCGCCACAAGGCGCGACGGGGAGGCGCTGGTCTGGCAACCGTATCCCAGCGTGCCGCCGATTACCGCGCGCGGCGATTTCAACTGGGTGCAAGACCCGGAATGGTATCGCGGCTTCAGCTACGCGCTCGAGCAGGAGCGCGGCATGGATGACGGCGAGGACCTGGCGTCGCCGGGTCGGTTCCAGTGGACGTTGACACCGGGCCGGATGGCGACGCTGGTGCTGCGGGCCGGTGCACCGGGCACGATGCCGGTGGGTGCGCTGGCGGCGCAGGAGCAGACCCGGCGGCAGCGGCCGGTGCGCGACGTGGCGGCCGACGCCTACCTCGCCAAGCGGGCGGGCCGCCAGACCGTGCTCGCGGGGTTCCCTTGGTTTACGGATTGGGGCCGGGACACCTTCATCGCCATGCGCGGCCTGTTGCTCGTCCGCGGCCGGTTGCAGGAAGCGGCCGACATCCTCGTTGCGTGGTCCGAGCATGTGAGCGAAGGCATGCTGCCTAATAGGTTCCCCGAGCGCGGCGCGACGCCGGACTACAACGCAGCGGATGCGGCGCTCTGGTTCATCGTCGCGGTGCATGAGTTGCTCGAGGCGGGCGGCGCCTCCCGCGCGGTGACGCTGCGGCTGCGGGATGCGGTGGTCGCGATCTTGGAGGGCTACACGGCGGGCACCCGCTTCGGCATCGGACAGGATGCGCGCGACGGGCTGTTGCGCGCGGGCGTGCCCGGGATGCAGCTCACCTGGATGGACGCCAAGCTCGGCGACCACGTGTTCACGCCGCGCATCGGCAAGCCGGTGGAGCTGCAGGCGCTATGGGTGAACGCGCTGGCTATTGCGGGCCGGTGGCCAGGCGGCGACCGCTGGATGGCCGCCGGGTTGCGCGCGCGGGACAGCGTGTTGGCCAGCTTCCCCGATCCTGAAACCGGCGGGCTGATCGATGTGCTGGACGTCGACGGCATACCGGGTGCGCGGGACCGGTCGGTGCGGCCCAATCAGGTGCTGGCCGCGGGCGGGCTGCCGCTGCCGGTGCTGACGCCACGGCTCGTCGCGGGGGTGGTGGAGGTGGCGGAGCGCCATCTGCTGACCCCGCTCGGCCTGCGCACCTTGTCTCCGGAGGACCCGGCCTACTGCCCGCGCTATGAAGGGGGCGTGGCGGAACGGGACGCGGCGTATCATCAGGGCACGGTCTGGCCGTGGCTGCTGGGGCCGTTTGTGGCCGCCTGGCTCGCCCGCGCGGGCAAGACGGCGGAGGCGCGCGCTGCGGCTCGGGCGCGGTTCCTGCCGCCGTTGTACGAGCATATGGCCGAGTATGGCCTGGGCCACGTGTCGGAAGTGGCCGATGGCAACGCGCCGCACCGGCCGGGCGGGTGCCCGTTTCAGGCCTGGTCGATGGGCGAGTTGATCCGCATCGAGGCCATGGTGGGGCTTGCCGATGACCGCTGACCCGATGTTCTCCACCGCCGAGGGTCGCCGCCTGCGCGCGGCCGAGCGCGGCTACGACTGGCGGCGATGGGGACCCTACCTCAGCGAGCGCCAGTGGGGCACGGTGCGCGAGGATTACAGCGAGGGCGGCACGGCTTGGGAGTATTTGCCGCATGACCACGCGCGCAGCCGCGCCTATCGCTGGGGCGAAGACGGGCTCGCCGGGTTTGCCGACGACAAGCTGCTGTGGTGCCTCTGCCTGGGCCTGTGGAACGAGCGCGACGCGATCCTCAAGGAACGGCTGTTCGGGCTGACCAATGCCCAGGGCAACCACGGCGAGGACGTGAAGGAGCTTTACTACTTTCTCGATGGCACGCCGACGCATTCCTACATGCGCATGCTGTACAAGTATCCGCAGGCGGCATTCCCCTACGAGCGGCTGGTGACGGAGAACGCGACCCGTGGCGTGACCGACCGTGAGTTCGAGCTGGTCGACACCGGGGTGTTCAACGAGCGCCGGTATTTCGACGTTGTGGTGGAATATGCCAAGGCCTCGGCCGATGACATCCTGATGCAGGTGACGGCGCATAACCGGGGGCCGGAGCCGGCGCCGTTGCATGTGCTGCCGCAGCTTTGGGCGCGCAACACCTGGTCGTGGGATGCCGATCAGCCCAAGCCGTTGCTGCGGCTGGAGGGCGACCGCATCATCGGCACCCATCCCCGCCTCGGGCGCACGCGCATTTGCGAGGTGGACGCGGCGGTGGACTGGCTGTTCTGCGAGAACGAGACCAACTTCGCCCGGCTGGATGGCGCGGTGCAGACCACGCCGGCGAAGGACGGTATCAACGACTACGTGGTGGACGGCAAAACCGACGCCATCAGCCAAGAGCGGCAGGGCACCAAGTGTGCGGCGCATTGGCGCGTGATGATTGCCGCCGGGGCGAGTGCGACGCTTCGGTTGCGCCTAAGACCGGACGCGACGGTGGACGCGTTTTCCTGGTTCGACACGGTGATGGATTCGCGGCGCAGCGAGGCCGACGAGTTCTACGCCGCCGTGCAGCGTGGCATGACCGACGCGGACGCTTGCCGGGTGCAGCGGCAGGCCTTGGCGGGGATGCTGTGGTCCAAGCAGTTCTACATGCTGGATGTGCGCCATTGGCTCGATGGCGACCCGGCCCAGCCAGCGCCGCCGGAAGAGCGCAAGCACGGCCGCAACTCGGAATGGCGGCACTTGGACAACGCCGACATCATTTCGATGCCGGACACGTGGGAATACCCTTGGTATGCGGCGTGGGACCTGGCGTTCCACTGCGTGACGTTCGCGCTGATCGACCCGGTGTTTGCCAAGCGACAGTTGCTGCTGCTCATGCGCGAACGCTACATGCATCCGAACGGGCAGTTGCCGGCCTATGAGTGGGCGTTCGGCGACGTGAACCCGCCGGTGCATGCCTGGGCGGTGTTGCGCGTGTTCCAGATGGATCGGGCGCTGACCGGGGTGAGTGACCGCGGGTTCCTCGAAAAGAGCTTCCACAAGCTGTTGCTGAACTTCACCTGGTGGGTCAACCGCAAGGATGCCGCCGGTCGCAACATCTTTGGCGGCGGCTTCCTTGGGCTGGACAACATCGCCATCTTCGACCGCTCCCGCCCGCTGCCCACCGGCGGCAGCATCGACCAGGCCGACGGCACCGCGTGGATGGCGATGTTCACGCTCAACCTGTTGCGGATTGCCCTCGAGTTGGCGCTGGAAGATGGCGCGTATGAGGACATGGCGACGAAGTTCTTCGAGCATTTCCTGTTCATCGCCGAAGCCATGACGATGGCGGGGGGTATCGGGCTCTGGGATGACGCGGACGAGTTCTACTATGACGTGTTGCACCTGCCGGACGCGGAAGCGATCCCGATGCGGGTGCGCTCGGTGGTGGGGCTGATCCCGCTGTTTGCGGTGGAAGTGATCGGCAGCCGGGCCTTTCAGGCGCTGCCGGAGTTCTCCGAGCGGCTGCAGTATTTCCTACATGACCGGCCGGACTTGGCGCGGCTGATTTCGCGGTGGAACGAGCCGGGTTCGGGGGAGCGGCACTTGCTGTCGCTGCTGCGCGGGCATCGCATGAAGATGCTGCTGAAGCGGATGCTGAACGAGGCCGAGTTGCTGTCGCCGTTCGGGGTGCGCAGCCTCTCCCGCTACCATGCCGAGCACCCCTACCGGCTGGCGGTGGGCGGGACCGAGTTCAGCATCGGCTACGAGCCTGGCGAGGGCAGCACGCACGCGTTCGGTGGCAACTCCAACTGGCGTGGCCCGGTTTGGATGCCGATCAACATCCTGCTGATCGACAGCTTGCGCGAGTTCCAGCGCTACTACGGCGACGACTTCCTGGTGGAATGTCCGACCAACTCGGGGATTTTGCTGTCGTTGCGCGCGGTGGCCGACGAGTTGGCCCGGCGCATTACGCGGCTGTTCCTGCGGGACGCATCAGGCCGGCGACCGATGTTAGGCGACGACGAGCTTTCGCAGACCGACCCCGAGTTCCGCGACCACATCCTGTTCCACGAGTATTTCCACGGCGACACCGGGCGTGGGCTCGGCGCCTCGCATCAGACCGGGTGGACGGGCTGCGTCGCGCTGCTGCTGAGCGGGCCGGAAAGCCCATGGCGAGTGGTGACCGCGCAGCACCCGCAGCCGAACTCGGCCATGCCGCCGACCACGGTGGAAGCGACTTAGGGCATAGTTCGGGTTACGCGCCGACCACGTAGGCCCGCAGGCTGTCGACCTCGTTGGCTTGCTCATCGAGGCGGGCCTTCACCACGTCGCCGATGCTGATGATGCCGACCATCTTGCTGCCTTCAAACACTGGGAGGTGGCGGAAGCGCCCGGCGGTCATCGCCGTCATCGCGTCCTGCACGGTGGTGTCGGGCGTGGTGGTTTGCACCGAGCGGGTCATTGCGTCGGCCGCGGTGAGGTCGAGCGCGGCGGCGCCGTTGCTGGCCAGGCACCGCACGATGTCGCGTTCGCTGACGATCCCGGCCAGATAGTCCGCTTCGAGCACGGGGACGGCGCCGATGCGGTTGCTGCTGAGCAGGCTGGCGATGTCGGCGAGCGAGGTATTGGAGGACACGGTAAAGGTTGGCCCGGTTTTTTGGCGCAAGATGGCGGCAATGGCGGTCATGTCTTGGGTCCTTCCTGGCTTGACGGGGGTTCTCGGCGCCCCTGGTCGAAAGCTTGCGCGTTTCCGGCCGACGATTGCAAACAACAGCCGTGCGGTGCAGCAATACGGTGGCAGGAGGGAGGCGGACGATGGAACGAGCCGAACCGGAGGCGGTCGCCGCTTCGATTGCACCGTCTGGCACGCTGCGGGCGGCGATCAACTTCGGCAATCCCGTATTGGCCCAACGGGACGGCGCGAGCGGTGAGCCCCGCGGCGTGTCGGCGGCGCTGGCCCGCGCGTTGGCGGCCAGGCTGGGGCTTGCGCTGCAATACGTGCCGTTCAGCGGGGCGGGCGGGGTGACGGGCGCGGTCGGGACGTGGGACGTCGCGTTCCTGGCGGTCGACCCTGACCGGGCGGACCATATCGACTTCTCCCAGCCCTACGTGGTGATCGAAGGCGCCTACCTAGTGGCCGACGGCTCGCCGATCCGGGCGGTTGAGGAGGTGGACCGGGCGGGCGTCGAGGTCATGGTGGATCATGGCGCCGCGTATGCCTTGTTCCTGCAGCGGCAGGTCGCGCATGCCACGCTGGTGTATCCGCCCGATGGAGCGCGCTCGAGCGAGGCTTACTTTGCCAGGGGAGCGAGCGATTTGGTTCTGGCGCATGTGCGTCAGCCGCTCGAGGCGTTGGCGACCGCGCATCCCGGTTACCGGTTGCTGCCGGGCCGGTTCATGCAAATCCAGCAGGCAATGGCGGTGCCAAAAGGGCGCGTCGCTGGGTTGCGCTACGTCGAGCGGTTCCTGGCTGAGATGGTGGCGAGCGGCTTCGTGGCGCGTGAATTGGAAGCGAGCGGCCAATCTGCCGCCCTCGTCGCCGCGATGGCGGGCGGGTAAGCGGCGCGGATGCCGTGGCGAGGCCGCCGGACGTGGTCTGCTGCGCGCAGTGGGCTGGATTGTAGAGGAAGGATCAGCGATGTCTGCCAGTAACGCCGCGCTCGCCCCCACCACCCGGCCGATTGCCGCCAAGACCCGGATTGGCCACGTGCACTTGAAGGTGTCGGACCTGGACCGATCGTTGGCGTTCTATGTCGGGGTGCTCGGCTTTCAGTTGATGCAACGCTTTGGCTCACAGGCGGCTTTTATCTCGGCGGGTGGGTACCACCACCATATCGGGCTGAATACTTGGGAGAGCCGGGGCGGTCAGCCGCCTGCTGCGGGCACCAGCGGGTTATACCACCTCGCCATCCTCTATCCCACGCGGGCCGACCTCGCCGATGCGTTGCGCCGGCTCGAGGCCGCTGGGATTGCACTGGATGGTGCCTCCGACCATGGGGTGAGTGAGGCGCTTTACTTAACGGACCCCGACCGTAACGGCGTGGAACTGTACCATGACCGGCCGATGGACGCCTGGCCGCGCGATGCCAACGGGATGCTGGCGATGGTCACGCACCGGCTCGACCTTGCGGACCTGTTGCGGGAACCGGCGGTTGCTGACGGCTGAGGCGGCGGGCGTTGGCGGCTGAACCGATGGGCGACTAGGCCGCCAGCGCGTGGGCCGCGGCTGGGTCCAGCGAAAACTGCTGGGTCAAGCGGGACAAGTCTTCCGTTGCCTGGCTGAGGGCGTGGCTGGCGGTGGTCGATTGTTCCACCAGGGCGGCGTTCTGCTGCATGGACGTGTCCATCTCGGCGACGGCGGTGTTCACCTCGGCCAAGCCGGTCGCCTGCTCGCGGGCGGAGGCGGCGATGGCGGACACCACGCCGGCGACGTCCGACACCTGTGCTGCGATCTGCTTCAGTGCCTCGCCGGTCTTTCCGACCAGAGCGACGCCGTTGCCGACCTGCTGCGTCGAGCTCGAGATCAGGGTTTTGATCTCTTTGGCGGCGCCGGCGGAGCGTTGCGCCAGGGCTCGCACTTCGCTGGCCACGACGGCGAACCCGCGCCCGGCATCCCCTGCCCGAGCGGCTTCGACGCCGGCATTGAGGGCGAGGAGGTTGGTTTGGAACGCGATCTCGTCGATGACGGTGATGATCTGGCTGATATGGTCGGACGATTGTTTGATCATGCCCATCGCCGTGATGGCGTCTTGCATGACGCTTTGAGATTGCTCGGCGACGACTTGTGTGTTGGCCACGATGGTGCGGGCTTGCTGGGCGCCGTCTGCGGTCTGGCGGACGGTCGCCGTCACCTCGTCCAGCGCCGCCGCGGTCTGCTCGAGGTTGGCCGCCTGTTGCTCGGTGCGGCGACTGAGATGGTCAGCGGCTTCGGTGATTTCCTCAGCGCCCGACCGCAGCGCTCCCGTCGAACTGGTGATGGCGCCGAGGAGCTCCAGCAAGCTGGTGACCGTGGCGTTGAAGTTCAGCCGGAGTGCGTCGTAGCCGGTCGGGAAGGCCGTGGTGATCTGATAGGTGAGGTCACCCTGGGCCAGGTGGTCGAGCCCGGCCTTGAGCGACGCGACGATCAGGCTTTGCTCGGCGGTCGCTCCGGCCGCAACGGCAGCCTGCACCGCCTGCTGTTCCACAAGGCTTGCCATGGCGGCCTCGTTTTGGGCGCGGTGACGCTCCGCGAGCCGTTCCCGCATGAAGCCCAGGGCGCGGGCGATCTGGCCGACCTCGTCCTTGCGGTCTTCGCCGGCGATCGGACCATCCATGTCGCCGTCGATCATGGTGCGCATGCGCTGCTGGAGCTGGAGCAAGGGGCGCGCGAGGGATTGCGCCAGAGGCACGGCGATGGCGGCTCCGAGGCAGACCGAAACCGCCGCGAACACCACTGCGAGAAGCTCGGTTCGCGACATGGCGTGACGGATCGCGGCATGGGCCGCCTCGGCACGCTTGACGGCGTCGGCAATCAAGGCCTGCAACCCGGCGCGAATGGCGTCGCTGCGAGCGTCCATCTTGTGCGGGGCGGGGATGGCGGTAGCGGGAGTGGCACCGAGCAGCACCAGGGCCCCTTCGCGCCATTGGCCGATTTCCTGACGCAGCCGGGTCAAGGCCTCCCGATCGATCGTGGCGCCGGGCGGAAACGCCTGGGCCAGCTCTGTCTCGACTGGGGCCACGGCGGCATCAAACTCGCTGACCATGCTGGCCTGCGTTTGGTCGCGCAAGCCGGCGAGCATGCCGCTCAGCACCGCTTCGGCGGTATGGAAGGCATTGGAGGCTCGCCAGGCACCGTTCAGCTCGCGAAGGGGCAGTTCGGTCGCTGCGTCCACGCCGGTCGAGAGCCCGCTGACCTGCAACACCGTCAGCGCGCTTTCGACCGCGCCCAAAACAATGATCAAGCCGAACGCGAGCAGGCAGCGGCGAAGTATGGACATTGGTCTCTCTCGCTAGTTGGGCAGGACGGGGAGCGAGATTGCCTGCTTGGACCCAGTCAACGTTTGTAGGAACTCCGTCACGTCACCGATCTCGGCCGGAGAGAGCGCAACCTGTTGCAGGAGCGGCGACCGCGATGGGCGGTCAATCGTGTGCGACACGTAGTGCTGAACGACGTCGTGCAGGGTGCTGTACTGTCCGTCATGCATGTAGGGCGCGCGCAGGGCGGCGTCCCGCAGCGACGGGGTTTTGAAGGCGTAGAGCGCGAAGGGATTGCCGGGGTCGAAAGCGGCCCGGCCGACATCGGTGCTGGTGGTGCCGATGTCGTGGAACTTGTTGTCGGTGAAGGCCCAACCGACGTGGCAGTTCGAGCAATGGGCCTTGCCGGTGAAGATCTGGAAGCCGCGCTTGGCGGAGTCCGACACGGCGGTGTCATCGCCATCCACCCAGGCGTCGAACGGGGCGTAGCTGGAGACCACCGTGCGTTCGAAGGTGGCGATGGCGGCCAGGATCGTCGGCCCGGTCACGCCGGTGCCGGGGAAGACGCGGTCGAAGCGGGCCTTGTATTCCGGGATGGCGGAAAGCCGTGTGACGGCATCGGCAATTGGCAGGTTCATCTCTGCGGGGGCGGTGATCGGGCCGAGCGCTTGCTCCTCGGGTGAGTTGGCCCGACCGTCCCAAAACAGGGAGGTGAGCCACGCCGTATCGAGGATGGTGGGGGCGTGGCGCGGCAGCCTGGTGTTTTGCGACCCGATGGCGGTCTTGGTCCGCTCCTCCCAACCAAAGGAGGGGTTGTGGCACGAGGCGCAGGTCAGGTTCTCGCCACCGGACAGGCGCGGCTCGAAAAACAGCGCCTTGCCCAGCGCAGCCTTCTCCGGGCTGTAGGGGTTGGAGGCGGGAAACGGGATGGTTGCGGGACGGTGGTAGACGCTTGGGTTCGGCCGGGTTTGCGCCCGAGCGCCGGCGAGCCCGCCAAGCAGGGCAAGCAGGGCAAGCAGGGTGATACCAACTTGCAAACGCGAAAGCCTTTGCATACCGAGACCCAGCCTGTGATTGCCGGCCCATTTTAGCTGCCTGACCTTAACGCTTGGTTAGCGCGCAAACGGGACGAGAGGGCTTTGCTGCACGCGGTTGTGGACAAGCGGGCTGCCTATCGCTACGGGACGGCAACTGTCGGCACTGGCCTGGAGCTATCGATGAACGTGATATCCCCTGCCCCGGACGTGATCTCGGGCCAGACGCTGTTTTCCGGCGAGGTGGTGCCGGTGATCCTGTCCGGCGGGTCTGGCACGCGCTTGTGGCCGGTGTCGCGGGAGAGCTTTCCGAAGCAGTTCTGGGGCCTGCTGAACAACGACCGGTCGATGATCGTGGAGACCGCGTTGCGCGGGCGCCGGCCCGGGTTTGCCGACCCGGTGGTGGTGTGCAACGCCGAGCACCGGTTCCTGGTGGCCGAGCAGTTGCGGGCGGCCGGGATCAACACGCCGCGCATCCTGCTCGAGCCGGTGGGGCGCAACTCGGCACCGGCGGTGGCGGCCGCGGCGCTGCTGGTGGCGCAGACCGATCCGCAGGCGGTGATCTGGATGATGGCGGCCGACTCCGCCATCGAGGACCTCGACACGCTGCACGTGATCTTGGCGCAGGCGGTGACGGCGGCGCGGCAGGGCCGGATCGTGACGCTGGGGATGCGGCCGACCAGCCCCGAGACCGGCTATGGCTACATGGAGGTGGGGGAAAAGCTGGCGGATGCGCCCGGCGTGCATGCGGTGGCGCGGTTCATCGAGAAGCCGAACGCGGCGGCGGCGGCCGAGCTGGTGGGCGCCGGGGCGTTGTGGAACGCGGGGATGTTCGTGTTCACCGCCGCAACGATGCTCGAGGAGCTGCAAACCTACGCGCCCGACGTGTTGGCGGCCGTGCGCCAGGCGATCGATGGCGCGACGCGCGACCTCGACTTCATTCGGCTGCAGACCGCCGGGTTCAGCGCGAGCCCAAACATCAGCCTGGACTATGCCGTGGCGGAGCGGACCAGCCGGATCGCGGTGGTGCCGGCGGCACTGGGCTGGTCGGACGTCGGGTCCTGGGGGGCGCTGTGGGAGTTGGGCGAGAAGGACGCGCTTGGCAACGTGATCGTGGGCGACGTGCTGCTCGAGGGCTCGACGCATTGCTACGCCCGCAGCGACGGCATCGTGACGGCGGTGGTGGGGCTGACCGACGCCGTGGTGGTGGTGACGGAGGACGCGGTGCTGGCCATGCATCGGGACCGTGCCCAGGACGTGAAGAAGGTGGTCGACCGGCTCAAGGCGGCAGGGCGGCACGAGGCGGTGGCGCATAACCGGGTGTATCGGCCGTGGGGGTTCTATGAGCGGCTGCTGCATGGCGAGCGCTTCCAGGTGAAGCGGATCGTGGTGACGCCGGGTCATAAGTTGAGCTTGCAGAAGCACTTCCACCGGGCCGAGCACTGGGTGGTGGTGAACGGCACCGCGCTGGTGACGCGGGACGGCGAGGAGATGATGGTGCGGGAAAACGAGAGCATCTACCTGCCGCTCGGCGCGGTGCACCGGCTGGAGAACCCGGGGCGCATTCCGCTCGCGCTGATCGAGGTGCAGTCCGGCTCGTATCTTGGCGAGGACGATATCGTCCGGCTTGAGGATACCTACGGGCGGAACTAAGCTCGGCCACCCAATGGACCAATTCGTATCTTACGCGCAGAACTTCGAAGACGTGATGCTGTGGCGAGCGCTGCGGCATGTGGACCATGGGTTCTACATCGACGCCGGCGCGGCCGAGCCGGAACTCGACTCCGTCACCTGCGCCTTCTACCAGCGCGGCTGGAGCGGCATGAACATCGAGCCGGCGCTGGCTCCGTTCACCAAGCTGGCGGCGGCGCGGCCGCGTGACATCAACCTGAACGTGGCGGTTGGCGCTGCTGGTGGCGAGGCGGAGCTGTTGCTGGTCGATGGCGGGGACGGGCTGTCGACGCTGTGCCTTGAGCGGCGCGAGGCGCTGCTGTCGGAAGGACGCCGGGTCGAGCCGCAGCGTGTTGCGGTGAAGCGGCTGGGTGATCTTTGCCGGGAGCACGGCGTGAAAGACATCCATTTTCTCAAGATTGACGTAGAGGGTTATGAGGCGGGCGTGATCGAGGGGGCGGAACTGGGGACCTGGCGGCCTTGGATCGTCGTGGTGGAAGCAACCGAGCCGAATACGATGATCAACTCGTATGGCGGTTGGGAAACGCTGATCCTCGGGGCGGGCTATGACCTCGCTTATTGTGATGGATTGAACCGGTTTTACTTGGCGCAGGAGCATCATGATCTTGCGCCGGCGTTTGCCTCGCCGCCGAACGTGTTCGACCGCTTCCTCCGGCGCGAGGAATGGCTGGCCAAGCACAATGCGGACACGCTGTATAAGCAGGTGCTGGAGCTGGGGGAGCATGAGGCCCAGCTCGTGCGGCGGCTGGGGCACGTCGCTGCCGAGCGGGATACGTCGCTGCAGGAGTTGTGGGAAAGCAACCGCTTGGTCGGTGTCTTGTCCGGGCAGCGGCAGTCCCTGGCGGACGAGCTGTTTGCCGCCAACGAGGAGCATCGCCGGCTGGTGGCGAAGATCGACCAGGTCTGGGAGGTGCCACAGCGCGCGGTTGAGACGGTGGTGTCTGGCGATGCGCCCGAGGTGGCACTAGAAGAGCGGCAGTATTTGGTGGAGCGGGTCGCCCTGGTCATCACAGAGCGGCAAGCGCTGCTCGAGAAGCTTGCTGTCGTCGCCGAGCAGCACCGGCTGTCCGAGGAGAGTGCCAGGCAGCAGATTGCCGCGATCTACGGGAGCACATCGTGGCGCTTCTCGGCGCCGCTGCGGGTGCTGAAGCGGTTTCGCGCGGCGCCTTGAGCCCCCGGCTGGTTCGCGCCGACGGTATCGCGCTGGGCAGCGAAGGCGCCGAGCTGTGCGTGATCGGGCGGTGCGACTTCAGCACGGGGCTCGGGGCGATGACCTACGCGGCCTGCGAGTTGTTGTCGCGCGCCTACCCGACCTGCATCCGCCCGACCGAGGAGGCGCTGCGGGAGCATCACGCCATCACCCTGCCCAACGGGCGCCGGGTTCCGGTGTGCAAGGACTACGATCCGATCAAGCTGTTCCTGTTCTGCGACGTGCTCTGGAACGGCGTCGCGGACACCAACTACCTGCTGGTGCATAACCCGGCGCCGAAAGGGGTGCTGCGGGCCGCCTGGATCGTGTTCGACTCCGACGAGCTGCCCAGGCAGTGGGTAGAAATCCTCAACAACCGCTTCGACCTGATGCTGACCACCAGCCCGCATATGCTTGCGACGGCGGCGCGCTCCGGCGTGCATATCCCGGGCGCTTGCCTGCCGATCGCGCTCGACCTGGCGGGGGCGTTGGCCAGGCCGGCGCCGCGGCGGCAGCCCGGCAAGGTCCGGTTCGGCTCGGTGGCGGCGTTCCATCCGCGCAAGGGCATCGAGGTGGCGACGGAGGCGTTCCTGACGGCCTTTGCCGGGCGTGAGGACGCGGAATTGGTGCTGCACTCCAACCTGGCGTTCGGCGACACGTTCGACCGGGTTCAGGCCCTGGTGCGGGACGCCGGGGCACAGAACGTGCGGCTGAGCCATCAGCAACTCGGCAGCGCGGAGAAGGAGGCGCTGATCCGCTCCTTCGACGTGCTGGTGAACTGCTCGCGCGGGGAGGCCTACTCGATCGGGCCGCGGGAGGCGCTGGCGGCTGGCTGCGCGCTGGTGTTGTCGGACGTGGGCGGCCACGCGGATCTGGCGGGCCTGCCCGGCGTGTTCACCGTGGCGCCGGAGCGGTCGGTGCCGGCGCGATACCCCGAGATCGACGGCATGGTGTTCGGGCAGCAGCAAGCGGTGGTGGTTCCGGCGGTGGCGGCGGCGATGGTGCAGGCGCATGGCTTCGCCCGTTCACCCGCGTTCGGCGAGACGATGAGGGTGCGGCGGGCGGCGGCGGGCGCGTGGAGCTTCGACGCGCTGGAACCGGCCTTCGCGGGCCTGATCGACGACGGGGTGGAGCGGTTCCGCCAGCCCCGGGCCGTGCTGCCGCAGGTGATCGTGCCGGAAACGGTGCGGCAGGTGGTGCGCCACACGCTGGGGCCGCGGGCGAACCGGCTGCGCCACATGAACCGCATGGTGCAGCTTGCGCATGACGGCGGGTTTTTCTCGATCTTCAACTCGTTCTTCACCAACCTGGTGTGGGAACAGCGCGAGGGCCGCTGCCATGGTATCCTGCCGGATTGGGATGTCGGGCGCATGCTGGCGGCGCATGGGCCGGAGCCGGTGCAGAGCTTCTGCTACGGGCAACCGGCGGACGGCAACCTCTGGTGCCACCTGTTCGAGCCGCTGTTTGGCTACTCGAACGCCGAGCTGAACGACCCGGCGGCGCTCTACGACCACGCCACCCCGCCGCGGAACCGGCACAACGAGTGGCGGGAGCCGAACGTGACGTTCACCCACGCCTACCGGCTTTATACCAGCCGCGGTTTCAAGGCGTGGCGGCGGCAATATCACAGCGTGTTCCAGCAGCACATCCGGCTGCACCCGGAGCTGCAGGCGGAGATCGACGCGTTCAGCCGGCAGCATTTCGACGGCCGCCTGGTGATTGCGGCGCATGTGCGGCATCCGAGCCATGCCTTGGAACAGCCCACCGCGGTGATCGCGCGGGAGGACACCTACCTGCAGCGCATCGAGGCCGAGCTGCGCGCGCGCGGCGCCACCGGGGAGCCATGGACGGTGTTCTTGGCAACCGACCAGGACCGGGTGGTGGCGCGGTTCAAGGCGGCGTTCGGCGATCGGGTGGCCTATCTCAGCGGCGTGCGGCGGACCCGGGCGGCGGAGGATCTGGCGTTCGAGCGGCTGTCGACCGCGGAGCAGCGCCAGGAGGGCCACCAGTTGCAGCATCTGGTCGCGGCGGACCAGGCGAACTGGTCGTTGGACATGGCGCGCGAGGTGATCCGGGATGCCTGGCTGATGGCGCGCGCACAGGTGCTGCTGCACGTGGTCAGCAACGTGTCCACCGCGGTCGCCTACATGAATCCCGAGCTGGAGATGGTGTTCTGCTCGCCTGAGACTGCTTGAAGCGCCCGGGTTAGGCGGAGCGGGCGGCCAGCAGGGATTGGATGGCGCTGGTGGCCTCGGCCGTGGCGGGATTGTAGACGATCATCGCAAGGTCAGGCCGGCCGTCGACGGCGAAGGTGGAGAACTCCAGCTCGACCACCCCGATCTCCGGATGGTGCAGGCGCTTGGTGCCGTCGGCGTGGGCTGCGACGTCGTTGGCTTGCCACAGCGCCACGAAGTCTGGGCTGACGCTGGAAAGCTCCTCGACGAGCTGGGCGATCTGGGCGTCCGCACCAGCGCGGGCGGCATCCGCTCGGAACGCCCCCACGACGTAGCGGGCGACGTTGTGCCAGTCCTCCTGGGCAGACCGGAGCCGCGCGTTGGAGAACATGAGGCGCAGAACGTTGCGCTGCTCGCGGGGAAGCTTGCCGTAGTCGGTGAGCAGCACAGCGGCTGCGGCGTTCCAGGCCACCACGTCCCAGATCGCGTTCTTGACAATGGCCGGACTGATCGACAGCGCATCCAGCACGCGCTGCAGCCGGGGCGTGACCTCGTCGGAGGTCTTGAACTTCGGCTCTGGCGGGCGGCCGAGGCCGAGGACGAACAAATGCTCCCGTTCGGGCTCGGTGAGCATCAGGCCGGCGGCGATCCGGTTCAACACGTCGGCCGACGGCGCCCCGCCCCTGCCCTGTTCGAGCCACGTATACCAGGTGGGGCTGATGTTGGCGCGTTGGGCCACCTCCTCGCGGCGCAGCCCCGGCGTGCGGCGGCGGTCTGCGCTGAAGCCGAACGACGCTGCGTCCAGCCGCGAGCGGCGGTCACGGAGGAAGTTGCCGAGCCGATTGTTGCTTGGGTCGCGCATGATCCAGTTACTCATCATACCCTGATACGATCACTACTTTAACAGGACTGCGTTTTGGCGAACATGGCGCTGCGAACGTAATCGGAGGCTGCCATGCGCGTATTTCTGACCGGTGCGACCGGCTTCATCGGATCCCGCATCGTCCCCGTGCTGCTGGCGGGCGGGCATGAGGTGGTCGGCATGACGCGATCCGCCGCCGGGGCGAAATCCCTCGCGGCGGCGGGTGCCGAACCGCATCACGGCACTCTGGAGGACCTCGACAGCGTTCGGGCCGGGGCGTCGCGGGCCGACGCCGTGATCCACACCGCGTTCGACCACGACTTCTCCCGCTTCGTGGAGAACTGCGCCAAGGACCGGCGCGTGATCCAGGCGCTGGCCATGGCGCTCAAGGGCTCCGACCGGCCGCTGATCATCACGTCCGGAACCGGGATGGGGGATGGCGGGCGCGGCCAGCCGGCGACCGAGGATGTGTTCAACGCGAGCTTCCCCAATCCCCGCGTCGCATCCGAGTTGGAGGGCAACGCGATGCTGGAGGCGGGCATCGACGTGCGCGTCGTCCGGCTTCCGCAGGTGCACGACCCGGTCAAGCAAGGGCTCATCACGCCGCTCATCGACATCTCGCGGGAGAAGGGCGTGGTGGCCACGATCGGCGATGGCAGCAACCGCTGGCCGGCTGCGCATGTGCTGGATGTGGCCAGGCTGTATGGTCTGGTGCTCGAGAAGGGCAGCCGGGGCGCCCGCTATCATGCGGTGGCCGAGGAGGGGATCATGGCGCGCGAGATCGCCGCGGTGGTCGCCGCGGGCCTGGGCCTGCCGCTCGTGTCGCTGTCCGCCGAGGCCGCGCCGGAGCAGCTCGGGTGGTTTGCGATGTTCGCCGGCCTGGACCTGCCGGCGTCCGGAACCTGGACGCGGGCGCAGCTCGGCTGGGAGCCGACCGGGCCGGGCCTGATCGCCGACCTGCAAGCGATGGATTATTCGCGCCCGGTGGTGGCGAGCTAGCGGGAACGATCACGCCCGGGCCCTGCCGCACGTTCGCCACGCTGGCGTCGGCGGCAGATCGTTGGCACAAGGTGGCATGGGGAGAGACGAGGGATTGGCTGCGGACCGCGTCGTCATCACCGGCGGCACCGGAATGGTCGGCCGGGCGGTGGAGCAGGAGCTGCGGGCGGCCGGCTATGCCACCGTGTTGCGCCTGGGCCGGGAGGAGGCCGACCTGCGCGACCCGGCGCAGGCGGAGGCGGTGATCGGCGCGGCCAAGCCGGACGTGGTCTACCACCTCGCCGCCCGCGTGCATGGCATCATGGGTAACCTGCGGGCGCGCGCCGAGGTCTACCTCGACAACATCCGCATCAACACAAACGTGGTCGACGCGGCGCGGCTGGCTGGCGCGCGCAAGGTCGTGGCGATGGGGTCGGCGGCGGTCTACTCCGACCTGGTGGCGTTGCCGATGCGGGAGGAGGACGTCTGGCTCGGGGCGCCGCATGGGTCCGAGGCGGCCTATGCCCACGCCAAACGGGCGATGTTGGCGCATCTGGAGGCCTGCCACGACCAATATGGCCTGGACTACTGCTTCCTGATCGCCACCAACATGTTCGGCCCGCACGACCGGTTCGACGAGTTCAACGGCCACGTCATCCCCTCGCTGCTGTCCAAGTTCGAGCGTGCGGTGCGGTGCGGCGGTGCGGTGGAGATCTGGGGCAGCGGCACCCCGCGGCGGGACTTCCTGTTTGCCGCCGACGCGGCGCGGGCGATCCGGCTGGCGGGCGAGCGGATGACCGGGGCGATCAACCTGGCCACCGGCACGACGGTCTCGATTGCCGAGTTGGTCGGCGTGCTGGTGGACGTGACCGGGTTCACCGGGCCGGTGTTGTGGGACCGCAGCAAGCCCGATGGGCAGATGCTGCGCGCCTACGACATGTCGCGGCTGCAGACGCTGGAGTTCGCGCCGGCGTCCAGCCTGCCCGACGCGCTGCGCCAGACGTTCCAATGGTTGCAGGCGCATCGCGCGGGGGCGCGGCGGTAGCGATGCGCGACACCCGCCCCTGCCCGGCCTGTGCCTCGCGCTACACGATCTTTGTGCAGGATACGCGCGGGCGGCGCACCGGGGCGGCGATCCCGCAGTTCGTGTGCCTGGAGTGCCGCTCGTTCTTCAACCCGTCGGGCTACCAGGAGACGGACGAGCAGCAGAAGCTGGACTACGACTTCCTGGTCAACGACACCCAGATCCATGCCGCCAACCAGAGCCAACTGTTCCTCGAGCTGATCACGCGGGCGCCGCATGTGCAAAGCGTGTGCGAGGTGGGGCATGGGCTCGGATGGCTGCTGCGGTCGGTGCGGGATTACGGCCGGGTCGGGTTGGGCTTCGAGGTGAACCCCTATTGCCACGACTTCGCGAAGGGGCCGCGGCAGCAGCTCGACGTGGTGCTGGGCCGGTTCGACGCCAGTCACGCCAGCACCTACGACCTGATTGCCTCCATCATGGTGTTCGAGCATCTCGAGCAGCCGCGCGACTTGTTCAGCCTGATGCGGGACCGGCTCAACCCGGACGGGCTGATTTATCTCAGTGTGCCGTTCGTGGAACGGCGGGACTGGACCTATTTATGGACCGCGAGCAGCAACCCGGCTGGCTCACCGCCGGACGTGTTCTACGACAACGACGTGCACATCACGCATTACAGCGTGGAGGGGATGCGGCAGATGGGGCTGTCGCTCGGGGCGCGTTCGGCCGAGTATTTTGTCAGCCAGGACGTGTACTTGAAGTCGCCAGGGTCGTATGCCGGCGTATTGTTCAGGTTTTGACGGCTGTGGCCATGCTGCGGCAGCGGCCACGGTCGTAGGCTGGATTTGTCACCCCGGCTCGTCTAACCCGGCTGGCATTTGACGTGTGGGGACTCGAATGCCGACAGCACTGATCACGGGCGTCACCGGCCAGGACGGCGCCTACCTGTCTCAGCTTCTGCTGGAGAAGGGTTACAAGGTGGTCGGGCTGATGCGCCGCTCTGCCTCGTCGGACGTCATCGGCGAGCGGCTGCGCTGGCTGGGCATCCTGCACGAGGTGGAGCTGGTGGACGGCAACCTGACCGACCTGTCGAGCCTGATCCGGGTGCTGACGGTGCACAAGCCGGACGAGGTGTATAATTTGGCGGCGCAGTCCTTCGTCGCGGCGTCCTGGCAGCAGCCGTTGCTGACCGGAAACGTGACCGGGGTGGGCGCGGCCAACGTGCTGGAGGCGGTGCGGCTGGTGCGGCCGGAGGCGCGGTTCTACCAGGCAAGCTCCTCGGAGATGTTCGGCCTGATCCAGGAGCCGCGGCAGAACGAGCGCACGCCGTTCTATCCGCGTTCGCCGTATGCTGCGGCCAAGCTCTATGCACACTGGATGACGGTGAACTACCGCGAGAGCTTCGGCATGCATGCCAGCAGCGGGATCTTGTTCAACCACGAGAGCCCGTTGCGCGGCATCGAGTTCGTGACGCGCAAGGTGACGGACGGGGTGGCGCGGATCAAGCTCGGCTTGGCCAAGGAGTTGTCGCTGGGCAACCTGAACGCGACCCGGGATTGGGGCCATGCGCGCGATTATGTGCGGGCGATGTGGTTGATGATGCAGCAGGACCGGCCGGACGACTACGTGATTGCGACCGGGCGGACCACGTCCATCCGCGAGCTCTGCCGCATCGCGTTCGAGCATGCCGGGCTGGT
Organism: Acetobacteraceae bacterium; assembly: GCA_965199105.1. Classification (GTDB taxonomy): domain Bacteria; phylum Pseudomonadota; class Alphaproteobacteria; order Acetobacterales; family Acetobacteraceae; genus LMUY01. Next base: position 2,795,893 of record CBDAQO010000002.1, on the reverse strand, counting down.
GGCCGATGAGCACGTGACGACCCGGGCCGACCTGATGCGCCCGGCGGAGGTGGACGTGCTGCTCGGCGACGCCAGCAAGGCGGAGCAGGCGTTGGGCTGGCGGCCGGAGACGTCGCTCGAGGCGATGGTGGCCGAGATGGTGGAGGCCGACCTGGCCCGGCATCGCGCGCGCATGGCGGCCTGATGGCCGGGGCGGCCCCTCGCCGCCTGCTTGTGACGGGGGTTGCCGGCTTTGTCGGCCACCACCTGATGCCGATGCTGCATGCCGAGTTTCCCGACAGCAGCATCACGGCGGCGACCTTCGACCTGCTGGATGGCCCGGCGATGGCCGAGCAGGTCGGCATGGTGCGGCCGGATGCGTGCATCCACCTCGCCGCCGTGTCCGCGGTGCCGGCGGCGCAGGCTGACCCGGCGGTGGCGTGGGACGTGAACCTGCACGGGACGCTGCGCCTGGCCGAAGCGCTGGCGGCGCGGGCGCCGGGTTGCACGCTGCTGTTCACCTCGACGGCGGACGCGTATGGCCGCTCGTTTGCCGCGGGAGTGCCGCTCGATGAGAGCGCGGCGCTGAACCCGATGAACGTGTATGGCGCGACCAAGGCGGCGGCCGACCTCGCACTGGGTGCGATGGCGTCCGACGATCGGCTGCGCATCATCCGCGCGCGGCCGTTCAACCACACTGGGCCGGGCCAGTCCGCCGCGTTCGTGGTGGCGGCGTTCGCGCGGCAGATCGCGCGGGTGGCCGCCGGGTTGCAGCCGGCGGTGCTGCGGGTGGGGGCGCTGGACCCGATCCGGGACTTCTTGGACGTGCGGGACGTTTGTGCGGCCTATGTCGCCTGCTTGCGCCGGGCGGAGCGGATCGGCTCCGGCACCGTGCTGAACATCGCCTCTGGGCAGGGACGCTGCATCGAGGAGGTGCTGAGTGCCCTGCTGGAGCAGGCGCGGGTGGAGGTGCGGCTCGAGGTGGACACGGAGCGGCTGCGGCCGTCTGAGATCACGCGGGCGGTGGGCAACCCGGGGCGGGCGGCCGAGCTGCTGGGGTGGGCGCCGGTGATCCCGTGGCGGCAGACCCTGGCCGACGTGCTGCAGGACTGGCGGTTGCGGGTCGGCGAGGAACCAGCCTGACCCGGACACGTCGTTTCGGTCTAACCCTGGGCGTTGTGGTGGCTGTATGTGCGGCTTGGGCGGTGGTGTCGGCCTGGCGCAGCGTCGCCCGCGTCGGCGGCGAAACCGTGCACGCGCTCTGGCTGTTGCCGGGGCTGGTGGCGCTCAACCTGGTCCAGCTCTGGGTGTCGGCGCGAGCTTGGCGCGGGTTGCTGCCGGCGGGGTCACGGGCGGGAGGGCTGTTCTCGCTGCGCGTGGTGCGCGAGGGAATCGACTCGCTGTTGCCGGTGGCGCAGGTGGGCGGTGAGGCGGTGGGTGCGCAGTTGCTTGCCCGCCGCGGGCCGCCGTTGGCCACGGCGGCAGCGAGCGTCGTGGTCGACCTCACGCTGGAGTTCCTCGCCCAACTGGCCTTTCTGCTGATGGGTTTGGCCACGCTTGCGGCGGTGTCCAACGCGGCGGGTTGGCGCGGCTGGTTGGGGGCGACGGCGCTGATCGCGCTGTCGGTGTTCGGGCTGTTTGCCGCCCAGCGGCTCGGCCTGTTGCGCGTGGTCGAGGCGCTTGGCCGGCGGATTGCCGCGCGTTGGCCGGCCGCGGCAGCGCTGACCGGGTTGGAGGGTGCCACGGAGGCGATCTACCACCGGCCTCGAGCGGTGCTGTGGGGTGCGGGACTGCACCTGGCGGCTTGGCTGCTGGGCGCGATCGAGAGCTGGGCGGTGCTGCACAGCCTGGGCTGCGATGTGGGCGTGGCGGGGGCGCTGGTGGTGGAGAGCCTTGGCATGGCTGCCCGCAGTGCCGGGTTCGCCATTCCGGGCGCCTTGGTAGTGCAGGAGACCGGGTTTGCGCTTGCCGCGATGGCGGCCGGGTTGCCGCAGGAGCTAGGCCTGTCGCTGTCGCTGGTGAAGCGGCTGCGGGAGTTGGCGGTGGGCGTAATCGGGCTGCTGCTGTGGCAGGTTCAGGTCATACGCGGCAGACGGCAGGCAGCGGCAGCCAGGTGAAGGGGGCGAAATGGTGCACCAGCGCTTCGGCGTTGAAGCGCGCGCCGTGGACGAGGGTGATGGTGAGCAAGCAGGCGAGCGCGATGGGCCAGGCGCGCAACGAGGGCCTGGGGCCGGCAAGCGCCACCAGCAACGCCGCCCCGAGCAGCCCCACCGCGCCGCCCACGACCGACTCGATGGGGACATGGGCGCCGACTTCGACGCGGCTGAAGCCGATGACCAGCGCCAGCAGCACGGGGATGGCGACCAGCCAGGCAGTGCGGACGCGGCCGCGCAGCAGCAGTAACAGTCCGCCGCCGTAGATGGCCGCGGTGGCGCCGGTGTGGCCGCTAGGGCTGTGGATGCCGCTCGCGCCGAGCAGGTTGTGGCAGGCGTAGAACACGTATTTCAGCAGCGCGATGGTGGCGAGGGCGCCGCCGATGGCCAGCAGCCAAGCGACCAGGCCGCGATACCAGCCGGAGATCGCTAGGCCGAGTGCCACCAGGGCAAAGACTGGCAGCATGACGGCTTCATCGGCGAAATCGGTGAGGAATTGCACGCCTGTGGGTTAGGAACGGCGGGCGATCTGCCGGTGTCGCGGCGTGGCGTGGGTGATGTGGGCGGCTGACCTGACGCGCGCCGGGTGATGCCCGAAGTGGCGCGCGACGACCCGGTGGCCCCGGACTGAAGCGCGCCGGGGCGCTATGGCGCGCGGCGGCGGAGCGGTCAGCGCTTCCAGCGAGAGCTTGTTGAGCTGGTCGGTGGTGATCTGGGCGTGACCTGGAACGGCGACGGCCAGCAAGCTCAGGGCTGCAAGGGCAAGCAGGAAGACGCGGCGCATTGTGCAGTCACCCGGGCGGAGGGGGATGGACGAGCTGCGGCGATACAGCGATGCAGCCGGCGGCGCAATCTTGACGGCGGTGCCGGCTTCCCCCATACCGCGCTCCCGAGTGCCGAGGCACTGCCGCCCGACTGAGGGCACCGCCGCTCCGCGATCATCGCGCAGCGGCGCGTTTGTCGTTGTGGAGCACGCTGCGATGTTCGACACGCTGTCGGGCAAGTTGAATGGGGTTTTCGACGGGCTGCGCAAGCGCGGCCGGTTGTCCGAAATCGACATCGCCGAGGCGCTGCGCGAGGTGCGCGTGGCGTTGCTGGAGGCGGACGTGGCGCTTCCGGTGGTGAAGGACTTCATCGCCAAGGTGCGCGAGCAGGCGACCAGCATCGAGGTGCTGGACAGCGTGGCGCCGGGTCAGCAGGTGATCAAGGCGGTGAACGACGCCATGGTGGAGGCGCTGGGAGGCGCTGGCGCCGTTCCGCTCAACCTGCAGGCGGCGGCGCCGGTGCCGATCCTGATGGTCGGCCTGCAAGGCTCGGGCAAGACCACGACGGCGGGCAAGATCGCGCTGCGGCTGACCCAGCGCGAGAAGCGGCGGGTGTTGCTGGCCTCGCTGGACACGCAGCGGCCGGCGGCCCAGCTCCAGTTGCAGCAATTGGCACAGCGCGCCGGGGTGGCGAGCCTGCCCATCGTGGCGGGGCAGACGCCGGTGGAGATCGCCCGCCGCGCGGTGGAGGTGGGCCGCCGGGAAGTCTACGACGTGGTGATCCTGGACACGGCGGGCCGGCTTTCCATCGACGCGGCGCTGATGGACGAGGTGAAGGCGATCCGGGCCGAGACCCAGCCGGCGGAGACGCTGCTGGTGGTGGACGCGATGACCGGGCAGGACGCGGTCAACACGGCGCGGGCGTTCAACGAGGCGCTGGGCATCACCGGCATCGTGATGACGCGGATGGATGGCGATGCGCGCGGCGGTGCGGCGCTGTCGATGCGCGCGATCACGGGGGCGCCGATCAAGCTCACCGGGACGGGCGAGAAGATCGACGCGCTGGAGGAGTTCCACCCCGAGCGCGTGGCCGGCCGCATCCTGGGCATGGGCGACATCGTTGGGCTGGTCGAAAAGGCCGCCGAGACCGTCGACGAGGAGGAGGCCGAGAAGCTTGCTGCCAAGATGATGGCGGGCAAGTTCGACCTCGACGACTATGCCAAGCAGCTCAAGCAGATCACCAAAATGGGATCGATCTCGTCGATCGTTGGGATGCTACCGGGCATGGGCCAGGCCAAGGAGGCGCTGGAGAACGCCAACGTCGACAAGAGCGTGTTGGCGCGGCAGGCGGCGATGATCTCGTCGATGACGATGAAGGAGCGGCGCACGCCGGAAATCATCAAGGCGAGCCGGAAGAAGCGGATCGCCGCCGGGTCGGGCACGACGGTGCAGGACGTGAACAAGCTGCTGAAGCAGTTCGACGACATGTCGGAGATGATGAAGAAGATGCGCAAGTTGGGCCAGAAGGGCCTGATGCGGCATGGGTTGGGGGCGATCATGCCCAAGAGCATGCGCGGCAATGCGCCGGGCGGCCGTCGGCCCTATTGAGCTTACACGTGAACAGAGGAGCGTAACGCTTTGGGTTTGAAGATCCGTCTTGCTCGTGCGGGGGCCAAGAAGCGCCCGTATTATCACATCGTGGTGGCCGATAGCCGCTCGCCGCGGGATGGCCGCTTCATCGAGAAGCTGGGCAGCTACAACCCGATGCTGCCGGCCGACCATGCCGAGCGCATCCGCCTGCAGGATGCGCGGATCACCCATTGGCTGGGCGAGGGAGCGCTGCCGACGGAGCGCGTTGCGCGGTTCCTCGGGCGGGCCGGGTTGGCGCCGATGCCGGCCTATCGCGAGCAGCCTGTGCAGTCTGCGCCGAAGAAGAAGGCGCAGGAACGGGCTAAGGAAGCGGCCGCAGGGTAAGTGGCAGCAGGCCGCATCTTGGTTGGGGTGGTGGGGCGGCCGCATGGCGTGCGCGGGCTGGTGCGCGTGCACAGCTACACCGCCGACCCAGCCGACCTCACCGCCTATGGCGCCTTGATCGACCAGCGTGGAGCGGGCTGGACGGTGGAGTGGCGCGGCGAGGGTGTGGCGGCGCTGCGGGACGGTGCTGGCCGGCTGGTCGAGGACCGGACGGCGGCGGAAAAGCTCGTCAACACCAAGCTCTACGTCGCGCGGGAGCAGTTGCCCGTGGCTGCGGACGACGAGTTCTACCTGGCCGACCTGGTGGGGCTGCGCGCGGTGGCGGCCAGCGGCGAGGAGCTGGGCGAGGTGAGCGCCGTGCATGACTATGGCGCCGGGGCGAGCCTTGAGATTGGGGCGCTGCTGGTGCCGTTCACCCGGGCTTGCGTGCCGGACGTGGATTTGGCGGCGGGTCGGCTGGTGGTGGTGCGGCCGACGGAGGTGGAGGTGCGCGAGAGCCCCCTGCCCGATGCCGGGTCGCCCGCCGCCGGACGGGCGGATGACGCCGACATGGGGCGGAGTGTCGCAGGGTGACCTGGCGGGCTACCGTGCTGACCTTGTTTGCGGACATGTTCCCCGGGCCGTTGGGCGGTGCCCTGGCCGGGCGCGCGCTGCAGCGGGGCGTTTGGGAGCTTGGCACGCACGACATCCGCGAGGCTGGTCGCGGCCGGCACCGCAGCGTGGACGACACGCCGTTTGGTGGCGGAGCCGGCATGGTGTTGCGGCCGGACGTGGTGGATGCCGCCATCGGCGCCGTGGCGGACGGACGGCCGCTGGTCTACCTCACGCCGCGGGGCCGCCCGTTCCAGCAGGCCGACGCGGCGCGGCTGGCGGGTGGGCCGGGCCTGATCCTGCTGTGCGGGCGCTACGAGGGGATCGACCAGCGGGTGATCGAGGCGCACGCCGCCGAGGAGCTGAGCATCGGCGACTACGTGCTCTCCGGGGGTGAGCTCGCGGCGATGGTGGTGCTGGACGCCTGTGTCCGCCTGCTGCCCGGCGTGATGGGCGCGGCGGAGAGCGCGCTCGACGAGAGCTTCACCGCGGGGCTGCTGGAGTATCCGCACTACACCCGGCCCGCCGAGTGGCAAGGCCGGTCGGTTCCTGCCGTGCTGTTGAGTGGCGACCACGCGGCGATTGCGGCCTGGCGCCGGCGGGAGGCGGAAGCGGCCACCTGCTCGCGGCGGCCCGACCTGCTGGCGGTTGCATCCCGAGTCATCGCGCCGTAACACGTCGCTTCAGAAGGAACCTGTCATGAACCTCATCCAGCAATACGAGGCGGCGGAAATCGCGCGCCTTTCCGCCGCGCGGGCCGTGCCCGAGTTCGCGCCTGGCGACACGGTGCGCGTGTCGGTGAACATCAAGGAGGGTGAGCGCTCCCGGGTGCAGGCGTTCGAGGGCGTTTGTATCGCGCGGTCCAACAAGGGGCTGAACAGCAACTTCACCATTCGCAAGATCAGCTATGGCGAGGGTGTGGAGCGCGTGTTCCCGCTGTATGCGCCGACGATTGCGTCGATCGATGTGGTGCGCCGGGGCGATGTCCGCCGGGCCAAGCTGTATTACCTGCGCGACCGCCGCGGCAAGTCGGCCCGCATCGCGGAGAAGGCTCGGGACACAAGGGGCGACGTGGCGGCCGCGGAATAGCGGGGCATCCATGCGGGGCCAGGGGTTGAACCCTGGCCGGCGGGAGCTCTGATTCAGGCGGCGTTCGTCAGGGCGCGCGACGGCTTGGCCTGACTTGGGGCCGCAGGGAGAATGGGCATGCCAAAGACGTTGTTTGACAAGGTTTGGGACGCCCATGTGGTGGACCGGCTCGAAGACGACACCTGTGTCCTCTACATCGACCGCCACCTGGTGCATGAGGTGACCAGTCCGCAGGCGTTCGAGGGGTTGCGGACCGCCGGGCGCAAGGTACGGCGGCCGGACGCAACGGTGGCGGTGGTCGACCACAACGTGCCGACGAGTGATCGCCGGGCGGGCATCGCCGAGCCGGAAAGCCGGTTGCAGGTGGAGACGCTCGAGCAGAACGTGGCCGCGTTCGGGGTGCCCTACATCCCGCTGTTGGATGCGCGGCAGGGCATCGTCCACATCATTGGGCCGGAGCTGGGCATCTCGCTCCCGGGCATGACCATCGTTTGCGGCGACAGCCACACTTCGACGCATGGCGCTTTGGGGGCACTGGCGTTCGGCATCGGCACGTCCGAGGTGGAGCACGTGCTTGCCACCCAGACGCTGCTGCAGAAGCCAGCCAAGAACATGCTGGTGTCGGTCGAGGGGGAGCTGGCGCCTGGGGTCACGGCCAAGGACGTCGTCCTGGCGATCATCGGGACGATCGGGACCGCCGGGGGGACCGGCCATGTCATCGAATACGCTGGCAGCGTGATCCGCGGGCTCGACTTGGCGGGGCGGATGACGATCTGCAACATGAGCATCGAGGCCGGTGCGCGGGCGGGGATGATCGCGCCCGACGAGACCACGTTCGAATACGTCCGCTCGCGTCCGCAGGCGCCGAAGGGTGAGGCGCTCGAGCGGGCCATTGCGTATTGGCGCACGCTCGCCTCCGACGCTGGGGCGCATTACGACCGGGTGGTCGAGCTGGATGCCGGCGCGATCGCTCCGATGGTGAGTTGGGGGACCAGCCCCGAGGCGGTGGTGCCGATCACGGGGACGGTGCCCGACCCGGCGAGCTACACAGACCCGGCGAAGGCGGAGCAGGTGACCCGCATGCTGAGCTACATGGGCCTGGAACCGGGGCAGCGGTTGGCGGACCTGCCGGTGGACGTCGTGTTCATTGGCTCGTGCACCAACGGGCGGATCGAGGATTTGCGTGCTGCGGCGGGCGTGCTGCAGGGGCGCCGGGTGGCGGCGGGCGTACGCGCCCTGGTGGTGCCGGGCAGCGGGCTGGTAAAGCAGCAGGCCGAGCAGGAGGGGCTGGAGGCGGTGTTCACCGCGGCCGGGTTCGAGTGGCGGGAGGCTGGCTGCTCGATGTGCCTCGGGATGAACCCGGACAAGCTGAAGCCGGGCCAGCGCTGCGCCAGCACGTCCAACCGCAACTTCGAGGGGCGGCAGGGTGCCGGTGGCCGCACGCATCTGCTCTCCCCCATGATGGCGGCGGCGGCGGCGGTGACCGGGCGGCTGTCCGACGTGCGCGAGATGGTCTGATGCAGCCGTTCACCACGCTGACGGGGGTGGCCGCACCATTGCCGCTGGCCAACGTCGATACCGACAAGATCATCCCTGCCCGGTTCCTTAAGACGATCAAGCGCACCGGCTTGGGCGTGCATCTGTTCGACACGCTGCGCTACGACCCTGAGGGCGCGGAACGGCCGGACTTCGTGCTCAACCAGCCGGCGTATCGCGAGGCGGGCATCCTCATCGCGCATGAGAACTTCGGCTGCGGCTCTTCGCGCGAGCATGCGCCCTGGGCCCTGCTGGACTTCGGCATACGCTGCGTCATCGCGCCGGACTTCGCGGACATCTTCTTCAACAACTGCTTCAAGAACGGCATCCTGCCGATTTGCCTGCCGCGTGCGGTGTGTGACGCGTTGATGGAAGACGCTCGGCTAGGTGGCAATGCGCGGCTGACGGTGGACTTGACCCGGCAGGTGGTGGTGCGGCCGTCGGGTGAGGAAATCGCGTTCGAGGTGGACGGTTTTCGGCGACACTTGCTGTTGAACGGGTTGGACGATATCGGCCAGACCCTGCAGCGAGTGGATGCGATCGATCGTTTCGAGGCCGCCCAGCCAGCTTGGATGCCGTCAATCGCGATCTAGCGGCCTTGGCGCGAGGCCATAGGACAGGAGGCACGGATGCCTGCCAACAAGAAGCTTCTGCTGCTGCCGGGCGATGGGATTGGCCCCGAGGTGATGCGGGAAGCGCGGCGGGTGATCGAGTGGTTCGGGCGTCGGCGCCGGGTCAGCTTCGACGTGAGGGACGACCTTGTCGGCGGTGCGGCGATCGATGCGCATGGCAGCCCCATCTCGGCGGCCACGATGCAGCAGGCGCGTGAGGCTGATGCGGTGCTGTTCGGTTCGGTGGGCGGCCCCAAGTGGGCGGCGCTCCCGTTCGACAACCGGCCCGAGATCGCCATTCTGACGCTGCGGCAGGAGCTTGGCCTGTTTGCCAACCTGCGGCCGGCCACGGTGTTAGACCCGCTGGTTGGCGCGTCGACCCTGAAGCCGGAGGTGGTGCGCGGGCTCGACCTCATGATCGTGCGGGAGGCGACGGGCGGCATCTACTTCGGCACGCCGCGCGGCGTCGAGACCATGGCGGACGGGCAGCAGCGCGGGTTCAACACCGAGGTCTACACCACGTCCGAGATCGAGCGGGTGGCGCGCGTGGGGTTCGAGCTGGCTGGCAAGCGGCAAGGGCGACTTTGCAGCGTCGAGAAGTCCAACGTGATGGAGTCCGGGCTGCTGTGGCGGCAGGTGGTGACGGCGCTCGGAGCGCGCGACTACCCTGATGTCAGCCTAAGCCACATGTATGCGGATAATTGCTGCATGCAGTTGGTGCGCAATCCGCGGCAGTTCGACGTGATCGTTACGGGGAACTTGTTTGGCGACTTGCTGAGCGACCTTGCGTCGATGTTGACGGGCAGCTTGGGTATGCTGCCGTCGGCGACGTTGGGGAGCGTGGATGCTACGACGGGCCGGCGGCCGGCGCTGTATGAGCCGATCCATGGCAGCGCGCCCGACATCGCGGGCCAAGGCATTGCCAACCCGATCGGACAGTTGCTGTCGCTGGCAATGCTGCTGCGGTATTCGTTCGGGTTGGAGGAGGACGCCGGGCTGATCGAGACGGCGGCGACCAACGTGCTGCGAAGCGGGCTGCGCACGGCGGACATCATGACGGCGGGTGCTGCGCAGGTTGGCACGGCGGTGATGGGGGATAGTATCCTGCGCGAGCTGGACAAGCTGGCCGGCTGACCCGGCGGGGCTTGCGGGGCGGGCTTGGTTGCCTTACACCGCCCGCTCGGTTGCGCCCGTAGCTCAATTGGATAGAGCACCAGACTACGAATCTGGGGGTTGGAAGTTCGAGTCTTTCCGGGCGCGCCAAAATCAATGACTTAGCCGTTAGCTGGGTGAGTTCGGGTCTCACGGGTAATGGCTTGGGTAACGGACGGGTGTCTTGGAGAAGCCAGTCGGGCGGCCATTTTCTCGCGTCTATGTGTCCAGGAGCGAGCCTGCGGCAGACAGCATCAGGTTTCGCCGCCGCCCCCAGGAAGCCCCTGCGGCTGTTTATAGGGCTCCTGCCTGCAAGATGTCGAAGAGAGCCGACAACGCCACGGCACCGCCGCCCACAAAGCCAGCAGAGGGCCTTTGAGGATCGACATTCCGAAGCGCATGAAGGGCCTTGGCCTCGCGCCCGGCAGTGGTATGGGCAGGAGTGGCGACAACAATCGCTTCAAGCCGCAAGACCTCGCGGCAGACCAAGCGGCAGACCTTTTCATGCGCTAGCCGCCCACGGGCCTTGGCTGCTCTCAGTTGGGCTTGCAGATCGGCTAGCTGCTCCAAATAGGCGAGCAGGTCCGCGTCCCGGTGGTCCAAGTCGGCCGGAGCGAGCGCCTGGAAGTCAAACGGTAAGCCGTTCCCGCAGCCGCTCATGCTTCGGCACTCCCCACCCACACACCGTCGCGGGTGTAGCCGTCTGGCAGCCGCCCCCACTTGGCAGTCAGTCGCTCTATGATCTCGGCACGCTCAGGCGCGACCATGTCGCGCAGCAGGGAGGCAAGTAGAGCGCCGCCCCGGTTGCTTTCGCTGTCATCGTCGTATGCGGCTCTGTCCCACGCCGCCAACGCGAGCGCCTTCGCCCGCAACCCCTCCAGCGTCTTAGCGGGCGTGGCCGTAATCAGGTTGTAGGTCGCCCAATCAACAGCATTCCGCTCCTCCATCTCCATCGCCACTTCATCGGACGCCATCACGTAAGCATACCAGTCCGCGTATTCGGCCTCCGCGAACCGGCGACAGATGCCGACAAACTCAGCTTCGGAGTGGTCCGTCTCAATGGTGGTTGGCGCGGCTGCGGCTATGACCAGCCCGGTCGCGGTGGTCAGGAAGGCTCTGCGATCGTTCATGCCCCCGTCCTCCCCAGCAGATCGCGGCAGAGGGACATGGCCAACTTCTCGTGCGGCTGCGCTTCCTCCTCCCACTTCCCGTATGGCTGTGCGCCAGGCACGTCTATCGCCAGCGTTGCGCGCAGTGCCTCGGCTTTGCACCGAAGCCCTTCTGGTGTTCGCGCGGGTAGCTTGCTGATAGCCGCAAGAAGGCCGTCGCGGTGATCGCACAGCGGCCCCATGTCCTCCACGGCCATGCGGCCGTCCGCTTCGGCCGCGGCAAGGTCACGATCAGCCTGGCACAAGCTCGCGCCGGCAGAAAGCAGCTCGCCGTCCAACTCGGCCGCCTTGGCCGATCCGGCTTCGGTCGCCGTCAGCAGCAGTAGGGCGCCCATCGTGCCGAACAGGTCCCGCCGGGTTGCCGCGGCCACGGGAGGCGCCTGGTGCGGGTCTGGCGCCCGCTGTAGGGTGCGGCCGCTCATGCCGCATCTCCTGGGTAAGCCAAGTCGCACAACCCCGCCACCAAGCTGACAATGAGCCGCTGGTCCGTGGCCGAGGAGTCTTCACTCTCCGACCAAAATATTGTCTGCCAATTCACCGGCTCGCCGTCGCGGCACCAGTGAAGGGCCTTGGCCTTGACGACGGCGCCTTCCGCAGTTTTGAAAGGCAGCCTCTCAATCTGTGCGACTAGGCCGGATACGGTCTCCCACTCTGGAAGCTCGTCGCAATTTTCATCGTCGCTCTGGACCTCTATGGCTTGGTCCAGGGCAACGCGCGCGGTGTCGAGGGCCGCGCCCAGGCTTAGAAGGGCGGCGTCAGGGTGGCGGGGCGTAGCCGCCGCATTGCTGGCGACGGCCACGATGGGCAGCAGTGCGGCGCCAGTGAACAGCCGGCGCCGGGAGGGATGGCTGGTGACGGATGACAGCGGCGCGTTGGCCGCGGGTGTAGTAGGGGGTGGGTTAGCCATAGCCTCGTTCTCCTGAACGGGTTGCGGTTAGGCCGGGCTTGAGGCTGGAACCCTCTTGCTCGGCCGTTCTAACCTTGTTTCAAGGTGCGAACAGCGTTAGCATACATGCATGTCAAAACATTGCAAGCATGTCGGTGCATGGTGAGCATCTTAACGCCTTCTCAGTGCCGGATGGCACGCGCTGGGCTTGGCTGGGGCGTGCGCGATCTTGCGGCAGCAGCAGAAGTCGCGGGCAGCACTCTTGTGGATTTTGAGACTGGTAAACGGACACCGCAGCCCCGCACCCTGGCCGCCATCCGCACCGCTCTCGAATCGGCTGGCGTAGAGTTCACCAACGGCGAGATGCCGGGGGTAAGGTTGAGGGCCCCGTGACTGCGGCGAACAAGGCTGAGTGGGAGGCGGTGCTAAGGCTCATGAGGGTCCATGGCTTAGAGCCCCGCGCAGTGCCAGTATCGCCCTCCAGGCAGGAGGCGGTGCAAAAGGGCGGTCCTGGCATGGCTTTCGACCATGCGCTTGAATACGCGTGGTCCATAGCCAGCGAGCCCAAAGTCATAGCTGCCTTTCTGGTTGGGGCGGCATCTCCGCTTGGTCTCTATCTTAAAGCGCGGGGGGCTAGGATGGTTCGACTCCAGGGCGGCGGCGTAACGGTGGAGATGAAAGGTGTCGGAGACATGCCCGCGGCTCTAGACGCGTTTCGCCAAGTCATTGAGGCGACGAAGAAAGACCAATGATGCGCATGCGGGAAGGCTGAAGCGCATGATGCGAACCCAATGAGACAGCAGGGCTTGCCCACTGAGTTCATCGAGTTTCAACGCGCGCCCATGCGCGCGGCCAAGGCTTTCGCTAGCGCCATCGCAATAGGCCACCTCGATGCCATCGCACAAGCGATGCAAGATGTGGAAAAGGTGGGAGCGTGGCGTCTTGCCATGAAAAAGGTCGCCAAACTCCAGAACGTCGAAGATGTTGTCAGGTCGCGCTTTTTAGGCATCTGGATAGAATGGGGGGATACAATACGTGATTCAGTCAACAGTGATCTTGATCTTGCCAGTGCACTGCGTATGCTTCTTCCTCGTTACACTGGATCGGATTGCATCGTGTATCGTGGAGACAGCGCAATTAACAGACGGCGCCGCACTTACGGACTGTCATGGTCGATGAACCGTGATGTAGCCGAGACGTTCGCTCATGGTATGTGGCGCACTTGTCAGGGTGGCAGCGTCGTCCTCTGTACGCAAGCTCCCGCAAAAGCAATCATCTGCGCGGCCCATCTTCATCTTAATGATATTTATCAAGAAGCAAAACTTCTAGTAGACCGCCGTTTACTCAGTCGAGTTGAAGTTCTTTCCGCCTATGGTCAGGTGCGCGAGCATTAGGTCGCGGGGAGAAACCGATGGCATTGTCAGACACACCTACGGCTATAGCGCTCAGCCTGCGGAAGGCAAACCGGAAGGAAGTGATGCTCTATGCGCGCGAAGATTAAGATGCCCTCCCTAGAGGAAGATCGTCGGATCAATGCCGGAATCTCCGCCGACCCGGACACATTCGAGGTTACAGCCGCCGACTTGGCTGCGGCTCGGCCAGCGGCGGAAGTTCTACCCAAAGCCGTCTACTCGGAAATGACTAAGCGCCGCGGGCGCCCGCCGACTGGTCGACATCCCAAAGTGCTGGTCAGCGTCCGCGTGGCACCCGACGTGCTTGCTCGGCTGCGGGCTTCGGGGCCTGGATGGCTTGTGCGGGCGGAGGAAGCCTTGCGGAAGCTGGCAGAGGGATGACCGAGGCAAAGACAGATGGCGCAACTTGCGCCACCTGTAGGAGGTGGGCAGACTGCGGAAACGGGGATTGGCGGCGGTTTTTGATTTCGGCGCAACTTGCGCCGATATTCTCTAACGCGGCTTCAATAGCCGTGAGCGGCTTGCGATGCCGAGACATTGGCATTTCCGCCGGTGTTGTTGTTAACAACGATGCTCACCCGCCCGCCGCCGTTCGCGCTTAGCTTCTGCGGATAGCCAGGCGGGACATCCATGGTTGGCGGCGGCTGTGCCGGTGGCTGTGCCGGTGAGTTTTCCGGAGTGCCACGCTGCACCATTTTGCGAATGTAAGCCCGCGTCTCTTCCGGAAGCTGCGAATCATCGTGCGTCTGGAAGTAGCGCTTTACGCCGCTGTTGTTTTCCCCGGCGTTGTAGGCGGCGGCGGCGGCTAGCTGATCCCCATTAAACTGCTTCAGCAGAAAGGCCATATACGCCGTACTGCCTGTAATGTTCTGCGCCTCGTCATATGGGTTCGCATTAAATCGCTTGGCCGTGTTGGGCATGAGTTGCCCAATCCCGATCGCTCCGGCGCGCGATATGCGTGGCGTTCCATCTGGGTTAAGGCCGCCCTCAATCGCATAGATTGACTTTTGAAAGCTGGACGGCACGCCAAACTTTTGCGCTGCATCCGACTCAAGTTGATCAACCTGATTGAGAGGCACGATACGCGCCGACTTTTGCCAAGATGCGATATCGGCCGCACTTGCCGCATCCGGGTTCTGCGCCGTACTCGGATCATAGCCCGGCGTTCCGGGTAGACGACCGCTTGCATCGACGTTGTTCTGTTTATATCCCAGCCAGCGCAGCCCCCGCCGGACATCGTTGCCAGGGGTATCAAGATACCACGGAACGGGTGCGCCTGGTCCATTTGGGACTGCACCCAAGGTGCCAAAGTCCAAGTGGTATCCCTTGTCGCCGTCCGGCGGATCGATAATCCCAAGACGGGTTAAGGTCTTGTCGGCCCAATCGGCAACCTCGCCAACTGACTTCCCGAACCTGGCCACGGAGTCCGATGCCATCTTCACATCGGCCTGAAACTTGTCTGTTCCCATGTAGGTGGCAAGTTCTTTGATGCCGTCGCCAAACTCAGCCATCCATTCCTTGAAATGCGGGTTATCAAGGAAAATCTTGATGGAATCAGCTATCTTATCAGAGAGGTCGGCCAGTGGCCCGGCCAATGGCGTCAGGCCTTTTACCAGCACGTTTTCAATCTTTTCGCCGGCAGCCGACAACCCGATCGACAAATCCTGCCACGCCTTCTGTGCCGGGCTGGATAAATCCAAGTCCTTCGAATACTTCTCATACTGCTTCTTGGTATCCGCTAGCTCGCTATCGGGTGTTGCCGCCAGCCGACGGAAATCATCCAGCGTTCCAAATTGCCCCAGCCCGAAGGCATCGACGGTTTGCTGGGTTTGACCGCCTTCGATGAATTTGCGCTTTAGCTCCGGCATGATTCGCACGGCCAGTTGCGCTGGGTCCATGCTTTTGACTTCATCCGGCGTAAGACCAAGCTGCTGAAAACGGTAGCTTTCGGTCAACGACGACTTCGTGTCGGCAATCTTCTGCAACATTGCGTCTGGATCGACATACCGCCCATACGCCAGTTTGAACGCCTTCTGTTCGCCGTAACTTACCCCCAACCCGGTTGAGGAACGCCGCCCGGCTCCAACGATGCCAGCCAACTTGTCCAGCCCAAACAGGCTGCCGCCGCCGAGCAAACCCGTGAATAGGCTGCCGATGCCTACCCACCGCACGAGATTCTTCGTGATGCCGGCCACGTTCTCGGAAAGCCGCTTGCTGTCCTTTGTTAGCTGACCGAATTCCTTTCCGATGCCGGTGCCCATCTGGCGAATGGTCTTGAACGCGGAGGCGACATCGCCGATGCTTTTGCCGGTCTCTTCAACACCACTATGCAGCCCACGAATAACGGTATTTGTGGTTTTCACCTGCTCTTGTAGTTTCTTCCAAGCGTCGGGCTGCTTGCCCACATCTATGCGGAACTGGCTGAATTGCTCGCGGAGCTTCTGGAACGCCTCGTCTTGAACGGCGACGTCGATGACTGAAACTTGTGCCATGCTATGTCTTACTCGTCATCGAAACCGAACGTCGATTTGACGCAACCGCGAGAGCGCTTCGTTGGCGAGCCGGCGACGCTCCACGCCTGTCGTGTCGATGGCCATGGTGGCGAGGGCTTGCGCAGCTTCCGACGAGCCTATACGCGCGGCCATCTCCAGGCGGTCGATGGTTGAGGCGATGCGGTCGATCTCTACTTGCTCGATGTCCCGGGCGGTGCAGACTGCCTTGGCAAGGTGCCCTCGCAGCCAGCGCAGCCACCGGTTCCGCACACGCTGCCGAAGTGTCGGGCGCTGGCGCTTACCAACGCGGAGAGTGAGGCTAAGCGCCACGAGCCGCTTCATCTGAAGCCTGCGGCAGGCCGGGCACGCGCGCCCACCTCATCGTGCCCGGAGGCGCAGCAGACGCGTAGTTTTCGAGGAGCCATAGCGACCGGTCGGACGCAACGGCCAAGAGCACATGTTGCAGCCTGCCGCTCTGCCCAGCCACGGAGCCGATTGCCACCTCCACCGGGTGGCGTTGCGGCAGCGCCGTGCTGTCGTGGAGGATGCCCTGGAGCCGGAGGATTTCGGCCTGCTGCATTTGCACCAGCTCGGCCATTTTCTCGCCAAAGCCGCGACCAACGTTGCTGATCTCGGCGGTCAGCTCGTCTTTCTTGGCCTGAAAGCGGTCGTTGTATTCCGCTTCGAGGCGGACGAGATTGCTACCCATCTAGCTGTTCCCGTTCGGCTTGCGATTGAAGCGGCCAACAACGCCTTGCGACGCGAAGAGGTCCATCCAACTGCCGATGTCTCCATTGTAGCGGGTGACGGTGCGGCCGCCCTCTTGCGTCACTACAGCGCGAAGCTCGCCGGGCTGGTAGCTGCCGGGGTTGCGGGCGGCGGCGGCTGCGTCTTGGTAGATTAAGCCCTCCATCGCCGTGAACGTTGGAGCGTCCAGGCTATCGAGGCGCACGCTTTTTAAGCGCTCCGAAAAACCTTGGAGCTTCGATGCGACCCGCTTGCGATAGGCCCATGAGGATTCACCGGGGATCGGCTGGCTCGCCGTCGTGCCGAACTGCGCCGCCATGCTGTCCGCGCGCGATTGAGCAGCCGCCAGCGCATCCCGTTCACTAGCAGATTGCTCACGGGTTAGAGCGTCGACCCGATACTTTAGTTCATTGGTGCGAGCGAGCAGATTATGGTCCGACATCGGCAATTCCTCAGTACGAGTAATAAGACGCGGTGCAATTGATCGTGCCGCTGATCAGCAAAGTCAGCCCGTTGAAATATGTCACGTCGAAGTTCAACACGACGCCAGACGCGAGATTTACACCCAACGTGTTCGAGGGCAGCACCACACCCGTTGCGGCTTCGGCGTTGTCGAACGCCCAGATCAGCGCGCCCGGCGAAGCGACGTTGATCGTTATGCTGTTGAGCACGCCTCGCCCGGCCACCAAAGGCATGACCGCGCCAGCGGGCGCGATCTCATTTCCCGTGGTCGGGTCCACGCTGGCGGGCGTGCTGGCCGCGGATACCTGCGCCAACACGTTAGGCGGGCGGATAGTGCCAGGCGCGTAGAGCAAGCTCATGGTGCCACGCTCCCATTCATCCGCGCTGCGGCTCGGGCCTGCTCTGCCCTATCTCGCGCGGCTGCCTCACGCTGCCGGGCTCGCTGCGTGGCCAGCCGGTCATGCAATTGGGCGAGGTGCTCGCTTACCTGCTGTTGGGCGAGTCGCGCTCCGTCGTCGCTGGTCAACATTGGCTTCCCAAATCCTCAAGATATTTGCGGTTCTGCTCCCGCACGTCGTCAGCAACCCGGCTGCGTTCGGCCGCCTGCTCTCGGCTGCGTTCCATCGATCGCGTGACTATCGAGCCAATGCCCCCGCCGGAAACGGGCGAACCGGCGGGGGCACGCTCAGCCGGCACCGCGCAGGGATCAGACGCGGGCGGCGAGGCGGTCTCAGAAAGCAAAGGGCGGAGCGCAAAGCGGACAACGCCCGATACCGTTCGGTCAGTGTCCCGCGCGAACGCGTCGAGCTGCGCTGCAATGTCTCGGGGGAGGGAAATGGTAAGCCGGGTCGTTTCAGACATAGGCTGAACATAAGTGCGGCACGGTGCGGTCACAAGCATAAACTTGCTTAATTCTATGTCTTGGCTTCTACCGTCCTACATTGTTCTAACACGTTCTAGAGTAACTTTGCGCTGGTTATGTGCCCTTTGCGCTTCATTTCGTTCGATGCCTAGTTCGCGGACGGCGGCGTTGATGCCGCCCTCTTTCCTGTGGCCACGTTTGTCAGCCCGTTTGGTTTCAATCGGCGCAACTTGCGCCGAATGAACTTGCTGTTCAGTCAGCCGCACCCACTCCGCAATCTGGTCTGACCGCTCCTGCACCGTCAGGTCCGACCGGTGAAGATGCTCCGCGATCTCCCAAAGGCGCGCTTCCGTCTATCCGAACCGGACTGATGCACCTTCGGCGTCCGCCCACTCAGCATCAAGTTGCGCAATTGCAATCAGCATGGCCATCCTGAGAGGATCGGCATCGACGGCTTCACCTGGGCGAACCGCTAGGCTGCCCAACAGCGGCTTGCCGCCAGACAAGGCTAACGCCTCCGCGGACAACTTCACGCTCCCGCTGGCGACGTGCCCCGCAGCACTCAGCACCAGTCGCGCCGAGTCGGCACCGTAGGCGGGGCTGATCGCGAGCGCGTCGACGTTGCGCATGCGGCTAGTAGCATAGAACTGCGCTTCCAGCTTCTCGGCGAACACCTGCCGCATTGCCGCGGTGGCGGGCTGGAGGAGTTGTTGCTGCACAAGCATGAACGCGCAACACCCGCCGCTTTCTTTCACCCGGTTGGAACGGGCATAAGCAATCTCACAGAGATCATCCATGCGCTTTGCCGCCGCTAGCAAAAGCCCAAATGTCCAGGGAGCGGTATCAAACCACTCCAGCACCAGCCTGGCCCCGCCATTGGTCAAGGCCTCATGGCTGAACACGGTGACTGCGCACTGGCCATCGGGCGTCACCCAAACGATGCACTGGAACGCCTGCGGGTGCTGGATTATAGCGGGTAAATCATCAGTCAGCAGGTCAGTTTGAGTAATCAGCGTGGGGCGGCGGTCCTCGATCACCTGCACCAGCGCACCGCACACCACATTCGCCACGTCGTCATGGCTTCCGGGCGCGTGTGCGATTCTGTCGCGGCCGGCGCGGGCTGTGTAGCGCACCAAGCCCACCAGCTGCCCGACCAAGCGCGGCAGGTCGAGCAACTGCACTCGCCGCCCGTTTAGAGCAGGCAGGAATTCGCCGTAGATCGTGGAGGTGTTCTTCTTTGACACGTCATAAGCGATACCGTGAACTGCAAACCGCTCCCGCGGCCACTCTCCGGCGTAGGCGTCACCCGTCACCCTCACGATGCCGTAGGACTTTAGCAGCGTGGCAAACTCCTCCACCACGGCGTCCGGGCTAAAGGGCGGCTTCACCTCACGGATGGCGTCCAGCACCGCGGTGCCCTCCGCGTTCAGATGCGCCACGGCCAAGGTCATGCTGTCAGCGGAGCCGCCAGACGGGTCTACGTGCCCCACGTAAGTGATAGCGCCGCTCGCTGGTATCTCCCGCACATTGCGGGCCAGACAGTCCTCCACGGCCTCCCGCGTGATGAACGCCACGATGTCAGACCGGAACTGCGCGCCAAACTCGGCCGAAGCCCTCTCCGGGTCCTCCGCGTACATCTCGGCTATGAGCGGGTCGCCCACGAGCGAGGCATTCATCTCCTCGGTCGTGCCCTGCCACACCAGCACAGGGGCGTCGTCTCGGCCGAAATACTTGGCATAGTTTTGGTATAACAACCCGCGTTTTGCGTACGGGCTGCTTGCCACTAGCAACAGCGAATAGGGGATAGTCGCCAAACCCGGGCGAACGGCGTTGATCACTTCAACGTCTGGGTTTGCGCTGTCGCCCACTGGCCAGTATGCACACTCATCCGCCAGCACGGCGATGAACGTGCGGCCTCGGGGGGCGCCGATGCTGGCGGTGTGCACCTCGATCAGGACGCCGTTCGTCAGCAGCACGGACTCTGCCAAAACGTCCACGATCATCTCAGCGAACAGGTCGCTCGCGCGCAGGGCGCCCACGACGTAGGAGAGGATGATTTGAGCCTGCCGGCGGTCCTGCGCGATCACGGCTATGACCGGCGTCTCACCTGGGGACAAGTGCGCCGAGTGATCCGGCACACAGGCCAGGAACGTCGCTGTAACAGCCAAGACGCGGCTTTTGCCGCCGCGTCGGCCTACCACCATCTCGGCATACCGGAATGGGTGCGCTGGCTGCGTCTGGCGGCCCGTGTGGTGGCTGTAGAGAGCAACCTCGCCCTCATCCATCTGCAAGGCGAACAGCGCCTTCAGCAGCACGCGCCAAGGCGTCCACGACGGGCCATCCAGCATGCCGCCGAGGAGGTGGGGATCGTCCAGGGTCTCGATAATGGTGCGTGTCAATGTGCTGCCGCTTTGCCGTCGAGGTATTCGCGAAGAGATGGCCGGCTGGCCTTTGCACCATCCAGACCAAGCTGGCGGCAGAGGCGGGTTAATGTGTTGCACCAACTCAAATAGACCCGCGCATCGTGCTCTGTTAGGGGCGCGTCGGCCTGCTTCGCGTCGATAAGGTGTAGTTGAAGGGTGAGGCGCACAGCCCGGTCAATCAGTGCCCTCTGTGTCGCGCTAGGCTGGCCGCCAACGTGCTTCACTAAATCCGCCCGCGTTTCGCGCATCAGCCGCGCTTCACGGGTGCGTTGGTCCATCTTCAGCAGCGTAGCCGGGCTGCTGTAGACCCTCACCTTGCGGACTTTTCCGACGCCATCTGGCACGTTTAGATACCCCACAGTTACCTGGGAACAATCAATAGAGTATCAGGCACAAGCAATCATGCGCAATTACAACACTCTATAACAATGCGTCACCAGACCTAGTATCGTGTGTCTATGATCGCGAGCGGTTGCTTTAAGGTGGCGAATGCCAAGCTCAGTTGCGCTGCCAATAGCCCACGGTCAGGAAGCATCAATAAGCGGAGGTTGGAGGCACGCGCCCCCCAGGCCCTACCCCAGAGATTGGGGGGTAGGCAGAGGTAGGCTAAAACCGGACTATCCCTTCGTGTGTGTGCGCGCGCACGGGACGCGCGTGAGAGAAGTCCTTGTTTGCCCTGCACCCGCCTACCCCCCAGCCGGGTCTTCCTCGCCTGCGCCCGCTGTTTCGAGGTCTTCCTCGGTCTGCTTGGCCGTCTTGAGGTCAAGGTAACGCACCCACTGGATACCCTTGACTCGGGCATACCGAAGGCCGGGTGTCCGCTCCACTAGCTCCCGGAACTCACTCGCCGTGACGCTCGCCTCCCCACCCTCTTTCGACCAGGCGAGGAAATCCGCCAGTAGCTTACTCGGGCGCTCACTGACCGGTGTCATGCTCGAGCCGATGATACACCGTTCGGCAAGCCACCGGCCGAAGTGATCCTGCTGCGCGAAATACGTGTCCGTCTCGCTAGCTACGGCTTTACACGTCCCGAGCCGTTGTTTCTGCCACGCCATACATCCATCAATGCACCAGCGAAGGATTGCTGGCAGTTCTTTGCGCAGCCGCTCCTTCAACCCATGATCCGGCTTCTCCGGCTTGTGCTTGAATGGAGCAATCCGCATTCGGCGCTCCATTGCTTTGGACCGACCCTTGAGCCGCGGCGCATGGTTGCCGACGAGCATGATCTTGAAGCGCGGCATGAACGTGAACGGCTTGCCGTAAGGGTGCCGACCGGACAGCGGCGCCTCGTTGCCGGTCATCTCCTTGATCTGGCTTTCGGCCCAGGTCGCGCCAGCTTCCGTCTCGCTGGCGGTAACGAGACGGGCGCCGGCCATCTGCGCCCGGTAGTATTCCAGGTTCAGCCGGGTGCCGGCGGTGAACACCTCGATCGGCACGGACACGGCGTAATCGTGCAGAACGGACACGATCGTGCCGAGGAAGGTTCCCTTTCCAGTGCCGCCCTCGCCGTAGAGGAAGGCCAACACCTCCTCCGTGACGTCGCCCGTCAGCATGTAGCCGACAAGCCGCTGCAGGAAGGCTTGCAGC
Organism: Acetobacteraceae bacterium; assembly: GCA_965199105.1. GTDB lineage: Bacteria > Pseudomonadota > Alphaproteobacteria > Acetobacterales > Acetobacteraceae > LMUY01. Next base: position 2,774,004 of record CBDAQO010000002.1, on the reverse strand, counting down.
TCCTTGTCGTTGCCAGTTGCGGCGTCGAGGAACACTGTCCACTCGGGATGCGGTGTGCCGGGTGCAGCGGGCGCGCATGCGGTGTGCTTGGTAATCAGGTCGTTGCGATCGGCGGAGCGTAGCTCGCCCGTGCGCAGGTCCACGGTGCCGCCTGGTGTGCCCAGCAACCACGGGTCGCGGTCCCACGTCTCGGCCGTGACGGCGAACACCCGGTCAGCCTGGGCGAAGCGCTCGACCGATGCGGAGAACGCAGCCTTGCTTATCTTAGGCTGTTCCTTCTCCTCGGCCTTCGGCGCCAAGCGGCGGCAGAGTTCGCGTGCGTAGGAGAACGCGAGCTTGGTTTCCTCTCGCCGCCAGTAGGACCCGGCCCACACATACCAGTGCTGGGCGTGGTGGCAGTAGCGCAGTTCGCCGCCGTGCTCGGCCGCGAACGCCAGCGCTATGCCATCCTCCGTCAGCCCAGCTTTCTCGCCCGCCTGCGTGTCCGGCGGCTCGGGGGCGATATCAGGCTCGGGGGCTTCCTCGGTCAGCCTGGCCAGGTCGGCGACGGTGCCCCCGGCCTTCAGCCAATCGAATACATCCGCCTTCTCGGGGAGGTCGGGCAGGGCGACCACGCGCAGCCGCGTCACGGGCGTCGTCAGGCGGCGCAGGCTAGCCGCCACCATCGCCATGTGATCGCGTCCAGGGCTGTCGTTATCGGGCAGCAGCACGACGTCGGCGCCGGCCAGGGTCGGCGAGTAGCTGTCCCGCCACTTGTTCGCCCCCCGTGGGCTGCATGTGGCCGTCACGCCGGCAGCGGCGAGGGCGTCGGCAGCCTTCTCGCCTTCGGTGACGTAGACCACCGTCCCGGCCCGCACCGCCGCCGGCAATGACGGCAGGCGGTAGAGAACCAAGGGCATCCCCTTTGTCTTCCAGACCCATCCGCCAGCCCCGTCCGGCCGGCGTTGCCGGAAGTCTTTCGGATCGAGGCGCACCACCTCGTACAGCAGCTTGCCGTCCGGGTCGGTGTAGGGGTAGCGCGCCACGATCTTCATTTTGCTGGCCGGTTCGGGGATGTGCTTGCGTTCGCGCAGCCAGGCCAGGGCACCATCCTTGTCGGTGTGACGCTGGCGCATGACGAGATCGAGCACGCCCCCGCCTTCGCCCGCGGAATGGTCGAAGTAGGTCCCGGCCTTCAGGTTGACGGCGATGCTGCCGCGGGTGCCGAACTTCAGATCGTCATCGGTGGACAGACCCTCGTTGGGCTCGCCCAGCAACTCGCGGGCGACAGGCCCCATTGCGCGGGCGAGAACGGATGGCTCGCGCTCGTAGGCGCTCAAGCTTCTTTTCCCTTCGCGAGCCGAAGTAGCCGCAGCGCATCCGCTTCCGTGTCCGCCGGCATCCGCTGCACGTAGAGAGGGAAGCGCAGCCGCACCCCTTTCCCGATCTGGCGCACGACCGTGACCGCCACACCGTCGCCCATGGGCATGGACACGGGCATCTCGCCGGGAACGAAGCCTCGGACGTAGGTATTACGCCCGGGATGGCGGAGGAACCAACGGCGGTCGCCGGCAGTGGCTTCGTCCACGATGGCATTGACCATGATGCTCATGCCCGCGCCCCCGTCGCCCGGCAGCGCGCCTCTAGGGCGGCGTGGGACAGTCGCTCGGCGGCTGCAAATCGGCCCTCGGCGAGCAGCGCGTCCGCCTGGCGATCGATACGGATGGCGAAGGCCATGGCGGCGGCGGCATCACGGGGAATGATGAGCGCTAGCGGCTCGCTGACAAGAGCGCGACCGTATTGGGTTGGAAACCGATGGTTGATGAACACTATGGAGGCTCCTTGGCCTCCCCACGCTTGAACCTGTCGCAGCGTCCCGCTATGTTCGGCGTGTCGGCCGGAAACTGACACGCTGCCCAAACGATGCGCTGCCGATCCTCGCCGGGGTCGGCAGTTTTCGTGGGGGGCTAAGCGGCGGCCTTGGTGGTATGGCGTTCCTGCCAGGCGCGCAGGTCGCCGAGCCGCCAATAGTTGCGCTTGTTGATCTTTACCGGTTGTGGGAATGCAACACGCGCATCGCGCATCCAGCGCCAAATGCATATATCGGTTACGTTACCGCATCTAGCCTTAGTCTGTGCGCTGTTCAGCAGCGCCTCGTCATCGAGTGCCGGCATCGAAGCCCGGCGCGTCTCAGCTTGAAACTGGGGTTGCATCTCACCTCCGTTCTAACCGGTGATGTCCGGTGACGGGGGACTAAGTATCGGTGCATCCGGCCAGAAGCCACGTTCGAAGTTCTACCAGAAGTGACGTTGGCCGGGTGAAACCTCGCCAGGAAGTTTTACCGTTGACGGGCCAGTCGCTGGCCTTTGGCGAGGAGGCGTCTCGCTCGTTCCTCTGTGACGGATCGTTCTTTCCTAATCGCTTCGACGGCGTCGTGTCCTAGGGCAGCGTCCATGGCATGCCTTTGCAACCCGCTGGATTCAGCTATTTCGGTGAAGGCGCTCTTTTTTCCCTGTCGGCTGAACTCAAGCGCCTCCGCCGTCAACGCATGCGCTTCCGTTGGGGATATCCGAGGATGGTCGTTGCGAAAGTCTCGACCGCACATCAGCGACTCAATGCTGGCCGCGCTCTTTGCCAGGTAGGGCAGGCACCAGTCCGGTGTGGGCAGCGGCGGGTCAGAGTTCAGGCAGAACGCCAATGCGCGCCACACATGCAGCGGATTGGCCGTTTCTTTCCACCAGTGCTCGGACCAGTTGAGCCACATGCCTGCGTATGACCCGTCATCGTGGGCGCTCATGCCCGCAACGCCACGACGTTGTCCTTCGCCGGATCGGTCAGCCCGGTCAGGTATGCCGCCCATGTTTCCAGCGCTTGCCGTTTCTCGGCCAAGTAGCTGTGCCGGTCATAGATTCCCGTCACGCTCCGGTCGGAATGGTTCAGCACCCGGCTGATCGTGAACCGGGACACGCCAAGCCGGGCCATCTCCGTTGCCGCCGTGCGGCGCAGATCGTGAACGGTCCAAGCCGGTATCTCCGCCAACTCGGCCTCGGCACGGACCTTGGCGACCTTTGCGTCTATCGCCTTCTTCGCCACGCTATACCCGCTAATCGGGGCGGAGCCGTAGGTGGTAAACACGTGCGGGCTGGGCATCAGGCCGCCCTTGGCAGCCTTGGTCGTCTTGCGAGGGAGCGACTTCAGCAGCGCCATGGCAGCCGGCGACAGCGGCACGGCGTGCCCCCTGCCCGCCTTGGTCACCTCGGCCGGAATCGTCCAGACCTTTTCCTCGAGGTCGATGTCTGCCCACGCCATGGTGGCGACCTCCTCCCGGCGGCACCCGGTCAGCAGCACCATGCGAAAGAACGGCCCGAGCGGGTAGGCCATGGCCTCCATGGCCGGCCAGATCACCCGCAGCTCGTCTGCGGTCAGGGTCCGCTCCCGCTGGGTTTCCTCGCCGGGGCGTTGCACCAACGCGGCCGGCGTCGTATCGATCACCCCGCGGCGAAGGGCCCAATTGAACAGCGCCCGCACCGCCGCCAGCACCCGGTTGGCCGCGATCGGGCCGCCTTTGACTTTCTTCGTGGTGCCGTCCGCCTGCTTGACCTTGCTGCCGCCATCCATGACCGCATCCAGCAGTTCGATCACGTCCCGGCGGGTAATGCTGCCAATCGGTCTATCCTTCCACCGGGGAAGCACATGAAGGTCAAAGTTGCGGCGGGTCTCCTCGATATACCGCGGCGCCCGGCGCTTGCCCTCAAGGTGGCGCTTGATGAACTCCTCGACGATGTTGCCTATGGTATCTGGTTTGCGGGCCGCGGCCGCCTTCGTGGCCACCTTATCGGCCGCCGGGTCTGTGCCCTTGGACAAGAGCGTTAGCGCGTCCCCTGCCCGCTTGCGGGCGTCAGCCAGGCTCAGAGCTGGATAACCGGGTTCGAGGGTCAGCCGCCGTTGCTCTCCGCCGAACCGATAGAACAGCACCCAGGATTTACGGCCCTCGGGGCTGCGGGCTGTTGGCCCCGCCACCCGGACACCGAAACCCGGCAAGGTGGCATCGAAATACTCGACCCGGCCACCCGGAGGCGCCTTGAAGCGCTGCACCGCTGCGTCCGTCAGTTTGACCGTTGGCATGTCTGGTGATCTCCGCGGGTAACACTGGGGTAACAGATCACCCCGGTTATGGGGCGTTACCCACGGTGACTAACCAGCCATAACAAACCCGCGGAATGCAAGGTATTTTCGGAGTAATTTGTGAACCAAGTCACCAGACCGTTAGAGCCGGTTAGGGGTCAGGGTAAGACTACGAATCTGGGGGTTGGAAGTTCGAGTCTTTGCGGGCGCGCCAACGGTTGTTGGGCATTTCGCGTCTGACTGGTTCCGGCCGCGGGACCGTTTCAGAGCGCGGCAAGCAAGCGAGCTGCATCTCCGTCGATAACGAGGCCCCGGGCCACGCCCGTGCGCAGCACCGCTGCGACCGCGCGCACCTTCGCCACGCCGGCGGAGAGTAGCACCACGTCGCGGCCGAGCAGCGCCTCGAAGGGGACGGCCAGGCTGCGCCGGGCCAGTTCGTGGTCCACCGGGCGGCCGGCGGCGTCGAAGAAGCGGCCCAGCGTGTCGCACACCGCGCCGGCGGCGAGCAGCTCGGCCAGTTGCTTGGCGGAGATCATGTTCTGTTGCCGCAAGATGGCGGTTTCGCTCAGCTCGCCTAGGCTGAGCAGATAGAGGTCGGCCCCAAGCGCCACATCCATCGCCGCTGCTACGCTGCGCTGGGACAGCAGCACCTCGCGACCCCGCTCGCTGTCGGCGATGAACGGCACCGGCAGGAAGTATCCGGCGCCGCCGGTGCGTGCCGCCAGCGCCTGCACGACCTCGAACGGGTTGGAGGCGGAGTTCTGCGTCAGTGACCCCATGAGGGAGACGAACCGCGCCGCCGGGTTGCGCACGCCGGCCAGGTGCAGCGCCACCTGCTCCAGCGTGCGCCCCCAACTGACGCCTACGGTGAGCGGCCCCTGCCCCAAGCGGCTGCGCAACAGGGCGGCTGCGGCGGAGCCCACCGCGCGGCGGGCAAGCTGGGCCTGGGCGGTCGCCACGACGCTGCTGTCGCCGACCTCCAGCCCCACGGACGGCGTGGCCAGGCAGAAATCGAGCTTGAAGTGGTCGGCGATGGCCTGCTCCACCTCCAGGTCGCGCACTGATTCGTGATTGATGCTGACGCTCACCAGGCCGCGCTCCCTTGCCTCGGCCAACAGGCGGACCACGCGGCTGCGGTGCACGCCGAGCTGCGCCGCCACGTCCTCCTGCGTCTTGCCAACCAGGTGATACAGCCAGGCCGCGCGCACCATCAGCGCCTCGTCCGGCTCTCCGGCGAGTTGCGGCGAGAGCGGCCTTCCGTCGATTTGGGTCATGCGACGGTGCTTGACAAAAGTCTGGGCGTTGGACAAGGCTTCGATTAGAACAATTGTCGCGGTGTAGGACGTTTGTCCAACCCCGCGTGGCGCCTCTTGGGAGGGTGCGAACCGTGGCCTATCTGGTCGGCATCGATGGTGGAACGGAGAGCCTGCGGGCCCGGGTGTTTGACTTGTCGGGCGCCTGCGTCGGCAACGCATCGTTCCCCTACCCCACCCAATTCGCGCCCGGCGCCCGCGCCGAACAGGACCCGGAGGATTGGTGGCGCGCTGCCGGGCGGGCGGTGCAGGACGCGGTGGCGCAGGCGGGTATCCGCAGCGGCGAGGTGGAGGCGCTCAGCCTGTCCACCACCTGCTGCACCGTGGTGGCGCTGGATGCGGCCGGGCGTGCGCTTCGCCCCGCCATCCTGTGGATGGACATGCGTGCGGGGCCGGAAGCCGCCGACGTGCTGGCCACGGGGGACGCCGCGCTGGCGGTGAACGGAGCCGGGCACGGACCGGTGTCGGCGGAGTGGATGATCCCCAAGGCGCTTTGGCTGAAGCGGCACGAGCCGGCGGTGTTCGAGCGGGCGGCGACGGTATGTGAATACCAGGATTTCCTCACCCTGCGCCTCACTGGGCGCCGCACGGCAAGCCTGAACAACGCGGCCATCCGGTGGCACTACGCGGCGGAGGGCGGCTGGCCGGCGAGCCTGGTGCGCGCCCTGGGGCTGGAGGCGCTGTTGGACAAGTGGCCGGCCGAGGTGCTTGCGCCGGGCCAGGTGATCGGGCCGCTCACGCAGGCAGCGGCCGAGCATCTGGGGCTCACCCGCAACACGCTGGTGGTGCAAGGCGGGGCGGATGCGCTGATCGGCATGATCGGGCTGGGCGTGGCGCAGCCGGGCCAGTTGGCGCTGATCACCGGGTCGTCCCACCTGCAGTTCGGCGTTAGCAGCGCGCCCTGCCACGTGCCTGGCCTCTGGGGCACCTACCGGGACGCGGTGTATCCCGGCCGTTACATCCTGGAGGGCGGGCAGACCTCCACCGGCTCGGTGATCGCCTGGCTGCGGCGGCTGGCCGGCGGCACGCTGGATTTCGACGCGCTGAACCAAGCGGCTGCCGCTTTGCCGCCGGGTGCGGAGGGGCTGCTCATGCTCGACCACTTCCAGGGCAACCGCACGCCGCACACCGACCCATTGGCCCGCGGCGCCATCAGCGGGCTGTCGCTGCATCACGGGCTGCCGCACCTCTTCCGCGCCACGATGGAGGCGATTGGGCTTGGCACCCGCGCCATTATCGACCGCATGCGCGAGGCGGGCTTCGGCGCCTCCGAGATCATCCTGGGCGGCGGCGCGGCCAATTCGCCGCTTTGGCTGCAAATCCACGCCGACACGGCGGGGCTGCCCGTCTGCGTGCCGGATGTGAGCGAGGCGCCTTCGCTGGGCGCCGCGGTGCTGGCCGCAGTCGGCGCCGGCCGGTTCGGCAGCATCGACGAGGGCATTGCGGCCTTCGTGCGCCCGGGCCGGCGCGTAGAACCCAACCCTGCCAACCAGGCGCGCTACACCGAGCTCTACGGCCGCTACACCGCCCTCTACACGGCCCTGAAGCCGCTGCGCGCGCCAGCCGAGGAGTCCGCCGCTTGACCACGCGAACCAACCTGCCGCTTACCGACCTCTACCGCACCATGCGTCGCATCCGCTCGTTCGAGGAGCGGGTGGCCGAACTCTATGTGCGGGGGCTGTCCGCCGGGTCGATGCTGCACTTGTCGATCGGTGAGGAGGCCGCGGCCGCCGGGGTTTGCGCTGCCATGCGCCCGTCCGACAGCTTCACCACGCACCATCGCGGGCACGGCATCTTCCTCGCCCGTGGGGCTGACCCGGCGCGCATGATGGCGGAGATCGCCGGCAAGGAAAGCGGCTATTGCGGCGGCAAGGGCGGCTCGATGCACATCGCGGACATGGCGCTTGGCCATCTCGGCGCCAACGCCATCGTCGGCGGCGGCATCCCCCACGTGGTGGGCGCCGGGCTCAGCTACCGCCGGCTCGGGATGGATGCGGTCTCGGTGGCCTTCTTCGGCGACGGGGCGATGGGCCAGGGCGTGCTCTACGAGAGCATGAACATGGCGGCCTTGTGGGACCTGCCGGTGCTGTTCGTCTGCGTGAACAACCAGTACGGGATGGGCACACGGGTGGACCAGGCGACCCGCATGGTGGAGTTCGGCCACCGCGCCGAGGCGCTGGGCCTGGCCGCCGGGTTGGCCGACGGCGAGGACGTGGGGGCGGTGTTTGCCGCTGCCGACCCGCTGATGGAAGGCGCGCGGGCTGGGCGGCCGGGCTTCCTCGCGATCTCCTGCTTCCGCTTCTACGGGCATGGCCGCATGGACAAGAGCCCGTATCGCACCGCGGAGGAGGAGGAGCTGGGCCGCAAGCGGGACCCGGTGCTTTCCACCCGCCGCGCCCTGCTGGACGCCGGCGCCACCCCGGCCGAGCTCGACGCTGCCGATGCCGCCATCGCCCGAGAAATGGACGATGCCATCGAGTTTGCCGCGCAAGCCGCTGCGCCGCCGATGGACGCGCTGTTCCGCGACGTGTTCGCTCCCGGCGAGCTGGAGCCGGAGCCGCTGCAAACCCGTCTCGACCGCATCTTGGCGAGGGCCTGACCGATGGACGCCGGGACTGAACTCAGCGAGATCACCTACCGCGACGCGCTGCGCCAAGCGCTGCTGGACGCGATGGGCGAGGACGAGCGCATCGTCGTGATCGGCGAGGAAGTGGGGCGCTATGGCGGCGCCTACGGCGTTACCAAGGACCTGATCGGCCAGTTCGGCGCGGGCCGGCTGATCGACACACCGATCAGCGAGGCGGCCATCGTGGGCGTCGCGGTGGGTGCCGCGATGACCGGCCTGCGCCCGGTGGCCGAGCTGATGTACGTGGACTTCCTGGGCCTGGTGATGGACCAGCTTGCCAACCAGGCGGCCAAGATCCGCACCATGTTCGGCGGACAGATCGGCGTGCCCATGGTGTTGCGCACCCAAGGCGGCACCGGCCGCTCGGCTGGCGCACAACACTCGCAGAGCCTGGAAGCGTGGGTGATGCACGTTCCGGGGCTGCGCCTGGCCATGCCCGCCACCGCTGCGGACGCCTACCACCTGCTGCGCCACGCGCTCACCCTGCCCGACCCGGTGGTGTTCATCGAGCACAAGGCGCTATACGCCCGCAAGGAGCGCACCGACCTGCTCGCACCTGTGCTGCCCTGGGGCCGGGCCGCGGTGCGGCGGCGGGGCGAGGACGTGGTGATCGTCACCTATTCCCGCATGGTCCACACCGCGATGGACGCGGCGGCGCAGCTTGCCGAGCGGGGCATCGAGGCGGAGGTGGTCGACCTGCGCACCTTGAACCCGCTCGACATGGAGACGGTGGCAGAGTCGGTCGAGCGCATCGGCCGCGTCATGGTGGTGAGCGAGGGGCACCTGACCGCGGGCGTGGCGGCGGAGCTCGCGGCGCGGATCAGCGAGGAATGCTTCGACTACCTCGAGGACCCGGTGATCCGCATCGCCGGTGAGGACGTACCTATCCCGGTGTCGCCCGCGCTGGAGGCCGCCGCGGTGCCGCAGGCGGGGCTGATCGTGTCGGCTGCGATACGGCTGGTTGGTCGATGATCGCCACCCTCACCCTGCCGCGCCTGGGCGAAACCATGGAAAGCGGCCGCGTCGCCGGCTGGCTCAAGCAACCCGGCGATGCGTTCCGCCGCGGCGAAACCATCGTGGAGATCGAGAGCGACAAGACCGTGGTGGAGCTACCGGCCCTGGCGGACGGCACCATGGTGGAGCTGCTGGTGCCCGAGGGTTCGGACGTGGAGGTCGGCGCCCCGCTATGCCGCTACGAGGCCGCGGGCGAGCCGGCCATGGCCGAGGCACCCGCGGCCTCCCGCGCACCCGCCGCCGCGGCACCCGTTGCCGAGGCACCCGTTGTTGACCACCCTTCCCCACCCGTGCGCAGCGGCGAGCGCCCGCGTGCGACACCCGTCGCGCGGCGGTTGGCGCGGCACGCGGGCGTGGACCTGACCGGCCTGCACGGCACCGGGCGGCGCGGACGGATTGAGGCGGCCGACATCCGCGCGCTTGGGACTGCGGGTGCGGCGGCGGTCGGCTCGGTCACGGTTAAGCGCTGGGCTGCTGCCGGGAAGGCCCGCGGCGCGGCGTTGCTGCTGCACGGCTTCGGTGGCGACGCGCAAACCTGGGCCGCCCTTGCGCCGCATCTGACCCGGCGTGGCTTGTCACTCGCCGCGCCTGACTTGCCGGGCCATGGGGCGACCGCAGCGGACGCTGAGACCATCGCCGAGCTGGCGTCACCGCTGGCCGGACTGCTGGACGAAACCGGGCGCGTGGAGCTGATCGGGCATTCGCTGGGCGGCGCCGTTGCCGTGGCGCTGGCGCGGCTGCACCCCGAGCGCGTGGCGCGACTGACCCTGATTGCGCCCGCCGGAGTTGGCGAGGCTATCGACAGCGACTTCGTGCATGGGCTGGCATCCGTGCAGAGCGCGGGCGGCCTGGCGCACTTGCTGCGCCGCCTGTCGCCTCGCCCGGCACCGCTTTCGCCGGCGCAGTTGAACGAGATGGCGCAATCGCTCGCCTCCGGCCGGCTGGCCGCGCTGGCGCAAGCGGTGGCCGGGGGTGGACGTCAGCAGATCGACATTGTGGCCGACCTCGAGGCGCTGGCGATGCCGGTGCGCGTGGTGTGGGGCTTGGCCGACGAGATCATTCCATGGACGCAAGTGGCGCGCTTGCCCACCCGCGTCGCCATCCACCTGGTTGCGGGCGCTGGGCACGTTCCGCATTGGGATGCACCACAAGCCGTGGCTGCGCTGTTCGATGAAGGCCAGGCCGTGTCTTAGGCCAACCATAAGAAGGAGGGGACTAAATGAACAAAGAAATCATCGCACTCGAGACCGCTTCACGCCGCACCCTGCTGCGCGGCTTGGGGTTGGGCGCCGCGGCGCTCGCAACACCCAGCATGGCGCAATTCCTCGTCGGCAGCACCCCGGCCAAGGCTGCGGAAGGCAAGCCGATCAAGCTTGCCGTGGTGGCGCAGCAAATGTCGGCACAGTCGGACCAGCGCGCCTGGGCGGGGTTCCAGCAATGGCTCAAGACCACGGGCCTCGACAAGAGCTGGGAGGTGTCGCAGACAGACGCCAAGGGTGACCCCGGCGCGCTTGTGAGCAACATCGAGGACGCCATCACCGCCAAGTCCGACGCGATCATGGTGCTGTTCGGCACGCTCACGGCCGCCCACAGCGCTTTGCAGGACCTGCAATCCAGCAAGATCCCGTTCTTCAGCCTCGATTCCGGCTGGCAAGCGCCGGCCTTGGCGGACATCACCAGCAACAACTGGGTTATGGGGGGCGCCTATGGCCAGTACATGGTGGAAAACCTGCTCGCCCAAGGCAAGAGCAAGGCCAATATCTGCGCCATCGTCGCCAACTTTCATCATGGCACCCGCAAGCGCGGCAAGGTGATGCGCGATATCCTAACCGAGAACGATTGGATCACGCTCAAGGCCGACCGGGTGATCCAGTATTCCGGCTTCTTCGAGACCACGCAGAACGCCGTCAATGACTGGCTCACCCGCTACGGGGACGAGTTGGACGCGATCTGGTGCCCTTGGGATGAGCCGGCCATGGCTGCCGCCGAGGTGATCATGGCGCATAAGCTGCAGGACAAGATCTTTGTCGTCGGCTGCGACGGTGATCCGACGGCGCTCGAGCGCATGCGCAACCCAAACTATCCGATGGTGGCGACCTGCGCGCAGGCCTTCGAATTGTGGGGCGCCTATGGCGGTTGGATGGTCAACGAGATCGTCGGCAAGGGCCGGCCGGTGAAGGAGGTCGTGCCCGTGCCGACGGTGGACTTCCCGGCGCCGCTGCTGGTCAAGGGCGTGAACATTCCGCCGGCTGGAACGCCGACCTACGATGCGACGGACCTCTATTACATCTATCGCGACCGGGCCACGGCGGGGCTCAAGGCATAAGGACGCGCCTAAATGGCCAACTCACCTGCCCGCTTGGAAGTTCGGGGATTGAGCAAGAGCTTCGGCGCCACGCGGGCGGTGGATGCGGTCGACCTCGTGCTGCACGGGGGGGAGATGCTGGCGCTGGTGGGGGCCAACGGCGCTGGCAAATCCACCGTGGTCAAGATGGTGTGCGGCGCGACTCCGCCCGATGCCGGCGAAATCCTGATCCTGGGCCAGCCCGTCACCCTCCGCCGGGTGGCGGACGCGCAGCAAGCCGGGATTGCGGTGGCGCATCAGCAGGTGGCAATCATCCGGTGCCTGGATGGGGCGGAGAACATCATGCTCGGGCGCGAGCCGCGGCGCTACGGGCTGATCGACAGCCGGGCGGTGCGGCGCGAGGCGCAGGCGTTGGCCAGCCGGTTCGGCGTTTCGATTGACCTCAGCCGGGAATGCCGCGAGCTGTCCTTAGGCGAAACCAAAATCCTGGATATCCTGAAGGCGATTGCCAAGGACCCGGCGGTGCTGATCCTCGACGAGCCCACGGCCTCGCTCTCGCTCGCGGAAAGCCGGCAGTTGTTCGGCTTCCTGGCCGATCTGCGACGGCGGGGCTTGGCGATCCTGTTCATCTCGCATCACATGAGCGAGGTATTCGAGCATTGCGACCGCGTGGCCGTGATGAAGGACGGGCGCAAGGTGTTCGACGGCCCGATTGCCAGCGCCACCCCAGGCGAAGTGGTGCGGCTGATGGTGGGGCGCACCATTGAGGCCACCGATTGGTCGAACGGGAACGCGCCCGGGGATCTGGTGCTGCGCCTGGCCGATGCTCGCGTGGGGAAGCTTCGGGTGCCGTCGCTCGAGCTGCGGCGGGGCGAGGTGGTGGGCATCGCCGGCGTGCTGGGCGCGGGGCAGAACGAGTTGCTGGAGCGGCTGGCCGGGCTGCCGCACCCGTCGCAGGCGGCGGAGGTTAGATTGCCGGGCCTGTCGCGCCTGCCGCGCAGCGTGGCCGAGGCGATCGGCGCCGGCATTTGCTTGGTGGCGGACAACCGGGTGGAGAACTCGCTGTTCCCCGGGCTGGCTGTGCGGGAAAACCTCGTCAGCGCGGCGTTGCCTGCCTTCAGTCGCGGCAGCTTCGTGCGCGCCCGTGCGGAGAGCCGCGCTGCGAGCGAGGTGATTGCGCAATTGCGGGTGAAATGCGCCGGGCCGGAGCAGGACGTTATGCAGCTTTCCGGCGGCAACCAGCAAAAGGTTGCATTCGGCCGCTGGCTGCTGCGCACGATGCAGGCGGGCGAGCGCGCGCCACCGCTGCTGTTGCTGGACAACCCGACCGAGGGCGTGGACGTGGGCGCCAAGGCCGATATCTACGCGCTGATCCGGGACTTTGCGCGCGCAGGCGCCGCCGTGCTGATCGCCAGCAGCGAGTTCGCCGAGCTGATCGCGCTGTGCAACCGCGTGCATTGCATCGCGCACGGCGAGTTGGCACCCGCTGTGCCGCGCGGCGCCCTTACGGAAGACCGACTTTTGCTAGAGGTGGCCTGACCCATCATGAGCACCACGGAACTTGAAACCGCCGTCCTCACCCCCGCCAAGCCGCCGCGGCGGCAGTGGCACGACCTGCTCGCCCGTTACGGCACGGTGATGGCGGCGGTGGTGATCTTCGCCCTATTTGCCGCCAGCAGCAGGCGGTTCGTCTCGACCGCCAACATTCGTAACATCCTGGTACAGATTTCGGTGCTGACCGTAATCTCGTCGGGCCTCACCGTGGCGGTGGCCAGCGGCGAGTTCGACCTTTCGGTAGGCGAGGTGGCGGGGCTGTCCGGCGTGCTGTCCGCCGGGCTGATGGTGTGGTCGGGGCTGCCGGTGATACTTGCCATCGTGCTGCCAGTGCTGCTTGGCACCGCGATCGGCGTGGTGAACGGGCTGCTGGTGACCCGGCTGCGCATCCCGTCCCTGATTGCGACACTCGCCATGGGGCCGATCGCCTTAGGCGCAAACTACGCCTATGACGGCGGCGACTCGATCTACGCCAGCTTCCCCGACAGCTACTACGCCATTGCCACTGGTCGGGTATTCGGCGTCATACCGGTGCCGATCCTGATCGCGCTGGCCGTGGTGGCGGTGTTCTACGTGCTGCTCAACCGTACTCGCTTCGGCCGGGCCATCACCGCCACCGGTGCGAACATCCAGGCAGCCAGGCTGTCCGGCCTGGCGGTCAACCACTGCCGGTTGCTGGCGCTGGCGCTGTCCTCGTTCGGCGCGGCGCTGGGCGGCATTATGCTCACCGCGCGGCTCGGCACCGGGCAGCCTGGTGCCGGCGAGCCCTACCTGATGGACAGCCTCACGGCGGTCTTCCTGGGCATGACGGCGTTCAAGCCGGGTCGCGCCACGGTGCAGGGCACGCTGGTGGGCGTGGTGATCATCGGCATGCTGGACAACGGGCTGAACCTGCTCGGGGCGCCGTTCTACATGCAGAACGAGGTCCGCGGCGTGGTGATGATCGCGGCGGTTAGCCTGGCCGTCTTGCGGGGCGAAATCCGCTTCTTTTAGGGAGGAATACCATGCCGGAGTCAATGCGCCGGGTGGCCTTGGTGACGGGGGCAAGCCGAGGTATCGGCCGCGCCATCGCGCTGGGGCTGGCAGAAGCCGGGTTCGACCTGGCGCTGACCGACGTCCCGCAGCAGCGCGCGGCGTTGGAGAGCGTGCGGAGCGAAGCCGGGGCGCTCGGCCGGGCCGCGCATTTGTTCACCGCGGACGTCTCCAGCAAGGTTGAAGTAACGGCCATGGTGACGCAGGCCATTGCGGCCGCGGGGCAGGTGGATGCGGTGGTGAACAATGCCGGCATCCTCATTACCAGCCCGGTCGAGACGCTCGACGAGGAGGTGTGGGAGCGGGTTATGGCGGTGAACGCGAAGGGGACCTTCCTGGTCACGCAAGCGTTATTGCCGCATATGCGCGAGCGGCGCTACGGCCGCATCGTCAACATCGCATCGATCGGCGGCAAGCACGGCGCGCCGGAGCAGGCGCACTACTCGGCGTCGAAGGCGGCGGTGATGGGTTTTACCCGCGTGTTGGCGCAAGAGGTGGGCCCGTTCGGGATCACCGCAAACTGCCTCTGCCCCGGCATCATCGTCACTGACATGGGGCGCACCAACCTCGAGGTTCCCGAAATCCGGGACCAATGGGTCCGCAAGACGGCGCTCGCTCGGTTGGGTCAGCCGGAGGATGTGGCTGGGCCAGCGGTGTTTCTTGCCTCCGATGCGTCCGCCTTCGTTACGGGGCAGACGCTGAACGTGGATGGCGGGATCGTGCTGAGCTAGCGGCCTTGAGGCGCGTTGCGGCAGGTGTTTCGCTTGTCAGGGCCCCGACCAGCATCCAGAACAGGAAGCCGATCTCGCCGATGGCGATGTTGGTGAGCAGGAAGATGGCCAGGCTGCCGACCACGAGGGCGCAGCTCACCAGCCGCATCGTATCGCCGGATCGGTCGACGCGCAGGACGGCTTGCACGCCAGCGCAGAGCACCGCGAAGGTGTAGAGCAGGCCGAAGACGGTGCCCATTTCGACGCCTGAGGAGAGGAGCAGACCATCCAACGCGTTCATGGTGCTGTCGGTTTGGCCACCGAGCCCCACGCCGAACTGGTAGCGGCTGTCGCCGCCAAAGACGTGGAGGTAGTCGTCGATACGGGCGCTGCCGCTGCCGTCGTCTGAGACGTTGGAGTTGAGGCTATCGAGGCGGCTGCCGATGACGGCGCCAAAGGATGTGAATAGGAGGGCGAATGTGACGCCGGCGGCAAGGCAGATCAGCAGCACCATGGCGGTCTTCCGTGTCTTCTTGAAGTAGAGACAGACCAGTATGGAGATGAATGCGCTGATCCAGGCGGTGCGGACGCCCGTTAGAAGTAGGGCTAGAGAGAGTGGCAGGATGGCGATGACGGGCACGAGGAAGCGTGGCAGGGCTTTGCTTCGCACGAAGGTGAAGAGCAGCAATCCGCAGGTCGCGTAGGCGGCAAAGCTCACTGGTGAGTTCATTGTGCCGAACACGCGCACCTTTCCTGGCTCAGGAAGGCCGATCGAGTCGATCTTGGAGGAGATCATCCAGAACTGGTCCCAGGGTTGGGGGTTCAGGTGTTGGAAGATGCCGTATAGGCCCATGATCGGGCTTACGACGAGGAACGCCTTGGCGACGGCTTCCAGCACGCCGGCACTCTGCTGTGGAGCAAGGATGAGGCAGACGCAGTAAAGCATGGGGATGACGTATTTGGCGGCTGTCGTGGTGCTCTGGAGGAAATCGCCTTGGAATGCGGTGATGGCCCAACCGTAGGTCAGGCAGGCCAGGGCGATGGCATAGGGCAGCAGCGTCGAGCCGGATGCACTTCGGCGCGAGACGATGCGGGCGAGTTCGGGGAAGACGGCGGTCAGCGCCAGTAAGGGGCCGACCAGCATGCTGCCGCTGGGGTCGTAGCCGGTGTGGAGATCGAGGATGCGGCGCAGGAGCGGCGCAAAGACGAACATTGGCACGACAACTTGGACGTGCAGCGCAAAGCCGCCGCGCTGGTAAGCTCGGACGGCGACACCGAGGCAAGCCACGACGAATAGTAGCCGAGTGATGCCAATCCCGTACTGGGCCAGCAGGCCTGTGATGAGGAGCAGCGAGACCACCGGGCCGTAGTCGCCGAGGTGGCTCGCCCGCCTGCGGGTGACGACGCCCTGATATGGATCGGTGCGGCTTGGGCTGTACAGCACGGGGCTGGGAACGGCCATGAGAGCGCTGCCTTGCTCAGCGGAGGGCAAGGTAGCCGCCTGACTCAAGACCCTCCCGATCGTAGAGGCGATAACGCGCAGGCTGGATGCCGTCGAGCACGAGGCCGTGCAGATGGCCGCCGACAGCCACCAGCTCGCGCACGCCACGCTGGACGGCCGAAATGTCTGACTTGCCCCATCGTGTGCAGAACAGGATACCGTCCACCGCCGCGGCGAGGATGCGTGCGTCTGGCAGGACCTGTGAGGGTGGCGTGTCGATGAGCACAAGGTCATAGCGGGCGGTCGCCCAGGTCAGCAGCATCCTCATGCGGGCACTGCCGAGCAGTTCGGCGGAGTTCATGGCGGGCTTACCCGACAGCATGATATCGACGCCCGGGCATTGCGCCGACGTCACTGCCTCCTCGGGCGAGACTTGGCCGCGCAGGACCTCGCTCACGCCCCATTGCGACGGCAGGGACAGGCTGCGGGCAGCGCTCGGCTGGCGTAGGTCGCACTCCAGGACGAGAACCCGCTTGCCGGCTGCTGCCGCGAAATGGGCGAGAGCGAGGGTGATGAAGGTTTTGCCTTCGCCACGGTTGGACGAGGTGACGAGAAGACTGCGCTGGCGCCGGTCACCGTCGGTGTTGCGACCCGGCACCAGTAAGCATTCGGCGTAGAGCCTCCGGATGGCCTCCTGGAAAGCCGATGGCGTGGCGATGCGCTTGGTGAGCTTGGCGCCGGCGCGGCCGAGGTTGGGCACATACGGCACGCGCGCCAGGACGCGCAGTTGAGCCGCGCTTTGCAGGCCGCCGACCGTCCGCACGGTTCGGTCCGCACGATCCCGGAAGAGGGCAGCGACGCCGCCAAACCCTAGTGCCAAGAGAAGTCCGGCCAGGCTGAAGGTCGAGAGCTTGGGGAAGGCGACGCTCTGTGGCTCCTCGGCAAGGCTGACGAGCTTGGCGTTGGGAGTCAGGAGGCGGCGGTCGGTTTCGAGTTGGTTCAAGCTTTTGGTAAGGTCGACGTAGAGCTCCCGATCGGTTGCGAGGCTTCGCTCGAGCGCGGCCACCTCCGTGGTGGCGTCGTCGTTGCCGCGCACTTCTTTCTTCAGGTCGTTGATCTGGCTTTGGATCGCGGCGACACGGCTGTTGGCAGCCTGGTAATCGGCCATGGCGCTATGCGTCACGACGGCGGTGTCACCCGCGACCGCATGCTCGAGGGCGCGGCGCTGTTGTTGAAGGTCGGCAAGCGGCGGGTAGGCCGAGCCGTAGCGTGACGATAGCTGCGCGATTTGCGAATTCACGGTCGCGAGCTGTTGCTTGGCGTCGTTGACGGTGCGGTCGTCCAGGACGCCGGTAGTGGCTCCGCCGCTGATCAACGCCTGCTGCATGCGCCCGGCGGCGGCGGCGCGTTCGGCTTCGGCGATGGCGACTTGCTGCGTGAGGCCGGTGAGCTGCTCGGACGCGATGGGAGCGAGCTGCCCTTTGACGACGCCGTTGCTGTGCAGCGACGTCCCGATCTGGACTTCGGTCTGCTTCAGGCGGTCGGCGGTGCGCTGCGTTTCCTCGGTCAACCAGGTGATAGCCTCGTTGCGGGGCTGCAGTTTCTCTTCGACGCGGGATGCGAGGTACGTCTGAACGATGGCGTTGGTGACCGTCTGTGCCACGTCCGCGAGGGGTGAGCTGAAGGAGACGGCAAGGACACGGGATCGACCACTGACGCCGACGGCCACGCGGCTGCGCAGGCTTTCGACCGTCGTGGTCTCGTCGGCGAGTTGCTCGGCGCAGGAGCGAGCAGGTTTCTTGCTCAGCCAAGCCTTGATCGTGCGCTTCCAGGCGGGAGGGACGCTCGCGTTGCACTCACGCAAGAGAGCGCTTGCGACTTGGCTCTGAGCCATGACCTGCCGCAGCAGCATGGGTGAGGACAGCACGATTGACTGGCTTTCGAGGTCTGCCGTGTCACCGACCGTGAGTTGGCGGGAGTCGGTTGGTTGCAACGAAGCGAGCACAGCGTCCGTTGGGGCCACGGTTAGCAGCGCCTCGGCCTTGTAGACTGGCGGCAAGGCAATGTAGGCGGTTGCAACCAGCGCCAGAGCCGTTGAGAAGGCTAGGCAGAAGGTGAGCTTTTGCCGGCGAAGCCGCGCGAACAGGCCAGCCTCTTCTTCCCTTGGAAGATTGAGGGCGTAGGGTCTGTCGTAAAGCGTCGTCTCGGCCGGGCGCTGTGGCACCAAGCCCGATTCGTTGCTGTGTGGAACGAGGTCCATCAGGCTGCCTCTTCGCTAACTGTGGTTTGATAGGTCTTACTCAGGGCGAGTTCGGAGGGGACGCGATCTGGCTCGTCCTGGAGGGGCGACCAGGATTTAGCTGGCGCGACGTCTCGCGAGGCCATGCCGGAGCTCAGCCGCGCCCGGAATAGGCTATGCTGTGACTGAACGAAGCTTGTCAGCGCGTGTTCGAACCGCGATGTCTCGAACTGTCGGGCGTGGTTGTGGCAGGCTACGCGGCTGAACATATGGCTGTCCTGCTCGAAGCGCGTGACGGCGGCTGCGATGCAGACCGGCTCGGAGCGCTCGAAGAACATCCCGGTCGGGCTTGGCCCTTCGGTGAGGACTGTCTCACGTGCGCCGCCGCGGCCGAGGGCGATGACCGGCGTGCCCTCGCCTTGGACTTCGACTGGGATGATCCCGAAGTCTTCTTCGGCGGCGAAGACGAAGGCCTTTGCGGCGCGCATCAGGGCGCGGAGCTCCTGGTCCGGGACGAAGCCGACGAACTGCACGTTGGGGGCGCCAACTGCTTTCAGCCGCTCCAGCTCCGGTCCGGTGCCGGCGACGACAAGCTGCTTGTCCGGCATGCTGGCGAAAGCTTGCACGATGGCGAGGATGTTCTTGTATGGAACGAGGCGAGAGGCGGCTAAGAAGAAGCCGTTGTAGTACCCCAGGCTCGCGGGCGTGACGGGTGCTGGCAGCGCCGCGGGGACGTCCACCGGTGGGTGTATGACGGTCGACTCACGGCCGTAGACCTTGCGGATGCGGCGGCCGACGAAATGCGAGTTAGCGAGATAGGCATCAACGCCGGCCGCGGTTCGCGTGTCCCACAGGCGCATTTTGAACAGGATGTAACGGGCGATCCAGCCTTTGACGCCATGGTCCAGCCGCGCTTCGCGCAGGCATTGATGCTGCAAATCCCAAGCGTAACGCATGGGCGAGTGCACATAGGAGATATGGAGCTGGTCGGCGCCGGTGATGACGCCCTTGGCCACCGCGTGGCTGCTCGACAGCACGAGATCGTAGCCGGACAGGTCGAGCTGCTCGATGGCGAGCGGCATGAGCGGCAGGTACGACCGATGCCTGCGGTTGATGCCGGGCAGGTGTTGGAGGAAGGTGGACTGGCTCTTCGGCAGGCCGGCTTTCGCGCGGTCTTCTGGCGAAAGCGCGTCGAACAATGTGAACAGGTCGGCCGAGGGAAAGCAACGGAACATGGCGCTCAAGACTTTTTCGGCTCCGCCAAGCACGTAGAGCCAGTCATGGACGATCGCGACACGCATAGTTTTGCACCTTTATACAAGGGGCACCGCCGTGGCTTGGCACGGTGGCAATGGTAAGCGGCCGTTTTTTGCCGCAGCCTTTAGCCGATTGGCGTTCTGGACTGGATTGTATCGGGGGAAGGTTAAGGAAGGGTTGCCAAGGAGGCGCGGTCGCGGGCGAGGCCGACCGAGGGTGTGGATCCGCTACAGCACGATGCTTTTGGGCTTGTCGTGCTTCAGCTCATGTCTGGTCGCGGATGCGCCGGAGTAGGATGCGGATCGAGCCGGTGTTGGCGGCGTGAGGATGCGCCATTGCCAGGACGTAGGGGTGCAATGCCGGCAAGTTGAGCCACAGCGGCACCTCGCGGCGGAGGACCCCACCGGCTTCGGCACTGCCGCGGCCGGTGATGATTTCGACGCATCGCAACCGTTGCGCCTGGGCCTGGTGGAGAAAGCTTTGCAGGGCGTGGAAGGCGCGTTGCGCCGTATGGCTGTGGAGGTCAAGCGTCCGGTCGGGGCGCAGCTTGCCGGTGCGGAAGCGGGTCCACGACCCATCGTCGATGCCGGACGGGCGCTCGCCGACAGCCACGGGGGGGAGCGGCAGCTTGCGGGCGGGGATCGGTGGCGACGGCGGCGGGGTTCGGGCGAGTCGCGGCGGGAGGACGGTAGCAGGCTGGGTGGGGAGCGGCGGGCGGCCGGAGAGGACGGTTATGTGGCGGGCGTAATCAAACCAGGCGTCTACATCCGCCTCAGTGAGGGTTCGGCGCGCCATGTCGAGCTGTTCCGAAGGGGATGTTGGTGGGGGCGCGCGACGCGGCTGGGCTGGCGCGGCGTGGGGCTGCGTGGCTGCGAGGTGATCAGGCGGTGCCGGTGGAGTGGGATTGGCGGGCAGCGGCGTCGTCTTCGATCAGCAACACGTGGAGGCGGCGCGGGCCGTGGGCACCGAGCTCGAGGGTTTGCTCGATGTCGGCCGACCGGGATGGCCCGGTGACGAGCATGACGTTGCGGGGCATTGGGCCTTCGCTGCGCAGTAGGTCCCAGGCGGCTTCGTAGGGGCCGACGACCCGGCTGGCGCGCAGGACGACGATGGCGGTGTCGGGCAGCAGGTTGAGCGTGGTGGGGCGATCGAGGGCGGAGGGGAGCATCAGGGTGCCGGTTTCGGCGATGGCAGCGAATGCGTGCTGCAGGCTGACATGGTCGGAGGCGAGCGCCGGGCCTTCACGCAGGGTGAGGAGAGGCCGACTCGACCAGTCGATGGCACGCAATTCGGGATGGGGGGCGACGGCGATGGAAGAGGGCAGGTTGTGGGCGGCGAGGTAGGTGGCGAGGGCGCCGGGTATCGCGTCGGCGTCGGGCAGGCGGTCCACGGTGCCGAATTCACGCTCTATATAGTGAATGAGCAGCGTCACCAGTTCGGCGCGGGCGATGGCGGTGCGGGCGGGGATGAGATGGCGCGGGTGGCGGGCGAGGCGATCCAGTAGCGGGCTGGCGTCGGCGGTCGAGAGCGGACCGCGCTTGAGGCCGCGGCGGATGGCATCGAGAATGGCCTGCTTGCCGCCGGGTTGGAGGGAAGCCGTCATTGGGCGGGCGGGGCGGCGGTGGCGCGCTGTTGGGCGGCGTAGCGGGCGAAGAAGGTGGCGCCCTCGGGTGCGGGCAAGTCGCGGGCGGTGGTCCAGCCGGTGGCGAGGGGGAGAGTGTGGAAGTGGCCACGGCGGCGGCCGAGCAGGCCGAGGGCGCGCATGGCTAGGCTGGTGGTGCGCCGGTAGAGGCCGGGGCGGAGGGCGAACCATGCCCACAGCGAGAGGTTGGTGCGGATTGTCGCGGGGGTGAGGTGGCGCTCGAACTCCCGTTCCCGCCAATGCCGCATCATCTTGGGGAGGGGGATCTTGACCGGGCAGACGCTCTCGCACTTGCCGCAGAACGTGCTGGCGTTGGGGAGGTGGCCGGCCCGGTCGACGCCGACGAAGGCGGGGGTGAGGACGCTGCCCATGGGCCCGGGATAGACCCAGCCATAGGCGTGACCGCCGACCGCGCCGTAGACCGGGCAGTGGTTGAGGCATGCGGCGCACCGGATGCAGCGCAGCATGTCACCGAACTCGGTGCCGAGCATGGCGGAGCGGCCGCCGTCGAGCAGGATGACGTGGTATTCCTCGGGGCCGTCGAGATCGCCGGGTCGGCGCGGGCCGGTGGAGAAAGTGGTGTAGACGGAGAAGTCCTGCCCGGTGGCGGAGCGGGCCAGCAGGCGGAGGAGGCTGGTGGCGTCCTCCAGGGTTGGGACGCATTTCTCGATGGATGCGAGAACGATGTGGACCCGGGGCAGAGTTTGGGTGAGGTCACCGTTGCCCTCATTGGTGACGATGACGCTGCTGCCGGTTTCGGCGATGAGGAAGTTGGCGCCGGTGATGCCGACGTCGGCGGCCAGGAACTTCTCGCGCAGCTTGGTGCGGGCCTCGGTGAGGATGTCGCGCCGCTCGGTAAACTGGCGGTCCGGGGCGAGGTCGGTGTGCATCTCGCGGAAGCATTGCTCCCAGTCCTCCCGGTTTAGGTGGAAGGCTGGGGCGATGATGTGGCTTGGGTGCTCCTGGCGGAGCTGGATGACGTATTCGCCGAGGTCGGTCTCGATGGGGGCGATGCCGTTCTGCTCGAGGTGCTGGTTGATTCCGAGTTCCTCGGAGATCATCGACTTGCCCTTGGTGACGGTGCGGGCGCCGGCGGCCTGGCAGATGGCGAGGACGGCGGCACGGGCGTCATCGGCGGTGGGGCACCAATGGACTTGGCCGCCGGACTTGGCGACGTTGTCGGCGTAGGTCTCGAGGTAGAAATCGAGGTTGGCGAGGGCGTGGTTCTTGATGTCGCGGCCAATGTCTCGCAGGCGCTCGAACTCGGGGAGGGCTTGGACGGCGGCGGTGCGGCGCGCCATGAACTGCGGCTTGCTGAAGGCGAGCGCCTTTTGCAGGCCGGCGTCGCCCAGGGCGGTGCGGGCATTGGCCTTGAACTCGGACGAGGTAACGGTGACCATCGGCGCCCTCCCTTGCTCCAAATGGTTGTTTCAAGACAGGACGCTAGGGAAATTTCCGACCTAACCGGATTGGAAGCAAGCTCTAGCACTATGTTTCCGCGAGCATCCGATTCAGCGGCTGACGTCAGGCCGGATGACGCTCTCGTGCCCGGGTTTGACGGCAGCGCGTGATCAGACCGTGTCCGGCAGGCTTGGCTGGGGTGCGGTCCAGCGTTCTGGGTGGGCGGGTGGCAGGCCGGGTTCGACGGCCTTCAGCCAATTGGTGACGTGGAAGAGCATGTCCCGCGCGGTGGAGCCATGCGGGTCTGGCGCCAGATGGGCGTCGGCGCGGGCGAGGCGTTCGGCGAGCGGCTGCGGGGCCAGGGCGCCTTGCTCGATGAGTTCGGTCACCAGGGCCTGGTAGAGGCCGAGGAGCATGGCGTGGGTTTCGTTATGACGATGGTCCCGGGTTTCGAGCACCGCGCGGACGACGTCGCGAGAGACGATGTTGTTTGAGCTGCGGTCCATGGCTGGCATAATGCGGCGTCCGGCGGTGGGCGACAAGCGCGCGCGGCGGCGGCGGCCTTTTCGTGAGTACAGGACGACGATGATGCATGAGCCCTGGCGGCCTTCTGAGCGGTATCCCGACCCGGCGGTCGAAGTGCTGGACCCGAGCTTTGCCGACTATCGTGTGACATTGGCCTCTGTCGAGCGGTTGTATACCGGGTGTCGGTGGGCGGAGGGGCCGGTTTGGTTTGGAGATGCCCGGTGCGTGCTTTGGAGCGACATTCCAAACAACCGCATCCTGCGTTGGGACGAGGAGACGGGCGGGACCAGCGTGTTTCGGCGCCCTTCTAACAACGCGAACGGCAATACGAGGGATCGGCAGGGACGGCTGGTAACATGCGAACACCTGAGCCGGAGGGTGACCCGCACGGAGTATGACGGCAGCATCACCGTGTTGGCGGACCGGTTCGAGGGTAAACGGCTCAACTCGCCGAACGATGTCGTGGTGACGTCGGACGGGTCGATCTGGTTCACGGACCCGGAGTTCGGGATCCTGGGCTATTACGAGGGTGAGCGGGCGGCGCCGGAGTTGCCGACGCATGTCTACCGGGTCGACCCGCATGATGGATCGATCGCGCTGGCGACAGACGAAATAGCGCGGCCAAACGGCCTGTGTTTCTCGCCGGATGAGGCGGTGCTGTATGTCGTCGAGTGTGGCTCGACGCCGCGGTGCATCGTGGCGTTCGACGTGACGCGAGGCGGTGGGGCGCGAGAGGGGCGGTTGTTGACCAACAAGCGTGTGTTGATCGACGCGGCTACGGGGACTCCGGATGGGTTTCGGTGCGACGTCGACGGTAACCTTTGGTGCGGTTGGGGGATGTCGGAGGGCTTGGATGGCGTGATGGTGTTCAACCCGGCGGGTGCCGCGATTGGCCGGATTGCGCTGCCGGAACGGTGCGCCAACGTGTGTTTCGGCGGGCGGCACCGCAACCGCCTGTTCATGGCGGCGAGCCATTCGCTGTATGCATTGCATGTGCAGACGCAGGGTGCTGCTGGTGGGTGAGACGGCGTTTGCGATGCAGGCGGGTCGAGCTGCGGCTAGTGGGTGTAGGCGGCTTGAACGGCGGCGGGGCCGAAGGTGCGTTCGAGCCGGCGGACGGTGAAGTGCGCTTTGGCGAGATTCCGGTAGTGCTGCAAGAAGACGGCGTTGAGTGAGGCGCCGCCGATGGCGCCGAGCACCGGCACGGCCTGAAGCGCGAACTTCTGCGACAGCGACAGGCCGTAGCGCGAGGCAACCTCGGTGAATAGGACGGCCAGCGGGCTGCCTTGCATGACGAGGCGGGCGGAGAAGTAGTTCAGCTCCGGGCTGCGGGTTGCGACCGGGTCGAGGGTGAGGGCGAAGACCTGCAGGCAGGACGCGCGGGTTTCTTCACTTGTTAGGTCCTCGCCTTCGTCCTGCGCGATGCGGGCGATTTCGCGCATGATGGAGAGGCTGGTGACGGTTGCGTCGGGCAGGAAGCCGGCGAGGCCGAGGAAGCCACCGACGGCGCCCGACATCACCACCAGCGGGCGGGTGAGCCGGCGGGTTCGGTCTGGCTCGCCGGGGCGGTGGAGGCGGAGCACCGCGACATCGAAGGCGCGGCGCAGGGCGAACTCGGCGATGTTTTGGAAGGCGGCATTGGCGTTTGGCAGCGCGGCGAGAGCCTTGGCGCCACGGCCGAGCGCGTTGCCGGCGAACGACGACAAGCCGCCGATGGCGCGCATGGCGGGGCCGCCACCGCGAGCGAGGACGGCCATGGCGCTTTGGAGTTCTGCGTTGGCTGCGGCGTCTAGCCGGTTGGCGTGGTCGGCGCTGATCAGTTCACCTGGCATGGGCGGTCTCCTTTGCGGCCGTTGCGGCAAAGCCTTGTGACGGAAAGTCGGGGGCGGCCTGCTGGCCTGCGAACGCCACCGCGAGGGTGATGCGTCCGTAGGCGTGACATTAGACGTTTGTCGGGGCAGTTGGCTCCCTGGATTCACGCGCCCGCCGCCGCGCCGAGCGTAGGATTTCGGCGCGGGCGTCGGAGGTGCAAAGACGGTAGAGCCGCAGCAGGGCCAGTTCGTCGCCGGTCAGACTGCTTGACGACGGTGTTTCTTGGCCGTGGAGCAAGCGTTCGACCGAGACGTCCAAGGCGCGAGCGATGCGGGTTAGATGGGCGGTGTATTGGCCGGCGCGGTCGGTTTCCCATTGGGCGACTGCGCTGCGCGAGACGCCGGTGGCCTCTGCAAGGCGGGCTTGGCTTAGGCCGCGCTCGCGGCGGAGCGTGGCGATGCGTTCGCCAATGGTAACCTCGGCTGGGTGGTCCATGACTGAGGGCGGCCTCCTTCGCGCTTGAGGTAGCATTTATTCCTAGAAAATACCATGAGAACAATTGACGAACACTGTTAGTGGAGCTAACTCTTGGGCGCATTCAGGAGATGCCCATGCCGCTTGCGCTTCAATGGACAGAGGCTGCTGACAACGAGTTGTTGCAGCTTCGAGCTGCGGGCTTGCCGTGGCACACGGTGGCCGATCAACTTCGCATTGGCCGCAATGCCGCCATCGAGCGGGCGCGGCGGCTTGGTGTTCAACCGCTTACCCGGATGCAGCCGGCGCCGCGGCCGGTGTCGGAGCGGGTGGACCGGCCGCCATTGCCGCCGGGTCATCCGCTTTCTTGGCACGCCATCACCGCGAACACGTCGCTCGAGGGCGAACCTTACCCCTATCCGGTGTTCGTTTAAGGCCGCCACGCCGCCCCCCTGCCCTAACGAAGGAAGTTCAGATGACGACTGCTCGACTTCACGCGGCGCCGCCGCGCGCGGAATTGCTGGAACGCACGCGAGCGAACCCGCTGGTGGCTTCGTGCGCGCCGGAGCCGACGCTGCCGAACCCACGCCGGGTTTCGCGCATGCCGGTGCCGCTTCGAGGTGGTGCAACGGAGGCACGCCCTGCGGTAGACGCGGACATGGTGGTGGCGCGGTTGGAGGAGGCGGGGCATACCCTGCTCAGCCTGCCGCGTTCTGGGCCGACAACGGGTTTGCGGCAGACGCGGCACCAATTCGTTGCTGACGCCTTGGATGCGTATGGTGCCAGCGAGGCCGGGCGCCCGCGCCCACCTGTACCGTCTGCGCTTCGGATCACGCGGATGGATCAGGCTTTGGCCTGGATCCCGCTGATTCCGGCCGATCGGCTGGTTTTGCGGCGGATTGTTGGCTGCCGCTCATTGGTGAGCCCGTTGATTGGGCGGCATCTTTATAGCTGGCGGCGGCTGGCGCGGCTGTTGGGTGCTGACCACAAGGCGATCCAGCGTTGGCACGCTGCGGGCATCGACGTGATTGTGGAGACGTTGAACCGCGACGCCGCTTTGATCCGCTCGTGGGACAGCCTGCGGTAACAAGCGGCATAGGGTAGGCCTAATAATTCGGCGGTGACGCCGCTTAGCGACGTGTAAGCGTGACGTCGGCACGGCATCTTGGCGTAGCGAAGTGACCCAAGACGTGGCCGCCGGTGACGTCGCCTTCGAAAACTTCAAGGAAGGGCTTGTGATCGGCGCCGGGCGCGTTGCTTTGTGCAATGACGTGCCCGGCGCTATCGACATGGCCTTCGAGAATGACCACGCCATCCTCTGGTTCGAACTGCGCGACTTTGCCGCTAAGGCTGAGGCTTGCGGGCGATTGGCCGTGGCTGTCTTCGGCGGTGCCGCAGAGGCCTTGTTGGGTGGTGAGCAGCCCGGCGTAGCGGCCGTCGGTGGAAACGGCGCAACTGGCGAGTCCAGTCACAAGACAGACAGCCCACTTCACGTTCACGCGAGATTCTCCTTGCCCATGTGCCCCATGGCGGATTAGGTTTCTCCTTACGCTCAGCGATCCTACGCACATGGTTGTGGTTGGACGCTGAGGTGTTCGGAGCGCTCGATCTGCCTGGTGCTTGCGCGGTTTGCGAAAGCAACTGTTTTGCCACGAGGAGATAGCCAGGCGGGAGCGGCGGCCGAGAAGAGTTTGTATTTTAGGAAAATAGGCCTTGCCCACACGCCCCAATCAAGGCTATAAATCGCTCCACGCTGACGCATCGACTGTTGGTTTGGCCCGCAGCGATCTTTCGCCCCTTGCTATCATTCTTGACACGATGCGGAAGCGCTACGCCGCAAACGATATTGATGGGGCTGTTGCCCTGGCTCGTATCGCTGCACCGTATATGCACCCACGTGTTCCTGCTGCAGCCCCCCATCTGGAGCTTGCCGCGATCCCTGATGCTGACCTGGACGCAGTCCGATCTCAGGACTGAGAGGGCCCTTCGCAAGAGCATACGGTCCGATCTCACCGCTTGGGCTAGCCTAGCCCTCGCTCCCCGCGGACATCAACCCGCAGCCCATCACCGCCTCCTTATCCGTGAACTCGAAGAGCTCGCAGCCGGTCGGACCGATCGGCTGATGCTTCTATTACCGCCGGGTTCGGCCAAGTCAACGTATGCTTCCCTGGTGTTTCCGCCCTGGTGGCTGGCCCGTTTTCCTCAATCTTCTATTATCGCGACGAGCCACACCTCCTCTCTCGCCCGCCACTTCGGTCGTGGTGTAAGGGGTTTGGTGGAGCAGCATAGTGTTCGGCTTGGCTACTCGCTCGACCCGGCAAGCCGGGCTGCGCATCGATTTCGGACCAGCGCTGGCGCCGAGTATTATGCAACTGGAGTGCGCGGGCCGATCACCGGCCGGCGAGCCGACCTGATCCTGATCGACGACCCGGTGAAGTCACAAGCAGAAGCCGACAGTCCCGCTGCGCGCGAGCAGTTGTGGGATTGGTTCCGCTCCGACCTTGCAACCAGGTTGAAACCTGGCGGACGCATCGTGCTGATCATGACACGGTGGCATCCGGATGACCTCGGTGGACGAATACTCGAGGGGCCTGACGTGTGGCGCACGTTGCGGCTCCCTGCGCTTGCCGAGGCGAATGACCCATTGGGGAGAGTGCCCGGAGCGCCGCTGTGGCCTGAGTGGGAGGACAGCGCGGCGATCGACCGCAAACGCACGTTGCTGGGCGAGCGGGCGTTTGCCGCGCTGTTCCAACAAGACCCGCGGCCTCGCACTGGCCGGCTGTTCCTACCAGCGCGGGTGACCGTGGTGGATGATCCGGTGACGACGACGGCCGTTCGGGCTTGGGACCTTGCTGCCACCGCGCAAACTGCTGGTCGCGACCCGGACTACACCGTTGGCGTGAAACTTGGGCGGGATGCGCATGGCGGCTTTGTCGTTCTCGACGTGGTGCGCCTGCGCGGCGGCCCGCACGAGGTGGAAGAGGCGATTGCGCGCACGGCGGCCGCGGACGGAGCGAGCGTGACGATTGGTTTGCCGCAAGACCCCGGGCAGGCCGGGCGAGCCCAGGTGCGATATCTTGCCAAGCAATTTGCTGGGCACCGGATCGTCGCCTCGCCGGAGACTGGTGCGAAGGAAACGCGGGCCATGCCGGTGGCGAGCCAGGTGAACGCGGGGAACGTCAGCGTGCGCCGCGCGCCCTGGAACCGAGCTCTGCTGGAGGAGATGCAGGATTTCCCACACGGTGCCAAGGACGACCAAGTGGACGCGCTGAGTCGCGCGTTTTCGATGCTTACCGATGCGGGGGCGCCTGCCCGGCGGACCAACGTGCCGGTGTTTAGCCGCTAAACCGACGCGACTGGTTGGTCGGCGTTCTGATTACAATCAAGGATCCGTATGTTTCAAACGATCTGCGACCTTGTTCCTTCGGATGCTGGTATGCCGCTGCGCGCGCGCCGGCTCGACATCCTGCAACGGGTGTTGAATGGGACGCTTTACGATGTCCTGCCGTACGATTTCCATGAGGAGCGGACGGCTTCCGGGGAGTACATCCCGCTTCGCCTTCGGCGACCGTCAGTCCGTTACGCGATGCCGCGCATCGTGACCGAGGATAGCGTTGCGCTGCTGTTCAGTGAGGGGCATTTCCCAACAGTCGACTCACCCGACCGCGCGACGCGCGACACGATTGCCGCCGTTTTCAAGATGACCCGGCTGAACGAGACGATGATAGACGCTGCCATCCGAGGGTCGATCGGATCGGTTGCAATCCTGTTTCGGGTTTTGTCTGGGCGGCCGTATTTTTCGGTGATGGAGACGGTCAATCTCACCCCGGTTTGGCGGGCTGATGCACCGGACACCCTTGCCGCTGTGACGGAGCGGTACAAGATCACCGGGCCGACTCTGTTTGCTGCGGGTTATGACGTTCCCGACTTGGGAGCGACCTATTGGTTTACCCGACGGTGGGATACGCAAGCGGAGGTTTGGTTTGTCCCGCAGTCGATTATGGATACGAGCGCGCCGGTTATCGATGAGGCACGGTCGGTTACCCACCACCTCGGCTTCGTTCCCATTGCTTGGGTGCGTAATCTTCCTGGCACCTCTTGGACGGGTGATCCGGCGGACGGCGCGTGCACGTTCCGGGCGGCCATTGAGACGTCTATCGAGATTGACTATCAGCTTTCGCAAGCCGGTCGGGGACTAAAGTACAGCTCGGATCCGACACTGCTCATCAAGGAGCCTGCGGGTGTGGAGGGTGAGCTGGTTCGCAGCGCGGGCAACGCGCTCGTCGTGTCCGAGCATGGTGATGCCAAGCTTCTCGAGATAGGAGGCACGGCTTCCGGCGCCGTTGTCGACTATGTCCGGGCGCTGCGGGAATTCGCTTTGGAAAGCGTGCACGGCAACCGCGCCGATGCATCGCGTCTTTCAGCGGCTGCCTCGGGTCGCGCGCTTGAGCTGATGAACCAGGGATTGCTGTGGCTCGCTGACAATCTCAGGATATCCTACGGTGAGGGTGCGCTGCTGTCGCTTGCCCGAATGGTGCTACGAGCGGGGGCGAAGTATCGGCTACGCCTTGGTGACGTGCCCCTGCCAGAACTCGATGCTGAGGCCGGACTGAGCCTGATTTGGCCGCGATGGTACCCTCCGACAGCGCAAGATCGCCAGCTCGACGCGCAAACGCTGGCGACACTCACCTCATCCGGTCTGATGAGCGTGGAGACGGCGGTGAAGTCACTCGCCGATACGTATGACATCGAGGACGTGCCGGCCGAACTTACCCGTATTCGCGCGGGTTTGGCCACTTCGATGTCGGCCGAACTGAAACCCGCATCATTGCTTGCAACGGCCGGCCCAGTCGAGTGATACCGCAAGCGAGTCTACCAATACCCGAGCTCATCCCGTGGCCTGCTGGTCTTTGAGCTTCGCTGCAACAGCCATGGAGCTTGCAGGCTGTACACGAGGGTGGCGTCTGAATAAAGGCAAATATCGATGACTGATGAAGTGCTTCCGACTCCTGATCCTTCTGTGACGCTACAGGAGCAACTCGACCAAGCCAACAAGAAGTTGGTCTATTCCGAGCTGAAGAACCAGGCAATCCGGGCGGGAATGATTGACCTGGACCTGCTAAAGTTAGTGGACACTCACGCCTTCAAACCGGACGCGCAGGGCAACGTGCCTGAGGCTGCGGAGGCGCTGACGCAGTTGCAGCGGGACAAGCCTTGGATGTTTGCTAATGCCAGCAGCAGCCAATCCCATCCCGTGCCAACACCGGAACCGGCGAAGGCACGCAACGCGCTGACGATGACCCGTGCCGAGTGGCAGGCTGCGCGCGAGAAGCTTATCCGGCGCCGATAGGCCCCGGTGAAAGTAAGCTTGGTCGTTCTGCAATCGGCCAGTCGGTCGTTGCTATTGGCACTGCACAAGCTGCCGCTCAAAGACGCCGAGTGCGCTCGCAGCATCTAGTCTCGTCGAAGCCTGCAGGCTCGAGCTGCGGCACGCTTTTGCCTCCTGCACATAGATCAACACCTTTATTCAAGGGACTCAGATGGGCATCCAGAACTTTCCCCTTTCATTGCAGCCGATCATCCAGGAGGGCTTCCTTGAGCGGGAGTTCCAAGAGGCGCTTACGTCACGGTTGGGCTACCGCGCCATTGCGGACCGCGAGGAATTTGCGGTTGGGATTGGTGAAACGCTGACCAAGACACGTGCTGGCCTGAAGCCGTCGGTGACGACGCCACTTGCTCCAAACACAAATACCAACCTGGACAATGGTCTTACTCCTACGATCTGGGGTGTTGAACAGTATACGATCTCGATCAACCATTACGCGGCAACCACCGACCTGAACATGGTGACATCGCGCGTCGGCATTGCGAGCCAGTTTGTCCAGAATGCGCGGACGAATGGTGAGCAGGCGGCTCGTTCGCTTGATGAGATCGCCCGTAATGCGCTGTTCGCACCCTACTTCGGCGGCAACACGCGGGTGAGCAGCACGCTGAGTTCTGCGGGGCCGACCATTAGCGTTGACGATATCCGGGGCTTTCAGGTGATATTCGTCAACGGCATTCAGACGGCCATTGCAAACTCGAGCGGCCTCACGGTGGTCGTTGGTGCGGACAGCTACACGCTCATTGGAGCGACGCCCGAGGCTGTCAATACTTCGACGGCGCCAGGGGGAGTTTCCGGCAGCTTGACGTTTACCACCTCGGTGAGCGTTTCTGATGGAACCATTGGCAATGCGGTGCAAGCGGCCAACGCCTCCTTTATCGTTCGGCCCAACGAGCGCCTGACGACGGCCGCGTTGGCCACGACCGACACGCTCAGCATGTCGAACCTGCTGGACGCCGTTGCGACTTTACGTCGAAACGCGGTTCCAGAAGTGGACGGTGTGTTCAACTGCTATCTCGACCCGGTCAGCGCGCGCCAGTTGTTTGCTGACGAGGACTTTCAGCGCCTGTTCCAGGGCGCAACCTCGGCGAACCAGGTGTTCAAGCAGGGGATGATCAACGACTTCTTGGGACTGCGCTTCATCCCAACCACGGAAGCCTACGTGCAGGCGCACCCTTCTCTGCCAGGCGCGCTGGTCCGGCGGCCGATTGTGTGCGGTCAAGGCGCGCTTATCGAGGGCGACTTCGCGGGGATGGCGGAAAACGACATCGCTCCACGTGACAGCATCGTCTCCATCGTTGATGGCATCGCGATGGTGACACGCGAGCCGATTGACCGTTTGCAGCAGATTATCGCCCAGTCCTGGTATTGGATCGGCGGCTTCTGCGCGCCGAGCGACACCACCACCAACCCAAGCGTTATCCCGACGGCGACGAATGCTTCGTTCAAGCGGGCCGTGATGATCGAGCACATCGGCTAATTGGGAGACCAGGCGTGATGCTGACAGATGCCGAGAAGACGGACATTCGGCGATTTTGTGGCTATCCCGCTTACGGCGCCAGCCCGAGCGGGAATACCGGCTGGCGCTTTTATCAGGCTTATGGCGTGCTTGAATATCGCATGACCAACCTGTCTGACTCAGAGCTTGCGGTGATACGGGGCTACCTGTGCGCGTTGCGCGGGTTTGAGGCGGCTATTCCTGCGGCCGCCAACAACCTTGATACGTCGGCAGCGGCAGTGTGGACGCACAATCCTGCGGAGATGATCGAGCGACAGCGCCTTGAGCGAGATTGGGGGCGGCGGATGTGTGGGTTTCTGGGCGTGCCGCCGGGTCCGGCGTTGAGCAACGGATCGAGCGTCGCACTTATCGTATAGGGCTTGGATATGGACAGTGACCGTCTTCAAGACCTCATTTCGCGTGGGCTCGGAACAGCGGCACGCCAGATTGGCTCGCAATACGATGCGTTTCGGGCCACGTCTCACGGGCAGCCTCTCGCCCCGGCCAATCGGTTCCTACGCCTACCGGCGGCGTTTTCTTCTGACACGACGTCCTTTCGCCAGCCTGTTGGTTATGGCCACCCTACGTGGTCGGGTATCTTTGATACCGCATATACCAGGGTTGGTGATTACTTGAGGGGGTCTGCGGGAACCTTCTATATCGCGGCCCAGCAGAGCTTGCTGCCCTCCCTGTGCGTCCTTGCTAACCGGTCTTTCAGCGTCTTTCGGGCCACGACGCCTCAGGAACTTGGGGCGCAGGGCTATGGCGGTATTACACGAGCCACTCGAACCCTGCTGCTTGATCGTTGGCCCGGATCAATCGTTGCGGCAGGTGCTCGCGGGTCAAGTGATTTGCCGGGAGAAGCCGGCGTTGCGGCCTGGAGCATCCTGCTTCCGGTGACTCCGGTGGACTTAAAGCCGGCAGACCTCCTGCGGGATGAGAACGGCGACGGTTTCATCCTTCAGTCAGCAGAATATAGCGCTTTGGGTTGGCGCATCACGGCGCGGCAGGCGGAGGTTTAATGCCTTCACAGTCTGACGTGGAGATCGCCCTGGTCGAGCTGGTTGCTGGGACATTCTATCCAAACGGACTAGCCTCCGCACCCGCAATTTCAGCGGAGAGCCGCGTGTATCGTGGCTGGCCCAGTGCCACAACGCTTGAGAAAGATCTCTCGACCGGGGTGATCAACGTCTCTGTCCTTCCCATCGGGGGGGCGGCCGCCGACACGACGCGGTATTTGCCGAGCTGGCTTCCCAGCCCCGTCATTCCTACCCTCACTGTGTCGGTTGCAGGTGATACGGTGACCTTCGCCGGCGCGGCGGGTGTTGGTCAGATCGCGGGTATCCTGATCGATGGCCGTTCCTTTGTCCATCGCGTAGTAGCTGGTGACACGCCTGAGTTAATTGCCTCACTGCTTGCGAGTGTCATTGCCGAAACCCAGCCGGCGTCGGTAAGCGACTCGACCATCACCATAAACAATGCGACCACCATGGTGGCGCGCACAGCGGCCGACGCCTCCGCCTCGCTTGAGCTGCGTCGCCAGAAGCAGAGCTTCCGACTGACGGTTTGGAGCCCAACTCCCGAGCTCCGCGATGATGCTTGTGCTGTGCTCGATGTTGCATTGGCGGCAACGCCGTTTTTGACGCTAAGCGACGGCAGCGCGGCACGGATGCAGTTCATGTCCACCACGAGCCTCGATGAGCGGGAGGATGCGATGCTGTATCGGCGCGACATGACCTATACTGTTGAGTATCCGACGACTCAGGTTGCAGTTCAGCCATCGATGTTGTTTGGGATTTTAGGATTAGGGGCGACCACCAAAATCGCCTAACGGAGCCACAATGGATATTACACTCATCGTCACGCGCCCATTTTCGCATTACTCAATCGGGGACAGAATTACAGAACCTGCTGATGTCGCTGCCACCCTTGCCTCCGAACATGCTCACCATGTGGTTGCGGTGAAGCAACCAGCTATGCCGGGTGAGGAGTAAAGGATGCCCGTCGTACAGCAAGGATCGATCAACACCACTGCATTGGTGGTGCCGGATCTCTATGTCCAGATCGTACCCCCGCAGAGCCTGGTGCTTAATGGGGTTCCAACGGATGTTTTGGGCGTGGTCGGAACGGCTTCTTGGGGACCACTCAACCAGCCGGTGACGATTGGGACGATGGCGCAATACGCCGGCGTGTTCGGTGCCGTCAATGCGCGAAAGTACGACATGGGGACGCAGGTCGCCGTAGCAGTGCAGCAGGGTGCCGCCAATTTCCGGTGCGTTCGTGTGAGTGATGGGACCGATACTGCAGCTTCTTACGCGCTGTTTGCGGCGGGAGGAGCTTACGCCCTGCAACTCACCGCGCAATACACCGGCAGTTTGGGCAACGGTATCGCCGTGACATTGTCCGCCGGGTCGCAGGCGAGCACCTGGCGGTTGACGATGACAGTGCCGGGGCTCACTCCCGAAGTATTTGACAATTTGCAGGCCCCTTCGGCTGCAGCGTTCTGGGCGAACCTGCTGACGGCGGTCAATACGGGGCAATCGGCGTTGCGTGGGCCAAGCCGGCTTGTGGTTGCGACGTTGGGCACGGCGACCTCCAATGCGCCACAAGCGCTGGCCGGCCAGACGCTATCGGGCGGAACCGATGGTGCACTCGGCGCGACGGCGGCGACTTTGGTGGGGCAGGACACCCTGCCACGGACGGGACTTTATGCACTTCGTCAGCAAGGGTGTGGCTTGGCCTTGTTGGCAGATGCCGATGATCCGACCCAGCTCACCGTGCAGGCTGCCTTCGCGTTGTCGGAAGGCGTTTACATGATCGCCACCCGCCCCTCCGGTGACACGATCTCGACCGCCATCCTTGCAAAGCAAGCGGCAGGACTGGATTGCTATGGCGTGAAGCTAATGTTTGGCGATTGGGTGTACTGGAATGATCAGACCACCGGCATCGTGCGGTTGGTTTCACCACAGGGCTTTACGGCTGGACGGCTGGCGAACCTGTCGCCTGAGCAGTCGAGCCTGAACAAACCATTATACGGTGTCCTTGGCACGCAGAGGTCTGGAACTGTCACGTCTGGGCAAACGACGACCTATAGCAGCGCCGAACTCGGACAGTTGCTGGGCAACGGACTTGACGTGATTAGCAACCCGCAACCTGGAGGCAGTTTTTGGGGGGTAAGAGGTGGACATAATTCCTCCTCAAATGCCGCCATCGATGGGGACAACTATACTCGTCTCACCAACTATATCGCAAACACGCTTGCGGCGGGCCTCGGGCTCTACGTGGGTCAAGTGATCAACTCCACGTTGTTCCAGAATATCCGTTCGACCCAGCTCTCGTATCTCCAAAACTTGCTGTCGCAGGGTATCCTGGGCTCAACGGATGGTTCGCTACCATTTGGCGTGGTTTGCGATACGTCAAACAATCCGAACAGCCGTACCAGTCTTGGCTATGTGCAATCGGATGCACAGATCCAGTACCAGGCGATCAATGAGAAGTTCATCGTGAACATCGAGGGCGGTCAGACCGTTCAGGTGAGTCGTCAAACGTTGCCCACCGGCCAGGTCGGCAGTTAAGGAGCAGCCTCAGTGCCAACCAATGCCTTTACGCTCGGCCGTGACTGCCAACTGGTCGTCATTGGGCCGCAGGGACGCGTCGACCTGGACCACGTGACCGGGTTTGACAGCCGCCAACTTACTTCACCTATCCGAATTGACCGACTGGACGGAACACAGATGGCGGCGGAGCTGCCGAAAGGCTGGGAAGGCTCATTCGACATCGAGCGTGGGAGCAGCACGGTTGACGACTTCATCGCCTCGACCGAGCAAACCTACTATACGTCGGGGCAGCTTCCAGTAAGCACACTGTATCAGTATATCAGCGAGGCCGATGGGAGCACCAGCACCTACCAGTATGAGGGCGCGGTGTTCAAGCTATCGGCTGCAGGCGCCTGGCGTGGCGACGCGCCCGTCCGACAGAAGCTGGATTTCTTCGCTGCACGACGCATTCGTGTCTAGCTTCTGAGGGGTGAGCGACCGAGCAGGTCTGTCGACCTTGATGACCATTGATGGAAAGCGAGAATGCTGACACCAAGCCAAGTAATTGTCGGGGCTGCTGCGATGACGCGCACAGTCACGGACGCTGACGGGCGGTTATTGACCATTCGTAGCCCGTCTACATTGGATCGCCTCAGGTTATTTAAAGCGGTTGGTGCACAGCTGTGTAACAATGAGCGGTATCTGGGTGTGGCGATGCTGGCCTTTGTCGTCAGTGCAATCGATGGCGTGCCGGTGCCACAGCCGACGAATGAGCAGCAGATTGAAAGCGCGATCAACCGTCTGGGGGACGTAGCCATTGCGGCGATCGGTGCCGCCCTGGACCCGAGCGACACGGAAGGACTGGCGACGGCCGACCAGGGAAACTAAGTGAGCACCCCGATCTGGTCGATAGTCTCTACCTCGTGACCAATGGGGTGCCACTCGACGTCGCCTTATCGCTCTCGCGAGCTGAACGGCTCAGTTGGGTTGTCGCCATCGGACGCCTTGCGACGGGCCGCCGGTTCGACTGGGGCTTGAACACTTGGTTTGATGGGTAGGTTTGGAATGCTCGCGGTTGTGATTGATAGTTCGAGACTGTGAAAGGTCTTCGGAGCGTAAGTGAGTTCTCGAGCTTGTTAGATGGCCTCGATATCGAAGGGCATCTCACCGAATGTCTCACGGTGCAGGCGGCACGATTGGCCGCGAACGTGCAAGCTCGTCTCGGCGAACAGCCCGGGGAGTCCCACGATGCGCCATGGCACCGGAGCGGTCGTCTACAAAGCAGCATCGCGGTCTCGATTGATGGGCTGACAGCGCAGGTTGGTTCAAATGACCCGGCGGCGCGGCCGCAGGAGTTTGGGACCGCCCGTATCCCTCCGCGCCCGTTTATCCTTCCTGCGGTCAACGAGTTGTCTGACTCAATTGCTTCTGAGCTCGGCGCGGCGCTGTTTGGAGCTTTCGCTGACAATGTCGATTAAAAACCGGGAGAAACCATTCTATGCCGGAGGCCTATGAGGTTGGCATAACGCTTACGCTGCAAAATGGTGTGAGTGCCGGCATCCAGCTCATTCAAAAAGACTTGGCGCTACTTGATCGAGCCATCGCAGCGACGTCGCAAAACCTCCTGGCTCTGCAAGCTCGTCAAGGTGCTAGGCCGAGTGGGATTGCAGCAGAACCGGTGTCGCAAGGCTTAGCGGCAAATGAGACGAGCTCCGGCAGCCAAAAGCCCAGCGACGATGCGCTCGATGCAGCCCGGCACGGCGACAATGCCGCTTCTAGTTCGCCGCAAGTGCATCCGCCGACCCAGCCTGCGGTCGCTTCAGCTTCTGCCTTACAGCCGCGCTCAGGCCGAGGCGGAGGGACGGCGGACGACGGTGCCGGAGGGCGGAGTGACGATAGGCGTGTGCCAAGCGCCGCCTCGCTGGCTCCTCGTCAGAGTAGTTCTGTCGCCCCGCTTGTCGATGACCAGCTCATCCAGCCGGCGGCGCCCCGACCCGGCGCGCTGCCACAGGTCCCCACGACGCC
Source organism: Acetobacteraceae bacterium (assembly GCA_965199105.1). Lineage (GTDB taxonomy): Bacteria > Pseudomonadota > Alphaproteobacteria > Acetobacterales > Acetobacteraceae > LMUY01. Next base: position 2,736,113 of record CBDAQO010000002.1, on the reverse strand, counting down.
GTCTGCCTTACCTCCCAACCCTGACGTGGCGCAATCGCTGGCGGTTTCACCGCCACCACGCCGGGTCGGGCCTGTCGCACCGCGCGCAACTGTCCCAAGACCAGCTGAGGATGTCGCAAGCGAATCTGTGCAGCCTCGCAACGCTCCGCCGCAGAGGCCAGCCGCGGTCGCGCCGAGATCGGCTGCTCCAGTCCTAGCTGCGGACCAGCCATCAGACCAAAGCAACGGCCGAGCTGTGGCGCCCGGGCCGACCGTGGCCGCTAGTCCGACGGTCGTCAAAACCATGGCTCCGCAGGCACGGCCTCAAACGGCAGCTCCGGCCAGTAGCCGATCATCGTCACAAGATGAGTCACAATCAACTGCACCTGATCCTCCCTATAGTGGCCGGTCAAATGGTTGGTCCGATCAACTGGACCGCCCATCCCATGCTCCGAGTGCAGCAAGTAGTCGGAGCGAAGACCCGGGCTCGCGGCCAGGTTCTGCGGCGCCTTCAGCTTCGTCCTCTTCAGGTATGACAATGCAAGGGGACATTATCATCGATGGCAACAAACTTGGACGCTGGATGACCAGCAGTCTCGCACGGCAAGCAAGCCGTCCGCCGTCGGGCCCAGTTGGCCCGGATCCGCGCCAGACTCCGCTTTGGTCTGGGCAAGCTCAGGGGTTCTAAATATGTCCGAGTTCAGCTTGACTCTCGGCCCGGTCGCCTTTGCAGGGTTTGAGCTTCCCAGCTCCATCACCCTGGGCGGTAGCCAGCGGCTGGCCATCCATCGCTTGCCAGGTGGCGTTCGCGTGATTGATGCGCTCGGGCCGGACCCGGCCGACATCGCATTCTCGGGTATATTCAGCGGCCCAGATGCCGCCGACCGCGCCCGCTTGCTCGACACGATCCGCATTGCTGGGATGGCTCTGCCGCTGGCCTGGGACGCGTTTTTGTACTTGGTGATCCTCGAACGGTTTGAGGCCGACTATCGTAGCCCGTGGTGGATCCCATACCGGATCTCCTGCACTGTGGTCCAAGATGAGGCTGCAATCATCGCCACAGTGGCGCTTGACCTAGCTTCCAGCGTGGAGGCCGACCTCGCTTCAGCCGGGTCTTTCGCGACCCCCGCGGCGACGGCGGTGGCTGCCTCCAGTGCAACGGTCGTCGGGACGGCCGCCTATGGTGCAGCGCAGACCGCAGTAGCCACAACGTTCAGCGGCCTTACGTCCCAGATCACCACGACTGGAGAGACGCTCCAGACGGGCAACGTGGCCGCTGCGGTCGCCGCTACAGGCCTGCTCGCACAGCTTGCCAACGCACGCGCTTACGTTGGCAGAGCTGGCCGGAATCTTGCGGACGCGACGACTTGACCATGCGGAGCGTTACAGTTGTCGGTGGAAATCTATTTCGGATCGCAGCCGAGCAGTTGGGCGATGCAACGCAGTGGATACGTATCGCACAGCTTAACGGGGTAAGTGATTTCTTGGTGGTTGGCCTGGTCACGCTTCAATTGCCAGAGGTAAATGCCAACGCAGGAGGAGGGATTGTCGTACAGCAATCAACGTAACCCAACGATTGCTGTCTTGTTGGGCGGCTCACCCCTTCCCGGGATTATGGACGCGGAGATAACGAGCAATGCTCATTTCGGAGCGGCGCGGTTCCGGCTTCGTCTGGCGATGGATAGCGTCACGGCATCGCAGCTAATTCAACCGGGCCTCGTGCTCGATATACAGGTTGGCGTGAACGGACCACCGATAAGCTTGATCCAAGGCGAGGTTGATAGTCTTGCCATGGACGTGATCAATGGCACAACCAGCCTAGAGGGCCGCGATTTAGCAGGCCGGCTGCTAGACGCGAAGACCCAGGAAACTTTTAGCAACCAGACCGCAAGTGAGATCGCTGAGACACTGGCAGCTCGGCACGAGCTAACTGCCAACGTGACCGCCACCACAGCGCTAGCAGGCCGCTATTATGCAAACGAGCATGATCGCATCACGCTCGGGCAATTCGCCCGTGCGACGACGGAGTGGGACCTTCTGACCTTCCTCGCAGCTCGGGAGGGCTTCGAGGTGTTTGTAAGTGGGACTACACTGAACTTCGGCCCATTGCCGGCAAATACACAGGCCTTCAGCCTTACACCGGAGCAATGCATCTCGCTTAGTTTGGACCATGCGCTAACGCTTGCCCGTGACATCCAGGTTACGGTCAAATCATGGAACACAAGGCAGCAGAAGGCATTTACGCAGACCGCGACGAGTTCAGCCGCCCGGCAATCGGGCTCGGTGCCGCGCAAGATTGTGGTCGTTCGCCCAAATCTAGCGCCAAACGACGCGTTGCAATTGGCGCAGCGGATACTGGCGGACCTGTCAAGCCATGAGAGGATTGTGTCGGCGGAATTGCCGGGAGAGCTTGCGTTATCGCCGCGCTCCCAAGTTACCCTCAGCGGCACGGGGACTGACTTCGACCAGGTTTACTATGTGTCGGAACTCAGCCGCCATTTCGGTCTCGACCAAGGCTTCGTTCAGACCATTCGGCTCAAAAACGTCGCTGCAGCCAACCAAGCTGCCGCTGTGGCTGGTGTTCCAACCTCTTGACTGGGGGCGATCATGGACGGTTTCTTGAATGCTGTTAAGGCACACTCGGCCAACCAAGACCAGGCAAGTGGGGCAGCGCGTTTCGGAGTTGTCACCTCAGTCGACCCAAGCACGGCGACGGCTCGGGTGACCCTTCAACCAGAGGGCGTCCTCACCGGCTGGCTGCCGCTGTTGACACCTTGGGTTGGCAATGGCTGGGGCTTGGTTTGTCCACCGGTTATCGGCACTCAGGTGCTTGTCTTGCCTCATGAGGGCGATGCTGAACAGGGCATCATAGTCGGTGGGACTTGGTCCACCCAAGCGATTGCGCCTGCGACTCCGGTCGGAGAGCTTTGGTTAGTTCACCAAAGTGGCAGCTCTCTCAAGCTGCAAAATGACGGGACCATTCGCATCAATGGCGATCTGCATGTCGTTGGTAACGTCTATGACAGTCACGGATCGCTTAGCTCGCTGCGGGTTCATTACAATGCACATTCCCACCCGCCACAGACCGGCATCACGAACGAGCCCGATTGATAGTGCGCTTGAAGCCGTTCGTTCGGTCGCCTGCGCCCTGCTCCTGGTTCGCGTCAGAATTCTTCAATTTAAAGGCGGTTGGTATGGGGGACTTGGCTCACTTTTGGGGAAGCGATCTCGCCTGGTCACCGACTGGCGATGTTGCCGTCGTAGATAGTCCGTCGGAGACACAACAACGGGTGCTCCGCCGGTTATTGACGGTGCCAGGCGATTACTTGTGGTCACTCAAGTATGGCGCGGGGTTGGCGAGCTTTGTAGGACAACCGGGTGCGGCAAGTGCGATTGTCTCGGCGATTAGGACACAGGTTCTGCAAGAGGCCAACGTCGCTTCAACTCCGGCCCCTGTCATCGACCTTATACCGGACCAAGCCGGCGACCTCTACATCCAAGTTACCTACGCGGACGCCACACTCGGGACGTCCCAGACAATCGCCTTTTTTGCTTAACTCCATTGCCGACGTTGAGGGTTCATGCAGCTTCCACTTCAGAACTTCAGCACGCTCATGCAGAACATGGCAGCCAGCGTTCAAGGGAGCGCAAACGCCTTTATCGACCTCACTGTTGGCAGCGTTCTTCGAGCCATACTGGAAGCAAACGCGTCCCTAGCGCTCTGGGTGCAATGGCTCATTGTCCAAGTACTCGCCCAAACGAGGGCGTCCACGTCAACCGGGTCGGACCTTGATAGTTGGGTTGCCGACTTTGGTATGACACGGCTGCCTGCGCAGGCGGCAAGCACGACTGTCACCTTTTCGCGTCTCACAGTCGGACTCACTGCTTCCATCCCGGTAGGCTCGCAAGCCAAGACAGCGGACGGCACCCAAACCTTCGCAGTCGTGGCAGATCCGACCAACCCGGCATTCTCTCCATCGACCGCAAGCTATACTCTCGCTGCGGCTGTGAGCTCGATTTCAGTTTCCGCTTCGAACACCGTGGCCGGCTCAGCAGGCAACGTGCAGGCCGGAGCGGTCAGCCTGCTCGCGACAGCAATGCCCGGGGTGGATGCGGTAACAAACCCAGTTGCCGCTGCTGGCGGTATGGATGCTGAGCCGGACGGAGCGCTGCGGGCCCGCTTCACCAACTTCATCGATAGCCGGTCAAGGGCGACCCCCGCGGCGGTCGCTTATACCGTCCAGTCCTTACAGCAAGGCCTGGACTACACGTTGGCGGAAAATCAGGATTCATCCGGTGCGTTTCGGCCTGGATTTTCGACGATTATCGTTGATGACGGGTCGGGAGCGCCGCCGGGCAGCCTGATCACCGCGGTCGCGAATGCCCTGGAGAGCGTGAGACCTGTTGGGACGCAATTTGCGGTTCAGCCGCCGCAGCTCATCGTCGCAACCATCACCATATCACTGGTGTTTACTGGCTCGGATCTGGCCACTGTGCAAACAGCGGTTACTGCCGCTGTGCAGGCTTACGTAGCGAGCCTAACGATTGGACTGCCGCTTCCTGTCTCGCGAGTGAGCGCGATCAGTTACGCTGCTTCGCCTGCGATCACCAATGTCACTGCGGTCACCATCAACGGGAATGGTGACCTCATGATACCGGCCAATGGGATCATTCGGCCCGGCACGGTCACGGTGAGCTAACATGATTGGTAGTATCGACGACATCCTCTCCAGGCTTAAGTCCACGCTTCCGACACGTTGGTTTCCCGATGATACGCCGGTGCTGGATGCGTTGCTTACAGGCCTGGGAAGTGCTTGGTCGAGCCTTCATGAGTTGCTCCTAAGTGTTGGGCAGCAGACCCGAATTTCGACGGTTACAGGAGACTTCCTCGATGGCGCCAGTGGTGATTTCTTCGGCAACCGCCTACCACGGTTGACGCTTGAACCCGACGCTGCCTATCGCGCGCGCCTGCAGAACGCATTGGTTCGAGATCATGCGACCAGGCCAGCGATTGCCGCCGCGCTTGAAACTGTCACCGGGTTCATGCCATTGATTTTTGAGCCGGCGCGAGTGGCCGATACTGGCGCGTATGGCTCCCCGGTGCTCGGCTATGGAGTGGCGGGGGCCTGGGGCAACCTAAATTTGCCCTACCAGGTATTCATCCAAGCACGACGCCCATTGAGCGCAGGTATTTCGGTGGTTGCCGGATACAACACGGGCGGTCCGATGGTGCGGGCCAATCTGTCGCTTATCCCTGGGCAACTGACCGACCAGGACATAGCCAGCACCGTGGCAAGCGTCATGCCGACGGCTTCAATCGCCTGGATCAACATCACGAACTAAGGATGACCCGACGTGGATCGCCAGATTGTTTATCCGGGTAGTATCCCGCTCGACACGGACCTTCTCTCTGCTCAACGCGACGCTATGATCGCGATTGGCTATCTTGCCCAGGCAGCGCTGGGTTCGTCAACGTTGGTTGATGGCCTCGCCTGTCTGCCCACAGCGCCAGCGAGCCTCACCGTCTCAATTGGCCCCGGAAGCATAACGAACCTGACGGTGGTTGACGCGATGGCCTACGGATCATTGGGTCAGGATACGACCGATCCGCTGGTCAAAATGGGTATCAATACCAGCGCCACGAGTTTCACACTGACCCCGCCGACGACGTCTGGCCAGTCGATCAACTACCTCATTCAAGCGACTTTGGCGGAAAGCGATAGCAACCCCATCGTTCTGCCCTACTACAATGCCGCCAACCCATCGCAGCCATTCTATGGGCCGGCGAATGACGGGGTCGGCCAGAATACGCAACGGACGCAACGGGTCCAGTTCCAGCTCAAACCATCTGCGCCGAGCAACGCAGGCACGCAGGTGACGCCTCCGATCGATAGTGGCTGGGTGGGCCTCTACGTCATCACCGTCAATTACGGCCAGTCGCAGATCGGCCCGCAAAGCATCGTGACGCTACCAGGAGCGCCGTTCATCAACTTCAAGCTGAACAGCTTGACGCCAGGGTTTTCTCGGCTGGAGACGTTCATCAGCTCGACGAACTTTCAGGTTCCAAACGGTGTCTCGCTACTTCGGGTACGCCTATGCGGTGGCGGCGGTGGCGGTGGCTCTGGAACGTCCACGTTTGGCGGTGGCGGCGGCGGCGCAGGCGGCTACAGTGAGGGCAACGTGGCTGTCACGCCGGGTCAGATTGTTCCTATTATCATCGGGCAAGGAGGGACGGCCGCCATCGCCGGTGGTGCCGTGGCTGGGGCTGGTGGCACAACCAGCTTCGGCACCGCGATGAGTGCATCGGGCGGCTCGGGCGGTGCGAGTGGGGCCACCTTCGCATTTGGCGGCTCTCCTGGCGTTGGTACTGGCGGTCTTATCAATATTTACGGTGGCTACGGCTCCGATGGCAATGGTGGCACCTTTACCTTTGCGGGCAATGGGGGCGCCTCGTTCTTTGGTGGTGGCGGACGGGCAGCGGCAGCCAGCAGTGCAATCCAGCAGATTGCGGAAGCTCCGGGCTCCGGCGGCGGCGGGTGCTATGGCGTTCAGGGTAACGGTGGGCCCGGTGCCCAAGGCTTCCTCATACTCGAGTTCTAGATATTCCAAACTGACCGACTTCCTGCGCTCCTCCGACCTCATGCGCAACACGCTGTAGCAGGACAAATCCATGGCAAGCACTGCCTCCCACGTCTGGCGGCCGAGTGCCGCGCGCGTCGTCGTCTTGGACGCCTTTGTCCCGGTCCCGCGCGGCGCCGCGGCAATCATTCCTCCGCCTTTGTCGTGGCCCATAAAAGACCCTGGCGATGTTCTCGATTACCAGTTCGACATCGCCCCGGCGCTGATCGGCAATGACGGAGACGCGATTGCCACGCTCGATGTCACGATCAATCCGGCTAACCCGGGTGACCTCACTCTGAACTCCATGACGGCTGATGGCGCGCGGGCGATCCTATGGTTATCGAGCGGACAACCCGGCACGATTTACACCATCGTCCTCAACATCGGGACTGAGGCTGGGCGTGCGATCGCAAGGTCTGTGCTGCTTCCAGTGGTGGCACTGGCCGCTCAGTCACCGTCCGACCCCACCAGTACTGCCACCATCACGGCGCCGACAGTGAGCCAAGTCAACACGACGGTGACCAACGTCCCCTAAGACGTGGCCGGCGGCGCATTATCGGAGAGAACTTTTGATGGCGACTGCTGTGCAGCCGGCCGACCTGCGAGCGAGCAGCGCGAGTGCCCGAAGGCTGGAGAGCTTGGAGACGTCGAACCATCTCATTCTCCATAATCTCGAGGAACTGACTGCCTCGGTCCGAAGCCTGCGAGAGAAAGATGGTGACATGGAGATGTCCTTGTCACGGCTGGCTTCTGAGCAGCGCAAGCAGACCGAGTCGCTCGCAGAGATGATGAAATCACAGCAGGCGTCATTCAACGTCGCGTTGGAGGCTGAGGCGTCGGCCCGCAAGGTTCAGGCCGATGAATTTAAACGCGCGCTAGACGAGCAGTCCAAAGCTGCCCTCGAAGCCTTGAAGGCACTGGTGTTCAAGACCGCCTTTGTCGAGGTTGGTAAATGGCTGCTGACGACGATAATCGGCGCGGCGATGGCAAGTGCGGCCTACTTCGTTACCGCAATTAAGAGATAAGGTGTTCACTAAACTTCAAAGGCGCATGCTCTTCGTCGCCGGGGCCCTCGCGATTGGGTATGCCGCTGCCTTCAATGGCATTCACAATCGTCTGACGCCGCAAAAATCCCCCGAGCAAGCATCGTTTGGCAGCCGCGGACCTTTTCTGGGCAAACTGGTCGGCGATTGTTGGGTGGCGGACGAGCCCCGCTCCCACTTTACCAACGGTGAGACCGTCGTGTGGCAAATGCACCCGGACATTCGCCCCGGCACAACGATGATGGTCGAAACCGAACTATGGTGCCAAGACCGTGAGGTGCAGTTTGAGGACGCACAGCTCACGTCAGACAAACTGAAGGCAGGTTGGGCCAGTCTTGCGGTCCACATCCCGAGCGACGTTACGGGCCAGTGCCACCTCGAGCGCCACGTTCAGGTCCAAGATGCCGAGGGCGCGACCATCCACGACTATGATCTCCGCCGGCCAGTCAGTCTCGTGGTAGACCCATGATAAGCTCTGCAACTCACTTCTTGTTCGGCACCGACTTGGCACCACGAGGTCTGTGCCTCCACTGGGACCCAGATTTGATAACCTGGACAGTGCTCGGCGATGCCGGCATTTCCATCGCGTTCAAACTGCTGCCGATCATTATTCTGGTAGAGGCGCGCCGTCGCCGACTGACCATGCCGGCTTGGGTTTTGATGCTGTTCGGCTCCTTCATTCTTCTTTGCGGCTTCAGCCACGACCTGACGATTTGGACGCTATTTTGGCCAGCTTACTGGCTGGATGCGACCGTCAAGAACGCGACGTCGGTGGTTGCTTTGTTGACGGTGGCGCTGGTGCCGTTCGCGTCCCCGCGCGACGGCAACTCCGTGCTTTGGTGGCGACGCGCGCGCGCTCTGCGCCATGAACTCCGCAGCGCGCGAAGCAACATCAATCTACTCCGCAACCAATTGCACATGCCGCCAATGATGTGGCCGGACGATGCACTGCCACCTGGTCCGCAAGACTCCACTTCGGGGTAGATACGCCGCGCGTTGGTTGTTGTCCACCTGACGCGACACCATGTCGGGCCAGCAGTGGAGTGGTTACCGATGGGCGTGGACCTGGTTTGACGAACAAAGCAAGTGCGGCTGAAGCCAAGGTGGAAAGCCGGTCTAATCAGAAACCGGGCTTCACTAAAGAGGCGGGGCTTCCCGCCTGGCTCACCCTCATGCTGGCCGCGGCATGCGGCCTTATAGTGGCAAACCTGTATTACGCGCAGCCGCTCGTAGGCCCAATCAGTGCCTCGCTGGGTTTACCCCCAGGGGCGGCTGGTGTCATCGTCACCATGACCCAGATTGGCTATGGCTTGGGGCTGCTTGTCGTGGTTCCGCTGGGCGACTTGGTCGAAAACCGTGCGCTGGTTCTCACCATTATCGGCTTCGGCACCTTGGCGGTCATCAGCGCCGGCCTCGCCACCCACGCTGTTCCATTCCTCGCCTCCGCCCTGCTGATCGGTCTCGGCTCAGTGGCGGTGCAAGTGCTGGTTCCCTATGCCGCCAACTTGGCTCCGGAGGCATCGCGCGGGCGTGTCGTGGGCAACGTCATGAGCGGTTTGATGCTTGGCATCATGCTGGCCCGGCCTATTGCGAGCGTCATCGCCAACGCGTCATCCTGGCACTTCGTATTCTTCACCTCTGCCTGCGTCATGGTCGTCGTGATGGCGATGTTGGGTGTCGCGATGCCAACCAGACGCCCGGTCCCGGGCCTCAGCTATTCCCGTCTCCTCCTATCGATGGCGCACCTTGTGAGCCGAACGAGCGTGCTGCGCCGCCGGGGGTTCTATCACGCGTTCCTCTTTGGTAGCTTCAGCCTATTCTGGACCGCCGTTCCGCTGCTGCTCGTCGGCCGTTTCCACCTGTCCCAAAATGGTATCGCCTTGTTTGCCTTGGCCGGCGTTGCGGGCGCGATATCGGCGCCGTTCGCAGGTCGTGCTGCTGATGCCGGCTGGACCCGGCCCGCGACGGCAGCGTCCATGGGGATTGTCGCCATCGCGTTCCTGGTGTGCCGATTGGGTGAAACCGGAACACCGATCGGGCTGGCCCTCCTTGTCGTGGCGGCCATCATGCTCGACTTCGGCGTCACAGCTCATCTTGTGCTGAGCCAGCGGGCGATATTCTCCCTGGACGCCGAATATCGCAGCCGCCTGAACGGCCTATTCATGGCCTTCTTCTTCTGCGGTGGAGCCGCCGGGTCAGCGCTAGGCGGGTGGACTTACGCGGCAGGAGGCTGGTCGTTGACGGCCGCCACCGGACTGGCCCTCCCGCTTATAGCGTTCGGCTGTTACCTGACTGAGTTCATTCCGTCCCGCAAAGCAGCCCTCAACACCGGCACCCCGCCTCGCCTCTAAGTTAGTTCTGCGGATGCGCCTTACGCCACGCTGACAATGCCGCCAGGGTGTTCTCGACATGCCTGCTTGGATCCAACGCATTGTAGCGATAGATCACGCGATCGTCCGGCGTGATAACGTAGGAAGTCCGGTTCGCGTAGGCGAGAAACGGAACTAATACCGAGTCGTAGGCCTTCATCACCGTGCGCTCAGGATCAGCCACGACTGCGAACTTGCTTTGGCACTCGCTCACCGAAAACTTGTCCAACGTCGCGATGTCGTCGCCGGACACGCCGATGACGGTCGCGCCAAGAGCTTCATATTCCGGCGTCGCCTCCGCGAAATCATGCGCCTCGACCGTGCAGCCCTTGGTGAACGCCGCCGGATAGAAGTAGAGCACGACAGGCCCACGCTGCAGCGCATTGGCGAGTGAGAACATGAACTCTTTGCCGCCAAGGGTTGCCTGCGCGCTGAACTCCGGTGCCGGCGACCCCTCTTTGAGCGCTGCCTGAGACGAAACGCCGCTCGCTGCCACGAGGGTCAGCGCACCGACCAGGCAGCCAATCCAGCGTCGCGAAGCCGGTGACTGATCTATTCTACGACGCTTCATCTGCCAAATCTCCCAAGAGCGTCACTTGACCACAAGATCATTCAATCGAGCAAAGCTGTCCGAGGCCGCATGGAGTTGCTCCCGCGTGCACTGCCGTGGCACCTTGTCCGGCCGCCAGCGCCGCAGCATCGTGCCATGCCGAAACCGCCCGTCTGTCACCTGGTCGTAGCTGACTTCGACCACCAGCTCCGTCCGTAGCGGCTGCCAATCTGCTGACCGATCAGTGCTCCAGCGGCTCGGTCCGCCAGGCGCATCCCCGGTGAAGCCAGGCGGCTCCGTTATCTGCTCCAGCCTTCTGGTCAGCGCCGCACGCTCGGCATGTGCAATCGCAGACGTGAAGCCGACATGATCCAGCGTTCCCTGATCATTGAACAACCCCAACAGCAATGAGCCAACCTCTCGGCTGCCCTTGGCATACCGGTAGCCGCCAACGACGCAATCTGCGCTGCGCTGCCGCTTCACTTTCAGCATCGCGCGCTCGCCGGGCTGGTAGCGAGCGCTGGACTGCTTGGCCACGACACCATCCAGGGCGCCCCCTCGCTCATCAAGCCAAGCCTCGGCATCCGCCGCGTGAAGCGTAATGGGTGAAAGCTGCATCCGATCCGCCTGCCCCATCGACGCAGCGACACGCTCCAAATGAGCCCGGCGCTGCGCCAGTTCGGCGCCGATTAAGCTCCCCGTCTTCGCCGTCGCCAGACAGTCAAACAGGAACAAGAGAGCCGGCGTCTCAGCGGCCAGTTTGCGTATCCGGCTTTCCGCAGGGTGCACCCGATCCTGCAGCGCCGCAAACGAGAGCGAGGTTCCCAGCGGCACGGTCAGCTCGCCATCCAACACAAACTCATCGGCCGTCGCGCCGCGGATCGCCGCGACCATCTCCGGAAAGTAGCGCGATAACGACTTGCCCGATTTCGCGCGCAAATCCACCTCATCGCCAGCCTTGAACACCAGGCAGCGAAACCCGTCCCATTTCGGCTCGAACTGCCAGCCTCCATTGGTTGGCAGCTTGTCGACCAGCTTGGCTTCCATCGGTGCCGTGTCAATCGGCAGCAAGAAAGGCATCACCTAAGCCCTAATTGCTTCATCGCGTCCGCCAGGGGTCGTTCCGCTTCGCAATAGTCGGCCCAGGCCTTGGTCTTGCTGAGCAGCTTCGGCACGGTGCGAACGGTATAGTGTCCAGGGTCGAGCCCTGGTTTGACCTGCGACCACGTCAGCGGCATGGAGACGGTCGCGCCCACCCGCGCACGCGGCGACAACGGCGCCACCGCCGTCGCCATCCGGTCGTTGCGCAGGTAGTCGAGGAAAATCCGCCCCGTTCGCTGGTTTTTCGCCATCGTCATCACGAAACGATCCTTCGCGTCGTCCGCCAGCCGTTGGCAAACGGCGCGCGCGAACGCCTTGGCCTCGGCCCAACTCGGATTGCTCCCCTTGGCCCGCGCCAATGGCGTGACGACGTGCAGGCCCTTACCGCCCGTCGTCTTGCAAAAGCTCACCAGGCCAAGCTCCGTCAGCAGTCCTTTGAGCTGCGTGGCCGCCTCAATAACGCGGGTGAACGCAAGCTCGGGCCCGGGATCAAGGTCGAACACCAGCCGGCCCGGAACATCGTAATGGAACGGGTCACAGTTCCACGGGTGCAGCTCCAAGGCGGCGACTTGCGCCACCGCCGCCAACCCCTCGACCCGGTCGATTTCGATGTAGGGTTTGCGGTCCCCCAGCGGCGTCACCAACGCCAGCAGGTTGGACGACCCGGCCATCGCATGGCGCTGGAAAAACGTCTCCCCCGCGAACCCGTCGGGTGCCCGGATGATCGAGCACGGCCGCCCCTTCAAATGCCGCATTAGCCACGGTCCAACGGCTTCGTAGTAGCGCGCAAGATCAAGCTTGGTCACGGCAGCACCGTCGCCCCCGTCGGGCCACATCACCTTGTCCGGCCGCGAGATCGACACCCCCATCACGTCACCGGTCGCGCCTTGCGCCTTACGCTGCGGCACCACCGTGCGCGGCATGCTGGTTTCCGCCGGGGCGGGCGTCTCGGCGATCACCTCGGCCGCCGGCTTATCCTCCCGCAGGCCCTTGAACGCGGCTTGGCGCACCAGGCCGGCCCCAGTCCAGCCAGCAAACTCGATCTCCGCCACCAACTCCGGCCGCACCCAGTGGATGTTGGCCGCCGCCCGTGGTGCCCCCGCTCCTGTGAACGGGCTCTTCTCCGCCGCCACCGTTTTCAATTGTTCCACCAGCGCCGCAACCTTGCTGCCGCCAAAGCCGGTGCCAACCCGGCCGACATGCACGAAGTGCTTGCCACGATGAACCCCGACCATCAACGAGCGGAACCGCCCCCCGGTATCGGTCCACGCCCCGATCACGACCTCATGCCCGCCACGACACTTCGCCTTGCTCCAACTCACGCTGCGCCCCGATTGATAGGCAGCGTCCAACCGCTTCGAGACGATGCCCTCGAGCGATAGCTTGCACGCCGACTTCAACACCGCGTCGCCACCCGAGCCGAAATGGTCGACATAGCGCAGCCGCGGTTTGGATCGCTCCCCCAACCCGGCGAGCAGCGCCTGCAACCGCGACTTGCGCTCGTGCAGCGGCCGCTCGCGCAAATCCTCAGCCCCGACGAACAACACGTCGAAGACGAAAAACACCAGGTTGCCGCTATCCCCCTCCGACAGCGCCGCCTGCAACGCGGCGAAATCCGGCACGCCTTTGTCGTCGAGCGCCACGATCTCCCCGTCGACGATGCAGTCCGGCAGCACCTGGCAGGCGGTCGCGATGGCGGAGAACTTCGCGGTCCAATCCAGCCCCCTGCGCGTGCGCAACACCGTCTTGCCGCCGCCCGTCCGCGCCTGCACGCGATAGCCGTCGAGCTTGATCTCGTGCACCCAACCCGCCTCCGCCGGCGGCCGCTCGACAGTCTGGCAAAGCTGCGGCTCGATGAACTCGGGCATCGCGCTCGCCGGGTCAGCGGTCGTCCGCTTGGTGGCGGGCGGCTTGCGCACCTTCACGTGCGTCTCGCCAGAGGCGCGCAGGGCCGGCGCCAGGCCCTTGTTGGAGTCCCAAACCGCATCCTTCGCCACCGCCGCGCCAGCCTGCATGAACGGCTCGGGGGACCGCCCCTGCCCGGCCGCAATCTCCTCCATCCCCCGCCCCGACGCCACCGATTGGTCTTCGGCCAGCAACTGCTCGGCACCACCCTCCTGGGCAAACTCGTCACGGTGCTTGATCAGCAGCCAGTTGACCCGCTTGCCGCCGCTCCAGTTCTTGATCCGCACCAGCACCCAGCTTCCGTGCAGATGCTTTCCCGCCAGGGTGAACTTCAAATCTCCCTTTGCGAGGCCTTCCTCAGCCGTCATCCCCTCCGGCGACCAGTAGCCACGGTCCCAAAGCTGGACCGTCCCGCCGCCGTACTGGCCCTTGGGGATGGTGCCTTCGAAGTCGCCGTAGTCCAGCGGATGGTCCTCGACCTCCACGGCCAATCGCCGGTCCTTGGGGTCGATCGAAGGCCCCTTCGTCACCGCCCAGGACTTGAACACGCCATCCAGCTCAAGCCGAAGGTCGTAGTGCAGCCGGGTCGCATCGTGCTTCTGCACCACGAAGCGCAGCTTGGCGCCCGCTTCGCCGGGTCCGGCCGCAGCGTCGCCGCTCGGCTCCTTGGTCTGGGAAAAGTCCCGCTTTGCCTGGTAGGCTTGCAGCTTCTTGGTGGCCATCGCCCCCTCATACAGCGCCCGTTGTTACACGAGCCTAACGCTGCATCATGCGTTTCGTCGCCATCAACCCGCGCTGCCCCGCTCGAGCCGAAAAGCTGTTCAGGCAGATGCCTCGCTCGGTGCCTTCAAGCGCGCCGTTCCCGCCGGCACGGTCTGCGTCAACGGATGCACCTGGTAGCCCGCCTCGCGCCAGCCATCGATCCCGCCCAGCAACGGCCGCACCCTGGCCACGCCCCGCTTCTGCAAGCGCCTCGCCACCACCGCCGCACTCACCTCGTTCGGGCACGAGCAATACACCACCACCGGCCCGCGACCCGGCACCGACGGCGCCGCCAGCTCCGAGAACACGGCGCCTGGAATGATGAACGGGTCCGCTGCCCGCTGGAAATCCGCCCGCGCGTCCAGGATCACCAGCGAGGCGTCCGCAGCAGCCAACCCGGCCAGCTCCTCCGGGGCAATCCGCGCCATCCTGAGCTGCCGCAAGAACCGCCACTGCCGATAGCGCGAAACGCCGGCATAGAGCACCACGAGGCACACGGCGCACCCGCCAACGTCCAAACCGTAATGCCGAAGGCCAGCCAGCATGCGTTGCACCTGAGCGGCAAAGCCCCAGCCGAGCAGCATGCCCGACGCGAGCCAGACCGCGGCACCCACCTCGGCAAAGCCCCAGAACCGCGCCAGGCTCACCGCCGACAACCCAGCCAGCGGCGCCGTCACCACCGACAGGCCGGGCACGAAGCGCGCGAACAGCAGCAGCTTCATCCCGTGCCGCCGGAACACCTCCGACGTGCGCCGCACGCAGGTGTTGCGCGACAGCGACATACGGCAGACCAGGCTTAGCACGCGCATGCCGTAGCGCCGCCCCGCCAGGAACCAGACCGTGTCCCCAAGGACGGCGCCCACCATCCCGGCTACGAAGATGGCGATCCCGGCCGCCACCGTCGCGTGCTCCGAGGCGAGCATGCTCCCGACGAATATCACCGCCGCAAGCGCAGGCACCGGCACCCCCAGCGAGCCCAAGGCCACACTCGCGAAGATGATCAATGATCCCGTGCTGACCAAATCACCCACCGATGTCAGCCCCATGCGCTCCATCCGCCCTGTCGCAGCCGGCACGGTGTCGTCCTGGAAGCCCTCGCCCACGCAGGCCTGTGCGGGTAGCAGGCTACGGCCCGGCAAACACCTTCTGCCCCGACGCCGCCGTGTCGCCGCCCTGCAGCCGGGTGAACATCGCTGGCGGAACGTAGGCCCGGGTCACCTGCCAGGCGAAGCCCCACCCGTTGCGAACCAGGTCCATCTGCAGCTGCATCGCGCCGGCATCTGCGCTCGACCCGGGCGGCGGCATGCTCACCTCGAACCGCGTCGGGCTGTCGAACCACGCCCGCATCGACCACACCCCCGCCATCTGCCCCGACTGATGCACCCCGGCCACCAAGCGCTCGGGCGTGACCATCCGGTCCACCGCATTGCCCGCCATGCCCCGGACGAAGCCGGCGCCAAACGGCGGCAACGCGTCGGTGGCCTGCTGCATCGCGCCCGCATCGTCCCCCATGATCCCGTCGGCGATGTCCTCCTTCAGCCCCTCGCGCACCGAATCCCAGTCGACGCCGGCCGCAAGCGCAGCCAAATCCCGGTGCTGGAGCGCCGTGTTCAGGCGGTAGAGCGTCACGCAGGGCCAAGCGAGGTAGGCCGCGAGACAAATCGGCAGGACGATCAGCTTTCGCATGGTCACGGGGCCTAAGCAGTCAACCCATCCTCGCCCGGAACCCTGCCGCGTTCCACCACTTTCTTGCGACCACCCATCGCCGGCCGGGCCGGCCAAACACCGCGCCGCGCCGCCAGGTTTGACACTGCACCGCGCCCTGACCATATCCTTGTCCAACCACGAGAGTTTTGACGCCATGGGTATGGCCGCCAGTGACATCGAGACCATGATCCGCGCAGCGCTGCCCGATGCCACGGTCACGGTCGAGGACCTGGCCGGCGACGGCGACCATTACGCGGCCACCGTTACCAGCGAGGCGTTCCGTGGCCTGTCCCGGGTCAAGCAGCACCAGCTCGTCTATGCCGCCCTGCAGGGACGTATGGGCGGCGAGCTGCACGCCCTGGCCCTGCAAACCTCTCCCCCGTAACCGGAGCCCACGCCGATGAGCGACACCGCCGCAGCCGACCGCATCAAGGCCGACATCACCACCAACCGCGTCATGCTCTTCATGAAGGGTACCGCGATGTTCCCGCAATGCGGCTTCTCCGCCCGCGTGGTGCAGATCCTCAGCCACATGGCCGTGCCGTTCCAAACCGCCAACGTGCTGGAAGACGCCGCCCTGCGCGACGGCATCAAGGCCTTTTCGCAATGGCCCACCATCCCGCAGCTCTACGTCGACGGCGAGTTCGTCGGCGGCTGCGACATCGTGACCGAGATGTTCCAGTCCGGCGAACTCGAGGCGCTGCTCACCGAGAAGGGCGTCCCGCACCAGGCCGCTGCATAACCCCAGGCCGATCGGGTGGGACGCAGCGCGGCCGCGACCAAGCGTGCCGTCCCACCCGCCTTCGACGGCTTCCGCCCCGCCACCTTCGCCTTCTTCCGCGACCTCGCCGCCAACCAGTCCAAGCCCTGGTTCGAGGCCAACCGCCCCGTCTACGAGCGCGAGGTGCTGGGCCCCTGCATGGCCCTGGCGGAAGACGTCGCCGCCGAGCTCTCCCGCCGCGAACTGCCCCTCACTGGCAGCGCGAAGCGCTCGACCTTCCGCATCCACCGCGACGTCCGCTTCAGCAAGGACAAGACGCCCTACAAGACCTACACCGCCTGCATCTGGATGCGCCCCGGCTTCAAGAAGGAAAGCGGCGGCGTCATCTACCTGCACATCGCAGACGGCGGCTGCTTCCTCGGCGCCGGGTTCTGGGAGGTCGAACGGCCCCAATTGGACGCCATCCGTGCCGCTATCCGCGACCAACCCGACGCCTACCTCGAGGCAGTCGCCGCCGCCGCCGCCGCCAGCCTCGCGCTCGACACCAGAGACAGCCTCACCCGCATGCCCCGCGGCTTCGAGGACGTCACCGACCCGGCGTTGACCGCCGCCATCAAGACCCGCCATTTGGTGTTCAGCCGCCCCCTGCTGAAGCGCGACGTGGCCAGCGCCGCCCTGGTCGGCCGCATCCTCGACGCCACCGAGGCCGTCCTGCCCCTGCTTCAGTTCGGCTGGGACGCAATGGCCGCCGCCGGCCCACCCCCGGCCTGGAGCCTGCTCGGCTGAAACCCCCGGCCATTGGCATTGCCCGGCTAACATCTGGCATCCTCCGGCCCATCTGCAGGCGGGCAGCAAAGGGGCGCTTCCATGGCATATGATTTCGACCTGTTCGTCATCGGCGGCGGCTCCGGCGGCGTGCGCTGCGCCCGCATCGCCGCCACCCATGGCGCCCGCGTCGGGGTCGCCGAAAGCACCCACTGGGGCGGCACCTGCGTCAATGTCGGCTGCGTGCCCAAGAAGCTGATGGTGATGGCCGCCGACTACGGCATCGCCGTGGCCGACAGCCGCGGCTTCGGCTGGGACACGCAACCCGGCATCCACGACTGGGCCGCCTTCATCGCCAAGAAGGACGCCGAAATAAGCCGGCTGAACGCCATCTACGTCCGCCTGCTCACCAGCGCCGGCTGCACCCTGTTCGACGCCCACGCCCGCTTCGTCGACCCGCACACGCTGGACGTGGGCGGCCAGCGCATCACCGCCGAGCGCATCGTGGTCGCGGTCGGCGGCCACCCGCTGCGGCCGGACATCCCGGGCGGCGACCTCGGCATCGTCTCGGACCAGGCGTTCCACCTGCCCGCCCTGCCCAAGCACGTGATGCTGGTCGGCGCCGGCTACATCGCGGTCGAGTTCGCCGGCGTCTTTGCCGGGCTCGGCGCCGAGGTCGAGCTGGTCTGCCGCCCCCCCCTGCCCCTGCGCGGCTTCGACGGCGACCTGCGTGCCGCCCTCGCCGAAGCCCTGTCCGCCCAGGGCGTGCGCCTGCATTGCGGCACCGAGCCGGTCCGGGTGGAGCGGGACGGCGACGGCTACCGCGTCCACCTGAAGGACGGCACCATCCGCCGCACCGACCTGCTGTTCTGGGCCGTGGGCCGCGGCCCCAACACCCGGTCGCTCGGCCTGGCCGAAGCGGGCGTCACCACCGCCGCCAACGGCGCCGTGATCGTGGACGCCCACGGCCAGACCAACCAGCCGCATATCTACGCCCTGGGCGACGTCTCGAACAAAATGAACCTCACCCCAGTCGCCATCGCTGAGGGCCACATGCTGGCCGACCGCCTGTTCGGGTCGCAGCAGCCGCGCAATTGGAACTTCGACACCGTCGCCACCGCCGTGTTCAGCCACCCCCCCATCGCCACGGTCGGCCTGAGCGAGGAGGTCGCCGCCACCCGCTACCCGGTCGACATCTACGTCGCCCGCTTCACCCCCATGCGCCACACCATGACCGGCCGCCACGCGCAGACCACCATGAAGCTGGTGGTGGAGCAGTCCACCCAGCGCGTCGTCGGCGCCCACATGCTCGGCGACGACGCCCCCGAGATGATGCAGGGCATCGCCATCGCCGTGACCGCGGGCGCCACCAAGGCCGATTTCGACCGCACCATCGGCATCCACCCCACCGGCGCCGAAGAATGGGTCACCCTACGCACCCGCACCCGGGAAGCTGGCGTTGCCCAAGCCGCCGAGTAGCGCCGCACGCCGGCCAGCGCGATGGCTCCACATGGCCATCGCCGCCCTGCCGCTCCTGCCGCCGTATCCAGCCTCGACCCGAGGCAACTCCCACAGCGGCCCAACCCCCACTTGCCGCAACGGCTGCAAACCACTCAGCCCCGCCCAGGTCCAGAGTCTGCTCGAGCATCCGGGCGAACTCCCGCCGCAAATTAGTAGCAAATCTGTTCAGTAGCCCGCGATGGTGCTGGTAGGGCATTCGAGCCGTGAATTGTTGATACTAGACGAAGCTGGGGGCGAAGTTGATTAGGTCCTCTTTCGACACAAAGCGGTCTGGGCGCTGTGTGATCAATTGCCCGTGGAGGCAACGATGACACGTCACAACTTCGGGTCGGGCTACGCACTCGAGAAAATCTATGGTTACTCGCGGGCCGTCCGGGTTGGGGATCACGTCTACGTTTCAGGTACGACTGCCCGGGGCGAAGCCCTTCAGGGGGATGCGTACGTCCAAGCGTGTGCAATTCTCGGCTTGATAGAAGCGGTTTTGGCGGAAGCCGGCGCGGAGATGCGCCATGTAGTACGAACAGTCGTCTACGTGACTGATTTGTCGTTTCAGGATTCAGTCACAAAGGCGCATGGAGAAGCGGTCGGCAGTATTGGTCCAGCAAGCACGCTGGTCCAAGTTGTCGCATTGACGCCGAACACTGCATGGGTCGAAATCGAGGTAACGGCAGTCGTCCACGACTGACGCAGGCTGCGGTGCCGCAAGGGGCATTTCGTTATTTCGCCTGTGCCAGCACCACCTCTCCTACGATTTCGGCCAGCTCGGCGATGCAGCCGTCGACCCACTCCGATTGCACGCCCGCAAAGCTGAGGCGTAAGTATGGCGCAGCAGGCTCGGCCGGGTGCCAGTGGTGCCCGGCACTGACCAATATGCCACGCGCCGCCGCCCGGCCCTCGACCTCGTAATCCCGCACGCCCGCCGGCAACGCTACCCATAGGTGCAGCCCGCCCGCCGGCAGGCGGGACAGGCAAGCGGGGCCGAGGTGCCGTTGCAGCGCAGCCGCCAGAGTATTGCGCCGCTCCCGCAATGCTGCTCGCAACACTCTCAGGTGCCGCGACCAGCTTGAGGCAGTGATGAGTTGCAGCGCCGTCTCTTGCAGCAGGCCCGGCACAAAGAAGTCGTCCACCAACCGCGCCGCCCGCAGCCGCTGCAGCGCTGCACCTCGGGCGCAGATGGCACCAACGCGTAGGCCCGGTGCCGCGCACTTGGTGAGCGAGCGCACATAGACCACGTGCCCGTCCGGGTCCTCGGGCGCTAGCGGTGGCGGAGCCTCACCATCCAAGGCGAAATCTCGCGCCCAATCGTCTTCAATCAAAAAGGCACCAGCTCTTGCGGTCGCGGCCAGCACGGCGGTCCGGCGATCAGCAGCCAGCACCGCTCCGGTCGGGTTAGCGTAGGTGGGCTGGCAGTAGAACAGCTTGGCCCCCGTGCGTGTGAACGCCTCGGCCAGTGCCTCCGGCCGGACGCCGTCCTCGTCCGTCGGCACTGGGACAACACGCACCCCGCAGCCTGCGCGGCCGCCAAGGCGCCGACATAGGTCGGACTTTCCACCAGCACGGGGTCGCCTGGGGCGGCCAGCGCCCGGGAGGCCGCAGCAATGGCAGCCTGGGTGCCGGGACAGATTGTCACCTCATGCGGCCCGTAGGCGCCCGGCACCGCGGCGGCGAACCAGGCCCGCAGCGCTGGCAGGCCCTCGGGCGGCATCCGACCCCAAACACCCGGCCGCCGCATCGCGCGCGCCGAGGCCGCAGTGAGTAACGTCGTGGGCTGTGACGCCGCCGGCAGATAGCCGACGTTCAAGGGACGGGCCTGGTCGGAGGGAACCAGGCATAGGCTGTCCAGTCCGCCTGCCGTCGCCCGGGGCGGTCCGAGCGCCAAGCTTTGCCAGGCGAGGTCGGACGGGCGTCCCTGGTCGCCATCCTCAGCATGCCGGGTAGCGACGAAAGTGCCCTGGCCGGGGCGCGCGTCCAACACACCGTCGCGGGTGAGCGCGTCCAGCACGCGCTGCACGGTAACGGGGCTGACCCGCAGCTCCGCCATCAGTGTCCGCACGGACGGCAGGCGCGAGCCTGGTGCCTGCGCGTCCGCAAGGCGTCGCAGGTGTTGTGAAACACGGACAGTGCTGTTATCTGTTTTCATGAGAACATACGATAACGCTACTGCTCCGTTCCGTGTAACGCAACTGCTTCGCGAGTGGCTCGTTTGACGCCCACGCCGCTGCTGGCGTTCGCGGGGTTCGCGTTCGTCAGCTCGATCACGCCAGGGCCGAACAACACGATGCTGCTGGCGTCTGGTGTCAACTACGGCTTCCGGCGCACGGTGCCGCATATCGCCGGCATCAGCTTGGGTTGCATGTTCATGCTGCTCCTGGTCGGGGTCGGGCTGGGGCAGGCCTTCGCTGCAGTTCCCTGGCTTTACGGTGTGCTACGCTGGGCCGGAGCCGCCTACCTGCTGTGGTTGGCGTGGAAGATCGCGACGGCCGGAACGATCAAGCACCATGCCGAGGCCTGCGGACGACCGTTGACCTTCTGGCAAGCAGCAGCATTCCAGTGGGTCAACCCGAAGGCCTGGATCATGGTCGTGGGTGCGGCCAGCACCTATGCGCCCCGCGAGGATTTCGGCCGCGGCGTGGTTGTACTCGCGCTGCTGCTCGGCCTGGTGAACGTGCCGAGCATCTGCGTGTGGGCCGGTTTCGGCACGGCGCTGCGGCCCTGGCTGTCGCAGCCAGGCCGGGTGCGCGCCTTCAACAGCGTCATGGCGCTGTTGCTGGTGCTATCGTTGCTGCCCATGGTCGCCGGCTGAAGGAAGCGGAAGGACATGACGGGCAGCCAATGGTCAGTGGCCCTGGAAACCAACAGGCGCTCGGCTTCTACCTCAAGCTCGGCTTCACGGAATGCGGCCGTATCACCGGCTATCCACCCGGCCACGACCGGGTCTTCTTCGTGAAGCGGTTCGACACTGTGCCTGGGGACGGCGACGATGCGTGAGGGCGGGTGTCTGTGCGGGGCCGTGCGTTACCGGGTCGACGGCGAACCGGATAGGAGCGGCATCTGCCATTGCGAAACTTGCCGCCGGGCTGCGTCCGCGCTGAGCTTGCCCTATGCCGTGTTCCCAGTCGGCCAGTTCGGCTTCAGCAAAGGACAGCCGCGCGAGTATGCCTCCTCGCCCCACGTGACGCGGACATTCTGCGATACGTGCGGCTCGCCCCTGACCTATAGTTCGGAAGACGCTCCGAACCGGATTGATGTCATGATTTGCAGTCTCGATGACCCGGGATCGGTAGTCCCGTCGTGCCACGTCTGGGTCAGCGAGAAGGTGGGCTGGAACCACATCGAGGACGTTTTACCCAAATACCCAACCTCCCTCGGCGCCAGATCAGAAGGGATGTGAGCACCACGGCCACAATCCTCGTATCACCCTGGCCCGGTTCTTAGCTGTAGTCACTGCATAGATCATGTCGGTTGCACCATGGATAGGTTGTCAGCGGGGAGATCCCCGGCAGTGACGCTAGCCGTGGAAGAGTCCGCTTCCCACCAGACCCGGCCAGATCAGTCGAGTTTGCACCGTAGCTTCCGGACGATCCAACACCGCCACGGCCACCCCCGCTCAGCCCCCACCCTAAACCCCAATCGCCTCCTTCACCCGCGCCATGCTCAACGGCAACTCCCGCACCCTCACCCCAGCCGCATCAGCCAGCCCATTCGCAATCGCCGCCGCCGTCGGCCCCTGCGCCGCCTCCCCCGTGCCGAGGAACGGCATGTCCGGACGGTCGATCACATGCACCACCACGCTGTCGGGGACGGCGGGGAAGCGTAGGATCGGGTAGCCGCTCCAGTCCCGGCTGGTGATGCCCGCCGGCTCGAACCCCACCGCCTCGTAGATCGTCCAACTGCTCGATTGCAGCAGACCGCCCGCAATCTGGTTGCGGATGCCGTCCGGGCTCACCGCCTGCCCGGCATCCACCGCGCAATGCGCCCGCACCACCCGCACGCGCCCCGTCTCATGCTCTACCGCAACCTCGAGCGCCACCGCGGCATAGGCGCCCAGGTTCTTATACCGCGCGAACGCGAACCCCCGCCCGTGACCCGGCGGCAGCGTCTTGGCCGCCTCCCAGCCAAACTCCCGCGCTGCCGTGCCCACCACGTCGCACGCCCGCGCGTCCGTCAGGTGCGCCAGGCGGAACGCCACCGGGTCGGCGCCCGCCGCCAGCGCCAGCTCGTCCATGAAGCTCTCGATGCTGAACACGTTGGCGTAGGCGCCCAAGCCCCGCATCGCCGACACCCGCAGCGGCATCGCGGGGATGAAGTGCGACACCACCCGCGCCTGCGGCAGGTCATACAGCGGGATGCCGTTGCGGTCGCCGCCGCCCTCGGGTTGCGGGATCGGCATCGGCGGCAATGGCTGCAACGGCGTGGCCAGCGACCAGCTCGAGGCAAACCGCCCCGCATTGCCCGGCCGCATGTTGTGCGTATTGCTCCACACCCCGTACTGCCAATCCACGATCCGCCCGCCCGCATCCAGCGACGCTTCCACCTCGGTGATCATCGCCGGGGTGAACGGCTCCCACGTGTTCTCCTGCTCGCGCATCCACTGCACCCGAACCGGGCTCCCCGGCACCGTCCGCGCCAGCAACGCCGCATCCGCCGCCGCATCGTCCGCGCCATTGTGCCCGTAGCAGCCCGCCCCCTCGGCATGGATGCAGCGCACCTGGTCGAGCGGCATCTGCAGCAGTTCCGCCAACGCCGCACGGTCGGGGAACACACCCTGGGTGTGCGTCCAGACCGTCATCGTCCCATCCTGCAGCAACGCCACCGCGCAGGACGGCCCGATCGCGCCATGCATCCCATACGGCCGCAGGTAGCGCGCCTGGAGCGTGCGCACTGCCGCCCCCGCCCCAGCCCGGCGATCCAGGATCACCGTGTCGCGCGCCGGCAGCGCCTGGATGGTGTCGAAGATGGTCGCCGGGTCGGGCAGGGTCGCGCCGCCCTCCCATTCCGCCGCGGCGGCCAGCGCCCGCATCGCCGTGATCGCCTGCCACTCGCCGCGCGCGATCACGCCAAGGTAGCTGCCGTCGCGCACCACCTTCACCACGCCCGGCATGGCGGCAACCGGCGCCTCATCCAGCCGGGCCAGCACGGCCCCGTAGCGCGGCGGCTGCACCGTGCGCGCATGCAACATGCCCGGCAGCCGCAAATCCTGCACATAGGCCACCCCGCCCGTCACCTTCGCCGGGATGTCGACTCGCGGGACGGCGGTTCCGACCACCGTGTAATGCGCCGGGTCTTTCAATGGCGCGCCGGGTTGCGCCAGCCGCTCCGGCGTCAAGCTGCCAATCAGCTCGCCATAGCCCACGCTGCGCCCGTCCGCCGCCGCAATCCGGCCGCCCCCCAGCGTGAGGCCGTCCGCCGCGACCCCCAACCGCGTCGCCGCCGCGTCCACCAGGATGCCGCGCACCTCGGCCGCCGCGGTCATGATCGCGGTGCCGCTGTCCTGCATCGAGTGGCTGCCCGCGGTGTAGCCCTCGTCCGGCGTACGCCCGGTGTCGGCCGTCACCAGCGTGATGCTGCCCGGCGCCAGATAGAGCTGCTCGGCCGCCACCTGGATCAGCGCCGTGCGGATCCCCTGCCCCAGCTCGGCCTTGCCGGTGAACACCGTCACCGCCCCGTCCGGCGCCACCTGCACCCAGGCGGCCAAGCGCGGCTCGCCCTTCAGGCTGCCGGGCAGCTTCGGCGCCGCGCCCGACGACCCGGGCGCCACCCCCTGTGCCCGCGCGTCCATCGCCACCACCAGCGCGCCACTGCCCGCCAGCAGCCATCGCCGCGACACCATCGCGCTCATCCGGCCGCATCCGGCAGCGGCGCAAGCTGGGCCGAGCGCATCACCGCCGCCGCCCGCCGGATCGCCGCCAGGATGCGCATATGGGTGCCGCAGCGGCATAGATTGGGCTGCATCTGGGCGCGGATTTGCTGCTCCGTCGGCGCCGCGTTCTTCTCCAGCAACGCCTGTGCCCGCATGATCATCCCGGCGATGCAGTAGCCACACTGCGCCGCCTGCTCGTCGATAAAGGCCTGCTGCAGCGGCCCGGGATGCGCCACCGTGCCGAGCCCCTCCACCGTCTTGATCTGCCGCCCCTCCAGCACCGCCACCGGCGTCAGGCAGGAAAACACCGCAATGCCGTCCAGCATCACGGTGCAGGCCCCGCATTGCCCCAGCCCGCAGCCATACTTGGCCCCGTTCAGCCCCAGCGTGTCGCGCAGCACATACAGCAGCGGCGTGGCCGGATCGACCTCCACGTCATGCCGCCCGCCATTGACCGTCAGACTGATCACGACCCCTTGTCCCCTCGAATGCGGCGAACCTCCTGCGCCAGCCCGGTCCAGCCCGGCCGATCGGTAAACCGGTCTCGCACATAGCCAAGCACGGCCGCCACCTGGTCGTCGGTCAGTGACCCGGCGAACCCAGGCATCCACGGCCCCTGCTCGCCCGCGGTCGGCTGCAGGCCATACAGCACCACCTGCGTCGCATTGCGCGGCGTCGGGCTGGTCACCGAGCTGCCCAGCGCCAGCGACGGCCGCCCGCCCAGCATCATCGGCGCCCCCGCCCCGTGGCAGCCAGCGCAGGCCCCGGCAAAGATCCGCGCCCCTTCGCTGTCGGCCAGCAGCGCGGGCGGGGCCTGCGCCGCCGCCACCCGCGCCGCCACCTGCCGTTCACGCGCCGGGTCGGGCGCACCCGTCATGCTGGCGATGTAGACCGCCATGGCGCGCACATCGTCGTCTGGCACAGCAAAAAGATCGTGCGACACCGGCCCCATCGGACCGGCCGCCGCCGCATGCCGCGAGTCGATCCCATGGCGCAAGAAGTCGTAGAGCGCATCGGCGCTCCATGCGATGGCGGCCGGCGAGCTGGCAGCCGTTAGTCCGGGCCCGTCCCAGCCGTCCGCCAGACCGCCGCTGAACGCCCGCCCGGTTTCTTCCGCCCCAAGCGCATTGTGTGGTGAGTGGCAGGCTTGGCAGTGCCCGAGACCTTCCACCAGGTAGCGCCCGCGGTTCCACGCCGCGTCCTTCGCCGAATCGGCCTGGATCGGCCCGCGGTCGAGGAACAGCAGGTTCCAGCCCGCCATCAGCGGGCGAATGTCGAGCGGAAACGGCAAGCGCGTCGGCGGCGCCTGCGCCCGCACCGGCTGCCGCGTCATCAAGAACGCATACAGAGCCGCAATGTCGGCGTCCGTCACATGCGTGTAGTGGTTATAAGGATAGGCCGGATAGAGGAACTGCCCGGCCCGATCCACGCCCGCCAGCATCGAGCGCCGAAACGCCGCTTCCGACCAGGTGCCAATCCCGGTGTCCGGGTCGGGCGTGATGTTGCTGGCGTAAACCTTACCGAACGGCGTCTGCACCGGGTTGCCGCCCGCATAAGGCTGGCCATCCCGCCCCGCGTGGCACACGGCGCAATCCCCGATCGAGGCGAGGTGCGCGCCTTGCACCACCAATGCCGGGTCGAACTGGGCACCCGGCGCCACCCTTGGCAGCGCAGGCCGCCACACGACTAGCCCCGCCGCAACCATGGCTGCAACGAGGCTTCCAAGACCCGCCAATCGCAGCCTCACGGCAAGCGATCGACCAACTGACAAGCTCGCGCCATGCCACACCCGTGCGGTGGAGTCGCGGTAATGACCGGGCCGGTGCTTCGCCAACAACCCACTTGGAGAACAAGCGAGCCTTTAGACTGCTCCATCCCGGTCATCACGCTACCGCATGACCGGGCTGACCCGTGTTACGCGATCTTCAGATTACTCGCCGCCTCTTTGCCACGCTCGGACACCACATCGTAGGTGACCTTCTGGTTCTCATCGAGCCCGCGCAGCCCAGCCGCCTGAACGGCCGTGATGTGCACGAACACATCCTTGCCGCCACTCTCGGGCTGAATAAAGCCGAAGCCCTTCGTCGCATTAAACCACTTCACTGTACCGGTCGCCATCACGCCCATCCTCATTGCAATCATACCCAACCTAGGCACTATCCCAGGTCAACACCACCCTTAGCCGCAAATGGGGTCACACCATAAAACGCTATGTTTGGCCCACATGCAATGATCCGACGCAGGCAAACGCCAACCACACCGCTCAACCCCTTCATCGCGACAGCCATTCTACCCGCCATTTCAGGATGGTAGCGGCATAATTCTTGCCTTCACGGCTCCATGAGCAGCACGGCCACACTCCCCTCCGACACCGTCCCCCAAACCAGCACGCGCTGGGTCCAGCTCTTGCTCGGCCTGCTGTGCATGATGGCGATCAGCAGCCCGCAATACGTCTGGACCCTCTTCACCAAGCCGCTCGGCAGCTCGCTTGGAGCCTCCGCCGCCGCCATACAAACCACGTTCTCCATCCTCGTCGTGCTGCAGACCTTCTTCAGCCCGTTCCAAGGCTGGTTGATCGAGCGCTTCGGACCGCGCCTCCTGGTGTCGCTCGGCGCCCTGCTCACCGGGCTATCGTGGGTGCTCGCCTCCAGCACCACCAGCCTCGCCGGGCTCTATCTCACCTATGGGCTGCTCGGCGGCTTGGGCACCGGCATCGTCTATGTCGGCGTGGTCGGCCTCATGGTCGGCTGGTTCCCCACCAACCGCGGGTTTGCCGCCGGGGTGGTTGCCGCCGGCTACGGCATGGGCGCCATCGTCACCACCTTCCCCATCTCCGGCAGCCTCGCCAGCGCCGGACTGCAAACCACCCTGTTCGACTTCGGCCTCGCGCTCGGCGCCGTCGGCGTCCTGGCTGCCCTGGGCCTGCGCCGCCCGCCCATGCAAGCCACCCCGACTGGCTCGCCCGCCAGCCCGGACGTCGCCACCAAGGCCATGCTCAAGACCAAGCTGTTCTGGCTCATGTTCGTCATGATGACGCTCATGGCCACCACCGGGCTCATGGTCACCTCGCAGCTCGCCACCTTCGCCGCCGATTTCGGCGTCAGCGGCACCATGGTGCTCGGCCTCGCCGCCGTCCCGCTCGCGCTCACCATCGACCGCTTCTGCAATGGCCTCACCCGCCCGTTCTTCGGCTGGGTGTCGGACCGGCTGGGCCGTGAACCCACCATGGCGCTGGCGTTCGGCCTCGAAGCGCTCGCCATGACACTCTGGCTTGTCACCCGGCACGATCCGCTGCTGTTCGTGCTGCTCTCCGGCGTGGTGTTCTTCGGCTGGGGCGAAATCTTCTCGCTCTTCCCCTCCACCCTCACCGACAGCTTCGGCACCAAGCACGCCACCACCAACTATGGCTGCCTCTACATTGCGCAGGGCATCGGCGCCATCTTCGGCGGCCCGATGGCGTCCCTGCTGCACCAGAGCACCCAGTCCTGGACCCCCGTGTTCGTGGTTGCCATCGCGGCAGACGTGATCACCGCCCTCCTCGCCCTCCTCGCCCTGCGCCCGGCCCGACATCAATTCGCCGCCCTGGTTAACCCGGCCTTCACTCCATCATAGGATCATTGACCGCAACGCCCTGCCCTCTCTAGCGTGGTGCGTTGCAGCATAGGACCTGTGATGGAAGCC
Source organism: Acetobacteraceae bacterium (assembly GCA_965199105.1). Taxonomy (GTDB): domain Bacteria; phylum Pseudomonadota; class Alphaproteobacteria; order Acetobacterales; family Acetobacteraceae; genus LMUY01. The sequence goes on along the minus strand of CBDAQO010000002.1, from coordinate 2,707,528 downwards.
GCGCCGCCACCGCTTCGGACCAACGAACCGCGCCCAGTCCCCAGCGCGATCGTGCTCACGTCGCACCCGCGCAACGTCTCCGGAACCCGCCCGATCGCCTGGGATGCCGCCAACGGCACGGCGCGCGGCCCGATCATAGCCACCCTGCACGCCTCCCAAACCCGCAACGCCATCGGCACCCACGCCGGATCGTACTCGGTCTACCGCGCCCTCGCCGTCGCCGCTGAACAACTGGACCGTGCGCACCGGCCGGATCTCACCAACACCCGGCCGGCGGTCGCGATCGGCCCCTTCCCGCAATGGAGCGAACCCGGCGCCATCGTCTCGATGGACCCCTGGGGCCATCTCACCGCCGAGCTGTTTGCCGCCGAAATCGCCTCCGGGCAGGACATCCGCCCAAGCATCGCAGTCACCCGCGCCCACATCAACATGCCCGAGCTGAACGATGCCGTCCGCGCCGGCCGCCTCACCCCGGACGGTGACGTGCTGACCGCAGCGGGGGACGTCCGGGTCACCAAGGTCGCCATCGAACCGGTGTGGCACCTCCCCGGCGTGGCGCGGCGCTTCGGCATCAAGGAGGCGGACCTCCGCCGCACCCTGTTCGAGCACACCGGCGGCATGTTCCCCGAGCTCGTCACCCGGCCAGACCTCACCGTCTTCCTGCCCCCCATCGGCGGCACCACCGTCTACCTGTTCGGCGACCCGGCCCAGCTCGGCCGCCCGGCCACGCGGATCGCCTGCCGCATCCACGACGAGTGCAACGGGTCGGACGTGTTCGGGTCGGACATCTGCACCTGCCGCCCCTATTTGGCGCACGGCATCGAGGTGTGCGTCGGCATGGCCCAGGCCGGCGGCGTCGGCGCCGTCGTCTACAACCGCAAGGAGGGCCGCGCGCTCGGCGAGGTCACCAAGTTCCTGGTCTACAACGCCCGCAAGCGCCAACCCGGCGGGGACCGCGCCGAGGCCTATTTCGAACGCACCGAATGCGTCGCCGGCGTCGAAGACATGCGCTTCCAGGAACTCATGCCGGACGTGCTGCACTGGCTCGGCATCCGCCGCATCGACCAGCTCGTCTCGATGAGCAACCTGAAATATGCCCCTATCGTCGCCAGCGGGATCGAGGTGGTGGAGCGTGTGCCTCTCCCCGAGGCGCTAATCCCGCCGGACGCGCGCGTCGAGATGGACGCCAAGAAGGCCGCCGGCTACTTCACCAGCGCCGTGCCGGACGCGGCCGAACTGCACCAGCCAAAGGGCCGCTCGCTGGATGGATGAAGCCCAGACCGCAGCCTGGCTATGCACCGCCGCCGCCGTGCGGGACCGTTGCACCGTCATGCTCGGCCTGGCCGAAGCCGGCAAACTGCCCCATTTCACCGTCGACCTCGGCCGCCTCGACGCGCTGGCCGACTACACCGCCGCCGTCATCCGCGCCGCCTACCCCAGCCTCGCCATCCCCCACCACGCCCGCTGGCGCCATTTCGCCACCGGCGGCATCGACCGCTGGGCGTCGCTCCACCACGCACTGCAGCCGGTCGACACCGCAGAGTTGGCGCGCATCCGCATCGACCTCTGCGTCGTCAGCGTCTTGCTGGACGCCGGGTCCGGCCCTGGCTGGCACTACCTGGAACCCGGCACTGGCCAACGCGTGACCCGCTCCGAAGGCTTGGGCGTCGCCAGCCTGCACGCCTTCCGCGCCGGCTTGTTCTCCGCCACCGGCGCGCCCCGTGCGGACGCGGCAGGGTTGCGACAGCTCACCGCGCAGGCCTTAGGAGCGGCCTTCCAAGTCGGCCCGGAAAACCCCCTGGCCGGGCTCGAAGGCCGCGCCGCCCTGCTGCGCAACCTCGGCGGCGCGCTGCTCGAACGGCCGGATCTGTTTCCAGGCGGTCGCATCGGCGGCCTGTATGACCGCTTCGCCGGCGCCGCTGCGCTCGAAGCCCCCGCGCTGCTCGCCGCCCTGCTGGACGGGCTGGGGCCTATCTGGCCCCGGCAGCTCGCCCTCGCCGGCCGCCCGCTCGGGGACGTGTGGCCACATCCGGCCATGCCCGCCGACGGCCTGGTGCCGTTTCACAAGCTTTCCCAATGGCTCACCTACTCCCTGCTGGAGGTCTTCGAGGAGGCCGGCATCGCCGTGCACGGCATCGACGGGCTGACCGGCCTGGCCGAATACCGCAACGGCGGCCTGTTCATCGACTTGGGCGCGCTCGCACTGCGCGACGACGCGCTGCACCAGGCGCCATTGCCGCCGGGCCACCCCGCCATCGTCGAGTGGCGCGCGCTCACCGTGGCCTTGCTCGACCGCTTGGCCCCGCTGATCCGCCAGCGCCTCGGCCGGGACGCGAACAGCCTCCCGCTGTCCCGCATCCTCGAAGGCGGCACCTGGGCAGCCGGCCGCGCCATCGCCGCCGAGCGCCGGCCCGGTGGCGGCCCCCCGCTGCAGGTGGTGAGCGACGGGACCGTGTTTTGACCCAGCAGGTCACCCTGATCGCGCATCCGCTGGTCCAGCACAAACTGACCTTGATGCGCCACAAGGCCACTTCGGTCGCCGACTTCCGCCGCATCGCGCGCGAAATCAGCCTGCTGATCGCCTACGAAGTCACGCGGGACCTGCCGCTCGAGACCGTCGCCATTGAAACCCCGCTGGAGCCGATGGAAGCGCCCCAGCTCACCGGCAAGAAGCTGTGCTTCGTCCCCATCCTGCGCGCCGGCAACGGCATCCTGGACGGCATGCTGGACCTGATCCCCTCCGCCCGCGTCGGCCATATCGGCCTCTACCGCGACCCGGCGACGCTGGTCCCGGTCGAATACTACCTCAAGCTTCCGGAGGACCTGCCCGAGCGCCTGGTCATCCTGATCGACCCCATGCTCGCCACCGGCCACTCCGCCGCCGCCGCCTTGAAGCGCTTGCGCGAGGCCGGCGCCGTGCAGCTCCGTTTCGTCTGCCTGCTCGCCGCGCCCGAAGGCCTGGCCGTGCTGGCAAGCGAGCACCCGGACGTCCCCGTGTTCACCGCCGCCATCGACCGCGAACTGGACGAACACGGCTACATCCGCCCCGGCTTGGGCGATGCGGGGGACAGGCTATACGGCACCAAGTAACGACCGCTGAAGGTGGGGTTGTGCGCCTGATGCCGCAGCGTCAGGCTGCCCGGTATGCCAACCCTCATCACCCTAGCCCAAGCGCTCGCCGCCGGCACCACCACCAGCCGCCAGCTCGTCGAGGAGTGCCTCGCCCGCATCGCCGACCCGGCCGGTGAGGGTGCCCGCAGCTTCATCACCGTCACCGCCGACGCCGCCCGCGCCCAGGCCGACGCCACCGACGCGATGCGCAAGCACGGCCGCGCCGCCGGGCCCTACGCCGGCATCCCGGTCAGCCTGAAGGACCTGCTGGACGTCGCCGGCCAGGTCACCACCGCCGGCTCCGTCGTGCTCGCCACTGCCCCACCCGCCCCAGCGCACGCCCCCGTGGTGGCCCGCATGCTGGCCGCCGGCTTCATCCCGGTCGGCCGCACCAACATGACCGAGTTCGCCTTCTCCGGCGTCGGCCTCAACCCGCATTACGGCACCCCCGCCAGCCCGTGGGACCGCGCGACCCGGCGCATCCCCGGCGGCAGCTCCTCCGGCGCCGGCGTCTCGGTGGCAGACGGCATGGCCTACGCCGCCCTCGGCACCGACACCGGCGGCTCCTGCCGCATCCCCGCGGCGCTCTGCGGCGTCGTCGGCTACAAACCGACCGCGCGACGGGTGCCGCTGGAAGGGGTGCTGCCGCTCGCCTTCAGCCTCGATTCCGTGGGGCCGCTGGCCAACAGCGTCGCGTGTTGCGCCATCGTCGACGCGGTCCTGGCCGGCGAACCACCGCAGCCCCCCGCCAGGAGCAGCCTGGCCGGCGCACGGTTCGCCCTGCCGGAGCACATCGTCACCGACGACATGGATGCGCCCACCGAAGCCGCCTTCGAGCGCGCCCTGGCCACCCTCGCCGCCGCGGGCGCCAGCATCGTGCGGGTGCATTTCCCCTCGCTTCATCGCATCGGCGCCACCACGGCGCGAACCAGCTTCGCCGCCTGCGAGGCCTTCGCCTGGCACCGGGCGCTGCTCGCTCGCGGTGGCGCCCAGTATGACCCGCGGGTTCGCGTCCGCATCGAGGGCGGCGCCGGAGCGAGTGCCGCCGACTACCTGGACGTATTGGCCGGGCGGCGCGCGATCATCGCCGAGATGGACCGCCTCACCGCGCCGTTCGACGCCCTGGTCATGCCCACCGTGCCCATCGTTCCGCCACCCATCGCCGAGCTCGAGGCGAGCGACGCCGTGTTCTCCCGGGTGAACGCGCTGATGCTGCGCAACACGTCGCTAGGCAATTTCCTCGATCGTTGCGCCATCAGCCTGCCCTGCCACCGCCCTGGCGAGCCCCCCGCCGGGCTGATGTTGGTGGGCGAAACCGGCGCCGACGCCCGCTTGTTCGCGCTCGCGGCAGCGGCCGAGGCGGCGTTAGGGCGTAATGACCCTAGGTGAGGTCACCGGAGGCCTGGATCATCCGGCCAGACTCTAGCGCATCATGCTTAGCGCCGGGTTAACCTGCGAGTCGCACCCGGCACGGCAGGAAAACAATCCATCGCGCTGAGTTAACGACGCTTTCTGTCCGCTGTAACGCTGGTGGAATGGGATTGCCTTCCCAATCCAACTTCGTTCTGTATATGTTCGCTGCGACGATGATGCAGCAAACCCTCCCCTCCGGGCTGAACGCCCCCAGGCTTGACGCTCCGCATGGGCTCGACGCCCTGCGCGCCCGCGTCGCCCGCATCGAGCAGCGCCCCTCCGCCCTGCGCGCAGGCGTGATGCGCTTCGGCGTGCCCGCCATCGACGCGCACCTGCCCGGCGGCGGCCTGCTGCGGGGCGCCTTGCACGAAGTCGCCGGCGAAGGGCCCGACACCGAGCATGCCGCCACCGCCGCGCTGCTGCTGGCCGGGCTGCTGGGCCAGCAGCGCGGCGGCCCCATCCTCTGGGCGGTCGCACGCCCCGACCTGTTCGCTCCCGGCCTCGCCGCCGCCGGCCTGCACCCCGACCGCGTGGTCTTCGCCGAGGCCGGGCGCGAAGTCCCCCTGGTGATGGAGGAGGCGCTGCGCCATCCCGGCTTGGCCGCGGTGGTGGGCGAAGTGGGCAAGCTCGGCCTCACCACGTCACGGCGGCTGCAACTGGCGGCAGAAAGCTCGGGCGTAATCGCCTTTGCCCTGCGCCGGGTGCGCCTGGCCGCCGACCCGGCGTTGGCCGAGCCCAACGCGGCGGTCACGCGCTGGCGGGTCGCGCCCCTGCCCTCGCCGCCGCCGCTGCCGCACGCGCCGCACGTGCCGGGCCTCGCTCGCGCCCACTGGCGGCTCGATCTGCTGCGCTGCCGCGGCGGCGCTCCCGCAACCTGGACCGTGGAGGCTCCCGATGCGCAGGGTCATCTCACTTTGGCTACCGACCTTTGCGACCGACCGGTTACGTCACGCGAAGAGCGTGCCGGGGGATCGGGCGAAGAGCGTGCCAGGGGATCTTGCTGGGAGCGCGCCACCGGCTGACACCCCGCTCGTCACCCGCCAGCATGACGGCCACCGCACCGTGATCGCAGCCGCCGACGCAGCCGCCCAGGCGCTCGGCCTGCGCCCCGGGCAGCCGCTGGCGCAAGCCCAAGCCATAGTGCCCAGCCTCGCCGTGATGGATGCCGACCCGGCGGGCGACGCCACCTTCCTGGCCGGGCTGGCCGCCTGGTGCCTATGCCTGGCGCCGCTCACCGCACCGGACAGCGATGGAGTGTGGATCGACGCCACCGGCAGCAGCCACCTGCATGGCGGCGAAAGCGCGATGCTGCAGGCCCTGGTCTCCCGCCTGGCCACCGACGGGCTGGCCGCCCGCGCCGCCATCGCCGACACCCCCGGCGCCGCCCACGCCCTCGCCCGCTACGGCACCAGCAGCCAGCCCACCTGCATCATCGCCCCCCCAGGCGCCACCGCCGCCGCCATCGCCGCCCTCCCAGTCGAAGCCTTGCGCCTCCACACCGACGCCATCGCCGCCCTGCGCCGCCTCGGCGTGGAAACCGTGGCCGCCCTCGCCGCCATCCCCCGCGCCCCCTTGGCCCGGCGCTTCGGGGACGCCGTGCTCAACCGCGTGGACCAGGCACTCGGCCGCACACCCGAACCCATCACCCCCATCACCCCGCCCAACCTCCCGCAAGCCCGGCTAGCCTTTCCCGAGCCGCTGCTCACCGCCGAAAGCCTCGTCGCCGCCATCGCCCGCCTGGTGCGCCGGGTCTGCGCCATCCTCGAGCGCTCCGGCACCGGCGCCCGCCAACTCGACCTCCTGTTCGAACGCGTCGACGGCACGGTGCAAGCCGTCCGCGTCGGCACCGCCCGCCCCTCGCGGGACGCCGGACACCTCGCCCGCCTGCTCGACGAGCGGGTGGAGAGCGTCGACCCCGGCTTGGGCGTGGAAGCGATGCGCCTGCTGGTGCCGTTGGCGGAGCCATTGGCCTACCACCAGGTGGCGGCCCTCATCGCGCAGGTCGAGGTGGACGTGTCCGTGCTGGTGGACCGCCTGGCCAACCGCCTGGGCGCTCACCGGGTCTGGCGCGCCGCCCCCGTGGCAAGCGACGTGCCGGAGCGCTCGGTGCGCCGGGTCTCGCCCGTCGCCCCCACCACCGGCGCCGCCTGGCCGCTATGGGCGCGCCCGGCCCGGCTGCTGCACCCGCCCCAGCCGGTGGAAACCATTTCCGCCCTGCCCGACCAGCCCCCCGTAGCCTTCACCTGGCGCCGCCATCGCCACCACGTGCGCCGCGCCGACGGCCCCGAGCGCATCACCGGCGAATGGTGGCGCAACGATGGCGAACGGACCGCCGTGCGGGATTACTGGCAGGTGGAAGACGAAGCCGGCCGTCGCTTCTGGCTCTACCGCCGCGGCGACGGCCAAGACGCCACCACCGGCGACCTGCGCTGGTTCCTGCACGGCGTATTCTGATCGTGATTGGCCTTCCATCGCTTGATGTGTATAGTAGATCAATTTCATACACATGGAGGACACCATGCGCACGAACATCGATATCGACGACACCTTGTTGGCGGACGCCATGGCTGCGACCGGCCAACCCACCAAGAAAGCGACGGTGGAGGACGCCCTGCGCTTGGTGGTTCTGTTACGCCAGCAGAAGATTGCCATGGATGAAATGGCAGGCTTTGGCTGGGATGGCGACTTGGACGCCATGCGCGAAGGTCGCCAGGACTGATCGTTGTTGACACCTCGGTTTGGATTGATCTCCTGCGCAACAATGCCTCGCCGAAAGTGGCGTTGCTGCGTGAGGCCGGTTCAAGCCGAGAACAGATCATCGTCGGCGACGTCGTCCTACTGGAAATCCTGCAAGGCATGAAGAACGATGTTCGCGCCGCTGCAATGGAACGCCGGATGCGGACATTCGTCATAATGCCGATGCTGGACACCGATCTGGCCGTGCAAGCCGCACGCAACTACCGCCTCCTGCGCTCCCGTGGCGTCACCATCCGCAAGACCGCGGACCTGATCATCGGCACCTTCTGCCTCGCCCGCCGCCTGAAGCTGCTGCACGACGACCGCGATTTCGACCACATGGAGCAGCATCTGGGCTTGCTCGTGGTGCGCGGGTAGGCGCCTGCATCCTGTTGCCCGGAGTGATCGCATGAGAGCCAAACGCTGGATGATCGCCGCAGCCATGCTGGCTGGGGCCGCGCTGGTGCACACCGTCGCGTCGGCACGGACGATCGAAATCCCGCAGATCACCGCGGGCGTGTCCGTCGCTCGGTTCGGTGTGCCGAAACCACTCAGCCCCGCGCAACTGGCGATGGCGACGGGCTGGTTGAAGCACCACCAATCCGGCTGGAACGACAATCTCGCCACGCCGCCTACCGAAAGCGCTTCGATCTCGCTGGATACCATGCAGCAGAAAGCCGTCCTCACGCTCATCTTCTGGCCCGGACGGACCTATGTCGGGTGGAACCGCTCGGTGATCGTGACGGACGCGAACGGGCGTCCGCTCGGGATCCAGACGTTCACCGCGAGACAGTTGGCGCCGCTGTTCCGCACCGTTCCATAAGGCTGCACCTAAGGGCTCCGCACGATGACCGCCACCATCCTGCCATTCCTGGGCGCGGCCAGCCCGCAGCCGCCCCAGCCGGCCGCCACGCCGCGTTACGCCGAGCTGCAGGTCACCTCCAACTACTCCTTCCTGCGCGGCGCCAGCCACGTCGAGGAGCTGCTGCTCACCGCCAAGGCGCTGGGCCTCGAGGCGCTCGCCATCACCGACCGCAACACCCTGGCCGGCATGCTCCGCGCGCATGGCCGCGCGGCCGAACTGGGCCTGCGCCTGGTGGTGGGCTGCCGGCTCGACCTGCGGGACGGCACCTCCCTGCTCGCCTACCCCACCGACCGCGCGGCCTATTCCCGCCTATGCCGCCTGCTCACTTTGGGCAAGCAACGCGCCGGCAAGGGAGCCTGCTGGCTCGATTGGGAGGACGTCGCGGCCCACGCCGAGGGCCTGCTCGCCACCCTGCTGCCCGACAAGCCCGACGCCACCACGGCCGCCAACCTGCACCGGCTGCACCAAGCCTTCGGGGACCGCGCCTACTGCGCCCTCACCCTGCGCCGCCGACCCGGCGATGCCGTACGCCTGCACCGCCTGGCCGACATCGCGCAAGGCGCACAGGTCGCCCCCGTCGCCACCGGGGACGTGCTGTATCACGCACCCCATAGGCGCATCCTACAGGACGTGATGAGCTGCATCCGCGAGGGCTGCACCATCGAGGCCGCCGGCCACCGGCTGGAGCGTTTCGCCGACCGCCACCTGCGCGCGCCCGAGGAAATCGCCCGCCTGTTCGCCGCCCACCCGGACGCCGTGGCACGCAGCACCGACATCGCCGCGCGCTGCCGCTTCTCGCTGGCCGAACTGCGCTACCAATACCCGAACGAAACCGAGCTGCCGGGCGAAACCGCACAGCAAGCGCTCGAACGCCACACCTGGGTCAGCCTGCCCAACCGCTATCCCGACGGCGCGCCGCCAGCGGTGTTGCAGCAAATCCGCCATGAACTGGCGTTGATCGCGCAACTGGGCTACGCGCCCTACTTCCTCACCGTCAACACCATTGTCCGCCAGGCGCGCAGCATGGGCATCCTTTGCCAGGGCCGCGGCTCGGCTGCCAACTCCGCCGTCTGCTTCGTGCTCGGCATCACCGCCATCAACCCGGTCGAGGCCACCCTGCTGTTCGAGCGCTTCATCTCCGCCGAACGCCATGAGCCACCCGACATCGACGTGGATTTCGAGCACGAGCGGCGCGAAGAGATCATCCAGTGGATCTACCAGCATTATGGACGCAACCGTGCCGCGCTCTGCGCCACCATCGTGCGCTACCGCTCCCGCGGCGCGGTGCGCGAAGTGGGCAAGGTGATGGGCCTCACCGAAGACGTCACGGGCGCCCTCGCCTCGCAGGTGTGGGGCTGGTCGGAGGATGGGGTGGAGGAAAAGCATGCCGAGCAGCTCAACCTCAACCTGTCCGACCGTAGGCTGCGCCTAACCCTTGACATTGCCCGCGAGCTGATCGGCCATCCCCGCCACATGTCGCAACACCCCGGTGGCTTTGTGCTCACCCAGGACGAGCTGGCCGACCTCGTGCCCATCGAGCCAGCCTCCATGCAGGACCGTCAGGTGATCGAGTGGGACAAGGACGACATCGACCTGCTCAAGTTCATGAAGGTGGACATATTGGGCCTGGGCATGCTCGGCTGCATGCGCCGCGCGTTCGACCTGCTGGCAGCACACCGGGGCATTCGGCACGACATCGCCAGCATCCCCATGGACGACCGGCCGACCTACGCCATGATCCAAAAGGCCGACACGCTCGGAACCTTCCAGATCGAGAGCCGCGCGCAGATGTCCATGCTGCCGCGCCACAAGCCGGCCAAGCTCTACGACCTCACCATTCAAGTGGCGGTGGTGCGCCCCGGCCCGATCCAGGGCGACATGGTGCACCCCTATCTGCGCCGCCGGGCCGGGCTGGAGAAGCCGGAATATCCGCACCCCGACCTCGAGCGGGTGTTAGGCAAGACCTTGGGCGTGCCGCTGTTCCAGGAGCAGGCGATGCAGGTGGCCATCACCTGCGCCGGGTTCACGCCGGGCGAGGCCGACCAGTTGCGCCGCGCCATGGCCACCTTCAAGCAAACCGGCGGCGTCAGCCACTTCCGCGACAAGATGATCAACGGCATGGTCGAGCGCGGCTACGAGGCCGAGTTCGCCGCCCGCACCTTCAAGCAGATCGAGGGCTTCGGCTCCTACGGCTTCCCAGAAAGCCACGCCGCCTCCTTCGCGCTGATCGCCTATGCCAGCGCGTGGATGAAGTGCCACCACCCCGACATCTTCTGCGCCGCCTTGCTGAACGCGCAGCCGATGGGCTTCTACGCGCCGGCCCAAATCGTGCGGGACACGCGCGAGCATGGCGTGGCGGTGCGGCCGGTCTGCGTCAACGCCAGCCAGTGGGATTGCACGCTCGAGCCGGACGGCCGGTTCATGGCGGTGCGCCTGGGCATGCGTATGGCCAAGGGCCTGGCCCAGGCGGACGCGGCCACCATCATCGCCCGGCGTGGCAGTGGCTATCCTACCGTCGCCGAAGTGTGGCAGCGCGCCGGCGTGAAACTGGCCGCACTGGAGCGGCTGGTGGAGGCGGACGCGTTCACCGCCCTTGGAGCAGACCGGCGGCAGGCCTTGTGGGCGGTGCGCGGCTTGGGCGAGGCACCACCCCCCTTGCTGGCCACGGCGGCCACGCACACCGAACCCCAAGTCAGCTTCCCCGCCATGTCGCAGGGCCGCCAGGTGGTGGAGGACTACCAAACCACCGGGCTCACCCTGCGCGACCATCCGGTGAGCTTCCTGCGCGCCGAGTTTGCCGCGCGTGGCATGATCGCCTGTCAGGACCTCGCCACCATGCGGGAGAACAAGCGCGTCACCGTGCCCGGCATCGTGCTGGTGCGGCAAAAGCCCGGTAGCGCCAAGGGCGTCATGTTCATCACCATCGAGGACGAGACCGGCATCGCCAACCTGGTACTTTGGCCCAGCCTATTCGAGAAGCAGCGTAGGCTGGTCCTATCTGCCGGCATGATCGCCTGCCGCGGCCGGGTGCAGCGGGACGGCGAGGTGGTGCATGTGGTGGTGGAACACCTCACCGACCTGTCCCGCGAGCTGCGTTCGGTCGGCTCGCGCGAGCTGCCCTTCCCCATCACCCGCGGCCGCGGCGACGGCGCCACCCATCCCGGCAGCGCCGACTCGCGCGAGCAAGTCGCCGCCGCCCAGTTCCACACCCGCGACATCTATTCCCCAGAGCGCCTGTCGACCGGGATTAAGGTGCCAACGCGGGACTTCCGCTGACCTCGCTCATGCTCGCCGCGTTCACCAGCACGGTCTCGCCGCCGGCTTACAGGTTCGGGTTGTCGAGCAGCCAGAACAGCCCGGCGGCCAGCGCGATGGTCACCGGCAGGGTGAACAGCCACGCGCCCACGATCCGCGTCAGCATCGAACCCTGCACCCCCTGCCCACCCGCCACCATCGTGCCGGCGATCCCGGAGGTGATGATGTGCGTGGTGCTCACCGGCAACCCGGTGAACCCGGCGGACGCGATCAGCGCCGAGCCGATGAGTTCGGCGCTGCCGCCCTGGCCCGGCGTCATGTGCTGCTTGCCAAGCCGCTCGCCCAGGGTGCGCACCACGCGCTTGTAGCCCACCATGGTGCCGACGCCGAGGCAGATCGCGCTCAACATCCGCACCCAGATCGGTGCGTACTGCACCGGCTGGCCCATCGCCTTGCGCAGCTTTTCCGCCTCGGCCTTGTCCGCCGCGCTGGCGCCGCTCGCTTCGGACACCTGCCGCATCTCGGACAACACGAAGTAGACGTCGCCCCGCACCTGCGAGCGGGTCTGCCGCGCGCCCGGCTGCGCCGCCCCGGTGGCGCCGGCCTGCTGCGCCCCGTCGGGACCGACATCCTGTAGCGCCCCGTCGGGACCGACATCCTGTAGCGCGACGTCAGGGCCGACGTTCTGTAGCGCCTGCGCGGCCTGCAGCGCCTGCTGCTTCTGGTCGTCGCCGTATTTCTGGATCAGCGGCACCGCGGCGGCGGCGTTCTCTTGCAGATGCCGCATCTCGTCCTGCGCGTTCGGGTTCAGCGCGAACGTGGCCGGCATCAGCCCGATGATGGTGAGCATGATGAGCCCGATGCTCTTCTGCCCGTCATTGGTGCCATGGGAGAAGCTCACCGACGTGCAGGTCAGGATCAGCAGCCCGCGCATCCACCACACCGGCGGCGTGTCCCCCTCGGGCGGCTCGAGCAAGTGGTTGTCCCGCGGCACCAGCAGGCGGATCAGGCCGTACAGCACCCCGGCGCCCACGAAGCCCAGCAGCGGCGAGATCGCCAGCGCCTTCAGCACGGTAAATATCTGGTGCCAGTCCACACCCTGGCGCAGGCTGCGGGACTGCAGCAGCGCGTCCCCCACCGCCACGCCGATCAGGGCGCCGATGATGCAGTGCGACGAGCTATTGGGCACGCCGAACGCCCAGGTCAGCACGTTCCAGAACAGCGCGGAGACGAAGATCGACACCAGCATCGGCACCGCGGGCGAGCCGTCCGGCGGGGTCAGCACGTCCGGCGGCAGGATCTCCACCAGGGCGTAGGCGACCGCGATCCCGCCGACCAGGACGCCGATGAAGTTCAGCAGCCCGGACCAGATCACGGCGTAGGTCGGCTTAAGCGAGTTGGTGTAGATCACGGTGGCGACGGCGTTGGAGGTGTCGTGGAACCCGTTGGTGGCCTCGAAGGCCAGCACCAGGATGAAACAACCGACCAGCATCACCAGGACGATGGTCGAAGACGGCGCGAAATGGGCGAGCATGCGTGCTCCGTGGTTGGCCGTCGGGTCAACGCCGCAGCCTCGTCTCGCGTCTGTTGCAGAACGAAGACATTTACCGCCGCGGCAGACGGCGCGCCGGCGTCACTCCACCACCACGAACAGCGGGCCGGACGCATCCGGCTGCAGCGGCAGCCGCACCTGGAAGCGGTGCCGGCCCGGCGTCATCGGCCAATACAGCGGCGCGTCCGGAGCGGCCAGCGCCACCGGCTGCCCATCCACCAGCCACACGATCTGCGGCACCGGCGGGTCCACGGCGGCGCGCAGCACCAGCCGGTTGAGCGCCGCCGGCGCGTCCGGGTTGCGCCAGACATGCGTGTCCGGCTCGGGGGTCACGATCGCCAGGCGCGGCGCTGGCGGGGTCGGCGCCGGGCCGCGGCCCCACTCGGTGAGCCGGGCGTCGCAACCGCTGCCGGCCAAGCCCGTGCTGGTGCAGACTTCGGCGCGCTGCAACCCGGCGGGTGCGGCAAAGCGGCCGGCCACCAGGTCGCTCCGGTTCAGGCCATGCAGCCGCAACAACACCGCCTGCGCCAGCCCCGCCGCAGCGCGCGCGCCGGAGAGCTGCGACATCGGGCCCGCATCCGGCCGGCCGAACCACACACCCACCAGGTAATCCTGCGACCAGGCGAACGTCCAGGCGTCGCGGTAGCCCTGCGACGTGCCGGTCTTGAGCGCCACCGCCATCGGGAACTCGGATGAGCCGTAGCGCGGGAAGCTCGGCAGCCGCGCTAGCGGGTCGCTCAGGAAGTCGGCAATCAGCCGCGCGGACCCGGCCGAAACCAGCCGGCGGGGCGCTTGCGGGGCCTCGGCGAACCAGGCCAGCCGGTCGTCCACGCCGTCTTCGGCCAGCGTCTCGTAGCCGCGCATCAGCCGGTCCAGGCTGGTCGGCAGCGCGCCGATGGCCATCGCCAGGCCGTAATGCTCCGCGCCCTGGTCGAGCTCGTGCAGGCCGAGGCTGCGCAGGAAGCCAAACCCGTCTCCCAGCCCGATGCGCCGCAGCAGCGCCGCCGCCGGCACGTTGCGCGAGTTCGCCAGCGCCTGGCGCGGCAGCAGCGGGCCGAGGAAGTCGTGGTCGGCATTGGCGATGCCCGCCGCGGCTTCCGGCGCGTCGGCCAGCATGGTGCGCGGCGTGATCAGCTCCCGGTCGAGCGCGCGAGCGTAGAGGAACGGCTTGAGCGTGCTGCCCGGCGAGCGCAGCACAGCGCTGAAATCGATCGCGCCCCCTGGCGTGCTGCTGTAGCCGGCGGAGGCCACGTCGGCCAACACGGCGCGGCTGTGGCGCTGCACCACCATCACCGCCACCTGCTGCGCATCCTCCGGCCGCCAGGTGCCGAGCTGGGCGGCGGCAAGCTGGCTCACCCAATGCTGCATCCCGAGGTCCAGCGTGGCGCGCAGATGCGTGCCCCCAGCCGCCCGCGCCAGCCGTTCCAGCCGCAGCACCACCTGCAGGTCGGGCGGGCGGCGCGGCGCCGGGTCGACGCGGATTTGCGCCAGCTCGCCCAGCGCCTGTGCCAGCGTGTCCGCCGGCAAGCCCATCGCCTGCAGCGCCGCGGCGGCACGGCGGGCGGCGCGCGGCAGGCCACCATGGCGCAGCGCCATCACGCCCGGCGCCTGCGGAATGGCCGCCAGCAACGCCGCCTGCGCCCAGCTCAAATCGGCTGCCGGGCGATCGAAATACCACTCCGCCGCGTGGGCGATGCCGTGGCTGCCCTCGCCGTAGGGGGCGAGCTGCAGGTAGTGCGCCAGCACCGCGGCCCGGCCATAGCGCGCGGTCAGCGCCACCGCCGTGCCCGCCTCCACCGCCTTGGCCCATAGCGTGCGCGGCCGCGGATGCTGCATGCGGGCCACCTGCATGGCCAAGGTCGATGCCCCCGAGCCGCGGCCGCCGCGCAAATGCTGCCAACCCGCGCGCAGCACGGCCAGCGGGTCGACGCCGGGGTGGCGCCAAAACCGCCGGTCCTCCAGCGCCAGCGTCGCCCGCACCACCCGGTCCGGCGCGGCAACCGGCCAGTAGCCGTAATCGACCTGGCGCGCACCGCCGGGCCGCAGGCTGACGTCGCCGGCTTGGGTGATGAAGCGGCCCTGCGCGTCCGTCACGATCGCGGTGGCGGCGGGTGCGCCGAAATGGGCGTCCTGCACCACCGCCGCGCCATACCAGGCCAGCCCGGCGGCGCACCCGGCGAGCGCCAGCCGGCCAACCCGCCTCACGGCACGCCGGTCGGCGCGACGACGATGCGGACGCCGGCGGAGCTGCCGTTCACGCCCGGCTGATACAGCAACTCGGCGCTGCCCGGCGGCTGGGTGAAGCTGCCCGCCGTGGTCGCCCGCAGCCGTTGGCGCAACACGAACGTGCCGCGCGGCAGCTCGAGCCACACCGCGACCACCTCGTCATCGCCGATCGACGACCAGGACGGCGCCAGCGTCGGCGCGGCGGAGGGCGTGGCGTCCGCGGTGGCGGTGGCCAGCGCCGGGTTGAGCGGCTCCAGCCCGGCCGCGACCGGCAGCCGCAACGCCACCTGCGGCCGATCCTCCGGCGTCACCACCTCGTCCACCTCCTCCACCACGTCACCCACTGCCAGGTGCACCGCGCCGTCCGGCCCAGCGTCCAGCCGGGCCATCGGCGGCTGGTTCGCGCCTTGCGCCCGCGGCACCCGGTAGAGCGTGCGGGTCAATATCAGTCCGCGCTGGTCCGGCGTGGCGAGGGCGCCCGGCTGCAGCGGCACGTAGTCCGTGCTGGCCAACACGGCGATGCCCGAAGCCGCCTGGACGTGGATCGGCCCCGGCGCCGCGGTGATGGCCTGCAGCAGCGGGTGGGCATGGTCCAACACGCCCTCCACCGGCCGGTCGGGCAGCGTGACCAGCGCGTCCACCGGAGCAGCCGGCGGCTGCCACGACGCCGCCAGCGCCTGCAACGCGGCCGACGTGGCGTTGGTGCTGCCCCAGCCCTGCCCGGTCGACAGCCCCAGCAACCCGGCCCGCAGCACGCTCAGCCGCGGATCGTCCGGCGTGGCGCTGGCGACCGCCTCGAGCGTCTGCGCCAGGCTGCGCGCCTCGGACGGCAGGATGAGCGCGCCGCCACCCTGGTCGGCCAGGCCCTGATAGACCGGCTTGCCGTCGCGCTCGATCACGTTCACCCGCTGCCACAGCGTGTCCAGCACCTCCCCCAGCAGGCGCTTGTTGCCGTCCGGCAGCCGCGCCAGAACGGTGGCGACCGTCGCCAGCGCCCCGGTGTGCAACTCCGCCGCGCGGCGGGCCAGCTCATCGGCGTATCCCGGCGCGGCCTGCCCGGCGCCAGTCAGGGCGTAAAGCGCGGAGACCCGCTCGAACCATTCCTCGTCGTCGAGCAGGTGCGGATAGTCACTGCGCAACGAGTTCCGCAGCACCTGCACCAGGCGGTCCGCCACTGCCTTGTCCACCGGCAAACCAGCCTGGCCGGCCTCGGTCATCACCCGCAAGGCGCTCGCGGTGAGCCAGACCATGCCGCGGCTGTTGGGGAAGAACGCCACCAGCCCATCGTCGTCGAGGCCTTGGCGGATCGCCGTCTGCGCCGCCGCCACGTCCCCAGCAAGCCGGTCGCGCAAGCCCGCCGCATCCAGGATCGAGGTGAACGGCAGCAGCGGCAGCTCCGCCAAGGCGAGGTCGATGCGCTGCGCCGTGCCGCCGACCGCCGGCCGCACCAGCAGGTTCAGCCCCGCCACCAGCCGGGTCACCACCGGGTCGGTGGCGAGGGTGACGCTGCGGGAATAACTCGGCGGGCGCACCGGGTCGGCCAGTGCGGGGATTTGCAGGGCGTTGGCCGCCCCCACCACCAGCAGGTCACGCCGATGCACCACCGGCCGGTCGGGCCGGATCGGCAGGTCGATCTGCACCGCGTCGCCGGCCTGGTCGGCGCTGCGCTGCAGCAGGAAGCGGACCCGCGCGAGCGTCGCGCCGTCCTTGGGCTCCGGCACGCTCACCGTGTAGAGGCTGCGCACCGGCTGCGGCCCGTCCCAGCGCACCGCCTGCTCCGCCGCGCCTTGCACCGTGAGGTTGTCGGTGGAGATCGCCGCCACGCCCGCGCCGCCCGGGCCCTCCACCACGCGGCCGAGCAACCCGGCGGTGAACACGTCGCCGGGCCGCACGAAGCGGGGCAGCACCGCCTGCGCCACCACCGGCTGGCGAACGCGGAGTTCCCCGGTGCCGAAGCCGAACCGGTCCGGCCCGCTGATCGCCTCCGCCCGCAGCATGAACACGGTGAGCGAATCGGGCAGCGTCACGTGCAGCGTGGCCGCCCCGCTCGGCCCCACCTGCACCCGCGGCGCATAGAACGGCACCGGAGTGAAGTTCTTGCGCACGGTGATGTTCGGCACACCAGGGGGTTCGCCGGCGCCCGTATCTCCGCCGGGTGTCTCGGCCAGCGGGATGACGCCGAGCACCATGCTCCGCGTGTCCCGCGCCGAGAGGCGGCTCGGCCGCTCGACGAGGAAGGCGGGCAATGCGTCGAGCGACCGTTCATGGGCGAGCGACAGCACGGCCTGGTCCACCAGCCACACCGTCGCCTCGCCCGCCACCGGCCGCCCCGCCGCGTCCGCCAAATGCAGCACGAGGTCGATCGCTTGGCCCGGCCGCGCGCTGGCCGGCGCCTCAAAGCTCACTTTCACCTTGTTCTGCACCGGCGTGACCGTGACCCAATGCGTCGCCGCCAGCGTCACCGGCTTGCCCTGGTCGAACGGCGCGTTCAGGACCGGTGGGCCTGGCAGCCGCCCGCGCATCAGCAGGAAATGCACCGGCAGCCGCGGACCCTGCTCCTTGCGGATCGCCACGTCGTAGCGCCCGACCCCGTCGCGCACATCCACCCAGTCATACTGGAATGGCTGGCCCGGCTCTTCCACGATGGCCAAGGCGCGCGCGGTCTGGAACGGGCTCTGGATCAGCAGCGTGGCGGTCTGCCCCGGGTCGTAGCTCTCGTGCTCGGTGCTGACCGTCACGGTCTGCGATGGCGGCTGCACCCAGGTGACGGGCGTGGTGCCGGCCATGAACAGGTCCACCCGGACCGTCTGGGTGCGCCCGGCGCGGTCGGTTGCGCTCAGCTCCACCAGGTAGACGCCGGCCTCCATTGCGCCGAAATGCACCGTCTGCGCCGCCGCCGTGCTGACGACGTGGCGTTCCTCCACTGTCTGGTCGAGCACCTGGGTCTGGTATTTGGCGGCACCCTGGGCGAAGTCGCTCGCCTCCAGCACCGAGTTCCACTGCCGGTGCACCAGCTTCGCGGTCATCGCCAGGCCCGTCACCTCATGGCCGTCGCCATCCAGCGCCACGATTTCGGGCTCGATGGCGCCAGGCTGCGGCAGGTAGCGCGGCACCTTCACTCCCAGCACGAACGGCGGCAGCGCGGTGATGCGCTGCACGCCGCGCACCTGCTGGTCGTCGTCGCCCGTCACGGTCGCCTCCACCACGTATTGCCGCGGCTGCGCAGTGGGCTCGATCGTCGGGTCCAGCGTCAGTTGCGCCGAACCGCCGGCATCCGTCGTGGCGTCCCGCCCGAGCACGGGGGTGGAGCGGAAGCTGCTGTCGCCGGAAAACCGGCTGTCCGACGAGAACAGAAAGCCGTCCCGACCCGGCGGCGTCCAGGCGAACGGAAACTGCGTCACCCGCCAGGTGATCGGGCGGTCGGTGAGCGTGCCGCCGGCGAAGAACCGCGCCAACAGGTCGACGTCGAATGGCGCGTCCAGGGCGGCGTGGGCGGGGGCGGTCAGCACCACCTCGAAGGTCGGCAGCCGGTACGCCTGCTTCTGCACCGTGAAGGCCCCGCAGGGTTCGCCATGCGCCGGCTGGTAGGCAATTTTGTACTCGCCGGTCGCCGTGGTCTTCTGGTCGAAGCGCACGTGGAAGCCGCCGACCTCGTCCAGGGTGACCGGCTGGCGCCATTCCTGGTCGTCCGGCGCGGTCACCACCACGTCGCCGCTGCCGGTGGCGAAGGCCAGGCTGCCGGGCTGGTAGCGGCGGATCATCCCGGCGATCAGGATCGGCTCCTCCGGGCGGTAGATCGGCCGCTCGGTGAACACGTGGCACAGCGTTTGCGCCGGCTCGCGCGTGCTGGCCCGGCTGGCCGTGAGGCGGCTGAGCCAGGGCGTGTCGGGCGGGCTCCATAGTCCCTGCGCGTAGACTTGCGGGCCACGCGCCGGGTCCAGCACGAGCGTGTCGGTCGCCTTTGTCACCACCAATCGGCGCAACGCCGCCTTGCCGTCGCGCCCGGTGGCGATCTGGCCGGCCAGCGTCCAACCGCCGGCCGCATCCGTCACCCCCTGCGCCAGCGTGCCGAACTGGCCGTCGCGCACGCCTTCCAGCCGCACCTCCGCGCCCGCCACCGGTTGCGCCGTGGCCAGCGAGGTGACCACGAAACGCACCTGGCCCGGCGCCTCCACCGTCGAGAGCGCCAAATCCGTCACCTGCAGCCGCGCCCATTGCCGGGTCTGCCCGTCCACGGTGCGCAACCCGAGCAGGTAGGTGCCCGGCATGCGCGGCCCGGCGATGCGGGCGAGGCTGGGGGCGAGGTCGAGCCCGAACTTCGCGTCCAGGCCGCCGCGATGGATCGGCAGCGTATAGAGGTCGCTCACCGCCGGGGAGCCGAGGGCGTAGATGCGCGCCATCACGGCGTCCGCGCTGATCGGCGCCAGCTCCACGTAGCGGCGCGGCTCGCGGCCCGGCAGCGGCGGGGACTGGCTGTCGCTGGTCGAGACAGCCCCGCTCGGAAACGGCCAGAAATCACGCGACAGCGGGTCGATCGGGTAGATCCGCAAGTCGGCATGGTCGTAGCCATGCCCGCGCAACGGCACCATCTGCGGCCCCAGCGCTTCCGCCATCCCGTCCTGCGTGTCCCACGCCAGCGCCGGGGCACTGGGCTGGAAGCGGAAGTCGCTTTCGACGGCGACGGCGAGCGGGCGCCCACCGATATTCGTCAACGCCCCTGCGGCGACCGACAAGTGATAGACCTGGTCGGCAGCAAAGCTCGCGGTGATGGTCAAGCTGTTGTCGTCACCGGTGGTGAGCTCGAGCCCATCCACCGGCGGGGTGAAACGCAGCGCGTCACGCCCCTGCACAATGTCGACGGGCGCGGGCTGGGCGGAGAACTGCAACACGATGGCGCGCTTCTGCGCCGTCTCGTCCGGGTCCGGGTCGCACTGCACCACGCCATCCACCAGGCTGTGGTTGAACCCGCCGCCGCAGTAGCGGTCGGTCACCGCGAACGGCGACGCCGAGTGCAGCGGGAGGGAAAAGATCGGGTCGTCCAGCCCGGGCTCGTCCGACAGTAGCAGGCGCAGCGTGGCGATCCGCCCCTGCGGCAGCGGGGTGCGCAGCGTGACGAGGTAGGTCTGCGGGTCGCTGGGTTTCGCGCGCTCCACCGGGCGCACGGTGAAATCGGCCGCCGTCAGCGTCTGCGTGCCCACACCCGTGACGCCGGGTTGCGGGGTGAGGGTGATGGTGAGCAGGCGGGCGAGTGCGGCCATGTCCACCGGCTGGTCGAAGCTCAGCGCGATGGTGTCGAGGTTGGCCGTGCCGTTGGGGTCGTCGCTAGGGCCGGTGGCGGTGGGCACCGGCAGCAGCGGGATCAGCGTGGTGGTGGCGCCGGCCGCGGTGACCGCCTCGCGCCGCAACGGCTCCCATGGCTCGGTGGGGCGGAACTGCAGGGTTCGGCGGCCGATCCAGCGCCAGGACCCGGGCTTGGCCGGCGCCAGCGTCACGAAGCGCTCGGGCGCGTCCTCCGGGCCGCCCTGCGCTGGCCCGGCGTCGCCGTCGAGCAGGATGGTCACCGGGTCCCAGCGGCGGAGGAAATGGTCCGGCAGCACATGGGCGCCATCCGCCCGCTTGAGCTGGTCCAGCGGCGCCTGCGCCATCACCATCAGCGCGCACAGCAGGGCGCCAGCCGCCCTCAAGGCCTTGACCATGCTCACGGCGCCCCTTGCGGCTTCATGCCGACCAGTTCGAGGTAGGATTGCACAACGTCGGGCGGCGGCCCGTCGCCGCGTGGCGTGATGCCGACCACCGCCGGCCGCACCACCGTGGTGGGTGCACCGGGCGGAACCTGCACCTCGAGCGCATAGGCGCCGGCGGGCAGCGACTGCAACTGCGCCACCCCCTCGCCCAAGCGCCGGCCCGTCGCGGCGTCCAGCAGGCGGACCGACACCTGGTCCGGCGTCGCGCGCACCCCCACGCCGATGCTGGCGGCCTTGGCCAGGGTGAAGCCGAACACCGCGGCACCGCCCGGAGCCACCGTCACGGGCGCGCCGAGCCCCTCGCCCACCGGCGTCACCGGCTCCGCGCTCAGCTCCAGCGTGCCGGACAGCGGGCCGTCATCGGGCGAGTAGAGCCGCAGCTCGGTGGCGCCGGCCACCATGCGGCTGACCTCGGCGCCATCGGGGAACAACGCCGGGTCGCCCGCCTGCCCCGCTTGCGCCAGCGCCAGCAGCACGGGGGCGGTGGTGCGGGCGCGCAGCAGCGCCGGGCCGCCGGGGTCGATCGCAAGCGCCATGGCGGGGCCGGACAGCGCCAGCCGGGCCGGCAGCGCAGCCGGTTGCGCGGGAATGGCGGGCCAGGGCGACACGCCGTCCGCAACCTCCCACACCGCGACCGCACCCGCCTTGGCGTCCACAACCACGCGGGCCGGCTCGGACAGGGCGATGGTGCTGCCGGTTGTCACCTGGCCACCATGGGTGATCACGGTGAGCCTGGCCGTGCCCGCTGCGACCAGCTTGGCCCCGGCCGCCGGCTCGACGCTCAGTTCCAGCGAGCCGTCCGCGCCGAAGAACCGCTTCACCACCATGCCGGGCCGCAGCGTCACGGCCGCCGGCGCCGGCTGCAGCGCCACGCCGGCCGGCGCCGGCGCGCTGCCAGTGTTCACCAGCAGCAGGCCGGTCCAATCCCCGGTGATGGTGCGCGAGAGCGCCGCCCCGGCCGTCCAGACCGCCGCACCTTGGCTGGGAATGGCCGCCAAGCCGGGCGCCAGGCTCACCAGGATCTGCTTGCTGCCGGGCGGCAGGGTGAGTGGCAGGGCCTTGCCCGGCGGCACCGTCGCCTGCAGCGCGCCACCCACCGCCTGCGCCGGCAGCAGTGCCGCCTCCAGCCGGGTCAGCCGCACGCGCAAGGCGTCCGGGCCGGCGGCGTTGCGCAGCGGCACCGGGCCGTTGGCGAGGGTGAGGACGCTGCCGTCGGCGACCCCCATGGCGGCGCCGAGCCCCGGCAGGCCGAGCCCGCTTTCCGCTCGCCACAACGCCACCGTTCCCGGCGCGGCAGTGAGCGCGGGCAGCGTCGCCACCATCCCGGCCGGCAGCGACACCGTCACGCTCTGCCCGGGCGCCACCGCGTCCGGCGTGACCTGGACGCTGGCTGGAGTGCGGGCGAGCAGCCAAATGTCCTGCCCCAGCGGCAGGATCAGGCCGGCCTCGACTGGCGCCAGGTCATGGCCGGGCCAGCCCCCCGCAAGCAGGTCCACCGGCGCACCAGCCACGGCCGCCATGCCAGGCGCAGGCAGATGCACCCGCCCCACCGCCAGCCCGCCCGCGAGCGGTGCCAGCGAGACCGCACCCGGCGCCTGCACCGGCAGCTCCGTGGCGAACGCTGCCGCCTGGATCGGCTCCGGCCCGCCATCCACCGCCCACACCTGCACCCGCCAGGCAGCCGCGTCCGCGTCGGCCGGGCTGGCGATGACCGGGCGCAACCCCTGGCCGATGGCCACCACCTGCCAGCCATCCGACCGCTGCCGCTCCAGCGTCAGCACCACGGCCGCGCTGGACTGCGCCTGCGCCACCACCAGGCTACCCGCGCCCGGTTGCGGCAAAGTGAGCACGTGGACGCCGGACTGCTCCAGCGCCGCGAGGCCGGTGGGGGCGGGCACCGCGTCCTGTGCAGGGGGCAGCGCGAGCCGCAACTCGGTGGTGAGCGGCGGTGGTTCCGGCGCCTGCGCGTCGTCGCCCGAGGCCTGCGAGGCGTCGCTTGAGGCTTGCGCGTTGTCGCTTGGGGCCTGCGCGTTATCGCTCGAGGCCAGCGCGTCATCGTTGTTCGACACGCTGCTGTCGCTGTCCGCGTCGGTCGCCGCTGGCACCGGCGGCGGGCTGGTCGGCGTGATGTCAGGCGGCACAGCGGGCGCCAGGTCCAGCTTGTAGGCGCCGGCGGCCAGCGGCTGCGACACGGCGATGTTCCAGTCGTCCGCCCTCGCTCCGAAGCGGCCGATCACCGCCCCATCCGCGGTCCGCAGCACCGCCTTCACCGGCACATGGCCGAAGCTGGTCACGCTCACCACCCGCGCACTGGCGATGGCGAACTCCACCGTTGCCGGCAGCGTCACCGAGCGCGCCACGCCGGGCTGCAGCGCCTCGCTGCTGAGCGACGCGGTGTAGGCCAGCCGGTCGTTGCGCCCCAGGCTGGTCGCTTCCAGCCGGTAGGCCCCGGCCGGCAGCTTCAGCGTCGCGGTGTCGCTCACGCGCGTCACGGCCGCCGCCGCACCCTCCCGGTAGAGCTCGCCCACCATCCCGGCGCCGAGCCCGATCGTCACCGTCGCCGGGCCGTCGAGGCGGAACGTCCATTGATCCGGCGTGCGCGGCTGGTCGGCGGCGGAGGGCTCGCGCCACACGGCGTTGGCGGTGGCGCTGAAGGCGAGCGGATGCGGCCCGTGCAAGGTGATCGCCACGGCCGGCACAATCGGCTGCAACCGCGCCACCACCTGACGGCTCACCGCGTCCGGCTCCACCACCATGCGGTAGTGCCCGGCGGCCAGCACCAGCTCGGTGCCGTCGAGCGGGCCGGTGCGGGTGAGCGGCCAGCCTTCCGCGTCCTCGATCCGCCCCAGCCA
Organism: Acetobacteraceae bacterium; assembly: GCA_965199105.1. Lineage (GTDB taxonomy): Bacteria > Pseudomonadota > Alphaproteobacteria > Acetobacterales > Acetobacteraceae > LMUY01. Next base: position 2,683,774 of record CBDAQO010000002.1, on the reverse strand, counting down.
TGGTGCCTGCAGCGCGGCGACGTCGAAATGGTAGCGCACCATGTCGCTGCCGGCCGCCTTGGGGATGTCGATCGGGAACGTCGCCGCCGTACCCGCGGCCAAGCTGGCGCGCACGCTCCCGCCGGGCAGCAGCGCCGCGCCGGCGAGCAGGGGCGCCGGGCTGGCCGACAGCCCGAGATGGCCGGACGAGTCCAGCGCCGACACCGTGACCCGGTAGCGCCCAGCCCGCAGCACGGATTGCAGCAGCATGTTCAGCCCGGCGCCATTCCCGTCGGCTTGGCCCAGCGACGGGATGAACGCCGTCGACAGCAGCCCCGTCGTGTGCAGGCGCCCCAGCGTCTCCACCCGCCAGACGCCGCCTTCCGGCACCGTGAGGGCGAACCCGCGCTGGTCGTGCTCGCCAAGGTCAAAGAACACCGGCTGCCCGGCCGCCAAGCTCGCCCCTTGCGCCACCGGCGGCGGCGCGGGGATGTCGGGCGGCGGCAAGGGGTTCGGCCGCCACGCCAGCACCACCGTCCGCGCCCGGTTGGCGGGGGCGATCGTCACCGTGTTGCCCTGCATGGTGTAGGCGACCGGCTCGCTACCGCCCTCCCGCACCACGAGCGTGCCGCCAGGAGCCACGGCGACCGGAACGGCCAGGCTGCTGCCCGCCACCATGGTCGCGGACAGCGGGCCGGCCGCCAGCGCCACCGGCACGCGCCGCGCCGACAGCCCGACCGAGACGCCGGGCGCCTGGAACGGCAGCAGCGTGAGGAGCTGACCCGGCGCCACCGTCTGCACTCCGAGCGGCAACACCGGGTTGGCCGGCAAGGGCGGCGTCGGCGGCGGGTCAAGCCCCGGCGGCCCCACCACCAGGTCGACCGGGACCTGCCGGCCCGCTTCCGGCGCGACCTCGACCTCGGAGTAGCCGGCCGGCAGGTCGTAGGCGTCGCCGTTGCCCGACCGGAGCTGGCCGCCCGTGTTGCGCACCGCGACCTCGCCGCCGGCCGCGTTCTGGAACAGCATCACGGTCCGGCCACGCAGGTTGAACCGGCCGCGCCAGCCCGCCCCCGCCGCCAGCACCGGCTCGAACGCCGCCACCACCCGCGCCGGTTTGACGTCCCGCCCGGACAGTTCCAGCACCACGCTCGGCGGCACCTCCTCCCCGCCGGCGCCCGCCGTCACGGCCGACACCCAATAGGTGCCCGGGGTCGAAATGGCCTGCTGCGCCGGAATGGCCAACGCCTGCAGCCGGTACGCCTGCCCGGCCGCGCCGCTCAGCTCCAACACGTGCGGCTTGCCCTCAGGCACGACCAGGGTCGTCGACGGCTCCCTGCTGGTGGGCTCGATCGCCGCAACGCGATCACCCGCCTGCAGGCTTGCCGCCGCCGCCGCCGCCGCCGGCAGCTCCAGGCGGACGCGCTCGGTGGTGGCGGGAAGCGTGAACAGCTCGCTGCCGAACGGCCCGATGGTGCCGGTCGCCCAGCCCTCCGCCAGCGCGTCCGACGTTCCGGCGCGCAGGGTGAATGGCTGCGCCGGGTCGTTGTCCGCCCAGCGCCGCGCCGCGCCGCCATAGGCCACTGCGAGGTAGGTGCCGCGCTCCACCTGCGCCACCAGCCGCAAGTCGGTCAGCGCGTGGGTCCGCACCGGCGTCACCTCGGCGGTGGTGACCCGGGCGTTCACCAGGGTGCGGCCGTCGCGCCAGAGCTGCAGGTCGGCCAGCGAGCGCCCCGCCGCCTCGATCCGCAACTCGCCCGCTTGCGGCATTGCCAGCCAAAAAGCGCGCTGCTGCCCATCGTTCAGGGTGGCGCTTACCACTTGGCCCGGCGGCGGCAGCGCTTGCGGCGGCGCGGCGTCGGTGAAGGCGGTGACGGCAAGCGTCACCGCGCTCGTCCCTGCGACCGGCTGCGGGGGCGAGCTGACGCGGACCTTGTACGTGCCCACATCCAGCAGGGCATCGATGCGGCCATCCTGCCCGCCGGCGCTGCCCTGGACCTCGCCCGGACCGGTCAGCATATCCACCAATTGGATCGCCGCACCCGTCTGGCTGTGGGCCTGGATGGTGAAGCGGCCCGGGCTGCTGACATGCAGCAGCGTGGCCTGCTCACCACTTGCCGGCAGGCTGCTGGCGTCCAGCGTCGCGGCCGCTTGCGGCGCGTTGGCGGCCGAGGGCACCGCGACCTCGCGCACGGGCGCTAGTGGCTCGGGCGTTGGTAGCGCGGGCGTCGGCGTCGGCGCCGCGATGGCTGGCGTCGGCGTCGGCGCCGCGATGGCTGGCATGGGCGGCGCCAGTGCCGCCAACCGCGCCGTCATCTCCCGCGTCAGGCATTGCTGCAGCGACCCGGCCGGCACGTTGCACGCCGCATCCCGGTGTCGCAGCCACGCCAGCAGCTCCTGGCGGGACTGCTCGGCTGGCGCGGCGCTCTGCGCCAGGTGGTTGGCGTAGGCCGCAGCGACCGACTGGTCGAGCGCCAGCAGCGAAGGACTGGCACAGATCGCCTTTTCGGTGGCCGAATGCGCCCGGCTGCAATCAATTCCGGCCGCGAACGCCGTGTGCGGCATCGACCCGGCGATCACCAGCAGCCAGACCAGCACACAGCAGTGGCGCATCGCATCCTCCAGGCGACAGGATGCCAGGCGGCCCTTGGCGTGAGAACCGCCGGCAGCGCCGGGCACGAAACATTCCACATACTGTGGCCAGCGCGGCACGATCGCCTCCGGGCGGCAGACGGTCGCGGCGAAAATCTTGCCCCCTCGCCCCTGGGCGGCGGCGGCGCGCTGGGTGTAGCATCCGACCATGGCGAGCATCTCTCCTTGAAGATCATTGCGCTGACCGGCGCGGGCATCTCCGCAGAGAGCGGCCTCGGAACATTCCGCGACAAGGACGGGCTGTGGCAGCGTTTCGACCCGCGCCGGCTCGCCACCCCCGAGGCGTTCGCGCGTGATCCGGACATCGTGCAGGCGTTCTACAATGCCCGCCGCCGCGACCTGCTGCTGGCCAAGCCCAACGCCGCCCACCTCGCCCTGGCGCGGCTCGCCATCGGGTTGCAAGCGGCTGGCGGCGAGCTGCAGTTGGTGACGCAGAACGTCGACGACCTGCACGAACAGGCCGGGTCGCCAGCGGTGCTGCACATCCACGGCGAGTTGCTGAAGGCGCGCTGCCTGCACTGCAACGCCGTCATCCCCTGGCGCGAGGACCTCGGCGCCGAGGTCGCCTGCACCGCCTGCCGCGCCGCTCCGGCACTGCGGCCGCACGTGGTCTGGTTCGGCGAAATCCCGTTCGGCGTCACCGAGGTCAGCAGCGCCATCCCCACCGCCGACCTGTTCGTCGCCATCGGCACCTCGGGCTCGGTGTATCCCGCCGCCGGCCTCGTCATGCAGGCGCGCGACGCCGGGGTCCGCACCTGCGAGCTCAACCTCGAGCCGTCCGAGAACGCGCACGCCTTCGACGAGCAGTATTACGGCGTCGCGTCCGAAATCGTGCCCGCCTGGGTGGACGCCATCCTCACCGCTGCCTGACGCCAGCCCGACCCCCTGTCCGGACCCAGCGCTGGCGGGTATCACCGCTTGCATGGACCCCACCGAAGCGACGGCCCCGCCCGACCAGGCCCGCGCGCTCTGGGTGATGGTCGGGGTCCAGTTCTTCATGACCCTGTCCTTCACCGTACTCAGCCCGATCATGCCGCTGTTCCTGCCGCAGCTCGGCGTGCATGGCCGCGCCTCAATCGACCTGTGGACGGGGGTGCTCAACGCCGCCACGCCGTTCATGGCCGCGTTTACCTCGCCGCTCTGGGGCCGCCTCGGAGACCGCAAGGGACGCAAGCCGATGCTGCTGCGCTCGATGGCCGCAATCAGCCTGTTCACCGCGCTGATGGGCCTCTCCCGCACGGTCTGGCAGTTCTTCGCCCTGCGCGTGGTGATGGGCGCGTTCTCCGGCTTCTCCGCCAGCGCCATCACCCTGGTCAGCAGCCAGACGCCGGACAACCGCCTCGGCTACGCGCTGGGCTGGCTCAGCACCGGGCAACTGGTGGGCGGGCTGATGGGGCCGCTTTTGGGCGGCATGGTCGCCGACTGGTCCGGCAGCAACCGCGCGCCGTTCTTCGTCACCAGCGCGATTGCCACCAGCGTGACCATCGCAGCGGCGTTGCTGGTGCGCGAAGCCCCGCCCCGGCGGGACCCGGCGGGCCAGCGCGGCCCCCGGCTGGCCGGCCTGCGCCCCCTGGTCGCCGCCGGGTTGCTGCCGCTGTTCGTCGTGCTGCTGCTGGCCCAGCTCGGCGTGCGCTCGGTGCAGCCGGTGGTGACGCTCTACGTGCAGTCGCTGGTGGGCCACGCGGGCAACCTGGCCACCCTGGGCGGCATCGCCTTCTCGGTGACCGGCCTGGCGGACGTCGTGTCCTCGCCCTTCCTGGGCAAGCGCAGCGACGTGCTGGGCTACCGCCGGGTCTTGCTGATCAGCCTGTTCGGCGCGGCCCTGTTCAGCCTGCCGCAGGCGTTCACCCATAGCTATTGGGTGTTCGTCGCCGAGCGGTTCGGGGTCGGGATGTTCGTGGGCGGCATCCTGCCAACCGCCAACGCGCTGATCGCCCGCAGCGCCCCACCGGCGCAACGTGGCGCCGTGCTGGGGCTGACCGCCTCCGCCAGCTTCCTCGGCAGCTCGCTCGGCCCACTCACCGGTGGCGCCGTGGCGGCGGCGTTCGGGCTGCGCTGGGTGTTCCTGGTGACCGGGGGAATGCTGCTGGGCAGCCTGGCCTGGACCTGGCGCGCCTTGCCCGCAAGCAGCCCGGTGCCTGGGTCGGGCGAGCCTAAGCCGACTGCCGGCGCGACCTGAGCGCCACCTGCGACAGCAGCGCGGCACTGCCCACCACCGCGGCGTCCTCCAGCAGCGCGGCGGGCAGGTCCGCGCCCAGCCGCTTGGCCAGGCCGGAGCGGGCCAGGGCCGTCACCAGCGTGCCGAGCGCCGCACCCGCGACCCCGGCGGCCATTCCCGCGGGCGCGTTGCGCGGCAACCCCACCGCCGCCCCGCACACCGCCCCGCTGGTGAGCCGGCCGGTGAACTGGAACGGCGTCGTCCGGCTGCCCATGCCCGGTAGCTTGTCGCTCGCGAACTCGCCCGCCGCGAGCATCGCCAGGGTGGTGGCCGCCTGCGGTGTCGCCAGGATGCCCAACGGCGTGCCCTGCAGCGGCAAGCGCCCGCCCTGCGCCGCCATCGACACGGCGGCCAACGGCGTCATGGTGCGCGACCCGGCGACCAGGCCCAGCAGGAAAGCGGTTCGCAGCATCATTCCATCTCCACTATGCGCAGGACCAAACGCCGCGCTTGCGGCTTGGGCGCGCGGGACCATCATCACGCTATGACGACTTGGTTGCCCCTGTTCATCACCGCCGTGCTGCTCGGCGGCATGGTGTTCTTCGCCGCCATCATGGCGCCGCTGGTGTTCACCCGCTTGCCGGGGCCGCAAGCCGGGCCATTCATCCGCGCGGTGTTCCCGGTCTACTACCTGTTCGTGCTGATCAACGCCGCGCTCGCCGGCTGCGCGCTGATCCCGCATTGGCCCGGCCTGACCCTGATCGTGGTCGCGGCGCTCACCCTCTGGCTGCGGCAATGGCTGATGCCGCGCATCAACCGCTGGAGCGACGCGGCGCAAGCCGGAGACGCCGCAGCCAAGCAGCGCTTCGACCGCGGTCACCGCGTGTCGGTGGTGGCGAACTTTGTGCAGATGCTGATGGTCGGTGCCGTGCTGGCACAGTTCTAGGCGGGGTTGCCAGCCGCCTCTGCCGCGAACACGACCAGGTCGTCGCGGTGGATGGCCTCGTCGCGGCCGCGCCAGCCGAGCAGGGCCTCGATCTGCTCCGAGCGATGCCCGGCGATGCGCCGCATGTCCTCGGCCGAGTAGGCGCACAGTCCCCGCGCCAGCACCGCGCCCGCCGGGTCGCACACATCCACCGGGTCACCCCGGTCGAACGCGCCGGCCACCTGGCGCACGCCAGCCGGCAGCAGCGAGCGCCCCGTCAGCAGCGCCCTGGCAGCGCCCGGGTCCACCGTAAGCGTCCCCAATGCGGCCAAGCTGCCGGCGATCCAGCGCTTGCGGGCGGAGCGGCCGCCGGCGTCGGCAAGCTCGGGCGCCGGCAGGAACCAGGTGCAGCGCGCGCCGGCCAGCACCGCGGCGATCGGGTGCGGCGGGTTGCCGCGGGCGATCGCCATCGCGCAACCGGCTTGGGTGGCGATGCGCGCGGCCGCCAGCTTGGTGCGCATGCCGCCCGACGAGTAGCCCGGCGGCGGCTCCCCGCCCATCGCCTCGATCGCCGGTGTGAGCTGCGGCACCAGCGGGATGTGCTGCGCCGCCGGGTCGGTGCGCGGGTCGGCGGTGTAGAGCCCGTCGATGTCGGACAGCAGCAGCAGCCGGTCCGCCTGCACCATCTCGGCCACCCGGGCGGCGAGCCGGTCGTTGTCACCGAAGCGGATTTCGGCGGTGGCGACGGTGTCGTTCTCGTTGATCACGGGCACGCAGCCGAGCGCCAGCAGCGTGGTGAGCGTCGCGCGCGCGTTGAGGTAGCGGCGGCGATGCTCAGTGTCGTCCAAGGTGAGCAGAAGCTGCGCCGCGGTCAGCCCATGCGCCGAGAGCGCCGTGGCCCAGGCCTGCGCCAGGCGGATTTGCCCCACTGCGGCGGCCGCCTGTTTCTCCTCCAGGCGCAGGCGCGGCTGGTGCAGCCCGAGGCTGTGGCGGGCGAGCGCGATGGCGCCCGAGGACACCAGGATCACCGCCGTGCCGCGCTGCCGCGCCGCCGCCACGTCCGCCGCCACGCTGTCCAGCCAGGCGACCCGCGGCTCCCCCCCGTCCGCCACCAGCGCGCTGCCAATCTTGACGACGAGCAGCTTCGCGCCAGCCAACCCGCAAAAGCCCCGTTCCTCTGGATCAGCCCCTAAAAGCCCTCTCCCTTTGGGAGAGGCTTGGGTGAGGGGATCACGCCCGTCCAATGTGCCCAACATGGCCCCTCACCCCGACCCTCTCCCAGAAGGAGAGGGAGCCCGCTCCACGGGGGGCAGCAAACGCGTCAAACCGCCAGTTGCTCGGCGTGGGTCGCGTCCATCAGGCGGCGCAGCATCGCCGGCACGCCCTGCCCGGTCGCGCCTGACATCAGCGCCACCTCCCGCCCCGACGCCCGCTCCAGCGCGCTGCGCCGGGCCGAGGCCTCGCGCGGGGTCATCGCGTCGCTCTTGTTCAACACCAGCAGCTCGGGCTTCTCGGCCAGCCCGCCGCCATAAGCCGCCAGCTCCTCGCGGATGGTGCGCCATGCCGCCACCACGTTGCCGGCCGCGCCGTCCACCAAGTGCAGCAACACGGCGCAGCGCTCGACATGGCCCAGGAAGCGGTCGCCCAAGCCCGCGCCCTCATGCGCGCCCTCGATCAGCCCGGGAATGTCGGCGATTACGAACTCCTCCGAGTGCGACAGCCGCACCACGCCCAGTTGCGGGTGCAGGGTGGTGAACGGGTAGTCGGCGATCTTGGGCCGGGCGGCGGACACGGCGGCAAGGAAGGTGCTCTTGCCCGCGTTCGGCAGCCCCACCAGCCCCACGTCGGCGATCAGCTTCAGCCGCAGCCACACCCAGCGCTCCTCGCCGGGCCAACCCTTGTCGGCCCGGCGCGGCGCACGGTTGGTGCTGGACTTGAAATGCGCATTGCCGTGCCCGCCATCGCCCCCGCGGCACAGCACCACGCGCTTGCCCGCCGCATCCAGGTCGGCCAGCAGCAACTCGCGCTCCTCGTCCATGATCTGGGTGCCGACCGGCACGCGGATCAGCACGTCCTCCGACCCGGCGCCGGTGCGGTCCGACCCGGCGCCGTTGCCGCCCTTGCGCGCCCGGAAATGCTGCGTGTAGCGGAAGTCGATCAGGGTGTTGAGGTTTGACACGGCCTCGAAGATCACGTCCCCGCCCTTGCCGCCGGTGCCGCCATCGGGGCCGCCGAACTCGATGAAGCGCTCCCGCCGGAACGCGACCACACCATCCCCGCCATCGCCGGAGCGGACGTAGATTTTGGCTTGGTCGAGGAACTTCATCGTGGGCGGTGTCCAGAACGCAAAAGGGGCCGGCTGCTGCCGACCCCTCGAATGGTATCGCGAGTCGGGGTGCCGGCGCTATTCGGCGGCGGCGGGCATTTCGGCCGGCGTGCTCACCGACACATGCACCCGGCCCTCAGCGCGGCGGGTGAACACCACGTGCCCGTCGGTCAGCGCGAACAGCGTATGGTCCTTGCCGACGCCCACGTTCAGCCCGGGCTTCACCTTGGTGCCACGCTGGCGGATGATGATGTTGCCGGCGATGACGGCCTCGCCGCCGAACTTCTTGACGCCGAGGCGCCTGCCCTCGGTGTCACGCCCGTTGCGGGACGAGCCGCCTGCTTTCTTGTGTGCCATGTCGTGGTGCCCCTATCTCAAGCGGCGTTGGTGTCGTCGGTGGTGGCCTCGGGCTCGGCTCCGGTCGCCTCGCCATTCGGTGCGGCCGCCGCATCGTGGGTGATGGCGCTGGTCATGCCCGCCCCCTCGATGCCGGCGATGCGCAACACCGTCACGTGCTGGCGGTGCCCGTTCTTGCGGCGGCTGTTCTGCCGGCGACGCTTCTTGAAGATGATCACCTTGTCCAGCCGGTCCTGCGCGACGACGGTCGCGGTGACCGACGCGCCGGCCACCACCGGAGCGCCGATTGCCAACCCAGCGTCCCCGCCGATCGCCAGCACGTCGGTGAACGTGATGGTGCTGCCGGGCGCGGCCTCCAGCTTCTCCACCTTCAGCACCAGTTCAGGTGTGACGCGATACTGCTTTCCGCCGGTGCGGATGACTGCGAACATCCAAGCAAATCCTAACCTATGCGAGCCGCGCAAGCGCGTTCAGGCAGCCAGGATACCCCGCTGCCGAGCGGCGGGTTATAGCGGCGCCGCGCCACAAGTCAAACAGTTTGCAGATGCAGTTTGCAGCCGCTGCCGGCTGCGCTAATACCCCGGCGTCGGCGCGCGCGACTCGGGCGCCGGGGGTATCTGGGCGCTTTTGACATGGAGTCCGCTGAGTGATGATCCCCAAAACGGGCGCCTTGACCTTGGCGCTCCTGGCCGGCCTCGCTGGGGGTTGCACGCAGACCGCCTCGCTCCTTCCGCAATCGCGTGCCCGCGTCTACGCGGCCGACCTGCAAGGCAAGGCGGCAGTCTGCACCGCCTCCCCGGTGCAGCCCGAGGGCGGCAAGACCGTGACGGCCACCATCACCACCGGCGGCGCTGGCTGGTGCGGGCTGACCGTGGCCGATGACGGCAAGCCCTACGGCGCCGGCCTGGTGCAGCGCCGCGCCGAGAAGGGGCGCGTGTTCATCCACACCGTGGGCGACGACACCAGGGTGGACTACACGCCCGACGCTGCCCCGGTCGCCGACAGCTTCACGGTCGAGCTCGTCCCGGGCAACGCCATCCTCGCCGTCACCGTCCAGCCCGCCGGCGCCACCTCGGCCAGCACGCCACCCGTCACTACCAGCACGCCACCCGTCACTACCAGCAAGCCACTGGCCACCAAAGGAGTAGTGAAATGAGCCTTACGTCCCGCCGTCTCGTCCCCAGCCTCGTTGCCTGCTTCGGCCTGGTCGCCGCCAATGCGGCACAAGCCCAGGTGCGCTGTTCGTCGGGCGCCGACCAGTCCGCGTTCGAAGTGGGTGCGCTCAAGAGCGAGCTGTCGGTGCTGGCGGTCGGCTGCAGCGACGAAGACGCCTACAACAGCTTCGTCGTGCGCTACCGCAGCGAGCTGGTGCGCGAGGACGGCGTGGTGAACGCCTGGTTCAAGCGTGAATACGGCCGCGCGGCGCAGAAGGAATACGACAGCTACATCACCCTGCTGGCCAACGAGCAGGGCGAACAGGGCCAGCACCAGGGCAGCGATTTCTGCCCGCGCAACAAGCTGGTGTTCGACGAGGTGATGGCGCTGCCCGCCCCCACCGAGCTGCCGCAATACGCCGCCGGGAAGGACCTGGTGCCGGCCGAGATGGGGTCCTGCCAAACGCTAAAGGCCGCCGCACCCGCATCGGGCAAGCGCCGCGTGGTAAGCCGCAAGAAGGCCTAGCCGCTCGGTCAACATCGCCTAACGGTGGTCGCGGTGGGGCGCCGCCGCGATGAATTGCCGTAGCGCTTCGGCATAGAACGTCGCCATCGCCGTGGTGGCGTGACCGCGGGTCTCGGCGCTGGCGGGGATCAGGTTGAGCCGACCACCCGGGACCTGCTGCATCGCCTGCGCCATCACGCCCGTCTCCGGCGGGTTGCGCTCGTCGTCGGCGGCGTTGATCGCCAGCAGCGGCGCGCTGATGCGGGACAGACCCGGCGCCGCGTCGTAATCGCGTGACGCGTCCCACTGGTAGATAAAATCGTTGGCGTCCGGCGGCGGCGGCGCGCCCAGCATCGCGTCCACCAGATGGTCCGCCTCGGCATGCGTCGCCGCCTGGGATTGCCAGCCCAGCGTGCCGCCGCTGGTGGCGATGCCGAACATCACGCTGGCTAGCCGCAAGGATGGCGGCTGCGTGGTGTAGTCACCCCCGTGATACGCCGGGTCCTGCCGGATCGACTCGATCAGCATGCGGCGCATCATCCAGTTGCGGCTGGCCATCGCGGTCGGCTGCGACGCCATCGGCACCAGCGCGTCCATGAAGCCCGGATAGGCCTCGGCCCAGTCCCAGGTCAGCATCCCGCCCATCGAATGGCCCAGCACCAGGCGGAGATGGTGGATGCCGAGGCCCTCGGTCAGCAGCCGGTGGTCGGCTTGCACCATGTCGTCGTAGTCGTAGCGCGGGAAATGCGCCCGCAACCCCTCGGACGGCCGGGACGACTGGCCGGCGCCGATCGCGTCCGGCAGGATGATGTAGTATTTCGCCGCATCCAGCGGCTGCCCAGGGCCGAACAGCGCGCCGGCAAAGGCCGGCGTCAGCATCGCGCTGCCAGACCCGGCGGTGCCGTGCAGGATCAGCACCGGCTCGCCCGCCGGGTCACCGACGGTGGTGTAGTGGAGCCGCAGCACCGGCATCAGCTCGCCAGTATGGAAGTGGAAGTCGCGGGCGACCCAATCCGCCTGCTGCGGCGCCGGGTAGCTCGCCGCCTCGGCCGGCACCGGCAACGCGGCCACGGCAGCCAGCAGGCCGGCGAAGTAAAGGGTCATGCGCATCCGTGTCGCTCTACCGCCGCCGCCCGATCAGCGCCAGACGCAGACGGCTCGAGCCCCAGTCGATCACCGCCACTGCCGCCAGCAGCAGCAGCACGATGAATGACACCTGCTGCCACTCGTCGGTGCGGATCATCTCCGACAGCGGCAGCCCGATCCCGCCGGCGCCGACGATGCCCAGCACCGACGCCTCGCGCGTATTGCTTTCGAAATAGTACAGCAATTGGCTCAACACCACGGGCAGGAGCTGCGGGATGAGGCTGAACCGAACCGACTGGCCGGCGCTGCCGCCCGCCGCCAGCACGCCCTCGGTGGGCTTGCGGTCCGCCGTCTCGATCGCCTCCGACAACAACTTGCCATACACGCCCACATCCGTGGTGATGATTGCCAGCACGCCGGCGAATGGGCCCAACCCCACCACGTTGATCCAGATCAGCGCCCAGATCAGTGGGTCGACGCCGCGTACGGTGTCGCAAAAGCGGCGGCTGAGGATGTGGATCAGCCAGTTGCCCACCACGTTGCGGGCGGCCAGGAAGGCCAGCGGGAGCGCCAGCACCGCGGCACCCAGCGTGCCGACGAACGCCATCGCAACGGTCTGCGCCAAGGCGCGGACGTAGAAGCCGGCGTTGGCCCAGTTCTGCGGGTTCGGCGGCAGCATCAGCCCGACCACAGAGCCGAGCCGCCGCAACCCCCTGGCAATTACCGTAGGCGATAGGCCGACATACCACAGGCTTGCCAGCAAACCGATCGAGACGAGCGCCACCGTGAGCGCCACACCCGCGCGCCGCACCATGTTGGGCCGCAGCAGCGCGGCATGGCGCTGTTCAAGCTGCGCGCGCGAGCCGAGTAGGGCCAGCCTAATCCCGCTCATCGCCCCGTCACGCTCACCAGCCGATGTCGCAGCTTCTCCGTGCCCCAATCGATCAGCATCACCGTGACCACGATCAGCAGCAGCATCGCGCTGACATCGGAGTTGTAGAACTTGCGCACCGCGATCAGCAGCGTGTAGCCGATGCCGCCAGCGCCGACGAAACCCAGCACCGCGGCGCTGCGGACATTGACCTCGAAGCGGAACAAGCCGTAGCTCACGAAACTCGACAGCACCTGCGGCAGGGCGCCGAACCGCACCTGGGCGAACCACCCGCCGCCGCTGGCCGCAATGCCCTCCAGCGGCCGCTCGTCGATGCTCTCCACCACCTCGGAGAACAGCTTGCCCAAGGTGCCCATGGTGTGCAGCGCGATGGCGAACACGCCGGGCAGCGGGCCCAGGCCGAAGCACAGCACGAACAGCAGCGCGAACACGATGTCGGGCACGGTGCGGCAGAACTCGAGCAGGCGGCGCACGACCGCGCGGGTGATGCCGGCGCGGGCGAAGTTGCGGCTGGCGGGAAAGCACAGGCAGAACGCGCCGATGCCGCCCAGCACCGTGCCGGCATAGGCCAGGATCAGCGTGTCGCCCAACGCCCGCAGCCAGCGTGGCAGGCCCCAGAACCAGTCGCTCGGCGAGGTCCAGACCCGGTCGCCGGAATCGAGCGTTGACAGGTCCGACAGGTAGTTGAACAGCTTGCCGAAATTGGCGACGAACACACCCGGCCGCACTTCGGCCACCCAGCAGGCGAGCAGCAGCGCCGCCAGCACGACGCCCATGCCCGCTAGCGAGCGGACCCGGCGGCGATAGGTGTGCCCGTCATACGCGGCCACGTTCAGCACGGCGCCACCCGCGCTGAACCGCCGTTCGGCCTCCCCGGGCGCGCCCGTTTGCGTTACGCCTTGCGCAAGCTGTCGACGAAGCGAACCAGCTTGATGGTGTCGTCGTAATCGGCGTTGGTGATCGGTGCCCACGGCCGGTTCTTGCCGTCCGACAGCTTGGCGAACGCTTCCGGCGCCTTCTGCGGCGCATCGAAGAACGCCGCCTTGACGGTCTGTTGCAGGTCCGCCGGCAGGTCGTCCAGCATCGCGGTCGGCGAGTTGATGATCAGGTCGGACTTTAAGATGATGCGGAAATCGGCCTTGGTCAGTAGCTTGCCGCTGCTGTCCTTCAGCATGTTCTTGTTCAGCATGCGGGTCAGGTTGCTGTCGTCGTCCGCGTTCCACCAATTGGCCGCCACGTCCACCTCGCCCGAGGCGAGCGCGATCAGTGCGTTCTCATGGCTGCCGGTGACGACGACCTTGCTGAAGAAGCTGTCCGGCTTGATGCCCAGCTTGTCGAGCTTGTACAGCGGCATGTTGTAGCCGGAAGTCGAATTCGGATCGACCAGGCCGAGGTTCTTGCCCTTCAGGTCCTGGATGTCGTGGTAGGGGCTGTTCTCCCGCACGTAGAACACCGAGTAGTAACCCTTGCTGCCGTCCGAGTTCACGTCGATGGCGAACGCGGTGGTCTTGACGCCGATGATCAGCGCCTTGGAGAAAGACGCCGGGCCGTAATAGGCGATGTGGACGTTGCCGGCCTTCTGCCCCTCGATCACCGCCGCGTAGTCGTTGGCCACCCGCAGCGTGACCTTGGTGCCGATCGCGCTGCTCAGGTAGGTCATGAACGGCGCGTAGCGGTCCATCACGCCAGACGCGTTTTCGGCCGGGACCACGGCATACACCAGTTCCGGGTATTGCGCCTTCCAGGATTGCGCGCGGGCCGTGCCAGCGAGCGCGAGCGCCGGGGCGGCGAGCAGGAGTGAACGACGGCCGAGCATGATGATGTCCTCCGGATGCGACAAAGCCAGCGCCTCATGCCGCCTCGGGGGCGGGAAGTCTCGTTACAGAACGGTGTCGGCGGTGTGCGGCGCGGCCTGGCCAAGCACCTCGTCGGCTTCCAGGCCATACAGCTCGCGCGCCACGTCGGCGGTCAGCGCGGCCGGTGCCTCGTTGAACACCATGCGGCCTTGCGCCATGCCCACCAGGCGGTCGCAGTAGCTCTTCGCCAGGTCCACCGAGTGCAGGTTGCACAGCACGGTGATGCCGAACTCGCCGTTGATGCGGCGCAGCGCGTCCATCACGATCTTGGTGTTGCGCGGGTCGAGCGAGGCGATCGGCTCGTCGGCCAGGATCAGCGCCGGCTCCTGCACCAGGGCGCGGCAGATCGCCACCCGTTGCTGCTGCCCGCCCGACAGCTCTTCCGCGCGGTTGGCCGCCAGCGCCACGATGTCCATCTGCTCGAGCACGGCGAGCGCGATCAGCTTGTCCTCGTGCGACCACAGCTTTAGCGCCGCGCGCCAGGCCGGCATGTGGCCGAGCCGCCCCATCATGACGTTGCTCAGCACATCGAGCCGGTTCACCAGGTTGAATTGCTGGAAGATCATGGCGCAGTTCTGCCGCCACGCCCGCAGCGCCCGGCCACGCAACGCCGTCACGTCCTGCGCGCCATAGCGGACGCTGCCGGCGCTGGGCTCGACCAGGCGGTTGATCATGCGCAGCAGGGTGGACTTGCCCGCGCCCGACCGCCCGATCACGCCCACGAACGCGCCGCTCGGCACGGTGAGGGACACGCCCGACACGGCCTGCTTGCCAGCGAAGCTCTTGCCGAGGTTCTCGAGTTGCAACATCGCGGCGCACCAAACCACAGCCGCCTAGGCCGAGGCATGTGACCGTTGGATGACCGCCCTCAGCCGAGCCGGTCGGCGGCTCCGGCGGCGAGGTGGACGAGGTTGCCCGCCACCATCGTGGCCACCACGCGCGGCGCCGGGCCGGGCGTGACCAGCAGCAGGTCGGCGCGGGCGCCCGCCGCCAAGTGCCCCCGGTCGGCCAACCCGGCGGCCGCGGCGGGGTTGGCGGACACCAGCTCCCAGGCCGCCGGCAAGCCGACCCGCCCGCCGGCCGCCAGCAGGAAGGGCGCTTGCAGCAACGCCGGGTAGTAGTAGTCGCTGGTGAGCACGCGGCAGAGCCCGGCCTCCACCATGCGCGCGGCGGACGCCCAGCCCAGGTGCGAGCCGCCGCGCACCACGTTGGGGCTGCCCATCAGCACCCAGTCGCCACAGGCTGTGGCATGCCGCGCCACCGCCTCCGTGGTGGGGAACTCGCAGATGCGGGCGCCGAGGCTGCGGAAGCCGTCGCGCGCGGCCACGCTGGCGTCGTCATGGCTGGCCATCGGCAACCCGGCGCGGCGGGCGGCGGCGGCAAGGCGGGCCTGGCCGGGCACCACCTCCGCCGCGCGGCTCGCGGCCTGCTCGGCCACCGCGCGGAACGCCTCGAGCGACAGGCCGGCGCGCTCGCTGAACTTGGCCCCCTGCACCGGGTCCTGCATCTTGTGCAGGATGCTCGGCGTGTGGTCGTTGAACGCCAGCAGATGCACCTGGCCAGCCACGATGCCGGCCTGCGCCACCTCGAGCGCGGCCAGGTTGAACGCCTCCCAGCGCATGTGCACCCGCATGTCGCAGCCGCCTGCCGGGTGCGCGGCTAGGGCGCCCAGCAGCGCCTGCCACATCGCCACGCTGCGCAGCCCGGGCTCCCATGACAGCGTCACGCCGTGGAACGCGGTGGTGATACCGTTGGCGAGCAGTTGCGCTTCGGTGTCGACCAAGGCGAGCGGCACCGGGAAGTTGACGCCCGGCCGCGGCTGCACCTGGCGCTCGAACGCGTCGCCATGCAGGTCGACGATGCCCGGCAGCACAAGCAACCCGCGCGCGTCGAACCGGCGGCCGCCCGGGTTGCCGGCGACGATGGCCGACCCGGCGGTGAACAGGTCGGTTCGGCACAGCCCTTCGCCGGGCAGCAGCACCTGTCCGCCGGTGATCGCAAGCTCCACGGTCTGGTCTCCCTTTGCTCGAGCGCTCAGCCGCCCGGTTCGAACACGATCTGCACGCGCGGCGTCGGGTAGCGCGCGACGCCAAACTCCACCACCCGTCCGCCGCAATCGACGTTGATGTTCTCGCACACCAGCAATGGTCGCGCGCGCGGCATCGCCAGCAGCGTGGCCTCCGCGGGCGTGGGCAGGCGCGCCGTCACCCGGGTGGACTGGCGCAGGTAGTCCGCCACCCCCACGCTGGCGAGGGCGGCGGTGATGGTGGGCTCGCGCTGCAGGGCGGCGGCGATGCCGGGCAGGGCGAGCGGGGAAAACCAGTGCCGCGCGAGCGAGACGGGCTTGCCCTCGGCCAGCGACAGCCGCTCCATCAGCATCGCCGGGTCGCCGGGGCTAATACCGAGCCCGGCCGCCACCGCCGCGTCCGCCGCCGTCTCGCGCAGGTCCAGCACGCGGCCCTCGCCCTCGCGGTTATGCCGGCGCAACCATTCGGAGAAGCGCGTGCGGCTGCCGACTTCGTAGTCCAGCACATCCTCCGCCACAAACGAGCCGCGGCCCTGCTCGGTGCGGATCAGCCCGGCCTGCGCCAACGCCTCCAGCGCGCGCCGTGCGGTGTGGCGGTTGACGGCGAAGCGGCGGGCCAGCGCGGTTTCGGTCGGCAGGCGGTCGCCGGGGCGATGGTCTCCGGCGGCGATGGCGGCGCGCAGCGTCTCGCTGATGTGCCGCCAGCGCGCGACGCCTGCGATGGCTGTCACCGGATCTTCATCCATGGCGGGGAGGCGGTTGCTGCATGTCGGTTGACCTTAGCGCTTTGCCCGGTTAGTTGTCTAGACATCTATACGACCAAGGACTTCAACCCATGGACTCGAACCTCACCGAGCGGCAGCGCTGGATGGCCGTGCTCGCCCGCACCTCCGCCAGCGAAATCGAGCAGCGCCTGGCCACGCTGCCCAGCCTGCCGCCGCACGCCCTGCTGCGCGGTCCGGAGGTCGGCAGCGTGATGGTGCGCGGCCGGGCCGGCGGCGGCGGTGCCGCGTTCAACCTGGGCGAGATGACGGTGGCGCGCTGCACCGTGCGCGCCGCCAGCGGCCAGGTCGGCCACGCCTACGTCGCCGGGCGGGACCTGCGACAGGCCGAGTTGGCCGCCGCGCTGGACGCCGCCTTGCAGGATCCGGCGCAGTTGCCGGCGCTGTACCAGGGCGTGATCGCCCCGCTTGCCGCGGCACAGGCGGCCCAGCGCGCGGCGCTTGCGGCGGAGGCGGCGGCCACCCGGGTGCAGTTCTTCACCATGGCCACGATGCGCGGATGATGCTGCAACCCGGCTTTGCCGACCCGGTGTCGCAGGCGCAGACCTGCTTCCGCGCCCTGCTGGACGCCATGGCCCGCCCGGGGCGCTGCCACCCGGCCGGACAGGACCTGGCGCCACCGCCGCCGCTCGCCCCTGCCACCGCGGCCACCCTGCTGACCTTGATCGACGCCGAAACTCCGCTCTGGCTTGACGCCGCGGCCGCCGACGCCTGGCCCTGGCTCGCCTTCCACTGCGGCGCCACCCGGGCCGAACCCGGCACCGCCGCCTTCCTCTGCGCGCTCCAGATGCCGCGCCTCGCCAGCCTCGATGCCGGCAGTGAGGCCGGGCCGGAAGCCAGCGCCACGCTCGTGTTGCAGGTGGCCGGGCTCGGCAGCGGGCGGACCTACCGCGTCTCCGGCCCCGGCCTGCGCGACACCGCATCACTGCGCGCCGAGGGCTTGCCGAGCGACTTCACCGCGCAATGGGCCGCCAACCACGCGCTGTTCCCCCGCGGCGTGGACCTTATCCTGTGCGCCGGCACGCAACTCTGCGCGCTGCCCCGCACCACCTGTGTCGAGGAGGCTTAGGCATGGCCTATGTGGCGGTCAAAGGCGGCGAGCAGGCGATCGACGCGGCGCATGCCTGGCTGGCGCGGGAGCGACGTGGTGACCCCGCGGTGCCGGAACTCACGGTCGCGCAGGTCGCCGAGCAGCTCGGCCGCGCGGTCGACCGGGTGATGGCGGAGGGCTCGTGCTACGATCCTGCACTGGCCGCGCTCGCCATCAAGCAGGCCCAGGGCGACCTGGTGGAGGCCGCCTTCCTGCTGCGCGCGTTCCGCACCACCCTGCCCCGCTTCGCCGCCGCCCGCCCGGTGGACACGGCCACGATGCCGTTGCGTCGCCGGGTCTCCGCCGTGTTCAAGGACCTGCCCGGCGGCCAGGTGTTAGGCCCCACCTACGACTACACCCATCGCCTGCTGGATTTCGCCCCGGCCCCGCCGCCGCCCGCCCCCACCGAAGCCGCGCCCGAGCTGCCAACCCCCCGCGTGATCGACATCCTGGGCGCGCAAGGCCTGATCGAGCCCGACCACAACAGCACTCGCGAGCCTGGCGACCTGACCCGCCAGCCACTCGCCTTCCCAGCCGCACGGGACGTCCGCCTGCAGGCGCTGGCGCGGGGCGACGAGGGCTTCCTGATGGCGATGGGCTACTCCACCCAGCGCGGCTACGGCAGCACGCACCCCTTCGTCGGCGAATTGCGGGTGGGTGACGCCGCGGTCTGGATCGAGCCGCCGGAATTAGGTTTCGCCATCGACATCGGCGACGTCACGCTCACCGAATGCCAGATGGTAAACCAGTTCGCCGGCTCGAAAACCGTGCCGCCTCAGTTCACCCGCGGCTACGGGCTGTGCTTCGGCCACGGAGAGCGCAAGGCGATGGGCATGGCGCTGGTGGACCGCGCGATGCGCGCCGAAGAACTGGGCGAGGACGTGACGGCGCCGGCGCAGAGCGTGGAGTTCGTGCTGTCCCACTGCGACAACATCCAGGCCACTGGCTTCGTCGAACACCTCAAGCTGCCGCACTACGTGGACTTCCAGAGCGAACTCGAGACCATTCGCCACATGCGCGCGCAAGCAGCCGGTGGCGAGCGGGAGGCGGCGGAATGAACGGCTACAACTTCGCTTACCTTGACGAGCAGACCAAACGCAGCCTGCGCCGCGCGCTGCTCAAGGCGGTGGCGATCCCGGGCCATCAAATCCCGTTCGGCTCGCGCGAAATGCCGCTGCCCTATGGTTGGGGCACCGGCGGCATCCAGGTCACCGCCAGCATCCTCGGCGCCAACGACGTGCTGAAGGTGATCGACCAGGGCGCCGACGACACCACCAACGCCGTCTCCATCCGCCGCTTCTTCGCCCGCACCGCCGGGGTCGCGACCACCACGCGCACCGAGCAGGCGACCGTAATCCAAACTCGGCACCGCATCCCGGAAACCCCGCTGCGGGAGGATCAGGTGATCGTCTACCAGGTGCCGCAGCCGGAACCGCTGTCCGGCCTCGAGCCCAGCCGCGCCGAGACCCGGCGCATGCACGCGCTGGCGGAGTACGGCCTGATGCACGTGCGGCTCTACGAGGACATCGCGCGCTACGGCGAGGTGAGGGTCAGCTACGACTACCCGGTGATGGTGAATAGGCGGTACCTTATGGCGCCTTCCCCCATCCCAGCCTTCGACACCCCCAAGATGCACGCCATGCCCGCGCTGCAACTGTTCGGCGCCGGGCGCGAAAGCCGCGTCTATGCCGTGCCGCCCTACACCGAGGTGCGCCCGCTCGACTTTGCCGACCACCCGTTCCGGCTCACCCGTGCCCCGCACCGCTGCGCCCTGTGCGACGCCGGCGACAGCTACCTCGACGAGGTCATCACCGATGATCGCGGCGGCCGCATGTTCGTCTGCTCCGACACCGACTACTGCACCGGCCGACGCGAGCGCGCGGCATGAGCGACACGCTGCTCGAGGCGCGCGGCCTGCGCCTGCACTACGGCGCCAACCCGGCGCTGGACGGGGTGGACGCCGAGCTCTGGCCCGGCGAGGTGCTGGCCATCGTGGGGGAAAGCGGCTCCGGCAAGACCACCCTGCTCAACGTGCTCTCGGGCCGGCTGCGGCCGGACGCCGGCATCGTCACCTACCGCGACCCGGACGGCCAGCCGCACGACGTGCACCGCATGCCCGCACCCGCCTTGCGCGCGCTGCACCGGTCGGACTGGGGGTTCGTGCATCAGGAGCCGCGCATGGCGCTGCGCATGGCGGTCTCGGCCGGCGGCAACGTGGGCGAGCGCCTGATGGCCGCCGGGTCGCGCCACTATGGCGACATCCGCGCCACCGCGGCGGAGTGGCTGCGCCAGGTGGAGATCGACCCGGCGCGGCTCGACGACCTGCCGCGCACCTTCTCCGGCGGCATGCTGCAGCGGCTACAGATCGCCCGCACCCTGGTGACGCATCCGCGCCTGGTGTTCATGGACGAGCCCACCGGCGGGCTCGACGTCTCGGTGCAGGCGCGGCTGCTGGACCTGATCCGCAGCCTGGTGCGCCGCCTCGGCCTCGCCGCCGTGCTGGTCACCCACGACCTCGCCGTCGCGCGACTGCTGGCCGGGCGCATGCTGGTGATGCAGCGTGGTCGCGTGGTGGAAAGCGGCCTGACCGACCAGGTGCTGGACGACCCGCAGCACGCCTACACGCAATTGCTGGTCAGCTCGGTGCTGCAGGCATGAACGCCGCCATGCTTCGCACCGAGCGCCTGGCCAAGTCGTTCACCCTGCATCTCCAGGGTGGCCTGCGCTTGCCCGTGCTGGCCGGGGTGGACCTGGTGGTGCATGCCGGGGAGTGCGTCGTGCTGTCCGGGCCGTCGGGTGCGGGCAAGTCCACCCTGCTGCGCAGCCTCTACGGCAATTACCGCGCGGAAGGCGGCCGCATCCTGGTGCGCCACGCCCGCGACTGGGTGGACCTCGCGGCCGCCGACCCGCGCACCGTGCTGGCGGTGCGGCGCCAGACGCTGGGCTATGTTAGCCAGTTCCTCCGCGTGGTGCCGCGCGTGCCGGCGCTGGAGATCGTGGCCGAGGCGCTCACCGCCGGCGGCACCGAGCCCGACGAAGCGCGGGAGCGGGCGCGCGCCACCTTGCTGCGCCTGAACGTGCCCGAGCGGCTGCACGCGTTGCCGCCGGCCACGTTCTCCGGCGGCGAGCAGCAGCGGGTGAACCTGGCACGCGGGTTCCTGGCCGGCCACCCCATCCTGCTGCTGGACGAGCCGACCGCTTCGCTCGATGGCGAAAACCGCGCCGTGGTGATCGCGCTGGTGGCGGAGGCGCGGGCGCGCGGCGCGGCCATCCTGGCGATCGCGCACGACGCCGAGACGCGGGAGGCGATCGCCACCCGGGTGTTCCCTGTCCCGGTGCTGGCGGCCGCGGCTTAAGTGGGGTCAGCCAGCGAGTTCGGTGATGATTGGGCAGTCGGGGCGGTGGTCGCCCTCGCAGCGATCGGCCAGGTGGCGCAGCGCGCTGGTCATCTCGGCGATTTCGCGCGCCTTGCTTTCCAGCGCCGCGACATGGGCCATCGCGAGCCGCTTCACGTCCGCGCTGGCCCGCCGCTCGTCCCGCCACAGCGCCAGCAGCTCGCGCATGTCGGCCACCGAGAAGCCGAGCGTGCGGGCGCGCTTGAGGAAGCGCAGGGTCTGCACGTCCGCCGCGCTGTAGCGGCGGTAGCCGGCCGGGCTGCGGTCGGCGGAGGGGATCAGCCCGATCTCCTCATAGTAGCGGATCATCTTGGCCGAAACGCCCGACCCCGCGGCCGCCTCGCCGATGGTGACGCTCGCGGTCATGCCGGCCGCCAGCGCCGCAACAGCAGCGCGCTGGCCACAACGCTCACGCTCGAGCAGGCCATCGCCGCCCCCGCGATCGCCGGGCTGAGCAGGCCGGCCGCCGCCAGCGGAATGCCGACCGCGTTGTAGGCGAAGGCCCAGAACAGCCCCTGCCGGATGCGCCCAACGGTGCGGGAGGCGATGTCGAGCGCGGCGGGCACCAGCAGCGGATCACCGCGCATCAGCGTGATCCCGGCGGCAGCTTCCGCCACGTCCGTCCCCGTCGCCATCGCCAACCCGAGGTCGGCCGCGGCGAGGGCGGCCGCGTCGTTCACGCCGTCCCCCACCATGGCGACTGGCCCGGCCTGCCGCAGCCGGGCAACCAGCGCGGCCTTGTCGGCGGGGAGTGCGACGGCATGCACCTCCGCGATGCCCACCGCCCGGGCCGCCGCGTCGGCTGCGCCCTGCGAGTCGCCGGTGAGCAGCACCACCCGCAGGCCGCGGGCGCGCAGCCGGGAGACCGCCTCGGCCGCGCCCGGCTTGAGCGCGTCGCCAAAGCCGAGCAGGCCGAGCAGCCGGCCGCCTTCCGCCAAGTAGGACACGGTGCGGCCTTCCCGCTCCAACGCGTCGGCAAGCGGGCCGAGCGCGCCGAGGTCGACACCGGCTTCGCGCATCAGCCGCCGGTTGCCCAGCCGCAGCGCGCGCCCGGCCACCTCCCCCGCGACGCCCAAGCCCGGCAGCGCACGCACCTGCCCGGCTGGCGTCGCCGGGGCGCGCGACAGCACTGCGCGCGCCAGGGGGTGCTCGCTGCCGGCCTGCAGCGACGCGGCCAAGCCCAGCAGAGTCGCCTCCGTCTCACCCGGCGCCGGCTGCAGCGCCACCAACTCGGGCTGCCCGCGGGTCAGCGTGCCGGTCTTGTCGAACACCACGGTGCGGATGGCGCGCGCCTGCTCGAGCGCTGCGGCGTCGCGCACCAGGATGCCGTGACGCGCCGCGACCGCCGTGCCCACCATGATGGCGGCCGGCGTGGCCAGGCCCAGCGCGCAGGGGCAGGCGATCACCAGCACGGCGATGGCGCTCACCGCCGCCGCCTGCACCCCGCCGCCGGCCAGCCACCAGGCCAGGAAGGTGAGGCCAGCGAGCGCCACCACCACGGGCACGAACACGGCGCTCACCCGATCGACCAGGCGCTGCACCCGCGGCTTGTCGGCCTGCGCAGCGGCGACCAGGCGGCTGAGGCGCGCGAGCTGGGTTTCCGCGCCGATGGCGGTGACCCGGCACAGCAGCCACGCCTCGCCGTTCAGCGCGCCGCCAACCACGCGGTCACCCGGCTGCTTGTCCACCGGCAGGCTTTCGCCGGTCAGCAGGCTTTCGTCCGCACTGCCGGTGCCCTCCTGCACGATCGCGTCCGCCGCGATGCGCTCGCCGGGCCGCACCACCAGCAGGTCCCCCACGCGGAGTTCGGCCAGGGGGATGTCGGCTTCGGCGCCAGCGCGGCGCACGCGGGCGCGCTCCGGCCGCAGCGTCTGCAGCGCGCCGATGGCGGAGGCAGCCTCGCGCCGCGCCCGGCCTTCGAGCCATTTGCCGAGCCGGACCAGGGCGATGATGGTGGCCGACGCCTCGAAATACAGCGCGCCGCCCCGGCCAGCCGCCAGGTTCCACAGGCTGAGCCCGAAGGCGGCGGTGGTGCCGAGGGCGATCAGGCTGTCCATCGTGCCCGCCCCGCTGCGCAGCGCCAGCCACGCGCCCCGGTAGAAACGCGCGCCGAACACCACTTGCATCACGGCAGCCAGGGCAAGCTGGGCCATCACGGGCAGGGCCAGGTTCACCCCGAACGGCGCCGCCAGCATCGGCAGCAGCAGCGGTGCGGCCAACGCGAGCGCCACGGCCGCCATGGTGCCCTCCCCGGGCGCACTCCACCTGCGTTCCGTCGGCACAGCCGCCTCGGGCGCCGCCGCGATGCCGAAGCCTGCCGCCGTCACCGCGTCCGTCAGGCGGCTAAGGTCGAAACCGCTGCCTGGGGTGATGGCGGCGCGCTCGGTGGCGAGGTTGACGGCAACCGCCTCGACCCCGGGCACCGCCGCAATCGCCCGCTCGACCCGGCGCACGCAGGCGGCGCAATGCATGCCCGTGACGCCCACATCCACGCGGGCGGCCGATGTGCGCTGCAATATGCCTTGGTCCATGCTACCCGCTCCCGTTCAGGCACGGGATATGGGGCTTCCCAGGCTGGGAAGGTCAAGAGCTGGTCGGAGCGGCGGGATTCGAACCCACGACCCTCAGTCCCCCAGACTGATGCGCTACCAGACTGCGCTACGCTCCGACTGCGCCCGGTGTAGCAGCCGCACCCTGGCGCCGCAACGCGGGCGGTGCGTTTGGCGTCAACCCGGCAGCAGGCGGCGGATCGCCTCGAGTTCCTCCAGCGCGTGCCGCAACAGCGCGCGCAGGCGGACGACTTCCTGCGCCGCCGGGTCGGGGCGGGCGGCGCGCAGGGTGGGCACCAGCGGTGTCATGCCGGGGATTGGCAGCAGCGGGGCCGGCGTCTCGTCACCCTGCGCGCGCTCGGCGGCGGCGGCAGCACGCTCGGCCTCAGTAGCGGGCGGAATGTCGTCGGAGAGCTTGCCCCCGCCCTCCCGCAGCAGGCGCTGCACGCCCTTGATGGTGTAGCCTTGGATATACAGCAGGTCCGAGATGCGGCGCAGCAGCGCGATGTCGTCCGGCCGGTAATAGCGCCGCCCGCCCCCCCGCTTGAGCGGCTTCACCTGCGGGAACTTGGTCTCCCAAAACCGCAGCACGTGCTGTGGGATGTGCAACTCGTCCGCCACCTCGCTGATGGTGCGGAACGCATTGGGGGCCTTTTTCGGCTTGGCGCGGACAGCATCCGCCGGGTCGTCCTCAGGCGCGTCGGCCAACATCATTCCTCGTCGCTGGCAAACTCGTCGCCGGTTGGGATGGCGATGCCGTTGACATGCGCCTTCAGCACCTGGCTGGGCCGGAACACCAGCACCCGGCGCGGCAGGATCGGCACTTCGACGCCGGTTTTGGGATTGCGCCCGATGCGGCGGCCTTTCTGGCGCACAGAAAACGTGCCGAACCCACTGATTTTAACGGATTCTCCACTTTCCAGCGATTTGGAAACGCGGTTCAGCACCGTCTCCAGCAGCTCCGCCGACTCGTTTCGAGACAGGCCGACCTGCGTGTAGATGCGTTCCGCCAGTTGCGCGCGAGTAACGGTGTTCATAGCCGGCACGCTATGAGCGGTCGGTGAGAAGCGTCAAGCAAAGCGCTTGAGATTAAACCATTCTGCCCGCGCTGTGGCGGCAGAGTCGCACCGGCTTTGGGCGGCTACAAGCGCAGTAGCGCCGAGCCCCAGGTGAGCCCGCCGCCGAGCGCCTCCAGCACCACCAGGTCCCCGCGGCGCATCCGGCCGCCATGCCAGGCGTCGGCCAGCGCGAGTGGGACCGAGGCGGCGGAGGTGTTGGCGTGGCGGTCCACCGTCACCACCACTCGCTCGGGCGGCAGGCCGAGCTTGCGGCCCATCGCGTCGATGATGCGCAGGTTGGCCTGGTGCGGCACCAGCCAGTCCACGTCGCCATGGCCGAGCCCGTTGGCGGCCAACGCTTCGTCCACCACCGCCGCCAGCTTGGCCACGGCATGGCGGAAGATCTCGCGGCCGTTCATGCGCAGATGCCCGGAGAGCTCCGGCCGGCCGACCGCGCCGTCGATGTAGAGCAGCGATCCGAGGTCCCCCTGGGCATGCAGGTGGGTGGAGAGGATGCCGCGCGGGGGGCCGTAGTCGCCCTGCGGCAAGCCGCGCAGGAACACCGCGCCGGCGCCGTCGCCGAACAGCACGCAGGTGCCGCGGTCGGTCCAATCCAGGATGCGGGAGTAGACCTCGCTGCCGATCACCAGCGCGCCGCGGATTTGGCCGGACCGGATCATGGCGTCCGCAATGCTCAGCGCGTAGATGAACCCGCTGCACGCCGCCGACACGTCGAAGCCAAAGCCGGGGCAGCCCAGCGCCGCCTGCACGGCCAACGCGGTGGCGGGAAATGCCTGGTCCGGCGTGCTGGTGCCCAGGATGATGGCGTCCACGTCGGCCGGCCCGGCGCCGGCGTGCTCGAGTGCGGCCTGCGCCGCGCGCGTCGCCATGAACGCCGCCGTCTCGTGCGGCCCGGCGATGTGGCGCTGCCGGATGCCGGTGCGCTCCACGATCCAGGTGTCGGTGGTGTCCACCCGCTCGGCCAGCTCCGCGTTGCTCACCACGCGCTCGGGCAGGTAGCTGCCAGCGCCCTCCACCACGGCACGGATCATTCAGCGCGCGGCCGCGAGGACCGGCCCGGTGCCGCTGGCGCTGCCCAGCTCGGCTATGCGCGCCAGCCCGTCGCGGATTTGCTCGTTGAACTGGTGCGACACCATGTCGATGGCGAGGTCGGTGGCGTAGGCGAACTGCTCGGCGTCCGTGCTGCCGTGGGACTTCACCACGACGCCGTTCAGCCCCACCATGATGGCGCCGTTGTAGCGCCGCGGGTCGACCCATTCGCGCAGCCGCTCGAGCCCCGGGCGGGCCAGCAGGTAGGCCAGCCGCCCGGCCCAGTTGCTGCGGAACACCTGCTTGAGCAGGAGCATCACCAGCCGCAACGCGCCCTCCCCGGTCTTGAGCGCGACGTTGCCGGTGAAGCCGTCGGTGACAACGACGTCGGTGGTGCCGGCGGCGATGTTGTCGCCCTCCACGAAGCCGTGGAACTGGGCGGCGATATGGCTCCGGCGCAGCACCTCGGCCGCCTGGCGCACCCGCTCGTCGCCCTTCAGGTCCTCCGAGCCGACGTTGAGCAGGCCGATGCTGGGCGCGGGCAGGCCGAGCACCACGCGGGCGAACACGTCCCCCATCACGGCGAACTCGACCAGGTTGCGCGAGTCGCAGGCAACATTGGCGCCGAGGTCCAACATCACCACGTCACCGCGCGCGGAGGGCAGCAGGGCGGCCAACGCGGGGCGGTCGATGCCGGGCAGGGTTTTGATCACGATCTTGGCCAGTGCCATCAGCGCGCCGGTGTTGCCGGCGGAGATCACGCCCGCCGCCTCGCCCGCCGCTACCGCGTCGATGGCGAGCCGCATGGAGGCAGCGCGCACCCGTAGCGCCGCGGTGGGCTTCATGTCGCTGCCAATCACGTCGGGCGCATGCCGCACGGTGCAGCAGGCCGCCAGGCGCGGGTTGGCCATCAGCGGCGCCAGCCGAGCCTCGTCGCCCACCACCAGGAAGCGGGCACCGGGGTGGCGCTCGGCGGCCAGTGCCAGCCCGGCGATCACCGCCTCGGGGGCATGGTCGCCCCCCATCGCGTCGACCGCGAGGGTAAACGGCTCGCCCGTCATCGCCACTGCAAGGGCGGCGGGCTTCCTGCGCGGGCTAGCCGGCTCTGCCATGATGCACCTCGCCGTCCTGCCGACGCTGTGCGGTCAGACCCGCACTGCGCCCTTCAGCGGCTTGCCGGCAGCAACGACCTCGCGCCCGTCATAATGGCCACAATGGGCGCAGACGTGGTGCGGACGCTTCAATTCGCCGCAATTGCCACATTCGGCGAACGCCGGCACCGTCAGGGCATGATGGCTTCGGCGCATGCCCATGCGGGATTGCGACGTCTTCTTCTTAGGAACGGCCATGGCCGCGTGCCTCCCACTCCAGGTGAACCGCGGCCGACCGCTCGGGCCGCCACGTCATAATTCCGCAATAGCTCAGGGGCCGCCGTCTAGCAGAGGCGCCTGGCACCCGCAAGCAGGGCTGACGTTAGTCCGGCGGGCGCAATTTGGCGAGGGCGGCCCACGGACCATCGTCGGCGCCGGGCGCAGGCGTCTCCAGCTCGGCGCCGGGTTTGCGCGGATACGGGTCGAGCGCCAGGGCCAACTGCTCCACTGCGGCCTCACCGAGGTCGAGCGTATCGTCGGCGAACGGAACCTGGTCGGGCTCGTCCAGGTCGTCGGCCCAAGCGTCGTACTCCTCCGCAGCGTCCGCCGCGACCTCCGCCGTGCTGCCCGGGACGAAGCGGACGGCAAACTCCTCGACCAATTCGCTGTCGAACTCGTCGAGCGTGACCACACACACCTGTCGCACCTGCGCGCGCAGCGATCCCTCGGCCTCCAGGCTGCCGGCGTGGCCCGGCCGCAACTGCCAGGCGCACCGCAGCGCCAGCACGGCCGGCACCAACAGGCGGCGCGCCACCGCCTCGCATTCCGCCGCATTCGCCTCCACCACCATCGCCAGCCCGGCCTGGCCAACGCGCGCCGCCGCCAGCGGGCGGGAGAGTTCGGGCGAAACGTCCGTGGTCATGCTGCGAGCGGGCTCGCCGCCGGGGGCGGGAAGGAGACGCGGCCGGCGAACAGCTCCTCCGGCGGCAGGGCCCCGAGCAGGGCGATCAGCCGCTGCACTACGCCGGCCAGCGGCGCCGCGCCAGGTGCCTCGCCGCCACGCCACACGTTGCGGGCCAGGGCACGCGGCAAGGCCTCCGGGTCCGAGTCGCCCATTGCGGCCTCATAGGCGATCGCGCGGCCATGCAGCGCCTCCCACATCGCGCGCACGTTGCGGGCCACCGTCATGTCGCCAACGCCCATCTCGCGCAGGGTGATGTCCATGTCGGAGAACATGGCGTCGAACATGGCCTGGGCGATGGCCGGGCCGGGGGCTGGCAGGCCGCGCAACCGCTGGATCAGCACGCAGGTATGCAGCGCCACCATGTCGAAGCGGCCGTCCAGCGTGTCCGGCACGGCCAGGTCGGTGTAGAAATACGGGTCCCGCGCCGCGGTCACGGCGGCGGTGTAGAGCGAGAACCCGGTCCGCTCGTGACGGCCGCGGCCGAGCAAGCCGAAAAACGCCATTTGTCCCCCCAAGCCACCACCAAGCGACGCCACATGCGACGCAAACGTTGACACGCCCCGGCTCCGCGTGACACCCCCTGGCCGCGGCGACCCGGCGTTTCGCCACGCCCGGACATGGCATGGCGGCCAACCGGGTCAATGCGCAAAGCCGAAACCGGGAGCCGTCTGCCGTGCGACGTCAAGTGGTTCTAGTGCTGGTCGCCGCGATGTTGAGCGGCTGCTCGTATTTCTCCTTCCCGCCCCAGCTCCGCGGCAACCGCGTCACGTCCGAGCAACTGCAGGACATCGTGCCCGGCACCTCGACGCGCGCCGACGTCATGAGCGCACTCGGCTCGCCGACGGCCAAGGCGTCGTTCGACGACAACACCTGGATCTATATCAGCGAGGTCACCCAGCCGCGGGTCGGGCGGGTGCAGGGCGTCACGGCGCAGAACGTGGTGGAGCTCAGCTTCGACGACCAGGGCGTGCTGCAAACGGTGAAGAAGCTGGGGCAGAAGGACAGCCAGCCGGTGGCGATGGTGGCGCGCGCGACCCCTTCGCCCGGCAGCGAGGCGACATTCATGCAGCAGTTGCTGGGCAATGTGGGCCGGTTCAACGCCGCGGCCCCAGGCAGCAGCAACGCCGCCGGCGGCAGCGGCGCCAGCTTCGGCCAGCACTAGAGCAGCATCCGAGCAATCGGAGTCGCTTCGCGATCCGAAGGCTCGGATAAAGCTGCTCTTTTCTCAGTCAAGCAGAGCATGATCGAAGAGATCATGCTCTAGCCGCCCAGCCAGTCGCGCCCGCCCACCACCCGCGTGACGGACGGACGCGCTCCCTAAGGCGTTACGCGAACGGCATGCCCGTCTCAATCGGCAGCTCCGGGTCTCGGCTCCACTCGTTCCAGGAACCGAAATACATCCGCACGTCCTTCACGCCCGCCTCTTGCAGCGCCACCAGCGAGTTGGATGCCCGGGCGCCCTTGAAGCAGTAGAGGTAGACCGGCGTCTGCGGCGTCACGCCCACCGTGTACAGCTCGGCCAACAGCTCGTCCTTGGACTTGAACATCGGGCCTGCCTTGGTGGGCTTCATCAGCCGGTACCACTCTAGCCACCGGGCACCCGGGATACGGCCCTTGCGCGGCGCGAAATCCGGCCCGTACGGCGAGGAGGAGGTGCCGATCCACTCGTCCACGTCCCGCACGTCCAGCTTGATCACGCTCTCGTCGCCGAGCGCCTGCAGCATGTCGTCCTTGTCGAGCATCATGTGCTCGCCGGCCGAGGACACCGGGAACGCCTTGGCCGCCGGGGACGGCACCTCGGTGGTGACCTCCATGCCCGCCGCCTGCCACGCCGCCAGCCCGCCGTGCAGGATGTGCGCCTTGGGGTAGCCCAGGAAGCTGATCAGGTAGTAGCCGCGGCAGGACATGCCGAAGCCCGAATCCATCGAGCCTTCGTAGAACACCACCGTCTCGTTCCCACCGACTCCGGCGGCGCCGAACGCGGCGACGAACTTGTCCTTCAGCTCGGCCATGCCCTCCTTGGTGGACATCGCGAGATAGGTGAAGATGTCGAACATGTTCACTGAGCCGGCGATGTGCCCGGCGGCGTAGTGGTCCGGCGACCTGGTGTCGATCACCACGGTGTCGCCGGCTGCGATGAGGGAGGCGAGTTCGGCGGGGGAGATCAGGATCTTCTCGGGCACAGCACGCTCTCCTTGGTGGTGGTGGAAACGCTAGTTCGCCGCCATCCGGCTCACTTCCTGGTTCAAGTGCCGGATGGAAGGCGTTATCATCGCGACGAAATATCCCTCGCGCAGCCTGCGCTGCACGGCCGCGCCAGTGATGAAGGCGCGCGCTCCGCTGTGCAGCATCGCCGCCTGCGTCGCCTCCAGCGTCAGCTCGCTCACCTGCAGCCGCGCCTGCAGCACGTCACGGACATACTCCGCCGAACCGTCCCGCGGCGTGGCGGCCAAGCGCATCACCTCGGCCTCGACCCGCTCCAGCTCCGCCTCGAAGTAGGCCGGGCGGCGCGGCAAATAGCGGTTGGTGTGTTCGTGCGTGGCATCGGCGGCCACCATCGCCTCGATGCTGGCGCGGATGACGCCGAGCCCCATGCCGGTCTGCAGCAGAATGAAGCCGGGCCGGATGCGCCCGACCATGTCGCCCAGCGGGTCGGCCAGCAGCATATCGTCGGCGATAAAGGCGCGGCGGAACCGCACGACGTAGGTGCCGGTGCCCTCGAGGGTGGAGAAATGCACGCTCTGGCGGATTTCGACGCCGGGTTGGCCGCATTGCACCATCGCCATCAACCGGTGCGCCGGGTCGTCGACGTCCTGGAAGATGGTGCCGAACCAATGGCCGTCGCCCAAATTGCTCACCCAGGGAAGCACCCCGGTGACGCTGTAGCCGCCAGCGACCCGGGTGGCGCGCAGGGCGAAGCGCTCCATGCCAGACAGCGCCTTGATCGGGTTGGACAGCCCGGTGCCACCCAGCAGCGCCCCGTCGGCCAGGCCGGGCTGCAGCCGCTCCCGCAGTGCCGCGTTGTCACTGTTCTCCAAGTACCAGCTGCAGGCATCCTGGCACCACGTGCAGAAGCCGGAGGACATGCAAACCGCCGATACGTCGGCCATCGCTGCAATGGCCGCCGGCATGTCCGGCGCGCCGCCCAGCGCGAGGTGGCGGCGGAACAGCCCCGCCTCCCCCATCCGGCGCAGCGCCTGCGCGGGGTAGAGCCCGGCATCCACCTCCGCGACCAGGGGGGCCAACTCGCTCGCCAGCACGTCACCCAAGGCGGGACCCAAGGCGGCACCCGGCGCCGCACTGGAGGCTGTGGGAGCTTCTGCGATCGGGCGGACGAGCGAGTGGTTCACGCTGGCTTCCTTCGGCTCGGGAATGGACTGCAGATGGCCGCGCGACCCGGCGTTACACCAGGTCGCAGTTGACCGGCACTGGCTTGCTGAAGGTGTTTGCCACCGGCGACCAGGTGCGCGCATGCGCCACCAGCGCGTCGAGCTGCTCCTTCGGCGCATCGGCGTCCAGGTTCACCTTCACTCGCACCGCGTCGAAGCCCACCGGCTTCGGGCTGGTGTCCCCCGTGCCCCAGACGGCGGTGATGTTGATGTCGGCCTCCAACTCGAGTTCGAGCGAGCGGATGGTGATACCCTGCGCCACCGCGTTGGCGTGGATGCCCACGGCCAGACAGGAGCCGAGCGCCGCCAGCGACGCCTCGGACGGGTTGGGCGCGGTGTCGTCGCCGAGCAGCGCCGGCGGCTCGTCCACGATGTAGGGCGGCAGGTTGCGGATCATGTTCAGGTGGCGGAAGCGGCCCTCAGCCACGGTGCGGCACTTGAGGGTCTTCAGCGCTTGCGGGTTGGCGCGGCCCTTGGCGATCAGCTCGTCCAGCCCGCCCTTGTCGATGGGGGCCAGGCAGCCGGTGAGGGCGCCCGGGCCGGCGGTGGTGGCGGCCTCGCCGGGGGTGGGGCGCGTTGTTGCGGTGGCGCTCATGGTGGCTTCCTCTTGTGACTAGCACCCGATGTGCTGCCGCAGACCATACAGACCGGTCTGTCTGACGCAACCCATCATAGCGCAGCAAGAACGATGCCACAGCCTTGCAGCCGCCCCGCTTGCAGCCACGCCGCCGGGCTGCGACATAAAGTGCGTGATGGACTCAGCCCCAACCCTCACCGCCCGGTCTGCCGCCGCCCACGAGCGCATTGTCGACGCCGCGCGGGACCTGTTCTGCCGCCATGGCATCCATGCCACCGGCATCGACCGCATCCTGAGCGTGGCCGGCGCCTCCAAGATGGCCCTGTATGGCCGCTTTGGCTCCAAGGAGGCGCTCATCCGCGAGGTGCTGGCGCGGGAAGGTGCCGCCTGGCGCGCCGCCTTCTTCGCCGCGGTGGACGCCGCCGGGGAGGACCCGATGGCGCGGCTGCACGCGGTGGCACCGGCGCTGGGGCAGTGGTTCGGCGGCGGCCGCT
The DNA here is from genome assembly GCA_965199105.1 of Acetobacteraceae bacterium. GTDB lineage: Bacteria > Pseudomonadota > Alphaproteobacteria > Acetobacterales > Acetobacteraceae > LMUY01. The sequence continues at coordinate 2,651,422 of CBDAQO010000002.1, read as the reverse complement.
TCTACGGATGCGCCTTCATGAACGCCATCGCCGAGCACGATAAAGAGGAGCGCTGGCTGCGGGACATCGCGGCCGAGCACCACGGCCACGTGCTGGGCTTCCTCGCCACCCTTGCGGAGCGCGCGGGGTTTGCCGAGCCTGGCCTGTTGGCGAAGCAATTGCTGCTGCTCATCGATGGTGCAACTGCTGCCTTGATGGTCACCAATGATGCAAGCGTCCTTGCCATCGCGGCGCGCAACGTGAACGCGGTGCTGGCCACGTCCCTCCGCCGCTAACCCGGCACCCCGTTGGTCACGTTTGCGCGCCCGGCGGTACGGCAAACGCGGCATTCACGCTGCTGCATCGCCCCGTTGATACAACGAAATGAGTCGGTCCGTTAGCGAGTCGTTTACGCTTGACGCGGTTTCCATACGATCGTATCCAAATCCTCATTGTTCACGTTTGCGTTAGGTGGCCCATGGGACGACGGATCAGCTTCCAGCCGACGCTCCGCCGACGGTGCCGCCCATGACGACCGACGCTTTCGGCACCCCTGCCCCGCGCTCCCGCACCACGTGGCGGCCGCGCCTGCGCAGCACCGTGCACAGCTACCGCCTGACCGCCGCCAGCCTCACTCACCGGGCCGGCGCCGCGGTCGCCCCGCCCCGTGCCCGCCAGGTCGCCAGCGCCGCGCCCCAGACCACCAAGGCGGCGTTCGACCATCTCGGCGCCGCCCTCGCCGTCCTGCTGCTGCTCCCCTTGCTCCTGGTCATCGCCGCGGCCATCCGACTCGACAGCCGCGGGCCGGTGATCTTCCGCCAGCGCCGCCACGGGCTTGGCCATCGCGAGTTCACCGTATTCAAGTTCCGCACCATGACCTGGTCGGCCAACGCGCAAAGCAGCAACGGCCAGATGCAGACCCGGCGCAACGATGCCCGCATCACCCGCATCGGCGCCTTCCTGCGCAAGACCAGCCTGGACGAGCTGCCGCAACTATTCAACGTGCTGAACGGCACGATGTCGCTGGTGGGCCCCCGCCCGCATCCGGTCGCGATGCGCACCGAAGGCCGGCTGTGCGAAGACCTGGTGCCCAACTACAGCGCGCGGCACTGCGTGAAGCCCGGCATCACCGGCTGGGCACAGGTGAACGGCCACCGCGGCGCCACAGAGACGGCGCAGCAACTCTGCCGCCGGGTCGAACACGACCTGTATTACGTTGAACATAGGCGCTTCCTACTCGACGTGAAGATCCTGGCGCTCACTCCCATCCGCATCCTGCTCGACCGGGACCGCGCGTTCTGATGCGCCCGGCGCTCTCCCGCCGCGCCGTGCTCGGCAGCGCCGCCGCCTTGGCCGCCCGCACCCAAGCGGCCGAGCTGGCGCGGCTGCAGGACCTCGCCGCCCGCGCCGGCCTGCGCTTCGGCACGGACAGCGACGTGATCGTCAGCACCGCACCGCCCGCCTACGCCCAATTGGTGGCCGCCCAATGCGACGTGTTCGCGCCCAACCTGGGCTGGCGCCGCGTCGCCGGGCCGGTGGGGGCGGCCGAACCGGTGTGGGAAGACCCCAACATCGCGTTCGCCCGCCAGCACGGCATGCAGCTCACCGGCGGCCACCTGCTCTGGTATCAGAACCTGCCCGCCTGGTTCGCCCTGGCCGACGCCGACCAAGCACAGCGCGCCGTGGACCAGCACATCACCAACATGGTGCAGCACTACAACGGCCAGACGTTCAGTTGGAACGTGGTGAACGAGGAGATCGACGCGGCCGGTGGCGACGTGCTCGGCATGCGGCGCTCCGCCTTGGTTAGCAAGTTGGGGCAGGACTTCATCGCGACCGCGTTCCACACTGCGGCGGCCGCCAACAGCGGCGCACTGCTCACCTACAACGACACCCATCTCGAGATGGACAACGCCTATGACGGCGCCCGGCGCACCGCGCTCGCGCACCTGCTGGACCGGCTGCAGCGCGCCGGCGCGCCGATCACCGCCGTGGGCCTGCAATCCCATCTCAAGCTCGACGGCTCGCGCTTCGACCCGGCGCTCTACCGCCGCTTCCTGCACGACATCGCCGCGCGCGGCCTGCGCATCCTGATCACCGAGATGGACGTCTCCGACATCCCCGTCTCGGGGACCATCGCGCAGCGCGATGCCGCGGTGGCCGCCATGTACAAGGCCTTCCTGGACGTGGCGCTGGACGAGCCGGCGGTGGCGCAACTCGTCGTTTGGGGCCTATCCGACCGCTATACCTGGCTGGTCGCCACCAGTGACCCAAGCTACCGCCGCGCCGACGGCCTGCCCGCACGCCCTCTGCCGTATGACGATCAGTTCCGGCCCAAGCCTGCCTTGGACGCCATCGTCGCCGCCCTGCGCGCCGCACCCGCGCGCAAGCTCACCTAGCGCACCGACAAAAGGACCGCCGCCATGCAGATCGCGATCTACGGAATAGGCTATGTCGGCGCCGTGGTGGCAGGCTGCATGTCCGCCGCCGGGCACACCGTGGTGGCGGTGGACGTGAACCCGGCCAAGGTGGAGACGCTGAACGCCGGGCGCTCCCCGCTGGCCGAGCCGGGGCTGGCGGGCCTGATCGCCGAGGGCGTGGCCAGCGGCCGCCTGCGCGCCACCACCAACAGCGCGGACGCGTTTGCCGCCAGCGACGTCATCTTCGTCTGCGTCGGCACGCCGGGGCTGAGCAACGATAGGCTGGACCTAAGCTATATCGTCGGCGTCGCGGAGGATCTCGGCCGCCGCATCGCCGGCGCCAACGACGGCCGCCGCCGCACCGTGGTGATCCGCTCCACCGTGCTGCCCGGCACGATGGACCTGGTGGTGCAGCCGATGCTAGAACGCATGTCCGGCATGACGGCAGGCGAAGGCTTCGGCCTCGGCTACATGCCGGAGTTCCTACGCGAGGGACAGGGCGTGGACGACTTCAACCGCCCGGCCACCGTCGTGCTCGGCGCCATCGACGACACCACCCTCGACGTGCTGCGCGCGCTGAACGACGGCAACGGCGGCACCGTGTTCCCGTGCGACTTTCGTACCGCCGAGGCGATCAAGTTTACCAACAATGCGTTCCACGCGCTCAAGATCGCCTTCGCCAACGAGGTCGGCGCGATCTGCAAGCAGTCCGGCATCGACGGCCGCAAGGTGATGGACATCCTGTGTTCGGACACCAAGCTCAACATCTCCAAGGCCTACATGCGGCCCGGCTTCGCGTTCGGCGGCTCCTGCCTACCGAAGGACGTGAAGGCGCTGTGTGCCCATGCCCAAGGCCTGAACGTGAAGGCCGACGTGCTGCAGGCGCTGCTGCCCTCCAACGCCGCGCACGTCTCCCGCGCGGTTGACCGGGTGGCCGCGTTCGGCAGCCGCCGCGTGGCGCTCTTAGGCCTGACCTTCAAGCCCGGCACCGATGACCTGCGGGATAGCGCGCTGGTGGAACTTGCCGAGCGGCTGATCGGCAAGGGCTTCGAGCTGCGCATCTACGACCCCAACTTCGCCTACGACGACATTATGGGCCGCAACCGCCAGTTCATCCTCACCGCCCTGCCCCATGTCGGCAGCCTGCTGGTGAACTCGCTGGACGAAGCGCTCGAGCATGGCGAGACGGTGGTGGTGGGGCATAACAGCGCGGCCTTCGGTGGCCTGGCCAAGCGCACGCGGCCCAACCACCGCGTGCTCGATCTTGCGTCCGGCGCCGCGGCCTTGGCCAACACGCCGCATTACGAGGGCATCTGCTGGTAGTCGGGCATTAGGGAGGCATCGCAGCATGGACGTCAGCATCGCCAGCTACCAAGCCGAAACCGTGCGGCCGGAACTCGGCTCGCTGCTCGGCGCCGTGTCCATGATGATCGACGACCAGCGCGCGGTGGTGCTGCACGTCACCGCGGCGCAGCACGGCGAGGGCACCACGACGGTTGCGCGCGAACTCGCCGCCGCCGCCGCGCGCGCGCCATGGTGCCGGGTGGCGCTGATCGACGGCTGCCCCGCCGAGCCCGGCTTACCAGCGCCCACCGCGCTGCTCGACGCGTTCGAGCGCTCGGAAGAGCCGGTGCTGCGACGCGGACGGCTCAACTCGGCCGACGTCGCACTCGGCACACTGTCCGGCGCCCGCCGCACCGCGCCACGGGTGGAAACGATGCGCAAGCTCTACGGTTGGTTGCGCTCGGAATACACGCTCATCATCGTCGACTGCTCGCCCGTGCTGGTGGCGCGCGACACGGCCGTGCTGGCCTCGGTCGCCGATGGCACGCTGCTAGTGGTGGAAGCCGAGCGCACCAAGCTGTCGGAAATTCGCCGCGCGCGTGACGTGTTGGACCAGGTGGGCGCGATCACCATGGGGGCGGTGCTGAACAAACGCCAACGCCGGGTGCCTCGAATGCTGCAGAGGTTGCTGTGATGGCCGCACAAGCCCCGGCCCTGGGCGACGAGCCGATCGCGCTGCCGCGGTTCGGCATGGTGCCCGGCATGGGCCTGCCCGAGATGGTGGCCATCGCGCTGCGCCACCAACGCCGCGCCTGGATCGCACTGCTCGCGCCGGTGGCGCTGATGATCCTGCTGCTGGTGGTGCTGCCGCCGAAATACGTGGCGCAAAGCGACATCGTGGTGAAGAACGGCCGCGAATACCTGGCCGAGGACGGCACCGGCAGCGCGCTCAGTGCACCCACCTCCACCAAGCAGGAAGGCATCAACTCCGAAATCGAGCTGCTCACCAGCCGCTCGGTGATCAAGGCGGCGATCAAGGCCGTAGGATTGGCCGAACTCTACCCCAGCCTGCTCGCCAGCCCGCCCTGGTTCGGCACCATCGATGACGCCGCCATCGACAAGTTCACCAAGGACCTCACGGTCGAGCCGGTGAAGCTCTCCAACGTCATCAGCGTGAGCTTCGCCGGCAGCACCCCCGCGCAGGCCGAACGCGTGCTGAACACGCTGATCAGCACTTACATCGACACTCATGCCGAGGTGTTTGCCGGCAGCCGCTCGGAAAGCCTGGGCGATGCGGTGAACCAGAATCTCGCCGACATCAGCCGCCTCGAGGCCGACCGCACGCGGATCAAGCTGGACAACCACATCTACGACATCAACGCGCAACGCGGCGCCCTGATCAGCCAGCGGGTCGCCGCGGAGTCGCACCTGCAAAGCGTGGTGGATATGGCCGCCACCATGCGCGCGCGCCTGCGCACCCTGTCGGACAACCGCGGCAGCATGCCCCGCACCATGCGCACCACCAACAGCGTGCCGAGCGACGAGGTGTCGCATGCGCAGCAGACCCTGGTGGATTTGCGCGCCGCCGAAGCCAAGATGGCGACGCATTATGGCCCCGGCTACCCCGAGCTGCAGAGCGTGCGCGAGCAGATCGCCTCGCTCGAGCACCGCACCGACGCAGCGCGCGACCGCATCAACGTCACCACCTCGCCCTCCTCGGTGACGCAGCAGATCGACAGCGAGCTCGTGATGGACCGGGCGCAACTGGCGCCGCTCGAGGCGGAGCAGAGCCGCTACGAAGCGCTGGTGGCCTCGCTCGGCGCCGAGTTGCAGCGGCTGGAGACGGCCGACCTGCGACTGCGCACCCTCGCCACCCGCGTGGACGCCTTGAACGACACGTTGCGCATCACGCAAACCCGATTCGGCCGCGCCCGCATGCAGGAACAGATGGACCAGGCGCGCCAGGTGAGCGTGGTGCAAGTGGCCCCCGCGCAGTCGCCCGACGCACCGGCCAAGCCAAGGAAGCTGATCTTCGTGGCCGCCGGCATCCTGCTCGGAATGCTGGCCGGCGGCAGCGTGCTGGTGCTCGCCATCGTCACCAACAACACGGTAGTGACGGAGGACGGGGCGGAGCGCCTGCTCGGCATGCCGGTGCTGTTGGCGTTGCCGCTGGTGCGTGGCGTGAGCATCCCCGTCACGCTGCCAATCGAATGAACGCGCGCTGGTATCTGCGCCGGCTGAGCCGCATGTCGCCGGGCGAGGTGTATGCCCGCGCGGCCGACGCGGGCCGGCAGCGGCTGTGGTCCCGCCGGGCGGCGCGGCCGTTGCCCCTGCCCCCGCTCAGCGCCGGGTTGCGCCACTCCGCGCCCGGTTTGCACCGCGAGCAGGCGCCGCACGGCCCGGCCGCCGACGCCGTGATCGCGGCCGCCGACAAGCTGCTGGCCGGCGAATGGAAGCTGTTCCACCTGCGCCTGACCAACGTCGCCGCCGAGCCCGACTGGTTCCGCGACCCGCTGACCGGCACGGTGGCGCCGCGCACCGGGGTCGGCTTCTTCGTGCCCTACCGTGACGAAACGGCGGTCGGCAACATCAAGTTCGTCTGGGAGCTGTCCCGCCACCAGGCCACCACCCTGCTCGCCTGCGCCTGGTGGCTGACCGGCCGCGACGACTATGCCGAGCGCGTCGCGCACCACCTGCGGTCCTGGTGGCGCGACAACCCGTTCCTCACCGGGGTACATTGGGCGAGCGGGATCGAGCTCGGGTTGCGCCTGCTGTCCTGGACCTGGATCAGCGCCCTGCTCGCGGATTGGCCCGGCGGCCCGGCGTTGTTCGAGCAGAACGACGTGTTCGTGGCGCAACTGCACGCGCATCAGCGCACCTTGTCGGCGTTCCAGAGCCATGGCTCCTCGGCCAACAACCACCTCATCGCCGAGCTGTCCGGGCTGGCCGCTTCGGCCACCGCGTTCCCCTGGTTCCGCGAGTCGGCCGGCTGGGCGGCGCAGGCCCGGCGCGGCTTGGTGCGGGCCGCCGCCGCGCAAACCCATGCCGACGGGTTCAACCGAGAGCAGGCCAGCGACTACCACCTGTTCGTGTTCGAGATGCTGCTCGGCGCCGCCCTGCCCGCGCGGCTCGCCGGCCAGCCCTTCCCCGCCGAACTGGACGCAACGTTGCAGCGCATGGCCGACGCGCTGGCCGCCAGCCTGGACAGCGCCGGCCAGCCGCCCCGCTTCGGCGACGGCGATGACGGCCGCGGCATCCTGGTGGACGCCCCTGGCGCCGCCGCCACCACCGGCATTCTGGACGCGGCGCGCGCGCTGTATGGCGCCGCCGACTGGTGGCCGCGACCCGGCGGCAGCGTGCTCGGCCACGTGGCCAGCCTCACGCACCTCGCTCCCGCGCCAGAGCGCACCGGGGATAGGGCTAGCCTATTCCAGGACTCCGGCGTCACCATCCTACGCGGCGGCACCGGCGCCCACGAGATCTGGTTGCGTTGCGATAGCGGCCCGCACGGCTACCTCGCCATCGCCGCCCACGGCCACGCCGACGCGCTGTCGGTCGAGCTGCGCTGCGGCGGCGTCGAGGTGTTGGCCGATCCCGGCACCTACTGTTATCACGGCGAACCCGAGTGGCGCGCCCTGTTCCGCGGCACGCCGGGCCACTCCACACTCACCGTCGACGGCGCCGACCAGGGCGAGGCCGGCGGCCCCTTCCTCTGGCTCAGCCAGCCGAGTTCCACCCTGCGCTGGTTCGACACGGCAGACGGCGTGCACACCTGGCAGGCCAGCCACGATGGCTACCGCCGCCTGCCCGACCCGGTGACGCATCATCGCCGGGTCACGCTGGACGAGACCACCCGCTCGGTCGCGGTGACCGACTGGATCGACGCCGACCAGCCGCATGACGCGCTGCTCGCCTACCACCTGCACCCGGACGTCACCGTCGAGCTGCAGGGCCACGCGGCGACATTGCGCTGGCGCGGCGGGCAGGCCCGGGTGGCGTTGCCGCCGTCGCTGCAATGGACGGTGCACCGCGGCGAAACATCGCCCCCGTTCGGCTGGTATTCCCACGGCTTCGGCCATCGCGTGCCGGCCGGCGTGCTGGCCGGGCGGGGCGCCTTGCCGCCTGGGCTGCGGCTGCAAACCCGCTTCACCATCACCACCGAGGACACCTGACCCGCCATGCCGAGCCGCCCGCGCCGCATCTTGATCGTGGTGGAAAACCTGCCGGTCCCGTTCGACCGCCGGGTCTGGCTGGAGGCGACCACGTTGGCGCGGCACGGCGCGCGGGTGACGGTGATCTGCCCCAAGGCCAAGGGCTTTGTAAAAACGCACGAGGTGCTCGAGGGCGTGGCCATCTACCGCTATCCGCTACCATTCGACCCGGCGGGCGCGCTCGGTTTTGCCGCCGAGTTCGCCTGGTGCTTCGCCGCCACCACCCTGCTGAGCCTCTGGGTGTCGCTGTTCGGTCGCGGCTTCGACGTGCTGCATGCCTGCAACCCGCCCGACACGTTCTGGCTGCTCGGCCGGTTCTGGCAGGCACTCGGGCGCCGCTTCATCTTCGACCACCACGACCTCGCGCCCGAGATGTTCAGCGCCAAGTTCGGCCGCGAAACCGGGCTGTTGCGACGCGGCCTGCTCTGGCTCGAGCGACGCAGCCTGCGCACGGCGGACGTGGTTGTCACCACCAATGACAGCCACAAGCGCGTGGCCATCGAGCGCGGCGGGCGCGAGGCGGGCGACGTGTTCGTGGTGCGCTCCGGCCCCGACCTGGCCCGTTTCACCGTGCATGACCCCAACGCGGACTATCGCGGCGGCAAGCGCCATCTGCTGGTCTATCTCGGTGAGATCTGCAAGCAGGACGGCGTGGACCACATGGTGCGCGCGGTGAAGCTGCTGAGCGAGTGGCGGGACGACTTCGCGGTGCTGTTCGTGGGCGGTGGCCCGCACCAGCCGGTGATCCGCGCCTATGCCGAGGAGCAGGGCATCGGCGCGTTCGCCCGCTTCACCGGCCGAGTGAGCGACGACGAACTCTGCCGCATCCTGTCCTCCGCCACCCTGGGCATCGACCCCGACCCGAAGACGCCGTGGTCCGACCAGAGCACGATGAACAAGGTGATCGAATACATGTTCTTCAGCCTGCCCGTGGTCGCGTTCGACCTGCACGAGACGCGCGTGTCCGCGGGCGAGGCCGGCCGCTACGCCGAGGCAAACTCGGACACGGCTCTGGCCCACGCCATCGACGCGCTGCTGGACGACGCGGTGTTGCGCACCACCATGGGCGAGACCGGCCGCCGCCGCGTGCAGGACGCGCTGGCTTGGGAGCACTCGGTTCCGCCGCTGCTCGAAGCCTATGACCGGGCGCTGACCGCTAGGCCCCGCAGCAACCACGCCATTCCGCTGTGCGCGGCGTTCTTCTGACTAAGTGGCGGGCGGGGTGAGCGCCGGGCGCCGCCACGCGCCACGCCAGCCTGGCCGGGGCTGTTGCAGCCGGCGATACGCGTCGCCTAACGCGGGCAAGGCGCTCGCCGCGGTGTAGCGCTGCGCGACGGCGGCGCGCGCCAGCCGCCCCAGCTCCTGCCGCCGCGAGGCCGAGAAGCACAGCCGTTCGATGGCGTCCGCGAGCGACCCGGCGTCCCCCACCGGCACGGTGAGCACGCCGCCGCCTTGGGCCATTTCCGGCACGGCGCCGACCGGGGTGGCGATGCAGGCCATGCCCGCGGCCATCGCTTCCACCAGCGAATTCGGGAAGCCCTCGCCATGCGACGGCAGCAGGAAGATGTCGCCGTGGTCCATCGCCGCCAGCACGTCCGCATGCGCCGCCGGGCCCTCGGTGGTGACGCCGGGCAGGCCGAGGGCGGCGACCCGCACAGCCAGAGCGGGCGGCGCGGCGATGATGTGGATGCGCGCCAGACAGCCCCTTGCCTGCAGCAGGTGCGCCGCGGCGATCACCTCCTCCACGCCCTTGCGCCGCGCCTCCTGCCCAGCGATGAACACGCAACGCGGCGCCATCCCGCCGCCTTTCGCCACCGGCTCGGGAAGGGTCCGCGACCAATTCGGCAGCAGCACGATCTCGCCAGTTCGCCCGGCCGTCCGGATCACGTCGCGCGCGAAGGCGGATTGGGCGATCACCGTGTCCGGCAGCCGCAGCACGGCCGCGATCAGCCACCGCTCCAGCGGGGACGCACCGGCGTGGAACAGGTCGAACGCGCCGCCGATGCGAAACACCACCGGGCGGCGCAACAGCTTGGCCATGGCCGCGTAGAGCCCCGATTCCCAGAACACCTGGTAGTCGCAGGCCTGGATTTGCACGATCTGCGCCCGCGCCCGCAGCACGGCGGCGGGAAACGACGCCAGGTGCCACGCCGTGACCAGCGCGCCGGTGGCAATCCGCCGCACGCCGCCGCGCAGCATGGCCCGGTAGCCCCAGTTGTCGGTGACGTTGCGCTTCGGCGGGCGCGACGTGGTGAACGGGATGAACTCCGCCTGCTCGGCCAGCGGCGACGCCATCAGGTTCAGCATGAACGTGGTCACGCCGCCTTTGGTGGGCGGCATCGGGCCGACGAGCAGGACGCGGGTCGGCTCCATCGCGCTTACCGCTTCCGCGCCGCGACGATGATCATGTTGCTGGCAAACTGGCGCGGCAATACGCGGCCGAGCACCCGGTTGATGCGGTCGGCGCAAGCGAAATGCGCACCTTCCAGAACGTCGAAGCCTGCTTCGTCCAGCTCGGCGCGCACCTGGCGCAGGGTGCGAAATTGCTTCAGCAGCCCGAAATACGCCGGCCGCCCGGTGAGCTGGTGCAGCAGGCGGACCAGCTTGCGGCTCAGCGAATCTCGGTTCGACACCGAAAACACCAGCGTGCCGCCGCTGCGCAGCAGGGCATGGATGGAGGCGAGCGCCTCGGGCAGCGAGTCGAGGTATTCGAGCGCGCTCGAGGAGATGACGGTGTCGGCGATGGGCCAGCCGCGGCTGTCGGCGATGGGCAGCCGGTGCTGCTCGAAGCGCACGCGCGGGAGCCGGGCTTCCGCGGCACTGCGGCGCGCGATGTCCAGCATTCCGACGGCGCCATCCACGCCGATCACTTCCAAGCCACGCCGGGCCAGCTCGCAGGCGAGAATGCCGCTGCCGCAACCGAGGTCGTAGGCAAAACCGTTCGGCGACACGTGCCGGTCGATGAAGCCGCGCCACACCTGCACGCGCTCGAGCCGATTGGCATCGGCGCGGTAGCTGGCATGGAAGCGGGGTGCGGCCTCGGAGTAATAAGCGATTGCGTCGGCCGGTGCGGCGGGCATGATGGCGGCGCTCCTATTCGCTGACTACTATAGTACAATGATTATCGCTGCCAAAAATGGAACGCAACGCGATTTCGGCGCTGCTGTAAAAAGCCTGTCGCGTTAACGCATTATTAAGTCTCTCCCGATACGATCGGGTCCGGTTCTGGCTGTCGGGGGCAATACAATGTCGGCTTTCGTGCACCACGGGTCTGCTGAGGCGGAGGACCATGCGACACCGAACCCGGAGTGGCCAGCGTGCGAGCAGGCGCGGCTGCCGGGGGATGGGTCGATGCGTTGGCTCGGCCTGCTGCTGCTGGGCGCCACCAGCCTGGTCACGCTGCGCGGGCTGGTGTGGCTTGGGCACGCCGTGTTCGCCACCCTCTGATCGGACGCCGCACACGGCGATAAACGGCCGTTTCACAATACATTAGTATTCCGCGAGCCAGACCAACCCGGTATAGCCAGCGCTGCACAGCAGCAGGGGCGAACTCGTGCCGGTGGAAGCGGGCAAACGCGAATTCAGCGCTTGGATCGATGTGTGCCGCTGGGTCGCCGCCCTGTCGGTGCTCGTCACCCACACCGGCATCCGCATGTTGCCGCCGCTGGCAGAGATGCCGGCTCGGTCATGGCCCCATGTCGCCTACGCCTTCGCCGCCGGGTTCGACCATCAGGCGGTGATGGTGTTCTTCGTGCTCAGCGGCCTGCTGGTGGGCGGCTCGGTGGCGCGCGAAATCGCCAGCACGGGAACCATCGCGCTGGGGAGCTACCTGTTGAAGCGCGCGGTCCGTCTCGGGATCGTGCTGTGGCCGGCGCTGCTGCTCGCCGCCGTGGCGGACTGGGTCGCCATCCGCGGCGGCGCCGTGGCCGACGGCGTGCTGCCCGCCGACATCGCGGACAGCCTCACATTCGGCGTGCTGGCCTGCAACATGGTGCTGCTGCAAACCGCCGCCTGCGTCCAATTCGGCGGCGTCGGCGCGCTCTGGTCGCTGTTCAACGAAGGCTGGTACTACGTGATCTTCCCCGCCATCGCCCTGGCCCTGCTGGCGCCGTGGCGGCTGGGCCACCGCCTGGCGCTCGGCGGCCTCGCGGCGGCGGCTCTGGCCGGGCTCACGGCGGCGCAGTTCACCGGCTCGCCGGTCGGGCCCTACATGCTGGTGTGGGGGGTCGGTGCGGCGGTGGCGATGATGCCGCGCCCGCTGGTGCCCCGACCGCTGCCGGCCGCCGCGGTGTTCGCCGCCCTGCTGCTCGCCATCCGGCTGTTCGTCCGCCGCAGCTTCGCCACCACCCACCCGTTGCTCGCCGCCGAGTTGGACCTGCTGCTCGCGCTGGGCTTCGGCAACCTGCTGCTCACCCTGCGGTTCTGCCCGCGTTTGCCCGCGCCGCCCTGGCCCGCGCTGCAGCGCCGCTTGGCCGGGTTTTCGTTCTCGCTCTACTGCACGCATCTGCCCATCCTGGCGCTGTGCATCACCGCTCTCATGCGCTGGGCCGGGCTCGGCTGGCAGATGCAGCAGCGCGGCCTGGCCCCCTGGCTCGCGATCGCGGCGGCGATGACCACCTGCATAGGCTGCGCCTACGCCTTTTCCCGCGTGACGGAGGCGCATACCGAGGCGCTGCGCGACCGCCTGGCCCGGCTGCCACTCGCCTGGCGCCGGGTGCCGCAGTGATCCCGCGCTCCGGCCTGGCGGAACGCGCCTACGCCTATGTCGGCGTGGTCTATTACGAGCAGGGCATCATCCAGGCGCTGCGGGCCGCCCGCGGCGAGGACGGCTTGCGGCCCGGCGGCTCCGACATCGTCAGCACCGTCACGCAACTGCTAATCCTGGCCGTGCTGCTCGCCATCTTGGCCACCCAGTGGCGCCGCTCCCTGCCGCTGCTGCGCCATCTGCTGCCCTACATCGCCATCGTCGCGCTCTGCATGCTTTCGGTGCTGTGGTCGGACAATCCGCTGCCCACCCTGCGGCGCAGCCTGTCCCTGCTCACCTGCGTGGCGTTCGGCGTCTACCTCACGCGCCGCTTCACCCTGCGCGGCGCCATCACCATGGCCGGGCAAGCCGCGGTGTTCCTCGGCGTGCTGTCCATCCTGGTGTTCGTGGCGGTGCCGAGCATCGGCCGCGAAACCGCGCTGGGCTACGAGCACGCCATGCGCGGCGTGTTCTCGCAGAAGAACCCGATGGCGGAGTGCATGCTGCTCGGGCTGACCTGCTACGCCTTCCGCATCCTGGAAGACGGCCTGCGCCGCTCGCACGTGGCCTGCGCGCTGCTGCTGCTGTTGTGCATCGTGCTGGGGCGCTCCGCCACCTCGCTCGGCATCGCCCTGCTGATGGCCACCGCCACGCTGTTCTTCGCACTGCACGGCCGCACCCGGTTGCGGCTGCTGCTAGGCTTCAGCGTCGGCTGGATGGTGCTGGCCGCCGTCGTGATGCTGGTGGTGGCGCCCGACCTGATGTTCCAGCTCGCCGGCCGTGACGCCTCGCTGACCGGGCGCGGCCCGTTGTGGCACGAGGTGCTGCGCGTGATCGCCGAGCGCCCGCTGCTCGGCCACGGCTATGCCGGGTTCTGGAACCAGGACTCGCGCGAGGTGCAATACCTCTGGCTGATGGCCGGCTGGCAGGCGCCGGACGCGCATAACGGCTACCTGGATGTCACGGTGGAGCTCGGCCTGGTCGGGCTCGTGCTCTACCTGGCGCTGTGGTCCCGGGTGACGCTGCGGGGCTTGGCGGCGCATCGCTGGGGCGGCGTGACGGAGGCGCGTTGGATCCTGCTTTTCATGCTGGTCAATGCCGTGCTGAACCTGGACGAAGGGCCGCTGCCCTACCCCGACGAGTTCACCATGCTAATGCCCGGCGCGCTGCTCACGCTGGGCGTGTGGCACGAGCGGCGGCGCCAGCAAGCGGCCGCACTCGCCTGGCGCGCCCGGCCGCGGCTGCGTTTGGCCCGTGCCCGGGTCGCTGCCAAGCCGATCGCCGCCGCGGAGTGAGCCCGCCGCTGGTGACGGTGGTCATCCCCACCACCCGGCGGCCCGACCTGGTGCAGCGCGCGCTCGCCAGCGTATTCGCACAAACTTACGCCGCGCTGGACGTGGTGGTGGTGATCGACGGCCCAAACCCCGCCACCGCGGCCGCGCTGGCCGCCATCCCCGACCCGCGATTGCGCGTGGTGCAGACGCCGCAAGCACGGGGCGCCGGAGCGGCACGGAACTTTGCCGCCGCCACCGCGCGAGGCGAGTGGATCGCGTTCCTCGACGACGACGACGAGTGGCTGCCGGCCAAGATCGAGCGCCAACTGGCCGCGGCCGCCGGGCGCGAAGTGCTGGTGTCGTGCCGCTCGCTGGTGCACACCCAGCGCGCCACGGAGACCTGGCCGCGAACGCTCTATTGCGGCCAGTGGCCGGTCGACGAATACCTGTTCGACCGCCGCACCCTGTTCCGGGGGGACGCGCATGTCGGCACCTCCTCCTTCCTGCTGCCGACCGCGCTGTTCGCCCGCACCCAGTTCAGCACCGACCGCCAGAACGAGGACACCACGCTGCTGCTGCGCGTGACCAAAGCCGCCGGTGCGGCCATCGTCATGGTGCCGGACACGCTGGTGGTGCTCTACAAGGAGGAAGGCCGCGAGTCGCTCGGCAGCCGGTTCGACTGGCGCGAGATGCTGGCGTGGGCGGACACCAACCGCGCGCACTTGACCCGGCGTGCCTATAGCGGGTTCTGCCTGATCTATCTCGGCTCGCAGGCCGCCCGCCGCGCCGATTACGCCGCCATGCCAATCCTCTTAGGGCGCGCCTACGCCCACGGCGCGCCCACGCTGCGCCAGATGCTGCCCTACCTCGCGTTCTGGCTGCTGCCGTTCGGCCTGCGCCAGCGGCTGCGCTGTTGGCTCACCCGGCGGCCGGCCACGCCCGCGCCATGCTGATCCGCCACAGCGCGCTCTACGTCGCGGGCAAGCTGCTGCCTGGCTTGGTTGGCATGGCCACCACCGCGCTGCTCACCCGCCTGCTCGACCCGGCGTCCTACGGGTTCTATGGCTTGGCCCTGCTGGTGATGACGTTCGGCTCGGCCGCCGTGTTCGACTGGTTAGGCCTGGCCTATCTGCGCCTCGGCGGCGCCCGCGCCGACCAGTCCCGCGTGCTCACCACCGTGGCCGCGCTATTCGCCGCCCTGGTGGTGGTGACGGGGGTGGCGGGCGTGGCCGGGTGGGCCAGCATACGGATGGCCGGGCCAGCCGCCGCCGCCATCGCCGCCGGGCTCGCGCTGATGTGGTGCTACGCCGGGTTCGAACTGGCGGCGCGCTTCCAGGTCGCGCGCTCGCGCCCCGGCCGCTACCTGGTGATGAACCTCGGCCGCGCCGCCCTCACTGCCGCCGGCGCCACCGCCGCCGCCTGGTGGACGCACGACCCGGTGGCCGCGGCGCTGGGCATGGCGCTGGGAACGCTGGGCGGCATCGGGCTCGGCGGCCTGCCCTGCCGACCGGGCGCGATCGACTGGCGGCTCGCCCGCAACCTGCTCGGCTTCGGCCTGCCCTTGGCCGCCAGCCTGGCGCTCGCGGGCGTGGCCACCAGCGGCGCCCGCTCGCTGGTGGAGGTGCTGGGCTCGGCGCAGCAACTGGGCTGGTATACGGCGGGCTTCCTGCTGGTGCAGAACACGCTGGCGGTGGTCGCGGCCGGCATCGCCTCCGCCGGCTACTCCCTGGTGGTGCGCGCGGCGGAGCGGGGGGACGCTGCGGCCGCGCAACGCCAACTGCACGCCAACGCCACCCTGCTGCTGGTGGTGCTGATGCCGATGGCCGTGGGCATGGCGCTCACCGCCCCCGGCCTGGCCGCGCTGCTGGTCGGCGCGCCGTACGTGCCGATGGTGGCGGCGCTGACGCCCTGGCTCGCCGCCGCCGGCTTGTTCGCGGGCGTGCGCGGCCATTTCCTGGACCACGCGTTCCAGCTCGGCAAGCGCCCCGGCCTGCAACTCGGCATCACCGCGGTGGCGGCCGTGGTCGCGGTGGCGCTCACCGTGGCGCTGGTGCCGCGCTGGGGTGCGCTGGGCGCCGCGGTGGCGCAAGCGGTGGCGATGGCGGTGTCCTGCGCGCATGCCCTGGCGATCGGTCGCCGCGCCTGGCCAATGCCGTTCCCCCTGGCCGCGCTGCTGTGGACCAGCGCTGCCTGCGCGGTGATGGCGGTCGCGGTGCGGCTGGTGCCGGGCGGGCTGCCGGCGCAGGTGCTGGCGGGGGCGGCCAGCTACGGCGCGGCGATGCTGCTGAGCATGGTCGGGCGCGCCATCCCGCACGCTCGCCACACCCGCTCGGGCGTGAGCGGCATGTCCAGATGGGTCACCCCCAGCGGGCGCAGCGCGTCCAGCACGGCCGCCATCACCGCGGGTGGGGAGGCGATGGAGCCCGCCTGCCCAGCGCCCTTCACGCCGAGCGGGTTTGCCGCCGTGGGTGCGCCGATGAACTGCAGATCGAACGCCGGCAGGTCGGCCGCGCGGGGCAGCGCGTAGTCCATGAACGAGCCGCTGAGCAACTGGCCTGCCGGGTCGTAGACGCAGCGCTCGGTCAGTGCCTGGCCGATACCCTGGGCCAGCCCGCCTTGGACCTGCCCTTCAAGCAGCAACGGGTTCACCACGGCGCCGTAATCGTCCACCGCGGTGTAGCGCAGCAGGCGGACGATGCCGGTCTCCGGATCCACTTCCACCTCGGCCACGTGGCAGCCATTGGGGAAGGTGATGCGGTCCTCGGTGGTCCAATGATAACTGTCGAGCGCGCCGGGCTCCTCGCGCGCCACCTCGAGCAGGCCCACGCTGCGCTCCCCCGCCACGAACACGCCGCCGCGCCACGCAACCTCCGGCGCCTGCAGCAGCCGGGCGGCAATCGGGTGCGCCTTGGCCAGCGCCGCCTGCATCGCGCCCACCAGCGCCGTGCCGCCCATGTGCAGCGAGCGGGCGCCGCCATGGCCCTGGCCGTCGCGGACGGTGCGCGTGTCGGCCTGCACGTAGTCCACCCGCTCGATCGGCACGCCGAGCCAGTCGGCGGCGACCTGCGGGAAGCTGGTCTCGTGCCCCTGCCCGTTGGACTGGGTGCCGAGATGGATCGCAACCCGGCCATCCGGCAGGAAGCGCAGCTCGGCCCCCTCCCCGGGCGCGCCGCGGGCGGTCTCGAGGAAGCAGATGACGCCCAGCCCGCGCAGCAGGGCCGAGCCGTCGCGGCGCGCCGGGAAGCTGGCGGCGTCCGCAGCCTCGAGCGCCACGTCGATATTGGCGGCGAAGCGGCCGTCGGCGATTTCGGTGCCGGCGGCGGTGCGGTGGGGGAAGTCCCGCACCAGGTTGCGCCGCCGCAGCGCCACGCGGTCGAGCCCGCTGAGCCGGGCCGCCTCGTCGATCAGGCGCTCCACCAGGTAGTTCATCTCCGGTTTGCCAGCGCCGCGATAGGCGTCGATCGGCACCGTGTTGGTGAACGCGCCGCGCACCGTCATGGCGATGGCGGGGATGGCGTAGCCCGCACCGGCGGCGCGCCAGGGCGAGTTGGTGGAGCTGCCCGGCCCGCCGGTCGCCATGGCAAAGCCCATGTTGGCCACGGTGTCGATCTCGAGCCCTAGGAACGACCCGGCGGCGTCCAGCGCCAGACGCGCCCGGGTGAGGTTGTCGCGGGCATGCGCGGTGGAGATGAAGTCCTCGCCATGGCCGGACTGCCAGCGCACCGGGCGGCCCAGCGCGCGGGCGGCCCAGAGCGCCAGGATGTATTCCGGGTAGAGCCCGTTCTTGACGCCAAACCCGCCGCCCACGTCCGGACTGGCGACCTGCACCCGCTCGAGCGGCACTTGGAACACCGCCTCTGCCAGGTCACGGCGGATGAGGTGCACCCCCTGGCCGGATAGCAGCAGCAGGAATCTCTGCGTCGCCGGGTCGTACTCGGCCAGGCAGCCGCGATGCTCCAGCGGCGCCACGATCACCCGGTTGTTCACCAGCGTGACGCTGGCGACGTGCGCCGCCGCTGCCATCGCGCCGGCCACCGCCGCCGGGTCGCCCTTGCGGAAGGTGAAGGCGAGGTTGCCGGGCACGCCGTCCCACAGCAGCGGGGCGCCGGGGGCGAGCGCGTCGGCCGCTTCGGTCACGCAGGGCAGCGGATCGTAGCCCACCGCCACCTGCTCCAGCGCGTCCTGCGCCTGGGGCGCGGTTTCGGCCACCGCGAAGGCGATTGGATGCCCGGCGTAGCGCACCCGGTCGCTGGCCAGCGCGTGGTGCGGCGGCACGTGCATCGGGCCCTCGGTGGGCACGGTGGTGGTGCAGGGAATCGGGCCCAACCCGGCGAGGTCGGCCGCGGCGAACACGCCCAGCACGCCCGGCATCGCCCTGGCCGCGCCCATGTCGACGCCGGTGATGCGGGCATGGGCGTGGGTGGAGCGCAGCACGGCGAGGGCGGCGGCGCCGGGCTGGTGGTGGTCGGCGATGTAGCGCCCGGCGCCGGTAAGGAAGCGATGGTCCTCCCGCCGGCGCAGGCTTTGGCCGATCAGCGCCGTCATGCCAGCGCCGCCACGATCCGTTCGAGCGCGGTGGTGAGCTGGCCGGCGTCGCGGCAAATGCACATGCGCAGCCAGCCCGGGGCGCCAAACAGCTCGCCCGGCGCCAGGCCGACCCGAGCGGCGTCCAGCAGGCGCAGGCAGGCCTCGGTGCCGTCCGGCCAGCCGGTGACGCGGAAGCACACGTACATACCGCCGAGCGGGCGCGCCGGCAGCACCACGCGCGGCGCGCCGGCCAGGTGGCGGTAGGCCAGGGCCACGCCGGCCCGGCAGCGCTCGCGCATCTCGCCGACGAAGCCCTCCCCATCGGTGATGGCCGCCGCGCCCGCCTGCTGGATGAAGTCCGCGGTGCCGCTGTTGAGGTATTGCGTCATGCCGCCCAGCCGGTCCGCCACCGCCGCCGGGTGGGTGAGCCAGCCGAGCCGCCAGCCGGTCATCGCCCAGGCCTTGCTGAAGCTGTTGATGGTCAGCACCAGGTCGTCCGGTTCGGCGATGGCCAGCATGGAGGGCGCGGCGTCGGCCTCGAAGTAGAGCCGGGCATACACCTCGTCGGCGACGATCCACAGCCCGCGCCGGCGGCCGAACTCGAGCAGCGCGCGCAGGTCGGCTGCCGTCGCGGTCCAGCCGGTCGGGTTGTTGGGCGAGGCGACCACGACGGCCACGGTCCGCGCGTCACACCTTGCCGCGACCGCGTCGAGGTCGAGCGTCCAGGCGCCGTCTTGCAGCGCCAGCGGGCACGGCCGCGGCTCGCCCCCGGCCACGTGGATGGCGTGGTGGATGTTGGGCCATTGCGGGGTGAGGTAGACGACGTTGCGGCCGGGCTCGACCAGCAGGCTGAACGCCAGCGCCACCGCCTGCATGCCGCCGGGTGTGACAGTGCTGCGCTCGGGCCCGATGGGGCGGCCATGCAGCCGAGTCTGGTAGGCGGACAACGTGCCGGTCAGCGCCGCCGTGCCGCGCATGGTGGGCACGTAGAAGGTGTGCCCGGCGTCCAGCGCCTGCTTGGCCGCGTCCCGGATGAAGCCCGGCGTCGGCAGGTCGCCCTCGCCGAACCAAAGCGGGATCACTCCCGGCAGGCTGCGCGCCCGTTCCGCCAGGCTGGCGATGTTGTCGGTCACCAGGTCCTGGATTTGCGGCCGGATGCGCGTCTCGGGCCCGGCCTGCGGCGTGTTGCGCAGGGCGGCATGGGGGATGGCGGGCATGCGGCGCTCCGGCTGGGAAGGTGGCAGTTAACCCGATGCGAAACCTTCGGGCCAGCCTGGCGCTTGCTGTGCATGGAGGACAGCAGCATGAGCCCAGAACAAGACGACGAGCCGATCAGCCCGCCGAGCCCGGCGGAGAAGCACCCAGCCGCCAACAAGCAGCGCGACGACGAGGTGGCCGCGATCACCCGCACCATCGAGCCGAAGAGCGACGCCCACAGCCGCAGCGGCATTATGGGCAGCGGCAGCGGAGCGGATACCCAGAAGACCTAGATGTCGCTACAGAATTAAGCCCGCGGCCATGGGTGCGACGAGGACCGCGACGCAAACCGCGTCCAACACCAGCCGCCCCAGGGCCGCGCGGCCAGCTAGCCCGGAGCGCAGTACCCCGGCGATCGTGACGGCGGCGACGAACCAGCCGGCGGTGGGCCAGAACGACCAGGCGGGCGGCAGCCAGTCGTCGGCAAGTGAGAACGCGAACGTCAATAGCACCACCATCACCGCGCCGCCGCCGTAGAGGGCCAGGTGGAACCCGACGCTGCGGTGCCAGCGGTCCCGGTGCCGCGCCCAGAACAACCCGGTGGCGATGGCCAGGCAAACGCCGACCAGCAGCACCTGCCCCGCCGGCTGTGGCCCGTAGGCCACGTTCAACTCGGCCAGCAGCGGTCGCTCGAAGCCAATATTGGTGCCAAGCCCATACCAGGCGCATTCCACCGCGAGCGCCCCCAAGCTCGAGGCAACCGCCAGCCCCAGCATGGGCAGCGGCGCGCGGTCGGGCCCCGAGGGCATCAGGCGCCAGCCCAGCAGCAGCACGAGCAGCCCCGCCATCAGAGCCGCCCCGGCCGCATCCGCCTTGGACTGCAGGAAGTAGTGCAGCACCGCCAGCGCGGCCACCGGGTAGATCAGCCGGTGTAGCCGCTTCCAGCCATGGCCGAGTTGCCGCAGAGCGTGGTCGGTGGAGCTGGCCGCCAGCAAGCCCAGGCCGACCAGCGCCACTAGCCCGACCTCGAGGTAGAAACGCATCAGGATTTCGCTGGCAACGGTAAGCCAGCGCCAGTTCTCGTCCCAGGCATACAGCACCAGGTGGGCCGACGCGTAGCACATCGCGGTCAGGCCGAGCTGGCGCCGCACCAGCGTGACCCGGTGCCAGTTGAAGATCGCGCGCACCGGGCTCACCAGCAGGCAGAGCAGCAGGAAACGCACCGCGAGGATGCCGGTCTGGTGTAGCGCCTCGTGCACCGGGCGGGCGCCGAGTTGGCCGGCCCACAGCCCGTAGGCCAGGAACGCGCCGGGCGACACCTCCAGCAGCAGCACGGCCGATTTCAGCAGCGAAAACCGCCCGCTGCGGTCGTGCCACGGCCACGGCGTCCGGTGCAGCCTGTGCTGGCCGCGTGGCCGCTCGCGCCCGGCCGGCAGCACCGCCTGGTTCACGGCGCGGCGGGCGCGATGTGGCGGAAGGTCGGGGGTGGGGCGAAGTTCGTCGCGTCCTGCGGCCCGTAGCTGACGGTGCTGGCTTCGACCAACACCTGGTCACCATGGCTCGCGCGCAGCATTACGCCATCCTGGGTGAGGCACAGCACGGTGGCTTGGCCGCCATTGTCCGCCGTCTGCCAATCGGTGCAGGCGAGCCCGGCCACCTGCGCGTTGCCCAGCCGGGTCAGCGCCATGTCGGGATGGGTGGCAAAGCTGCCCGGCCCCATGTCCAGCACCGTCTGGTCGGCGGGCTTGACCACCTGCAACGTCCCGCTGCGGTAGTCGCCGATCATGTAGACGCCGGAACTGGGCGGGTCGATGCGCATCCTGGACTCCGTCGCCGACCAGCGGATGCGCTGCTGCCGCGGCGGCGCGTCGGGGGTGCGCCCGGCGATGTTATAGGTGACGTCGACGTCGCGCTGCGGGATGGTCGGCGGTTCGTCCGCGGCCAGCGCGGGCGTGGCCAGCAGCAGCGCCACGGCGAGCTGGCGGATCATCGGCCGCCTTTCAGGTTCACGCGGAAGAAGCCTTCCGGCGGGCGGAACTGGTCGTCGCCGGGTCGGCCATGCGTGACCGAGGTCGCGACCAGCTCGCCCGATTGGCCGTCCCAGGTGCCGCGGGCGCGCAGGATCACCCCCTCCGCGCTGACGCAGGCGGTGGCGTCGAGCTTGCGGGCACGCACCGTCCAGTCGGTGCAGGCGATGCCGAGCACACGGTCGGTGCCGCCGCGGGTGAACTGCGTGTCGGTGCCGCCCACCGCCTGGCTGAGCAGCGCCTGCGGGTCGCCGCCGCGGATGGGCAGTTCGAGGTAGGTGTTCTGAGCCGTGAACACGATTTCGGCCACGTGGCGGCCAAGGTCGGTGATGGCGTAGACCGCGCCGCCGACCGGCTCGCTGCGCAGGCGCTCGCCCGCGGCGTCCCACTCCAGGCGCACGCCGTCGGGCGCGCCGCCGGGGATGCTGGCGGCGGCCGGGCCGGAGATATGATACAGCACCTGCACATCGTCGGCCGGCACCAGGCGGGGCTGGGCGAAAGCCAGGGCAGGCAGGGCGGACAGGATCAGCGTAGCCAGCAGGCGGTTCATCGGCGCGACATGCTCCGTATTTCGGCTTCGATCGCCGCAGTCTCTGCCTGCCAACACGCGGCCTCGTCGATGGCTTCCGCCAGCAATTGTTTGTAACGCTCGCGTGGCACCTCCTCGGTGCCAAACTGCGCCAGGTGGCTGGTGACGAACTGGGTGTCCAGCAGCCGGTAGCCGCCCACGCGCAGCCGCGCCACAAGGTGCACCAACGCCACCTTGGAGGCGTCCCGAGCGGTGCTGAACATGCTCTCGCCGAAGAACGCACCGCCCATGCTGACCCCGTAGAGGCCGCCCACCAGCGCGCTGCCCTCGCGGCACTCCACGCTGTGGGCGTAGCCGGCCTGGTGCAGGTCGGCGAACAGGCGCTCAATGTCCGGGTTGATCCAGGTTTCTTCCCGACCCGGCGCCGCCGCCGCACAGCCCGCCACCACGGCCGCGAAGTCCTCGTCGGTGGACACGCGGTACGGCCCGGACAGCACGGTGCGCACCAGCCGCCGCGGCGCGTGGAAGCGGTCGAGCGGCAGCACGCCGCGATATTCCGGGTCGAGCCAATACAGCCGCCGCCCGCGCCGCGTCTCCGCCATGGGGAACAGCCCCACACGGTAGGCACGCAACAGCAGGTCGGGCGTTACTTCCACAGTGCGACGGGACATTGCCGCAGACGCTAGCACAGACGCGGGCATGGTCCATCGCCCGCTTCACCCCGGCTTGGCGGCGGCGACGATCGCGGTCGGGATCAGCGGGTCGTCCAGCTCCGGCTGGCCCGAGATGTGCTGGTAGGTGCCGTAGAGCACCATGCCGGTGGCGATGTCCTTCCAAACCGTGCTGACCGAGCGATAGTCGTTGCCGTCGAAACCCTCGCGGTAGTGGCTGATCTTGAGCGCGTGATAGGCATGGCCGAGCAGCTCGATGTCCTCAACGCCCTCGTTGCGCACCAGGTCGTGCCATTGCAGCCCGGGCAGCATGTGGGTGTCGAAGCCGGCCACGGCGCCGCTCGGGCCGGTGATGACGGTGTGCAGCGCGCCGCGGGCGTCGGCCGCGCCGGGCCAGTCGGTCAGCCAGATGTCATACCAGGCGCGCACCTGCTGACCGTCCACCGTCATCAGGCAGAGCGCGGGGTCGGACGGGTCGGCGCCGCCAAACGCCATGGTGGGGCCGCCCTTCTGCTCGACGCGAGACCCGGCGGCGGCGCAGGAGGCGGGCACGTCACGGCCGTCGGTCGCGTGCACGTTGCCGCCCAGGATCAGCGGCGGGTAGTTGGCGGCGGCGTCCTGCACGCCGGGCGGCAAGCGGCTGGCCGTCGGCGCGGCGCACCCCGTGGCGGCACACGCCAGCGACCCGGCGAGCAGGGCGGCGGCGCTACTTCTTGACATCGTTGGCGACCACCGGGTCCACCACCGTGTTGATGGTCTCGCGCAACGCCACCACGCGCACGTTGGGGCCCAACTCGATCTCCACCTCGTTGCTGCCCTCCTTCACCCGCTGCACCACGCCCACCAGCCCGCCCCCGGTGACCACGCGGTCGCCCCGCCGCAAGGACGACAGGCGCGCCTTGAGCTTCTTCTGCGCGGTCTGCTGCGGGCGGATCAGCAGGAAGTAGAAGACGCCGAAGATGAGCACGATCGGCAGAAAACTGCTGTATTGCGCGAGCGTGCTGGTGAAATCCTGCGCGTGGGCGGGCGTGATGAACATTGGCTCTACCAGGTTGCGATGAATGGCGGCGGACCATAGTTTGCCCCCGACCGCCGTCAAGTTGCCCCCAATTTCCCCGAGGCCTCCGTGGACGCCAGCCTGCATCCCCTACTCACTCGCATTGCCGACGCGCTGGACCGCCTGGCCCCGCCGCCGCTGGCCACGCCCTCGCTGGACGTGGCCGACGCGTTCGTCTGGCAGCCGCAGCCACCCGCGCTGGTGCCCGTCGCCCAGGTGTCGCGGGTGCCGCTCGAGATGCTGCAGGGCGTGGCGTCGCAGCGGGACCGGCTGGTGGCCAACACGGTGCGCTTCGCCGCCGGGCTGCCGGCCAACAACGCGATGTTGTGGGGCGCACGCGGCATGGGCAAGTCCTCCCTGGTGAAGGCCGCCCATGCCGAAGCGCTGCGCCAGCACCCCGGCAGCCTGGCGCTGATCGAGATCGCGCGAGAGGACATCGTGACCCTGCCCGAGCTGCTCACCCTGCTGCGGGCGGCGACCCGGCGTTGCCTGGTGTTCTGCGACGACCTCTCGTTCGAGCGCGAGGACGCCGACTACAAGGCGCTGAAGTCGGTGCTGGATGGCGGCATCGAGGGGCGGCCAGCCAACGTGCTGTTCTACGCCACCTCCAACCGCCGCCACCTCATGCCGCGCGACATGATCGAGAACGAGCGTGGTGGCGCGATCAACCCCGGCGAGGCGGTGGAGGAGAAGGTGTCGCTATCCGACCGGTTCGGCCTATGGATCGGCTTCCACAACTGCGACCAGCCGACCTATTTCGCCATGGTGGAAGGCTACGCCCGCGCGATGAAGCTGCCGATCGCGACCGACGCGCTGCAGGCCGAGGCGGTGGCGTGGTCCGCTGGCCGCGGCGGCCGTTCGGGGCGCGTGGCGTGGCAATTCGTGCAGGATTTAGCGGGGCGGTTGGGGGTAGCCGGCTAAGAGCCGCTCGATAGGCCTTTCCCCTAAAAGCCCTCTCCCGGGGGGGAGAGGGCTTAGCGATCAGAGGGCAGGCCTACGCGGCTTGGGTCGTGTCCATCGGGGGCTCGGGGCGGCGGCGGCGATCGGCCATGAACTGGTCGAACTCCTGCTTGTCGCGCGCTTGGCGCAGCCGCTCCAGGTAGTCGACGAACTCGCGCTGCTCGTCTTCCAGCCGGCTCAGCGTCTCCATGCGATAGTCGTCGAACGCACGGTTGCCGGACGGCGGGGCGTAGGAAAAGCGGCGGGCGCGGCGCCCCATTTCGGGGAACTCCCAACGGCCGCGGCCAGGGCGGCCGCCGCGACGGCGGTTGAACGCGAGGTAGGCCAGGATGGCCAGACCGACCGGCCACCAAAACCAGAAGCCGGCAATGGTCAGCGCAATCCAAGCCGGGCGGCCGATCTCGTCAATGCGGCTGGCGACGTAAGCCATGGAACCACTCCGAAGGTGAATGTTAATCACATTCACATAAATGCGCCTGCCACCCGCCCGCGTAAAGCGGCTCGCGAAACAGTGATCATCCCAGCCCGAGCGAGCGCAAATACACCAGCAAACCCGACTCGAGCAACTCGTCCGGCGTCATCGGCAACGGGCGGCGACCCGGCGAGGGCGCGCCGGTGAACAGCGACGTGATGCCGTGGCACAGCGACCACACGTGCAGCGCCACCATCAGCGAAGGGGGTCGATCGCGCCCTGGGCTGGTGCTGCAGGCGGCGTCGGTGGCCTGGCGGATGATGGCGAAGGCAGCGTCGGCGGCGGCGCGCAAAGCGGAGCTCGGCTCGCCCGGGCTGCCATCGAACATGGCGGCGTAGGCCGCCGGGTCCCGCCGGGCAAAGCCGAGATACGCCCGCCCTACCCGCTCGATGGCGGCCACCGCGTCCGGCCGGCCCTGGTTCCACGCGGCGCCCAGGTCGTCGGTGAGGTGTTCGAAGCCGCGCCGGGCCAATTCAGCAATCACGGCGTTGCGGTCGCGGAAGTGCCGGTAGGGCGCCGCCGGGCTAACGCCCGCGGCGCGTGCCAGCTCGGCAAAGGCGAACCCGGCCAGCCCGCGCTCGGCGATCAGCCGCCGCGCCGCCTCCACCAGCGCCTCGCGCAAATTGCCATGGTGATAGCTGTCGCGTCCGAAGCTCATGTGAACAGCACTTACATCACCGCCCCGCGCCGCGATAGAAGGCGCGCTCAGCCGCCGATGCGCTCGAGCCCCGCCATATAGGGCCGCAGCACCTCGGGCACCGCAATGCTGCCGTCCGGCTGCTGATAGGTCTCCATAACCGCGATCAGCGTGCGCCCGACTGCCAGCCCGGAGCCGTTGAGGGTGTGGACGAACTCCACCTTGCCCTCGGCCGGCCGGTAGCGCGCGTTCATGCGCCGGGCCTGGAAGGCGCGGGTGTTGGAACACGAGCTGATCTCGCGCCACGCACCCTGCCCCGGCAGCCACACTTCCAGGTCGAACGTCTTGGCGGCGCCAAACCCGGTGTCCCCGGCGCAGAGCAGCATGCGGCGATACGGCAGGCCCAGGCGCTCGAGCACCGTCTCCGCGCACCGCGTCATCCGCTCGTGCTCCGCCCCGCTGTCCTGCGGGCGCGTGATGGAGACCAGCTCGCATTTACGGAACTGATGCTGGCGCAGCATCCCCCTGGTGTCCCGCCCGGCCGAACCGGCCTCGGAGCGGAAGCAGTCGGTGAGCGCGGTCAGCCGCAGCGGCAGGCTCGCCTCCGGCAGGATGTCACCCATCACCGAGGCGGTCAGCGGCACCTCGGCGGTGGGGATCAGCCAGCGTCCATCGGTGGTGCGGAACAGGTCGTCGGCAAACTTGGGCAGCTTGTCGGTGCCGTAAGCCGCCGCGTCGTTCACCAGCAGCGGCACGGCCATTTCCACATAGCCGTGCTCGGCGGTGTGCAGGTCGATCATCCATTGGCCGAGCACGCGCTCCAGCCGGGCGAGCGGGCCGCGCAGCACGGTGAAGCGTGACCCGGCGAGCTTGGCGGCAGCGGCGAAGTCCATCATGCCGAGCGCCTCGCCGAGCTCGAAATGCTGCTTGGCGGCAGTCAGGGCCGTGGGCTCGCCGACCTGCTTTTGCTCGACATTGGCGGCCTCATCGGCACCGTCCGGCACGTCGGGATCGAGCAGGTTCGGCAGGCTGGCCAACCGGGCCTCGATGTCGGCCTGCAGCCCCGCGGCGCGCGTTTCCAGCGCCACCATATCGTCGCGCAAGCCGGTCGCCTCGGCTTCCATCGCGGCGGTGTCCGCTCCGGTGCGGCGAAGCTGGCCTACCTGCTTAGCCAACGCGTTGCGGCGCGCCTGGCGCTCGCCCAGCTCGGTCACCGCCGCACGTCGTTCGCTGTCGAGCGCCACGATGGTGCCGGCGACCGCAGCGAGGCCGCGCCGGGCCATGGCTGCGTCAAACGCGGCTGGATCGTCGCGGGTTGTGCGGAGATCGTGCATCGTCGCCCTTATGGCAGAACTATAAGCGAGCCCGCAGCGCAAAAGGACCCACGCTGCTCCCTCTCCCGCAAGCGGGAGAGGGCCGGGGTGAGGGCTGCTCTCGCGTCAAGCAGCCACTCGCTTCTTCTCGATGAACTTGGCCGAGAAGATCGAAATCTCGTAGAGCAGGATCAGCGGCAGTGCGAGGCCGCATTGGGTGATCACGTCGGGCGGGGCGAGCACGGCGGCCACCACGAACATGCCTACCCAGGCGTAGCGCCGCACCCGCTTCAGGCCGGCCGAGCTCACGATACCGACCTTGGCCAGCAGCGTCAGCAGCACCGGAAGCTGGAAGGCGATGCCGAACGCGAAGATCACCTTCATCACCAGGTCGAGGTACTCGCCGACCTTGGGCTGCAGCTCGATCGGCAGGCCGCCCGCGCCGGTGGGAGTTTGGAACGAAGCGAAGAACGCCCAAGCCACGGGAAACACGAAATAATACGCCAGCGCCGCGCCCAGCACGAACAGCACCGGGGTGGCGACCAGGAACGGCAGGAACGCCCGCTTCTCGCTGCGGTAGAGCCCCGGCGCCACGAACAGGTAGCCTTGGCTGGCGATGACGGGGAAGGCGATGAACGCCGCGCCGAACACCGCAACCCGCAGATGGGTGAAGAACGCCTCGGTCAGCGCCGTGTAGATCAAATGCGGGTCGCCGCCCTGGGTCGCCAGCACCACGGCCAGCGGGCGCGCCAGAAACGAGTAGATCGCGCCGGCGAAGTGGTAGCAAAAGAAAAACGCCAGCAGGAACCCGGCGCCCGACCACATCAGCCGGCGGCGCAGCTCCACCAGGTGCGCGAGCAGCGGCATCGGGGTGTCGTGGATCGGGTCTTCCGTCTCATCGGCCACGTGGGCGGTTCCTGACGCTACGGACTAGGCGGCGTCATGCGGCTGGGCCGCGGGGACGGTATGCGGCTGTGCCGCGGGGACGGTATGCGGCTGTGCCGCGGGGACGGTATGCGGCTGGACGGCCGCGGGCGGGATGAAGGCGGGTGGCGGCGCGGGCGGCGTGGCGTCCGCGGGCGGGATGAAAGCCGGCGCCTCGGAGCCCGCCTCGAACGCGGCAATGCTGTGCTCGGGCCGCGCGTCCACCGCCACCTCATGCGGCGCCACCTCGTGCGGCACCGCCTCAGGCGGCGTC
Organism: Acetobacteraceae bacterium; assembly: GCA_965199105.1. GTDB lineage: Bacteria > Pseudomonadota > Alphaproteobacteria > Acetobacterales > Acetobacteraceae > LMUY01. The sequence goes on along the minus strand of CBDAQO010000002.1, from coordinate 2,622,922 downwards.
GTCACCACGGGCGGCGGCGGGCGCGCCGGGTCGGAAAAGGCCTGCCGGATCGAGCCGTCGCCATCCACCGCCCGGGTGATGGTACCACGGATGTCCAAGCCGCGGATTTGCCGCAACCCGTCACGCACCTCGTGCAGGTCGGCCTCCTTCACCATGTCGTCGACATGGGTCTGGAACTCGGCGGCCATCTTGCGGGCCTTCTTCACCATGACGCTGACGGCCTTGATCGCGACCGGCAGGTCTTTCGGCCCGATCAAAACCAGCGCCACCACGCCGATCAGCGCAAATTCGGACCAAGCAAAGTCAAACATGTCAGCCGCACTCCTGCTCTCGCTCTAGCACGTCGGTCCGGGGCTGGAAATCAGCGCCGGGCGTTTCGGCTATCGAGATGGGCACGACGGGGGCTGGCTCCAGCAGCAAATCGTCCCGCTTGGGCAGGTCGCGCAGGTCGCGCAGGCCGAATTGGGTTAGGAAGGCGGGGGTGGTCTGCCACAAAGTCGGCCGGCCCGGCACCTCGCGCTGGCCGGCCGAGGCGATCAGGCCATGTTCCAGCAGCGCGTCCATGGTCTGCTGCGACAGGGTGGCGCCGCGCATCTCCTCGATCTCGGGCCGGGTGACAGGCTGGTGGTAGGCGATGATGGCCAGCGTCTCCATCGCCGCGCGGGGCAGCCGGCGGGGTTGCGCCACGACCCGGCGCAGCACCGGCGCCAAATCTGCCGCGGTGCGGAACTGCCAGCCGCCGCCGACCTCCACCAGCACGGCGCCACGCCCCTCGCAGCGCGTGCGCAACGCGGCAAGCACCGCCTCCGCGTCCACCCCCTCGGGCAGCACCTGTTGCAGGGCGCGGGCCGGCACCGGGTCGGCGCTGGCGAACACCAACGCCTCGGCGAGCCTCAGATGCGCCTCATCCATCGCCACCCCCCGCCACCAGGATCGGGCCGAACGCGTGGTCCTGCCGGATGCGCAGCCGCCCGTCCCGCGCCAGCTCGAGCCCGGCGAGCAGGGTGCTGGCGAGCGCGGCGCGGCGGGCCAGCGGGTCGCACTCCAGCTCGGGCGCCAGGTCGGGCAGGAAGTGCTCCAGCCCGGACCAGTCGGGCACCCGGCCCAGCATCGCGGCAAGCCGGCCCAGCGCGTCCGCCACGCTCCACAGCGGCAGCGCGGCCGGGCGATACTGCCGTTTGCCGCCGCCGCGGCGCACGCCGGCGAGGTAGGCGCGCAACAGGCTGGCGGTGTCGGCGGCGAGGCCGGAGCGGTCCAGCTCGATCGTGTTTTCCGCCAGCCCGCGCGCCCACACGTCGCGGCCCAGGGTGGGGCGGTCGGCGAGCCAGGCAGCGGCGGCGCGAATCCCCTGCAGCGCCAGCAGCCGCGCCGCCAACACCTCGGCGGCCTCCAGCCCCTCCTCCGCCTCGAGCGTATCGTCGGGCAGCAGCAGGCGGGATTTCAGCCAGGTGAGCCAGGCGGCCATCACCAGCCAGTCCGCCGCCAGCTCCAGCCGCACCCGGCGGGCGCCCTCCACCGCGGCCAGGAACTGCTCGACCAGGCGGAGGATGGAGATGCCCGCCAGGTCCACCTTCTGCGCCCGCGCCAGCTCCAGCAGCAGGTCGAGCGGCCCCTCGAAGCCGTCGAGCTGCAGCTCCAGCCGCAGTCCGGCGCCGTCCTCAGGCACCGTGGCCCGCCAAATGCAGCACCAGGTCGTAGGCACGCGGAATGACGGTGTTGAGCGCCGAACCTACCGGGTCGAACGCGACGCCGAACTGGCGCAAGGCGGCGGGCAGCAGGAAGACGCCGAGCATCACCAGGTAGATGCCGGCGCGCTCCAGCCGGGCCCAGCGCATCGCCAGGTTCATCGGCAACACGCCCACCACGATGCGGCCGCCATCCATCGGCGGGATGGGCAGCAGGTTGAACAGGCCGAGCACCAGATTGGTCAGGATGAACATGTCGAGGAAGCTGATCGCGAGGTCCCCGCTGGCGCCGGGCAGCCGGTCGGCCGGGGACAGCGCCAGGGCGGCCAGCCAGGCGAGCAGGAAGTTCATCGCCGGGCCGGCGGCGGCGACCAGCGCCATGTCCTGGCGGGGGTGGCGGAAGCGGGTGGCGTTCACCGGCACCGGCTTGGCCCAGCCGAACATGAAGGCGACGTGGCGGATCAGCACCAACTGGCTGATCAGCAGCAGCCCCGGCAGGATAATGGTGCCGAAGCGGTCGATATGGCGGATCGGGTTGAGCGACAGCCGGCCGGCGAGCTTGGCGGTGTCGTCGCCGAGCGCCCAGGCGGCAATGCCGTGCGCCGCCTCGTGCAGGGTGATGGCGCCGATCGCGGCCACCACCGTCACCGCGATGTCGGCCCAGTCGAGGCTCATGCTGGCAGGCCGGGCAGCAGGCCGTCGCGCTCGGCCAGCAGGGCGGACGGGTCGAGCGCCTGGCGGGAGCGTTCGGCCAGGAAGGCGGCCGCGCGCAGTCGCATCAGTGATGCCTCGCGGGCGGGCGGGCAGGCCTGCAGCACGGCGGCGGCCTCGGCGAGGTCGCCCGAACAGGTCAGCGCCAGGTCGCAGCCCGCGGCCAGCGCGGCGCAGGCGCTCTCGGCGGGGGAGCCGGAGATCGCCTTCATGCCCAGGTCGTCGCTCACCAGCACTCCGGCGAACCCGATGCGGCCGCGGATCACCTCGCCGATCACGGTTGGCGACAGCGTGGCAGGGCGGGCTGGGTCCTCGGCGGCGTAGACGATGTGCGCGGTCATCATCCAAGGTAGATGGGCACAGCGCATGAACGGCGCCAGGTCGTCCGATTGCGTCGCGTCCACCGTGGGCAGGGCGGCGTGGCTGTCGACGGTGGCGCGGCCATGGCCCGGCGCGTGCTTGCCGACCGGCTGCACCCCCGCGGCCAGTAGCCCGGCGGCCCAGGCGGCCGCGAGTTCGCCCACGACGGCCGGGTCGGCGGCGAACGCGCGGTCCCCAATGACGGCGTTGGCCCCCGCGACCGCACGGTCCAGCACCGGGCCGGTGACGACGCCGATCCCGGCCGCGGCGGCTTCCAGCCCGATCAGCGCCCCGGTGAGCCAGGCGGCGCGCAGGGCGGCGGGCGGGTTGGTCGCGAACAGCGTGCCGAGCCGGGACGCGGCGGGATGGCGCAGCCAGTGCGGCGGCCGCAAGCGGGCGACGCGGCCCCCCTCCTGGTCGATCATGATGACGCCAAGCGGTGGCAGCAGCCGCTCGAGCTCGAGGGTGAGCGCCGCGACCTGACCCGGCGTTTCGATGTTGCGGGCGAACAGGATGGCGCCGGCCGGGCGATGCTCCCGAATCAGCGCGGCTTCGTCAGGCGTAACGCTATGCCCGGCAACCCCGATAATGGCCGGCTTCAAGCTTCCGCTTTCCTATCCCCAGGGCCAAAAAGCCCTCTCCCCCCGGGAGAGGGTTGGGTGAGGGGAGCCCGAAGCCAGCACCTACGATCGGGCAACGGCACAGGCAGCGCCCTTGTCGCGCATCTCGTTGCAGAACACGGTGGCGGACGCGGCATCGGCGAAGCCCCCGGTGCGCAGGCGGAAATACATCTTACCGTCCACCTCGGTCTGCACGATGTCGGAACGGCGGTGGCCCAGCAGCTCCGGCATTTTCTTGGCCAGCCGCGCCCACTCCGCGACCGCGCCGTCCCGCGTCGTCATGGCGGCGAGTTGCACCTCCATCTTGCCGGCACTCGCCTTGCCCGCGTCCTGCACCGAAGGGGCCGCGTGCACGGGTGGCGGCACAGCCAGTGCCGGCGGCGTCACCGCGGCAGCGCTTGGCGCGGCCAGCGGGGCGACCGACGGGACGCTTGGCGCGGCGGGCGGGGCGGCGGGGGCTGGGCGCGCGGCCTGGATTTCCGCGGCCAATGCCTGCGGCTGCGGCGTTTCCGGGCCCGGCGCCATCACGTCGGCATGCGCGGCGTCGCTGCCGTCCATGATCTGCTGCTCCTCGTTCGAGATCTGCATGCCGCCCGGATTGTCCGGCTTCACGCGCACCGGGCTGCGGTCGGCCTCGATCACCGGCACGCCATGGCTATGGCCGCGCAACAGGCTGGCCGCCACGCCCACCACCGCGCCGAAACACGCCACCGCGGCCACGATCAGCGCCGCCCGCCGCAGCAGCGGCCCGGCGTCGTACGCGCTGCGCTCCGGGCGCCAGCTTTCGCGGTTGGGCGCCAGCCGGTCCGACAGGATGGGGTTGGGCATGGTTCAGCGCATCTCCTCGACCGGCGTCACCCCCATCACCTGGAGGCCGGAGCGGATCACCATCGCCACCGCGGCCACCAGCGCGACCCGGGCGCGGGTCTCGGCCGGGTGATCGGGCTGGAGGAAGCGCAGGGTCGCGGCATCCCGCCCTCGGTTCCACAGCATATGAAAGTCGCCCGCCAAGTCATACAGGAAAAACGCGATTCGGTGTGGCTCGCGTGCCTCCGCCGCCGCTTCCACGGTGCGCGGCCAGGCGGCCAGGCGGCGCACCAGGGCCAGTTCCGCCTCGTCGGCCAGGCTGTCCAGCGCGGCCGCCGGGTCGACCGCCATCCCCGGCAGCTCGGCGGCGGCGCGCAGCACGGAGCGGCAGCGGGCGTGGGCGTATTGGACGTAGAACACCGGGTTCTCGCGCGTCTGCGCCACCGCGGCGTCAATGTCGAAATCCATCTGCGCGTCGGACTTGCGGGTCAGCATGGTGAAGCGCACCGCGTCCCGCCCGACCTCGTCCAGCAGGTCCGCCAGGGTGATGAAGGTGCCGGCCCGCTTGCTCATGCGCACCAGCTCGCCGCCCTTCAGCACGCGCACGATCTGGCACAGGATGACCTCGAGCGTCACGCGGCCCTGCGTTACCGCCGCGGTCGCCGCCTTCATGCGCGAGACGTAGCCGCCATGGTCGGCGCCGAGCACGTCGATCAGCAGGTCGGCGCGGGCGGCCTTGGCGGCGTGGTAGGCGATGTCGTTGGCGAAATAGGTGTTGCTGCCGTCCGACTTGCGCAGCGGCCGGTCCACGTCGTCGCCGAACGCGGTGGAGCGGAACAGGGTCTGCTCGCGCGGCTCCCAATCGTCCGGCAGCTTGCCCTTGGGCGGCTCCAGCGTGCCTTGATAGAGCAGGCCGCCCGCCTCGAGCTGGGTGATCACCGCATCCGGCGCGCCCGAGTCGAGCAGCTCCCGCTCGGAGCTGAACCGGTCGAAGCGAACGCCGAGCGCGTCGAGGTCGGTGCGGATGGAGGCGAGCATGGCGCGCACGGCGAACTCGCGCACCGGGGCGAGCCAGCGCGCCGGGTCGGCGATGCCACCCTCCGGGGCCGCGAGCGCCGCGCCGTGCTCCGCCACCAGCGCCTGCCCGACCGGTACGAGGTAGTCGCCGCCATATTGCAGCCCGCCGGGCGCCGCGGCGGCGAACTCGGCCTCGGTCACTACCGTGCCGACCGCCTGCAGGTAGCGCCAATAGCTTGCCCAGGCGAGCGCCGCCACCTGGTTGCCGGCGTCGTTGATGTAGAACTCCTTGGTTACGGCATATCCCGCCTTGGCCAGCAGGTTGGCCAGCGCGTCCCCCACCACGGCGCCGCGGCAATGGCCGACATGCATCGGCCCGGTTGGGTTAGCCGACACATACTCGACGTTGACCCGACGCCCCTGCCCCATCTCGCTCGCGCCATAGGCTTCGCCCGCGCGCAGGATGGTGGGGATGACGGCCAGCAGGGCCGCCGGGCGCAGGCGCAGGTTCACGAATCCCGGCCCCGCCGCCTCGGCCGCCGCCACCTCCGCCGCGCCCGCCAAGGCGGCTGCCAGGGTGGCGGCGAGCTTGGCGGGCGGCTGGCGCGCCGGCTTGGCGGCGATCAGCGCGGCGTTGGTCGCCATGTCGCCATGCGCCGGGTCCCGCGTCGGCGTCACCTCCACGCGCGCCAGCAGCTCGGGCGCCAGGCCGGGCACGGTGGCCTCCAGGGCCTGCAACACGCGGTCGCGCATCGCAGTGAAGAGATTGTCGCTCATGATCCCGCGCTTCTAAGGTTCCGTCTGCGAGAAAACCAGGGAAACGGCATGACGACGCAAGCAACCGACCAAGGCGCATTGGCCAACCTCAGGGTGATCGACCTCACCCGGGTGCGCGCCGGCCCCACCTGCGTGCGCCAATTCGCCGATTTCGGCGCCCAGGTGATCAAGGTGGAGGCGCCGGAGGGCGACGCCGGGCTGGGCGGCCCACGCGGCGGGTCGGACTTCCTGAACCTGCACCGCAACAAGCGCGCCATGACGCTCAACCTGAAATCCCCCGAGGCGATCGCCATCCTGCACCGCCTGGTGGCCGAGGCGGACGTGCTGGTGGAGAACTTCCGCCCCGACGTGAAGGACCGGCTGGGGATCGGCTACGAGGCCATGCGGGCGCTGAACCCGCGGCTGGTCTACGCGTCCATCAGCGGCTTTGGTGAGACCGGGCCCTACCGCATGCGCCCCGGCTTCGACCAGATCGCGCAGGGCATGGGCGGGCTGATGAGCGTCACCGGCCTGCCGGGCCAGGGGCCGGTGCGCGCCGGCATCCCGGTGGCCGACCTCTGCGCCGGGCTATTCGCCGCCCTCGGCATTATGACGGCGCTGCATGAGCGGGAGCGCTCGGGCGAGGGCCAATGGGTGCAGAGCAGCCTGCTGCACGCGATGATCAGCATGATGGACTTCCAGGCCGCGCGCTACCTGGTGGAGGGCGAGGTGCCGCAGCAGGCCGGCAACGACCACCCGACCAGCATCCCAACCGGCGTGTTCCCCACCGCGGACGGCCACATCAACATCGCCGCCGCCGGGGAGGTAATCTACGGCCGGCTCTGCCAGGTGCTGGGCTTTCCGGAACTGGTCAGCCACCCCGACTACGCCACCGGGCAGGCCCGTTCCGACAACCGGGCGGCGCTGAACGAGCGCATCGCGGCGGTGACCCGCACGGCCACCTCCGCCGCCTGGGTGGAGCGGCTGGAAGCGGCCGGCGTGCCCTGCGGCCCGATCAACAGCGTCGATGCCGTGTTCGCCGACCCGCAGGTGCAGCATCTCGGTGTGGCGCAGGCGGTGGACCACCCGACGCTGGGCCGCATCGAGCTGGTCGGCCAGGCCGCCCGGCTCAGCCGCACCCCCGCCCGCATGACCGCAGCCCCGCCCAGCCTGGGCGAACATACCGACGCCATCCTGGCCGAGCTGGGCTTCGACCCGGCGGCCATCGCCGGGTTGCGCGAGCGCGGCGTGGTGTAATGTCGCGACGGCGGACCAACGGGAGTGTCGGCGATGCAGGCGATGGTGGTGGGTGACGACGGGTTGGTGCTGAGCGAGGTTGCCGTCCCGCAGCCGGGCCCGGGCGAAGTGCTGGTGCGGGTGCGCGCCGCGGGGCTGAACCGGGCCGAGCTGGCGATGGCGGCCGGCCATGCCCACGGTGCGCTGGGCGGCAAGGGCGCGCTGATCGGGCTGGAATGGGCCGGCGAAGTGGCCGAACTCGGCGAGGGCGTCACCGGGCTGCAGCGCGGCGACCGGGTGATGTGCTCGGGCAATGGCGGCTATGCGGAGTATGCCGTCGCCGATGCCGGGCGGGTGAGCCGCGTGCCCGACAGCAACATGAGCTGGGAACAGGCGGCGAGCTTGCCGATCGCGCTGCAGACCATGCACGACGCACTGGTCACCAACGGCCAGTTGGCGCCGGGCCAGTCGGTGCTGATCCAGGGCGCCAGCTCGGGCGTGGGCCTGCTCGGCCTGCAGATCGCCCGCCAGATGGGCGCCGGGCTGGTGATCGGCAGCTCCACCCAGCCGGAGCGCCGGGCCAAGCTGGCCTCGTTCGGTGCCGGCATGGCGATCGACAGCAAGGACCCGGCCTGGCCCGACGCCGTGCTGGCAGCGACCGGAGGCCAGGGCGTGGACCTCATCGTGGACATGATCTCCGGCCCGGTGGCCAACGGCAATTTGCGCGCCACCCGGGTGCTGGGGCGCATCGTCAATGTCGGGCGGCTCGGCGGCCAGACCGGTCCGTTCGATTTCGACCTGCACGCGGCCCGGCGCATCAGCTACGTGGGCGTCACCTTCCGCACCCGCAGCCGCGCGGAGGTGGCCGAGATCAACCGCCGCATGCGGGCCGATCTGTGGGAGGCGGTGGCGGCGGGGCGGCTGTCGCTGCCGATCGAGCAAGTGTTTCCGCTCAACCAGGCCAACGAGGCGCAAGCGTTGATGCGGGCCAACGGCCACTGGGGCAAGATCATCCTGGCGGTGTGAGCCCGTTAGAGCATGACCGCATCAAGTGAAGTCACTTGATTGGCAAGCATGCTCGCCAAAACAAAGAGCTAGACCATGACCGGCGACTCTATTTGAGCCGGTCTTGGTCTAGGCGTCCGGCGCCCCGTCCCGCCGGCCGGCCTTGGTCTTGGCGCGGGCGGCCTTGTCGGTCAGCCGGCGGCGCACCGAGCCGAGCGTGGGCCGGGTCGGGCGGCGGACGCGCGGCGGCGGCAGCGCGGCCTCCCGCAACAGGGCGAGCAGCCGCTCCCAGGCGTCGGCCCGGTTGCGTTCCTGGGTGCGGAAGCGCTGCGCCGTCAGCGTCACCACCCCGCCGGCGGACAGCCGCCGCCCCGCCAGCCGCTCGAGTGCCGCATAGGCGTAGGGCGGCAGCGCGCCCCACTGCCGCACGTCGAGCTTGATCTGGACCGCCGTCTCCACCTTCTGGATGTTCTGCCCGCCCGCGCCGGACGAGCGGATGAAGCTCTCCTGCACCGCGCGCTCGTCCAGCCAGACCGTGCCACTGATGCGGATCAGGGCCACGGCGGCACGCTCGGCGTCGGTCGGCTCGAAGCGGGGCAATGACGCGCCGGCTTTATCAAGTCAGTAACGAATCGCTGCGACATTGGGCTCTCTGAGTGACCAAGGGGTCGGTGCATGCAGCGTATGCATCGCTTCATTCCGCTGCTGCTGGCCGCATTGCTGGCAGGCTGCGCCACCATTGTCGACGGGGGCGGGCAGGTCATCTCGGTCAACAGCGTGCCGGCCGGCGCGTCGTGCTCGTTCACGCGGGACGGCGCCCAAATCGGGCTGGTGCCCAGCACGCCGGGCAGCGTCGCCGTCGACAAGAGCCGCAAGACCATCGTGGTGAGCTGCGACAAGGCGGACTACCAGACGATGGTGGGTTCGGTCGCCTCGGCGTCGGACGGGGCGATCTGGGGCAACATGTTGTTCGGCGGGCTGATCGGCCTGGCGGTGGATTGGGCCACCAGCGCCGACTACTATTACGGCAGCAACGTCACCGTGACGTTCGCCAAGCCGCCAGCGGGATACTCGCACTCCAGCAACGACGTCCAGCCCGGATCGTAACGTCCGCGTGGTGTCCTAGCTCGCCAGCCCACCCGGCAGGTCGAGCCGCGCGATGGTCCAGCCCTCGTTGCGGGATAGGCTGATCCGGCCGCCATAGGCCGAGGCGAGCGCCTGCATGATCGGCATGCCCTCGCCCGTCGCCGCCCCGTCCGGGCCCCGGCCGTCATCGCGCACCAGCAGCGTGGTGCGGCCGCGGACGTCGGCGAACAAGCGCACCGCGATCTGCCCGGCAGCGCGCAGGGCGATGCCGTGCTTGATGGCGTTTACCACCATCTCGTGCGCCACCTGCAGCACCGTTTCCTCCAGCACCGCGGGGCAGCGCCCGGCCGCGGCAACGCTGACGCTGACGGCCTGTCCCGGCTCGGCGAGCAACGCCACGGTCGCCTCCGCCAGCGAGGTCAGCCGCTGGCTGAGCGGCGGCGGCACCTCGGTGAGGCCGAACAGCGCGTCCGAAATGCGCGCGCTGAGGCAAATGCGGCGCTCGATGTCGTCCGCCAGCGCGTTGCCGGCTTGGGTGGCGCGCAGCTCGCTGTTCGCCACCTGGGCGATGATGCGCTGCAAGGCGTTCTTGGTCTGATGCCGCAACTGGCGCATCGCCACATCCTCCGGCTTGGCCCGGGTCATAGCGGCCGGCTCGGCGCGGTTGAGCTGGGCAGCGCTGGCGTGATGCATGCAGGCAACTCCATGAGGCAAAGCGCTTAGAGCGTGGGACCATATCCCACGTCAAGCAATCTGTGGGCTTTTTTCCCACACAATCTGTGATATAGGCAGCCCGTCCTGTGGCACGTGATTACCTGTCCTGATGAGCGGCGAAACCCCACCCCCAATCCAAGCGGCCGTGCTGAAGCCGGTCGGGCGCCTGTTGTGCCCGCTCGTCCGGCTGCTGATCCGCTGCGGCGTGACCTTCCCGATGCTGGCCGACCTGCTGCGCGGCCTCTACGTGAGCGTGGCCGCGCAGGACCTGCTGCCCGCCCAGCGCAGCGACAGCCGGCTCAGTCTGCTCACCGGGGTGCACCGCAAGGAAATCCGCCGCCTGCGCAACCAGCCGCAGGGCGAGCCGGAGCCCGTGGTGGTCACCCGCAACAGCCGTCTGATCGCGATTTGGGTCGGTTCCCCCGCCTACACCGATGCCACTGGCCAACCGCTCGCCCTGCGCCGGACCGGCCCGGCGCCCAGCTTCGAACGCCTGGTGCGCTCGGTCACGCGGGACGTGCGGGCCCGGGCCGTGCTGGACGACTGGTTGGCGCAAGGCATCGCCAGCCTGGACTCGGGCGGGCTGGTGCGCTTGGAAGTGGCCGCCCTGGTGCCGTCGCCGGGTCGGGAGGAGCAGCTTTACTACCTCGGCCGCAACCTGCACGACCATGCCGCCGCGGCCGCCACCAACGTGCTGGCGCAAGGGCAAGCGCCCTTCCTGGAGCGCTCGGTGCACTATGACGGCCTCACGGTGGCAGCCGCCGCCGAGTTGGAGCGTTTTGGCCGCGAGGTGGCGATGGCGGCACTGCTCGAGGTCAACCGGAAAGCATTGAGCCTGAGCGAAGCGGAGCCGTCGCCAGACGAACCGACACGCCGGGTCAACTTCGGCATCTACCAGTTCAGCGCGGACGAGCCGGCGCCATGAGGTGGCTGCTGGCGGCGCTGTTGCTGGCGGGTTGCACGGCGCAACCGCCGGTGGTGCAGCCCACCGCCGCCTTACCGCGCCCGACCGAGTCTGCCTGCCACAGCACGCCCGATGGCGCCCCGCCGCCCGCTCCATCGCCCGCCCCGCCGCCTGCCCCGCTGGCCGACCGTGGCATTGGCGGCACCGGCGCGCCGACGCAAACGGGGGTGCAGACCGCCGACCGCGGCATCGGCGGTACCGGCATCGTGGGCGTGATCACCGGCTTTGGCAGCGTCTGCCTGGCCGACGAGGAAGTCGCCATCCCGCCTGGCCTGACCCCGAAGATCGACGGCCAGCCGGCGAGCGTGGCCGATTTGCGCGCCGGTCAGTTCGCCGCCGTCGCCGCCTCCCCCGCCAACCAGGCGCTCGCCATCGACGTGAGCCACCTGGTGATCGGCCCGGTGCAAGCCCGCCCAGCGCCGGACACGCTGGTGGTCGCCGGCCAGATCGTCCACACCGAGCATGCCGCCGGCACCGGCGCGGCAGCCGCCTTGGGGCAATGGGTCGCAGTGAGCGGGCTACCCATGCCGGACGGGACCATCGCCGCCACCCGGATCGACCCGGCGCCGGCCGGGCGAGTGCTGCTGCACGGCAACTGGCCGAGCGCGTACGGCGCCGCGCGCATCGGCAACCTGGACATCACCCTCCCCCCCGGCGCCGTGCCGCCAACGGCCGGCTTCCCGGTGATCGTGACCGGCACGCTGGTGGGCGACGCCCTGTTGGCCGACGGCATCACGGCCGACCCGGCGGCCGACAACCCGGCGCTCTATTTCCCGCCGCAAATCGACAGCTTCGTGGTCGAAAGCTACGTCGCGGTCATCTCGGGCGGCTTGCTGCTCGACCACGCCTTCGTCACCGGCCGCGATTTCGGCCGTATCGGCGCGACCGACCGGGGCATCACTCGGTTCCGTCGCGGCGCGGACGGCCGGCTGGTCGGCACCGGCCTACGCGGGTTGGGCCGGGTCGGCGGGTTCGGCCCGGCAGCGCTGCCCGGCGGCGCGTTCAACGGCGGCCGCGGCGGGACCGAGGGTGGCTTCGGCAGTGGCGGGCTGGGCGGGTTCCGCTCAGGCGCGCTGCGGCATTGAGGCGGCGCCCGGGATGGTCAGCGCCGGGCCAGCCGGATTAGCTCGCGGTGCACATCGTCCACGTCCCCCGCCGGCGCCGACCAGGCAACCCGCCGGATGGTCTCTTCACGCAGCAGGTCGCAGCCATCCACGTCCACCGCGACCATTTGCCAGCCCGCCTCCCCCGCGATGCGCGCCACCGATTCGGGCCGGTCCCGGTTCATGTGCAGCAGGATGTCGGCCTCCGCCGCAGCGATGGTGGTCACGGCGGCGGGATCTGGCGTGAGGTCCTCGGCGTCAAACCGATGCGCGCTGGCAAAGCCGCCGATGAAGTTGCCCCCGCTCGGCCGCAGCCGCACCAGGCGAAAGTCGCCCAGGTCGGCGTAGAACGCGGCATAGGGATGGCGCGCCACCCAGCGGGCCTTCATCGCCGGGTCGTCCTCGCGCGTGGCGGTGCCGAGCACGGTCAGGCGCGGCGCGGTTTGCGGGTTGGGGCCGTCCGGCTCGCCCATCACCATCAGGGCGCAGCGGCCGTCGGCCTGCAAATGGCGGGTGTGGGCGGACAGGCCGGAGAGCAGCAGCAGCATGGAGAGGTCGGGCGCGGGGGCGGGCGTCACCAGTGCGGCGTGCGGCTGGCCGTCGTGCGCCGTGGCCAGCGTGCCGGCGATGGCGGCCCGTAGCAGGCAGCGCGCTTGCCACACGATCTGCGCCCGGGTCGGCGCCTGCGGGGCGTTTGCTTCCGGCGATGGGTTTGGGTCTGCCACCATGTGTTCACCGTCCGATCCAGATTCAGCCATAATGACGTGCGACAATCAGGTGCGACTTTGGCCGCACCCAAGGGGTTCCTGCCCAATGAAACACACGATCGCCTTGGTCGACGACGACCGCAACATCCTCACCTCGGTCAGCATGACGCTGGAGGCCGAAGGTTTCCAGGTCCGCACCTTCACCGATGGCGAGAGCGCGCTGCAGGGGCTCAGCTCGCGCCCGGCGGACCTTGCGGTGCTAGACATCAAGATGCCGCGCATGGACGGAATCGAGCTGCTGCAACGCCTGCGCCAGCGCTCCACCATGCCGGTGATCTTCCTCACCTCGAAGGACGAGGAGGTGGACCAGTTGATGGGGCTGCGGCTGGGGGCGGACGACTACATCACCAAGCCGTTCTCGCAACGCCTGCTGCTCGAGCGGATCCGCGCGCTGTTGCGACGCAACGAGAGCAGCCGCGCGGAGGGCTCTGGCGCGGTGCCCGGCGGCATCCTGGCGCGCGGGGACCTCGTGCTGGACGAGACCAAGCACCAATGCACCTGGCGGGGGCACGACATCGCGCTCACCGTCACAGAGTTCCTGCTGGTGAAGGCGCTGGCGGCGCGGCCCGGCATGGTGAAGTCGCGCGACCAGTTGATCGACGCGGCCTATGGCGAGAACATCTACGTGGACGATCGCACCATCGACAGCCACATCAAGCGGGTGCGCAAGAAGTTCCGCACCGGCGATGACAGCTTCGACCACATCGAGACGCTGTACGGCATCGGCTACCGCTACAAGGAGGGTTGAGTGCCCGACATTGGGCTTGCCCCGCCACCGCTGCCCGTCGCCCACGGTGCGCTGGCGCGGCGCTGGGTGTCGCCGCTGCTGCGCCGCATCCTGCTGGTCAACGTGGTGCCGCTGGCGCTGCTGGTGGTGGCGCTGCTGTATCTCGACCAGTATCAGAATGGCCTGCTGGAAAGCGAAGTCACCGCGCTGCGCGAGCAGGCCCGCATCTATGCCGGCGCGCTCGGCGAGAGTGCGGTGCGCGAGACCGACCCGGACAACCCGGTTCTGGTGCCGGACATCGCGCGCCCGCTGCTGCGCCGGCTGACCGACCCGACGCCCAACAGCCAGGCCAAGCTCTACAGCGCCGACGGCCAGGTGATTGCCGACAGCCGGGTGCGCGAGGGGGCGGGCGGCGCCGTCAACACCGAGCCGCTGCCGCCCGCGGTGGAGCGCAGCCACCTGCAGGGCACCATTGAGGCGGTGTACGACGACCTGCTCTCCATCGTGCCGCATGGCAACCAGACGCCGATCGTGGAGACCGGGCCCAGTGCCGCCGGGCCGGACTGGCAGCCGGACGTGAAGGCGGAACTGAAGCTCTCCAGCAGCGACCAGGGCCGCGAGACGCCGCCCTACATCCGCCGCACCGCCGACGACCGCCTGCTGGTGACGGTGGCCGAGCCGGTGATGCGCAACCGCCACACCGTCGGCATCATCCAGCTCACCCGCGACGCACGAGAGGTGGATAGCAGCCTGGTGGGCATCCGCATGTCCATCCTCGGCCTGTTCGTGGTCGCGCTGATGCTGACGGTGATGCTGTCCTGGTACCTGTCGCTGACCATCGCGCGGCCAATCCTGCGGCTCAGCCAGGCGGCGCAGGACATGCGGGAGGGCCACGGCCGCGCCGGCGCCGTGCCGCCCGCGTTGCTGCAGCGGAGCGACGAGGTGGGCGCGCTGGCGCAATCGCTGCGGGATAGTTCGGAGGCGCTATGGTCCCGCATGGACGCCACCGAGCGCTTCGCCGCGGACGTAGCGCACGAGATCAAGAACCCGCTGAGCTCGATCCGCAGCGCCATCGAGACCCTGCGCCGCGTGGAGGACCCGACGTCGCAGCGCCGCCTGCTCGCCATCATCGGGGAAGACGTGATCCGGCTCGACCGGCTGATCAGCGACATCAGCGATGCCAGCCGGGTGGACGCCGAGTTGAGCCGCACCGCGCCGGAGCCGGTGGACGTGGTGGCGATCCTGCGCCTGCTGGCCGAGATCGACGAGGCGACCCGGGTGGCGGGCGGCCCACGGCTGGAGGTGGAGGCGCCCGATGGCAAGCTGGCGGTGCACGCGGTAGAGGACCGGCTGGTGCAGGTGCTGCGCAACCTGATCGGCAACGCGCAAAGCTTCAGCCCGGACGGCGGCACGGTGGTGCTGCGCGCGCGGGACGCCGGGGCGATGGTCGAGGTGATGGTGGATGACGAGGGGCCGGGAATGCCGGAGGCGCGCCTGGAACACGTGTTCGACCGGTTCTACACCGAGCGGCCCCAGGGCGAGCGCTTTGGCCAGCATTCCGGGCTTGGCTTGTCGATAAGCCGCCAGATCGTGGAGGCGTTGAAGGGCCGGATCGCGGCGGAGAACCGGCGGGACGAGCTTGGCCGGGTGTTGGGCGCGCGCTTCGTGGTGTGGCTGCCGAAAGCCTGAGGCCTACAAGGCTGGGCAAGACGCCAATGGCATCCGCCGCCGCCGCATCCTAAAACCCTCTCCCTCTGGGAGAGGGTTGGGTGAGGGGAAGTGCGACCACGCCAAGCCAGTCACCCCCCCCACCCCGACCATCTCCCGGAGGGAGAGGGAGTGGCAAACCGGACTGCCTTGCAGCTAAGTTACTGCTGTGGGGCGGACGTCATAGCGGCTTGGATCGCCTGCTTGGCGCCGTTCACGTCGTGGTGGGCCAAGTCATCGCGGGCGGCCTCGACCTGCTTCACGTCAGGCGCCTGATCGGGCGTGGTCGCCTGGTCCGCCGGTACCGCGCGCTGTAGCATGGCCGTTTCAGCGCGCTCCAGCGCCTCTTGCGCGCGGCCAGTCTGGCGATGGGTTAGCGCGGTCTGCGCGTCGGTGAGGAACTGGGTGATGGACGCGTTTTGCCCGCCTCCGGGTGCCGGAAGCGACGGCGCGATGGTGGAGTGGGTATCGGTCGGCGTGATGTTGCTCGCGCGGCTGGACGCAGGCTGTTGACCGCCAGGAGTGCCTGTGGCCGGTGTTGCCGTCTGGGCGGACGCCGTCGCCGCCAGGCCGACGACTGCCGCACATGTCACTAGCATCTTGCGCATGGAAGAAGCTCCTAGTCCGTTGACGCATCCGGCCTCGGCATGCCTGCCGACGACCGCCCGTGCCAACGACCCGGCGGCGACGAAGGTTTCGGCGCCACTGGCCTCAGTCCATCACAGTCGCCATCAGCGCCCGCAGGTCGGCCTGTGGACGGGCGCCGAAATGGCCGATGACTTCCGCCGCCGCAATGCTGCCCATGCGGCCGCACGCCGCGAGCGACCGCCCGGCCGTGAGCCCGGCCAGAAACCCGGCGGCGTAGGCGTCCCCGGCACCCGTGGTGTCCACCACCTGCGCCGGTTCGGCCGCCACCACCACGGACTGGCCGCCTTGCAGGATCACGCTGCCCTGCTCGCTGCGGGTGAGGGCGGCGAGCGCCACATCACGTCCGGCAGCGGCGGCGGCGGCGGCGAAGTCATTGCACTCGTAGAGGCTGCAGATTTCAACCTCGTTGGCGAACAGAATGTCCACGTGGCCGGCCACCAGCTCGCGGAAGGCGGCGCGGTGCCGTTGCACGCAAAACGGGTCCGACAGCGACAGCGCCACGCGGCGGCCGGCCTGGTGCGCGGCGGCGGCGGCCCGGCGGAACGCGGCTTGTGCGGCCGGAGGGTCGAACAGGTAGCCCTCGAGGTAGGTCACCGCGGCCTGTGCGATGAAGGCCGGGTCGACGTCGGCCTCACCGAACGCCACGCTGGCGCCGAGGAACGTGTTCATGGTGCGCTGGCCATCGGGCGTCACCAGGATCAGGCAGCGCGCGGTGGCGGCGCCGCCGGCGAGTGGCGCAGTGGGGAACTCCACGCCCACCGCGCCAATGTCGCGCCGGAAGCTGTCGCCGAGCGCGTCATCGGCCACCTTGCCGATGTAGGCCACACGGGCGCCGGCTGCGGCTGCCACTGCGCAGGTGTTGGCGGCCGACCCGCCGCTGCTCTCCTGGCCCGGCGGCATGGCGGCGTAGAGCGCGTCGGCGGTCACCGGGTCGATCAACGTCATGCTGCCCTTGTGCATGCCGTGCTTGGAGACGAACGCCTCGGAGACGGGGGCCACGACGTCCACGATGGCATTGCCGATGCCGAGGACATCAAAGCGGGCGGGGTCGGCATTGACGGGGGCAGAACTGGCGGAGTCGGGGCGGGGTGCGTCCATGCTGGTTGTCGGTCCGGTTGCGCTGTGGGATGTCACACGCCGTATCACCGCCACAGCTCGGGTGGCAAACCGCGGGGGCAGGCGTGACGGCGTTGCTGTTGGCGATGGGGCAGTTGGACGACCGGGCCTGGCTGGGCGTGCTGCTGCGCAGCCTGCTGCTGGCGCTAGCCGCCTATGCCGCGCTGCTTTGGGGCAGCTATGCGGCGGTGCACGCTGTGCTGGCCAGCGTGCATTGGCCGGGCTGGATCGCCGGCCCCTTAGCGACGCTCGGCGTGGTGCTGCTGGCGATGTGGCTGTTCCTGCCCACGGTGCTGGTGATCTCAACCCTGTTCGTCGACCGGATCGCGCGGGCGGTGGAGTGGCGCCACTACCCCTGGCTGCCGCCGCCCTCGCCCGCGGCGCTGCACGCCCAGCTTTGGGACGCAGCGACGCTGGCGTTGCAGGTGCTGCTGCTGAACGGAGTGGCTTTGCTGCTGGCGCTGCTGCCGATCCCGGGCGTCGGCCTGGTGCTGGCGGTGCTGGTCAGCGGCTGGGCGATCGGGCGGGGCTTGTTCGTCACCGTCGCGATGCGCCGCATGGGCCGCTTGGAAGCGCAGGCGTGCTACCGGGAGCGCCGCTGGTCGGTGCTGATCCCCGGATTGTTGCTGGCGATAGCAGCGAGCGTGCCGGGCGTGAACCTGCTGGTGCCGCTGGTGGGCACCGCAGCGATGGTCCACGTGCTCATGCGCCACCAATACGCCGGGTCGCCGGTTCGTTAGCTGCCTGCTCGTCTATGCCCGCGGTGGCGATGGCGCCCAGGCTCGCGAGCTAAGCCGCTTTCATTTCGGCCACGTAGCGGGCAAGCTGCACGGTGATCTGTTGCGAGCGTTCGTTAAGGCTCGTCGCGGCATTGAGGACGCGGTGGGCGGCAGCGCCCGTCTCCCCCGCCATGTCGCGCAGACCGTGGCTGCTGCGCGTCACGTCGCCGCGGCCGTCAGCCAGGTTGCGGATCGCCGCCGCGATCTCGAGCGTGGCGCGCTCCTGCTCGGTCATGGCCACCGCCACGGCTTCACCCGTCGCATTGACCGACACGATGATCGCGTCAATGCGGCTGATGGCGTCCACCGCTTCGGAGGTGGACAGCTCGATGGCCTGGACCAGGTCGCCGATCTCTCCAGTCGCCTTGCTGGTTTGCTTAGCTAGCAACTTGACCTCATTGGCCACCACGGCAAACCCGCGCCCGGCCTCCCCCGCGCGCGCCGCTTCGATGGTGGCGTTGAGCGCAAGCAGGTTGGTTTGCGTGGCGATCGCCCCAATCAGCCGCACCACCTGCCCAATCGAGCGCACTCCCTGCGAAAGGTCCTGCGCGATGCCGGTGGTGTGGCGCGCTTCGGCCGCCGCCTGCTGGGAAATGGCGATCGATTCCGTCACCTGTTGCGCGATGTCGATGATCGAGCGCGACAGTTCGGCCGTGGTGGTGGCGATCGTCTGCACACCGTTTTCGGTCTCTCCCACCGCCACCGCGACGGCCACGGATTGCTGGTTGGTCGACCCGGCGATCGACTCCATCGCTTGCGCCGTGCCCTGCAGGTCTGCCGCGGCACCCGATAGCGACTGCATCAGGCTCGCCATCGAGCCGTTGAACTCGTGCGACAGCGCCTCTATTCGGGCGGAGCGCCGCAGTTGCAACGCGCGGCTGTCCTCCCGCTCGCGGGTGAGAAGCTCCGAGGTGGCCATCGTGTCCTGGAACACCGCGACGGCTGCCGCCATGCGCCCGACCTCGTCGCGCCGCCCCGCCCACGACATCGCTGTAGCCGGCTCGCCCGCCGCCAGCGCCGCCATGGCCTGCGCCATCTGGCTGATCGGCCGCCCGGTGAGGCGTGAAATGGCAATCGTCAACCCGGCCGCTACGGCCATCGCCAGGCCGAGCAGCACCAGGAAGAGCAGCCTTTCATGTTGCCGGGCGCTCAGCGCCGCTTTGATGGCGAGCGAGGTGAGCGTCGCCTGGTCGTCCCGCAGGGCGGTGAGGTGGCCCCGGAGCAGTCCGAAGTTCTTCTCGGCCGCAAACATCATGACGAACGCGGTCGGTGGGTCTGCCGCGGCCATGTTGACGACGCTGACCGCCGTCACGCGATAGGCTGCAAGGGCGGTGAGCGCCTCGTTGAACCGGCTGGCGCTTGCCGCGGCCTCCCAATGCGACGACGTCGTCTTGAGGAAGGCTTCGAGCTCATCCAGGCTCGCGAAGGTGCGGCGGGCAAACATGGCCACCTTGGGGTGGTCGTCGCTGTTGGCGGCCCAGGTCACTGCGCGAAACAGGTCGGTATGGGCCTGCGTCGCCAGGTCGAGCGCGCGGTCGATCTGGACGGTGCGGGGTAGCAGCATGAGGCCGAGGCGGGACAGGGCCGCGCCCTGCTGCACCGCCAGCCGATCCGAGACGACGCCGATGACGAGCAGGAACACGATCGCGAGCGCGGGCGCGACCAACACCTTCACGGAAATGCTGGCATTGTTGAGCCAGGCGATCACTCAGCCCCCACTCCCCATTGACCCATCGGCCGGCATGCAGGCCCTGACCGCCATGCCTACTGGTAGGCGCCGGCGACGATGATCAGGCCATTGTCCAGGCGGGCGTAGCTGCGCTTCGCCTGGATCTTATGGGTCATCGGGTTGGGCCATTTATAGGTCACCCAGCCATCGCCATCGGCCTTCACCAAGCGATATATGACCGAATGGAAGTCGTAGCCATCGGCGTCCAGGATGTCCCGCTGCGGCACGCCGATTAACGCCGGGTTGGCGCCGTGGGCCACCGCGGTCAGCTCGGGATCGTTGGCGTCCAGCACGTAGACGTAGAGTTCACCGTCCCGGAAGGCGCCATGCTGGTCGTTGAAGGCGGCGAGTGCCGCAACCCGGCCATGCTCATCGTAGTAGGCACAGGCGCGCAGCACGAGCTGCCGCGCATCCTCCGGCGAATGGGCAGCCCGAGCCGTGCCCCATCGAAGCAGGCAGGCCGCGGTGGTTGTTGCGACCAAGACTCGGCGCTTGATTGTCATCGTTTTGACCTCCTCCCGCCGAGTATCGCAGCAACTGGTTACCCGACGGTTAACTTGCCGCCGGACCGGGCCCGTTGCCCGGTGTGCCCGCAAGGCGGATAAGTCGCCGCATCGACCAGGAGTGCTGACCACATGCTGACCAAACGCTGGGACAAGTCCCGCCTGCCATCCCGCCATGTGACCGTAGGGCCGGACCGCGCGCCGCACCGCTCGTACTATTATGCTATGGGCCTCGGGGAAGACGCCATCAACCAGCCCTTCGTCGGCGTCGCGACCTGCTGGAACGAAGCCGCACCCTGCAACATCGCCCTTTCGCGCCAGGCTCAGTCGGTCAAGCTCGGCGTCGCGGAAAGCGGCGGCACGCCGCGCGAGTTCACCACCATCACCGTCACCGACGGCATCGCCATGGGCCACCAGGGCATGAAATCCTCCCTGGTCTCGCGCGACTGCATCGCCGACTCGGTGGAGCTGACCGTGCGCGGCCATTGCTACGACGCGCTGGTGGGCCTGGCCGGCTGCGACAAGTCCCTGCCCGGCATGATGATGGCCATGCTGCGGCTGAACGTGCCGTCGGTTTTCATGTATGGCGGCTCGATCCTGCCCGGCAGCTTCCAGGGCCGCGACGTGACGGTGGTGGACGTGTTCGAGGCGGTTGGCCAGCACGCCGCCGGCAAGATGACGGACGCGGAACTGCACGAGTTGGAATGCGTCGCCTGCCCCTCGGCCGGGGCGTGCGGCGGCCAGTTCACCGCCAACACCATGGCCACCGTCTCGGAGGCGATCGGCCTCGCGCTGCCCGGCTCGGCCGGCGCGCCGGCGCCCTACGAGGACCGCGACCGCTGGGCCGTCGAGAGTGGCCGCGCGGTGATGGCGCTGGTCGAGCAGAACCTGCGCCCGCGCGACATCTGCACCCGCCGCGCGTTCGAGAACGCGGCCGTGGTGGTGGCCGCCACCGGGGGCAGCACCAACGCCGGGCTGCACCTTCCGGCGATGGCGCACGAGGCCGGCATCCGCTTCACCATGGACGACGTGGTGGAGATCTTCCGTCGCACCCCCTACATCGCCGACCTCAAGCCGGGCGGGAAGTACGTGGCGCTCGACGTGCACCGGATCGGCGGCATCCCGGTGATCCTGAAGGCGCTGCTGGACGGCGGCCTGCTGCACGGCGACTGCATCACCGTCACCGGGCGCACCATGGCCGAGAACCTGAAGGACGTGGTGTTCCCCTCCGGGCAGGACGTGGTCTACCCCGTCTCGCAGGCGATTTCGCCCACCGGCGGCGTGGTCGGGCTGCGCGGCAACCTCGCGCCGGAGGGTGCCATCGTGAAGGTGGCTGGGATGGCCCGGCAGCGCTTCGAGGGCACCGCGCTGTGCTTCGATTGCGAGGAGGACGCGTTCGCCGCCGTGCAGGCCCGAGCCTATAAGGCGGGCGACGTGATCGTGATCCGCTACGAGGGCCCGCGCGGCGGACCCGGCATGCGCGAGATGCTGTCCACCACCAGCGCCATCTACGGCCAGGGGCTGGGCGAGGCGGTGGCGCTCATCACCGACGGCCGCTTCTCCGGCGGCACGCGCGGGTTCTGCGTCGGCCATGTCGGCCCTGAGGCGGCGGTCGGCGGCCCGATCGCACTGCTGCGCAACGGGGACAAGATCATCCTGGACGCAGTCGCCGGCACCATCGACGTCGCGCTATCGGAGGTGGAGCTGGCGACCCGGCGGCTGGCCTGGCAGCCGCGGACCACGGACTACAACAGCGGCGCGATCTGGAAATACGCGCAACTGGTCGGGCCCGCCCATCTCGGCGCCGTCACCCATCC
This sequence comes from Acetobacteraceae bacterium, assembly GCA_965199105.1. Taxonomy (GTDB): domain Bacteria; phylum Pseudomonadota; class Alphaproteobacteria; order Acetobacterales; family Acetobacteraceae; genus LMUY01. Next base: position 2,601,065 of record CBDAQO010000002.1, on the reverse strand, counting down.
GGGCGGCGCCGCCGAGACGCACAGCTACCCCGACCAGTAGCGCCCGACCAAGAGCGCCGGGTCAGCTCGCGTCGGCGAGCGCGGGGCGGGCGGCTTCGGTGATCATCTCGACCCGGCCGGAGATCTGCCCGCCATCCTCCACCTGCAGCCGGCGGCAACGGGCGCTGCCCATCAGCTTGCCGGTGGCGCGCACGATGAGGCTTCCACGCGCCGTCAGCGTGCCGTCGATGGTGCCGGCGACCTCCGCGTCCTCCACCTCGACCTCGCCCTTGAACACGCCGCCGGGCGAGATGACCAGCTCGGTGGCGTGGATCATGCTGGCCTCGACGGTGCCTTCCACCACGAGGCGCTCGGCGTCCTGCACCGTGCCCTGCACGCTGATCCCGCGGCCGACCACCAGGGTGCGGCGCTCGGCCGGGACGTCACGGGTGAGCGGACGCTGCGGCATGGTGCCGGGACGAGGGCCGGTGCCAGGCTGCGGCCCCGCGACGGGCGGGGGAACGGGCGTGGCGGGGATCGGCGTCGCGTTGAACGGTGTGCGGCCCATGGCGGGCATCTCCTTCACGGCAGCAGGACGGTAGGGCGGCACGCCAAGGCCGGTGTCGGCCGGAGGCGGCAGCGCTGGGGGCTCGGGGGTCTGCCGGGCGAGCGTCAGGTTGGCGGCGGGCTCGGCAGCCGGGTTCTCGGCATCAGACCCATTCGGGTTACGACGTTTGAACAATGGACATTGCCCTCTTGCACGCCACCGAGTTGCTCGGCGGCAAGTGGCAAGGCCCTATCATTCGACGCAAGGCCTGCACAACCCCGCAAATCGGTCGCGTTTCGGCCTAGTTACGACCCCAACATACGATGGCAACGACTTCCGGCAAGCTGTCAAACCGTCAGCAGCGGGGCTTGGTGCGCGCTGCTTTCCTGGCTACCTGCAATCCCGAGCAGAACGCTGGCCACGCTGGCGCCGCCGGTGAGCTGCGCCGTCCAGAACGCGCCGCCGATGGGGTCGGGCGCCCGGCCGAGGCCGTCCTGGTAGAAGCTGGCCACCAGGGCCGCGTCGCCCTGCCGTGCATGGTCGGCCGCGAACTCGGCGCTGGCGACGACCTGGGCGGCGAATGGCAGCGGCGGCAAGGATGCGTTCAGCGTCACGATGTTGGCCAGCGACGCCGGGTCTGGCGCGCGGCCCAACCCGGTCTCGTAGAGCTCGGTGCCGAGCACGGCGGCGGGGCTGGGCACATAGACCGCGCTGGTGTCGGCCGCCAGCACCGTCGCGACTTCCGGCGACCCGGCGATCCCGGCTGCGACCGCGCCCGCGGAGACGCCCTGCCCCAGCAACCCGACCCAGAAGGCCGATTGCGGATCCATCGCCGCGTCGCGCCCGAGCAGGCCCTGGTAGAGGCTGGCGACCAGTTGCTGCGCCGTCTGCGCGCCGTGGTCCGCCACGTATTCCGCGCTGGTGAGGAACTCGCTGGCGACCTGCGCCGCCGTAATGCCGGCCGCGAGCTGGGCGTCGTAGAAGGACAGCCCCACCGGGTCCCCAGCGCGGCCGAGCAGCCCTTCGTAGAGGCGCTGGATGGTCGCTTCGCTGGTGTCGGAGCCGACGCTCAGCACGCCGTCTTGCAACGCCACGGACTGGGTGCCGCTGGTGAACGCCAGGCTCGCCCCGCCGCCGAGCGCCGCTGCGATGGCCGCGCTGGGCACGTCGCCCTCGCTCACCCCGCCCATCGCCGGGGGCAGGGCGAACACGCCGACCGGGGCGGAGGCGGCGGACGTCTCGCCTGCCGCGCTGGCGATGACGGTGAGGCTGGCCTCGCCCGGCGCCAGCGCCACGCTGGGCGCCACCGTGAAGCTGCCGCTGGCACTCGCCACCGCCGTGCCGAGCAGCGCCGCCCCCTCGAGCAGGCTGACCGTGCTGCCCGGCGCCGCCGTGCCGGTCAGGCTGGGCGCGGCCGCGTCGGTGATCTCGCTGGCGGTGGTGACCAGCGGCGCGGCGATCGACCCGATGCGGATGCTGCTCGACCCGGCGGCGACATTACCCGCCGGGTCGAGCACGCTGTAGCCGAAGCTCGACGCCCCGCTCGCCACGCCGCCTGCCGCGGTGAACACGAGCGCGGTCAGTTGCGCCACCGACAGCGCCTCGCCCACGCTGACCGCGCTCTGCCCGCCGGCGAGCGACACGGTGCCGTCGGTGGGCAGGGCGGTGACGGTGGCGGCGAGCTGGGGCGCGCTGAACTGGGCGTCCACCGGCGCTGCGATGGCCAGGCTGGCGGTGCCCTCATACGGCACGGTCACGCTCGGGTCGGACAGCGCGGGCGGCGTCTGCACCACGTTTATGGTCTGGCCGTCCAGCCCGGTTGTCAGCGTATTGCCGAACGGGTCCAGTGGCGGGGTCGCGTCGGGTGCGAGGTCGAGCTGCAGCGTGCCGTCGCCGGTCACGCCGTCGACCTGGACGAGGTCGGTTGCCGCGGTCGCCCCCGGCGTGACCGTGATGCCCGTGCTCTGCACCGTGCCTGTGGTGGCGACTTGGAAGTCCGCCGCGATTGGTGGGGTGGCGAGCGGCGTCGAGACCACCAGCACGTAGCTCAGCGTCGCCGCATCGGTAGTGCCCGGCCCCTGCGCGTCCAGCGAGACGGCGGTGGGCGGCACGGCGTCCACCACCACGCCGGTGGCCAGTGCCACGTTGGTCAACGCCAGGGCGGCCGGGTTGCCGATAGCGTCCGCGATGGTGCCGCCGCCGAGCGCGATGGTGCCGCCCAGGGTGGGGCCGGCAAGCGCGAGCTCACCCGGCGCCACCGCTGTGCCGAAGCTGAGCGCGCTGGTGCCGCTGCCGCCGAGATAGAGCGCCTGCACCGTGTCGTCCGGCGCCAAAGTGACGGCGATGCTGGGCGTGCCGCCGGTGGTGTCGACGGTGACGGGCTGGGTGAACGCGACCGTGAAGTCCAGCGCCGCGCCGGGCCCGTAATCCCCAGCCGGCGGTACGGTGACGCTGCTGACGGCGGGCAGCACCGCGTCCACGTCCACGCCGGCGGTGGAGGGTTCGCCGGTGAGGGTGAGGGTCGCCGGGGTGCCGAACGCATCGGTGATGGGGCCGCCGTTCAAGTCGATCGCTGGCCCGGTGGCGATGCCCGTGAGGTCCTGCTCACCGGGTTGGACTTGCACCTGGAAGCTCAACGCATCCGTGCCGCTGCCGCCGGCATACGCGGCATCCACGATCCCGCCGGTGGTGAGGTCGACCGGGATGAACGGGTCGCCGCCGACGAACACCGGCGCGGTGAAGCCCACGGTGAAGACCAGCTCCTGACCGTCCACGTAGGTCCCGTCCGCCGGCACGCTCACCATGGTGACCGCCGGGTCGGGAGTGGTGACGGGGGCGGCGCCGGTCATGGTCACGATGCTGGTCGGCGCGCTCGCGTCCCCGCTGGCGGAGCCGGGCCCGGGCGGTGCGACCGGCGCGTCCGGCGTGGTGCTGGTGAACACGGTGGTGTCCGCCGCGACCGGGCTGACGCTCCAGAGCGTGGCCGCCTGGGTCACGCTGAGGCCGGGCAGCGCCGCCCCGCCCGCCACCTGCGCCACCTGGCTGGCGCTGAACGCGGCGGTGCCGGTGACGGTCTCGCCGCCGATGCTCTCGCTGCCGCCAGCGCTGGCAGCTTCGCCGGCGACCAGGACGGTGGCCGCGGGAGCGCCCGCCGCACTGCCGCTGCTGGCTTGGTCGGTCGGAAAGGGCACCGGCTGGTCGCCAAGCGTGCTGAGCAAGGTTGTGGTGGCGCCCTGCTGCGCCGTGCTGGTCCAGTCGGCCGGCCCGCTGACGCTCAACCCGGCGATGGCCACCCCGAACGCGGCCTCTGCCACCTGGGTGGCGCTGACCGCGCTGGCGCCGTCGCTGCTGACCGTTTCGCCGGCGATGGTCTGGCTGCCAGGCGCGGCGCTGGTAAAGGCTTGCCAGGTGATGCCGAGCTGTTCGGCCTGCCCGGGCGCGGCCGTCATCGCCTGCCACGTAATGCTGGCAGTCTCGGTCGCACCCGGTATCGTCGTCATCCCGCCCACCCCTGCGCCAACGGCGTTTCCTGCCAGAAACCGGGCGACGCATGCAATGGTAGGTTAGGACAGGCCCGGCACGATCGACGCGAAAGCCCTCGCCCCCTGAGGAGCGGCACGCCGCGCGGCAAGGTGGATCCCCGCGCGACGTGCGCTCAGTCGATGCGGGCCAAGGCTGCTTCCAAGCGGGCGATGTCTGCCGTGAAGGCGGCCAGGCGGGCGCGGTTTTCTGCCACCACCTCCGGCTTGGCCCGGGCCACGAAATCAGCCTGGGCCAGCTTGGCGCTGACCTTGGCGGCTTCGGCTGTCGCTTTGGCCAAGTCGCGGGTCAGGCGCGTTTTCTCGGCCGCGACGTCGATCAGCCCTTCGAGCGGCAGCACGATGGTCGCCTCGTCCAGCCCGATCTGCGCGGCGTTGCGCGGCACGGCGCCTTCCAGCGGACGCACCTCGCTGGCCCGCGCCATGCGGCCGATCACCTCGGCCCAGCGCGCGAACCGCTGTGTGGTCTCGTCGGCCGCATCGCGCAGCAGCAGCGGAGCCAGCACCGCGGGCGGCACGTTCATCTCGGAGCGCACGGTGCGGACCTCGCTCACCAGGCGCACCAGCCAGGCGAGTTCCGCCCGCGCCGCCTCCGCGCCCGGCACGGCAAACGGCTCGGGCCAGGCCGCCGCGATCAGGGCCGACGCCTCACCGAAGCCAAACGCGCCCCACAGCACGGAGGTCACGAACGGCATCACCGGGTGCAGCATGCGCAGCAGCAGGCCGAGCACGTGCGCGGTGGCCGCGCGCAGCTCGGCGTCGGCGACGAAACTGGGTTTGGCGAACTCGAGGAACCAGTCGCAGAACACGTTCCAGGTGAACTGGTAGCAACCGGCGGCATACTCGTCGAAGCGGAACGCCTGCAGCGCGGCGGTGGCCTGGCCAAGCGCGGTGTCGGCCGCGTCCAGCACCCAGCGGGCCAGCACGCCCTGGGCCTGCGCGGGATCGAACGCCGGGTCGGGGCGTACGGCGTTCAGCTCGCACAGCCGCGCCGCGTTCCACAGCTTGGTGACGAAGCGGCGGTATTCGTCCACCCGCGCCGGCCCGAGCTTCACGTCCCTGCCCGGCCCGGTCAGCGCGCAGATGGTGAAGCGCAGCGCGTCGGTGCCGTATTGCTCCACCATCGCAAGAGGATCGATGACGTTGCCCTTGGATTTGCTCATCTTCTGGCCGCGCTCGTCCCGCACCAGGCCGTGGATGTAGACGGTGCGGAACGGCACGTCGGCCATGAAGTGCAGCCCCATCATCATCATCCGGGCCACCCAGAAGAAGATTATGTCGAACCCGGTGACCAGCACGTCGGTGGGGTAGTAGCGCGCCAGCTCGGCGGTGCGCTCGGGCCAGCCGAGGGTGGAAAACGGCCACAGCGCGGAGGAGAACCAGGTGTCCAGCACGTCCTCGTCCTGCACCAGCGTCTCGTCGCGGCCATACTGCGCGCGGGCCAGGTCGCGCGCCTCCGCCTCGCTGTGGGCGACGAACACGGCACCGTCCGGGCCGAACCAGGCGGGGATGCGGTGCCCCCACCAGAGCTGGCGACTGATGCACCAGGGCTCGATGTCGCGCATCCAGGCGAAGAAGGTGTTCTCCCACTGCTTGGGCACGAACACGGTGCGCCCCGTCTCCACCGCGGCGATGGCGGGGGCGGCCAGCGTCTTGGCGTCGGCATACCACTGGGTGGTGAGCAGCGGCTCGATCGGCACGTCCGAGCGGTCGCCATGCGGCACCTGGTGGAGGTGCGGCTCGACCTTGACCAGCAACTCGAGCCGCTCCAGCTCGGCCACGACCGCCTTGCGCGCGGCGAATCGGTCCTGCCCGGCGAGCGAGCGGGTCCAGGCCGGGTCGGCGATGCCGGGATGCTCGGCCAGTTCGATCTCGCCCAGCGTGACCCGGCCCTCACGGTCCAGCACGGACGGCATCGCCAGGCCGTGACGGCGGCCAACGGCGAAATCGTTGAAATCATGCGCCGGGGTGATCTTGACGGCGCCGGTGCCCTTGGCCGGATCGGAGTATTCGTCGGCGATGATGGGGATGCGGCGGCCGGTCAGCGGCAGGATGGCGTGGCAGCCCACCAGCTCGCGATAGCGGACGTCGTCCGGGTGCACGGCGACCGCGGTGTCCCCCAGCATGGTCTCGGGGCGGGTGGTGGCCACCGTGATCCATTGGTTGGTGCCTTCCACCGGGTAGCGGACGTGCCACAGGCTGCCGTGCACCTCGCGGCTTTCCACTTCCAGGTCCGAGATGGCGGATTGGAACTTCGGGTCCCAGTTCACCAGGCGGCGGTCGCGGTAGATCAGGCCCTCGCGGTAGAGCGTGACGAACACCTCGCGGACGGCGGCGGAGAGGCCCGCATCCATGGTAAAGCGCTCGCGCGCCCAGTCGAGCGAGGAGCCGAGCCGGCGGAGCTGCCCGGTGATGGCGCCGCCCGACTCCGCCTTCCAATCCCACACGCGCTGGGTGAACGCCTCGCGGCCGATGGCCTGCCGGGTAAGCCCCTCGGCGGCCAACTGGCGCTCGACCACCATCTGGGTGGCGATGCCGGCGTGGTCGGTGCCAGGTTGCCACAGCGCGTCTTGGCCCTGCATGCGGCGCCAACGGATCAGCACGTCCTGCACCGTGTTGGTGAGGGCGTGGCCCACATGCAGGCTGCCGGTGACGTTCGGCGGCGGGATCATGATGGTGAAGGGGGGGGCGCTGCTGGCCGGGTTGGCGGCAAAGGCGCCTTGCTGTTCCCAGGCGGCGTAGAGCGCGGTCTCGGCGGTCGCCGGGTCAAAAATTTTGTCTAACATCGCACCCGATGCTAGGGCCTTCGCGGCCGCAGTAGAAGCGCCTGTGATCGCGCGCGACGCAAGCGGCCGGCCGGAGACTGGGCCAGCCGCTCGAAGCTCGCCGTTAGCTGGCGCCGCCGCTGTTGTCGTCCAGCATCTGCCAGGTGTGGGCGCGCTGCGCCGCCTGGGCCGGAGTTAGGCCAGCCGGGGCCTTCGGGGCAGTGTTCCAGCTCCCGCGGCCGATGGCATACTCGCCAGCCGCACTGTTCTCGCGAACCGTCACGCCGCTGGTGCCGTTCGGGCCGACGGCGGTGCCGAAACCGATGTTTGGGTTCTGCAGGCCGGGGAACGCCGGGCCGTTGCCCTCGGCATGGGCGACCGCCATCGGAGCAGCGGCCAGGGCAAGTGCGAAGGCCAAGAGAATTGGCTTCATGGTAGGCTCCTATTCAAACGCCAAACCTGATCGGCGTGTTGGATAGGTGGGCCACAGGGCCGGTGGCGGCATCTTCCGCCGACCACCTAAGTGTTATGCGCTGGTGTCGCCAAACCGAGGTTAAAGCCCGGCGCGGCCTGCCACCCGCTCGATCTCCTGGCGCACCAGGCGCTCCACCATCGGCGGCAACTGCTGGTCGAGCCAGGCCTTGAGCAATGGTCGCAGCTCTTCGCGCACCAGATCCTCGATGGTCGGCCCGCCGCGGTAGACCTGCGCACCCCGCTCCGTGGACAGGGTGCGGAGCAGCGAACTGACGGAGGAGGTGGCGGCGGCGGCACTTTCCGGCGCCAGCAGGCCGGCGTCGTAGGAGGCGGCCAGGCCGGCGGCCTCCACCGGAGTGCTGGGCTCGGGCAGCGGCAGGGCGGCGAACGCGCTGGCCGGGGCGGGCGACGGCAGGGGTTCTGGCGGCGGGGAGACCAGCATGCCCTCGTCGAGCACCAGCACATCCTCGTCCTCGCCGGCCGAACCCGCCGCCGTCACCGCGTCCGCCGGCAAGGCCGGGCTGGGCGCGGCAGGCGAGGCTGCGGCGGGCGGGCTTTGCGCGGCGTCGGCGGACGGGCCCGGCGCGTCGTCCTCGTTCAGGATGCGCCGGATGGAGGCGAGGATGTCCTCCATCGAGGGGTCGGCGCCGGTGGGCTCCGGCTCCGGCGCCGGCGTGGGAGCGCGGCTCATCGCATCACCTGCCCGGCTGGCTCAAGGCGTAGTCCCCGGTGCCGAACAGCCGGTCGCGCACGGCGACGAAGTAGGCGGTGTCGTCATACAGCGGGACGTTGAGGTTGAGGTCCTTCGCCGTCAGCCGGCCCACGGCGGCGGCCAGGCCGTAGGAGGAGGTGATCAGCGTGGCCAGGTTCTGCACCAGCGTGGAGCGGGACTGCAGTAGCGTCTGCTCGGCGTTCAACACGTCCAGCGTGGTGCGGCTGCCGACGATGGCCTCGCGCTGGGTGCCCTCGAGCGCGATCTCGTTGGCCCGCACCGCCGCACGGCTGCTGTCGATGGCCGCGCGCGCCGCCACCAGTTGCTCGTAGGAGGTGAACGCCGCCTGGATCACCTGGCGCCGGGTGTCGTCGACCGTCTTGCGGTTCTGTTGCTCGGTCTGCCGCGCCTGGCGCACCGCGGCGTATTCCGCGCCACCCTGGTAGAGCGGGATGGTGACCTGCACGAGGGCAGACACGCCCTTGGTCCTGGTCTCGGTCAGCGACACGTTGTTGCTCACCGTGGCCGACCCCACCGCGTTGACGGTGGGCAGCAACGCGGCATAGGCCTGGTCGACCGCGTCCTTGGCCGCGGCGGCGTCGAACATGGTGTAGATCAGCGTCGGGTTGTTGGCCGACGCCACGCGGGACGCCTCGGCCGCGTCCTTCAACGGCACCGCCAGCGGTTGCGGCACGACCAGCTTGCCGGGCAGGAAGCCCACGTCGCGCTGATAGGCGGCGCGGGCGGTCTGCAGGTTGCCTTCCGCCGTCTCCCGCGTGGCCTGGGCGCTCGCCAGCGCCGCCTCGGCCTGCGCCACGTCGGTGCGGGTGATTTCGCCGACGCGGAAGCGGTCGTTGGTGGCCTGGAGCTGCTTGTTCAGCACCAGCTCGTTGTTGACGTCGAGCTGCAGCAATTGCTCGGTCTGGATCACGTTGGTGTAGTCGGTGACGACGTTGGTGAACACCAACTGCTCGGTGGCGACCAGGCGCCCGCGCTGGCTGTAGACGCGGTTTTCCGCCGCGTGGGTGCCCGCCTCGGTGCGGCCGCCGCGATACAGCGGCTGCGTGACGGTGGCGGCCGCCGAATATTGCGGCAGGGTGTCCTGGAAATAGCTCGGCTTCGTGGCGCCGGGCAGCACGGTCGCCCCGGTCTCAAACGCGCCGTTCTGCGCGCCATACGACCCGGTGACGGTGACTGTCGGGCGCCAGCCGGCCAGGGCTGCCGGCACGCCCTCGTCGACGGCACGCAAGGCGGCACGGGCGGCGAGCAGCGTCGGGTTGGTGGAGTAGGCCGCTGCCAGCGCCTCCTGCAGCGTATGCGGCTCGGTCTGCGCCCTGGCCCCCGCGGACAGGCAGACCGCGAGCAAACCCGTCATCGCTGCCAAACGCTTGGGCATCCACAAACCTCTCTCAGCAGTTAGGCGGCAGCCCGCACCGGCAGATTTGTGCCACAACTTGCTGGCCGACGCCATCACGCGATCGAGAGGCAGGTGCGTTAAAACACGAAACCGGCCGGGGCGCGCAGTTCCGGCAGCAGCGGCGGGCAGCAATCGAACACCTCGCGGCTGCGCAGGCGCGGCGTTCCCGCCACCATCACCGGCTCGGCCAGAACGGCCCGGCCGTTTACTCCGGCCGCATCGACCACCACCGTCACCAAGCGCCCGGCATGGGACAGTTGGGAGGCATAGACCGGCGGAATGACCGTGACGGCGCCCTCGATCAGGATGACGTCCCACGCCTTCGCGGCCGCCATGCCGGCCGCGAAGGCGCCATGCACCATGCGAACCCCCGGCGCATGGCGCGGCACGGTGCGCAGGGCGATGGCGAGCAGGGCTTCGTTCTCTTCCAGCGCTGTGACCTCGGCGCCACAGGCGGCCACCACCGCCGCGCCGTAGCCGGTGCCCGCGGCAACCACCAGTGCGCGCTCGCCGGGCCGGATGCGGGCGAGTTGCACCAGGCGGGCGAGCACCATTGGCTCGAGCAGGACGCGGCCGCCGCCCAGTGGGACGTCCCGCTCCGTGTAGGCCAGGTTCGCCTGCTCCGGCGGAACGAACTGCTCCCGTGGCAAGCTGCGCATCGCGTCGAGCACGCGCGGATCGGTCACCCGGTTGGGGCGGATTTGCCCGTCGACCATGTTGTTGCGGGCGGCGCTGAAGTCGATCTGTGGCTGAGCCATGAGCATTCCGGTTACAGGCGTGGCGTTATAGGGTCGCAGACTGCAAGCGGGCAACCGCCGGGACGGTGTCGCCGCCGCCCAGCCCCGATCGCTCGGCCGTTCCCTGGGCACGGTCCCCTGGGCACGCTCCCCTGGGCAAGCGCCGCACGCTTCGTTATAGAGCCTCTCCCGCGGCGAGCGGGTGCGCCGTCTGGTCCGGTGGCAGAGTGGTGATGCAGCGGACTGCAAATCCGCGTATGCCGGTTCGATTCCGGCCCGGACCTCCAGCGGCGGCTCGCTCTGTTGGTAGAGCTACACCGCCAGCGCGGCTTGGCGCCCCACCACCATTTCGATCCGGCCCAGCAGCTCGGCGCTGCGGAACGGCTTGCGGACGATCTGGTCGGGCTGCAACCCGTCGCCAGAGAGCGATTGGTGGTCGGCATAGCCGGTGGCCAACAGCATCGGCAGGGCCGGGCGGCGGCGGCGGATCGCGGTCAGCAGCTCGAGCCCGGTCATGCCCGGCATGGCGTAGTCGGCGATCACCAGGCCGACCCGGTGCGCCTCGCGGTCCATCACGGCGAGCGCGGCCAGCCCGTCGGCAACCGCCACCACGGTGTAGCCGACATCCTCCAGGATGCCCGCCGTCACCTCGCGCACCTCGTCGTCGTCGTCCACCAGCAGCACCAGGTGGTCGCGGTCCAGCGCCGCGCGCATGCCGTCCGACGGGTCGCGGAGGTAATCCCTGGGGTCGACCGAGCTGCGCGGCAGCATCAGTGACACCCTGGTGCCGCTGCCGAGCGTGCTGTCGATGGTGACTGCGCCGCCCATCTGGGTCACCATGCCGTGCACCTGGGACAGGCCGAGCCCGGCGTTCTGGCCCGCCACCTTGGTGGTGAAGAACGGCTCGAATGCGCGCGCGGCTACCTCGGCGGTCATGCCGTGCCCGGTGTCGATCACGTCCACCTGCACGTAGTCGCCAGCCAGCAGGTCCGCGCGGGCGCCGCCCGAGGCCACGGTCGCGTTGTCGGCGGCGATGGTCAGCCGGCCGCCTTCGGGCATCGCTTCGCGGGCGTTCAGCGCCAGGTTCAGCAGCGCCACCTCGAACTGGTTGTGGTCGATCATCGCCGGCCACAGCCCGCCTGCCGCCTGCACGCTGATGCGCGTGCCCGGCCCGAGCGTGCTGCGCAGCAAGGCCTCCACCCCGCCGATGGTGTCCGCCATGTTCACCGGCGCGGCCACCATGGATTGCTTGCGGGAGAACGCCAGCAGTTGCGCGGTGAGCCAGGAGCCGCGCGAGACGGCCGACTTGGCGATTTCCAGCAGGCGCTGGTGCGAGCCGTCGGTGTTGGCCAGGCGTTTTTGCAGCAGCTCGATGCTGCCCAGCATGGCGCCGAGCAAGTTGTTGAAGTTGTGCGCAATGCCGGCCGCGAGCTGGCCCACCGCCTGCAGCTTCTGCATCTGCCGCAGGTTGGCGTCGCTCAGCTCGCGCTCGGCGATCTCCACCTGCAGCCGGTTGTTGCTGGTGAGCAAGGCGCTGGTGCGCTCGGCCACGCGCAGCTCGAGCGCGTCGTTCATGCGCTGCAGCTCGCCGCGCTGGTGCTGCAGCACTTCGGCCATGCGGTTGAAGGCGAAGGCCAGCTCGGTGAACTCGCGCGGGCAGGAGGTCGGCAGTTGCGCCCGCACGTCCAGCGCCCCGGCCGCCCAGTCGCCGGCGGCGCGGACCAGCACGCTGGCCGGAGTGCGCACGTAGCGCTGCGCCCCGAGCAAGGCCAGCAGGATGGACAGGGCCGCCCCCGCCCCCAGCAGCAGGTAGCCGCGGCTGGCGGCCGCGTTGAGGCCGGAACTGAGGTCAGCCACGCTGAAGTCGGCGGCAACGAACAGGCCGTACGGCTCGCGCGCCGGCGGCAGGTAGCCAAGCACGCGGGGCCCGTCGCTGGTGCTTCCGGCAGCCGGGTCCATCCCGGCCGGTTGCAACTCGGTACCGAGCGCGGTGGCGGTCAACAGGCGCTGCAGAGAGGGTGGCATCCTGCCGCCCGGGCCGGGCGCCTGCGTCGCCAGGTTGGCCAGCACGGTGCCGCCGTCATCGCTCACCAGCACTCCGGCATCGGGGCGATGCAGCGGCTGCTGCACCCGGCGGCTCAGCCACTGCAGGCTGATCCCCGCCACGATAGCGCCGCCGGGCTGCTCGCCGACGCCGGGCCAGACCAGGGAGACGAGCAGCGCCGGGTCGTCGGGCAGGAACGGCGCGTAGTGCCCGAGGTGAAAGCCAGGCGGTTGGCTGGCGAGCCGCTCGACCTCCGCCGCGAACGCCGCTGGCAGCGGGATGGCGGCGCTGGCGCACACGATGCTGCCGTCGCTGCGCAACACGGTGAACGAGCTGTAGGTCGGGATGGCGACCCGCGCCGTCTCCAGCAGCGGGCCGCAGCCGGCATCGAGCGCCGCGACCGGAGCCATGCGGGAGGTGGCGGTGAGCAGGGCCTGCACGCCGACCATGGTGTCCGCCAGGGACTGGTCGAGCAGGGTGACTTGTTGGCGAGCGATGTCGCGGGCTTGGCCGATGCGCTCGGAGCGCAGCTCGTGCTGGAGGCTGAGCATGACGGTGAACGCAGGCAACGTCGCCACCAGGACTAGGACGAGCAGGCGGGTGACGAGATTGGTGCGGGTGAGAGCGTGGAAAATACGAGCCTACCAGGGAGAAAGTGCCACGGTGCCGATCCGACACCTACCATGGTGTGCATACAGCAAAATCCTGGGTGTGAAAATCACGCCGCGCGCCGCAACGGCGATTTCACTCGTTGGTACCTTTATTGAAACAGTTCGAGGTATTGTAACAGAGCTGGCCACTCAACCAGCGCGGGGATTTGGTGCGAGAGGGGGGACTCGAACCCCCACGCCTTGCGGCGCACGATTTTGAGTCGCGTGCGTCTACCGTTCCGCCACTCTCGCCCAATGCGGCTGTGAAGCCAGGCGGCACCATACGCATTTGCGTCCATCTGGCAACGCGGCTATACGGACGGCCCGCTGCGATCCCGAATAGCTCAGTTGGTAGAGCAAGCGACTGTTAATCGCTCGGTCGTAGGTTCGAGTCCTACTTCGGGAGCCAGCGTTCCGCTCGGATGGGCGTTTGGCCCCTTACCCCGGCCCTCTTCCGTCGGGAGCGGGTGCAGAAAGCGGCGGTTGCTAGTGAACCGGATGGCTAGTGGGCGGCGGCCCAACTGGGGCCCTTGCCGGTCTCCACCACCAGCGGCACGGACAGCACGGCCGCGGTCTGCATCACCTCCCGCGCCACCTCGGCCAGCGCGTCCGCTTCATCCTCCGGCGCCTCGAACAGCAGCTCGTCGTGCACCGACAGCAGCATGCGGCCGCGCAGGCCGGCAGCGGCCAGGGCGGGCGGCAGGCGGATCATGGCGCGCTTGATGATGTCGGCCGCACCACCCTGCAGCGGCGCGTTGCTCGCCTGCCGCTCGGCATAGCCGCGCTTGGCCGGGTTGCGGTCGGCGATGCCCGGCACCCAGCAGCGGCGGCCGAACGGGGTCAGCACGAAGCCGCGGATGCGCGCCTCCTCCCGCGTGCTCTCCATGTAGGCGCGAATGCCGGGGTAGCGGGCGAAGTAGGCGTCGATGTAGCTGCGCGCCTCGCCGGGCTCGATGCTGAGCTGCCGCGCCAGGCCGAACGCGCTGATGCCGTAGATGATGCCGAAGTTGATCGCCTTGGCCCGGCGCCGCACCAGCCCCGTCATCTCCGCCATCGGCACCCCGAACACCTCGGACGCGGTGCGGCTGTGGATGTCCTGCCCGTTGGCGAACGCTTCGGACAGCGCCGGTACGTCCGCCACGTGGGCCAGCAGCCGCAGCTCGATCTGCGAGTAGTCGGCGCTCACCAGCACATGGCCCGGCGCCGCCACGAAGGCGCGCCGGATGCGGCCGCCCTCCTCGGTGCGGATCGGAATGTTCTGCAGGTTGGGGTCGTTGGACGAGAGCCGCCCCGTCGTAGTGGCCGCCATCGCGTAGGTGGTGTGGACGCGGCCGGTGCGCGGGTTGATCTCGCTCACCAGCGCGTCGGCATAGGTGCTTTTCAGCTTGGCGAGCTGGCGCCATTCCAGGATGCGCGCCGGCAGCTCCGCACCCGTCTCGGCCAGTTGCTGCAGCATCACCGCGTCCGTGCCCCAGGTGCCGCTGCTGGTGCGGCGGCCACCGGGCAGCTTCATCTCGTCGAACAGGATTTCGCCCAGCACCTTGGGGCTGCCCAGGTTGAACGGGCGGCCGGCCAGGCGATGGATGTCGGTCTCGGCCACCGCCATCCGCTCGCCGAAATCGGCCGACAGCCGGCGCAGCTCCTCCGCGTCCACCCGGATGCCGGCTTGCTCCATGTCGGCCAGCACGGGGATGAGGCGGCGCTCGAGCTGGTGGTAGAGCTCGGTGCTGTGGGCGGCGGCCAGGCGCGGGCGCAGCGTCTGCCACAGCCGCAGGGTGCAGTCGGACGCCTCCGCCAACACCGCCGCGGCGCGCTCCGGCGGCAACTGCGCCAGCTTGAGCCGCGCGCGCCCGGTGCCGGTGACACTGTCGAGCGCCACCATGGTGTGGCCAAGATGCAGCCGCGCCAGGTCCGTCAGCTCGTGCGAGTGGGCGCCGGCGTCCTGCGCGTAGGACAGCAGCATGGTGTCGTCCAGGCTGGCCACGGGGCCGAACTCGGCGAGCGCGCGCTGCCCGGCCTTGGCGTCATGCAGGATCACCAGCACGGAGCGGTCCGCCAGCACCGGGCCAAGCAGGGCGCGGGCGTCGGCTAGCGACATCTGCGACACCGGCTGCTCCAGCGTCGCCTCGTGCGCCAGCGGCAGGTAGGCCGCCTGGCCCGGCGCGGTGGCCAGGCCAAGCCCGACCAGTTCCATCCCCTCCATCGCCGGAGTGAGCGCCAGCATCCCGCCGCGCACCGCCGCCTGCGCCACGGCCTCCAACTCCGCGCCCGTGCTGAGGGTCGCGTAGGGGCCGAAGCCCTGCATCGCCTCCGGTGCCGGCGCGGGCGGCGCATCCTCGCCCACTGGGCCGTCCAGCCCCAGCCGGGTGGCGGTGGAGCGGAAGCCCATCGCGTGCAGCCAGGCGCTGAGCGCCGCCCGGTCCGGCTGCTTCACGCCCAGCGTGTCGAGCGGCGCCGGCAACGGCGCGTCGTCGTGCAGCACCACCAGTTGGCGCGAGAGCCGCGCCTGGTCGGCGTGGGTGAGCAGCAGCTCGCGCCGCTTGGACGGCTTCATGCCTTCCGCCGCGGCCAGCACGCCCTCGAGGTCGCCGAACTCGCTGAGCAACTGGCAGGCGGTCTTGGGGCCGATGCCGGGCACGCCGGGCACGTTGTCCACGCTGTCGCCCATCAGCGCCAGCAGGTCGATCATGTGTTCGGGGCCGCAGCCGAACTTCTCGCGCACCTCATCTGCGCCGATCGACTTCTGCTTGATCGGGTCCTGCAGCAGCACGCCGGGCCGGATGAGCTGCATCAGGTCCTTGTCGGACGAGACGATGGTGACGCGCCCGCCCGCCTCCACCGCGGCGCGGGTGTAGGCGGCGATCAGGTCGTCCGCCTCCCAGTCCACCAGCTCCAGCGCGGGCACGTTGAAGGCGGCGGTGGCGTCCCGCACCAGGCTGAACTGGGGCAGCAGCTCGGCCGGCGGATCGGGGCGTTGCGCCTTGTAGCGGTCGTAGATGCGGTTGCGGAACGTGGTGCGCCCGGCGTCGAAGATCACCGCCAAGTGGGTGCCGACATGGTCCTTCAGCAGCCGCGCCAGCATGTTGGTGAAGCCGAACACCGCGTTGACCGGGGTGCCGTCCGGCCGGGTCATTGGCGGTAGCGCGTGGAAGGCGCGGAAGATGAAGCCGGAGCCGTCCACCAGCACCAGGTGCAGCGGTTCAGCCCCGCTGGCGGGCTCGCTCAATGCTCGTTGTCGCCCGCGCCTGGGGTGAGCACGAACACGCGGGAGCAGTAGGGGCAGAACGTCTGCTGGTGCACGATGCGCAGCCACACCAGCGGGTGGCCCCCCGCGCCGGTGCCGCCATCACAGGAGACCACGCGCTCGTCGACATGGATGGTCTCGTGCTCGCCAGCAGGGACGCCGATCGGCGTCACTGGCGTGCTTGCGCCGAACGGCATGGCAACCTCGTCACTGGTGTGGAACGCCTCGCGATGATAGCTAGCCTGGCCATGAGTTCAACCTCCCGCGCCTTCGCCGCCGCCCTGCTGGCCGTGTCCGTGAGCCTGGCGGGCTGCAGCAACTCCCGGCTGCCGCCCTACGGCGCGCCGGGCCGGCCGGACGCGGGCTTCCCCGCCGCCGACACCTCCTTCACCATGGCGGACGGCGCCGTACTGCCGGTGCGCACCTGGCTGCCGGCCGGGCCACCCAAGGCGGTGATCCTGGCGCTGCACGGCTTCAACGACAGCCGCGACCAATGGGCTATCCCCGCCCCCAGCTTCACCGCCGCCGGCATCGCGATCTACGCCCCCGACCAGCGCGGCTTCGGCGACACCGCCAGCCGCGGCACCTGGCCTGGCGTGCCCGCGCTGGTAAACGATGCCGACACCATGGCCACCGCGCTGCTGTCCCGCTACCCCGGGACGCCGGTTTACGTGATGGGCGAGAGCATGGGCGGCGCCGTCGCGATGGACCTGGCCGCGCAGCCCAACCACCCGGCCGTGGCGGGCGTGATCATGCTCTCCCCCGCGGTGTGGGGCCGGGCCCAGGAAGGCGCCGTGCTCACCAGCGCGCTGTGGCTGGCCGACACCGTGGCGCCGGGCTACCGGATCACCGCGGGCGACGTGCCGGTGCGGGTGCAAGCCAGCGACAACCGGGACGCGCTGATCGCCCTGGCGAAGGACCCGCTGACCCTGCGCCGCACCAAGGTGGCCGACCTGGCTGGCCTGGTGGACCTGATGGACAGCGCTCAGGCCGCCGCGCCGCACGTGACCGGGCCAACCTTCCTGGCCTACGGCGAGCACGACGAATTGGTGCCGCCGGCCGCATTGGCGGTGGCCTGGGCGCACCTGCCAGCCGCGACCCGGCGGGCGCTCTACCCGAACGGCTACCACCTGCTGATGCGCGACCAGGATCGCCAGGACGTGATCGGCGACGTGATCAGTTGGATCCAGTCGCCGGACGCCCTGCTGCCCTCCGGCGCCGACTTCGCCGCCGCCGCGTGGGCGACCCGCTACCATCCAGGGGGTGGTCTTCAGTTCTAGCCTGCGTTATGGGTGCTGCGCGGGACCCGTAGCTCAGCTGGATAGAGCGTCGCCCTCCGAAGGCGAAGGTCGCACGTTCGAATCGTGTCGGGTCCGCCAACTCCCATTCCCCTGGTGCCAAGCCGTTGCCTGGCGGATTTACACCAACGCAGCCACCCGCCAGTCTTGCCGCCGGCAGATCGGGAGCAGGGCGATTGAGTGTCAGCATCATCGACGCACTGATCGAGGCGCCTCGCGCCCAAGCCGCCGCCGCGCTGCGGGCTGAGCTCATGGCCGCCTCCGAGGCCAACGCCCGCGCCGTGCTGACGCCGCGCGAGCCGGGCGGGCTGCCCTACGAACTGCGGCTGGCGTTTGCCGCCCGCATGGCCACGCTGAACGGGGACGAGCGGTTGGCCGCCCATTATCGCGCCATGGCGGCAAGCCCCCTGCCCGACCCGGCGGGCGACGCGCGCCTGGCCGCGATGCAGCGCCACGTGGACCTGGTGACGCAAACCCCGCAAGCCGCCACGCGCGACTCGATCGCGTTCCTGCTGGCGGCGGGCGTGGCCGAGGCGGACATCGTGCGCCTGTCCCAACTCATCGGCTTCGTGAACTACCAGCTCCGCCTCCTCGCCGGGCTGGGGCTGATCGGGGCCGCGGCATGAGCGGCGCGGTCACCGGGTTCACCACCGCGAAGCTCACCTGGCGGCCCTATCTCACCCCCATCTCCCTGGCCGCAGCCACCGAGGAGCAGCGCGAGGCCCTGCGCGAGACGCCCTCCAACACCGCCGTGTCCGACTACGTGCTGGTGCTGGCGCATGACCCCGAGGCGCTCGGGCAACGCACGCCGTTGTTCAACGGCATCATGTATGGCCGCAGCGGGCTGTCCCGGGCGGAGCGCGAACTGGGTGCCGCGGAAGCGTCGGTGGTCAACCATTGCGTCTACTGCGCCTCGGTGCACGCCGCGCGCTACATCGCGCTCACCCACCAGCCTGCCGTGATGGGCGAGGTGTTCGCTGGCGGCACCGAGGGGCTGGGCGAGCGGGACCAGGCGATCGTGGCGTTTGCCGCCAAGCTCTCGGCCTGCCCGCCCACCGCCGATGCGGCCGACGTGGCGGCGCTGCGGGCGCAGGGCCTCTCCGACCTCGAGCTGCTGGACCTGGTGCTCTCGGTCGCCGTGTTCGGCTGGGCCAACCGGCTGATGCACACCCTGGGCGAGCCCGTCCCCGCCTGAGCCCGTCCCCGCCTGAGCCCGTCCCCGCCTGAGCTTGTCTTCCTCCACCCGATTGACTAGCGCTGCCGTCCCACGCCCCAACCCGCGTGGGCCCTCTTTGCGATCGGACACGCCCGCCATGTCAAAGTTCGCCCTCGCCCTGCTCGCCTCGTGCACGCTCAGCGGCATCGCCCGCGCGGCCGACCCGGCGCCCGTCCACATCACCGTCATCAGCGACCTCGACGACGACATCTACAACGCGCGCGCCGGCCAGGGCGGCGTGGACGCGACCAACATGGCGGTGGCCGATTTCGGCGGCACCGTGCTCGGCCGCCCGATCGTGGTGGACGCGCTGAACGACCACAACAAGCCCGCCATGGCACCCGGCCTGGCGACCCAGGCCTACGACGCCGGCGCCGACCTGCTGATGGACCTGCAGAACGCGCCGATCGCCACCGCCATCAGCAAGGTCGCCACCGAGCGTCACAAGCTCGCCATCAGCACCAACTCGGCCAACCCGGCGCTCAGCCGCGGCGCTTGCAGCAAATACTTCTTCCACTACTCCTACGACGCGACCGCGCTCGAGACCACGATCGCCGCCTACATCTCGCAACAAACAGACGGCAAGCGCTGGGCGGCCATCGTGGCCGACGCAGGCTTCGGCAAGGGCGCGCTCGCGACCATGACCCCGGTGATCGAAGCGCACGGCGCCCAGGTGCTGAAAAGCTTTGTGGTGCCGCCGGCGACCAGCGACCTCGCGGCCGAGATCGACGCGATCAAGGCGCTCAAGCCCGACGTGGTCGCGGTGTTCAACGCCGGCGCCAACAACGACGTCGAGACCACCGACGTGGTCAAAGCCGGCGTGGCAGGCATCGTGACCACCGCCGTGGTGTTCCTCTCCGACGTCGACCGGGTGAAGGACGGTTACGCCGGCGTGCAGGTCGCCACCCCCTGGTATTGGAACCTCGACCCGGCGGCGCGCGCCTGGGCCGACCGGTTCGCCGCCAGCCATGACGGCCTGCGCCCGACCGCGCCGCAAGCCGCCGACTACTCCGCCACCATGCAGTGGCTCGAGGCGGTCCGTACCGCCGGGTCGACCGACGCGGACAGCGTGATCCACGCGCTCGAGGGCCACCACTTCAACGACATGTTCGCCCATGACGGCGAGTTCCGCGCCAGCGACCACATGGTAGTGCACGACCTCTACGTGGTGAAGGTGAAGCCGAGCGCCGCACTGAGCGAACCGCACGCCTGGTTCGACGTGCTGGCGACCGTTCCGGCGGCGATCGCCTTCCCGGCCAACGACACCTGCAAGATGCCGCAATAACAGCGTCATCAAACCGTCACGCAAGCTTTTTACCCCTGCATGGGAAACTAGTGGACGAGCAACGAACAACCGCAAGGATTGCATGATGTCGGGACTGAAGCGGCGTGCCGTGATGCAGGCGGGCGTGGGAGCGGCGCTGCTGCCATGGGCTGGCCGCGCCCGCGCCGAGGGGCCCGACGTGCCGGCGGACCTGGCAGCGGCGGCCAAGAAGGAAGGCCGCATCAACGTCATCACCCTGCCGCGCGACTGGGCCAATTGGGGCACCACCATGGACCGCTTCCAGGCGCTCTACGGCGTCACCCTAGAGGACGCCAACCCCGACGGCTCCTCGGCCGAGGAGCTGCAAGCCATCCGCGGCCTCAAGAGCCAGGAGCGCGCGCCGGACGTGGTGGATGTCGGGCCGTCCTTCGCCATCAGCGGCGCGCGCGAGAAGCTGTTCGCGCCCTACAAGGTCGCCCAGTGGGACCAGATCCCGGACGACGTGAAGCAGCCCGACGGAATGTGGTATGGCGACTATTTCGGCGTCGAAGCCTTCGCGGTGAACACCTCGGTGGCGAAGGTGGTGCCGCAGACCTGGGCCGACCTCAAGAAGCCCGACTACAAGGGCATGGTGGCGATGAACGGCAACCCGCTCGGCGCCGGGGCTGCGTTCGGCGCGGTGTTCGCCGCCGCGCTGGCCAATGGCGGCAGCTATGACGACATCGAGCCCGGCATCCATTTCTTCGCCGAACTGGCCCAGTTGGGCAACCTCAACCCGGCCGCCGCCAGCCCGGCCAGCCTGATCGCCGGGCAGACGCCGGTGGTGATCAACTGGGATTACCTGAGCCTCGGCTACAAGAAGCAGGCGGCGGGCAAGGCCGAAATCGACGTGCTGGTGCCCAAGGGGGCGCCGCCCTACGGCAACTTCTACTGCCAGGCGATCAGCGCCTACGCGCCGCACCCCAACACCGCCAAGCTGTGGATGGAATACGTCTATTCCGACGAGGGCCAACTGGCCTTCCTCGGCGGTTTCGCGCACCCCATCCGCTTCAACAGCCTGGTGGCCGCGGGCAAGGTGCCGGAGGCGCTGCTGCAGTCCCTGCCTCCAGCAGAGGCCTATAAGGACGTGAAGTTCGCCACCCCTGAGCAGGCTGCCAAGGCGCAGAAGACGCTCGCCGATTTGTGGCCCCGCCTGGTCAAGATCTGATGCCCGACGGCACCGCCGCAGCCAGCGCGCCACTCCGCGCCCGGGCTGCGGCGGTGTCGGCGCCGCGCCTGCTGCTGCCCTACACCTGCATCGGCCTGTTCCTGCTGTTCTCCGCCGCCTTCATGCTGGCGCCCACCCTCATGCTGGCCGTGCAATCCGTGCAGGGCGACGAGGGCGGCCTCACCCTCGAATACATCGCGAGCCTCGGCGAATACCGCTACCGGGTCGCGTTCGAGCACTCGTTGGTGTTGTCGGTGGCGTCGGCCACGGTGGGCGTGGTGGTTGGCGCGCTGATCGCGCACTCGGTGCTCAAGCCCGGGGCGCCAAGCTGGCTGCGCTCCGCCGTCACCAGCTTTTCCGCCGTGGCCGCCAACTTCGCCGGGGTGCCGCTCGCCTTCGCCTTCATCTCTACCTTGGGCTCGCTGGGGCTGCTCACCACGCTGCTGAAACGGGTTGGCATCGACCTCTATGGGCTGGGTTTCAGCCTCTACTCGCTCACCGGGCTCACGCTGGTCTACAGCTACTTCCAGGTGCCACTGATGGTGATCATCATCAGCCCGGCCATCACCGCGCTGCGCCCGAGTTGGCGCGAGGCGGCGGAAAACCTGGGCGCCAGCACCGCGCAATACTGGCGCATGGTCGGGCTGCCGGTGCTGCTGCCGTCGCTGCTGTCGGCCTGGATCCTGCTGTTCGGCAGCGCCTTCTCGGCCTACGCCACCGCCTACGCGCTCACCTCGGGCAATATCGGCCTGGTGACCACCGAGATCAGCAACGTGCTGTCCGGCAACGTGATGGCCTCGCCGCAAACCGGCGCCGCGCTCGCGTCGGGCATGATCGTGGTCATGGTGGGCGTGCTGCTGGTGAGTGCGACCCTGGCCCGGCGATCTGCCCGCTGGACGGCGAAGCGTTGAACCGGGTCGGCGCCGGCTGGGTCGTGCTGGGCCTGGCCTTCGCCTATTTCTTCGTGCCGCTCGGCATGACGGTCGCGTTCAGCCTGTGGCAAGGCGGCACCTCGTACGGGTTCGAGGCCTACCGCGTGCTGCTCGGCAAGCCCGAGTTGCCCGGCAGCCTGCTGCTCTCGGTGGAACTCGCCATCGCCACCGCCGCACTGCTGGTGGTGCTGCTGTTGCCGGCGATGATCTTCATGAACCTCTACGCGCCGCGCTTGCGCCCATTGTTCGAGTTCATCGCGGCGCTGCCCTTCGTGGTGCCGGCCATCGCGCTGGTGGCCGGGCTGTCCGCGCTGTTCACCGGGCCGAATTGGCTGATCGGCAGCCCGTTCTATTTGGTCATCCCGTACTTCTTCCTGGCGCTGCCGTTCGCCTATCGTGGGCTCGACGTCGGGCTGCAGGCGATCGACCTGCCGACCCTGACCGAGGCGGGCCAAAGCCTCGGCGCCAGCATGGGGCAGATCATCCGCCTGGTCGTGCTGCCGAACCTGCGCCCCTCGCTGGTGGGCGCGCTGCTGCTGACCCTGGCGGTGGTGATCGGCGAGTTCACCTTCGCCAACGTGCTGCTGTTCCGCACCTATGCCGTGTTCATCAACGAGATCGGCCAGCACGAGGCGACCGAGGCGGCGGCGCTGTCGGTGGTGAGCTTCCTGATCACCTGGGGCGCCATGCTCGGCGTGCTGCTGGTCGGCCGCGGCCAAGCCCCGCTGGCCGGCGCGAAATGAGGAGCTGAGCCATGGCGACGGTGCAGGCGAACGGCGTCGGCAAGCTCTATTCCGGCCGCGAGGTGCTGGCCCGGCTGGACCTGAGCATGGCGCACGGCGAGCTGGTCTGCCTGCTCGGCCCCAGCGGCTGCGGCAAGACGACGCTGCTGCGCATCGTGGCCGGCTTCATCACGCCCGACAGCGGCCGCGTGCTGGTGGCCGGCCGCGACGTCACCGCCCTGCCCGCCAGCGCGCGCCGCATGGGCATGGTGTTCCAGGCCTACAGCCTGTTCCCGAACATGACCGCGCTGGACAACGTGCGCTTCGGCCCGCGCGTCGCCGGGCGGCCCAAGCCCGAGCAACTGGCCCGCGCCGCGCAATTGCTGGACCTGGTGGGCCTGTCCGCGCACATGCAGCAATACCCGCACCAGCTCTCCGGCGGGCAGCAGCAGCGGGTGGCGCTGGCGCGCGCGCTGGCGGTGCAGCCCGAGGTGCTGCTGCTGGACGAGCCGCTCTCCGCGCTGGACGCCAAGGTGCGCACCCAGTTGCGCGAGGAAATCCGCCGCATCCAGCAGGAGACCGGCGTCACCACCATCCTGGTCACGCACGACCAGGAGGAGGCGCTGTCGATCGCCGACCGGGTGGCGGTGATGAACGGCGGCCGGCTGCTGCAGGTGGCGAGCCCGGCCACGATCTACCGCGAGCCGGCGGATGCGTTCGTCGCCCGCTTCATCGGCGCCGCCGCCGTGCTGCCCGGCATCGCGGAGGGCGCCCATGTCCGCGTCGGCGCGCTGGCGCTGCCCGCCCGGGCCGCCGCGTCCCACAGCAGCGGCGCCGCGGTCGAGCTGTTCCTGCGCCCGGAGCACGTGCGGTTGGAGGCGCTGAACGGCCACATACCACCAGGCGCCGTGCTGGCGGACGTCCGCGACGCGGTGTTCCTCGGCTCCCTCACCCGCGTGCGCGTCAGCCTGCCGGACGTGCCGGACAATCCCGGGCTGTGGGCGGACATCCCGAGCGAACAGGCCGAGGCGATCCGCCCCGGCCACCGCGTGGTCGCGAGCTGGGACGCCGGCGCCCCGCGCGTGCTGAGCGGGCCGGCCAGCCAGCAGCCTTAAAGCGAACGGTCGCCGCTGTGCCTATCGCGTCTGCTGGGACGCAACCGCGCTAAGCTGCAACCTCGCGGCCATAGGTGCGCGCCTCCCGCCCGATCAGCAGCACCGCGGCCAGCCCGATCACCGCGGCGAACGCCATCCAGGCGCCGGGCGCGGCTCGGTCGCCGAAGGTGTGGATCAACTGCGTGGCGATCGCGGGCGTCATGCCGCCCACCACGGTGGCCATGCTGTAGGCGAAGGAGAAGCCGGAGGTGCGGACCTCTTCCGGCATCACCTCGGTGAGGTAGACCACCATCGCGCCGTTGTAGCAGGCGTAGATGAAGCTCAGCCACAGCTCGACCAGCAGCAGATGGCCGAACGAGACGTCGTTCACCAGCCAGTGCATCACCGGGTAGGCGGTGACGATGGCCAGCAGCGTGGTGCCGATGAGCAGCGGGCGGCGGCCGATGCGGTCGGACAGCGCGCCGCTGACGGGCAGCCAGAACAGGTTGGACACGCCGACGCACACCGTGACCAGCAGCACGTCCACCGCGCTCAGGTGCAGCTCCACCCGGCCGAAGGTGGGGGTGTAGGCGGTGATGAGGTAGAACGACACCGTCGTCATGACGACCATCATCATGCCCAGGCCCACGATGCGCCAATGCAGCAGCATGGAGCTTAGGATCTGCCTTGCGGTCAGGCGGCGCTTGCGGGCCAGGAAGGCCTCGGTCTCGGCCAGCGACCGACGGATGAGGAAGAGGAACGGGATGATGGCGCAACCGACCAGCAACGGGATGCGCCAGCCCCAATCCTGCATGGTCGCGCTGCCGAGCGTCTGGTTGAGCACCAGCCCGAGCAGGGAGGCGAAGATGACCGCGACCTGCTGGCTGCCGGACTGCCACGAGACGTAGAACCCCTTGTGACCCGGCGTCGCGATCTCGGACAGGTAGACCGAGACGCCGCCCAGCTCCACGCCGGCGGAAAAGCCCTGGATCAGGCGGCTGACCACGACCAGAAACGGCGCCGCCACGCCGATGGTGGCATAGCCGGGCACCACCGCGATGGCCAACGTGCCGACCGACATCAGCGCCAGAGTGAGCAGCAGGCCGGCGCGGCGGCCATTCGCGTCGATATAGGCGCCGAGCACCAGGGCGCCCAACGGCCGCATCAGGAAGCCGGCGCCGAAGGTCATCAGCGTGAACATCAGCGAAACGTAGGCGCCGTTGCTGCCGGAAGAGGGAAAGTAGGTGCGCCCGATGGCGGCGGCGAAGTATCCGAAGACGAAGAAGTCGTATTGCTCGAGGAAATTGCCGCTGGCGACGCGGATAACGCCCATGAGCTTGGATTGCCGGCCTGCGAGCATTGATGCGGTGTCCCCTCTCCCGAGGGGGAGCATAAGCGAATGTTTCTGGGATGGCTATCGGGCCGCGCCGCGCGCCCTGTGCTTTCCTCTGCCTTTACCTCTCCCTCTCCCGCCGGGAGAGGGCTCTTACCCACCGGCGGGTGGCTTGATGGAGCTAGCGGGGAGAGAGGACCATGATCATCTGGCGGTTCTCCATGCGGGGCATCTGCTCGACCTTGGTCTTTTCGTCCATGTCGCCGCGGATGCGTTCCAGCACTTTAATGCCAATGTCCTGGTGGGCCATTTCGCGGCCGCGGAAGCGCAGGGTGACCTTTACCTTGTCACCCTCGTCAATAAAGCTGTGCATCGCCCGCAGTTTCACCTGATAGTCGTTTTCGTCGATGTTGGGACGAACCTTGACTTCCTTGATCTCGACGACTTTCTGCTTCTTCTTGGCCTCGTTCTTTTTCTTTTGCAGCTCGTATTTGTGCTTGCCGTAGTCCAGGATCTTGACCACCGGCGGGTCGGCGTTGGGGCTGATCTCGAGCAGGTCGAGGCCAACGGCCATGGCCCGGAGCATGGCGTCCCGCGCGCTCATCACGCCCTGCATCTCGCCCTCTGCGTCGATCAGGCGGACTTGCGGGCTGCGGATTTCTTCGTTCACGCGGGGGCCGTCGCGGCTGGGTGCGGCGGCGGTCATTGGGCCTCTGGCTATTGTGCGCTCCTGTAGTGGTGACCTGTGGTGGCGAAGTCTGGCAGAAGGGGTGCCGCAAAATCAAGCATCCAGCAGCTTTGCGCCACCAGACCGAGCAATATCGGGCGCAAGCGCCTCCGCCGCAAGAGCCTCGATCGCCGCGTCCAGCGAAAGCAGCTCCTGCGCCTGGCCACCCAGCCGGCGCAGCGCCACCGTGCGGGTGTCCGCCTCCTTGCGCCCGACCACGGCGATGACCGGGACGTGCTGCAGGCTGTGCTCGCGGATTTTGGCGTTGATCTTTTCGTTGCGCGTGTCCGTGATCGCGGCAATGCCCCGCGCCACCAGGCCCGCCGCCACCTCCTGCGCGTAAGGCTCGGCGTCGCTCACGATGGAGGCGACCACCACCTGCACCGGGGCGAGCCAGAGCGGGAAGCGGCCGGCGTAATTCTCGATCAGGATGCCCAGGAAGCGTTCGAAGCTGCCCAGGATGGCGCGGTGCAGCATCACCGGGCGCTGCCGCGCGCTGTCGTCGGCGATGTAGCTGGCGTCGAGCCGCTCGGGCAGCACGAAATCCACCTGCAGGGTGCCGCATTGCCAGTCGCGGCCGATGGCGTCTCGCAGGACGAATTCGAGCTTGGGGCCGTAGAACGCGCCCTCGCCCGGGTTCAGCTCGTACTCCACGCCGGCGATGCTGCAGGCCTCGCGCAGGCTGGCCTCGGCGCGGTCCCAGGTGGCGTCGTCGCCGGCGCGCTGGGTGGGGCGGTCGGCGAACTTCACCTGGAAGCTGTCGAAGCCGAAGTCGCGGTAGACCGAGGCCAGCAGCTCCACGAAGGCGGCGGTTTCCGGCGCGATCTGCTCCGGGGTGCAGAAGATGTGCGCGTCGTCCTGGGTGAAGCCGCGCACGCGCATGATGCCGTGCAGCGCGCCGGAGGGCTCGTAGCGGTGGCAGGCGCCGAACTCGGCCATGCGCAGGGGCAACTCGCGGTAGGAGCGCAGACCGTGGTTGAAGATCTGCACGTGGCAGGGGCAGTTCATCGGCTTCAGCGCCAGGGTGCGCTTCTCGTCCTCCACCTGCGCCACGAACATGTGCTCGCGATACTTGTCCCAGTGGCCGGAGCGCTCCCACAGCACGCGGTCGACCAGTTGCGGCGTGCGCACCTCCTGGTAGCCGGCGGCCTCCTGGCGACGGCGCATATAGGCCTCGGCGGTGCGATACAGCTTCCAGCCGCGCGGATGCCAGAAGATCGACCCGGTGGCCTCTTCCTGGATGTGGAACAAATCCATCTCGCGGCCGAGGCGGCGATGGTCGCGGCGCTCGGCCTCCTCGAGTTGGAGCAGGTAGGCGTCCAGCTCCTTCTGGTCGCGCCAGGCGGTGGCGTAGATGCGGGTGAGCATGGCATTGCGGTGGTCGCCGCGCCAATACGCCCCAGCCACCTTCTGCAGCTTGAACGCCGGGCCGACGTCGCCGGTGCCGCGCATGTGAGGGCCGCGGCAGAGATCGATCCAGTCGCCCTGCTTGTAGAGGGTGATGGTCTCGGTGGCGGGCAGGTCGCGGATCAGTTCGGCCTTGTAGCGCTCGCCGCGGGCCTCGAAGAAGGCGATGGCGTCGTCGCGGTCCCACACTTCGCGGGCGAACGGCGCGTTGGCGGCGACGATCTCGCGCATGCGGGCCTCAATGGCGGGGAAGTCCTCCGGGGTGAACGGGTCGTTGCGGGCGAAGTCGTAGTAGAAGCCGTGCTCGATCGCCGGGCCAATGGTCACTTGGGTGCCGGGATAGAGCGACTGCACCGCCTCGGCCAGGACGTGGGCGGCGTCGTGCCGGATCAGCCCGAGCGCGTCGGGGTCCTTGCGGGTGACGAAGACCACGCTGGCGTCGTGCTGGATCGGGCGGGCGAGGTCGACCAGGGCGCCGTCCAGCCTCATGGCGAGAGCGGCGCGCGCCAGGCCGGGGCCGATGGCGGCGGCCAGTTCGGTGCCGGTGACGGGGGCATCGAACTGGCGCACGGAACCGTCGGGGAGGGTGATGGCGGGCATGGTCGGGCTCTACCGCTGCGAGGGACAAAGGGTTGCAATGGACCCGGGCGCGGGGGTTCGCAAGGGTGGGATATCGCGCGGTTGTCGCCCTCACCCCGGCCCTCTTCCGCAGCCCGGGAGAGGGAGCAGCATGGCGGGGGCTACTGGGCCAGCAGCCTGGCGGCGGCGGGGGCGAAGTAGGTGAGCACGCCCGCGGCACCGGCGCGCTTGAAGGCGGTCAGGCTCTCCAGCATGGCGCGGTCGCCGTCGATCCAGCCGCGCTGGGCGGCCGCGGTGATCATCGCGTATTCGCCCGACACCTGGTAGGCGAAGGTCGGCACGGCGAAGGTCTCGTGCACGCGGCGCACGATGTCGAGGTAGGGCATGCCGGGCTTCACCATCACCATGTCGGCGCCCTCCGCCAGGTCCAGCGCCACCTCGCGCAGCGCCTCGTCGGAGTTGGCCGCGTCCATCTGGTAGGTCTTCTTGTCGCCCTGCAGCGCCACGGCGGTGCCGACGGCGTCGCGGTAGGGGCCGTAGAACGCGCTGGCATACTTGGCGGCGTAGCTCATGATGCGGGTGTCGAGCAGGCCTGCCTCGTCCAGCGTGGCGCGGATGGCGGCGATGCGGCCGTCCATCATGTCGGAGGGGCCGACGATGTCGATGCCGGCCTCGGCCTGCCGCAACGCCTGGGTCCGCAGCACGGCGATGCTGTCGTCGTTGTGGATGCGGCCGTCGCGCAGCACGCCGTCATGGCCGTGGTCGGTGTAGCAGTCGAGCGCCACGTCCCCCATCAGCCCGATGTCGGGGTATTCGTGCTTGAGCAGCCGGGCGGCGCGGCAGACCACGTTGTCGGGGTTGGTCGCCTCGCGGCCTTCGGCGTCCTTGCTCGCCGGGTCGACATGGGCGAACAGCGCGATCAACGGGATGCGCAGTTCGGCGGCGGAACGGACATGCTCCACCAGGCGGTCGACGGTCACGCGCATTTGGCCCGGCATGGACTCGACCGGGGTGACGCGGTCGGTGCCGTCGGCGACGAAGACGGGCCAGATCAGGTCGTCCACCGAAAGCCGGGTTTCGGCCACCAGGCGCCGAGTCCAGGCGTCGTGGCGGTTGCGGCGGAGGCGGGTGGTGGGGAATTGGCCTGGCGTCATGGGCGGAGCCTAGCGGCGGGCGGCGGCGAAGGGTAGAGCCAGGGGGAGAGTCCAAGGACAGCCATGCGCCTGCTCGTGATCCTGGTGATGCTGATGCCCACGCTTTGCCGCGCCCAGCAGACCGTGCAGGTGCCCGGGCCCGACGGGGTCACGCTCAACGCGCGGCTGTTCCCGGCCGAGGGCGCGCTCCAGGGTGCCGCGATCGTGGCGCTGCACGGCTGCAGCGGCCCCTATCCCAGCCGCGACTACGACTGGGCGCGCCGACTCGCCGCCCTGGGCCACAGCGTGCTGCTGCCCGACAGCTTCGGCTCGCGCGGCCTGATGTCGCAATGCGGCATCCCACCGGCGCAGCGGGTGGCGAACGCGACCGGGCTGCGCCGGGCGGACGCATTGGCCGCGCTGCAATGGCTAGCGGCGCAACCCGGCACGCCGCCGGGGGGATTGGTGCTGATGGGCTGGTCGGATGGCGGCACCACCGTGCTCACCACCGGCGGCAGCCGGGACCTGCCGCCCGGCCTGGTGCGCGGCCTGGTGGCGTTCTATCCTGGCTGTCGTCCGGCACTCAGCGCGGCGCAATGGCGCCCGGCCGGCCCCACCCTCATCCTGATCGGCCAGGCCGACGACTGGACCCAGGCCGACCCCTGCCAAGCCCTGGCCAACCGCGCGCCGGCGATCACGCTGGTCACCTATCCCGGCGCCTACCACGATTTCGACGTGCCGCACCGGGCGGTGGCGCTGCGCCCGGGCACGGCCACCACGGCGAGCGGGGAAGCCCATAGCGGCACCGACCCGGCGGCGCGGGAGGACGCACTGCAGCGCGTGCCGGCCTTCATCGCCGCGCTGCCTGCCGTGTGGCCTCGGGCGCCGGGCGTGATACAAGCACCAATCCCGCACGAGAGCGCACCATGAACGAGCAAACCCAAACCGCCCTGCCCGCCCGCTTCTTCTCCGCCCCGCTGAGCGAGACCGACCCGGCGCTGGCGGCAGCGCTGCGCGGCGAACTGGCGCGCCAGCAGGACGGCATCGAGCTGATCGCCTCGGAAAACATCGTCTCTGCCGCCGTGCTGGAGGCGCAGGGCTCGGTGCTGACCAACAAATACGCCGAGGGCTACCCCGGGCGGCGCTACTACGGCGGCTGCCACGAGGTCGACATCGCCGAGACCCTGGCCATCGAGCGCGCCAAGCAGTTGTTCGGCGCCGCCTTCGCCAACGTGCAGCCCCATTCCGGCGCGCAGGCCAACCAGGCCGTGTTCCTCGCCACGCTCAAGCCCGGCGACACCATCCTCGGCATGAGCCTGGCGTCGGGCGGGCACCTGACGCATGGGGCGGCGCCCAACCTGTCGGGCAAGTGGTTCCGCGCAATGCAATACGGCGTGCGGCGCGAGGACGGCTTGCTCGACTACGAGGAGCTCGAGCGTCTGGCCCATGCGGAACGGCCGCGCATGATCATCGCCGGCGGCTCGGCCTACCCGCGCGCGATCGACTTCGCCCGCATCCGCGCCGTGGCCGACGCCGTGGGCGCGCTGTTCCTGGTCGACATGGCGCACTACGCCGGGCTGGTGGCGGCCGAGCTGTATCCCACCCCCCTGCCCCACGCCCACATCGTGACCACCACCACCCACAAGACCCTGCGCGGCCCGCGCGGCGGCATGATCCTGACCAACGACGAAGCGCTGGCCAAGGCGATCAACTCCGCCGTGTTCCCCGGCCTGCAGGGCGGCCCGCTGATGCACGTGATCGCGGCCAAGGCGGCGGCGTTCGGCGAGGCGCTGCGCCCGGAGTTCCGCAGCTACCAGCGCGCGGTGCTGGGGAACGCCCGCGCCCTGGGCGAGACGCTGCGCACCCTGGGCTGCGACATCGTGACCGGCGGCACCGACTGCCACCTGGTGCTGGTGGACCTGCGGCCCAAGAACACCACCGGCAAGGCGGCCGAGGCGAGCCTGGAGCGGGCGTTGATCACCACCAACAAGAACGCCATCCCGTTCGACCCGGCCAAGCCCGCCATCACCAGCGGCATCCGCCTCGGCAGCCCCGCCGCAACCACGCGCGGCTTCGGCGAGGCGGAGTTCCGCGCGGTGGGCGAGATGATCAACCAGGTGTTGGAAGGCCTGGCGCAGTCCAACGACGGCGGCAACGAGGCAGCCGAGCGCGACGTGGCCGGGCGGGTGCGGGCGCTGTGCGCGCGGTTCCCGATCTACTGAGGGTGGTTGCGGCCGCACCCCGCACCATCCCATGAGATGCCCATTCTGCGGCCACGATGACACCCAGGTGAAGGACAGCCGCCCCACCGAAGACTCCGCCGCCATCCGCCGCCGCCGCTCCTGTGTCGCCTGCGGCCAGCGCTTCACCACCATCGAGCGGGTGCAGTTGCGCGAGCTGTTGGTGGTGAAGTCGGACGCGCGCCGGGTCGCGTTCGACCGGGACAAGCTGGCCCGCTCGGTTCGGATCGCGCTGCGCAAGCGGCCGGTGAGCGAGGAGCGCATGGAGCGCATCGTGAACGGCATCGTGCGCCAGCTCGAGGCGTCGGGGGAGACCGAGATCCACTCCAAGCAGATCGGCGAGATGGTGATGGAGACGCTGAAGGAGGTGGACGCGGTGGCCTATGTCCGCTTCGCTAGCGTCTATCGCAATTTCCGCGAGGCGAAGGACTTCGAGGCCTTCCTGGGCTCGCTCGAGGAACCCACATCGCTGGAATGATCGACCCGTCGCACATGCGCGCCGCGCTGGCGCTGGCCCGGCGCGGGCTGGGCACCACCTGGCCGAACCCCTCCGTCGGCTGCGTGGTGGTGCAGGCCGGGCGGGTGGTCGGCCGCGGGCGCACCGCAGCCGGCGGCCGCCCCCACGCCGAAACCGAGGCGCTCGCCATGGCCGGCCCGGCCGCGCGCGGGGCAGACGTCTACGTCACGCTCGAGCCCTGCAGCCACACGGGGCAGACGCCGCCTTGCACCGAGGCGCTGATCGCCGCCGGCGTCGCGCGCGTGATCGTGGCCGGGCATGACCCCGACCCCCGGGTGAACGGCAGCGGCCTCGAGCGCCTGCGGGCGGCGCAGGTCGAGGTGGTGACCGGCGTGCTGACCACCGAGGCAGACGCGATGCAGGCCGGCTTCCTGCAGGCCAAGCGCATCGGCCGCCCGCTCGTCACCCTCAAGCTGGCCAGCACGCTCGACGGCCGCATCGCCACCCGGTCGGGCGAGAGCCAGTGGATCACCGGGTCGGCCGCGCGCGAGGCGGCGCACGCCATGCGCGGCCGGCACGACCTGGTGCTGGTGGGCGTCGGCACCGCGGTGGCGGACAACCCGGCGCTGACCTGCCGCATTCCCGGCTTCCGCCCCACCCAGGTGGTGCGCGCCGTGGTGGACAGCCACCTGCGCACGCCGCTCACCGCCAAGCTGGTGGCCACCGCCGCGGCCGCGCCCACCTGGATCATCCATCGCAGCGGGGCCGACCCGGCGCGCATGGTGGCGTTCGCAAGCGCCGGCGTGCGCCTGTTCGACGTGGCAGGCGGCGAGCGCGGGGTGGACCTGCTGGCCGGGTTGCGCGCGCTGGCCGCGGCGGGGATCACCCGGGTGCTGGTGGAGGGCGGCGCCAAACTGGCGGCTGGGATGTTGCGCGACGGGCTGGTGGATCGTATCGCCTGGTTTCACGCGCCGGCCATCATGGGCGGGGACGGCTTGCCGGCCGCGCAAGCCTTCGGCGTGGCGAACCTGGCCGCCATGCCGCGCTTCACCCGCACGGCCCAGCGGGCGATTGGAGAGGACATGCTGAGCGAATACCAACGGGATGCCGCCTGATGTTCACCGGCATCATCACCGCCGTCGGGCGGGTCCGCAGCGTGACGCCACTGGGCGCCGGGCGGGACATGCGGGTGGTGGTGGACCAGGCATGGTCGGAACCCCCGGCGATCGGCGCCAGCATCGCCTGCTCCGGCTGCTGCCTGACTGCGGTCGAGGTGGGGGCGGACTGGTTCGCGGTGGACGCGTCGGCCGAAACGCTCTCCAAGACCACGCTGGGGCATTGGCAAGCGGGCACCAAGGTGAACCTGGAACGCGCGCTGCGGGCGGGCGACGAACTGGGCGGCCATCTCGTCGCCGGCCATGTCGACGGCGTGGGCGAGGTGGTCTCGCGCGCGCCGGACCACGGCTCCACCCGCTTCGTCATCCGCGTGCCCCGCGCCGTCGCCCGCTTCATGGCGCCCAAGGGCAGCGTGGCGCTGAACGGGATTTCGCTCACCGTGAACGAGGCGGAGGCCGACACGTTCGGCGTCAACATCATCCCGCACACGCTCGAGCACACCGACCTGGCGGACCTGTCGCCCGGTTCGGCGGTGAACGTCGAAATCGACACCCTGGCCCGCTACGTCGCGCGTCTGGTGGACACGAGGGGGGACGCGGCATGAGTGATCTGATGCGAGCCAGCCTGCACGACTACATGACCTCCGCGCCGGAGATCATCGAGGAAGCCCGCGCCGGGCGCATGTTCATCCTGGTGGACGATGAGGACCGGGAGAACGAGGGCGACCTGGTGATCCCGGCCCAGTTCGCCACGCCGGACGCGATCAACTTCATGGCCCGCCACGCCCGCGGCCTGATCTGCCTGGCGCTGACCCGGCACCGCGTGGAGCAGCTCGGCCTGCCACTGATGGCGCAGGCCAACGGAACGCGGCACCAGACCGCCTTCACCGTGTCCATCGAGGCGCGCGAGGGGGTCACCACCGGCATTTCCGCCTATGACCGCGCGCACACGGTGGCGGTGGGGATCAATCCGGAGATGGGGCGCGAGCACATCACCACGCCGGGCCACGTGTTTCCGCTGGTGG
The DNA here is from genome assembly GCA_965199105.1 of Acetobacteraceae bacterium. Lineage (GTDB taxonomy): Bacteria > Pseudomonadota > Alphaproteobacteria > Acetobacterales > Acetobacteraceae > LMUY01. The sequence continues at coordinate 2,567,208 of CBDAQO010000002.1, read as the reverse complement.
CGCGCGAGGGTGGCGCACTGATCCGCGCCGGCCACACCGAGGCGGCGGTGGACATCGCGCGACTGGCGGGGCTGAACCCGGCGGCGGTGATCTGCGAGGTGATGAACGACGACGGCTCGATGGCGCGGCTGCCCGACCTGGTCGCGTTCGCCCAGCACCACAACCTCAAGCTCGGCACCATCGCCGACCTGATCGCGCACCGCCGCCGCACCGAGCGGCTGGTCAAGCGCGTGCAGGAGGGCGAAATCCACCGCATCGAGGGCGGCGAGTGGCGCATGTACGTCTATGCCAACACGGTCGAATACGCCGAACACCTGGTGTTGGTGAAGGGCGACCTGACCGGTGGCCCTCCCCCCCTGGTGCGGGTGCACGCGGTGGACCTGCTGGGCGACATGCTCGGCGGCAGCCACCCGGCCGCCTTGCATGGCGCAATGCGGATGATCGCGCAGGCCGGGCGCGGCGTGGTGGTGCTGATCCGCGAGGCCAACCCGTCGTCCCTGTCCGAGCGGGTGCGGCTGATGGCGGGCAGCCCGCGGCCGCTGCAGTCCTTGCGCGACTACGGGGTGGGCGCGCAAATCCTGGTCGACCTGGGAGTGAAGGACATGGTGTTGCTGTCCAATACGCATCGCACGGTGGTCGGGCTCGAGGCCTACGGGCTCAACATCGTGGAACAACTCGCCATCGACGGCGCGACCGATTGAGCACCGTCGACGCGCCGCTGGCGACCGCGCCCAGCGTGATGGGGCCGCCGCCGCGCATCCTGCTGGTGCGCGCACCGTATTACCGCGAGGTGGTGGACGGGATGACCGAGGGCGCCAAGCGCATCCTGGCCGAAGCGGGCGCCATCGCTGAAATCCTGGACGTGGCTGGCGCGTTCGAATTGCCGCAGGCGATCCGCATTGCGCTGGGGCGCAAGCAGACTGGCTCGGGTATGGAGTTCGATGGCTATGTCGCGCTGGGTTGTGTGGTTCGCGGCGAGACCGACCACTACGAGTTCATCTGCGCGGCCAGCATGAACGGGCTGATGGAAGTGGCGCTGCAACACGGCATCGCGCTTGGAACCGGGCTGCTGACGGTCGATACGCTAGCGCAGGCGGTGGCGCGGTCGGGGTCGGACGGGCACAACAAGGGCGCGGAGGCGGCGGTGGCGGCCTTGCGCCAGGTGGATGCGGCGCGTCGGCTCGGAGCGGCCTAGACCATGGACGGTTCGCTTTGGCCCACCGATCATGCTTCACGGTCCAGGTCGGCGCGACCTGAACCGGCCGGGCGCTAGAGCATGATCTCTTCGATCATGCTCCGCTTGACTGAGAAAAGAGCAGCTTCATCCGAGCCTTCGGATCGCGAAGCGACTCCGATTGCTCGGATGCTGCTCTAGTGCCAGCCAAACGCCGGCCGCGCACCGCCAGCCGAGTGGCGGCGGTGCAGGCGCTGTTCCAGTCCGAGCAGGCGGGCGAGCCGGTGGAGACGATCATCGACCAGTTCGTGCGCCATCGGCTGGGCGAGCTCCCCGGCACCGGCGGGTTCGAGGAGGGGCGCGCCCCCGAGGCCGACGCAGCCCTGTTCGGCCGCATCGTGCGCACGGCGGTGCAGCAGCAGGACCGGCTGGACGCGCTGGTGGTGGAGGCGCTGCCGCCCGAGTGGCCGTTCGCCCGGCTCGACCCGGTGTTGCGCGCCCTGCTGCGCGCGGCGGGTGCGGAGTTCACCATGGCGGATGGCCCGCCCGCCCGCGTGGTGATCAACGAGTATCTCGACGTGGCGCACGGCTTCTTCACCGGCGACGAGCCGCGCATGGCCAACGGCCTGCTGGATCGGCTTGCCCGCGCGCTGCGCGCCGGCGATTTCGCGGACGCCAAGCTGCCGTAGCGGTCGAACGCGAGGCCTGCTGCGAAGCCAAATAGGCATTTGTCAAGTCTGGCCAATGACGCCCGGCCCGCCAAATTGCGAGGCCGGTGGGTGCCAGCATCCGCCGACGCGATGGAAGAGGTGTGGATGGTGAAGTGCAACCTGGCTGGCCGGCGCATCCTCGTGGTGGAGGACGTCTATGTCTTGGCGGCCGAACTCGCCCGCGCGCTGGCTCAGGCGGGCGCCGTGGTGGTCGGTCCCGCCGCCAGCGTGGAGCAGGCGCTCTGTTTGATCCAAAGCGGGCGCGGCGTGGACGGCGCGCTGCTGGACATCGATTTGGTCGGTGAAGACGTCTACGAGGTCGCCGACGTGCTGGACGCGATGGCCACCCCCTACATCTTCACCACCGGATACGAGGTAGGAACCGCGCCGCGGCACTACGCTCACGTGCAGCACTACAACAAGCCGATCGACCTCTCGCGGCTCACCGCGGCGATGCGCACGATCTTCTAGCGCTCACCGGGCGCGGGATAGGCGGAGCCGTCGGAGGCGCGTGCCGGGTGCAGCAGATACTGTCCGGCTTCCGGCACCGCGACCCGCTCGAAATTGCCCGCCAACGCCTCGAGCGCGGTACGCAGCGCGTGCCCGTGCAGCGCGCGGCCATGCCCGGTGACGGCCAGTTCGGGTTGCAGCCGGGCGAGGTCGCGCACCGACTGGGCGGCGGCGATCCAATCGGCGGTAAAATACATCGGCGGCCCGTGCAGCTCGGCCTCCTGCGTGGCCACGGCATAGGCGGATTCCTGCGCCGTGGTGATGAACGCGTCCCCCGCGACCAGCGCACGGTCGGCCTCGCGCCACAGCGATATGTGCCCCACCGAGTGCCCCGGCGTGTGCAGCCAGCGCCAGCCCGGCAGCAGCGGGACGGAGCCGTCGGCCGGCAGTGCCTGCAGCCAGCGCCGCACGTCGATCGGTTGGCGCGGGAATAGGCCGGCGAGGCGGGACATGATGCCGCCGCCGACATGCGTGTCTGGCGGCGGATAAGCCGCGCTGCCGTCCAAATAGGGGATTTCGTCTGGGTGGGCGTACACCGGGATTTGCCAGGCCTCGAGCAGGGTCTCGAGCGCGCCGACATGGTCGATATGGCCGTGTGTCAGCACGATCGCGGCCGGCTTGCTGCCCTGGCCGAAGCGGCTTTCCCAGGCGTGCCGGATCAGCGGCGCGGTGCCCGGCAGCCCGGCGTCGATCAGCACTGCCGGCGCGGTCGGCTCGCCGGCAAGCACCACGTTGACCATGCCGAGGCGGCGATAGGCCAGGTCCGGCAGCAAGCCGATGACGTTGCCCTCCTCCGCGTCACCAAAGACGGCGGCGGGGTCGACCGGAATTTGTTGGGCCATGCTGCAAGCGCTCCTTTGGCATCGCGAACGACTGCCAACGGCTCGCCCAAGCCCGGGTTCAACCCGCACCCCACAACCCGCGTCCGGCCCCACCCCTCCGTGAAATGCCCGTCGTCCAGCCAACCAACCGGCTACACCACAGGCAGCGCCGCCCACTCTGTATAACTGGCGCCAAGCCAGGCGCGCACCTGGCCGGGGGTGCCGAACACCTCCGGGACGAACAGCCCCGCGCCGCCCAGTTGCCGCGCCACCGCCATGCCGTCCTGGTCGGTGACGTCGTCGCCGATGAAGATGGGCTGCCGCGCGGCAAAGCCCGGCAGCGCCATGATGGCGGCGACAGCCACGCCCTTGTCGGCGCCGCGCGGGCGGATTTCCCAGGCCATGTGCGCCGCAACGAGCTGGAACTCCGCGGCCTGGCTGTCCACCAGGGCGGACAACGCAGCCTGCGCAGCGGGCCCGGCGGCTTGCGCGAGCCGGTAGTGCACGACGAAGCCGCGTGGCTTGCGCTCCAGCAGGGTGCCGGGATGGGCCGCCACGAAGGCCTCCGCGGTGCTGAGCCACGCGGCGGGCGGCGCGGGCAGGTCTGGGCGCAGCAGCGCGGCCGCCGGGCTGGGGCGAAGCGCGCCGCCATGCTCCCCCGCTACCACCGGAACGATGCCAGGGAACAGCGCGTCGATCTGCTCCACAGGGCGGCCGGTGATGACGGCCAACGCGCCGCCCAGGGCCTCGCGCAGCCGCTCGAGCGTGGCGGGCAGCTCCGGCGGCACCACCACCGCGCTCGGCGTGGCGGCGAGCTCGAGCAGCGTGCCGTCCAAGTCCAGCAGCAGGGCGGAGCGCGCGAACTCTGGCAGCGCGTCGGGCATCAGTGGCAGGCAACCAGGTGGATGTCGTAGATCGGGTGCTCGAACATGGAGAGCGCGGGTTCGTTGCTGAACAGCCAGCCGTGGAAGCCAGGCGCGCCGGGCCGGCTGTCGCTGATGTCGAGGAAGGCAGCGGAATCGGGCGCCATGGTCGGCGGGCGCACCACGCATTCACGCAGCGAGATGGACAGCGAGGCGTTGTCGGCGGCCTGGCCCACGCGCAGGGTGATGGAGCTGGAGCGGGCGCTCACCTTGTCGAGGACCTGCAGGTCGGCCGTCTCGCGCGGGATCCATTGGTCGGGGGCGGAGGGTTGCGCAGCGGCGGCCAGGGGAAGCAGGGCCAGCGCCAGGCCGATGGCAGCGCGCCGGCTCACCCGCTGATCGGGCTCTGCAGGCTGTCGACCAGGCGATGCAGGATGGCCTGCATGGCTGCCGCGTCCACGCCCATCAATACCGCGTCCTCAAACGCGTCCTGCATGATTTCGGCGAGTTCGTCGTGGTTGTCCTGCAGCGTGCGCAGCTTCTCGCGGCAACTGACCGGGGCGCCGTCGACGCCGGGCCAAGTGAGCTTGCTCATTGCGGGGCCTTCTTCAACTGGTCCATCTGGTTCTGCGCGGCCGTCGCCAGGTTGCCGACGTTGAATATGAACTTGCCCAGCAGGTCTTCCAGGTTGGCGGCGGACTGCGTGATGGTGACGGTGTCGCCGTTGGCCAGCATCTTGCTCTCGCCGCCGGGTGCGAGGGAGATGAAGTTGCCGCCGAGCAGTCCGCCGGTCGCAATCGTAGCGCTGCTGTCGGTGGAGAGCTTGATGTCGCCCTGGACGGTGAAGGTGGCGACCGCCTGGTAGGTCTTGGGGTCGATCTGCAGCCCGGTGACGCTGCCGACCTTCAGCCCGGCGACCCGCACGTCGGCGCCAGGCGAGATGCCGCCGATGTTGTCGAACGCGGCATGCAGCGTGTAGCCGCCGAACTCGGCACGGCCGGTGTTGGCGATGGCGTAAAACAGGAAGCCGATGGCCACGACGAGAACCACCGCGCCCGCGGCGATTTCGCTCCCAGAACGGCGCGCCATGTCAGCTCCCGGGCGTCCAGGACTCGTAGTCGCCGGTGGCAGGGGGCCGATTGCCGCCCAGGTAGTCGCTGCCCGGCGGACGGTAGCCAAGCGGCGTGCCGGTGAGGTTGGGCAGATGCGGCTTTTGCCAGACTCGGCGGCCGGCCTCGGGAATGGGCGTGTCGACGGTGTAGTGCAGCCAAGCGTGCCATTCCGGCGGGATCGTGCTGGCCTCCACCTCGCCGACATACATCACCCAGCGGCGGCGGCGGCCGATATGGTTCGGCTTCTTCCCCTCGTAGTAGACATTGCCCAGGCTGTCTTTACCGACCAGCCGGCCGGTCAGTGCGGTCACAAGGCGCATCATAATGGTCATGGCGGGGTTATAGCAGCGTCGGCGGCCCGGTCCAACGCCGGGTTTTACCCACAGCATTTTGTGTCCCGCACGGGTTTGATCGCAAAATACGGCTTTGCGAGTCGCGGCGGGGACGATAGCGTGCTGGGCATGAAAACCAACCGGATTTGGCACGGGGTGCGGCTGCGGGAGATCGCGGCGGCGGGGGACGCCGATGCCGCGCTCCGGCTGGTGCGCTTGCCCACCGTGTGGGACGAGGAGGCGGCGGCGGCCGTGTGCGCGCTGGCGCCGGGCGGCGGGCGGGTCTCGCTGCCGGAGCTGGCGCAGGGCTGGATCCAGCCGATTGCCACCCGTGCGCGGGAAGCGGGGTGGCCCACCCTGCCCGACCAGTTGCATGAATTGCTGCTGCATCGCCGCGCGGCGCCCTCGCCCGGCGTGTGGCGGGGCGAACCGGAGGCCGCGCCGGGCTTCGTGCTCAACCTGCCAGCGTTCCACGACCCGGCGACTGGCTTCGACGTGGCCGGCTTCGGCGCGGCGGTGGTGGCGGCGGCGGCGGCGCTGTCCCTGCTGGCCCCCGCCGCACCGCGCTATGCCATCGCGATCAGCGACCTGGCCGGCCTGCTGGCAGCGCTCGGCCTGGATTACGGCAGCAAGCCGGCGCGGGACGTGGCCGCCTGCCTGGCCGCCGTGCTGCGCGCCCGGGTGGACGCCACGCTCGCCGGCCCGCAACTGGACCTGCTGGCCGCCATCCCCGGCTGGCCAGCCCCACCCAGCGCCTGCGCCGTCCCCGGCCTGGCGGAGGCAGCGGCGGCAGCGCGGCTCGAGGCCTTGCGCGCGGGCAGCGGCCGCGCCGGGTCGGCGGTGGTGGCGCCAAGCGCGGTCGATGCGCTGCTGGGCGTGGAGACCGGCGGCATCGCGCCCGCTTTTGCCCCCGCGACCGGGCGCGGCCTGGCCCGGCACGCCCGCGCCTGGCTATTGGCGCGCGGCATCTCGCTGGATGCGGCCCTCGCCGCGGCACTGGCCGGCGAAGCGGTGGTGCCGCAGGCGGTGGCGGCCGACCACGCGGCCATGCACGAGACGGTCAGCCCGTTCCTGCACCAGATGCCGCCGCGCCCTGCCCCGTTGCCGATCCACGATGCCGCCAGTAAGCCGCGCGAGGAACTGCCCTCGCGCCGACGGGGCTTCACCCAGAAGGCGGCGGTGGGCGGCCATCGCGTGTTCCTGCGCACCGGCGAGTATGCCGATGGGCGCTTGGGCGAAGTGGGCCTAGCGCTGCCGCGGGAGGGCGCCACCGTGCGCGGGCTGGCCGATGCGCTGGCCAGCGCGATCAGCGTCGGGCTTCAGCACGGCACCCCGCTCGAGGCGCTAGTGGAGGCGCTGGCGCATAGCCGGTTCACCCCCGCCGGCGCCGTCGAGGGAGACGCTGCGGTGGACCGCGCCAGTTCCATACCCGATTACGTTGCGCGTTCGCTCGCCGCCACCTATCTGGGCCGCCTGATCCCCGCCTCGTGCGCGGACCTGCCCGACAAACCGGAGGAACCCCCCTTGCTGCCACTCGACCTGCCTCGCCGCCGTGCCCACACGCCGCTACGCCTGGTCGGTTAGGGCGGATAATGGGGCGGGTGGAAGCAAGACTGGCCGAACTCGGCATCACGCTGCCGACGCCGATGGCGCCGCTGGCCAACTACGTCCCGTTCGTGCGCCATGGCGGTCTGGTGGTGGTTTCGGGCCAAATCCCGGCCAAGGACGGCACGGTGGCGGTGACGGGCAAAGTGGGCGCCGAAGTGAGCCTGGAGCAGGGCCAGGACGCGGCGCGGCTGTGCTTCGTCAACGTCCTGGCGCAACTCCGCGCCGCGTGCGACGGCGACCTCGACCAGGTGACCCGGGTGGTGCGGCTGGGCGGCTTCATCGCGGCCGGCCCGGCGTTCACCCAGCACGCGCTGGTGATGAACGGCGCCTCCGACCTGGCGGTGGCCGTGTTCGGCGAACTGGGGCGGCATGCGCGCTCCACCATCGGCGTGCCGTCGCTGCCGGCGGACGCGGCGGTTGAGGTGGAAGGAATGTTCGCGGTCGATTGAGGCCGGCTGGTCGTGCTACGGGGCGTGCTTGACCCGGTCTGACAGTGGCCGCAGAGAAGCGGCGATGATCGACAGCACTCCGTTTCGCAGCTTCAGCCGCCCGCCGGTGGGCAAGCCCGCGATGGCTCCCGCTCCCCTGCCCGTCCCGGTGACGGTCGTGGCGCTGGCGAAGGTGGCGCCACCGTTCCAATCGGACAGCCTGGCAAACGTGGCCGCGGCAGCCGACCAGCTCGGCCTGGCGGAACTGGGCGTGATCACCCTGCAGGCCAGCCTGCCCGGCCATCCGCCCGCCCCGCTCGCCGGGCAGACCGGGCTGTACCGGCCGGACGCCGCGGACGACCAGCCGGTCGGCGAGCCGGAAACCGGCCTGGCAACCGGAACCCTGGTGTTGACGGCGCGTGGCGAGGTGCCGGTGGAGGCGCTGCAGCCGGGCGATTGGGCGCTCGGCCTGCGCGGCCCGGCGCTGCTGCGCATCCGCTGGATCGGACGCACCAGCGCGGGCAAGCCCGGCGTCCGCATTGAGGCCGGCGCGCTCGGGCCGGACGTGCCGCGGCGGGCGTTGCGCCTGGCGGCCGACCACCCGGTGTTTGTGCAGCCGAGCCCGGTGCCGGCGCGCAACCTGGTGAATGGCGGCACCATCCGGGCGGTGGCGCTCGACGGCGTGGAGCTGTTCCAGGTCGATGTCGGAGCGTCGGACGTGCTGTTTGCCGAGGGCATGGCGCTGGCGAGCGACCGGCGGGCCACCGCTTGACCCGGCTTGCGGCAACCGTCGCATTGGCGCTAGCCGCCTCCGCCGCCATGCTCCAGCCGGCCCTGGCGCAAAAGGGCGTGGCCCCCACCACGGTGATCGTGGGCGGCCACCCGATGGCGTCCGACCGTGACATCATGGAGAACTTGCAGCAGTCCAGCGACCACACCGTGCTGGTGGGCCTGTTGCGGCAGGCGGGCCTGGCCGAGGCGCTGGCGGCGCACGGCCCGTTCACGCTGTTCGCCCCCACCAATGCCGCCTTCGCCGCGCTGCCAACGGGCATGCTGGAGCGGCTGAGCAAGCCGGAGAACAAGGCGGCGCTGGTGGCGCTGCTGTCGACGCAGATCGTGCCCGGCAATTTCTCCGCCGCCCGGCTGCACCTGCTGCTGCGCTCGGGCAAGGGCCAGGCGCAACTGGACACCGCCGACAACGGGACCCTGACCGTGCTCGCCAACGGCCCGATCAACCTGATGGTGCGGGACGCGCGGGACGGCGTGGCGAACGTGACCGTCTACGACGCCAAGCAGGCCAACGGCGTCGTGTTCGTTACCGACCGGGTGCTGCAGCCGGGTTGAGCGGGGTGAGCGTGCCGCCGAACACCACCGGGCCGGTGGGCGCGCCGGTGGGCGAGCCGCCGGCGGGCTCTTCCGAGACCAGGAGCTGCTCGCCGGCCGCCGAGTGCCCCGGCGGCAATGTGTGCGGGCCGGGCGGCAACACGCCGAGCGAGACCGGGGCGGTGGCGCCGGCGGGCAACGCCCAGAGCTGGTAGTCACGGCCGGCGGGGGCGGACGGGTTGCCGAGGTCGGTCACGGCGAGCGAGCCGTCCGGTCGGGCATCCACCAGGAAGCGGGCCGGGTTGTTGATCGGGCCGAGGGCCGCGGCAAGCCGGCTGGTTTGCGCCACCGGGGGCAGGAACAGCGCCAGCGCCAAGCCGGCGGCGACCAACAGCGAGACGGCGGTGGCGCCCTGCCAGAGGAGGGGGCGCCGCCCGGCCTTGGAGCCGATGCCCGCAGCCAGCGCCAGACGCGGCCAGAGCGAGGCGGGCGGCTGCACCGGCGGCACCAGGGTAGCGAGCGGGCTGAGCCGCTGCTGCCAAAAGTCGAGGTCGGCGGCAAACGCCGGGTCGGTGGCGCGACGGGCTTCGGCCAGACGCATATCCGCCTCGGTCAACACGCCCAGCACGTATTCGGCTGCCAGCCAGTCGGCATCGGCTTCGGAGGTCTCGCTCATCGCGGCGTCGCCTGGCGTTCGAGGCAAGCCCGTAGCGCCATCAGGGTGCGCCGAATGGTCGACTTCACGGTGCCGAGCGGCTGCCCGGTCGCGGTCGCGATCTGGATGTGGGTGAGGCCGTCGGTGAAGGCCAGCACGACCAAGCGCCGGCGCGAGGCGTCGATCTCGCCAAGGCACTCCCGCAGCGCGCGCGCCTCAGCGCCGGTCACCAGCTTGGTCAGCGCGTCCGGCTCCTCGTCGGCCTGCTCCGGCAGGTCGGTGCCGGTGGTTTCGCGCTGTTGCTTGCGCACCAGGTCGAGCGCGCGGTAGCGCACCAGGCTGAGCAACCAGCTATCGGCATGGCCGCGACTGGGGTCGAAGCGGGCGGCGCTGCGCCAGACTTGCAGCATCGCGTCATGCACCGCGTCCGACGCGAGCGGGGCGTTGCGGGTGATGCGCAAGGCGACGCCGAACAGGCGCGGGCCGTTCAGCTCGTAGAGGCGGCGGAACGCCTTGGGGTCCGCCCCGGCGCACCCGGTGAGGAGTTCGGCGGTCTCGGATGGCGGCATTTCGCGCGCGGCCGGAAAACGTGTCAGTTTGGCAACATCCGGCATGACGGTGCGACCAATAGGCGCAACGCAGCCAGGCATCAAGCCAAAGTCGGCCGCCAGGCTCGTCACCCCTTAACTCCTTGTATTACTAGCTCATGATAATCACAGTGGTCGACCAGCAATACGGCAGGCGACAATTCCCGGATGCAGCCTCTCTCGACATCGGCGCCCCGAATCGCCATGTCGGGCCATTGCGGCAAGGGGATGCGCGATGGAAACGGCGACATTGGGCGGCGGCTGCTTCTGGTGCCTGGAGGCGGTCTATCGGGATTTGAAGGGCGTCACGGCGGTGCAGTCCGGCTACATGGGCGGCACGATGGCCAACCCGACCTACCCCGCCGTCTGCACCGGCCGCAGCGGCCATGCCGAGGTGGTGGAAGTGCAGTTCGACCCGGCGCAGCTCGACTACGCCGACCTGTTGCGCGTGTTCTTCACCATCCACGACCCGACCACGCTCAACCGCCAGGGTGCGGACAGCGGCACGCAATACCGCTCGGTGATCTTCACCCATTCGGACGCCCAGCGGGACACGGCGGCTGCGGTGATGGCGGAGGTCGCCGGTGCCGGGCTCTATGGCGGCGCACTGGTGACGGAAGTCGTGCCGGCAGCGACGTTCTACCGCGCCGAGCCGGAGCATGACCAATACTACGAGCGCAACCCGTATGCGGGCTACTGCCGCGCCGTGGTTGCGCCCAAGGTTGCCAAGTTCCGCAAGACGTTCGCCGACCGGGTGCGCTCGGCTGCGGCCTGAACCGTAAGGATCGCAACGCCCACCGCCTCGGCAATTTCGGGCACCACCGCGTTGCCGAGCGCCTTTAGCCGGGCGCGGCGGGTGGCAGGCCGGTCGTGCTGGTCCAGCCTGGTGGGAACCCCATCAACCACTCGACCCACGCCGGGTTCAGGCGGCCACCCGCGGCGTCGTTCAGGGCATGGGCGCGGCGGCGGGTGCGCTGGCTGGCTGCGCCGCACTTCCAGTCGCGCGCCCGCGGCGTGGGCCAGAATGAACACGCGCTGCCGCCGATGGGGCGCGCCGGCATGGGCAGCACCCACCACGAGCGGCCAGCAGGCGTAACCCGCCGCTTCCAGTCCGCCGAGCACGGTGTCTGCGCCGCGGACGCGCAGTGCAGGGCTGTTTTCAACCACCACCCAGCCGGGCCGGCATTCCTGCACCAGCCGCAGCATGTCGAACCACAGCCCGCTGCGCACGCCCTCGAGCCCCGCACCGTTGCCGGCGGGGCTGATGTCCTGGCAGGGGAAGCCGCCGCAGATGACGTCCGGCATGGCGATGCCGTCGCGCGTGAGGATCGTGGCCCCGAGGCGGCGGACGTCGGGGTAGCGCGGCACGCCGGGCCAGTGGCGTTGCAACACGGCGCGGGCGAACGGGTCCGGCTCGCAGAACGCGGTGGTATGCATGCCGGCGCGTTGCAGGCCGAGGCTGAAGCCGCCGATGCCGCTGAACAGGTCGAGCACGGCAAGGCTCATGCGGCCTTGCTTGCGCGGGTTGCGACAGGCTGGCGCTTGCTGGGCGTGGCGCTTGGGCGCTTTGGTGGGGGCATAGGAAATGCCTACTTCTCGGCAGGGCGGAGTTGCAATAGGGTTGGCCTAACCCAGAGCGTGATGACCGTAGGTGGAATCACCGTAGGTCTGAATCACGCGACCAACCCACAAGTTAGAGCATGATGATTTCCTACCTTAAATCATCGTGCTCTAGGAGAACGCTATGCCCCGTTCCACACCCTCCACCCGGCTGCGCAAGATGCTGAAGGACAGCGGACTGACCGCGGCCGACCTGGCGCGCAAGCTCGACGTTTCGCAGCCGACGGTGCATGCCTGGGTGACCGGGCTGCACGGCATGCGGTGGCTGAACGCGCGCCGGGTGGCCAAGGTGTTGGGGGTCACGCCGTCCTGGCTGATGTTCGGTGCGGACGCGGTGGCCGAAGGTTCTGCCCAGGGTGCGGAGGAGCTCGCGCTGTTGCGGCTATGGCGCGAGCTGGGCACTGACGAACAATCGGCCGCGATGCGGCGGCTGAGCGCCATCCGCAAGAAACAGGGCTAGCGCGTGGCCTGCACCATCCACCTGGTGCGCCACGCGCAGCACGGCCTGCTCGGGCATGTGCTGGCCGGGCGCATGGCGGGGGTGGAGTTGTCGGCCGCCGGGCTGGCGGAGGCGGCGGCATTGGCGCGCCATTTCACCACCATCCCGGCCCGCGCGCTGCTGGTCAGCCCGCTATTGCGCGCCGAGCAGACCGCCGCACCGATCGCGGCCGCCACCGGCCTGTCCGCGGTGACGGACCACGCCTTCACCGAGGTGGATTTCGGCGCCTGGACCGGCCAGCGCTTCATCGACCTGGAGGGCGCGCCGCGGTGGCGGGCCTGGAACACCACGCGTGGCCTGGCCGCCACACCGGGGGGCGAAACCATGCTCGCGGTGCAGGCGCGCGTGGTCGCGGCGCTGGCTGGCCAGGTGGCGCTGGGCGGCACCATCATCGTGGTCAGCCATGCCGACGTGATCAAGGCCGCGCTAACCCATGCGCTCGGCATGCCGCTGGACCTGATGCACCGGCTCGAAATCGGCCCGGCGAGCCGTTCGACCCTGGTGTTGGGAGAGGATTTCGCCCGCGTCGAGGCCGTCAACCAGCCGCCCTGAGCGCCCGGCCGAGGTCCTGCAGGGGCGCCGACCAGTCCCCGGGCACGACCTGGCGGTAGAGCCGCGCGGCCGAATACCAGGGCGTGCGCCGCGCCTCGCCCCAGCGCCAATCGGCGTCCGCCTTCAGCAGCAAATGGGCCGGTCGGCCGAGCGCGCCGGCGAGATGGGCCACCATCGTGTCCACCGTGATGACGGCGTCCAGCGAGGCGACCAGCCCGGCCGTGGCGGCGATGTCGGACCCTGGCGGCAGCGAGGCCAGCTCGGCGGCACCCGGATGCAGGCTCACCGTACCCGGCGGCAGCAGCGGTTGCAGCAGGCGGAACGGCAGCGAGCGCGAAACGTCCCACCCGCCCGACTGCCAGCAGGCGCCAAACCGGGCGCCGGCAAGCGGCCGCGGGGGCACGGCGAGCGGGCGCGCGGCAGGCGGGGCGAGGCGCAACGCGTGCTGCAGCTCCATGATCTCGATGTCGGTCTCGGCCGGGATGGGTGCGGCCACGTCGAACCGCACCACCCGGTCGGCCGCGGTGGCGTGTTCGAGCATGTTGAACAGCTCGGGCTGCACTTCGAGGGTGACGCAGGCGGCGACGGCGCGCAGGGCGGGGAGGAAGCGGAGGAACTGCAGCGTGTCGCCGAGGCCGTGATAGCACCGCACCACGACGCGCTGCCCAGCGAGCGGCCGCCCGTCCCACACCCAGCGGAGATGGTAGGGCAGACGCGGGTCGTCACGGGTCGACGGGTCACGCGCGGCGAGGGCGGCGTCGGCGATGCGCCAGGCGGCGGGCCAGTCGTGCCGGCGCATGGCGGCCATCCAGGGGTCGGCACGGTCCGGTTGGGCGCGAGCGTGGTCGCCGGCGGTCACGATGTTGAGTAACGGTTTGTGACGGCTGATGCCGCGCCGGGGGCAGCACACCAAATGAGGGCTGTCGAACTACTTGCGCTGGGGACGCTGAGGAAATGACCACCGCGTTGAAGTCGAAGCTGTCGCGGCTTCTGCTTCCATTCGCACTGCTGCTCGGTCTGAGCGGGTGCTATTATCCGCCCTACGGCTATTACGGGTATGGCTATCCGTATGCAGCGTATTCTTATGGGTATCCTTACGGCTACCCCTATGGTTATCCGTTCTTTGGCGTCGGCGTGGGATATTTCGGGTTCTTCGGCCCGACCTTTGGTCCGGTGTTCGGTCGTAGCTTCGGCGGGTTCTATGGCTTCGGGCCGTTCGGCTACGGCTTTGGTTACGGGCGCTTCGGCGGTTACGGACGCTTCGGCTATGGTGGCGGCTTCGGTTACCGTGGCGGGTTTGGCGAGGGCGGCTTCCATGGTGGCGGGGGCGGCTTCCACGGCGGTGGCGGTGGGTTCCATCGTTGATGCCGAGATGGCCCGGCGCCGCGTGATCGTTTGCTAGTCGAGGGGCGCTAGGGCGAGCGGCTCGGCCTGTTCAATCACCCAGGCGGCTCGCAACACCAACTCGTCGCGGTAGAGCGGGCCGGCGAGCTGGACGGAGCGTGGCATCCCCTGCCCGTCCAGGCCGAGCGGCACGGTGATGGCTGGTTGGCGGGACAGGTTGTAGAGGAACGTCCACGGCGCCCACTCGGCCCAGAGCGCCTGCACCGGGTTGGTGAGCGGCGCTTCGGCCAAGGGGGCCGGGCCGACCACGGTCGGGGTGAGCACCAGGTCGTAGCGCGCGTGGAACGCGGCCATCGCGTGCGCCGCCTGCAGCCGCAGCGCCTCAGCCGCGAGGAAGTCGGTCGCTCGCATGTCGCCCTCGGCCGCGGCCACCTCGAGCAGCCCGGGGTCGAGCTTGGCGCGATCGCCCGGCGGAACGTTGGCCACCAGGCGGGCCAGCGCCACGCCCCACACCCGGCCGAAGATCGCGCGGATGTCCGGCAGGTCGGGCGCGTCGTCGCTGACATGGGCGCCGGCCTGCGCCAGGACTGCCGCCGCACGTTCGACTGCCGCGATGCCGTCCCGGTCGACCGGCGCGTCGAAGCCGGGGCGGCGCATGACCGCGACGCGCAGGCCGTCCACGCCGTCGCTCAACCCGTCACGCCAATCGCGCCCGTCATCCGGCAGGCAATACGGGTCCCGGCGGTCGAACCGTGCCAGGACGGACAGCATCAGCGCGCAGTCCGCCACCGTGCGCGTCAGCGGCCCGGCGGCAGCCACGTTGGCGAACGCGCCAAGCGGCCATTGCGGGATGCGGCCAAAGGTGGGTTTCAGCCCCACCAGCCCGCACCAGGCGGCTGGCAGGCGCACCGAGCCGCCGGCGTCCGTGCCGATGTGCAGCGGGCCGAACCCAGCGGCAGCCGCGGCACCCGCCCCGGAAGATGAGCCGCCCGTCGTGCGTGCCAGGTTCCACGGGTTGCGGGTGATGCCGTGCAGCGGGCAGTCGCCGGGCGTTTTCCAGCCATATTCGGTGGTGGTGGTCTTGCCCACGATCACCGCGCCGGCGTTCTTCAGCGCCATCACGGCGGGGGCGTCGTCCGCCACCGGGTCGGGGCTGGTCAGGCGGCTGCCGCGGCGGGTGGGGAAGCCGGCCAGGTCCAGCAGGTCCTTCACGGTGCAGGGCACGCCATCCAGCAGGCCGATCGGTCGGCCGGCCCGCCAGCGTGCCGCACTCTGCCCGGCGGCCGCCAGCGCGTGCGGGTTCATCACCGCAAAGGCGTTCACCCGCGGGTTGAGCCGGGCAATGCGCTCGGTGACCGCTTGCAACGCGTCCACCGGGGTCAGCGTGCCACGCCGGTAGCCCTCGAGCAGCGCTTCGGCGGAGAGCAGCGCCGGGTCGTTCGTATCGGTCAATTCTGGCAGGCCTGCGGGACGGCGCTGTCGCCCGTGCCGGACCGTCCGGTCGGGTCGGGTCGGAAGCCGTGCGCCTGACAAGCGGAAATGCACTCGCGGGAGACGAGGAATTGGCCGGAATCAGCCGAGAAATCCGGTATGGCGCAGCCGACGGTAGCGCCCGTGGCGGGGTTGACCATCACCAACTGCGGCCCGGCGCTGCACGCGGCCGGCAGCAACAGAGCGAGCGCCGCAATCACGCGCCTCATGCCTGGGCCACCGCGGCCGACCAGGGGGACATCGCATCGCTGATGCCAACCCGCTCGCGGCCTTCCAGCATGATGAGGTTGGGGCAGGCGAAGTTCAGCGGCATCACGCCGTGCTCCACCAGCTCCACCGGGCCATCCGCGCGCAACGCGTCGATCACCGCGGCGGGCAGTCGGCAGTCGGCGCTGACCGCGGACGTGCTGGACACGTCGATGCGCGGGTGGTGCGCCGCTTCGGCCGGGTGCATGCCGAACTCCATCGTGAACGCCAGCATCTGGGCGACCGCAGCCATGATGCGCCGTCCCCCCGAGGCGCCGGCCACCAGCGAGGCGGCGCCGTCCCGGCGCACCACGACGGGGCACATGTTGGTCAGCGCGCGCTTGCCCGGCGCTGCCGAATTCGGCTGTCCAGGCCGCGGGTCGAACCACATCACGCCGTTGTTCATCAACACCCCCGTTTGCGGCAGCACGACCCGGCTGCCCATGGCCGAGAGCAGCGTCGTCGTCATGGCAACCGTCGTGCCAGCTTCGTCGCACACTGAGATATGGCTGGTACAGGTTTGCGCATCCTTCGGCTCGGTGGCGCCAAGCCGGTCCAGCCGCTCGCGATAGGCGTGCTTCATGGCCCGGGCGAGGCTCGCAAACCAGGCGGCGTCAGGCGCGGCCGTGCGGGGCTCGTCGCGCATCGCCTCGAGCACGCGGGCGAAGGTTGGCCCGGCGGTGAGCCCCTCGGCAAGCTGGATGGTCTGGCCGCAATGCCAGGGCAGCTCCAAGGCGGGCCGCACGCTCGCCTCGCAGGTGCGCAAATCCGCCGCGGTGAGCACGCTGCCGAGGGCGGCGAAGTCGGCAGCGAGCGTGGTGGCCACGTCCCCCTTGTAGAAGTCGCGCAAACCGGCGTGGCCAAGCTGCTCGAGCGTGGCGGCGAGATGGCCAAGCGGCAAGAAGGCCGGCGGGCCGTTGTAGGGCGGGACGGGCGGCAAGCCGGCGGGCAGGTAGATGTCGGCCGAGCTGGGATAGCGCCGCAGGATGGCAGCGGCGGAGGCGATCCTCAGAGTGGTGAACCAATCCTGCGGCAGGCCTCGCCGGGCCAAGGCGATGGCCGGGCTGATCACGTCGGAGAGCGGCAGCACGCCCCAGCGTCCGTGCATGAGGGCGTAACCGGCCACCGCGGAGGGGATGGTGAAGGAGAGCGGGCCGTGGATGTTGGCGTCGCCGACCACCTCGGGCCAGGCAAACAGGTCCTCCGCGACGGCGCCGGTGAGCTGGTAGTCCGCCAGGCGCAGGCCGGATGGGGCGACAGGGCCGAAATCCACCGTGTCGGCCTTGGCCTGGCCAGCGCGGTGCACGACGGCGAAACCGATGCCGCCGAGGCCCGAGTTCCACGGCTCGGTGGCCGCCAGGGCGAGCGCGGTTGCGACCGCCGCGTCCACCGCGTTGCCGCCGGCGTCCAGGACGGCCACTCCGGCGAGCGCTGCGTCACGGCTTTGCGACACCACCATGCCGCGCCGGCCGGAGGCGGCGGGCTTGGAGACGGACCAATGCTGCGTCAGATGCGGCGGGGGCTGATAGGTCATGGCGGGATGGTATGGCCTCTCGCGCTGGGGTTCTAGCGTTGATCCAGCAGCAACACCGCCAAAGCGGTCGACAAGGTACGGCAGATCGCCACCACGGCGACCAGCCAGAGCGCGTCGGTGAGCAGCGAGCCGGCGGTGTAGATGGAGCCGTCCAGCGCCAGCTCGTGCGGGATGTGGGCGCGGACGAGCTGCAGCACATCCTCGGCCTGACCATCCAGGCTGATCGCGTCGAGCGCGCGGGGCAGCGCCCACCACACTCCGCCCGCGAGCAACAGCAGCGGCGCCACCATTTCGGCCAGGTGCTCGGCGAACATGAGCGCAGCGTTTATCACCGACCACACCGCCACCCGCACAAAGCGCTCCAAGCCTCGGAGCCAAACCGCCCGAGACCAAGGGCGGTCGGCCGCGGCGTCGGCGTGGGTGTAGCTCATCGGGGGCTCCAAAGCAGTGGTCGGCCCGGCTTAGCCGCCCGCACGCTGGAACGCCACCGCGAGCGCCGGGCGCCTTGCGTTGCGAACGCGGCGGCGGGAGCATGCGCCCAACGATAGGGAGCACGGCGGCCATGAGCCTCGACGGTAAGGTGATCTGGGTAACGGGCGCGGGCAGCGGCATCGGGCGAGCGACAGCAATCGCGTTCGGCCGCGCTGGCGCTCGGTTGGCGCTCACCGGCCGGCGCGAGGACGCGTTGGCCGAAACGGCGGCCGCCATGCCGGGCGGAGCCGCCATCGTGCCCGCCGACCTCAGCGACCCGGCGGCCATCACGCGTGCGCATGACGCCGTGATCGCCGCACTCGGGCCGGTCGAGGTGCTGGTGAACAATGCGGGCAGCAATGCACCGGGGCGGCACTGGAAGGACCTGACGGCGGACGCGATGACTTCGGTGCTGGAGGTGAACCTGCACGCGCCGTTCCTCTGCACGATGGCAGTGCTGCCGGCGATGCGGGCGAACGGCGGAGGCACGCTGATCCACATCGCCTCGGTCGCCGCCGTGATGCTGTTCCCGCCCTCCGGCGCGGCGTATGGCGCCAGCAAGGTGGGGGTGCAGCAGATGAGCGGGCACCTCAACGCCGAAGAGGGGGTCAACGGCATCCGGTCGATCTGCATCCACCCGGGCGAAGTCGCCACCGACATCCTCAATCGCCGCCCGGTGCCACCGACTGCGGCGGAGCGGGCGTTGATGCTGCAGGCGGAGGATGTGGCAGCGGCCGCGGTGTTCGTGGCCAGCCTGCCGCCGCGGGCCACCGTGGCGGACCTCACCATCGTGCCGACCGACAACCAGTTCTGGCGGCCGTTCGCGCAGGCCCTGCATGGCAAGCGCCCAGCCGCCGCCGAAGGAGACGCCCATGGCGGATGATCTGCCCACCACGACCGTGCCCATGGAGGCGCTGCAAGGCTTCGTTGGGGCGATCTTCGCCGCCGCCGGCACCAGCCAGGAGGAAGGCGCGCGGATTGCGCGCCATCTGATCGGCGCCAACCTGGCCGGGCATGACAGCCACGGCGTCATCCGCGTGCCGCGCTACGTGCTTTGGCTGCAGAACGGCTCCGTGGTGGCCGGGCGCACGCTGGAAGTGGTGCGGGAGAGCGCCACCCATGCCGTGGTCGATGGCGGGTTTGGCTTTGGCCAGACCATCGGGCCGCTTGCCGTCGACCTGGGCATCGGCAAGGCGCAAGCCGCCGGGTTGGCGGTGGTGGCGCTGCGCAACTCCGGCCATATCGGCCGCATCGGCGACTGGGCAGAGCGGGCGGCGGCGGCAGGACTGGTGTCCATCCACTTCGTGAACGTGGCGCAAGGTGAGCTGGTGGCGCCGTTCGGTGGCGTGGACCGGCGCTTCTCGACCAACCCGGTCTGCATCGGGGCGCCGCAACCAGGAGGCGACCCGCTGATCCTGGATTTTGCCACCTCCGTCGTGGCGGAAGGCAAGGTGCTGGTGGCGTCCAACGGCGGCAAGCCAGTGCCCCACGATGCGCTGATCGATCCGGATGGAACGCTGTCGAACGACCCGGCCACGCTGTATGGCCCGCTCGCCGGCACGTCGGTGCGGGACGCCGCGATGGGCTTGGGCGCGCTGCGGGCGTTCGGCGACCACAAGGGGTCGGGCATCGCCTTCATGTGCGAAATCTTGGCCGGCTGCCTGACCGGCGGCCCAACCTCCGGCCCAATCCCCAGCGGCAAGCGGGGCCGGATCGGCAACGGCATGCTGTCGATCTACCTGGACCCGGGGCATTTCGGCGCCGCCCATTTCGCCGAGACGGCGCGCGACTACGCCCGCTACGTCAAGGGCTCGCGCCCAGCCACACCGGGCACGGAGGTGCTGGTGCCGGGCGAACCGGAGGCGCGCACCCGGGCGCGGCGCGCGCGCGAGGGCATCCCGCTTCAAGTCGACACCTGGGCTGCGATCCTGGCGACCGCTGCGGAGCTGGGGCTGAGCGCGCCAGCCGTTTGATCAGGCGACGGCATATTTGAAGCTGGTGTAATTGGTGGCTTCGCGCACCTCCAAGGCGAGTTCGATCAGGCCGCGCATCATGAGGCCCGGGTCGAACTCGGAGGTGACGAGGTCCAGCGCGGGCTGCAGGCAATCATCGAAGCGGCGTGGGCTGTGGAACAGCGTCGCGAGCTGCTCCGGCAGCCCGTCGGCTTCCGTGTCCACGCCGAAATAGCTTGGCAGCGAGCCGAACGCCTCGCGCATGAAGGCGTTTTCATTTGTGACGACGCAACACCTGCTGGCGAAACCTTGCAACACGCGCTCATGGGTGCAGGCCGCGAAGTTGGGCATCGTGTTGAGCAGGAATTGCGTCTCGGCGTAGAGGCGCGGCAGGGCGGCGGCGTCCACCGCGCTGTGGAAGCGGGCTTTGCCGCCGAGTCGCTTCATGTGGTCCCAGCCACGGCCGATGATGTCGACCGGCAAGTCCAGCATGGCCTCGACCATTGCGGTCGAGCGGCAATCCCTGACGTAGACGTCGATCTTTTGCATCAGGGCGAGCAACACGTCTGGTCGCTGATCGAGATACAGCCCGTGATGGTCAAGACATTGCAGCAGGGTTTCGGTGATGTCGCCCACACCCTGGGCGAGGATCGCGGCCGACGTTTCTTCGATGATGGCGCGGAAGCGGGGCGGCAACTGCAGCCAGCGCGAGCGGTGCAACGCCGGTGCGTGGCCGGTTTTGACGAACAGCATGCGTCTAGGCCGGTCCGACCAGGCGATGGCGTCGCGCAACGGGTGGTCCATCACGCCGTGCGGCAAGAGGGCGGAGATTTGTGGCGATTGGATCAGGCGTTTCTGCACGTCCAGCCAGTCCTGGAACACGTAGCCGTTGGCGACGTAATCGGACGCGACGTAGTGATTGGCGGGCATCCAGCAGGGCGAATCGCTGTGCATGGCGATGAAGGGGACCTTCACCGCGTCCCACAGCGGGGTGGTGCCGATGGTTAGCCGGGCGCCAATGCCGGCATGGCCCCAGGCGAACAGGACACCCTGCTCGAGCAGGCTGCGAAGCTGATCCATCCAGGTGGGATCACCCAGGTCGAGTACGGTGCCGGTAAGGCCCCAGGGTTGGGCCAGCGCCATGAAGGCTTGGCTGTGGGCACGCAGGATGCCGTTCTCGTTCTGGCCGACGAAAGCGACGATAACGCGGGGCGATGACGGCGGCAGTCGGAGTTCATGCTGCTGCTTGTTACGGCCGCGACGCGCGGCGGCTCGACCGGGCTGGTTGCCATTGTGCGCCTGCATCATTCGTCCGTGCCTTTTGCCAGAGACACTCAGACGATATCGGCAAAAGATGAAGGAGCGATGAACACACCGCCGGGTCAGCCGAACAGAGCGGCCATTTGAGCGGGGCTGGGGAAATCGGGCACGTAGAGGTCGCGCTTGACGGTTCGCTGATAGGCCGTCGGGTAGGCCCGCGCTTCAAAGGTCGGCTCCTCGGCGTTGTCGAACCGGGTCGACAGTGCCAGGCGCATGCGATCGGCCGCTCCCTCGCGCAAGCTGCGATGCAATGTGAAGACGGACATGAACACGACGTCTCCGGGTTCGGCCTCGATGGCGATCCAGTTGGCGTCGGCAGCGTCGGCTGGTCGGACTTCCCAGCCTATGCTGGTGTGGTCGACGTCTGTGATCAGGCCGGCGCGGTGGCTGCCAAGGGCCACTTCAATGGTCCACCCGGCCAGGTCTACCGGGGTCAGCGGGATCCATGCGACGACCCCATCCAGGCTGCCCTGGACGGAGGCAAAGTCCTGGTGGGTGCCGAGGCCGAAGTAACCACCGGGGATCTGGAGGTCGCTCGCCATCAGCAACGCGACCTCGCCGGGCAAAAATACATCCGCCCAGCCGAAGGATTGCCGCAGGAAGCTGAACAGGCTCGGGTGACGCATGAGGCCAAAGACGTCCGACTTGCGCCACAGCGCGGCCAGGACGCTTTTGTAGCGCGGCAGATCGGTCGCATAGAGGCAGCGCAATGCGGCGTGCAGCCCTGGTTGCGGGGCTGGGGCGCCGATGTGGCCGAGTTGCCGGCGTATGGTGCGCTCGATGCTTGCCAGGACGGCGGCAACCTCGCTTGGCGGAAGCAGCCCGCGGGCCACGTAGCACCCATTCTGCCGGAAAAGATCGTGCGCAGGCGACATCGGGCCCTCCGGCGATGATACTACGATGGTATTGTAAACGAATGCTGAACGGCACGCTTGCAAAGAAGGAAACGGGCAGGTGCAGGTCGACACGGTCGCGGTGATGCAGCCCTACTTTGCGCCCTATGCGGGCTATTTCCGCTTGCTGCTCGGAGCGGACCTGTTCGTGCTCTATGATTGCGTGCAGTTCCCGCGGCGAGGCTGGGTGCACCGCAACCGGCTGCCGGACCGCTCGGGGGCGTTGCAGTGGTTGACGCTGCCGTTGGCCAAAGCGCCGCAGAGCGTCGCCATCAAGGATTTAACGTTTCGGCCCGATGCAGCCGCGGTGCTGCTAGCAGAATTGGCCCGTTTCCCGCTGTTGACGCGGGTGGCGGCGGATACGTCAGCGCTGCATGCGTTGCTGCTCGGGCTCGACACGGCGCCGATCGACTACATCGAGCGGCTGCTCGCGCAGTGTGCCGAGCGGCTCGGGCTGCCCTGGCGCAGCATTCGGTCCTCGAGCCTGATGATCCCGGCGCACCTGACCGGGCAGGAGCGCATCCTCGCCATCACGGCTGCCGTGGGGGCGCGGCGCTACCTCAATCCGCCGGGCGGCCGCGCGCTCTACGACCCGGCGCGGTTTGCGGCCGCTGGCGTAACGCTGCGGTTCCTGCCGGACTACGAGGGCAGCTTCGCCTCCATCCTGGCGCGGCTGCTGGAGGAGCCGGCGGGCGACATCACGGCTGAAATCCAGGCGAACACGCGGTTCATCGAGTGATAACTCACTCCCAAACGGCCAGCCCAAAGCCGGAGCGGCCGAACCCGTTGCCGCAATAGAGCATGTAGCGCGTCTGGGCATGGGTGAAGACGTGCGGGTAGGCGATCATCTCGCTGTCCCATCCGGCGGGCGCGGGCGCGAGCACAGCAAGGTCCGGCGCGCGCTGCCAGGTCAGCCCGTCCTGCGAGCGGGCGGCGGCGAGGCGGTAGGGCTGGTGCCGGGTGCGGGCGCAGAACCACATCAGCCAGCCCTGCGGCGTCTGCAGCACGCTTGGGCGGGCCAGGGCGAACTCGTCGGCCTGCAACGGAATGGCGACGCTGCCCCTGCCCTGCCAGTGCAGTCCGTCGGCGGATTGGGCGTGGCAGATGTGGTAGGAGGGTGACCAGCGGCCGCCCACTTGCTCCCAGCCGAGGCCGCTGAGATACCACATGCGCCAGCCGACGCCGTCGGGCAGCACGCAGGGGTTAGAGCAGAACCACGGGTCGCTCGGGGTACGGTCCATCACCGGGCCGGGCAGCCGGCGGCCGGCTTGTGCGACGCCGATGCAGACATGGAATGGCACCGTGCTGCGGGTGCTCCACCCGATGTAGTAGAGGCGGTCGCCGGCCAGCCAGGACATCATGGCGCCGCAATCGTCGTAAGCGCCGGGTGGGCCGCAGCCGAGCGTGGGCTCGGAGGCCATGGCCAGCACGTGCGCCGGGCGCGCCAGGTCGGTCACCAGCCAGGCGATGTGGGACCGGTTGGCCGCGTCCCGGGGGGAAAACCAGACGCGGATTTGGCCGCCGTCGAGCGGTTCGGCGAACGGCACCGAGGCGTGGCTGGCCAGCCAGGGCGCTTCGCCGGCGGGGGCGTAGACGTGCCCCAAGCGCCGCCATGCCACGGCTTAGAGCCGGATGCGAGAGGACGGCACGCGGGCGGCTTCGGTGCGGGCGCCGATGAAAACCTGCTCCGGCTCGGTGCTGGCCAAGATCAGCGCGCCGGCGCCAATGACGCAGCGCGGCGCCACGGTGATGCCGTCACGCAAGGTGGCATTCACCCCGATGAAGCAGCTTTCGCCGATGGTCACCCCGCCCGAGACCACGATGTGCGAGGCGAGGAAACAATGATCCGCGATGACGGAATGGTGGCCGATGTGGTTGCCGGCCCAAAGCATGGTGTTGGCGCCGATGCGGGCGAATGGCTGCACCACGTTGGCTTCCATGACGAAGCTGTTTTCCCCGACTTCCAAGCGGTCCCATACCTGCGCGCGCGGGCTTACATGGCTGGCGAGGCGGTATCCGGCGGCCTTGGCGGCGGCAAATTTCTCCGCCCGAACGGCGTTCAGCTTGGCGTAGCTCAGCGCCACGACCATGGCGTGGGAGGTGGGCGGGTAGGCGGCGGTGACCTCTTCGAACGGCACGACGGGGCGGCCGAGGAACGCGGTGTCGGTGAGGTAGTCGCCGTCCACGGTGAAGGCGGCAATGCGGTAGTCGCTGTCGCGTTCGAGGTAGTAGGCCAGCACCTCGGCGATCTGACGGGTGCCGAACATGACGAGATCCGGCATCAGCGGCGCCACCAGGTATCGGGCAGGCTCGGGGTGGGGCGCTGGGGGTGGCGCCAGGCGAAGGCGGTGAACTCGTAGAGGCCGTAATCTGCGCGCAAGGCGATGTGCCGGGTCACGCTGCGGGTGAGGAAGGCGGCCACCTCGTCGAAGCCCCAGTGGAACAGGTCCTCCCGCTCCCAGTCGACGTGGCGGCTCATGGCGTTGAAGGCGATGCCGTGGCGGGCGGTGGCGAAGGCGGCGGCCACGATTGCCTCCGCCATGGCCAGCATCTGCGGGCGCGGGATGCCTCGGCGCTCGGTGAGCACGCCGTTCATAATCACGGCGTCCTGGCTTTGGGCGGGGAGCGGGTCAGTCAGGATGTCGCGCGTTTCGAACCGAAGGCCGGGCCAGCGGGCCTGCGCGGCGCCGACCATCGCGGGGGAGAGGTCGATCCCGCGGTAGCGGACGCTATCGAGGCGGCCGGTGGTGGCAAGATAGTCCACCAACAGGCCGGGGCCGCAGCCGAGATCGAGCAGTTCCGGCAACGGCGCGCCCGGTGTGGCGGCCGGCAGCACAGCCAACTGGGTTTCGAAACGCGTGACGAGGTCGGCCGGGCTTGGCCAATCGACGCCCGCCGGGCTTGCCCCGGCCCGTTCCAGACAGGCTTCGTAGTGGCGCTGGAGGGGGAGCCAATCCATGGTCATTACCAATACGATAGCATGACGGGGCGGGCGGCGCCATGGGTGCTGCCGCTACCGCCGCAGGAATAGCGCCCCGTCATAGGTGAAGGCACGCTGCCAGGTTTCCGCCTCGAGCACGGCGTCGCCGACCCGGCGCGGCCCGTCCCCGAACGGCCAGGTGTAGTCGTCCAGCACCGCCCAGCCGCCCGGCTGCAGCAGTGGCAGCCACTCGGCCACGTCCCGGGCGACGGCGGCGTAGTCGTGGTTGCCGTCGATATGGAGCAGCGCGAGCTTGCCGCGGTAGTGCGTGACCCCGAACTCGGTCGGGCCGACGCTGAACCCAGCGCCGTAGCGCGGCCGCACCTGCTCGGCAGGCTCACGCAGGTAGTTCAGCGTGGCGTAGAAGCAGGGCACCAGGTTTTCCAGGAACTCGCTGAAGAACATGGTGAAATCGAGCGCCTGCGTGCTGTCCTGCAGCGCCTGCGGGCTGTCGCGCTGCATCGCCGCAGCCTGGGTCCACGGGTCGATGGCGAGCAGCGGCCCGACCTGGTAGCGGCGGCCGAGCCAGCCGAGCACGAAGGCGGAGCGGCCGGACAAGGCGCCAATCTCCACCAGGTCGCCCTCCGGGAGCGACGGGGCGAGCGCGAGGAAACAGGCGAGCTTGCCGAGGGAGGACTCGCCGCGCATGGCCAGCGCGCGCTGCAGCACCGCGTCGTGCTCGGCGGGGCCGATCAGCGCGTCGGCGGGAACCCCGAGCCCGCCAGCCAACACGCGCAGCTCGGCATGGGAAGGGCCGCTGTGCCGCACGGGCGCCGCGCGGCCCAGGAGCGACACGCCCGGGCAAAGCTTGGGCAGCAGCACGGAAAGGCGGTGGCGCACCACCTCGTGCGACGAGAACACCGCGGTGACCGCGTGGTGCGCCACGGCGCCGGCCAGCCGCTCGGCGAAATCGTCCTGGTAGACGAACGGCAGCTCGACCCAGTCGGCATAACTGGCGCGAGCCGGGTCGGCCACCAGCGAGGAGGCGCCGATCAGGTGGCTGCCGGCCTGTCGGGCGGTTTGGCTGAAGGCGGCGGCTTCCGCGAGGCAGGCCGGGAACACTAGGATGCGCTCAGCCATGACAAAGCCCGCTCCCCTCGCCCGGAAGCGCCCGGCGCCAGCATACTATAGTATATAGAGTGGCGGGCCGGCAATGCCGCGGTGCTACGCCTGCAGGCGAGTCTCCCACGCGGTGCCATTCCAGGAGCGGACCTGCACGGTGGGCTCGCCATCGGGTGCGATGGTGATGGCGTTGTAGGCGTTGGGTTCACCGCGCAGGCGCACGGAGGTGGCGGTGGCGCCTTGCAGGATGAGCGGGGGTTCGCCGTTGGGCATCGCCAGGCGGGTGAAGCCGCGGTGGAGGTGGCCGGCGAGCACCAGGCGCACGCGGTGGGCCGCCAGAGCGCGCAGGGCGGCGACAGCACCGCCTGCGACCGGGGTGTCGGGGGCGGTGGTGGGTGGCAGGAGAGGGTGGTGCATCACCACGATCTTCACCAGCTCGGCCGGCAGCGCCTCCAACTGGGCGAGCAGCCGGGCCAGGCGGCGATGCGTGACCCGGCCGCGCGACCAATCCCAGTGCAGCCCCAGGCGGCGCGCGGAGTTCAGGCCGACCACAGCGACGCTGGCGTTGCGCCAGGTGGGTGCCACGATGGGCGAGATGATGCGGCGCCAGCGGGCGTAGGGGTCGGTGAAGCGCTCGAGCAGGTTGTAGGGCGAGATGTCGTGGTTGCCAGGCACGGCGAGGCTGGGCGCGCGCAGGCGGTCGATAAAGGCGCGGGCGGCGCGGAATTCGCCGATGCGCGCACCTTGGGTGAGGTCACCGCTGATCGCCACCAGGTCGGGCGGGTCCGCGTTCAGCTCGTCGACCAGGGCGGCGACCACGGCCGGGTCTTCGGCGCCGAAATGCAGGTCGGTGATGTGGGCGATGCGGGTGGAAGTCACGCTGGCGGAACCAGCACGCGGAGGGCGGCGGGGCGCAGGCGGTAGTGCAGTGGTGGGCTGAGGCGAAGCAGCTCGCCGTCGTTCATCACCTGGAGCGTGGGTTGGCTCGTGGCGATGTCCACCGTGGCTGCCAGGCGTTCGCGCAGAGCGTCGTTGCGGTGGCCGAGCAGCAGGCGGGCCGCCAAGCCGAGCAGGGTGCGCGGCCCGAACTGGTGCACCACGTAGATGCCGAGATGGCCGCCGTCGAGCTGGGTGCGGCCGAAGGTGCGGCCGCTCGCCGGGTCGACTGGGTTCACGGTGATGGTGAGCGAGGCGGCGCGGAGGGGGAGCGGCGTGGCGTCGGCCACCAGGGTGACGTGGAGCGGCCGGGCGCGCAGCAGTTGCCGCCAGAGGGCCTGTGCCATGCGGCCGATGGCTTGCAGGGGGCGGCCGCGGGTTTGCTCGCGGGTGCGGCCGAGGCGGGCGGGCAGGCCGAGCATGGAGGCGCACAGGAACACGTGGCCGTTGACCTCGGCGACGTCGATACGGCGGACCCGGCCGTGCGCGATGGCGGCGATGGCGGCCGCCGGGTCCCCGATGGGCAGGCCGAGATCCTTGGCGAGCAGGTTCATAGTGCCGAAAGGCAGGATGGCCAGCGGCAGTTCCCGGTCGGCCATGGCGAGTGCGGCGCAGGCGACGGTGCCGTCCCCGCCGGCGACGACGACGGCGTCCGCGCCTGATTCGGCAGCCTGGCGCATGCGGTCGGGCAGCGAGCCGGCGTCCTGCGGGATGAAGGTCGGGTCTAGGCCGGCGGTGGCGAAGGCCTCGCGGATGGTGTCGGCCTGGTCACCGTCGAGCAGGGCGCCGGCGCGTCCGTTCATCACCACGGCGACGCGGCGGATCATGCTGGATTGCGGCGGTGCGGCATGGCGGCGTCATGCCACGGGATGGGGTGGGTTGGCGAGGTGCCCGTCGGGCGCGTGCGGCACCATCGCTTCTAAGCGGGAGAGGGCTTGATGCGGCGGGTTGGGCTACTCGGCGAGGTGGCGGTCGAGGAACGCGGTGACCTCGGCGAACATCTCCTTGGTCTCGGGGGCGGCGGGGTCGAACAGGTACTGCGCGTGGGAGAAGCCCTCGAACACCTGCAACTCGGCCTCCACGCCCGCCTCGCGCAGCTTGCGGTGGGTACGCACGGTGTTGCTGAGGAACAGGTCCCGCGTGCCCGTGGTGAGGATGGCGGGCGGCAGGCCCTGGAAGTCGCCATAGATGGGCGAGAGCTGGGGGTCGCGCAGGTCGTGGCCGTTGGCGTAGAGCGCGGCGGCGTGGCCGAGATAGCCGCTGTAGCTGACGAGGACGTTGTCGACCCACTCGTTGGTCTTGTAGCTGTCACCAGTCTCGGTGAGGTCGGACCAGGGCGTGCCCGGCGCCATGGCCGCTGGCAGCGCCACGCCCTCCGCCTTGGCGCGCAGCATCAGCGCGAGCGTCATGCCGCCGCCGGTGGACGTGCCGACCACGGCGACGTGGCGGGCGTCGGTGCTGGCGAGCACGGCCTTGTAGCCTGCCATGGCGTCGTCCATCGCCGCCGGGTAGGGCGCGTCGGGCGGCATGCGGTAGTCGACGGCCAACACCTTGTAGCCGCCTAACCCGGCGAGCAGCACCGCTTCCATGGTGCCCGACTCGCCGGGCCCGTAGACGTAGCCGCCGCCATGGATGTTGTAGATGACTTGGTCGCGGTGGGCCTTGGGAATGGTGCGCGGCGTCAGGATGAAGCCCGGCACGCCGCCGAGGGTGGTGGGCTGCATGGTCACGCCCAACAGCTCGCGCGCCCGCCGGACACCCGGCAGCGAGGCGTCCGCCAGGCGTTTGACGAGGGCGCGCCACTCGTCCGCGTTCGCCGGGTTAGCGTCCCAGGCGGGCACGCGATAGGGCGCGGCGACGAGGGCTTGCGCGGCCGGGCTGACATCCTGCGGCACGGGCAGTTCGCGCTCCGGCACGCTGCGGGGGCCCGGTTTCGTGTTGGCCCCATTTTGCGAGGCCTCCAGCGCGGCGAATGAGGGTGTTTGCGCGACGGCCGGCGCGACGAGGGCAAGTGCCACCGCGGTGGTGAGGCAGGTGGTCCAACGGCGCATGGTGGTTCTCCGCCCATCTGGTGTCAGGCTTGCGGGCAGCAGACCATGCCGTGGGGCGGCGGGCAAGCGAGCGGCGGCTACAACTGTGGCAGCGCGATGACGTGAGATGCGGTCTTGTCGTGGACGCGGACGAACTCGCGGGCCTGGTAGAACTGGGCTGCTGCCTGCGTTGCGGTCCGCAAACGAACGACGTCGAACACGCCTTGGGCACGTTCGAGAAGTTGCTGCAGCAGAACGGACGCAACGCCATGGTGCCGGGCTGCGTGCAGGACGTAGAGGTGCCGCAGCCGTCCCGTACTCGCTTGACCGATGTAGGGGTCACGGTTGAGGCCGCCAAGCCCGAGGAGGATGCCGTTTCGATAGGCGCCAAGCAGCACCTCGCCGGGTCTGTCGAACCTGTTTGCCCCGCTTTGCCATTCAGTGGCGAGACGGTCCAGGAAGTGAAAGCCCTCGCGCACCGCCTCCGCCCGCATGTCGGCCAGGGCGGTGGGCAGTTCGAGCAACACCCGGACCTCGATCTTGGCCAAGGCGGCTGGTTCCACGATCAGAATCCCTCGGTGAACCCCGTCACGATGGAGCCACGCACCGGGCTGCTGCTCACCGGCACGGCGCCCGTGCCGAGCGGCATCTTCGGCGGGATGACGTATTCGAGCGAGGGCGAGGCCTGGTGCTGGTATTTCACGAACGGCATGGGAGCCGGATCGAACTTCTCGGCCACCGGGGGCGACGTCGGGGCGGGTGGGGTGGTGGCGCAGGCGCTCAGGAGCAGCAGCGCGAGCCAGGGGGCGGGGTGGGGCATGTTGGTGCGATAGCAACATAATTCGGGAGGGCTGCCAATGCTGGTGCGAAGGGCGGTCGAACCGTTCGATCACGCCGCCTGGTCCCCTCACCCAACCCTCTCCAAGAGGGAGAGGGCTCCTTGCGAAGTGGGGATTTGCCCAGTGCTTATGCGCACTCGTATCAGCTCAGCCGCCGGCCACTTTCCGCGTCGAACACGTGCAGCGCGACGCTGGGAAAGGCCACGTGCAGCACCTCGTCCACGGACAGCGTGGTCGGCTGCTTGACCATCACCGGGGTGCCGTCGTCGAGGCGGCCGTGGACCAGCGTTTCGGAGCCGAGCGGTTCCACCAGGTCCACCTTGAGGGCGAGGCCCGCCGGGTCGAGGGCCACGTGTTCGGGGCGGATGCCAAGCGTGAGCGCGATGGCCGCAGCCCGGTGCGGCAACGCCAGCCGGTGCCCGGAGGCCAGGCGGGCGGCGCTGCCGTCGGGTTCGGCCGTGGCGGGCAGGAAGTTCATCGCCGGCGCGCCGATGAACCCGGCGACGTAGACGGTGGCGGGGCGGGAAAACACCTCCATCGGCGGCGCGAACTGCACCGGCACGCCCTGGTGCAGCACGAGCAACCGGTCGCCCAGCGTCATCGCCTCCACCTGGTCGTGGGTGACGTAGAGGCTGGTCACGCCCAGGCGGCGCTGAAGCTGGCGGATTTCGGCGCGCATCTGCACGCGCAAGGCAGCGTCCAGGTTGGACAGCGGCTCGTCGAACAGGAACAGCTTGGGCTCGCGCACGATGGCGCGCCCCATGGCCACGCGCTGCCGCTGGCCGCCGGAGAGCTCGCGCGGGCGCCGGGCCAGCAGGGCGCCGAGGCCGAGCAGGTCGGCCGTGCTCTGCACCCGCGCCGCGATGGCGGGCTTGGCCAGGCCACGGATCTTCAAGCTGTAGGCCATGTTCTGCGCCACCGTCATGTGCGGGTAGAGCGCGTAGTTCTGGAACACCATCGCGATGTCACGCTGCGACGGGTCGGCGTGGGTCACGTCGCGGCCGTCGATGCGGATGTGGCCGGCGGTGGCGGTCTCGAGCCCGGCGACCAGGCGCAGCAGGGTGGATTTGCCGCAGCCAGACGCCCCGACGATGACCAGCATCTCGCCGTTGGCCAGCGTGAGGTCGATCCCCTGCAGGATGTGCGTGGTGCCGAAGCTTTTGCGCAGGCCCTCGAGTTGGAGCGTGGCCATTACTTCTCGCCTTCGGTGAGGCCGGCGACGAACCAGCGTTGCATCAGCAGCACGACCACGACCGGCGGCAGCAGCGCCAGCACCGCGGTGGCCATGACGCGGTTCCATTCCACTTGGGCTTCGGTGCCGATCATCTTCACGATGCCGATCACGATCGTGTCGAGCTTGGGGTCGGTGGCGACCAGCAACGGCCAGAGATACTGGTTCCAGCCATACACGAACAGGATCACGAAGAGGGCCGCGATGTTGCCGGCGGAAACCGGAATGAGGATGTCCCTCAGGAAGCGCCACGGCCCGGCGCCGTCGATGCGGGCCGCTTCCATCAGCTCGTCTGGCACCGCGAGGAACACCTGGCGGAACAGCAGGGTCGCGGTGGCCGAGGCGATCAGCGGCACGGTGAGCCCGCCGAAGGTGTTGATCATGCCGAACCCGGCCATCACGGCGTAGGTGGGGATGATGCGCACCTCGACCGGCAGCATGAGGGTGATGAAGATGGCCCAGAACGCCACCATGCGGAACGGCCACTTGAAGAAGGTGACGGCGTAGGCGGAGAGCACCGAGATGGTGATCTTGCCCAGCGCGATGGCCAGTGCCATGGCGAACGAGACGAGCAGCATCCGCCAGACCGGCCGCCCCCCTGCTCCGCCGCCCGCCAGCACGTCGGCATAGACGCCAAAGCCGTGCAGGTTGGGGATGAGGGAGAGGTCGCCGCGGGTGATGGCGCCCGAGTCCTGCGTGGAGCCGGCAAGGATCATCCAAAGCGGCAGGGCGAACAGCAGCACGCCGAGGATCAGCAGCGCGTGGCTCGGCCAGTTTCTCACTTGCGCTGCCCGAGCAAGCGGAACTGCACCGCGGTGAGCACGATCACGCCGGCCATGAGCACGACGGATTGGGCAGAGGACGAGCCTAAGTCGAGGTTGATCACTCCGTCCCGGTAGACCTTGACGAGCAGGGTCTCGGTGGCCTTGCCGGGCCCGCCCTGGGTCAGCGCCCAGATGGTGCCGAAGGTGTCGAACGCGGCGTAGACCACGTTCACTACCACCAGGAAGAACACTGTGGGCATCAGCAGCGGCAGGGTGATGGTGCGGAAGCGGTGCAGGCCGCGGGCGCCGTCCATGCGGGCAGCCTCGGTCACGGTGCGGGGCACGGATTGCAGCCCGGCGACGAAGAAGATGAAGTTGTAGCTGACTTGCTTCCAGGCCGCGGCCAGGATGACGAGCGTGGCGGCCTGGGTTCCGTTCAAGGCGTAGTCCCAGCCTAAGTGGCGGTTGGCCCAGCGCCCGATTAGGCCGATCTGCGGGTGCAGCAGGAACAGCCAGATCACGGCGGCAATGGCCGGGGCGACCGCGTATGGCCAGATCAGCATGGTGCGGTAGAAGCCGCGCCCGCGCACAACGCCGTCCGCCGCCACGGCGAGCAGCAGCGCGGTCCCCATCGAGAGCACGCAGACGGCGAGGATGAAGCCGATCGTGCGCCAGATGCTCTGGACGTAGAGCGGGTCGGTGAACAGGTCGGTGAAGTTCTCCGCGCCGACGAACACCGAGGCGAGGCCGAACGGGTCGGTGCGGGTCAGGCTGCCCCAGATCGCCTCCCCGGCGGGCAGGAAGAAGAACACGATGGTGAGCAAAAGCTGCGGGAGGACCAGCCCGACCGGGAGCACCCAGCCGGGAAAGATGGTGCGGCGCATCGAACTCTAGGTGCGCACCGACTTTTGGAACTCGCGCAGCACGCGGTTGCCGCGTTCGGTGGCGCTGTCGAGCGCGGCCTGGGCGCCCTGCTGGCCTTGCAGCGCCTTCTCCACCTCCTCGTAGATGATGTTGCGGATTTCCGGCAGCCGGCCCAGGCGCAGCCCGCGCGAGTTGTCCGTCACGCTGCCGCGGGTGAGCTGCTCGATCGGCAGCTCGGTGCCCGGATTGCTCGCGTAGAAGCCCTGCTGCTTGGAAAGCTGGTAGCCGGCGACGGTGACCGGCACGTAGCCGGTGTGCTGGTGCCAGGCCGCGGCGTTCTCGGGCTTGGCGAGGAACGCCAGGAACTCCGCCGCCCCCTTGTATTGCGCGGCCGGGCGGCTGGGCGCGGTCATGGTCCAGATGCTGGCACCGCCAATGATGGAGTTGATCGGCGTGGTGATGATGGCCGGGTCGTAAGGCAAGTACGCGTTGGTCCAGCCGAACTTGGCGCTCTTCAGCAGGTCGCCGCGTTCGCCGGAGCTGTTGAAGCCGATGGCGGCCTGGCCGGACAGGAACACGCCGTCTGCCGCCGAGTCGCGCCCGCCATATTTGAAGAACCCGGCCTTCTGCCAGTCCAGGAAGCGCTGCAGTTGCTTGACGAAGTCGGGCTTGTTGATCAGCAGCTCCGCACCCAGTCCACCGAAGCCGTCCCCGTCGCTGGCGAAGGCGATGTCGTGGATGGCGGCGTATTCCTCCATGTGGATCCAGGAGAACCAGCCGGTGGAGATGGCGATCGGCACGCCCGACTTGCTCTGCAGCGTCTGCCCGGAGGTGGCCAGTTCGTCGTAGGTGGTGGGCGGCTTGGCAGGGTCCAGCCCGGCCTTCTCGAACGCGTCCTTATTGAGCCACATCACGGCGGTCGAGGAGTTGAACGGGACGGAGGCCATGCGCCCGTCGGGCAGGCTGTAGTAGCCGCGCACGGCCGGGATGTAGTCGTCCGGCTTGATGGCCACGCCGGTCTCCTGCACCAACTGCCAAGCCGGCTTCACCGCGGCCCCGGCGGCCAGCATGGTGCCGGTGCCAACCTCGAACACCTGCACCAGGTCGGGCGCTTGGCCGGCGCGGTAGGCGGCGATGGCGGCGGTCAGCGTCTCGGCATAGGTGCCCTTGAACACCGGCTGCAGCTCGTAGTCGGCCTGGCTGGCGTTGAAGGCGGCGCTGAGCCGGTTCACCTCGTCGTTCAGCGAGCCGGTCATGGCGTGCCAGAACACCACGCCGGTGCGGGCGGGCTGGGCCGCAGCCTCGGCCAGGGGCGCGAAGCTTGCGGCCGCGGCGCCGGCAAGCAGGGTGCGACGGTGCATGGGACTTATCCTGTGTTGAAGCGGTCCGGCGTGGGGTAGGCCGTAATCGTTACCACTCTGTGCGACTTTTATGACGGTTCTGTGAAGGGCTCAGCGTTTGCCAACGCTCCACAGCATCAGCCAGCGTATCGGAAACACCCACACCACGCCGGCGACGAGAAAGTAGCAGGCCTGGAACAGCCAGTGCTTCGGCAGCAGCGACGGCAGGGTGATGGCCACCGCCACATACGCAACGACGAAGCCGAGCCCCATGACGGTGGCGGCGAGCGGGCGGGAAACGGCCATTGGGCCAGTTAGCGCAACCCGGCGTCAGCGGCTATAGGGGCCGATCACTCGCGCAAGGGCTGTCATGGACCTCAAGGACCACATCGCTGCGATCCCGGATTTCCCGAAGCCGGGGATCCTGTTCTACGACGTCTCGACCCTGCTGCGGCATGCCGATGCGTGGCAGGTGGCGATGGGCCGCATGGCGCAGGTGGTGCGCCGGTGGCAGCCGGACCTGCTGGCTGGGGTCGAATCGCGCGGCTTCCTGCTCGCCGCCCCGCTGGCGCTGAAGCTCGGCTGCGGCTTCGTGATGCTGCGCAAGCCGGGCAAGCTGCCGGGCCGGGTGGTGGGACACGACTACGCGCTGGAATACGGCACCGACCGTCTGGAACTCCAGGCGGACGCGATCACGCCGGGTCAGCGCGTGGTGGTGGTGGACGACCTGCTGGCCACCGGCGGCACGCTGGCGGCCAGCATCGCCCTGCTGCAAGGCGTGGGCGCGGTGGTGCCAGGCGCGGCGGCGCTGATCGAACTGAGCTTCCTGGGCGGGCAGCAGCGGCTCGGGGTGCCGTTCGAGTCGCTGGTCGCCTATAACGCTTGATTGACGGTGGCAACCAGGTTTGGTTGCGACCGACGCGGCGGCCCGGGTAGAGCAGCCCGGCGGAAGGAGTGCCAGTTGAACGCATCTGCAATCAGGCGTCGGTCGCTGCTCGCCACTGCGGCGTTGGCCGCGCTGGCCCGGCCCCACGCTGGCCATGCGGCGCCCAAGCCGTTCGACGCGGCGACCCTGGTGGTGGGCGGGCCCGGCGGCGGCGGGCTGGACATGTGGGCGGATTGGCTCGCCCCGGTGCTGGGGCCGGCGCTCTCGCCCAACCTTGCGTTGCACAAGGACGTGGTGGGCGGGCTCGACGGCGTGACCGCGGCCAACCAGTTCGAGGCCTGGGCGGTGCCGGATGGCAGCACCGCGGCGATGCTGCCCGGGGCGGCCGCGCTGGCCTGGCTGTGCGGCGACCCGCGGGCCAAGTTCGATGCCGCGCGCTGGGTGCCGGCGCTGGTGGCCACGTCGCCCTGCCTGGTGGTGTCACGATTGAGCGCCGAGCAGGTGGCGGCTGGTGCGCCGGTGCGGCTGGCGGTGGGCGCGGTTGGCGGCAAGGACGTGCCGGCGATGTTGGCGCTGGACCTGCTGGGCGCGCGCTGGCAGCCGGTCGCGGCGCAGGAGAACCCAGTGCAGGCGGTGCTGCAGCAGCAGGCGGACGCGGTGTGCCTGTGCGGGCGGCAGGTGGCGGCGCTGGCGGCGGGTCTGGCCGCGTCTGGCGCAAGCCCGCTGTTCAGCCTGGGTGCGGTGGACGACACGGGCGCGCCGGTGCGCTCGGCCGACTTCCCCGACGTGCCGGGCTTCCTCGAGCTGTTGGGCGACCGGGCGGTGAGCGCGCCGTTGCTGGCGGGCTGGCGCGCGGCGGCGGCGGCGGCGGCGCTGAACATGGCGCTGGTGCTGCCCCAGCTCACCCCCGCGGCGATGGTGGCGCAGTGGCGCCGCGCCTGCGCCCAGGCCAGCGTGGCGCCACCGGTGCAGAGTGCCGCCGCAGCCGCCGGGTTGCGCGCCGTTCCAGCGCCCACCGCCAGCGCGTGCACGGCGGCCGTGCTGGCGGACACGGCGCCGTTGCTCGAACTGCGGCGCTGGCTGGCGACCCGGCTGGACTACCGGCCGACCTGACCTGACCGCTGCTCGAGGGCACCAAGCCACTCATACGTTGACATGCAGGTACAATCAATTTATAGATAGTTTGCAGCTCGTGGAGCGAATGAGCGTCTCGACGGTTGCAGGAGATCGCGCGTGCGCAATGAGCCAATCCGGTCCGTCGAGTGGCTTCGCGCAATCGCTGCGGTTATGGTGGTGGCCTTCCACAGCTCCCAGGGCATCGAGTTCCGCACCGGCTTCCTCACCTCGCGGATGACCGATTTCGGCGCCGCCGGGGTGGACATCTTCTTCGTCATCAGCGGCTTCATCATGACGGTAACAACGGCGGGGCGGCCGCTGCTGTGGCACGAGTTCCTCACCCGCCGGATCATCCGGCTGATGCCGATCTACTGGACGCTGACGCTGGTCAAGGCCGCGTCCCTGGTGATCCTGCCCTCGCTGGTGCTGTTCTCGGTGTTTTCGCTGCCCAACGTGGCGACGTCGCTGCTCCTGGTGCCCTACGACACTCCCGGTCGTGGCGTGGTGCCGCTGATCATCGTGGCATGGACGCTCGAGATCGAGCTGATGTTCTACGTGGTGTTCGCAGCCTGCCGCCAGTTCGGCGGGCGGTGGTGGATGGCAGCGGTGGCGGCGTGCTTCGGCGCGCTGGTGGCGGCGGCCGCACTGGCGCCAGGCTCCTACGTGCTGCGGTTCTATGCGCAGCCAATCATCTTCGAGTTCCTGTTCGGCATCGGCCTCGGAATGCTATTCCTGCGCGGGGTGCGGCTGCCGGGCGTGGTGGCGGCCGGCCTGGTGACGGCCGGCGCGGCCACCATGCTGCTGGTGCCGGAAGGCCCCGGCGTCGTGCGGCTGATCACCTGGGGCATCCCCGCCGCGGCTATCGTGTTCGGCGCGGTCTCGCTCGAGCGGCGGTACGGCTCGTGGCGCTGGCGCCCCATGGTCTTCCTCGGCAACAGCTCCTACTCGCTCTACCTGACGCACACCTTGGCGGTGCCGTTCCTGATGCTGCCGTTGCGCCTGCTGCACCCCGGCGCGATGGGCAGCGCGCTCTATTTGCTGCCGGTGATGGTGCTGCAGGTCGCCATCGGCTGCCTCACCTACCGCCTGGTCGAACGCCCGCTGACCGGCTGGCTGCAGGCCTGGTATCGCACCCGGCGTGCGCAGCAGGAGGCGCTGGTGCCCGCCTGATTCCGCGTTTGGGCTGAGGCCGGGTTAGGCTCGCCCCATCATGGAGCGCGGGCGCATGGCGGAAGAGGCGTTGGACTTGCTTGCCACCGAGGCGATCCGGCCCGGACTCGAGCGGTTGGACGAAATGGCGCCCGCCGCCCTGGTCCGCCTGCTGCTGGCGGCCGAGCGGGCCGCGTGCGACGCCCTGGCCCGGGCCGAGGCTGCGCTGGCGGCGGCGGCGGAGGCGGTCGCCGCGCGGCTGCTGGCTGGCGGCCGGCTGTTCTACCTGGGCGCAGGCACGCCGGGCCGGCTGGCGGTGCTGGATGCGGCCGAGTTAGGCCCAACCTACAGCGCGCCGCCGGGCCTGGTGGTGCCGCTGCTGGCAGGCGGGCTGGGCGCGATGCTGGAAGCCGCCGAGGGCGCCGAGGATGACGCCCACGCCGCCCCCCGCGCGCTCGAGCAGCACGGCCTCACCGCCGCCGATGCCGTGGTGGGGATCACCGCCTCCGGCCGGACGCCATATGTGGTCGGCGGCTTGCACTATGCCGCCTCGTGCGGCGCGCTGACCGTCGCCGTGGTGAACAACCCGGCGAGCCCGGCCGCCGCCGCCGCCGCACTCGCGGTGGAAATCCTCACCGGGGCGGAAGTGGTCGCCGGCAGCACGCGCATGACGGCGGGCACGGTGCAGAAGGTCGCACTGAACGCGCTGAGCACGGCGGCGATGGTGGCGTTAGGCAAGACCTACGGCGCCCGGATGGTCGACCTGCGTGCCAACAACGCCAAGCTGCGGCGCCGCGCGCTGCGCATCGTGTGCGAAGTCACCGGCGCCGCGCCCGAGTTGGCGGAGGCGACGCTGGCGCAATGCGGCGGCAGCGTGAAGCCGGCCCTGGTCGTGCTGCTCGCCGGCGTCGCGGTCAGCGAGGCGGAGCGACGCCTGGCGCAATGCGGCGGGCGGGTGCGCCAGGCGCTCGAGCGATGACGGCGTGGTCACTGGGGCTGATGACCGGGACGGTGCTGGACGGCAATGTCGACCTGGCGCTGCTGCAGACCGACGGGGACAGCGTGACCGCGTTCGGCCCCTGGACGCTGGCGCCCTACCCGCCCGCCCTGCCCGGCCTGCTGGAACGGGCGCTGGCGGCGGCGCAGGCGTGGCAGTTCACCGGCCCGGAACCCGGCGTGTTCGCCGAGGCGGAGCAGGCGCTCACCCAAGCGCAGAGTGCGGCGGTGGTGCGGTTCCTGGCCGAAAGCGGTGTGGCGGCAGCCGACGTGGCCGCCATCGGCTTCCACGGCCAGACCGTGCTGCACCGCCCGCCTCAGCCGGGCCGGCCCGGTCAGACCCGGCAGCTCGGCGACGGCGCGCTGATGGCCGCGCTGACCGGCATCGACGTGGTGTATGACTTCCGCAGCACCGACGTGCAGGCCGGCGGCCAGGGCGCTCCCCTGGCGGCGGTGTACCACGCGGCCCTGCTGCGCGGGGTGGCGCCAGGCGCGGCGGTGCTGAACCTGGGCGGCGTCGGCAACCTCACCTGGTGCGGGCCGGACGGCGCGTTGGTGGCGTTCGACACCGGGCCGGCCAATGCGCCGCTCAACGACTGGATGCGGCAGGCCACGGGCCAGCCCATGGACCGTGACGGCGCGCTGGCCGCCAGCGGGCGGGTGGACGAGGCGCGGCTGGCCACGCTCCTGCAGCACCCGTACTTCGCGCGCCGCCCGCCGAAATCGCTCGACCGGTTCGATTTCCCGGCCGCGATGGCGGCTGGGCTGAGCCCGGCGGATGGCGCGGCCACGCTCACCGCGTTTGTGGCCGCTGCGGTCGGCCGCGGGCTGGACCACCTGCCACAGCGCCCCGCACGCCTGGTGGTCTGCGGCGGCGGCCGGCACAACCCGGCGCTGATGCAGGCACTCGCCCACCGCGCTGGGGCAATGCCGGTGACCGCGGAAGCGCTGGGCTGGCGCGGCGACGCGATCGAGGCCGAGTGCTTCGCGTTCCTGGCGGCACGCACGCTGCGCAACCTACCAAGCAGCTTCCCGGGCACCACGGGCGTGCCGCAGCCGGTCGTGGCAGGCCGGCTGGCGCGGCGCCCCCGGTGAGCATCCATGCTTGGTGGCGGCTTTCGCCGGGTTGGGGCAGTATTGGCGGGTCTGTCGTTGGGGCACCCATGATCAAGCTGTTCGCCTACATGCCCGTGATGGCGGGGCTGTTGATCGCCCCCATGAGCGCCCCGGCAAGCGCCCAAACCAACCCGCCCGCCGCGCTGGCGCCGCCCTCACCGGCCGGCGCGGCCGCGCTGCAGGCGCAGTTTCAGGCGGCGCTCGACCGGCTGGTGGCCAAGCCGGCCAAGCTGCCCAATCCGCTGGCCCAGGTGACGGCGGCAGACGACCACTATGCACTGAGCGTGCTGCTGGCGCCGCTGATCCGGGGGTTGCAGCCGCAGGCGGCCGCGTTCACCGCCAAGCTGCGGCCGCTGGACGGTGGCTGGGCGGTCGACGACGAGCAATGGCCCACCGAGTTTGAGATCGTCACGGCGCCGCCGGCGACGGGCGTGCCGGCGGCTGGCAACGTGACGCCGCCGACGACCTACCAAGTCAAGCTCGGTGCGCAGGACGAGCACGCGACGGTCAACCAGCACGGCCAGGCAGCGAGCACGGGTGGCGGCAGCATCGCCTCGATCGACATCGTGAAGACGGGCGGGACCGGCGCCACGCTGACGCACTATGGCCGCATCACCAACCAGACCAGCGTGCAAGCGGTGGCACCCGGGGTTTACGACGGGCTCAGCGACGTCGCGGTGGCAGGCTATGCCGGCAAGTCCGCGAACGACCAGCTCAACAGCGAGACGACGGCCGAGCGGCTGCATGCGGCAACCACCCTAACCGGCATCTCGGTCACCGCCCTGAACCGCGTCTCACAGGACCTGCTGCGGGAACCGCGCTTGAGCATGCCCGCGGCCGGTAAGCTGACGCCGGCCGGGCTGGCACGGTGGCGCGGGCTGGTGGTGGCGTCGGAAGGCCTGGTGCACGGCATCGAGATCGCCGAGGACGCGGACGGCGTGAAGTTCGAGGTTGCCGGGCATAGCGGCGGGTTCGACCGGGCGGAGCTGAGCTTTAGCGGACAGGCGCCGCAGGACACCCTGTCGGCCAGCCTCGGCATCACGCTGCTGGGATTGCGGCTAGACGAGGTGCCACCGGCGTTGGCCGCCTACGTGCCGACGCGGATCGCGTTGCGGCCGACCGCGTCCAACCTCAACGTCGCCGACTTGACCCGCCTGGTGCTGGACGGCCTGACGCCGGATCCGACGCCAAGCCCCCCGCCAGGCTCGCCACGAAGCGGAAGCGCCGACCCAGCGATGGCCAAGGCAGCGCAGGATTACCAGGCACTGTTCAGCCATGGCGGGGTGCAGGTCGGCTTCGACCAGCTCGCCATCGACATGGCCGGGGCGCAGCTCTCCGGCACCGGCTCGTTCACGCTGACCGGGCCGCAATCGGTCAGCGGGGCGGCGCAGATCACGGCACACGGGCTGGACGAGCTGATCGCGCGGCTGCAGGGCGACCCGGTGGCAGCCAAGGCCGCGGGCGTGCTGATCCTGCTAAAGGGGATCGCGAAGACGACGCCGGATGGCGCGGTGTGGCAGGTCACGGTGCAGGATCGCAAGGTGCTGGTGAACGGACTGGACCTGGCCGCACTGGCCGGCGCGCTCGGGCGATAACCTCACTTAGCCACTCCGTCTCGCTCCGGGAGAGGGCTTCGCCTAGGGATGACGGCCCAGCGCGGCCCGCCAACGGCCGTTAGAGCATGACCGCATCAAGTGAAGTCACTTGATCGGTAAACATGCTCGCCAAAACAAAGAGCTAGACCACGACCGGCGACTCTATCTGAGCCGGTCTTGGTCTAGACGGAGAGATAAGCCGCAAGCATGACCAGGCCGGCGACGCCCAGCGTGGCATGCAAGGCCACCACCAGCATAGCCGGCGGCTTGGCTCGCAGGCGGCCCACTGCCAGCATGGTGCCAAGCGCGAGGCCACCCGCCACCAACCCGGCCGCCGCGGTGCCAAAGCTGCTGGCGCCCTGCTGCGCCCCG
The DNA here is from genome assembly GCA_965199105.1 of Acetobacteraceae bacterium. Taxonomy (GTDB): domain Bacteria; phylum Pseudomonadota; class Alphaproteobacteria; order Acetobacterales; family Acetobacteraceae; genus LMUY01. Next base: position 2,525,887 of record CBDAQO010000002.1, on the reverse strand, counting down.
CGCACCGGCCCGCTCGCGACACCGGCGACCAGCAGCGCGAACCCGGCCGCGCCCACCACCCCGTGCAGCGCGCCAGGCAGCCAGACGCGGGCGCGGGACGGGCGGGTGTTGGCCAGCACGGACAAACCCAAGCCGGCCAGCACGGCAGCCGTAAGCAGGTATGCTGCCCAGTTCAGCACGGGAGCCGGATCACGCGGCCTTGGCTTGGCTGGACAGGCGGTTGAGGCTCTGCAGCACGTCGCGCGCGGTCTTGATCCGGTCCGTGACCGCCATCTCGCGCGCGATCGCCAGCTTATGGTCGGGCCGCAGCCGGATGCCGCCCTTCTGCGCGCCCAGCCAGGCCACCAAGCCGCTGGGGTTGCGGAAGGCGTTGCCGCGGAACTGCACCACCATCCCCTTGGGACCGGCCTCGAGCTTCTCCACTCCAGCCTCGCGGCAGGCGCGCTTCAGGGCCACCACCTGCAACAGGTTGTCCACCTCCTCGGGCAGCGCGCCGAAGCGGTCGACCAGTTCGGCAGCCATCGCCTCGCTCTCGGCGTCAGTCACCAGGGCGCCAATGCGGCGGTAGAGGCCAAGCCGCACCGGCAGGTCGCGGACGTAGCCCTCGGGGATCAGCACGGGCAGGCCGAGCGAGATGTTCGGCGTCCAATCCCGCGAGTCGGTCTTGCGGCGCCCGCGTTCGGCCCGCATTTCGCCCACCGCGTCCTCCAGCATCTGCTGGTAGAGCTCGATGCCCACCTCGCGAATGTGCCCACTCTGCTCGTCGCCCAGCAGGTTGCCGGCGCCGCGAATGTCCAGGTCGTGCGAGGCCAGGGTGAAGCCGGCGCCCAACTGGTCCAGCGTCTGCATCACCGCAAGGCGCTTCTCCGCGGCGGCGGAGAGCTTGGTCTGGGTCGGCCAGGTGAGATAGGCGTAGCCACGCTGCTTGCCCCGCCCGACCCGGCCGCGAAGCTGGTAGAGCTGCCCCAGCCCGAACATGTCGGCGCGATAGATCAGCAGCGTGTTCACCGCCGGCATGTCGAGCCCGCTCTCCACGATGTTGGTGGACAGCAGGATGTCGTATTTGCCGTCGCCGAACTCGGTCATCACCCGCTCGAGCTCGGTCGGCGCGAGGCGGCCGTGGGCGTGCACGATACGCGCCTCGGGCACGATCTCGCGCAGCCGGGTCGCCATCCGGTCCATGTCCTCGAGCCGCGGAACGACGCAGAACACCTGGCCGCCGCGGAACCGTTCGCGCTGGATCGCCTCGCGCGCCACCACGCCGTCGAACGGCATGATGAAGGTGCGCACGGCAAGGCGGTCGACCGGCGGCGTGGCGATCAGGCTCATCTCGCGCACGCCGGTGAGCGCCAGTTGCAGGGTGCGCGGGATTGGGGTGGCGGTGAGCGTCAGGACATGGACGTCCGCCTTGATCGCCTTCAGTTTCTCCTTGTGGGAGACGCCGAAATGCTGCTCCTCGTCGACGATCAGCAAACCAAGGTCGGCAAACTCGATCCCCTTGGCAAGCAGCGCGTGGGTGCCGACGACGATGCTGATGCTGCCATCGGCCAAGCCGCGTTTGGCCTCGGCGGCCTCCTTCGGCGTCACCATGCGGCTGAGCTGGGCGACCTTCACCGGCAACCCCTCGAAGCGGCGGGTGAAGGTGCGGTGGTGCTGGCGCGCCAGCAGGGTGGTGGGCACGACGACGGCCACCTGCGCCCCGCTCATCGCCGCGACGAAGGCGGCACGCAGCGCGACCTCGGTCTTGCCGAACCCCACGTCGCCGCAGATCAGCCGGTCCATCGGGCGCCCAGCCGCCAGGTCCTCCAGCACGTCGGCGATCGCGCGGGCCTGGTCCTCTGTCTCGGCAAACGGGAAGCGCGCGCAGAACTCGTCCCAGGCGCCTTCCTGCGGCGTCATGCTATTGGCCTCGCGCACCCGGCGTTCGGCAGCGGTGCGGATCAGCTCGCCGGCCATGTCCTGGATGCGCTGCTTCATGCGCGCCTTGCGGTTCTGCCAGGAGGCGCCGCCGAGCTTGTCCAGCGCCGCCCCGCCCTCGGCGCCGTAGCGGCTCAGCACCTCGATGTTTTCAACCGGCAGGAACAGCTTGTCGTCGCCGTCATAAAGCAGCCGCAAGCAGTCATGCGGCGCCCCGGTCACCTTCAGCGTGACCAGCCCGTCATAGCGGCCGATGCCGTGGTCCTGGTGCACCACCAGGTCACCCTCGGCGATCTCGGTAGCCTCGGCGATAAATTGGTCGGCCCGCTTGCGGCGGCGCGGCGGCCGGCTGATGCGCTCGCCCAGCAGATCCTGCTCGCCCACCACGCCAAGCTCTTCGGTGACGAAGCCGCGCTCGAGCCCGAGTGTCACCAGCACGACGTGGTCGCGCGGCGCCACGCGGACCTTCTGCCAGGTTTCGGCGGTGATGGTGCGCAGCCCGTTCTCGCGCAGCAGGTTGCCGATGCGCTCGCGCGACCCGCGGGTCCAGGCCGCGATCACAGTGCGGCGGCGGGTCTGCGCCCAGGTGGCGGACTGGTCCTTGAGCTGTTGGAACACGTCCGACCCGGCGTGCGCGCCAGCCTGGGTGAACAGCACGCCGGGTCGCCCGCCAGCGTCGACGCCGGGCACGTCGTCGGACTTGCCGAATGGGCTGAACTGGAACCAGGGGCCCATGGCCAGCATCTCGTCCCACTCGGCGCGGGCGAGGTAGAGCCGCTCCGACGGCAGCGGCCGATACGGCACCTCGCCGTCCCGCGGCACCAGCTTGCGGGCGTCGTAGTGGTCGGCGATCATCTCTAGCCGCGCGGTCAGCACGTCATCGGACTGGGCGTCGAAGCTCACGGCAGCGTCCGGCAGGTAGTCGAGCAGCGTCTCCATGGTGGTGTGGAACAGCGGCGCCCAGTGTTCCATGCCCGGATGGCGGCGCCCATCGGACACGCTCTGGTACAGCGGGTCCTTTGCCGCGTCCGGCCCGAACAGCTCGCGCCACGCCTCGCGGAAGCGGCCGATGCTGGCCGGGTCGAGCGCGATTTCCGACACCGGGCGCAGTTCCAACCGCTCCAGCGTGTCGGTGGAGCGCTGCGTGGTGGCGTCGAAGCTGCGGATGCTCTCGACCGTGTCGCCGAACAGGTCGAGGCGGACCGGGTCGTGCTCGCCGGCGGGAAAGATGTCGATGATGCCGCCGCGCAGGGCGTATTCGCCCGGCTCCATGACGGTGTCGGCGCGGCCGTAGCCATTGCCCTCCAGGAAGCTGGTGAGCTGCTCCGGCGCCAACGTGCCCCCGCTGCGCACCGAAAGGCTGGCGCCGCGGAACACCGAGCGCGGCGGCACGCGCTGCACCAGGGCATTGACCGTGGTCAGCACAATCCGCGGCCGGGTGTGCGGCTCGAGCAGGCGGGCGAGGCAGGCGATGCGCTCGGAGACGATGCCTGGGTTGGGCGAGACGCGGTCGTAGGGCAGGCAGTCCCACGCCGGGAACCGCAGCACTTCCACCTCGGGCGCGAAGAAGGCGAGCGCCTCGTGCAGCCGGGCCATTCGGGTGTCATCGCGCGTGGCGTGCAGCACCGCGCCCAGGTGCTCGGCCCGGCGCCGGGTGAGCAGGAGCGCGTCGTATCCCTCGGGCGCGCCATGGATCGTAACGGCGCTCATGCGCGGCGGGCCTTCACGTCGTCGCGCATGGCCTGCAGCAGCGGGGCGTGCGGTCCGGCCGGGATGGGTTCGCGCCCCATCAGCCAGTCGGCGAGATCGACGTCGGGCAGGTCCATCATGGCCTCGATGGCGTCCAGTTCGGCCTCGCTGAAGCCGCTCAGGCGCGGGGAGATGTAACCGCCGACGAGACGGTCGGTTTCCTGGGTGCCGCGGTGGGTGGCGCGGAATAAGATGCGGCGGCGCCGCGGGTCGGGCTCGGTCATTGCGCGGTGCATATAGCGGCAGGGTTGCGGCATGTCAGCGGGGGGATTGTCACCGAGGCCGATATCGCGGCACTGGAAGCGGTGCGGGCACCGGACGCGGCAAGGCGTTCGATGGTGAGCTGACCGACCGGCAGGCGAGCGCGGTCGCCCGGACGGAGTAGCGCCTCAGCCGCCCCAACCTGCCAGCACGGCGGCAGCGATGGCGTGGGTGACGCGGCGGCCAGCGGCCAGGGCGGCGTGGTCCAGCCGGGCCGCGGCGTCACGCAGGGCCGCCGGGTCACGCGGGAGGCGGCGCAGCAGCCACTCTTGCACCGGCTCGGCCACGGCAAGCTGCCGCCCGGCGAGCTGGCTGGCAAACAGCGCGCGCAGCATGGCGTCGTCCGGCAGCCCGAGCTCGACCGCCGTGGTGGCACGCAGCCGGCTCGCCAGGTCCGGCAACCGGGTGGGCCAGCGCGCCGGGGCGGAGCGGGCGGCGAGCAGGATGGGCAGCCCAGCCTCCGCGGCGGCGTTCAGCAGATGCAGCAACGGCTGCTCGGGCGCTTGGTCGGCGTTGTCGACCGCCAGGCCACCCGCGCTGGGCAGGCGCACCAGGCCGCGCAACCCCTCCCCCGCCGCCAACGTCGCGCCCGCGCGGACGGCCCATCGGTGCAGCAGATGCGTCTTGCCCGACCCGGCGCCGCCCCACACCGCCAGCCGGTTGCCAGGCCAGGCGGCGTCGAGCCACGCCAGGGCCGCGGCATTGCTGGCGCCGGGCAGGAAACCGTCTGCGTCGTAGCCGGCCGCGTGCTCGAACGGCAGCGGAAGTTGCGCCGTCATCCCACCCCGTCATCGGTGTAGAGCGGGCTCTGCATGTAGCGGCGCAGCCAGAAGCGCGCCACCACGCCAATCACCGCAGCGATCGGCACCGCGAGCAGCACGCCCAGGAAGCCGAACACGGCGCCCCCGGCAAACAGGGCGAAGATCACCCAGACCGCATGCAGCTCCACCCGATCGCCCAGGAAGCGCGGGTAGATCACGTAACCCTCGAGCAACTGGCCCGAAATGAACACGGCGACCACCTCGGCCACGCCAGCCCAGGTGGGGAACTGCGCCATCGCCAACCCGATCGAGGTCACGCCGCCGGTGATGGTGCCGACATAGGGGATGAACGAGAGCACGCCCGCGGTGATGCCGACGATGAGGCCCAGGTCCAGCCCCACCGCCTGCAGCGCCAGCGCATAGTACAGCCCGAGCACCAGGCAGCACAGCGCCTGGCCCCGGATCCAGGCGGAGAGGATGCGGTCCATCTCGGCAGCCTGGCCGCGCATCACCGCGGCATAACGGCGCGGCAGCCAGCCATCCATCCGCCGCACCATGCCGGGCCAGTCCCGCAGCAGGTAGAACGCCACCACCGGCGTCACCAGCAGCAGCGAGAGCACGTTGAACAGCGCGAACCCGCCGCCCACGATGCGGGTGAGCGCGCTGGCCATGAAGCCGAGCATGACGCTCACCTGGGCGCTCACCAGGTCCCGCAGCTTGCTGTCGACGTAGTCGGTGCCAAGGCGCTCCTGCAGGTGCGTAACCACCTGGCCGGCCCAGAGCCGCACGTCGTCGGCATAGGCGGGCACGCGCGAGATCAGGATGCCAATCTGCGAGATGATCAGCGGGTACAGCAGCAGGGCGAACAGCAGCCCGCCGAGCACCAGCCCCGCCACCAGCAGCAACGACGCGGCGGAGCGGCCAACGCCGAGCCGGGTGAGCCGGGTGGCGATCGGGTCGAGGAAGTAGGCGATACCGGCCGCGGCCACGAAGGGCAGCAGGACGGATGCGAACAACTGGATCGCGATCACGATCGCCAGCGCCAGCCCCGCCAGCAGGGCGATGCGCTGCCGCCGCGTGGCGCGCGGCGTCTCGGGCGGCGGCTCCGGCGGCGGCGGCGGCTCGGGCAGGCGCGGGGCAATGCGCACCGACGTCTGGCTCACCGCCCGCCGCCCCGGCGAGTTGCACCCGCGCCCCCGCTATGGTTGTGTCCCGCTGCACCCATGGCGCCGAGTTTAGCTCACTCCCGCGGCTGGCGGACAGAAATCCGGAGGCCACCCCGATGACAACCTATCGCGACGCCGGCGTGGACATCGCGGCGGGGGATGCGCTGGTGGAGCGGATCAAGCCGCTCGCCGCCCGCACCCAGCGGCCCGGCGTGATGGGCGGGATCGGCGGCTTCGGCGCCCTGTTCGACCTGAAGGCAGCCGGCTTCGCCGACCCGGTCCTGGTGTCCACCACCGACGGCGTCGGCACCAAGCTCAAGCTCGCCATCGACGCCAACCGGCACGATACCGTCGGCATCGACCTGGTGGCCATGTGCGTGAACGACCTCGTGGTGCAGGGCGCCGAACCGCTGCTGTTCCTGGACTACTTCGCCACCGGCGCGCTGGACGTGGCGCAGGCGGAACAGGTCGTAGCCGGCATCGCGCGCGGCTGCGAACTGGCCGGCTGCGCGCTGGTGGGCGGCGAAACGGCGGAAATGCCCGGCCTCTACCACGGCGGCGATTATGACCTGGCGGGGTTCGCCGTGGGCGCGGCCGAGCGCGGGGCCTTGCTGCCGCAGGAGGTGGCGCCCGGGCAGACGGTGCTAGGCCTGGCCAGTTCCGGGCTGCATTCCAACGGCTTCTCCCTGGTGCGCCGGGTGGTCGCCGGCGCCAACCACGGCTGGTCCGACCCGGCGCCCTTCGCCCCCGCACGCAGCCTGGCCGAGGCGCTGCTCGAGCCCACGCGGATTTACGTGAAGGCGGTGCTGGCGCTGCACCGCGCCGGGCTGCTGCGGGCGGCGGCCCACATCACGGGCGGCGGGCTGCCAGGCAATCTCCCGCGCGTGCTGCCGCCCGATACCTGCGCCGTGCTGCAACCAGCCGCCTGGCCTCGCCCGCCGGCGATGGACTGGCTGGCCCGCCGCGGCAACATCGCGGCCGACGAGATGCTGCGCGTGTTCAACGGCGGCATTGGCATGGCGCTGGTGGTGGCGGACGCGGCGGCGGCCACCACCCTGCTGCAGGGTCATGGCGAGACGGTGTTCGCCATCGGGCGCATCGAGGCCGGGAGCGGGCCGGCCAGCGTCCGCTTCGAGTGACCCGGCGCCGCGTGGGCGTGCTGGCCAGCGGGCGCGGCAGCAACATGGCGGCGCTGCTGGCGGCAGCATCAGCGCCGGGCTTCCCGGCCGACATCGTCCTCGTCCTGTCCAACCAGCCCGACGCCCCTGCCCTGCCGCATGCGCGCGCACAGGGCGTGGCGGCGGTCGCGGTGGACCATCGCCCGTTCCGCGGCAACCGCGAGGCGCATGAGCGCGCCGTCGAGGCAGTGTTGCAGGCGCACGGCGTCGAGCTCGTGTGCCTGGCGGGCTACATGCGGCTGCTGACGCCCTGGCTGGTGGAGCGCTGGGCAGGGCGGATGCTGAACATCCATCCGTCACTGCTGCCGGCGTTCCCGGGGCTGCACACGCACGAGCGGGCACTGCAAGCCGGCTGCCGCCTGCATGGCTGCACGGTGCACTTGGTGGCGGCCGAGATGGATGCCGGCCCGATCCTGGCGCAGGCGGCCGTGCCGGTGTTGCCGGCGGACGATGCCGCCACCCTCGCCGCCCGGGTGCTGGCGCAGGAGCACCGGCTGTACCCGGCGGCGCTGGCGGCGTTCTGCGGCGCCCCGGCCCAGGTGGCGGCGGGGTCGGCGGCACTGCTCAACCCGTTGCCTGCGCTGCCCGGCCCCTTGCCAGCGCTGCCCGGCCCCTTGCCAGTGCAGGCGGCCGCGCCTTAGAAGCAGGGCGAGCAATCCGCCAGAGGCTGCACCATGGCATCGACCACGCTGGACGCGACCACGACCCAACCCCCCACCCCGACCGTCGCGCCGGGCCCTGACCTGACCGAGGCGTTCGTCGCCGACCGTCAGGCGTTTTGGGGCAGCTTCACCAATTTCGTGTTCATGGGCGTGGTCGGCATCGTCGTGCTCCTGATGCTGCTGGCGTTCTTCCTGGGCTAGCCACCCCGGCGCTATCCCGCGAGCGGCCGGTCTACTCCCCCAACTGACAGCCAGCGGCGCTCAGCACGGCCTCGACGGCGTCGGGGGGCACGTCGCTGGCGGTGAACGCGTCGCCGATGGCGCGGGCGAGCACGAAATGCAGGCTGCCGTCGCGCATCTTCTTGTCGCGGCGCATGCGCTGCATCAGGCGGGCGGCGGAGAAGCGGCGGTTGAGCATGCCCAGCTCGGAGGGCAGGCCGACGCTGACCAGGTGGGCCTCGATGCGGGGCGCCAGGGCCGGGTCGCAATGGCCCAAGGCGGCGGAGAGCCGGAACGCCAGGCCGAGGCCGACTGCCACCGCCTCGCCGTGCAGCACGGCGCCGTAGCCGCACTCCGCCTCGATGGCGTGAGCGAAGGTGTGGCCCAGGTTGAGCAGCGCGCGGCCATCGTTGGGGCGTTCCTCGCGCTCGTCGTCGCCCACCACGGCGGCCTTGAAGGCGCAGGCGCGCAGGATGGCCTCGGCCTGGCGCTCCCGATCGTCGCCGACCACCCCGGCGCCATACTGCTCGCACCAGGCGTAGAACGCGGCGTCCCCGATCAGCCCGGCCTTGACGATCTCGGCATAGCCGGCGCGCTTTTCCCGCGGCGGCAGCGTCAACAGGGTCGCGGTGTCGGCGATCACCATGCGGGGCTGGTGGAAGGCGCCGAGCAGGTTCTTGCCGCGCGCGCTATTGATGCCGGTCTTGCCGCCGACGCCCGAATCCACCTGGGCCAGCAGCGTGGTGGGAAGCTGCACGAAGGGCAGGCCGCGCAGCGCGACGGCGGCGGCAAACCCCGCCAGGTCCCCCACCACGCCACCGCCCAGCGCCAGCACGGCGGTGTGCCGCTCCGGCGCAGTGGCGAGCAGGCGCTCGGCGAGGTCGCTGAAGGCCGCGAGCGACTTGGACGCCTCCCCGGGCGGTACGGCGAGCACGGTGGCCTCGAACCCGGTGGCGTCCAGGCCAGCCAACAGCGCCGGCGCGTGCAGGCGCTCGACCGTGGTGTCGGTGATCACCACCACGCGCTTTTGCGGCAGCACGGGTGCCAGCAGCGCGCCGGCGCGGGCCAGCAGGCCGTCTCCCACCACCACCTCGTAGCGCGCGCTGGCGCTCTGCACCGGCAGGCGATGCGGCGGGCGATGGCTGGCCAGCGCGTCGGCCACGCGACGGGTGGTGCCGTCGGGCGTGTCGTCGTTGCAATCCACGATGATGTCCGCCTCTGCATAGATCGGGTGGCGTTGCGCCATGAGCCGCTGTAGCACTTCGGCTGGGTTGCCGCCGGCGAGCAGCGGGCGGTTGCGGCGGAGCGCCACGCGGCGGAGCAGCACCGGGAGCGGCGCGCGCAGCCAGATGGAGGTGGCGGCGCGGCGGGTGGCCTCGCGCGTGGCCGGGTCCATGAAGGCGCCGCCGCCGGTGGCCAGCACCACGGGCGGCCCCTCGAGCAGGCGGAGGATGACCCGGCGTTCGCCCGCGCGGAAATAGGGCTCGCCGAAGGCTTCGAACAGTTCGGGGATGCTGCGACCGGAAGCCGTCTCGATTTCGGCGTCGGAGTCGCGGAACGGCAGGCCAAGGCGGGCGGCGAGGCGGCGGCCAATGACGGATTTCCCCGCGCCCATCAGCCCGACCAGCACGACGCTGCGCGGCGACGCCGGGTCGCGCGGAAGGAGCGTCGCGGGCTCGGCGTCATCCGACGAAAAATCGACGGCATAAGCGATGCTAGCTGGGCGGTCGTCTGAGGCGCCGAGTCCGGCGACGTCGGAGGCGCCGAGTCCGGCGACATTTGAGGCGCCGAGTCCGGCGACGTTTGAGGCGCCGAGTCCGGCGACCGGGCTGTTGCGTGTCATGGCAGCCGAGGCTAGCACAAGCACCCCCGTCACGGCCAAGGATGGTAGATGCGCCAGGTCAGCCTGATCATTTTGCTGGTCGTCGTCGTGCTGATTGGCGCGGCGTTGGTCATGCTCGGCGCGTTCCCGCCCCACCCGCACCCGCAGCCGGTGGACCACGTGCTGCCAAACGACCATTTCGGCACGCATTAGCCGCCCATCGTGGACCGTCATGGCGAGGCGTTTCTGGAGATGCTGCACGCCGAGCGGGGCGCGGCGCTGAACACCCGGCTGGCCTACGCGGCGGACCTGTCGGAGTTTGCCGCCTTCGCCGCGACTCGGGGCGAGGGCTTGGCGGTGGCGCGCGAGGCCACGGTGCAGGCCTATCTGGCCGGGCTGCAAGCGGCGGGGCTGTCGGCGCGGACGGCGGCGCGGCGGCTGGCCTGCCTGCGCCAGTTCCACCGCTTCCTGCTGCAACAGGGCGTGCGCGAGGACGACCCGACCGCCACCGCCACCACGCCGCGCCTGCCCAGCGCGCTGCCGAAATACCTGAGCGAGGCGGAGCTGCAGGCGCTGATCGCTGCGGCCGAACTCCGGCCCGGCCGCAGCGGGCGCGTGGCGGTGGCGGCGCTGGAGCTGCTTTATGCCACCGGCTTGCGGGTGTCCGAACTGCTGAGCCTGCGACGGAGCGCGTTGCTGCGGGAGGCGGAGCTGGTGATGGTGCGCGGCAAGGGCGGCAAGGAACGCCTGGTGCCGCTCTCCGCCGTGGCGCGGCAGGCGGCGCGGGCCATGATGGAGGGAGTGGACAGCGAGTGGCTATTTCCCGGCCGCAATCCGCGCGTCGCGATGACCCGGCAGGGCTTCGCGTTGCTGCTGAAGCCGGTGGCGATCGCCGCGGGGATCAATCCGGCGCGGGTGTCACCGCACGTGCTGCGGCACTCGTTCGCGTCGCACATGCTTGCGCGGGGGGCGGATTTGCGCAGCCTGCAGGTACTGCTGGGGCACGCGGATATCAGCACAGTGCAAATCTACACGCATGTGCAGCCTGGGCGGCTGCAGGAGGTGGTTGAGGCGCATCACCCTTTGGCGGAGGAATGAGGTCTCGTGCGGGCTGCCCCCCACCCAACCCTCTCCCGGAGGGAGAGGGCTTTTTGGCGTGACTGGTGGATCAGCCCTGGTTGGCGGGCTCGCGGTGGGTCGTGGTGGTTGTTGCGGTGGGAGTGCCAGGCGCGGCGATGGTGCCGGCGGGGCGCTCGGCGGTCGCTTCCATGGAGTCGTCGTCGGCCATGTTCTTCTTGAACGACTTGATGCCCTTGGCGAAGTCACCCATCAGCGTGCTGACCTTGCCCGTCCCGAACAGGAGGAGGACGACCATCAGCACGATCATCCAGTGCCAAATGCTTAAGCTACCCATCGCTACCTCCTGGCGGGCCGTTGGCGGCACCGCAACACACTCTCGGGCCTCACATTAGGCCGGGCGACGCCGGTTGCAAATGGCGCCTGACCGCACTTGGCGAGGCCGGCGCCGGCAGTCAAGCCAGCAATTTACGTGCTTCGGCTGCATCCAACGCGATTTGCGCGCGCAACTCGGGCAATCCGCCAAACCGGCGTTCGGCGCGGATGAAGTAATGCAATGCCACGTCCACCTCTTGTCCATACAGGTCCTCGGCGAAGTCGAACACGTGCACCTCGACCCGGCTGATCGCCCCTTCGGCCACCGTCGGGCGGCGGCCGATATTGGCCACGCCAGGCAGCACCCGGCCAGCGCCGAGCGCGAGGGTGACGGCATACACGCCGCGCGCCGGCTCCAGGTGGCGGCCGAGCGCGATGTTTGCGGTGGGGAAACCGATGGTGCGGCCCACCGCGTCCCCATGCGCCACGGTGCCGCGGATGCTCCAGGCGCGGCCCAGCGCCTCGGCCGCGCGCTCGGGGTAGCCGTCCTGCAAGGCGCGGCGGATACGGGTGGAGCTGATCGGGCCCTCGGCGTCGGCCAGCGGCTGCACCACGGTGAGCCCGAGGCCGAGCGCCTCCGCCTGCTGCGACAACAGCGCCACGTCGCCGCCCTTGCGGTGGCCGAACGCGAAGTCGGGGCCACAGGCGAGATGCGCGGCGCCCAATCCGCCCTGCAGCACCTCGCGGATGAAGCGTTCGGGCGCAAACTCGCTGAAGGCGCGGTCGAACGGCACCTCGATGACGTGCTGCACGCCATGCCCGGCCAGCAGCGCCGCGCGGGCGGGGGGCAGGCTGAGGTGGAACGGCGGGTCGTCGGGGCGGAACAGCTCGCGCGGGTGCGGCTCGAAGGTGAGCGTCGCCAGCGGGCGGTCCGGCCGGGCGGCGTGGGCGCTGGCGAGCAGATGGACGTGGCCGCGATGCACGCCATCGAAATTGCCCAGGGCGACGGTGCCGCCGCGCGCCGCGTCGGGCAGGCCTCGCCAGTCGAGATGCCGCTCCATTCCGCCGTCCCCCTTCCCAAGCCAGCGTTCTCGCGGCGGGCCCGGTTCTTGGCAAGGGGCGGCTTGGGTGGGTAAATCCGCGCTCGCCCGCCGTTTGGGCAGCCGACCATCGTCACGAAGGGGCGCCCGCATGGACCAACACGCCGAGGCCGCCGGCCTGCTGCTGAGCGCGCGACGGGATGCGTCGCAGAAGCTGCACGGTCTGCCGGCCATGCTGGCGCCCACCGACCAGGCGCAGGCGTACGCGATCCAACGCCGGGTCAACGAGGCGCTGGGGCCGATCGGAGGCTGGAAGGTGGGCGCGGCCGGGCCCGCCGCGCCGCCGACCTGCGCCCCGATGCCGGCCGCCGCGGTGCGCGCGTCCCCAGCGCCGGTGTATGCCGGGCCGGCGCATCTGCGCGGTGTGGAGGCGGAGATCAGCTTTCGCCTGGGGGCAGACCTGCCGCCGCGCGAGACGCCCTATGGCCGCGCCGAGGTGATCGCCGCCATCGCCTACTGCCTGCCCGCCATCGAGCTGCTCGACTCCCGCTTCGTCGACCCGGATGCGGTGGGGCCGCTCAGCCAGTTGGCCGACTCGCTGACCCATGCCGGCTTCGTCTACGGCGCCCCGGCGGCGGACTGGCAGGCGATCGATTTCGCGCAGGAGAGCGTGCGGCTGCTGGTGGACGGCGCGGTGGTGAAGACCGGCGTCGCCAACCCGGCCGGCGACATGATCCGGCTCATCCAATGGCTCGCCGACACGGGCGCGCGCTGGGCCGGCGGACTGCATGCCGGGCAATACATCACCTGCGGCTCCTGGACGGGGAAGGACTTCGTGGCCGCCGGCGCCCATGTGCAGGCCGAGTTCGCCCACGCCGGCAGTGCCGCGGTGGAGTTCACCGGGTTGGAAGAGTCCACCGGGGTGGGGGCCGCGCTATGAGCGTGCTGATCGTGGGTGCCGGCCCGGGGCTGTCGGCCGCCTTCGCGCGATTGATGGCGCGGCGCGGCGAGACGGTGGCGCTGGCCGCGCGCAACACCGGCAAGCTCGCCGCGCTGGCCAGCGAAACCGGCGCCAGCCTGCATGCATGCGACGCGGCGGACCCGGCGGCGGTCGCGGCCCTGTTCGACGCCGTGGGCACGCCGGACATCGTGCTCTACAACGCCAGCGCGCGCACCCGGGGGCCGCTCATCGAGCTCGACCCGGCGGCCGTGCGCCAGACGCTCGAGGTGTCGGCGTTCGGCGCCTTCCTGGTGGCGCAGCAGGCCGCGCGGCGCATGCTGCCAAGCGGCCGCGGCTGCATCCTGCTCACCGGCGCCTCGGCGGGGGTGAAGGGCTACGCCAACTCGGCCGCGTTCGCGATGGGCAAGTTCGCCCTGCGCGGCCTGGCGCAGTCGATGGCGCGCGAGCTGCACCCGAAGGGCATCCACGTGGTGCATGTGGTGGTGGACGGGGCGATCCGCGCCACCAGCCGGGCGGAGGCGACGCCGGACAGCCACCTGGACCCGGACGCGATCGCCGTCACGATGGCCGCGATGTTGGACCAGCCGCGCTCGGTGTGGACCGACGAGATCGCGGTGCGGCCATTCGTGGAGACGTTCTAGCAACCCAACGACGAAGTCTGGTTGGGGCGGGAGGGATCGAACCTCCGAATGGCGGAATCAAAATCCGCTGCCTTACCGCTTGGCGACGCCCCATCCAGCCGGCTGCGTCATTAGGGCGGCAGGTGGGGGTTCGTAAAGAGGCCCGGCGCAGCGCCACCAGGCGGCCGGCAGCCGAGGCGCCGCAGCCTCCGCCTGCGCCGGGGTGGCGAACAGCGCGAAACAGGTGGCACCGGAGCCGCTCATGCGCGCTAGCAGGCAGCCCGGCAGGTCCCGCAGGTGCTGCAGCACGGTGGCGATGGCGGGGCAAAGCTGCACGGCGGGCGGCTCCAGGTCGTTGGCCAGCGCCGCCAGGGTGGTGGCCAGCGCCGCGGCGTCCGGCCAGGCCGCCGGCAGCGTCGCCGGAGGGGAGAACGCGGCAAGGCGGGCACGGAACACGTCGGGCGTGGCGACCGCCAGCCCGGGGTTGACGAGCAGCAATCCGAGCGGTGGCAACGGCGGCAGTGGCGACAGCACCTCCCCAACGCCCGTCATGCGCGCCGGCGTGGCGCGAAGGCAAACCGGGACGTCGGCACCCAACTGCAGCGCAAGCGCGCTCGGCGGCGGCGCGCAGCCCCACAACCGGCACAGCAGGCGCAACGTGGCGGCCGCATCGGCCGAGCCGCCGCCGACTCCCGAGGCGACGGGCACGCGCTTGTCCAGCACGAGCTCGGCGTCCGGCGCGATGCCGGCCCAGTCGGCCAGGGCCTGGGCGGCGCGCAGCACCAGGTTGCCGGGGCCGGCCTCAAGCCCGGCGGCGAACGGGCCCGTCACGGTGAGCGAAAGGCCCCTGCCCGGCTGCGCGCGCACCACGTCGAACGCCGGGCCGAACACGGCGATGCTGTCGAGCAGGTGGTAGCCGTCCGGGCGGCGGCCGGTGACGAGCAGGCTGAGGTTGACCTTGACCGGGGCGAGTTCCGTGGCACCTTGGGCGTCGGGCGGGCTCATTCCACGCGGCGGTCGGCGGCCTGCGGCAGGGCCGGGTGGGTGGCGGTGGCGAGCTTGGCCTGCAGCCGCGCCGTGTCCTGCGGCCCAGGGTGGAGGATCAGCGCGCGGCGCCACTGCACGGCCGCCTCACGCATCCGCCCCGCCGCCTGGTAGGCGTCGCCGAGATGGGCGTTGATGGTCGCGTCCTCCGGCGCCAGCTCGACTGCCCGCTCCAGCACCTGCACCGCGCCGGCCTTGTCGCCGCCCTGCAGCAGCACCCAGCCAAAGCTGTCGACGATGTCGCCGTCGTTGGGCCGCTGCTCGACGGCACGCTCGATCAGTTGGCGGGCGCGGGCGAGGTTGCGGCCCTGCTCGGTCCAGGCATAGCCGAGGTAGTTCAGCACCAGCGGCTGGTCGGGCGCGAGTTGCAGCGCGCGCAGGAAGTCGGCCTCGGCGTGCGGCCAGTCATGCGCTTGGTCGTAGGCGACGCCCTGCTGGTAGAACAGCAGCCAATCCGCCTGCGAGGGCTGGCTGACGCGCTGGATGGCCTGGCCGTAGCTGACCGCGGCCTGGGTGAACTGGCCCGCGTCGCTCTGCAGCTCACCCAGCATGGCAAGCGGCGCCGGCTGGTCGGGGTAGGCGACCGCCAAATGCTGCAGCAGCGCTTCGGCCTCGGCGTCGTGGTGCTGCTCGGTGGCGTAGCGCGCCTCGCGCAGTTGCACCACGGCGGTCAGCGGGTCGCTGGGCGGCACCGGCGCCAGGGTGGCCACCGCGCCATCCACCTGGCCGTGGCTGGCCAGCATTTCCGCCAGCAGCAGCCGCGCCGCGGTGAAGTCCGGCCGCAAGCCGATCGCCAGGTGCAGCAGGATCAGCGCGTAGTCGAACGAGTCCTGCTGCTGCAAGGCGGCGGCCACGGCGAGGTAGCTCTCGGCCACGCCATCCACCGCGCTCGCGACCGAGCGGCTGGTGACGCTCTGCTGCAAAGCCGGCTCGGCGATGGCGAGGTTGGGGCTGCTCTGCACCATGGCGCGGATGGTGCCGCGCGCCTCGGCGGGCTGGCCGTTGCGAGCCTGCCAACTGGCGACCAGCGTGCCGAGGCGCAGGTTCAGCGTGCCGAAGTCGACCAGCGCCTGGCGGTAGAGCCGGGCGGCGTCGGGGGTGCGCCCGGCCAGGTCGTCGATCATGGCGGCGTGCAGGGCGGCGACGCTGCGGAACCGGCTAGATTCGAGCAGCGGGCGCAGGGTGGCGAGTGCGGCGTCGGTGTCGCCCGCGCCCTGCTGCGCCCAGGCGGTGAGCAGCGGCTGCAGCAACTGGTTGGGGCCGTCGACCGGCAGTTGCGCGAACTTCGCCGCCGCGGCGCTCCAGTGTCTGGCCTGGATGTCTACGTCGGCCAGCACCAGCGTGGCGGCCGGGTCACCGGGGATGCTGCGCGCCAGCTCCTGCGCGCGGGTGGCTTGGCCAGACACGCCCTTGGCACCAGGTTGCGTGGATAGCAGGGCGGCCAGGAACGCCTGGTGCAGCAACTCGGCATTACCCGGCTCGGCGGCCAGTGCGTGGTTGAAGGCGGTTGCGGCGGTCGGCGCGTCGGCAATGGCCATCGCCTGGTTGCCGACCAGCACGTCGGCCGAGTTCATCGCCGGCGCGGGGGCGGCAGTCTGGCCCGGCTCGGAGGCGGCGCACGCCGACAGGCAAAGCACGAGCAGGGCGGCGCGGGCCGGGGCGGGATTAAGCAGCATGGGCGCTGTCTTATCGTTGCCGCCCAGGTTACGCCAGCGCCGCCGCACCGTTACATCCCGCCGGGATAGCTGGGCCCGCCGCCGCCTTCGGGGACATACCAGTCGATGTTCTGTGTCGGGTCCTTGATGTCGCAGGTTTTGCAATGCACGCAGTTCTGCGCGTTGATCTGCAGCCGCGGTTCGCCCGCCTCGACGCCGACCGCTTCGTAGACTCCGGCCGGGCAGTAGCGGCTTTCCGGGCTGCGATAGCTGTCCCAGTTGACGCCCAGCCAACGCGCCGGGTCGCGCAGGCGCAGGTGGACGGGCTGGTTTTCCTCGTGGTTGGTGTTGCTGAGGAACACCGAGGAGAGCCGGTCGAAGGTGAGCTTGCCGTCGGGCTTGGGGTAGGCGATAGGCTGTACCTTCGTAGTTTTTGCCAAAGTCTCATTGTCGGCATGGCGGTGGTGCATGGTCCAGGGCGCACGGCCGCGCAGCAGGTAGCTGTCCATCGCCGAGTAGGCCAGGCCGCCGAGCAGGCCGAAGCGGCTGAACGCAGGGCGGATGTTGCGCGCGTCGCTCAGCTCCTGCCAGGCCCAACTCGCGGCGATCTTGTCGGCGTAGCTGGTGGGCTCGGCCGGCTTGTTCCCCGCCAGCGCTTCCGCCAGCGCTTCGGCCGCCGCCATGCCGGACTTCATCGCCGTATGGGTGCCTTTAATCTTGGGCACGTTGAGGAAGCCGGCCGCGTCGCCCACCAGCGCGCCGCCCGGGAAGGTGAGCCGCGGAACGGACTGCAGCCCGCCTTCGCTCAATGCGCGCGCGCCGTAGCTGATGCGGCGGCCGCCCTCGAAATGGTGCCGCATGGCGGGATGCGTCTTGAAGCGCTGCATCTCGTCGAACGGGGACAGCCACGGATTGCGGTAGTCGAGCCCGACCACGAACCCGTACGAAACCAGGCGATCGCCAAAATGATACAGCCAGGAGCCGCCATAGGTGCCACGGTCGAGCGGCCAGCCGATAGTGTGCTCGATTAGGCCGGGCCTATGGGCGGCAGCCGGAATTTCCCACAGCTCCTTGATGCCGAGCGCGTAGGTTTGCGGGTCCCGCCCGTCGCGCAGGTTGAAACGCTGCATCAGTTGCTTGGCCAGCGAGCCGCGGCAGCCTTCGGCGAACAGCGTGTAGGTGGCGCGCAGTTCCATGCCGGGCTGGTAGTTGGCGCCGTGCTCGCCGGTTTTGCCCACGCCCATGTCGCCGGTGGCAACGCCCACGATGCGGCCGTCCTCCTCGAGCAGCTCGGCGGCGGCAAACCCGGGATAGATCTCGACGCCCAACGCCTCGGCCTGCTGCCCGAGCCAACGCACGACGTCCCCGAGCGAGACGATGTAGTTGCCGGCATTGTGCATCTGCGGCGGCGTGGGCAGGCGGATGGCGCGGCTGGCGGTGAGGAAGACGAAGCGGTCGTCGCCGGCCGGGGTGAGCAGCGGGGCGCCACGCTCCTGCCAGTCGGGCAGCAGCTCGGCCAGGGCGCGCGGCTCGATCACCGCGCCGGAGAGGATGTGCGCGCCGACCTCGCTGCCCTTTTCCACCACGCACACGGTGGCCTCCGGCGCCAATTGCTTCAGCCGGATGGCGGCGGCCAGGCCCGCGGGCCCTGCGCCCACGATCACGACGTCGAACTCCATTGCCTCGCGCTCTGACATGCAGAGACCCCTCCCAACCCAACCTGGTGCATTGCAAGATAGGGACGCATCCGGGCGGCGCAAAGCGAGGCTGCCTTGCCATGCGGGCGTAATGCCGCCTTGCGGGCGAGAGGGGAGCGATGGAGAAACCCGCCATGGACGCGCTGGCATGGTTGCGATTGCAGGTGGAGTGGGGAGCGGATGAGGCGCTGGAGGAGCGGCCGCTCGACCGCCGCGCCGCCCTCTCGGCCGCCGTGATGGCGCCGACCGCCTTGGTGGCGCCGGTGGCGATCGCGCCGGTGGCGCCGGTTGGCAGCGTGGTGGCGCGGGCCCGGGCGCTGGCGGCGGCGGCGCGCAGCCCGCAGGCGTTGCAGGCGGCGCTGGCCGGGTTCGACGGCTGCGCCTTGCGCACCACGGCCACCAACCTGGTGTTCAGCGACGGCAGCGGGCAGTCCGGCCTGGTGCTGGTGGCCGACGTGCCCGGCGCAGCGGAGGACCGGGCCGGCCTCCCATTCGCCGGCGCGGCTGCCGCATTCCTGGACCGCATGTTCGCCAGCGCCGGGCTCGACCGGGCGGCCGCGCTGTCCACCAGCCTGCTGCCCTGGCGACCGCCCGGCGGCCGGCCCTCGACCGAAGCGGAGGTGCAGACCTGCCTGCCCTTCCTGCAGCGCCATCTGGCCCTGCTGCAGCCGCGTTTCGTGCTGCTGGTGGGCGGTTTGGCGGCGCGAACCCTGCTTCCCGCCGCGCCCAAGCGGGGCCGCGGTGGCTGGCAAACGCTGGAGGTCGCCGGGCTGGAAACGCCTGTGCCTACGCTTGCATTGCCGAGCCTGGCGCACATCCAGGCCACGCCCGCCGCCAAGCGGGACGCCTGGGCCGATCTGCTGCGGCTCCGGGGTGCAATGATAAGTTAACGGCTTGTTCACGTTGCCGCGAAATTGGGTCGGCAAAAGGCCAGGGAAGCCGCCAAATGCCCCGCCAAGCTGGGCAGCCCGCCCGCCGAAAGCATTGCGCCCATCCGGTGATCCGTGTAGCGGCCCGGTCATGCGAGGGGTCGAACCACAAATCTCCCGCCGCCCATCGGCATGCGCCCTCATCGCGGGGGCTGCCATGTTGGCCGGGTCCGTTGCGGCGGGCGCGGCATTCACGGGGGCCGCCGGCGAAGAAACCGCGTTTGTCAATCCTCGGATTGCACCTGGCGCGGGCAGCGGACTGGACGGTGCGGACCTGCCGCAGCCCTTGGCGCCGAGCGACGCCGCGCGGCTGCGTCGCATTTTCGCGCTGCAATTGTTCGGCCACATCGCCGAGGCCAGCGCCGAAATGGCCGGCCTGGCAGACCCGCTGCTGAACGGTCACGTGCTGGCGCAGCGCTATTTGGGGCGGCACACCGAGCCGAACTCCGCCGAGCTGGCTGCCTGGCTGGCGCGCTATCCCGACCATCCGGACGCCCCCGCCATCCACGCCCTGCTGCTCAAGCGCGTCGGCGCCGGGCTGGCGGCGATGGCGGCGCCCGATGCGGCTCGTCTGGAGCCCGACTCGCCGGAAGCGGCGCCGCCGGAGGAAGACGAGCCAGCGGGCGCCAACCTGTCGCGCAACCCATTGCTCGACCGTACCGTGCATACGCGGGCGCAAGCCGGCCATGCCGACAGCGCGCTCGACCTGCTGCGCCGGACCAAGGGGCTGACCGCACTGTATGGCGGTCAACTCCGGGCCGAGATCGCCCAGGCGCTGTTCACCCAGGGCCGCGACGGCGAAGCGCTGCGCACCGCCCAGGACGCGCTGCACCGTACGAACGGCGCCGTCGGGTTGGCGGGGTATGTCGCCGGATTGGCGGCATGGCGGCTGGGCCACACCGAGGACGCGCTTGGCCTGTTCGAGACCGCGAGCCACGCCAGCCTGGCGCCGGCCGCGCTGCGCTCCGGGGCGGCGTTCTGGGCCGCGCGCGCGCACGCCCGCAACCACGATAGCACGGCCGCCACCGTGTGGCTGAAGCAGGCGGCGGTGTCGCGGCACACCTTCTATGGGCTGTTGGCGCGGCGCACCCTGCGCATGAACGCCGACCCGCAAGACGGGCGCGAGACGCTCGGCGCGGCGGACGTGGACGCGCTTATGGCGATGCCGGCGGGACGGCGCGCGTTCGCCCTGCTGCAAGTGGGCCAACTGCACCGCGCGGAGGCCGAGTTGCGCGGGCTTTGGCCGCAGGTGGCTGCGGACCCGGGGCTGAGCGGCGCCATGATGCGCGTGGCCGAGGCCGGCGGGCTAATGGACTTGGCGGCGCAGATCGCCGGGCTGATCGAGGCGGCGGAGGGCCGGCCACACGACGACGCGCGCTTCCCAATCCCGGCGCTGCGCCCAGCCGGCGGGTTCCGGCTCGACCCGGCGCTGGTGTATGCACTGGCGCGGCTCGAATCCAACTTCGACCCCGATGCGCTGTCGGGCGCGGGCGCGCGCGGCCTAATGCAGGTGATGCCGGTCACGGCGAGCTACCTCACCGGCAAGGCGTCGGCCGCAAGCTACGCGCGACGCTTGTATGACCCGGCGACCAACCTCGATATCGGCCAGAGCTACGTGCTCTACTTGGCGGGCTTGCCGAGCGTGCAGGGTGACCTGATCCATTTGCTCGGCAGCTACAACGCCGGGCCGACGTCGTTCTTGCGCATGGCCGATGGCATACCTCCGTCCGATGATCCATTGCTGTTCATCGAGAGCATCCCCAATGATGAGACGCGCGGGTTCGTGCCGCGTGCGCTAACGTTTAGCTGGATCTACGCCGCCCGGCTGCACTTGCCGTCGCCGAGCCTGGACCAGTTGGCGGCAGGCGTGTGGCCCAGCTTCAGCGTGCAGCCGGTGAAACGAGAGGCGGCCTTGCGGGTCAACTAGGCAGCGCCTTGATAAGGAGCCTCCTAATGGGTATCGACCCGAGCCGCCGCTTCATCCCCGTCAACATCGCCGTGCTCACCGTGTCCGACACCCGCACTCTTGCCAACGACACCTCCGGCGACACGCTGGTGGCGCGCATCGCCGCCGCCGGGCACACGGTGGTAGCGCGGGCGCTCGAGCGTGACGACGCCGACACGATCGAGCAGCGGTTGCGCCAGTGGATGGCCGACCCGGCGGTGGACGTGGTGATCACCACCGGCGGCACCGGCATCACCGGGCGCGACGTGACGCCGGAAGCGTTCGAGCGCGTGATGGACAAGCGCATCGAAGGGTTTGGCGAGCTGTTCCGCATGCTGAGCTACCAGAAGATCGGCACCTCCACCATGCAATCGCGGGCGATCGGCGGGGTGGGCGGCGGCACCTACCTGTTTGCGCTGCCGGGCAGCACCGGCGCCGTGAAGGATGGCTGGGACGACATCCTGCTATTCCAGCTCGACAGCCGGCATCGGCCCTGCAACCTGGTCGAACTCATGCCGCGGCTCCAGGAGCACCTGGCGGCGGGTTAGGATCCGCCGAAGCCAAGAAGTAGTCCGCCAGCGCGGCATACAGTGGCTTGCGGCACACCAGGCGGGACGCAGCGAACGCCAGCAGCGAGGTCGCCATCAGCGGCACCGTCACTTGCCCGTCGTTGGTCATCTCCATGACGATGATTGTGGCCGTGATCGGCGCCTGCACCACGCCGCTGAAATAGGCCACCATGCCGAGTAGCACCACGGTTCCGGCGGGCGCGGCGGTGATGACATGGGCTATGGCTTGTCCTAAGCCCGCGCCGACGGCGAGCGAGGGCGCGAAGATGCCGCCCGGAATGCCGCTGATGTAGGACACCACGGTGGCGAGGAACTTCAGCAGCGTGAAGCTCAACGGTTGCGGATGCTGGCCGCTGACCATGCCGCTCGCTTGCGCATAGCCGGTGCCGTAGGTGGCGCCACCCGCCGCCGTCCCCAGGATTGCCAGGCACAGCCCGCACACGGCGGCGAACGCCACCGGATGGTGACGCAAGCTGCGCCCGACCCGGCCCGGGATACCGCGGGCGAACAGCAGCAGCAAGGCCGAGAAGCAGCCCCCGCCCAGGCCGCCGAGCAAGGCGCACACCGGCACCGCGAACCAGCCCCAACCCCAAGGCAGGTTGCCCGACGTGGTGCCGAAATAGTGGTAGTTGCCGACCGCGGCGGCTGTGGTGATGCCGGAGATGATCACCGCGGTCAGCACGGTGCCGGAGGTGCGCGCCTCGAACGAGTGGCTGAGTTCCTCGATGGCGAACACCACGCCGGCCAAGGGCGTGTTGAACGCGGCGGCGATGCCCGCGGCGCCACCGCCCAGCACCATGGCCCGATAGGCATCCTCCCGGGTTAGGCGCAACCTACGGCCGAGCGAGTGCATGATGGTGGCGCTCACCTGCACGGTCGGACCCTCGCGGCCGATCGAGGCACCGCAGAGCAGCCCCAGCAACGTGAGGATCACCTTGCCTACGGCGATGCGCGGCGAGAGCGTCGCGTCCACCCTGGCAGCGTCCGTCATATGCAGCGAGGCGATCACCTGGGGGATGCCGCTGCCCTGCGCACCGGGGAAGAAGCCGCGGGTGAGCAGCACGCTCGTGGCAAGCCCGGCGGGGGCGAGCAGGAACGGGATCCACCAGCCGAGTGCCAGGATGTCGGTGAACAGCGCGCCGGCGAGGTCAGCCAGCTTGGCGAACAGCAGCGCCACCACGCCCACCACGATGGCGCCGACCCAGAACGCCATGTGCCGCACGCCCTCGCGCATGGCGGGTTCAGGCAGGCGGTAGGCGAACCCGGAGGGGGCGCCTGGTCGTGATTTGTTCTTGACGAGATCAGCCATCCACAGCATGGTGGCTCTCGAACGAAAGGGGAACAATGCCATGCTTGGAACCCGAGATCCTTTGCCGGCCCAGCCCGAAGGGGCGGACGCCATGCCGAACCTAGCCCGGCGTGGCCGTGGGGCAACCGTGAACCCTGGGGCGCGGTTCGACCGGCTGCAGGGCGAGGCGTTCGACGATGGCTGGGGCACGCTGGAGGAGGCGTTCGCCGAGCTGCCGCCGCTGCCCACCACCCTCACGCGGGACGCCAGCCGCACCGCCATCAGTTGGAACACCAGCCCCGATATCGGGTTCGACCGCGCGGTCAACCCCTATCGCGGGTGCGAGCACGGCTGCATCTACTGCTACGCCCGGCCGACCCACGCCTATCTCGGCTACTCCCCCGGGCTCGATTTCGAGACCAAGCTGGTGTTCAAGCCGGACGTGGCCGAGCAGCTCGAGCGCGAACTGCGCAAGCCGGGCTACGTGGCCCGCCCGCTGGCGCTCGGCTCCAACACCGACCCGTATCAGCCGGTGGAGCGCACCCTCAAGCTCACCCGCAGCGTGATCGAGGTGTTGGAGCGGTTCGGCCATCCGTTCTCGATCGTGACCAAGTCAGCCGGCGTGCTGCGCGACCTGGACATCCTGCAGCGCGCCGCCAAGCGCGGACTGGTGCGGGTGTGGCTGTCGGTCACCACGCTCGACCCGGCGTTGGCGCGCGTGATGGAGCCGCGCGCGGCCACCCCGCCGCGACGGCTGGCAGCAGTGGCGGCGCTGGCGCAGGCGGGCGTGCCGGCCGGGGTGCTGGCCGCGCCGATGATCCCCGGGCTGAACGACGCCGAGATGGAGCGCATCCTGGCCGCGGCCGCTGCCGCCGGTGCCAACACCGCGGCCTACGTGCTGCTGCGGCTGCCGCACGAGCTGCGGCAGATGTTCGAGGCCTGGCTCACGCAGCACTTTCCCGACCGCGCCCGCCACGTGCTGAACCTGGTGCGAGAGACCCGCGGCGGTGCGCTGAGCGACTCCCGCTTCGGCGATCGCTTCGTGGGCACGGGGGTCTATTCCGACCTGTTGGCTCGGCGCTTCAACCGCGCCGCGCGGCAACACGGCCTGCACGAGCGGCACGACTTAGATTGCTCGCAGTTCCGCCCGCCGCCGGGCCAGGGCGTGTTCGCGGAGGCACAGCTCTCATTGTTCTAGCCGCGACTCTGCCCGCCTGCTAACTCGGCTGCATGCCTGATTTTCGCATGGAAGCCGCACATGGCGGCCGGGTCGCCGGGGTGGACGAGGTGGGCCGCGGGCCGCTCGCCGGGCCGGTGATGGCGGCGGCCGTGGTGTTCCCCCAGGGCGTGCCGCGTCGGCTGCGGCCGCTGCTGAACGACTCCAAGGCACTGACCGCGGAGCAGCGCCAACTCGCCTACGCCGCCCTGCTGCGCTCCGGGGCGGAGATCGCGCTGGGCGCGGCCTCGGTGGCGGAGATATCGCGCATCAACATCCTGCGGGCCGCGCTGCTGGCCATGGCCCGTGCGGTGGCCCGACTGCCGACGCTGCCGGACCTCGCGTTGGTGGACGGCAACCAGCCGCCCACCCTGGCCTGCCCGGTGCGTTGCGTGATCGGCGGGGATGCGGCGTGTTTTTCCATCGCCGCGGCGTCCATCGTGGCCAAGGTGGTGCGGGACCGGGCGATGGCGCGGCTGGCGGTGCGCTTTCCCCACTACGGGTGGGCGAGCAACGTTGGCTACGGCACCCCGCCGCACCGGGCCGCGCTGGCTTTGCATGGTCCCTGCCGGCACCATCGCCCCACCTTCGGCAGCGTGCGGCTGCAGCTCGCGGAATTGGAGCTGATGGCCGGCGATTGACGCGACTTCCACCGCCCCGGCAGACTCCGCTCCGCATCAACAAGGATATCAGCGCGTGGAAGTCGGCCGCGAACTGCCGCTGGACCAGGTGTTGCGGGGCGACTGCCTGCAGGTGATGGCGATGCTGCCACCAGCCTCGTTCCATTGCGTGTTCGCCGACCCGCCTTACAACCTGCAACTCCGCGGCGAGTTGCGCCGGCCGGACGACAGCCTGGTGGACGGCGTGGACGATGATTGGGACCAGTTCGCCGACTTCGCCGCCTACGACACCTTCACCCGCGCCTGGCTCGAGGAGTGCCGCCGGCTGCTGCGCAAGGACGGCACCATCTGGGTCATCGGCGCCTACCACAACATCTTCCGCATTGGCGCCATCCTGCAGGATTTGGGGTTCTGGATCCTGAATGACGTGGTGTGGCGCAAGTCCAACCCGATGCCGAACTTCCGCGGCCGGCGCTTCACCAACGCGCATGAGACGCTGATCTGGGCGGCGCGGGGGCGGGACAGCCGCTACAAGTTCAACTACCACTCCATGAAGGCGCTGAACGACGACGTGCAGATGCGCAGCGACTGGCTAATGCCGCTCTGCACCGGCCCGGAGCGGCTGCGCAACCAGCACGGCCTGAAGCTGCACCCGACGCAGAAGCCGGAAGCGCTGCTGCACCGCGTGCTGCTGGCCGCCACCGCGCCGGACGACGTCGTGCTGGACCCGTTCCTCGGCACCGGCACGACGGCGGTGGTGGCCAAGCGGCTGGGCCGCCATTTCGTGGGCATCGAGCGCCATCCGGCCTACGTGGAAGCCGCGATGGCGCGGGTAAACAAGGAGCGCGCAGCACCGCTGGTGGGGCTGGCGGTGGCACCGTCGCGCCGAGACGCGCCACGGGTGTCGTTCGGCAGCTTCGTGGAGAGCGGCGTGGTGGCCCCCGGCACCGAACTGCGCGACCGGATGCGCCGCGCGTCGGCCACGGTGAACGCGGACGGCACGCTGACCAGCGGGACGCTCCAGGGCTCGATCCACAAGGTGGGCGCGGCGGTGCAGAACGCGCCGTCGTGCAACGGCTGGGTGTTCTGGTATTTCGAGCGCGAGGGCGCCTGGGTTCCGATCGACGTGTTGCGGCAGCGTTAGTCGAGCGCCTGCTTGAGCTCGATCTCGACGAACGCGATCGGGTGCGGCGAGCCGTTCATCACGTCGTGCTTGATGCCGGCCGGGCGCTGATAGGATTGTCCTTGCGCGAGCGGCACGTCGGTCACCGTCGTGCCGTCATGCACGCGCAGGGTGCCGGCCATCAGCATGACGACAAAATAGGGCCAGCCATGCTCGTGCCAGCCGGTCACGGCGCCGGGTTCGAAGTCCCAACGGGTGATGCGGACGGTGGCGTCGTCCTGCTGCACGGTGGGTTGGGCGGGGATCGTGCAGGTGAAGGCCAATGAGGGTTGTCCTAAGTGTGATGGATGGGGGTCGGGCCCCCCACCCAACCCTCTCCCAAGGGGGAGAGGGCTTCGTCGATATTAGATGACTTCGGTGTCGAGCGCGTAGCCGGCGGCGCGGACGGTGCGAACGAGGTCGAGCTCGCCGGAGCCGTTGACCGACTTGCGCAGTCGGCGGATGTGCACGTCCACCGTCCGCGGCTCGACGTGGATGTCCGGTCCCCACACCGCGTCCAGCAGTTCTTCGCGCGAGAACACCCGGCGCGGGTGCTGCATGAAGAACTCCAGCAGGCGGAACTCGGTCGGCCCCAGATGGATGGCGCGGCCGTTACGCTGCACGCGGTGGGCCGACAGGTCCATGGCGATGTCGTGGAACTCGAGGCGCCCCTTGGCTGGCATCGCCCCGGCCCGGCGCAACAGCGCGCGCATGCGGGCGAGCAGCGCGTCCATGTTGAACGGCTTGGTGATGTAGTCGTCCGCGCCGGTGTTGAGCCCGCGCACGGCATCGCCATCCTCGGTGCGGGCGGTGACCATGATCACCGGCAGGTCGCGCGTGTTGGCGCGGCGGCGGATTTGGCGGCAGACCTCGATACCGCTCATCGCCGGCAGCATCCAGTCCAGCAGCACCATGTCGGGCGGCGCCTCGGCGATGCGGGTGAGCGCCTCCTGCCCGTCCACCGCTTCGTCGACACGGAAGCCTTGCTTCTCGAGGTTGTAGCGCAGCATGGTGGCGAGGGCAGCCTCGTCCTCCACCACCAGCACCAGGGGCTTGGCTTGGCTCGACATCATCTCCGCCGTGCTGGCTTCCCGCATATCACAACTCCTTCGAGGCCGATCAGTCGCGTGGGCGGACCACGGTGTAGGCCGAGGTGTCGCCCTTGGGGCGGCTCTCCGGCAGCACCTCGCCCGTGACGGTATAATGCACCGTTTCGGCGATGTTGGTGGTGTGGTCGCCGATGCGCTCGAGGTTCTTGGCGATGAACAGCAGGTGCGTGCAAGGCGTGATGTTGCGCGGGTCTTCCATCATGTAGGTGACGAGCTCGCGGAAGATCGCGTTGTAGATGTCGTCCACCGCCTGGTCCGCGCGCCACACCTGCAGCGCTTTGGCCTCGTCGTTGTCGCTCACCGCGTCGACCGTGAGCTTGAGGTTCTCCTGCACCAGCCGCGTCATGTGCGCGATGCCGGACAGGCTGAACGGCAGCGAAAACTGCTGCAACACGATCGAGCGCTTGGCGACGTTGGAGGCGTAGTCGCCGATGCGCTCCAGTGCGGAGGTGATCTTCAGCGCGGCGACGATCTGCCGCAGGTCCTGCGCCATGGGCTGGCGCAACGCCAACATGGCGATCACCTGGGCTTCCACCGCGCGTTCGAGCGCATCCACCGCCGGGTCCTGCTCCACGGTCTGGGTGGCCGCAGCGCTGTCCTGGTGCACCACGGCACTGGCCGCGGAGGCGACCTGCGCTTCCACCATGCCGCCCATCTGGGTGATCCGGTCCCGCAGCTCGGCCAATTGCTGCGCGTAGGAGCGGACGATATGTTCCGGCGCCGCGTCCACCATGCTGCTTCCCCTTAGCGCTTGTCCGTCTGAACCAGCATCCTAGCCGAACCGGCCGGTGATGTATTCCTGTGTGCGCTTTTGCTTCGGTGCTGTGAACATCTGCACCGCGGGTGCCACCTCCACCAGCTCTCCCAAATAGAAGAACGCCACTTGGTCGGCGCAGCGCGCGGCCTGCTGCATGTTGTGGGTGACAATGGCGATGGTAAAGTCCCGCTTCAGCTCGTCGATCAACTCTTCCACCCGCAAGGTGCTGATCGGGTCGAGCGCGCTGGTCGGCTCGTCGAGCAGGATCACCTCGGGGCGGGTGGCGATGGTGCGGGCGATGCACAGGCGCTGCTGCTGACCGCCCGACAGCCCGGCGGCGGAGGTGCGCAGCCGGTCCTTAACCTCGGGCCAGAGGGCGGCGCGGGTGAGCGACCATTCGATGCGCTCGTCCATGTCGGCGCGGTTCAGCCGCTCGTGCAGCTTCACCCCGAAGGCGATGTTGTCGTAGATCGACATCGGGAATGGCGTCGGCTTTTGGAACACCATGCCGATCCGGCTGCGCAGCATGTTCAGGTCGACCGAGGGGTCGATGATGTTGGTGCCGTCCATCATCACGCGGCCTTGGGCGCGCTGGCCGGGATAGAGGTCGTACATCCGGTTCAGCACCCGCAGCAGCGTGGACTTGCCGCAGCCGGAGGGCCCAATCATGCCGGTGACCTGCTTGCCGGGCAGCTCGAGCGAGACGGCTTTCAGGGCCTTGTTGTTGCCGTAGAAGAAATCCAGCGCCTCGATGGAGATGCACGCGGCGTTGAGTGCCGCGCCGGGTCGGGTTTGCACGCTGCCGGCTTGCGCCAGAGTGGTTTGCGGTTGGGTCGTGGTTTGTTCGCTCATCATCACAGCGTCCCTTTGCACCCGTCGGGGGCAGTCATTTGCGGCGGCGGATGGCCAGGCGAGCCACGATGTTGAGCGCGAGCACGCCCACCGTGATCAGCAAGGCCGCCACCCAGGACAGGTCCACCAGGTCCTGGTAGGCCGACCCGGCATATTGGTAGATCGTTACCGGCAGGCTCGACATCGCGGTGCCAAAGGCGGTGACCAGCGTGCTCGGATGCTGGAAATCCACCGTGGCGTTGAGGTTGCCCAGGCTGGTGAACAGCAGCGGCGCGGTTTCGCCGGCAATGCGCGCGATGGCCAGCAGCACGCCCGTCAGGATGCCGTCCAGCGCCGCCGGGTAGCAGATGGAGGTGATCGCCCGCCATTTCGGCGCACCTAACGCCACTGCCGCCTCGCGCAGGCTCACCGGGATCAGCCGCAGCATGTCCTCGGTGGTGCGCACCACGATGGGGATGACGATGACGGCGAGCGCGATGCAGCCGGAGATGCCGGAGAAGCCGCCCGAGGGCAGCACGACGAGCTGGTAGATGAACAGGCCGATCAGGATGGACGGCGCCGAGAGCAGCACGTCCGACACGAAGCGGACCGCGTTGCCCAGCACGGACCCGGCGGAATATTCCGAGAGGTAGGTGCCGACCATGAGGCCGATCGGGGTGCCGATCAGGGTGCCGATGGCGGTTTGCAGGACGGTCCCGACGATGGCGTTGGCCAGGCCGCCGCCCGACCCGGCCGGCGCGGTGTTCTTCACCAGCACGCCCGCGGAAAGGCTGGAAAAGCCGCGCGAGACCAGGGTGAACAAAATGGAGGCGAGCAGCAGCAGCCCGATCAGGGTCGCCGCGATGCACAGCGCGCCGACCACGCGGTTGGACATCCGGCGGCGTCGGGCCAGCCGGGCGGCCTGGCTGTGGTCCCGCGGGCGGCCCGGAATAGTGCTGGTGGTGGCGGTGGTGGCGCTCATGCCGGGTCAGGTCTTGGCACGGGGGCGCAGCAGCAGCCGCGAGATGGCCAGCACGATGAACGAGATGACGAACAGAATGAAGCCCAGCGCCATCAGCGAGGAGAGCTTCAGGCTGCCCGAGGGCGACTCCGGAAACTCGAGCGCCACCAGCGAGGCGATCGTGTTGCCGGGCGCGAACAGCGAGGGCGAGATGCGGTTGGTGTTGCCGATCACGAACGTCACCGCCATGGTCTCGCCTAAGGCGCGGCCCAGGCCCAACATGATGCCGCCGACCACCGAGCTGCGCGTGTAGGGCAGCACGATCGAGCGCATCACTTCCCACCGCGTGCAGCCAATCCCGTAGGCGGACTCCTTGAACATGGCGGGCACGGTCTGGAACACGTCGCGCATGGTGGCGGCGATGAAGGGGATGATCATCACGGCCAGGATGAGGGCCGCGGTGAGGATGCCGGTGCCGAACGGGGCGCCGGAGAACAGCACGCCGATGAGCGGCAGGTCCCCAAAGGTGTCGATCACCCAGGGCTGCACGTATTCCGCCATCACCGGCACGATCACGAAGAAGCCCCACATGCCGAAGATGATTGAGGGGACCGCCGCGAGCAGTTCCACCGCCGTGCCGATCGGGCGCTTCATCCAATCGGGCGCCAGTTCGGTGAGGAAGAAGGCGATGCCGAACGCGAGCGGCACGGATACCAGGAGCGCGAGC
Source organism: Acetobacteraceae bacterium (assembly GCA_965199105.1). Classification (GTDB taxonomy): domain Bacteria; phylum Pseudomonadota; class Alphaproteobacteria; order Acetobacterales; family Acetobacteraceae; genus LMUY01. Next base: position 2,495,629 of record CBDAQO010000002.1, on the reverse strand, counting down.
ACGGCCGTGACCACGGTGCCGTAGACGGGCACGGCGGCACCGTAGACGTCCTGCACCGGGTCCCAGTCGGTGCTGGTGAGGAAGCCCGGGCCGAACGCGCGGAACGCCTGCAGGCCGCCCAAGAACAGCACGACGATGATCGCGCCGAGCAGGACCAGCACCAGCAGGCCCGAGGCGGTGGCGAGGCCGGCGAACACACGGTCCCCTACCGAGCCGCCGGCCATGGCCCGGCGCGCCGCTGGCGTCGGCGGCGGCTGGGTCTGCGGTGTTGCGGCAAGCGCCTGTTGCACGAAGGCTCCGATGTGGTGGTGGACGCTGCGGCGGGCGGCGCCGCGGGATGGCGCCGCCCGAGTATGCAGCGTGATGGTTGACGTCTGGTTAGTTGACCGGCTTGCCGTCGAACATGACGTTCTTGTGCCAAGCCGTGCGGATCAGGTCGGCCACCGAGGTCGGCATTGGGATGTAGTCCATCGAGCTAGCGATCGCGCCGCCATCCTTATAACACCAGTCGAAGAACTTCATCACGTCGGCGCTCTTCTTGGCGTCCTTCGGGTCCTCCGGCAGCAGGATGAATGTGGGCGAGACGATCGGCCAGGTGGTGTCGCCGGGCAAGTCGATCAGGCTCACCGCGAAGTGCGGCGCGTTGGCGAAATCGGCGGCGCTGGCGGCGGCCTGGAACGCGGCCATGGTCGGCTTGACGAACTTCCCGGCCTTGTTCTGCAGTTCCGACGTGATCAGGTGGTTCTGCGTGGCATAGGCGTTCTCGACGTAGCCGATGCCGCCGCGGGTGTGCGCCACGGTGGCGGCCACGCCGTCATTGCCCTTGGCGCCGGCCCCGGCAGGCCATTTCACGCTGGTGTTGGCGCCGACCGAGCTCTTCCAGTCCGGGCTGACCGCCGAAAGGTAGGAGGTCCAGACGAACGAGGTGCCGGAGGCGTCGGCGCGGTAGACCGGGGCGATGGCCAGGTTGGGCAGCTTCACGCCGGCGTTGAGCGCCTCGATTTTGGGGTCGTTCCACTTCTCGATCTTGCCGGCGTAGATATCGGCGATCACCGGGCCGGTGAGCTTCAGCTCGTCCTGCGCCACGCCCGGGATGTTCACGATCGGCACCACGGCGCCCATGACGGTGGGGAACTGCAGCAGGTGCGCGGATTCGAGCTTCTCAGGCGCCATCGGGGCGTCCGACGCGCCGAAATCGACCGTGCGGTTGGTGATCTGGTTTTGCCCGCCGCCGGAGCCGATCGCCTGGTAGTTCAGCTCGATGCCGGTGGCTGACTTGGCCGCCTCGCCCCATTTCGCATAGACCGGCGCTGGGAACGTGCCGCCGGCGCCGGTGATCTGCTGGGCATGGGCGGCAACCGCATAGCCGGTGAACGCGATGGCGATGGCCGCGCGTGAAACTCTCATGCTTCCTCCTGGCGAAAGGGGCGACGCGCATCCGCGCTCCCGAAACGAGGCGGAACCTAGGGAAAAGTAACGACGCGGATGTGACAAAACGGTGAACGTCGTATGACACCCGGCGATGTTGGCGTTCCGTTAACCGCTTCGGCATACAACCGGCCCGTCGATCGCAAAACGCCGTCGCAAGGAAGGGTCGGGCATGACCGCGATGCAGCACGAGATAGTCCCGCTGACCAGCCGGATTGCCTACCAGAATCGCTGGCTGCGGCTACGGGAGGACACGATCCGCCGGGCGGATGGGTCGGAGGGGCTTTATGGCGTGGTCGAGCGGCCGGATTTCGTGGTCGTGGCCGCGCTGGAGGAGGGCTGCCTCACCTTGGTGGAGCAGTATCGCTACCCGGTGCAGCGCCGGCTATGGGAGCTGCCGATGGGAACGGTGGAGGACCGGCCGGATACGCCGCCCGGCGAGGTGGCGGCGATTGAACTGCGGGAGGAGACCGGGCTGATCGCGTCCCAAATCGAGCGGGTCGGCGCGTTCCTGCAGGGCCCGGGCTATTGTAACCAATTGGGCCACGTGTTCCTCGCCACCGGGCTGCGCCAGGGCCCGCACGACCGGGAGCCGAGCGAGCAAGGCATGGTGACGCGGGCGATCCCGGTGGGCGAGATCGAGGCGATGATCCGGGACGGCCGGCTGCTCTGCGCCATGACGATTGCCGCGTTCGGGCTGCTGCGCATCCATCGTGCCATCTGAGCGTCGCGGCACTTTGACGGGGGCGTTCGGCGCGGGCGATAAGTTGTGAATGCCCAAGCGCCCTGATTACCCCGCGCCTAGCCTCATCACCACCACCGAGAGCCTCGCCGCGCTGTGTGAGCGGTTGCGCGAGGAGGACTTTGTGACCGTCGATACCGAGTTCATGCGGGAACGTACCTATTACCCTGAGCTCTGCGTGGTTCAGGTCGGTGGGGCGGCGGAAAACGCGGTGATCGACGCGATGGCGCCGGGGCTGGACCTGTCGCCGTTGGCCGCGCTGCTGCGGGACGAGACCACGCTCAAGGTGTTCCACGCCGCGCGACAGGATATCGAGATCTTCCTCGAGCTGTTCGGCGCCGTGCCGAAGCCGGTGTTCGACACCCAGGTCGCCGCCATGGTGGCAGGCTTCGGCGACCAGGTCGGGTATGACGCGCTGGTGTCGGCCTTGGTGGGCGGCAGCATCGACAAGGCGCATCGCTTCAGCGACTGGTCGGCCCGGCCGCTGTCTGCGGCCCAGGTGAGCTATGCCGCCGCCGACGTGACCTACCTGCACACCGCCTATCTGCGCCTGCGCGAGCGGCTGGAGCGCGAGGGCCGCACCACCTGGGTGCTGGAGGAGATGGAGGTGCTGGCTCGCCCGGCCACCTACCGCGCCGACCCGGAAGCGATGTGGGAGCGGTTGCGCCCGCGCACGGCCAACCGGCGCATGCTGGGCGTGCTGCGCGCGGTGGCAGCCTGGCGGGAGCGGGAGGCGCAGCGGGTGAACATTCCCCGCCAGCGGCTGTTGCGCGACGAGAGCTTGCTGGAGGTGGCGGCGACCGCCCCGGCCACGGCGGAGGCGCTGGCGCGGTGCCGCGGGCTGACCCGGGGCTTCGCCGAGGGCAAGTCGGGTGCCGGGCTGCTCGCCGCCATCGCCGCCGCGGGCGCGTTGGAGGAGGACGCACTGCCCGAGCTGCCGCGGTTGCGCGACGGCCCGCGCCCCTCCCCGGCTCTGGTGGCGCTGCTCAAGGTGTTGCTCGCCGCAAAGTGTGAGGAGCATGACGTGGCGCCCAAGCTGGTGGCCTCCTCCGACGATATCGACCGGCTGGCGGTGGAGGAGGCGCCGGATGTGGCGGCACTCTCGGGCTGGCGGCGCACGGTGTTCGGCGATGACGCGCTGGCGCTCAAGCGCGGGCAGATCGCCTTGGGGGTAGCCGGCAAGCGCGTGAAGCTGATCGCCGCGGCATGACGCGGGCGGCCATGGCCGAGCCGGTGCTGCTCGACGGCCTGCCCTCGGCCCGCCGCAGTTGGGCGATCGCCACCGTGGTGGTGGCCGTGGGGATGGCTTCGCTGGACACCTCGATTGCCAACGCGGTGCTGCCCACCATCGCCAAGGACCTGCATGCCAGCCCGGCAGACTCCATCTGGGTGGTGAACGCCTACCAACTGGCCCTGGTCGCGACCCTGCTGCCGCTGGCGTCGCTGGGCGAGATCATCGGCTACTCGCGAGTGTATTCGTACGGGTTGTTGCTGTTCACCGCGGCGTCGCTGGCATGTTCGCTGAGCTGGTCGATCCCGACGCTCACGGCGGCGCGGGTGCTGCAGGGGCTGGGTGCGTCCGGGATCATGAGCGTCAACACGGCGCTGATCCGCTTCATCTACCCGGCCAAGCAGTTCGGGCGTGGCTTGGGGTTCAATGCGTTGGTGGTCGCCGTGGCCACCGCGACGGGGCCGACCGTTTCGGCGGCGGTGCTGGCCGTGTCGACCTGGCCGTGGCTGTTCGCGCTGAACGTGCCGCTGGGCGTCGCGGCGCTGGCCTTGGCCACCAAGTCGCTGCCCGCCACGCCGCGCGCGCGGCACCGGTTCGACGTGCGCAGTGCGCTGCTAACAGGCGCCACCTTCAGCCTGCTGATCGTAGGCATCGGCGAGGGCACCCACAGCGCCGGGCCGGTGCGGACGGCGGTGCTGCTGGCGGCGGCGCTGGCGGCGGGAACGGTGCTGGTGTGGCGGCAATCCGGCATGGCGGCGCCGATGCTGCCGGTGGACTTGTATCGCCGGCCGCTGTTTGCGCTGTCCTCGCTAACCGCGATGTGCTCGTTCGCCGCGCAAGGGCTCGCCTTCGTGGCGCTGCCGTTCTACTTTCAGACCAGCCTCGGCCGCAGCGCGGTGCAAACCGGCTTGCTGCTCACGCCCTGGCCGGTGGTGACGGGCATGATCGCGCCATTGGCCGGCTCGCTGTCGGACCGCTACCCGCCGGCCGTGCTGGGCGGGTGCGGCATGGTGGTGCTCTGCGTCGGCTTGCTGCTGATGGCCGGCTTGCCGGCGCATCCTGGGGTGCTCGACATCGTCTGGCGTATGATGGTGTGCGGCGGCGGGTTCGGTTTCTTCCAGTCACCAAACCTGCGGGCGATCATGTCTTCGGCGCCGCAAGAGCGCAGCGGGTCGGCGAGCGGGATCGTGGCGACGTCGCGGTTGCTGGGTCAGGCCAGCGGGGCGGCACTGGTGGCGCTGTGTTTCGGGCTGTCGGTCAATCACGGCCCGACGGTGGCGCTGCTGCTGGCGGCGGGCTTTGCCGGTGGGGCCGGGCTGGCGAGCTTCTCGCGGTTGCTGGCGCGGTAGATGGTGAGCGAGTTCGTTGTCGGGGCGGCCTGGCTCCTGACGGTTGGCAAGGGAGCGGCGTCCCCCTCCCCTCCACTGCCATTTACCGGGCTTGCGCCCAGGAAACCTTTGGCAGAGCCGCCCGACCCTCACCCGGAGGGAGACAGCTTCATCGCGCTCAGGCGGGCTGGAGGGATTGTCCGGGCCGCGGGCGGGAGGGGCAGGCTCACGCTGTCGGCTTTGGGGGTGTCGCTGCTGGTGGCTTCCTGTGCGTCGTTCCAGCCGCCGGTCGCCGGGGACCACGAGTCGGTCAAGTATCAGGCCGACCTGGCGAAGTGTCGGGCGCAGGCGGAGAAGCACGCGGCGCAGGTGGCCAATGCGACGCCGTCCTCGGCGGTGCGGGCGTTGTTCAGTTCCAACCAGCCCAAGCATGACGAGCTGACGGCTTGCATGGTCGGGCGGGGTTACCGGCGGCTGTGATCTGGCCGCGCGTGATCAAGCCCGGCGCGGTCAGGCCAGGCTCCGCACAAGCCGAAGGCGCGAAAGCCGCATTCACCCAGGAAGCGGCGCAAGCGGCGGGTGATCAGGTCGCTGGTGAGGAAGGCCGGACCACCAGAACGGGCTGGCCGCGCCCATCGGGAAGGCCGTCGCGGCTCGGCGCTGCCGGCCAGTCGGTCAGGCCGGACCAGGCCTCGCGCACCAGGCTGCGGTAGCTCGGGCGGCGGGTGGGGGCGGCGTCGAACACCGCGCCAAGTCCAGCATTAGACGCCCGCCTCGCGGCCCATGGCGAGGAACTTCTCGCGGCGGCGGGCGAGCAGTGTGGGCCCGTCCTGCCCGTCGAGGCTGGCCAGCGCGGTGCGCACCGCTTGGCCCACGATGGCGATGGTGGCCGCCGGGTCACGGTGCGCGCCGCCGATGGGCTCGCCCACCACGGTGTCGACCAGGCCCAGGCTGCGCAGGTCTTCGGCGGTCAGGCGCAGCGCCTCGGCGGCGGCGGGGGCTTGAGCGGCGTCGCGCCAGAGGATGGCGGCGCAGGCTTCGGGCGAGGCCACCGAGTAGATGGCGTGCTCGAGCATCAGCACGCGGTCTCCGGCCGCGATGGCGATGGCGCCGCCGGAGCCGCCCTCGCCGGTGACGGTGGCGATGATCGGGACGGGCGCTAACAGGCAGGCCTCGATGGAGCGGGCGATAGCCTCCGCCTGGCCGCGCGCTTCGGCCTCCACGCCGGGGAAGGCGCCGGCGGTGTCCACGAAGGTCAGCACCGGCAGGCGGAACTGGCCGGCGAGCTCGACCAGGCGGCGGGCCTTGCGGTAGCCCTCCGGCTTGGCCATGCCGAAATTGTGGTGGACGCGGCCGTCGGTGTCCTCGCCCTTCTCGGTGCCGATAACCACCACGGGGCGGCCGCCAAAACGCCCCAGGCCGCCGACGATGGCGGTGTCCTCGGCGAAGGCGCGGTCGCCGGCGAGCGGCGTGAGGTCGGTGATGAGGGCGCGCAGGTAGGCCAGCGCCTTGGGCCGATCCGGGTGGCGCGCGACCTGGGTCTTTTGCCACGGGGTGAGCTTGGCGTAGGTGGCGCGAAGCTGCTTGTCCGCCTTCTCGGTAAGGTGGGCGATCTCTTCGGCGATGTTGATGCCGCCGGGTTCCTGCAGGTGGCGGAGCTCTTCGATCTTGGCTTCGAGCTCGGCGATGGGCTTTTCGAAATCCAGGAATGGGCGCATGCCGCGTTGCTGTAGCCGCTACGGTTGCGCGACGCCAGCCGCCGCGCCGCTCAGCCGTCCGACTGGTTTTCCGGCGGGGCCACGGCCTCGGCCTGCCAGCGCTTCAGCCGGACGTGGCGGGCGTCCTCGAGGCAGACCTCGCAATAGATGGCGTCGGTGGCGGCATGATAGCCGATTTCGCCGTCGCCGAAGCCGCAGTCGGGGCATTGATAGTGCCACAGCGGGACGACCGTCTGCCTGGTGGTGAGCTTGGCCATGCTGCTTCTCCCGTCACTGCGACTCGATCGGCCACGAGTCTACCGACCCGTTTCGCGCCGGGGTTCGTCACTGTGTCGTGTGGCGAGCCACCGCGGGCGCCGGGCCACGTTGGCGCCCGGATAGCAGCCGCAACCGAGGAGACGCCCGTGCCAAACCCCGCTTCCAACAAGACCCCGGCGTCGCCGAGGACGGTGGTGATCACCGGCGCCGGGTCCGGCATCGGGCTGGCGGCGGCGCTGGAGTTTGGGCGCCATGCCTGGAGCGTGGGGCTGGTCGGTCGCGGGCGGGAGCGGTTGGTCGAGGCGAAACGGCTGGTGGAGGAGGCCGGCGGCAGGGCGCATGTCGCGCTCGCCGACGTAAGCGACGCGGCGGCGCTGGAGAAGGCGGCCATCGAACTCGAGGCGGAGCTGGGCCCGTTTGAGGTTTGGGTGAACAACGCCGCGGTGGGCTATTTCGGCCATTTCAGCGACGTGCCGGAGGACGCGTTCCGCCGGGTGATCGACGTGAACCTCATCGGCACCGTGAACGGCACGCGCACGGCGCTGCGGCGGATGCGCCCGCGCAACCGTGGCACCGTCGTGCAGGTGCTGTCGGCGATCTCCTATCGCGGCGCGCCGATGCAGTCGGCGTATTCGGCCTCCAAATACGGCTTGCGCGGCTTCACCGAAGCGCTGCGGTCGGACCTGCTGGCGGAACGCTCGGCCGTGCACGTAACGATGGTGCATCCGCCGGCGGTCAACACGCCGTTCTACAGCCATGCCGGAACCTCGATGGAGAAGTCGCCGCGCCCGCCGCCGCCGGTGTTCCAGCCGGAGCTCATCGGCGAGGCGATCTACCTTGCCGCGACTGAGCGGCGGCGCGAGTGGCGCGTGACGGGCGTGACGGACGCGCTGGTGGCGGCCAACCGGGTTGCGCCGGCCGCGGTGGACTTCGTGGGTGGCGTCATCGGCAATCTCACCCAATCCACCCGCAACAAGAAGGTGGCGGCGGCGCGGGATCCAGAGATGTTCTCCCCCTCGTCGCGGCCGAAGGGCATGCACGGGCCGTTCGACCGCGAGTCGCTGAGCAGCAGCCTGCACTGGTCCATCACCAAGAGCCCGGCGCCAGTGCGGTTTGCGCTCGGCGCGCTGGCGTTCGGGTTGCTGGGAGCGCTGCGCCGCTCGCGCTGACCTGGTCAGCCGCAGCGTGGCCAGGTGGAAGAACGACAGGTCGGGCGTCAGCCGGGTGGCATAAGCCAGCGCGGTGCCGAGCGACAGGAAGCCGAACGCGATGACGTAGCGCGTCTCGACGCGCGACATCAGCGAGTTCAGTAGCGGGATCAGCGGCAGGATGACGAAGCCGCCCGGCGACAGGATCAGCCCGGCCCAGGTGGCGGTATAGCCGTATCGGGTTTGCGCCAGTTGCGGGATCAGCACCGCGCTAGCGTAGAGCACCGAGAACATCACCAGCACGACGACGGAGCCCACGGCGAAGTTGCGGTCACGGAACGGCCACAGGCTCACCACCGGGCGCTTGGCCACCAGCAGCCACAACACGGTGCCGGCCAGGCCAACGCCGGCGCCGAGCGCATCGTGCGGATGAACGGCGAGCCGAACCAGTCCGCATCCTCGCGGCCATGGTGACGACGATGGCGATCAGCCACGGATTGGCGCGCGGTCGCCAGGCTTCGTCCGAGCCGCTCATGCCGCGGTGTTGGCCGGATGGGGGAGCGGGCGGTGGGCTGGCATCGTCGCAGACAGCATTGGCTACAAGCGTTGGAACATCACCAGGGCGTCAACCATGCCGAGTGCGGGATGGTCGAACGCCCGCGGAAGCCGACCGATAACGTCAAAGCCGAGCGACTGCCAGAGGCTCACGGCCACAGTGTTGCTGCTCACCACGAAGTTGAACTGCATGGCGCGAAAGCCGCGGGCACGGGCGTAGTCCATGGAATGTTGGCCCATCGTGCGGGCCACGCCGCGACCCCTGGCGGCAGCGGCGGTGACGTAGCCGCAGTTGCAGACATGCCGGCCGCCGCCCGCCTGGTTGGCGCGGATGTAGTAGCTGCCGAGGATGGCGCCCTCCGCTTCGGCGACGAAGGTCTGCTTGTCGGCCGCCAGCCAGTAGGCCAGCGCATCGGCCCGGCTCATGTCCGCGTCCAGCGCGTAGGTGTCGCCGGCGCGGATCACCGGGCCGATGACAGACCAGATGGCGTCGTTGTCGGCGGGGACGGCGGGGCGGACCAGCATGCGCCCATGGTGTGGCGCCGGGCGCGCGGCGGCAAGCTCAGCCGAACAGCACGCCGGTGAGGGCGTCGAACCCGGCCCGGTCGGGGGTGCAGACCAGGCCGCCGCTTATGTCCGAGGGCTGGTAGGGCTGGCCGTCGAAATGGGCGGAGAAGCCGCCGGCCTCCTGGTGCAGCAGCCAGCCGGGCAGATGGTCCCAAGGCATGAGTTTGTTGAACACCAGGAAATGCAGGTGGCCTGCGGCGAGCATACGGTATTGGTGCGCGGCGCAGCGATAGTCCGACACCTGGGCCAGCCGCACCATGTTGGCGACCGTGGCGGCGCGGCGAGCCTCGGGCAAGTAGCGCCAGGAGATGCAGCCGCTCATGGCCGGCGTCGCCGCGGGAGCGGCCACGTGCAGCTTGGTGCGCTCGCCGGTGGGGCGCTGGGTCCAGGCGCCGGCGCCGCGCAGGGCAATGGCCACGTCGTCGCACACGGGGTCGTGGATGGCGGAGGCCACCACGGTGCCGTTCACCACGGCAGCGATCATGACGCCGAACAGGGGCAGGCCGGCGCAGTAATTGCCGGTGCCGTCGATCGGGTCCAGCACGAAGGCGAGTTCGGCGCCCTCGAGGCGGCCCAGCAAGGCCGGGTCGGTGGCGCAGGCCTCCTCGCCCACCACCAGGCAGCCGGGAAACAGCCGCTGCAGTCCAGTGGTGATGGCGGCTTCAGCAGCCTCGTCGGCTTCGGTCACGAGGTCGGTCGGGCTCGATTTCTGCCGGATCATGCTCGGGCGCAGGTTGCGGAAGCGCGGCATGATCTCGGCGCGGGCGGCGGCACGCAGAAGTTGCACCACCTCCTGCCAGGCCGGCTCCGGAATGGGCGGCGCGGCGGCTATGGCAGGTGCTCGAAGCGAGCGCGGTCGGCCGGCAGCAGGCGGACGCGCAGATGGATCGCCTCGTCGTCGTCTTGCCGGGCCAGCACCTCGCCGTGCTGGTAGAGCCAGGCGATGCGGGCGCCATCGGCGGGAGCGATGTCGTAGTCGGCCTGCTCCATGCCCAAGGCCATGCGGGTCTCGATGGCGCTGCGCAGCGCGGGCAGGCCTTCGCCGGTGATCGCCGAGATAGCCACCGCGTCGGCCTTGACGCCAAGCTTGTCGATGCCGCCCAACAAGTCCGCCTTGTTCAGCACTTCGATGGTGCGGCTGGGCCAACCCGGGTCAAGCGTGCCCTCCTGCTCGAGCCCGTCGAGCACGGCCAGCACGTCGGCGCGCTGCGCCAGGGTATCGGGGTGGGCGGCGTCGCGCACGTGGAGGATCACGTCGGCGGCGGCGACCTCCTCCAGCGTAGCGCGGAAGGCGGCGACCAGCTCGGTCGGCAGCTCGCTGATGAAGCCCACCGTGTCGGACAGGATGACCCGGCGTCCATTCGGCAAGGCCAGGCCGCGCATGGTCGGGTCGAGCGTGGCGAAAAGCTGGTCCTCGGCATGCACGGTGGCGCCTGTGAGGGTGTTGAACAGGGTGGATTTGCCGGCGTTGGTGTAGCCGACCAGCGCCACCACCGGCAGCGGCGTGCGGGTGCGCGCGGCCCGGTGCAACCCGCGGGTTCGGCGGACCTGCTCCAGCTCCTTCTTGAGGCGCACGATGCGGTCGGTGATGAGCCGGCGGTCGGCCTCGATCTGCGTCTCACCCGGGCCGCCAAGGAAGCCGAAGCCGCCGCGCTGCCGCTCAAGGTGGGTCCAGGACCGGACCAGGCGGCTGCGCTGGTAGTCCAAATGGGCGAGTTCAACCTGCAGCGAGCCTTCCCGGGTGCGGGCGCGCTCGCCGAAAATATCCAGGATGAGGCCGGTGCGGTCGATTACCTTGCAGCCCCACTCCCGCTCCAGGTTGCGCTGCTGCACCGGGGACAGCGAGGCGTCCACCACCGCGACCGCCACTTCAGCCGCGGTGAGGGCCTCATGCTGGGCGCTGACCTGGCCCTCCCCAAGCAGCGAAGAAGAGCGCCGGGTGCGCAGCGGCAGGATGGCGGTGTGCGTCACGTCCAACCCTATGGATTGCGCCAGGCCCACTGCTTCGGCGAGGCGGGCTTCGGCAGCGCGCGAGGCGTCCGACCGGTCCGGCCGTTCCCAGGGAAGGATGACGGCGGCCCGGGTTGGGGCCGCCGCAGTATTAGAGGAGTCCGTCAGTCACCATCTCCCGCATCGGCGCACTGGCCGGGCCGGACGCGGTGGCTTCCGCCTTGGCCGCATCGAACAATTGGATCGGAGCACCCGGCATCACGGTGCTGATCGCGTGCTTGTAGACGAGCTGGGTATGCCCGTCTCGCCGCAGCAATACGGAAAAGTTGTCGAACCAGGTGATGATGCCCTGCAGCTTGACGCCGTTCACCAGGAACACGGTCACGGGCGCTTTGCTTTTGCGAACGTGGTTGAGGAAGACATCCTGCACGTTCTGCGACTTTTCGCTGGCCATGAGCCACTTCCTTTGTTGTTGTTGCTCGTCAAACCCCGGCTTTTTTGACACCAAAACGGGCACACAGGTCCCGTTTGCGCGTGCTTAACCTATCAGGGGAGGCCTGTGCTGCAAAGCAACATTCCTCTCGCAGTTGCGAACGTTACGTATGTGTGTTCACGCCGCCACGGGCATGCTGGGCAAACAAATGAAAGAGCTGGCGCGTCACGGGGCCGACTTGGCCGTCGCCGATCGGGGCGCCGTCGAGCCGGGTGATCGGCTTCACGAACGAGGTGGCGCTGGTGATGAACACCTCCTGGGCCTGGCGCAACTCGGCCGCGCTGAACGCCCGCTCCTCCGCGGCGATCGCGAGTGGGGCGAGCTGGCCGAGCAGCGAGCCGCGCGTGCAGCCCGGCAAGATGGCGTGGCTAAGCGCGCGGGTGCGCAGCACGCCGGCTTGGTCGACCATCCAGACGGTGGTGGAGGATCCCTCGGTGACCATGCCATCACGGCCGATCATGATCGCCTCGGTCGCGCCAGCGGCGCGCGCGGCCTGCTTGGCCAGCACGTTGGGCAGCAGCGAAACCGACTTGATGTCGCACCGCGCCCAGCGCTCGTCCGCCACGGTGATGGCGGTGCCGGCCCAAGCGTCCGGGTCGGTGGGGAAGCGCGGGGTGCGGCGGCAGGTGACAACCAAGGCGGGCGGGGTGGCGAGGCTGGGAAAGGCGTGGTCCCGCCGAGCGACGCCGCGGGTGACCTGCATGTAGACGAGCCCGGTGGCGAGGCGGTTGCGCCGGGTCACCTCGCGCAGCACGTGCAGGAGGGCGGCGCGGCCCATCGGCGGGGTGATGGCCAGTTCGGCGAGCGACCGCGCGAGCCGGTCCATATGGAGGCCCTGGTCCAGGAAGCGGCCTTGGGCCCAATAGAGCACCTCGTAGACCCCGTCGGCGAACTGGTAGCCGCGGTCCTCCACGTTCACGTTGGCCTCGGATTGCGGCACGTAGCGGCCGTTGACGTAGGCAATACGGCTCATCGTGCCGGCCCAGCCACTCGCGTCATGCGCGAGTGAGAGGAGGATACGCTTGCGTGCAACGTGTTTTTCCTATAGGTTGGTCTCGCGATCCGATACAGCGCGAGGGTGCTCGATGGCGTCCACCAATGTCAGTGGCCAGACCCTGCACCTCCCGGCGGAGGCGCTGCAAGCATCGTTCGACCGTGTGCCGGTGGCGTTCACCCACGAGCTGCACCGCATGCCGCAGTTCGCCCGCGCCGCGTTGGAGCGGTTGGCGGCGAGCTACGCGGGGCAGCGTGGGGACTACTTTGTGGCCGGCAGCGCGGCAGCACCCGGCACGCCGTTCTACGCCGTGCCGACGGTCGAGACCACCGCGGCCGAGGCGATGGCCCGGGTGGACGTCGCGCCCACGCGATTGCTGCTCAAGCGCCCGGAATGGTTTGACACCGGGTTTCGCGCGCTGCTCGACCAGATGTTCGAGGAGGTGGCCGCCACCGGCATCGGGGTGCGGCGGGAGAACCTGGTGCGGCTGGAAGGCGGCATCCTGATCACCTCCGCCGCGTCCACCACGCCGTTCCACTTCGACCCGGAGAGCAACTTCTTCTCCCAGGTGGAGGGCGAGAAGACCTACCATTTGTACGAGCCGGATGCGCTGAGCGAGGCCGAGAAGGAGCCGTTCTTCCGCCGCGCCAAGGTGGACATAGGCCAGGTGGCGCTCGCTGGGCGGGACCCGGCGAAGGAGCACGTGTTCCACCTCAAGCCCGGCCTCGGCTTCCACCAGCCGCACAGCGCGCCGCACTGGGTGCAGACCGTGGCGAGCCGGTCGGTGTCCTATACGATGGTGTTTGAAACGCGGGAAAGCCGGCTGCGCAGCCGGGCGCGCGGGTTCAACCACTATTTGCGCCAGGCCGGCCTCACGCCATCGGCCCCGGGCGCTCGGCCGGCGCTGGACCGGGCAAAGGGGCGCACCATGGTGGTGGTGGCCAAGGCGCAGCGGGCGGTGGCACGGGCGCGAGCGGGGCTGGCCGGCTAGGCGTTACACCACCTCGCCGGCGTCCATCGCGGCGAGGAAACCGGCGGCGCGGCTGCGCAGGCGCTCCACCCGGGCCGGGTCCATCTTGGCCAGCGTGCGCAGCGGCATCGCCATGCGCTGGTTGCCGGCAAAGCGTGTGGCGTGGCGGGCCATGAAGTCCCAGTAGAGCGCGTTGAACGGGCAGCCACGCTCACCGGTGGCATCCTTCACGTCGTAGTGGCACTGCTTGCAGTAGTCGCTCATCTTGTTGATGTAAGCGCCTGATGCAGCGTAGGGTTTGGAGCCCACCACCCCCCCGTCGGCGAACAGCGCCATGCCGCGGGTGTTGGGCATCTCCACCCACTCATAGGCGTCGGCGTAGACCACCAGGTACCATTCATCCACCGCCACCGGGTCCAGCCCGGCGAGCAGGGCGAAGTTGCCGGTGACCATCAGGCGCTGGATGTGGTGCGCGTAGGCATGGGCGCGGGTGTCGGTGATGGCGTGGTGCATGCAGTTCATCCGGGTGTTGGCGTCCCAGTAGAACCACGGCAGCTTGCGGGTAGCGGCCAGCGCGTTCAGCCCGGCGTAGTCCGGCATCTTCAGCCAGTAGATGCCGCGGACGAACTCGCGCCAGCCGAGCACCTGGCGGATGAACCCCTCGGTGGCGTTGAGCGGGATGCGACCGGCGCGGAAGGCGGCCTCGGCGGCTTGGCACACGGCGAGCGGCTCGAGCAGGCCCACGTTCATGGCAGTGGAAATCAGCGCGTGGAACAGCGTCGGCGCGCCGGTCTTCATCGCGTCCTGCCAGTCACCGAATTGCGGCAGCCGGTTTTGCACGAAGTCGGCCAGCGCCGCGGTGGCGTCGGCGGCGGTGACGGGCAGGTTGAAGCCGTCGCAGGTGCCGAAATGATGGCCGAAGCGCTCGCGGACCAGGCGGATGACGTCCTGGGTGATGCCGTCCGGCTGGAAGTGCGGCGGGTCCGGCACGGTGATGCCGTGCGGCAGGCGCTTGCGGTTCTCGGCGTCGAAGTTCCAGCGGCCTTCCAAGGGCTGCTCCGCCTCCATCAGCAGGCCGTAACGCCGGCGCATCTCGCGGTAGAAGAACTCCATCCGCAGCGAGCGCTTGCCATGAGCCCAGGCGCGGAACTCTCGGATTTTGCACAAGAAACGGGAGTCGTCACGGATATCGACCGGCAGCCCGGTCGCGTCCTGCCAGCCGGCGATGTCCTGCGCCAGGCGCCACTCGCCGCACTCCGTCACCACCACCTGGTCGGGGCGCAGGCGCTGGGCGGCGCGCACCACCTCGCCGCGCAGGGAGTGGGTGTTGGCCGGGTCGTCCAGCGTCACATACTCCACGCGCACGCCGCGGGCGCTCAGGGCGCGGGCGAAATGGCGCATGGCGGAGAGCACCAGCACGATCTTCTTCTGGTGGTGCAGTACATAGGTACACTCGCCCTGTACTTCCGCCATCAGCACCGTGTCAGCCGCCGGGTCGAGGTCGGCCAGCGAGGAGAGCTGGGCGCTGCACTGGTCTCCCAGCACGACGCGGAGCGTGCCCGGCATGCGTCAGCCCCGAGTGCGCACGGTGGAGCGGCCACCGTCGACCGCGAAGACCTGGCCGGTGATCCATCCCGCGTCGGGCGAGAGCAGGAAGGCGGCCAGGGCGCCGGCGTCGTCCCCCTCGCCCAGCCGTGGCAACGGGTGCTGGGCGGCGATGGCCTTGGCCATGGCGGGATTGTCCGTCATGCCGGCGGCGATACCGGAGCGGGTCAGGCTGGGAGCGATCGCGTTTACCCGCGTATTGGGCGCCAGCTCCGCCGCCATCGCGACGACCAGACCTTCGACCGCGCCCTTGGCGGCAGCGATCACGGTATGGTTGGTGAAGCCGGCGCGCACGGCCACGGTGCTGAACAACACCACCGAGCTGCCCGGCACCGCGGCCAGGCCCTCGCCCGCTGCCGCCACGGCCATGGCGGCGCCCAGCGCGTTGAGCCGGAAGGCGTCGAGGAAGGCTGCCTCGGTGGCGCGCTTGAGCGGCGTCATTACGATGGAGCCGGCGCAATAGGCCAGCCCGGCGATGCGCGGCCCGGCCTGTCGCACGGCGTCCTGCAGGGCGGCGGTGTCCATCGCGTCGGCGGTGGCGTGGGTGGCGCCGAACTCGGCGGCGAGCGCCTGCAGCCGATCAGCGTCGCGCCCCACCAGATGCAGCGCGCGGCCGGCCGCCGCCAAGCGTCGCGCGATGGCCGAGCCGATGGCGCCGTAGGCTCCCACGATGACGACTGGCTCTGACATTCAAACTCCCACAGGGTTGCCCGGCCTGCAGGTGGCCACGGCCGTCCTGGCGACAAGGCGCGCATGGCGTGCCACCCGACGGCGTGCTTGTATCCGGCCGATATGGGACAACTGCTCCTCCTGCGCCACGCCAAGTCGTCCTGGGACGACCCCGACCTGGCCGACCATGCCCGGCCGCTGAACTTGCGCGGGCAGCAGGCGGCGAAGGCGATGGCGCTGGCGATGCGCCAGTTCGGCCTGCAGCCCGACCACGTGATGGTGTCCTCGGCGCGGCGCACGCTGCAGACCTTGGCGGCGCTTGACCTGTGGCAGAGGCCGCCGGTGGTCGAACCGATGGATGCGCTCTATCTGGCAGACGCCGAGGACATGCTCGACCTGCTGCGCGAGATTCCGGCCGCGGCGGACAGCGTGCTGCTGGTCGGCCACAACCCCGGTCTGCACCTCCTCGCCATGATGTTGGCGGGGGCGGGCGCTGCCAGGGTGGACAAGCAGGTGCAGCGGATGGCGAGTGGCTTTCCGTCCGGCGCATTGGCGCAGTTCGGCGTGGCCTCGCCGTGGCGCGAGCTGTGCGAGGGCGGCGGCAGGCTGCTGCGGTTCGTGCTGCCCAGTGACCTATCGACCAAGGACTTATCGGAGGCGAACGCCTAGACGATGCCCACGCTCGAAGTCTGCCTGCCGCCCGAGGACCTGCCGCGCTTGCTGCGCCTGTCCGCCATCGGCCGCCGTACGCGCGCAGCCCCCTATGAGTGCGTCTGGCACGACACGGCGGCGGGCGACCTTGCCGCCGCCCAGCTCAGCCTGTGCCAGAGCAAGGGCCTGTGGCGCCTGGAGCAAGCCAGCCCGAAGCCGCGCGAGGCCTGGCCGCCGGGCACGCCCGCGCCGCTGCTGGCGGAGGCGAGCGAGCTGGCGGCGCTGGGGCCGGCGGTGACGGAACTGGCCACGCCGCTGGTCCCGGTGGCGGCATTCCATGGGCGGCGGCGGGTGCTGGCGGTGGTGGCGGACGAGCCGGCCAGCCTCACGGTGCTGGACGGCACGCTGCGCAGCGTGGCGAACGAGGCGGCGGTGTGCCGCGTGGTGCTGGAGGGCCCGGCGCCGCTATTGCTGACGCTGAGCCGCGAGCTGGCGGGGAGCGTGGCGGTGAGCGTGCCGCGTTGGTCGCTGGCCACGCAGGCGATGGCACTGGCCCGCGGCACCACGGCCGCGGCACGGCAGGAGGGTGGCCCGCAAGTGCCGCCCGACGCGACGGTGGGGGACGCGGCCGCGCTGGTGATCGGCCACCTCACCGACGTCATCCTCGCCGGGGTGCCGGAGGTGATCCTGGGCGAGACGCCGGACCCGGTGCATGCCATGCGCGTGGCACTGCGCCGGCTGCGGTCGGCGCTCTCGGTGTTCCGCCGGGCGGTGGACAGCCCGGAAGTGGCCGCGGTGAAGCCGCTGCTGCACGAGTTGGCGGCGGCGCTGGGGCGGGCGCGCGATTGGGACGTGTTCCTGCTTGGGATGGGCCAGCAGGTGTCGGCCGCGCTGGGTGGCGACCGGCGCATCGCCACCATGCTCGCTGCCGCCCGCAAGCAGCGCGAGGCCGCCTATGCCGCCTTGCGCGCGCTGTTCGCCGGCCCGGCGTTCCGCCAACTCGCCATCGCGCTGGTGCAACTGGCTGCGCTGCGCCCATGGGAGTTCGGCGCCGATGCGGAGCGGCTGGCGGTGCTGCAGGCCGATGCCGGCGGCTATGCCACGGCACTCCTGTCCAAGCGGCACGAGCACATGCTGGCGCCGGGTCACGACATCAGCGACCTGCCGGCCGAGGAGCTGCATGCGCTGCGCAAACAGGGAAAGCGGTTGCGCTATGCAGCCGAGTTCTTCGCCCCGCTGCATGGTCGCCGCATGACCCGGCGGTTCGTGCGGCGGGTGAGCGACCTGCAGGAGGCGCTCGGCCACCTGAACGACACGGCGGCGGCGGCCGGGCTGATGCAGTCGCTGCAGGGCGGCGCCGACCGGCAGTTCGCGGCTGGCGCGGTGCAGGGCTTTGCCGCCGCCCGCAGCCTGGACGCGCGGGTGGCCATTGCGCGGAGCTGGTCCAAGTTCCGCCGCACCGACCCGTTCTGGGATTAGCCCGCGATCGTCGGCCTGGAGCGGCTGGCGCGTGCTGCCCGGCTTTGCTGCAGTGCGAATGTTGCTTCGCACCCGCTTGCACCTTAATTGAGCCTGTTCATCGACCGAACAACGGCCGATGCGCCCGCGGCGGCGATCCCGCCGAGCTAATTTCGACAGGAATAGAGCATGAGCGGAGCCGCGAACGGGTCGTTGACGCTGACCCTGGATGGGACCAACCAATCCCTCAAGGTGCCCTTGAAGAGTGGCACGATCGGCCCGCAAGCGGCTGACATCAGTAAGCTTTACGGCACCCTCGGCGTGTTCACCTACGACATCGGCTATGGTGCGACAGCCGCCTGCGAGAGCAAGATCACCTATATCGACGGTGACGAGGGGGTGCTGCTGCACCGCGGCTACCCGATCGACCAACTCGCCGAGCACTCGACCTTCCTCGAGGTAGCCTACCTGCTGCTCAACGGGGAGTTGCCCACCGCCGCGCAAAGCGACGAGTTCCACAATGGCGTGATGTATCACACCATGCTGCACGAGCAGATCCGCAGCTTCTACAGCGGCTTCCGGCGTGACGCGCACCCGATGGCGGTGATGTGCGGCGTGGTGGGCGCGCTGTCGGCGTTCTACCATGACAGCCTGGACATCACGAATCCGGAGCACCGGCGGATTAGCGCGTTCC
The DNA here is from genome assembly GCA_965199105.1 of Acetobacteraceae bacterium. Lineage (GTDB taxonomy): Bacteria > Pseudomonadota > Alphaproteobacteria > Acetobacterales > Acetobacteraceae > LMUY01. The sequence goes on along the minus strand of CBDAQO010000002.1, from coordinate 2,477,170 downwards.
GGCTGATCGCCAAGCTGCCGACGATCGCGGCGTGGGCCTACAAATACAACATCGGCCAGCCCTTCATCTACCCGCGCAACGACCTGGGCTACGCCGAGAACTTCCTCTACATGCTGAACGCGGTTCCGGCCGAGGACTACAAGGTCAGCCCGGTGCTGGCCCGCGCGATGGACCGCATCTTCATCCTGCATGCCGACCACGAGCAGAACGCGTCGACCTCCACGGTGCGCCTGGCAGGGTCGACCGGGGCCAACCCGTTCGCCTGCATCGCTGCCGGGATCGCCAGCCTGTGGGGCCCGGCGCATGGCGGGGCGAACGAGGCGGTGCTGAAGATGCTCAACGAGATCGGCTCGCCCGAGCATATCCCGGCCTTCATCGACAAGGTGAAGGACAAGAGCAGCAACGTGCGGCTGATGGGCTTTGGTCACCGCGTGTATAAGAACTATGATCCGCGCGCCAAGATCATGCAGAACACCTGTCATGCGGTGTTGCAGGAGATGGGCATCAAGGACGACCCGACGCTCGACATGGCGATGGAGTTGGAGAGGATTGCACTGCACGACGACTACTTCATCAGCAAGAAGCTCTACCCAAACGTCGACTTCTACTCGGGCATTATTCTGAAGGCGATGGGCATCCCGACCAGCATGTTCACGGTGCTGTTCGCCGTGGCACGCACGGTGGGCTGGATCAGCCAGTGGAAGGAGATGATGGAGGACCCGACGCAGCGCATCGGACGGCCGCGCCAGGTCTATGTCGGGGCGCCGCAGCGGGATTACGTGGCGGTGTCCGAGCGCGGGTAGGGTTCGGCTTGCCAGGATCGGCGATCCTGGCAAGCCGTCGTGACGGATTTGACGAGAGGCCCGGTGCAGACCGGGCCTTTTTTCGTGACGAATAGCTGTTTTCGGCAGGTGAAAATGGCACGTTCAGCAGCCGAACCAATCGATTGCTCATTCAAGGCAGCAGGAATGCACGCTAAGATGTTGTTTTCAGTAGGCGCGGTTCAAGCCAGCCCAATCCGCCACGCCGGGCGCGGCTGGCTAAGATCATGTTTTTGCTGCTTCTTCCGTTGAGCTCTGGCGTTAAAAGCCAGTAAAACAATTACTTCCCAGGCTTTGTGCAGCAATCCCGGCTGCGCGGCGTCACCAGCCGGCTATACATACGTTCGTAGGCGTAACGCGCACGTCTCTGCGAAGGAGTTGTATGGTGTCCGACTGTCCTTACTCGCTCGACTCAATGGTCCGCGCCCGGCTGAAGCAGTGGCCGCAGCATCCGCCGGGGCTGGAAAGCGATGGTCGGGGCGCCTGGCTACGCGGCCGGCCAGATAGCATCACGACGGGGCTGTGCTTCCTCAAGCTGCCCGGCAGCGAGCGGTTGCGCACGTTGCCGGACGGGCTTTGGCTCAACTTCGGCGGCACCCCGGCCGAGCCCTATGCCGACATCTTCGCCATCGAGGCCTGTGCCTCGCTGCCGAACTTCCTCGACAAGCGCTCCCGCTTCGCGCCCTCCACCCAGTCGCTAATGGCGGTGTGCCCCCTGCCCTGGCTGCTCGCGCCGCTTTCGCCCGACAGCGCCATCCCGCGCTGGAAGGCCACCGGCGTCATCCGCGTCACCCCCACCGTGCCGCTGGTGCTGCCGGTGCGCGACATGCGGGTGATGTACGGGCTGCGGCCGCGGCACTATGACGGCTTCCTGCAAAACCAGGTGCCGCACCCGCACGAGTTCTTCGTGCCAATGGAAGCGCTCACCGCCAAGGACGGCGACCAGGACCCGGCGATGCAGGCGCTGGTGGCGCGCGCCTCCATCAAGGCCAACTTCATGGCCCGGCGGGAGGCGGCTTGAGCAGCCCGAGCGCCTCGCGAGCGGCGACCGGGTCGTCGGTGATGATGCCGTCCACCCCCCAGGCCGCCAGCCGCAGTTGGTCGGCCAGGCGGTTCACCGTCCAGGGCACGACGCGCAAGCCCGCCCGGTGCGCGCGCTCGAGCAGGCGGCGCGTGAGTTCGGTGTGGTGGGGGGACCAGGTGCCGCCGCCTTCGGCCACCACGGCGCCGGGCAATGCCGCTTGGCCGCCGCGCCATCCCCGGGTGTTGCGCGTGGTCAGCCAGGCATAGCGCAGGTCGGGGCGAAGGCGGCGGAGGTGGCGCGGCCCCCGCCAGTCGAACGACTGCACCATGGCGTCGGCCCCGGCCGCATCGATGGCGGCGGCCACCGCCTCGGCGATGGCTTCGGGGGGCGCGGTGGCGCGGCGGCGGTTCGGGGCGGTCTTGAGCTCGATCGTCCAGCGCACGGCGGTGGAGCGCGCGGGCAAGCGCAGCACGTCGGCCAGCTTCGGGATGCGGGCGCCGTCGATGGCAAGTTGGCGCGGAAAGGCCTTCGCGGCGGCGCTGCCGGGCCGCAGCCGACCGACGTCGAAGCGGCGCAGCTCGGCCCAGCTCATGCGATGCAGATAGCGGCTGGGCGACGGCAGGAAGTGGCCCTCCTGGCGGGCGAGGTCGGGCGAGAGCCGCAGGTCATGGCTCAAGACGGCGACGCCATCCTGCGTCAGGCCGACATCGATTTCGAAGCAAGTGACACCGGCGGCCAGCGCTGCTTGGAAGCCCTCGATGGTGTTTTCAGGCCAGAGCGCGCGGGCGCCGCGATGGCCGATGACGTCGATCGACGCCGCTACTCGTCGCAGTCGCAGCCGGCGGTCGGGCCGGTGTCGCCGCGCACGACGTGGTGATCAATCCATTCGGAGACCAGGCGGCGCGCCTCGTTGATCGACGCCTCGGGATGGTGGATACGGTACAGCACGGTGCAGGCGCGGAACGCGTCCATATCGAAGCTGCCGGTGGCGCGCAGCTCGCGATAGGCGGTCACGACGGCGCGTTCGCACCGCCGGGCGATCACCGACTGCTCTCGTCCCACTGTGCTCTCCAGTTGCGACTGATTCGCAAGCTTGGCCGAAGTGTAGTGCGGAGCGGTGGCAACAGCAAGCACACCCTTGCCCGCCAGCCGGCGAGGGGGTGGCCGTGTGGAGCGCTCTCGGCTGTCAGCGGCCAACGAAAGGGCCCTCACTCCGGCCCTCTCCCGTGACGGACGGGAGAGGGAGAAATTGTGGGTGAAGGCAGCCGCGTTCAGTCCGTCGCGCGGGGGCCGACCGACATGCGGGCGCGGATTTCCATCGCCACCCGGCCGGCTTCGTCCAGCGGCGTGCGCGGCCAGGGTGAAAAGCTGTCGCCAAGCGGGCGTGCCTGCCCGGCGCGGTAGAGCGAGACGTGCATGCGGCGCTGGCCCGGCGCGTCGGAATGCGCGGCGATGAACACGGGGGCTTCGGCGCCACAGGCCTCGCTGATCATGGAGGCGGAGTCGCCCGTCACCACCGTGGCGTCGGCCAGGGCCAGCATGGCGGCGTAGGGGTTGTCCCCCGGCTCGCCCCAGCGATACAGCAGGTGCATGGACGGGGCGAGCCCTTCGGCCAGCGCCGCGGTGGCTTCCTCCCCGGTGCGCGGGCTGGTGCTGGAGATCACCGAGCCACCCACCGCGGCCGCCATGCGCGCGACCCGGCGGGCCAGCCCATAGGCCACCGAGGGCTGCAGCTCGGCACCCAGCCGCCCGCCGCCCACCAGCAGCGTGATCAGCGGGCGTGGCAGGTGCGACAGCCGCCCGGCCCACGCCACGCGCGCCTGGGACAGCACGAGCGGGGACATGCGGTTCGGCTCGCCCAGCACCGTCACCACGTTGGCGCGGGCCGGCGGGCGCTGATGCTTGGGCAGCACCAGCAGGTCGAACAGGCGGGCGCGCCAGCGGGGATGCGCGAAATGCACCACGCGGGTGCCGAAGTTGCCGCGCAGCCAAAGCGCCACCGCCTGCGAGCGGCCGCTACCGGAGAGCGCCAGCGCCGGGCCGCGTGGCGCCGAGAACGGCCAGCCGGAGGAATGCAGCCCGCCCAGCGAGCGCCCGGTGACGAGGCCGGCGAAGGAGGCGCGCCAGCTCCAGGACAGCGGCACGCGCAGATGCGGCACGCCGAGGCGTTCGGCTACCGCGATGGCTTGCGAGGAGGCGCCATCCGCCGGGTCGTCCAGCACCCAGATCGGCGCCACGTCGTCGATCGGCAGCCCGGCTTGGCGGCTCAGGTCGGCCGGCTCACGCATGGTGGCCGCCGCGGGCGAATGGACGCGACCGCGCACAGGCGCTATCGAGCCTGCTGGCCACGGAGGGCGCAGCTATGCCGCAACAGCACCAAACCGACTGGGATCGCGACGCGGCGCTGACGACGGCGCGAATTCTGCTGGAGATCAAAGCGGTCAATTTCCGTCCCGAAGAACCATACACCTTCACCTCCGGCTGGAAATCACCCGTGTATATCGATTGCCGCCGGATCATCTACTTCCCGCGGGCGCGCGCGAAGATCTGCGCCCTCGGTGTGGACAAGATCGACCGCCACATCGGCCTGGAGACGATCGAGGCGGTTGCGGGCGGAGAGACCGCCGGCATCCCGTTCGCCGCCTGGATCGCCGACCGTATGCTGGCCCCCATGGCCTATGTGCGCAAGAAGCCAAAGGGGTTCGGCCGCAACGCGCTGATCGAGGGCGACGTTCCGGAGGGCAAGCAGACCCTGCTGGTGGAGGACCTGACCACCGACGGGCGCAGCAAGATCCAGTTCGCCCAGTCGCTGCGAGACGCGGGGGCGCTGGTGAACCATGCCTTCGTGGTGTTCTTTTACGGCGTGTTCCCGGGCAGCTTCGAGACGCTGGCCAGTATGGACATCACCCTGCACCACCTCGCCACCTGGTGGGACGTGCTGGACGCCTGCCGCGACCGGCCCTATTTCGCCGAGCCGGCGCTGGCCGAGGTGCGCCGCTTCCTGGAAGACCCGGTCGCGTGGTCGCGCGCCCATGGTGGCGTGGGCAGCGCGGAAGAGGCGGCGGCACGGCGGGCGGCCGACGCGGGCGGCTAGAGCAGATCCCGATCAGACGGAATCGTCTGATCGGGTGAAGATGCTCGCAAAACAGAGGGTTAGAGCGTGTGAAGTGAGCGGAAGTGAACGGAACATGCTCTAGGCGGCGTGCGCTAGGGAAGGTAGGCGTCGGTCCAACCAACCTCGCCGCTTGGCTTCAGCTTCACCTGTAGCCGGCCCAACCCGACCCGCTGTAGCACGTCCACCCCGCGCGCCTGGGCGATGATGCGGCAGCCCTCCAACGGCTCGCCCGCATCCGGCACGCCGTCCGAGATGCGCTGGGTCACTTCTGCGCGATGCTGCAGGTCGGCCTCGGTGTGGCAGAGCACCGCACCCGGGTCGAGCCGGCGGCCAGCGATGCCGCGGGTCGGCGTGAGGGTCGAGACCGGGGGCGGCACGTTGGGGTGGAGGTCGTCGTCGGTGGGAATGCGGCTGCGCGGCGCGGGCACGGCGGGTCCGGTGCTTTGCGCCCAAGCCGGCGTGAGCGCGGTTGCTGGCAGCACCGTCAGACCGATCGCAAGCCACAAGGCTATCCGACTCTGCTGCGTCATCGCGCCCTCCAAAAGCTAAGGGCGCCCTTCCTAGCCGCGTTGAGCGGGCGGGAAAAGCGTCCCGTGCGTGCAGGGTTCCAACGCAGGCCATCGCGGGCCTAAGCTCGCCCATGGCCTCGCCGACCAGGCTGGTCCTCTCCAGGAGCCCTCCATGTCGATCCGTCCCAACTCCGCCGCCGCCCGTGACATCGCGCACACGCTGCACCCCTACACCGACCTGGTGGCGCACCAGGAGGCGGGGCCGATGGTGATCAGCCGCGGCAAGGGCGTGCGGGTATGGGACGACGAGGGGCGGGAGTACATCGAGAGCGTCGCCGGGCTGTGGTGCGCCTCGCTCGGGTTTGACAACGAGCGGCTGGCCAAGGCGGCCTACGACCAGATGCGCACGCTGCCGTTCTACCACTCGTTCACCGCCAAGTCGCACACGCCGCTGATCGAGCTGTCGGAGATGCTGGCGGCGCGGGCACCGTTGGAGGGCGCGCGGATCATCTTCTCGAACTCCGGCTCGGAGGCGAACGACACCGCCATCAAAATGGTGTGGTACTACAACAATGCGCTCGGGCGGCCGGCCAAGAAGAAGATCATCGGGCGGCTGAAGGGCTACCACGGCATCACCATCGGCGCGGCCTCGCTGACCGGGTTGCCGACCAACCACCGCTCGTTCGACCTTCCGCTGCCGGGCTTCGTCCACACCATGACGCCGCATTTCTACCATGGCGCGATGGAGGGGGAGAGCGAGGAGGCGTTCGCCACCCGTTGCGCGACCGAGCTCGAGGCGCTGATCCTGGCCGAGGGCCCGGACACGGTGGCGGCGATGTTCGCCGAGCCGGTGATGGGCGCCGGCGGCGTGATCGTTCCGCCCGAGGGCTACTTCACCAAGATCCGCGCCGTGCTGCGCAAGTATGACGTGCTGCTGGTGGCCGACGAGGTGATCTGCGGGTTCGGCCGACTCGGCAGCTACTGGGGCAGCGAAATGTTCGACATGAAGCAGGACATCGTGACCTGCGCCAAGGCGCTTTCCGCCGCCTACATGCCGATTTCGGCCACCATGGTGAGTGACGCGGTGTTCCAGCCGATCGCCGCCGAAAGCCACCGCATCGGCACGTTCGGCCACGGCTACACCTATTCGGGGCACCCGGTGCCGGCGGCGGTGGCGATCGAGGCGCTCAAGATCTACGACGAAACCAACCTGGTGCAGCACGTCCGCGAGGTGGGCCCGGTGATGCAGGAGCAGCTCCGCCGCCGCTTCGCCGACCATGAGCTGGTGGGCGAGGTGCGCGGCATGGGACTGATCGGCGCCATCGAGCTGGTGGCCGACAAGGCCGCGCGGCGCAACTTCGACCCGGCGGCGCGCATGGGCTCGCGGCTCACCAAGCTTGGTGAGAAACACGGCGTGATCGGGCGTTCGCTGGCCAACGACACGCTGGCGTTCAGCCCGCCGCTGATCATCACCGAGGCCGAGATCAACGAGATGCTGGAGCGGGTCGAGCTGGCGCTGAACGAACTGACGGTGCAGGTGCGGCGGGAGCAGTTGGCGGCGGTCTAGTGTTCGACCTGGCTTTGCTCATCGCGCTCGACGGGTCGGCCAGCGTGACGTTCGACGAGTTCAATCTCATCGCGGGCGGGCTGGGTGCGGCGCTGAAGGACCCGGACGTGGTGGCGGCGCTGATTGGCGGGGCCAACGGGGCGAGCGCGCTGGCCTTGCTGCTGTGGTCGGGGCCGGGCGCGCAGCAGGTCATGCTGGATTGGACGCGGATCGGCACCGAGGCGGACGCCACCGCCTTGGCCGAGCGGGTGGCGCAGGTGCCGCGCTCGGTGCCGGCCGGGGAGACCGCGATCGGCGAGGCGCTGCTGGTGGCGGAGACCATGCTGGCCGCCCTGCCCTCGCCCGCGACGCGCCGGGTGATCGACGTAGCCGGCGACGGGCGCAGCAACGCCGGGACGCCGCCAGGCCCGATCCGCGACCGGTTGGGCAAGGCGGGGGTGACCATCAACGGCCTGTGCGTGCTGCACGAGGAGCCCGACCTGCTGCAGAGCTACACCGAGGAGGTGATCGGCGGGCCGGAGGCGTTCGCCCTGACCTGCGCGGATTACAGCGCGTTTGCCGAGGCGATGCGGCGCAAGCTGGTGCAGGAGACGGCCTAGCCCCCTCCCGCGCTAGAGCAGATCCCGATCAGACGGACTCGTCTGATCGGGTGAAGATGCTCGCAAAACAGAGGGTTAGAGCGTGTGAAGTGAGCGGAAGCGAACGGAACATGCTCTAGCGGCCTTGCAGCGCGTCCAGCACGCGGCGGAGCGCGCCGGAGTCGACCTGGTTGTCGACGCGCACGAGCGTTCCGTCTGCCAAGGCGATCTCGATGGTGCCGGCGCGCAGGGCGGTGTCCGGCGAGCGGTCCTGCGTGGCCGCGTCCGGTCCCTGGTCCACCGGCCAGAACACGCAGCCGGCGCGGCGCGGCGCGGTGGCGCGAAACCCCGGCAGGCTGGTACGGCCCCGGCTGGCCACGGCATGGTGCTCGACGTTCAGCGCCGCGGCTGCCGCATACATAGTCAGTGGACGCCGTGCAGCGTGGTGAGGCGGCTGAGCGGGACGTGGCCCCAATATGCCCGACCCCGAGCCGGCGCTCGGGTGGCCGACGCGGGCGCGGCGACCCGGGCTGCCGATGCCTGTGCGGCGTGGGCGATGCAGAGTTCGCTGTCGGTGACGAGCGCGGGGCGGACCAGTGCACTCATCTGGTCGATCCATTGGAAGAGGGCGAGGAGCATGGGAGCCTGCATCGGGAGTGAAAATACGAGCGTGGTTTTCGCATGGTTTGGGCGAGCACCGGCCGTCGTTCAGGCGTTGGCAAGCGTCGGAAATACGTTGGTCCGGGCCGGTCGGGCAGAGGCCACTAGCGTCGGAAATCCGGGCTGGGGCGGTTTTACAACACCGGTTTTCGCCGCGCCTGCCTGGTTATCACGCCAGAAAGATGCCGTGTTCACGCCGCTTTGGCCGCCATAGCGCTATTTCTCGCGGCCTGATCTCGGCTGGCCGGCGGGACCATGTCGGTTGGGACGTTGCCGCCGGCGACAGTCCTAGAGCAGATCCCGATCAGACGGAATCGTCCGATCGGGTGAAGATGCTCGCAAAACAGAGGGTTAGAGCGTGTGAAGTGAGCGGAAGCGAACGGAACATGCTCTAGAACGGGGACCATGCTGGACATACCGCTCGAGCAGACCACGCCACCTGGGGCCGAAGTGTCGCTGCGGCTGCAGTTGACGCCGCGGTTGCAGGTGTTGACCCATGATGGCCGGAGCATCCTGCCGAAATCGCGCAAGGCCCGGGCGCTGCTGGCGCTGGTTGCGCTGAGCGACGGCCGCAGCGTTACCCGACAGCATGCCGCCGGGCTGCTGTGGACCAGCGTGGAGCGGACCGATGCGCTCGCCCGGCTGCGCGACACGCTGCACAACCTGCAGAAGGAGCTGCGCGAGGCCGGCTTCGACGCGCTGCTGCTGCGGGACGCCACCATCGCCTTCCAAGACGGCGCCGTGCAGGTGGAGGACGCGCCTGCGTCAGCCGCGTCGGGTGGCACGCCCTTCCTCGCCGACCTCGAGGGGCTCGACCCAGCGTTCGACCAATGGCTGATCCGGTTGCGGCAGGAACGACAGCAGCGGCTGGTGGAGCCGGCAGCCGAAACGCCGGCGGGCGTGGCACCGCCGGCAGCGACCAGCGGCCCCTCCATCGTGGTGACCGGGTTCGACACGGTGGGCACGCGGGTGGAGGAGCAGTTCGCCCGCGGCTTGGGCGAGGAAGTGGCGACCGCGTTGGCCCGGCTGCGCTGGTTCGCCGTCATCACCCGCGGGCGCGATGGGCGGCGCCTGCTCAGCGGCAGCGAGGATTTGTCCAGCTTCGCCGATTACGCCCTGATCGGCAGCCTGCAGGCAGATCGGGCGCGGTATCGCCTATCGGTCAAGCTGATGGAGCTGAGCAGTTGCGCCATCGTCTGGGCCGCGGCGTTCGAGGAAGACAAGAACGCCGGGTTCGCCGTGCAGGACCGGCTGGCCGAGCGGGTGGCTGCGTGCTTGGACACGGAGTTGCTGGTGATCGAGGCGACCCCGCATCGCCGCGCCTCCCGGCCGAAGCGGGGCGAGGCGTATTCCCTGGTGTTGCAGGCGATCCCGGCCATCCACCGGCTGGAGCGCGAGCCGTTCCTGGGCGCGGGCCACGCCCTGGAGCAGGCGGTGAGCGTCGACCGCGAGCTGGCGATGGCGCATAGTTGGTTGGCGTATTGGCACGTGTTCTTCGTGGGCCAGGGTTGGGCGGTGAACCCGGCGCAGTCCATGACCCGCGCTGGCCGGGCGGCCGACCGTGCCATGATGCTGGACCCACGGGACGCGCGCGGCGTGACGGTGGCGGGCCACGTGAAGGCTTTCCTCAGCCGCCGTCTGGACGAGGCGACCGCCCTGCATGAACTCGCGCTGCAGCTCAACCCGGCGATGGCGCTGGCTTGGCATTTCGCCGGCGTAACGCATGCTTATGCCGGCCGCCTGCAGGACGCGCACCGCTGCATCGACCGTTGCCGCGAGTTGGCGCCGAACGATCCGCACGGGTTCTTCGCCGAGGGGGCGCTCGGCATCGTGCACCTGCTGCAGAAGGATCACGAGGCGGCGGCGGTAACCGGGCGCCGGGTCACGGAGCGCCATCCCCAATTCACCTCGGCGTTCAAGAGCTACCTGGCGGCGCTGGGCCATCTCGGCCAACGGTCAGAGGCGGCGATGGTGTTGCAGCGCCTGCGCGTGCTGGAACCGCGGTTCACGCTGCAGCGCTTCCGCACCACCGCGCCGTATCAGCGGCTGGAGGATCTGGAGCACTACACGGCCGGGCTGCGGTTAGCAGGCGTGGTTTGACCGGCCATCCCGCACCGGGTGTGGGACCCTAAGCTCGCGTCAGGCGATCTGGCGGCGTTCGAGCGCGTCGGCATGGCGGCGCTTGCGGACAGCGGACGCGTGGGCGCCGTGGGGACAGCGGGCTTGGCTCGGCTGCACGACGGTGCGGTGGTAGGCGGCCCAGTCGGACGGCGTCATGGCGTCGAGCTCTTGGACGGCCACGTCGTTGAGGGTGGCGTCGCTGTAGGCTTCGCGATGGATCGGCTGCACCTGAAACAACGGCCGGTTCGGGTCGAACTCGATCGGGGCGCCGGTTTGCGTCAGGCGGATGTTGATAAAGAGCGGTCCGAACCAGTGGTCCGCCTCGACCACGCCTTCGAACACGTCGTAGCCGACCGAGCGGGGCAGGTTGGCCGGGCCACGGGCGAGCAAGCTCCAGCCCGGCTTGGTCCTGGCGATCAGGCCGGACCAGACTTGCAAGATCCCCGGCTCGGGCAGCGCGCCGAGAAACGTCGGGGAATAGGATTGCACCTCCGGCGGCGCCTGCTGGTCGAACCGCTCGCGGAAATTGGGGAATTGGGCGGCGCCGAGCGGGAACCAGGCGGTGGCGCCCTGATAGGTCCAGAACGTCTCGGTGCCGGTCCAGTAGAGCCGAAAGCCGATTGGCGGAAAGACGTACCAGCCGAGCGCCGCGGCGGTGGTGGCGGACTCGCAGTAGCGGAAGGCGCGGGTGGGGAGCGTGCCGCCGGCGGAGCGGTCGGCGCGCTGTGGCTGGCGCGCGGTGTCGACCAGGCGGAAGAACTGCACGGTGGGCGGCGTTTGCGTCGCTGTCATGATCGTCCCCTTGGCCCAGTTTTGCGTTGCCGCCGCGTAGCATCCTGGCGGACCTGCTCCCGTGCTGGCGGAAAAGAAGCGGAGGAGAAAGCATCCCCTCCTCCGCCAAGTGCTTAAATGGCTTGGTCGAAAAGCATGGCTACCAGTCAGGCAGGCCTAGAGCAGCATCCGAGCAATCGGAGTCGCTTCGCGATCCGTAGGCTCGGATAAAACTGCTCTTGTCTCAGTCAAGCAGAGCATGATCGAAGAGATCATGCTCTAGCCTGGCCCACCCGACGGCAGTTAAAAGGCCGGGCTTTGGCCGCCGAGGCGCACGAGGCCCGCATCGGCGATGGCGTCCGGCAGGAACATCGGCGCCTGCCCCCCGAGGCGAACGTCCCCATCGTCGGCAACGTCGCTCAGTTGGAACATCGGCGCTTGGCCGCCCAGGCGAACGCGTCCGTCATCCGCGACCGGTAGGGGCGGGAAGGCGAGCGCGGGGGCAGGAGCGCTCAGGTCGATGTCGCAGGGAATGCGCTGATCAGTCTCATTCATAACTGTGTTCCTAATGCTGTTGTGCAGATGAGCTGCCATATACCGCGGCAGTAATGACAGCGCAGTACTTCGACGAAGCGAGTAGACCGCTGGTTTTTACAACATCTGGCTTGTCTACTCCCCATCACAATATTACAATGTTGACGTCGTCCCAAGTATTATTTGCCGCTCAGGTGGCTTCGTTACAGCGTGGGGCCGCCTCACGCGGTGGGCGGGAAGCAGCGAACACGCCAGCCCCATGCCGGCCAAGGCCGCGACCAGCGCCAAGGCCGTGCCGGCGCCGAATTGCGTCGACAGCCAATAGGCCGACCCGGCACCAGCGCCGCCGCCGAGTGAGCCGGTCATGGTCAGCAGGGCGGCGCAGCGGCTGCGCAAATCCGGCCGGATGGCTTGGGCGCGGGCCTGGTTGGCCACCAGCGCCACCTGCAGCCCGCCATCGATGCACGCCATGCCAGCGAGGAGCAGGGCCACCCGGACCAGGCCACTCGCCGTGCCGTAGGCGGCGGGCAGGATGACGGCCGCCGCGAGCGCCATCATGGCGCTACCACCCAGAGCGACCCGGCCGCGATCGGCACGGTCACTCAGCCGGCCCGCCCGCAACGCCGCCAGCAGACCAGCGCAACCGCCACCGACCACCACGAAGCAGCGTTCATCCGCGGGCAAGGCGGTCAACGCGAGCAGCCAAGCCGCCTGGAAGGCAGCGAACAGCGCCGCCTGCTGCAGGGCGACGCGGCGCAGCAGGGCGCTGCTGCGCCATAGATCGAGCGCGGTGATGCCCGGCAGCAGCACGGCGCGGGCGCAATGCGGACTGCGCAACACCAGGCCGGCCATTGCCACGCAGGCCGCAACGGCTACGAACACCGTGCGCCAGCCGGCAAAAGCGGCCAGTTCGGCGCCCGACAGCTTAACCAGCAGTGCCGCCAGCAACCCGCAGGCAATCACCCGGCCGATCGCCTGGCCTGCCGCCGCCGGGCCGGCCAGATCGGCGGCCTCAGCCAACACGCGCTGCGCGACGGCGGCGCCGAGACCAACGCAGACGCTGGCAAACACGAGTGAGGGTGCATCGGGAGCGACCGCGGCCGCCAGCAACGCCGCCGCCAGGAAGCCCAAGTGACCCGAGACCGACAAACGACGGCGGGAGGGCCCGAAGGCGATCAACGCGACGCCCGCGGCGTATCCGGCCAACGTGGCGAACGGGATCAAAGCAAGCCAGACCGAGGCCGGCAGATGCGCCGACGCCGAGCCGAGCAGCGCCTGGTTCAGGTAGAGCGAGCCCACCGCCGCGGCGTTGGCAATGGCAAGCCGGCGTTGGCTGACCCGTGCGGCGAACGACAAGCTCCAGTTCATGCCCATCCACCCCCGATTTGCCCGGCCTAGGCTCGGCCGCACTTACACCATCGTATGCACAATCTGGAACATATCATGAACGCTCGTGACCTGTCTAGCGCGTAAGCGGGCTTTTTGCGCCCGGGCTTGCCCGCATCCCCGTCCCGCTTGAAAGCGAGAGCCGGTAGACTTGCGTCAGCCGAGCCGGCGGATGAGCAGCCAAGCAACCACGGCGGAGGCGGCGGCGAACAGGAACGGTGCGCCCGGGAACGACACCGGCATCGCGTGCGAGGTAAAGGCAAAGAACAATCCTGCGGTCAGCAGCGGCGCCACCACCGCGGTCAGCCCCTCCACCGCCGCCAGCACGCCCTGCATCGCGCCCTGCTTATCCGCCTCGCCCATGCCCGAGACCATCGCCCGCACCGACGGCGTGGCCAGCCCGCCCATGGCGATCAGCGCCACCGCGGGCACGATGGTCCAACCCGCCACCGCCAGCGCCAGCACGCCGTAGCCCAGCGCGCCGCACAGATAGCCCATCATGGCGGTGCGTTGGGCGCCGATGCGCGGCGTGATCCAGCGGAGGAGCAAGCCTTCCACCACCGCTTGCGACAGGCCGATACCGCCGAGCAGCAGCCCGGCCAAGGTGGCACCCCAGTGGAAGCGGTAGCCGGTGAACAGCACCAGGCAGCTTTGCACGGCACCCAAGCCGATCCAGGTGCAGGACCAAGCCACCGCCAGGCGACCCAAGGCGCGGTTCTGCGTCAGCGTAGTGAGCTGCAGCAACGGGTTGAGCCGCTTGAATTCGAACGGCCGGCGGCTCTCGCTCGGCAGGCTCTCCGGCAGCACGAACAGGCCGAAACAGGCGTTGATGAAGGAGAGCGCGGCCGCCACGATGAAGGGCAGGCGCAACCCGATGGTGCCGAGCACGCCGCCCAAGGCGGGGCCGATCACGAAGCCGGCGCCAAACGTGGCCCCGACCAGGCCGTAGAGCTTGGGCCGATCCTCCTCCGACGACACATCCGCGATGTAGGCGCTCGCGGCCGCCACGTTGGCCGAGGTGGCGCCGGCGATCAAACGCCCGACCAACAGCCACCAGAGGTTGGGGGCAAAGGTGAGCAGGACGTAGTCGCAGCCGAGGCCGAAGACGGAGGTGATGATCACCGGGCGGCGGCCAAACCGATCACTGAGTTCGGCCAGCAGCGGGGCGGCGAAGAACTGCATGGCGGCATAGGCGGCGATCAGCGCGCCCACCCAAGGTGCGGCACTTTGGGCCGGCAGGTGGGTGAGATGCTGCACCAATCCGGGCACGATGGGGGCGATCAAACCCACTCCCAACGCGTCCAGGCCAAGCGTGACCAGCACGAAGTTGACAGAAGCGTGCGGCCGGTTTCGCATGGCCTGGACAAGGAGCTTGGGCCACCAAGAGTTCCTTGCGGAGCTGGCTAGGGCTGCAACAGCAACCGGGTAGCAACGTTTGACCATAGCCTCCCCGCTCCCGCGCTTCCTGCTGCTCTACGGGGCCTTGTTTGCCGCCTTCGGCGTGGCGGCGCCGTTCCTGCCGGCACTGCTGAAGCAGGACGGGCTGGGCTCCACCGAGATCGGCCTGGTATTGGCGGGCGGCGCTGCGGTGCGGCTGCTGAGCGGCCCGTTCGGCGGGCGGCTGGCGGACCGGATGCGCCACCCGTCGCGCGTGCTGGCCGGGTTCACCGCGGCGGCGGCGTTGATCGCCACCGGTTACGCGCCGGCCCGTGGCGTCGCCCTGCTGCTCTGCGTGAGTGTGGCGCATGCCGCCGTGCTGGCCCCGCTCACCCCGGTCGCGGACGCGCTGTCGCTGGGGTCCTCCAAGGCGCAACCGGGTTTCCCCTATGGCTGGGTTCGGGGCGCCGGGTCGGCGGCGTTCATCGCGGGCACGCTGGCGTCGGGGCAGTTGGTGGGCCGCACCGGGCTGGGCGTGATCGTGTGGCTGAACGCTGGGTTGCTGGCGGTGGCCGCGCTGTGGGCGGCGCTGGTGCCGGACCAGGTGGCGGGCACCGCCGGCGCTTACACGGCCACCGGGCGGGCCGCCTGGCGCCTTCTGTTCGAGGTGAGGCTGTTCGCGCCGCTCATGGCGGTGGCGGCCCTGATCGGCGGCAGCCATGCGCTGCACGACAGCTTCGAGGTGATCCGTTGGCGCTCGGCCGGGTTGTCGGCGACCCAGGTCAGCGTGTTGTGGTCGCTCTCGGTGGCGGCCGAAGTGGTGATGTTCCTGTTCCTGGGCCGCCGCATCCTCGACCGGCTCGGCCCGGCGCATGCCCTGCTACTGTCCGCCTGTGCCGGAATGGTGCGCTGGAGTGCGGCCGCGCTCACGGCGTCGTTCCCGATCATGGCTGTGGTGGAGCCGCTGCACGGGCTGACCTTCGCGCTGCTGCACCTGGCCTGCATGGACGTCATCGGCAGCACCGTGCCGAAGCAGTTGGCGGCGACCGCGCAAGCGTTCTACGCGACGGTTGCGGTGGGCACCTCGACGGCGGTCATCACGCTGCTCGCCGGGCCGCTGTATGGCGGGTTGGGGCCGGCTGCGTTCTGGGCGATGGCCGGCCTGTGCGCCGTGGCGGTGCCGTTCACCCGCGCACTGGCCCGCGCGCCGGCGGTTCAGACCCTGGAATAGGCCGGACCGGGCCGGGTTTCCGGCAGCAGCAGCCAGATCATCGCCACCGCCAGCGTTCCGGCCGCGGTGAGGAAGCCGAACGCGGCGACCGGCCCGAACCGGTCCGCCAGCAAGCCCGCCACGGTGGTGCTCAGCGCGGCGGCGGCACCAATGGCAATCCCCACGCCGCCCATGGACACGTTGAACCGGCCGCTGTCGCCAGTGATGTCGGCGATGACCAGCGGCAGCATCACGCCGAACACGGCCGCGCTCACTCCGTCCAGCAACTGCACCGCGACGATGGCGACGGGCGCGGTGACGAGGGCGAACAGCGCGGCGCGCAGCGGGACGGCGGCGAACCCCAGCATCAACACGCGGCGCCGGCCCCAACGCTCCGCCGTGCGGCCGACGGCGGGGGAGAAGGCGGCCACCACAAGTTGCGGGCCGATCAGGCAGGCGGCGATGACGAGCTCGCCGCGGCTGCCGACATGGCTGGTTAGCTCCACGGCGGCGATCGGGAAGATCGCGGCGTTGGCCAAATGGAACCCGGCGCAGCACAGGGCAAAGGTCAGCAGGCGGCGGTCCAGCAACGCGCGCCGCAGCGGCTGGTGGCGCTGCAGCGGCTTTGGCACCGCGGGGGACTCCCGCACCAACTGCAAGGCGAGCAAGGACGGCAACACCAGCACCGCGGCGAGGAAGAACACCGAGCGGTCCGACACCCAGTAGCCGACCCCGCCCATCAACCCGGCCGCGATGCCGCTGCCGATGGAGGCGAAGCGGGCGTTGCGCCCCAGCCGCTCGCCGAACAGCTCGCCGCGGTTGCGCGCCACCGACAGAGTGAGTGCCGCGATGGCCGGGGTCAGCAGGCAACTCGCCACCCCATGCAGCATCTCGGCCAGCACCACGGGCAGCCGCTCGGGCAGCACCGCCAGGATCACTGCGCTGGCGGCGATGGCAGCGACGGCGAACGACGCGACCCGGCGTTTGCTGGCCGCTGCGTCCACCGCGGCGCCGGCGGGGAGCTGGACCGCCACCGAGGTCAGCGTGCCGACGCTGAGCACGAAGCCGATCTGGCCCTGCGTCCAGGCCTGCGAGGCGAGGAAGACGGCGATGAAGGGGCCGAACCCGGTTTGGACGTTGGCTACGAAGAAGTTCAGCCAATCAAGGCCTGGCCCGCTGCGATCCCGCCTCACGGGGTCGGCGATTGAGCACCTCCTGGCGCGGCCGGCGGCTTGGCCTCGGGGTCGCCCGAGGTGGGTGCGGGCGGAGTGGGTGTGGGCGGAGTGGGTGCGGGCGGCGTGCTGGCAGGTGGCGGCTGGTTGTCGGTGTCGGGCTCGATGCCGCTGGTGGCGGTCGTTGCCGGGCCCACGATGGTGGCCGGCTTGCTGCGGTCGTTATAGCCCGGCGCGGCGCGGATCTGGTCGTCCGACATGTCGATCGTCACTCGGGGATCACTGGCGCCAGGCGCTGGCACGTGCACCGCGCTCCAAGCCACCGCGACCCGCCGCGATCCGACGCCCATGAAGCCGCCGACATCCACCACCACGGCGCGCGGCTGGCCGGTGGGGTCGACCACCACGTCCACCACGCGGCCGATCTCGCGCCCCTGCTCGTCCAGCACCATGCGGCTCAGCACGCCGGTCGCGTCCGCCTTGGTCAGCTCGGCCGGCGGCGGCGGTGTGGCCGGTGCGGCGGCGACAACCGCCATCAGGCCGGGCAGCAACGCCAGCCGCAGCACAAACTGCATCCCCATCTTCGCCCCCGCTCTAGAGCCCGCACAGTGCCGGGTGCATCCTAGCCCGACAAGCTGCGTTGCAGGCGCTGAACAAGGAGAACTCTCATGGTGCGCAACAACGAGGGACGTCTCGCTTTGTTGGAAGTGAGCTTTGCCCTCATGGGGCTGCTCAAGGTGCTCGGGCTGGAGGCGCGGCTGTTCCGGCGCTGGGGCATTTCCACCCGGCAGATGCGCCGGATCGGGCTGATGGAGACCGCCGGCGCGATGCTGGTGGCCGACGAGCGGACCCGGCCGATCGGTGCCACGGGGCTTGCGGCGCTGTCCACGCTGATGCTCGCGGCCGAGCTGCGCAACCGCGAGGCCGAACTGGTGCTGCCGCGCTTGGTGCTGACGGGCCTGGCTGCCAGCGTCGCCTACGGCAGCTTCGCAGCGCGCCGAGCGTGACCCCCTCACCCGACCCTCTCCCCGAGGGCTTAGCGAAGCCGGGCGGGCTAACTCGGCGAGCGTTGGTAGCGGCCGTGCCGTTGGTGGCGCTCAGCCGTCCGGCCATCGTGCGGGCGCAACTGCCGCCGTTCCGCATTGGCGAGATCAACGACTACTCGAACCAGGCCGCCATCACCGGGCCCTATCGCATGGGCTGGCAAATGGCGATCGAGCAGGTGAACAACCTCGGCGGCGTCAACGGCCGCACTCTGGAGTTCGTCTCGCACGACGATGGCGGCTCAGCGCAGCGTGCGGTGCAGTTGGCCACCGATTTGCTCGACCAGGACAAGGTGGACCTGCTGGCCGGCGGATTGTCGTCGGAGGTGGCGCTGGCGCTCAGTGCGTTCGCCTTGCAGCGCAAGACGCTCTACGTCGCCGGGCTGCCGCTGACGGACGCCTTGGTCTGGCAAAACGGCAATCGCTACACCTACCGCGTGCGCGCTTCCACCTTCGACCAGGCCGCGATCCTGGTCGAATCCGCCTCGCCGTTGCCGGCCAAGACGTGGGTGACCGTGGCGCCCGATACCGACTACGGCCACTCCGCCGTGCGCTGGTTCCGCCAGTTGCTGGTGGGCAACCGCAGCGACGTGCGGTTTGTCGGCGAGCAATGGCCCACGCCGGGCCAGATGGACGGCAACGCGGTGGTCGCAGCGCTCGGCCAGCCCGCGCCGGACGCGGTGTTCAATGCGCTGACCGGGCCGGACCTGGTCGCGCTGGTGCAGAGCGGCAGCACCAGCGGGCTGTTCAACAATCGCGCGGTGGTCTCCATGCTGACCGGCGATCCGGAGTTCCTGGCGCCACTGGGCGGCAATGTCCCGGTCGGCTGGTTCGTCACCGGCTATCCCTGGAACGTGTCGGACGATCCCTACAACAAGCAATTCGTGTTGAACTACCAGGACCGCTTCCACGCCACACCGACGACGGGATCGGTGATCGGCGTGGCGATGGTCAATGCGATCGCATCGGGCATCCTGAAGTCCGGCAGCTCGAACAGCGAGGCGATGGCGGATGGGTTTGCCGACGCCAGCTTCGTCACGCCGTTTGGGATTTGCCAGTTCCGCAGCATCGACCACCAGAGCACGATGGGCACCTATGTCGGCCAGTTGGCCAAGCAGGGCGACGGGGGCAGAATGGTGAACTGGCGCTACGTGGACGGCGCCGCGGTGCTGCCGCCGGATGCGCTGGTGCGCAAGCTGCGGCCGAGCTAGCTACTCGCCGCTAAAGCGTGATGACCCGAGCGGGTCGGCGCCGTCGTGGCCCAGCTCGGCTGCGGCCTTGGCCTCCAGCCGGCGCTCGTTCCGGCGCAGCAGGATGACGCTCGCCACCGCCACCAAGCCGGCGACCGCCGCCAGGGCGATGCCGACCGGGCCCTCGATGCGGCGGATGGCGTCCCCCAGCAGGTAGGCGGCGATGCCGTAGCAGGATGCCCAGACGACGCCACCAACGGCGTTCCAGAGCAGGAAGGTCTTCCATTCCATTTGGTTGGCGCCGGCCAGCAGGGCGACGAAGGTGCGCAGGATGGCGATGAAGCGGCCCACGAACACCACCTTGCCGCCCTGCCGCTGGAACAGGTAGCGGCCGAGCTGCAGCCGCTTGTCGGTGAGCCCGACATGGCGGCCGTAGCGGCGCAGCAGGCGGAGCCCGGCCCAGCGGCCGATCAGGTAGCCGGCGTTGTCGCCCATGATGGCGCCCAGGATGGCCGCCCCGATCACCCCGGCGATGTCCAGCTTGCCAGTGGTGGCGGCGTAGATGGCAGCGCCGATCACCATGCTCTCGCCCGGCAGCGGCACGCCCATCGCCTCCAGCGCGATCACCGCGAACACGACGCTGTAGCCGTATTGGCCGAGCAGGTGGCCGAGCGCGTCCTGGCCGAACACCGCCGCGCTATCCGGCCCGAAAGCTGGCCAAGCCGCGGCGGGTGGTGCCGCTGTCCTCGGCGTTCGCCGGGTCGAGCCAGGCGAGGATGGCGTCGCGCCGGCTGGGCCATTCGTCGGCCAGGATGGAGAAGTAGGCGGTGTCGCGCTGCCGTCCCTTCACCACCAGGTGGTGCCGCAGCGTGCCCTCGTAGGTGAAGCCGAGCCGGTCGGCGGCCCGGCGCGAGGGAGCGTTCAGCGCGTTGCACTTCCACGTCAGCCGGCGGTAGCCCAGCTCGTCGACCGCCAGCCGCAGCAGCAGGAACATCGCCTCGGTGGCGGCGCGGGTGCGCTGCATGCGCGGGGCGAACCAGATGTTGCCGAGCTCGATGGCGGCGTTGGCAGGCGCCATCTCCATCAGCGTCAGCCAGCCCGAGACCACGCCGGTGGCGATCGGGCGCACCGCCCAGGCCATCGGGTCGTGCGTGCTGGCGAAGGCGGCGACGTGGCGGGTCATGGCGGCCAGGTCGGCGAACGGGCCGTAGCCGAGATAGGCCCAACTGTCGTCCGCACCCTGCGCCGCCTCGAACAATTCGCCAGCGTGGCGGACATGCAGCGGCTCGAGCTCGACGTCCCGGCCGCGCAGGCGGACGCGGGCGGGCAGCGGGCGAGGCGTGCTGTCGACCACGGCGCCGAGCGGCGGGTGGGGAGCAGGGTCGACAGAAATCATAATGGTTCTACCTTAACAATGCTTATCGAAGTCTGCCGTGGCTACCCGGCGACCGACCACAGAAAGGTTCTTCCATGCTCCGCCACTCACTCGCCGTCGCAATGTTCGCCGCCCTGCTGATCCCCGCCGCGCAGGCCGAGACCGTCACCTTCCATGCCACCATGAACGGAGCCACGGAAGTGCCGCCGAAGACCACCAGCGGCACCGGCACGGTCGAGGCGACGGTGGACACCGCGGCCAAGACGGTGACCTACACCATGAGCTATTCCGACCTGACCGGCCCGGCGACCGCCGCGCATTTCCACGGCCCGGCCGACATGGGTGCCAACGCGGGCATCCTGGTGCCGCTATCGCCGCCGTTGACCAGCCCGATCAAGGGCACCGCGCCGCTGACCGACGCGCAACTGGCGGACTTCATGCAGGGCAAAGTGTACGCAAACGTCCATACGGCGGCCAATCCGGGCGGCGAAATCCGCGGCCAGCTCGAAAAGTAGGCAGCGGCCGGCCGGGCGTCCCTGCAAGGCTTACCTCAGGCGGATTTGCGCCAGGGTTGGGCGGCGCCAGGGAAAGCCCGGCAACCGCCATTTGGACGGCTGCGCCATCAGCTCGCGATAAACGTCCAGCGTGGCCTGCTGCATCTTCGCCGTGGTGTAGTGGGTGCAGACGCTGTCGCGGGCACGGGCGCCCAGGGCGGCGCGCTCGGCGGCGGATAGGCGCAGCACCTCCAGCAGGGCCGCAGCGAGCGCCGCTGGGTCGTTCGGCGGCACCCGCCAGCCGGTGACGCCGTGGTCTACCGTCTCGGCGGTGCCACCAGCGTCGCTCACCACCACGGGGCGGCCCATCGCCTGCGCCTCCACCACGGTGCGGCCGAACGGTTCCGGCTCCACCGACGGATTGGCCACGATGTCGGCCAGCAGCAAGGCGGCCGGCATGTCCTCGCAATGCCCCACGATGCGGACCTGCTCGGACAGGTTCAGCATCACCATGCGGTCGAGCAGCTCGCGCTTGAACTTTTTGCGGCCCTGTTCGGCGCCCACCATCACGAGGCAGATGTCGGGGCGCTGCAGCCGGGCCAGCGCGTCGAGCATCACCAGGTGGCCCTTCCACCTTGTCAGCCGCGCGGGCAGCACGATGGTGGCGGCGGCCTGCGGCAAGCGCCACGCCTCCCGCAGCCGCTCCAGGCGCTCGGCACTCACGGCGGCCGGGTCGAACACCGCCGGGTCGACGCCGCGCGGGATCACCCGCAGGCGCCGCGGGTCCACCTGGTGGCGCGCCTTCAGCTTGGCGGCGACGAACTGGCTAATCGCGATGATGCGCTCGCCCCGCGCCATGATGGCGTTGTAGCGGCGCTTGCCCGGCGCGTTCTCCTTGTAGACGCCGTGCCAGGTGGTGACGAGGCGCGCACCGGTGCGGCGGCAGGCCAGCCAGGCGGACCAGGCCGGCGCGCGGGAGCGGGCGTGCACGATGTCCACGTCGGCGGCGCGGATCAGGAAGGCCAGCTTGGCGGCGTTCTGGTAGATCCGCATCGGGTTCTTGGAGGCGAGGCCGAGCGTGATGTGGGTGCCGCCGGCGCGCTCCACTGCCGCCACCAGCCGCCCGCCCGCACTGGCGACCAGGGCCGAGCCGCCCGCGCGCACGATCGCCTGCACCATTTCCACGGTGCCACGCTCCACGCCGCCGGTTTCCAGCGCGGGCAGGACTTGCAGCACGGTCAGGGCGGGCTCTTCGCTCATGGCGCCTCTATATCATGGGGATGCAGGGGGACGGGAGGGGCTGCGTTGGCAGGTTTAGCGGTCGTTTCAGGACGGTTGGACAATAAAGCAGGCAGCGAGCTGGCCTGGCAGCGTTTGCCGGGCCGGAACCCGTGCGTGGTGTTCCTTCCCGGCTTTCGCAGCGACATGACAGGCGACAAGGCAACGTCGCTGCGGTCGCTGTGTGCCGAGCGAGGCCACGGCTTGCTGTTATTTGATTATTCCGGACACGGTGCGAGCGGCGGCGCCTTCACCGACGGCAGCATCGGACGCTGGACCGCCGACGCGCTGGCCGCCATCGACGCGCTGACCGATGGCAAGCTGGTGCTGGTCGGCTCCTCCATGGGCGGCTGGATCGCGCTGCTGGTGGCGCTGGCCCGGCGTGACCGCGTGGCCGGCCTGGTCGGCGTGGCAGCCGCGCCGGACTTCACCGAGGCGCTGATGTGGGAGGCCATGGCGCCGCCCGAACGCGCCACCTTGGTGGAGGAAGGCGTGCTGCTCGTGCCCAGCGGCTATGGCGAACCCACGCCGGTCACCCGCCACCTGATCGAGGACGGGCGGCGCCATTTGGTGATGGGCGGCCCTATCCCCCTCACCTGCCCAGTGCGCTTGCTGCACGGCCAAGCCGACGCGGACGTGCCGTGGGAGACGGCGCTGCGGCTTGCCGGACGGCTGGACAGCACGGACGTGCAGGTGGCGCTGGTGAAGGACGCACAGCACCGCATGTCGCGTCCTGGAGAGCTAGCGCTGTTGCACAGGGCGGTGCTCGACCTGCTCGGCCTGCAGGATGGCCCGTAGCCCCTCCCGGTAGCTCGGATAGCGCCAGCACCGGCCCAGCGCACCCTGGGTGAGCTCGCTGCGCACCTTGCGGTCGTCGGCCCAGAACGAGCGCGCCATCGGGCTCATCGTCCGCTCCGCCTCGGTGAACGGCACCAGCGGCGGCGGCTCCATCCCGAGCAGGCGGGCCGCCTCGGCGGTCACCGCGGCACTGCTGGCCGGCTCGTCGTCGGACCCGTTCAGCACGCGCGGGCCCGGCGGCAGGTCCTGCGACACCGCGGCCAGCAGCGCGCCGGCGATGTCGTCGCGATGGATGCGCCCGAACATGTGCCCCGGCTTCTCGACCCGGCGGGCGCGGCCGGCGCGCAGCTCGTCGAACGGGGACCGGCCCGGGCCGTAGATGCCCGCCAGGCGGAACAAATCCACCGCCAGACCGGGCCGCAGCGCGCGCCAGGCGGCCTCGGCGGCGACCCGGCGTTCGGCGCGCGGGTTGGTGGGGGTGGGGGCGGTCGTCTCGTCCACCCAGCCGCCGCCGCGGTCGCCATACACGCCGGTGGTGGAAAGATAGCCGACCCAGCGCAGCGCCGGCGCCGCGCGCAGCAGCCCGGCATGGTGGTGCAGCACGGGGTCTCCCTCGCCGTCGGGTGCGGCAGTGGCCACCACGTGGGTGGCGGTGGCGAGCGCTGCCGCCGGGTCGGCAAACGGCGCCAGGTGGCAGCCGGGCGGGGCGGCTTGGCCGGGCTGGCGCGTCACCACCGTCACGGACAGGTGGGGAGCGGCCAGTTCGGCCAGGGCGCCGCCGCTGTAGCCGAGACCGAAAATCACCAGATGCGACATCGCGGGCTCCGTGGGATTTGCCCGCGGTGGCGCTGGGCGGGTAGACTATCCGCTACCATGAAATTGCGCTTGCCGCTGATACTGGCCGCCGGAATGCTGGCGTTGGGCGTGGCCGGCGGTGTTTGGCAACTGCGTGGGTCTGAAGCTCCGGCCGACGACCCGGACGATGCCAGCCTGCCGCTCCCCCCAGTACCGCCCCGGGTGGCCGAAGGGCCGGACTACGAGCAATGCATGGACATGGTGACCACCGACCCCGAGGGCGCCAACAACTTCGCCGACGCCTGGGTGGCCACCGGGGGTGGCGAAGGTGCCACGCATTGCCTGGCCTTGGCCAAGGTGGCGCTCGGCGACGTGGCCGAGGGCGCCGAGATGCTGGAAAAGCTCGCCGCCACCAGCAAGGCGCCCGACGTTGCGCGCGCCGCCGTGTATGGCCAAGCCGACCAGGCCTGGCTGATGGCCGGCGACCCCACGCGCGCGCTCGGCGCCGCCACGCTGGCGCTCAGCCTGTCGGACGAGGATCCGGACTTGCTGATCGGCCACTCGGTGGCAGCCGCCACGCTGGGCCGCTACCAAGATGCCGTGGAGGACCTCACCCGCGCCTTGGAACTCGACCCCAAGCGCCCCGACGCGCTGGTGCTGCGCGCCGCCGCCAATCGCAACACCGGGCACCTGGACCGGGCCGACGATGACGTGGAACGGGCCCTGTCGCAGGACCCGGACAACGCGGAGGCCTACCTCGAGCGGGGCATCCTGAGGGAGCGCCGGGGCGACCGGCGCGGCGCCCGCACCGACTGGCTGCAAGCCAAGACGCTCTCCCCCGACACGCCGACCAGCGACTTGGCGGAGCAGAACCTGGCGCTGCTGGATGCCGGGCCGGACCAGCGCTAAAGCATGAACGCATCAAGTGAAGTCACTTGATCGGTAAACATGCTCGCCAAACCAAACAGCTACACCATGACCGGCGACTCTAGCTGAGCCGGTCTTGGTCTAGGCGCCCCTAATCCAGGGAATGCAACGAGCCGTCGCGGCCGTATAAATGCCTTTTCCAGAGGGAGAGGAAGAAGCAAGTGGCGGGAGGACGCTACGGGTGCAAAGCGGCTAAGCGGGATGTTGGGCCGCGAAGCGGCGTTGGCGGCGGCGGAGGATGCGCCAGAAGATGCGCGACATGACGATCGAGAGGCGCCCGCGGGGCGGGAGCCCGACCGCCTTCAGGATCATCCCCATGCTCCGCTCGACGTGGCTGTAGCGATAGAACCCCATCGCTCGGCCCATGTAGGCCGCCATGCAACGGTCATGCGCATACGGGGTGCCCAACGGCTCGTTGCCGCAGTGATAGGCGTAGGCGAGCTCGTCGTCCTCGGTTTCCGTAATGCGGCCGGCGGCGATCTTGAGGCGGCGCAGGATGCCGATCCGCTCGCGCGCCAGATAGCGCCGCATGTGGTCGTAGAACAGCTTGAAGTGGCGGTATTCGTCGGCCGCGATCAGCCGGCACACCTGCTGCAGCACCGGCTCGTCGGACGCGTCGGCCAACGCCGTGTAGTACGACGACGTGCCCGTCTCCACCATACAACGCGCTATCAGCTCGCCGGTCTTCGAGCCGCGCACCGAGTCGTCGGTGTCCAGCGGCAGCTTGTATTCGTCGCGGTAGCGCTGGAACGCCTCGTTGAAGCGCCAGGCCGGGTCGGCCAGTTCGGCCCAACGGCCGAGCGCGTCGCCGTGCTGCACTTCCTCGACCGCCCAATTGGTGCTCGCGCTGCAAAACGGCGGGTCTTCGCGGAACACGCGGCACAGGTAGGCTGCGTATTCCACCCCGTTGCGTTCCACCATCGCGGCCGATTTCACCAGTCGGACGATTTCCGGATCGACCTTGGAGGGATCGAACTGCTCCCAGGCCACATCCTCAATCCGCCAATGCTTCATAGCTCGCTGGGAAACCTCCGTAAGACGGTCGAGTCACGCTAACGCCAGACATTGCATTCTGGTGGCAGGGCGAAAAGCCAATGTGGCGTGAGGGCGACAGCTCGGGCGCAAATCGTGGCGGCCGCGCCACAGCTACGCGGCGGCCGCCTCGATCATGGCGCGGGCCGACTGCATCTGGTCCATCGCCGCCTCGAGCGCCGGCACATCGTTCTTATTGGCGCCATTATAGGCAGCCGTCGCCTCGGCCAGCCGGCGCTCGCCCTCGCTGCGGGAGAGCTCGCTCGTCGGCACCGCCTCGTCCGCAAGCACGGTGCAGCGCTCCGGCGTGACCTCGGCAAAGCCGCCGCTGACGAACAGCCGGTCGGTGACCCGGCCGCCCTCGTAGATGCTGACCGTGCCGCCGCGCAGCAGCACGATGGTGGGCGAGTGGTTGGGCAGCACGCCCATGTCCCCCTCGTAAGCCGGGATCACCACCATCTCCACGTCACGCGTGAGCAGCAGCTTCTCGGGGCTGACGATCTCGAGCGCTACCGGCATGGCGCGTGCCTCCACCCCGCTTGCATCAAGCCTTTTCCTTCATCCCTTCGGCCTTCTTCACCGCGTCCTCGATGGTGCCGACCATGTAGAACGCCGACTCCGGCAGGTGGTCGTATTCGCCCGCGACGATCGCCTTGAAGCTGCGGATGGTGTCGGCCAACGAGATGAACAGGCCCGGCGTGCCAGTGAACACCTCGGCGACGTGAAACGGCTGGCTCAGGAAGCGCTGGATCTTGCGGGCGCGGGAGACGACCAGCTTGTCCTCTTCCGACAGCTCGTCCATGCCCAGGATGGCAATGATGTCCTGCAGCGACTTGTAGGTCTGCAGGATGCGCTGCACCTCGCGCGCGGTGTCGTAATGCTCGTCGCCGATGATGCGGGCGTCCAGCGAGCGGCTGGTGGAGTCCAGCGGGTCGACCGCCGGGTAGATGCCCAGCTCGGCGATGGAGCGGGACAGCACGGTGGTGGCGTCCAAGTGCGCGAACGAGGTGGCGGGCGCCGGGTCGGTGAGGTCGTCGGCGGGCACGTAGATCGCCTGCACCGAGGTGATCGAGCCCTTCTTGGTGGAGGTGATGCGCTCCTGCAACTGGCCCATGTCGGTGGCCAGCGTCGGCTGGTAGCCCACGGCGGAGGGGATGCGGCCCAACAGCGCGGACACTTCGGCGCCGGCCTGGGTGAAGCGGAAGATGTTGTCCACGAAGAACAGCACGTCCTGGCCTTCCTCGTCGCGGAAATACTCGGCCAGCGACAGGCCGGACAAGGCCACCCGGGCGCGCGCACCCGGCGGCTCGTTCATCTGGCCGTAGACCAGGGCGACCTTGGACCCCTCGGTGGTGTTCTCGCCCAGCTTGATCACGCCGGCATCCACCATTTCGTGGTAGAGGTCGTTGCCCTCGCGGGTGCGCTCGCCGACGCCAGCGAACACCGAGACGCCGCCATGCGCCTTGGCGATGTTGTTGATCAGCTCCTGGATCAGCACCGTCTTGCCCACGCCGGCGCCGCCGAACAAGCCGATCTTGCCGCCCTTCAGGTAGGGCGCCAGCAGGTCCACCACCTTGATGCCAGTAACCAGCACCTCGGCCGACGTCGCCTGCTCCTCGAACGAGGGCGCGGCGCGATGGATCGGGTAGGTCATCTTGGCGCCCACCGGGCCACGGTCGTCGATCGGCTCGCCGATCACGTTCAGGATGCGGCCCAGCGTCTCGGGGCCCACCGGGACGGAAATCGGCGCACCGGTGTCCACCACCTCGGAGCCGCGCACCAGGCCGTCGGTGCTGTCCATGGCAATGCAGCGCACGGTGCGCTCGCCCAGCTCCTGCGCCACTTCCATCACCAGCGTGTCGCCGTTGGACCGCTTGGTGGTGAGCGCGTTCTGGATGAACGGGAGGTCGCCCTCGAACTGCACGTCCAGGACGGCGCCGAGGATTTGCGAGATGCGGCCTACGCTGTTGGTTGCCATGTCTAAGCTCCTTTTAGGCCAGGGCGCTGCCCTGGACCCGGCAGGAGACAGTCGTCTCCTGCACCTCTGTGATTACAGCGCTTCGGCGCCGGATATGATCTCGATCAGTTCGCGCGTGATGTTGGCCTGGCGCGTACGATTGTAGTTGAGCGTGAGCTTGTTGATCGCCTCACCGGCATTGCGCGTGGCGTTGTCCATCGCCGTCATGCGCGCGCCATGCTCGCCGGCGCCGCTTTCGAGTTGGGCGCGGTAGAGCTGGATAGCGAGGTTCTTGGGCAGCAAGCGCGCCAGGATGGTCTCCTCGTCGGGCTCGAACTCGTAGATGGCCTGGGCGGTGGTCTGCACGGCCGGACCGGTCTCGCTCATCAGCGGCGGGATGATCTGCAGATCGGTCGGGGTCTGGCTGATCACGGAGATGAAGCGGTTGTAGACCACGGTGGCGACGTCGAACTCGTCGCGGCCAAGCATCTCCACCGCGCGCAAGCCAATCGCCTCGATGTCGGCGTAGTCCACCTTCTTTTTGCCGGCGAACGAGATGTCACCCACGATATTGGCCGCCATCTCGCGGCGCAGGTAGTCCCGGCCCTTGCGGCCAACGGTGATGATCTTGACCGTCTTGCCCTCGGCCATCAGGCGCCGGGCCAGGTTGCGCGCGGCGCGGCCGACATTGGTGTTGAACGCGCCTGCGAGGCCACGGTCCGCGGTGATGACGATGAGCAAATGGACCCGGTCGTTGCCCGTGCCAGCCAACATGCGCGGCGCGGTCGGGCTGCCCTGCACGCTGGCAGCCAGAGCGGCCAACATGCGCTCCATTCGCTCGGCATAGGGCCGCGCCGCCTCCGCCTGCGACTGCGCCCGGCGCAGCTTGCTGGCAGCCACCATCTTCATCGCAGAGGTGATCTTGCGGGTCGACTTCACGCTGTTGATGCGCGCCCGAAGCGCCTTGAGACTAGCCACGACGCAGCCCCGCCCCGCTAACAAGCCCTGTTATGAAAACCCCTCTCCTCCTGGGAGAGGGTGGGGTGAGGGCAACACCGCCGCAGCACTGCACGCAAAGACCCCTCACCCAACCCTCTCCCATCGGGAGAGGGTTAGCCAGCGAGCGAGATGGAAGCGCCACGGTCACGCGCTGAACGACTTCGCAAAGCCCTCGAGGAAGCTCTTCAGCTTGGCTTCCGTCTCGGGCTTGATGTCGAGGTCGGCGCGGATGGCCTCCATCACCGACGGCTCCCGCGCGCGCATCTCGCTGATCATGCTGCGTTCGAACTGGCCGATCTTGCCAACCTCCACGCCGTCCAGGTAGCCGCGCACGCCGGCATACAGCACCACCGCCTGCACCTCGACCGGGAGCGGGCTGAACTGCGGCTGCTTCAGCAGCTCTGTCAGCCGGGCGCCGCGCGCCAGCAGCTTTTGCGTGGAGGCGTCCAGGTCGGACGCGAACTGCGCGAACGCCGCCATCTCGCGATATTGCGCCAGCTCCAGCTTGATCGACCCGGCGACCTTCTTCATCGCCCGGGTCTGCGCCGCCGAACCCACGCGCGACACCGACAGCCCCACGTTCACCGCTGGGCGGATGCCACGGAAGAACAGCTCCGACTCCAGGAAAATCTGCCCATCGGTGATGGAGATCACGTTGGTCGGGATGTAGGCGGACACGTCGCCCGCCTGCGTCTCGATCACCGGCAGCGCGGTCAGCGACCCGGCGCCGTTCACGTCGCTCATCTTGGCCGCACGCTCCAGCAGGCGGCTGTGCAGGTAGAACACGTCCCCCGGATAGGCCTCGCGGCCCGGCGGGCGGCGCAGCAGCAGGGACATCTGGCGGTAGGCCACGGCCTGCTTGGTGAGGTCGTCATAGGCGATCATGGCGTGCATGCCGTGGTCGCGGAAGAACTCGCCCATGGTCGCACCGGTGTAGGGCGCCAGGAATTGCAGCGGCGCCGGGTCGGACGCGGTGGCGGCGACCACGATGGAGTATTCCATCGCACCCTGCTCCTCCAGCGTGCGCACGATCTGCGCCACGGTGGAGCGCTTCTGGCCGATCGCCACGTAGATGCAATAGAGCTTCTTGCTCTCGTCGGTGCCGGCGTTCACCTGCTTCTGGTTGATGATGGTGTCGATGATCACCGCCGTCTTGCCGATCTGGCGGTCGCCGATGATCAGCTCGCGCTGGCCGCGGCCCACCGGGATCAGCGCGTCGATCGCCTTCAGCCCGGTCTGCATCGGCTCGTGCACCGACTTGCGCGGGATGATGCCCGGCGCCTTCTGCTCCACCAGCATCTCGGTGACGTCGGTGAGCGGGCCCTTGCCGTCGATCGGCTGGCCCAGCCCGTCCACCACGCGGCCAAGCAGGCCCTTGCCCACCGGCACGGAGACGATGCGCGAGGTGCGGCTGACCGTGTCGCCCTCGCGGATGGCCCGGTCGTCGCCGAAGATCACCACGCCGACATTGTCGGTCTCGAGGTTCAGCGCCATGCCGCGCACGCCGGCGGAGGGGAACTCCACCAGCTCGCCCGCCATCACGTTCTGCAGGCCGAACACGCGGGCGATGCCGTCGCCGACCGACAGCACCTGGCCGGTCTCGGCCACGTCCTGCTCGCGGTCGAACGAGGCGATCTGTTGCTTGAGGATTTCACTGATCTCAGCGGGACGAATGTCCATAGTGCTTATGCAGCTCCCTTCATGGCGTACTGCAGGCGCTGCAGCCGGGATTTCAGACTGGTATCATACAGCCGCGCGCCGACGCGCACGACCAGGCCGCCGAGCAAGCTCGCGTCCACGGTCTCGAGGATGTTCACGTTGCCGAACCCGGCCTCGATCATCCGGGCGCGCAATTGCTCGCGCTGCACGTCGGACAGCGGATGCGCCGAGGCGACGGCGGCGGTCACCACGCCGCGCTTGTCCGCGACCAGCGTGGCGAAGGCGCTGACGATGCCGCGCAGCAGAGCGAGACGGCGATTGTTGGCGATAACGCCCACGAAGTCGGCCACGGTCTTGCCGAAACCCTGCGCCGACAGCACGGCAAGTGAGGCGCCACGCGATTGCGCCACGTCGATCAGCGGGGAGGCGAGCAGGCGGCGAAACGGGGCGCTTTCGTCGATCAGGCGGCCCAGCGCGGTCATCTGGTCGACCACGGCATCCAGCTCGCGCCGCTCGGACGCGAGGTCGTAGAGCGCGGCAGCATAGCGGCCTGGCAGTCCGCCGCTTTGCGAGATCGTGCCTTCAGCGGCCACGTATGTTCATCCAATGGACTAGAGGGACAGAGTCTGGAGGGCGAAAACCGGCCTTCACGGACGGCGGCTGGCCTTAGCATGCAGGTTTGGGTGGTGCAACAACACGGCCCGCGCGCGATCGCGTTTTCGTTAACCGCGAATTCCGCCGCCGTTGACGCCAAGCAGCGTCGCGCGCCTGGCGCTATGGCGCGGCGCCGGGCCCGTGCTATGGCGCCAGCCCGCACCGCTTGACAGGATGGCTTCGCATGCGCAACGCCCTCGGCCTCATTCTCGGAGCCTTGTTGATCGCCATGACCGCTGCTGCCGCGCCCGCCGGCTACACCACTCTCCCCTCCGGCCTCGCCTATCAGGACGAGGTCGTCGGCAACGGACCGCTGGTCCATGCCGGGCAGACCGTGCAGGTGCAATACACCGGCTGGTTGGACCAGGACGGGCAAAAGGGGCGCAAGTTCGACAGCTCGCGCGACCGCAACCAGCCGTTCAGCTTCACGCTCGGCGCCCAGCAGGTGATCGCCGGGTGGGACCAGGGTGTGGCCGGCATGCATATCGGCGGCAAACGCACGCTGATCATCCCGGCCGACCTGGGCTACGGCGCACGCGGCGCCGGCGGCGTGATCCCGCCCAACGCCACGCTGATCTTCGACGTGGAGTTGCTCGGCGCAAGCTGAGCCGCGCCGCCAGCCCACCAGCCCTCGCCTGCGTGCTGCCACCCCCGCCCGCGGTGCGGGGGTGGCAAGCATGTTTTCAGCGTGAGCCGCCGCCAGCGGCCGCGCGGTCCGGCTGGTTGCCGTTCTCGGTGCCGGGCGCCTGCTTGTCGGCCCGCGCCAGCGCCTTGGCGTTCGGCTTGCGCGGCGGCACCGGCTTGGTCCCCGGGTCCCCAGTGATCGGGTTGCGGGTCGCGGCCGGGGTGCTCGCCTGACCGCTGGCCGGAGCCTGCGCCAGGGCAGCCCCCGCGCTGACGAAAAGCAGGGTGGTGAAAGTGACGACTGTTCGCGCGAACATGGAATACGCCTCCGTAACGATGATGCAGGCAGGTCTCACCAGGTGCTGCGACCTGGTAGGCGCAACGCCCCCGGCAGCGCCCGGATTGGTTGCGGCGGTCGACGCGGCAGGGCGACGGCCGGCCTAGAAGTGGTAGCCAACCTCGACGAACACCGAGTGCTGCTCGGTGCCGGCCACCGCCTGGGGCACGCTGCCGAACTTGTTGTGCCAGTATTCGTAGCCGACGCCGGCCTCGATCTTCTTCGGCGCGTAGTCGAGCAGCGCACCGACGTCGACCAGCAGCTTGGGATGCACCAGGATTTCCACCCGGTGGTAGAAATCGCCCGTCGCACCAACGCCTTTGGGGCCGATGAGGTTGGCAAAGCCGGTGAAGTTCAGCGGGATCGGGCCGGCCGCGAACGGATAGGACCAGGCGGTCTCGATCTCGTACGTCGGGTCGTAGTTGGTGCCATTGCCGTTGGCGACGAAGGCGTCGGTGTTCCACTCCTTGGAGACGCCGAGCGTGATGGTCCAGAACCCGCGCGGCAGGTTGATCGAGAATTGCGGCCCGGCGATCAGCAACCTCTTGTAGGAAGCGAACTGGTCGTCCTGCGTGTCAAGGTCGAGCCCGAGTTCCAGCCCGACGTCGCGCACCGGGCCGAACGAAAAGTCCTTGGTGCCGCTGATCTTGTTGCCGCTGAGCGTAGTGCGGAACACGGCGTAGAGCTCGAACGAGTCGGAGTTCTGCTTGCCCACCACGGCGTTGGCCAAGTCCTGGTGGCCGAAATCCTCGAAGTCGAGGCTGACGAAGTTCGAGCCGTAGGTCCAGCCGTTGGCGTAGGAGATGTTCCCCGCGACTTCGTTGGCGTTCTTCTCATATCCGGGCTGCTTGTCCTCGGGCAAGTATCGCAGGCTGAGATAGGTGTCCTGGAACTCGATTCCCCAAGCATAGGATTTCGTCGGGGTCAACGCCAGCACAGTAAGCAGTGGCAAGGCGGCAAGTGCGACCTGGCGCATGGTGCGAAACTCCACGAATGACACGGATTGTGACGGGGATGTTTCAGCAAGCGTCATGCCAGCAACGTGAACTCGGCACGCGAAAACGTGACCATCGGTGACTTAGGTTAAAGCTGCGACATCCATGCCGCAGGCAGCGAAGTCAGCCACCCAGCAGCGCGCGAGCGGCCTTGCCGTGGCGCTGCATGAGCGCAGCCAGGTCGAGGCCCGGGATGGTTCCGTGCTCCACCACCCAGCGCCCCGACACCATCACCCGGTCGGCGCGCTGCGCCCCGCAGAGCACGAGCGCGGCAATCGGGTCCCCGGCGCCGGAAAAGCGCAGCTCGTCGAGCTTGAACAGCGCGAAGTCGGCCGCCGCGCCGACCTCGATGCGGCCCAGTTCGGATCGGCCTAAGCAGTCCGCCGACCCGCGCGTGGCCCATCGCAGCGCGTCCAGGTGGGACACGGCGGCAACCCCGTTCACGCCACGCTGCAGCAGCATCGCCGCGCGCACCTCCGCCATCAGGTTGGACCCGTCGTTGGACGCCGAGCCATCCACGCCGAGCCCCAGCTTCACACCCGCTGCCTCCAACGCGCACGCCGGACACGTTCCGGACGCGAGCAATTGGTTGCTGCAGGGGCAATGCGTGACACCAACCTTGGCACGGCCGAGCCGCGCGATCTCGTCTGCGCTGAAATGGATGCCGTGCGCCAGCCAGGTTCCCGCGTGCAACCAGCCGCAATCCTCCAGGTAGTCGAGCGGCGTGCACCCGTAGCGGGCCAGGCAGTCGGCGGCTTCATCCTGCGTTTCCGCCAAGTGCGTGTGCAGCCGCACGCCGTGGCGCGAGGCCAGCGCCGCGGTCTCGCGCATCAGCCGCTTGGTGACGGAAAACGGCGAGCACGGGGCCAGGGCGATCTGCAGCATGGCGTGCGGCGCCGGGTCGTGCAGGCGGGCGACCAGCCGCTCGCTGTCCGCAAGCACGGCGTCGGTGTCCTGCACCACGGTGTCGGGCGGCAAGCCACCGTCGCGCTGGCCCAGATCCATCGAGCCGCGGGTGAGCACGGCGCGGATGCCGAGCCTTTGCGCCATGTCGGCCTCAATCGTGATGGCGTCCTCGAGCCCGGCGGGAAACAGGTAGTGATGGTCGGTGGTGGTGGTGCAGCCCGACAACAACAGCTCGGCCAGCGCCACCGTCACCGCCGCTTCCAGCGCACCCGGCGTGAGCCTGGCCCAAACCGGGTAGAGCGCCTGCAACCAGCCGAACAGCGGGCGGTCTAGCGCCGCCGGGCAACAGCGGGTGAGCGTTTGGAAGAAGTGGTGGTGCGTGTTGATCAGCCCGGGCAACACGACGTGCGCGCTGGCGTCGAACACGGTGGCCGGCTGCGACGGGGCCCCGCCCGCCGGAATCAACTCGACGATCCGGCCATCCTGCACCACCACGCCGCCTGGCGCCTCGGCCAGGATGGCCAAGGGATGGGCAAGCCACACAGGCGAGGTCTGTTGCATGGCGACAATGTATGGCACGCGTTATGCAACCCCTAGCGCAAAACGCCCACACCCCTTGGAGGCAGATGTGCCCTTGATCCGCAACAGCTACGGCAAAGGCCGTGTGCGCGTCATGCGCGTCCACCGCGACGGGGACACCAACGAGGTGCGCGAGCTGGGCGTGGACGTCTGGCTGGAGGGCGACTTTGGCGCCGCCTATACCGCGGGGGACAATTCCAGCGTGGTTGCGACCGACACGATCAAGAACATCGTCTACATCGTGGCGCGCGAAACCGTGCAGGCCTGTGCTGAGGAGTTCGCTGCAGCGCTCGCCAGCCGCCTGCTCGCCCGCTACCCACAGGTCGCCAGCGTGCGGGTGGTCACCAGCGAAACGGCCTGGGCGCGCGCCGTGATCGGCGGCCGAGCCCACCCGCACAGCTTCGTGCTCGACGGCAATGGCCAGCCAACGGCCGAACTCGTCGCCACCCGCGATGCGGCCGTGCTGCGCTCCGGCGTGTCCAGCTACACCTTCATGAAATCCACCCAGTCCGGCTGGGTGGGCTACGTAATGGACGACTACACCACGCTGCCACCGACGACGGACCGCATCGCGGCCACCGCCATGGATGCAAGCTGGCTCTGGCGCGCAACCCCGGCGAGCTACCCGGCGGCCAATGCCACGATCCTCGCCACCATGCTCGAGGTGTTTGCCACCACCTACAGCAAGGGCGTACAGGACAGCCTGTATCGCATGGGCGAAGCGGCACTGGCGGCCGTGCCGGAACTGGCGACGATCCGCATGGCGTGCCCGAACAAGCACTACATCCCCGTCAACCTCGACCGTTTCGGCGTTTCGGCCAACAACATGGTGTTTGTCGCCACCGACGAGCCGCACGGTCAGATCGAGTGCGAAGTGGGCCGCGACGCTAGCTGAACAAGTGGTCGAGCTCACGATAGCTTGGCGGCGTGGTGTCGATCGGCCGGCCCGCCCTTAGGACCAGCCTATCACCCTGCGGGCGGGACAGCCACTCGCTATAGCTGCGCGCGGCAAACACCACCAGGTCCGCCGCCAGGCCTGGCCTCAGGCCGTAGTCCACGCCCATGGTCGCGGCCGGCGCCGTCGTGACGATGGCCGGCCAGTCGCCGACGGGCAGGTCCAGGTGGCCAATGCGCGCCGCCTCGCGGAACACCTCGACCATGTCGAGATCACCAAAGCCGTAGAACGGGTCACGCGTGTTGTCGCTGGCGGCGACGACGCGCACGCCGGCTTGGCGCAGCTCATGCAGGAGCGTGATGCCGCGCCATGTCGGCGTCCCCGCGCGGCGGCCCTGTAGATAGAGGTTCACCATCGGCAGGCTCACCACGGTAATGCCGGCGTCGGCCACCATCGCCACCGTCTGCGCCGCTTCCGCCGGGTCCTGCACCGCGAGGCTGCAACAATGGCCGCAGGTGACCCGGCCTTGGTAGGAGCGCCGCAGCGTCTCTTGCGCGATGAGGCGCAGCGTGTGCGCCGCCGGGTCGCCAGTCTCGTCGACATGGAGGTCGATGGCGAGATCACGGTCGGCGGCGAGGTCGAACACGCGGCGGATCAACGCCAGCGCGTCCGGCTGCAGCGCGCCGGAGCCGCCGAGCAGGCCGCCCGCGTCTGCCACGGTGTCGGCCATGGCTTCGACGAAGGGGGTGGCATAGGCGTCGAGCGGCACCAGGCTGACGCCTTGCAGCGCAATCCGGCCG
Organism: Acetobacteraceae bacterium; assembly: GCA_965199105.1. Lineage (GTDB taxonomy): Bacteria > Pseudomonadota > Alphaproteobacteria > Acetobacterales > Acetobacteraceae > LMUY01. The sequence goes on along the minus strand of CBDAQO010000002.1, from coordinate 2,440,988 downwards.
GCCCATTGGTCGCGCAGGCGGCGGAACACCGGCCACGTGATGCCGAGTTGCGCGCCCAGGCTGTCGAGATGGGTGCGCAGCGCCACCGTGCCGTGGGCGTAGGCGCATCGTAAGCCGAAATCGGCGCGCGCGTAGACGTCCTCCGCGGTCCAATGCCGCTCGCGGTCGGCCTGCACCGCGCGTTGCGCCGTGAGATGGGTGCCGTTGGGGTTGTCGGCGCGCGGCCAGATATGCCCTTTGTCGAGATGGGTGTGCAGGTCCACGAAGCCCGGCACGACGATGCTCCCGCCCACGTCGATGGAAACGGCCGCCGATGCCAGGTCTGGCCCCACCGCCACGACCGACCCGGCGTTGACCGCGATGTCGCAGCGGACCAGTTCGGGGCCGGCATCGTTCGCCGTGAGGCAACGCGGCAGGTGGGCATTGCGAACCACGAAACTGTCCGCATCGGGCCAAGCAAGGAAAGCCATCGAAATCCTCCGAAGCGCGCGCCTCAGCGTTCGCGAGCGACCGCGCTCTCATGCCAACCGCCGAGCACCAATTGCTGCAGCCAAACCATGACGCCATACAACACCACGCCCGTCGCGGTGATGAGGAACAGCGCCGCGAACATGCGCGGAATATCGAGCTGGAAGCTCGATTGTAGGATTTCGTAGGCCAGCCCCGCGCTCGTGCCGCCCGTCCCGGCGACGAACTCCGCCACCACCGCGCCAACCAGCGACAAGCCGGACGATATCCGCAGCCCGGCCATGAAAAACGGCAGCGCGCTCGGAATGCGCAGCCGCCACAGCGTGGCCATCGGGGTCGCCTTGTTCATCTTGAAATAGGCCTGCAAACCCGGCTCGATGCTGCGCAACCCAATCGTCGTGTTCGAGATGATCGGGAAGATGGCGATAACGGTGGCACACACCGTGAGCGCCACCGCGGTGTCCTTCACCAGGATGATGATCAGCGGCACCACCGCCACGATCGGGGTGACCTGCAGCAGCACCGCATACGGCATCAGGCTGAGTTCGATCAGGCGGTTCTGCACGAACAAAAAGGCGATCAGCGTGCCCAGCACCACCGAGGCGGCAAAGGCGAGCAGCGTGACCTGCAGCGTGCTCCACAGACCATGCAGCAGCACCGGCCAGCCATCGAGGAACGACGCAACGATATCACTCGGCTTAGGAAAGAGATAACGCGGGACCTCGTAATAGGTGCAGGCGGCCTGCCACACCAGCAGCAGGATCAGGCCCACGGCAATCGGCGCCATGATCTGGCCGAACCAGGGGCGCTTGATCAGCGGCACCATCAGGCGAGCCGGCTCGCCACCGACGCCTCGGTGAGCATGAGCGACAGATCTCGGCAAAGCAGCGCAAACCGGTCGGACTTGCGGAACACGTCGTCGCGCGGCAGCGGTTCATCAACGGTGAACTCGCCGAATATACGCCCCGGGTTCGCCGCCATGACGACGATGCGGGTGGAGAGGAACACCGCCTCGTAGATGGAGTGGGTGACGAAGATGTTGGTCAGCCGCCGCTCCCACGCCAGCCGGACCAAGTCTTCGTCGAGCTTGTTGCGGGTGAACTCGTCCAGCGCGCCGAACGGCTCGTCCATCAACAGCAAGTCCGGCTCGGTCACCAGGGCGCGCGCGATGGACACACGCATGCGCATTCCGCCGGACAGTTGCCGCGGGAACCGGCGCGCGGCGGGCGTCAGGTCCACCTGCGCCAAGGCCGCGTTCACCCGGCGCACCGCCTCCGCCCGCGCAACCTTCGCCAAGTCGAGCGGCAAGCGCACGTTGGTGTCGACGCGCGCCCAGGGCATCAGCGTCGGGTCCTGGAAGACGAAGGCCAGCCGCTTGCCCGCGGCTCCGACGCCGTCGAACCCGCCGCGCCACCACAGCACTTTGCCGTCACTTGGCTCGATGAGGTTGGCGATGAGCTTCAGCAACGTGGACTTGCCGCAGCCAGACGGGCCGATCAGGCTGACAAACTCTCCCGCCGCCACCGACAGTTGCAACGGCGCCAACCCGCGCACGCCATTGGCAAACACCTTGTCGGCCGACAGCACCTCCACCACCGGCGCTGCGGCCGACCCGGCGATACTGGCGCGCGCGGCAATTGGCTGCTGCAGCACGCTAGACGAAAATCTTTAGGCCGTCCGTGAAGCGCGTGGTGAACGCCTTCTGCCACCGCACGTCAGGCCCGAGCAGACCGTCCTCCACCATGAAGTCGCGGGTCTGCCGCCACCTCGCCTCCGTCATCACGCCGATGCCGAGCTTGGCGCCGTCGCCGCGGTCGAGCACATGCATCTGCTTCATCTTGTCGATAGCGAACGCGATCTGCCCGTCGGTCTCTTTCGGATTGTCGGCCTGGATGAGCTTGTTGCCCGGCGCCGGGTCTTGGAAATAGCTCTTCCAGCCCTCGAGCGAGGCACGGACGAACGCCTGGCAAATATCCGGCTTGGTGCTGACGAAATTGTCCGTGGTCACGATCGTGCTGCTATACGGCGGATACCCATCGTCAGCCAATAAAAAGAACGCAACCTTCTCGCCGGCCTGCTCCGCCTCATACGGCTCGGACGAAGGATAACCCTGCATCGCAACCGTCTTGTCGACGAGAAAGGGTTGCAAGTTGAACGTGTCGACGCCCGCCATCGCCTCGGTGAAGCCGTATTTCTTCTTCAGCCAGGGCCAGAACGTTAGGTGGGAAGTCGCGCCGATCAGAATTTTATGGCCCTTCAGCGCCGCCAAACTAGGCACATCGCTATGCGCCATGATGCCCTGCAGGTCGAACTGGAACGAGGTCGCGATGGTCGTCACCGGCAACCCGCTCTCGATGCCTTTCAGCACCTGGATGTCGTAGCCCATCATCATGTCAGCCGCGCCACCCGCCAGCAACTGCATGCCGTTTACCTGTGGGCCGCCCATCTTGATGTCCACGTCGAGCCCGGCTTTCTCATACAGGCCGGTCGCCTTGGCCTGATAGAAGCCGCCATGCTCGGCCTCGGCAAACCAACTGGTCAGGAAGCGAATTTTGGCCGGCGCCGACCGTGCCGGGCGACCAAAACCGAGCGCTGCAACCGTGCCCGCGGCGCCAGCCACGGCAACGCGACGTGTGAGAAAGGTCGATGTCATGACAGCAGGTCACTCCCGTGGCGATCAGAGGCAGACAGCAGCCGTGTGGCGAGGCATGCCGGCGACGGTGCAATGCCCGGCGCTTCTTCGCACGTCATTGAACTGACACTAGTCGCAGCCCCGCGGCTTGGAAAGTGATTTATCACGGTCTCGTTATCGTGCTGTCACGCCGGCGCGCCAACCCGCGACAACACGGCAAGGTCATCCGCGTCCAACTCGGCGCGAACGCCTGACCGGATGAGCGCGGCGAACCCGTCATCGGGCACCATCACGGTCAGGCAATACAGCCGCCCCTCGCCGGTGTTTTCCAGCGCATGCTCCACGCCGGGCTTCAGCAACAGGCTGTCGCCCGGGCCCACCTCGATCACCCGGCCGTCACAGGTCGCCCGCCCGGTGCCTTGCAGGACGAAGAACATTTCTTGACCGATTCCATGCTTGTTCGGCGGCGTGCGGCCGCCACGGTCAAAGATTTCCACGGCCGCGATGAAGTTGGCGCCGTCAGCCACCGGGTCGAACACGAAGGCGAGGCGGTTGCTGTCCTGCGGGCTGATCCGCCACGCCTCGTAACTGCGGGCCGGCTTGGCGATTGCGTTGTCCATGGTAATCCCCTTCTATGCTGTGGCGCGTGCGGCCAAACCCTAGCCACACGCCCGCAAGAGGAGAACCGGTTGGCGCGATTTTGGCGCGATTTGGCCTGGCCCGAGTTCGAGCTGCTCGACCCCGCCACCGCCGTCGCCATTCTCCCGGTGGCCGCCATCGAGCAACACGGCCCGCATCTGCCGGTAGGGGTGGACGACTTGATCAACGCCGGAGTCCTCGCCGCTGCCATGCCACTGATGCCCGACAGCGCGCTGGTGCTGCCAACCAGCCATTTCGGCAAGTCCAACGAGCACCTCGCCTACCCGGGCACGCTGTCACTCAGTGCGGAAACCCTGCTCCGCATGTGGCAAGAGATTGGTGAGTCCGTGGCGCGCGCCGGCCTACGCAAATTCGTCATGCTGAACAGCCACGGCGGGCAGCCACAGGTGATGGACATCGTCGCCCGCGACTTGCGGGTTCGGCACAGCCTACTTGCGGTTGCGGCCAACCTCTCCGGGCTCAACCAGGAACGCTCGCTGTTCAGCGCGAGCGAGTGGCGCCACGGCATCCACGCCGGCGCATCCGAAACCTCGCAGATGCTGCACCTGCATCCGCACCTGGTGCAGCAGGATGCAGCCGCAGATTTCGTGCCGAGTTCGGTGTCCATCGAGGCCGACTACGAGTTCTTGCGGGCGGAAGGCAGCGCGGTGGGCTTCGGCTGGCAAACGCAGGACCTGCATCCGTCCGGCGCTTGCGGCGACGCCACGAACGCCGACGCCGAACGCGGCCGCCGGCTGGTAGAGTCCGTCGCCCGCGGTGTTGCGAGATTGATCGCCGAGGTCTCGCGCTTCCCGCTGTCGGCGATCACCAACCGCTTGCCGAGATAGCACGTCGGCGGCCCGAGCATGGACCTTCCGAGCATCCAGGCGGTGGCCACGCCCACGAACCGCGCGGCGCTGCCAGCCTGGTCCGCAGGCGCCGCGTTCCTCGCCGGCGGCACGTGGCTGTTCTCGGAGCCGCAACCGCAGCTCCACGCGTTGATCGACCTGCACGCGCTTGGCTGGCCGCCGCTCGCGCAGGATGGCGACCGTTTCCGCATCGCCGCCACCTGCACCATCGCGGAGCTCGAGGCCTTCAAAGCGCCGCCCGCTTGGCTCGCCGCGCCGCTGTTTGCAAGCTGCGGCCGCGCGCTCGCAGGCTCGTTCAAGGTGCGCCATGCAGCCACCGTCGGCGGCAACATCTGCCTGGCACTGCCGGCCGCGCCGATGCTGGCACTGGCCGTGGGCTTGGGCGGAACGGCTTGGATTTGGCACGCCGACGGCAGCGACTCCCGCCGGCCGATGGCGGAGTTCGCGACCGGGCCGCAGCGGACGGTGCTTGCCGCAGGTGACGTGTTGCGCGCGGTTGAGCTACCCGTGATAACTTTGCAGCAGCGTTCCGCCATGCGGCAAATTTCGTTGACCTCGCTCGGCCGATCCGGCGCGCTCCTGGTTGCAACGGTTGCGAGCGCGCGCCACGCCTTCACTCTCACCATCACAGCCAGCACGGCACGGCCGATCGTTCTACACTGGGCGCTGCCACCAAAACCAGCAGAGCTTGACGACCACATTGCGGCATTGCCGGACACCTTGTGGCTCGAGGACGCGCACGGCACGCGCGGCTGGCGGCGCCAAGTGACGCGCGTTTTGGCGAGCGAACTACTGGCGGAGTTGGCACCTTGATCGCCTTGCAGGTGAACGGCCGCTCCCAGCAAGCCGCGGTCACCCCGGGTCAATGTCTGCGCACCGTCCTGCGTCAACTCGGCTGGTATGGCGTCAAGAAGGGCTGCGACACGGGTGATTGCGGCGCTTGCACGGTGCTGCTGAACGGGGCTGCCGTAAATAGCTGCTTAGTCCCCGCCTATCGTGCCGCCGGCCAGCAGGTCACGACCATCGAAGGCCTTGGCGCGGCGGGCGAGCTGCACCCGCTGCAATCGGCCTTCATCGCCGCACAGGGCTTCCAATGCGGCTTCTGCACGGCCGGCATGATCGTCACCGCGTCGGCCCTGCAACCGGAGCAGCGCAGCGATCTTGCCGAAGCGATGAAAAGCAACCTCTGCCGTTGCACCGGCTACCGCTCGATCGGAGCGGCGCTCGCCGGGCAGCGCCTGGTGGGCGCGGAGCCAGGCAGCGAGCCAGCCCCGGACGCGCACGCCGTGGTAACCGGCTCCGCGCCCTACACGCTCGACATCGCGCCCGAGGGCTTGCTGCACATGCGCCTGCTTCGATCGCCGCATCCGCATGCACGAGTGGTGAGCATCGAGCGGCAAGCCGCGCTGGCCATCCCGGGCGTGATTGCCGTGTTCACCCATGAGGACGCGCCTAAGCGGCTGTTCTCCACCGCCCGGCACGAAGACTTCCGGGCCGACCCCGACGACACCCGCCTGCTGGACGACGTCGTCCGCTTCGTCGGCCAGCGCGTCGCCGCGGTCGTGGCCGAGAGCGCGGCGGCGGCAGAGGCCGGTTGTGACGCGCTCGTGGTGGCCTACGCACCGCTCGCCGCCGTGTTCGACCCGGCGGCCGCCATGCAGCCTGGCGCCCCCGTCCTGCACGACAAGCCGAACAGCCGAATCGCCAACCCGGATCGCAACGTGGTGGCGGAGATCCGGGCATCGGGTGGTGACTTAGGCGCTGCCTTGGCCCAAGCCGCCGCCACCGCGACCATCACCTGCGACGTCCAACGGGTGCAGCACGCCGCACTCGAAACCCACTCCGTGATAAGCTGGATGGACGGCGACCGGCTTGTCGTGCGCTCGAGCACGCAGGTGCCGTTCTTGGTGCGCCAGGCGCTAGCGGATTTGTTCGGGCTGCCGCCGTCCCGCATTCGCGTGGTGGCGGAGCGAGTGGGCGGCGGCTTCGGCGGCAAGCAGGAGCTGCTGGTCGAGGATATCTGCGCCCTGGCGACGCTGCGGCTGGGGCAGCCGGTACAGCTCGAGATGACGCGCGCCGAGCAGTTCTCCAGCATGACGACGCGCCATCCCATGCGGGTCGCGGCGCAGGCGGCGGCGTCGGCGGACGGTACGCTCACCGGGCTGTCACTGCACGTGGTCGCGAACGCGGGCGCTTACGGCAACCACACGCCGGCGGTGTTGGGGCATGCTTGCGGCGAAGTTCTGGGGGTCTACCGGTGCGCGAGCTGGGCGGTCGACGCAGTGGCCGCCTACACCAACACGCTGCCCGCCGGCGCCTTCCGTGGCTACGGGCTTAGCCAAACCATCTTTGCCATGGAGCAGGCCATCGACGCCCTGGCCCGGCGGTTGCACATCGACCCCTATAGCTTCCGACGCCAGAACATGGTGCGCCCGGGAGAGCGGCTGCGGACGCTGCACGGCGGGCTTGATGACGTCGAGTTCGGCAGCTACGGGCTCGACCAATGCCTCGACCTGGTGGAAGCCAGGATGCGGCAACCCGGCGGCGCGCCCTGCCCGGAAGGACCGGACTGGCTGGTCGGCGCGGGCATGGCAATGGGCATGATCGACACCGCGCCACCCTACGGCCACCGGGCCGAGGCGCGGCTTGCTTTGGCCGCCGACGGCGCGTTCGACGCCTTTGTCGGCACGGTGGAGTTCGGCAACGGCACCTCAACCGTCCATCGCCAGGTGATTGCCGCAGCACTCGAGGCCACCCCGGACCGAGTTCGGCTGCACCGGTCGGACACGGATTTCGTCGGGCATGACACGGGGGCGTTCGGCAGCACCGGCGTGGTCGTTGCCGCGCGGGCAAGTGAACTGGCCGCGTTCGCCCTGCGCGACCGCTTGCTGGCAGCGGCGGCGCGGCGGGCCGGCTGCCCACCCGAGCTATGTCGGCTGTCGGATGGTGCGGTGCTGGCGGGCAACCAAGCGTTCCCGCTCACCGATTTCGCCGGCGACGATATGATGGTAATGCGCCGGGCCGACGCCTCGCCCCGCTCGGTCGCATTTAACGTGCAGGCGTTCCGAGTGGCGGTCAGCCGGGTGACGGGCGAAATCCGCATCCTGCGTAGCGTGCATGCCGCCGATGCCGGGCGCGTGCTGAACCCGCTGCAATGCCGCGGGCAGGTCGAAGGCGGCGTGGCGCAGGCGCTCGGTGCGGCGATGTGGGAGCACCTGCGCCTGGACGACGACACGGGCGCGGTGTGCAACGCCCGCTTCCGCGACTACCACATTCCAGCCTGGGCGGACTTGCCACAGACCGAGGTGTTGTTTGCCGACACCTACGACGCCTTCGGCCCGTCGGGAGCCAAGTCGATGAGTGAGAGCCCGTTCAACCCGGTGGCCGCGGCTCTCGCCAACGCGTTGGCCGACGCCACCGGCCTGCGGTTTTGCTCGCCGCCGTTCACGGCCGACCGGGTTTGGCAGGCGCTGCAGGCGGCAGGGTTGGCGCTCGGCAGGAGGGACCAACCGCGTGCCGATCGCCCGAACCATGACGGTGCGCTGCCGCAGACCGCCTTGGCCGTTTAACGCTTTCTTAGTCATTGGCTGCAATAACAAGCCCGTGGCGTCACATTCCATACTCGCTATTTCAGGCAGTGCGCGGGCCTATCGGGGCTGACTGTCAACAATCGACCGGAGACTGGCATGCGGCAGAAGATATTGATTGTCGAGGACGATCCGGTTCAGGCCGACGTCCTTGCGCACCTGCTTGAGGCCCGTGGCTACTTCGTCGACGTGGTTGACAATGGTCGCGAGGCGGTCAGGCGGCTGCGCGGCGGACTATTCGACGTCGCCATCATCGACTTCCACATTCCCGAGTTCGACGGTTCCCGCGTTGCGCTGGTCGTCCGCAACCTGGTCGGGTTGGCCAAGCGGCCGCGACTGATCGCGTTGACATCGTCGCCGGCGAACCTGTCGGCCAATGCCGCAGAGTTTGACGCTATCCTTGCCAAGCCGTTGGCGGCTGAAGCGCTGGTGCGCGCGATCGAACAAGGCGGTGCTGTCGATCCGGCGCCGGCCTGCGTTCTCTCTGCGTCGGCGACGCCAGCCGGGCTGGACGAAGCCTGCTTACCACAGGAAACAGACTTGCTGAACGGCCGCGGCGCCAGCCGTGGGCGCGTTCTGCTGGCCGACGATGATCCCCACATGCTGGAGCTCGTCAGGCTGACGTTAGAGTCCGACCAAATGGACGTGGACGTCGCCGGCGACGGGCTGGAAGCCGTTCGGATGATCGAGGCCGGGTCGTATGACGTCGTCGTGGTCGATTTCCAGATGCCCAGGCTGGACGGCCTTGCTGCGGCCAAGGTGATTTACGACAGCGTCGGCCGGGAGGTTCGTCCTCGCATCGTCGCGCTGACCTCCACCCCAGAAAGCATCATGGCGCAGGACCCCGCTTGGACGATGGTGCTCGACGGGATCGTCTCCAAGCGGGGTGGCCCGGCGGCGGTACTGCGGATGGTGCAAGATTGCCTCTACTACAAAGCGCTGCGAACGGACCGCCCAATCGAGATGCTGAGCATAGGCGACCTCGCCAACCTTGCCTCGTCTCTGGCGCTGCCCACCGTGGCTGGCTAGCGAAAGCAGGATAGAATCCACAACAGGATTTCACCTTTGACCACCTAGACCAAGACCGGCTCAGACAAAGTCGCCGGTCATGGTCTAGCTCTTTGTTTTGGCGAGCATGTTTACCGATCAAGTGACCTCACTTAATGCGGTCATGCTCTAATGAAAAGGTGAAGTGACTATCTTGCGGGTCAAGTCTTCCCGCTTCGTATTCGTACGGTCTTGCCCACGCCGAGCACGGACATCCAGCAATGTGTCCTGCTGCCGCCACAGCGTGCTCTCGCGCACGGCGACATAGATATCGCTGCTGCTCAGCTCCGTTTGCAACCAGGCGGTATGCGCATCGAGGCACTTTTGCACCCGCTTGTGGCTGGCCTTGTCACCGTGACCACCGCCTCGTAGCCCCGTTGCCTCAAGCACGATCAGGTCAGGCCCAAGTGCCCAATCGCTCAATGAGATCGTCCGGGCCGGGTCGTCACGGGTCGCGGCGAACGCTTGCCGCTAGCGTTACGGGCAGACGGAGAGATACACGGGATGACGATCCCTTCCGGATGCAGGGCGGAGTCCTGCGACTTGAGGCAAATGGCGTCAGCAACCTGCTAGAGCATGATTTCTTCGATCATGCTCCGCTTGACTGAGAAAAGAGCAGCTTTATCCGAGCCTTCGGATCGCAAAGCGACTCCGATTGCTCGGATGCTGCTCTAGCAGGCTGCTGAACAAAGCTGACGGTGGAGGATGGTCATCTCCGGCCGGCTTTTTTCATGTTTTACCGTGGCCGTTTTGCGCTGGGCTCTGGTTGTGCAGAGCCATTCGGCGCTGCTTGCCGGGTGCCGAACACCGATCACGCGGGCCTTCCCGTCAGCAGCCTAGGCAGGCGGATCAGGTTGTAGGCAGTGACAGCGAGGTCGAATTGCCAACCGACCCGTTCGCGGCCGCGATGCTTGGTCTGTCGTAATCCGGCCGCCCCTTTGATCCAGCCGAACACCTCTTCAATCCGCTTGCGCGTCCGCTGGCTTGCGGCATAGCCCGCATGCCGCATCGTGCGCCCATCCACGCCCGAGCCGCGCCGGACACCCAGCTTCGACACCCGGCCATCGACCGCGACATGCGGCGTGACCCGGCGCGCCCGCAATGCGGCGATGAAGCCGGCAACGTCATAGCCCTTGTCCGCGCCCAACGTGATCCGGCGGCCCGGCGCCACCCTGTCCACTAAGGCAAGGGCCGCGTCGCGTTCGGCCGTGCCGGTCGCGTGGGTCAGGCAGCTCTGGGCGACAAGCCCGTTGCGGTTCTCCATCAGCACATGACCCGCATACGCCATGATGCTGGCCTGTCCGTCCGACTTGCGCGCCAACCGGGCATCGGGGTCGGTGATGCTGGCATGCGTCTCGTTGCTGCGCTTCTGGCCTCGCCAGTTGCGCTCGGCGTTGCGGCCCGATGGCGGCGCGTCCGGGCCATCGCCGGGCGGCGGCTCGGCGTTGGAGCCGGGTTTCGGCTGGAACGACTTATGGCTGGCCCAGGCCTGGATGAGCGTGCCGTCGACCGAGAAGTGCTCGTGCGACATAAGCGCCTTGATCCGAGGCTGCGCGACCACGGCCGCAAGCAGGCGTTGGGCCACGTCGCCGTCCAGCAGGCGGTCGCGGTTCTTGCTGAACGTGCTTGCATCCCACATCGGCGCATCCATCGACAGCCCGACGAACCAGCGGAACAGCAGGTTATAGTCCAGTTGCTCCATCAATTGACGCTCGGACCGGATGGAATAGAACGCCTGCAACAGCAGCGCCCGCAACAGCTTCTCGGGCGCAATGCCGGGGCGGCCTACCCGCGCATACAGCCGATCAAACTCCGGCGACAACACGTCGAGAGCCTCGTCCACCACGGCGCGGATCAGCCGCAACGGATGGTCGGGCGGCACGCGAGCCTCGCAACTCACGTAGCTGAACAAGGCCCCAGTCTGCTCGTCGCCGCCCCGCATCGTCGTTCTCCGCTGCTAGCGCAGCGAATCACAATCAACGACAACCGGCGAGGAGTTTTTCAGCAGCCTGCTAGACGACGCCGGCTGGTCTCAATTGGCTTTCGGGCTGGTCCCTCTTCGCAAGCGCAACCCGCTGGTGCATCTCGGTGAGAGAGACCAAGGCTGCCGCGCGCAAGCTGGTCGCGGCCTGAGCGTTAGCGTCAGGAGTTTTTGCGGCCACAAACTCGAAATGGCGAGCGACCGCTGCGAGCCGTTCGAAGCCGAACATGCCGGCACTTCCACCCAGAGCATGACCTGCCGCCACCAGGCTAGCCCAGTCAGGCTCGGCAACCGCCTCGGTGCTCAGCAGGCGCTCCAACTCGGTCAGCAACGCTTCGGTGCGTAGGGTCAGGCTGCGCAGGTGGCTCGCCACCGCCTCAATCGGCAGATAGCTCGTCGTCTGGGCAAAGATCTCCTCGTTCAACACGGCAATGTCAGCACCGAATTGCGCGACCACGGCCGTTTCTACCTTCTCAGCCTGCGGGTCCATCACGCTCGCCCGGGCGCGGGCGACCACGGCCAGGAGTGCGGTTTGGCTGAACGGTTTGGCCAAATGCGCGTTCATTCCCGCCTCGCGGCACTCCACCACCTCGTTGGCAAAGGCTTGAGCGGTGAGCGCGATAATGGGAACTTGGGCGCGGTGGCTGTCGAAGGCTCGGATGCGGCGGGTCGCTTGCCTCCCATCCAAGTCTGGCATGCGAACGTCCATCAATATGAGGTCGAAGTCTTCCTTTGCCGCCAGCTCGACGGCTTGTTCCCCACCATCGGCGCAGACCGTCTCGTGCCCGGCCGCCGCGAGGAAGGCGGTCGCGATATCGCGGTTGATCGCGACGTCGTCGACCACCAGGATGCGACAGCTCCCCTGCACGGGCTGCGATGGAGCACCGGCGTTGTCGTCGGCCAGACCCGGCGCAGGATCCGACCGGTCGACGGAGCTGGGCAACTCGAGCCAGAACACGCTGCCGCCGCCCGGATTGTCGCTGTAGCCAATCTCGCCGCTCATCGCCACTGCCAAGCGGTGGGACAGCGCAAGCCCGAGGCCCGCTCCTTCTTCTGCCCGCGCGGTCTCGGCGATGCGGTCGAACTCCTGGAACAACCGCCAGCGCTCGCCCGTGGCAATGCCGGGACCGGTGTCTGCGATCTCGATGCGGGCGCGATCCTGCCCGAGTTGGAAGTAGCGCAACGTGACGCTACCGGACCGGGTGAATTTGACCGCATTGCCGAGCAGGTTGACGAGGATTTGGCGCAACCGTGTCGGGTCGCCGAGCATGCTGACAGCGTCGCCCCTGAGTGCTTCGCAGCGCAACGTCAGCCCCTTGCGTTGCGCCAAGGGCCGGATGAGGTCCATGCAGTCACCCGCGATATCGCCGATGTCGATGGAAACGAGGTGCATGTCGATGTGGCCAGTCTCGATCTCCGACAGATCGAGCACGTTGTTGATCATACTGAGCAGATGCTGCCCGGCAGCACGCATCGCACTGACCCGTGCGGTCTGGCTGTCGTTCAGGCCGCCTTCGATCTGAAGCAGCTCCGCATAGCCCATGATGCCATTCAGCGGCGTGCGCAGCTCGTGGCTCACGCCGGCGAGGAAACTCGACTTTGCCGCGCTGGCGCGTTCGGCGGTGTCGCGCGCTCGCGCCAGATGTCGCGACAGCCGCTCAAGGTCTCGGTTGGCCGCCAGCAGCTCATCGGCCGCCGCCTTGCGCGCGGAAATATCGCGCACGGCGCATAAGATGGCGACGGGCTTGCTAGAAACTGGATCGCGCAGCAAGCTTACCTTGGCCTCAACCCAAACATAGTGTCCCGCTTTATGGCGCATACGGTTGGTCAGGATGTCGCGCTCGACTTTGCCTTCGCGCAGTAAGCGAAAGCGCTCCGCCAAGTGCGCAGCATCGTCGGGATGGGTGACGTGGTGCGGGATGATGCCGAGCAGTTCGTGCGGCTCGTAGCCCAACACCTCCAAGCTCGCTGGTGACACGTAGGTCCGCCGCAAACTCATGTCGAGGCAGGTGATGAGGTCGCTGGCGCTCTCCATCAGCAAAGAAAATCGCGTCTCGCTCTCGCGCAAAGCGGTTTCGACCCGGCTGCGATGGAAGACCTGCCGGCGCAGACCCGCACTCAGCAACCCCGCCAGCAGCAGCAGCACCAGCACTGCCGAGCCGATGACCACGACCTGCCGCCACCAAGCTTCGTAGATACCCTGGCGCGAGAGGCCGACCACGATCGTCAAGTCGATGCTGTGCAGTCGCTGCGCCGCCCAAAGCCGTGCGATGCCGTCGGAGGGCAATGCCGCCTCGACGATGCCGTCGCGCTTGGCCCGCAGCGCGTCACCGAGCGCGGACTGGCCGACGCTCGCACCGAAAAAGCGCACGCCGGTGTTCCGCTGGAACACCAACCCGACATCCGAATTCAGCAGCACGTCGTCGTCCGGCCTGAGGTCGGGGCGGTCGAACAATCTTGCCAACACCGATGGCCCGATCGTCTCCGTGATAACGCCGGCGAAAGAGCCATCGACATGGTTCAACCGGCGGCTCAGCAGCAATCTGGGTTGGCCCGTGACCAGGCTCGTCTTGAGCGCCGTGAACTGAAGGCCGACCTCGGGCTGGTCCCGGTGCCGCCTGAAGTAGTCCCGGCCACTGTAATCGGTGCTGGCGCTGCCTCGTCCGCTCGAGTCAAACGCGATGTGTCCAGTGTCATCGATCAGCGTGAGCACACCGAATGCATTGGCCGGCATCGCGTCGTTCTCAAGGACGGGGCGGCGCAGCTCCGGCGCCAAGTTGTGTTGCTCCACCAGCCGCAGGTCGGCGTCGACGTTGCGCAGCGAGAGGTCGGCAACCTCGACGCTCTTCTCGAGGTCTGCCTGCAGCAATCGGGCAAGGCTGGACGCTTCGTGCGTGGCTTCGACGTAGGCGGATAGCCGCGCCTCATAGAGCATCAGCCCGCAAATAGCAGCCAAACCGACCAGACCCGCTTGGATTGCCGTGGTGATCAGTCCAAGTGGCCAGACTGCTGCTCTGCCCAGACGCATGGGCTCGTCCTTCAAAATGAAGCAGCATCTTATCAGCTTGACAGGATTTTGGATACGTTTGTGGGCAGAAACAGCCTTGCGTGGGGTCGATTTGGTCAAGCAAATCGCATTGGCACTTCTGGCGAGTTTTTCACATCGATTTAATCGAAAACTACCGTTGCTCTCGTCCTGTGCTGGGTCTGCAGAAACAGTTTCATAACCATTGGGCCGGATCTATGCGCCGCCAAAAGCAACCGCTTCACCTCGCGAGCGACACTCGCGCGCAAACGGCACCATCACCCGCTCCGGCCATGTCGCTGGGTTGTTCGCCTTCGTAGCGAATGCTGGGCGCACGGAAATGAAGGGCTGACAGGTCGCCAAGGCCGCGACGGCGTAGCACCTGGCCGATGGTCGAGACGGGACGGCCCACTCGGTGAGCGATGGCCGGACCTGACAGGTGCCGGCGGCGCGGCGCCTCAATCGCGTCTTCGTCCGTGCTACCCAGGCAGGCTGGGCTATGATGCGGGCGCGACGAGCGGTCGATCAGCCCTGCTCCACCTCCGGCAGCAGGGCGGTCGCGCCATTGGCGACGGTCTTGGGTGTGACGCCCATGGCGGAAGCGACATCCGGCACCGATCAGCCGTTGGGGAGACGTTGCACGATCAGCAAGGGTTGAGCGAGGGTCAGTGCCGCCGCTCAAAAAACTCAAACAACAGCCCCTACCCCGCCCAAAACCCGCATCGCCGCCGCCGTGATATTGTCATGCCCTCCACGGCCGCGGGCGAAGCTCACCAGCCGGGCGCACACATCGGCCGCGTCGCCATGCAGCCCCTCCCCCGCCGCCTCGTGCAGCGCGCCAGCGGTGGGCGCGTAGTTCCACAGCCCGTCGCTGCACAGCAGCAGCCAGCCTTGCTCGAGCGCCACGGTGACGATGCCGGGTTCCGGGCAGGGCGTCGGGCGGGCGAAGTCGGTGGTGCCGAGGCAGTGCACCAACGCATGCGCGCGCGGGTCGCGGGCGGCGGCGGCCTCCGTCATCTCGCCACGGTCGAGCACGGCGACCAGCCACGAATGATCGCGCGTGAGCTGCCGCCCGCCGTCGCTGGTGAGCAGGTAGGCGCGGCTGTCACCCAGCCAGCCCAACGTGGCGCCACCCTCCCCCAGCAAGGCGGCGACGATGGTGGTGGCGGGCGGGTCGACGTCGGCCGTGCGGTCGAACGGAAGGGCGCAGACCGCTGCATGCGCCTGCGCGATGGCGGCGCGCATCCGGCCGCCCGGATCATCCCCACCGTCACCGCTGCCGTCACCGCTGCCGGCGCACAGGGCGGCATGCGCCACCGCGGCGGCGGTGCTGGCGGCCAGATGCGGCGTTTGCGAGTTGGACACGCCGTCGCACACCACCACGATGCCGCTACCCCCCGCCGCCGCACCCGACACGGCAAAGGCGTCCTGGTTGACGCTATGGGTCACCCCGGGATCGGTGCGCGCAGCCAGCCCCGGGCCAACCGCCTCTACCCGCCCACCCTCCCCAGCCGGCTCAGGCGCGGCCACCCGGGCCCCGCAATCGGCACAAAACCGGTCCCCCGGCGCGAGGGCGGCGCCGCAGCGAGGGCAGCTCACCACAGCGTGCGCGGACGCACGGCATTGGCCTGGTCGACGAAGCCCACGCGCGCCGCCGCCCCGTCACTGAGCCGGGCGCACACCCGCAACGCCGCCTCGGCCCGGCTGCGCAGGGCGCGCGCGGTGGCGGGCACGCCAAACAAGGTGCCGCCATCGAGCCCGCCGCGCTCCGCCTGCTGCGCCGCCTGCAACGCCGCCGCCGCTTCCGCCCTATGCCGCGCCACGTCGTCCCGCGACAGCTTGGCCAGGATGTCGGACGCTTGGCGCAGCTCGGCCGGCCCGCAATCCCCGTCCGCCAACACGCGAACGGCAGCCAGCCGCGCTTCCGACGCCGTGGCCGCGCTGTCCGGCACGCGCGCGAGTGCGGCCACGGCGCCGCTGCGGTCCGCCCCCGCCACGCAGCACCGCGCGAGCCCGAACGCCGCCGCGGTCAGGCCAGGGTCGGTGCGGCTCACCGTATCGTACAGCCCGGCGGCCTCCGCCTCCCGCCCGGCCGCCTCCAGCGCCATGGCTAAAGCGAGCTTGGGGGCGGGCTCGCCCGGGATATCGCTGTAGACCTTGTCGAAGCACTCGACCGCCTCCACCGCCCGGCCGAGCGCCAAATAGAGCTTGCCGCAATACCAATCCGGCCGCCAATCAAACGGGTCCAGCGCCAGCGCCGCGTCCAGCAGCCGCATCACCGGCTCCAGCACCGGCGCAGTGCCGATCAGGGCGTCGGCCTCGCGCAGCTTGGCTTCGGCGGAGTGCGACTTAGCGGCCGCGGCGGCGGCCAGCAGGCGCGCCTGCTCCCCGGGGGCCGCACTGCGGGCGGCGAACAGCTCCGCCGCCGCCGGGTCGGCCGGGTCCAGCCGCAGCTCGGGCAGCCGTCGCCAGGCACCCTCGCGCACACTGGGGTCACCGGGCAGCGCGGGCTCGGGCAGGAACACGGCGCTGTCGGCGGCAGGGATCGGGCCGGCGCGCGCCACCGTCTCGCGCAGCACGCCGGTGAGCTGCGCCGCCATCTCGTCGGCCGACTGGAAGCGGGCGTCCATCGCGGGCGCGGTGGCCTTGAGCAGGAACCGGTAGAGGCTCTCATTGCCCGCCAGCGGCAACTCCAGCGTCAGCGGCGCGGGCGGCGGCTGCAACAGCACCTCAACCGCCACCGTGCCCGCCGGCGCCGACCCGGCGAAGCTCTGGCCGTTCCAACGCAGCCAGGCCGGCAGCGCGGCGCCGTCCGGCAGGGTGGCGCGCAGCGGGCCCGCCTCCCGCTTCAACCCGGCGGCGGGAACGGTGTAGAGCAGCTCGGTCGGCGGCGGCAGCTCGCTCACGTAGCGCCCGGTGTTGTCGTAATCCATCAGCAGCGTGGCGAGCGTGCGCCCCACGGTAAACAGGTCCGAAACCGCCTGCGGGTCGGCATCGGCCTCCGGCGCCTTGTAGCCAACGGTGCCGTAGATGTCGCCATGCGGGTCCCCGATGCGGCGGACCGCGCCCATGTCGATCAGCTTCACGTCGTCGCCCTCGAGCATGACGTTGTCGGGCTTGAAGTCGCAGTAGACCAGGCCCTGCTCATGCAGGTAGGCGAAGGCGGGCAGGATGCCCAGGATGTAGCCCATCGCCTCCGCCGGCGGCAGCGGGCCACGCTCGCGCCGGATCGCCTTGAGCGTGCGGCCACCGACATATTCCATGACGATGAAGCTCTCGCCGCCATGGCTGACGAAGGTGTAGATGCCGACGATCTTGCCGTGCTTCACCGCGGCGAGGAACTGCCGCTCGGCCACCGCCGCCGCCGCCGCCGCTTCGTCCTTGGTGTTGAGCAACCCCTTCAGCACCACCCAGCGGTCCAGCCGATTGTCGAGCGCAAGGTAGATCCAGCCCAGCCCGCCGAACGCGATCGGGCCCTTCACCTCGTATTGCTCCGCCAGCACGTCACCGGGCTTAAGCGAGGGGCGGAAGTTGTATTCGGCGCCGCAGTTGGAGCAGAACCGCTTGTCCGGGTTGACCCGGTTGCCGCAGTTCGGACACAGCGCCTTGCCCTCCGGCACCCGCGGATTTGCCAGCAGGAGCTGCAACGGGTCCGCCGACGGCTCCACCGGCATCGGCACCAGCCCGCCGCCCAGCGAACGCCGCCGCGTGCTGCTGCCCCGGCTGCCGCCCAGGCTGCCGCGGGTGCGGCCGCTGCCAACGGCCGTGGCGGCGGTGCCTGCCGTGCCCGGCGTCGTGCCGGCTGCCGTCGCGGTCGGCCGCCGCGCCCCGGTGACGCGTCCGGTGGTGCGGCTATAACCGCCTTGCCGGGCGGCATGGGTGGCGGCGCCGCTGCCGCGCGTGGCCGCCGTCGCCGGGCTCGCCACCACCGCCGGCTCGGCGCGGCCGCAAGTGTCGCAAAAGCCGTCGACGAACGTGCCGGAGCAGGTCGGATCGGTGCAGGGGCGCGGCATGGGTCCCGCGCCATAGCACAACCCAGGCCGAGGCGCACCAAGCCGAACCAGCCACCCTCTGCCCCCAGCCAGCCGCCAGCGTCAGCCCGGCAGGCTGCGCGGGCTCACCACGTCCACCGAGCGGCCGGCCCAATCTCGGCTAGCCACGTCGCGGACCATCCGCACTTGCGCCTCGTGCAGCGCCGCCGCCGCCGCCGGGTAGTCCATCGTCAGCACCCGGCCGCGCTCCACCACCTTCGCCCCGTCCACATACACGGCCGTGATGGCACGGTCTCCGGCGGCGTACAGCAGCGCGCGCAGCGGGTCCCGCCCGGGGCGCATCGCCGGGTGCGTCAGGTCGACCAACACCAGGTCCGCCCGGGCCCCCGGCGCCAGGCGGCCGATGTCGTCGCGCTGCAGGATGGCGGCGCCGCCCGCGGTGGCCATGGTGAACAGCTCGCCCGCATCCAGCGTGCGCGGATGGCCGGCCTGCGTGCGGGCCAGGTACATCGCCAGCCGCAACTCGTCCTGCATGTTGTGCGGAAACGTGTCGGTGCCGATGCCAACCTTCACGCCGGCCCGGCGGTAGCGCCCCACGTCGCGCAGGGTGATGCCGCGCCGGGCGAACACGGTCGGGCAATGCGCCACCGCCGCGCCGCTGCCGGCCAGCAGCGCCAGGTCCTGCTCGGTGTGCCACGGCGTGGCGGCATGGTCGTCCAGGAAGATCGCGTGGCCGATGATCGCACGGTCATCCAGCACGCCCAGATGGTGCAGCCAGCCGATCGGCGTCAAACCGTGGCGCCGGGTGATCTCGTGGAACTCACTGACCGATTGGGCGGCATGGGTCTGCCACATTAGGCCCCGGCGCGCCGCCTCCGCATGGCTGTCACGCAGCAGCGCCTCGGTGCAGGTATCGATCTGCGACGGCACCACCATGCCGGACAGCCGGCCCGAGGCATGCTGCGCCGCGCGGTCGAGCAACCGGAAGGCGTCCGCCATCGCCCGCTCCCCGGCGGCTTCGTCCCACTCGTACTGCACGGCGTGGCCGTTGGCGGTATACCAGCGCGCCGAGCGGAACATCGGCCCCAGCACGATGCGCAGCCCGCTCTCGCCCGCCACGTCCAACCAACCCTCGTACGGCACCGACAGGTCCACCAGGGTGGTGACCCCCGAAAGCAGCAGCTCGCTGAACGCCACGCGGGCGCAGTCGGCAATGGCGTCGGCCGGCGGCCGGAAGATCGGCAGGTATTCGTAGAGCGAGGAGTTGTACAGCCCGGGCGTGCCGACCTCGTCGGTGAGCCCCTTCAGCATCGGCTCCGACGACGGATGGCTATGGATATCCACCAGGCCCGGCATCACCATCAGCCCGCCGCCCTCGATGATCTGGTCCGCCGGCCCGGCGTAGCCCGGCCCGACATGGGTGAGCGCGCCGCCACACCAGGCGACATCCACCCCCGCCATGAACACGTGGCGCCCGCCCTGCCAGCCGATCACGGTCTCGGCGTTGCGGATCAGCGTAACGCTCCCGCTCATGGCTCAGGCGGTCTCAAGCCAGTCGAACCTCCACGCCGCATCAGGCGCCGATACTGGCGACGGCGCAGCGCGACCGTCAAGGCGCCACGGCCCGCGCGACGGACGCTCCGCCACCACGACGCATAAATATCACCGAATTAGCGCGCACAGCCGGATCACGCTGCGCATCTTAACTCTTTCCTTACCATTGCCAGGCAATACTCCCCTCAGCCCGCCTCAGACGGCGCAGGCCCACTCCGGTCCAAATCGGGCCAAGACTGGCTTAACCGCACCTGGGCCTCTGGGTGCACCACAAAGGAATTGACCATGATCGAGTATGTGAAGGTTTGGCTGCTGTTGAAGGCGGACCGCCGTGCCGTGACCGCCCTCGAATACGGCCTGATTGCCGCCCTGATCGCGACCGCCCTGATCGCCGGTGCCGGCTCGCTTGGCACCAGCCTGAACAAGCAGTTCAGCGACATCGCATTGAAGCTGAATTACTAAGGCAGGGACCGAAATCGAAGTGTAGGTCCCCGAAACCCTCGCGACGATTACTTTAACAAAGGGAGCTCCCGATCAGGCTCGGGGCTCCCGCGTTATCGCCTGCAGCCACCTCGCCTTCCGCCGCAACAGAAACGGCTGATGAAGCGGCGGCGCCGGCCGAGATCGTGCCTATCGCCAGTGGCAAAATGCTTTGGCTCGGCTCAGCAGCCGAGCTCCATGACTTGCGTGATCCTCAATGGAAAATCCATCGACTCATGAGCTACGTCATCCAACCCGCCGAACTGCTTCGAGACGCTGCCTTGCTCGCGTTCGCAGTTGCCTGCCTGCAGGACTGGGCGATGCGGCTCGTCCCGAACTCCATCCCCATCGCCATTGCAGCCTTGGGCGCCGTCACCCGGCTCATCGACGGAACGATGCTGCTGGGCCTGGCCGCCGCGATCGTCGTGTTCGTGGTCGCCGTTTGCTGCTGGAGGCGCGGCTGGCTCGGCGGCGCCGACGTCAAGCTGTTCGCCGCCGGCGCACTGCTCGTTCCGCCCCCTCTCGTCATCAAGTTCGTGCTCACCGCCTGCGTCGCGGGCGGTGTGCTCGCAATCCTCTACGCAGCGCTCGGCGCCGTCGTGCCAGCGCCAGCGCCGCTCCGGCCGGCAAACCGCATCCGCCGCTACCTGCGCCTGGAGCAGCGCCGCCTCCGCCGCAAAGGCCCGCTGCCATACGCAACGGCAATCGCTGCAGGCGCGTGTTTCGTCCTGTTGGGAAACTGAATCATGATCTTGCGCTTAGCGGTCTTCGTGCTCCTGGCTCTCGGCGTCACCGGCTTCGGCACCGTCGCATGGCTCGCAACCCGGCCAGCAAAGACCCAATCCGCTGACCCGGCGTCCGCGCCAGCCCCCCAGCGAAACATCCTCGTGGCCGCCGGGCCGCTCCGCGGCGGCACGCTGCTCAAGCCCGAGAACCTGTCCGCCCTCGCGATGGTGTCGCCGCCCCCCGGCGCCCAGGACGACGCCCCGGCCCTGCGGGCCGACCTTGCCGGCGCCATGCTCAAGCGCAGCCTCAGCACCGGCGAGCCCGTGCTCGCAGTCGACCTGATGCGACCCGGCGACCATGGCTTCCTCGCCGCAGTGCTCGGCGTCGGCATGCGCGCAGCCAGCGTCGGCGTGGACAACGTGAGCGGCAGCGCCGGGTTGATCTGGCCGGGCGACCGCGTCGACCTGATCCTGACACAAAGCCTCGACAACCCCGCCTTGCCCGCCTCCAAACGTGTCGCCGCAGAAACGGTGCTGGCCGACGTCAGGGTCATCGCCATCGACCAGACCCTGGCTCGCGGCGTCGCACCCGGCAGCGAAAACACCGGCGCCACCGCAAGCCGGACAGTCACCCTCGAAGTCACGCCAAGCCAGGCCGAGCGGATCGCCGTAGCCACCCGCCTCGGCCACTTGTCCCTGGCCGTCCGCTCCGCCGAATCCTCGGCGGCAACGCCCGACAACGACAGCCCAGGGCTACAGCCGCCCATCCAGACCACCTGGGGCGGAGACGTGTCGCCCGCCCTCGACCGCGAAGCACCAAAGGCCGTCGAAGCACCCGCAGTAACGCTGCACCTGTTCCAAGGCACTGCAGAAGGCAAGGAGTTCAAGTTCTGATGGTCTCTCGGCTCGTATTTCCGCTGTTTGCCGCCTTGCTTTGCATGGCAGCCCGGCAGCCCACTGCCGAGGGGCAGGCCCCGCTCACCATCGAGGCGGGCTCGGGCAAGATCATCACGCTGAGCGCCCCGGCAGCCAGCGTGTTCGCCGCCGACCCCAAGGTCATCGAGGTGCGTCCGGCCAGCCCGACCAGCCTCTTCCTCTTCGGTGTCGGACCGGGGCACACCACCGTCGCCGCAATGTCCGCCACCGGCCAGCCAATCGCCCAGTTCGACGTCACGGTCGCCCCCAACGGCTACGCCGCCAACGCGGCCGGTGAGCAAATCGGCCGCGCCATCCCGTCGGGCAACCTGGCGGCCAGCGCCAAATCCAACGGCATCGTGCTGGATGGTCAGGCACGCAACCCCCGTGAGGCGGAGTTCGCCGAGCGGATCGCCAAGTCTAATCTCGCCGACAAGCAAAAGCTCGACGACAGGTCGGTCGTCACCACGCCGGTCCAGGTGAACCTGCGGGTCCGCGTGGTCGAGATGGGCCGCAACTTGACCCGGGAGCTCGGCGTCAACTGGCAAGCCCTCGCCAATATCGGCGGCCGCTACGGCGCGCTGAGTTACGCCTCCGTGCCACAACTCGTGACGGCTGCGTCCGCCGCGATCGGCGGTGGTTACAACTTCAACACACTCGGAAAAGCCCTCGACATCAACGCCGTGATCGACGCGCTGGCACAAGACTCCCTCGTCCACGTGCTCGCCGAGCCAAACCTGACCACCATGAGCGGAGAGCCGGCCAGCTTCCTCGTCGGCGGCGAGTTCCCCATCCCGATCGCCAACCTCAACAACACCATCACGGTGGAGTTCAAGCAATACGGCGTCAGCCTCTCCTTTGTCCCAACCGTCATGACCAACGGACGCATCAGCCTTCACGTCCGGCCAGAAGTCAGCCAGATCACCAACCAAGGCGCCGTCCAACTCGGTGGTGGATCGGGCACTCCGTCCATCGCCATACCGGCCCTGCAGGTCCGGCGCGCGGATACCACCGTTGAGCTCGGCAGCGGCCAAAGCTTCGCCATCGCCGGCCTCCTGCAAGACACCACCACCATCACGCAGAACGGCACTCCCTTCCTCGGAGACGTGCCGATCCTGGGCGCCCTGTTCCGCTCCGACAGCTTCCAACGCAACGAAACCGAACTCGTCATCATGGTCACGCCATACCTGGTGCAACCCGCCAGCAGCCCGTCGGCCCTGACCATGCCCGATGATGGCTGGCGGCCCCCCAGCGACCTCGAGCGCATCCTCCTGCTGCGGCAGAAGGCTCGCTCGGGCACCTCGACTGCCATGGCGCGTCCGAACATCCCCGGCGACGCAGGATTTATGATCCAATGAAAACCATCATCCTCGCCACCATTGCTTCACTGCTCGTGTCAGGCTGCGCGGCGCAAGACCCCTACACCCGCGAAGGTGTGTGGCGCCCCAACGGCGCCAACGACCGGAACTTGCGCGCCATGATCGCTAACCCAGACGACCTCACCGCCGGCGCGGTCGATACCGCCGCCGACGGCCAGGTCATGGCAGCAGCGGTCGCGCGCTACCGGTCAGGCCGGGTGAAAGAACTCGGAGACGCCACCGCCTCGAAGATCTCGCCCATCACGGTCAATACCGGGACCGCCTCCGCTCCAGCCGGGGACAGCGACTGATGGACACGACCGCCAATCCCACCATTGCCACCAACAACTCTTCGCCCGGCGATCGGGCCAATCTGATCGCCTTCGTTGCCGATGCCGACAGCGAGGCCGTGCTCAGGGAAGGCCTCTCCGAGGCAGTCCCGGCCGGCTTCGAGGTACGCCGCGGCAACGTGCGAACCGCGCTGGCCGCGCTGGCCAAAACCGCCACCCCGCGGGCGCTCGTCATCGACATTAGCGGCGAGTCGCAGCCCCTAACGCTGCTCAGTGACCTCTCCCACGTGGTCGAACCTGATGTCCAGGTCATGGTGATCGGCGATCGCGAGGATGTCGCCTTCTACCGCCAGATTACACGAAGCCTCGGTGCGGCCGAATACCTCTACAAACCCCTGGTCGCCGAGATGGTCGCCCGTCACTTCGGCGCCCGCATGTCACAGCAGCCGTACACCAACGTCGCCGTCGGTGGCCGCCTCGTCACGTTTACCGGCACACGCGGCGGCGTCGGCGCGACAACCCTTGCCGCCAACCTCGCTTGGTTCCTTTCGCAATCGGCCAGGCGCCATACCGCTCTGCTCGACGCCGACCTCCAGATGGGAACCGCGGCGATGCTGCTCGGCGCTCAAACCGGGCCCGGCTTGCGATCCGCGCTCGAGCAGCCAGACCGAGTTGACGAGCTGTTCATCGAGCGCACGGCCATGCCGCTAGCCGACCGCCTCCACTTGCTGGCTGCAGAGGAAAGCCTGGCTCAGCAGCCTGACTACGCGCCCGGCGCGGCAGAGCGTCTCATTGCCTTGCTGCGCCGTCGCTTCAACTTCCTCGTCGCTGACGTCCCGTTCCGCGATACAAGCTTCTCTCGCAACCTCCTCGAGCTTGCCAACCAGCGCGTCCTCATCACCACACCGACCCTCGCCGGCGTCCGTGACACGCTGCGTCTGCTGGCCTTGCCCGCAGGCCCAGCTCAGGCAAGGCGAGCCGTCATCGTGATGAACCGTGCCGGCCTGCCCGGCGGCCTCACACGCCGCCAAATGGAAGACGCTCTCGGCACAGCGGTTGACGTGGTCGTGCCAGACCAGCCTCGCCCCCTTGCGACGGCAGAGGGCCTCGCCGAACCTGCCGCCAAGGGTCGCGGCAGCTTCAGAACCGGCATTACCGACCTGGCCAAACACATCACCTTCGGCCAGGAAGCGAACAGCGATACCAAGCGGCGCTGGCCCTGGAGCCGGGCATGAACAGCTTCGGTCGGAGAGCCGGTTCCGAGCAGCAGCCATCGATGCCGGTGGACCCCTCCCCGGCGCCACGGCAAAGCGCCGTCTCCCCCTCGAGCGCCGAGCTTCGTCAGTTGTGCCTCGCGCGGCTCGATCCCGTGGCGATCGCAAACATGCCGTCGGAACGAGTGGCCTTCGAAGTGGAGCGTCTGCTCTCCGACATCGCCACGGAGCGTCGCGTCCAACTGAACAGCCGTGAGCAGCGTCAACTCGCGAGTGAACTCGTGCACGACATGCTCGGCCTGGGCCCGTTGGAGCCGTTGTTGGAAGACCCCACGGTCGCCGATATCATGGTAAACGGGCCGACCCGCGTGTTCGTCGAACGTCGTGGCCGCGTCAGTCTGTCCGAAGTCCAATTCCGCGACACGACGCACGTGATCAACATCTGTCAGCGCATCGCGGCAGACGTCGGCCGCCGCGTCGACGAAAGCAGCCCGATGGTCGACGCACGCTTGAAGGACGGCAGCCGGGTCAACATCGTGTTTCCCCCGCTAGCCCTGGACGGCCCCTACATTTCGATCCGAAAATTCAGCAAGAAACGGATCGATTTAGACGCGCTCGTCGAGTTTGGTTCGTTGACCCGCTCGGTCGCTAAAATCCTCGAGATAGCCGGTCGCTGCCGGCTCAACCTCATCATCTCGGGCGGCACCGGCAGCGGCAAGACAACGCTGCTCAACGCGATCAGCCAATTGATCGATGGTGATGAGCGCATCGTCACCGTCGAAGATGCCGCCGAACTGCAACTGCAACAGCCGCACGTCGTGCGACTGGAGACGAGGCCACCAAGCCTTGAGGGCAAGGGCGAAATCACCCAGCGCGACTTGGTCCGCAACGCGTTGCGGATGCGGCCGGACCGCATCATCGTCGGTGAGGTCCGCGCCGGCGAAGCCTTTGACATGCTCCAGGCTATGAACACCGGACATGACGGCAGCATGTCGACCATCCACGCCAATACGTCCCGTGATGCGATCACTCGTATCGAAAACATGGTCCAAATGGGTAATTTCGGTTTGCCGTCGAAGGCCATCCGGCAACAGATCGTCGGCGCCGTCGACATCATTCTCCAGATCGAACGCCAACGAGACGGTGGTCGCCGACTAATCCAAGTCACAGATGTTTGCGGCCTGGAGGGAGAGGTCGTCACCCTGAACGATATCTTCTCGTTCGAACATGCCGGAGAAGGCCGTGATGGCCGCTTGCATGGCACCTACCGCGTCAGCCGCGCTCGACCCTCTTTCATTGACCGGCTCGCTTATTTCGGTCTTGACCGAGCCTGGTCGGCGACGCTTGACGAGGCAGACCGCGCATGACGGGCTGGGACACGCTGCAATCATGATATCGCCACTGCTGTTACTCCTCGCAGGTATCGTCTTGCTGTGCGTCGCAGCCGTCTCGATCGTTCTACTCCGTGCGGACAAACAAGCGCGGCGACTGAAGGACCGGCGGCTCGCCCTGATCGCCCCATACGCTCCGTCAGAGACCCGGCAAACATCCGCCCGCCTGTCGATCGCCAAACCCACTGCGGCCCTCAAACTCCGCTTGCGGAAACTCCTTGGGATGGATCCGCAGCGTCGTGAGCCATACCCCGTCTACCTTCCACTCGTGCTGATCATCGCAGCGGCCGGCGGCTGGGTTGCAAAATGGCTGTTGCACGGTCTTCTTGGCTCGTTTGCCTGGTTGTTGATCCCACTGACAGCGGTTTTCTTAACCCGCTCCGTCTACACGACCCTGGACGCGAAGCGAGAGGCCAAACTCTACCAGCAATTCCCAGATGCCCTCGCCACAATCGTCCGTGGCGTACGCGTGGGCATCCCAGTGACCGAAGCCATCAAAGCAGTTGCACAGGACGCAGAGTTCCCAACGTCAATGGAGTTTGGCCAGCTCTACGACCAAATCGGCATCGGTGCCGCGCTGGAGGAAGCCCTGCGTGAGATGGCGGCGCGCAATCGCCTGCCGGAGTATCGCTTCTTTGCGACCGCCCTCGCGCTGCAAAGCCAAACCGGCGGTGGCTTGACCGAAACGCTCGAGAACCTGGCCGATGTTGTCCGCAAACGGGTCGCTTTAAAGGCCAGAGGATACGCGATGGCATCAGAAGCCCGGACAAGCGCCCTCATTCTCGCCGTCCTGCCAGCCTTTGCCGGCGGTGCCCTCACCCTCATCAACCCCGCCTACATTGCTCCTCTGTTTCAGGAAGGGCCTGGGCAGACTTTGCTGGGAGCGGGAGTCGTTTGGCTCGGCATAGGGCTGATCGTCATGCGCAGCATCATCCGGAGATCACTCGCATGAGCTGGCCTTTGATCCTGGGCGCGGTCGGAAGTGTCGTCGTGGCGCTCGCGGCGCTATGCCTTATGCGGCAGATTGAGAAACAAGATCGGCTCGCAAGCCGTATCGCGGCAGCACGTCGGCATGCCGGCCTCACGCCTGCTCAAGACGGGCCTTCGCCCAACCGCCTCGTCGCAATGGTATCGGCCGCCGGCACAAGCCTCACTCGCAGTGGCATTCTGTCCAGCAAAACTCTTACCGAACTGCAGCAAACTCTCGCGGTGTCTGGTCTGCGGCGGCATAATGCATTGGGGATTTTCGTTGGTAGTAAGCTCCTGCTACTCGTCGCACTTCCCTCCATGTCATGGTTCGGTTTAGGCGCTTTGGGCGTCTCACCGCTCGTGCACAGCGCGGCAACGGCCACCTTTGCCATCGTGGGACTGATTGGCCCCGATATGATCATCAAAAAGATACGGGCACGCTATGTCGCCCGATTGGGTAAAGGGCTACCCGACGCGCTTGACATGATGATCATTTGTTCCGAAGCCGGATTAGGCCTCGAGCCATCGATTTCGCGGGTCGCCGTCGAGATCACTCAAACACATCCAGCCGTAAGCAACGAGCTGTTCCAAACGGCGAGTGAGCTACGGGTGATCTCCGACCGAAGGCTGGCCTTGCAAAACCTTGGCGCGCGAACCGATTTGGAGGGCCTGAAGCGGCTGAGCAGCACCCTGATACAGACCTACCAATACGGAACTCCGGTGTCGCAAGCTTTGCGCACGCTCTCTGCAGAAATGCGGGGCGACATGCTGACCAAGTTTGAAGAGCGCGCCGCCCGCCTGCCTGTACTCCTGACCATCCCGATGATCGTCTTCATTCTCCCCACCGTTTTCATCGTCGTCGGTGGCCCGGCCATAATGAAGGTTATGGCCAGTTTTCAACACCATTAGCCCATCTGGAGATCGCCAAAATGCGTTCACTTGCAATCTGCCTCGTTCTGTTAGCCTCAGCTTGCGCCGCCCCACCCGACCGGCTGAGCAGCAAGCCGCCTAGTCTGAAAGTCGGCGAGGCGGCACTCGCCGGCGGAGCTCCGGAGGCCGCTCTCTCGATAGCTCGTCGACAACTCGCGATTGATCGCGACGATCTCGCCGCAATCCTTATGGAGGGGCAAGCCTTGACGGAGCTTGGCGAATTAAATCAAGCCGAGGCAAGCTTCCGGCGAGCCGTGCGTTCAGCGCCCCGTTCGGGTGCCGCCAAGTTCGGCCTCGGACGAACCCTGCTGATCAAGGGTGAAGCGGCTGAGGCCGAGGCCGAATTCGACGCGGTGCTCACCATCTCACCTGAAGATCCAAGGGCGCTAACCGACCTGGGGATCGCCTGCGACCTGCAGGACGAACACCAGAAAGCCCAAACGGCCTATAATGCCGCGCTAAAGATTGCTCCGGAACTAGACGCCGCCAGGGTCAATCTCGGCCTTTCGCTCGCACTCTCCGGAGATTCCCGAACAGCGGTTGAAATCCTTCGCCCGTTGGCTGCAAATCCAAATGCTCCGAAGCGCATCAGGCACGACTTTGCCACCGCGTTGGCCATGTCGGGGAACGACAAGGATGCTGAGAAGGTGCTCCAGCCAGACCTCTCCGCTGAACAGATGCCAATAGCGATAGCGGGCTACCAAGAGCTGCGCTCGCCACAGTGAGGCGAACAGCATCGCGCTCGGCGGTAAGCAGCGGTTAGAGCGGGCGACCTTCGGCGCGTCGGGCGCGGGCAAATGACGTTGTCACGCCCAGCAGGCATCTACGAAGGTCGCCCCCGCACGAAAGCAATGGCGAGGGCTGCAGCGCCGATGAGGCCCGAGCACCTGGGCTGCGTATCGTGGAATCAGAACGTTCCCAGCCGGCATGAGCATGATAAGACTGTCACAGTGTGAGCAAAGAGATTGCTACATCGTCAGTCTGATAACTTCGCGCGCGAAGCGTTCCAGCCTGACCGAAACCGCATTTTCTGCATCCAACAAGCCCCCGCGCGATGCCCTCTGCACGGCCCTAATAAAGCCAGGCGCATCATCGAGCATCAAGCCCGCTCGCCACCTAAGCATTCAAGCGCCTTCGTTACGACGCCCGAAAGCACAATCAACACCTTGCACCCCCGTCAAGCTCCCCGGAGCCGGATGCCGTCCACAATCGTTGGCGGGGCGCTGTCTCACGTCGACACCTCGCCACGTCCTGGCCTACCACCAGGCAACACCCTATCACCGACCGCCAGTTAACAGCCGGGAACCACCATCGCTCGCGCGTCACAATCAACCGGACACGATGCGCAGACCGGCTCTCGCCGACCACTGGAAAGCCGGTCCCGCATCAATCCGCGCGGTGTCTTGCCCCAGCAGCAATTAAGCCCTGACGGCGGCTCCCTCACCGTCCGGTTCCTTCGCGCGCCCTGCCCGTTGGTCCAGCATGGTATGGCCCACGCGGCCGAAAAGTAGCCAACATTGTCACCAAAACCACACCGGCGCGGCATTTGCCAGTCGGCAGTTCCTCTTGCCGGAACGCTCAGGAAATCCAAGCTCGGCGACCTCGAACACCACGCATCCAAATCGCGCCCCTGCAACGTCACCGTCGGCGTTAGCGCGACCAGCCAAACCCAGCGCGGGCCCGCGCACCAGATCCCCACCCCACTGGCGCCAAACCCGTGCAACACCACGGTGCGCACACCGCTCGCCTCGTCCGCGCGACCCCAAGCCGATCACCAACCACGTCACTCCCATAAAACCACCATCCTTTCCCGCCTCCGCCGCGTTATCACCGGAAACCGCAATCAAACGGAGGACGCGATGGACGTTGCACCTTCCCCTCGCCGGGTGCGCCGCTTGCAAATCATCGTCCTGGCCCTGCTCGTCGCCACCGGCGTCATTAACTTCTTTGACCGCTCGAGCCTGGCCATCGCCAACGTCCCGATCCGCGCTGACCTCGGGCTCAACGCCACCCAAATGGGCGGCCTGCTCTCCGCCTTCGCGCTCAGCTACGCCTTCGCCCAACTGCCGACCGGCCTGCTGATCGACCGTCTCGGCCCGCGCACGTTGCTGGGCGCCGGGCTGGCGCTTTGGTCCGGCGCCCAGGCCTTGATCGGGCTGGTCACCGGCTACGGCCAATTCTTCTGGGCCCGCATCGCGCTCGGCGTCGGCGAAGCGCCGCAGTTCCCGACCGATGCTCGCGTGGTCACCGATTGGTTCCACATCAGCAAGCGCGGCCTGCCCTCCGGCATCTTCAACATGGCCAGCAGCCTCGGCCCGGCGATCGCGCCGCCCATCCTAACCGCAATCATGCTCGGCTACGGCTGGCGGGCCATGTTCGTCGTGCTCGGCGTCGCCGGGTTGGCCATGGCCGGAGTGTGGGTTAGCCTCTACCGCGACCCGCAGCACCGGCTGACGCCCACCGAGCTCCGCGCCATCCGCGCCGGAGACCCGCCCGACCGCTCCGCCGCCACGCTCGCCCAATGGCTGCGGCTGTTCCGCTGCCAGACGACATGGGGCATGATCCTAGGTGACTTCGGCAACGGCTACGCGTTCTGGCTGTTCCAAACCTGGATCCCCGGCTACCTCGAGACCGGCCGACACATCTCCGTCGGCCGTACCGGTCTGCTCGCCGCCATCCCGCAACTCTGCGGCGTGGCCGGCTCCCTGCTCGGCGGCTTTGCGGTCGACTGGCTCGCGGCGCATGGCGTCAGCCCACTCAACAGCCGCAAGTTCCCAATCGCGGCGGCTCTGACGCTGACCGCGCTGTTCACCGTGCTCGCCGCCTACGCCACCGGCGCCGCCTCCGCCCTCGCCTTCCTCTCCGCCGCCGTGTTCTTCAGCGCCGTCGCCGGCGGCACCATCTGGGCCCTGGTCGGCGCCGCCGCTCCGCGGCACATGGTGGCGTCCAGCGGCAGCATTCAGAACTTCGGCGCCTATCTCGGCGGCGCCTGCTCTCCCCTGATCACCGGGCTGATCGTGGACGCAACCGGCTCGTTCACGCTCGCCTTGGTCTTGGCGGCAGCGATCTCGGTCGCGGGCGCCGTGGTCTACCTTGTCATGGTGCGCCGCCCGATCACGGACGCCGACCTCGCCCGGCGCCATACCTCGTCACCTTAAACGGCCGCGGAGAAACGTTCGCCCAAGTAGCAGGCCTCCGCCGTGCATCCGGACGGGGGATAGTCATCCCCTTCGCCCCCTTAGATTAGGTGTCCAGAGCATGCCCATCCTCTGGTCGGGTTCGGCGCAAAGCCCTGACCACTTCCACGCAGCATCCCCCCAGCCTGCTAAACCCTCACCCATGGTGCCTTCAAATCCTGGAGCCAACCGCATGGATGACCAACCGCACGGCTTCAGCCGCGGCCTGACCAACTACGGCGACCGCGACTTCGCCCGCTTCCTGCGCCGCTCCTTCGCCCGCTCCATGGGCCTATCGACCGAGCTGCTGAACAAGCCCGTCGTCGGCATCGCCATGACCCCATCCGAGTTCAACAACTGCCATCGCGGCATGGACGAACTGGTCGCAGCCGTGTCGCGCGGCGTGCTGGCGGCCGGCGCCCTGCCCCGCGCCTTCCCCACCGTCTCGCTCGGCGAGGTGTTCCTCAGCCCGACCAGCATGATGTACCGCAACCTCATGGCGATGGACACCGAGGAGATGATCGCCGCCCAACCAATGGACGCCGTGGTCCTGATCGGCGGCTGCGACAAAACGGTCCCGGCGCAACTGATGGGCGCCGCCTCCGCCAACCTGCCAGCCATCCAGCTCGTCACCGGCCCGATGAGCACCGGCCGGCATCGCGGCCAACGCCTCGGCGCCTGCACCGACTGCCGCAGCTTCTGGGCCAAATACCGCGCCGACACCATCGACACCGCGGAGATCGACCTGGTCGAAACCCGCCTCTCCGTCACCGCCGGCAGTTGCGCCGTCATGGGCACCGCCAGCACCATGGCCTGCATCGCCGAGGCGCTCGGCATGTCGCTGCCCGGCACCGCCGCCATCCCCGCCGTCAACGCCGCCCGCCTGGTCGCCGCCGAGCAATCCGGCCGGGCCGCCGTCCACCTGATCAGCCACCCCATCACCCCCCGGCAAATCATCACCGAACACACCGTGGAAAACGCCTTCCGCGTCCTCATGGCCATCGGCGGCTCCACCAACGCCGTCGTGCATCTCACCGCCATCGCCGGCCGCCTCGGCATCCGCATCCCGCCCGCGCGCATCAACGCCATCAGCGACGAGACGCCGGTCCTGGTGGACCTCAAGCCCGTCGGCGAAGGCTACATGGAGGATTTCCACGCGGCCGGCGGCCTCGGCGCCGTGCTGCGCGAACTCAAGCCGCTGCTGCACCTGGACACGATCGACGTCACCGGGTGCAGCCTGGCCGACCGCCTCGAGCAGCCGCTCGACTGGGTGGACCGCGCCGTCATCCGCCCCTTCGCCGACCCGGTGTCACCCGTCGGCGGCCTCATCGCGCTGCACGGCACCCTCGCACCCGACGGGGCAATCTTCAAACGCGCCGCCGCCACCCCCGCTTTGTTCGAAACCGAGGGCCGCGCCGTCGTGTTCACCAGCCTCGACGACCTGGCCGCCCGCATCGACGACCCGGCGCTCGATGTCCACCCCGCCGACATCCTCGTGCTGCAAAACGCCGGGCCACACGCGGCCGGCATGCCCGAGGCCGGCTACCTCCCCATCCCCAAGAAGCTGGCGCAAGCCGGCGTGAAGGACATGGTCCGCATCTCGGACGCCCGCATGTCCGGCACCGCCTTCGGCACCATCGTGCTCCACGTGTCCCCTGAAGCCGCTGTCGGAGGCCCGCTCGCCGCCGTGCACACCGGCGACCGCATCCGCCTCTCGGTGGCACAAAAGCGCATCGACCTGCTGGTCGACCCGGCCGAAATCGCCCACCGTCTCGCCACCTTCACGCCGCCACCCGCCCCTGCCCGCGGCTACAAGGCCCTCTACCGCCGCACCGTCACCCAGGCCCCGCAAGGCTGCGACTTCGACTTCCTCATCCCGCCCCCGCCATGAGCCGGCACCCAGCGGCCGCCTCAGCCTGGCCCGTCGCCACCCAAGCCACCCCACCTCACCCTCGGCGAGCCTTGGCGGCCAACTCGTTCAGTTGCGCCATCGTCGCATCGAACCGCCCTTCCGCTTCCGCAAACCGCTGGAACCGGGCCCGCTCCACCACGATCTCCGGCGGCGTCGGCTGGCGCTCCAACAGCGTCATCACCTCGTCAATGAAGTCCTCGAGCGGCAGATAGCCGGCGCGGCTCTCTTGGCCCGGCGTCAGCCCGGTCTGCACCGCGGGCGGCAACAGCTCGATCACCTCGACCTTGCCCCGCAGCACCTCGCGCAGGCTCAGCGTGTAGGAATGGACCGCCGCCTTGGTGGCATTGTAGGTCGGCGTCACGTGCAACGGCACGAAGGCCAGCCCCGACGTCACGGTCACGATCGCTGACTGCGGCCGGCCAGCCAAATGCTCCACAAGCGCGTTGGTGAGCCGGATCGGGCCGAGCAGATTGGTCACAACCGTCGCCTCCGCGTCCGCCAAGTCGCGGGCTCGCTCCAGCGCCTCGAACCGCATGATGCCGGCATTGTTCACCAGCACGTTCAGCGCCGGGTGGGCGGCCAGCACGTCCCGGGCGAAGTCGTCGATGGCGCCCGCGCTGCCAATGTCCAGCGTCATCGTGTGGATCCGCGGCCGCCCCTCCGCAACGGCCCGCAGCGCATCCGCCCGCCGCCCGGCGATAACGACCGTGTTGCCGCCGTCATGCCAGCGCCGCGCAAGCGCTGCACCGATGCCCGAGCCGCCGCCGGTGATCAGGATGGTGTTGCCAGTCGGGTTCATGCGCCTTGATCCTTCATAGGGAGCAACCAACCTAAGCGCCCGCACGCTACCGGAAAGCAGGCACCCGAAATATCCATACTTACCCGAAAGGAACCGACCCCGTGTCCCGCCTCCCATTCACCGAGCCCACGCTCCAGCGCGCCCGCCGCATCGCCGAAACCGCACCCCCGGCCGAGCAGGACCCCCGGGTGGAGGCGCTGGTCAACGAACTGATCGGCCGCGTGGCCGACAAATGGACAATGATCGCGCTCGAGGTGCTGAGCGAGCACGGCGAACTCCGCTTCACCCAACTCGCCCGCCAAATGCGCGGCATCAGCCAAAAGATGCTAACCCAAACGCTCCGCCACATGGAGCGCGACGGCATGGTCTCCCGCACCGTCCACGCCGTCGTGCCCCCCCGCGTCGACTACCGCCTGACGGACCTGGGCAACAGCCTCGGAGCCGCGTTCTGCGGCGTCTGGATTTGGGCGGAACAAAACCTGGAAAAGGTCGAAACCTCACGCCAGGCGTTCGACGCCAAGCTCCCGTCGGCATTGTCCTAGAGCATGATCTCTTCGATCATGCTCTGCTTGACTGAGAAAAGAGCAGCTTTATCCGAGCCTTCGGATCGCGAAGCGACTCCGATTGCTCGGATGCTGCTCTAGCCCGCAACGCATCTCTGGCACGAAAGCCGGCTGGAGCTCAGACATGCGCTCCCTCCCGCGCATTGCGCCGCATCGTCTGCGACGGCTGGCCGTAAGCACGAAGAAAAGCCCTTCGCATCCGCTCCCGGTCGGCAACGCCGGTTTTATCCGCGACCACGTCCATCGGATGCCGCCCCTGCTCCATCATCACCCGCGCCGCCTCCACGCGCAGGTTCTCCACCGCCTTTGCCGGCGATTGCCCCGTCTCGGCCTGGAACGCACGGCTAAACTGGCGCAAATGCGCCGCATCGGCGAGCTGCCCCACCGATAACGGCTTGCGCAGATTACGTTTTGCGTAGCCCAAGGCGTTCTGGATACGATCCGACTTGGCGTCCAGACCCGTCTAACTCTCGCCGCGAAAAGGACTAGACGACTGGTCTGTTCCATGCTCTATGGCGCTTATGAGCAAATCAGCTCCCCAGGACACGTCCGACGTCCGGGGGAGCATCCTCGAAACTGGCCAGCGCATCATGGCTGGCAAGGGCTTCTCGGCCGTCGGCCTCAACGAGATCCTGGCCGGGGCCGGGGTGCCGAAGGGGTCGTTCTACCACTACTTCGGCTCCAAGGATGCGTTTGGCGAGGCGATGCTTGCAGCCTACTTCGAGGACTACCTGGCCGATCTCGACGAGATACTGCGCCGGCCTGGCCTGACCATGGCGCAGCGCCTGGTGACCTACTTACAGCACTGGCAGGAAACCCAGTCCTTCTTCGATTGTCAGGGCAAGTGCCTCGCCGTGAAGCTAGGCGCCGAGGTCGCGGACCTGTCCGAGGCCATGCGCGCGGCCTTGAAGTACGGCACGTCCGGGATTACCCAACGCCTGAAGCAAGCCATCGAGACCGGTATTGCGGAAGGCTCCCTGTCAATCGACGGGGAACCGGCCGGCGTGGCGCAAAGCCTCTACCAGCTTTGGCTAGGCGCCAGCGTGATGGTGAAGATCGTCCGCAGCACCGGGCCTTTCGAGTCGGCCATGATGACGACTCGCCAGATCCTCCACCTGCCCCCCTAAGACGGGAAGGTGTTGGCTGCTTCGATCCGAAGTGCGTTTCGTGCCTAAACTCTAGGCGACCGGTCTACTATCCAACTTCCTGATAGGACAAACGACATGAAAATTCTGATGGTTTTGACCTCCCACGACCAACTCGGCGACACTGGCCGCAAGACGGGCTTCTGGCTTGAAGAGCTCGCCTCGCCCTACTACGCGTTCCGCGACGCCGGTGCGGAGGTCGTGCTGGCCTCGCCCAAGGGCGGCCAGCCGCCGATCGACCCCAAGAGCAGCGAGTCGTCCTTCCAGACCGACCTGACCCGGCGCTTCGAGACCGACACCGCCGCAAAGGCGCAACTTGCCGCGACGCTGCGCCTCGACAGCGTCTCGCAGGCGGAGTTCGACGCGGTGTTCTACCCCGGCGGCCATGGCCCGCTCTGGGATCTCGCCGAGGACAAGGCGTCCATTGGACTGCTCGAGGCCTTCGTCGCCGCCCACAAGCCGGTCGCGCTCGTGTGTCACGCGCCGGGCGTTCTCCGCCATGTTAGGGCGCCGGACGGCAAGCCGCTGGTCGCGGGCAAGAAGGTCACGGGGTTCACCAACACCGAGGAAGAGGGCATGGGCTTGACCGAGGTCGTGCCCTTCCTGGTCGAAGACGAGCTCAAGGCCAAAGGCGGCCTTTATTCCAAGGGCGCCGACCTCGAATCCTACGTCGTCAGCGACGGTTTCCTGATCACCGGACAGAACCCCAAGTCGTCGGGCCTGGCCGCGAAGTTCCTGGTCGATCAGCTCGCCATGACAGCAGCCTAAACGAGTCTGCGTCGTGGGAGGCGTCTCCCGCCTCCCACGACAAGCGCCCCACAGCTCGGAAAGAATTCAAACATCACCATCGCCTCCCTCTAACGGATCGCTGGTCACAACAAACCGCCGTTGCGCGTCAGGCTCTTGCGCCTTGGCCAGCAACGCCGGCCAGTCGTCGGGCGGGTTGCCGCTGGCCAGCATCCGGGTGAATACGGCGTAAGGGTCGGTCCCTGCCCCGGCCTTGCGCAACGTGTCGCGGTCATTGACCCAAGCGTACACGGTCACCTTGGCCTGTGAGTCGGCCCGGAGGCGTCGGCGGCAGCAATCATCGCAGCCACCGTCCGCCCGGCATCACCCTTGAGCACGAAGCCGCCATCGCCGATCGCGCGGCGCATCGTGCCGACCGGCGTGCCGGCATAGCTGGCCATCGCCTCGGCGTGGTCGACAGCACCCCTAAACCCGGTCTCGGTCGGGCCGAGCTCGACGATCCGGTGGACAGCCGCCACGACGCGGTCT
Organism: Acetobacteraceae bacterium; assembly: GCA_965199105.1. Taxonomy (GTDB): domain Bacteria; phylum Pseudomonadota; class Alphaproteobacteria; order Acetobacterales; family Acetobacteraceae; genus LMUY01. The sequence continues at coordinate 2,404,052 of CBDAQO010000002.1, read as the reverse complement.
CCGCGCGCCAGCAATGCCTCCGTCATGCCGCGACCGACGCCCGAGGCGGCGCCGGTACTGAACCAAGTCTTCATGCTGCGGGGTCCCCTCGAGGTGTCCCGATGGATCTAGCCTGGGCAATAGGTGAGACTAGCCGTCATGAACGGCATGGTCTCGTGAAAGACTCTCACCAATGACCTCCGCCAGTCTGACCGAGCTCAGGATCTTCACCTTGGTCGCCGCGCATCGCAGCTTCCGCCGTGCCGCGGACGAGCTCAGCACCTCCCGGTCCGCACTCAGCCACGCGGTGCGCTCGCTCGAGCAGGAGCTGGGCACCCGGCTGCTTCACCGCACCACACGCAGCGTCGCGCCGACCGAGGCGGGCGAGCAACTGCTGCAACGCCTGCTGCCGGCGCTGCGGGAGCTCGACGACATGCTGGGCGAGGCCAAGGCCGCGTCGGGCGAGGTCGTCGGCACGCTGCGGATCAATGCCGGCGAGGCCGCGGCGCGCTGGCTGCTGGCCAAGGTCGTGCCGATGTTCCAAACCCGCCATAGCCGCGTGTCGCTCGACCTGGTGACGGACGGACGGCTGGTCGACATCGTCGCCACCGGCTTCGACGCCGGTACCAGGCTGGCCGAAGCGGTGCCGCAGGACATGGTGGCGGTTCCGTTCGCCGGCGAGGTGCGCTTTCTGGCGGTCGCGGCACCCCCCCTCACTCCGCCGCCGCGCGCTGCTCCACCATTGCCGCCGCCCGCGCCAAATCCACCGACAGCAGCCGCGACACCCCGCGCTCCTGCATCGTCACCCCATACAGCCGGTCCATCCGCGCCATCGTTAGGTGGTGGTGGGTAACCACCAGGAAGCGCGTGCCGGTCTCGCGCACCATCTCGCCGAGCAGCGTGCAGAAGCGCTCCACGTTGGCGTCGTCCAGCGGCGCGTCCACCTCGTCCAGCACGCAGATTGGCGCCGGGTTGCAGCGGAACACCGCGAAGATCAGCGACAGCGCGGTCAACGCCTGCTCGCCGCCGGAAAGCAGCGACAGCGCGGCGAGCTTCTTGCCCGGCGGCTGCGCGTAGATCTCCAACCCGGCCTCCAGCGGGTCCGCCGAGCCCACCAGCGCCAAATGCGCCCGCCCGCCACCGAACATGCGGCCGAACAGCGCCTGGAAGTGCCGGTCGATCTCGGCAAACACCTCCGCCAGCCGCTCGCGGCCCTCGCGGTTGATGTGCCCGATCGAGCCGCGCAGCTTGGCGATCGCGGTGGTCAGCTCCGCCTTCTCGCCCTCCATCCCGGCGATGCGCGCCTCCATCTCGCCCGCCTCCGCCTCCGCCCGCAGGTTCACCGGGCCCATCTCCTCGCGCTCCCGGGTCAGCCGGTCGAGCTTGCGGCGCGCCCGTTCCTCCGCCGCGAGCGACACGTCGGCCGGCGCTGCGGGCAACGCCGCGCTGGCGCCGAGCCGCTCCAGGATGCGTTCGGCCACCGTGCCCCAGGCGTGATCGGCTTGCATGGCGGCGGCCTCGGCGCGCACCACGGCCTCGCGCGCCCCGGCCAGCGCGGCCTCCCCGGCGCGCGCGGCCGCCGCGGCCTGCGTGCTGGCACGGCTGCCCGCCTCCAGCGCCGCCGCGACCCGGCGATGCTCCGCCGCCGCCGCCGCCAGCGCGCTGTCCGCCGCCTCGGCCTGCCCGGTCACCAGCGCCGGCGCGCCGTCCAACGCCGCCAACTCGGCGCTGGCTTCGGCCGCCCGCGCGCGCAAGTCGCCTTCCCGCGCCGCCGCCTCCGCCAAGCGCAGCCCCTGATTGCCCAGTTCGGCCGCCAACGCCTGCAGCCGCGCCCGACGCGTCGCCCCCTCACGCTCCGCATCACGCTGCGCCGCGTCCGCCGCCGCCTCCCGCGCCCGCGCCGCCGCCGCCGCCGCGCGCGCCCGTTCCACCGCGGCGCGCAGCATGGTCAGGTCCGGCAACGTCGCCCGCTCGGCTTGCAGCGTGGTCAACCCGGCCGCGGCCTCCTCGGCCTCGGGGCCCAAGCGCGCGAGTTGCGCCTCCAACGCTGCAAGCTTTGCGGCAGCCTCCTGCGCAGACGCCGCCAGCCGGGCATGGTCCCCGCGCAGCCGCTCGGCCCGCGTCTCCGCCTCGCGCCGGGCGCTGCGTGCGGCCGCGTCGGCGCCAGCCGCGTCCCGGTCGGCCGCGTCCGCAGTGGCGCGCGCGGCAGCTTCACGCCCGGCCGCCTCACGCACCCGGCCCAACTCCGCCCGCAGCCCCGCCAGACGGTTGCGCTGCTGCAGCCGGATCGCCGCTTGCGTGGGGGCGCCCGCGCGAATGCTGTAGCCGTCCCAGCGCCAAACCGCCCCGGCGCGCGACACCAAACACTGGCCCGGCAAGAGCGCGCCCTGCCGGTCCGCCCCCTCCGCATCGCTCTCCACCAGGCCAATGCCGGACAGCGCCCGCTGCAACATGGGCGGCGCGGACACCAGGCCCCCCAGCGGCGCAGCCGGCGGCGGCGCCACGCTCATCGGCGGCAACTCGCGCCAATGCCGCGCCGCCTGCGGGTCAGCTGCCGCGCCGAGCTCCTCGCCCAGCGCCGCCCCGAGCGCCGCTTCCAAGCCGGCCGGAACGTCCAGCGCGTCCACCATCGGCGGCCAGCGCTCGCCATCCTTCACGCCCAGCACTTCCGCCAGCGCCGCCGTCTGCGCGCTCACTTTCGCCAGCGCTGCGGCAGCGGACGAGTCGCTCTGCCGGGCGGCGGTGGCGGCGACTGCCGCGGCGGCGCGGTGTTGCTCGGCCACCTCCTGCGCCCGCCGCGCGGCTTCGGCTTGCGTCCCCGCCGCAGCACTCGCCGCCGCGAGGTCAGCCAACTTCGCCGGGTCAGGCAGCGCGGCAGCCGCCCGGTCGCGGTCCGACCGAAGCTGGGCCAGCAGCCCCGACAACCGCTTGGCCCGGGCGTCCGCCTGCGCCAGCGCCTGGCTCAGCGCCTGGTTGGTCGCGGTAAGCTCGGCCGCGCGTTCGGTGGCAAGGTTGGCCGCCGCCTCGGCCTCGCGAGCGGCATCCTGCGCGGCCACCCGCTCCGCCTGCGCCGCCGCCAGCCGACCCGGCGCCGCCACTTCGGCAGCGTCCAGCCGCTCGCGCTCCGCCGCCAGACGCCCGCTCGCCGCATCCGCCTCGAGCTTGGCGCGCTCCGCATGGGCCAGGTCGCGCGCCACTTGGGCCTGCCGCGCGGTGGCCGTCTCCAGCGCGCTACGGGCCCGGGCCAGCTCAGCCGCCATCTGCTCGCGCACCACGCGCAACCGCTCCAGCGCCGTCCGCGCGGTCGCCTCACTGGCCCGCAACGGCGGCAGCCCGGCTGCAGTCGCCTCCTCCTCCCGCCGCGCCGCGGCCGACATCGCGCCCGCATCCGCCACCGCCACGCGGGCGCTCGCCAGCGCGGCCGCGGCAACGTCCCGCTCCCCCGCCACCCGCGCACGCGCAATGGCCAGCAGCTCGCCCTCCGCCTCCTTCACCGCCGTGGACAGCGTGCGCCAGCGGTTGGCCTGCCGCGCCTGCTTCTGCAGCGCCGCCATCTGGCCTTCCAACTGGGTCCGCAAATCCTGTGCCCGCTCCAGGTTGGCCTCCGCCGCCCGCAGCTTCAGCTCCGCCTCGTGCCGCCGGGCGTGCAACCCGGTGATCCCCGCCGCCTCCTCCAGCACCGCCCGCCGCTCGTCCGGCCGGGCGTTGATGATGGTGCCGACCCGGCCCTGGCTCACCATCGCGGACGACCTCGCACCGCTCGCCAGGTCGGCAAACAGCGTCTGCACGTCCCGCGCCCGGGCCTCGCGGCCATTCACCCGGAACGTGCTGCCCGCGCCGCGCTCGATCTTGCGGCTGATCTGCAGCTCCGGCGCCTCATGGAACGGCGGCGGCGCGGTGCCGACCGCCTGCTCGAGCGTCACCACCACTTCGGCCAGGTTGCGGCTGGGCCGCCCGGCCGACCCAGCGAAGATCACGTCGTCCATCTCGCCGCCCCGCAGCGAGCGCGCGCTGCTCTCGCCCATCGCCCAACGCAGCGCCTCCACCACGTTGGACTTGCCGCAGCCGTTCGGCCCCACCACCCCGGTCAGCCCGGGGAGGATCTCCACCGTCTGCGGCTCGGCGAAGCTCTTGAAGCCGGCGATGCGCAGCCGGGTGAAAGCGATCGGCAAGCCGGCCTCGGCCTAGCGCCTGATCGATTCAGGTCGTTCTGACCTGAACCGTGAATCAGTCGCGACAACAAAGCCGAGACCATGGCCGGTGACCGAAAGCGAACCGGTCATGCCCTAGGCTGCGGCGGCGACGAAGCCGGCGATGGCATCGTAGGTCTGCTCACCCGCGTGCGGCTTCTCGTTGATGACGAAGGTGGGCGTGCTGTCCACCTTGTACTTGTCTTCCCCCAGCTTCTGCTCGGCCAGGATCGCGTCGCGCAGGCCCTGGTCGTTGATGGTCGCGTCGAACACCGACCGCGGCATCCCCGCCAGCGCCGCCCGCTTGAACACCTCCTGCGTCGGGTCGATCCCGCGCGCGAACGCCCAACGGTCCTGGCTGGCAAGCAGCGCGTTGACGAACGCCTCGTAACGGCCCGCCGGCAGCGCCCGCGCCACCATCGCCGCGGTCAGCGCAACCTGGTCGAGCGGGAAGTCGCGATACACGTAGCGCACCTTGCCGGTGCTGATCAGCTTGCTCTCCACCTCCGGAAACACCTGCTGCGACCAGGCGGCACAATGCGTGCAGGTGAGGGAAAACCACTCCTGGATCGTCACCGGCGCGTCGTCGCTGCCGAGCGTGCGCAGGCTCATGCGCGGGTCGGCATCGGCCGCGCGCGCCAAGCCCGGCACCAAAGCGGGAGCGGCGAAGGCGCCGGCGGTGGCGGCGATCAAATTGCGTCGGGTGAGCAGCATTGCATGCCTCATACAGGGTCGAACCGAGTCGCGACGCCTGCAGCGCCGCCGCCCCGACCCTACACGAGGCTGGCCGGCAGCGTCAGGGCTCGCGTCCGGGCCCCACCACCGGCACCGTCCCGACCACCGGCACCGTCCCGACCACCGGCACCGTCTCGTCCAACGGCGGCGCCTCCATGGCACTCGCCCGCACCGGGTCGGACGGCAACGCCGCCGGGTCGGACGTGTCCACCACCACCACCAGGTGGCCCGCCAGCGGGCTGGGCGTAACGTCTTTCGGCAGCAAGGCGGCAAACCGGCGCTGCGTCTGCGCGGCTTCGCGCAGTTCGGCGTCGATCAGGCCGTGCTGGTCGAGGAAGCTGTCGAATCGTGACGGAATGCGGATGCACCCCTCCGAATCCGCCCGCCCCAGCCGCGGCTCCAGCACCGCCGGGTCGGTGGCGTGCATCTCGAGCCGCACCGCCATCAGCGCGCCCGGGGTGCGCCAATCGTCCGTCGTCTGCCAGCCGAAATCCCACACCCGCATCCCGCGCGTGCCGTTGCCCAGGATGTGGTTCTCGTTGTAGGTGCCCTGCGCGCGGTAACCCAGCACCCCCGTGCCGTTCTCGAACACGCCGACGGGCGTGCGGAAATGCTCCTTGCGGCCCGGCTTGCCCGTGCTCACCCGAACCTGCCCGGCCACCACCCACAAATCCGCCGCCGGATACACCGCGACCGTCCACAACCGCTGCACCGCCACCGACCGGTCCACCACCAGCACCACCTGCGGCGCGTCGATCACCACGCCCTCTCCGGTCAGCAGCGCACGGGCCGCCGCCAGCGCCGCCTGGGTGAACCGCGGATTGTCGCTCAGCAGCAAACCATCCAGGTCCCGCCGCATCTCGGCCACCAGCGCATCCGCCTCGGGATGCCGCGGTAGGGCCGCAACCTGGCAGCACCCCGGCCGAACCAGCGCGAACGACGCCGCGTGGCTGAGCGGCGGCGTCACCGAACCCGCCGTCCTGCTGTTGGGCAGCAGCGGGAGCTGGGCCCAGGCGAGCTGCGGCACCGACAGCATGAGGAAGAAAACGAGTCTGCGGAGCAACATGGAACCTGCTGGAACGAGCAAGCCGGGCACTTTGGCTCGCCCTAAGATGCCATGATGTGCCCTTACAAAACGTTAAGCGATTGTTGTGGCGCGACTATTCTCGCGACTGTTGCGGCCAGAACACACTGTGTGATGCGCCCCAGCCTCATTCCGGCCTCGACCGGCCACCTTTCGCCGCCACCGCCGCCGCCAGCCGGCTCAGCGCGTCATGCAGCCGACCCGGCGGCAACCCAGCCACCGGCGCCAACACCGGCTCCGGCGCGTCCACCACCACCGGCAGCGCCCGCGCCACGCTGTCCTGCGTGAACCGCAGCCGCTCCACCGCCACCCGCCCGAGATGGCCGTTGATCCGCGACAGCAGCTCCCCCGTCATATGCTGCAGCTCCATCGCCACCGGCCCGGCGCAAGCCACCGTAAGCGTGGTGCCAGACAGCCGCCGCGGTTCGGTCACCGCCGCCAGCGCCGGGCCCACGATGGCCGCCCAATCGGTCATCACCTGCGCCGTGACGGGCGAGCGCCGCTTGAACGCCGGGCGCACGATACCCGGCAGCAGCGCACCCACCGCGCGCGGACCCCATCGATGGCGCTTGTCCTCGTCGCACTCCGCCGGCATATCGCCCCCGTGTCCCTGCCACCCCAGACCGACCCGCTCCAGACTGGCCCGCTCCAGACTGGCCCGCTCCAGACTGGCCCGCTCCAGACTGGCCCGCTCCACCCCGGCCCCTCGCCCGCCGACCTGCTGCACTGGTACGACCGCGCCCGCCGCCACCTGCCCTGGCGCGCCGAACCCGGCGAGGCCGCCGACCCCTACCGCGTCTGGCTGTCCGAAATCATGCTGCAGCAGACCACCGTGGCCTCGGTGATACCGTATTTCGAGCGCTTCCTGCAGCGTTTTCCCGCCATCGACGCCCTGGCCGCCGCCCCCGAAGGCGACGTGCTCGCCGCCTGGGCCGGCCTCGGCTACTACGCGCGCGCCCGCAACCTGCACGCCTGCGCCAAGCTCGTCGCATCCACCGGCTTCCCGCGGGACGTCGCCGGTCTGCGCGCCCTGCCCGGCATCGGCGCCTACACCGCCGCGGCCATCGCCGCCATCGCCTTCGCCGTCCCCACCGTCCCGGTCGACGGCAACGTCGAGCGCGTCGTCGCCCGCCTGTTCGCCATCACCACCCCGCTCCCACTCGCCCGCCACATCATCGGCGCCGCCGCCGACATGCTCGGGCAGGACCCGGCGGCCTACGCTCGCCCCTCCGACTTCGCCCAAGCCCTGTTCGACCTCGGCGCCACCCTCTGCACCCCCGTGGCGCCCGCCTGCGCGCTCTGCCCGGTGATGCGGAACTGCCGCGCCCGCCTCGCCGGTATCGCCGCCGAACTGCCGCACAAGGCCGCCAAGAAACCACGCCCCCGCCGCTTCGGCGCGCATTTCTGGCTGGTCGACCACGCCGGCCAGGTGCTGCTGCGCCGCCGCCCGCCCACCGGGTTGCTCGGCGGCATGACCGAGCTGCCCGGAACGCCCTGGCGCCCCGAACCCTGGACCGAAGCCGAAGCGCTCGCCGCCGCCCCCATGCAAGCCGCCTGGCGCCGCGCCGGCCAAGCCTTCCACGGCCTGACCCATTTCGAACTGGCGCTCGACGTCTACGCCGCCGCCGTCCCCGAGATCACCGCGCCCGGCTTCCTGCGCCCCGCCAACGCCCTGGCCGAGGAGGCGCTACCCACCGTCATGCGCAAATGCATCCGCGTCGCCCAAAGCGAACCGCTGAACAGCGCCGCAAGCCCCCGATGACCCGCTCCCCCGAACACCGTCCCCGCGGCCTGCTCTTCATCCTGCTCACCCTCGGCATCGACGCCCTCGGCTTCGGCATCGTCGTCCCCATCGTGCCCGAGCTGGTCAAGCAGCTCACCGGCGGCGACAGCAGCCGCGCCGCCGAATGGGTCGGCGCCCTGATCGCCACCTTCTCCGCCGCCCAGTTCCTCAGCGCCCCCGTGCTCGGCGGCCTGTCGGACCGGTATGGCCGCCGCCCCGTGATCATCCTCTCGCTGCTCGGCGGCGCGGCGAACTACCTACTGCTGGCCTGGGCACCCTCCATGGCCTGGCTGTTCCTCGGCCGCGTCCTCGCCGGCGCCACCGCGGCCAACTTCTCCGCCGCCACCGCCTACGTCGCCGACATCACCGACCCAGCCAAGCGGTCGCAACGCTTCGGCCTGGTGGGCGCGAGCTTTGGCGCCGGCTTCGTGTTCGGCCCCGCTTTGGGCGGCGTGCTCGGCGGCTACGGCCTGCGCTGGCCCTTCCTGGTGGCGGGCGCCCTGGCCCTGGCCAACGCCTGCTACGGCGCGTGGGCAATGCCGGAGAGCCTGCCCGCCGACCAGCGCCGCCCGTTCTCCTGGCGCCGCGCCAACCCGGTCGGCTCGCTGGCCGCGCTGCTGGCCGACCACACCACCGGCTGGCTTGCGGTTGCCTGGGCACTGCTCTGGTTCGGCCTCGGCGCCCTGCAAAGCACCTTCGTGCTGTTCACCGGCCTGCGCTTCGGCTGGACCACGGCGCAGAACGGCTACGCCCTGGCCATGCTGGGCGTCACCCAAGCCGTGGTGCAGGGCGCGCTGGTGCGCCCGGTAATCGCCCGCATCGGCGAACGCCGCGCCGCAATGGCCGGGCTGGCGCTGTCCGGCGTGGCCTATTTCGGCTTCGGCATCGCCTGGGCCGGCTGGGTGCTCTACGTCGCCGTCGTCGTGCAGGCGCTCGGCGCGGTGGCGAACCCGGCGTTGCGCGCCCTGCTCTCCGCCAAGGTCGGCTCCCAGCGGCAAGGCGAACTGCAGGGCGGGCTGTCCTCCGTCCAGGGCCTCACCGCCATCGTGGCGCCGGGGCTGGCCTCGCTGGTGTTCTCCGGCGCGGTCAAGGCCGGCGGCAACGACTGGTCCGGCGCGCCCTTCCTGGTTAGCGCCGTCATCTACGCCGTCGCCGTGCTCGCCGTGGTCCGCTCAGCCGTGCGGCCGGTCCCCCAGCATGCGGGCTAGCGTCGGCTCCATCGCGGCGGCCAGCCGGGCCTGCGCCTGCGCCGTGGGGTGCAGCAGCGGGTCGGGCGGGGTCAGCTCGCCATCCAGGAACGCCGCCCGGTCCAGTTGCCCGCCCTGCATGAACAGGCCCGTCACGTCCAGGTAGGTCACCGCCGGGTCCTGCCCGCCGCCGTAGCGCGCCGCCAGCCCAGCGTTGATCGCCGCCGTGGTCTCGTCCACCCAGGCCGACCGCTCGGACGGCAGCACCGACAGCAGCAGGATCTTCGCCCCCGGCAGCCTGCCATGCGCCTCGGCGATCACCGCCGCGATCCCTCCCAGCGTCTGGCTGGCCGACCAATGCACCCGCCCGTTGTTGTTGGCCCCGATCAGCACCACCGCCGCCTTGGGCGCAATCCCGTCCAACTCGCCATGCTGCATACGCCACAGCAGGCTGGCCGTGGTGTCCCCCTTGAAGCCGAGGTTGAGCGCGTGCCGGTCACCGTAAAATCGCTGCCACACCGGCGCGAAATCCCGCCACGCCGGCGGCCCGTGCTCCTCCCAGTCCTGCGTGATCGAGTCGCCCAGGAACACCAGCTCCACGCCCCCCCGGCGTGCCGCGGCCACCTTCTCCTCGTGCCGCGCATGCCACCACGGCAGGTTGTCGCGCGACAGCGGAGTGGCCGCCGGGTTGCCCGCCGCCGCCGCCAGCAGCAGGGCGCCCGGGGCCAGGGCCGCCGCCAGCCATCGCCTCAAGCGTAGAGCCCGAGATAGATCAGGCTGCCGACCCCCGCCGCGATGCAGTAGCCGGCGAACGGCCCCAGCGCCCATTTATCGTTGTGCTTGAAGTAGCGCATCAGGAACGCCGTGCTCAGCAGCGCCACGATCCCCGCCACCACCGCCGCCACCGCCGACAGCTCGAACATGCCGGCCGGAATGTCGGCATGGCGCAATTTCGGCACCTCCAGCACGGTCGCCCCGATGATGATCGGCGTGGCGATCAGGAACGAGAAGTGCGCCGCCCCCTCATGGTCGATCCCGCGCAACAGGCCGCCCACGATGGTGGCGCCGGAGCGCGAAATGCCCGGGATCAACGCCGTGCACTGCCAGAACCCCACCACCAGCGCGTCGGCCACCGTCATCGAGCTCATCAGCCGGTGCGCCCCGCGCGCCCGCAGTCGCTCGCCGAACAGCAGCAGCACCCCGTTCACCGCCAGGAACCCGGCAGCAATCAGCGGCGAGGCGAACAGGTCACGCAGGAACCGCTCGAGCACGAAGCCGATGATCACCGCCGGAATGGTCGCCACGATGATCAGCAGCAGCTTGCGGCGGTTGTCCCGCGTCTCCTGCGCCCCCAATAGCCCCAGCACGCCCCGGGCGAGCGCCAGCCAGTCGCGCCAGAAATACCCCAGCAGCGCCACCGCGGTGCCGACATGCAGCATGACCAGGAACGGCAGGAACGCCGGCGCCGCCTGGTCGACCGGCCAGCGCAGCAGGGCGGGCAGCACCACCGCATGGCCCAGGCTGCTGACCGGGAACAGTTCGGTGGCGCCCTGAACCACGGCGATGACGATAGCCTGCAACGTATCCATTCGGGCCGAACTCACCTCTCACCGGGTCGCGGAGGTTCCTGCCGGATGGGCGCCGTGCTGGCAAGCGGCTGTTGCGGCCCGCAGGGCGCTGCCCTGCACCCGGAAGGGGATAGTCATCCCCTCCACCCCTGCAATCTCTGGTGGGGGGCGGGGCGAAGCCCCGGCCTTCAGGGCCGCCGGACCATCCCGCCCCGGCGCCGCGCCTGCCACAGCTTGAACCGCAGCATCACCACCGCCAGCAGCACCGCAACCACCACCACCGGCACCATCAGCAGCGCAAACCACAGCGCAAACGCGGCAAACGCCAACCCGCCCGCCACCACCGCCACCAGCACCGCGCCCGCAAAGATCTGCGTCGTGAGTGGCGAGCGCGGCGGCGTCCGGAACTGGCCGTCGGGCGTCATGTCAAGCTGCAGGCGGGTATCTTGGCGCATCGATTGGACATGGCGCGCGCCCGCACCGGTTCAAGCCGGCGCCCCAAGCCGAATGAACCCGCTCCAAACCGCGTCCGGCTGCCACACCTGCGCCAGCTCGGCCCGCGCCACCGGCTCCGGCACGCCCGCCACGTCGCGGTGGTAGCGGTAGAAGAACGCCGACACCCGCCAGTTCATGATGCAATGCACATGCACCGGGCCGGCCGCCACCGCCATCGCCTCGCAGAACCGGCCGAAATCCGCCTCCGTCGGCTGCTTGAAATCCACCGGGATGTGGACATACGCCAGGCCCAACGCCGCCGCGCTCGCCGCCTCGTCCGGCAGGGCGCGCTCATGCGTGTGCAGGCCGAGGTTGATCACCGTGCGCACCCCAAGCCCGGCGATCGCCGCCAGGTCGGCCTCGCCCGGCTGCCCCGACGTTGTGACCCGCTCGCTCAGCCGCCGCCAATTCACCAGCCCAACCGGATCCGCCATCCCCACCTCCGACGCCAGCTTGCTGCACTCACACCGGTGTCATAAGTTGACTTTACCGTGACACTCAAGCCGATCATCCCGCCTGGAACCGGCCGCCCGCTGGTCCCCTACACGCCCGGCGTGCTGGCCGACGGCGTGCTCTACGTCTCCGGCATCTTGCCGCTCGATGCCTCCGCCAACGTCGTCCATCCCGACGACCCGGTGATGCAGACCCACCACGTCATGCAGCGCATCAACGCCATCGTAACGGCCGCCGGCGGCACCATGGCGCACGTCACCAACTGCTCGCTGTTCATCACCGACTGGGCCCATTACGAGGCGATCAACCAGGCCTACGGCGCCTACTTCCCAGGCGTCAAACCCGCCCGCGTCTGCGTCCTATGCGGCCTGATCAAGCCGGAAGCCATGCTCGAGGTCGCCGCCGTCGCGCACATCCCGCCGAAGTAGTGCCCCCACTTAAATCATGCCGCTGCTCGGGAACTTCGTTAGCACCGAAACCATTGGTGAAGCTCCCGCGCGATCTTGCGCGGACCTCGATCGGAGAGCCCGTACATGCCGCAGTTCGATGCCACCATCAAGCACCTCAAAGAGGGCGTAAAAGGCTTCACCGTCGCCGCCGCCGTGAAGAACATCGAAGGCTGGGAAGCCACCCTCGAGAAGGTCGAGGCGCCCGGCGTCAAGACCATCCTGCACGACCTCGAGGGCCTCAAGAAGCATCTCCACGCCAAGGAAATCGACGGCGCGGCAATCAAGAAGCTCGTGCTGAAGCTCGGCAAGGAGACCGTCACCATCGCCGGCAAGTCCGACAGCAAGAACGCCGAGAAGATCAAGCATCTCGGCGAGGCGCTGACCGAAGCCGGCGAAGGCGCCGAGTAACTAGCCCGACCTGAGAAAGGGCGGCACGCCGTTTGCAATCTCCTGTCGCCGCGGCCCCGCTGCCGCGGCGACAGGAGCGAGCCCATGGCCAAACTCGGCGTCTTCATCCCCATCGGCAGCCGCGGCTGGCTGATCTCCACCACCTCGCCGAAGACCACCCCCAGCTTCGACCTCAACCGCACCGTCGTGCAGCAGGCCGAACATTACGGGCTCGACTTCGCGCTCTCCATGATCAAGCTGCGCGGCTTCGGCGGCCCCAGCGGCTACTGGGACGAGAACCTCGAATCCTTCACCCTGATGGCCGGCATCGCCGCCGTCACCAAGCGCATCCAGTTGTTCGCCTCCGTCGCCGTGCTCACCATGCCGCCGCCGTTCGCCGCCCGCATGGCCGTCACCATCGACAGCATCGCGCCGGGCCGCTTCGGCATCAACATCGTCTCCGGCTGGCAACCCACCGAATACCAGCAGATGGGCATCTGGCCCGGCGAGGCCCACTTCGCCAAGCGCTACGAGTATTGCTCCGAATACGTCACCATCATGCGCGAGCTATGGGAAACCGGCCGCTCAGACCATAAGGGCGAGTTCTTCCAGATGGACGACTGCCGCCTCGCCCCGCTGCCCAGCCGCCGCATCGAGGTGGTGGGCGCCGGCCAGAGCGACCGCGGCATGCGCTTCGTGGCCGAACATGGCGACTACTGCTTCTGCGGCGCCGGCGGCCTCAACCAGCCCGAAAACGTCGCCCCCACCGCCGCCCGCGTGATGCGCGCCGCCGCCGCAAGCGGCCGCGACGTCGGCGCCTTCATCCTGCTGATGGTGATCGCCGACCGCACCGACGAGCTCGCCAAGGCCAAATGGGACCACTACAAAGCCGGCGTGGACCACGAGGCCCTCGCCTGGCAACGCACCCAAGCCTCCGCCGACGTGAACGCCCCCCGCGAATCCACCGTCCGCCAAATGATCGAGCGCCAGGGCGCCACCCCCATCCCAACCGGCATGCTCAAACTCATCGGCTCCTACGCCACCGTCGCCCGCCTACTGGACGAGGTCTCCGAAACCCCCGGCGTCGCCGGCGTACTGATGACCTTCGACGACTTCATCATCGGAATGGAACAATTCGGCCAACACATCCAACCGTTGATGCGATCCCGGAGCTAGAGCATGACCGCATCAAGTGAAGTCACTTGATTGGTAAACATGCTCGCCAAAACAAGGAGCTAGACCATGACCGGCGACTCTAACTGAGCCGGTCTTGGTCTAGGCGGCCTGAAGGGTTGCGCCGAACACGGACCGTGTGGTTGATCCTGGTAGCGACTGACGATGGTGCTAGATAAAGGGCATGAGCAGAGAAACCTTTACCATCGCTTATGACGGGTTTGCGCTGCGAGACGGTGCGATGGATGTCCGTCTTCAAGTAAGGGCGACCGAGCCGGGGTCGTTTCAGATCTCATTCGAGTTGATCCAGAACTGGCGCCAGACGCTGCAATTCTTTGCAACGCCCGAAGCTTCGGGCGCGACAAACTTGCTGACGCTGGTGCTAGGCGTTCCAACCGTTGGCACGGGTCTGGTCTGGCTTACTAAGAAACTGAAAGCGCGCCAGCCAGATAAAGCGGAAAAGCTCGCCAAAAATGCAGTTCAGATCACTGTTGGGACCGAAACCCTGGTCGTGTCGCTGGACTTGATGCGGCTGTATCAAGACGTAGCCGTACGTATCTTCTTTTACCGCTTAGGACTGACACGCGATGCGGCTAACATTCGTTTTCTCTATAGCCACACTGACGTGGCAGAAGGCTCTCGCCATGAACAAAGGACTGTGCCCTGTGTTTCGTCAGCAATTTGAAGAGAGCTATGTCGACCTCGTGGAAACTAAGCAGACACAGTCTGATCCTGTCCAAATAAATTCCGACTCAGCAGCAAACAACGCACTTACGGCTACTGGTACAAGCCCTTCCGCCGATATCGGAATCGGGATGGCTGGTTGGCTCTAATTGACACACGATCAGCATTTGCAGGCCAGGGCGATTTGCTGAATGAGAAGGCTTATGCCAATGCCTATTTCTAGGATTTTACCACTTGCTGTTCCGGTCGCTGTAGTGCTTCTGACTTTCCTATTTTCTGAAGGAAGTCACACGGCTCACTGGGCGAATTTGGTTTGCATTGTTTTGGTTCCGACCCATCTCCTCTTATGGTTTCTTGGGCTTGTTAACACAAAATCGCTGATTGCAAGTATCCTGGCTGTTGGTCTCGTTGTTAGTGGTATTGATCAGCTTGCGGGCAATCTTTTTCATGGCTATCCGGAGATACTTGCACAGGGATACGATGGGGATTGTGACATGCGTAGTATAACTGTAGATGACGCGACGTTAAGAATTTGTCAAGTCGATGATGAGGGTCTGCACGGTTTTGTTGACTTGGTGGTCCAGATTAAATCGGGACGAAAATCAGCCGCAGCGCTGAAAAGTATCTTAGATGGAGACGTATCCAAACAAGCGAGTGAAGCTCTAATACGAGGTGCACAAATGTGGCGCAATGGTTTTAGTTTTTTTAAGATAAACCCGGAGAAATGTTATTATCTTGTTCACATCCCAAATAATCATGTCTGATCACTAAGTCAGATCAGGACGATCGGTCGGTATAAACAACTTGGGCCATGTCTGCTTCTAAAGGAGATTTCACGGATCCTAACAGCACACAGCATTACAAAAGGTGGTTGAGGAGCCACTCAAAAGGGATGGTGTCGAGAGTTTTAGAGTGGTAAAAAATGGCATGGTCACGGATGAATTCAGCAAGGCTGAGTCTGTGTTCTTTTCAAAGCCATCCATTGAGGACGAAGTCCTTGTTGATGAAATTCGCCGGGCAGCCTTCTCGATCATATCTTTAGCTTCTAAGGAAGACAATAAGTGGCGGCTATACGATGGTAATACTCAAATCAATGCTTTGATTGAAGATAGGGAGTTCCTGGACCTGGTCGACACCAACCAAGTCTCCTTCACTAAGGGCGATATTCTGATGTGCGATGTTCGCGTCAAACAACTGCGGGCCACCGAGGGACTCAAGACGGACTACACAGTGCAACGCGTCATTGAACACCGACTTGCGGCACGGCAGTTGCCGTTACGGCAGTTGCCATTGCTGCTCCACACTCCCCCCTCTCCGCCGCAGCCTTGATGGAACTCTCCCCCAAAACCGCCCGCACCCTCTACCGCGAACTCCCCCGCCGCCCCCGCTTCGGCTTCGGCACCAACCCCGCCCTAATCAACGTCGACCCGCAAAAGGCCTACACCCTCCCCGCCGACTACCCCACCGCCTACGAAACCGACCCCGACCAAATGCACCACATCAACACCCTCAGCGCGCTCTGCCGCGCCGCCGGCGGCCCAGTGGTCTGGACCTACGTCGCCTACCTCCCATCCGGCGAGGATTGCGGCGTCTGGGGCACCCGCACCGACACGCCCGACTCGTTACAGAACATCAAGCACGGCTCCCGCCGCGCCGAGTTCGACGACCGCCTCGAGATCGACCGCAGCCGCGACATCGTCCTGCACAAGCGCATGGCCTCCGCCTTCCACGAGACCAACCTCGCCTCGCTGCTCGTGTGGCACCGCGTCGACACCCTCATCGTCACCGGCGGCTCCACCTCCGGCTGCGTGCGCGCCACCGTGGTCGACAGCCTGTCGCACGGCTACCGCACCATCGTGCCCGAGGAATGCGTGAGCGACCGCCACGAGAGCCCGCATTTCGCCAGCCTCTACGACATGGCCCTGAAATACGCCGACGTGCTGCCGGTCGCCGAGGTCCGCCAAGCCCTGCAGCGCCTCGCCAAATAGCCACCGCCCGCCAGTGTGCTAAGCACCCCGGCAAACCGCACCGGGAGCCCCGCCATGACCGCCACCCCGCTCACCCGCGCAGCACTCCCCACCCTGGCGCCCCCCATCCACACCCCCGCCTTCGACCCGGCCGCCATCACCCCCGGCATCGTCCATCTCGGCCTCGGCAACTTCCACCGCGCCCACATGGCCCGCTACCTCCACACCCTGATGGAGCGCGACCCGGCGGCGCGCCAATGGGGCATCGTCGGCGCCGGGCTCATGCCGCAAGACCGCCGCATGGCCGACAGCCTGCAGCCGCAGGACAACCTCTACACCCTGGTCGAGCGCAGCGGCACAGACGAGACCGTCACCGTCATCGGCTCGCTCGCCGCCGTGGTGTTCGCCGGCGAGGACAGCACCGCGCTGCTCGACGCCATCAGCCAGCCCGCCATCCGCATCGTGAGCCTCACCGTCACCGAGCACGGCTACTGCCTCAACCGCGCCACCAAGCAGCTCGACCCTGGCCACCCGCTGATCCAGGCCGACCTCGCCGCCCCCACCCGCCCGCGCAGCGCCATCGGCATCATCGTGGCCGCCGCCCGCCGCCGCCGTGACGTCGGCATGGCCCCGTTCACCGCCCTCTCCTGCGACAACATCCAGCACAACGGCACCGTCCTGCGGGACGCCGTGCTCGCCCTGGCCGAACGCCAGGACCCGGCGTTGGCACGCTGGATCGCCACCGAAATCAGCTTCCCCAGCACCATGGTGGACCGCATCACCCCCGTCACCGCCGAGGCGGACGTGGCCGAACTGGCGCGCCGCCACGGCATCGCCGACCGCTGGCCGGTGTTCAGCGAAAGCTTCACCCAATGGGTGATCGAGGACCGCTTCCCCACCGGCCGCCCCACGCTTGAAGCCGTCGGCGCCCAGTTCGTGGCCGACGTCGCACCCTACGAGTTCATGAAGCTGCGCCTGCTCAACACCAGCCACCTCGCCGTCTCCGGCCTGGGCCGCCTGGCCGGCTACGTCACCGTGGACGAAGCGATGGCCGACCCCCTGCTCGCCCGCTACATGGCCGCCCTGATGGACCGCGAGACCGGCCCCACCCTGCCCGCCATCCCCGGCATCGACCTGGCCGCCTACAAGGCCACGCTGATCGAGCGCTTCGCCAACCCCGCCATCAAGGACACCGTCGAGCGCGTCAACACCGACGCCCCGCTCAACGTGCTGGTCGACCCGATCCGCGACCGCCTCGCCGCCGGCCACAGCCTGGACCTGCTGGCGCTCGGCCTCGCCGCCTGGCTGCGCCGGGTCCGCGGCGAGGACGAGCAGGGCAACCCGATCGACGTCCGCCACCCCCTCGCCGCCCTGCTGCGGGAGCGCGCCATCGCCGGCGGCCCCGACCCGGCGCCCCTGCTCGCCATCCCCGAGCTGTTCGGCACCATGGGCGCCGACCCAAGGCTCACCGCCCCGGTCGGCACCTGGCTCGCCGCGCTCTACCGCCAAGGCAGCCGCGCCACCCTGGCCCAAGCCGCCTCCACCTTGGCGTTCTGACACCTGCAACCTTGGCGTTCTGACACCTGGTTGACGCTCGGCCAACACGGTGACACCTTCGTAACCACTCGCCGCCAACGCGGCCAAACAACCGCCCCCTGGGAGGACCATCCAATGCCCAAACCAGCAGCGCCCCGCAGCGCCGCCTTCGCCATGGCCGCGATCTGCGTCGGTGCCTTCGCCGCCGCCCCCGCCCATGCCGACGCAACCCTCACCATCGCCACCGTCAACAACGGCGACATGGTGGTGATGCAGAAGCTCTCCGCCCAGTTCGAGCAGCAGCACCCCGACATTCACCTGCGCTGGGTGGTGCTCGAGGAAAACGTGCTGCGCCAGCGTGTCACCACCGACATCGCCACCAAGGCCGGCCAGTTCGACATCCTCACCATCGGCAACTACGAGGTCCCGATCTGGGCCAAGCAGGGCTGGATCATCCCGATGGACAACCTGCCCGCCAGCTACGACGTGAACGACCTGCTCAAGCCGGTCCGCGACGGCCTCACCTACAACGGCAAGATCTACGGCCTGCCGTTCTACGCCGAAAGCGCGATGACCTACTACCGCACCGACCTGTTCAAGAAGGCCGGCATCACCATGCCGGACGCACCGACCTACACCCAAATCCGCAGCTTCGCCGACAAGATCACCGACAAGTCCAACCAGGTCTACGGCATGTGCCTGCGCGGCAAGCCGGGCTGGGGCGAGAACATGGCCTACGTCACCACCCTCGTCGACACCGACGGCGGCCAGTGGTTCAACGACAAGTGGCAGCCCACCATCAACTCGCCCGCCTGGAAGACCGCCATCACCTACTACGACGACATCCTGAAGGCCGACGGCCCGCCCGGCGTCTCGTCCAACGGCTTCAACGAGAACCTCGCCCTGTTCGCCAGCGGCCATTGCGGCATGTGGATCGACGCCACCGTCGCCGGCGGCATGCTCTACGACAAGAAGCAGAGCCAGGTCGCCGACCAAGTCGGCTTCGCGCCCATCCCCTCCGGCAGCTTCAAGGGCGGCCCCACCTGGCTCTGGTCGTGGAACCTCGCCATCCCCGCCACCTCCAAGCAGCAGGATGCCGCCAAGACCTTCATCACCTGGGCGACCTCCAAGGACTACATCAAGCTGGTGGCGCAACAGAACGGCTGGGTCGCCGTGCCCCCCGGCACGCGTCAATCCACCTATGACGACGCCGACTACCAGAAGGTCGCCCCCTTCGCCGGCTTCGTGCTGAAGGCGATCGAGTCCGCCAACCCGGACGGCCAGACCGAGCACCCGCGCCCCTACACCGGCGCCCAGTTCGTCGCCATCCCCGAGTTCCAGGGCATCGGCACCCAAGTGGGCCAGACCATCGCCGGCACCCTCACCGGGCAAACCACGGTGGACGCAGCCCTCGTCTCCGCTGAATCCGCCACCCAGCGCACCATGAAGCAGGCGGGATACCCCAAATAGCCAGCGCCACCACCGCCACCACCCTGCCCGGCGGCACCCGCTCCGCCGCCGGGCCGCCGCGTAGCGTGGGCACCGCCCTGGTCGCCCCCTCGGTCGCGGTGCTGCTGGTGTGGATGATCGTCCCGCTCGCAATGACGCTCTGGTTCTCCATCCAGCGCTACAACCTGCTCGACCCCACCGTCAGCGGCCTGGCCGGCATCGCCAACTACCAGGACCTGGTGACCGACCCCGACTTCTGGGTCTCCCTGCGCAACACCCTGGTGCTGGTCGGCTCCGTGCTCGTCATCACCGTCTGCGGCGGCGTGCTGCTCGCCGTCCTGTTCGACGAAGCCTTCCCCGGCCGCAACATCGCCCGCGTGCTCGCCATCTCGCCCTTCTTCGTCATGCCCACCGTCAGCGCATTGATCTGGAAGAACCTGCTGATGCACCCGATCTACGGCGTGCTCGGCGCCATCGCCCGCGCCTTCGGGTTCGAGCCGGTCGACTGGTTCGCCCAATTCCCGCTCGCCTCGGTCATCGCCATCGTGTCCTGGGAGTGGGTGCCGTTCGCCCTGCTCATCCTGCTCACCGCCGTGCAATCGCTCGACCACGAGCAGCGCGAGGCCGCCCGCATGGACGGCGCCGGCCCGGTAGCGCAATTCTTCCACATCACCCTGCCGCACCTGCAGCGCGCCATCAGCGTCGTGGTGATGATCGAAACCATCTTCCTGCTCACCGTGTTCGCCGAAATCTACGTCACCACCTCCGGCGGACCCGGCAACGCCACCACCAACCTCGCCTTCCTGATCTACGTCCGCGCCCTGCTCCAATTCGACGTCGGCGGCGCCTCGGCCGGCGGCGTGGTGGCCATCATCTTGGCCAACGTCGTCGCCTTCTTCCTGGTCCGCAGCATCGGCCGGCGGTTGGAGATCTAGCGCGTGCAGGCCAGCCTCGCCCGCCGCATCGCCACCACCCTCGTCGGCTGGGGCATGGCCCTGCTGCTGTTCTTCCCCATCCTCTGGATGGGCCTCACCAGCCTCAAGACCGAGCGCGAGGCGGTCGCCGTCAGCCTCTCCTTCACGCCCACCCTGGCCTCCTTCCGCGACGTGCTCGCCCAGGAAAACTACTTCTCCTTCGCCTGGAACAGCGTAGCCATCGCGCTCGGCGCCACCCTCCTCGCTTTGCTGCTCGCCATCCCCGCCGCCTACGCCATGGCCTTCCACCCCACCCGCCGCACCCGCGGCACGCTGCTGTGGATGCTCTCCACCAAGATGCTCCCCCCGGTCGGCGTGCTCGTCCCCATCTACCTGCTGTTCCGCAACGCCGGCCTGCTCGACACCCGTACCGGCCTGATCCTGATGAACACGCTGTCCAACCTGCCCATCGTGGTCTGGATGCTGTTCACCTTCTACAAGGAAGTCCCGGTCGAAATCCTCGAGGCCGGCCGCATGGACGGCGCCCGCACCGCCGGCGAAGTGTGGCACCTGCTGCTCCCGCTCACCCTGCCCGGCGTCGCCTCCACCGCCCTGCTCTCCATCATCCTGTGCTGGAACGAGGCGTTCTGGAGCCTCAATCTCACCTCGTCGCAAGCCGCCCCGCTCACCGCCTTCATCGCCTCGTTTTCCTCGCCGGAGGGCCTGTTCTTCGCCAAGCTCTCCGCCGCCTCCACCATGGCCGTGGCGCCCATCCTGGTGTTCGGCTGGTTCAGCCAGCGCCAACTGGTCCGCGGCCTCACCTTCGGCGCCGTCAAGTAGGAGCACCCTGTGGCGACACTCACCCTGCGCAACCTGCGCAAATCCTACGGCGACACCGAGGTGATCAAGGGCGTCGACCTCGACATCGCCGACCGCGAGTTCGTCGTCTTCGTCGGCCCCTCCGGCTGCGGCAAATCCACCCTGCTGCGCATGATCGCCGGCCTCGAGCCGATCACCGCCGGCGAGCTGCAGATCGACGGCCGCCGGGTCAACGAAACCGGCCCGGCGGACCGCGGCCTCGCCATGGTGTTCCAGTCCTACGCGCTCTACCCACACATGACCGTGCGCGACAACATGGGCTTCGCGCTGCGCCTGGCCGGCGTGCCCAAGGCCGAGCGCAACCGCAAGGTCGGCGAGGCGGCGCGCATCCTGCAGCTCGAACCCTACCTCGACCGCCGCCCCAAGGACCTCTCCGGCGGCCAGCGCCAACGCGTCGCCATCGGCCGCGCCATCGTCCGCCAACCCCGCGTGTTCCTGTTCGACGAGCCGCTCTCCAACCTGGACGCCGCCTTGCGCGGCCAAACCCGCATCGAGCTGCTACGCCTGCACCAGGACCTGCAGGCCACCATGGTCTACGTCACCCACGACCAGGTTGAGGCGATGACCATGGCCGATAAGATCGTCGTGCTGCAGGCCGGCCGCGTCGAGCAGACCGGCTCCCCGCTCGAGCTCTACCACCATCCCGCCAACCTCTTCGTCGCCGGCTTCATCGGCTCCCCGCGCATGAACCTGCTGCCGGCCACCGTCACTCACTCCGATGCCACCGGCGTCGTCGTCACCACCAAGTCCGGCTGCAGCGTCGCCGTCCCCGTCGCCGGCGCCGCCCAGCCCGGCGACCCCGTCACCCTCGGCATCCGCCCCGAAGCGCTCCACCACGACCCGGCCGGCACCCTGGCCGGCGAAGTCCGCCTGGTCGAACGCCTCGGCGGCCTCACTTTGCTGCACGTCTCCGGCGAGGCCGGCGAGCCGCTCACCGTCCAAACCGACGGCAACGACCCCACCACCTCCCACAGCCAGGTCCGCTTCGCCATCGACGCCCCCGCCTGCCACATCTTCACCAGCAACGGCCTCGCCCTCCCCCGCCCCCGAGCCCTCGCCGCATGACCCACCCCCTCCACAGCCACGCCAACAAGCCCTCTTCCCCCGGGAGAAGGTTGGGTGAGGGGCGCGCCGCTGCTTTCAACAAAGTGCATGAGGGGCGGGCCGCCGCTCCGACGAAGATGCGTGAGGGTTGCCCTGCCTCGCCAACACAGCCGAGCAACCTCCTTATCCCCAAAGCCCCCCCCAAAGCGCCCCCATGTTCCTAGGCCTCGATTTCGGCACCTCCGGCGTCAAGGCCCTCCTGGTCGACGGCTACGAGCGCATCATCGCCACCGCCACCGCCCCCCTCACCGTCAGCCGCCCCGCCCCCGGCCACAGCGAGCAGGACCCCGCCGCCTGGTGGGACGCGCTCCAACAAACCATCGCCGCCCTGCGCCAAACCCACCCCGCCGAACTCGCCGCCACCCAGGGCATCGGCCTCTCCGGCCAGCAACACGGCGCCGTCCTGCTCGACGCCGCCGGCCACGTCCTGCGCCCCGCCATCCTCTGGAACGACGTGCGCGCCGCCGCCGAATGCACCGAGCTCGAAGCCCGCATGCCCACCCTGCGCCAGGTCGCCGGCAGCATCGCCGTCCCCGGCTTCACCGCCCCCAAGCTGCTCTGGGTCAGCCGCCACGAGCCCGACATCTTCGCCCGCACCCGCACCGTCCTGCTGCCCAAGGCCTACATCCGCTACCGCCTCACCGGCGAGCTGATCGAGGACATGTCCGACGCCTCCGGCACCCTCTGGCTCGACGTCGGCCGCCGCGACTGGTCGGACGCCGCCTTGGCCGCCACCGGCCTCTCCCGCGCCGCCATGCCCCGCCTGGTCGAAGGCAACGCCCCCGCCGGCCGCCTGCGCCCCGACCTCGCCGCCGCCTGGGGCATGACCCACCCACCCCTGCTCGCCGGCGGCGCTGGCGACAACGCGGCCGGCGCCATGGGCCTCGCCGCCATCCGACCCGGCGACGCCTTCGTCTCCCTCGGCACCTCCGGCGTGCTCTTCGCCACCACCGAACGCTACCGCCCCTACCCGCAAGGCGCCGTGCACGCCTTCTGCCACGCCATCCCCGACACCTGGCACCAGATGGGCGTCACCCTCTCCGCCGCCGCCTCGCTCGCCTGGTGGTCCGGCGTCACCGGCGCCAGCGAGGCCGCCCTGATGGCCGAACTCGGCACCCCGACCGCCCCCAGCCCGGCGCTCTTCCTGCCCTACCTCGGCGGCGAACGCACCCCCCACAATGACGGCACCTTGCGCGCCGCCTTCCTCGGCCTCGGCCACGACACCACCCGCGCCACCCTCACCCAGGCCGTGCTCGAGGGCGTCGCCTTCTCCCTGCGCGACTGCCTGGACGCACTGGCCGCCTCCGGAACCCACATCGCTGCCGCCGACGTCATCGGCGGCGGCTCCCGCTCCCCCGCCTGGATCACCATCCTGGCCAACGTCCTCGCCATCCCCATGCGCCCCCTAGCCGCCGGCGAACACGGCGGCGCCTTGGGCGCCGCCCGCCTGGCCCGCATGGCCGTCACCAACGAGCCCGCCACCACCGTCTGCACCCCCCCCGCCCGCGAAGAAACCGTCGAACCCACCCCCGCCCTCGCCGCAGCCTACGCCGAGCGCCTGCCGCAATACCGCGCCGCGCACGCCAGTGGCGTGCTCAACCCGCGATCACCCTGACTGGAACAGTCAGGGTGTGGATCCCCGGTCAGACTAAGCTGGGGTGCAAACCCGATTAGGTCCGCTTTCAACTCCAACCCGCTCGTAGCGCGCCGGTGAGTCGGCCCGGGAAGCAAATGTTGGGATTGCGAAATGCGGACCTGAGCCAGCCCGAAATTCAAGACTTTCGGACAAATCGCTTGCAGGGCTAATTTCAGAAAGTTGGCTCTACCCCAAAATTATGACCGGAACGGGGCAAGCTGGAATGCCGTAAGGCGCGGTTGTAGGCTAATCCCATGAGGGAAAAAATACTTGAAGAGCTTCGGACCATAGTGCCGCATGACGAGATCGAGCGGGGTCATCTGGAAGATGCCGTTACCTGGGTTCGATCAGGGGCAGAGCTGTTTCGTCTGGTTAAACCGGACACCCCGTCCAAGCATCTAGTCTCGTATTTTGCCCTAGTCGATGACGGTCACATACTCCTTGTCGAT
This sequence comes from Acetobacteraceae bacterium, assembly GCA_965199105.1. Lineage (GTDB taxonomy): Bacteria > Pseudomonadota > Alphaproteobacteria > Acetobacterales > Acetobacteraceae > LMUY01. Next base: position 2,379,951 of record CBDAQO010000002.1, on the reverse strand, counting down.
CATCGCAACGCGCAGCTCTGGCTACCTGCCGGGGGACATGTGGAGCCTGGGGAGCATCCACGCGCGACGGTAGAGCGGGAGTTGGTGGAAGAGTTAGGTGTTGCCTTAGACGCGCCTGTGACTGCACCGCTGATGGTAACCTGCACTACGACGGTGGGGTTTACCTCTGGCCACGTAGATGTCTCGCTGTGGTATGTCGTTTCTCTAGATCGTACAAAGCCAATGACTTTTGACCTGGGCGAGTTCCACAGCGTGCAGTGGTTCAAGTTCGATGCTGTCCCACTTGGCCGAAGTGACCCACACCTCGGCCGCTTCATCGGAAAGCTGGCATCAGTTAGCACGTGATAATCCGGTTTATCACGCTTAACAAACTCGTAAATCCGAAAAAACGGCTTGAAAACTTAGGCTGGCGGCAACGGGAGAATGCCTACTATTATTAGGCGAGTGGGTTCTCTTACCTTATTACGTACAATATAAGTCTGGATATAGACCTTGTCTCTGTCCATAGCAGAAAGTAGCATTGGTTGAATACGGCTCTTCATATCTGACGGCACGTTAAAGCTGAGGAGAGACTGAACCTCCTTCATTCGTGCCTTTCCCCAGCCAGTTTCTTTATTATATTGAATAATATCAACCAGTATCGGTGTAATGTCCTTATCAACTGTTGATAATTCAATTTCCGTGGCCATTGCTCTATTTAGAAATAAGATATTATTTGGCGCAGAGGTGTCATCGTCGGATATCACTTCGAGCGTATCAGCGCTCCGGCGTAACGCCGTCGCCATTTCGCTAACCAAAGGGGCAGACATTGCAATAAGACGCTGTTCTCTCACCGTATCTATACGAGCAATCTCTACCTGACTGCTTTGTAACTCCTTTTCACGAGTCAGTTCAGCAATCCGTCGACTCAAAACGTCCGTCATCTCTCTACTCATTCTGTCTTTAGTATCCTGATCTTTAGCAATTATATCGAGTGCTTTACCTAGTATCTCGGTATTGTTTTCGCTTATGCGACCAAATTCTTCGACGACCTTGTCCTGCGTATTCAGTGCTTTAGCTACATCAGAATCGGACGTCTTTCCGATAATACGCTCAAAAACATAGCTCATTAAATTTGGTATCGAGACATGAAGAAAGCTGTCCTTTGCAGCATTAAGTATTGGAACCAAGACAGTAATATCAAATGAACCATCACGCTGAGTTTGAAGTAGAATTTCTTGGTTGCTGTTGTTTGTAATCTTCTGAACAAAGCTCCCTTTAGAACGGAACTGTTCTAGTTTTACGATCAACCGGGCTGCGGCATATTGAAAGCGAGCGGCTTCATAAAAATTAAGAGCGTGATCGTCGGCAAGGGAGCCTTCAAAATGAAAGGTAATCCGTTGAGACATAAAGAGTATTATCCGCCGACCGGGTAATAGTCGCTCACTCGCATCCCAGTGACAGCGCCGATGCGGGAGAAGGTAAAGAGCATCATGCCGATCAGCGCCCGATCGCGCAGGCCGATTAGGCTGTCCGTCTTGATCGCAGCGATCAGCGCCTTGGCCTCGTCGCGGCTCGGCATATTGGTTTTGCCGGTGCCCATGCTGTGTTTCGGCCCGCGCACGGCGGCGGCTGCGTTGTGCGGCACCACTTGGCCGACCACCAGCCAATCAAACAGCATCCGCACCGCCGCCAAGTGCTGCTTCACGGTCGGGGCCGAGCGCCCTTCCCTACCCAGTTCCTCGATCCAAGCAGCAACATGAACCGGCTGAATGCCCCGCAGCGCCAGCCCCAGACTTTCGCACCAGCCGAAGAAGGCCGAGGTGGCGCGGCCATAGGCAACGCGGGAATTCGAATTGCGGATCGAGACCGCGAAAAACTCCAAATAGCGCCAACCCGCGGCGTCACCTTGCGCGGCGACAATGGCCGGAACGACAGCACCCGGCGGGATTGCGGGTAGTTCGCCAGTGACGGCTGTTAGATTGGTCAGGGTCATGCCACCTCTCCCCGCAGCAGCAGCTTGGCGACAACAGCGGATACCTGATTCTCATAACCACGCTTCGCCATGGTGCGCAGGCGTTCGCGCAGCCAAGGCTCGTCCCACAGCTCCCATTGCTTCGCTGCAAAATGCGCCCTCAGGCCGGATCGGTCGATCTCGGAAGCGATCCTTCCGCAAGCCAGGCAGAGCTGCACGGCAGCGTTGTTCCCACAAGCGCCGGATTCAGCAAACTGCAAACGCAGCCGGTCGAAGACAACCCGGCGCAGCGTGTCATCGTTGAACAGCTTGTAGCGATCCGAACCGTCTTTCTGGCTTCCGTCGAAGCCACTGAACACGACGCCCCGAGAGTCGAGGTAGCTTTTGCATTCGACGACCAGCAAGCGATTGTCCCGGCCGCTATAGGCGACGATGTCCAACTCCCAGCGAGGTGCCGACGGCCGACCGATGGCGCGCTTTTCTTCCTTGGTCAAATCGACCTTCACCGAGGTGCGAACCCAAAAGCCTTCCATCCACAAAATCTCAGCCACTAGCTGCTCAAATGCGTCCACCCTGCCTCACGTCAATTTTGTGTATGATAACCTCCTTTATCATACACAAAAGGCGTTACGAACCGAAACGGACGTTGCAGATCATAACAGCCTTATTAGCCTCATTGTCAGGCACGATCCGCTTCAGCCAGAAATCACCCTCAAATCAGACCGTCCGCTCCCCCACCACATCCGTTCACCCGCCCCACCAGCCTCCGACCAAAACCAGTCCTCGACAGACGTAGCCTGCCGGAGCGGCGCCAGTTTCGCTAGACCAGTGCTGACCAGCTCATCCGAGGCCGATGCATGCCGCCCCCGATAACAGTCGAACTGCTGGACCACGATCCGACGCAGCGGACAGCACCGCCGCCGAGGCCCAGGCTTTACTGGTTGCGATGGGTCCATGCCTGCTCACGGTATACCATGTCGGCTCGACGGCTATCCCAGGCATCCATGCCAAGCCCATCCTAGACCCACTCCCCGTTACGAGGCGATCCGAGCCCTCGGATCGCGAAGCGACTCCGATTGCTCGGATGCTGCCCTAGATGCGTATCGAGCCAGGTTCGAAGCGCCGAGCGACAAGGGGTGGGGTGACTACGCCTTGTCGGAGCGGCGATCCTGCACGCGATCAAACACCGCGACGGCAACCAGGCTAAGCCAGCGTCATTGCTACCAGCATTGGCTCTCCCGAAATCATCCGCCACGGAGCAGTCCGCGACAATCTGTGCGCACACCCCCACACGCTGCCGCGGAGCACGACCGAGAAGAGGTCCGTCGTCGAAGCCTCTCTCCGACCAAGTCTCACCAGTATGGTCATTGCAAAGAACCCTGGATCAAAAAGGCGGAGGCGGCGGCTTCGCCCTGGTATCACGCACGCCAGTGAGATGTCTGACGTGCGCTCCCATCACAGCCGACCATGACGGATCAGGCGTCAACCTAAACCCAAGCCGACGGGGCACAGCCAGCACACCGCAAGTATCGGCCAGCAGACCAAAGACTCACGCCGACCGCAGCCCAATTCTGGACGCCCCACCCCGCCGCGCCAGCAACGCCGCATCCACCGAATACCGCCCCGCACCCGTCACATACAGCAGCAAGAACCCCGCCACGATACTCACATTCTTATAGAAATTGATCTCGTTGGCGCGCACCGCCGCCCCCGTCATGTCCCAGTAATGATGCGCCACCAGCCCCGTGCCCAACGTATAAACCGCCAGCAGCAGCGCCAACGGCCGCGTCGCCACCCCAAACGCCACCGCCAGCCCGACGAAGAACTCCAGCACGATCACCACCACCGCCGTCACCCCCGGCATCGGCAGCCCGGTCTGCGCCATGAACCCCGCGGTCACGTCGTAATGGGTCAGCTTGTCCCAGCCAAACAGCACGAACAGCACCACCAGCAGGACACGCGCCACCAGGATCGCCGCGTCCTGAACCCGCTCCGCACCAAAAGTAAGCATGGACCCGATCATCCTCCCAAGCGAGCAACTCTGACCCGGCCTAACTAGCCCCGTTCCGCACCCACCACAAACGCAGCTTCGCAGGACGGTCACGCCACCTCGCTAGCAGCGCTGCCCGCAACCACCACGACGCGCCCATCCTCCGAGCACCACCAAGCCGCCGCCGCGCACCATCGTTGCCGCTTAAAAGCCCTCTCCCTCTGGGAGAGGGTTGGGTGAGGGATGTTGCCGCCGTGAGCCGCCCAAGATTTCAGAACGGCCAAGCAGCAGCCTGACCAATCAAGGCGAGCTTGCCCCAATACTCACCACCTTCACGCTATAAGTGTATTGCACATCGCTAGAAATCACGACGAAATGGTCAGCCCCCTCATACCCCGGCTGCGGAACATAGTGGTCGCCGCTGAAATTACCCGGTATTAGCGCCGTCTCCACACTCCCATGCGCCGGCTGTTCAAATACCGCCCTGTTGCTCAAGAAACGGTTCGGATTTCGCGTGGTCCGACCACAGCCCCCGCCATTGTTGCTGACCGTCATCTCCATAGCCAGCCGATTGATCCCCTTGTCCGTATACCGGATCTTGCAGATTTCGGCTTTGCTCCAAGCCGCCGTCGGGTCGGGCGCAGCACAGGACGCGGCAAGCATCGTCCCAACCGTCGCAAGCACCAGCCGCCTCAACAGCACGCCAAATCCCCTTGAAACTCCCCCACCCCGTATGCCCCTCTCCCCGCCATGGACGCCCCAGCCCTCCAGCCCGACGCAACCCTCGCCGCCCTCGCCGCCCTCGGGCTACGCGCCGCAACCGTCGTCACCCGCATGATGGAGCTCGAGCAAGCCGCCGCCGAAGCCGCAACCACCTGCCTCCCCGCCCCCACCTGCCTCCCCGCCCCACACTGCCTCCCCATGCCAAACCGCCGTCCCAGCCAAACCCCAGGCTCCCTCGCCGAAGCCGTCCAAGCCGGGCTCGACCTCGACACCGCCGCCACCGCCCTCGCCCAAGCCGCCCCGCGCGTCGAAGCCCTCGCCCGCGCCATGGACCGCCTCGCCCGCTCCCTCCGCCGCACCGTCGCCCTCACCAAGCGCCTGCAAGCCGGCTGGCCCCGCCGCACCCCCAACGCCGCCCCCAATGACGACATCGCCCCCGACGATCTCGCCCCAGACGACCGCCTCGCCATGGTGCGCCGCCACGTCGCCCGCAGCGTCGCCGAAGCCATCACCCGGGAGTCCGACACCGAAACCGCCGAGCGCCTGTTCGACGACCTCGCCGAACGCCTCGACACCCAGGGTCTCGCCGAAGCGATCCACACCCTCCCGGTCGAAGCCGTCATCCACAGCATCTGCCGCGACCTCGGCCTCACCACCAAGCCCCAACCCCCTCACGAACCTCCAGCCCAACCGCCGTCGTCGCCCTCTCCCGCGGGCGGAAGAGGGCGGGGTGAGGCTGCGAAAGCCGCAAAAATCCGCCTTCGCAACGCCCAAACGCTCCTCACCCCGCCCCAGCCGTCCCAGCCCCTCGACCGACAACCCGGCACCCCCCCACCCAGGCGCCGGTCCGCCGCCGCCTCCCGCCCGCAGCCGCCCTAAACCGCCTCCACCGCAAACCGAACCTGCCGCCGCAACACATCCCCCGGCTGCAACACCCGCAGGCCATGGTCCGGCACCGTCGCCATGTGGTTCACCGCGTCGGTCATGTTGCTGGCCGGCTCCACCGCGAAATGCGGCTTGCCCGCTGGCGTGTACACCACCACGAAGCGGAAGATGTCGTCCGCCATGATCACCAGCCGCAGCCCGTGCTCCGGCCGGGTGATCTCCGCCCGCCCCGGCCAGTCGGTGTAGCAATTGTCCAGCGGCACCGGCCCGATCACGTGCCCCGGGTCGAAGCTCCAAGCCCCCTCCACCGGCAACCGCGCATCCGGCAGCGAGTCCGCCCCCGTCTGCCACACTGACCCGGCGTGCAGCGCAATCGCCGTCAGCGGCGTGCGCGGCTGGTACGGGTGCAGCCCAAGCCCAACCGGCTGCGCCCGCGCGTCGGTGTTGGTGAACCCGATCGTCACCACCAGCCCGTCTGGCCGCAACGCGTAGTGCAGCGTCGACGTGTAGCGATACGGCCAATGGCTGCCGGTGTCGGTCGCCGGGTCATGGTGCAGCACCAGCTCGGCCGCATCCGCACTCGCCTGCGCCACCTCCCACGCCCGCTGCCACGCGTTGCCATGAATGGTGTGCGGATGGTCGCCGAAGTTGCGGTCGAGCTGGAAGCTCTCGCCGCCAAAGCTGAACCGCCCCCAGGCGATCCGGTTGGAAAACGGGATCAGCGGAAAGCAGGACAGCAGCCGCGAGTTGTTCCCCGCCAGCGCCTCGGCCGAGGTCGGCCGCAACACCGGCTGCCCCCGCCAAGTCCAGCCGCCGATCGCCCCGCCAATCGCCGGGCACAGCAGCAGCCGCGCGTCTCCCGCCGCAAGTTCGAGCGTCATGCAGTCCCCCCACCCGGTTCGCGCCAGCCCGCCGCGCTGGCCCGCCCACACCGTAGCAACGCGTTCCGGCAACGGCTATACCGCCGCAAATGCGTGTCCCCCGCCACTCCGGACGGCCCTGATGCCCTGGCTCACCCGCGACGGCGCCAAGCTGTTCTGGCGCACCGACGGCGACCCGGCGCAGCCCGCCCTGTTGCTGCTGCACTCGCTCGGCAGCGACCACATCCTGTGGGACGGCGTGGTCGCCTGCCTGGCCGACCGCTACCACCTGCTCCGGCCAGACGCCCGCGGCCACGGCGCCTCGGACGCACCCCCCGGCGACTACACCCTGGCCGACCTGGTGGCCGACGCCCTCTCGGTGCTGAACGCCGCCGAAGTGCCGCAAGCCGCCGTCGCCGGCGTCTCCATGGGCGGAATCGTGGCCATGCAGATGGCGCTCGACTACCCCAACCGCCTGCGCGCCCTCGCCGTCTGCAACAGCACCGCCGCCATGGACCGTGAACCCTGGGCCGAGCGCGTGGTCGCCATCCGCCGCGCCGGCGTCCCCGACATGGCCGAGTTGATCCTCGCCCACTGGTTCCCCCGCGACACCCTGCGCGCCAACCCGCCCGCCGTCGCCACCAGCCGCGCCCGCCTCGCCCGCCAGAACACCCAGGGCTACGCCGCCTGCGCCGCCGCCCTCACCACCTTCGACATCACCGCCCGCCTGCCCAGCATCGCCCTGCCCACCCTGGTGGTGGCCGGCACGTCCGACGCTGCAACCCCCCCGTCCGCCGCCCAGGCGATCGCCGAAGCCATCCCCGGCGCCACCTTCGCCACCCTCCCCACCGGCCACCTCGGACCGCTGGAACAGCCCGCCGCCGTGGCCGCACTGCTCGCCGGCCTGATGGCGCGCCTGCCCGGGCCACCCGCGTGAGCGACGCCGAGCCCGCCCCCAAGCCCGCCTATCCCGGCCCCGCTCGCGAACCGACCCAACCCGGCCCGCACGGCCTGCGCTTCGACTTCAACCTCGGCGCCCGCATCCTCATCCCAGCCGCCGCCGACCCAGCCGCTCAAGACGCCCCCGACCCCGCCAAATGGCGCGTCCGCCTGCGCGACCTAGACACCGGCAACACCCTGTTCGAGACCACCCTGCCCAGCGGCTTCGTCAACAGCAGCAAGCGCTGGTTCGTCCGCTTCCGGCTCGAGGTCTGGCGCGGCGACGACCCGGTGCTCGCCCACGACTACAGCGCCAAGGACCGCGCCGTGCTCATCCAGTTTCCCATCGGGACCCTCGGCGACACGCTCGGCTGGTTCCCCTACGCCGCCCGCTTCGCCACCGTCCACCGCTGCCGCCTGACCTGTTCCATGTCCCCGCTCATCATCCCGCTGTTCCGCGACGCCTACCCGCACATCCGCTTCATCCCCCACGAGGACGTCGACCCGGCGGACTACTACGCCACCTACTGCCTCGGCCTGTTCTTCGACGATGCCGACGGCATCTGGCAGCCCACCGACTTCCGCGCCGTCGGCCTGCACCGCACCGCCGGCTACATCCTGGGCGTCGACCCGGCCGAAGCCCCGCCCATCCTGGCGCTGCCCGACGAGACCCGCCCCATCGCCGAACGCTACGTCTGCATCGCGGTGCAGAGCTCGAGCCAGTGCAAATACTGGAACAACCCGCAAGGCTGGCGCGCCGTCGTCGAGCGGCTGAAGCAGCGCGGCTACCGCGTCATCTGCATCGACCAGAAGCCGGCCCACGGCCACGGCATCGTCTGGACCCACATCCCCCACGGCGCCGAGGACCAGACCGGCGACCGCCCCCTGGCCGAGCGGGCGCGCTGGTTGCGCCACGCCGACGGCTATGTCGGGCTCTCCAGCGGCCTCTCCTGGCTAGCCTGGGCCGCCGGCACCAAGGTGCTGATGATCAGCGGCTTTACCCACCCGCTCAACGAGTTCGCCACCCCCTGGCGGGTGCACAACTGGCACGCCTGCAACAGTTGCTGGAATGACCCGCGGGTGAAGTTCGACCACAAGGACTTCCTCTGGTGCCCCCGCCAAGCCGGCACGCCGCGCCAGTTCGAATGCACCCGCCTGATCACCGTGGAACACGTGCTCGGCACGCTGGACCGCATGCTCCCCGCATGACCACGCTCTACCCCGCCATCGACCTCAAGGATGGCGCCTGCGTCCGCCTCCGCCGCGGCGAGATGGACGACGCCACCGTCTACTCCGACGACCCGGCCGCCCAAGCCCGCGCTTGGCAGGACCGCGGCTGCCGCTGGCTGCACGTGGTGGACCTGAACGGCGCCTTCGCCGGCCAGGCCGTGAACGGCGCCGCCGTGGCCGCGATCCTGGCCGCCGCCACCGTCCCCGTCCAACTCGGCGGCGGCATCCGCAGCCTGGCCGCCATCGAAGCCTGGCTCGCCGCCGGAGTGCGCCGCGTGATCCTGGGCAGCGCCGCCGTGCGTGACCCGGCGTTGGTGCACCAGGCCTGCCGCCGCTTCCCCGGCCAGGTCGCCGTCGGCATCGACGCGCGGGACGGCATGGTCGCCACCGACGGCTGGGCCGCCACCTCCACTCTCGCCGCCGCCGACCTCGCCATCCGCTTCGCCGACGCCGGCGTGGCCGCCATCATCTACACCGACATCGGGCGGGACGGCATGCTGACCGGCCTGAACCTGCCGCAAACCGCCGCCATCGCCGACGCCAGCGCCGCCCCCGTGATCGCCAGCGGCGGCGTCGGCAGCCTGGACCACCTGCAGGCCCTAGCCGCCCTGGCGCACCCCAACATCGAGGGCGTCATCGTCGGCCGCGCCCTCTACGACGGCCGGGTCGACCCAGCCGCCGCGATCGCCCTGCTTGCCCTACCCCAGCGCGGCTGACAGCGCTTCCGCCGTGCGCCCATTGGCAATCGTCGCCGCCAACCCGTGCCAGTGCATGCCGTTCACCCGGGCAAAGCCATGATCCGCCCCAGCATAGTTGTGCGCCTGCACCGACCCCGCCGTCTCGGCCCCCTGCAGCACCTTGGCGCGCCCCTCCGCCGGAAAGAACCCGTCCTCGCCCGCGATATGCAGCACCAGCGGCGCCCGGATGCTGGCGAACTCCGGCACGAACTCGTCGATCCCCACCCCGTAATAGGACACGTTCACGTCCGCATCCGAGCTGGTCGCCATCATAACCGCCAACCGCCCACCCAGGCAGAAGCCGATGGTGCCGACATGCCCGTTGCAGCCCGGCATGGTCCGCGCCGCCGCAACCGTGGCCTTCAGGTCGTCGACCCCCTTGGCCTGGTCGAACTGGCCCATGTAGTCCAGCGCCTGCTTGAACTCCGCCTCGGTGCGGTCGGTCAGCTCGATGCCAGGCTTCAGCCGCCAGAACAGGTCCGGGCAGATCGCGATGAACCCCATGCCCGCCAGCTCGGTCGCCACCGCCCGCATCGCCTCGTTGACCCCGAAGATCTCCTGGATGATCACCACCGCTCCAGCCGGCTTGGTCTGCGGCTCCACCAGGAGCGCGGAAAAGCTCCCGCTGCCGTCGGTGGCTTGCACGGTCATCATGGTCATCGGCGAACTCCATTTTTGCTCCGCCCAGACAATAGAGCGCATGCCGCAATCTACCATCCACCACGCCGCCATTTCACAGCCATGCGGCACCGCGTCGCCTGCCATGCTGGCCCGGTCCCGCCGGCCAGGAAGCTTTCGGGCCCGTGGTTCGTTGCTCTCTGGCGCGACTTCAACAGCGCTCAACGGGAGTTTAGCAACATGCGAACCACTCTTTTAGCCTTGGCGGCCATTGGTTGCCTCGGGCTCTCGGCCTGTGATGGCTCCAGCCAGTCGCAGGGCTCGGACTCACTGACCGGCCCGGCCCGGCTGGACAGCGGCATCACCTCCTCCAACGGCGGCGGCCAGCGCGCCCTGGGTGGCACACCCGGCGTGAACGTCGGCACCAATGGAACCACGGGCGGTATACAGCCGGCATCCAAGGGCAACAGCTACTAGGCTGCGCGCCCAAGCCTGACCAATGGGGTCCGCCTCCGAACGGGCGGATCCCGCCAGCTATATGCATCAGCTATTTTGAAGCTCGTGAGAAACCATCACAGTGTTGTCACGTCTGGGTTAACCTTGGGTTCGAAGTCGATTCGAGCCGGCGTAGGCCATTTTGAGATTGGGTGGGCATGGTAGAGCGCGTGTTGGTGACCGGCGGCGCAGGCTTCATCGGCTGCCACGTGGTAAAAGCCTTGTTACAGAGCGGCTATGACGTCCGCGTCCTCGACAGCCTCATCGAGCAGGTCCACGCCGCAGGGTCCAAGCGCCCCGCCATCCTGGGCCACACCCACTTCATTGAAGCCGACATCCGTGACCAGGCCTCCATCGCCCGCGCCCTCCCCGGCGTCGACCATGTCATCCACCTTGCCGCCGAAGTGGGCGTCGGCCAGAGCATGTACGCCGTCGAGCGCTACGTGTCGGTGAACGACGTCGGCACCGCCGTCCTGTTCCAAGCCCTGATCGAACACCCGGTGCAACGCGTCGTCGTCGCCTCCTCGATGAGCATCTACGGCGAGGGCCTCTATCGCACCGCGGCCGGCGACGTGCTGGCCGACGTCACCCGCCCACCCCGCCAACCCGGCGCCTCGTGGGACCCGGTGGATCCGGCCGGCAACCCGCTCGTCCCGGTGGCCACGCCGGAGTGGAAGCGCGCCGACCTCGCCTCGGTGTATGCGCTGACCAAATACACCCAGGAACGCCTAACCCTTACCCTCGCCCCGGCCTATGGCATGGAGGGCGTAGCGCTGCGCCTGTTCAACGTCTACGGCCCCGGCCAGGCGCTTTCCAACCCCTACACCGGCGTCCTGGCCATCTTCGCCTCCCGCCTGCTGCACCGCGAGCGCCCGCTGGTGTTCGAGGACGGTGCTCAGCGACGGGACTTCGTGCACGTGGACGACGTCGCCCGCGCGTTCATGCTCGCCCTGCGCACCCCGGCGGCGGCCGGCGGCGTGTTCAACATCGGCAGCGGGCAGGACGTCAGCATCGTGCAGGTGGCCGACGCCATCGCCCGCGCCATGGGCCTGCCGCATCTGCAGGCCGAAATGGTCGGCAAGGCGCGTACCGGCGACGTGCGGCACTGCTTTGGCGACATTGGCCTCGCCCGCTCCGTGCTCGGCTTCGCCCCAACCCGAAGCTTCGACGACAGCCTGGGCGAACTGGTCGAGTGGGTGCGCCAGCAACAAGCGGTGGATCTGGTGCAGCGCGCCCGGCAGGAGCTCGAGCAGCGGGGCCTGGTGGCGTGACCGCGTCCCCAGCCGTGTTGCGCAGCCGGCCCTTCCTGGTCACCGGCGGCGCCGGGTTCATCGGCAGCAACCTCGCCGACCGCCTCGCGCGCGACGGCCAGGACGTGTTGGTGCTGGACGCCCTGGCCCGGCCCGGCGTTGAGCGCAACCTCGCCTGGCTGCAACGCCGCCACCCGCGCCGCATCAGCGCCATGGTCGCCGACATCCGCGACCAGGACGCCGTGCGCGACGCCACCATGCGCTGCTCCGGCGTCTTCCACATGGCCGCCCAGGTGGCCGTCACCACGTCGCTGCAATCCCCGATGGACGACTTCGACGTGAACGTCCGCGGCACCCTGCACGTGCTCGAGGCGCTGCGCCTGCGCGCCGACCGGGTGCCAATGGTGTTCGCCTCCACCAACAAGGTCTACGGCGACCTCGGCGATATCCCGCTCCGCCAGGACGGCGGCTACCTCCCGGTCGACCCGGCGTTGCGCGCCGCCGGCGTGCCCGAGTCCCGCCCGCTCGACTTCCACACCCCCTATGGCTGTTCCAAGGGCGCCGCCGACCAGTACGTGCTGGACTACGCACGCAGCTTCGGCCTGCCCGCCTGCGTCCTGCGCATGAGCTGCATCTACGGTCCACGCCAGATGGGCACCGAGGACCAGGGCTGGCTGGCGCATTTCCTCATCTCCGCACTGGACGGACGCCCGATCACCATCTACGGCGACGGCTTCCAGGTGCGGGACGTGCTGTTCGTGGACGATGCGGTCGAAACCTATATCCGAGCTGCCGGTGCCATCGGGCAGGTGTCGGGCCGCGCGTTCAACCTCGGCGGCGGCCCAGGCAACGCCGTAACGCTGCACGCCGTGCTGGGCGCCATCGCCGAACTCACCGGCCGCGCTCCCACCGTCGAGTTCCAAGCCTGGCGGCCCGGCGACCAGCGCTACTTCGTCGCCGACAGCGCCCGCGTCCGCACCGCCCTCGCTCTGCCGGCGCCGGTCGGCTGGCAGGCCGGACTGGCACGTTTGGCCCACTGGCTGCAGGTGGAACGCTCGGACCAGGCGCAAGCCGCCGACGCATGAGGGTCGCGCTGGTCAACCCGCCCTGGAGCTTCGCTGGCAGCATCTACTTCGGCTGCCGCGAGCCGCATCTGCCGCTCGAGCTCGGCGCCTGCCGCACCCTGCTGCTGGAAGCGGGCCACGACGTACTGATGCTGGACGGCGCCTTGGATGGCTGCGGCATGGACCAGCTCGCCGCCACCGTTGCTGCCTTCGCCCCGGCCATGACGGTAGTGACGACCGCCCCCACCTACCTGTTCTGGCGCTGCGCCCAGCCCGAACTGCGGGTCCCGCGCGCGATGTTCGACGCGCTGGGCGACCGCGCCGGGCTCACTGTGGCGGTGGGGCCGCATGGCTCGGCGACCCCCCGCGCCGCCCTGCGCAAGCTCGGCTGCGACGTGGTGGTGCGCGGCGAGTGCGAGGACGTGGTGGTGGCCCTGGCCGCCGGTGGGGTGCCGGGCCAGGTGCCGGGCACCGCACGGTTGGTCGCGGGCGAGCTGCAGCAGACCGGCGGACCCCAGGCGGCGCGCTTCACCACCCTGCCCCCGCTCACCTGGCCGGACGCCTGGGTGCAGCGCCACCGCCACCACCACCACCGGTTCGGCACCCAGTCCGCCGGGTTCGGTGCCGAAGTGGAGGCGTCGCGCGGCTGCCCGTTCCGCTGCAGCTTCTGCGCCAAGCTCGATTTCCGCGACGCCTACCGCAAGCGCGACCTGGCACCCTTGCTGGCCGAGGTCGACGCGCTGCTGCGCCAAGGCGTCGACTACCTCTACTTCATCGACGAGATCTTCCTGCCCCGGCGAGACCTGCTGGAGGCGTTGGCGCAACGCCGGGTCGAGTTCGGCCTGCAGACCCGCATCGACCTGTGGCAGCCGGAACTGCTGGCCCTGCTCGGTAAAGCGGGCTGCGTCTCCATCGAGGCCGGGGTGGAAAGCCTCACCGAGGCCGGCCGCATGGCGCTCGACAAGCGCTGCAAGCTCACCACCGACGAGTTGGCCGACCGCCTTATCGAGGCCCGCCGCCACGTGCCGTTCGTGCAAGCCAACCTCATCGAGATGGCCGGCGACGAGACCACCCTGGTCGCGCAATGGCGCGCCCGCCTGCAGGAAGCGGGGGTTTGGGCCAACGACCCAGTGCCGCTCTACCCCTACCCAAGCTCGCCGGACTACCACCGCCTGTGGGGCGCGCCGGACGACGACGCCTGGGAACGGGCGCACCAGCACTACCTGGCCCAGTTCCGCCGCTTCAGCGACGTCCAGGAGGACGCACCCGCTCCGCTGCCCCTGCTCGAGACGGCATGCTGTCCCCCTTAGCGCCTGATCGGGTCAGGTCGAGCGAGCTGAACCGTGAATCAGCCGCCAAACAAGCACCCGATCGCACGGAAGCGGCGCTGCCCGGCAGCGTCTTGGTCACGACGGACGCGGTGGGCGGGGTTTGGCGCTACGCCGTCGAGCTGTCGCGCGGCTTGGCGGCGCGCGGCTGCCCGGTCACGCTGGCGGTGCTCGGCCCGGCCCCGAGTGCGGCCCAGGTGGCCGAGCTGGAGGACACCGCTTCCATCGAGCTGGTGAACACCGGCCTGCCGTTGGACTGGCTGGCCGAACGCCCCGCCGAACTCGACCGCGCCGCCCGCGCCCTCACCAAGCTCGCCGCCACGGTGGACGTCGTCCTGCTCCATGCGCCCGCGCTGATGGGCCAATGCACCTGGCCGGTTCCGGTGGCGGCGATGGCGCATTCCTGCATCGGCACCTGGTGGGACGCGGTACGCGGCGGCCGGGTGGCGCCCGACTACGCCTGGCGCGCCCGCGCCACCAGCGACGGGCTGCGCCGGGCCGACGCCATCGCCGCCCCCAGCCACGCCTTCGCCGCGGCACTGCACCGGGTCCACGGTGTGGGCGGGCTGAGCGTGGTCTATAACGGCCTCGACCCGGTGCGCCGACCCGGCGTGCCCCGCGCCCGCGCCGTGCTCACCGCCGGCCGGCTGTGGGACGACGCCAAGAACGCCCGCCTGCTCGACACGGTGGCGGCACGGCTCTCCGCCCCGCTGCGCGCCGCCGGCCCTACCGAAGGCCCGGGCGGCGCCCAGGTGATGCTGAACCACATGGTGCTGCTCGGCCGGCTCAGCGAGCCCGCCATGGGCGAAGCCTTCGCCCGCGCCTCCGTGTTCGCCTCCGCCGCGCTCTACGAACCGTTCGGCCTCGCCGTGCTGGAAGCAGCGCAGTCCGGTCTGGCGCTCGTGCTGTCAGACATCCCGACCTTCCGCGAACTGTGGGACGGCGCGGCCGTGTTCGTCCCCCCCGGCGACGTCGACGCCTGGGTGGTGGCCTTGGAACAGACGCTCGCCGCCCCCGCCGCCTGGGCCAACCGCGCCCGGCTGCGCGCCGCCCGCTACGGCGCCGCCGCCATGGTGGACGCCACCGCCGCCCTGCTGTCCCGCGTCATCGCCAGCGCACCCGTCGAGGCGTAGCATCCAGCGGTGCGCTTCGTTTATTTCACCCATTCCCTGCGGTCCTGCTGGAACCACGGCAACGCGCACTTCATCCGTGGCGTGCTCCGCGCCCTGGCCACGGCGGGTCACGACGTGCTCGCGGTCGAGCCCGGCGAAAGCTGGAGCCGCAGCAACCTGGTGGCCGAAGCGGGCGCGGACGCGCTAGAGGGCTGGCGCGCTCACTACCCCGGGCTAGACAGCGTGCTGCTCGACGGCGACGCCGCGGCCGAGGCGCTGGTGGACGGCGCAGACGTGGTGCTGGTGCACGAATGGACCTCGCCCACCCTGGTGGCACGCTTGGGTGCCCTGCGCCGCGCCGGCGCACCCTGGCTCCTGCTGTTCCACGACACCCACCACCGCGCCGTCAGCGACCCGGCGGCCATGCGCGCCTTCGACCTGGCGGGCTACGACGCGGTGCTGGCGTTCGGCGCAACCCTGGCCGAGGTCTACCGCGGCTGGGGCTGGGCCGACCGCGTCTTCGTCTGGCACGAAGCCGCCGACACCGCCCTGTTCCAGCCCCCACCCGAGCCCACCGCCCGGCGCGGCGCGGTCTGGATCGGCAATTGGGGCGACGGCGAGCGCGCCACAGAGCTCGAGACCTTCCTGCTCGCCCCCTTGGCCCAGGCCGGCCTGCCACTCACCATCCACGGCGTGCGCTACCCACCCGAAGCGCTCTCACTGGTGGCCGATTACAGCGCCGAATACCGCGGCTGGCTGCCCAACCATCTCGCCCCCGAGGTGTTCGCCCGCCACGTGCTGACCGTGCACGTGCCGCGGCGGTTCTACCTCACCCACCTGCCCGGCATCCCCACCATCCGGGTGTTCGAGGCGCTGGCTTGCGGCATCCCGCTGATCTGCGCCCCGTGGCATGACAGCGAGGAGCTGTTCACCCCCGGGGAGGACTTCCTGGTGGCGCCCGACAGCGAGACGGTGGAGCGGCACGCCCGCGCGCTGCTGCACGACCCTGCCTTCGCCGCCGCCCTGGCCGCCCGCGGGGTCGCCACCATCCAGGCCCGCCATAGCTGCGCCCACCGGGCCACCGAGCTGCTCGCCATCGTGGCCGGTTTGCGCGCGCCGTGACCACCCGCCGGCTGGCCTTCTACGGCTCCTCGCTGCTGTCCTCGTATTGGAACGGCGCGGCGACCTACTACCGCGGCATCCTCTCCGCGCTCGCCCCGCTCGGCTGGGACATCACCTTTTACGAGCCCGACGCGTTCGACCGTCAGCGCCACCGCGACATCGCACCGCCCAGCTACGCCCGGGTGGAGGTCTACCCCGCCACCGAGCAGGGCCTCGCCACCGTGCTGGCCCAGGCCGCCGCCGCCGAGGTGGTGGTCAAGGCCAGCGGCGTCGGCGTGTTCGACGATGCGCTGATCACCGGGCTGCTGGCCCATGCCCGCCCGAGCGCGCACACCGTGTTCTGGGACGTGGACGCCCCCGCCACCCTGGCCACGCTGCAGGCCGACCCGGCGCACCCGATCCGCACCCTCCTGCCCCGGCTGAGCGCGGTCTTCACCTACGGCGGCGGCCCCCCCGTCGTCCGCGCCTACGCCGCCTTCGGCGCCCGCTCCTGCACGCCAATCTACAACGCGCTCGACCCGGCGACGCACTTCCCCGTCCCGTCCGACCCGCGCTTCGCCGCCGACCTCGGCTTCCTGGCCAACCGGTTGCCAGACCGCGAGGCCCGGGTGGACGCGTTCTTCGCCAGCGCCGCCGAACGCCTGCCCGACCGCGGCTTCCTGCTCGGCGGCGCCGGCTGGGAGGACAAGGCGTTTCCCGCCAACATCCGCCGCCTGGGCCATGTCGGGACCGCCGACCACAACGCCTTCAACGCCACGCCATTGGCCGTGCTGAACGTCGCGCGCGACAGCATGGCCGCCACCGGCTTCTCCCCCGCCACGAGGGTCTTCGAAGCGGCCGGCGCCGGCGCCTGCCTCATCACCGACGCCTGGGAGGGCCTCGAGCAGTTCCTCGCCCCCGGGGAAGAGGTGCTGGTGGCGCGGGACGGGCGCGATGTCGCCGACCACCTCGCCAGCCTCACCGTCGAGCGCGCGGCCGCCATCGGCGCGGCGGCGCTGCAACGCGTCCTCGCCGAGCACACCTACACCATTCGCGCCCGCCTGGTGGACGAAAGGCTGCGCGCGCTGTGAAGCAGGGGTTCGACGGGGTGCAAGGGCTGCGCGCCCTGGCCGCCCTGTCGATCGCGCTGCTACACATCGCCGACGAAGCGGGCGCGCTGCAAGGCACGCCGGGTCGGTCGCCCTGGCCCTGGCTCGACCGCCTGCCGCTGGAGGCGGGCGTGGACCTGTTCTTCGTCATCTCCGGCTTCGTGCTGGTCTGGGCGAGCTGGGACGGGTTTGGCCGCCTGCGTGCGGTGCCGCGCTTCATCGCCCGCCGGCTGCTGCGGGTGGTGCCGCTCTACTGGCTGCTGACCGCGGCCACCATCCTGGCCGGCGCGGCGCTGCCGGGCACGCTGAGCGAGGGCCTGCGCGAGGGGCCCGGCTATCTCGCCGCCTCGCTGCTGTTCATTCCCTGGCGCCGCGCCGACGGCTTCGTGCAGCCCATCCTGCGCCTCGGCTGGACCTTGGACTACGAAATGCTGTTTTACGCCCTGCTCGCCGCCACCCTGCCCTTGCCGCGCCGCACCGCGCTGGCCGCCCTGCTGGCCGCGCTCGCTGCCCTGGCCCTCATCGGCCAAGCCTGGCCACAGCCGGCCACCGCGCTGGCGTTCTGGACCGACCCGATCGTGCTGGAGTTCGCGCTCGGCGTGCTGGTCGCCATCGCGGCCCGGCGTGGCTGGCGCGCCGGTCGGCTCGGGCTCGCGGCCCTGGCGCTGGCCTGCATCGCGGCCGCATACCTCGCCCCCCTGCCCGGCGGCGCCGCGCGCGTGCTGGTGCGAGGCGTTCCGGCGGCGCTGCTGGTGTTCTGCGCCCTGTCCGTCCGCCGCCTGCCGACCGCCCTCGTGGGGCTAGGGGACGCATCCTACGCGCTCTACCTCATCCACCCGTTCCCCATGCGCGCCCTGCGCGTGCTCGCGGCCAGGCTGGGCGCCCCTGCCGCGCTGGCCGTGCCCACCTACATGGCCGTCACGCTGGCAGCCTGTGTCGCCCTGGCGCTGGCGGTGCACTGGCTGGTCGAACAACCGATCTTGCGCTGGGGCAGGGTCGCGCTGGCCAGCCCGGTCGAAATTGCGGGCTGACGGCGCCGTTCTGCGGGAGTAGACCTGACCTATGTCCTCGTCCGAAGCCGCCTCCCCCACCCAGTCGCCCGCCGGGGTCGCCACGACGACCGCCTTCACCCACCAGGAAATCCTGCGCGTCATCACCGGCATCATGCTGTGCATCCTGCTGGCGGCACTCGACCAGACCGTGGTGGTGCCCGCCGTGCCCGCCATCGCCACCCAGTTGGGCGCGTTCGGCCACCTGTCCTGGATCGTCACCGCCTACCTGCTGACCTCCACCGCCGTGACGCCGATCTACGGCAAGCTGTCCGACATGTACGGCCGCCGCGCCTTGCTGCTGCCGGCCCTGGCGTTGTTCATCGTGGCCTCCGTGCTGTGCGCGCTGGCGCAGTCGCTGCCGATGCTGATCGCCGCCCGGGCGCTGCAGGGCGTCGGTGGCGGCGGGCTGATGGCGATGGCGCAGGCCGCGGTGGCCGACGTGGTCTCCCCCCGCGAACGTGGCCGCTACCAGGGCTACATGGCCGGCATGTGGGGCATCGCCTCGGTCGGCGGCCCGGTGGTGGGCGGCTGGTTCACCGACCACCTCTCCTGGACCTACGTGTTCTGGATGAACGTGCCGCTTTCCTTGGCCGCCATGGTGCTGTGCAACCGCTCGCTCAAGCTGCTGCCGATCAAGAACACCGGCGGGCGCATCGACTACACCGGCGCGGCCCTGCTGATGGCGGTGGTCACGGCCGTGCTGCTCGTGCTGAGCTGGGGCGGCATTGAATATCCCTGGCTCTCGACCCCCATCCTCGGGATGGTTGGCTTCGCGCTGGTGTTGGCCGTCGTCCTGGTCCGCCACGAGATGCACACGCCGCACGCCATCCTGCCACCGCGCATGTTCGCCAGCGGCGTGTTCACCCGCGGCGTCATCCTGGCATTCTTCACCTCGGTCGGCCTGCTCGGCACCACCTTCCTGCTGCCGCTGTTCTTCCAACTCGTGCGCGGGGCGGACGCCGCGGCGTCGGGCTTCGAGGTGATCCCCTTCCTCGCCCTGAGCGTGGTCGGCGCCTTCACCGGCGGGCAGTTGGCGCGCTGGCTCGGCCGCACCCGCCTCATCATCGTGAGCGGGATGGTGGCGACCACGCTGGGCTTCGTCGGCCTCGCTTTGGTCGGCGCCAACACGCCGATGGTCGCCGTCCTGGTCAGCATGATGGTGGTGGGCGTCGGCACCGGCGTCTGCCTGCCCAACGTGCTGGTCACGGTGCAGAACGCGGCCGACCGCCAGGACATCGGCACCGCCACCGGAGCGCTGCTGTTCCTGCGCTCGATGGGCGGCGCGTTCGGCACCACCATGGTCGGCGCGCTGCTGACCAGCGCCTACACCGCCTCGCTCGCCCGCCACGGCTTCAGCGGCATCACCGATTTGAGCGCCATCAAGCCCGGCGGCGCGCTGGCCAACGCCGGCGCCGCGGCACACGTGGCCGGCCTGCACGCTTTGGGCGCCGGGTTCAGCCTGGCGTTCGGCGTATGCGCCGCCCTATCCGCGGTGGCCGTGGTGGTCGCCTTCGGCCTGCGGGACATCCCATTGCGGTCCGTCTCCGCTTCCGCCCCGCTAGACCAGCCAGCCGCCGCCATGGGCCACTAAGCGCTCTAAGCAGAGAACACGATCTTCGGCGCCGCCGCGGCAGGCTCCTGCAGCTTAGCCCATACGCGCTCCGCCAGCGCGGCAAAGGCCAACCCGGCCGGGCTGCCCGGCGCGCTCGCCGCCACCGGCGTGCCCGCGTCCCCGCTCTCGCGGATGGCAAGCAGCAGCGGGATTTCACCCAGGAACTCCACCCCGAGCCGCTCCGCCTCGCGCCGGGCGCCACCATGGCCGAACAGCTCGGCGCGATGGCCGCATTCGGGGCAGCAGAAGAAGCTCATGTTCTCCACCAGCCCCAACACCGGCACGCTGGTCTTCTCGAACATGCGAACGCCGCGCCGCGCGTCCATCAACGCCACGTCCTGCGGGGTGGAGACGACGACGGCGCCAGCCAATTTGAGCTTTTGCGCGATGGTGAGCTGCGCGTCCCCGGTGCCCGGCGGCATGTCCAGCACCATCACGTCGAGCGGGCCCCAGTCGACCTGGCCCAGGAGCTGCTGCAGCGCGCCCATCACCATCGGGCCGCGCCACATCATCGCCGTCTCCTGGTCGACCAGCAGGCCGATCGACATCGCGCTCAGCCCCCAGGCCCGCACCGGCAGCATGGTCTCGCCGCGCAGCTCGGGGCGGCCGTGCATGCCCAGCATCGTGGGCAGGCTCGGGCCATAGATGTCGGCGTCCAGCAGCCCGACCCGGTGGCCGGCCTGCGCCAACGCCACCGCCAAGTTCACCGCGACCGTCGACTTGCCGACCCCACCCTTGCCGGACGCGACCGCGATGACGTGCCTCACCTCGGGCAGCAACCCGCTCGCCGCCCGGTTCGGCGCGGGTGCCGCCGGCGTCGGCCGATGCGAGGTCAGCACCGCGGCGACGTTCAGCACGCCGGGTTGGCGCGCCAGCAACTGCTCGGCCTGGGCGCGCACCGCCTCCATGGCCGGCGCGGTCTGCCGGTCCGCCAGCAGCGCCAGGTGAACCAAGCCGTTGCGCACGGTGAGGCTGTCGACCCGGCCGGCGGTGACGATGTCGCCCCGCCCCGCCGGGTCCGCCAGGCTGCGCAGCGCCTCGAGCAAGGCCGCATCCGTCGTGTCGGCCATGGCCCGATCGTCCCCCAACGCTTGCAAACAAAAGTTTCGCCGTCATTATCCAGCTCTTGATGGTGCCCATCGGGCAATGGCCAAGACCCGTCGTTCGGGATATGGCGCACGGGCGCCCCGATGCAAACGCGCCGCGCACCACGAAGGAGCTGAGTACCCTATGCCTTGGAACAGCGGCGGCAACGACCCCACGCCGGGGCCGTGGGGCAATCCCGGCCCGCGCCCGGGCGGCGGCAAGCGGCCACCCGAGAACCGCGGCCCGGAAAACCGCGGTCCCTGGGGCGGCGGCGGCGGCCCGGGCAACCTGCCCGACCTGGACCAGATCATCGCCCGCGCCAACGGCATGTTCCGCGGCATGCTTCCCACCGGGCGCCGACCCGGCCTGCCCCACGCCGGCGGCCGCGGCCTGCTGCTGCTCGTCCTGCTGATCGTCGCCGTCTGGCTCGCCACCGGGTTCTACCGCGTGCAGCCGGACGAGGAGGGCGTGGTGCTGCGCTTCGGCGCCTTCGACCGCACCACCCTGCCCGGCCTGAACTACCACATCCCTTGGCCGGTCGAGTCCGTGATCACCCCGTCCGTCACCCACATCAACCGCGTGGAAGTGGGCTTCCTCCCGCCCACCGACCAGCCGGTGATGCGCATGACCTCGCGCGGCCTAATCACCGACACCTCGGGCCAGGGCCCGACCCAGAGCATTCCGGCCGAAAGCCTGATGCTGACCGGCGACGAGAACATCATCGACATCGACTTCGCCGTGTTCTGGCGCATCCGCGACGTCGGCGCCTACCTGTTCAACACGCGGGACCCGGACCAGACCGTCAAGCAGGTGGCGGAGAGCGAGATGCGGGAGGTGATCGGCCGCACCCCGATCCAACCCGCGCTGACGGAGGCGCGCGCGCAGATCGAGACCGACGTCGCCCACGGCATGCAGGCCGTGCTCGACCAGTACAAGACCGGGGTGGAGATCACCCAGGTGCAGCTCCAGAAGGTCGACCCGCCGGCCGAGGTGATCGAGGCGTTCCGCGACGTGCAGCGCGCCAACACCGACGCCGACACCAACCGCAACCAGGCCGACAGCTACCGGAACGACATCATCCCGCGGGCGCGCGGCGATGCGGCCAACATCGTGGCCCAGGCGGACGGCGCCCGCCAGGCCAGCATCGCCGAGGCAAGCGGGCAGGCGCAGCGCTTCCTCAGCGTCTACAACGCCTACCAGCAGGCCAAGGACGTCACGCTGCGGCGGCTCTACATCGAGACCATGCAGGCCATCGTCTCGCACACGCCGACCACGGTGGTGGACGCCGGCGCCAAGGGCCCGCTCTCGCTGCTGAACCTGGGCGGTGAGCCACCCGTGGCCAACCCGGCGCCCACCCCGCCCGCCAGCAACGGCACGCCCGCCAACGGCTCCGGCGGCTCCGGCCCGGTGAGCACCAGCTCCGCCGGCACCAGCACCATCGCCGGCGCCACCCCGGGGGTGACACAATGAGCCGCACGGCTTGGGGCGCCATCGCCGCCCTCGTTGTCCTCGTGCTGGTGGTGAGCTCCAGCCTGTTCACGGTCAAGCAGACCGAGCAGGTGCTGATCACCCAGTTCGGCCAGCCCATCCGCATCATCACCGACCCCGGCCTGCACGTGAAGATCCCGTTCATCCAGACCGTCATCGTGTTTGACAAGCGCCTGCTGGACTACTCCACGCCGAGCGAGGAGGTGATCCTGTCCGACCAGCGGCGGCTGATCGTGGACAGCTTCACCCGCTTCCACATCACCGACCCGCTGCAATATTTCCAGGCGGTCGGCGCCCAGGAAGACGCCATCCGCGCCCGGCTGAACTCGGTGGTGGGCTCGGCGCTGCGCCGCGTGCTCGGCAACGAGACGCTGCCCAACGTGCTGTCTATCGACCGCGGCCACATCATGAGCCTCATCCGCGACGAGGTGAACACCGAGATGCACGGCTTCGGCATCGCCGTCGAGGACGTGCGCATCCGCCACGCCGATCTGCCGGAGGGCAACACCGAGGCCATCCTCAAGCGCATGCAGTCCGAACGGCAGCGTGTCGCGGCGCAGGCGCGGGCCGAGGGCGCGGAGGCAGCCGCCCGCATCCGCGCCGACGCCGACCGCGACCGCATCGTGCTGCTCGCCGACGCCCGCGCCACCGCCGACAAGCTGCGCGGCGAGGGCGAGAACACCGCCATCGCCACCTATGCCGCAGCTTTCGGCAAGGACCCGCAGTTCTTCAGCCTGTGGCGCACCCTGCAGGCCTATCGCGACGGCCTGGCGGGCGGGCAATCCCGCATGGTCGTCACCACGGATGACGACTTCTTCAAGCTGCTGCGGCAGGCACCGGCGGCGCCGCCCTGATCGCGCCCACCCTCCCTGGCGCCGTTCCCAAGCGCGCGAGCCGCCCCATGTCAGCCTTGCTGCCCGCAGCGCCGTGTAGGCATGATCACGTTCTGTCCAAGGATTGGTTCACCCATGCGTAAGCTCTCCCTCCGTGCCGCCGCGCTGGCCACCGCGCTCTCGCCCGTGTTCGCCCCGGCCACGCTCGGGCTGCTGCCGGCGCTGGCCCCTGTCGCGGCCCAGGCCCGCGGCACGCCGGACGGGTTTGCCGACCTCGCGGCCACCTTGGCGCCGGCGGTGGTGAACATCTCCTCGCAGCAGACCATCCAGGCCAAGGCCGACCGCCCCGCCGGGCCAGACACCCCGCAATTCCCCCCCGGCTCCCCGTTCGAGCAGTTTTTCCGCGACTTCATGCAGCGCCATGGCGGCAGCGGCGGTGGTAGTGGCGGCGGTGGTGGGGACGACGACAACGGCGACCAGCCCCGACGCGGCACCGCGCTGGGCTCCGGCTTCATCATCGACCCGGCGGGCTACATCGTCACCAACAACCACGTGATCGAGGGCGCCGACGAGATCACCGTCACGCTGCACGACGGCACCTCGCTCAAGGCCAAGCTGATCGGCCATGACGAGCGCACCGACGTTGCCCTGCTGAAGGTGGAAAGTGATAAGCCGCTGCCCGCCGTGCCGTTCGGCGACAGCGACACCTCTCGCGTCGGTGACTGGGTGCTCGCCATTGGCAACCCGTTCGGGCTGGGCGGGTCCGTCACCGCGGGCATCGTCAGCGCCCGCGGGCGGGACATCCGCCAGGGCCCTTACGACGACTTCATCCAGACCGACGCCGCCATCAACCGCGGCAACTCCGGCGGCCCGCTGTTCAACATGGACGGCCAGGTGATCGGCATCAACACCGCGATCTACTCGCCCTCCGGCGGATCCATCGGCATCGGCTTCTCCATCCCCTCCAACATGGCCAAGCAGGTGGTGGCGCAACTGCGCGACTTCGGCCGCACCAAGCGCGGCTGGCTCGGCGTGCAGATCCAGCAGGTCACGCCCGACATCGCCGACGGCGTCGGCCTGCACCCAGCACGCGGCGCCCTGGTGGCCAGCGTCACCGACAACGGCCCGGCGGCAAAGGCCAACATCCACGGCGGCGACGTTATCCTGAAGTTCAACAACGAGGACGTGAAGGAAATGCGCACCCTGCCGCGCATCGTCGCCGAGACCCCGATCGGCCAACAGGTGCCGGTGGACGTGTGGCGCGACGGCAAGGAGATGGAGGTGCAGGCCTCCATCGCCGAACTGCCGGACGACGTGCAGCAGGCCAGCGCAACCACCCCCGTGGCGCCCAAGCCGCCCGCCAGCACCGCAACCTCGGTTGGCGGCCTGGGCATGAAGGTCGCCCCGATCACCGACGAACTCCGCTCCAAATACTCGATCGCCGCCGACCAGAAGGGCGTGGTCGTCACCGACGTCACCAACAACGGCCCTGCTGCCAGTCGGGGTGTGAAGCCCGGCGACGTAGTGGTCGAGGTGCAGCAGGAGGCTGTTGCCACGCCGCAGGACGTGAACGACCGGGTCGACAAATACCGCAAGATGTCGCGCAAGACCGTGCTGATGCTGGTGCAGAACGGCGACGGCCTCCGCTGGGTGCCGCTGCCGCTGACGAGCGACAACAAGGGCGGCTGAGGCCGGCCCGGCCGCGTTCGTCTAACCGGCGGCTGGAGGAAACGTTAAATCGGCAGTTGGGGTGGTGCTGACACAGGTTCGTCGTTTGCGCCGCCGCCTGCTCGTGACGACTTCAAGGGGACAGTAGTCCTCACCCGGGAGCGTCACCATGAAGATCGCGGATATCCTGCGGGCCAAAGGCCAGCACGTCGTCACCATCCGGCCAGACCAGACCGTGAAGGACGCCGTCGAGCGCCTCGCAAGCCACCACATCGGCGCGCTGGTGGTGGAAGAACGCCTCAAGCCGATCGGGATGTTTTCCGAGCGAGACCTGGTCAATCGCCTCGCCCGCAGCGGCGTCCGCACCTACGACTTCCAGGTGCGCGAATTGATGAGCTCACCCCTCGTGACCGGTTCGCCGGACGACACCATCGAGCACGCCTTGGCGCTGATGACCGAGCGCCGCGTGCGGCACTTGCCCATCGTGGTGGGTGGGGACCTCGCCGGACTGGTGAGCCTCGGCGACTTGGTGAAATACCGCCTGGACCAGAAAGAGCTGGAAGCCAGCGTGCTGCTCGACATCGCCAGGATGCGCGGCTAGAGCCTGATCTCTTCGATCATGCTCTGCTTGACTGAGAAAAGAGCAGCTTTATCCGAGCCTTCGGATCGCGAAGCGACTCCGATTGCTCGAATGCTGCTCTAGGGCAGATCCCGATCAGGTGGGATCACCTGATCGGGTGAAGATGTTCGCCAAACAACGATCTAGAGGATTTGGAGTGAGCCAAAGCGAACGGAGAATGCTCTTGCGGCTCGAAACTACGCCGTCGCCGGCAGCACACCCCGCTCGATCCCCTCGCACAGCAACCGCCAGTCCTCCTCCGACTGCTTGGCATAAGCCGCCGCGAACCCGGCAATTGCTTTGCCAAACCCCGCCCCGCCCCCGATGTAGCCGCTGATTGCAGCGGCATCGCCGGTGCGGGCGTGGGCGCGGGCGAGCGTGCGGCCGCATAGGTCGGCGTAGAAGCCCAGGCCGCTCTCCATCGTCGTGCCGACCGCGGCCAGGCGGGAGTCCTTCAGGCTGCGCACGTAGAAATGGCGGCCGTCCGGGCCGGGCTGAGTCCAGCCGAGGAAGATGTCGGACGCCGCCTGCAGCATGCGCTGGCCCACCACCACCCGCTCGCCCTGGTTGGCGAAGCGGCTGGCGCCAGCGAACGGCGCCAGCACCGAGGGTTGCGCCTGCTTCACCTGCAACATCAGCGGATGCCCGTCCGCGCTGGTGAACAGCCCCACGGCGCAGAACGTGCCGACGCTGCCGATCCCCACCACCTTGAACGCCACGTCGCGCAGCTCGTAGCGGTCGAGCAGCACGCGGCGCTCCGGCAGCAGCGTCTTGGCGAAGCTGTGGAACATCGCCCGCACCGCCGCCTCTTCGCCCAATGGCAGGCGGAACACTGCCGGCGGCTTGTCGCGGATGCGCCAGCGCCCGCCCTCCTGCACCGCCAGGCCATAGGCCGCCTTGCTGCCGTCCAGCGCCGATTTCAGCCGCCGCTGCTCCTGCGAGCGCACCCGCGCGCGGGCCACCGCCGCCACTGCGGAGGCGAGGTCCACCCGGCTGCTCCAGGCGGCGTTCGGCGCCATTGCCGCCAAATCGCGCAGCGCGCGGGCATAGGCGTGCACCGCGCCAAACGCCAGGCCATGACAGGCGTCGTGCGGCATCCCGCGGTCCCGCCCGGCCAGCACCAGGCTGGTCGCGAGCCGTTTGAGGTCCCACTCGAACGGCGCCGGCAGCGTCTCGTCGAAATCGTTGACGTCGAACACCGGCACGCCCTCGGGCGAGGCGTAGGCACCGAAATTGGCCAAGTGGCAGTCACCGCAAGCCTGCACCAGCAGCCCACTGACCGGCGTGCTCGCCAAATCCTCCGCCATCACCGCCGCCGCCCCGCGCAGGAAGGTGAACGGGCTGGCCTGCATGCGGGCATAGCGCATCGGCAGCAGCCGCTCGATCCGGCTCACCCCCTGCGCCTGCAGGATTTGCACCGGGTCGCGCCGGTTCGGCGGCGGCGTCCAAACCGCATGGGCGCTGCGCGGCACGGCCTGTCGCAACCCCATCCCCGTGGCCCGGCGGTCTTGCGCGATGTGCTGCGCCGGTTTGGTGTCGACCACGATCACGGGGCTGGGAACATGCGCTTGGGCCAACACGCTGAACGAGGGATGACGCCGGACACGATGGTGGGCGCGACAGGGATTGAACCTGTGACCCTTCGCGTGTGAAGCGAATGCTCTACCGCTGAGCTACGCGCCCGACCGTGGAAGCGTGTCCTAGCGGCGTCGCACCCGGCTGTCCAGGCGCGATTGATCGGCGCTAGACCGGCAGCCAGCCGCTGCAGTGACGGGAACACCATGACCAGACCCTTCGCCCTCACCGGCGCCCGCATCTTTGCCGAGCCAGGCTGGCTAGACCACCATGCGCTGGTGGTCGTCGACGGCCGCATCGCTGGCCTGCCGGCCCTGGCCGAGCTGCCTGGCGACATGCCGAGCCAGGTGCTGGCGGGCGGCAGCCTGGTGCCGGGCTTCGTCGACGCGCAGGTGAACGGCGGCGGCGGCATACTGTTCAACGCCACGCCGGACGCGCCCAGCCTGGCGCGCATGGCCCAGGCGCACGCCGCCGCGGGCGGGACGACGGCGCTGCTGCCGACCTACATCACCGACCACCCGGCCGGCATGCTTGCGGCCATCGCAGCCGTGCGCGAGGCCATGGCCAGCCACACGCCCGGGGTCGCCGGGCTGCATCTCGAAGGCCCGTTCATCGCCAAGGCCCGGGCCGGCGCGCATGACCCGGCCCTCATCCGCGTCATGACAGACGCCGACGTGGACGCGCTGCTCGCGTGTGGCATCACCCCGCTGCTGCTGACGCTGGCGCCCGAAATTGTAGCGCCCCGGCTGATCACCCGGCTGGTCGAGGGCGGCGCGATCGTGAGCCTGGGCCATAGCGACGCGAGCTACGACGTGGCGATGGCAGCCGCCGACGCCGGTGCGCGCGGCGTGACGCATGTGTTCAACGCCATGTCGCAACTGCACGCGCGCGCGCCGGGCCTGGTGGGGGCGGCGCTGGACCATGGCGGCCTGTGGGGCGGCGTGATCGCGGACGGGCACCATAGCCATCCCGCCGCACTGGCCGCCGCCTTGCGCGCCAAGCGCGGCCCGGCGCGGTTGTTCCTGGTGAGTGACGCCATGCCACCCGCCGGCCACTCACAGCCCGACTTCATGCTGAACGGCCGCCTCGTCCGTCGCCACGAAGGCGCATTGCGGCTGCCGGACGGAACCCTCGCCGGCTCCGACCTCACGATGCATCGCGCGCTGCATTACGCCGTCACCCAGCTTGGGCTGCCGCTCGAGGAGGGCCTGCGAATGGCCAGCCACTACCCCGCCGAGTTCCTGCGGCTCGACGACCAGCGCGGCCGGATCACGCCCGGGTTGCGCGCCGACCTCGTGCATCTCGACCCGGCGTTGGCGATCGGGGCGGTCTGGATCGCCGGTGAGCGGATTGCGAGCTAGCGCGACCGCCGCCGCGCGATCAGCAAATAGAGCACTGGGGTGGAAAACAGCGTGAGCATCTGCGAGGCCGCCAAACCGCCGATGGTCGCAATCCCCAGCGGCTGACGCAGCTCATGGCCCGGCCCGGTGCCGAGTGCGAGCGGCAGCGCACTTAGGAGGGCCACAAGTGTCGTCATGATGATCGGCCGGGCGCGTTGCAGCGCCGCCTGTCGCACCGCATCGCGCGCGGCGAGGCCCTGGTTGCGCTGCAGGTCAAGCGCGAAATCCACCATCATGATCGCGTTCTTCATCACCATGCCCACCAGCAGGATGCACGCGATCGAGGCGATGAGGGTGAACTGGAAGCCCGTCACCCGCAACGCCAGCAACGCGCCGAACAGCGCGGACGGCAGCGTCGACAGGATGGTGAACGGGTGCGCAAAGCTCTCGTACAGCATGCCCAGCACGATATACACCGCGACCACCGCGGCCACGAATTGCAACGCCTGCTTGGCCCCGCTCTGGCTCGCCTCCAGCGCCTCGCCCTTGAACCCGGCCTGCACCTCGCCCGGCAGATGCACGTCGCGTTCGGCGCCCCTTATCGCCGTGATGGCAGCGCCGATGGAAACATGCGGCAGCGTGTCGAACGAGATCGTGGCGGAGGGGAACTGGTCGCTATGCACCTCCCACATCGCGGCATGGCTGCGGAACGGCCGCACCATGCTGGCCAGCGGGATTTGCGCGCCCGATGTGCCCGGCACGTAGATGGTGTTGAACGCCGCCGGGTCAGTCCCGGCAACCGGGTCCACCTCCAGGATCACGCGGGAGTAGTTCGACGGCAGGTAGATCGTGGCGATCTGGCGCTGGCCGAACGCGTCATACAACGTGTTGTCGATCGCCGCGGGCGTCACGCCCATGGCCGCGGCGCGTAACCGGTCGATCGCCAGCCCCGCTTCCAGCCCCGAACTCTCCAGGTTGCCGATCACGTCGGTGAGCTGCGGCAGCCGGTTCATGCGCCGCCGCATGGCTTCTTCCCAGCGGAACACGGTCTGCGGATCGGGGCCGGTGAGCGTGTATTGATAGCGCGCTGCCGTGCTCTGCGCGCCGATGTTGAGGTCCTGCAGCGGAATGAAGAACGTGCGGATGCCCACAACGTTGGCGAGCGAGTCGCGCAACCGGTCCACCACGCGCTCGATCGGCTCGCGTTGCGCCAGCGGCTTCAGGCTGGCGATGATGTTGCCGCTGCTGAGCGTGCTGCCGTTGTCGGTGCCGATGTAGGAGATGAGCCCGCTGATCGCCGGGTCCGCCAAAATCCGGTGCGCGACGCTGCGTTGCAAATCCTCCATTGCCGCGAACGAGACATTGGCGATGGTGATCGTGCGGATGCGCAAGATCCCGGTGTCCTGCGTGGGCATGAACCCCTTCGGCAGCGCCCCATAGAGCAAGCCCGACGCACCCACCGCGAGCACCATCGCCAGCACGATGACCGCCGGATGACGCAACGACCAATCGAGGCTGCGCGCATACCACACCATCGCCAGCGAGCGGCGTCCGGCATGCGGCGGCGCTTGGGACAGCAACCGGCTGCACAGCATCGGCGTCAGCGAAAGCGAGACGACGGCGGAAAAGGCGATCGTCACCGCCAGCGTCACGCCGAACTCGCGCATGTAGCGGCCCACCACGTCGGGCATGAACAGCACCGGCGTCATCGCCGCGATGAGCGCCGCGGTGATCGCCAGGATGGTGAAGCCCATCTGCCGCGCGCTCGCGAACGCGGCCTGCGCGGCCGGCTCGCCATCGTCCATCCGCCTGATGACGTTCTCCACCACGATCACCGCGTCATCCACCACGAAGCCCACGGCAACCGCGGCGGCCATCAGTGAAAGGTTGTCTAGCGTGTAGCCCAGCAGCCGCATGGCAACCGCCGTGCCGGCCAGCGCCACCGGAATGGCCAGTGCGGGGATGACCGTGGCCCATAACCGGCGCAGAAACAGCAGCACCACCAGCACCGCAAGCCCGATGGCGATGACGATGGTGAGCTGCACGTCGGCAATCGAGGCGCGGATCAGCGTTGTGCGGTCATACACCGCATTCAGGCGAATCGATTGCGGCAGCCAGCGCGCGAGGCCCGGCAGCGCGGCGTTCACGCCATCCACCGTCTGCACCACGTTGGCGTCCTGCTGCTTGAACACCTGGATGATGACGGCGCGGCGCTCGCCGAACCAGCCGTCGAGCTTGTCGTTGATGACGCTGTCCGTCACCTGCGCCACGTCGGCCAGATGCACGGGCGCGCCGTTGCGCCACGCCACCACCAGCGCCTGGTAGTCCGCCGCCTTGAGCAGTTGGTCGTTCGCCTCGAGCGTCCACTGCTGCTCGCCATCGCCGATGCTGCCCTTCGGCATGTTCTGCGACGCCGCCTGCACCGCCTGGCGCACTTGCTCGAGCGAGACGCCCAGATTGGCCATCAAGGCCGGAGCCGCCCGGATGCGCACGGCGCCGCGCTCGGCACCGAAGATCACCACGCGCGCCACGCCCGGCAACTGGGACAGCTTTTCCCCGACCACGCTGTCAGCCGCCTCATAGACGTCGGTGGCATTCAGCACGTCGGACGTCATCGCCATCACCATCACCGGCGCGCCGGCCGGGTTGGCTTTCCAGTAGACCGGGGGCGAAGGCAAATCCTTAGGCAAGTTCGGCCCGGCGGCGCTGATGGCCGACTGCACGGCGGTGGCGGCCGCATCGACGTCCTTGTCGAGGTCGAATTGGATGTCGATCTCGCAGCCGCCGATGCTGCTGTAGGACGCCATCTCGACGATGCCAGGAATGGTGCCCAATTGCCGCTCCAGCGGTTGCGTGAGCGAGGAGGCCACCGTGTCCGCACTCGCCCCCGGCAGCGCGGCATAGACGCTGATGCTGGGCCGGTCCACGTTCGGTAGCGCCGCGATCGGGAGCCGCGAATAGGCTGCCGCACCCAGCAGCAGCACGCCAACGGCGACCAGCAGCGTGGCCACCGGGCGGCGGATGAAGGGCGCGGACAGGATCACGCGGGAACCCTGCGGCGCTGGGTCAAGCGCCGCTGCAAGGCGTCGAACCCGAGATAGATCACCGGCGTGGTGTAGAGCGTCAGCACCTGGCTGAGCAGCAGCCCGCCGACGATGGCCACCCCGAGCGGCCGCCGCAGTTCCGACCCGGTGCCGCTGCCCAACGCGAGCGGCAAGGCGCCCAGCAGCGCCGCCATCGTCGTCATCATGATCGGGCGGAACCGCAGGATGCACGCCTCCCGGATCGCCGCCAGCGGTGCCAGGCCGCGAACACGCTCCGCCTCGAGCGCGAAGTCGACCATCATGATGGCGTTCTTCTTGACGATGCCGATCAGCAGCACCAACCCGATCAGCGAGATCAGATCGAGCTGCATCCCCGCCAGCATCAGCGCGGCAAACGCGCCCACACCGGCCGAGGGCAACGTGGACAGGATGGTGATCGGGTGGATAAAGCTCTCGTACAGCACGCCGAGCACGATGTAGACGGTGATGATGGCGGCCAGGATCAGCCCGCCTTCGCTGGCGAGCGAGGCCGCGAACTCGGCCGCCGCGCCAACCAGGCTGCCCTCCACCGTGTCCGGCAGGCCGATGCGCCGCTCCGCCCGGTGCAGCGCCGCCACTGCCTGCCCCAACGACGCGCCGGGAGCCAGGTTGAATGAGATCGTCGTGGCTGGAAACAGGCCCTGGTGGTTGATCGCGAGCGGCGCCAACTTGCGCTCGATGCGCGTGAACGCCGCCAGCGGGATGGCCGGCGAGGACTGGCTGAACCCGGCCCCAATGCCACTAGACGAAGCGGTGTTGCTGGCGATTTGCGAGCTGTCGGCCGTTACGTAGACCTTGTTCAGCACCGCCGGGTCGCTGCGATAGCGCGGGTCTACCTCGAGCACCACATGATATTGGGTAAGCGGCGAATACACCGTGGCGATCTGGCGCTGGCCGAACGCGTCATACAGCGTCTGGTCCACGTCGCTCATGCTGACGCCCATGCGCGCGGCGGCTTGCCGGTCCACCGCGAGCACCATGCGCAGGCCTTCGTTCTGCTGGTCGCTGGCCACATCGGCCAAAGCCGGCTCGGTCTGCAGCGCCGCCTCCAGCCGCCCGCTCCACAGCCGCAACTCGTCCGCATCCAGGTCTTGCAGCAGGTATTGGTATTGCGTGCGCGAGGCGCGCGTTTCGATGGCGAAGTCCTGCGCCGGTTGCAGGTGCAGCGTGATGCCGCTCACGCCCGCCACGGCCTGGCGCAACCGCTCCATCACCGTGGGCGCACCGGCGCGGCTTCTGGGCGGGCCAATATCGATATAGATGCGCCCACTGTTGAGGGTCGGGTTGGTGGTGCCCGCGCCAACGAAACTGTCCACCGTCACCACCGCCGGGTCGCGCGCGATGATGCCGGCCAGCGCCTGCTGCCGCTGCGCCATGGCGGCGAACGAGATGTCCTGCGGCGCGTCCGTGGTGCCGATCAGCAGCCCGGTGTCCTGCAGCGGAAGGAACCCCTTATGCACCGCGCCCGCCAGCCAAAAGGTGGCAACGAGCGTCGCGGCAAAGCCCAGCATCGTCAGCCGCCGGTGCAGCAGCACCCAGTCGAGCCCGCGCACGTAGCTGGCGCAAAGCCAATCGAACCCGCGCTCGCTCCAGCGGAACAGCCGGTTGGGCGTGGCCCCCGCCGGCTCCTCCCGCAGCAACCGCGCGCACATCATCGGCGTGAGCGTGAGCGAGACGAACCCCGACACGATCACCGCCAGCGAGAGCGTGATGGCGAACTCGCGGAACAAGCGGCCGACGATGCCGCCCATCAGCAGCAAGGGGATGAACACCGCCACTAGCGACACCGTGAGCGAGATGACGGTGAACCCGATCTGCCGCGCCCCCTTGAGCGCCGCCGGCAATGGCGCCTCGCCCAGTTCGATGTAGCGCACGATGTTCTCGATCATCACGATGGCGTCGTCCACCACGAAGCCGGACGCCACCGTCAGCGCCATCAACGACAGGTTGTCCAGGCTGAACCCGCACAGCGCCATCGCGCCGAACGTGGAGATCAGCGACACCGGCAGGGTCACGCTCGGGATCACCGTGGCCCACAGCTTGCGCAGGAACAGGAAGATGACGAGCACCACCAGCGCCACCGTCAGCGCCAGGGTGAACTGCACGTCGGCGATGGCGGAGCGGATGGTGACGGTGCGGTCGGTCGCGATGGTGATCTTCAGCCCGGGCGGCAAGGCGGCGCGCAGCTTGGGCAGCAGGGCGCGCACGGCGTCCACCACGGCGATGGTGTTGGCGCCGGGTTGCCGCTGGATGTCGAGGATGACGGCGGGCTGCCCGTTGAACCAGCCGGCGAGCTCCGCATCCTCCGCGCCATCGATCGCCCGGCCGACATCGCGCAGCCGCACGGGCGCACCGTTGCGATAGGCCACCACCACGTCTTCATACTGCGCGCCGGTGAACAACTGGTCGTTGGCGCCGACTTGGAACGCCTGCTGCGGCCCGTCGAGGCTGCCCTTAGGATTGTCCGTCGTCGCCGCCGCCACCGCCCGGCGCACATCCTCCAGCGACAACCCGAGCCCGGCCAGTTGCGCCGGGTTGGCCTGCAGCCGCACCGCCCGCGTCTGCCCGCCCTCGATCGTCACGTCCCCCACGCCCGACACCTGGCTCAGCTTCTGCACGATCGCGGTCTGCGCGAAATCGTCCACGTCCTGCAACGGCAGCGTGTCCGACGTGAGCGCCAGGCTGATCACCGGGGTATCGGCCGGATTTACCTCGCGATAGGTCGGCGGCCCCGGCAGCATCGCGATCGGTATCCAGCCTTCGGACGCGTTGATCTGCGCCTGCACGTCCTGCGCGGCCGCGTCGATCGGGCGCGACAGGTCGAACTGCAGCGTGATCTGGCTGGTGCCGGAACTGCTCACCGAGCCCATCGAGGTGAGCCCGGAGATTTGCCCGAAATAATGCTCGAGCGGCGCCGTGATCGAGGTCTCCGCCACCTCCGGCGACGCGCCCGGGTAGCTCGTCGTCACCTCGATGGTGGGGAAATCCACGCTCGGCAGCGCCGCCACCGGAAGCAGCCGGTAGCCCAGCGCACCCAGCAGCAGGATGGCCACGATCATCAGCGTCGTCGCCACCGGGCGCAGGATGAACGGCGCCGACATGGCTCAGCCCGGCGTCGCGCGCTTGGCCGGCGCGTCCCGCGTCACCTCGACCTTGCTGCCGTTGTCGAGCCGGAAGCTGCCTTCCGTCACCACGGCTGCGCCGCGCTCCAGCCCGCGCTCGATCAGCACGCGCCCGCGCTCCGCCTGCCCCGCGGTGACGCCCTTGCTGATCACGGTGTCATCGGGGCGCAGCAGCCAGACGAAATCGCCGCGCGGCCCATGGCGCAGCGCGCTGACCGGCACCGTGACGGCGTCGTGCCGCGTTTCCACCACCAGGCGGCCGTTGACGAAGTTGCCGGGCCAGAGATGCAGCTCGGCATTGGGAAAGCTGGCCTTGAGCTTGATCGTGCCCGTGGTCGGGTCGACCGTGTTGTCCACCAGGTCGACGCTGCCGTGGTCTAGCAACGTCGTGTCGTCTGCGGCGTAGGCCAGCACCGGCACATGCACCATGCCGGGCGCGAGATGGCTCTGCGCCACCGCGCTGGACGGCAGGGTGAACACCACCGAGATCGGCCGCAACTGCGTGATGGTGACGAGCGCGTTGGTGTCGGCAGCGTGGACGAAGTTGCCCGCGTCCACCTGGCGGATGCCCATCCGCCCCTCGATCGGCGAACGGATCGTGGTGTAGTCGAGTTCGGTCTGCGCGTAGGCGATCTGCGCTTCGTCGGCCACGATCTGCGCCTTGGTGGACGCCACCAGCGCGGTTTCCTGGTCCACCTGCTGCCGGCTGGCGAAGTCGCGCAGCACCAGCGTGGCATAGCGCGACAGGTCCAGCAGCGCGCCCTCGAGCGTCGCCGCATCCTTCACGCGCGTTGCCTGCGCCTGCGCCAGCAACGCCTGATACGGCCGCGGATCAATGATCACCAGCGGATCACCGACATGCACGTCCTGCCCCTCGGTGAACCGGATGTCGGTGATGGTGCCATCGACCCGGCTGCGCAGTGAGACGGTGTTGTACGCCTGCACCGTGCCGATGCCCGACAGGTAGATCGGCACCTCGCCCGACTGTGCCGCCGCCACCGTGACAGCAATCGGCGGGGGCGGGGGCGGCGTTGCTGCGGGCGCGGGGGCCAGCAACGACACGGCCGCCTCCCGCAACGCCTGGGTATGCACCGGCACGCCACCGAGGCCGATGGCCAGGCCGATCCCAAGCGTTAGCAGCAGCGTGACGCTGAGCGCGACGCGCACGACTATCTCCGTAGCAGCATGATCGGCAGCAGACCTTACGAGATTAAGCGTGGAGCCGAAATGACAATTCGGTTAGATGGCGCTCAGCCTGCGGACGCCGGCCGCCGCAACAGGCTGGCCAGGGCCGCCGCGCCCGCGAACCCGGCGCCCAGCAGCAGGGAAGCAACCACGCCTCGACCCGGCAGCGCCTCGAAACACAGCGCCACCAGCGCGGCACCCAGCGTTTGCCCCAG
Source organism: Acetobacteraceae bacterium (assembly GCA_965199105.1). Classification (GTDB taxonomy): domain Bacteria; phylum Pseudomonadota; class Alphaproteobacteria; order Acetobacterales; family Acetobacteraceae; genus LMUY01. The sequence goes on along the minus strand of CBDAQO010000002.1, from coordinate 2,343,678 downwards.
CAGCCGCGCCGTGGCCACCATGCCGCTCGCCCCACCACTGCGCTGCGGCGGCGCGGCAGCGATCATCGCCCGGTTGTTGGGCGAGTTGAAGAAGCCGAACCCCAGCCCGCACAGCGCCGTGCGCCACACAATGGCAAAATTGCTCGGGTGCGCCGGCAGCACAGCCAGCATGACCAACCCCGCCGCCATCCCGAGCAGGCCCACGCCGCCCAGCATGGCGGGCGAGTAGCGGTCCGACAGCCGGCCCGAAACCGGCGAGATCAGCGCCACCATCAAGGGCCATGGGGTGAGCAACAGCCCAGTCGCCACCTGGCTGCGGCCCAGCACCGTCTGCAGCAGGAACGGCATGGCGACGTAGGCCAGGCCTTGCGCAGCGAAGCAGCACACCGCGCCCCCGGCCGAGAGCGCGAACAGCGGAATGCGCAGCAAATCCACCGGCAGCAACGGCGCGGGCAGCTTGGTCTGGCGCGCCACCAGCATCACCCCCGCGGCGAGCGCCGTCACAAGCTCGGCCGCCACCAGCCAGCCCGGCTGACCATGCGCCAGCCCGTCCACCCCCGTGATCAGCAAGCCGAACGTGCCGGCGCAGAGCAGCGCGCTGGCGCTGTCGAACCGGGTGGCCGAGCGGACGGTGTAAGGCAGCGCCTTATACGACACGGCGAGGGTGAACAGCCCGATCGGCACGTTCACCGCGAACAGCCAGGGCCAATGCGCCACCGCGAGGATGGCCGAAGCGACCGTGGGGCCGACCGCGGTGGCGATGGAGCCGACGGTGGCGTTCATCCCGATCCCGCTGCCCAGCTTGTGCCGCGGGAACACGAAGCGGATCAGCGCCACGTTCACGCTCATCATGCCGGCCGCGCCCAAGCCCTGGAAGATCCGCGCTAACGTCAGTTGCAGCAGGCTGCCGGACACCGCGCACAACAACGATGCCGCGACGAACACCACCAGCCCCGCGATATGCACCCGGCGGTAGCCCAACTGCTCCCCCAACGCGGCGAACGGTAGCAGCGACATCGTGACCGCGAGCTGGTAGGCGTTCACCACCCAGATCGACGCCGCCTCGCTGACATGCAGGTCCCGCGCGATGGTGGGCAGCGCGATGTTGGCAATGGCGCTGTCCAGCACCGCCATCACAAGGCCGAGCGCCACCGCCAGCGCGGCCCAATACAACAGCGGCGGCGCCAGGCCGTCGGGTTCATGCGCGCTTTGGCTCACTGGCGGGACCGGGCTGAGGGCTCGCCTAATAGGTCTGGAAGATGCGACTTATGTCCGCCGGGTCGGAGGTCTGCGCGAGCGCCAGGGCGAGCAGCAGCCGCGCCTTTTGCGGGTTGAGGTTGTCGGCGACGAGGAAGCCGCTTTCCCGCGCCCTGGTGCCCGCAAAGGTGCGGCCGCTGCCGGCGCGGGTGGATTGCACCACCACGACCCCCTGCTGCACCGCCTCGCGCAGCACCTGGCCTTCCTCGCTGCCCGGGAAGCCCGGCGCGAACCCGGCGGAGACAATGCCCCGCGCGCCCGCCGCCAGGAACGCCCGCGTCGCGGTGCCGTCGGCGCCGACATAGGCGTAGACGATGTCGACCCGTGGCAGCGCCGTCATGCTCCGGACGTCGAACTCGGTGTCCGGCATGTGGCAGCGCAGCGGGGCGCGGTAGAACACCACCGCGTCACCATCGGCGTGGCCCAGCGCGCCGAAATCCGGCGTGCGAAAGGTCTGCAGGCGGAACGTGGACGTCTTCGTCACCTCGCGCGCGGCATGGATTTCGTCGTTCAGCACCACCAGCACGCCCATCCCCCGCGCCGCCGGGCTCGCCGCCACACGCACCGCGTTCACCAGGTTCATCCCCGCGTCACTGGCGAGCGCGCTGGCCGGCCGCTGGCTCCCGGTGACCACAACGGGCACGGGAACCTTCAGCACCAGGTTCAGGAAATAGGCGGTCTCCTCGAGCGAGGCGGTGCCATGCCCGATGACGATGCCGGCGAGGTCCGCCATGTCCGCGACCAGCCGGTGGCACAGCGCCGCAAGCTCTTGCCACAACGGGAAGTAGATGTCGTGGCTCGGCACGTTGGTGAAGTTGATCGGGACGACCTCCGCCACGTCCTCCCATTGCGGGAACATTTCGACGATGGCATCCGCCTGCATGCGGTTATTCGCCGCACCATAGTCCAAGATGTCGAGCGGCCCGGCACCGAGCGAGGAAATCGTCCCGCCTGTTCCGATAAAGGCAACGCGAGGCTTCATGCGCCACGACCGTTCAAGGCGAAACTCCTGCTTGCTGCAACATTTCGGCCACGCGCAGGCAACGCGCCATGCGGCCAGGCCCGGGAAACACCGGCTTAGGGAAGTCCTTGCGGCAGGCATCCAGCACCATGGCGCAGCGGGGCGCAAAGCTGCAGCCCGGTGGCAAGCGGCGCAGGTCAGGCGGGCTGCCGGGAATGGCCGCGATGTCCTCGTCCGGCGCCTGGTCGTGCACGGTGGAGGCGAGCAGGCCGGCGGTGTAGGGGTGCGCCGGGCGTCGCAGCACCTCCACCACCGGGCCTTCCTCCACCACGCGCCCGGCATACATCACCGCGACCCGGTCCGCGATCTCCGCCGCCACCCCCAGATCGTGGGTGACAAAAACCGTGCCCATCCCGAGCTCCTGCTGCAGCCGCCGCAGCAGGATCAACACCTGGATTTGCACCGTGGCGTCGAGCGCCGTGGTGGGCTCGTCGGCCAACAGCAGGCGCGGGCCGCAAGCCAGCGCAATGGCGATCATCGCCCGCTGCCGCAAGCCACCGGACAGTTCGTGCGGGTACGCGTCGACCCGGCGTTGCGGCGAGGGGATCTTCACGAGGTCGAGCAGCTCGATGGCACGGGCGCGCGCCTGTGCTTTGCTGCCACCCTTGTGCCGCCGGATCATCTCGACCAAATGCTGCCCGATCGTGTAGACCGGGTCGAGCGCGGTCATCGGCTCCTGGAACACCATCGCCACCGCGCCGCCGCGGAACTGGCGCAGCGCCCGCCCCTGTAGCGCCAACACGTCCTCCCCGCCCAGCCGCACTTGCCCGCCGACGCGAGAGCGGTTCGGCGGCAGCAGCCGCAGCAACGCCTTGAGCGTGACGGACTTGCCCGAGCCCGACTCGCCCAGCAGGCAAAGCACCTCACCCGCCCGCAAGCTGAAGCTGGCGCCGCTTACCGCGCTCACCACCGCCTCGCGAGTGACGAACTGCACCGTGAGGTCCTGCACCTCGAGCAGCGTGCCGGCGGGTTGGCCCATGTCCACTTAGGCGTGGCCTGCGAGCGAATGGCCAGACGCCGAGTCCGTCATGTGGCAGGCGGCGACGTGCGACTGCCGGTCAGCCCAAGCACCCAGAAGCGGCATCACGCTTGCGCAAACCGCCTCGGCCTGCGGGCAGCGGGTGCGGAAGCGGCAGCCGGAGGGCGGATGGATCGGGCTCGGCGGATCCCCCACGATGGGCGGCGACAGGGTGCGCCGTTCGGCATCCATGGAGAGCCGCGAGCCGAGCAGCGCCCGCGTGTAGGGGTGCCGCGCGGCGTTGAACACGCCGGCCGCCGGGCCAAGCTCCACCACCTGGCCCAGATACATCACCAACACGCGGTCGCTGATGTAGCGCACCACGTTGAGGTCGTGGCTGATGAACAGGTAGGTCAAGTTGAACAGCCGCTTGAGCTGGCGCAGCAGGTTCAGCACCTGCGCCTCGACCGACTTATCCAGCGCCGACACGGCCTCGTCCAGGATCACCATGCGTGGGCCCATCGCCAGCGCCCGCGCGATGTTCACCCGCTGCTTCTGCCCGCCCGACAGCTCGTGCGGGTAGCGCGGGCCGAATAGGTCGGGCCTAAGCCCCACCTTGTGCAGGATGTCCTGTGCCACCTGGCGCGATTGGGCGCGGCTGCGGCCGTTCACCATCGGCCCGAACGCCACCGAGTCCTGCACTGGCATGCGCGGGTTGAGCGAGGAGTAGCTGTCCTGGAACACCATCTGCACCTGCCGACGCAACTCGGCCACGCTGATGCCGCCATGCCCGCCGACACTCTCGCCGTCGAACACCAACTCGCCCGCTTGCGGCGCGATCAGATGCAGCAGCAGCCGAGCCAGGGTGGACTTGCCGCAGCCCGACTCGCCCACCACGCCCAGTGTCTCACCCTTGAACAGCGTGAACGACACGCCATCCACCGCGCGCACCACGGCACCGCGGCCAGCCCCCTTCACCCTGAAATGGCGCGTGAGATCACGCGCGATCAGCATTGGCTGCGCGGCGCCCCCGCGGTCCCGCGCGTCGACATAGGCAGCCTGCACGGCGGCGCTCAAATGCGCACGTCCATCGCCGCGCGCACGCCGTCACTGACCAGGTTGAAGCAGATCGAGGTGATAAAAATGGCCGCGCCCGGCAGCGCGCACCCAATCGGGTCTACGTAGAGCGACTGCCGCAGCGTGCTCAGCATCAGCCCCCAATCCGCAATCGGCGGCTGCACGCCCAGGCCGAGGAAGGACAGGCCGGAGGCGAGCAGGATGCTGACGCTCACCAGGCTCGACGCGTAGATGAACACCGGGCCCAGCACGTTGCCCAGCACGTGATGGCGCACGATGGTGATCGTGCCGGCGCCGCTGGCCCGCGCCGCCTCGATGTAGTCCAGGTTCTTGATCTGCGCCGTCGCCGTCTCCGCGACCCGGCACATCGCGGGGATGAACACCAGGCTCAGCGAGACCATGCCGTTCACGATGCCGCCGCCCATCGCGCCCGAAATCGCCACCGCGAGCAGGATGGACGGGAAGGCGTAGAACACGTCCATCGTGCGCATGATGGCGGTGTTGGTCACGCGCCCGGCGAACCCGCCGACCACGCCGAGCGTGCCGCCGACCACGGTTGCAATCAGCACCGGCGCTAGCCCCATCATGAGCGAGATGCGCCCGCCGTAGAACAGCCGGCTCATCATGTCGCGCCCGAGTTCGTCCGTGCCCCACGGATGCCCGCGCCAGCCGAACGGTTTCAGCCTCCCGATGATGCTTTGCTGGTAAGGGTCGAACGGGGCCACCAGCGGCGCCGCGACCGCCAGCAGCACGATGAGCAGCACGACGCCACCGAACGCCAGCGTCACCCAGTCGTGGCCCAGCCGGTACCCGACCGATTGCCAGTAGCTGCGCACCTTGGTGGCAGGCGCCGGATCCGCCTCGTCGGCCGGCGCCAGCGCGAGCACGCCCTCGCTCATGCGAACACTCCTGGCGCGCTCATGCATACTCTCCTGGCGCGCTCATGCATACTCTCTGGCGCGCTCATGCATACTCTCCTGGCGCGCTCATGCGCGACGTATCCGCGGGTCGATAGTCGCCTGCAGCAGGTCCACCACCAGGTTGGTGGCCACGAAAATCAACGACAGCGCGAGGATGGTGCCCTGCAGCACCGGGATGTCCCGGTTGATGATGGCCTTGTTCAGCAGGAAGCCGCTGCCAGGCCAGGTGAACACGGTTTCCACCAGGATGGAACCGCCCATCAGGTAGCCGAATTGCAGCCCCATCACCGCCAACACCTGCGGCGCCGCGTTCTTCAGCACGTGCCGGATGATCGCCGCTTCGCCGAGCCCCATCGCGCGCAGCGTGGTGACGAAATCCTGGTTGCGCACTTCCGCCACCGCCGCGCGCGTGCTGCGGGCGATGATGCCGATTGGGATCATGGTTAGTGTCACCACCGGCAGCACCAGGAACCGCGCGTCGCTCCAGCGCCATAGCTCGAACGCGGCCGAGCCGGACTGGCCCATGCCGCTCGCCGGCAGCACCATGTATTCGACCGCGAACAGGATCACCAACACCAGGCCGAGCCAGTAATTCGGCAGGCTCACCCCAATCACCGCCGCACCGGTCACCACGCGGTCAATAATGCGACCGGGGAAGCAGCCCGCCACCGCCCCCATGCCGAACCCGGCGGCAAACGAGATCGGCACGGCAAACAAGGCCAGCATCGCCGTGTTGGCAACCGAGCCGAACACCTCGAGCGTCACCGGTCGCTGGGTGGCGATCGAGCGGCCGAAATCGCCGTGCAGCACGTGCCACAGCCACAACAGATACTGCACCGGGATCGGCCGGTCGAAGCCGTAGGCGTGCTTCACGATGGCGATGGTCTCGGCCGTCGCGTCCGGCGGTAGCACGGTCTGCAGCGGGTCACCGGGGGCGAGGTAGACCAGCGAGAAGCACACCACGCTCACGCCGAGCGCGATCGGGACGGCGAACAGGATGCGGCGCACGACGTAGCCGAGCATCAGGCCGGTCCTAAGGCGAGACCGTGATCGGCGTCAGGTCCTGGAACCAGTTCTGCGCTTGCACGAAGCCATGCACCTTGGGCGAGAGCGCCCGCGGGTTCAGGTCGTGCACCACAAAGATCATCAGCGCCTGCGCAGACTCGTATTCGTGCAACTTGGTCAGCAGCGCCATGCGCTTGGCCGGGTCGAACTCCTCGAAGATCTGCTGTACCAACGTCTCCGCCTCGGGCGAGTAGAAATGCCCCCAATTGCTGCCCGCCGGCGACCAGTAGGCCCGCGCGACTGGCTTGATGATGGCACTCACCGGGTCGAGCAGGCCGCGCGAGGCGTTCATGCCGTCGATGTTGGGGTATTTCGGCACGCCGGAGCGGCTCACATCCAGCAGCGCGTTCCAGTCCATCACGTCCAGCGTCACCTCGAACCCGGCATCCTCGAGCTGCTGCTTCACCAGGTCGTTCATGGTCAGCGACTGCATCTGCCCCGAGCCCGACGTCGAGATCGCCAGCGTCACCTTGCACGGCAGGCAGCCCGCCTCCTTCAGCAGCGCCCGCGCCTTCTCCTTGTCGTATTTATACACCACCGGATGCCCGTAATACGGCAGCGACGGCGGCACCTCGGCGTATTCCGGGATTGCGAGGCCACCGACTAGGTCCACCACGTCATCACGGTTGATCGCGTAGTTGGCCGCCTGGCGCACCCGCAGGTCGGTGAACGGGCCGCGCGTGAAATTCAGGATGTAGGGCCAATTGTGCGGGTAGGTGTTGGTGATGATCTGCATGCCGGCGCGCTTGAGCACCGGAATGGCGTCCGGCGCCGGCGCTTCCACGAAGTTCACCTGACCGGACAGCAGGGCTGCCGTACGGGTGGCGGCTTCCGGCATCGGCAATAGGACGAGCCTATCCTGCTTGGGCACGCGCGCCGGGTCCCAATAATCCTTGTTCGGCACCAGCTCCATGCGCTCATGCGCCGTCATGCTGGCAAACCGGTATGGCCCGGTGCCAGAAGGCTGCGCGGCGTAGGCGTCCCAATTGTCGTGCAGTGCTTCGGCCCGGCACCGGCTGATCATCAGCAGGTAGGACATGTCGTACGGGAACAGCGACTCGACGAACTTGGTGTTGATCGCGACGGTGTGGTCGTCGATTTTCTCGATGCTGTCGTAGTTGGTGAGGTAGGCGCGGGAGAGTGCGAATTGCTGCACGTAGAATTGCGGCGCCTTGGTGTCCGCGATCCGGCCGAAGTTCCAGATCACGTCGTCGGCGGTGAAATCGCAGCCGTCGTGCCACTTCACGCCCTGCCGCAGGGTGAATATCCAGCGCTTGTGGTTGTTCGGATCCACGTGCCACTCGGTCGCCAAGCCCGGCTTGATGTCGGACGGTTGGTCGCTCTTGGACAGGTCCCAATTGATCAGCGCGTCATAGAGGTTTAGGCCGACGAAGCGGAAACCCTCGAAGCCCTGGTCCGGATTGCCGGTATCGACTGGCAGGTCGCCCGCCGTCATCGCCACGGTCAACACGCCTTGCGCGGCCACCGGGCCGGCCAGCAACGCCCCACTCAGCAACATGGCGGCAAACAGGCGGGACATTGCAGGCATCCGGTCTCTCCTGGCTGATGCGGCCGTCGCCATGGCACAGTGCACCATGGCGCTAGACCAATCTTTAGGCAAGCCGCTCTTCAACCAGATTATTCTGCAGCTAAACTAGGCGCCTTCTGCTTTGTAATTGAGCAATAGTGCGCCAGTCAGTGGTCCACCGCCGTAACCGCCGCTAAAGCCGCCGCGAATACCTGATCCGGCGTCATCGCCGTGGTGTCCAGCACGGTCGCGTCGCTCGCCGGGCGCAACGGGGCGGCAGTGCGGGCGCGGTCGAGGTCGTCGCGCGCCACCAAGTCGGCCCGCACCGCGGCCAGCGAGGCGTCCGGCTGCCGCGCCTGCAGCTCGCGCCAGCGCCGCTCCGCCCGCGCGTCCACGTTGGCGGTCACGAACAGCTTTACCGCCGCATCAGGGAAGATCACCGTGCCGATGTCGCGCCCATCCAGCACTGCGCCGCCACGCTCGGCAAAGCTGCGCTGGAACGCCAGCAGGGCGGCGCGCACGGCCGGAATCGCCGCCACCTGGGCGGAGGCCGCGTCCGCCGCCGGGCCACGCAGGTCGCCGCGCTGCAAGTCCGCCGGCTGCAAGGCCAGCGCCGCCTGCTCGGCACACGCTGGGTCGCCCGGATCCTCCCCCGCATCCAGCACGCGGCGGCCGACGGCGCGATACAGCGACCCGGTGTCCAAATACGGCAGACCGAGCTGTTGCGCCAAGCGGCGCGCCAGGGTGCCCTTCCCCGCCGCCGCCGGGCCGTCGATGGCGACGATCACGTGATGTTAGCGCCGATGCCGCGCATGAGCGCCGCAAATCCCGGGAAGCTGGTCTCGATGAAGGCCGCGTCATCCACCGCCACCGGCGCCTGCGTCGCCTGCCCCAACACCAGCGCGCTCATCGCCAGGCGGTGGTCCATGTGCGTCACCACGGTGCAGCCGCCCGGCAGCGACCCGGCGCCCGCAACCACCAGGTCGTCCCCCTCCACCGTCACCCGCGCGCTGGCGGCGGCCAGCATGGCGGCGGTCGCGGCCAGGCGGTCGCTCTCCTTCACCCGCAGCTCGGCCAGGCCGCACATCCGGGTGGTGCCCTCGGCGAAGGCGGCGGCGACGGCGAGCACCGGAAACTCGTCGATCATCGCCGGCGCCCGCTCCGGCGGCACCGTCACGCCACGCAGCGCGCCATGCCGCACCACCAGGTCACCCACCGGCTCGCCACCCGCCATCCGCTCCCCGCTCACGGCAAGGCTGGCGCCCATTTCGCGCAGGGTGGTGAACAGCCCGGTGCGCAGCGGGTTGAGCCCGACCCCCAGCAGCGTGATCGCCGAACCCGGCACCAGCAGTGCCGCCACCAGCGGGAAGGCGGCGGAGGACGGATCACCCGGCACCGCCACGTCCCGCCCGCGCAGCTCCGGCTGGCCCTGCAGCCGGATCACCCGCCCGGCGCCGACCTGCTCCACCGCCACCTCGGCGCCGAAATGGCGCAGCATGTTCTCGCTGTGGTCGCGCGTGGCGCTCGCCTCCTCCACCACCGTCTCGCCCGGCGCGTTCAACCCGGCGAGCAGCACGGCCGACTTCACCTGCGCCGACGCCACCGGAACCCGGTAACGGATCGGCATCGCCTCGGCCGCACCGCGCACCGCCAGCGGCAGCAATCCGCCGGCGCGGGCGCTGAACTGGGCGCCGCAGCGGGCGAGCGGCTCGGTCACCCGGCGCATCGGGCGGCTGCGCAAGCTGGCATCCCCGGTCATGACGGCGAACAGGTCGTGGCTGGCGAGGATGCCGGCGAGCAGGCGCGCGGCGGTGCCGGAATTGCCCATGTCCAGCACATCCGCCGGCTCGGCCAGCCCGCCAATGCCGCGCCCGGCCACGCACCAGGCCTCCCCCTCGCGCCAAATCTCCGCACCCAGCGCGCGCATGGCAGCCGCGGTGCGCAACACGTCCTCGCCCTCCAGCAGACCCTCGATGCGCGTCTGCCCCACCGCCAGCGCGCCAAACATCAGCGCGCGGTGGCTGATCGACTTGTCGCCCGGCACGCGCAGCGACCCGGCGAGCGGGCCAGCGGGTCTACGCGCGGTCAAGGGGTGAACGGGGGCCATCGCCCAACCCGCCTAGCAGCCCGCACCCAATTTGAACAGCAGCCGCGTCGCCTGCCGGGCATCACCGGTTTGACATGGGGGCGCGACGATGGCATGGGGCGCGCCCTCACCTCCGATAGTAACAGCGCAAGCTCGGAGGTTCCAACGCAAGCACGGGAGCGCAGCGGCGTGGCAAAGCCTGAACTCGGCACCAAGCGCGTCTGCGTGGCGTGTAGCGCACGGTTCTACGACCTGACCAAAGCGCCGGCGGTCTGCCCCAAATGCGGCACCGAGCAGCCGGCCGACCAGCCGCGCACCCGCCGTCCGGGCGGCAACGTGGTGGAAGAGCGCCGCCTGAAGAAGGCGGTGGTCGCCGAAGATGCCGACGTCGAGGTGGAGACCGCCGAGGACGAGGCCGAGGAGGGCGTGCTGGAGGACGCCAGCGAACTGGAAGACGATGCGGACGCCATTCCGGACGAGATCGAGGTGGAGCCGGAGGCCGACGACACCGAGCGCTGAAACCGCGGCAGCATGGCGCGACCAAGGCGCCGTGCTGCCCGAGTGTCCTGGCCGCCGCTGGTCACGCCTCCTTGCAAGTCGGTGAAACGGCACCGCCGGCGTGCAACGGGGGCGCGGATTGCCGCGTTACTCCAGCCATGCTTGAGACACTAACCTTCGTCACGCCCGACCCGCTCACCGCCCTCGCGCGGCGCGTGCAGGCGAGCGGCTATCATTTCATCACGCCGACGCCAGCAACCCACGCGCGGGTGAACGCCCGGCCCGGCAACGCCGCCGCACGCAGCCTGGCGGACGTGTTCGGCTGGAGCCGCCCGTTTGCCGAGGGCGTGGTTCCGCCCGACATCCTGGCCGCCATGGCCGCCGCAGACGCACTGCAGCCCGCGCCGGGCGGCCTGCAACGCAGCACGGTCCGGCTCGCCTCGCTCGAGGGCCTGCTGTTCCTGCACTCGGCCTACCCGACGCTCTCGGCCGGCGCGGTGTTCTTCGGCCCCGACACCTACCGCTTTGCCCAAGCGATTATGGCCCGCCTGCACCGGCCGGTCCGCCGCGCGGTGGACATCGGCTGCGGCGCCGGCCCTGGCGCGATCTTGATCGCCCGCGCCCACCCCACCGCCGAGGTGCTGGCGGTGGACGTGAACCCGGACGCGCTGCGCTTCACCGCCGCCAACGCGGCACTCGCCGACGTGGCCGTGCGCCCCCTGGCCAGCGACCTACTGCAGGGCACCGAGGGCGAGTTCGACCTCATCGTCGCCAACCCGCCCTATTTGATCGACCCGGCGGAGCGCGCCTACCGCCACGGCGGCGGTCCGTTGGGCGCGGGCCTGTCGCTGGCCATTCTCGCCGCGGCGCGTGACCGGCTCGCCCCCGGCGGACACCTCATCCTCTACACCGGCGCCGCCATTATCGACGGCGAAGACCCGTTTTTCGACGCCGCCTCGCACCTGCTGGCCGCGAGCGGGTTTGACTGGGACTACCGCGAGATCGACCCGGACGTGTTCGGCGAGGAACTGGACCACGGCGCTTACGTTGTCGCGGACCGGATTGCAGCCGTCGTTTTGGAGCTCCGCAGGCCTTAGCCGTGGCCCCGCCACCAAGGCCTCACCGCCTGGCGCGCCAAGCCAGGCACCTGACTATGACAGAGGAAACCACCCATGCCTGATGGCAGCCAGTCTTTCTCCCTCACCCAGGCCGATCTGTGGCAGCGCCGCCTGGCCGCCCTGAACGCCGCTCGCTTCACGCCGGGCCTGCCGCACGACGACTGGGAGCAGGAGCTGCAGAGCGGCACCGCCATCCTGCTCGAGGAGGGGCATTGGCTCGAGCAGCAGCGCGCCGCGGTCGCCAGCCGCGCCGCCGAAGCGCCGCGGGACCCAAGCGGCTTCGTCGCCTGGTTCGAGCAGTTGGAGCACACCGGCCCGGGCCAGGATGACCCGTTGTTCCCCTGGCTGGCCGAGCAAGCCAGCATGGAGGAGATGCGCTGGTTCCTGCAGCAGGAAGTAGCCGGTGAGGCGGGTTTTGACGACCTCACCGCGCTCACCCAACTCCGCCTGCCCACGCCCGCCAAGCTAGAGCTAGCGCGCAACTACTGGGACGAGATGGGCCGCGGCAACGCCAAGGGCATGCACGGCCCGATGCTCGCGCACCTGGCCGACAAGCTCGACCTGCACCCGACCGTGGAGTCCACGATCTGGGAGGCGCTGGCGCTGGCCAACACCATGGCCGGCCTGGCCGCCAGCCGCCGCTACGCGTTCCACTCGGTCGGCGCTTTGGGCGTGATCGAGCAAACCGCGCCGGGTCGCGCCAAGCTGGTCGGCGAGGGCCTGCGCCGCCTCGGCATCAGCGCCAAGGACCGGCACTATTTCGACCTGCACGCCGTGCTCGACATCAAGCACAGCGCGGCCTGGAACGCCGAGGCCGCCTGGCCGCTGGTGAACATGAACCCGGACTGGGCGCCCGCGCTGGCCGAGGGCGCGTTGATGCGGCTGGAATGCGGCGCGGCTTGCTTCCGGCGCTACCGGGCCGTGTTCGGCCTGTAACCCATGCCGGCGCCCCCTGAACCCTGCCAGCCCGGCTGACGAGCGACCCGCTCGCAGCCGGGCTCGGCTCGTTGGGGCGGTTTTCCTTGACACTTACCCACTGTCTCGTGTTCTACCCGCGCGAGACACCACCAACCGGCCACATCCGTGAGCAAGCCGTGTCCGCAACTGGACGCGCAAACCCCTGGCGCCCTGCGCCCCCGACAGGAAACTCCGATCCCCATGGCATCCAGCGCCGTCGCCTACGACTACTCCAGCTCACATAATCCGGAAGGCGAGGACTTCGCCTCCCTGCTCGACGAGACCCTCGGCCGCGACACCGGCTTTGACGGCTCCGTCGTCACCGGGCGGGTGCTCCGCCTCACTGATGAATTCGCCATCGTCGACGTCGGCCTCAAGAGCGAAGGCCGCGTGGCACTCAAGGAGTTCGGCCCGCCCGGCGCCGCCCCCGAGGTCAAGCCCGGCGACCTGATCGAGCTGTTCGTCGAACGCTACGAGGACCGCGACGGCGCCATCGTGCTGTCGCGCGAAAAGGCCCGGCGCGAAGAGGCCTGGACCAACCTCGAAAAGGCGTTCGAGGCACAGCAGCGCGTCAACGGCACCATCTATGGCCGGGTCAAGGGCGGCTTCACCGTCGACCTCGGCGGCGCCGTGGCCTTCCTGCCCGGCAGCCAGGTGGATATCCGCCCGGTGCGCGACGTCGGCCCGCTGATGGGCACGCCGCAGCCGTTCCAAATCCTCAAGATGGACCGCGCCCGCGGCAACATCGTCGTCAGCCGCCGCGCCGTGCTGGAAGAGACGCGCGCCGAGCAGCGCTCCGAGCTGATCCAGGGCCTCAAGGAAAGCATGATCCTCGATGGCGTGGTAAAGAATATAACCGACTACGGCGCCTTCGTGGATCTGGGCGGCGTGGACGGCCTGCTGCACGTGACCGACATCGCCTGGCGCCGCATCAACCACCCCTCCGAGGCGCTCACCATCGGCCAGCAGGTCCGCGTGCAGGTGATCCGCTTCAATGCCGACACCCAGCGTATCAGCCTGGGCATGAAGCAGCTCGAGGCTGACCCGTGGGAGGGTGTGGCGGCGAAATACCCGCCAAACGCCAAGTTCACCGGCCGCGTCACCAATATCACCGACTACGGCGCCTTCGTGGAGCTCGAGCCCGGCGTCGAAGGCCTGGTGCACGTTTCGGAAATGAGCTGGACCAAGAAGAACGTCCACCCCGGCAAGATCGTTGCCACCTCCCAGGAGGTGGACGTGATGGTGCTGGACGTCGACAGCTCCAAGCGGCGCATTTCGCTCGGCCTGAAGCAGGTGCAGCGCAACCCGTGGGAGGAGTTCGTCGAGACCCACCCGGTTGGCGCCGAGGTCGAGGGCGAGCTGCGCAACATCACCGAGTTCGGCCTGTTCATTGGCATTGGCCCCGACATCGACGGCATGGTCCACATGTCGGACATCTCGTGGGACGAACCCGGCGAGCTCGCCATGGCCAAATACGACAAGGGCCAGACCGTCCGCGCCAAGGTGCTGGACGTGGACGTCGAGAAGGAGCGCATCTCGCTCGGCATCAAGCAGCTCCACGAGGACCCGGCGGCCGACACGCTCTCCCGCGTCAAGAAGGGCGAGGTCGTCACCTGCGTCGTGACCGCCGTGCAGGCCAACGGCATCGAGGTGAAGGTGGACGAGGTGCTGACCGGCTTCATCCGCCGCGCCGAACTGGCCCGCGACAAGCAGGACCAACGCCCCGATCGTTTTGCCGTGGGCGAGAAGGTGGACGCCAAGATCACCGCCATCGACCGCGCCGCCCGCAAGCTCTCGCTCACCATCAAGGGCCGCGAGATCGAGGAGGACAAGCAGGCGGTGGCCGAGTTCGGCACGTCAGACAGCGGCGCCTCGCTGGGCGACATCCTGGGAGCGGCGATCCGTCGCCGCAATCAGCAGAGCGGCGAGTAAGCCTGCATGGCCGAGGGTCTGGAGGCAGACCTGCTGATCGACCGGCGGCGCCTCAAGCGCCGCCTGGTCTTCTGGCGACTGGTGGCGGTGCTGGCCGTGCTCGCCGCCGCCGCTTACGCGCTGCGCAACGCAAGCCCAGCCGCCCTCGCTGGCAAGCACGTCACGCGTGTGACGGTGAGCGGCATCATCACCGAGGACCGCAAGCTGCTGGACGCCTTGGACGGCCTGGCCCACGACAACAGCGTCGCAGCCGTGCTGCTCGCGGTGGACAGCCCGGGCGGTAGCGTCGCAGGGGGCGAGAGCCTGCACGACGCACTGGAGCGGATCGCGGCCGCCAAGCCGCTGGTGACGGTGATGGGCGGCACCGCGGCGTCGGCCGGCTACATGATTAGCGTCCCCGCCGCCCGCATCTTCGCTAGCAACGCCACGCTCACCGGGTCGATCGGGGTGATCCTGGAAACCGGCGACGTCGGCGGCCTGTTCGACAAGCTCGGCATCGAAAGCACCCCGATCGTTTCTGGGCCGCTGAAGGACCAACCCTCCTACACGCATCCGCTGTCCCCGGCCGGGCACGACTACTTGCAGGCGCTGGTGGGCGACCTGTTCGGCCAGTTCGTCACCATCGTGGCGCAAGGCCGCCACATGGACGAGGCCAAGGTGCGCGACCTGGCCGACGGCCGCGCCTATGACGGCCGCCAGGCGCTGGCGCTCGGCCTGGTCGACGAGATCGGCGGCGAACGCGCCGCACGGGCGTGGCTGGCCAAGGAAAAAAGCGTCAGCGAGAGCCTCCCGGTGGAAGACCTCAAGCTGGGCAGCCTGTACCAGCGCACGTTCGGCTCCGCCATCGAGCGGATCGACGGCTGGCTTGGCCTGCGCCTGAGCCTGGCGACGGGCGTCCCCATGGCGCTATGGAGCCCCGCCCTGCTGCGCTGAGCCAACCCGCTGAAAGCCCACTTCCGCCTGCGGAAATGGGAGCAGGCTGAGTGGGGGCGTACTCTCCTTACCCTGCCGCCAAACTCGCCCCCGCATGGAAATGCGCATACACCCGCCGCGCCGTCTCGCGGTTGATCCCAGGGGCCGCCTCCAAGTCGCTCAAGCCCGCCTGCTTCACCCCGCGTGCCGAGCCGAAATGATTCAGCAGCGCCCGCTTGCGCGCCGATCCCACGCCGTCGATGTCGTCCAACTCGCTGCGCACCAGCGTCTTGGCCCGCCCGGCCCGGTGCGTGGTGATGGCGAACCGGTGCGCCTCGTCCCGGACCCGTTGCAGATAGTATAGCACCGGGTCGCGCGGCGGCAGTTGGAACGGGTCGCGCCCCTCCATGTGGAACCACTCGCGCCCGGCGTCGCGGTCCGGGCCCTTGGCGATGCCGACCACCTTCACGTCCTGCACCCCGAGATCGGCCAGGATCCCCTGCACCGCGGAAAGCTGCCCGGCGCCGCCGTCGATCAGCACCAGGTCGGGCCAGTTGCTCATCTCGCCCTCCGCGCTCTCCTTCAAGGCGCGGGCAAAGCGCCGCTCCAGCACCTCGCGCATCATGGCGAAGTCGTCGCCGGGCATGATCGGGTTGCGGATGGCGAACTTGCGATAGGCGTTCTTGGTTGGGCCTTCCGCACCGAACACCACCATCACGCCATAGGCGTTGGCGCCCATGATGTGGCTGTTGTCGTAGCACTCGATGCGCTCGGGCGGCGCCGGAAGGCCGAACAGCTCGGCCACGCCGTCCAGCAGCTTGGCCTGGCCCGCGCCTTCCGCCAGCTTACGCTCGAGCGCCTCGCGGGCGTTCACCACGGCGTGCTCCACCACGTTGCGCTTCTCGCCCCGCTGCGGGGTGGCGATCTCCACCTTGCGGTGCGCCTTGAGGCAGAGCGCCTCGGCCACCAGCTCGGCCTCGGGCAGGTCGTGGCTGGTGAGCACCAGCGGCGGCGGCGGCTTGTCGTCGTAGAACTGGGCGATGAACGCTTCCAGCACCTGGCCGGCCTCGTCCTGCTTGCCGTGGGTGGGGAAGAACGCGCGGTTGCCGTTGTTGCGCCCGCCGCGGACGAAGAATACCTGCACACAGGTCTGCCCCGCCGTCTGCCAGGCGGCGAACACGTCGGCGTCCTCCAGGCTCGCCGGGTTCACCACGCCGGTGCCCTGCACGTGGGTGAGCGCGCGGATGCGGTCGCGGGCGGCGGCGGCGCGCTCGAACTCGAGGTTGCCGGCCGCACTCTCCATCTCCGCCGCCAGCTCCGCCTGCACCCCGGCGGCACGGCCCTGTAGGAACGCCTTGGCCTGCGCCACCAGCTTGCCGTAGTCCTCCTGGCTGATGCGCCCGACGCAGGGCGCGCTGCACCGCTTGATCTGGTGCAGCAGGCAGGGGCGGCTGCGGTTGCGGAACACCGTGTCGGCGCAGGAGCGCAGCAGGAACACCCGCTCCATCGCCACCACCGTCTGGTTCACCGCCCAGGCGGAGGCAAACGGCCCCCAATACGACCGCCCCTTCACCTGCGTGCCGCGGAACTTGGCCAGTTGCGGGTACGGGCTGTCCTCGGTCAGCATCAGCCACGGGTAGGATTTGTCGTCCCGCAGCACGATGTTGTAGCGCGGCTTCAGGCGCTTGATGAGGTTGGCCTCGAGCAGCAGCGCCTCGGCCTCGGTGTGGGTGGTGACGATCTCCATCGCCACCGTTTGCGACACCATCAGGCGCAGCCGCTCGGGCAGGCGGGCGAGCTGCGTGTAGCTTGCGACGCGCTTCTTCAGGCTGCGCGCCTTGCCCACGTAGAGCGCCTCGCCCTTGGCGTCTAACATACGATAAACGCCCGGGCTGCCCGGCATGGTCTGCAGCGCGCGCTCGACGATGACGACGCCGATTTCGCCCGGCGGCGGAGCCTCAACCATGGGCTGCCTGCGATTTCACCAGGGGGGCCGTTGAGCTCTCCACCGCCGCTGTGGATAACACTGTGGAGCAGCGCCCGGAAACGCCCGTGAGATGGCGGTCAACCGCGGGTTTCACCATCTTGCACCATTTTTGGGCATCCGATCTAAACACCTGTTTTCGCTGCATTTTCCCTTTTTTGGATGTCATAAAATCAAAACATCGCCGTATCGCGCTGACTCTATTGCGAATCAATTACCCCAGGTGGACAACTCGGCCGCCGCCGCTCGATTTCCACGCCGACCGAGGCAACGTCCTCGAACACGTCCAACTTTTCCACCCGCACGCAAACCAGTTCCGTCCGCGGGTCGGCAAAGCAGGTCTCGGCAATCCGTTCGGCCAGCGTCTCCACCAGCATGACGTGCCCGGACGCCACCACCGCACGCACGGCATGGACGAGGCGCTCGTAGTCGACCACCCGGCCCAGTTCGTCCCGGCCCACGCGCGGGCGTGACATGCCGGCACCGCTGCCGAACGGTGCCTCGCTGACCGCCAGGTCGAGGTTCAGCCGCACGCGCTGTTGGATGCCCTGCTCGTGCGGGTAAATCCCGATGGCGGCGGGCAACACCATGTCGCGGATGAACACGTGGCGGCGGCCGTCCTGCGCAAGCCGTGGGCTGTCGTTCATTCGGTCTGGCTCCCCCCTCTGGCCGGGCTCCATTGCAGGTGCTGGCCGCCATCGAGCGCGATCATCTGGCCCGTCACGGAGGGCAGGGCAAGGAGCGCCATGGCCGCGCGCGCCACTTCCGCCGGGCTGGTGCCGCGCCCGAGCGGGGTGGCGGCGCATTGCTGGGCGAACTGCTCGGCGGATTGCCGGGGGCTGGGCAGCGCCGGCCCGGGCCCAATGGCATTCACCCGGATGCGCGGCGCCAGCGCCAGGGCCATCGACTGGGTGAGCGCCCACAGCGCCGCCTTGGACACGGTGTAAGACACGAAATGCGGCGTCAGCGACCACACGCGTTGGTCCAGCAGATTGATCACGTTGCCCTCGGCGCCGGGCGGCAGGGCGCGGGCGAGCGCCTGGATCAGCACGAACGGCGCACGCAGGTTGGGCTGCAGGTGCGCGTCCCAGCTCGCGCGGTCCACCGTGTCCCACTCGTCGCGCTCGAACGTGCTGGCGTTGTTGACCAGCACGCCCACCGGCCCAAGTGCGGCGCTGGCCTGCCCGATCAGCGCCGCGGTCGCCGCCTCGTCCGCCAGGTCCGCCGGGCAGACTTCGGCCTGGCCGCCAGCCGTGCGGATTTCAGCGGCCAATGCCTGCGCCTCGGCCTGGCTGCGATGGCAATGCACCGCCACGGGATGCCCGGCCGCGGCCAGCGCCAGGGCGATCGCGCGGCCGAGTCGCTGCGCGCCGCCGGTGACCAGGGCTGCTAGGGGTGCGGGCATGCCGGGTCATGTATCGCGCGGCCGGAGTCGGGTAAACCGCCCGCCGACCGAGCGCAAAAAGACGGCTCAAAGCGCGGCCCGCAGCCCCCCCACCAACTCAGCCACGCTACGCTGCCACCCCGCATCCCCATCCACCGTCACGCGCGGCGGGTCAGCCGACAGGCTCAGGATCGCCTGCGCCAAGGCCGCCGGGTCAGGCTCGCACAGACGCGCCCCCGCGTAGCCGGCAAGCTGCTCGGCCAGGCCGCCGACCCGGGTCGACACCACCCAGCGCCCGGCGGCGATTGCGGCGGCGGCGACCCCGCTCTGGCTGGCCTCGCGATGCGACAACACCAAGGCGTCGGCCCATTGCAGCAAACCGCCCACCTCGTCCTCCGGCACCCAGCGGTTCTCCACCGCCACGCCCGGCAGCCGGCGCAGGGCGGCCAATTCGGCGCTTTCCGGCCCGGTGCCCACCACCCGCACATCCGCGTGGCCCGGCGGCAGGCGGGCGAGCGCCGCTTGCAGCAGGTCGAGCCCCTTATAGGGCAGCAAACGGCCGAAACTGAGCAGCCGCAGCGCCCCGCCATGCTGGCCTGGAGCCACGGGGGCGTCGCCATAGCGCAGGGGCGAGAGCCGCGCGCGCAGAATGGGCCGACCGCGTGCCACGGGCTGCAACTGCGCCGCGACGTGGCCGCTCAGCGCCACCAACGCGCGGGCCCGGCGCAACAGCAGGCGCTGCAGCACGGCCTGCAGCGGCAGGATGTCGCCCGGGTGCAGCGTGGCGTCATGCACGGCGACGGCGTAGGGCAGACCGAGACGTGCCAAGGCCGCCACCATCAGCGCGTCCAGCGGGGCCGGCATGGCGCACAGGGCCGCATCCAGCCGCCACGGCCGCAAGCGCCGGGCCAGCCCCAGCGCGGTCACCGGGATGCCCGCCATCCGCATCGCCCAGCCCGCCGCGCCGCGATAGGTGGCCACCGGCAGCTCGCAGCCAGCGCCGGTGGCCAGCAGCTCCGCGCCTTGCGCCAGGGACAGCACGACCTCCAGCCCTGGCACCCCGCGCAACGCCTCGGCCAGCTCGAGCGCATAGCGCGGCCCGGCGCCGCGGGTGCCCCATTGCCACACCAGCAGCCTCATCCGTTCAGCCCGGCCATCGCGGTGGCGAGCGCCGCCGGGCCGAGCAGCGCGCGCACGCTGGCCTGCGCCCGCCCGCCGAGCTCCGCACGCGCCGCCGCGGAGCTGGCCAGCCGGGCCAAGTGCGACGCCGCGACGCCGACATCCGCCTCCGCCCACATCGCCCCCGGGGCTTGGAACACGCCGCGCGGGTCGACCGCCGGCACCAGCCGGTAGGGCACCAGGGCGGCGGTGGTCGCGTCCATGAAGTCGATGTTGCCCGACCAATCCGTCGCCACCACCGCGCGGCCCAGCAGCATCGCCTCCGCCGGCACCAGGCCGAACCCTTCGCTGCGGTGGAGCGAGAGCACGATGTCGGCACAGGCGAGCAGCGCCTGGTTGTCGGCCAGCGACAGGGTGTGGGTTTCGAAGCGGATGTTGCCCGCTTCGCCCGCCGCCTCGCCCGCCGCCTCGCGCAGCCGCTCCAGGTCCGCCCCCCAGTGGTCGCCGGCCGACACCTTCATCACCAGCAGACGGTCCGCCCGGTCGCCGAACGCCAGCCGGAAGGCCGCGATCGCCGCCAGCGGGTTCTTGCGCTCGAACGAGGAGGCCAGGCTGAACGAGCACAGCACGATCACCGCCCCACTTGGCAGCCCGAACCCGTCGCGCCCCAGCGCCGATGGCTGCGGCGGCCGCGACGCCACGCAATACGGCACCACCCGCACCCGGCCCGGCGCCAACGGCTCGAGGGCGGCGGCGGTGAAGCGGGACGGCACCCAGACCTCGTGCACGAAGCGCGCCCCTAGCGCCCAGCCGGGCGGCGCCACCGGCAGCTCCCACGCCCACATGCCGATCACCCGGCGGCCCCGCAGCAGGCGGCGGGGCAGCCTGAGCAGCGCCGCCGGCACGTGCGGCGCGTTCACGTGCAGCACCAGCGGCACCCCGGGCGGCGGCGGCGGCCCGGCGTCGGCCACCGCCATGTCCGCCGCCTCCCCCGGCACGCGCAACCCGGCGCGCAGCGGCCAGCCGGGAGCGCCCAGTTCGGCCAACCCCGCCAGCATCAGCCGTGCGCCCTCACCCAGCCCGGACGCCCGCTCCAGCTCGCCCGCGACCACCAGGCCCGGTGCGGCGTGCGGCGCCGGCTGGTCCGGACGTGGCGCTAGCAACGCCGCCCCATGCGCCAACACTCGCCGCCGCTGCCCGGCCGGCAGCGCCTGCCACAGCCGATGCAGCGGGTGCAGCCGCCGGGTCGGCCGCTCGGGCGGCGGTGCGGGCGCGGTGTCGGGCATGGCACGCTTCTGCCGCCGCCGGGCCGCCCCTGCAACCCGGTTGCCGCCAGGGCGCGCGCGTATAGACTACTCCCATGGCCGATGCTTCCTTGCCTGCCGACACCCCGCTCGACCAGGCAGCGCCCGCGCCGGGTGGGGCGACATGATCGAGTGGGGCAGCGACCTGCCGCCGCAGTTTGCGGTCCACGTCGCCGCGCCCACCCTCTCGCCCTGGCTGCAGGGCAACATCGGCATCCGCGGCTTCACCACCTTCAACTCCGGCCGGCCCGGCCCGCACGTCGCCATCATGGCGCTGACGCACGGCAACGAACTGGCCGGCGCCCTGGTGCTGGACGCCATGCTGCGCCACGGCGTGCAGATCAACCGCGGCCAACTCACCCTTGGCTTCGCCAACCTGGACGCCTTCGCCCGCTTCGACCCGGCGCATCCCACCACCTCCCGCTTCGTCGACGAAGACCTCAATCGCGTGTGGGACCCGGCCTTGCTCGACGGCCCACGCCACTCGGTGGAACTCGACCGCGCGCGCGACATCCGGCCCCTGATCGAGCGGGTGGACCTGCTGCTCGACCTGCATTCCATGCTGTGGCCGTCCGACCCGCTGATCCTGAGCGGGCCCAGCGACAAGGGGCGCGACCTGGCGGCAGGCATCGCGGTGCCGCCGCTAGTGGTGGCGGATTGGGGCCACGCCAGCGGCCCGCGCCTGATCGACTACCCGAGCTTCACCGGGCCGGGCGCCGCCGCCGCCGTGCTGGTGGAGGCCGGGCAGCACTGGGAGACCGACACCATCGCCACCACCCAGGCCTGCGTGGACGGCGTGCTGCGCTATGCCGGCTTGCGGCCGGGCCTGGCGCCGCAACACCCGGTGCGCATGGCCGAAGTCACCACCGCGGTCACCGCCACCACCTCCGCCTTCGCCTTCATGCGCCCGTTCCGTGGCGGCGAGGTGGTGCCGTATCGCAACACCCTGATCGCCGTGGATGGCACGGCCGAAATCCGCACCCCGCACGACGACTGCATGCTGGTGATGCCCAGCCTGCGCGCCAGCCGCGGCCACACCGCCGTGCGCCTCGCCCGCTTCCGCAACTGACGCCGCTGTCGCCGTTGCCGCCGCTGCCGCCTATATGCTGCGCTGCGAACAGGAGACCGCGCCATGCCGCTCACCCCCAGCCAGACGCCGCGCAAAGCCCTGCACACCCGCCGCATCGAGCTCACCGGCTACGAGCGGGAGGACGGCCTGTTCGACGTGGAAGCCCGGCTGACCGACATCAAGACGACGCCTATGGACCTGCGCGACCGCGGCCGCATCGAACCCGGCGAGCCCCTGCACGGCATGGCCATGCGCATGACGGTGGATTCGAGCATGACCATCGTGGGCTTCGAGGCCGTGACGGATGACAGCCCCTACGCCATCTGCCCGCAAGTCACCCCCAACTACGCCAGGCTGGTCGGCCTGCAAATCCGCGCCGGCTTCATCCGCGCGGCGGCGGAGCGGGTGGGCGGCGTGCACGGCTGCACCCACCTGCGCGAGCTGCTGCAGCCGATGGCCACCGTCGCGTTCCAGACGATGTATAAGCAACGCATGGACGCGCGCGCCCGCGCCAGCAAGCCCGCCATGCTCAACACCTGCTACGCCTATCGCGACGACGGCCCCGTCGTTGCGCGCGACTGGCCGCAGTTCTACACCGGAGACCCCGCGGCGACCGCGGTGGAGCCGGCCTGACGGGCGTTCGGTCCGCCGCTTGCATGCCAAGATGCCTTGCCCTGCGGAGACAACCGCCATGCCAACCGTCAGCTTCACCCAGATGAAAGACGGCAGCCGCGACGACTACCTGCTGCTGCAGCACGCCGAGGCGCCGTACATCGCCCGCACGCCGGACCGCCTGCTGCGCGAGCTGGCCAGCCAGGCGACGGAGCCGATGGAAGGCTACCAGATCACCCGGCTGGGCCATGCGCTGCAATCCGCCACCCGCGCCGAGCAGGACGGCGCCGGCACCGACTGGATCGTAGCCGCCCTGCTGCACGACATCGGCGACGGCCTGGCGCCGCGCAACCACGACCGCTTCGCCGCCGAAATCCTGCGCCCGTTCCTGCGCGAAGAGTGCACCTGGGTGGTCGAGCACCACGGCGCATTCCAGATGGTGTATTACGCCCACCACTATGGCTGGAACCAGTTCGAGCGCGAACGCTACCGCGACCACCCGGCCTACCAGACCTGCGTCGAGTTCTGCGAGCGCTGGGACCAATCGAGCTTCGACCCGGACTACCCCACCGCAACCATCGAGCACTTCGCCCCGCTGGTGCATGCCGTGTTCGCCCGCCCGCCATATGACCCCCAGGTGCTGCGACCCGGCGTGGTCTGCGGCCTCACCGAGCCAGCCTGAAGGAGCTTGCCATGTTGGACAGCGTGACCACCGTCGGCCAAACCGGGCGGCAAGCCCGCATCGATCTCGCCGCCTGCCTTCGCCTGGCCGTGCTGAACGGCTTCCACGAGGGCATCGACAACCACTTCACCCTCGCCTTGCCCGGCGACGCCGAGCGCTTCCTGCTCAACCCCTACGGCCTGCACTGGTCGGAGGTGCGCGCGAGTGACCTGCTCGAGGTGGACGTCGCCGGCAACGTGCTGCGCGGCGACGGCATGGCGGACCGCACCGCGCTGTGCATCCATGCCCCGATCCACAAGCGCGGCCATGCCTGCGTACTGCACACCCACATGCCCTACGCCACCGCGCTCACCCAGCTCGAGGACATGACGGTCGAGATGATCGGCCAGAACGCGCTCGGCTTCGCGGGGGAGATCGCCTACGACTACAGCTATGGCGGCCTCGCGCTGGACATGGCGGAGGGGGAGCGCATGGCCGAGATCATGGGCGACAAGCTGGTGTTGATGCTGGCCAACCACGGCGTCATCGTGTGCGGCAAGTCGGTGGCGGACGCGTTCAACAGCCTGTATTTCCTCGAGCGCGCCTGCCAGACGCAAATCCTCGCTATGTCCACCGGCAAGCCGCTGAACCGCGTGCCGCAGGCGGTGGTGGACTTCACCCGCGCCCAGTTCAGCAACACCGGGCTGCCGGCTGGGGAGAACGCTTACGATTACCACTTCGCCGCGATGAAGCGCCTGCTGGACCGCAGCCAGCCCGACTACGCGCGCTGAAGCAGCACCCGCAGCGCGTTTAGGCAACGCTCCACGTCGGCTTCGTTGGCCCAGACATGCGGGCTGATGCGCAGCGTGCCCAGCCGGTCGCTGACGAACACGCCCTCTGCCTGCAACCCGTCGATCAGGCCCGCCGGCAGCCCGCCCGGGAGCGCCAGCCCGATGATGTGCGGGCTGCGCTGCGCCGCGGGTGGCGCTGAGAAGCCCAGGCGCTCGGCCCCCTCGGCGAGCCGGCTGGTGAGCGCGCGCAGCCGGGCCGCGATCGCCGGCGCGCCCCAGCCCGCCACCAGCTCCATCCCAGCCGACGCCATCGGCAGCAGCAGCGGGTCGCGGCATTCGCCCTTGTCATAACGCCGTGCGCCGGGCTGGTCCTGGTTGCCGCTGTGCACCTCGAGCGCGCTGCCGTCCTGGCGATGCGGCGCGGCGTAGAGGAAGGCCAGACTATACGGCCCCAGCACCCATTTGTAGGTTGGGAAGGCCACGAAGTCCGGCTGCCAGCGCGCCACGTCCACCGGCATGGCGCCCACCACCTGCGTCGCGTCCACCACCAGGGCCGCCCCCAACCGGCGCACCGCCGGGCCGAGCTGGTCGAGGTCCATCAGCGTGCCGTCCGACCAATGCAGCGGGCTCAGCGTGGCCAGTGCCAGCGGGCGGGCCCCGGGGCGATGGATGGCGGCGAGCAAGGCGGCGGTCCAGTCGCCATCGGCCGGGCGCGCCACCTCTTCCACCACCAGGCCCTGCTCAGCCGCCAGCCGGTCCCACACCAGGCGGTGGGACGGGAACTCGCCTGCCACCCGCAGCACCCGGCCACCCGGCGGGAAGCGCAGGTTGCGGGCGGCAGTGGCCATGCCGTGGCTGACCGAGCCCACGATGGCGATGTCGTCCGCCGTGGCGCCGACCAGCGCGGCGGCGGCGGCCCGCGCCCGCTCGGACAAGGCCTGCGCCGCATCGCGTGCCTTGAGCCAAGGCTGCGTCTTGGCCCGCATGCCCCACGCGGCCGCCTCCCGCACCGGCAGCGGCAGCGGCGCCCAGGCGGCGGCATCGAGGTAGCTCACCGCCTCGGGCAGCTCGAACAGGGCGCGTTGGCAGGCGAGCGGCGCGGCGGAGTGCATCGCAGAGGGTCCAGCGGTCGAAAGGATGGTGCCAAGGTCATTCTCGCCACGCGCGACCCTGTGCTACTCGTCGGCGCATGACCACCCATCTGATCCCTGCATGAGCCAAGACGCAATCGTTCTCGGCGCCGGCATGGTCGGCGTCTCCGTCGCCCTACACCTGCGCCGCCGCGGCTGGGACGTCGTCCTGGTCGACCGCAACGGACCCGGCGAGGGCACCTCGTTCGGCAACGCCGGGCTGATCCAGCGCGAGGCGGTGTTCCCCGCCCCCTTCCCGCGCGACATCTCGACGCTAAGCCGGGTGGTGGCCAACCGGGCGATCGACGTCGCCTACCACCTGGACGCGCTGCCTGGCCTCGCCGCGCCGCTGCTGCGCTACTGGCAGAACTCCGCCCCTAGCCGCTACGCCACCGCCGTCGCCGGCCACGCCGCGCTGATCGCCACCTGCCTCGACGAGCACCGCGCGGTCGCCACCGAGGCCGGCGCCACCGACCTGCTGCGGCCGATCGGCTACCTGCGCCTGTTCAGCACCGCCGCCTCGCTCGAGTCCGTGATCAAGGACGCCGAACTCGCCCATCGCGACCACGGCGTAAACTACCGCGTGCTCGACCCGGCGGGCTTGGCCGAGCTCGAGCCGCATTTGCAGAGCGGCAAGGCCGGCGCCATCCACTGGACCGACCCCTACTCGGTCAGCGACCCGCACGCCCTCACCACCGCCTACGCCGGGCTGTTCCACCAGCTCGGCGGCCGATCGGCAGTGGGCGACGCGGCCACCCTGGCGCAGCACGGTGCGGCTTGGCAGGTGCAGACCGAGGACGGCCCGGTCACCGCCAGCCAGGCCGTGGTGGCGCTGGGCATGGGCTCCGCCAAGCTGACGCAACGGTTCGGCTGGGCCGCGCCGCTGTTCGGCAAACGCGGCTACCACGTGCATTACGGGCTGCGCGGCAACGCCGTGCTCAACCACCCAATGCTGGACGGCGACAACGGCTACATGCTGATCCCGATGCGCGCCGGCGTGCGGCTGACCACGGGCGCCGAGTTCACCCGCTCCGAGGCCGAAGCCACGCCGGTGCAGTTGGAGCGCGCGGACCCGGTGGCGCGCGGCCTGCTGCCCCTCGGCGAGCGGGTGGAAAGCACCCCTTGGATGGGCGTGCGCCCCTGCACGCCGGACATGCTGCCGGTGATCGGCCGTGCCCCCGGGCAGGCCAGCCTATGGTGCGCGTTCGGCCACGCCCATCAGGGCCTCACCTTGGGCCCGAGCACCGGGCGGCTGCTGGCGGAAATGATGACGGGCGAGCAGCCCTACCTCGACCCGGCGCCCTATCGGGCAGAACGGTTCAACTAAAGCGGGCCGAGCGCGCTATTCGGCCGCTTGGCGAGGCACGGGATGCACGCTGGAGGTGGTCGCGCGGCGGCTGGCCCCGGTGGCCGGCGGGTCGTTGTCGGCAAACTGCTCGGGTGGCTGTAATCTCAGCCGCGACGGCAACAAACGGTCCCAATAGACGGCGGCTAAGCCCATCGCGCCCACCAGAAACGGCCACAGCACCCAATAGACGTCTGCCGTCATCGCAAACCCCTCAACCATGACGCCGCCAGCACGTGCAGCCCGAGCCCCACCACCGCCGAGCCCGCCGAACCGCCAACCAGCCAGCCATTGACGGACGGCGCGCTGCCAAGCTGGTAGAGAACGGCGATCCCGGGTGTCACGACGCCCAGGATAAGCACGCTTACCGCCAAATTGTTAAGGAAAAGTGCCTGCAGCTTGCGACGCTCGTTCCAGATCATGAGCTCCCGGCTCGAACTCCCGCTCACCGGCACGCCACCGCGCCCCTCCCATCGTCAAATTGCGGCCTGGGTGACGAACTTGGTCGACAGATACGCCTCCAAGCCCTCCACGCCGCCCTCGGAGCCATAGCCGCTATCCTTCACCCCGCCAAACGGCGTCTCGGGCAGCGCCAGGCCGTGGTGGTTGATCGCCATCATGCCCGACTCCACCGCCGCCGCGATCTGGGTCGCCCGCGTCGCCGAGCTGGTGTAGGCGTAGGCCGCCAGCCCGTAGGGCAGCCGGTTCGCCTCGCTCACCGCGTCTTCCAGGTCCCGGAACGGCGTCATGAGCGCCAACGGCCCGAACGGCTCCTCGTTCATCACCCGCGCCTCAGTCGGCACGCCGGTCATCACCGTGGGCTGGAAGAAGTTGCCCTTGTTGCCGATCCGCGCGCCACCGGTGCGCACCTCGCCGCCGTGCTGGATGGCGTCCGCGATGAACCCCTCCATCGCCTGCACCCGGCGGTCGTTGGCCAGCGGGCCCATAGTGGTGCCGGGCTCGAGCCCGTTGCCGACCCGAATTGCCTCCGCCGCCCTGGTGAAGCGGCCGATGAACTCCTCGTAAACCCGCTCCTGCACCAGGAACCGGGTCGGCGCGATGCACACCTGGCCGGCGTTGCGGAACTTGTTGGCGGCCAGCACCTGGGTCGCCACCTCGAGGTTGGCATCGTCGAAGATGATCGCCGGGGCATGGCCGCCCAGCTCCATCGTGGCCCGCTTCATGTGCTGCCCCGCCAGCCCGGCGAGCTGCTTGCCCACCGCGGTCGACCCGGTGAAGCTGATCTTGCGCACCGTCGGGTGAGCGATGAGGTAGCTGCTGATCTCCGCCGGCACGCCATACACAAGCTGCACCACGCCGGGCGGGAAGCCGGCGTCCTGGAAGGCACGCATCAGCTCGGCGACGCTAGCCGGCGTCTCCTCCGGGCCCTTGACGATGATGGCGCAGCCCGCCGCCAGCGCCGCGGCGATCTTCTTCACCGCCTGGTTGATCGGGAAGTTCCACGGCGTGAACGCCGCCACCACGCCCACCGGCTCGCGCAACGACATCTGATACACGCCCGGCAGCCGCGCCGGGATCACCCGGCCATACGAGCGGCGGCCCTCCTCGGCCATCCACTCGATGTTGTCGGGCGCGGAGGCGGTCTCCATCTTGGCCTCGGTCAGCGGCTTGCCCTGCTCGCGCACCATGATCTCGGCAACCTGGTCCACCCGGCCGCGCAGCAGGTCGGCGGCCTTGCGCATCAGCTTGCCGCGCTCGAACGCCGAAATCTTGCGCCACACGTCGAAGCCCCGCGCGGCGGCGGCCAAGGCGCGGTCCAGGTCGGGCTGCTCGGCATGGGCCACGCTGCCGATCGCGTCGCCAGTCGCCGGGTCGAGCACGGGCAGGGTCTTGCCCGCCGCAGCCGCGGTCCACTCGCCATCGATCAGCAACTGCGTGTCTGGATACATCTCTGCCCATCCCGTCGACCGTGATGGCCCGGGATGTGGGTGGGCAGGCCGGCTATCCCAACCCCGCGGCGGCCGGCAGGCAGGCGGCTTGGAAGGCGGCAAAGGCGCGGAAGCGGTGGTTGGCCGCGTGCTTGGCCTTTGCCGCCGTCTCGCCGAAGCTGAGCGCGCTGCCGACCGGCTGGAACATCGGGTCATAGCCGAAGCCCAGGCTGCCCCGCGGTGGCCAGCAGGTCTGCCCGTCGACGCGGCCCAGGAAGGTGCTGGTGGCGCCGCCGGGCCAGGCCAGGCAGAGCGCGCAGACGAACCAGGCGCGGCTCGGGTGGCCGCCTTCGTCATGCACGCGCTGCATGGCGGCGGCGAAGTCCTTGCCCGGGCCGGCCCAGCGCGCTGAAAGCGGCCCCGGCGCCCCGCCTAGCGCGGCGACGCAGAAGCCCGAATCATCGGCGAGCGCGGGCAAGCCGCTGCCCGCGGCGGCGTGGACCGCCTTTAGCCGGGCATTGCCGGCAAAATCCGGCTCGGTCTCCTCCGGTTCCGGCAAGCCGAGCGCGGCGGCGGAGACCACGGCGATGCCGAACGGCAGCATCATGGCCTCGAGTTCATGCAGCTTCCTTGGGTTGTGGCTGGCCAACACCAGCCGGTCGCCGCGCTGCAGCCGCCCGGCGCCAGGCTCGCTCATGCCAACGTTGCGCGCTGGAGCTCGTAGAGCTGGCCGGTGCCGAGGCGGGCCAGGCGCATCAGCTCGGCAAACTGGCTGTCGCTGAACGGCGCCTTCTCCGCCGTGCCCTGGATTTCCACGATGCCCCCCTCGGTGAGCACGAAGTTGGCGTCGGCCTCAGCGTCCGAATCCTCGGCGTAGTCCAGGTCCAGCACCGCCTGCCCCTCTACCAGCCCGCAGGAAACCGCCGCCACCTGCCCCAGGATCGGCGAGCGGGCCAGCACGTTGCTCGCCATCAGCGTGCGCACCGCCAGGCTCAGCGCCACCCAGGCGCCGGTGATGGAGGCGCAGCGCGTGCCACCATCCGCGTTCAACACGTCGCAATCGAGCGTGATGGTCATCTCGCCCAGCGCCTTGCGGTCCACCACCGCCCGCAGCGAGCGCCCGATCAGCCGCTGGATCTCCTGCGTGCGGCCGGACTGCTTGCCCCGCGCCGCCTCCCGGTCGCCGCGGGTGTGGGTCGCGCGCGGCAGCATGCCATACTCCGCCGTCACCCACCCCTCCCCCTTGCCGCGCAGGAACGGCGGCACCCGCCCCTCCACGCTGGCCGCGCACAGCACCTCCGTGCCGCCCATGCGGATTACGCAGGAGCCCTCGGCATGGCGGGCGAACCCGGTGGCAAAACTCACGTCACGCAGCGCGTCGCTCGCGCGGCCGGATGGGCGCATGATGGTTGATCCTCGGCAGACGCGGCGTTTCTAGAGCGGCTTGGGGCCGAGAGTCACCCTGCCGCGCCGTCGGGCTCGAATTGCGCCCAGGCTCGCTCACACAAGAACCCCTCACCGTTGAGCTGAACCCACAACCGGGTCTCTGGCCCGAGGCTATGCCTGATGATGTTGTGGTCTACTTTCTGCCGAACCAGCTCGATGCAGATCAAGCGGCACAAACTGTCCGGTGCAGAAGCCACGAGATAGGAGCGACCCGATGTGATCCTCGCAAAGTCCGCGAGCACATAGCCCTGGTTGAGGAAATCTCCCGGCTCCTTGAATGCGTGCGCACCGGCAAGAAACGCCTGCAGCATCGCATATAGCGCAGCCGGGTCGGGCAATGGCGCGTGGCAGTAGATCGCGTTCTCGCACGGCTGAGCCCAATTCACGTTCGCGAGCGGCTCGACGCAGAACTCTTCAAGATCCTCTTCATACTCGCCAGCGCTTGGAACGGGCAGCGCACCGTCCGAGGCCGCCTCGAACACCAGCGTGATGTATTGCGGCGGTTCGTCATCGCCCTTGTCGGACCACCATGGATGGCCGCTCACGACCATTTCCACACGCTGGCCACAGATAGAAACGCGCTCGACCCGTGTCGGGTGGACGATCGGCCGCCGGGCCAGCAACTCGACCAAGTCGACGCGCATCGCGGTCTCTCCTGGCGCCTGTTGCCAGTCAGTCGTTCGGCTTCTGCATTAGAGGCCCGACCCGCTGGCCACGCAACCTTTCCTGGACTGGCTCAAGCGGAGTGGCTTGCGGACGATGCGCCGAGCCGCCTCGGGCCATGCGCGGCCGCCCCCGTGCGCAAGGCAGCAAATTTGCCCCTTTGACCCGGCGCGGCCCCCCGTCCTGGCGTATAGTCGACAGATGGACACGCCCCGGTTTCCGCCGCGCCCGCAAACGCCCGCCGCGCTCGACCCCCGCAGCGCCGCCGTGCTGCGCGAGATCGTCGAGCAATACGTCGAAACCGGCGAGCCGGTCGGCAGCCGCACCCTCTCGCGCCGGCTGCAAATCCCGCTCTCCCCCGCCACCATCCGCAACGTCATGGCCGACCTTACCGACGCCGGGCTGCTGTTCTCCCCGCACACCTCCGCCGGCCGCCTGCCCACCGAGCGCGGGCTGCGCATGTTCGTGGACGGCCTGCTGCAGTTCGGCGACCTGTCCGACGAGGAGCGCGACCAGATCGGCCAGGCGCTCGAGGCCCGCGGCCGCTCGCTGCAGGACACGCTGACCGACGTCTCATCCATGCTCTCCGGCCTGTCCGCCGCCGCCGGGCTGGTGCTGGCGCCGAAGAGCGAAGGCGCCGTCCGCCATATCGATTTCGTGGCCCTGGGCTCCGGTCGCGCGCTGGTGATCCTGGTCGGCGCCGACGGCCAGGTGGAGAACCGGGTGATCGAGACGCCGCCGGGCCTGCCGCCCTCCTCGCTCACCCAGGCGGCCAACTACCTCAACAACCGCCTGTCCGGCCGCTCGCTGACCGAACTGCGCAGCATCGTCGGCACCGAGATGGCGGCCGACCGCAGCCAGCTCGACGCGCTCTCCGCCCAGGTGGTGGAAGCCGGCCTCGCCACCTGGGCCGGCGGGCGCGGCGGCAGCCTCATCATCCGCGGCCAGGGCCGCCTGCTGTCGGACG
The DNA here is from genome assembly GCA_965199105.1 of Acetobacteraceae bacterium. GTDB lineage: Bacteria > Pseudomonadota > Alphaproteobacteria > Acetobacterales > Acetobacteraceae > LMUY01. The sequence continues at coordinate 2,311,985 of CBDAQO010000002.1, read as the reverse complement.
TGACCCAGATCGAGCGCATCAGCGCCATCCAGGTGCTGTTCGACCGCCTCGAGACCCAGGAGACCATGCTGCGCCTGCTGGAACTCGCCGAGCAGTCCGACGGGGTGCGCATCTACATCGGCGCGGAGAGCGGGCTGTTCGGCGCCGCCGGCATCTCGATGGTTGTGGCCCCCGCGCGCGGCGAGGCCGACCGCATCGTGGGCGCCATCGGCGTGATCGGGCCGACGCGGATCAACTACGGCCGCATCATCCCCGTGGTGGACTACACCGCGCGCGTGATCGGCCGGCTGCTCGGCTAGGAACCCCCACCCACCATGCTTTAGTATGGCGTTACGCACCAACTGGGATGGCACGCCTTGTTCCCTTTCCAGCGTCGGCCTAATTCTGCGTCCATGAGTAGCGACATACCCAACACGGAGGTCTCGCCCGACATGGTCGAGCCCGCTGCCACCCTGAACGACAGCCCCGAACAGCTCATGGCCGCGGCCACGGCGCGCATCGCCGCCCTGGAAGTGGAAGCCCAGGAGATGCGCGACAAATGGCTGCGGTCGGAAGCCGAAATGGCCAACGTTCGCGCCCGCGCCAAGCGGGACGCCGACGACGCGCGCCAGTTCGCCATCCAGAAGTTCGCCCGCGACGTGGTGGAGGCGGCCGACAATCTGCGCCGCGGCCTCGACCAGCTCCCGCCCGCGCAACCCGGCGAGCCCGACATCGTGGGCAAGCTGCGCGACGGCTTCGAGGGCGTGGAGCGCTCGTTCCTGAGCCTGCTGGAGCGCAACGGCATCGCCAAGGTGGACGCCACCGGCAAGCCGTTCGACGCCAACCTGCACCAGGCAATGGCCGAGCAACCCTCCACCGAACACCCGCCCGGTACTGTGATCCAGGCCTGGACCGCCGGTTGGACGCTGAACGGCCGCTTGCTGCGCCCCGCCATGGTGGTGGTTGCTAAGGCCCCCGACCCAGCGCCCGCCGCAGAAAGCTAACCTCGACCATGCCAAAGCTCTCTCCCGCGGGAGAGGTTTGGGCGAAACTGCTAAAGGTTCCATGGGCGCAGCCCCTGGAATGGCAGTGGGGGGAGGGGCAGGCGACCGGACGCCCAAGACAATGGAGCTTCCCGCACAAGACAATGGAGCTTCCCGCAACGGAACAAACCGCGAAAAACCCGTGAACCCCTTGCCCCTCGCGCGCCGGCTCAATACATCCGCCTGACACAATCCCCAAGGGTCGCCCGCGGTGCTTCGGGCCGCGGCCGGCCGCTGCAATGGAGTAGCCAATGAGCAAGGTCATCGGTATCGACCTCGGAACCACGAACTCGTGCGTCGCGATCATGGAGGGCAAGGATGTCCGCGTGATCGAGAACAGCGAGGGCGCCCGCACCACCCCCTCCATGGTCGCCTTCAGCGACAGCGGCGAGCGGCTGGTGGGTCAGAGCGCCAAGCGCCAGGCCGTCACCAACCCCACCAACACGCTGTTCGCCGTCAAGCGCCTGATCGGCCGCCGCTTCGACGACCCGATGGTCGCCAAGGACAAGGGCCTGGTGCCCTACTCGATCGCCAAGGGCGACAACGGCGACGCCTGGGTGGAGGCACGCGGCGAGAAATACGCGCCGGGTCAGATCAGCGCATTCATCCTGGGCAAGATGAAGGAGACGGCGGAAAGCTACCTCGGCGAGAAGGTCGACCAGGCCGTCATCACCGTCCCGGCCTACTTCAACGACGCCCAGCGCCAGGCCACCAAGGACGCCGGCCGCATCGCCGGGCTCGAGGTGTTGCGCATCATCAACGAGCCGACCGCCGCCGCCCTCGCCTACGGCATGGACAAGAAGAACCACGGCACCATCGCCGTCTACGACCTCGGCGGCGGCACCTTCGACATCTCCGTGCTCGAGATCGGCGACGGCGTGTTCGAGGTGAAGTCCACTAACGGCGACACCTTCCTCGGCGGTGAGGACTTCGACAGCCGCGTGATCGACTACCTGGCCGACGAGTTCAAGCGCGACCAGGGCATCAACCTGCGCACCGACAAGCTCGCGCTGCAGCGGCTGAAGGAAGCGGCGGAGAAGGCCAAGATCGAGCTGTCCTCCTCCAAGGAGACCGAGATCAACCTGCCCTTCATCACCGCCGACGCCACCGGGCCGAAGCACCTTGTGATGAAGCTCACCCGCGCCAAGCTCGAGAGCCTGGTGGACGACCTCATCCAGCGCACCCTCGGCCCATGCCGCGCCGCGCTGAAGGACGCCGGCGTGACGGCCGCCGAGATCGACGACGTGATCCTGGTCGGCGGCATGACCCGCATGCCCAAGGTGATTGAGGCGGTGAAGCAGTTCTTCGGCCGCGAACCCGCCCGCAACGTGAACCCCGACGAGGTGGTGGCGATCGGCGCCGCGGTGCAGGGCGCCGTGCTGAAGGGCGACGTGAAGGACGTGCTGCTGTTGGACGTGACGCCCCTGTCGCTCGGCATCGAGACGCTCGGCGGCGTGTTCACCCGGCTGATCGACCGCAACACCACCATCCCCACCAAGAAGAGCCAGACCTTCTCCACTGCGGACGACAACCAGAGCGCGGTGACCATCAAGGTCTACCAGGGCGAGCGGGAAATGGCGGCGGACAACAAGCTGCTGGGCAACTTCGACCTGGCCGGCATCCCCTCCGCCCCGCGCGGCGTGCCGCAGATCGAAGTCACGTTTGACATCGACGCGAACGGCATCGTCTCGGTGTCCGCGCGCGACAAGGCCACCGGCAAGGAGCAGCAAATCCGCATCCAGGCCAGCGGCGGGCTGTCGGAAGCGGACATCCAGCAGATGGTGCGCGAGGCCGAAGCCAACGCCGAGGCCGACAAGACCCGGCGCGAGCAGGTGGAAGCGCGCAACCAGCTCGAGGCGACGGTGCACTCGGTCGAGAAGAACATGGCCGAGCACGGCGACCGCCTGCCGCCAGCGGACAAGACCGAGGCGGAGCAGGCGTTGGCCGCCGCCAAGTCTGCCCTGGCTGGCACGGACGGGCCTGCCCTCACCGCCGCGTCGGAGCGCCTCACCAAGGCGGCCATGAAGATCGGCGAGGCGGTCTACAAGGCCCAGAGCGAGGCGGGCCCGGGCGATGAACCCGAGATGTCCGGCAAGCCCGGCGAGAAGGTGGTGGACGCCGAGTTCGAGGAAGTCGACGAGCGCAAGAAGTCGGCCTGACCGCATCGCGGGGGGCCACACGCTGTGGTCCCCCGTGCATCCTATGTGATAAGGGGTTGAGGCGGGGCGCGGGCCCCAGCAAGCCGGGTCGGCAGCGCCCGCCCGCTTGACCGTTCGGGGTTTTCACGTGGCCAAGCAAGATTACTACGCGCTTCTAGAGGTGGCCCGCGAGGCTACGGCCGATGACTTGAAACGGTCTTATCGCAAGCTGGCGATGAAGTACCACCCGGACCGTAACCCGGGCGACAAGGCTTCCGAAGCCAAGTTCAAGGAAGTCAGCGAGGCCTACGAGGTCCTTCGCGACGAAACCAAGCGCGCCGCCTACGACCGGTTCGGCCACGCGGCCTTCGAGGGCAACAGCGGCGGCGCTGCCGGCGGGTTTGGCTTCCAGGAAGGCGGCCTCGGCGACATCTTTGACCAGATGTTCGGCGAGTTCATGGGCGGCCGACGCAACGGCGGCGCCCGCACCCGCGCCGGAGCCGACCTGCGCGCCCAAGTTGAGATCGACCTTGCCGACGCGTTCGGCGGCACCAAGGTGGACCTACGCGTCCCCACCCGGGTGCACTGCGACGCCTGCAACGGCACCGGGTCGGCCAACAAGCAGGCCGAGCGCGACACCTGCGGCACCTGCAACGGCGCCGGCAAGGTGCGCGCGCAGCAGGGCTTCTTCCTGGTGGAGCGCAGTTGCCCCACCTGTGGCGGCAGCGGCCGCATCCTGCGCAACCCATGCCGCGTCTGCAGCGGCGCCGGCACCGTCCCGCGCGAGCGCAGCCTCTCCGTCACCATCCCCGCCGGCGTGGAGGATGGCGTGCGCATCCGCCTCGCGGCCGAGGGCGAAGCGGGCGCCGCAGGAGCCGCCGCGGGGGACCTATACGTCCACGTCGCCATCCGTCCGCACGACATCTTCCAGCGCGACGGCGCCAACATTTATTGCCGCGTGCCGCTGCGGATGACCCAGGCAGCACTTGGCGGCGATGTCGAGGTGCCGGTGATCGACGGCAGCCGCACTAAGGTGAAGATTCCCCCCGGTACCCAAACCGGCGACCAATTCCGTATCCGCGGCAAGGGCTTCTCCGTCCTGCGCAGCGCCGCCCGCGGCGACATGTATGTCCAGGTGGCGGTCGAGACGCCGCAGCAACTGACCCGGCGGCAGCGCGAGTTGCTCGAGGAGTTCGAGAGCGAGGCACACCGCCACAAGGACGGCAGCCCGGAGAGCGACGGCTTCTTCGCAAAGGTGGCTGCCTTCTTCGAGGGGCGGAGCTGAGGCTGCCACAGCGGGTCGCCATCGCCGGCATTACCGGCCGGATGGGGCAGTTGCTGGAGCAGGAAGTGCGCGCCGCCGGCCTCACTTCCGCCGGTGGCAGCTCCCGCGGCGGCGACCAGCTCGAGGCGCTACTGCCCCACTCCGACGTGGTGATCGACTTCACCAACGCCCACACCGTGCCGGACCACGCCGCCATCCTGTCCCGCCACCGCGTCGCCTGGGTGCTCGGCACGTCCGGCTTGAGCGCGGCTGACGAAGCCTGCGTCCAAGCAACATCCGCCATCATTCCCGTGGTCTACGCGGCGAACTTCGCGCCTGGGGTGAACCTGGTGCTGGCGTTGGCCGAACGCATGGCCGCCGCCCTGCTCGCCGACCGCTACGATGCGGAGATCGTCGAGATGCACCACCGCCAAAAGGTCGACGCCCCCTCCGGCACGGCCATCGGCCTCGGGCGCGCCGTGGCCAAGGGGCGCGGCGTTACGCTGGACGCCGTGGCCGAGACCGGCCGCAACGGTTATACCGGGCCGCGCCGCCCGGGCGCGATCGGGTTTGCCTCCTTGCGCGGCGGCCAGGTGGTGGGCGAGCATACGCTGCTGTTCGCCGCAGCCGACGAGCACATCGCCCTCACCCACCGCGCGTTCGACCGGCGCGCCTTCGCGATTGGCGCCGTTCAGGCCGCACGTTGGCTGGCCGGACGGCCCCCTGGCCGCTATGACATGCAGGACGTGCTTGGTATGCGCGATACGACGATTACGCGGTGAGGAACCGCATCGTCCGCCCCTCCAGCACAGCGCAGGTCAGCGCCCCGCCCATCACCGCCCCGGTATCGATCCCCAGCCGCTGACCAAGCCGCTCCGGCTGCGACGCCGGGGTATGGCCGTGCACCACGCCTGTGCCTGGCGCCTCGGGCAGGATCGGGCCGAGATGGTTGAGGAAACCGCCGCGGATCCACAGCATGTCGTCCGCCACCTGATCCGCCAGCCGCCGGCCGGGGCGCAGGCCGGCGTGCACGAACACGTAGCCGTCAACCTGGTGGAATAGCGGCAAGCCCTGCAGGAAGGCCAGCTCGGCCCCCTCGACCGCGTCCTGCCACGCCGCCACCGGATCGTCGGCCGACACATCCCAGCTTTGCAGGGTGGCCTCGCCGCCGTTGGCCAACCAATGCAGCGCCTCCTCGCCGCCCTCGCGCAACGCGTCCAGCATCATCTGCTCGTGGTTGCCGCGCAGGGTCAGCACCGGCATCCCGGCCAGATCGGGCAGCGCGAGCAGGCGGCGCACCACCCCTGCCGAGTGCGGCCCCCGGTCGACATAATCGCCCAGATGCACTACCAGGCCGTCCCCCGGTGGCGACGCGGCCACATCCCGCTCGATCAGCCGGTGCAGCGCCTCCAACCGCTCGTCGCAGCCATGTATGTCCCCAATGGCATAGACGCGGCGGCTCGCATCGAGCCAGCCCGGCGCCGGTAGTGTTAAGCTGACACTAACCATTTGCCCCCATGATCGGCCCGGTAGAGTGGATCGACAGTTAAGATGCTCGCAAGTTTCGCCCCTGCAAAGCAGGCCGCCAGCAGCCGCGTCCTGCTCGCCAGTGACGTCAACGAGACGCCGCTGCAGCAGGCGCTGAGCCGGGCCGTGCGGGCGGGCAAGCCGGTCGCGGTGGTGATGGTGGTCCTGTCGCGCATCGCCGCACCCGGCGCCCGGCCGCATCACCACCGCGCTTGCCGCGCCGTGCTGGATTTTGCCGTGCGGGCGCATTCCGGCCAGGTGTTCACCTGCCCCAACGGGGACCTGGTGCTCCTAGCCAGCCCGGACGTCGCGGCCGAACTGCAGGTGACGCTGTCGGGCATGTTGCGCGCCGACGCCTCGGGCCTGGACCAGTTGCTCCTGCGCTGGACGCTGCCTGGCCAGGAAGCCGCGGTGGCCGCGGAGTTGGCGCGGCTGACCGGTACGCCGCCCAGCATGGTGGAAGAGCCGCCCGCCCCGATTGGCGCCATTGCGGCGGTGGGCGCCCTGCTCGCCTCGGCCCCCGGCGGCGAGCTCATCCGGCGCCAGGCCGGCGTGCGCATCGCCGGCGGCGTGGTCAGTGCGCTGTACCAGGAAATGAGCTTCTCGCTGGCCGCCCTGGAGGCGCGGATCGGCTTGCGGCTGCCCGCCGGCGCCGACCCCTATCTGTTCCGCCACCTCGCCCGCGAGCTGGACGACCAGATGCTCACCGCCCTCGCGCGGGACCGGCTGGTGGTCGGCCCCTCCATCCACCTCAATCTTACGCTGCGCAGCCTCGCTTCGGACGGCTGGAGCCGCCTGCTCCCCGCCGCCGCCCGCAGCGGCATCAAGCTTGGTATTGACCTGCAATTCATGGAGGTCGTGGCGGACCTGCCTCGGTTCGCCCGGGCGCAGGACCAATTGCGCGCCGCGGGGTCGGACCTGGTGCTGAGCGGGCTCGACCACGGGGCGCTGCTGCTCGCGGCGCCGGAAAGCCTGGCACCGGACTGGCTGAAGCTCGATTGGACGCCGCGTTTGGCCCATCTCGGCAGCCGGGAGCGGCAGACCCTGCTGACCGCCATGGAGCAGATCGGCACCAGCCGCATCATCCTGCAGCGCGCCGAGACCGAGGCCGCAATCGCCTGGGGCCTGGCCGCCGGCCTGCGCTGCTTCCAGGGCCGCTACATCGACGCCATGCTGGCCGCCGACCGCCTGAAGCTCTGCCCGCACGCCGCCGGCTGTGGCCTGCGCAACTGCATCGACCGCGGCGCCGCCACCGACTCGGTCGGCCAAGCCGGCTGCCTCAATCCCGCTTTGCTCGACGCCGCGTCCGCCCGCCTGCCCGCGCCGCCATGAAGATCGGCGCGCTCGAACGCCTGGTCGCGCTGGTGCGAAGCTGCCTCTCCTCGGGCGCGCCGCGGCAGGCGCTGATGCTGCGGATGGACCGCTTGCCGCCCGCGCTCAGCCGCCCGCACCACCTCCGCCTCGCCGACACGGCGCTCCAGCCGCTGCTGCAAGCGTCCCGCGCCGAACTGTTCCACCTGCCGGGGCCGCGTTGGGTGGTGGTGTGGCGCGGGGACGCGGAGGATGCGCTGCTCGAAGCCGTCGACGCGCTCGACCACCTGCTGCGTGGCAGCGCCACCACCTTGTCCGACCTGGCCGTGCTCTACGAACTGCCCGAACATGCCGACTTGCTGCTCGAAGCGCTCGATGACGGCAGCGCGGCCTCGGACGCCGCAGAAGCCGCCACCGACTTCCCGCCGCTCGACCCGGCGTTGCTCACCCTGCTCGAAGCGAGCCTGGCCCAGGCCGACGTCACTCGCTTCGCCCGCCGCCGCTCGGTCTGGCAGATCGGCCGGCAAGGTGCCGCGCTGATCTGGGAGGAACGCACGCTGTCGGTGCGCGAACTGGCGGACGGCCTGGTGCCGGGCCATGACCTCACCGCCGAACCCTGGCTGTTCCGCCGCCTCACCCGCACGCTGGACCGCCGCATGCTGGCGCTGCTGGCAAGCCCAGGCGAGCTGCAGAAAGCGGGGCCGTTCGCCTTCGAACTGAACGTCGCCACCCTGGTCGGGGCGGATTTCCTCCGCTTCGACGCCAACCTCCCGCTCGGCCTGCGCGGCAACGTGATCGTGAGCTTGCCGCCGGCCGACATCATCGCCGACGCCCGCACTTTCACCTTCGCCAGCGCCTTCGCCCGCACCCGGGACTACCGGCTGATGCTCCGAGACGGCAGCCCCGAACTGATCACGCTGCTCGCCCCGGCCGCCCTGGAGTTCGACTACCTCCAAGTCCCCTGGTCGGACGACCTGCCCCAGCGCGCCGCCGCGTTGAGCGCCTATGTCCGCCCGGAGCAGGTCGTGCTGACCAACTGCACCAGCCGCCAGGCGCTGGCTTGGGGCCGCGAAGCCGGGATGCGCTACTTCTGCGGGCCAGCAGCCGACCGGGTGGGCCTTGGCGAACCGGCCACCGCGGCCTAATCCACGGTCATGAACGCGATCCGGGTGGCAGGGCTCACCAAGCGCTACGGCGCCCTCACCGCCGTCGATCAGCTCTCGTTCGAACTCGGCGCCGGGGGAACGCTGGGCCTGCTGGGCGGCAACGGCGCCGGCAAGACCACCACTATCGCCATGCTGCTCGGCCTGCTGATCCCCACCTCCGGCACCATCGAGGTGCTCGGCCACGACATGGCCCGGCAGCGCTTCGCCGCCCTGGCGCGGATGAACTTCTCCAGCCCCTACGTGGCCCTGCCCGGACGCCTCACCGTGGCCGACAACCTGCGCGTCTACGGCCACCTCTACGGCGTGCCCAAGCTCAAGCGGCGCATCGAGGAACTGGCGGAGGAACTCGAACTCGGCCCTTTCCTCTACCGCCCCGCCGGCTCCCTCTCCGCCGGGCAAAAAACCCGCGTGGCGCTCGCCAAGTCGCTCATCAACCGCCCCGACGTGCTGCTGCTCGACGAACCCACCGCCAGCCTCGACCCCGATACCGGCGATTGGGTGCGGTCCTGGCTCGAGCGCTACCGGGCCAGCAGCGGCTGCAGCATCCTGCTCGCCAGCCACAACATGGCGGAGGTGGAGCGGCTCTGCACCACCGTGCTGATGCTCAAACAGGGCCGCGTGGTGGACCAGGGCACGCCCGCCGAGTTGCTCAACCGCTACAAGCGCGACGACCTCGAGGCCGTCTTCCTCGACATCGCCCGCAACCGCCGCCAGGCCGCATGAGGGGCGCCCGATGAGCGGCAGCGCGCGCCGGGTCTGGGGCCTGATGTACCGCCACCTCGCACTCTACCGCAGCTCCTGGCCGCGCCTGGTGGAGCTCGCCTATTGGCCCACCCTGCAGATGCTAATCTGGGGCTTCACCGCCTCCTTTATCGCCGCCCGCGGCAACCTCGCCAACGGCGGCACGGCGGCGGCGGCGGCGCTGCTCGGCGGCGTCCTGCTGTGGGAAGTGGCGCTGCGCAGCCAGATGGGCGTGGCGATCTCCTTCCTCGAGGAGGTCTGGTCGCGCAACCTGGCGCATGTGTTCGTCAGCCCCATCCGTCCCTGGGAAATGCTGGCAGCCCTGGTCGGCATGTCCGTGCTGCGCATGCTGGTGGGCGTGTTGCCGGCCGTTCTGCTGGCGTGGCTGCTCTACGCGTTCAACCTGTTCGCCATGGGCCCGGTCATCGTGCTGTTCTTCGCCAACCTGATGATCATGGGCTGGTGGGTCTCGCTGGGCGTGTTGTCTCTCATCTTGCGCCATGGTGCCGGGGCGGAGGCGCTGGCCTGGTCGGTGCTGTTCGGGCTCACCCCGTTTTCCGCCGTGTTCTACCCGGTGGCCGTGCTGCCCGCCTTCATGCGCCCGGTGGCACTCGCCCTGCCCGCCTCCCACGTGTTCGAGGGCATGCGCGCCGCCATCGCCACCGGCGTTATCCGGTGGGACCATCTGGCCTGGGCGTTCGGCCTGAACCTGCTGTGGATGGCGCTGTTCATCTGGGTGTTTTCCGGCCAGTTCCGGCGCGCCCGGCAGGGCGGCGCCCTGCTCAACATCGGAGAGTAGATGAGCGACACACGCTTCTGGCTGATCCGCCACGCGCTGGTGGCGGAAAACGCCCGCGCCATGCTCTACGGCACGATGGACGTCCCGCTCTGCCCCGACGCCCTGGTGGCGGACGTGCCGACCTATCGCGCCCTTGCCAGCCGCCTGCCCCGCCCGGCGACCTGGGTGGTCACGCCGCTCTCGCGCACCCGGCTGACAGCGGAGGGCTTGTTCAGCGCCGACTACCCCGCGCAATCCCTCGCGGTCGAGCCCGGCCTGACCGAGCAGCATCTGGGCGAGTGGCAGGGCCTGATCCATGCCGACCTGCCCGGGCGGCTAAGCTTGCCGGCGCACCCTTTTTGGCCGCTCGGTGGCCTCGAACGCCCGCCCGGCGGCGAAAGCATGGCCCAGGTCATCAGCCGCGTCGGCACGGCGATGGACCGCCTAGCCGAGCGGCTCGCCGGGCAGGATGTGGTGGTGGTCAGCCATGGCGGCGCCATCCGGGCGGCCGTGGCGCACGCTATCGGCATCGCGGCGGACAATGCGCTGCATCTCTCAGTGCAGAACCTCTCGCTCACCCGGCTGGAGCGGCTTGCCGAGGGCTGGCGGGTGATATGCGTGAACGAGATGGCGCACGCCGGCTAGAGCAGATCCCGATCAGACGGAATCGTCTGATCGGGTGAAGATGCTCGCAAAACAGAGGGTTAGAGCGTGTGAAGTGAGCGGAAGCGAACGGAACATGCTCTAAACCGCGACCACGCACCGCTTGGCTGAAACGAGCGCGCCGGCAGCCTGGCGCACGCAGCGCTCGAACACGCCAAGGTCCTGCCACCCCGCTGCTGCATCCTCCGCCAGCAGCGCCCCACCGCTCGCGGTGATGCCGCAGGTGATCATCAGGTTCTCGAACAGACCGAAATCCTCGATGGCGAGCCCCTCCGCGTCATGCCCTGCGCGGCTGCCCGGCAAGGCGCGCACCCGCGCGGCATAGTCGGCGCTCACCGTGGCGTAGCCGAACACCGGCAGCCCGAGCGCCCGCCCGAAGCCTACTTCGTAGACCGTGCCCGTATCCGCGCCGGGTCCGCGAAAGGGCGAGAGGTTGGCCAGGATCGCATCGCAGCCGCGGATGTGGCCCTCGTTGCGCCGGGCAATGCTGGCCGCGTCCATGCCCGACTCCCCGGCGAGCGGGTCCAGCGGCGACACCCCGGTCAGGCCATGGCGGAGGCAAACCTGCTTCATCGCCGCGGCGCGTTGCTGCGGCTGCGGTAGGAACACGTCGGGCCCGGCCAGGTAGACTCGGATCATGGTGCGTCATGCTGCCGCCAATCCCGCCCGTCGCCAAGCGGCATGGCCGCGGCTTACGACCGCGGGCGAAGGCGGGCCCGCAGCCGTTGCGCCAGGCTGCCCTCATAGGCCGCATCCGGCGCGGCCTCGTCGGGCGGGCGGCCGGCGAGTTGCTCGATCAAGCGGCTGGCGATCAAGCCGCGGTGGCCGCGCTCCCAGTGGTCGGTGCCGTCTTCCAGCGCCATCCAGCCCGGCAGCGACAGCAGCAGGGCGTTGGCAAGCCCGTCCAACAGCGGTTCGTAGGTGGCGCGCAGGGCGCTGAGCAGGTCCTCGGTGTCCTGGCCGCCCTTCCAAGCCAGCCCGGCCTGGGTGAGGCTCTGCTCCATAAGAAGGTAGTCGGCATGGGGCAGCCGGTCGCCGCCCGAGTAGCGCGAGGGGCTGATGCCGAACGAGCGCGCCATCTCCACCAGGATTTGCCGCGCCATGGTGAACGTCATGCGCGCCTGCAGCGGCGAGAGGTCCTCCACGCCCACCAGGATGAGGGCGCAGGCGTCGGTCACCGCCCCCAGCGCCGCCAGCCAGCTCTGGTTGTCATGTTGCGAGCGGTAGTACACCAGCATGGGGTAGGTGAGATGGCTCTCCAGCAGCTCCGCGCCCCACACCTCCCATTCCCGCAGCAGGTCGTCGAGCTTGGCCAGCGCCCCCGCCTCGGCGTGCCGGATCAGCATGGTGCAGGCGGTGGGCGGCGACCCGGCGCGGCCGTCGAGCTGCAGCACGTGGGCCTCGCGCCGGGAGAACAATTGATACAGCACGGGCAGATAGCCGATCACCACAGCGATGAAGCCGAACCCGGTGCCGGCCTCGAGCACGGCCAGGAAGCGCGCCAGGGCGGCATGCGGCACGATGTCGCCGTAGCCCAGGGTGAAAAAGGTCACGCCGCTGAGATAGATCTGCTCGTCGAGCGGTGAGGCTGCGTCGCCGCCGCTGCGGACCGACCAGTCCAGCAGGCCGAAGCCCACGATCAGCACCGCCGCCCAGATGACGAACAGCAGCACCATCGAGAGGGCGCCGAATACGCTCAGGAAGCGCTCGCGCGACGGGCCCGGGCGGATGCGCAGGCCCACCGCCGTCCAGACCGCCCAGCCGAGATCAAACAGGAACCGGGTGAGCCGCACGCGACGGTGCACCCGGCGCGGCAACAGCATCACCTCGAACGCGTCCTGCAGCACCACCGTCAGGAGGGCGACCGCCGTGATGGCCGCCAGCGCCCTGGCGAGGGCTGAGCCGCCGTTCAAGCGAGGCGCTTCCGACCGGCCGGGTCGTGGCGCCGCCGGTCACCCCGGTGCCGATCTGTTATGAGCACGCTGTCCGTTCCGCCATGTCAGCTTCTAACGTGCGAGCTGCTCACCTCGTTGCGCGCCACCACTGCCGCACTCTCGCCCGACAGCGCTTCAGCGCGCCAGGCCACCGCCGCCGACCACGGCAGACAGCCCCTCGCGGAAGGCGAAGTAGCCCTTGGTCGCGTGTGGCCAGAGCTGCTCGTCCCAGTCGCGCCGCGCCCGCACCAGTTCCACGCCCTCGGCGGCTAGCTCGCCCGCCAACCCGTCCAGCCAATCCGCGGCCGGGCCCACCGGCGCATACGGTGTCCACACCATTGCCGCCCCAGCCTGCTTCGCCGCAGCCACTACCGCGGCAGCATCCTCGGCCACCGCCACGTCCCGCCCGAACCGCTCGCGCAGCCGCCCGGCGCAATCCGCCACCGCCGCGGCCAGGAACGCGCCGGCCTTGTCCCCCCAGGGCCATCCCTCCGCCCCCTTGCGCACCATCACGCCGCGCACGTCGAGCTCCTCCGGCAGCAGGCTTTCGGGCGACAGATCATCACCATGCACCAGCAGCAGCGCCGGGCCGGCCGCCGGGCGCTGCTCAGTCAGCGGCCGCACCTTCGGCAACGGCGCATCCTCGCGTATCGCCACCGCCCGCGTCGCCAACCCCACCGGGTGAAACCGTCCCTCGGTGTAGCGCGCGATGTTGTCCGCGGTCGCCAGGTAGGTCTTGCCCGGGGTCTGCAGCCCGGCCACCCACCGCCAGGAGAGCGTGTTGGACGCCGGGTCGCCGTCCACCAGGTGGCGCAGGAAGAAGTCCGCGCCTAGCGTCCAGGGCAGCCCGAGCGTGAACACCCAGATCGACGCGAACCACATGCGGGCATGGTTGTGCAGGTAGCCATGCGCCACCAGCTCGCGCGCCCAGTCGTCGAACCCCTCGATCCCGGTCACGCCTGCCTCGGCCTCCTGCACCGCCTGCGCGAGCCCGGTGCCGCCCTCGCGCGCCGCGTCCCGCTCGGCCTGGAAGCGCCGCCAGACGGCGGGGCGCAGCTCGAGCCAGCCCTTCCAATAGGTCCGCCAGCCCACCTCCTGCACGAACTTGCTGGCCACCGCGCCGCCGTGGCGCTGCAGCACCGCGCCCACTACCTCGTCCTCGGTGATCAGCCGGTAGCGCAGATAGGGCGACAGCACCGAGACGTTGCCTCGCTCGCCCGCGCCCAAATCGGCATTTCGCCCGGCGGCATAATCCCGCCCCGCATGCGGCAGGAACGCGTCCAGCCGACGCAGCCCCTCCGCCCGGCTGGCGGGAAAGTCGTCGCTCGCCGCCATTAGCGTTCGAGCCTGCCGGCAAGGCGCTGAAATCGCGGCCGAACCCGAAGGAACCCGCGATACAGCCGCTCCAGCCCCGCCAAAACCACCGGGCTGCGCGCCGCCAGCCCCAGCGGCCGCAACACCGGCACCGCCCGCCACATGGCCGCGAACGCCGCCGCGCCGGAGACCACGCGCCCATCCTCCCGGGCATGGAACCGCGCCAGCAGCGCCCCGCGATCCACTGGGCACGTAACGGGCGCCGCCGCGTCCGCCACGTCCACGAACGCGATCGCCCCGCCCCGGTCCAGCCGCCGCATCAGCGCGATCTCGCGCCGGCACAGCGGGCAACCACCATCGAACCATACTGTGAGTTGTGACATGCAGCGGCAGATGGGGCGTATCGGCCGCCTGTCACGCTGCCGCGCCATCACGCCCGTGCCAGCCATCCCCGAACCCAGCCATCACCCAACGCTGCCTTGCGTTCAGGCCGCCGGCCTGGCTAGGGGTAAGCAGAAGCTACCGAGTGGAACCCGCATGCAAGCCCGCCCGCCCAGCGCTGACGACGCGACCCTCGCCCCGGTCGCGGGCCAAATTGCGGCCGACCACCCGGCAACGGCCAAGCGCGGCCTCTCCGCCGCTCTCGTGCTCACCGCCCTCGGCGTCGTCTTCGGCGACATCGGCACCAGCCCGCTCTACACCCTCAAGACCGTGGTGCAACTCGCCGGCGGACACCCCGACCCGGCGCTCGCGCTCGGCCTGCTCTCCCTGCTGGTCTGGACGCTGATCATCGTCACCTGCCTGAAATACGTCCTCTGCGTCATGCGCGTGGACAACGACGGCGAGGGCGGCATCCTGGCCCTGCTGTCCCTGCTCGGCGTCAAGAAAGCCAAGCGCCCCCTCATCGTCGCGGTCGGCCTGTTCGGCGCTGCCCTCATTTACGGTGACGGCGCGATCACCCCCGCCATCTCCGTGCTGTCCGCGCTCGAGGGCCTCGAACTCGCCGCCCCCAGCATCACGCGCTACGTCCTGCCGCTCACCGTAGCCGTCCTGGTCGCCTTGTTCGCCATCCAGCCGCTCGGCACCGCGCGCATCGGCAAGCTGTTCGGCCCGGTGATGGCGCTGTGGTTCGTCGTCATCGGCCTGCTCGGCCTCTACGGCGTCGTGCTGCACCCCGCCGTGCTCGCCGGGCTCGACCCACGCTACGCTATCCACGCCCTCGTCTCCGGCGGCAGCACCGGGTTTCTGCTGCTCGGCGGCGTGTTCCTCTGCGTCACCGGCGCCGAAGCGCTCTACGCCGACATGGGCCATGTCGGCGCCAAGCCCATCCGCCTGGCCTGGTTCGCGCTCGTGTTTCCCGCCTTGGTGCTGAACTATGCCGGCCAAACCGGCCTGCTGCTGGCCGGCGGCCCGATCGCCGATAACATCTTCTACCAGCTCTGCCCCAAGCCGCTGTTGCTGCCGCTGATCCTGCTTGCCACCGTCGCCACCGTCATCGCCAGCCAATCCATCATCACCGGCGCCTTCTCAATGACCCGCCAGGCCATCACGCTCGGCTGGTTCCCCCGCCTGCGCATCACCCAGACCTCAAAGGAGGGCTTCGGCCAGATCTATGTCGGCGTGGTGAACTGGATGCTCATGCTGGTCACCGTCGGCTTGGCGCTGGCGTTCCAGAAATCCGACAACCTCGCCGCGGCCTACGGCATCGCCGTCTCGCTCACCATGCTGCTGACCACCCTGCTGCTGTTCATCGCCATGCGCGAGATTTGGCACTGGAGCCTACCGCTGGCAGCCTTGGTCGCCGGCTTCTTCATGGTGGTGGACGCCAGCTTTGTGGCCTCCAACAGCCTCAAGATCCTCGACGGCGGCTGGGTCCCGCTGCTGCTGGCCGCCCTGGTCTGGGGCGTGATGGACGTGTGGCATCGCGGCAACGTCGCCGTCGCCAGCGCGATGCGGGAACGCATGGTCCCGCTCGACCAGTTCCTCAGCCAGGTCACCGCCCGCGGCATCCCCCGCGTGCCCGGCACCGCCGTGTTTCTCACCCGCGCCCTGACCGACACCCCGCCCGTCATGCTCTGGCACGTGAAGCACAACCGCGCGCTGCACGAGCACGTGCTCGCCGTCACCTGCATCACGCAATCCATCCCCTTCGTGGACGCAGCGCACCGGGTGCAACTCACCCAGGCGGCGCCCGAGTTCTGGCGCCTGGTCGCGCAATACGGCTTCATGGAACGCCCCGATATTCCGGAGCTGCTGGAGGAAGCCCGCGCCAAGGGCTGCACCATGCCGCTCGACGACCTCACCTACTATGTCGGCCATGAATCGGTGGTGCACCGCACGCTCGGCCCGGCGCTGCCGCTCTGGCAGGAGCGATTCTACGCCTTCATGCTGCGCAACGTGCCCAGCGTTGCCAGCTTCGTCCGCCTGCCGGGCGGCGGCGTGGTGGAAATCGGCCGGATCGTCGAAATCTGAGCTGCCCCCTGCCACGTCGAAAATGATCACAACGGAGTGATGCAGGCGTGCCCGGTTTGGTGCATGATGGCGCCGGACCCCGACCGGACGCGCAACAGACCGAGGCGAGAGGCGTTACCGAGCCATGTCGCAGACCACTCCGACCAGCCCCCCGTCAGCCCCTGCCGCGCGGCCCAAGGTCCTGATCGTAGAGGATGAATTCCTCATCCGCCTCACTTTGCTCGAGGTGCTGATGGACGAGGGCTACGACGTACTCGAGGCGGAGAACGGCCCCGACGCCCTGGCGCTGCTCCAGGCCGACCCGGCGATCGACTTGCTGCTGACCGACATCCAGATGCCCGGCGGCATGGACGGGCACAGCCTCTCGACCCGCGCCCGGCAGTTCCGCCCGGACCTGCCGGTGATCTTCATGACCGGCGCGCCCGAAAACGCCGACGGCCAGGTTCCCGGCACGCGCAACGCCTACCTCGCCAAGCCCTACTCGCCGAGTGACATGTGCACCGCCGTCAAGCAGATGCTGGCCGCCAAGCCTGCCTGACCATTCCTCTCCGAGTGCAGGGCCGAGCTTTGCGACGTGGGAACGGATCAGCGAACCCTAGCCCGGTAGCCGCTCACGTTGGCGCCATCCTCAGGCCGGAGCTGCAGGAAACCCGGCGCGGAAACCAGCGTGATCAGCGCCACCAGCACGAACGCCACGTGGAAATTTGCCACGCTCGGCAACCGACCCGGCCCCGCGATCACCCCCAGCAGCGCCGCCGCGATCGACACGCCGAACGACACCGTGAGCTGCTGGATCACCCCGCCCAGGCTGGTGCTGCGGCTGAGCTTGTCGGCCGGCGCGTCGGCATAGGTAAGCGTGTTGGTGGTCATGAACTGCGTGCTGCGGGCGATGCCGAACACCAGCACCAGCAAGAATACCTGCCAATGCGGCGTTCCCCGCTGCACCAGCGCGAAGCACGCGATGATCATCGCGCACACCACGCCGTTGACCGACAGCAGCCCGCGATAGCCGAACTGCCGCATCAGCCGCGCCGACACCGGCCGCACCACGAGGGTGCCGATGCTGGCCACGAAGGTCAGCGAGCCGGACTGCACCGGGCTCAGCCCGAACCCAATCTGGAACAGCAGCGGCAGCATGAACGGCACCGCGTTCACCCCGGTCCGGCTCAGCCCGCCGGCCAGCGTGCTCACCCGAAAGCTGCGGATGCGGAACAACGAGAGGTCGAGCACCGCGTCCACCCGGCGTCGTGCATGCGGCACGTAGAGCGCGAGCAATGCCAGCCCCGCCACCATCGCGGCCACCACCAGCAGGCGCGGCAGCAGCGAGCGGGCGATGTTCTCCAGCCCAAACTGCAGCAGCCCAAACCCCAGGCCGCACAGCACGAAGCCGGTCAGGTCGAACCGCGGCGGGGTCGCACTGCGCACGTCCTCGACGAACCGCAGCGCCAACACCACGCCCAGCAGCCCCACCGGCACGTTCACGTAGAACACCCAGCGCCACGAGGCATAGGTGGTGAGGATGCCGCCCAGGATGGGCCCGATCGCCGGGCCGATCACCGCGGGCACCGTCATGTAGGTCATCGCTGTCACCAACTGGCTGCGCGGGAACGCCCGGATCAGCACCAGCCGGCCGACCGGGGTCATCATCGCGCCGCCGAAGCCTTGCAGGGCGCGCATGGCCACCAGGAACACCAGGTCGCGCGACAGGCCGCATAGCATCGAGGCGGCGGTGAAGATCACCAGCGCGGCCGCGAACACCCGCCGCGCGCCGAACCGGTCGGCAAACCAACTGCTGACCGGCATGAACACCGCAATGCTGAGGATGTAGGCCGTGATCGCCAGGTTCAGCTCCAGCGGCGGCACCCGCAGGCTGCGCGCCATGTCCGGGATGGCGGTGGTGACGATGGTGGAGTCGAGCTGCTCCATCAGGAACGCGAACGCCACCACCAGCGGGATGAGCAGGCGCAGCTTGCGGCTGCGCATGGCGGCATACACCACCTCGCCCTCGGCGACAGGCGTGCCGGGTCCTTTGGGATCGGCTGCGTCCATCAGGGCTCTCCTGGCCAGTTGCCGGCTTGGACCGCCGCCACCCGGCATGCTACGGCGTGCGCAAACGTGAGGTGAGCGGATGAACCAGCCTCGATGGCCACGAGCGTAGCCCCGCGCTGGCCCCAGCGCCAAGCCACCGAGGCCGCATTGCGCGCCGTGGAGGAGACCTTGGAGGGCGCACCTGGCACTGCCGCCGAGCTGTTCTACCGCGCCTGCCTGCTGGATCGGCTGGGCCGCACCCCCGAGGCGCGGCAGGCGTATTTCGACGTGCTGGCGCGCGACATGGGGCACGCCGGAGCGCTCGCCAACCTCGGCGCCCTCTTGCTGGCAAACGGCTACAAGCGCGCCGCCCTCACCACCTACAGCCAGGCCGCCGCCGCCCATCCCGCCGACCCGGCCGCGCGCGTGAACCTTGGCAACCTGCTGCGCGAGGCGCAACGCCCGGCCGAAGCCGCCGCGCACTACCAGGCCGCGCTCGCGATCGACCCGGCCTACCCCGAGGCGCACCAGGGCCTGGCCTACCTGCTGGAAGGCGTGGACGCCGCCGCCGCCGCCCGCCATCGTGACCTGGGCTTCGCCAATCGCCCGATCACCACCGCGCCCTATCGCGGCGAGGCACCGCCCGTCACCGTGCTGCAACTCGTCTCCGCTCGGGGCAACAACATCCCGCTGCGCGCGATCCTGGACGACCAAACCTTCCTCACCCACACCGCCTTCGCCGAATACGCCAGTGCCGAAGCGTTGCCGCCGCACGACCTGGTGGTGAACGCCATTGGGGACGCCGATTTCGGCCCCGCAGCGCTGCAGGCCGCCGGCCGCCTGGCGGCCCATAGCGGCGCCCCCGTGATCAACCCGCCCGAGCGCGTGATCCCGACTGACCGGCTGTCCAACCTGCAGCGTCTGGGCGAGTTGCCCGGCGTGGTGGCGCCGCTCGCCGCCTTGGTGGCTAAAGCGGAGCTTGTCGCCGGGCCGCCGCCGGGCTTTGGCTTTCCGTTCTTGCTGCGCAGCCCCGGCTTCCACACCGGCCAGCATTTCCGCCGCGTGACCAACGTGGCCGAGCTGGCCGATGCGGCAAGCTTGCCGGGGGACCTCCTGCTCGCGTTGCAGTACCTCGACGCGGCCGGCGCCGATGGCTGCGCGCGCAAATACCGCGTGATGCTCATCGACGGCCAGCCCTACCCGCTGCACCTGGCGATCTCGAGCGACTGGAAGGTGCACTACTACACCGCCGACATGACCGCCCGGGCCTGGCACCGCGAGGAGGAGGCGCGCTTCCTGGCCGACATGCCGGCCACAATCGGCGCCACGGCCCTGGCGGCACTCGCGGCGATCGCGGCCGCAATGGGCCTGGACTATGCCGGGGTGGACTTTGCCCTCGCCCCCGATGGCCGCCTGCTGCTGTTCGAGGCCAACGCCACCATGGCGCTGGTGCCTCCCTCGGCCAACCCGGTGTTCAACTACCGCAAGCCTGCGTTCGACCGTGCGCTGGCCGCCGTCCGCGCCATGCTACTGGCCCGTGCCCGGCGGCCGTAGCGTTGTGTTACCCGACGTCGCGGCGGCGGCGGTTGCAAACCAACGCACCCCTTTCCCATTTATGGCCGATGACCCACCGGTCCCATCACGCATAAGGATTGCACGCTTGTCTCGTATTCCGCTCACGCTCGCCGCTGCCAGCGTATCGCTTGCCCTTGTGGCCGGAGGTGGTGCGGCCGCCCAGCCAGCTCCGCCGCCAGGCTACCAAGCCCAGGGCTACCCGCCAGCTGGCGCCCCGCCTGGCTCCTACCCGCCGCCGCCCGAGGGCTACCCGCCGCCCCCGCCGGGCGCGGTCTACGTGGCCCCTGGCTATCCCCCGCCACCGCCAGGCCAGCCCTATATCGGCCCCGACGGCCTCACCTACGTGAACGGCGGCCCGGTCTACTATGTCGGCGGCAACTACTTCCCGCTCGTTTTCGTCGCTGGGCTTGGCTGGGGCTATTACGGCTTTGGCCATCGCTTCTTCGGCGCTCCGGGACCGCTCGGCATCCGCCTGGAGCACTTCTACCCGGGTGGCCGCGGCTTCCCCTATCGCGGTGGCCCTGGTTTCCGCGGCCCCGGCTTCCACGGTCCTGGATTCCACGGCCCAGACCGTGGCCCCGGCGCCTTCCACGGCGACCACGACTTCCGCCGCTGACGCCGCTGCCGAGCGTGGCCGACGCCGCTCACGCTTGACGCGTCAGGCTACTTGGAACGCATCGCCGCCGCCTCGATCTTTGCCTCCCTGACTTAGCCGCCGCCTAAACACCCACATTCCAAGTTGGCGGCCGCCCTGCGACGTCAAACGGGTAGACCGTACGGTAGGCGCCGTTAACGACCTGCTGGACGACTGGCATGCAATCGACGTTCTGCCCAGTGCTGTCGAACGAAACGCCGCGCCATGGCATGATCGTCTCGTCGCCCGCCAGGTGACAGGACACCAGCGCGGCCCGGATTGCCTCCGGTTCAACGCTTCCAGCCCGGTCGATCGCATCGGCCAGCACTTGCAGCGCAACGATGACCCGGCTGGTGTTGTCGCTCAGATCCTTGCCGATGCGGGCGCGTAGGAGTGCGTTGACTGGAGCGATCGCGGGACGGCTTGCCGTCGCATCGAGCGCAAAGCTGCTGCGGCTGAACACCCCTTCGGCCAACGGTCCGGTGGCGGTCAGGAAGTCCTGCTGCTGGAAGCCCGCCGCTTGCGACATGACGGCCGGTGGCGTGTAGCCAAGCTTGGCCATGGTGCGCATCAGCAGAATAGCATCGTTGGTGTACGAGCTTGGCATCAGCACATCGGCCCGAGCATCGATAATGCGCTTGGTCTCGACGTCCAGGGAGGCCGAGTTCACCCGGTATTTGATGTCGGCTGCGATGGTGATCTGCGCGTCGGCAGCAAGCCGGCGCTGCACGGCGCTGCTGTCGTTCCCGAAGATACTGTCCTCGTAGATCAGCGTGGCGGTCTTGGCCGGCCGCCCAGTCTTGGCGCCGATATCGCGGAAGAAGCTGAACATGGCCTCGGTAAACATCTCATCGTGCGGGCCAGTGCGGAAAAACCACTTGAGCCCGCGACGGTGCAAACTGGGCGACGAATTGTCGGCCGAGATGAACGGCAGCCCGTAACGTTCGGTCACCTGGCTGATGGCGGCAGCGGTGGCACTCTGATAGCTGCCGATGATTGCCACCACGTGCTCGTCTCGGATGAGCCGTTCCGCCTCGGTGCGCGCCGTCGCGACGTTGCCGCCATGGTCGCCCGACACCAGGCGGAGCTGCAACCCGCCCAACCGCGGCAGCCCGCCACCGCTGCCGAGCCGCATCGGGATCGGCGCGTGCGCACCGTTCACGATGTCGGCCATCAGGTTCAGCGCTGCCATGTCATCCAGCCCAACCTGGCCGCTTTCGCCGGACAAGGGGAAGATGGCCCCGATCGCGACGGATTGGGCCGCACGCGCGGGGCGCCCGACGCCCCAGGCGACCGCAGCGCTGGCGAGGCCTAACAACTCCCGGCGGCACACCCCGGTCATCCGATCGCTGCCCGCCTGCTCCAAACCCGCCACTGCCTTGCTCATGGTGCTCGTCCCTAATCGATATGAATTACCTTTGAAGTCGCCAACATCCTTGCCTACGCCGCAGCCTGGATCGCACTGAGGAACACCGCCGCCTCGGACGTCAGCGTTTCCGCCTGGTGGGACAATGCCGTCGCCGCATCCAGCACGTTCTGCGCCTTGACTTCCGTGTCCGAGACGATTTGGCGCACCCCGGTAACCGTCGCGGCGACGTCGCCAGAGCTGGAGCGGATGTCTTTGACGGCATCGACAATGACGTCGAGCGCTGAGCGCTGCTCGCCGATCTCGGACAGCATGCTGGTCGCCATGTCGGACATGCGCCGGATTGCGACGGCGACGTTCTTCAGCACGTCCATCGTGTTGCGCGAGGTGCCCTGCATCGCCGTGACCTGGTCGCTGATTTCCGCGGTGGCGACGGCCGTCTGCGTCGCCAGCGCCTTCACTTCGGCCGCGACTACGGCAAACCCAAGCCCGCTCTCGCCGGCGCGCGCCGCTTCGATCGCGGCGTTGAGCGCCAGCAATTTGGTGCGCCCGGCGATCTCCGCGATCAGCCGGACGACGCCGCCAATGCGCTCGGCCGCTTCGCCCAAATGATCGACGCTGCTATCGGCCTGCGTTGCCTCCGTGGCCGCCAGGTTGGCGACCGCGAGCGACATCTCGATCTTCGTCGTCGTCTCGCCCATCAAGCGGGCAAGCTGCTCGATTGTCCCAGCGATAGCCTGCACCTTCCGGCCCGCCTGACCCGTCGCTGCCGCAACGGCGGTGGTCTTTTCCTGCCCGTCGACGGCAGCCTCGAACATGCTGGCCGCCGAATGACGCACCGATACGGACGACCGGCTCACCCCGCCGGCGATCTGAGCGATCGAGGTCTCGAAGCGGTTCAGCAGGTCGACCTGCTTGGAGCGTGGGCTGAGCGTCAACATGACGCTGCTGCGACCACCATCGATGTCCGTCACCGTCGAGATGCCGAGGTCGAAGGATTGCGTGCCCAGCAAGATCCGCTCGGTACAGGGCAACTGCGCCGACCCGGTGCGCAGCGCTGCCAGCATCGTCGATCGTAGGCAGTCCACCGAATGCCCGGCGAGACTCTGGCCCGGCATCTCAAGCGCTGCCTGCAGCAGCCGGTCCGCCTCGGAGTTCACGTAGCCAAGCTCAGAAGCGTGGTCCAACTCGACGGTCATGACGCCAATCGGCAGTTGGCCGATGATCTGGCTTTGCACAAAGGCGTCCCGCACCGAGCATCGAAATAACTCCAGCGCCTGCATCATGGCGCCGATCTCGTCACGGCGCTTGGTCGGTGGCACCGGCTGCTCCACCTCGCCCCGCGCCATCGCCTGCATCAGACGGGTGAGCACGCGCATGGGCTGCACGATGGTCCGCAGGATCAGCAGGTTGCCGATGACGATTAGCGCGATCGCCGAACTCGACAGGTACACGTTGGCCTGCAGCAACTGGTGGCGTGCTTCGGCCGCAGCCAGGTATGCCGCGGTCGATCTGGCTTCAAGGTCTTGCGAAGCCTCCGAAATCAACGCCAGCAGCATGTGATCGGTCCGCACCACGTCCGCCACCTGGTGGTCCATGGTGTTGATCGAGTTGAGCAAGCTGTCGGCGCGCTCTTGGAAGGTGAGCCGCTTGTGTTCGAGGCTGAACAGCTCGGCTTCGGTGTACGGGCTCAAATGCGCCGTGTCGATGTCGGCCATCCGCGCCTGGCCCGTTGCCATCGCTTGGCGGGTCGTCTGCATGAACTTCACCTGCCCGGTGGCCAGGAAACTCATGGTTCCATACTCAACGGCATCGATCGAGGCCTGGTATTCACTCAGATACGCCGTCAGGTTGTCGATGTCGGACGCGGCAAGATCCTCCAAAACGACGTCCGAGCGCGCCTGCCCGATATTGACCAGCAACTGGTCGTGCAACGTCCAGAACGCGCCATCGCGCAGCGCCAGGAGGGTGCGGCGCTGCTCCGCCTCGGCGCCGATCGCTGCGTTCAACTGCTTCAACACCGGGTCGACCTTGGCCAGCGCCGGGATTTCGCCCGCGGGCACCGCCTTGCCGGCGAACTGGATATGCGATTGCAGCAGGGTGGCGTCTTGTAGGGCCCGCGCCAGTGACGCCTCGATTGCCTCCGCCGTCTGCTCGCCCGGCAACTCCTGTGTGATAAGGCGCAAGCGCAACGCGTCCATCATGGCGGCAGAGACCTCCCGGCCAGCCGCGGTGGCGGACGCCGCGGTGGTGCCCGCCGTCGCCAAATGGATCATGTCGAGACGCAGCAGGACAGCCAGCAGGCTGACCAACCCGATCGTCCAGCAAGCTGAGACGAGCAGCTTCCCGGCAACGGACAATCTCTGGCTCAATGCTGATTTTTCCGCATCACAATGCCAGGCTACGGCGGAAACATTAATTTTTGATGATCGAGCCAGCGCGGCGGGCGCCCCCGGCACATTGTGCGGCGCGGCATCAACTGCCATGGTTGTGTCATGTCTGCATTGGTCCGGATGGCGTCCCGGGGTGCGGCCACGAAAGGTGGCAGCGCCCGTCTTCTGGTCATTCTCAGCGCGCTGATGGCCTTTGCGTCCATTTCGACCGACATCTACTTGCCGGCGCTGCCCACGCTGGCTGCGGCGTTCCACACCAGCAGCGGGCGCATTCAGCTCACCCTGTCGGGCTTCCTGGTCGGCTTCAGCCTGGGCCAGTTGCTGTGGGGCCCGCTCAGCGACCGCTTCGGCCGGCGCGGCCCCATCGCCCTGGGCGTCGTGCTGTTCATCGCCGGGTCGGCTGGGTGCGCCCTGTCGACCTCCGCCTACGAGATGACGGCCTGGCGGGTGCTGCAAGCGTTGGGGGCGTGCGCCGGGCCGGTGCTCGCCCGGGCCATGGTGCGCGACCTCTACGCCCGGGAGCGCTCGGCGCAGATGCTCTCCACGCTCATGCTGGTCATGGGGGTCGCGCCGCTGCTCGGCCCCATCATGGGGGGCCAAATCCTGGCGCTGTGGTCGTGGCGCGGCATCTTCTGGCTCCTGGTCGGCGTGGGCGTGCTGGCGCTCGTCGGGTTGCTGGCGCTGCCGGAAACCTTGCCGAGCGAGCGGCGCAGCTCGCAACGGGTGAGCGAGGCGCTGGTGGGCTACCTGGTGCTGGCCGCCAACCGCAGGCTGCTCGGGTTCGCCATCGCCGGCGGCTGCTTCTATGGCGGCATCTATGCCTATCTCGCCGGCACGCCGTTCGCCTATATCGGCTACTACCATGTGCCGCCGCAGGCCTATGGCTTGCTGTTCGGCGTCAACATCGCCGGCATGATGCTCGCCAACCTGATCAACAGCCGGCTGGTGATGCGGCTTGGCAGCGACCGAATGTTCCGCCTCGGTGCCACGGTGGCCGCGCTGGCAGCCATCGCACTCGCGATCGATGCGCGCCTTGGCTGGGGCGGCTTGACCGGCTTGGTGGTCCCGCTGTTCTGCTACGTATCCATGCTCGGCTTCATCGTTGCCAACTCGGTCGCCGGCGCCCTAGTGGCGTTCCCGCACAAGGCCGGCGCCGCGTCGGCCCTGGTGGGCGCGATGCAGTATGGCACCGGCGTGGTAACTGCGGCGATGGTGGGGTGGTTCGCCGATGGCACGCCCTGGACGATGGGCTGGATCATCGGGCTGGGTGGCGTAGGCACCTGGGCCGCGGCGTGGTTCCTGGTCGGGCCGACCAACCCGGGAAGCGCTGTGCCCAGCAAAGCCGGCGGGTTGTAGCGCCACGCCAGCACGCGCCGCGGCCGCCGCGGAGACATCTCGGAGACGATGGCGCTTGTTCTAGTTGCGTGCCCATCGCGTCCCTGCTTCCATGCCGCCGAACCCGGCCGGCCTCGCCCGCTGGCTTGAAGCTGTGCAAAAACGCGCAGGTCTGTCACGGAAATGATCGGGCGTATGATGCACCACAGCCAAGCGACGCGACCACGCCGGCCCGTGCTGCGGAGGCGATCCTGCTAGGGCGCAAGGCTGCCCTGGGCGGCATCTTGATGGTCGGCGCCCGGCTCATCTCGCGCGTGTTCGACTTCGCGACCATGCTGGTCCTCGCCCGCGTGCTCACCCCGGCGGATTTCGGCCTGGTCGCACTCGCCATGTCGCTGATCGCGGTCGTGGAGGCGGCGCTCGAAATCCCGCTCAACCAAGCCCTGCTGCGGCTGCCCATCATCAGCCGGGACCATTACGACGCCGCGTTCACCGTCGGGGCGATGCGCTGCGCCATCATCGTGGTGATCGTCTGCGGCGGGTCGTGGCCGTTCGCCCGCTTCTATGGTGATCCGCGCCTGGTGGCGCTCGTCAGCATCCTGTGCATCGGTGCGGTGTCGCGCGGGCTGGTGAGCCCAAAACTTGCGGGCTTCCAGAAGCAACTGAGCTTCTGGCGTGACTTCACCATCGAACTGGTCGGCAAGCTGCTCGGCTTCGCGGCGGGTGTCACGGTCACGCTCGTCACCGCGAGCTACTGGGGCATCGTCTCGGGCCAGGTGGTCTACCCGTTGGCGATGCTGGTCGTGTCCTACATCGTGGCTCCGTACCGCCCGCGCTTCGGCTTGGTTGGCGCGCGCGTGTTCACCGCCTTCGCCGGCTGGATGAGTGCCGCCCAGGTGTTGAGCGCGCTGACGTGGCAGGTCGAGCGGCTGCTGCTTGGCAAGCTGCGCAGCACGGCGGTGCTGGGGCTGTTCGCCACCGCGGGCGATGTGGCGAACATCCCGATGGCCGCGCTGTTCGGGCCGATCTTGCGGCCGTTGCTGGCGGCCTTCGCCCATCTCGGCGCGCAGCGTGACCGGCTTGCCGCCAGCTACCAAACCGCGTCATCCGCCATCCTGACCCTAGGCATCCCCCTGCTCGTCGGCGAAAGCCTATTGGCCGAGCCAGCCATCGTGCTGCTGCTGGGCGAGCGCTGGCGCCCCGCCATCCCGCTGCTGCATTGGATGGCGCTGAGCCTGATCCCGGGCTTGTTCGCGACGGCGAGCCTGCCGTTGCTGATGGCCGCCGGGCGCACCGACCTGGCGTTCCGCCGCAACCTGGTGGAATTCGCGGTCAAGGTCCCGTTCGTGCTGTTGGGCGTTGTGCTGTATGGCGTCTGGGGCGTGATCGCGGCGCGGATCGTCTCGGAGATGGCGTGCGCGCTCTATGGCATGCGCGTCGTTCGCCTGCTGACGGCGCTGCCGCTGCGTCGGCAACTCGTCATCGCGCGCCGCCCGAGCTTGGCCGCCATCGTGATGGCTGTGGCGGTGGTGGCTTGCTTGGCCGCGCTGCCGAAAAGCCCCGGCGCCGCCACCGCGCTGCTGCAGCTCGGGGTGGCGGGGGGCGCCGGCGGCCTAAGCTATGTCGCAACGCTGGCGTGGCTGTGGCGTCGCGACGGCCGGCCCACGGGCCTGGAAGCGATGGCGTGGAGTGCCGCCAGCGCCATCCTCCGCCGAGCTGGGCAAAGCGTCCGCTCCGGTGCGCGCGACGTTGGCAAGCCCAGCGTGACCGCTGACTAGCGCGACGGAACTCCTGCCAAACCAGGTGTCCAGAGGATGCCTATCCTCTGGTGGGGTTCGGGGCAAAGCCCTGACCTATGCCGTCCGCATGCGCTACGCCCCCGGCAGGTCCTTAACCCGCCGCGCCGGGTTGCCGACGTAAAGTCCGTCCGGCTGCGTGCTACGCGTCACGGTCGCGTTGGCGCCGATGACGCAGCCTCGGCGCACGACGACGCCGGGCAACAGCGTGGTACCGGCGCCAATCCAGCAGCCCCGCTCCACCACGACGGGCGCGGCGATGACGTCGATTGTGCAGCGCTGCTCCGGCGGGCCCACGGCGTGGGTGGCCGTGATGACCCGCACGAACTGCCCCACGCGAACGTTCTGCTCGATTGTGAGGTAGTCAGCCCCGTCATGCGAAAAGCCAATATTGATGAAGACGTGGGCGCCAAGGCGGACTTTGGCAGATCCGAAGCGGCAGTCGGGCCAAACGCACGCCGTCGGGTCGAGGTCAAAGCCGAGCGCCCGCATCGCGTGCATACGCAGGAACGGTGGCAGCCAGTTGCTGCCCAAACCGGCCCTCGCCAGCCGCCCGACATGGATCGCGAGCGCCGAATTCTTCCGCGCCGGCCGCCCGCCTTGCCGTGTTGTCGCCGGCGCGGCGTCGGCCGTGCGCACCTGCCCACTCAATCCGCGAGACCCTCCATCGTGCCACTGCTTCTGCCCGGCCGCGAAGCCTCGGGGGCGATGGCGGGCTCCGCCGTGCCGGGTCGCAGCCGCTTGCGGACGGCCATGGCCTGCAAGTAAACCTCCTGGTAGCGATCGACCAGCGTGTCGACGTGGAACGCTTCCGACCCCTGCCGCGCCGCTTCTTGCAGCGCCGCCCGCGCCGTTCCATCGGCCATCAACTTAGCCATTTCCTCAGCGAGCTTGTCCGGCCGACCCGGCGGCACCAAGCGCCCGCTGGCGCCGTGGTCCAACATCTCCGGAGTGCCTCCCACCGCGGTCGCGATGATGGCGCAACCCGACGCGCGGGCCTCACCGATCGCCAGACTACCCGGATCGGCATAGGAGGCCAGGACGAAGACGTCGACCTGCGCAAACAGGTATTTGGGGGCGCGGACGAAGCCCACGAAGTCGACCCGGTTGCTCAAGCCGAGCGCGCGAGCCTGCGCCTCGAGCTTGCCGCGGTCCGGCCCCTCGCCGGCGACGACCAGCGTCCAGTCGGGAAACTTGCTTGCCAAGGCGGCGAACGCGTCGATGACGTCGTGCACACCCTTGCGATGATGCAGCGCGTTGATGAGGCCGAGGCACGGGCGCCGCAACTGCAACATGGTGTCATTGTGCATGAACCGCTCACGCGGCGATCCGTCGGGAGCGTTGTTGACCGCCACGATGGACGACGCGGGCCAACCCGAGCGGATCAGGTGCTCGCGTTCGGCCTGGCTGACCGCAACAATTCGGTCACCGAACCGCATGGCCGCAGATTGCGGATCGAACGAGTTGTGCACCGTGTTGACGAGAGCCGCGCCCGACCCCCAACTCGCCAGCCGCCCCAGGATTGCGCCCGCCGTCATGTGCGCGTGGACGATGGCCGGGCGGGTGCGTCGGCAGAGCGAGAGCAAACGCCTTGCCGAGCGCGCCATTTCGAGCGGGCGCTTCAAGTTCTGCGGCAGCGTGACGTGCTTGACGCCGTATTCCTCGAGCATGGGAACAAAGGTGCCCCCGCCGCTAGCAAAGGTCACGTCGTAGCCGGCTTCCGCCTGCACGCATGCCAGATCCACCGCAACATGCACGTTGCCATTGCCGTAGCCGCAATGCTTGGCGACGTGCAGCACCCTCATTTTTTCCGCGTCGACGCGGCGCCGGGACTCCATCCCAGTTCCCACGGGCACTTGCATGTTGCTGCTCGTCCTTGACTACAGCAGGCAACGCCCTGCTGCTGAGTAAAGCGTTCGGATCGCGCATCGCGGCGACCGGTTTGTCAGCGCGGGATCAACGCCCGCAGCTTGGCCTTGAAGTTACTACCCGCATGGGGATTACCATAGTGATAAATTGCCGTGGCGCGAACTTGGTCCGGGTCACACGCCTCGTTGGCGTGCACCTTGCGGTAGCCCCAAAAGAAATAGGCATTTCCTGGCACCATCTTGATCCGCACCGTCGGCAGCAGCTTCGCCCGGTGCAGCAACCGCATCACCGCCTGGGTGCCCTTGTTGTCGAGCAGCACCTTGTCGATGAGGTTGGCCCAATATGACAGGCGAATCCGGCGGCTGCCCCGCAGCATCACGAGGTCACCGGTTTGACCCTTGCTTGGGATTTCGACCGGGATCAGCGCGGTGACGACGTAGCTGTCGTAGTGGAAGATCAGCGCGTGCCTCTGGCCGCCCGGCCCGGTCAGGCAGCGCAGCACCTGATATGTATCGACGTCGGGCGCCGTCGCCCCGGTTCCGCGCTCGTAGACCCGGCGCAGCAACCGGTCGAACGCGGGGCTTTCGGACAGCTCGGCAAAGGCGGTGCCGCTGACCGCTTGCCTGCCGACGAACCCGACATAGCCGGTGCCGTTGTCGACCTTGGATTGCACGAACCTGCGCATGCGTCCTAAGTCTTGATCCTTGAGGTAGTTCGGCAAGACACCGTAACCCACCGTGTCCATGTCTTGCACCAGCCGGGTGAGCATCGCGTCCGTCACGTCGCGCAACTCGATTGAACGCGCGGGAGCTAAGGCTAGGCTATCGACCATGATCGCTGTCCTTCGCTAGGGTGTGGTGAGCGGTCGTTACAGTGCTCCTCGGCGGGCCACGACAGCCGGCAAGGTCCGCAACAAGATTATCGTATCGAGCCGTGGCGACCGCTCCTTCACGTACGCCACATCAAGGTCGACGCGTTGCTGATAGCTGGTCTCGCTACGCCCGCTGACCTGCCATAGCCCGGTCATGCCAGGGCGGACGGAGTAGTACCAGCATATGTTCTCGGCGTAGCGCGGCACCTCTTGGCCGACGATGGGGCGCGGGCCGACCAACCCCATCTCACCACGCAGCACGTTCAGCAATTGTGGCAACTCGTCGAGGCTGGTCTTGCGCAAGAACGCGCCAACCTTGGTAATCCGGGGGTCGTTGCGCAGCTTGTGCGTCTCGCGCCACTCGCGCGCCGCCTCCGGGTCACGCCGCACCAGGTCGTCCAGCATGCGATCTGAATCGATGTGCATGGTTCGGAATTTGAGGCAGCGGAAGGTCCGTCCGTGACGCCCGATCCGGCGATGCGGGTAGATCACCGGGCCGCCGTCCTGCCGCACCAAGACCGCGATAACCAGGAAGGCTGGGCTGATCAGGATCAGCAAAACTAGGGCGATTGCACCTTCGACAGCCTTGCGGAGCGCTTCGCGGCGGATGATCGGCTCTTCGCGCATGTCGACCACGATGGGGGCGATGGTGGTCGGGCCCATCGTATCGGCCAACAGGAGATCGTTCCAGTCCTCCATGCTGCCCTCACCCCAAAGCGTTAATCCCACGCTATGATGTAGTTAACAAGCCATGGAACGGTCAAGGAATAATTGACCCAGCGCATCAGCTCGGTGTAAACCGAGTGTGAACTGCGTCACAGGTGCAGCCAAAGCAAGTGTCGACTCGCACCAATGGGCTAGTCGAAGCGTCTTTCACTCGCGCCTAAGTTGCTGTTGACTGCATCGTTGTTTGGGCGGAGCGTTCGCGAGGGTGATCGCAACCTCCTCGGCGAGTTGCCAGCGCCGTCATACCAATGCGGAACCAGGACGAAAGGTCTCCATGCACAATGGCCTGGTCACCATGAACCTCTTTGCGCAAGGCATGATCTATGGCGGCGCCGCTTTTTGCATCACCACCGCCGTGCGCATCCTGCGCATCATGCTGCTTGTGCTCCAGCACGATGCAGGCCCGCCACCATCACGCCACACCCCTCCAAGCACGTTCGATGACGCACTCGACGAGCTTCGCTACGACTGAGGATGTCCGTCGGAAAAAATCGCCGCGCGTGCGACACACCAGCGCCTAGCTGAGATCGGCTCCAACCGCGGCGGCCGAAGGCATGGCTGCGCCGCCGGGTCGCGCGCCGCTGCGGCGACCGGCGGCCGCGAGCGCCTCCGAAATCACCAGCAGCATGGCTGCGTCGAAGCGCTGCGGAGCAAACCGCATGGCGTTGGCGCGGCAATTGGCCGGCGTGATGCTTTCCTCCAAGGTTTCGAACACGCGCAGCGCCTGCGTGATGGCGGCCACGCTCTGGCGCTCGAATAAAACGCCGGTTCGGCGCGACGGCTCTTCCTGGACGATGTCGCGGGCGCCGCCTTGGCTGTAGGCGATCAGCGGCGTACCGCAGGCTTGCGCTTCGGCGAGACCAATGCCGAAATCCTCTTCGCCGGCATAAACCACCGCTCGGGCGCTTTGCAGCAAGCGCACCATATCGGCGTGCGGCTGTGGCGGCAGCAACGTGATGTTGGGCGCTCCGGCAGCCAGGCGGCGGATTTTTGCCTCGTCCGCGCCAGCGCCAACCACCGTCAAACGGCAATCCGGCAGAGTTCGGAACGTCTCGACGACAAGATCGATACGCTTGTATGGAGCGAAGCGCGAAACCACGACGTAGCCGTCGCGAGCGCCCTCCGAAAGCGGGAACCGCTCGACGTCGACCGGCGGATACACCACTCGCGCGTCCCGGCCGTAGACCTTGCGGATGCGGTTGGCGATATAAGTCGAGTTCGCAACGAACACGTCCACGCCATGCGCCGTCCGCACGTCCCACAGCCGCAGTTTGTGCAGTAGCCACCGTGTGTAGAGGCTTGCCAAGCCGCGTTCCAGCCCGGCCTGCTTGAGGTACTGGTCCTGCAAATCCCAAGCGTAGCGCATCGGCGAATGCACGTAGCTGACATGGACCTGGTTCGGCCCGGTGATGACGCCCTTGGCAACGGCATGGCTGCTCGACACGACGAGGTCGTAGCCCGCCATTGGCAGTTGCTCGATGGCCACCGGCATCAGGCCAAGATAGCTGCGGAAGCGCTTGCGGGCGAAGGGCAGCCGCTGGATGAAGGACGTTCGCACCGGGCGGCCCTGCAGCATCGTGCGGTCCGGTTCGGCCATGAAGTCTACCAGTGCATGCACGTCGGCCTGCGGGAACAAGCCGATCAAACGCTCGAGCACCCGCTCCGACCCGGCGTAGCCTTCGAGCCATTCATGCACCAGCGCCGTGCGCAACGCCGGGTCGAGCGCGGCGTCATCGCTCATAGCGCGTGCACTACCGCCATGAGCCGGCGCGCGGCGGAGTCCCACGAATGGCGCGCGGTTTGCGCCGCCATCAGGGCGTCGAGCCGACCGCGCTCTGTGGTGTTACTAACGCTGCGCTCGACCGCGTCGGCGATATCGCGCGGGCGCGCCGGGTCGAAATACAGCGCCGCCGCACCGCAGGTTTCACGCAACGAGGCAATGTCGGCGGCCACCACGGGGCAACCACACGCCATCGCCTCCGCAGCCGGCAAGCCGAAGCCCTCATAGAAGGATGGGCAAACGAAGCACGCCGCGTTCTCATACAGCGCGCGCAGGGACGCATCATCCACGCGGCCAAGATACTTCGCCGCACCGGACAAACCCGCCTGCTGGCTGCTGAACACCGATGCGTCGAAGCCGCCGGTGAAGGCGAGATCAAGCCCCAGCCGTCCCAGGCGGTCGGCCGTCTCGCGCAACCCGGCGAGGTTCTTGTGGGCTGCGAGATTGCCCACCGCCAACGCGTAGCCGCGCGGCCGCAACTGGTGTTGGCTGAGAATGGTCTCATCCGCCGGTGTATCGAGGATATGACCGGCGCCTTCACCGGTGACGGCGATGCTTTCGCGGTCTAGCCCGAGATGGCGCGCGATGTCGTCGCGCGCGGCGTAGGAAACCGTCACGATCCGGGTCTGCCCGCGCGCCAGCAGCCGCTGCAGCAGCTTGTACCACGCGCGGAACTTCCACGGGTAGGCAGCCGGCTGCTCGAACACCGCAGCATCGTGGATGACCACGGCCTGGCGCTGGCCGAACACGGACGCGGTGTTGCCAAGGTTGAGAAGCAAGCCCGCGCGGGCAAATCGCGGCAGCTCGAACTGCTCCCAAGCCTGGCCCGGTAACCGCCCGACCGAACGTATGTCGACGGCCAGGTTCGCTGCCGCTGCTCGCCCCGGCGGTGCCAACAGCGTCGGCGCAGCGAGACCAGACGCGTGCTGCAAACGCGTCAGGGCGGCGGACATTTCCTTAGCGTAGCGCTGCACACCGCTTTGCGGCTGGGAGAGGAAGCGGCCGTTGATGAACAGCGGGGCAGACGACAGGCCGGCGCTAGGGGAGGTAGGGCGCGTAATGTCGATAGAATTTGCCGTGTCCGCCATCACTTGCCGCGACCTCCTTCTGCTTCACCTGGGTGACGACGCCGCCGAGGACGTTCACACCGTAGGCCGACAACGTGCGCATCGCCGACAGCACCATCGCCGGCGACGTGTGCCGCCAGCGCACCACGACGACGGCGCCATCCGCCTCGAGCGACAGCTTGGATGCGTCCGGGAACGGCAGCACGGGCGGCGCGTCCAGCACCACCAGGTCGTACCGCTCGCGGGCTTTCCCGACCAGCGTTCTGATCTGCGCCATCAGGTCGCCGTCGCGTCCATCGCGCTGGCGGCCGCGGAACGTCACGACGTCGACGCCGGGCATCTCGTCGCGGCGGATGATGGCCGTCGTCTCGTCGGCCTCCGAACCTTCCTTCAGGCGCAGCAAGCGGCTCACCGACGGGCGCCTAAGATCGCAGTCGATCAGCAGTGCGTTGCCGCCCGACGCGCCGACGCTGGCGGCGAGTGACGCGGCGAACACCGTCTTGCCCTCGGCGGGAGCGGCAGAGGTGACGAGCACCACCTGGGCGCGATGCCGCGGGCGGCCGAACCGCAGCAGGTCGCCAACGAGGTTGACCGACTCAAGGTAAGCCGTGCGCCGCCCCGCTCGCAGCGCCCGCCGCAGGTTGCGCGGTGCCTCCGGAATAAAGCCCAAACCGTACAGCCCGGTTTGCATCTCGAGTTGGCTCAAGGTGCGCACGCCACCCCTCACGCGCTCGGTGAGCAAGGCAAGCCCGGCCGACAAACCAGCCGCGGCCATGACAGCGACCAACGCGTACAGCGTGCGCGGCGGTCCCGACTTGCCGATCGGCGCTTCGGCCGAGGACACCGCAGTGGCGTCCGACACCTGCAGGTTGCTGGTGTTCAGCGAGGCCTCGAAACGGCCGAGGTAATCCTGGTAGATCACGCGTTCGGCGCGCGCCTTGCTCTGCAACTGCCGCAACACCACGGAGGATTGGCTCTGCTTGCCAACCACGCTCTGTAGCCGACCCAACTCGGCGTGCAATTGGTCGACCTGCGCTTGCGACGACGCCACTTGGCTTTCGACGCTGGCGGCAATGCGGCTCACTTCGGCGCCGATCCGACGTTGCAAGCTCACCTCAGCCGCCTGCGCCGAGCGCAATACCGGGTTGGCCTCGGATTGCGTCTGCGCCAGGCTCGCAGCCTGGCTCGCGAGCTGGGCTTGCTGCGCGCGCAGCCCGGCGATCACGGTCGATGAGACCACCTCCGGCGCCGCCTCCAACCGGCCGGTGCGCTGCGCCTCGGTGATCTGGCTCAAGCTCGCCTGGCGTTGCGAGAGGTCGCGCGTCGCCGCCAGCAACTGCGTGTTGATTTGCATCAACTGCTGATCGGCAACCGTCGACCCGGCGGCACCATCCTCGCTCGTGGAGTTGAGGATCAAGCCATGCTGCGACTGATAGCTCTCCACCGCTTCATCGGCCAGGCGGACGCGCTCCTCCAGTGGCGGCAACTGACGCTCGAGCAACTCGTTGGCGCGATGGATGGCGCCAACCTTCTCGTCCTGGTTGTAGTCCAAGAACGCCGCGACGTAGGCGTTGGCGATGTCGGCGCTGAGCTTCGGGTTACCGGTCCGCGCGCGAACGCTGATGATGTAGGACTTGCCGTCGTTCACGACACTGATCGCCTGCTGCAGCAGCCCGGCGGTGAGTTGGCGGCGCTGCCCGGCGTCCAGCGTGGGGCTTGGCGCTTGCGGCTGGTGCAGCCAGTCCATCACCGCCGACTGCGCGCGTTGCAACAGGCCCGGCGGCGCATCCAGCCGGCGCGCGAACTCCGGCACCTGCGTCAGGCCAAGCCGGTCCACCACGGTTGCCGCCATCGCCGGAGACTTCACGATGCTGACCTG
The DNA here is from genome assembly GCA_965199105.1 of Acetobacteraceae bacterium. GTDB lineage: Bacteria > Pseudomonadota > Alphaproteobacteria > Acetobacterales > Acetobacteraceae > LMUY01. The sequence goes on along the minus strand of CBDAQO010000002.1, from coordinate 2,276,336 downwards.
GGTCGCGATGGCGATGATGTCGGACTCGGCCGGCGCCATCGTCGCCTGCAGGTCGCGAAACGATGATTGCCTTGTGTCGACCATCAGCAGCGCCGTCGCGTCGTAGTAGGACGGCAGCACCACGAGCGCCGCACCGAAGCCGGCGCTGAGCAGCAATGCCGTGGCGATGACTTGCAGCTTGCGCCGCCACAGGATTTCGAACGCGCGACCCGGCGGCACCTGCTCGGGCCCGTCCGTGCGCAAGGGCTCGCCGATCCGCAAGTTCGGCGCAAGGGCAAGCTCCTGACCTACCTGCGTCGGCATCATGCTACACCTCGCAAACCACTGCTACACCGTATCATGACAAGCGGCATCTCCGATCATTCCGTCACGCGCGCTGCCCGCTTACTCGTCGATCGGCTATGACGTCGCGCTATCGCATGATTTATCGGTCCGAGTCCAACACTTCGTTTTGATCCTGTGATCGGTTCCAAACCGTTCGCCGGACGCATCGCTGTTGCACTTTGCTTGGCGGTGTGCAAGTAGACCGGTGTGTTCTGCAATCCTTGGCGGGCTTGCTCCTTCGCCACTCATTTGTAAAAGTATAGAATACAGCCGCATGCGGACGAGTTAGCATGGCGAGTTGTTTGGTTTTACCAGGTTCGTTTCTTATCCGCGTCACGGAGGTGTGATCGTGAGAACGTTCGGCAGCATTCTGGAAGAACGCCGCGGCATTGGCCCGGGCTTCGATTTCCTGCGCGTTGCGTTGGCGTTGTCCATCGTGGGCTTCCACGCGCTCACGGTAACCAACCATTACTTTGCCCCCCGTTCGCTTGACGACACCGCGTTCTGGATCGTGCACTACTCCCTCGTTCCCATGTTCTTCGCGCTGAGCGGCTTCCTCATTTGCGGTAGCGCCATGCGGTTGTCGCTACGGAATTTTCTAATCAACCGTGGGCTGCGGATCGTGCCCGCGCTCCTGGTCGATACATGCGTATGCGCACTGGTGATCGGGCCCATATTCACGACGGTGCCCTGGCGCGACTATTTCTTCAGCAGCCAGTTCGCCACCTTCTTCCTCAACGTCATCGGCTGGGTGCATTTCTCTCTCCCGGGCGTTTTCACCACCCATCCCGTGGCGCGCGTGAACGGCTCGCTATGGACGGTGCCGTTCGAACTGGTTTGCTACGCCCTCATTTCGGCACTGATCCTCACCCGCGCGCTGCATCGCCGCTGGCTGGTGCTGGGGCTGACGCTGAGCTACCTGGTCACCGCCGCCGGGCTTGATGCCACGGGTGCAATCAACCAGATCGGCGCGCCGTGGCTGGCAAGGCTGTTCTCGATCGCCTTTCTCGAATACGAGGCGCAGGCGGTAACGGCCTTCCTGTTCGGTGTGGCACTGTATCAAAGTCGCGGGCGGATCCCGTACAGCCCCAAACTGTTCGCCGCCGCTGTCGCGGTCACGCTGGCGATCGCCTTCGTGCTGCCCATGTCGATCGGGGCGGGCACCGCGATGCGCTTCATCCTGCTGCCGACGCTGGCGTACATCACGGTGTTCATCGGCCTCACCCCGATGCCGCTGCCACGGTTCTTCCGCACCGGGGACTACTCCTACGGCATCTACCTCTACCATCAGCCTTTCCTGCAGATCGTCATCGTACTCTTTCCGGTGCTGTCGCTGGCCTCGCCCTATGGCGGCCTGTTCACCTTCGCGGCCGGGCTGCCATTCGTCATCGGCGTGGCCTGGTTGTCCTGGCACGTGATCGAGAAACCCATCCTCGCCATGCGCCGCCGCTACTCCATCGCGGCGCGCCAGCGCCTGGCGCCTGAGCCGCATACCACTGCAACCAAAAACACGCTCGCAGGCGCAGCCGGGGTGACCACAGGGTCCTAACCGGGTCACGCCAAGCCCGCAGCAATCCTTTGTCCGACCGATCTCAGCTCACGTCAGCCCTCGGGAGCGCAAGCGATGAACGAAGCCAGGTATGTTCCAGCGCTCGACGGCTTGCGCGCGGTCGCGGTCGGTCTCGTCGTGGTCGGGCACCTAAGCTATCGGCTTGCGCCCGGCGGCAATGTCGGTGTCGACGTATTCTTCGTGCTCAGCGGCTACGTCATCACGCTCACGCTGCTGCGCGAACATGCCGCCACGGGCGCCATTTCCATCCCGCGCTTCTTCGTCCGCCGTGCGCTGCGATTGCTGCCGGCCTTGCTGGCGGTGGTCATGACAGATGTGGTGGTCGGCGCGCTGTTCGGCGGCCCGAACGGGCGGGACCTGAACGGCGCGGTTGCCGCAATCAGCTACATCACCGACTATGTCCGTGCCAATGGCGCCGCGCTGGACACAAGCCCGCTCGGCCACACCTGGTCGCTGGCGATCGAAGAGCAGTTCTACGTCGTGTGGCCCATGCTGCTGCTCGCCGTGCTGCGATTCGCGCCGGCTCGCCGCGTGGTTGCGGCAGGCGTGATCTTGCTGGCCGCGCTCGCTTGGCATGGCTGGCTGGTGCTCGACCAGGCCTCGCACAACCACCTCTATTACGGCCCGGATAGCCGCGCCTGCCAGTTGCTGGCCGGTTGCGTGCTGGCGTTGTGGCAAGGCCAAACGGCACCCCGCCGCGCCACCGCGGCCATCGCAAGGCTGTGGCCGCTCGCCGCTGTGGCGCTCGGGCTGATCGTGATGCGCGGCAATGCCGGCCAGCAGGGGTTCGGCGGCGCCTCCTTCCTCGTGGCCGCGGCCGCCGCGATGGTGCTGATCCTCGAGCTGACGCAACGCCGCGAGGGCCTGGCGTCGCAATGGCTGTCCTCGCGCCTCGCTGTCCAAATCGGTGTGATCTCCTACGGCATCTATCTCTGGCACTACCCGCTGCTGTTCGAAGCCGGATACTGGAGTGGCGACAAGCACAGCGCGGCCCTCGCGGCGTCCGGCCTGTCTGTCGCCATGGCAGCGCTCTCGCACAAATACGTCGAACGACCGTTCCTGCAGCGAAAGGTCCGCTTCGACCTGGACACGACGCCCCAGGCTGCCACGTCACACAAGCGCATGTCCGGCTCACGCGGTTCGCCCACCTCGTAAGTCGACGTGGTCGGCGTGCTCAAAGCTCCAGGATGCGTTCCGGCGCCATCCGGCCGCGCAGCATGTCGCCAAGCGCGATGAGGTTGCCGCGCAAGCGGCCGCGCCGGTCGACATGCGGCTCCGGCCGCGCCGAGCGGACGACGTTCATCGCCATGTTGCTGCCAATATGGCTAAGCACGCGCTTCACCGGGTAGCCGGCCTTCTTGCCCGCCAGATAGATCGGGTTGGCGACCTGCGAGTAACCAAGCCGCACGCCGGACGCGCGCCCGCCCTTCACCCCCAGATGCACGCCGCGCGCCGCTTCCACCCGCACGATCCTGCCATACGGGGCCAGGCGCAGCGACAGATCTACGTCCTCCTGCCAGCCATACAGCGGCAGCCGATCGTCAAACACGATGTTTCGTTCCCGCATCGGTGCGGTGCGCAGCGCCATGTTGCAGCCATAGGCGTTGACCACGGCGGTGACGGCCGCGCTGCCAATCGCCGGCGCTGCGGCAAGGATGGCGCGCGCCGCCGCCGGTGTCAGCCCCGGTCCGGTCACGCCGTCGGCCAGCACCGACCCGGTGGCGGCGACGATGTCGGGTTGCGCCGCCATCACCGCCTCGACCTGTTGTAGCCATTGCACGTCAGCAATGAAGTCGTCGTCGAAGAACGCGATGATGTCGGCCGTCGCTGCCGCGGCCAGGATGGCGTTGCGCTTACCCGGCAACCCCTTGCTGTCGAAGATCATCGCCGCGCCCGGGTAGGCTAGCTCGGCGGCCACCACGTCGGCGCCGCCATTGCCGCAGACGACCACCGCATCCGGCTGCCGGGTCTGCCGCCCCAGCTCGAGCAGCGTCTCGCGAAGGATGTCCGGCCGCCCCGTGGTCGCGATGCCCACGACGATCCTGCACGATGCGCTCATAGCAGCCCTCCCCACCCCGTGGCCACGGCTCGAACTCGGACCATCAGCCCGCCGCTGCCGCGTAGGACGGGTGGGCGGCTTGCAGCGACCACTGGTTGCGCGCCGCGCCGCGCCGTTGCCCGGCGTCCAGCAGGGCGCGCACGCTGCAGCCGGTCAGCAGGGCGAGCAGCAGGAAGAAGATCGGTGACGTGATCGCCGGCGCCGAGATCAGGGCGGAGATTACGGAGCCGACCAGCCCGCCGCAGCACCCATCGATCACCGCCGCGTGGTCCGCGCTGCAGCCGCTGCGCCGGGCGCGCCCGACGATGCTGGACAGCCGGCCGGCGTAGCACAGCACCCCCACCAACCCGGGCAACCCCACCGACGCGAGCAGGCCGGGCACCAGGCTCGAGGAGCGATTGCTGCCCCAGCCGGTACCGAGCCCCCAGGTGTCGACCGCGGCCTGGATGCTGTCGAGGTCGACACCGGTGCGGTCCTGGAACGAGGAGCTGTCCTGCTTGGTCGAGGTGGCGGTGAACACCTGGCCCACATCCCCGATCAAGGCCGGTGCGAACGCCGCCGTGCCGAGGCCGAGCATCGCCAGCAGCGCCGCCGTCGGCAGGGCGGCGCGCGTGAGGCCGCGCAAGATCTCGCGGGACCGGGTCGCGAGCGCGTAGCAGGCCGCCGCCGCGCCGCCGCCCGCCAGCGTTACGAGGCCGGTGGTGGAGGTCGACAGCACGCAGGTGCCGATGCTGACGAGGAACAGGGCCTTCACGATGCGCTGGCGGTTGCCGTGCAGCAGCATCCAGCCCGCGGCGCAGGCCAGCGCCGCCATTTCGGCGCCGAGCGAGGAGGGCTCGGAAAACGGGCCGTTGATGCGCGGGATGGAGCCGATGTTCTGCGCCGTCAGGATCGCCCAGCCGGGGTTGGAGTAGAACAGCTCGGTCGGATAGGGCACGCCCACGACCCGGTTGGCCAACTGCCACACCGCCACGCCCGCCGCCAGGAAGCCGCTGACGAACCACGCATCCAGCAGCCGGCGCAGTTTCAGGCCGGTTCGGGTCAGGTAGGCCGATGCAACCAGCAGCAGCGCCGAGTTGGCCAGCAGGTAGGCATCCTGGTTGAGGTTGGTGGGGGACGGCGCAAGCTGGGTGATGACGAAGGGCGGCAACGACTTCTGCGGCCAGACCCAAGCCTGGCCCTCGAACAGCCGCGGCAGCACGAACGACCCGGTCAGCGCGTAGAGCGTTACCAGGGTGAGCGGCAGGCACACCCGCCAGGCCAGCGCGCGCCCGGGATAGCGCGCGCCGAGGATGGTTTGCAGCGCGACGTAGCCCAGGAAGGCGAACGCGGGCGCCAGCGCCGGCTGCAGCCCCAGGCCGCCGAACGTGACTGCGGCCGCGGCCTCGAACGCGCCGACCGCGGCGGTGAGCTGCAGCAGCCGGAACGGCTGGCCCAGCCACAGCAGCGTCAATGGCAGCATAATGAAGGAAAACTCGGTCAGACCCATCCCGGCCCGGCTCCGGCGTGATGGCACCGCTTCTGCCGCATAGCGGAGCGGCTTGGAAGCTTTTTCCGTGACGTAATGGTTAGCGCCGCGTGATTGGCGTGGCATTGGCGGGCACGGCTTTGTTGCCTCACCGGCTCGCTCGTGCTTTCACTCCGCGCATCCGCCGCAGGTTCTGGGGGCCCGATCATGCGTCCGACCGCACTCCTTCGAACTCTGCTGGTCACGCTCGGCTGCCTTACCCTGCGCGCCGCGGCGCAACCTGCCAGCCCGCACCGGATCGACCTGTCGCGCTACAAGCTGGTGTTCGAGGACGACTTCCACACGCTCGACGTCTCGAGCCACGGCCCGGGCACGCGCTGGACGGCGCATACCCCCTGGGCCGGCGACTTCGGCGATGCGCGCTTCGCCGACCCGGCGCCGGGCTTTCCGTTCAGCACGTCGGCGCAGGGCCTGCGCATCGAGCTGCGCAGATCGGCCACCGGCTGGCAATCCGGCCTGTTGGCCTCCACCGCGCCAGACGGCTCGGGCTTCTCAATGCGCTACGGCTACTTCGAGGCGACCGCCCAGTTTCCCGCCGGCGACGGTCTCTGGCCCGCCTTCTGGCTCGACAGCGTGATCCCCGCCGGCTCGACCGACCCGAGCATCGAGGTGGACGCGGTCGAGCATTACGGGCGCTTCCCCGCCGCGTTCAACTCCACCGTCACCGTCTGGCCGAAGACCAGCGCCACCATGAAACGGTCGTCGTCGCACATCCAGCAAGTGCTCGCCGGGTCGCTATCGGCTGGCTTCCACAGCTACGGCGTGGACGTGGAGCCGGACTGGACGGTGTTCTACTTCGATCGGGTGGAGTATTGGCGGGTGCCGACGCCGCCCGAGCACCGCCACCCCTTGACGCTGCTGGTGGACCTCGGGCTGGGCGGTGGCTGGCCGATCGACGCCGCACCCAGCCCGTCCTTCATGGCGGTGGCCGCCATCCGGGCCTACGCGGCACCGTAACCCGCGCAGCGTCAGGACGGGTGCCAGGCGGCGGCCACGGCGGTGGCGAGCGTGCCATTAAAGATGCTGTCGGCCAGGTTGGTGTAGGCCGTCGAGTTGGGATTGAAGCCGGGGTGCGCGCTGGCGAAGCTGGCCATGGCCTGCACCAGGGTTTGGATGCCGCTGTCGACCTGGTAGCCGTCATTGCCCAGAATGGCCTGCAACTGCGCGCCGCTCGCGCCATACCAGTTCTGGATCACCGCCTCCTGGTTGGTGCCCAGCACGCTGACCACCAGGTTGCTCGAGGATTGCTGCAGCCAGATCTGGTCATGCGTCGCCGCGGTCACGTCCAGCCGTCCGGCCGGAGCCGTGCTGGCCGTGCTGCCGTTCACGATGGTGTCGGTCTGGTCATTGGCCTGCAGCACGTAGGTGTCGTTGCCACCGGCGCCGATGAAAGTGTTGTCGAGCGAGCTGCCGAGCAGGATGTCGCTGCCGCTGGTGCCGGTGACGGTGGTGGGCGTCACGACCGCGTAGTTGGCGGTGACGGGGAAAGTGGCCGCGCTGTCCCCGGTCAGCAGAGCGGCAATGCGGGCGGCGATGTCCGAATAGAGTGCCGCGTCCGGGTGTGGGCTGTTGAGCAAGCCGTCCTGGCTCAGCGTGGTGTAGCTGCCGCTGTAGGTCGCGTTCAGGTCGATGATCGGCACGTCTTCCTGGACCGCCAGCGCCTGCAGCCCCGTGGTCACGGCCGCCAAGGTGGTGACCTGCGGCACGGTCAGATAAGGGTTGAGGCCGAACGGGCTCGGAATCACGATGATCGGGTCGGCGCCGACCGAGCGGCTTTCGGCGATCGCGGTGGCGAAGTTGGCCACGGTCTGCGCCGGGGTCAGCACGTCGTTTACGATGTCGTTGATGCCATAGTCGATCAGGGCCAGGCTGGCGCCGAGTTCGAGCCCGCCGGCGAACTCGCCCGCGCCGGTCAGCGACCCGGTGCCGGCAGAACTCGACCACGCGCCGCCCACGCCGGCGTTGAACACCTGGATTGAAGGCCTCGCCGTGTCGGAAAAGCTCGCCCCTTCGATGTAGGCGCTGGTCGCGGTGTTGGCGGTGACGGTGACGCTGGAATAGGTGCCGAGCGGCAGGTCGATCGTGTCAGTGGCGACGTTGCCGGTGTTGCCGGTTTGCAGAACCTGGGTGACCTGGCCTTGCGGGCCGCCGTTGACCGTAACGGTGAGGCTGGCGTCGTTGATGTCGAAGTAGTCGAGGTCGAGCTGGTTGTAGGTCTCCGGGCCGGCGGGCGTGAAGGTGAAGCCGTCGCCGGCGGCCGTGGTGGTGATGGCGTTGCCGCCGGCGAGTTCCAGGCCGGAATAGGCGGTGGTGCTGTTGAAGCCGGGTCCGAAGAAGGCGAGTGACCCGTTATCCACGTCCTCGCCGAGGAAGTTGGCGTTCTGCACGGGCAGGCCGCTGTCTTGCGCCAGGTCGGTGGTGAGGTCGGCGGGGTAGGACAGGTTGAGCGCGCCGTTGCTGTCGCTGCCATCGGCGTTGATCCCCTCGGTGGTGGAGTCGCCGAAGGTGACGATGGTGGCGGTGGCACCGGGGACGCCGGCCGCCACCTGAGCTTCGGCGGCGAGGTAGCCGGCAAGCTGCACCGAGGGGTTCCAGTTGTAGACGACGAGCGAGGTGGCTGCGAGCAAGCTGGAAGCGTCTGGCGGCGTGGCGGTTGCGGCGGGCGGGTTGGCCGGCACGGGCACGGCAGCCACCGCCACGGTTTCGGCCAGGCTGGTGGTGTTGCCCGCCGGGTCGGTGGCGACGGCGGTGAGGGTGGCGGTGCCGGCGGCGAGGTCGGCGGTGTAGGACCAGGCGCCGTTGGCCACGGTGGCGGTGCCGAGGGTGGCGCTGCCGTCCAGCAGGGTGACGGTGGTGCCTGGCGCGCCTGCGACGGTGCCGGCGAGCACGATGTCGGTGGTCCCCGCGGTCTGCACCGGGGCGGCGAGGGTGAGCACGGGGGGCGTGGTTGCCACCGTGATAGCGGCTGCGGCGGCAGTGGAGACGCTGCCGGTGGCGTCGGTGGCGACGGCCGAGAGCGTGTGCGTGCCGGCGCCCAGCACGGTGCTGTAGCTCCAGGCCCCGCCGTTGATGCTGGCCAAGCCGAGCACCACGGTGCCGTCCAGCACGCTGACGGTGGTGCCGGCTGGCCCGGTGACCGCGCCGGTCAGCGTGACTGCGCCGTCGCTGGTGACGTCGTCGCTGCTGCTGGCGCCGGTGTCGTCGGCCAGGGTCTGCGCGGTGAGGCTGATGGTCGGCAACGGCGTGGTGGGCGGGGCGGCGGGCGGCGTGGCGGCGGGCGGATCGGCCACGGGTGGCGCGGCGCTGACCGGCGTGGCGGCGATGCTGTACGCGGCGGTGCCGTTATAGACCAGGCTGGCCTGCTCGGCCGTGGTCACGCCGTCGAAGGTGATGGCGTTCACGTCCAGCGTGCGGCCGAACACCGGCGAGGTGCCGCTGAAGCCGTTGAGGAAGTCGATGGTGACGACGTGCGGGCCGGTGCCGAAATCGCCGGTGAAGCTGAAGTCCTGGCTGGCGCCGGCCGACTGCAGCGCGGTGACCAGTTGCGGCTCGCCGACCAGGTGACCGTCGATGCTGACCATGAACTGGGCGTCCTGCCCGGCCAGCGGCGCCTCGGACAGGTCGAGCACCAGGGTGTCGGTCTCCCCGCTCGGGGCGGCGGTGGTGCTTGGGGTGGCGGCGGGAAGGACGAAGGGCGCGCTGCCGGCGTCTTGCAGCACGCCGTTCTCGAAGCTGGTCTGGCCGTTCAGGGTGATGGCGTTCACGTCGATAATGCGGCCGATATCGGCCGGGTTGCCGCTGAAGCCGTTGACGAAATCCACCGCCACCGTCAGCGGACCGGCGCCAAACGACCCGGTGATGCTGACATCTTGGCTTTGCCCCAGGCTCTGCTGCGCCGTCACGGTCTGCACCTGGCCCACCGCCACGCCGTCGACGCTCAGGGTGAACTCACCGCCCTGCCCGCCCACCGCCGTGCCGGACAGGTTCAGCACCAGCGTGTCCGCGCCGGCGCTCGCTGGCACGGGCACGGCAGCCACCGCCACGGTTTCGGCCAGGCTGGTGGTGTTGCCCGCCGGGTCGGTGGCGACGGCGGTGAGGGTGGCGGTGCCGGCGGCGAGGTCGGCGGTGTAGGACCAGGCGCCGTTGGCCACGGTGGCGGTGCCGAGGGTGGCGCTGCCGTCCAGCAGGGTGACGGTGGTGCCCGGCGCGCCTGCGACGGTGCCGGCGAGCACGATGTCGGTGGTGCCCGCGGTCTGCACCGGGGCGGCGAGGGTGAGCACGGGGGGCGTGGTCGCCACCGTGATAGCGGCTGCGGCGGCAGTGGAGACGCTGCCGGTGGCGTCGGTGGCGACGGCCGAGAGCGTGTGCGTGCCGGCGCCCAGCACGGTGCTGTAGCTCCAGGCCCCGCCGTTGATGCTGGCCAAGCCGAGCACCACGGTGCCGTCCAGCACGCTGACGGTGGTGCCGGCTGGCCCGGTGACCGCACCGGTCAGCGTGACTGCGCCGTCGCTGGTGACGTCGTCGCTGCTGCTGGCGCCGGTGTCGTCGGCCAGGGTCTGCGCGGTGAGGCTGATGGTCGGCAACGGCGTGGTGGGCGGGGCGGCGGGCGGCGTGGCGGCGGGCGGATCGGCCACGGGTGGCGCGGCACTGACCGGCGTGGCGGCGATGCTGTACGCGGCGGTGCCGTTATAGACCAGGCTGGCCTGCTCGGCCGTGGTCACGCCGTCGAAGGTGATGGCGTTCACGTCCAGCGTGCGGCCGAACACCGGCGAGGTGCCGCTGAAGCCGTTGAGGAAGTCGATGGTGACGACGTGCGGGCCGGTGCCGAAATCGCCGGTGAAGCTGAAGTCCTGGCTGGCGCCGGCCGACTGCAGCGCGGTGACCAGTTGCGGCTCGCCGACCAGGTGGCCGTCGATGCTGACCATGAACTGGGCGTCCTGCCCGGAGAGCGGCGTCTCGGACAGGTCGAGCACCAGCGTGTCGGTCTCGCCACTCGGGGCGGCGGCGCTGGCGGTGGCGGCGGGAAGGACGAAGGGCGCGCTGCCGGCGTCCTGCAGCACGCCGTTCTCGAAACTGGTCTGGCCGTTCAGGGTGATGGCGTTCACGTCGATGGTGCGGCCGATATCGGCTGGGTTGCCGCTGAAGCCGTTGACGAAATCCACCGCCACCGTCAGCGGACCGGCGCCAAACGACCCGGTGATGCTGACATCTTGGCTTTGCCCCAGGCTCTGCTGCGCGGTCACGGTCTGCACTTGGCCCACCGCCACGCCGTCGACGCTCAGGGTGAACTCACCGCCCTGCCCGCCCACCGCCGTGCCGGACAGGTTCAGCACCAGCGTGTCCGCGCCGGTGCTCACGGGTGCGGGCACGGTTGCGACCGCCATGGGCACCACCGCCGCGACGGGTGCGACCGCCGCGACCGGCGCCACCAGGCCGTCGACCTGAACGATCAGGGGGTGGTCGGTGAGGCCCAACTGCACGGAACTGACATCGTGCAGCACGGTCTGCGCCGACGCCGAGAGCAGCGGGTCGAATAACTCTACCGTCGCGTAGGTGCCGCCCAGTTGCACGGTCACGCTGTCGGTGGGCGCGGTGATCTCGGTTCCGTTCGCCTCGTCCCAAATCTGTGGCTCGTTCCACACCGCGATGTCGTAACTGCCGTCCGCTTGCGCCAGCGCCACGCTGTTGCCGGTGGCTGACAGGCCGGTGACGGAGTAGCCGAGCGGCGCCGGGCTGGATGGGTCGGCCGCAGCGCCCGCGCCACCCAGGATGGTGACGAGGTTGTGGATGGCGGTGGCCGCTGCCTTGGGCGCGTTGCTGGGGGTGAACAGCCCGTAGCCGTCGTCCCCCTGCGGCGCGCCGGGCGGGTAGTCGTCGAGCAACTGGTAAAGGTCGGTCTGCGCAATCCCGTCCACCGCGTCGTCCAGCAGCAGGTCCAGCGTGTAGTTGGCCTGCACGTCCTGGTTGACGGCGCCGCTGGTGCCGCCGTTGGTGGAGTAGCCGGTCTCGGTGTAGACCGCTTGCCCATAGCCGGCGCTCTCGTTGACCAGGGCCTGGCTTGGCGCGACCCAGGCGGCGGGCGCTTGGCCGAAATTGGGATAGGGGTGCTGGGTGTCGTCGTTGGCGAGGCCGGGCGTGGTCGCCGGGTCAGGCCCGACGGGAACGCCGCCGGCGTCGTATCCGGTGAAGTAGTCGACAGCCACGCCGCTCAGGTTCGGGTCGGCCTGCACACTATTATAGAGCGCCTGCTGCAGGTCGACCGCGCCTTGCAGGCCGCTTACACCATTAAAGGTGAGTGGGGCGTTGTTGATCTCGTTCGGCCCCTCGAGCGCCGCCACGCTGCCGGGCACCGCTTCGTTGAGCTGGTCGATCAGCGCGAGCTCGGCTTGCAGGCTCGCCGTGGTGATGGTGCCGCCGGCCGCGACGACGAAGGTGAACTTCACCCCGTCTTGCGCCAAGGTGATATAGCTGCTGAGCGGTGCGGAGCCGTTCACGCCGTCGCTGATGCCGTCGCGCACATTGGCCACGCCGAGATAGGCCAAGTCGGCGGCGACGTTGCCGATGTTGGCGTAGCCGCCGTCGGTGTAGGGGATGTGGGTGTCGACGCCGATCGTGGTCAGGAAGCTCTCCGAAGTAATGGTATCGCTGGAGAACTCGTTGTCACCTGGATCGACGGTCATCATGACGCCCCAATAAGTTGGGCGGAGCTAAAGATGATGCTCGAAAAAGCTAGTCAAATGCCAATCATTTGCGGTTTATAGTGACGTTAAAAGAGTGTTGTGCAAGACAAACTGTAAACTCGATGATCTACTCAAATTTAATACTTTGACCGCAGTCGTCTCGATGGCGGTGCAAATATGAGCCAAGAGCCGGGCGATGGCGTGGTCCAGGCTGGCTCACGCGCACCGCGTTGTCGCAATCGTAATACGGTGTTATCTTAGAACGCTAGCATGGCACACCAATCGTTCCTGGTCTTGGAAATGAGATGGTCAATCGCATACTTTTGCATTCTCTGCTGTAGCTCTCAATCCGGTCGGCGTGGCCGCTGCTGCCGCCCACGTCCCGCCAGCACGCGCCGGGTGGAGCGATTGCTGCACCCCAGCGCAGACTTCTTGCATCCCTGATTGAAACGAGTTAACGAGCGTGAATGCGGAGTGAATAAAGCGGTTGTAGTGCCTGTGCTCCAGGGTTGCACTGGTCACCCAGAGCGCAGCTTCTGACACGATTGTCGGCAGAGGGTTCAAGCTGCCGAACAGATGAGGCTCGTTACAATGCCGTATCGGCGCCCTGGTGAACGACGGAGGGTTGAACTGGCGTCATGACAGACTGGATCATTGTCGGCGCCGGGTTCACCGGTGCGGTCCTCGCCGAGCGGATCGCCACCCAACTGGGCCAGAAGGTCCTCGTGGTGGAGCGCCGCGACCACATCGCCGGCAACGCGTTCGACCTCGTCGACGAGCAGGGCATCCTGTTCCACCAATACGGCCCGCACATCTTCCACACCAACAGCAAGAAGATCTGGGACTACCTCTCCGCGTTCACAACTTGGCGGCCATACTACCACCACGTGCTGGCCACCGTCGAAGGCCGTCAGGTGCCGGTTCCGTTCAACCTCAATTCCATCGCAGCCCTGTTCCCGCCCTACCTTGCCGAACAGCTCTCGCGCAAGCTCATCGACACCTACGGCTTCGGCAAGAAGGTGCCGATCCTGAAGTTGCGCGAGGGCACCGAGACCGACCTCAACTTCCTGGCCGACTACGTCTACCACCACGTGTTCGAGAGCTACACCAAGAAGCAATGGTCGCTGCGGCCGGAAGACCTCGACCCGAGCGTCACCGCGCGGGTGCCGATCTACATCAGCCGCGACGACCGCTACTTCCAGGACACCTACCAAGCCCTGCCACAGCACGGCTACACGGCGATGTTCGAGCGCATCCTGGCCGATCCGAACATCGAAATCCGCCTCAACACCGACTTTCGCGACGTGGTGCGGCGACCCGGCGCGCGGGTGATCTACACCGGGCCGATCGACGAGTATTTCGACTACTGCTTCGGGCCGCTCGAATACCGCAGCATGGACTTCGTGCGCCAGCACCGCGACGTGGAGTTTGTGCAGCCGGTCGGCACGATCAACTCGCCCAACGATTTCGACTTCACCCGCGTGACCGAGATCAAGCACCTGACCGGTCAGACCTGCGCGTCGACCAGCCTGATCGTGGAGTACCCCGGCGCCTACGAAAAGGGCCGCAACGAGCCGCACTACCCCATTCCCACGTCAGCCAACGCCGAGCGCTACCGGATGTACCGCGAACGCGCCGACGCGCTGGCGGGCCAGGTCTGGTTTGCCGGCCGGCTCGGCGACTACGCGTATTACAACATGGACCAGGCCTGTGGGCGCGCCTTGGCCATGTTCGAAAAGACGTGCCAGGCATTGTAGCGGCAGCCGCATCGCTCTGCGGTTTTCATTCGAGGAACGACGATGAAAATCGATGACCTCCGGCAGATGGGCGACGCGAGCGAGATCCATACCGATCTCTGCATCATCGGCAGCGGTCCCGCCGGGCTCACCATCGCCAGCGAGTTGCGCCACGCGGCGATCGACACCTTGATCATCGAAAGCGGCGGGCTCGGGAGCGACCCAGGCGCCGACGGACTCAACCACATCGAGTCCGTGGGCGCGCCGCGGGTGATGGACCAGGCCCTGGTGCGCACGCGCATCTTCGGCGGCACCTCGCATGTCTGGTCCGGCCGCTGCGCGCCCTTCACCGAGTGGGACTTCGCGCAGCGCGACTGGGTGCCGCATTCCGGCTGGCCGCTGCAGCATGGCGAATTGGCGCCGCACCTCGCCCGCGCCTGCGACTACCTCGGTCTGTCGGACAGCGATTACGACAGCGACCTCGCCCCGTATGTGCGCGGCGATCGCCGCCGGGCGCTTGATGGCGGCGCGCTGGAGGATTGCTTCTGGCAGTTTAGCAAGGACAGCCAGCGCCCGCTCGACTTCATGCGCTGCGGCCCGTCCTTCCTGGGCCAAAACGCGCCGCGCACCCGCGTATTGCTCAACGCCAACGTCACCGACATCCTGACCAACGAGGCAGCTAACTGCGTCGCCGGCGTCGAGGTTGCGAGCCTGACGGGACAGCGGCTGGTGGTGCGGCCCAAGGCGGTGGTGCTCGCGGCGGGCGGCATCGAGAACGCCCGCATCATGCTCTACTCCAACCGGCGGCGCGGCGGGCTGGGCAACCAACACGGCCTGGTCGGGCGGTTCCTCGCCGATCATCCGCGCTGCACGCTGGCCGAGATCGACCTGCGTTCGGCGGCCGAACTGCAGCGCTACTACGGCCTGTTCCAACCCGGGCACCGCGCCCGCGGCAACGTCTTCGTCCGCGGCGTGACGCTCAGCCGCCACGTGCAACAGCAGCGCGAACTGCTGAACTGCGCCGCCTGGATGACGGAGGAGCGCGCCGCCGATGACCCGTGGGACGCGGTCAAGCGGCTGCTGCTGCGGCAACCGGCCGCATCGGTGCGCGATCTATGGACCGTCGCGTCGCAACCCGGCCTGATCCTCGGCGGCTTGGCCAACCGGCTGCTGCAGGGTGGCGGCGTTCGGCACAAGCTGCAGCGGCTGGTGTTCGACTGCGCGGTGGAGCAGCAGCCCAACCCGGATAGCCGCCTGACGCTGACCGACGCGCACGATGCGTTAGGCCTGCCCAAGGCGCGGCTCGACTGGCGCATCAGCGACCAGGAAAAAGCCACCGCCCTGGCGCTGGGCCAAAGCCTGGACCAGAATTTCCGCCAGCGCGGCCTGCCCCAGTTGCGGCTGGCCGAGTGGGTCGCCGCCAACCGCCCCGACCTCGCGCGCTTCGTTGACACCGCCCACCCCAGCGGCACGACGCGCATGGCCCACGCGCCACAATCGGGCGTGGTGGACCCGCACTGCCAGGTCCACGGCGTGGAAGGCCTGTTTGTCGCCGGCAGCTCGGTGTTCCCGACCAACGGGCACGCCAACCCCACGCTGACGATCGTGGCGCTCGCCATCCGGCTGGCCGATCACCTGAAGGACCGCGGCTGGCACGCCGCGCCCGCGGTACGGGCCGACGCCGCGGTGGTTGCCGACTGACCCGGCGTCCACGTGCGCCGGGTCGGCCAATTCGTGGAAATTTCACACCGGCGCTTATGGTTGTATGGTGTTCGCAACGGTCACGCATCAGCCCAACCGTCCCGCAGCAAAGGCTTCTGATCATGACGAGAAAGAACCTGGTAATCGTCCGCGCCGGCGACAGCTCGCTGCATCCCGACTGGTTGCGCGGCAAGGCGGAGCGGAACTGGGACCTGGTTGTGAACTATTTTGGCGCCAAGCCATCGCCCGTGCCGAACGAAGACATCACCTACATCTACGGCAAGGGGCCGAAATGGCCGGCGCTGCACGAGCTGATCTCGAGCAACCCGCAACTGACCGCCGACTACGACTACATCTGGCTGCCGGACGACGACCTGCGCACCGACAAGACCAACATCAACCGGCTGTTCGAAATCTGCCGTGAGTATAACCTCGAGGTGGCGCAACCGGCGCTGACCTGGAATAGCTATTTTGGCCACCTGACCACGTTGCAGTGCCGCAAGTACAAGGTCCGCTTCACCAACTACGTCGAGGTGATGGCGCCCTGCTTTTCGGCCGCCATGCTGCAGAAGTCGCTGCCGCTGTTCGACTCGAACCTGAGCGGATGGGGCCTCGACTTCATCTGGACCAAGCTCGCGCAACGGCCCGAAAGCGGCATCGCCATCGTGGACGCGGTCTCGGTGTGCCACACCCGCCCGGTCGGCGGGCCGAACTACAAGGCGCTGCGCGATGGCGGCATTTCGCCGTGGGACGAGCTGCGCAGCTTCTGCCGCACCCACGGCATCGACGAGGACCCGGCGATTGCCACCCACAAGGCGATCCGGCGCGACGGCCGGCTGGTCTCGCGCTTCGGCCCGCGCCGGTTCGCGCTCGGGTCATTGCTGGACTACGGCCTGGCGCTGCGCCAAACCCCCGAACGCAAGCGGATGCTGCGGCGGCTGGCGGGCATGGCCTACAAGGCCATCAACGACATCCCGGACCGGGTGTCCGAGCGGTCGCTGGCGAAGCGCTGACATGCCGGATTGCTGCATCTGCTACATGACCGACCCGGCGTATCTGTTCCCCACCCTGGTCAGCGCCATCCAGGCGCGGCGCATGTCCTCGGCGCAAATGGCCGACGTGGCGATCTTCAGCTTCGACGCCGACCTAGCCACGCAGCGCGCCTTCGAGCGGGTTTGCGCAGCCGAGCAAATCCATTTCACCGCCGTGGACGGCGCCGCGATCGAGGGCGCTCCGGCGATGCTGGCGCGGCTGTTCCTCACCAAGTTGGTGCCGGCCGCGTATGCCCACTTCCTCTACATCGACGGCGATACGCAAATCCGCGGCTCGCTCGATCCACTGGTTGGCTACGAGGTGCCGCCGGGCAAGTTCCTGGCAGCGAACGACCCGATGACGTTCGCGTTCACCGGCCGCAATAGCCACGACCGCAAGATCGCGGCCCATTTCCAATCTGCCGGGTTCAGCGCGGCGGAGTGCGGGCGCTACTTCAACTCGGGCGTCATGCGGATGAACCGCGACGGCTGGGGTGATATCGAGGCCGCCGCGTTGAAGCTCTACTTCGACCGCGACGCCGCGTCGCGCTTCCCAGACCAGGACGTGCTGAACCTGGTGGGGCGCGGCCATAGCATCCCGATGTCGCTGGCCTGGAACTTCCCGATCTTCATGCTCAACGCGCAGGTCGAGGCGACGATCGCGCCGCGCATCTACCATTTCATGTCCAAGCCCAAGCCGTGGGAAGGCGTGTTCCCGCCCTGGAAGTCGGACGCGCGGCGGCCCTATCTGCAAGCCGTGCGCGACTATCCGGCGATCGCGGACTACGTGACGCCAATGCCCGCCGCGGCGCAACTCCGCTACCAGGCGCAGCAACGCTATAAGAGGTTCATCGAGACGTTCACGTGGCGGCTGAGCGCCAAGCGCGCCATGATTCTCGACTACGAACGCAACGTCGCCGCATACGGTGCGGACACCGGGCTGTTGCGGGCGGCTGAATAGCGCGAGGCAGTGGGTTAGCCGTGCCCCGCTAACGCCTGCTCGAGTTCGGCCTTGCGCATCCGCGACCGCCCCTTGATGCCGCGCTTGGCAGCCTGGTCGAGCAACGCGGAGCGAGTTGGGCCGTGCGAGGCGGCCGTCTTCTTGGCGACGTCCTTGGGTTGGGCAGAAAATTGCCGCCCGGCAGCGCTGTCGGCGCGCTTCTTCGCCGTCGTGCGGGCGTAATCCTTGTCGGAGAGCTTCTCGCGCGCCTGCTTCGGCAGATAACGCTCGCCAGTTTCCCTACTCTGCTGGCCGGATTTCGTGCCCCAGTCCTCACGCGTCCACTGCGACAGGTGGTTGTCGGCGGTCTTCTCACCCTTGTAGCCGCCGCCCTCGGCCTTGTATTCGCCGACCGCCAACTGCGCCTTGCGAGCGGACCATTGGCCTTTCTTGCCGCCCTTGTCGTCGGCGGTTACGTCCTGTTTCACTTTGTCCCACAGCTTGGGGTCGGTCTTTTCAGCGGTGCTGGCCATTACGATACCCTCCGCGCCCGCTAACGAGGCAAGCCGGCGTTGGTTCAAACTCGGCCGACCGCCGCCCGAGTTCCACCCTAGTACGGGCGCGGGAGGAAGCGGCGGTGGTGGTGGTGGTGGTGATGCCGGTAGAAGCGGTGGAAGTGGTGGTGATGGTGGTAGTAGCGTGGCGGGTAATACTGCACTTGCTGCACCAGAGCCGGGGCGAACGGCAGCGTCACCCCAGGTGGCGCCGTCCATGGCTCGGCCATGGCCGGGTTCGCCAACGCGAGCATGCCCAGAGCGCCGAGCGACGCCGCTACGATCTTCTTCATCAAACCCTCCCGAAAGCCAAAAGTAGCGTCCTGACGACGATGCGACCACAATATTGCAGTCGCCAGGCTTAACAAAGAGTTAGTCTTGCCCGCCCTCGGCATAGGGGTTCTTGGTGCCCCGGAACTGCAGGCGGATGGGTGTGCCCGCCAAGCCGAACGACTCGCGCAAGCCCCCGACCAGGTAGCGCCGGTAGTCTTCCGGGGTCTGCTCCGCGCGCGTGCCGAACAGGATGAAGGTGGGTGGGCGCGCTTTCGGCTGCGTGATGTAGCGCAGCTTGAGGCGGCGACCGTCCACCAGCGGTGCCGTGTGCCGCTCCAGCGCCGCCTCGAACCAGCGGTTGAGCTCTCCGGTCGGAACCCGCATGTTCCACACCCCGTGCGCCCGCCGCACCGTCGGCAGCAGCTTGTCCACGCCCGCGCCGGTGGCCGCCGACAGCGTCACCACCGGGATGCCGCGAAGTTGCGCCAGGCTCGTCTCCAGCCGGTCGGCGGCAGCACGCCGGGCCGCGTTGCGATCCTCCACTGCGTCCCACTTGTTCAGTGCCAGCACGCATCCGCGCCCCTCGCGCTCGATCAGCCGAGCGATCTGCAGGTCCTGTTCCTGCACGCCCAGCGTGGCGTCGACGCAGAGCACCACGACTTCGGCCATCTTCAGCGCCTCGATGGTGGCCGACGTGCTCATCCGCTCCAGCGCACCCTCCACCCGGGCCTTGCGCCGCAGCCCGGCCGTGTCGACCAGCTCGATCGGCCCCTGCTCGTCGGCAAAGCGCACGGCCACGGCGTCCCGGGTGAGGCCCGGTTCCGGCCCGGTGATCATCCGCTCCTCGCCGAGCAGGCGGTTCAGCAGCGTCGACTTGCCCGCGTTGGGACGGCCCACCACGGCCAGCCGGAGCGGACGGGTGAGGTCGGAGTCCGGGTCGGGCTCGGGCAGGCGGTCGGCAATCTCGCTCATCAGGTCGGCCAAGCCCTCGCCGTGTTCGGCGGACACTGGCAGCGGCTGGCCCAAGCCGAGGCTGTAGGCGTCGAGCGCCGCGTCCGCCCCGCCCCTGCCCTCGGCCTTGTTGGCCACCAGCAGCACCGGGCGGCCCTGGCGGCGCAACCAGTTGGCGAAGTGGCTGTCGGCTGGGGTGATGCCGGTGCGGGCGTCGACCACGAACACCACCAGGTCGGCCTCGCTCACCGCCGCTTCGGAGCTGGCGCGCATACGGCCGAACAGCGACTCCGGCGCGCTCTCCTCGAGCCCCGCCGTATCCACCAGCCGCACCATCTTGCCGCGAAGCTGCGCCGTCGCGTCCTTGCGGTCCCGCGTGACGCCGGGGGTATCGGCCACCAGCGCGTGGCGGCGACCGGCCAGGCGGTTGAACAAGGTGCTCTTGCCGACGTTGGGGCGACCCGCGATCACCACGATCGGCAGCATGATCTCAGCCGAACGCCGTGAGTTGGCCGTCTTCAGTCACCACGAACAGCTTGCCGCCCGCCGCCACGAGCGGCACCGCCGGGTTGTCCGGCAGCTTCTGTTCGCCGACGATGCTGCCATCGGCCGGGTTGACCGCGATCAGCCGCTTCGTCGACCCGGCGAGATATAGGTACTCGCCACCAAGCAGCGGCCCGGTCCAGAAGATCGGGCCGCGCGACTTCGCCTCGTTCTTGTAGCGCGGCATCTGGCTCAGCCAGCGCACCCGCCCGTCGACGCAACTGAGGCAGGCCAGGGTCTGCGTGTCGGTCAGCACGAACATCCAGTCGCCGGCCACGCAGGGGGTTTGCTGCCCGGCCGCGTTGTGTTCCCAGATACGGCGGCCGGATCGCAGGTCGAGCGCCACCATCAGGCCGCCGAGCCCGATCGCGTAGACGGTGCCGTTGGCGACCACCGGCAGGGCGCGGATGGCCGAGATGTCGGACAGGCTGGCGCGCCCGCGGCTGGCGGCCAGGCTGTCGCTCCAGGCCAGGGTGCCGCTGTCGGCGCGCAGGGCCAGCAGGTCCCCCGAGCCGAACCCGGCGACCACGATGCCGTCCGACACTGCGGGCGCGGGCTCGCCCAGGAAGATGGTGTTGGAAGGGCTCGCCTGATACGACCACAGCATCTTGCCGCCATCGGTCGAGAGGCAGAGCAGGCGTTCGTCGATCGTCGGCACCATCAGCTTGCCGGGGATCAGCGTGGGGGCCGACCGGGCCGGAGCCTGCAGCGAGACGCGCCAGCCGATCTTGCCGTTGTCGGGGTTGATCGCCATCGCCTCGGCCCGCCCGGTGGTGGCGTAGAGCACGCCGTCCGCCATCCCCAACCCACCGCCAAGATTGGTGCTGCGGTCCTTCTTGGCCTGGGTCTCGGCCGCCCAGGCGTGTTCCCCGGTCTCGGCGGCGAAGGCGTTGACCACCCCGTCCGAGTCCATGGTGAACACCCGGCCTCCGGAAATGACCGGGGTGGCGGTGATCTTGCGCCGGTAGCCGCCGCCCTCGCCAATCGAGCGGTGCCAACTGCGCTTCAGGTCGCCGAGCTGATGGTTGCCGGTGACGTGGGTCGGGGTCTCGCCGGACTGCGCCCAGTCCACGTTCAGCACCGGACGCGGCAGGGTGATCGGGCGGTGATCCGCTGGGTCGGCTTGCAAACCGGCGAACCCGGGCAGAACCTCC
This sequence comes from Acetobacteraceae bacterium, assembly GCA_965199105.1. Classification (GTDB taxonomy): domain Bacteria; phylum Pseudomonadota; class Alphaproteobacteria; order Acetobacterales; family Acetobacteraceae; genus LMUY01. The sequence goes on along the minus strand of CBDAQO010000002.1, from coordinate 2,255,292 downwards.
TCGCGCTTGCCCGGGATCGGCACCTTGTGGGTCTCGAACAGGCCGTCGAACCACGAGCAACCCGGCAGGGCGGCGGTGGCGAGCAGAGTGCCGGCGTTGAGCAGGGAGCGGCGGGTAAGCTGGGGACGGCTCATCCGCGTGGCTCCTGGGCGCCAAGCAGGGTGAGCAGGGCGCCAGCGCGGCCGCGCACCCCTTGGGCGGCGCCCGCGTCGGCGGTGATGGCGGTGAACAGCTTGATCGCCTTGGCCTTGTCCTCCTGCCGCAACGCGACGAATGCGTCGACTTCCTCGGCCAGCGGGCGCCACGGGTTGCCCGACTGCTCGAGCACGGCGGTGTGGGCGGCGATGGCGGCCGGATCCCCGTCGTCCACCGAGTGCTGCGCCCAGAGCAGCGCGCCGAGGTCCCGCAACGCCGGGTCGACGCCATTCACGTGGCTGGCGTCGGACCACAGCGCCAAGGCGGCGGGCTTGTCCCCGGCGTCCCAGCGCAACGCGGCCTCGCGCAGTTCGGCCAAAATGCGGTAGCCGGGCGGCGCGGTCTTGGCGATGGTGGCGAACGCATCTGCGGCCTTGGTCCGCGCCTCGGCGTCAGCGGCGGTGTCCCCCGGAGCGAGCGCGTCGGCGATGCGCATGGCGGCGAGGAACGGCCCGGCGATGGCGGCGGACTGGCGGTCCTGCCAGTAGCGCCACCCCTGCCAGCCAGCCACGGCGGCCAAGACCAGCACCAGCACCGCGCCGCCGAGCCGGCCCCAGCGCTTCAGCAGCGCGCGGGTCCGTTCGGCCCGCATCTCCTCGTTCACTTCATCAAAGATATCGGCCAATGCTGCTTACTCTCACTCCAGCACCATCCAGTCACGCCGAATCGGCTGGGATGCAGGTGCGCTCTAGGGTCCGGCCTCGGCGAGACGGCGCTTGCGCCGCCGCTGGCCCAAGGCGCGGGACCATAGCGATGCCGCCGCCCGCGGGAAACCCTCTGTTCATCTTTGCATGGTGTAGTGCGGCATGAGCCATCTCCTTCGCCTGCTGCTCCTCGGTGTCTGCCTCGCCCCGCTGGGGGGCTGCGTGGCGGCCGAAGCGGTGGTCGGCGTGGAGGCCTCGAGTGACATGGTGTTTGGCCGCGGCATCGGCGACATCGGGGTTTCCGCGGTCACCGGGCGGGATTGCTCCGCGGTGCGGCTGGACAAGGGCCTGCCCTACTGCGCGCCACGCGGCAAGCTGCCGCCGCCACCACCGTTCTGTACCAAGACTATCGGCACGGTGACGTGCTGGACGGACCCGGAGCATTTCGCCAGCCAGCCACACCAGATCGCCGACACGCCGCCGCTCACCGCCGAACAGAGCAGGCTGATTACGGCGCGTTGGCCGGCCTCCCTGAACATCGCCGATTAACGGAACCGGACCACCCGGCCGAGCGGGGCGCCGAGCACCTCGTCCTCCTGCATCACGGTGTGGCCGCGGATGATGGTGGCGACGGGCCAACCCGTCACGCGCATGCCGTCGAACGGGGTCCAGCCGCATGGCGAGGCAATCCAAGCGTTGTCGATTGTGCGCTGGCGCTTGAGGTCTACCAGGGTGAAGTCGGCGTCGTAGCCGGCGGCGAGGCGGCCCTTGCCCACCGCGCCATACACCCGCGCCGGGCCGGCGCTCATCAGGTCCGCCATGCGGGAGAGGCTGAGCCGGCCCGCAGCCACGTGGTCCAGCATCACCGGCACCAGCGTCTGCACCCCGGTCAACCCGGCCGGGACCTCTGGCCATGGCTTCAGCTTGGCGGCGTGGGGGTGCGGCGCGTGGTCGCTGCCGATCGTGTCCACCGTGCCGTCCTGCACGGCGCGCCAGGCGGCGTCGTGGTGCTCCTTGCCGCGGATAGGCGGGTTCATCACGCCGAAGCCGCCCAGCCGGTCGTACACGTCGGGCGCCCACTGGGTCAGGTGGTTGACCAGCACTTCCACGCTCGCCACGTCCCTCGCCTCGCGCAGCAAATCGAGTTCGGTGGCGGTCGAAACGTGCAGGATGTGGATCGGGCGGCCGGCCTTGCGGGCGAGCGCCAGCAGGCGGCTGGTGCCGATGATGGCGCATTGCTCGTCGCGCCATTCCATGTGCGAGCGGTACGGCATGCCGGAGCGGAACTGCGGCTTGCGCTCCTGCAGGCGGTATTCGTCCTCGCTATGGAAGGCGATGGTGCGGCGGCCGGAGCGCATCACGGCTTCCAGGCTGGCATCGTCCTCGATCAAGAGGTCCCCGGTGGAGCTGCCGGCGAACACCTTGACGGCGCAGACCCCGGGCAGCGCCTCCAGCGTGGCCAGCTCCGCCGTGTTGCCCCGGGTGGCGCCGACATAGAGGCCGATGTCGCACCAACTGGCCTGCGCCGCGTAGTCCCGCTTCCAGGCGACGCGCTCGGCGTCGGTGATGGCCGGGCTGGTGTTGGGCATGTCGAACACGGCGGTGAGCCCGCCCAGCACGGCCGCGCGGGTGCCGGTGGGGATGGTCTCGACCGCCGGGTCACCGGGGTCGCGCAGGTGCACGTGGGGGTCGATCAGCCCGGGCAGCACGTGCAGCCCGGTCGCGTCCATCACCCGGTCCGCGGTGCCGCTGGCGCCGATGGCGGCGATACGGCCGTCGTGCACGCCGATGTCGGCGGCCTGCTCGCCCCAGGGCAGCACGGCCGTGCCGTTGCGGATCAGCAGGTCGAAATGCGGCATCGGGTGCTCCTACCTCAAGGCGGCGCCAGCGTAGTGCCCCGCGGCGACGGCGGCCAGGCACAGCGCCACCGAGGCGGCGATGTTGGCGCAGGCGGCGCCCACCCGGCCGTCGCGCAACAGCTCGAGGGTTTGCAGGCTGAAGGAGGAGAAGGTGGTGAACCCGCCGCAAATCCCGGTCATGACGAACAAGCGTACATCCAGCGGTTGGCCGAACCGGCTACCGGCGGCGGTGAGCGCGGCGAAGGCGCCGATGACGAACGACCCGGCGATGTTGATGGCGACGGTGCCCCATGGAAAACCGGGGCCGGTGACGCGGAGGAACGCCACGGTCAGGTAGCCGCGCGCGACGCTGCCGATGGCGCCGCCCGCGGCGATCCAAAAGTAGGTGAGCGCAGGCATTGGCGGGAGGTTAGCTGAGTTGGTGGTTGGGGGCGAGGCGGGTTGGGCTGCGCGTGTCCCCCTCACCCCGGCCCTCTCCCAGGGGGAGAGGGAGGAGGCGCAGGGCGGGGGTTGCGCGCGAGGCTAGGCGGTGGCTGCGCCGGCGAGCGAGGTGGAATTGCGTTGGGCGACCGCGGCGTCGTAGAGGGCTTGCTCCTCCTGCTTGTGCTGGGCCGAGAAGCGGATGCTTGCCGCGCCGCACGCGCATGCGATGGCAGCGATCCCCAATACCAGGTAGCAAAGCTGCGGCTGGCCGGTCCAACGCAGCAGCAAGGTGGCCGCCACGCCGCCGATGTTGCCACCCGCGCCGATGATGCCGCAGACACCGCCCAACACCTTGCGGTCGATGAACGGCACCAGCGCGTAGAGCGAACCACAGGCCATGTGGGTGAAGAGGCCGAACACGATCATCGTCGTCACCGCCAGCATGGCCGTGCTGGACTGCGAGAAGGCGAGCAGGAAGACGCCCTCGCCAATCATCAGGCCGAACAGCAGCCAGGTTCGTGCGCTCAACCCGCCCACCCGTGCCAGCCGGTCCGACAGCAACCCGCCGACGGCGCGCGCGAACAGCGCCATCAGCCCGAATGCGCCGACCGCGTAGCCGGCGCTCTCCAGCGACATCGCGTAGTGGTTGAAGTAGTAACTGACCGCGGTGGCGTGGACGAACAGCTCCACGCCGAACGAGGCGCCATAGCAGGCCGCGAGCAGCCAAACGCGGTAGTTCTTGCCCGCGATCTTCATCACGTCCAGGCCGCCCTTCTTGCCCACTGCAGTGGATACGCCGCGGCGGCGCATGTCGGAGAAATTGCCCTCGGGTGTGTCCTGCGTGTACTTCCAGTAGAGCACGGCCACGATCAACATCAGGATCGCCGGGACGATCTGGGCGTAGCGCCACGCCATGCCCTGGCTCAGCCCATAGGCAGCGATACCGCCCAGGATCACCGGCATCAGGCTCTGGGTGACGCCGCCGCCGGCGTTGCCCCAGCCGCCGACGGTCGCGTTCGCGGTTCCCACCACGTTGGGCGCGAACATCACCGAAGTGTGGAACTGGGTGATGACGAAGCTCGCGCCGATGATGCCGATCAGCAGCCGCAGGATGAGGAACGAGGTGTAGTCGTAGGCGAAGGCGATCCCGATCACCGGGATGGCGCCGAACGCGAGCAGCAGCGTGTAGATCAGCCGCGGGCCGTATTTGTCGGTGAGTGGGCCAATGGCGAAGCGGGCCAGCACGGTGGCGAACACGCCGGCGATGGCAATGGTGGCGACCTCGTCGTTGCTGAGCTTGAGGTCGACCTTGATGATCGGCATCAGCGGCGCGGTGGCGAACCACGCGAAGAAGCAGACGAAGAACGCGATCCACGTCAGGTGGAACGCGCGCATCTCTGGCGTTCGCAAGCTGAACAGGTCGATCCGGGTGGCTTTATTGGACATTAACGATAACTCCCCTGAGAAAGGTTGACCCGGCACCAGGCCGGCGCGGCAAACATCAGTAAACGTCGCGCAGGTAGCGGCCTTGGCGCGCCAGGGCCGCGAGCCAGTCGCGCGCCGCCGCCTGGCTGAGGCCACCCTGCTCGGCGGCGATCGCCCGCAGCGCCGCCTCCACGTCGCGCGCCATGCGGGTTGCGTCGCCGCAGACGTAGAGATGCGCGCCGTCGTCGAGCCACTGCCACAGGCGGGCGGCTTGCTCGCGGATGCGGTCCTGCACGTAGACCTTGCCGGCCTGGTCGCGGGACCAGGCGCAGTCCAGCCGGGTGAGCGTGCCGTCTTCCACCCAGGCGGTGATTTCGCGGCGGAACAGGAAGTCGGTCGCTTCGTGCTGGTCACCAAAGAACAGCCAAATGGGGCCGCCTTGGCGCAGGGCGGCGCGCTCCTGCAGGAAGGCGCGGAACGGGGCGATGCCGGTGCCGGAGCCGATCATCACGACGGGGGCCGCCGGGTCGGCCGGGAGGCGGAAATGGCTCGGCTGGACGCTGGCGAGAATTTCGCCGCCCTCGGCCGCGCGGTGCGCCAGGAAGGCGGAGGCGACGCCGTGGCGCACCCGGCCGAGGCGCTGCGCCGCCACCACGCCGACGCAGAGATGCACCTCGCCTGGGGTCGCGCGCTGGCTCGAGGCGATGGAGTAGAGCCGCGGCTTGAGGCGGGGCAGCGCCTGCACCAGGCTGAACACGCGCGGGCGGGCCGAAGGGAAGGCGAGCAGCAGGTCCAGCAGGTCCGGGTCGGCCGGCTCCGCCGCATCCTCGCCCTCGGCCAGGCGGCGCAGGGCGGCCGCGTCGGCCGGGTCGGCGGCGAGCGCCAGCGCCTCGAAGCAGCGCTCGAGCGGGCGGGCGATGTCGACCTGCCAGGTGAGAGCGTCCTGCGCGGTGCGCATGCTGCCGTCCGGGCACAGCGCCAATTCGTCGCCGCGGGCGTGCAGCGCGTGCAGGCAGGCGGCGACCAGGGCCGGGTCGTTGCCCGCTGCGACGGCGAGGGAGTCGCCGGGCTGGTAGGCGAGGCCGGAGCCGGCGAGGTCGATCACGACGTGGCGCACGTCCTTGCCCGACCCCTCGCCAGTGAGCCGCGCGGCCGAGCGCACGCGAACCGGCATGCCGAGGAGGGCGGGCGCTGGTGCGGCGCTGGGAGCGGCGGGGACGGCGGGGACGGCGGGGCGGTCCACGAGAAGCTGCTTCAGCGCCTTGCTTGTTGGTTTGGCACCGGGCACGCAGAGCGACAGCGAGGTCTCGCGCCCGCCGGCGAGGGCTTCGGCGTAGCTCTGGCAGAGATAGCCGCACTGGCCGCAATCGAGCTGCGCCATCGCGGCCATCAGGCGGCGCTCGAGGGCGCATCCGTCCGCCAAGGCCAGCCGCTCGGACAAGTCGAGCGCCGGGTCGTGCCACGGGAACTCCTCCACGGGTGCCGCGACCGGGCTCGCCACCGACACGCCGGCGTCAGCGTCCGGCGCTCCGAGCAGGCCGGCCAGGAAGCCGTTCAGCCAGGCTCGCTGCGCGGGGGTGAACGGGGCGCTGTCCGGGATCAGCGGAGCGCCGAGGTCGCTCATCGCGTTCATGCCGCCGCGTCCATCGCGGCCGCCAACTCGGCGTCACTGGTGCGGGCGGACCAGCTTTGGAAGCTCTCGCCGGTGGATCGCTGTGCCTGCCAGCGCTGCAACAGGCCGAGCAGCAAGGGCGGCAACGCGGCCATCGGCACCGCCGGGCGGACCAGCCGGCCGATGGCCGCCGACGGCCCGGCGCCGCCGCCGACATGCACGTCGTAGCCCTCGACCGTGTCCTCGCCCTGCTCCACCCGGGCGCCGAGCAGGCCGATATCGGCGATGAAGTGCTGGGCGCAGGAGTGATGGCAGCCGGTCAGGTGGATGTTGAGCGCACTGTCGAGCGCGAGGCGCGCCTCGAGCCAGGCGGTGAGTTCCAGGGCATGCGCCTTGGTCCTGGTGGCGGAGAACTTGCAGCCGGCGTTGCCTGTGCAGGCGACCAGGCCAGCGCGCACCGGGCTCGCGTCGCACGCCAGCCCCAGCGCGGCGAGGGCCGCCACCGCTTGTTCCACGTCGGGGGCGGGGACGTCCGAAATCAATAGGTTCTGCCACAAGGTCAGCCGGATCGTTCCCGAGCCGAAGCGGGCGGCGATGTCGGCCACGCCGCGCATCTGCGCCGCCATCAGCCGCCCGACCGGCAGCACCACGCCGAGGTAACACAGGCCGGGCTGGCGCTGCGCGTGCACGCCGACATGGGCGTTGCGCGAGGCGGGTGCCGCAGCCCGGATGGCCTCTGGCGCCACGCGGGCCAGTGGGCGGCCGAGTTCGGCCTCTACCGCGGCGATGAACCGCTTGAGGCCCCAGGCATCCAGCAAGTATTTCAGCCGGGCCCGGGCGCGGTTGGTGCGGTCGCCATGGGCGATGAAGACGCGCAGGATCGCGTCGCACACGGGCGTCGTCTCAGCCGGCGCCACGACGATGCCGGTGGCGCGGGCGAAGTCGCGATGGCCGGTGATGCCGCCCAGGCCGAGCTGGTAATACACCCCTGGCGGGACATCGGCGCCAGGTCGGATTTCGACGGCGGTAAAGGCGATGTCATTGGTGTCCTGCAACACCGGCACCGCGCCGCCGCCGTCAAAGGCGATGTTGAACTTGCGCGGCAGGCCGTACAGCTCGCGCCGGGCCAGGATGTGGTGGTGGATGCGGCGGGTGTCGGGCCGCGTGTCGATCAGCTCCTGCGCGTCGATGCCGGCGGTCGGGCTGCCGGTGACGTTGCGGACGTTGTCCGCGCCTGCGCCGCGGGAGGTGAGGCCGAGGTCGACCAGCCGGGTCAACACCTCGGGCGCGGCGGCGGCGCCGATGTCGCGGATTTGGAGGTTGGCTCGCGTGGTGACGTCGGCATAGCCACCGCCCAGCTCGTCGGCGATGGCGGCGACGCCGGTGAGTTGCCAGCCGTGCAGCAGGCCGCCCGGAATGCGCAGGCGGCACATGTAGCTGTGCTGCGCCGGTGCCACGTAGAACAGGCCGTGGTACTTGGCGAGGAAGACGTCGGTGCCCTTGGGGAACTTGGCGTCGGCGGCCATGGCGCTGATCTCGCCCATGCGGTCGAGCGGGTGTTGGCCACGCTTGGCGTGTTCCTCCGCGACGAGCTTGCCACCGGCGGCGATGACCCGGTCCTGCGCTTCGCGGCCCAGGTCGGCTGGCCACTCGCTGACGGCGGACAGAGCCTGGCCCCGCTTGGCAGCGACGCCGGCCATAAAGCCTTTCAGGTAGTCCTGCTGCTCGGGCGAAAAAGCTTGATCGTTCATGCGGCGTGGATCCAGGCCAGCGGCGGCGGCGATTGGGTCTGAAATGGCGTCTTACCAATCGCGACTACACGGTCGCCGGGCAGCACGCAAAGCATTCATGCACAAAAAACGGCGGCCAACAGGAGTAGTGCCTGCTTCACAGGCATCCCTGTTTCTGGCTGCTTAGAAAGTAGGCGCAGGTGATCCGGTTGAGCTGGCATGCGGGCGAGGAAGCCTTGGTGGTCCTGCACCAGACTGGCCGACCGCCGCCGTCGCGATGCTAAGAACAGAATACGCGTGCGACACGCCAGCATTGCAGCAAGGGCGCCGCTTACCTGGTTGGCGGCGGAACTGAACCCTGTGATTTTGCAAGAGGAAGCGCGATAAGTTAGGTGAGCCGACTCGTAACGCTAGCGTGCCCCCGTGATCGTAGTGGAGACATTGACCCAATGCTTAAAGCCGAAACCACATCAACCCGCGCACCCCGTGGCACAAAGCCCGTCAGCCAGGCCTTTTTCACCGCGCTCGATGCCGTTCCGGAAGCGTCGCGCGCTGCCGTCGCCAAAGCGGCCCAGGTGATGATCCGTGACGAGCTGAAGACGCGGCGCGAGAAGATGAAGGCGGCTGCGGTCAAGGAAAAGGCACGGGCCAAGTCGTCCGCCGCAATGCCCGAGCCGGCTCCGAAGGCACCGGCGCGCGGGCGTACGAAGCCGATCGCCAAGACCAACGGTGTGGCCGAGCCGGCAAAGCGTCGCGCCCGCAAGACGCAGCCGGACGTCGAGACGACCTAAAGCATGATCTCTTCATGCTCTGCTTGACTGAGAAAAGAGCCGGCGCGCCCGGTGCCGAACGGGCGCGCCCGCCACCGGGTCGAGTTAGACGGCTTCCTTCAGCTCCTTGGCCGCGCGGAAGGCGATCTTCCGGCTGGCCTTGATCTGGATCGGCTCGCCCGTGGCCGGATTACGGCCCATACGCGCCGGCCGGTTCTTCACCTCGATGATGCCGATGCCGCTGATGCGCACCCGGTCGCCCTCCTTGAGGTGATCCACCACCATGCCGAACACTTCGGCCAGCAGCGCGTCCGCCTGCTTCTTCGGCATGTCCTGCTTTTCCGCCAGCGCCGCAGCCATGTGCTTGGTGGTGACCGTCAGCACCGGCTTGGCCACAACCTTGGCCGCCGCCTTGGTGCCGCGCGCCGGCGCCTTGACGGGGCTCGCCTTGGAAGCTGGCTTGGCTGGCGCCTTTGGCGGTGCTTTCGCGACCGCGGCCATGGCAGGGGCGGCCTTGGCAGGCGCGGCTTTCAACCCGGCCTTTGCAGCGGGGGCTTTCACCGCCGGTGGGGTGCTTGTTGCTTTTTTTGCCATCGTCCGAGTCTCCGGGAGTTGCCTTGTCTGCCACGCAAAACATGCGAACGCTTCCGACACAAGCCTTGACGCCGAAATCCTGGCGCTTGGCATGCACGGATGCCGCCTCTCTGCGCCCGGCGTTCGTTCCGGCCAGGCGGCCGCTGCGCTGGGAAGCGCCCGCGATCGGGTGTAACCTCACCCAGGTGGCGCGGCGCCCGTCGGCTCCGGGCGGCACATATTTCCGCGCTTCGTGACAGGCGCACCTCTTGCCAGCAAGCAATGCGTGGTTAAAGAGGTGGCACCCAAACAAGAGCAAGCTCTTCCGAAGTGGAGATGCTGCGTCCGGCCCGACCGAGTGAAATTTTTCTGCAAGGGGTTTCTTTTGATCATGGCTACCGGCGGTCAATGACAGCAAGCCTTCCACGGACCAGCGTCGCGATTGCGGGTGTTACCCAATTGCGGATCTCCTGATGTCGGCCACCACTGCCAATGGCAGGCATGAGGCGCCGACCCGGCAACTGTTCGCGCCCGGTGCGGACGCCATCCTCCGCCTGGCTGCGCTCACCCTCCTCGTCACGGTCTTGGGCGGCAGCGTCGGGCTCTATTTGTGGTCGCACGGCTATTTCGTCGGCAGCGTGGGCGTGGCGCCGGCACAGCCCGTGCCGTTCAGCCACAAGCACCATTCCGGCGAGCTCGGGCTGGACTGCCGCAACTGCCACGAGCAGGTGGAGCAGCAAGCCACCGCCGGCCTGCCGCCAACCCACACCTGCATGACATGCCACTCGCAGATTTGGACTGGGGCCACGATGCTGGCGCCGGTGCGCGACAGCTACGCCAACAACGAGCCGCTGCATTGGACACGGGTGAACCGGTTGCCGGATTACGTCTACTTCAACCACTCCATCCACATCACCAAGGGCGTCGGCTGCTCCAGTTGCCACGGCGCCATCACCGAGATGCAGCTCACCTACCCGGCGCAATCGTTCCGCATGGAGTTCTGCCTGAACTGCCATCGCGCGCCTGCCAACTACCTGCGCACGCCGGACCAGATTTGGAACATGGAATGGGTCGCGCCGGACGACCAGGCGGCGAAGGGTGCGGCGTTGGTGGTGCAGAACCATATCGCCGGGCCGCAGCGGCTGTCCGACTGCTCGATTTGCCACCGATGAGGCGCGCAATCGCCAAGCCGCAGCAATGGCGCAGCCTGGAGCAACTGGCCGACACGCCGGAGTTCCAGCGCTTTCTCACGACCGAGTTCGGGGCGGTGAGCCATCTGGCGGCAGGGCCGGAGCGGCGCCAGTTCCTGCGGCTGATGGCGGCCTCGTTCGCGCTGGCCGGCCTGGCGGGTTGCGACGACAAGCCCGATAGCCGGTCGCAGGAAGTGCCGTGGGTGAACAAGCCGCTGCGCTCGGAGCCCAGCGAGGCGGAGCACTACGCCTCCGTGAGGCTGCTGGACGGCTTCGCCGACGGCATCTTGGTCACCACCAGCAACGGGCGCCCGATCAAGATCGAGGGCAACCCGCAGCACCCCTGGTCGCGGGGCGGAACCGACGTGTTCGGCCAGGCCTCGGTGCTGGACATGTATGACCCGGCGCGCTCGCAAACCGTCCGCCACTTCAACGAGGACAGCAGTTGGCAAGCCTTCCGCGGCGCCATGCTGGGCCGGATCGCCGCCCTGCGCGCAGCGGGTGGGGCCGGGCTGCGCCTGCTCACCAGCCCGGTGACGTCGCCCTCGCTGGCGGCACAGATCGCAGCGCTGCAGCATGACTTCCCGCAGATGCACTGGCACAGCTACGCCGCCGCGGACCGCTCAGGCCCCCTCTACGCAGCCACCGAGGCTGCGTTCGGCCGCAAGCTCGAGACGCGTTGGCGGTTTGGCCAGGCGCGCGTGCTGGTGTCGCTCGAGGGCGACTTCCTCGATCCGGGGCCGCACCAAGTGGGCGTGTCGCGCGACTGGATTGATGCACGGGCGCAGTCCGCGAAGGCGGGCTCGCTGCTGCCGCTGTTCAACGCCGGGTCGCTACCGTCGCTGACATCGGCCAAGGCGGACACCAACGTGGTCGCGACGCCGCCCGAGCTGCACCAACTGGCGATGGCGCTGCTGGCCGATGCGACGGGCGGGGCGCCGCCGGCGGCTGCGGGCAGCGGGGCGCTGGAAGGCTGGCGCGCAAAGGTCTCGGCCGCGCTGCAGGCCAACCGCGGCACCAGCCTGGTGATCGCGGGGAGTTCGGCTCCCGTGGCCATCCAGGAGGCGGTGCATCGGCTCAACAGCGCCTTGGGCAATGTCGGGCGCACCGTATTCTACACCGCGCCGGTGCTCGTGACGGGGGAGCCGCTGGCCGATCTGGTGGCGGCGATGCAGGGCGGCGAGGTGTCGACCCTGGTAATGCTAGAGAGCAACCCGGTTTACGACGCACCCGGCGCGCTGCCGTTCGTCCAGGCGCTCGGCAAGGTTGCGCTGACGATCCACGCCGGCGCGTTCGTCGACGAGACCGCGTTGCATTGCGAGTGGCATGCGCCGCTGAGCCATCCGCTTGAGAGCTGGGGCGATGCACGCTCGGTGGACGGGACGGTGGGGCTGATCCAACCGACCATCGAACCGCTGTACGACAGCAAGTCGCCGCCGGAGTTCCTCTCGCTGCTGACCGACCCGGCGCCGAAACCCGGGCTCGACCTGCTGCGTGCGCACTGGCAAGGCAGCCAGCCGGCGGATGCGTTCGCGGCGAAATGGCAGGGCATGGTCGAGGCGGGCTTCATCGACGGCTCGGCCCTCCCAGCCGAAAGCGTGACGTTGACGCCGTCTCGCCCACAAGCAGCGCCCCGTGCGAGCACACTGAGCGTTGCGTTCCGGCCGGACCCCACGATCTGGGACGGCCGCTCCGCCAACAATGGCTGGCTACAGGAGCTTCCTAAGCCGCTCACCAAGCTCACCTGGAGCAACGCGGTGTTCATCGGCCCGGCGCTCGCCGCGCGCGAGGGCCTGCGCACCGGCGACATGGTCACCGTGGCCGTGGCGGGCGCCGACATCGAGGGCGCGGTCTGGGTGATGCCGGGCCAGGCCGACCAGGTGATCGGGCTGACGCTCGGCTACGGCCGGGCAGCGCCCGACTTCCTCTCCACCGGCGCCGGCTACAACGCCAACGCGCTGCGGGGCACCGATGACCCCTGGTCCATCGCCGGGGCAACGCTACGCAAGACCGGCCAGACCAGCGCGTTCGCCACCACGCAAGACCACAACAGCATGGAGGGCCACGACTTCGTTCGCGTGCAATACGAAGGCGAGGCATCGGTCGGCGAGACGCAGAGTTGGACGCAGCCGACCTTCTATACAGCGCCGCGCGAGGACAAGGGCTCCGCCTGGGGCATGGTGATCGACCTGGACGCGTGCATCGGCTGCAACGCCTGCGTGATCGCTTGCCAATCGGAAAACAACATCGCTGTCGTCGGGCGCGAGCAGGTGGCGCTCGGGCGGGAGATGCATTGGCTGCGTGTCGACCGCTACTATGAGGGGGCCCCCGAGGCACCAGCGACGCATTTCCAGCCGGTGCCGTGCATGCATTGTGAGGAGGCGCCGTGCGAAGTCGGCTGCCCCGTGGAAGCGACGCTGCATGACGGCGAGGGCTTGAATGTGATGGTCTACAATCGCTGCGTCGGCACCCGCGCCTGCTCCGGCTACTGCCCATACAAAGTGCGGCGCTTCAACTACCTCGACTATGCCGGCGGTTCGGCGCCGAGCATCGACCTGCGCAACAACCCCGACGTGACGGTGCGCAGCCGCGGCGTGATGGAAAAGTGCACCTACTGCGTTCAGCGCATCGAGACCGCGCGCATCGATGCCGACAAGTCCAACAGCTTCATCGCCGACGGGGTGGTGCAGACGGCGTGTCAGGGCGCCTGCCCCACCCGCGCGATCACCTTTGGCGACCTGCACGACAAGAGCAGCGCGGTGGCGGCTGCGCGCGCGGACACCCGCAATTACGCGCTGCTTGGCGAGCTGAACGTCCGGCCGCGCACCAGTTACTTGGCCGAGCGCGCGCCCCGGCGTGAGCAGCAGGAAGGCCGTGGCTTGCCAGAGGGAGCGGGCTGATATGAGCGTAACTCTGCCAAAGCGGCCCGGCGACCTGGCGGCCAAGGACATGGACTTCACCACTGCTGGCCGGGACGTGACCGAGGTCGCCTTCGGCCACGAAGGCGGGATGCGCTGGTGGTATGCCTTCGCCGTGTCGCTGGTGCTGATCGCCGTGCTCGTGGTGTGCCTGTTCTACGTATTGTACGAAGGCGTCGGCGTCTGGGGCAACAACATCCCGGTCACCTGGGCGCTGGACATCGTGGGTTACGATTGGTGGATCGGGGTGGCTTGCGGCGGATTGATGGTGTCCGCCCTGTTGCTGCTGCTTGGGGCGAAATGGCGCGGCGCCGTCAACCGCATCACCGAGACGATGGCGCTGATCGCCGCCGCCGCCGCCGGGCTCTACCCGATTATCCACTTAGGGCGGCCCTGGTTTTTCTTCTGGAACCTGCCCTACCCAAACACCATGCTGCTGTGGCCCCAATTCCGCAGCCCGCTGTTTTGGGACGCGATCGACATTATCAGCTTCCTCGGCGTATGCCTGTCGTTCTGGTTCGTGGGGCTGCTGCCCGACTTGGCGACCATGCGTGACCGGGCGATCGACCGCGTCACGCGCGACCAGAACAAGCCCGGCGGCTGGACGCGCTTGCTGAAGGCCCAGCTCTACGGCATCGCGGCGCTGGGATGGCGCGGCTCGGTCGGCCAATGGCAGCGCTGGTGGCACACCTACAACACCTTGGCCGTGTGCGGCATCGTCGTCGTGCTGGCGCTGCAGACTGGGGCGGCTGTCATGTTCGCCGGAACGGTCGAGCCTGGTTGGCACGACACGATGGAGCCGGTGATTTTCCTGGTGGCGGCGCTGTTTGGTGGCGTCGGCGTCGTGGCGGCGCTGCTGGTCACGCTGCGCATCGTGTTCCCGCTGGCGCACCTGATCGTGCAGCGGCATCTGGAGTTGCTGTCCACCCTGCTGCTGGGCTTGGGCATGGCCATGATCTACTGCTATGGCATGGAGTTCGCCACCACGGCGCTCACCGGCAGCAGCTTCGACAAGGCGGTTGCGGCGCGCCGCTTCGTCGGCGACCATGCCTGGGCAGCGTGGGCGGTTATAGGCTGCGCCTTGCTGCCCGTGCAGTTGTTCTGGCTCGGGCCGGTGCGCCGCTCCCCCATCAGCCTGCTGGTGATCGGCCTGCTGGTGGCGTTCGGAACCTGGGCGGACCACTTCACCGTCATCGTCGTCACGCTGCAGCACGACTTCCTGCCCTCGATGGCGCACCCCTACGCGATGGACCTCATCGGGGTTGGCACGTTCCTCGGCACGATCGGGTTATTCCTATTCCTGGTGCTGCTCGCGGTGCGCTACGTTCCGGTGATCTCGATCGTGGGCGTGCGCCGATCCTTCCTGCCGGTGCCGCGTGGTTGACACGCATCACGAGAGCGGTGCGCCGCTGTGGGGCGTTGCGGCGGAGTTCGACACCTCCGACGCCATGATTGCTGCGTTGCAGGCGTTGCGGGAGCGCGATTTCGGCCGCATCGACGCCTTTTCGCCGACGCCGGTTTGGGGCGCCCCCGAGCTGCTAAACTTCCACGGCCAGCCGATCTACCCATTCGCGTTGCTCGGCGGCGCGCTCGGGGCGGCGGCCATGTTCGGCATGTGCACCTATGCCACCATGCTGTCGTATCGGTTTAACATCGGCGGTCGGCCGCTGTTCAGCTGGCCGTATTACGTCGTGCCGAGCGTCTCGTTTGCCGCACTGGTCGGCGCACTCGCCGTGGTCGCCGCCATGCTCGCGTTTAGCCGGCTGCCACGGCTCAACCACCCAGCCTTCAACATCCCAAACTTCACACGGGTGACCGATGGCCGCTTCTTCGTCGCCGTGGAAAGCCGCAGCGACGACTTTGACCCGGCGGCGGTGGAAAGCGCGATCGCGACGCTGACCATGCAGCCGCGCAACGTGCATCGGGTGCCGCGATGAGGGCGATCGCCGTTGCCACGCTGTTGCTGCTCGCCGTGAGCGGCTGCAAGCGGGCCGACATGTACACGCAGAACTCGTTCCGCACCTGGGACCGCAACTCGTTCTTCAAGAATGGCACGACGATGCGTGCGCCCGTTGCTGGCACGGTGGCGCGCGACGCCCCGGACGGCCTAGCGCCGGAGCCGAGCACCATCGACGCAGCGCTGCTGGACCGTGGCCAGCAACGCTACGCCATCTTCTGCACGCCGTGTCATGGCCGCGCCGGCAACGGCGAAGGCATGATCGTGCAGCGCGGTTTCCCGCAGCCGCCGTCGCTGGTGGAGGGCGCGCTGCGGGTGGCCAAGGCGGACGTGTTCTACGACGTGATCACCAACGGCTATGGTGCCATGTACAGCTATGCCGACCGGGTTGCGCCGGCGGATCGCTGGGCGATTATCGCCTACATCCGCGCGTTGCAATTGAGCCAGAACAGCACCACCGCCGACTTGCCGCAAAGTGATCGCGCGCAACTGGCAGCCGCGAAATGACGGCGCTGGTCACGTTGGGTGTGGGCGCGGTCGCTGCGGCCGGATGGCTGGTGTTTGCCTTCGCCGGCGCCGAGGTCATGCCGTCCTACCTGGCGGGATGGCTGCTCGCGTTCGGCATCCCGGCGGGCGCCCTGTTGCTCGTCCTGGGTCACGAAGCGCTCGGCGCCAGCGGCGGGACCGGGCTGCCGATCCTGCGCCGGGCCACGCTGCTGTTGCCCGTCATCAGCCTGTTTGCCATCCCGGTGCTGCTCTGTACGGCACTCTTGTATCACCGGCCCAGCGTGCAGGGAGCCATCCCGGCAGCGTGGACGGCGACCGGGTTCTTCGATGTCCGCATGGTTGCGATCCTCGTGCTCCTGGCAGGCTTGGCCTTGCTGTTCAGCCGCGCGCCGGAGCAGCCGCGGCGCGGCTTGGCGGTGGTGGGCTGCATGCTCTACGTATGCCTGTTGAGCTTGGCGGCGTTCGACTGGATCCTGTCGTTGCAACCGGGGCTGAATTCATCGGCGTTCGGTTTGCTGCTCATCAGTTCGCAAGTCGGCACCGCCGCCTGTCTGCTGGCGTTCGTGCTGGCGGTGCAAACCAGGGAGCGCTTGGCCAGTCACGGCCTGGCGTTGCTGTTGACGGCGATCATCGGTGTTTGGGGCTTTCTGCATTTCATCCAGTTCCTGATCATCTGGTCGGCTAACCTGCCCAAGGAGATTGTGTGGTATCAGGTGCGGCTTGCCGGTTCCGGTAGCGGTGTGGTCGGCTTTGCCGCCGCGGCGACGGTCATCGCCATGGCGATCTTGCCATCAGGCGCGGCGCGACTGCCGGCCGTGCTCGCAAGCGTGTCGGCGATGCTGCTGTTGGCCCACGCCGTCGAGGCGTTATGGCTGGTCACGCCCGCCTTCCGCGGCAGCTTTTCAATCACCGCGCCCGACGCGCTGGCCACCATTGCGTTCGCTAGCCTCACCATAGGGTTGATCCTCGTGCTCCTGCCGCGCCCAACGCCCGCGATGCGCCATGCCCGTTAGGAACGACCCTTCGCGCCCACTGCTGGCAAGCTTGGCGAGGCTCGCCGGCCGGGCCGCGCTCGTGGCGGGCAGCGTCGCCATGGCGGTGCGCGTGACCGTTCCGCGGGTGGAGCAGTCAGCCGGCCGGACCAGCGACGACGGCGAGAACGAGGGCCGCGGACGTCACAGCACGCCTGCAAGCCGCGCGTCGGTGCTGGCCGGCCACGAGACCGAAGACATGAGTGCGCGCACCATGGCGCGCGTACTGGTCAGCCTGGCGGGTGTTGCCGTGGTGATGGTGTTCCTGATGCTCGGCTTCGAACGCCTCATCATACCGCCGCGCGAACATCGCTTTGCGACGCTGCCACCGCAGGAGACGCAGCACCCACCGCCGCCCGCGCCCAACCTGCAATCCGACCCGGTGGCCGACCTGACCCGGCTGAACGGTACGGCGGACGAGCTGCTCAACCACTACGCCCGCATCGACGCCGATCACGCGCGGATCCCGATCGACCGGGCTATGGCGCTCACCGTCGGCCGCCCATTGGACACAGCGCCATGAACCCCAGTGATTACCCGCTCGCAATCTGGCCGGCGGAGGCCTCCGCCAGTGCGGGCCAAACCGACACGCTGATCTGGCTCTTCACCGCGCTGACCCTCCTGCTGGTGGTGCCAATCTTCATAGGCATCACCTTCTTCGCCATCCGCTACCGCGACGGCCGCGTGGTGAACCGCGCCTATCGCGAGGACCGCGACCGCTCGCTCGAACTCACCTGGATGATCGTCCCTTTTGTGCTCACCCTGATCTTCTTCGCCTGGGGCGCGCAGATGTTCATGGTGCACAAAACCCCACCTGCCAACGCCACGCGCATCGAGGCCATTGGTCGGCAGTGGATGTGGAAATTCCAGCATCCTGGCGGCCAGGCCGAAATCAACGACCTGCACGTGCCCATCGGTGAGCCGATCCTGATCAACATGATTAGCCAGGACGTGATCCACTCGCTCTACATCCCCGCCCTGCGCATCCAGATGGAAACGCTGCCGGGCCGCTACACCCAGCTCTGGTTCAACGCTGATCGGCCGGGCACCTACCGCATCTTCTGCAGCGAGTTCTGCGGCACAGACCATTCCGCCATGGACGGGTTGCTGACCATCATGACACCGGCGGATTACGCCAACTGGCTGCAGCAATCCGGCAGCTCGATCAGCTTAGCCGCGGCCGGCAAGGCTCTATTCGCCAATTACGGCTGCTCGGGCTGCCACGGCACCGGCAGCACCGTGCGCGCACCGTCGCTCGCCGGGCTCTGGGGCTCGGACGTGCGGCTCACCAATGGCAGCGTCGTCAAGGCCGATGACAGTTACCTACGCGACAAGATCCTAAACCCCGACCACGACCTCATCGCCGGCTACAAGCAGGTCATGCCGGCGTTCAAAGGGGTGATCCCGGAGGACGAGCTGGTGCGATTGATCTCGTACGTGAAAACTATCCAACCTGGCACAAGGCAGGTCCAAACGGCGGAGCAGACGCAATGACGCCTCTCGACAGCACCAGCGGTTTGCGCGAGCCCGAGACGCCGCGCAGCACGATCGGCCGCCCGCCCGACTACCTGCATGATGCGCATACCTTGCGATCTTGGTTCTTCACCACCGACCATAAGCGCATCGCGCTGCTCTACCTTGCCGCCATCACCGCCTTCTTCATCGTCGGGGCCATCGCGGCCGGCCTGGTGCGACTGTCGCTGATCGTGCCGAACGGGCAGATCTTCACCAGCGATACCTACAACAAGCTGTTCACCATCCATGGCGTGGTGATGGTGTGGTTCTTCCTGATCCCCTCCATCCCGGCGACGTTCGGCAACTTCCTCATCCCAATCATGATCGGCGCGAAAGACCTCGCCTTTCCCCGGCTCAACCTGCTGAGCTGGTACGTGTTTGTCGGCGGCAGCCTGTTCACTATGGCGGACCTGATCGTCGGCGGTGTCGACACGGGATGGACCTTCTACGCGCCCTACAGCACGACGTTCAGCAACACCTACGTCATTCCCGCCTTGCTCGGCGTCATCGTCGTGGGCTTCTCGTCCATCCTCACCGGGCTCAACTTCATCGTCACCATCCACACCATGCGCGCGCCCGGGATGACCTGGTTCCGCATGCCGATATTCGTCTGGACGCACTACGCGGTGAGCATGATCTTCCTGCTCGCCACGCCGGTGATCACCATCGCATTGCTGCTGCTGGTAATGGAACGCGCATTCAAGATCGGCATCTTCGACCCCAATCTGGGCGGCGACCCGGTGTTGTTCGAACACCTGTTCTGGTTCTACTCGCATCCTGCGGTGTACATCATGGTGCTGCCGGGAATGGGCGTGATCAGCGAGATCGTGCCTGCGTTCGCGCAGAAGAAGCTGTTTGGTTACCGCTTCGTGGCCTATGCCAGCATCGGCCTCGCCACCATCACCTTCTTCGTGTGGGGCCACCATATGTTCGTCAACGGCGAAAGCCCGACGGCGGCGCTAGTGTTCTCCGTGCTGAGTTTCGCTGTCGCGGTGCCGTCGGCGGTGAAGGTGTACAACTGGACCGCGACGATCTACAAAGGCAGCATCCGGCTCAAGACGCCGATGGTTTATGCAATGGGCTATATCGGCCTGTTCGTGATCGGCGGCCTGACCGGGCTGTTCCTGGCGACGCTGTCGATCAATGAGCACACGCATGGCACCTACTTCGTCGTGGCGCATTTCCACTTCATCATGGTGGGTGGCACCGTGCTCGCCTTCCTCGGCGGGCTGCACTACTGGTGGCCGAAGGTCACCGGGCGGCTCTACCCGGAAGCCTGGGGCATCGTCTCCGCCGTGTTCATCTTCATCGGCTTCAATGTCACCTTCCTGCCGCAGTTCCTGCTCGGCTACCTCGGGATGCCGCGGCGCTACCACGACTACCCGCCCGAGTTCCAATTGCTCAACATCATGTCGTCCGCCGGGTCGACGATCCTGGCAGCGGGCTACATCTTCCCGATGATCTATCTCACCTGGTCGCTGTGGTATGGCCGCAAGGCCCCAGCCAACCCCTGGCAGGCCAAGGGCTTGGAATGGACCACCTCATCGCCGCCACCCAAGCATAATTTCGACAGCCGGCCGTTCGTCGATTTCGAGCCCTATGACTATCCGATCGTGACGCGCAACGATGCAAGCTGAGCTGATCGGGCTGCCCACTGGCATCGACGTCCTCGAGCAATTCGACAATGCCGAGCAGCAGCGCCATGCCGCCGAGTTGGGGATGTGGGCATGGCTGGTGACGGAACTGCTGCTGTTCGGCGGCCTCTTCGTCAGCGCCCTGGTGTTGCACTACCTGCATCCGGACGACGTGCGCGCCGCCGCCTCGCATTTGAAGCTGTGGATCGGTGCGACCAACACGGCCGTGCTGATCTGCTCGAGCTTCACCATGTCCGGCGCCATCGTCATGTCACGCCTCGGCGGCCAACGCTGGATGGTGCGCTGCATGCTCGCAACGGCGGCGCTCGGCACGTTGTTCCTGGTGCTCAAGAGCTACGAGTACTACACGGACTATGCCGAGCACATGATGCCGTTTCTCGCGCGGCCCTTCGTCCTGGCCGACAAGCCGGCGGCTCACCTGTTCGTGGACCTTTACTATGTCACGACCTCGCTGCACGCCTTTCACCTCATCACCGGCATCTCGATCCTGCTTGGCCTGGCCTGGCAGGCAAGCCAGCCGGGCTTCCTGCAGCGCCACCAAAACCGCATCGAGGTATACGGCCTCTACTGGCATTTCATCGACCTGATCTGGATCTTGGTCTTTCCCGTCCTGTACGTGGTCGGCCGATGAGCGAGCAGCAGGACCGCCGCGAGATTTGGTCGCACATGCGCGTGCCCGCCTTCGCTGCCGGCTCGCTGTTGTGCTTCCTGCTCGCCATCGTGCTGCTCGGCACCATCGCGCCGGGTCGGGCCGCCTCGTTCATCGAGGCGGGGCTGACCATCTGCATGATGCTGACGGTGCTGCTGTTCTCGATGGAAGTCCGCGACCAGCCCGCGCTGATGCGGCTCTACGCCTGCTTCGGGTTCGCCTGGCTTTCTGTCTTGGCCGGGATGACGATGGTGGATTACTGGACGCGCTGACCGGCCTGCGCGAACCTCTTCGGTTCACTCGTCCGCGCTGGACCAGATGAGCGACAACACCGACTCGCGCGCCGCGACGAAATCCTGCCGGCTCTTGATGCTGCGGATGCTCTCGCCGGCAAAATCGCGCGCAAACGGCATTGGCAGCCGCGCCACGATGCGCCCCGGCCGCGGCGACATGACGACCACTTCGGTGCCAAGGTAAACCGCCTCCTCCACGCTGTGGGTGATGAACACCACCGTCATGCCGGTTCGGCGCCACACCGCGTGTAGCTCTTCCTGCATCCGTTCGCGCGTGAGTGCGTCAAGGGCGCCGAACGGCTCATCCATCAGCAGCACCTTTGGCTCATTACACAGCGCGCGTGCGATGGCCAGCCGCTGCTGCATGCCGCCTGAAAGCTCATACGGGTAGCGGTCGCGAAACTCCCACAGCCCGGTGGTTCGCAACCACTGCTCGACTTTTTGGCTCGCAGCGCCGCGCTCAGTCCCCGTCATGCGAGGCCCGAACCCGGCATTGGCCGCCACCGTGAGCCATGGGAACAGAGCCGGCTGCTGGAACACCACGCCCCGTTCCGGACCGGGTGCGGTCACCACCTCGCCATCCACGCGCACCACGCCGGTGGTGGGCGGCAAGAACCCGGCGAGCGTCTGCATCATCGTGGTCTTGCCGCAGCCGGACGGGCCGACGATGCAGATGAAGTCGCCTCGTTCGAAGCTCAAATCCGCCCGCTCGAGCGCCCGCACCGCCGTCGCCCCGGTGCCGTAATGCACCGAGACGTCGGCGAATTGCACGAACGGCGTCAAGCCAGTGCGTTCTTCAGGAACGTAGTGTCCGTTGCCTTCTGGAACGCGTCCACGTCCGGCGCGCGCTTGATGCTGCGCTGTTCGACGAGGAAGTCTGCGGTGCTCTTCAGCACGTGGGCGAACTTGCCCGGGTCGGTGACCGTGCCGCCCAACCAAGCCGCCGAGGTTTGGTCGTTCAGCGGCACGAAGTCGTATTCCTTCATGTCGGACGCGGCGACGTCTGCCGTCACCCCCGCTTCCTTGGCCACCACGTCGGCCACCTGCTCGGGCTTGTCGTGATACATCGCCAGCGCGCGGCCATACGCGCGCAAGAAGCCGCTGACTGCCTCCGGGTATTGCTTGGCGAAATCATCCCGTACGACAATCAGGTCGGCGATGACGTAGCCCGCTTTGTCGAGCGCGACGTAGGTTTGATACACCGCGCCACCATCGGCCAGCAGCTTGCTCTTGGCCGGCGACCAAACGTAAGCGGCATCGATCTCACCACGGCTCCAGGCCGCAACGATGGCCGGCGGCTTCAGGTCCAGCACGGTCACCTCGCGCTGGGTCAGGCCATTGGTCTTGAGGAAGCCGAGCAGCCGGAAATGGCTGGTGGAGCCAAACGGGGTCGCGACCTTCTTGCCCTTGAAATCTGCCGGAGTCTTGATGTTGGCGGCGACGCGAACCGTCATCTCTTCCGCCGGGCCGATATTGTCGACCAGGCCGATCAGCCGATAGGGCAGTCCTTGCGCAATGCCGGCGGCGACCGGCGAGGAGCCAATCGACATTCCGAAATCACAGCTCCCTGCCGTGATGGCGGTGTTGATGTCCGCGCCGCTGCCCATCTCGATCCAGTTCAGCTTACCGCCGGTGCCGGCCGCGAACCAGCCATCTGCCTTGGCCAGCATGGTGGGCTTGGTCTCGGTGAAGAACCCGATATTGACCGTGTCCGGCGCCGCCGCACGCGCCCTGCCCGCCAGCGTCATCGCACTTGCCGCAGCCAACGCCGCACGCCTGGTAAGCTTCATCGCCATCACTGAAATACTCCTCGTTCAAGGGCCTCAGCGGCCCGCCCAATGCACCGCACGTCGCTCCAGCAACACCAGCAGCCGGTCCAAACCGATGCCGGCCAGACCAATGATCCCAATCCCGGCAAACACGTAATCCGACCGAAGGAACCGCCCCGCGTCCAGGATCATCCAACCGATCCCGTCCGACCCGGCGATGATCTCGGCCGCGATCAGCGTGCCATAGACAATGCCCGCTGCCAGCCGCGCGCCGACCAAAATCTCCGGCAGCGCGGACGGCATGATCACGTGGCGAAACACTTGCCAGCGACCGGCGCCAAGCGTCAGCGCAACGCGGACCCGCTCGAGCGGAACGTTCGCCACACCATCGCGCGCAGCGATGGCGGAGACAGGTAGCGCCGCAAGAAACAGCATGGTGATCTTGCTCGTCTCACCAATCCCGAGCCAGATGATCAGCAGCACCAGATAGGCCAACTGGGGCAATGGCCGCAGGAACTCGATGAACGGCGACGCGATCGCATTCAACTTCGGCATGTAGCCCATGCCAAGGCCCAGCGCCGTGCCGATCAGCGCACCGGAGAGGAACCCCGTCAACACGCGAAAGAGGCTGATGCCGATGTGCTCCAGCAGCGGCCGCCCTTTGTAGCCATCCTGGACCAGTTCGACGAAACCGCCCCAAACGTCGACCGGGCCGGGCAGGAACAAGTCCCGCACCATGCCGCTGCTCGTCACGCCGATCCAAAGCGCCACCACCACTGCCATCGAAGCGAGTGTTACGGTCCACAGCGGCCAAGCCTGTTTCAATCACGCCCCCGCCAGTGGATGATTCTGCGGTCGGCCAGACGCAACGCGCTTGCCAGGCCGATACCCAAGAAGCCAAGCAGCAGAATGCAGAGAATGATGATGTCGTTGCGCAAGAAGTTGCTTGCCGAGATCACCATCCAGCCAAGCCCGTTGCTTGCCGCCAACAGCTCCGCCGCAACGACGGTCGAAAACGCCGCCGCCAAGGCAATCTGCAGCCCCGTCATCAACATCGGTGCCGCCGAAGGCAGGATCACGTAGCGGAACACGGCCGCGCGGTTGGCGCCGAGGGCCAACGCCGCCTGGACGCGCTGCCGCTTCACCCCGCGCACGCCGGCTGCGGCGGCCGAGACAATGATGGGGAAGGCGGTGAGGAACAGCAGTGCCGCTTTCGAAACGTTCCCCGTGCCCAGCCATAGGATCAGCAGGATCATGTAGGACAGCGGCGGCAGCGGCCGCATGAATTGGATGATCCAATCCAGCGCGGCGTTCGCGACCCGGTTGCTGCCCATCCAGAGCCCGAGCGGCACACCGGCCACCGTGGCGATGCCGAACCCGGCAAGCAGGCGCCCCAGCGTCGCGGCGGTGTTGCCCCACAGCGTGGTGCCGCGATACCCGTCACGCAGGATTTCGATCAAGGCCGCCCATACGGCGACCGGTGACGGCAGCAAGTCGGCGCGAACCACGCCAAGCGCCGTGATGCCCCACCAGGCCGCCACCATCGCGGCGATTGAAAGCAAGCTCAAACCCGTCAGCGGCAACCGCACGCCGCGCAGCCGCCGGGCGCCCAGCGCCGCGCGTGCTTCACGAGGCTGGCCGACCAGCGTGGTTCTCGCCAAGGGTGTTGACATAGCGCAGCCCTAGCACCGCGTGTGCCATAAGCAAGTCATGATTTACATTGCACACAGGCTTGCCGGGCCACGTTGGGATCGTGGTCCTGTTCTGCACAAACCCTGGGCGCTTTGCCCCATTTAATAGCTAAACGATTACGCTTCTTTGGCAGATCGCGCGTGGCCACCGCATTGCCGCCGCTTTGATGGGTTGACTTCGGATGGGCCGGAGGCGCTCCATTCCCCATCGCGCAAACACGGTGCGCGCGGCTGAAGCGCGTGGTGCTTCGTCCGGCCCGCCACTCTAAGGGTGCTTCGATGCCGGATGATCTTCGCCCCCACTCGGCCGCATCCGGGCCTCTCGGCATTGCCGAGACAGTGGCCGCGCTCCGACAGCGGACACTATCGCCAGTCGAGTTAGTGCAGGCCCAGCTTGACCGGGTGGCAGCCCTCGATCCGCAGCTCAACGCCTTCCTGCTGGTCACTGCGGACGCCGCTTTGGCGCAGGCGCGGCAGGCCTCCAGCGCCCTGCTTGCGGGCGAACCGGTTGGTGCGCTGGCTGGCGTGCCCATGGGGCTGAAGGACATCATCTGCACCGCCGGTATCCGCACTACCGGCCATTCCCGCACGCGCGCGTATACCATCCCGACCGAAGATGCGGCCTGCGCGAGCATGCTGTTCGGCGCCGGCGCGGTCCTGCTGGGCAAGCTGGCGACGCACGAATTCGCCCATGGTGGCCCGTCGTTCGACCTGCCGTGGCCGCCCGCGCGCAACCCGTGGAACACCGCTCACATCACCGGCGGATCCTCCAGCGGTTCGGGCGCTGCCGTCGCGGCCGGCTTGGTCGCAGGTGCGCTCGGAACCGACACCGGCGGCTCCATCCGTCTGCCGGCGGCGCTCTGCGGCATCGTCGGGTTGAAGCCGACCTATGGCCTAGTGAGCCGCCGCGGCGTCTATCCGAACTCCTTCACCTTCGACAATGTCGGCCCAATGACCTGGACGGTGGAGGATTGCGCCATCATGCTCGGCGCCATCGCGGGACATGATGCACACGACCCGGCCAGCGCCCGCACCACGCCGGTGGACTATCGCGCGGCGCTCACCGGCGATATCCGGGGGCTGCGCATCGGCGTCGTCCGCCATTTCCATGCTGAAGACATTCCGACCGACCCGGCGGTGGTGCATGCGCTCGAGCAGGCGTTCGACGTGTTGCGCTCCTTGGGCGCGATCCTGGAGGACGTGCGGCTGCGGCCCGCCAAGCACTACAGCGACGTGAAGATTACGATTGCCGAAAGCGAGCTGTTCAGCGTGCATGCCGACACGCTGCGCACCCGGCCGGGCGATTTCGGCGAGGATTTCCTCGGCCGTGTTTTGGGCGCGGCGCTGATCAGCGGACCCGACTACGTCGAAGCGCAACGCGAGCGCCGCCTGATGCTGCAGGAGTTCGACGCCGCCTATCACCGCTTCGACGCCCTGGTGACCGCGACCGCA
The DNA here is from genome assembly GCA_965199105.1 of Acetobacteraceae bacterium. GTDB lineage: Bacteria > Pseudomonadota > Alphaproteobacteria > Acetobacterales > Acetobacteraceae > LMUY01. The sequence continues at coordinate 2,229,434 of CBDAQO010000002.1, read as the reverse complement.
CCAGCCGCCGCGCCCCGGTTCGGCGTCTGGCAAACCGAGCACTTCTGGCAGAAAGCCTCCTTCACCACACCGTTCAACGTGTCCGGCGGCCCAGCCTTGTCGTTGTGCATGGGGTTCGACCCGGCAGGCTTGCCGCTGGCGCTGCAGATCGCCGGTCGCCCGTTCGATGAGGCTACTGTGCTGCGCGTAGGCGACGCCTACGAGCGGGCGACACCGTGGCGCGCCCGTCGCCCACAACTCGAGCCAGGTGCAGCCGCCCCCGCCCTGCCGGCCCCGCCCAACCCGGCGAGCTCCCTCACCGCCGAGGCGCGTGCCATGGTGGCGGACGCTTGCCGCCGCGCTGGGCTGTCGCTCACCGAGCGCCAGTTGGAGATGGCCTGCGTGGCCGCGCCGTACGTCGAAGCGATGACCAGCCGGCTACGTCGCAACCGCCGCTTCCGCGACGAGCCCGCCAGCACCTTCCGTTTTCCGCACTCAGACCAGGAGGCCTAGCATGAGCGACGACGTCACGCCCTCCCTTTCTCGCCGCCGCCTGCTCGGCGCCGGGTCGGCAGCAGCCGGCGTGGCGCTGGGCTCTGGCGCGCTGCGCGGGTTCCCGACGATCTGGGCACAGACCATCAAGGACATCGAAATCCGTCACGCCGGGCAGCCGGTGACGGCGATCCCAGCCATTGCCGAGCAAGCCAGCAAGGACCTCGGCTTCAAGGTGACGATGCAAGCGTCCGAAAGCGCCGACTTGCTGAACCGCTTCCTCTCGCAGCCGGACGCGATCGATGTCGGTGACATCAGCCTGCCCTATCACAAATACCTGGTGGGGCGCGGCATCCTGCAAACCATCCCGGTCAGCAAGTTCACCCAGTGGGATAAGACGCTGCCACTGTTCACCAAAAGCGAATACGCAGACGGGCGGAAAGCCTCCACCCAGGGCGTGGCCCCCTACACCATCCTTTACGCCACCGATGCGTCGGGCAAAGCCTTCGCCACCGGCCCGACCGAGTTCCTCAACAGCGTTCCCACCATCACCAACGCCGACACGCTCGGCATCCGGCCGGATTTGGTAGGCCGCCCGGTCACCAGTTGGGCGGACCTCATCAGCCCGGACTTCAAGGGCAAGGCCGCGCTACAGGACAATCCTACGGTCGGCGTGATCGACGTCGCTATGGCGGTTGAGGCGCGTGGCGACGTGAAATATGCCAACAAGGGCAATATGACGCGCGCCGAGATCGACAAGACCATCCAGCTCATGACGGAGATCAAGCAATCCGGCCAGTTCCGCTCGTTCTGGTCCTCGTTCGACCAGTCGGTCAACCTGATGGCGTCCGGCGAGGTCGTCATCCAGTCCATGTGGTCCCCCGCCGTCACCGCGGTGCGAACGCGCGGGATCGATTGCGTGTTCCAGCCGCTGAAGGAGGGCTATCGTGGCTGGGGCTACAATTTCGGCATCATGAAACACGTGAGCGGCATGAAGCTCGACGCCACGTATGACTACCTGAATTGGTATTGCTCCGGTTTTCCCGGCGCCTTCATCGCGCGTGAAGGCTACTATTCCGCCCAGCCCGACAATGCCAAGCGCTACCTGAGCCAGGCCGAATGGGATTACTGGTACGGCGGCAAACCCGCGGAAACGGACATCCACGACCCGTTCGGCAAGCTGATGGAAAAGGCGGGCCGCTCGCGTGATGGCGGCTCGTTCGACCAACGCATGGGCAACATCGCTGTGTGGAACTCGGTCATGGATGAAGACCGCTACCTGACCCGGCGTTGGAACGAGTTCATCACGTCCTGAAGGATTGGCTACGACATGAAGCTTGGTGTTTTCATCCCGATCGGCAACAATGGCTGGCTGATCTCCACGACGTCGCCGCAATACATGCCGAGTTTCGACCTCAACCGCACCATCGTGCAGAAGGCGGAAGGCTTCGGCTTCGACTTCGCGCTCTCCATGATCAAGCTGCACGGCTTTGGCGGCCCGTCGGAGTTCTGGGACCACAACCTCGAAAGCTTCACCCTGATGGCCGGCCTGGCCGCGGTGACCAGCCGCATCCAGCTCTTCGCCACCTGCGCCGTGCTGACAATTCCGCCGCCGATCGCCGCACGCATGGCCGTCACCATCGACAGCATCTCCGGCGGGCGCTTTGGGGTGAACATCATCTCGGGCTGGCAGCGCGCCGAATACGCGCAAATGGGCCTCTGGCCCGGTGCCGAGCACTACCGCCGCCGCTACGACTACTGCGCCGAATACGTCACCATCATGAAGGAGCTCTGGGCAACCGGACGGTCGGACTTCAAAGGTGACTTCTTCACCATGGACGATTGCCGCTGCAGCCCACTGCCGTCCAAGCCGATCCCGATCATCTGCGCCGCGCAGAGCGACACCGGAACCCGCTACGCCGCGCAACATGCCGACTTCAACTTCTGCTCCAGCTTCGGCGTGAACCAGCCGACCGCCATCGCGCAAAGCGTCTCCCGCCTGGTTGCAGCCACGGCGCAAAGCGGCCGCCGGTGCAGCGCCCTGATCCTCACCATGATCATCGCCGACGAGACGGACGCGGCCGCCATGGCCAAGTGGGAGCACTACATCGCCGGCACCGACCACGAGGCGCTGGCCTGGCGCGACGAGCAATCCGGCGACGACCCGAACAAGGACCCGTTCTCGCAGCCCAACCGGCGCAAAATCCTCGGCGGTGACAAGCTGCCGACCAACCAGGGCGTGCTGGTCGGCTCCTACGCCAGCATCGCGGCCATGCTGGACGACATGGCCGCCGTGCCCGGCGTGGAGGGCGTGATGATGACATTCGACGACTTCGTCATCGGCATGGAGCAATTCGGCACGCGCATCCTGCCGCTGATGCGCAGCCGCGGCGGCAGCGGGCGCGCCCAGGCCGCCTGATGCCGAGCGAGACCGCCATTGGTGCCAAGATCGCCCGGTGGCCCGCATCCACGCGCCGGCGCCGCCTATCACCCACCGCGCTGTCTTGGCTACAGGTCTCTCCGCTGGCGCTGATCCTCGTGGTGCTGTTCGCGCTGCCGACGATGCTGTTCCTGGTTGTGAGCTTCTTCGACTACGACCGCGTCGGCATCTATCCCGCGTTCCTGCTCGACAACTACCGCGACCTGTTCACCACGCCTGCGACGCTGCGCATCTATGTCAGCTCGCTTCGGTTCGCGCTCATCGTATGGGCGATCACCCTCTTCGTCGGCTTCAACATCGCCTACTTCCTGGTCTTCCACATCCGCTCGCACGCCACCCGCGCCGCGCTGTTCCTGGCCTGCGCCATCCCGTTCTGGACCTCGGCGATCATCCGCACCATCGCCTGGATTCCGTTTCTTGGCCGTAACGGCGCCTTTAACACGATGCTGATGGCGCTACACCTTACCGACCATCCGCTGACGTTCTTGTTGTTTTCCGACTTCGCGGTCTGCGTCACGTACGTCCATCTCTACACGCTGCTGATGATCGGCCCGATCGCCAACTCCATGAGCAAGATCGACCGCGCCTTGCTCGAAGCCGCGCGTGACGCCGGGGCGAGCCGTTGGCGCACCATGACGGACGTGGTGATTCCGCTGTCGCGCACCGGCATCGCGCTCGGCTCCATCCTGGTGTTCACGCAGGTGATGGGCGACTACTTCGTTGTCAAGCAAATGAGCGGTGGCCAAAGCGCGTCCATCGTGTCCGCGCTGTCCACCGAAATCCAGGCGATGCAGTATCCACCCGCGGCAGCGAGTGCGATGGTGTTGGTGGTGTTCGTGGCCATCATCGTGGCAGCGATGATGCGGGTGGTGGACGTGCGCCGCGAGTTGCTCGGCTGATGACGCGCGAGCGGGAGCGGCGCCCTTACACCTTCTACCTGCTCGCCACGCTGATGGGCGCCTACCTGATGTTCCTCTACGGCCCGATGCTGGTGATCTACCTGCTGTCCTTCCAAGGCGTGAACGGCGGCGTCACGTTTCCCATGGTCGGCGTTTCGACGCATTGGTTCGCTGAAATCCTGCAGCCGGGCCAGATGGCCGACATCCCGGTGGCGTTTCGCCGCTCGGTCAGCCTGGGAGTCGTAGTGAGCCTGCTGACGGTGGTGATCTCGGTCGCCGCCGGGCTGGCCTTCCGCCGCCGTTTCCCTGGCTCGGGCGTCGTGTTCTACCTTGCCGTGGCCAGCTTGGTGATGCCTAGCCTGCTGGTAGGCTTCGGCATCGGCCTCGGCTTCCAGTTGCTCGGCCTGCCGATGGGTCTGTTCACCTCCGCACTCGGCGCGCAGCTCACCTGGACGCTGCCATTCGGCCTGCTCACCATGTTTGCCGTCGTCGCGCGGTTCAACCGCTCCTACGAGGAAGCGGCGACCGATCTCGGCGCGTCGCCCTGGCAACGGCTGCGCTACGTGACGCTGCCCTTGCTGCTCCCCGGCATCATCGGCGTGGCGATCGGCGCCTTCACCCTGTCCTACGACGAATACGCCCGCACCACGCTTACCGTCGGCAGCCGAAACACCTTGCCGCTGCAGATCTACGCGCTGATCTCATCGGCAACGTCGCCGACCTTGTTTGCCATCGGCACCGTCACCACCGCACTGTCGTTCTTGCTCCTAGGCGTCGGCCTGATCGTAATGACCCGGGTGCAACGCCGCAGGACAGCCACTTAACCGAAAGGAGCCCTGGTGGACCCGCGATTCGACGTCGAACTGGTGGACGTGACCAAGCGCTACGGAGGCGCGGTCGCGGTGAAAAACGTGTCTCTGCGCATTCCTAAGGCGAGCTATTGCTGCCTGCTTGGCCCCAGTGGCTGCGGCAAGACCAGTACGCTGCGGATGATCGCCGGGCACGAGGTCATCTCCGCCGGTGACATCCTGATCGACGGCGAGAACGTCGGTGACAAGCCACCGCTGGCTCGCGGCACGGCGATGATGTTCCAGTCCTACGCGCTGTTCCCGCATCTGACGTGCCTCGACAACGTGGCGTTCAGCTTGAAGATGCGCGGCGTCGGCAAGGCCGAGCGGCACAAGCGGGCGCGCGAATACCTCGAACTCGTGCACATGGCCTCCTTCGCTGACCGGCTTCCGGCGCAGCTCTCCGGTGGCCAGCAACAGCGCGTGGCGTTGGCGCGCGCCCTGATCAACCGGCCCAAGGTGCTCCTGCTGGATGAGCCGCTTTCGGCGCTCGATCCGTTCCTGCGCGTCAAGGTGCGCGAGGAGCTCAAGCGCCTGCAACGCGACCTCGCCATCACCTTCATCCACGTCACCCATAGCCAGGACGAAGCGATGGCGTTGGCGGACCTGATGGTGGTGATGGAGGATGGCGAAATCCGCCAGGCTGGCACACCGCGCGACGTGTTCGAGCGGCCGGACAGTGCGTTCGTGGCGCGCTTCATCGGCGGCCACAACGTGCTCGCCGGCGCGGGCGGATCGATCGCGGTGCGGGCGGATCGCTGTCGCCTGGGAGCGCCCAGCGACGGGCTGCCGGTTCACGTCATGGCCGTGGAATATCAGGGCACCGTGGTGCGGGTGGCGCTGGCGCTGGACGATGGCGGTGAGGCGGCCGTGCTGCTGCCGGATGACGCGTTTTACGCCACACCGGTGGTCGCGGGCGCAGCGGCGGGGCTGATCTGGTCCAGCGGCGACGCGCACCGCCTCGCGGCTTAGGCAGCAGCTAAGTGGCAGGCTGCCCCGTGCCCGGCCTTGAAGCGGATGAGCGGCCGCTCGACCCGGCAACGGTCGAACACCAGCGGGCAGCGCGGGTGGAACGGGCAGCCCGCAACCGGGCGCATCGGGCTGGGTAACTCGCCCTTCAGCGCGGCCTCCCGGTTACGCTTCCCCGGCTGCAGGCTTGGTGCCGAACGCAGCAATGCCTGCGTGTAAGGGTGTTTGGCGGCAGTGAACACCTGGTCGGAAGGGCCAAATTCCACCACCCGGCCGAGATACATGACAGCCACCTGGTGCGCGACGTGGCGGACCACGCGCAAGTCGTGCGACACGAACAGCATGGCCAGGCCAAGCCGCTCCTGCATGTCCAGCAGCAAGTTCAGGATTTGCGCCTGCACCGAGACGTCCAGCGCCGAGACGATCTCGTCGGCAATCAGCAACTCGGGCTCCAACGCCAAGGCGCGCGCAATCGCCAGCCGCTGCCGCTGGCCGCCGGAGAACTCGCGCGGCACCCGGCTCGCCGCATCCGCTGGCAACCGCACCAGCTCCAGCAACTCCGCGACCCGGCCGGCAATGCTCCGCCGCGGCACCATGCGATGCACCCGCAACACCTCGCCCAACGTCTCGCCCGCCGTCATGCGCGGGTTGAGCGAGCCATACGGGTCCTGGAACACGAGCTGCACTTTGCGGTGATAGGCGCGCAAGGCCGCTCCATGCAGAGCGCGAACATCGGTTCCGGCGAAGTCGATCTGGCCCGCATCCAGCTCGAGCAAACGCACCAGCGCGCGGGCGAGCGTCGACTTGCCGCAGCCCGACTCGCCGACGATGGCCACCGTTTCGCCCCTTTGCACGCTGAGGCTCACGCCAGCCAGCGCTCGCACGACGGCTGGCGGCCCGCCGGCCAGAAGCTGCCGCAAACTGCGCCGCACCGGAAAGCTCCGCTCGAGGTCCGCCACCTGCAGTAGCGCCGTCACGCCGCAGCCACCGTGGCCGCGCGGATGCAGGCGCTCATCTGGCCCGGCGCCACCGTCGTCAACACCTTCTCGCCCGAGCGACACGCGTCGACGGCAAACTCGCACCGCGGCGCAAAGCGGCAACCCGGCGGGATGGCGCGCATGTCGGGCGGGGAGCCGCCGATGCCGCTCAGGCGTTGCCGGGCGTGCGCGCCGTCCGGCATCGAGCGGAGCAGGCCCAGCGTGTAGGCGTGCGTCGGCCGGCGCAACACGGTCTCGACCGGGCCCGTTTCCATTACCCGTCCGGCATACAGGACGGCGACGCGGTCGCAGGTGGCGGCGACCACGCCCAAATCGTGCGTCACGATCACCAGGCTCATCGCCAGCTCGTCCTTCAGACGCGACAGCAGCGTTAGGATTTGATCCTGGATCGTGACGTCGAGCGCCGTGGTGGGTTCGTCCGCCAGCAGCAGCTTCGGCCCGCTGGCCAGCGCGATTGCGATCATCGCGCGCTGCCGCATGCCGCCGGAGAACTCGTGCGGATACGATCGCAACCGGCGGGCAGCGTCTGGAATGCCCACCAGATCGAGCAGCTCGGCCGCGCGCCGCCGGGCCGCCTCGCCGCGCAAGCCGAGATGGGCGCGCAATCCCTCGGTTATCTGCAGGCCGATGGTCAACACCGGGTTGAGCGCGGTCATCGGCTCCTGGAACACCATGGCAATCTCACCACCACGGGTCCGGCTCAGCGCCGCCTCCGGAAGCGGCAGCAAGTCGCGCCCCCGCCACAGCACGGCTCCGGACGTTCGCGCAGTCGGCGGCAACAGCCTTAGGATCGCCCGAAGTGTCAGGCTCTTGCCGGAGCCCGACTCGCCGACGATGCCGAGCGTCTCTCCCGCCATCACCTGCAGGTCGATCCCGTCGACCGGGCGGGCATCGCCGATCTGCACCGTGAGCCCGGCCAGGCTCAGCAGCGCCGTCATAGCCGCCGGCGCAACACGCTCGCCAGCCCGTCGCCGAACAGGCTGAAGCCCGACCCGGCGAGCACGATGGCGACGCCGGGAAACACCGACATCCACCAGGCCGTGTTGATGAAGTTCTTGCCGTCGGAAATCAGCACGCCCCACTCCGCGGTCGGTGGTTGCGCCCCCAGGCCCAGGTAGCCGAGCGAGGAGCCGAGCAGGATGGCAAGCGCCATGTCGGTCATCCAGTAGGTGAGCAGGGGCGAAATGGCGTTCGGCAGCAGGTGACGGAAGATGATGCGCACCGGGCCATAGCCCATTACCCGTGCCGCCGCGGCGTAATCGCGCTGCGCCTGCGCCATCACCTCGCCGCGCATCAGCCGGGCATAGATAATCCAGTTCACCGCGGAGATCGCGATGTACATGTTGCGCAAGCCCGGCCCCAGCACGGCCACGATCACGATCACCAGCACAAGGAACGGGATGGTGATCAGCACATCCACGATGCGGCGAAAGACCGCATCCGCCGCACCGCCGATATAGCCCAGTATGCTGCCGACCATGGTACCGAACACCGCTGGGAACACGGTGGCAAACACCGCGATCTGCAGGTCGATGCTGGAAGCCCAGATCGTGCGCGACAGCACGTCCCGGCCAAAATTGTCCGTGCCGAATGGGTGCTGCCAACTCGGCGGCTTGAGCAGGCTGTGGAAGTCGAAATTGGTCGGCGAACCCGACGCCAGCCAGCCCGGCTCGGCGGCGCAGAGCAGCAACAGCAGCAACATGGCGGCGCCGGCGAGCAAGCTCGGTGGCAAACTCGGGCGAGACCTGGGCCTGGCGATGCTGGCGCTCATCGCTGCAACCGCGGGTCCAGCAAGGCCTGCACGGCATCGACCAGCAGGAACACCGCCGCCACCATGATCGCCAACGCCATCGAGAGCCCCTGCACCACGGGGTAGTCCCGCGCGAAGATGCTGTCGATGGTCAGCCGGCCGAGCCCGGGAATGGCGAACACGGTCTCGGTGATGACGGCGCCGCCGACCAGCGAGCCGACGTTCAGCCCGAGCAACGTCACCGTCGAGACCAGCGCATTGCGCAGGACGTGGCGGCCCAGCACCAGGCGGCGCGGCAGCCCCTTCGCCGTGGCGAACAGAACGTAGTCTGCGCCTAACGCCTCGATCAACGCCTGGCGCAGGTTGCGCAGCAGCACGGCCGCGAGCGACAGCGCCAGGGTGAGCGCGGGCAGGACCAGGTAGTAGATGTCCTGCCAAAAGCCCTGCCCGATGCCTCCGACCGGAAACCAGTGGAGCTGGGCTGCAAACACGATCAGCAGCACGAGGCCCAGATAGAACACCGGCGTGGACAGGCTCACCTGCGCCACCGTGCGGATGACGGCATCAATCCAGCTTCCCGGCCGCAGCGCCGAGACGAACGCCAGCGGCACTGCGATCAGCAGCGCCAGCGCGGCGGCCATGCCGGTCAGCAGCAGCGTGATCGGCAGCCCCTCCCGCACCAGCGAGGCGACCGGGACCCGCAGCGTGATGGAGTTGCCCATCTGCAGCGTCACGCTGTGGCGGAGGAACTCGAAGAACTGGATGGGCAGCGAACGGTCCAGGCCCAGATCATGATGCAGGCGAGCGATCGACGCGTCGGTCGCGCGGTCCCCAAGCATGATCAATGCCGGGTCGCCGGGCAGAAGATGCATCAGCCCGAAGATCAGCAGCCCCACCAGCACCACGGTGGCAGCCACCTGCCCAAGCCGGCGCAGCAGGACAAGGAGGAGTAACAACCGGCGCTTACTGGTCCAAGTAGGTGTTCACGAAGATGTTGTTGCCCAGCGGGATTTGCACGAAGTCATGCACCTTCTTGGCCATTGCCACCGGATACGGCACCTCGAACGCGAAGGCCACTGGTGCTGCATCGTTGTAGCGCTGCTGGATCTCCTTGTAGTCCGCCGCGCGCTTGCCCGGGTCGAGTTCGGATTGGCTGGCGACGTAAAGCTGGTCGATCTTCGGGTCGTCCCAGCCGGAGCGGTTGTTTTGCCGCGTGGCATAATAGGCGAAGATGCTGGTGATCTCGCTGGGGTCGTTGATGTCGTTGGTCCAGAGCGCGGTGCGCATCTGGAAGTCCCCCGCGTTGTAGCGCGCCAGCCGGGTCGCGGACTCGAGCTGCTCCGGCTTTAGCCGCACCCCAATTTGCGACCAAAGCTGCTGCAGCGTCGCCACCTTGGCTGTGTCGTCCGCGCTGCCGGACAAGACGAGGCAGGTGATGTCGAACCCTCGGTCGTAGCCTGCCTCGTGCAACAGCGCCTTGGCCTTGGCGATGTCATACGGATACAGCGGCCCGGCGTCATACGCGAGCGGCGTCGACATCGGCATGAACGAATGCTGCGGCGTTCCCGTGCCGTAGCTCACCACCTGGATCAGCGCATCCTTGTCGGTGGCGTAGTTGAGTGCCTGGCGCACCCGAACGTCACTCAGCGGGTTTTTGCTGCCATCCGTCAGCGTTGGCCGCGCGTTGAAAGCGAAGTAGTTCACCTGCGCCGCCGGGAACAGCACCATGTTGAGCTTAGGATCTGCCTTCAGCTCCGCCACGCGCGAATAAGGCACGAACTCGGCGACGTCCAGCTCGCCCGCCCGCAGCTTAAGGATGCGCGTCGCGTCGTCCGGGATGATCTCGAACTTGATGGCGTCGAGATAGGGCAGCTTGCTGCCGTCCGGCGCGGTCTTCCAGTAGAACGGGTTGCGGCTCAGCACCATCTCGCTGTTGCGCTTCCAGCTCGTCAGCATGAACGGCCCCGAACCCATCGGATGTTCGGCGTACGCGGCGCTCTTGGCCTCTAAGTCCGCGCCCGGCGCCGCCATTACCAGCTTCTCCGGCATGATGCCCGCGTTGAACGTGGCCAGCGCCGCCAGGATCACCGGGTCGGGGTGGCTCATGTGCAACACGACGGTATGGTCGTCGGCAATCTCCACCGAGCCGATCGAGGCCAGCAAGGACTGGAACTCACCCCCGGTTTCCTTGCTGCGCGCCCGGTCCAGCGACCATTTCACGTCGCTCGCCGCCAGCGCCGAGCCATCCGCGAACTTCAACCCGGGCCGCAGCACCAGCGTGACGGTGTTGCCGTCGGCCGCCACCGTCCAGCTCTGCGCCAAGCCCGGCACCAAGCCTTTGCCGTCATCGCTCGGCTCGATCAGCGTGTCGTAGATGTTGAGTGCCAGCCAGATGTCGGCGTTCTGCGCGGTGTGCACCGGGTCGAGATACTGGCTCTCGATGGCGCGCCCGAACACCAGCGTGCCGCCATGCGGCGCCGCGAGCGCGGGCGTGGCGAGGGCAGCCAAGACAATAGCGAGCGCGCGACGTTTCACATTCGGTCCCCTGCACCAAGCCTTGCGATGAAAGCACGCTGCGTGCCAGGCTGCACCCAAATGCAAACGATGCGGCCCCTCCTCCTCACCCCAGGCCCCGTCAGCGTCTCGCAAACCACCCGCGAAGCGCTGCTCGCCCCGGAAACCGGCTTCCAGGCCGACCTGAAATGGGCGCGCGACTACCTGCTGGCCGTGGCCGCCGCCCTACCGGATGACTACACCGCCGTCGCCATCCCGGGCAGCGCCACCTACGCCAACGAGGCGGTGATCGGCACGCTGGTGCCGCCGGGGCGCACGCTGCTGGTGCACAGCAACGGTGTCTATGGTGACCGCCTGGTGGAGATCGCCGAGGCACTCGGCACGGCCGTAGCCACCCTGCGCACCGACGCGTTCACCCCGCCCACGCCCGACCAGTTCGCGGCCATGCTCGACGCCGATCCAGCCATCAGCCACGTGTTCGTCGTTCATTGCGAAACCAGCACCGGCATCGTCAACCCGCTGGGAGGTGTGGCCGCACTGTGCCGCGCCCGCGGCGTGGCGCTGCTGGTAGACGCCGTCGCCTCGTTCGGCGCCCTCGAGTTGGACGCGGCAGCGCTCGGCCTCGCCGCCATCACCGTCTCGTCCAACAAGTGCATGGAGGGCGTGCCCGGCATTGGCTGGGCCATACTGCGCCGGGCGGACCTCGAGGCGGCGGCGCGGCCAAGGGCGCTATGCCTCGACCTGGCCGACCAGGCGCGCCACATGGACCGCACCGGCCTGTTCCGGTTCACGCCGCCGCTGCAGGTGCTCTCCGCCTTTGCCCAGGCCTGCCGCGAGCATGCGGCAGAAGGCGGCAGCCCGGCACGGCTTGCCCGTTATCGCGCCAATTGGCGGCGGCTGGTGGACGGCATGCGCCAAATGGGCTTCCAGACCGTCGTGCCGGACGCGGCCGCCAGCCCGATCGTGGCCACCTTCCACAACCCGGACCACCCCGCCTTCCGGTTCGACGCGCTGTTCGAGGGCATGAAGCAGCGCGGCTTCGTCATCTTCCCCGGCCGCCTCGCCCTCGCCAACACTTTCCGCCTCGGCTGCATGGGCGCGGTCACGGGCGAGGACATCGCGCGCGCCATGACGGCGGTGGCGCAAACCATGGCCGAAATGGGCGTGACCGTGGTCGGGCGCGACGAAGTGTCCCCGGCCTGACGCTGCCCGCTACTCCGTCGGCACCGTCGCCAAGTCCGCGAGCCATGCCGCAGCGCTGCTGTCCGAGGGTGCGCGCCAGTCGCCGCGGGGCGAGAGCGAGCCGCCGGCGGACACTTTGGGGCCGTTTGGCATGGCCGAGCGCTTGAACTGGCTGAACGCGAAAAATCGCTGCAGGAACACCTCCAACCAGTGCCGGATTTCGCCCAGTGTGTATTGCCGCCGCCGGTCCTCGGGGAAACCCGGCGGCCAGTCGCCATGCGCCGCCTCGCCCCAGGCCTGCAGCGCCATGAAGGCGATCCGCGACGGCCGCAAGCCGTAGCGCAGGGTGTAGAACAGGGTGAAGTCCTGCAGCTCGTAGGGGCCGATCGCCCGCTCCGTGCTCTGCGGCGGCTGGCCCGGCGTGACCGGCACCAGTTCGGGCGAAATCTCCATCGCCAGGATCGCGCCCAGCGTCTCGGCCACGGTCGGCGTGAACTGCTGGCTGGCCGCCACCCAGCGGATGAGGTGCTGGATCAGCGTTTTCGGCACTCCGGCGTTGACGTTGTAGTGCGACATCTGGTCGCCCACGCCATAGGTGCACCAGCCCAGCGCGAGCTCGGACAGGTCCCCGGTGCCCATCACCAGCGCGCCCTGCTGGTTGGCCAGGCGGAACAGGTAGTCGGTACGCAGGCCGGCCTGCACGTTCTCGAACGTCACGTCGTATTGCGGGGTGCCGTGGGCGAACGGATGGTCCATGTCGGCCAGCATCTGCCGCGCGGCGGGGCGGATATCCAGCTCGCGCGCCGTGGTGCCGAGCGCGCGCATCAGGGCCCAGGCGTTGCCGCGCGTGGTGTCCCCGGTGGCGAAGCCCGGCAGGGTGTAGGCCAGGATGTCCGAGCGCGGGCGCTCCAGCAGGTCGAACGCCTTTGCCGCCACGATCAGCGCCTGGGTGGAGTCGAGCCCGCCCGAAACCCCGATCACAACCCGCCCGATCGCCGTCGCGCGCAGGCGCTGCACCAGGGCTGAGACCTGGATGTTGTAGGCCTCGTAGCAGTCCCGCTCCAGATGCGCCGGGTCGGCCGGCACGAAGGGGAACCGCTCGACCCGGCGGCGCAGCCCCAGCGTCTCGGCCGGCGGGGCGAGCCGGAACGGGATGGTGCGCCAGGCACCGCCGCCCAGGTGCCGGCGATTGTCGTCGAACGTGCCTTGCCGGGCGCGCTCCTGGCGCAACAGGTCGAGGTCGACGTCGGCGATGGCCATCTGCGGCCCGAGCGGGAAGCGCTCGCTTTCGGCCAGCGTTTCGCCGTTCTCGAAGATGGACACCTGCCCGTCCCAAGCGAGGTCGGTGGTGGACTCGCCCGCCCCCGCGGCGGCGTAGACGTAGGCCGCCAGGCAGCGGGCGGATTGGCTGCGGCACAGCAGCCGGCGCGTGTCAGCCTTGCCGATGGTGATGTTGCTGGCCGAGAGGTTGGCCAGCACCGTCGCCCCCGCGAGCGCGCCCTGGCTGCTCGGCGGCGCCGGCACCCAGAGGTCCTCACAAATCTCGGCATGCACCACCAGGCCCGGCAGGTCGCTGGCGGCGAACAGCAGGCGGGCGCCGAACGGCACCGTCTCGCCCGCAATGCCGATGGTGTCCCCCGGTGCCTCGCTGCCGGACGCGAAGTGGCGGCGCTCGTAGAACTCGCGGTAGTTCGGCAGGTGCACCTTCGGCACCACGCCCAGCACGGCGCCGCGATGGATCGCGACCGCACTATTATAGAGCCGGCCGGCATGGCGCAGCGGCGCGCCGACGAGCAGCATCGGCAGCATGTCCGCGCTCGCTTGCGCCACCGCGGCAATCGCCCGCTCGGTCGCGTCCAACAGGGCGTCCTGCAGCAACAGGTCGTCCAGCGCGTAGCCCGATATGCAAAGTTCGGGGAACACCGCCAGCGCGACCCCCTCGGCCGAGCATTCGCGCGCGGCCGCGATGATGGCCGCCGCATTGGCCGCCGGGTCCGCAAGGTGGGAGCGGATCGCGCAGGCGGCCACGCGGGCAAAGCCTTGGTGGTAGAGCGAGTGGAACCCCATGGCGCATTCTCGCGCAGGTCGCACGGGTAATCCAGCGCCAGGCTGCGGACGAAGCGCACGCCTCCCCCAGCCGTTAACCAGTCGTTCAACTCTGTGTGTCAATCTCGCGATGAAACACGAGTTGGCATCGTTCTTTGAGGGTGCATGGCAGGGCGAGCGGGCGTGTCCAGACCGATATGGGTGCTCATCACGGCCTATGGCTTTGCCGCCGTCATGCTGTGCAGCCTCACCATCGGCTGGCTGAGCTTCCGCAATCTCGCGCTGGAGGGTGACCGATCCATCGCGGCAATGGCAGCGGAGAACACCCGCTATATCCTGACCGACCTTGAAGCCGCTCGCCGCACGGCTGCGACGCTGGCATTGCAGATCGCCAACACGCCGAGCTTGGCGCACTTGGTCGCGACCGGACAGCGCGAGGCGATCGTCCAACAATTCGGCCATAACTTCGCCAGCATCATCGCCTCGTCCGGGCCCAACGTGGTCGTCATCACAGACCCTGGCGGCAAGGTCGTCGCCCGTCTGCACGATCCGCTTAGTGCGGGCGACTCGATCGCTGACCGACCGATGGTCACCAGAACGGTCGCAACCGGCTCGTTCAATTCGGGCAACGAGGTGGGCCGGGCAGGGCTCGGCGTCTACGCGGTGGCGCCCGTGACGCAGGGCGGCACGCCCGTGGGCCTTGTCGATACGGGGATCACGCTGTCCAACGCGTATTTCAAGCGGCTACTGCGCGACCTCGGCGCTGAGATCGCTGTTGCGGTGGAGCGGGGTGGCCAGTACGTGGTCCAGAACACGACGCTGCCCGGGAGCGCCATGCTCACCGCCGCCGAGCTTGCCAGCGTTTCGGCCGGGCGATCCGTCCGCCGCATGATGAGGCAGGGAGACAAGACCTTTGCACTCACTGGCGCCCCGATCCAGGACTTCGCCGGCACGCAGATCGGCATTCTCGAGGTCGCTACCGACGTCACCGGCATCATCACCGCCCGCGCTGCGGCATTGTGGACGATCGGGCTGAGCAGCCTTGCCATTTGCGTGCTCAGCCTGGGCGGCTTTGTGCTGCTCGCGCGGCGGCTCGGCCGGTCCATCGCCCGCCTCAACATCGCCATGGGGCAGTTGGCCGACGGCAAGCTCGAGACCGTGATTCCAGAAGCCGGCCGCACCGATGAGATAGGCGCCATCGCCCGCACGGTCGAGACCTTCAAGTCCGGTGCGATCGAGCGCACCCGCTTGGAGCAGGAAGCCCATGCCACACGCGCCGCGGCGGAGGCGGCAACGCGATGCAACGACGCGGAGCGCGCTGCCCTGGCCGCGCAGCAGGTCACCGTGGTGCAGGGGCTCGCCGCAGGTCTCGCCCGGTTGGCTCAGGGGGACCTCACCTGCGATCTGCCGGAGCCGTTCGCGCCGGACTACGAGCGATTGCGCGGCGACTTCAACCTCGCCGCAGCACAACTGCGCACCGCCGTGGCTGCCATCGCCATCAACACGGACACCATCCATGCCGAAGCCGGGGAGATTGCGGCTGCGGCCGACGACCTGTCGCGGCGGACGGAGCAGCAAGCCGCAACGCTCGAGCAAACCGCCGCCGCACTGGACCAGATCACCGCCACCGTCACCCGCACTGCCAGCGGCGCCGCCGAGTTGACCGCCGTGGTGCAGCAGGCACGCGGCGATGCAGAGCGCTCGGGAGACGTCGTACGCAATGCCGTGGCAGCGATGGGCGCCATCGAGCAGTCCTCGCGGGAGATCGGCCAGATCATCGGCGTGATCGACGAGATCGCCTTCCAAACCAGCCTGCTGGCGCTGAATGCGGGCGTCGAGGCGGCGCGCGCGGGCGAGAGCGGGCGCGGCTTTGCCGTGGTCGCCTCCGAGGTCCGCGCCCTGGCGCAGCGTTCGGCGAATGCGGCCAAGCAGATCAAGACGCTGGTGCAGACCAGCAGCACTCAGGTGGCGGTGGGCGTGGCGCTGGTCGGGCAAACCGGCGGGGCGCTCGAGGGCATCGCAGCAAAGATCGCCGAGGCCGCCGCCTCGATCACCATCATCGCGACGTCGGCGCAGGAGCAGGCCACCGGGCTGCAACAGGTTAACACCGGCGTGAACCAGATGGACCAAGTCACGCAGCAGAACGCGGCCATGGTGGAGCAGACCACGGCGGCAAGCCACGCCTTGCGCCAACAAGCCGAGCTGTTGCAGAGCTTGACGGGAAAGTTCCGCACCGAGTCGAAACCGCCGCCTCCCGCTGCGGTAACGGCGGGCAAGGCGTCCGCGGTGGGCAGGGCGGTGGGGCAGCAAGGCACCAAGGCCGCCGCACCACTCCGCTCGCCGGCCGTGGCCAGCCGAAGCGCCCCAACTCTGCCACCGCCGGCTGGGAGGAGTTTTAGCCCGCCTTCCGGATAGGCCGGCCATCATGACCCGGGCTGCCCGTGTCGGGCAGCGCGCCTTGGCAGCGCGGCCAGGTTCAGCCACACACCTCTGCATCGTTCCACTCTTGCCACACGCAATGGTACTCGGCAAAGGAGCGTGGCGGCGAAAGGAGTGCAATTTGGTCGTCCTGCTGACGGGTGTGGCTGGCTTCATCGGCTATCATGTCGCCGAGTGCCTGATCGCGGCCGGCGCCCGGGTCATTGGGCTTGACAGCATGAACGACTACTACGACCCGACGCTCAAGCAAGCCCGCGTCGCCCGCCTGGCCGGCAAGGACTTCACCTTCTACCGTGTGGACGTGTCGGACCGGCAGGCGGTGGAGGACGTCGTCGCCGGGTCACCCGACATCACCGACATCGTGCACCTCGCGGCGCAGGCGGGCGTGCGCTACTCGATGGAAAACCCGTACGCCTACGTCCAGTCCAACGTGATGGGCCACTTGGTGATGCTGGAAGCGGCGCGTCGCCTGCCCAAGCTGCGCCACCTGGTGTATGCCAGCTCGTCCTCGGTCTACGGCCTGGGTGTCGAGTTCCCGTTGCGCGAGGACACCTCGAGCGCCGACCGGCCCACCTCGATCTATGCCGCGACCAAACGCGCCGACGAGCTGATGAGCCACGCCTACGCCCATCTCTACCAACTCCCGCAAACCGGGCTGCGCTTCTTCACCGTCTATGGCCCGTGGGGGCGGCCCGACATGGCGTATTACGGCTTCTCGCGCGCGATCATGGCCGGCGAGCCGATCACGCTCTACCAGGGTGGCAGCCTCAAGCGGGACTTCACCTACATCGACGACATCGTGAGCGGCGTGGTGGCCGTGATCGACCATCCGCCCCCGGCAGCGCAGCCGCGTATCCTGAACATCGGCAACAACCGCAGCGAGCCGGTGACGCACCTCGTCGCGTTGCTCGAGCAGCATCTGGGCCGCCCCGCCATCACCCGCATCGTGCCCCGGCCGGCTGCCGACGTGATCGAAACCTGCGCCTGCGTGGACCAATTGGCCGCGCTGACCGGCTACAAGCCGAGCACCCCGCTCGAAGTCGGCATCCCGCGCTTCGTCGACTGGTTCAAGCGCTACTCCGCGGGTGAGCCAACCGCATAAAGCTCCTCCTCCTGGGAGAGGGAAGGTGCCGCCCCGATCGAGGCAGCCGCGTTGCGCGGGCGTCGCGGCGGGGGTAAGCGGCCAGCATGAACCCCGATGCACCCCTCCCGATCATTCGCGCCCTGGTCTCCGTTTCCGACAAGGCGGGCCTGGTCGCGCTGGCCCAGGCGCTGGTGGCGCATGGCGTCCAGATCATCTCCACCGGCGGCTCGGCGGCGGCGCTGCGGCAGGCGGGCGTGGCGGTGACCGAGGTGTCCGACCACAGTGGCTTCCCCGAAATCCTCGACGGCCGGGTCAAGACGCTGGTGCCGCAGGTCCATGGCGGGCTGCTCGGCCGGCGCGACCTGCCGCTGCACCGCGAGCAGATGGCAGCTCACGGCATCGCCCCGATCGACCTTCTGGTCTGCAACCTCTACCCGTTCGAGCAGACCGCGGCGTCGGGCGCGAGCGAGGCCGACTGCATCGAGAACATCGACGTCGGCGGCCCCGCCATGATCCGCGCCGCGGCCAAGAACCACGACCACGTGGCCGTGCTGACCGACCCGGCGCAATACCCGGCGCTGATGGACGCCCTGGCCGCGGGCGGCACCACCCACGCCATGCGGCGCCAGCTCGCCGCCACCGCCTACGCCCGCACCGCGGCCTACGACGCCGCCATCGCCGCCTGGTTCGCCGCCCGCGCCGGCGACGCCTTCCCCGCCCGGCTCACCGTCACAGGCACGCTACGGCAAACCCTGCGCTACGGCGAGAACCCGCATCAGCGCGCAGCCTTCTATGCCACCGGAGCGCGACCCGGCGTCGCCACCGCGCGGCAGATGCAGGGCAAGGAGCTGTCGTTCAACAACCTCAACGACACCGACGCCGCCATCGAGTGCGTCGCCGAGTTCGCCGAGCCCACGATTGCCATCATTAAACACGCCAACCCCTGCGGCGTCGCCTCCGCCGCCAGCCTTGCCCAGGCGTGGGATTTGGCGCTGCGGTGCGACCCGGTGTCGGCGTTCGGCGGCATCGTCGCCATGAACCGCCCGCTCACCGAGGACGTCGCCGAGCGCATCGCCGCCCTCTTCACCGAGGTGGTGGTGGCGCCCTCCGCCGACGACGCTGCGCTCGCGGTGCTGGCCCGCAAGAAAAACGTCCGCCTGCTACTCACCGGCGCCCTGCCCGACCCGGCGGCGCCCGGCCTGCAAATCCGCAGCGTGGCCGGTGGCCTGCTGGTGCAAACCCGCGACGACGGCCGCGCCACCGCCGACGCGATGCGCGTGGTCACCGCGCGCGCGCCGACCGACGCCGAGCGGGCCGACCTGCTGTTCGCGTTCCGGGTCTGCAAGCACGTGAAGTCCAACGCGATCGTCTACGCTCACGGGGGCGCCACGGTGGGGATCGGCGCGGGGCAGATGAGCCGGGTGGACTCCGCGCGCATCGCCGGCTGGAAGGCTGGCGAGGCGGCACGGGCAGCGGGATTTGCCGAGCCGCTGACCCGGGGCAGCGTCGCCGCGTCGGACGCGTTCTTCCCTTTTGCCGACGGGCTCGAGGCGCTGGTGGCGGCAGGTGCCACGGCGGTGGTCCAGCCGGGCGGCTCGCTGCGTGACGACGAGGTGATTGCGGCGGCGGACAAAGCTGGCATTGCCATGGTCTTTACTGGCATGCGGCATTTCCGACATTGAGAGGCATTCGCATGTCTCGCCAGTAGACTTGATCAATACAGTTTCCGGCGCCATGTATTCAGCATGCGAGCCTTCGAATCTCTCAACGAACGCGATATCCTGGCCCTGGCGATCAGCAACGAGGAGGAGGACGGTCGCGTCTATGCCGACTTCGCCGAAAACCTGCGCGAGGACTACCCCGACACCGCCAAAGTGTTCACCGACATGGCGCATGAGGAAAGCGAGCATCGGCGCCTGCTGATCGATACCTACACGGAACGCTTTGGTAGCCACATCCCGCTGATCCGGCGCGAGGACATCAAGGGCATGGTGTCCCGCCGCCCGGTCTGGCAGGTGCGCCCGCTCGGCGTCGACACGGTTCGGCGCCACGCCAGGCAGATGGAGATCGACGCCGCGCGCTTCTACGCGCACGCCGCCGGCCGCACCACCGACACCGCGGTGCGCCGCCTGCTCGGGGACCTGGCGGCGGCCGAGGCGGCCCACGAGCACACCGCCGGCGCCATCGAGGCCAAGCACCTGCCCGGCGACGTGCGCGAGCGCGAGGACGTCGATGCCCGCCGCCGCTTCGTGCTGCAAATCGTGCAGCCGGGCCTGGTCGGGCTGATGGACGGCTCGGTCTCCACCCTGGCACCGGTGTTCGCCGCCGCCTTCGCCACCCATTCCACCTGGAACACCTTCCTGGTCGGCCTGGCCGCCTCCATCGGCGCCGGCATCTCGATGGGCTTCGCCGAGGCGCTGGCCGACGACGGCAAACTGTCCGGCCGCGGCACCCCCCTGCTGCGCGGCCTGGTCTGCGGCCTGATGACGGCGGCCGGCGGCCTGGGACACTCGCTGCCCTACCTGATCCCGACCTTCTGGACCGCCACCGCCTGCTCCATCGCCGTCGTGTTCGTCGAACTGGCCGTCATCGCCTGGATCCAGTGGCGCTACATGCAGACCGCGCCGATTTCCGCGATGGCGAAAGTGATGCTGGGGGGCGCCATCGTGCTCGCCGTGGGTATCCTGATCGGCAACGGGTAGCGGCGCTTGGCAGTGGCGTGACGGTCATTTGGCTCAACGCCACCGTGGGCGCAGGCAAGACGGTGGTCGGACAATCGCTCGCGCGTCTGGTGCCCAGGGCAGTGTTCGTCGACGGCGACGATGAGGCGGGTCCGCCTGGCGAGCTCGGTCCTCCCCGTTGGCGGCGCGCGTTGCTGGTGTTGCTGCGGCTGCTGGTTCGGCGTCCTCCCGCGACGCTGGTCATCGCCTATCCGCTCCAGCAAACCGGCTACCAGCGGGTGAAGGCAGCCTGCGCGCACGCACGCAGAAGGCTGATCGTGGTAACGTTGGCCACTCCGCTGACCCTCACGCTACGGGGCCGCGGCGGCCGCCACCTAGACGCGGCAGAGCGTGCGCGGGTGCGAACGATGCGCTCGCAGGGCTATCACCGCCGGCCCTTCGCTGCGCTAAGCCTGCCCAACGCGAACGCGCCACCCGCGCGCACGGCCTGGCAGATCGCCCGCTTCGCCCGATCGCATCATCCGGCGCGCCCCTCCTCCACCGCGTGGCAAGCCACCGACACGTCGTCCGCCACGGTGTAACCCGGCCGCTCGACCCGGCAGCGCGCGTTGGCCAGCGGGCAGCGCGGGTGGAAGGTGCAGCCCGGCGGCGGGGCGATCGGGCTCGGTACGTCGCCTGCCGTCCGCGCCGGGGCCGCCAGCCGGGCGCCGGGCTCCAGGCTCGGGATCGCATCGAGCAACAGCCGGGTGTAGGGGTGCCGCGGGGTGGCGAAGATCGTCGCGGCCGGGCCCTGCTCCACGATGCGGCCCAGATACATCACGCCCAACTGGTCGGACATGTGCTGCACCACGGCCAGGTTGTGGCTGATGAACAGGTAGGTCAGGCCCAATCGGCTCTGCAGCTCGCGCATCAGGTTCAAGATTTGCGCCTGCACCGACACGTCGAGCGCGCTGGTGGGCTCGTCGCACACCAGGAAGTCCGGCTCGGAGGCCAGGGCGCGGGCGATCGAGATGCGTTGGCGTTGGCCGCCGCTGAACTCGTGCGGATATCTCCCGCCGTCGCCCGCCGCCAGCCCCACCTGGCGCAGCAGGGCGTCGACCCGCTCCATGACCGCCCGGCCCCGCGCCATGGCGAACGCGCGCAGCGGCTCGGCTACGATGTCGGCCACCCGCCAGCGCGGGTTCAGCGAGGCGTAGGGGTCCTGGAAGATCATGTTCATGCGCCGGCGCAGCGCGGGCTGGGCGCGGGCGGTGGCAAGGCTCTGGCCCTCGAACCGCATGTCGCCGCTGGAAGGCCGGTAGAGCCCCACCGCCAAGCGCGCCACCGTGCTCTTGCCGCAGCCGCTCTCCCCCACCAGGGACAAGGTGGTGCCGCGCGGGATGGCGAAACTCACCTCGTCCACCGCCAGCAGGCGCTGCCGCCCGGTGCCGGACAGGGTGCGCTGCAGCCAGGGTTGCGAGACGTCGAACAAGCGACTGACGCGGGCCGCCTCCAGCACGCTCGGCTCAGCCACGGCCAGCCTCGGCGTAGAGCCAGCAGGCGGCCAGGGTGTCGCCCGCCGGCATCAGGCTGGGCCGCTCGGCGTGGCAGCGCTCGAACACGCGGGGGCAGCGCGGGTTGAACGGGCAACCCGGCGGGATCGCGCCCAGCCGCGGCATCGCGCCGTCGATCTGCGGCAGCCGCCCCAACCGCGCGCCGAGCTTGGGGATCGAGGCCATCAGCCCCTCCGTGTAGGGGTGCGCCGGCCGATGCACCACCGCGCCCACGCTGCCGAGCTCCACGATGCGCCCGGCATACATCACCGCCACCCGGTCGCAGGTCTCGGCGATCACGCCCATGTCGTGCGTCACCAGCATGATGGCGGTGCCGCGCTCGCGAGCCAGGCGCCGCAGCAGGGCGATGATCTGCGCCTGCACCGAGACGTCCAGCGCCGTGGTCGGCTCGTCGGCGATCACCAGGCGCGGCTCGGCGCAGAGGGCGAGCGCGATCACCACGCGTTGCCGCATCCCGCCGCTGAACTGGTGCGGATAGGCGCCGCTGCGCTCCTCCGGCGCCGGGATACCGACGTCGCGCAGCCACTGCACCGCGCGTTGGCGGGCGTCCCGGCCGGAGAGCCCGAGATGCACCTGGATGGTTTCGGCAAGCTGCTGGCCGACCGTGGTGAGCGGGTTGAGCGTGGTCAGCGGGTCCTGGAACACGGCGCCGATCTGCCGCCCCCTCACTTGCCGCATCGCCTCCGGTCCGAGCTGGTCGACCCGGCGCCCGTCCAGCCACACCTCGCCGCCGGACACCCGGCCCGGCGGCTCCAGCAAGCCAATGATCGCCGCCCCCATCAGCGACTTGCCCGCCCCGCTCTCCCCCACCACGCCGAGGATTTCACCCGGCGCCACGGCAAGGCTGACGCGATCGAGCGCGGTGAGGACGTGACGCCGGGTCGGGAACTCGACCGAGAGGGAGCGCAATTCGAGGAGCGGTGTCATGGGCGGCACAGGCAGGGCGTGGTCAGAAGTAGGCCTTGAGAACCAAGGAGGCGACTCCGCCGGTCAGAAGCACGAACAGCGTCCAAACGACGAGCCGTTCCGAGCGGATCGCGCTGATACCGGCTTGCAGGTTATCGAACCGCCCGTTCATTTCAGCGCGCAAGTCGGCGATCTGCTTGGGATTGTCTGATAGCGCCCCCGCCGCCTTGCGCGCCGTCTCATCGTCGACACCGACCGACTTGAAGGCGTCGTACACTTCCAGGATCAGGCTCGTCATGCAGGGCCCTTCCGTTCGCAGCTATCGCAGCCGGGGATTGAGCGCATCCCGCAACCAATCGCCGAGTAGGTTGATGGCCAGGACCAGCGCGGCCAGCATCGCCCCAGGGAACATAGTAATCCACCACTCGCCGCTGTAGAGGAAATCATTGCCGACCCTGATCAAGGTGCCCAGCGAGGGCTGGGTCGGCGGCAGGCCGACGCCGAGGAACGACAAGGTGGCCTCGTCCAGGATCGAGAGCCCGATGTTAATGGTGGCGATCACCACCACCGGTCCGAGCACGTTGGGCAGGATGTGGCGCAGCATGATGCGGGGCGCGGACAGCCCGATCACCTGCGCCGCCAGCACGTAGTCCCGCCCGCGCTCGACCAGGGTGGAGCCGCGCACGGTGCGGGCGAATTGCGGCCAGCGGCTGATGCCGATGGCGAACACGAGGACGGCGATCTCGAGCCGCGCGTGCAGCCCCGAGGGCAGCGCCACCGAAACCACGCCATCGACCAGCAAGGCGATTAGAATGGCCGGGAAGGTGAGCTGGACGTCGGCGATCCGCATCAGCACGGCGTCCAGCACGCCGCCGGCATAGCCCGCCAGCAGGCCGAAGACCACGCCCACCACCAGCGCGAACAGCACCGCCGAGAGCCCGACTTCGAGGCTGAGCCGCGCGCCGTAGATCATCGCCGAGAGCAAGTCCCGCCCTTGGTCGTCGGTGCCGAGCAGGTGGGCCAGGCTGCCGCCGCTAGCAAAAGCGGGCGGGGTGAAGCTGTCCATCAGGTTGAGGCTGGCGAGGTCGTAGGGGTTGCTCGGCGCCACCCAGGGTGCGAGCAGCGCCGCGCCGCCGCAAAGCGCCACGGTGGCGGTGGACAGGATGGCCACGGGAGAGCGGCGAAAGGCGTAGACCAGGTCGCTGTCCAGCGCCCGGGCCACGGCGGAGGCGCTCATCGCCAACCGAGCGCGGAGGCGCTCATCGCCAACCGCGCGCGAACGCGCTCATCGCCGTCCCGAACCCACGCGTAGCCGCGGGTCGACGGCAAAGTAGAGCAGGTCGACCACCAGGTTGATCACGACGAACAGCACCGAGACCAGCAGCAGGTAGGTGGACATGACCGGGATGTCGCCGACCTGGATCGATTGCACCAGCAGCAGCCCCATGCCGGGCCACTGGAACACGGTTTCGGTCACGATGGAGAAGGCCACGATGCCGCCGAGCTGCAACCCGGCCACGGTGATCACCGGCACCAGCGTGTTCTTCAGCGCATGGCTGAAATGGATCAGCCGGTTGGGCAGGCCGCGCGCGCGGGCGAACTTGATGTAGTCCGAACGCAGCACCTCCAGCATTTCCGCGCGCACCAGCCGCATGATCAGCGTGAGCTGGAACAGCCCCAGGGTGACGGACGGCAGCACCAGCGCCTTCAGCCCGGAGACGGTGAGCAAGCCCGTAGTCCAGCCGCCGAGGGAAACCGTGGCGCCGCGCCCGTAGGAGGGCAGCCAGCCGAGCAGCACGCTGAACACCAGGATGAGCAGGATGCCGATCAGGAAGGTTGGCAGCGAGACGCCGAGCAGGCTCACCACCATGACCAGCCGCGAGCCCCAGGCGGTCCGGTAGATCCCGGTGTAGACCCCGGCCGGCACGCCGACCAGCAGCGCCAGCAGCGCGGCGGTGAGGGAGAGCTCGGCGGTGGCGGGCAGGCGTTCGGCGATCAGTTGCGAAACCGGGCGGGACAGCCGGTAGCTGACGCCGAATTGGCCATGCAGCGCGGCCCACATGAAGCGGGCGTATTGCACCAGGAACGGCTGGTCGAGCCCCAACTGGTGCGTCAGCCGGACGCGGTCGGCCGCGGTGTAGGAGGTGCCGAGCATGACGGTCACCGGGTCGCCGACGAAGGCGAACAGCGCGAACGCGATCAGGCCGACGACGAGCAGCACGGGGATCGCTTGCAACAGGCGGGAGACGATGAAGGCTAGCACTGGAGGGCGTGCGGCACGGCTTAACCTCTGGTTAAGGATTTCAGGCGTAGTTTATGATGGAGGCCGGAGGAGACGGCAAACGGGGCGGCGTTTTGGTGCGGTCGGGGCAGTCTCGGGCTCCGTTGCATGGTCGCTGCCAGAGCTGAGATCGCTGCGGAGCGGAGCACCGGCTGTAACAAATTTGGTTCGAATTATACCGTGATTGATCCGCCGCCCGAAAACTGATCTAGTTAGGCCTAAGTTGGTGATTCTAGCATGGGATGCTGAAGCATCTGGTTTCGCGGCGGCTATGGCGCGGAGATGGAGTGTGGTTCGGCTCGCAAGGAGTAGTGAAGTATGCGTTTTACCGAGATAGGGCAGCAACTTCGGGCGTACCGGCTGGAATCCGGATTACGAGCCGAAGAAATTGCCGCTCGGCTCGGCGTGTCCCGCGCTGCCCTCTACCGCTACGAAAAAGGCGAAGTGATCAAGCTTGACACGGTCAAGCGCCTCGCCGAGCTGCTCAAGATATCGCCGCTCTCCCTGCTCGGGATTGGAGTGGAGTACTACAACCGGCCGGTTGGCTACTTCGAGCGCGTCCGGCAGACTGAGGAGTCGGCTGACCAGATCCTGCAGGTATTCGGCCCGCTCTGCTACCTCACCACGTCCGACTCCTACGATGCCGCGCTGGCCGAAGCCTATGACGAGTGCGTCGAGCAATCGGAGGCGGACCGCAGCAACCTGCGGGCGACCATCGAGCAGGTGCAAGGCATCATGGCGGCCCGCAAGCGGATGTATTCCATGCGGCGGCCCGGCATCATCGCGATCATCTCCACCGCCAGCATCCAGCGCATGCTCGAGGGGGGTGTGGCGGCATCGGTCGCCCTGCCCGACCCGCTGCGGCGCCGCTGCCGGCAGATCGCCGCCTCGGAAATCGCCAACATCGCCACCATGATGGAAGCCGAGCCGATGGGGCTGCAATTCGGCGTGCTGCCCCACACCGAACCCACCAGCGCGTTCAAGATCCTCCGCGCGCGGGATCGGGCGACCTTGGCGATCAACCCGTTCCGCGCCGACGGCCTGCCCAACGTGCAGACCGGCGTGGCCATGATCACCGGCGCGGACGAGGCGGTCGCGACCCATCAACGTATCGCCGAGACGATGTGGCGCGAGTCGCTGAAGGGGTCGGCCGGCGCCGCGCAAATCCGCCGCATGCTGCAGCCGGCGCGCGCAGCCTAGCGCGCAGCCGAAAGGGTTACACCGGCGTCGAAGCGGCGCTAGTCTGCCGCCATGGCCGAGACCGAGACCGACCCATCCCTGGTGGTGGAATCCCGCGAGATGGTGTGGAAGCGGCGCACCCAGTTGGACGTCGTGCGCTTCCGCAACCGCCGCTTCGACCAGACCATGTCGGAGCCGCGCACCTGGGAGGTGTGGCTGCGCGGCCATGCCGTCGGGGTGCTGCCGTATGACCCGGTGCAGGACCGATTGGTGATGATCGAGCAATTTCGCTACCCGGCCCTGCTGGCGGGCGTCGACCCGGTGATGCTCGAGGTGCCCGGCGGCTTTTCCGACGCCAACGAGACCGAGGCGCAGACGGCGGCGCGCGAGATGCAGGAGGAGATGGGCCTCGCCCCTGACCGCCTGCACCGCATCGGCCAATTCGTGCTGAGCGCCGGCGGATCGGACGAAAGCGTCACCATCTTCGCCGGCCGCGTCGTCACGCCACCCGCCGATGCCGACGGGGTGGCCGGGTTCGGCGGCCTGGCCAGCGAGAACGAAGACATTCGCATCCGGGTGCTGGACGCCCAATCCACCATCGGGCACGCTTTGGCAGGCCACTTCCCCAACTCCATCACCTCGCTGGCGCTGCTCTGGTTCGCCTCCAAGCGGGAGTGGCTGCGGCAGGAATGGGCCGCGTGACCGAGCGGCTCTACCTCACCGACCCCGCCGTGCAGACGGCGACCGCCCAGGTCACGGCGGTGCTGGCGGGCGGCGTCGTGCTGGACCGCTCGCCGTTCTACCCCCGCGGCGGCGGCCAGCCCGGCGACAGCGGCACGCTGGTCTGGCCCGGCGGCCGGGCGGGGGTGGCCGAGGCCATCAAGGGCGAGGCCGACGCCATCCTGCTGCCGCTGCAAGGGGACACGCCCGCGGTCGGCACCGTGGTCGAGGCCGCGCTCGACTGGCCCCGCCGCCTGGCGCACATGAAGATGCACACGGCACTGCACCTGCTGTGCAGCCTACTGCCCGGCATGGCCGTCACCGGCGGGCAGATCGGGGCGGACAAGTCCCGCCTGGACCTGGATTTGCCCACCACGCCCGACGCGCAGGAGCTCACCGCCCGCCTGGCCGCGCTGGTGGCCGCCGACCATGCGGTGACGGCGGAGTGGGTGGATGAGAGCGTGCTCGACACCAATCCCGAGTTGGTGCGCACGCTCTCGGTCAAGCCGCCACGCGGCAGTGGCCGATTGCGCCTGGTGCGGATCGGGCCGGCGGAGCACCCGGTCGACCTGCAACCCTGCGGCGGCACCCATGTCGGCTCGACGGCGCAGGTGGGCGCCATCAGGGTGCTCAAGATCGAGAACAAGGGCCGGCAAAACCGCCGCATTTCGCTCGGCTGGGGAGAGTGAGCATGGACGATCTGGTCTCGGCCGAGTGGTTGGCGTCGCAGGTGGGCGCGCCGGACCTGGTGGTGCTGGACGCAACCAAATACCTCCCCACGGAACCCGGCGATGGTCATGCCACGTATTTGTCAGCGCACATTCCGGGCGCGCGCTACTTCGACCTGGACGTGATCGCCGACGTCGACAGCCCGCTGCCGCATATGGTGCCGGCGCCTGGCCGGTTTGCCCGCCTGGTCGGGGCGTTGGGCGTGGGGAATGCAACGCGAGTGGTGTTCTACGCCAGCAACACCGCCATGTGGGCGACCCGGGGATGGTGGATGATGCGGCTGTTCGGCCACGACGCAACGGCTGTGCTGGATGGCGGGTTGGCCGCCTGGCAGCGCGCCGGCCAGCCTGTCCAGACCGGCGCATCCGAGCCGGCCGCCGCGCTGCCATTCACGCCCCGCCTGCGCGCCGAGCGGTTGCGTGGCCTGGGCGACATGCGCGATACGCAGGCGCTGGTGCTCGATGCGCGGGCGCCGGCACGCTATGCCGGGTCCGCGCCGGAGCCGCGCCCGGGGGTCACGCCGGGTCACATCCCCGGCTCGGTCAACCTGCCCTACGCGCGGCTGCTGGATGACCAAGGCCGCTTCCTGCCGCCGGACGTGCTGCGCGAACGCCTCGCCGCGGCCGGGGCGGACGGCTCGCGCGCCGTGGTCACGAGCTGTGGCAGCGGCGTCTCCGCGACCGTGCTGACCATGGCGCTGCGCCGCGCCGGCCTGCCGGAGGGCGCCGTCTATGACGGATCCTGGGCGGAATGGGGCGCCGATCCAATCACTGAAAAGGCAACCGGCTGATGGCAGATCACGCACCAACCCGCCCCGCTTCACTGCACACGCGGCTGTCGCATGGCGGGCGCGCGGGCACCAAGGTGCAGGGCTTCGTCAACCCGGCGGTGCACCGCGGCTCCACCATGCTATATCCCAACTGCGCGGAGCGGCTGCGCGGCTCGGAAGCCCGGCTCGGCCGCGGCCCGCTCTACGGCACCGCGGGCGGCCCCACCCACCACGCGCTGGAAGACGTGGTGGCCGAGATCGAGGGCGGCACACATTGCCAGATCGTGGGGACGGGCGTGGCCGCGGTCACCGTGGCGCTGCTGGCCTACCTGGCCGCCGGCGACCACTGCCTGATCCCGGACAGCGCCTATGGCCCGACCCGCTCCTTCTGTGACGAGTTCCTGCAGCGGATGGGGGTGGCGACCACCTACTACGACCCGCAGGTCGGCGCGGATGAACTGGCGGCGCTGATCCGTCCGGAAAGCCGCGTGCTCTATTTGGAGAGCCCCGGCAGCCACACCTTCGAGGTGCAGGACGTGCCGGCGCTCGCCGCGGTGGCGCATGCGCGCGGGCTCGCCGTGCTGATGGACAACACCTGGGGCATTCGCGCCTTCCAGCCGTTCACGCATGGGGTGGACGTGTCGATCCAGGCGCTGACCAAGTATGTCGCCGGCCATTCGGACGTGCTGCTCGGCGGCATCACCGTGGCCACCGAGCCGGCCTGGCGACGGGTGCGCGAGACGGCGATGTCGCTCGGGCACTATGCCAGTCCGGACGATTGCTGGCTGGCCCTGCGCGGCGCACGCACCATGGCGCTGCGGCTGGACCGCCAGATGGCGTCGGGCCTCGAGGTCGCGGCCTGGCTGCAGCAGCGCCCCGAGATCGCCCGCGTGCTGCATCCCGCCCTGCCCGGCGCCCCCGGTCACGCGCTGTGGCAGCGGGATTTCACCGGCGCATGCAGCCTGTTCGGCGTCGAGTTCCAGCCGCATTTCACCACCGCGGACATGCATGGCGTGATCGACCGGCTGCGCCTGTTCGGCATCGGCGCGTCCTGGGGCGGGTTCGAGAGCCTGGCCATCCCCACCACCGGCCAGATCACCCGCACCGCGAGCAAGCGCGGGTTCGCCGGCCCGGTGGCGCGCCTGCACATCGGCCTGGAGGACCCGGCCGATCTGATCGCCGACCTGGCGGACGCGCTGGAGGGGATGCGTGCCCCAGCCTGACCTGCCGATCCGGTTTGACGCGCACGGCCTGGTCCCCGCCATCGCGCAGCAGCACGACACCGGCGAGGTGCTGATGATGGCGTGGATGAACGCCGCCTCCGTAGCCGAAACGCTGGCGACCGGGCGGGTTTGCTACTGGAGCCGCAGCCGCGCGTCGCTGTGGCGCAAGGGCGATCGCTCCGGCCAGGTGCAGCACCTATGCGAGCTGCGCATCGATTGCGACGGGGACACGCTGCTGCTGCTGGTGGACCAGACCGGCGCCGCCTGCCACACCGGCCAGCGCTCGTGCTTCTACCGCGCCGTGCGGGACGGCACGCTGCAGACCATCAGCGCGCCGGTGGCCGACCCGGCGCGCTTGTACGGCAGACCGCTAGAGTAGCGTGCGGGTGCAGACGGCCAACGGCAAGCTGCCATAGAGATGCGGGAACGGCGCTTGGTCCGGCTCACTCTGCTCCCAGGCGATGCGGCCCTGCGCCTGCGCCGGGTCGAAACGGAGCACGGCCAGGCCGGTTCGGCCGCTAAAATGCCGCGCGAGCACGAAGGCCAGTTGCGCCTCGGTGCAGCAGTGCAGGAACGGGTCCGCCTGCAGGTGGCCGGCGGCTTGCTCGAGCGCCTGAAGCGTCGTGACATGACAAAGCTGATCCATGCGGTTGCGCCCCTGCTGGATGGCACTTATGGAGCGCTGCATGGCGTCTGACACGGCTATTCGCATCCGCACCCTCACTGGCGCCGCCATGCGAGACGGGCTGGGCGCGTTCCAGCAGCTCCACACCGAGGTGTTCTACGACTGGCCCTACCTCTACCAGGGCAAGGCCTCGAGCGAGCCTTACATCACGAGCTACCTGCCGCATCCGCGGGCGGCGCTGTTCGTGGCCTGCGCGGGCGACAAGCCGGTGGGGGCGGCGACCTGCCTGCCGCTGCGCGACGAGAGCGACAACGTGCAGGCGCCGTTCCGCGAGCGCGGCTGGGACGTCAACCGGTTCTTCTATTTCGGCGAGGGCGTCGTCCTCAAGCAGTGGCGCGGCCAGGGCCTGGGCGTGCGCTTCTTCCAACTGCGCGAGTCGCATGCCCGCGCGGTGTCGACCGCCGACTACGCGGTGTTCTGCTCGGTGCGGCGCCCCGCGGACCATCCGCTGCGCCCGGCGGACGCCCAGGGCAACGACGCGTTCTGGCGCCGGCGTGGCTACGTGCCGCTCGAGGGCGTGGCCTGCGTGATGAGCTGGCCAGACCGCGGCGAGCAGCAAGCCTCGCCGCATTGGCTGGATTTCTGGATCAAGTCGCTGAACGGTGCGCCGCTGCCGTGCGGCTAGCGCTGCTGCAGTATCGAGTGGGCCGCTACGACGACCGGGCGCAATGGGCCGCCGCGCTCAACCGTCGGCTGGCGGAGGCGGCGGACCAAGGGGCGGAGCTCGCCGCACTGCCGGAATATGCCAGCCTAGACGCCATGGCCGCGCCGCTGCCCTCGCTGGGCGCCGAACTCGACGCCGCCTGCGCCCAGCACGACGCAGTGCTCGACATCATGCGCGAGGCGAGCGCGCGCCATCGGCTGTGGCTGCTGGGCGGCTCACTGCCGGTGCGGGTGGGCGGCGCGGTGATCAACCATGCCCCGATGATCGCGCCCAGCGGCAGCGTGGCGTTCCAGGACAAGCACCAGGTGACGCGGTTCGAGGCCGAGCTGTGGGGCGTGTCGCCGGGTGCGCCGCCCCGGGTGTTCAGCACGCCCTGGGGCCGCCTCGGCGTGTGCGTGTGCTACGACATCGAGCACCCGCCGCTGGCCCGGGCGCAGGTGGAGGCCGGCGCCTGGCTGCTGCTGGTGCCCACCGACACCGACACGCCGGCCGGGTTCAACCGCGTGCGGCTGGCGGCGCGGGCCTGTGCCATGGCCAACCAGTGCTTCGTCGCGGTGGTCACCACGGTGGGCGACGCGCCCTGGCTGGCGGCGCTGGACCGCAATGTCGGCTATGCCGCAGTGTTCGGCCCGGTCGACCATGGCTTCCCCGACGACGGCGTGGTGGCCCGGCTGCCGCCCGACACCCCCGGTTGGCTCATCGCAGAGCTCGACCCTGCGGCGCTCGACCACGTGCGGCAGGAAGGCGCGGTGCGCAACCACCGCGACTACCCCGCCGCCCCGCCGCCCTGCCCGGTGGTGGCCATGGATGGCGGGGTGGCGCCCTGACGCTGGTCTACCTGGTGGCGGGAGAAGCGAGCGGGGACGTGCTGGGCGGTCGGCTGATGGCGGCGCTGCGGGCGGCGGACCCGGGCATCCGCTTCGCCGGGGTGGGCGGCCCGGCGATGATCGGGCAGGGCCTCGAAACGCTGTTCCCGATGCGGGATTTGGCCGTCATGGGCCTGGTGGAAGTCGTGCCGCGCATCCGCCTGCTGCGCCGCCGCCTGCTGTCAGTGGTGGCGGATGTGGCCAAGCGGCGGCCGGACGTGGTGGTGACCGTCGACTCCCCCGGATTCGGCCTGCACGTGTTGCGCCGGGTGGCCCCACTCGGGGTGAAGCGGGTGCAATACGTGGCGCCGCAGGTCTGGGCCTGGCGGGAACACCGCGTGAAGACCTTCCCCGGGCTGTGGGACGTGCTGCTGTGCCTGCTGCCGTTCGAGGAGGGCTACTTCGCCGGCCACGGGCTGCCGGCCCGCTTCGTCGGCCACCCGGTGGTGCAATCGGGCGCGGGCAGCGGCGACGGGGCGCGGTTCCGGGCGCGCCATGGCTTGGCCGCCACCGCGCCGGTGCTGATCCTGATGCCCGGCAGCCGGCGCAGCGAGGCCCCTCGCCTCCTGCCGGTGTTCGGCCGCACGGTGGCGCTGCTGGCGGAGCAGATGCCCGGCCTGGTGCCCGTGGTGCCGGTTTCGCACGCGGTGGCCGAGCTGGTGCAGCAGGCCGCTGCGGGCTGGGCGGTCGCCCCCGTGGTGGTAACCGAGGACGGCGACAAGCACGACGCCTACGCGGCCGCCGCCGCGGCGCTGACCAAATCCGGCACGTCCACCTTGGAGCTGGCGCTGGCCGGCGTGCCGATGGCGGTCACCTACCGGGTCAACCGCGTCTCCGCGTTCATGGCGCGGCGGATGATCCGCGTGCCGCATGTGGCGATGGTGAACCTGCTGGCCGGGCGCGAGGTGGTGCCGGAACTGCTGCAGGAAGCCTGCACGCCGGAGCGGCTGAGCGCCACGGTGCACTCGCTGCTGCGCGACCCGGCGTTGGCGGCGGCGCAAAGGGCAGCCTTTGCCGCCGTGGTGGCAAGCTTGCGCCCGAGCGGCGGGGGCGAACCCTCGGCGCTGGCAGCGGCAGCGGTGCTGGACGTGCTGCGCGCGAGCTAGCTGTCTCGCGTCAACAGTAGGGTCACCCCGTCCTGCCGGCCTCGGCCGCGATGAAGTCGACGAAGGCGCGCAGCGCTGCCGGGAGATGGCGGCGGCCCGGGTAATACAGCCACGGGCCGGGGAAACGCTGCCACCACGGCTCCAGCACCGGCTGCAAGGCGCCACTCGCCAGATGCGGCTGCAGCCAATCCTCCCACAATTGGATGACCCCGGTGCCAGCGATCGCCGCGTCCACTGCGAGGTCGGTGGCGGCGCCAATCCGGACGATCAGCGGGCCGGTCACATCCATCCGGACCACCTCGCCGGCGCGCTCGAACTCCCAGGCGTTCATCGCACCGCTGGCGAACTTGCCGCGCAGGCACGCGTGGCCCAGCAGGTCCCGCGGGTGTTCGGGCCGGCCGCGCTGGGCGAGGTAGGCGGGGGACGCGGCGGTGGCGAAGCGCTGCTGCCGCGGGCCGATCGGCACGGCGATCATGTCCTGCTCCAAGCGCTCGTCGTAGCGGATGCCGGCGTCGCACCCCGCGGCCAGCACGTCGACGAAGCTGTCCTCGGCGATCACCTCGAGCAGGATGTCCGGAAAGGCGGCGAGGAATGGCGGCACGATGCGCGGCAGCACCAGCCGGGCCGCGCTCACCGGCACGTTCAGCCGCAGCGTGCCGGCCGGGCGGTCGCGAAAGCCGTTCACCACGTCGAGCGCGGCGGCCACCTCGCCCAGCGCCGGGCCGAGCCGGTCCAGCAGGCGGGCGCCGGCCTCGGTGGGCACCACGGTGCGGGTGGTGCGGTTGAGCAGGCGCACGCCGAGGCGCTGCTCGAGCCGGGTGACGGCCTCGCTGAAGCTCGACGCGCTGCCGCCGCCAATGCGGGCTGCCTGGCGAAACCCGCCAGCGTGGGCGACGGCGACAAACACGCTAAGGTCGGTCAGGTCGGGCAGGATTGATCGCGCTTTCGAACAGGCTGTGCTGATTACCCCCTATTATCGCACGCCCCGGCGCGGTCCAGATGCACGAAGACGGCAACAGGAGAGATGCGATGCGTGAGATCGAACAAGCTGGCTCGTTCAAACTGGGCGCACGGACGGTGCAGCGGCTCGGCTATGGCGCGATGCAGCTCGCCGGGCCAGGCGTGTTCGGGCCGCCGAAGGACCCGAACGCGGCGCGCGCGGTGTTGCGCGCGGCGGTGGCGGCCGGGGTGGACCACATCGACACCAGCGACTTCTACGGCCCGCACGTGACGAACCAGCTCATCCGCGAGGCGCTGCACCCTTACCCGGCGGAACTGGTGATCGTGACCAAGCTCGGCGCCCGGCGCGGCGACGACAAGTCCTGGAACCCGGCGTTCTCGCCGGCGGAGCTGACCCAGGGCGTGCACGACAACCTGCGCAACCTGGGCCTCGATGTGCTCGAGGTGGTCAACCTGCGGGCGATGTTCAGCCGGCATGGCCCGGCCGAGGGGTCGCTCGAGGCGCCGCTCACCGTGCTGGCGGAGCTCCAGCAGCAGGGACTGATCCGCCACATCGGCCTGAGCAACGTCACGCGGGCGCAGGTCGAGGAGGCGCGCCGGCTGGTGGAAGTCGTCTGCGTGCAGAACCTGTACAACCTGGCGCACCGGACCGCCGACGACGCGCTGATCGACGAGTTGGCCGGCATGGGCATCGCCTACGTGCCGTTCTTCCCGCTCGGCGGGTTCTCGCCGCTCCAGTCGGACGCGCTGAACGGCGTGGCGCAACGCCTGGGTGCGACGCCGATGCAGGTCGCGCTGGCTTGGCTGCTGCGGCGCTCGCCCAACATCCTGCTGATCCCCGGCACGTCCTCGGTCGGCCACCTGCACGAGAACCTGGCCGCGGCCGGCGTGGTGCTGGAGGATGACGTGATGGCGGTGCTGGATGGCATCGCCGGGGAGCGGGCGGCCGCCTGAACCGCCGCTCGCCGTCACCCGCGCCAAGCCGGTGGCGCGGGTCTCCAATGGCCTGCGCGCATCGCAGCCCGATTCTTGCCATCTGACTGCAGGTGGCCGGATGTGAAAGGGTCGTGCCCAAGCAAGTAAAAGCGCGGAGGCACGGTGTGGATACCCTGAACGCGGCGGCTCGGCGGGTCGCGGACGCGCCGGTCTACGAAGCGGATGTCTTCAGCCCGGCGGCGTTGCAGGCGCCCTTCGAGCATTACCGCGCCATGCGGGACCTGGCGCCGGTGGTGCGGCTGCGTGACCCGGAGGTATACGCGCTCTCCCGCTTCGACGACGTGCGCGCGGCCCTGCTGGCATCCGACGCGCTGATCTGCGCCAAGGGCGTGGGCTTGAGCGACCAGTTCAACACGCCCGGCGGCCCCAACCTGCTGCAGTCCGACGGCGAACAGCACAGCCGGATGCGCCGCGAGGTGATCCGCCCACTGATCCCGGCGCAGCTCAAGCAGCATCGCGCGATGCTGCGGGAGATGATCGGCGCGCGCATCAAGTCGCTGGTCGGCCGCGGCCCGTTCGACGCCATGAGCCAGATCGCGCAATTCCTGCCGCTCGAGGCGATCCGCGTCCTGGTCGGCCTGCCGGACGCGGGCAAGGCGGCGATGCTGGACTGGGCCGCCGCAAGCTTCCACGCGGTGGGGCCGCTGCGGGAAGGCTCGGAGCACGCCTTCGCCACCCTGGCCGGCTGGCGCAGCTTTCTCTCCAAGCTGCAGTGGTCGGACCTGCACGAGGGCGGCTGGGCGCACAACCTGCTCGAGGCCGCCACGTCCGGCCGGTTGAGCGAGGCGGAAGCGCGCGGCGCCGTCAGCGCCTACGTGCTGCCGAGCCTCGACACCACGATCATGGCCAAGGGCCACCTGCTCCACGCGCTCGGCCGTGACCCGGCGCAGTGGCGCATGTTGTGCGGCGACCCGTCTTTGGCGCCCAACGCTGTGATGGAGAGCGTGCGCCACAGCGCCGTGGTGCGCTGGTTCTCGCGCTACGCGGCGGCCGATTACCGGGTCGGCGACACGACCATTCCGCAGGGCGCCCGCGTGCTGGTGATCTACGCCTCGGCCAACCGGGACGAGCGCCAGTTCTCCGACCCCGATCGCTTCGATCTCACCCGCGACGCCCGGGCGCAACTGGCTTGGGGCATCGGGCCGCATCTGTGCGGCGGCCTGCATTTGGCCAAGCTCGAGCTGGAGGTGATGCTCGAGGCGCTGCTGGAGCATTGCGGCGAGATCGAGACCGGCGAACCCGAGGTGAGCACCAGCCTCGGCCTCTACGGCTTCACGCGGCTGCCGATGGAGCTGCGCGCGCGGCGCTGAACCGTGCCGGCCTCGTGGCGGGCAGGTCAGTCGACGATCAGCCCGCTCGCCCGCGCCAGCGCCGCCGAGGCAGCCATCGAGTCCGCCACGGCCAAGGCAGCGGCCAGCGCCCGGCGCCCGGCTGCCGCGTCCACCAGCACGGGGGCGCCATCCAGGCACGCCGCGACGAAGGCGGCATGTTCGGCGGCCATCGCGTCGTGGTCGCGCCAGCTCACCGCCTCGCGCTTGAACCCGCCGGTGCCGGGCAGCGGCAGCCCGCGCTCGCGGCCGATCATCACCAGCTCGCGGGCGCCGAAATCGGCCGACAGGTAGCCCTCTTGCGAGAACAGCCGCATGCGGCGCTCGGTCTTGATCGAGATGCGGCTGGCGGTGATGGTGGCGACGCAGCCGTTGGCGAAGCGCACCCGGGCGTTGGCGATGTCCTCCGAGGCGGAGGAGACGGCGGCGCCCAGCGCGTCCACGCTGGCGATCTCGCTTTCCACCAGGGAGAGCACCAGGTCGAGGTCATGGATCATCAGGTCCAGGATGACCGAAACGTCGGTGCCGCGGGGCTTGTAGGGGGCGATGCGCGTCGCCTCGATGTAGAGCGGGCGGGTGATGCGGCTGCGGATGGCCTGGTGCTCGGCGCTGAAGCGCAGCAGGTGGCCCACCTGCAGCACGCGCGCGCGTGCGGCGGCGAGGCTGGCCAGGGCGTCGGCTTGCGCCAGGGTGGCAGCGATCGGCTTCTCCACCAGCACATGGCAGCCGGCCTCGAGCGCCGCACTGGCCAGGTCGTGGTGGCGCTCGGCGGGGGCGGCGATCACCACCGCGTCGCAGGCGCCGAGCAGGGCGTCCAGCGCCATCGCCGGCGCGCCCAGCTCCAGGCCCACGGCGGCGGCACGGGCGGCGTCGGGGTCGAACAGGCCGGTGAGGTCGGCACGCGGGCTGGCGGCGATCTTCTGGGCGTGGAAGCGGCCGAAATGGCCGACGCCGATCACGCCCATCCGCAAACGGTGCCCGGCTGTGCTACTGCTCATGGCGGCGGCTCTAGCACGGGCGGGCCGGACTTGCATCGCCTCGGCCGCGTCGGCATAGAACGCCCCTTCCTGGAGTAGAGCCGTCTGCCATGCTGTATTTCGGTCGGCTGAAGACCGCGGCGATCCTGGGCACCTGCCTGCTCGGCCTGCTGCTCTGCCTGCCCAACCTTCTGCCCCGCCCGGCGGCCTGGGTGCCGTGGCCGCAGGTGCATCTCGGCCTCGACCTGCGCGGCGGCTCCTACCTGCTGCTCCAGGTGGACATGGCCGCCGTGCGCAAGGAGCGGCTCGATACCATCCTGGACAGCGCGCGCCAGGCGCTGGCGGGCAAGTATCGCGCCCTGGTGGAGCCGCCCGGCGAGGGTGACGTGACGGTGGCGTTGCGCGACCCGGCGCAGGGCAAGGCGGCGCTGGACGCGCTGCAGCCGATCGCCACCGGCCCCGACGGCAGCCGCGACATCGACATCAAGACGCTCCCGGATGGCAGCCTGGTGCTCACCCCCAACGAGGCGGCGATGCGGGCGCGGGCGCTGGCCACGGTGCAGCAATCTATCGAGATCGTGCGCCGCCGCATCGACGGCACCGGCGTGCTCGACCCGCAGATCACCCGCGAGGGGGACAACCGCATCGTGGTGCAGTTGCCGGGGATCGAGGATCCGGACCGGGTCAAGCAGTTGCTCGGCACCACCGCGAAGATGACGTTCCACCTGCTGGACGAGGGGGCGGACCCCAATCGGCCGGCGTCGCCAGGGGACGAAATCCTGCCGATGGAGAACAACCCGGCGCAGAAGCTGGTGCTGCGCCGCCGGGTCGAAGTAGACGGGGCGAGCCTGACTGATGCCAGCCCGGCCCGGAGTTCGCAGAACGGCGACTGGGTGGTGAACTTCGTGTTCGACAGCGCCGGCACCCGCCGCTTCGCCGAGGTCTCCACCGCCAATGTCGGCCATCCGTTCGCCATCGTGCTGGACAACCAGGTGCTGACGGCGCCGGTGATCCGCGAGCCGATCACCGGCGGGCGCGGGCAGATCAGCGGCAACTTCACCGCGCAATCGGCCACCGACCTCGCTTTGCTGCTGCGGGCGGGCGCGCTGCCGGCGCCGCTCACCGTGGTGGAGGAGCGCACGGTGGGGCCGCAACTGGGCGCCGACAGCATCCGCGCGGGGGCGATCGCGTTGGGCGTCGGCTTCCTGCTGGTGATCGGCTTCATGGGCACGTTCTATGGCCTGTTCGGCTGGTTCGCCAACGTGGCGCTGCTGGTCAACCTGATGATGATGCTGGCTGTGCTGTCGCTGCTGCAGGCCACGCTCACCCTGCCGGGCATGGCGGGCATCCTGCTCACGCTCGGCATGGCGGTGGACGCCAACATCCTGATCAACGAGCGTATCCGCGAGGAGACCCGGCACGACCGCAAGCCGGTAGCGGCGCTGGAGGCCGGGTTCCGCCGCGCCTACAGCACCATCATCGACAGCAACGCCACGGCCTTCCTGGCGCACGTGATGCTGTTCGTGTTCGGCTCTGGCCCGGTGCGTGGGTTCGCAGTCACCATCACGGTCGGGATCGTGACGACGCTGTTCACGGCCACCGTGCTGGCGCGGCTGATGATGGTGCGGTGGTATTCGGCGCGGCGGCCCGCGCTGCTGCCGGTTTAGCGAAGGGGCTCATCGTCATGTTCTTCCGCCCGTTGTTCCGGCTGGTGCCAGACGGCACCCAGATCCACTTCATGCGCGGGCGCTTCATCGGGCTGGCGACGTCGGCGGTGCTGTCGACCATCTCCATCATCGCCGCGTTCTACCCCGGGCTGCGGCTCGGGATCGACTTCAAGGGCGGCATCGTGATGGAGGTGCGCACCCCGGACCCCGCCGACTTCGGCCGGATCCGGGCGGAGATGAACGCACACCAGGTTCCGGCGGCCGGGCTACAGCGCTTCGGCGACGACCGCGAGGTGCTGATCCGGCTGGACCGGCAGCCCACCGAGCAGGGCACCGAGCAGGTGGTGACGCGGGTGCGGGACGCGCTGGAGGCGGCGCAGCCGGGCACCGTGATCGAGCGCAACGACGCGGTCGGCGCGTCCGTCTCCAACGAGCTGTTCCGCAACGGGCTGCTGGCGCTGGGGATCAGCCTGTTGATGATCCTGGCCTACATCTGGTTCCGCTTCGAGTGGGAGTTCGCGGTCGGCGCGGTGGTGACGCTGCTGCTCGACGTGACCAAGGCGATCGGCTTCCTGGCCATCACCCGCATCGAGTTCGACCTCGTGATGGTGGCGGCGATCCTGACCGTGATCGGCTACTCCACCAACGACAAGGTGGTGGTGTATGACCGGGTGCGGGAAAACTTGCGCAAATACAAGACCATGCCGCTGCGCGAGCTGATCGACTTCTCGATCAACGAGACGCTGAACCGCACGCTGGGCACGTCGATGACGGTGTTTTTGGCGAGCCTGCCGCTGGCGCTGTTCGGCGGCGCGTCGCTGTCGGGGTTTGCCGCGGTGATGCTGTTCGGCATCGTGGTGGGCACGTCGTCGTCGATCTTCATCGCAGCACCCATCCTGCTGTTCCTGGGCGAAAAGCGCCTGCGAAGGGACGCGCAAGCCCCCAAGCCGTCCGAGCGCGTTCTGAAGCCTGCCCGCAGCACTCCCTCTCCCTCTGGGAGAGGGCCGGGGTGAGGGGCCGCGCGACGCTTCTTAAACCGCGCGCGTCTCCCCTCACCCAACCCTTTCCCAGAGGGAGAGGGCTTCGTTGGCGGGGTGGGCGTCGGGCTGGGTCAGCAGCGCGCGGGTGAGCGGGAGCAGCTCGCGGCCGTAGTCCGCTGCGTCCTCCAGCGGGTCGAAGCCGCGGATCAGGAACGTCGTGACCCCCAGCGCGTGATACTCCGCAAACGCCTGCGCCACCTGCTCGGGCGTGCCGACCAGCGCCGTGGTGTTGCCGCGCGCGCCGGTCACCCGGGCGATGGCGGTGTAGAGGCGCCCCTCCGGCCGGTCGCCCAATGCTGCGGCGTCCAGCAGCCGCTGCGACCCGGCGTTGGCAGGGCGGGTGCTACCGGAGCCGAGCGCCGCCTCGCCGCGCAGCCGCACCGTCTCGGCCAGGATATGCTCGGCCTTTTCCCAGGCGGCGCTTTCGGTGGCGGCCAGGATGGGCCGGAACGACAGGCTGAACCGCATCGCCGCCGCCGCCGCCGGCCCACGATGGCGCAGCGTGGCGGCGCGCACCCGGGCCACCAGGTCGCGCACCTGCCCCTGCGTCTCGCCCCAGAGCGCGTAGACGTCGGCATGCTTGCCAGCCACCTCGAGCGCTGCGTCCGACGCGCCGCCAAAATACACCGGGATATGCGGCTGCTGCACGCATCGGACGGCGGGGGACGCACCGTCGAAGCGGTAGTAGGCGCCCTCGTGGTCGACCGGGGCCGAGGCGGTCCATAGCCGCTTCAGGATGCCGACATACTCGTCGGTACGGGCATAGCGCTCGTCCTTGCCAAGGTAGTCGCCATCGCGGTGCTGGTCGGTGTCGTCGCCGCCGGAGATGACGTGGATGGCGGCGCGGCCCCCGCTCAACTGGTCGAGCGTGGCGAAGGCGCGCGCGGCGTTGGTGGGCGATTGGAAGCCCGGGCGATGGGCCACCAGGAAGCCCACGCGCTCGGTGACGGCGGCGGCGTAGGCGGCGAGCTGCAGCCCGTCGGGACCGTGGCTGTACCAGCCGAGCAGGAAGCGGTCGAACCCGGCCGCGTCGTGCGCGCGGGCGCTGGCGCGGAGGTAGCCGAGGTCGATCGCCGGGCCGCTGGCGGGATGGATCTCGGACTGCTGGCGCGGCTGCACCATGCCGATAAACTCGATTGGCGCAGGAATGGGTGGAGCGGCAAGTGGCTGGGTCATGCGGCGGGCTCCGGAGCAAGCAGGATCGCCTTGCCGGCCGCGATATGGGCGGAGTCGGCTTGCGGGGAGTGGATGCGGGCGCACAGCACGTCGCGCAGGTGGCGCTCCAGCGGGTGGGCGCGCGCCAGGCCCGTGTTGCCGGCGAGCTTCACCGCTTCTTCCACCGCGGCGATGGCGTTCTCGGCGGCGACCGTCTTGATCAGGTTGCACGTGTCCGGGTCGGGTCCGTTGCCACGGTCGTACTCTTCGGCGGCGCTGGCGACCAGGCGGCGGTTGGTCAGCAGCAGCGCCTCGATCTGGCCGACCGCCTCCTGCATGCGCGGCAGGGTGGCGAGCGGGGCGCCGAGGTTGCTCGGCGTGCGCGCGCGCAGGAAGCCGACCAGCCAGTCCCGCGCGGCGGTGGCGACGCCGGTGTAGAGGGCGGCGATGGTGAGCGTGTTCCAGGCCACTTGCGTCGGGCTCGGCACCCACTCGGCGGGCGCGCGCAGGTCCACCGCGTGGTCGGCGGGGATGGCCACGTCGGTGAAATGGACATCGTGGCTGCCGGTGGCGCGCAGGCCGAGCTGGTCCCAGGTGGGCTCGATGCGCACGCCCGGGGCGCTGGCGGGCACCAGGAAGTTGCCGGTTTGCGGCGCCGGGTCGTCGGTGCGGGCGAACACCAGCATCCAGCGCAAGCCGGGCGCCCCGGTGGCGTAGATCTTGTGCCCGGTGAGCGACCAGCCGGCGGCTGTGCGGCGGGCGATGGTGGCGGGCAGGCCGCCGCGCGCCGGGGTGCCGAGGTCGGGCTCGACGCGCAGCGCGTTGATCAACCCGCCGTCGCGTGCGTCGCTGGCCACCTGGGCCCGCAGCCGGGCGGGCCAGCGCGAGTTGCGCGCCGGCAGGTGGGTGTGGATGAGCTGCATCGCCAGGATCAGCGCGGTGGAGGCGCAGCCTTGCGCCACGGCGTCGATCAGGCCCAGGCAGCGCACCAGGCCGGCGCCGCCGCCACCCTGCTCGGGCGCAGCGGCGAAGGCGAGCAGGCCCTCGGCGGCCAAGTGGGCCATGTTGTCGTGCGGGAAGCTGGCCTCGCGGTCATGCCCGGCGGCGCGGGCGGCAAACAGCGCGGTCAGGTCGGAATAGGGCTGGGTGCGCCCGGCGAAACCGTCCATGCGGTGGGCTCCTAACGGTTCAGCGAGTGGTCCAGGGCTGCAACCGGCACGGCGGCGGCGGGTTGCACCACGCCGAGCGCGCGCAGGAGCTGGGCCCGCAGCGGGGCGAACCCGGCGTCGGCATGGCTGCGCGGGCGCGCGAGCAGCACCGGCAGGTCGCGCACGATGCGGCCCGTCTCCAGCACCAGCACGCGGTCGGCCAGCAGCAGGGCCTCGTCGACGTCATGGGTGACCAGCAGCGTGGTCGGCCGGTGGGCGCGCCACAGCTCCAGCACCAGGCCGTGCATGCGGATGCGGGTCAGCGCGTCGAGTGCGGCGAATGGCTCGTCCAGGAGCAGCAGGCCGGGTTGGCGCACCAGCGCGCGGGCCAGGGCTACCCGCTGCGCCTCGCCGCCGGAGAGCGTGACCGGCCAGGCGTCCACGCGGTGCGACAGCTCCACTTCGGCCAAGGCGGCCTCGGCGCGGGCGCGGTCGGGCGGCAGGCCGAGGACAACGTTCTCCCACACCCGCTTCCACGGCAGCAGGCGCGGCTCCTGAAAGGCGACGGCAACCGGCTCGGGCAACAGGATGTCGGCGTCCGCGGGCGCCGGGTCGAGCCGGGCCAGGGTGCGCAGCAGCGTGGTCTTGCCGGAGCCGCTGCGGCCGAGCAGGGCCACGAACTCGCCGGGCGCCAACGCCAGGTCCAACCCGTCCAGCACGCGCTGGGCGCCGAACTGGCGCACCAGGTTGCGCACGCGCACGCCGGATCGCGCCGTCATGCCCGCACCAGCGTGGGGCGCCACGCCAGCAGCCGGTGTTCGGCGGCGCGGACCATGGCGTCGGTGGCGAGGCCGAGCAGGGCGTAGACCAGCAAGCCCACGACGATGACGTCGGTGCGCAGGAAGTCGCGCGCGTCGTTGATGAGGTAGCCGATGCCGGCGCTGGCGTTCACCTGCTCGGCCACCACCAGGGAGAGCCACGCCGTGCCCAGGGCGAATCGCAGCCCGACCAGGGCGGAGGGCAGCGCGCCGGGCAGGATGACGTGGCGGACGATGCTGCCGTGGCCAAGGCCGAACACGCGGGCGGCCTCGACCAGCTTGGGGTCGATGCCGCGGATGCCGGCGACCAGGTTGAGGTAGATCGGGAAGGTGGTGCCGAGCGCCACCAGGGCGACCTTGGGCAGCTCACCGATGCCGAACCAGAGGATGAACATCGGCACCAGGGCCAGGAACGGCAGGGTGCGCAGCATCTGCATCGGCGCGTCCACCACGTCCTCGCCCAGGCGCGAGAGCCCGGCGGCCAGCGCCATGGCGGTGCCGATGCCCACACCCAAGGCCAGGCCCAAGGCCACGCGCTGCAGCGAGATGGCGACGTTGCCGAGCAGGTCGCCGCCCAGCAGCATGGTCCAGGCGGTGGCCAGGATGGTGGCGGGGGCGGCCAGCACGCGCGGCGAGATCAGGCCCGCCATGGCAGCGGCCTGCCAGCCGGCGAGCAGCGCCACGGGCGAGGCGAAGCGGCGCAACGCGGGCCAGGCGTGCGGCGGGCGCGGTGGCGCGGCGGTGGAGAGCTGCGGCTTGGCGCGTCGCGGTTGCGTGGTGGGAAAAGCTGACAAAACGACCCTGCCTTTGCCCGGGCAGAACTGGCCCGGCGAAGAGGAAATGGGGAGGTGCCCCGGGCTGGAGAAGCCGTATGACTATCGGCAGCCGCACGAGTTCTGTCAAAAGGCGGTTTTGGTCTATTTAGGGCCGGCAAGCAGCATGGGATTACTGTCGTTCTAGTCCGCGGCAGCATGCTGTTCCCGCCCGGCCAGCGCGGCGAGCAAGTCGGCGCGGCCACTTTGGCGGGCATGGTCGGCTGGGCTGGTGCCGGACTGGTCGCGCCGGGCCGGGTCGGCGCCATGCTGCACCAGCAGCGCGGCCAGGGCGGCGTGGCCGAACATGACGGCAAACATCAGCGGCGTGCGCCCAGCCTCGTCGCAGGCCTCCACCGCGGCGCCGACGGCGAGCAGTTGGCGGGCGATGTCGCCGTGTCCCTTGAACGCCACGCCCATCAGCGCGGTGCTGCCAGCGGCGTCCCGCGCGTCGACGGCGGCGCCGCGGGCAAGCAGCATGGCCGTCGCCTCCGCCTGCCCGTTGTAGCTGGCCAGGATCAGCGGCGGGAAGCCGCGGCGGTCGGTGCGATCCGGGTCGGCCCCGGCGTCCAGCAGCCGGGCCAGCGCCACGATGTCCCCGCCGCGCGCCGCGGTGGCGAGCAGGGCGTCGTCGGGTGCGTGCCGGGGCGGGCTGTTCACTTGATGGTTTGCACCACCGCAAAGCCCTCGAACTCGGGGTGGCCGAGATACTTGGCGCGGTTGTCGCCGGCGTTGGCATGGGCGGCGCGGAACTGCTCCGAGCGGGTCCAGTCCTCGAAGGCGCCCTGGTTCGCCCATACGGTG
The DNA here is from genome assembly GCA_965199105.1 of Acetobacteraceae bacterium. GTDB lineage: Bacteria > Pseudomonadota > Alphaproteobacteria > Acetobacterales > Acetobacteraceae > LMUY01. The sequence goes on along the minus strand of CBDAQO010000002.1, from coordinate 2,184,727 downwards.
TGGGAGGAATACAGGGTGTGGTCGTCCTTCTTGGGGCCGCGCAGCAGGTGGAACTCCACGAAGCCCGGCACCGCGTTGAGGTAGGAGTCGCGGCTGGTCCACATATGCTCGAAAGCGCCTTCCGAGCCGGGCGCGACTTTGAAGCGGTTCATTGCGATATACATAGCGCTGGGTCTCCCTTGCCGTGCGACGGCCACATTAGGCTCGGCACAATCGGCGCTGCTTGCAAGGGGCAGTGCCCAAACCCTGCAGGCGCGCGGCGCGTCCGGCGCTTTGCCTACCGGGGGCGGGTCGGGCTAGAGAGGGCATTGGAATCAGGCGATGCACATGGAAGACGACGAAACCTCCCCCCCGCCCAGCCCAGACAGCCTGCTTCCGTACGATGTGTGGGCGGAGGAGGCGATGCGCGGGGTCGCCATGCGGGCGCTGCAGTTCGCCGCGGCCGAAGGCATGCCGGGCCAGCATCATTTCTACGTCAGCTTCCGCACCAGCCACCCGGGGGTCAACATCCCCAACCGGCTGCTGGCGCAGTATCCGGACGAGATGACAATCGTGTTGCAGCACCAGTTCTGGGACCTCAACGTCGACGAGGCGGCGGGCCGCTTCAGCGTCGGGCTGTCCTTCGGCGGGGTGGCGAGCACGCTGGTGGTCCCGTTCAGCGCGCTGACCGCGTTCGCCGACCCGCATGCGCAGTTCGGCCTGCGGTTCCGCGCGGGCCAGGCCGGAGCGGTGGAGGAGAGCGCCGCCGAGCCGGAGCCCGAGGCGGAGGCCCCGCCAGAGTCCATGACGGAGCCCGAGTCCGGTGACGAGCCGCAGGTGGTCAGCCTGGACGCATTCCGCCGACGGAAGGATTAGCCGCCGTGGACAGCCTGCCCCCGACGAGCTTCAACTACAGCCCGATGTTCCCGCTCGGCGAGCGCACCACGCCCTGGCGCAAGCTCGACGTGGCGGGCCTCAGCACCCTCACCGTCGACGGAAGCACCGTGCTGCGGCTGCAGCCCGAGCTGCTGAGCGAGCTGGCGTTCCAGGCCTTCCACGACACCTCGCATCTGCTGCGCCCCGGCCACCTGGCCCAGTTGCGCGCCATCCTGGACGACCCGGAGGCCAGCGCCAACGACCGCTTCGTGGCTTACGACCTGCTGAAGAACGCCGCCATCGCCGCCGGTGGCGTGCTGCCGATGTGCCAGGACACCGGGACGGCGCTGGTGTTCGGCAAGAAGGGCCAGCGCGTGTGGGTGGCCGGCGACGAGGAGGCGGCGTTCTCCTACGGCGTGCACCGCACCTACACCGAGACCAACCTGCGCTACAGCCAGATGGCGCCGCTCTCAATGTTCGACGAGGTGAACACGGGCGACAACCTGCCGGTCCAATTTGATATCATGGCCGCGCCCGGCGAGGAGCACGCCGACGAGTTCCACCTGCAATTCGTGGCCAAGGGCGGCGGCAGCGCCAACAAGACCTTCCTGTTCCAGGAGACGCGCGCGATCCTGTCGCCCGAGAAGCTGCTCGGCTACATCGAGACCCGCATCCGCACGCTCGGCACCAGCGCCTGCCCGCCCTACCACCTGGCCATCGTGATCGGCGGCACCTCGGCCGAGCTGACGCTGAAAACGGTCAAGCTCGCCTCCACCCGCTGGCTCGACGCGCTGCCCACCACCGGCAGCAGGGCCGGCCACGCCATCCGCGACGTGGCGATGGAGCAGCAAGTGCTCGAGCTGACCCGGCGGCTCGGCATCGGCGCGCAGTTCGGCGGCAAGTATTTCTGCCACGACGTGCGCGTGATCCGGCTGCCGCGGCATGGGGCGAGCCTGCCGGTAGGCATCGGCGTGTCGTGCAGCGCGGACCGGCAAATCCTGGCCAAGATCACCCCCGAGGGCGTGTTCCTCGAGCAGCTCGAGACCGACCCGGCGCGCTTCCTGCCCGAGGCGACCGACGCGGTGCTGGGCGGCGAGGTGGTGCGGCTCGACCTCAACCGCCCGATGCTCGACATCCGCCGCGAGCTGTCGCGCCACCCGGTGGCGACCCGGCTCTCGCTGACCGGGACGATGGTGGTGGCGCGAGACATCGCCCACGCCAAGCTGGCCGAGCGGCTGGCGCGCGGCGAGGCGCTGCCGGACTACATCCGCGACCACCCGGTGTATTACGCCGGGCCGGCCAAGACGCCGGAAGGGTTCGCCACCGGCTCCTTCGGGCCCACCACGGCCGGGCGCATGGACAGCTACGTCGAGCAGTTCCAGGCAGCGGGCGGCAGCCTGGTGATGCTGGCCAAGGGCAACCGCTCCCGTGCGGTGCGCGACGCCTGCCGGGCGCATGGCGGCTTCTATCTTGGCAGCGTGGGCGGGGCCGCGGCTCGGCTGGCGCAGGACTGCATCCGCAAGGTCGAGGTGCTGGAGTATGCCGAACTCGGGATGGAGGCGGTCTGGCGCATCGAGGTGGAAGATTTCCCCGCCTTCATCGTGATCGACGACAAGGGCCACGACTTCTACGACGCGATGGAGCCGGCGAAGAGCGAACGCTGACGGCCCGACCACGTTCGGGCGACGATGGTTGACCTTGGCGGGGTGAGGAGCAATGTGTGTATCGCCGGGCTGGGCTGCGACCTAAGCGTAGGGGCACCCACATCGTCTTTGGACCGTACCGAGGGATTGCGAGATCGCAAGGAGCTTTGGCGTATGAATATCCGCGAAACGGTCATGGAGCAGATGAGGATCGTGGCATCGCAGCAAAACAAGACGCTGGCCCCATTGAGCGATGATCTGCGGCTGATGGAATCGGGGCTGGATTCGCTCTGCGTCGCCATCCTGGTGGCCAATCTGGAAGACGAGCTCGACATTGACCCGTTTGGCTCCGGCAACGAGGTGTCGGTCCCGGTCACGGTGGGGGACTTCGTGCACCTCTATGAGAGCACCGCGGCCGAGTAACCCGTGATGACGACGCCGCGGCTGCTCAGCCTTGCGCTGGCGACGGCGCCGGAGGCACGGTGGCTGGCCGACCCGGCGGGCCGCGTCCCCCTGTCCGCCTTTGAGGCCGGGTCGAACCTGGCGGCACCGCTATCGCAGTTCGAGGGCGCCACCGTGCTGGTCGCTACCGGCGGGCAACTCCCGGCCGTGCTGGCGGCCCTGCTGCTGGACGGCGTGGCCAAGCGCATCCTGTTCTGCCCGCCCGACCTGTCGCCCACCCACGTCGCAGGCGCCGTGCGCGACGGCGCGGCGAGCGTCGCGGTCTCCGACGGCAGCCTGCCGGCCTTGCTGGAGGCGGCCGCGCTGCCACCGGTGGCATGTTCGCGCGAGCTGCAGTCTAGCCCGGTCCAGCACGGCGCCGGGGGACGGGAGACCGAGTGGGTGCTGTTCACCTCCGGCACCACGGGGGCGCCCAAGCTGGTGCTGCACACCCTGGCCAGCCTCACCGGGCCGCTCGCGGATGGGCTGATGGTGCCGAGCGGGGCGATTTGGAGCACCTTCTACGACGTACGGCGCTATGGCGGCCTGCAAATCCTGCTGCGCGCGCTGCTGGGCGGTGGCTCGATGGTGCTATCCAGCGTGGACGAGCCGGTGGCGGCCTTCCTGCAGCGAGCCGGCGCCAGCGGCGTCACCCACATGTCGGGCACCCCCTCGCACTGGCGGCGGGCGCTGATGAGCGGTGCGGCCGGCACGATGGCGCCACGCTACGTGCGGCTGTCAGGCGAGGTGGCGGACCAGGCGATCCTGGACCAGCTCCGCCATGCGTTTCCCCAGGCACAGGTGGCGCACGCCTTCGCCTCCACCGAGGCCGGCGTGGCGTTCGACGTGCGGGACGGCCTGGCGGGCTTCCCCGCCGCGCTGCTGGCAGACCCGGACGGCCAGGCGCAGATGCGCGTGGTAGACGGCGCGCTGCACATCCGCTCCAGCCGCACCGCCGCCCGCTACCTGGGCGCCGCCGCGCGGGAGTTGCGCGCGGCGGACGCGTTCGTCGACACCGGCGACATGGTGGAGTTGCGCAATGACCGTTACTACTTCACCGGTCGGCGCGAGGGCGTGATCAATGTCGGTGGCCAAAAGGTGTTTCCCGAGGAAGTGGAAGCGGTGATTAACGCACACCCGGCCGTGCGCATGGCCCGGGTCTGGCCGCGCCCGTCGCCCATCACCGGCGCGGTAGTGGCGGCGGACGTCGTGCTGTGGGCCGACCCGGCGGACGGCTTTGCCGCGATCCGGGCGGACATCCTGCGCGCCTGCCAGCAAGCGCTGCCGCCACACAAGGTACCGGCCAGCCTGCGCCGGGTGGACGCGCTCGAGGTGGCAGCGTCCGGCAAGCTGGCGCGCTCGCGTGGCTGAGCCCGCACGGCGCAGCGTGGTGGTGACGGGCGGCAGCCGCGGCTTGGGCCTGGTGATGGCGCAATCCCTGGTGCGGGCCGGCTACCAGGTGGTGGCGGTGGCGCGTTCGCTGAGCGACGGGCTGGGTGCGGCGATGGCGGCCTCGGGCGGCGCGCTGCGCTTCGTGGCGCATGACCTGTCCGACACCGCCGGGTTCGGCGGGCTTGCGCGCACGATCCGGACGGAGCATGGGCCGTGCTGGGGCCTGGTGAACAATGCCGGGATCGGCACGGCGGGGGTGCTGGCGACGATGGGGGACGGCGCGATCGAGCAGCTCATCCGGCTGAATGTGACCTCTCCGATCACGCTGACCAAGTATCTGGTGCGCCCGATGCTGAGCGCCGGGTCGGGGCGGGTGGTGAACATTTCGTCCATCGTGGCCGACACCGGGTTCAGCGGGCTGGCGGCCTACGCGGCGTCCAAGGCGGCGCTAATCGGGTTCACCCGCTCGCTGGCGCGCGAGGTGGGGCCGGCCGGCATCACGGTGAACGCGGTGGCGCCAGGCTTCGTGGAAACCGACATGACCGGCGACCTGACCGGCGGCCAGCGTGAGCAGATCAAGCGCCGCAGCGCGCTCAGGCGGCTGGCGAGTGCGGGCGATGTGGCGGCTGCGGTGGTGTTCCTGATGGGCGACGCGGCAACCAACATCACCGGCACGGTGCTGACGGTGGACGCTGGTAGCACGGCTTGAGCGGTTGGCCGGTGGCGGAGAAAGGCGGCGGCGGGTTTGAAGCGGCTGCTGCGTAGCGCTGCGGTTCAGGCGGGCGCGGCTCACCTGGTCGGCCTCTATCTCGCCTTGGCGCTGCGCACCACGCGGTGGCGCGTGGAGGGGGCCGGGCACCTGACCGAGGCCATCGCCGGCCAGCCGGTGATCGTGGCGTTCTGGCACGAGCGGCTCGCCCTGTTGCCGCCGCTCTGGGTGCATATGCGGCGGCGTGGCGCGCGCGGGATGCCGCGGGTGTTGATTAGCCGGCATCGCGACGGGAAGCTGATTGCGGCGGTGATGCGGCGCTTCGGGGTGCAGGCGGTGCATGGCTCCTCCTCCAAGACCGGGTCGGCGCGGGACCTGGCGCAGAAGGGCGGTGCCGCCGGGGTGCGGGCGCTAATCGCCGAGCTCGAGGGCGGCCAGCACGTGCTGATCACGCCCGACGGCCCGCGTGGCCCGCGCCGGCAGGCGGCCCCGGGAGTGGCGCAGATCGCCGGCCTGTCGGGGGCGGCGATCCTGCCGCTCGGGGCGCAATGCAGTCGCCGCCGGGTGTTGCCGAGCTGGGACCGGATGTGCCTGCCGCTGCCGTTTGGCCGCGGCGCCATCGTGTGCGGCGCGCCGCTGCGTGTGCCGCGGGAGGGCTGGGAGGCGTGTTTGCCGGCGATCGAGGCGGCGCTCACCGAGGTGGCGGACCAGGCGGATGCGCTGTGCCGCGGCTGAGCGGGGCGGCGGGCGTGCTGGCCTGGCGGGTGGCGGCCAGCGTCGCCGCGCCGGGCCTGCGCGTGATGCTGCGGCGGCGCGTGGGCCGCGGCAAGGAGGTGGCGGCGCGGCTCGGCGAACGGCGCGGGATCACCACCGGGGAGCGCCCCCCCGGGCGGCTGGTCTGGCTGCATGCGGCCAGCGTCGGGGAGACCGTCTCCGCCCTGCCTGTGTTGGCCGCGCTGCAGGCCCAGGGCGCCAGCGTGCTAATGACCACCGGAACCGTGACCTCGGCCGAGCTGCTGGCACAGCGCGCCCCGGATGTGCTGCACCGCTTCATCCCGCTCGACGTGCCGCGCTGGGTCGCGCGCTTCCTGGACTTCTGGCGGCCCGACGCGGCGGCGTTCGTCGAGAGCGAGCTGTGGCCCAACCTGCTGCTCGGCTGCCAACGCCGCGGCGTGCGGGTGATGCTGCTGAACGGCCGGTTGTCGGAGCGCAGCCGGGCGGGCTGGGCGCGGTTTCCCGGCGTCTCCCGCCAGGTGATCGGCGTGTTCGAGCAGGTATGGGCGCAGTCGGCGGCCGATGCAGCGCGGTTTGCCGCGTTGGGCGCCCGCTCGGTGACCGCACCGGGCAACCTGAAGTTCGCCGCCCCCGCTTTGCCGGCCGACCCGGCGGAGTTGGCGCGGCTCGCCGGCCTGCTGGGCGACGCGCCGCGCTGGCTGGCCGCGAGCACGCACCCTGGCGAGGAGGAAATCGCCGCCGCAGTGCACCGCCGGCTGCTGCCGCAGTTCCCCCGGCTGGTCACCGCCGTCGCGCCGCGCCATCCGGAGCGCGGGGTGGGCGTGGCGGAGGCATTGGGCGCCCGGCGGCGCGGCGCAGGGGATGACCCAGCGGCCGGCGAGCTGTGGGTGGCGGACCGGCTGGGCGAGCTCGGGCTGCTCTACCGGCTGTTCCCGGCGGTGTTCGTCGGCAAGAGCCTGGTGGGCGCGGGCGGGCAGAACCCGCTGGAACCGGCGCGGCTCGGCTGCGCGCTGGCCGCCGGGCCGCACATGGCCAACCAGGCGGAGGCCACCGCCGCCCTGCTCGAAGCCGGCGGCCTCACCGCGGTGGCGAACGAGGCGGCGCTCACGCAATGGGTGCGCGCCGCCCTCACCGACCCGGCCGCTTGCCACGCGCGCGGGCTGGCCGGGCAACGAGCCGCCAACGCCGACGCCGACCTGCCGCAGCGCGCCGCCGCGGCGCTGCTGGCCATGGCAGGATAGATGGCGCTGCGCCCGCCAGCCTTTTGGGACGGGGATGGGCTGCCGGCCCGCGCCTTGGCGCCGCTCAGCGCCCTGGTGTCACGCGCGACCGCGCGCCGCGTGGCGCAGCCCGGCTGGCGCGCGCCGGTGAAGGTGCTGTGCTGCGGCAACGCGGGCGTGGGCGGGGCCGGCAAGACCACGGTGGCGCTCGACCTCGGCCGCCGGCTGCTGGCGAGCGGCGCCCGGGTGGCTTTCCTCACCCGCGGCTATGGGGGGCGCACGCGCGGGGTCACCCGGGTGGCTCCGGGCCAAGCCGGCGCCGGCGAGGTGGGGGACGAAGCGCTGCTGCTCGCTGCCGTGGCGCCGGCCTATGTGGGCGCCGACCGCGCCGCCGCCGCCCAGGCCGCCATCGCCGACGGCGCCACCGTGCTGGTGATGGATGACGGCCTGCAGAACCCGGGGCTAGTGAAAGACGTGTCGCTGCTGGTGGTGGATGGCGGCGCGGGCTTCGGCAACCGCCGGGTGCTGCCGGCCGGGCCGTTGCGCGAGAGCGTGGCGGCGGCGGCGGTGCGTTGCCGGGCCGCGGTGCTGATCGGGCCGGACGAATACGGCGCGCTGGGCGCCCTGCCGCCGGCCCTGGCCGTGCTGCGCGCCCGGCTGGCCCCGTGCACGGCGCTCGACGGGGTGCGCGCGGTGGCGTTTGCCGGCATCGGGCGCCCGGGCAAGTTCTTCGCCACCGTCGCCCAGGCCGGTGCGACCGTGGCCGAGACGCACGCCTTCCCCGACCACCACCCATTTCGCCCGGCCGAACTCGAGCGGTTGCGGCGCCGCGCGGCCGGGCTGGGCGCCCAACTGGTCACCACGGCGAAGGACGCGGCCCGGCTCTCCCCCACTTGGCGCGCCGCCGTGACGGTGCTCGACGTGCAGGTGCAATGGCGCGACGAGGCGGCGCTGGCGGCCCTGCTGGCGGAACTGGCGTGAAGCCGGCCCTGCTCCGGTTCGAGGCATGGGCGGCGTGGCTGCTGCTGGCGCTGTTCCGGGCGTTGGGTCCAGTCCGCGCCTCCAACCTCGGCGGCGCGCTGGCCCGGCTGATCGGCCCGGCGCTGCCCGTTTCGCGCGTGGCGCAGATCAACCTGCAGCTCGCCCTGCCCGAGCTGGACGCGGCGGGGCGGCGGCGCGTCATCCGCGAGGCCTGGGACAATCTGGGCCGCACCGTGGCCGAATTTCCGCATCTGGCGAACCTGCAGCGGGACACGCCCACCGGGCCGGGCTGGCTGGCGGAAGGCGCCGAACACCTGCAGCCGCTGCTTGGCCAGGGCGGCCCCGGCATCTTCTTCTCCGGCCATATCGGCAACTGGGAAATGCTGCCGGTGGCGTGCGCGGCCGCCGGCGTGCCGCTCGCCTCGATGTTCCGCGCCGCCGCCAACCCCGCGGTGGACACGCTGATCCGCTCGCTGCGGCGGGAGGCGATGGGCGTGGACATGCCGATGTTCGCCAAGGGCGCCAGCGGGGCGCGGCTTGCGGTGACCCACCTGCGCGCGGGCGGCTGCCTTGGGCTGCTGATGGACCAGAAGATGAACGACGGCATCGAGGCGCGGCTGTTCGGCCGCCCCGCCATGACCGCCCCTGCCCTGGCGCTGCTGGCGCTGCGCTTCCGCTGCCCGGTGATCCCCGGCTACGTGGAGCGCATCGGCCCGGCGCGGTTCCGGCTGGTGTGCGAGCCGGCGATGGCGCTGCCCAACTCAGGCGACAGCCGCGCCGACCTCCACGCCGTCACCCAGGCGATGAACGACACGCTGGAACGCTGGATCCGCGAGCGCCCGGGAAGCTGGCTGTGGATGCACCGGCGTTGGCCCAAGCCGCTCTACCAAACCAAGCCGCTCTACCAAACCAAGCCGTGACGCCTGCGGCCGGCGTCAGAAGCTTTGCCCGCCGTCCACCACCCAGGTTTGCGCGGTGCACATCCGGCTGTCGTCGGCCGCCAGCCACAGTGCCATGCGGGCGATGTCGGGCGGGTAGAGCTTCTCCTGCAGGCATTGCGAGATCATCAACTGGCGCTCCGCCTCCGGGTTGAGCCAGAGGTCGACCTGCCGCTGCGTCATGATCCAGCCGGGAATGATGCAGTTGGCGCGGATCTTGTCGGGGCCGAGGTCGCGCGCCAGGCCGCGGGTGAGCCCCTCGATGCCGGCCTTGGCGGTGGTGTAGGCCGGCATGCCGCCCTGCCCCATGTGCCAGCTCACCGAGCCCATGGTGATGATCGACCCGGCGCCGGCCGCGCGCATCATCGGCACCACGGCCTGGGCGGCGAAGAACTGGTGGTGCAGGTTCATCGCCAGGCGGTCGTGCCAATACTCGAGCGTGACCTCCTCGAGCTTGTGCCGCTCGTCATGCGCGGCGTTGTTCACCAGCACGGTGATGTTGCCCAGGCGGCGCCCGGCCTCTGCCACCGCCGCCTGCAGCGCGGGGATTTCACGCAGGTCGAGCGCGCTGAACCAGGGCTTGGGCAGCCCCTCGCTGGCCAGGTGGTCGGCCAGCGCCGCGCCCTCCTCCGCCTTGAGGTCGACGAACGCCACCTGGGCCTGCTGGCGCGCAAAATGCTCCACCAGCGAGGCGCCGATTCCGCTTGCGCCGCCGGTGATGAACACCACACGGCCGCGCAGGCTGGGATAGCTGGCAAACTCGTTCATCAGGCAACCTCGCTCGTTCGCAGAGACCGGTATTCGCGCCGCACAATCTCCATCAGCTCCGCCACCGACGTGGCCCGCGCGTAATTCTCGTACGTCACCGTGCCGCGCTGCATCAGCATGATGCGGTCGGCGATTTCAAGCGTCTGCGCGTAGTTGTGCATGATCATGATGATCGACAGGTTGCCCGCCGCCTTGAGCCGCAGGATGAGGTCGATGATCAAGCCGGCCTCGCGCGCGCCCATGGCGGCCAACGGCTCGTCCAGCAGCAGCACGCGGGCCTTGGAGTTCACCGCCCGCGCCACCGCGATGGCCTGGCGCTGCCCGCCGGACAGCCGCTCCACCGGCAGCGTGACGGAGGGGATGTTGACGCCGATCTGCTCGAGGCAGCGCTCGGCCGCCAGCCGCATCGCCTTGTTGTTGAGCAGGCGGAACGGCCCCGGGTAGAGGATTTCGCGGTTGAGGAACAGGTTGTGGTAGACGCTGAGCGAGTTGGCCAGCGCCAGGTCCTGGTAGACGCACTCGATGCCGAGCGAGCGGGCGTGGTCCACCGAGCGCAGCGCCACCGCCTCGCCGGCCACGAAGAGCTGGCCTTCGCTCGGCGGCTGGAACCCGGTCAGGATCTTCATCAAGGTGGACTTGCCGGCGCCGTTATCGCCCAGGATGCCGAGGATTTCGCCCTGCTCGAGCCGCAGCGACACACCATTCAGCGCGGTAACGGCGCCGAAGCGCTTGACGATAGCCTCGGCGCGGATCGCTTCCGGCGGGGCTAGCGGTTGTACCACGCCGCTCATGCGCCACCGGTGCGGCGCAGGCGGCCGACATGGATGTTGAACAGCATGGCGGCCAGGATGGCGGCGCCCAGGATGATGTTGAAGGTGAAGGCGTTGATCCCGATCAGGGTGAAGCCGTCGCTGAGCACGCCGAGCACGAAGGCGCCGATCAGCCCGCCCACGATGGTGCCGGACCCGCCAGCCAGCGGCGTGCCGCCGATTACGCCCGCCGCCACGGCCAGGAACATGATGCCGTTGCCGCCGGCCTGCGGGTCGATCGAGGAGATGCGGAAGCCCTCGAGGATACCAGTGAGCCCCGCCAGCACCGCCGCGATGACGAAGTTGCCGATCTTGAGTCGGTCGACCCGGATGCCGGCCTCGGCGGCGCCGACCGGGTTGGCGCCGGCAGCAATGGTGTGCAGGCCCCAGCGGGTGCGGCGCAGCAGCGTGTGCATCACCACCACGACGGCTACCGCCCAGATGATCTCGCTATAGCCCCAGTTGCCGAAGATGGCGGCGAAGCGTGCGTTGTCGGGCGCTTCCACCGGCGTGCCGCGCGACAGCGTGAGGGTTAGCCCGTTGAGCAAGAAGTTGGTGCCAAGCGTGGTGATGAAGGAGGGGATGCGCAGCGTGACGGTGACGACGCCGTTGACCAGCCCGACCAGCGCGCTCGCCGCCACGCCGACCAGCACCGCGGGCAGCAGCGGCACGCCGGCCTGGTGCGCGAAGTGCATCACGAACGGCGCCAGCGCGAACACCATCCCGGTCGACAGGTCGATCTCGCCGCCGATCATCAGCATGATCTCGCCGCACGCGATGATGGCCGGCGGCGCCACGAACTGCGACAGGTTCTGCAGACTGGCGTCGCTCAGCAGGAAGTCGGTGTCGGCCCATTCGAAGTAGGCCACCAGGATGATGGCGACGACCAGTATGCTGAGTTCCGGCCATCGCAATACCGCATCGAGCGCGCTGGCGCGAGGGCGGGGGCGACCCATGGCGGCTCAGGTCCCGATCGGGCCGCTGCGGGGCACGATCTCGGGCGTGTCGGAATTGCCTTCGTAGCGCGTCTTGGTGGTGAGGTAGGCGCCGACCGATTGCTTGGTGACGAATTTCAGCCCGGTGTCGCAGCTCGCCGGGCCGACCAGGCCGCCGGAGGCGAGGAAGCTGAACATCTGCATGACGGTGTAGAAGCCCTGCAGGTAGGGCTGCTGGTCGATGGTGAAGTGCATCGCCCCGGCGTCGATCAGGCTCAGCGTGCGCGGCAGCAGGTCGAACCCGCCGCCGATGACGCCCTTGGCGGCCAGGCCGTGCTTGCTCATCGCGTCGGCCACCGCCTCGGTGGTGCCGCCGTCGACGGCGAACATGCCCTTCACGTCCTGGTGGCCGAGGTAGAACGCCTCGACCTTGGAGATTTCCTCATTGACGGTGGCGCCAGTGGCGATCACCTGCACGTCGTAGCTCTTGCCGGACTTCTTGATCGCATCCTGCGCGCCGTCGATGCGCGGCTGGATGTTGAGCGCGCCGGGTGTGGCGATGAACAGCGCGATCTGGCCGCCTTCCACCATCTGCACGATGCGCTGGCCCATGAGCTGGCCGGCCTGAAACAGGTCCTGCCCGATATAGGCCAGCCGCTTGTTGGGGCTCGCGGGCGGCACGTCGGCATTGTAGGCGAACACCGGGATACCGGCGGCGAGCGCGCGTTCGGTTGGGCCGTCGAACGCCTTGGGGTCGATCAGCGGCACGGCGATGGCGGCCGCCTTGGCTGCGATGGCCGAGTTCATCGCGTTGACCATTTCGGACACGTCGGAGTTGGCCGAGCCGGTCCATTGATGGTCGCAGCCCAGCAGGGCGCAGGCATCGGCCATTCCGTTCTGCGTCGGCACGAAGAAGGGGTTGGTGGTGACGTGGTTGACGAACACGAAGCGCCAGCGCGGATGCGCGGGGAACGGCCCGGCGTCTGCGGCGCTGGCCGGGCGTGCGCCGCCGAGCAGGCCGAGTGCGGCGCCAGCGGCGGCCGCGGAGCCGAGCACGCCGCGGCGGTTGACGGAAGGTGGTGTCGACGGCCGGATCTGGTCCATTTGCGGGTCCCTCTGCGTTGCGGGCCTTCGTCGTGCCCGTTCATGGCGGCAAGCTGGCCAGCGCTGCCAGCGCTGTCAAGCCGAGCTGCGCGGTCGCGATCCTGCAGCGCGGCAAGTAACCAAGGTTAGCCGCAACGCCGTGCGGGCATAATAACGATTGCGTAAAGACAATCCTTTGTTGTGCGACGCAACAGCAAATTAGTATTGGCACAAGGCTTCGCGACTGCAGTGTAGTGACCATTCTGCAACAGCGCCGTCAACAATGCGCCTGATTGGCAACTTTAGCCGGACTGGACCGAGATCAGCGGCAAAGGAAGTGGCATGGTCAGGGCCGCTGCGAATGGCCTGCCTTTGAAGGTAGTGGCCGGTGCAGTCGACTTCGACGACCAGCAGGTCACTGGAAGACACCGGGGTGCCGAGAGTAGGCGACCGCGTGAAGAAGGGAGAAAGCGAATGAACAACAATATGATTGGGCGCTTACGGGCGCTGTCCGCTGCGGCGGCCTTGGCGGCACTAGGCCTGTGGGCCACCGCACCGGCGGCACAGGCGCAACAAGTCAACAGCGGCGTCAGCATCGGGCCCAGCGAGGCCTTGTCGCCGCCGAATGCACCGCCGCCGCCACCCGGTGAACACCTGATCACCCAGCTCGACCCGCTACGCCAGCAACTGTCGGACTACGGCGTGACGCTGCTGCTCGACTGGGTGTCCGAAGTGCTGGGCAACCCGACCGGTGGCGTGAAGCAAGGCGCCACCTATGCCGGGCAGGTCGGGTTCGAGGCCGATATCGACTGGAATAAGCTGGCCGGTATCCAGGGGCTCACCACGCACACCGTCATCGTCAACCGCGAGGGCAGCAACGACGGCCAGTTGGCGGGCGACAACCTCAACCAGACGCAGGAGATCTACGGCGCCGGCGGCGACACCGTCGTCCACTTAGTCTATGCCTATGCCGAGGAGAGCTTGCTGCGCGGCCGGGTGGACATCGCGGTCGGGCGGATGCCGGAGCTGAATGACTTCTCCGCCTCGCCGCTGAACTGCAACTTCATGAACAACTCGCTCTGCGGCAACCCGAAGTCGTTGCCTGAAAACGACGTCGGCATCAGCTCGTACCCGGACGCGGTCTGGGGCGGGCGGGTGCGCGTGTTCCCCACGCCGGACAGCTACATCCAGGCCGGCGTCTACGAGGTCAACCAGGGGCTGTACAACTACACCAACTTCCGCACCGGGTTTAAATTCGACGGCTCGCAGGATAGCGGCGTGGAGCTGCCCATCGAGCTCGCCTACGAGCCGCTGATCGGGCCGGACAAGCTGCCCGGCCACTACAAGATTGGCTTCGCGCACGACACCACCGACTACAACAAGTATCTTACCACCCCCACCGCGGTGCTGAGCGGCACGGGCGCCAACAGAGGGCAGAAGGAAGAATGGTGGGCCTTGGTCGACCAGATGGTGCTGCGCACCGGGCCGGGGTCGACCGACGGGCTGATCCTGATGGCGGGCTACGCGCACGGCAACCCGCAGTTCTCAGACTACGCCAACCAGGTCTACGCGGCCGCGCTGCTGCGCGACTTCTGGAAGGCGCGCCCGGCGGACACCATCGGCCTGCTGTTCAACTACGCCAACGTCAGCGGCCAGCTTGGCAAGGAGCAGGCGCTCGACATCCGCTATGGCCTGCCGATCGCCAACGGCGCGACCGGCATCCAGACGCACCAGGAAATCGTCGAGGTCAACTACGACATCCACGTGTTCCGAGGCGTAAACTTCGAGCCGGACTTCCAGTACTATTGGCGGCTGAACGGACAGTCGAACATCCCGAACGCGGCATTCTTCGGCTTCAAGTCCCACGTCAGCTTCTAAACTCCGTCAGCGCGCGTTGCGCGTCGAGACGGGGGAGAGCGTGTAGAGCGAGCCTGCCGGCGTCATGTCCGGCAGGCCGTTCGGATCGACCGGGCGCAGCGTGCCGTTCGGTTCGAGCGCATAGGTGTCGATCTCGCCGGCAACCAGCGCCTTGAGCGTGTAGATGCCGAGCGGCTGGCCGTTCACCACGCGCTGGGTGCGAACCCAGGTGCCGCCCCATTGCCGCTCGCCATGCCCGCTCACCAGCGTCGGGTCGTTTTCCTGCGCGGTGAAGTAGTAGCTGCCGGTGGTGTCGGCCGGCTGGCCGTCCAGCGTGACGTCGACCGTCTTGGGCACCTCGAGCGAGGCGCCGGGCGATTGGCCGCGCCACTCGCCGATGAGCGGGCCGTTGGGATGCACGCACGCGCCGAGCGCAAGCGCCAGGCCGAGCACAACGACAATGGGGCGGATTAGCAAGCGATCAGATCTCCCGTTTCGCCGCATGCGGGCGGAACACCTGCATGGTGTTGGGCGTAGTGCCGGCCTGGGTGCGGAACGGCACCTCCTGCGGCGGGCGCGGGCGCCGGGCCACGCGGATGGCGGTGAACAGCGCCATGACCGTCAAAACCACGCCCACGAAGCCGAACAGGTAGCGCTCGCCATACCGCATCAGCCACGCCGCCAGCGGTGGGCCGAACACGGTTCCGCCGCCATAGATGATCAGCAGCTCGCTGGCAATCTCGGAGAAGGATTGCTCGCGCACCCGGTCGTTGGTCATGGCGACGCAAAGCCCGTAGAGCGGATATTGGAAGAACCCCAGAGCGGCCACGCAGGCCAGGATCACGCCTTGCGACAAATAGGGGTGCAGCACGAGGAAGGCGCACAGCGCGGCGCTCACGCAAGCCAGCGCGATGATGACGAAGCGGCGGTCGACATGGTCGGACAGCGCGCCCGTCGGGTAGTAGGCGACGGCGCCACCCAGCAGCAGGGCGGCCAGCAGCTTGGCCACGTCATGGGTGGAGAGGTTTATCGCCAGGCCATACGCGGGCAGCAAGCCGCCGAGCGCGCCGCTGGTCAGCCCCACCAGCAGGCAGCCGGTCACCCCGGTGGGGCACAGGCGGTAGAGGCCGGGCAGGTCGATCCGGTAGGGTTCGATCGGCTTGGGCACCGGCGCGCGGGTGAATGCGACTGGGACGATGGAGAGCACCACCGCCACCCCCATCAGCGTGTAGGCCGGCGCCTGCATCGGGTCGAGGTAGTCCAGGCTGAGCGTGCCGCCGAGCGAGGCGAGCAGCGAGATGGTCATGTAGGCGGCGAACACCCCGCCGCGATGCGTGCTGCTGCTGCGCTCGTTGAGCCAGCTCTCGATGATCATGGAGAGGCCGCCGAAGCAGAAGCCGATCACCACCCGCAGCGCGATCCACAGCGCCGGGTCGTCGAGCGGTAGCAGCAGCAGGCTGGCGGCGGCACTGAGTGCCGCCAACCCGGCGAAGCAGCGCACGTGGCCGACCGCGCTCACCAGCCTCCCCACCACCAGGCAGGCCAGCACGAAGCCCGCCGACCAGCCGGATGACAGCAGGCCGATCTGCTGCGTCGTGGCACCTTCCATCTGGCGGCGGATCGGCAGCAGCACGCCTTGCAGGTTGGTGCCGGCAGTCAGCAGCAGCACGCTGGCGAGCAGCGCCGCGATGGAGGCGAGCGGATGCGGCCGGGGCTCGGGGATGGCGATGGATGCGGCCGGCTGGGTCAACTGGGTCCCCTTGCTCGCAGCGGCGCCAGCTATCGCAGCGAGGACCCGCGCGGCTGGGCGAGTTCCGCGCGGTGGATCACGGCCGGCGGGCGGCGGCCCGGTCCCGCTTGGCACAGCGGCGGCGCCACTTCCTCGAGGCTGCAACGCCGGGTCTCGACGCCGAGGCAGGCCTGCACCACGCCGGCCGCCACCATCAGCGCGCCGCCCAGGATGTAGCCGTAGAAGATCGCCTCGCGGGAGCCGCTTTCGATCAGCCGGCCGAACACCGCCGGGCCGCAGACGCCGCCCAGCCCCGTACCAAAGGCGTAGAACAACGCGATGGCGATGGCGCGCACCTCGAGCGGGAACACCTCGCCGACGGTGAGGTAGGCCGAGCTGGCGGCGGCGGAGGCGAAGAAGAAGATCACCGTCCAGCACGCGGTCTGCTGCACCGCGTCGAGCGTGCCGATGGAGAACAGCCACCCGGTGGCGATCAGCAGCACGCCCGACAGCGCGTAGGTGCCGCTGATCATGGTCTTGCGCCCCACGCTGTCGAACAACGGGCCGAGCAGCAGCGGGCCGGCGAAGTTGCCCACTGCGAAGGGTAGTATGAACAGCCCCGCCTCACCGGCCGGGATGTGGTAGAACTTGGTCAGGATCATCGCGTAGGTGAAGAAGATCGCGTTGTAGCAGAACGCCTGCGCCGTCATCAGGGACACGCCGACCACGGTGCGGCGGCGATAGGTGGTGAACATCGACCGCAGCCCGGCGGCGAACCAGGACTGGGTGTCGCTATGCAGGCAGAGGCGCTGCTCCGGGATCGCCGGCAGGGTGGCGCAGCACCAGCCGGTGATACTGCGCTCGATGCCCTGCATCACCCGCTCGGCCGCTTCGGGTTGGCCGTGCGTCATCAGCCAGCGCGGGCTCTCCGGGATCCAGCGGCGGAACAGCAGCGTGACAAAGCCGATCGCGCCGCCCGCCAGGAACGCCACGCGCCAACCATAGGCTTGGTCGACGATGCCCGGGTTCATCACCAGCAGGCCGCCGCCAGCCCCGAGTGCCGCGCCGATCCAGAAGCTGCCGTTGATGACCAGGTCGGTAAAGCCGCGGCGCCGGGCCGGGATCAGCTCCTGGATGGTCGCGTTGACGGCGGCGTATTCGCCCCCGATGCCAGCGCCGGTGATGGCGCGGAACAGGGCGAACGACCAGAAGTTCCAGGCCAAGCCGCTGGCGATGGTGGCCAGCAGGTAGGTCAGCACCGTGATGGTGAACATGGCCTTGCGGCCGATCCGGTCGGTGAGCCAGCCGAACCCGATCGCACCCACCACCGCTCCGATCAGGTAGCAACTGGCGGAGTAGCCGACCTCGGCGTCGCTGAGATGCATGGTGCTGGTCTTGAAGGCGCCGGCGAGCGAGCCGACCAGGGTGACCTCGAGGCCATCCAGGATCCAGGTGATGCCGAGGGCGCACACGACCAGCCAGTGAAAGCGGGTCCAGGGAAGCCGGTCCAGCCGGGCGGGGATGTTGGTTTCGAACACCGCTGCGTGTTCCTCTAGCGGTCGGTTTCTTGGCGACGGCGGGGTTGCTGGCGCTCCCCGCTTCCTCGCTGCTGGATATCGAAGGCCCTGGCGCATGCTACAAGCCCCAGAGAAGACCCAGAGGCGCTCGCCGGCCCGGCTACACCATCGGCGGCACGCCCTGCGGGTCGAGCCGATAGCCGCCCCCCTCGGTCACCAGCAGGCGCGCGTTGCCCGGGTCGGGCTCGATCTTCTGGCGCAGGCGGTAGATGTGGGTCTCGAGCGTGTGGGTGGTGACGGCGGCGTTGTAGCCCCACACCTCGTTGAGCAGCACTTGCCGCGCCACCGGCCTGGTTCCGGCGCGATAGAGGAATTTCAGGATCGCCGCCTCTTTTTCGGTCAGCCGGATGCGGCGGTTGCGCACCGGTTCCTGAAGCAGCTTGGCCGAAGGGCGGAACGTGTAGGGGCCGATGGTGAACACGGCGTCTTCGCTGTTCTCAAAGATGCGCAACTGGGCGCGCAGGCGGGCCAGCAGCTCGGCCAGGCGGAACGGCTTGGCGATGTAGTCATTCGCGCCGGCGTCCAACCCGCGCACCACGTCGGCCTCGTCGTCCGACCCGGTGAGCATGATGATAGGCATGCGCATACCCATGCGCCGCAGCGCCGCGCACAAATCCCGCCCGTCACCATCGGGCAGCCCGACGTCCAGGATGACGGCATCGAAGCGGGAATCACGGGCGGTGACCTTGGTCTCGGCCTCGTTGATCGAGCCGGCCTCCTCGGCGGTAAACTCCCCGTCAAATTGTAACTGCTCGACTAGAGTTTCGCGCAACGAGAGATCATCGTCCACGATGAGGATGGGGCGCTCGCCCGCCATAAGCGATTTCCTTCATACCACGTGCGGGGCCCAGGGGCGTCCGCGATGCAAACATGTCTGGCCACGCTTTAGGCAGCCGTTACGGTGTGCCCAACATTTCGTGAGCTTGTCCAGTTCGCCATCACAACGCGGCGGCAGCCCCGACAATGTGAGGTGGGACGGGGTTGGTTGCACACATTTCCGTGATGAAACCGCTGGTCTGGCTTCGTTGCCGCCATATCGCGGTTCCGAATGCTATTTGGTGTTGCCGGCGCGCCGGTGAGGCCCTCTCCAGAGCTGGCGCACATGAATGCCTGACCTACCGACCTCCGTGACCGCGCCAACCCAGCGGCTGCGCGCCGTTGAAGCTGCCGTGGTGACGCTGCGCCGTGGTATGCCGGCCATTCTGGGCGGGGATGGCGAGCCGCCGCTGGCGCTGCTGGCGGCGGAAACGGCGGATTTGGCGGGCCTCGCCAGCCTCGAGCGGAGCGCCACCGGGCCGCTTTGGCTGCTGCTCGTGCCAGACCGGGCCAAGGCGTTGCTGCCGGGCCCGTTGCCGCCGGGCCAGGTGGTGGCGCTGGATGCCACCGGGCTGACGCTGGAGGAGGTCCGCGCGTTGGCCGACCCGACGCATCGCCCGCTCGGCGAGACCCCGCCGCTCAGCGCCCTGCACGTTCCGGACGGCGCGGCGGCGGCGCTTGCTTTGGCCGTGCTGGCCCGGCTGCTGCCGGCGCTGCTCTGTGCCCCGGCGCTGGGCCGGGTGGGCCCGCCGGCCGCCGACGTGCTGCGCCACGCCGCGTTGAGCGCCAGCGCCCTGGTGCGGGTGAGCGAGGCGCAGGTGCCACTGGAGGATGCGGCGGACACCCGGCTGGTGGCGTTCCGCTCCAGCAACACCGGCGCCGAGCACTACGCCGTGCTGGTGGGCCGGCCCGAGTTGGCGGCAGCCCCGCTGGTGCGGGTGCATTCGGAGTGCTTCACCGGCGACCTGATCGGCAGCCTGCGCTGCGACTGCGGCTCGCAGCTCCGCGGCGCTATCCAGCGCATGGCGGCAGAGGGGGCGGGCGCGCTGCTCTACATGGCGCAGGAAGGCCGCGGCATCGGGCTGCCCAATAAGCTGCGCGCCTACGCCCTGCAGGACCGCGGGCTCGACACCATCGACGCCAACCGCTCGCTCGGCTTCGCGGCCGATGAGCGAGACTTCCAGGTGGCTGCCGCCATCCTGCACGACCTGGGGCTGGTGCGGGTGCGCCTGCTCACCAACAACCCGGACAAGATCACCGCGCTGACCCGCTTGGGCATCGACGTGGCGAGCCGGGAGAGCCTGCTATTCGCCGGCAATGGCGTGAACGACCGCTATTTGCACACCAAGGCCACCCGCTTCCACCATTTGCCCGAGTAGTGGAAGCCACCGTCCATCCCAGCGGCATGCTGACTCTGGGCGGCGCACAATGGCGCTGCTGGCTCGGCCGCGGCGGCGTTCGGGTGCACAAAGAGGAGGGCGACGGGGCGACGCCAGCCGGGCTGCTGCCGCTGCGCCGCGTGCTCTACCGCGCCGACCGCGGCCCGGCGCCCGCGACCGTGGTGGCCGTCGAGCCAATTGCGCCCGCGGACGGCTGGTGCGACGACCCGGCGGACACACACTACAACCTGCCGGTCACCCTGCCCCACTCCGCACGCTGCGAGGCACTGTGGCGGCCGGACGCGCTGTATGACTTGGTGGGCGTGCTGGGGTGGAACGACGCGCCGGTGCGCCGTGGCGAGGGGTCGGCGATCTTCCTGCACGTGGCGCGGCCGGATGGCGGGCCCACCGAAGGCTGCGTGGCGCTTGCCTTGCCCGACCTGCGCGCGGCGCTTGCGGCCGGGCTTAGCGCCCTGCGCGTCCTGGCGCCCGACTAAGCCCGCGCACGGTTAGCGCCTCGAGGTAGGCCTGCCAGCGCGCTGCATGGTCCCGGCCGAGCTCGTAGAGATAGGTCCAGGTGTAGATCCCAGTATCGTGCCCATCGTCGAACTGGATGCGGATGGCGTAGTGCCCGATCGGCTCGACGCCCTTGATGCCGACCTCTTGCTTGCCCGGCACGATCACTCGCTCCGCCGGGCTGTGCCCCTGCACCTCGGCGCTCGGGCTTTCCACGCGCAGATACTCGGCGGGCAGGCTGAACTTGGCGCCGTCGGCAAAGTCCAGCTCGATGCGGCGGGACGCACGGCGGATGCGGATTTCGAGCGGCGGGGCCGGTTGGACACTTCCGCTCACTCGAGCGGCCGCGCCTCGTCGGGCAGCATGATCGGCACACCGTCGCGCACCTGGTAGGCAAGCCCGGCAGCGTGGCTGATCAGTTCACCGGCCTCTTGGTCATAGACCAGCGGCTGCTTGGTCACCGGGCAGACGAGGATTTCCAGCAGCTTCGGGTCCAGCCCCAAGGCGGGGTCGGGAGCGGGGTTGGCGTCAGGTTCGGGGGCGTCGGTCATGGTGCGTCCATCAGGCGTCTCAGCTCGGAGTGCGCGGCGGCTCGTCGTCGTCGCCCGACAAACGGTTGGCCTGCAGCGGGGTGTGCGCCCCCATCTGCAACAGCGTGATCAGCGTGTCGGCGCGGGCGAGCGGGTCGCTGGCTTCCAGCAGGGCCTGCTTCTCGGCCGGGTCGAACGGGCAGACCATGCACAGGGTGATCGCCAACTCGTCGTCGGCCATGCTGTCAATGGCTTCCCAGTTGGCGTCGAACCCGTTGGCCGAGAAATAGCTGCGCAACGCCTGCAGCAGGGTGGCACGCCGGGGCAGCGTCTCGGGCGGCGCGGCCAGGTCGGTGGCGAGGAAGCGGTCGAACGAGCCGGCGACCCGGCGATAGCCCCGCCGCATCTCCAACTCGCTCACCACGTCGAAGCGCACGATGCCGGTCAGCGCGATGAGGTAGCGGCCATCCTCCGTCTCGCTGAACGAGGACAGCCGCCCCAGGCAGCCGACGCGGAACAGCCCGCTTTCGTGGCCCGGCGTCGGGTTGGGCTGGATCATGCCGAACATGCGCTGGCCGGCGAGCGAGTCTTCCACCATCGCCTTGTAGCGTGGCTCGAAGATGTTGAGCGGCAGCTTGCCGTGCGGCAGCAGGAGCGCACCCGCCAGGGGGAACACGGCGAACTCCGCCGGCATCTCCCCGGGCTCAGGATGCCAACCGTCCATGGTCAGCTAAACAGCAGCGCAGACAATTTGCGGCGCGCGGGCGCGGTCGCCGGGTCGGCATTGCCCCAGGCCTCAAAGAACTTGAGCAACTGCAGGCGGGCGGCGTCGTCATTCCAGCCACGCTCCCGGCGCATGATCTCGAGCAGCGCGGCGGCGGCTTCGGCGCGCTCCCCAGAGGCGTTGAGCGCGGTGGCGAGCTCGTATCGTGCCTCGTGGTCGTCGGGGTTGGCTGCGACCCGGCGCTGGAACACAGCCATCCCGGACGCCGCACGGCGACCCTCCTCCGCCAAACCGAGCGCGCTGCGGGCGCCGGCGACGTCGGCGTGGTTGGTGATCTTGGCCGGCACCTGGCTCAGCACTTCATGCGCCTGGTCCATCTCGTCCAGCGCGACCATGGCACGCACTAGGCCGCCCCACGCCGCCGGGTTCTCCGGCTCGGTGCTGATGATGGCGGTGTAGAGCTCGCTGGCCTCTTCGGCGCGACCCTCGTCAAGCGCGACCTGCGCCTCGGCCAGCAGGTCCGCCGCGGGCATGGTGCCGCCAGCGAGCTTGAGGAGCTGTTCGACGAAGCGCTTGACCTCGCTTTCCGGCTGCGCGCCTTGGAACAGGTCAGCGATCTGGCCCTGCCAGAAGGCGGCCACGGTGGGCACGGATTGCAGCGGCAGCCCCATGCGGGCGAGTTGCTCGACCAGAGCGCGATTCTTGTCGATGTCCAGCTTGACGAGCTTGATCCGCCCGGCCGCCGCACGGGTGACGCGCTCGAGCACCGGCGTGAGCTGCTTGCAGGGCCCGCACCAGGTGGCCCAGAAGTCGACCAGGACCGGAACGGTGCGGGACGCCTCGATGACCTCGCGGACGAAGCTCGCCTGATCGGCATCGACGATGCTTGCCGCGCCGGGTCCGGGCTGGGCTGGCTGACCGATGATGGTGTCCATAGCGTTGATCCTGACCGCGCCTGCCTGCGCGCTTAGAGGGCATAGATGGAGTAGACGAGCCCAGCCGCAACCAGCCCCGCCCCCACGACGACCATGCCGCCCCGACGCGGGACCGTCCAGCTTTCCCGGCGGGCCGGCGATGGTGCCGCTGCCGGACGGTGGCTTGCAATCGGGTGGCAAGCCGACTAGGACCGGTGCCACGAGCGCGGGCGTAGCTCAGGGGTAGAGCACAACCTTGCCAAGGTTGGGGTCGAGGGTTCGAATCCCTTCGCCCGCTCCAGTCATTCGAAATGCATCGCTGGCACGTGTCGGGCCAAAGCTGTAAACTGCGGACAACGCATGTCGGCGAAGTTCTGTGCGCGCGCGCTGGTCGTCAAACCACCAGCAGGACGGGCCTGTTCAACCTGCAGTTACATGCCGGTCTCTCCCGGCCCTTCTCCGCGGGGAAAAGGGTCGCTCAGGCGTGGTTACTGGCGCTTGGCGAGCAGGCTGTCGGCGTTCTGCAGCGTCACCGGGGTCCAGGGCATGCTGTAGTCGGCTCCCATGCCGCCATCCCAGTCGATCTGCCCCTTGTACTCCGTCCACAACGAGCCCTGCGGCTGGTAGCTGGCGCCCACCAGGTGGCGCAGCGCAACGTCCATCGATCCCTGTGCTTGGCCGTTCGCATCCTGTAGGATGCTGACCATCTCCCCCGCTTCACGGCGCGCAGCGCGTCACTGATCCCGTCGATCCGTCGATCCCGGCATCGGGATCGTCTTGAGGTCGACGCCCGCCGCCTTGATCGCTTCCAGCGCGCCCAGCGCCATCTCGTCGTTCTGGCCGATCACGCCGTTGATCTGGCCGGGATGCGCGGTCAGCCAGTTCTCCATTAGCGCTTGCGCCTCCGAGCGAGACCAGTTGGCGGTCTTGTGCTCGAGCACCTTGATGCCGGGATTGCCGCTCAGCACCTGCTGGTTGCCCTTGCCGCGATCGATCTGCGCGCTGATGCCGATCGGACCTTCGATGATGACCACGTTGCCCTTGCCGCCCATTGCCTTGACGACGGCCTCTGCCTCCATGGCGCCGGCCTTCACGTCGTCGGAGCCGACATAGGAGGTGAGGTCGCGGAACACGGTGTATTCGTCGGCAATGGCGAAGATCTCCGTCAGCCGGTGACTGACGTAGATGATGCCGACACCCTGTGCGCTGAGGGTGCGGATGGCATCGAACAGGATCTCCGTCTCCGCCTCGCCGATCGCGGACGTTGGTTCGTCCATGATCAGGATTTTGCCGTCCTGGCTGATCGCCTTGGCGATCTCCACAAGTTGAGGCCGACCTGCCGTTCGCCCGGGGTGACGACGTGGCCGTCCTGATCTCGGGGCTGGGTGCCACCCCCGTCATGGAACAATACATCCTGTTCGGCCACGTCGATGAGCTGTTGCGCGCCCGCGGCATCACGCCGCGCCTGACTTATGTCGGCAACTACTTCACCTCGCTCGAGATGATGGGCGTGTCGCTGACGGTGATGCGGCTGGATGCCGAGCTCGACCGCTTGATGCGGGCGCCCGCCCATTCCTTGGGCCTGACGGTGTTGGCATGACGGCAACCCTGGATGCCCGCGAGGCCGGGCCGGTGGTGCTGGACATGGCGGCCGCGATCCAGCGCGAGCAAGGCATGCTCGGCGAGTTGGACGGGGCGATTGGCGACGGCGATCACGGCATCAACATGGCCAAGGGCTTCCGCCTCGCCGCGGCGAAATGGGCCAAGCTGGACGGGTTCACCCTTCAGCACGGCTTCGAGGTGCTCGGCGACACCTTGCTGAGCGACATCGGGGGCTCCATGGGACCGCTCTACGGCACCTTCTTCACTGATATGGCCGGCAGCCTCGGCGACGCGCCGCAGATCGATGCACCGGCGTTCGCGGCCATGCTGCATGCCGGCGTGGCCGCGGTGGCGGACCTCGGCGGCGCCAAGCCCGGCGACAAGAGCCTAATGGACGTGCTGGTCCCCGCCGACGCGGCATTCAACGGCGCAGCGGATTTCGCGGCCGGCTTGCGCGCCATGCGCCAAGCGGCGGCCGACGGACTGGAAGCGACCCGCGGCATGGTGGCCCGCATCGGCCGGGCCAGCCGGCTGGGCGAACGCTCGCGCGGCGTGCTCGATGCCGGCGCGGCGTCCTGCAACCTGCTGCTGGCGACGTTGGTCGACGGGCTGCTCGCCAAGCTCGACACCGGAAAGGGAGTGCAGCCATGAGCGACCGCCTGAACACGCTACCGGAGACGATGCAAGCGGTTGTCGCGTATGCGCCCGGTGATTACCGGCTTGAAACGGTGGAGGTGCCGCGCGCGGGTCCGCACGATATCATCATCGAGGTCGAGGCTTGCGGCATCTGCGCCGGCGACATCAAGGCGTTTGAAGGGGCACCCTCGTTCTGGGGCGACGACAAGGGCCAGCCCTGTTACGTCAAGCCGCCGATGATCCCAGGGCACGAGTTCATCGGCCGCGCCGTCGAGGTCGGCGAGGCGGTGCAACGCGCCGGCACCTACAAGGTGGGCGACCGCCTCATTTCGGAACAGATCGTGCCGTGCGAGCAGTGCCGCTATTGCGGGCGTGGCGAATACTGGATGTGCGAACGCCACGACGTGCATGGCTTTCAGAAGAACGTCAACGGCGGCATGGCCAAATACATGCGGTTCCCCAAGGAAAGCCGCACCCACCGGCTTCCGGACAGCCTCGAGATGGAAAAGGCGATCCTGGTCGAGCCGTACGCCTGCTCAGTGCATGCCGTGAACCGGGGGCTGATCCAACTGGACGACGTCGTGGTGCTCGCCGGCGCCGGGCCGCTCGGGCTTGGCATGGTGGGCGCGGCGCGGCTGAAGAATCCGTCGAAGCTGATCGTGCTCGACACCAAGCCGGAGCGACTGGCGCTGGCCAAGCAATTCGGCGCCGACCTGACCATGAACCCGCTGCACGACGACGTGGTTGCCCGGGTGAAGGAGCTGACGGAAGGCTATGGTTGCGACGTCTACATCGAAGCCACCGGGCATCCCTCGAGCGTCGTGCAGGGGCTGAACATGATCCGCAAGCTCGGCCGTTTCGTCGAGTTCTCCGTGTTTGGCCAAGAGGTGACGGCCGATTGGAGCATCATCAGCGACCGCAAGCAGCTTGACCTGTATGGCGCCCATCTGGGCCCCTACTGCTATCCGCTGACGATTGCTGGCATCGCGGACGGCCGCCTGCCGACACGCGGCGTCGTGACCGACGTCCTGCCACTTGCAGAGTGGAAGACGGGCTTCGAGAAGATGAAAAAGGGAGATGGGTCGATCAAGATCGTCCTAAAGCCTTAGCGGTCGCCCCGATGAGCGTCACCACCACGACTGCGCGCGCGAAACCGGGTTTGCGTCCGCTCCTGGTGGCGGCGGCGATGTTGGTGCTGCTCGCCGCCATGGCGTTGGATACGCGGGTTGTACGGCTTGGCGCGCCGAACTTCGCCCAGCCAAGCGCCTTTTCTCCCGACATGATCGGCGTGATCAGCGGCAACGATGAGATGGCGCTCGGTGCCATCGCCGCGTTGAAGGAGGCGGGCAAGCTGTCAAGCGTCAAGGTCGGCGGCTTCGACGGTTCGCCCGATGCGATCGCCGCCGTCAAGGCAGGCGAATTGCAATACACGGTGCTCCAGCCTGTCGCGATCTTTTCGGCCAAAGCGGTGCAGGAGGCGGATGCCTTCCTCAACAGCGGCAAGACGGGAAGCGCCACCGAAAAGCAGTTGTTCGACTGCACGCTCATCACCACCGCCAATGCCGACCGTATGAGCGCACCCTTCACGATGGAGTAAAGGATCGCCGAACGCGAGCCTCGCCACCTGTAGAGGCTCGCGTTAGCGCCCTCAACCTTTGCGGGCGATAGCGACCACTGTGGCCAGACCAACGCTTGCGGCCAACCCGCCTGCCATGAACACGACCGCATAGCCATAGTGGTCGGCCAAGAGCCCGGTGACAGGTCCGGTTCCGCCGAAGGCCAGGTCCTGGAATGCCGCCAAGCCGCCCATCGCGGTTCCGCGCAGGTGCGGTGGAATGCGGCGGATCATTTCGATGCCCATGGCCGGGAAGATCAGCGAGCAGCCGAGACCGGTTAGGAAGGCTCCGGCGAACGCGTAGAGCGGGCTGGGCGCCGCCCACAGCAAGGCTTGCCCGGCGATCTCGATGACGATGGACGTGAGGGCGACCGGGATCCCGCCGATCCGGTCTGGCAGGTGACCGAACACGATCCGCACCATCACAAAGGCGCTGCCAAAGCAGGTCAGGCCGAGCCCGGCGTGAGGCCAGCCTCGGTGCAGGAACAGCAACGGCATGAAGGCGCCGATTGCGGCGAAGCCGACCCCCTGGAGGCAGACGACCAGGCCCAGCTCCCAAATGCGGCCGATGATGCTGGCGAATGAGCTTCGCTCGCCGATGTGAGGGAGCACGGCGGCGATCGGCAGTGCCATTACGAGGCCCAGCATCGGCACGAGCGCGCAGACGGCCATGACCCCTGCAAAGCCGGTGCGTTCGAACAGCGCCAGGCCGATCGGGCTGCCGACCGCAAACGCACCGAACAGGCCCATACCGACCAGCGACAAGACCTTGCCCGCTCGGGCTGGCCCCATGATCCCGAAGCACCACGCGATCACTCCCACCACCGTCAGGCTTTCGCCCGCACCGAGCAGCAACCGGCCGACGATCAGCACGCCATAGGCAGCAAGCTTAGGCGCGTCCTGCCAACTCGCCGCGCCACAAACGATCCCGGCCAGGGCGTACAGGCACAGACCCCAGGCCATGCAGTGTTTACTGCCCCGCTGGTCGGCGATGCGGCCGGCCATGCCACGCGTCAGGATGGTGGACGCAAACGAGATGCCGACTGCCAATCCCGCGGCTGCGTTGCCAAGCCCGAGCCGGGTGATGACGTAGAGCGAGGTGACCGGCAGGGAAATGGCGACGCCGAGGTAGGAGAGAAACAGCGCCAGCGTCAGCCAGAGGACGCGATGGAGGTCGCGGTCCGCCGAGCCGGAGGCGGTGGTGGTTGCAGTTGACATGGACGGCGCCTCGTAATGGCTCGTGGTTTTTGACTGTCAGGCCGGGTTCATGGTCGCGTAGATTTCCGCGTAGCGACCCTGGCGCTCCGCCATCCGTTCCACGCGGGACCGTTCCACCAGGACCTCACCTGCTGGATGATCGTGCGCCGCCAACAGGCCCATGACGTCGGCGACAAAGGCGGCGACCGGCATGCCCCGCTGGTCAGCCGCTTGGTGCGAGCCGGTCAGTTGGGTGCGCACGTAGGGTGGGGCTAACTCCAGCACTTCGATGGCGTCACGGCGAAGCTGATGCCGCAGCGACTGCAGCCAGGAATGCAGGAAGGCCTTGGTGGCGCAGTAGGTGGGGAAGATGGCTTTCGGCATGAAGCCGAGGTTTGAGGTCGTTGCCATGATGACCGCGTCCGGCTGTCGCCGCAGCCCAGGCAGAAGTGCTGCCACGACGCGCAGAGTGCCGAGGATGTTGGTTTCGACCATCGCCTCCGCCGCGGACAGGTCCCAGCCATGGACGAGGTCCTCCATGGTGGAGATGCCGGCGTTGGCCACCAGTACGTTCAGGCTGGGAAAGCGCGTGTAAATGTCATGCGCGAAGCGGCGCAGTGCCGCCGGGTCAGCCAAGTCGAGCGCCATGCCGACCATGCGGTCTCGGCCCGAGGTGATCTCGTCGAGCAACGCCTGCCGACGTCCCGCCACGATGACGACGTTGCCGTGGTCGTGGAGGGCTTCGGCGAGCGCGCGCCCGATGCCGCTGGTGCCACCTGTCACCAGGATCGTGTTGCCGGTCATGCGCATGGCTTGGTTCGCTTTCGATGTGTTTGCCGGGCATTTACCTAGCAGAGCGTCTCTGCGATGTTACGCCAAATGGTATCGACAACACGCCAAACCGGCTCGCCGCCGTCCTTCCGTACGTTGCGCGGCTCCAAGGCCCGCGGCGCGGTCGCCGAGCTGCATGCGCATGACGAGGCACAGTTGATCTTCGCCGTTTCCGGCACGATGCAGGTCACCACGCCGTCCGGCCGATGGCTCGTCCCGCCGCAGCTTGCCGTCTGGATGCCGGCCGAGGTGCCGCATCGCAACGAGATGCTGTCCGATACCGAACAGTGGATGATCTACTGGCGCCTGTCCGCATTGAGAGCGTGGGCCCCTTCGCAGCCGCTGAACCGGACGTTCGCATTGAGGGTGACGCCGCTGTTGCGGGAGCTGATCGCGGCGGCGTTCGATGGCGGCGCGACGCACGACAAGACCGAACTCGTCGCTCGATTGATCCTTCATGAGCTCACCGAGACGCTGGACGCGCCGACGTTCCTGCCACTGCCAGCGAGCCCGGTGGGCAAGCGCGTTGCCGAGCTGGTTCTGGCCGACCGCGGCGGCCAACCCGGCATCGAAGAGCTATCGTCGCGAGCCGCGACGTCGCCGCGCACCATCAGCCGCCTGTTCCCCGCCGAGACGGGCCTGACCTACAAGGCTTGGCGACAAAGAGCCCGGATCATCCTGGCGATCGAGCAACTCTCAAGAGGAGAGGTGATCTCGAACGTGGCGGCAGGCGCAGGCTTTTCCAGCACGGCCGCGTTTTCGTTCGCCTTCCGGCAAGTCACCGCCCTCACCCCGAGTGCGTTTCTCAATCGTTCGGCGCCGGTGAAAGGCAAATGAGTGCAACCGGAGCACTGCCGTGTGGTCGGCCGCCGTCCCCACCCTAGCCGCTTGGGACTGGCCGCGTTTAGCGCTGATCCACCGCCCGGGTCCAACGCCGGGTCGGATGATCAGGCTGATCGGCCCAACACGTGGACGGCGGCGTCGATGAAGCTGCGGAGCTTCGGCGTGCGGAGATGGTCACGCTGGTAGAGGAGATGGACCGGCCGCGACGGGGGTGCGTAGTCGGCGAGCACCCGCACCAGCCGACCCGCTTGCATCGCTTCGCGAAGCACGTCCTCGGCACACAGCACCACGCCGAAACCATCGAGCGCGGCGGCCAGGAGCGCTTCGCCACTATCGATCTGCAGCCGGCTCCGCACCTCGACCTTGTGGGTGACTCCGTCACGTTGGAATGGCCAGACGCTTTCGGCGGGGCGGGGCCAGTAGGCGTAGCCGAGGCAGTCATGGTCCGCGAGGTCGGCGGGGTGCCGTGGCGTGCCTTGGCGCCGCAGGTAGTCGGGCGCGGCGCAGGCGGCGAGCCGGTAAGGGGCCAGGCTGCGGGACACCAGGCTTGAGTCGGCCAGTGCGCCGATCCGGAACGCCACCTCGAAGCCCTCTTCGACCAGGTCCACGAAACGATCGGTCAACGCGAGCTCGACTTCCACGCCAGGGTGCTCGCGCAGGTAGGCGGTGACCAGGGGGACGAGCGTGTGGGCGCCGAAGGTCGTCGGGGCGCTGATGCGTAGCCGTCCCCGCGGGGTCGCCTGCGCTGCGTCCACGAGGGCGTGCGCCGCCTCCGCCTGCTCGAGAAGCAGCCGGCACCGTTCGGCGTAGACGCGTCCTACTTCGGTCAGGCCCTGCTGACGCGTGGTCCGGCGCAACAATCGGGCGCCAAGGCGCTCCTCGAGCGCGGCCACGTGCTTGGCCACCATCTGTGGAGACATGGCGAGCTGCCGCGCGGCGGCGGCGAACGAGCCGGTATCCACCGCCTTGATGAACACTTCCATGCTCATGAGCCGGTCCAGCATCGCCCGCCTTCCGTTGCCAACTGCCAGTTGCGAGAGTGCCGCCGTTCCGCGCCTTTATGCACCGGCAAGGCGGGAACACCTATCCGACCCGGCGTGCGGCGGTGGGCCCGTTGCGGGTCACACGCCACGCAGGATCTCGGGGATCACCATGGGCACGAGCACTGCAGACATCCGCCTCAGCGAAGGCTTCGCCCTCGACATCCTGGTCGAAGGCGCCCGCCTGCACTCGCCCAATGGCCTGGCCTTCGGGCCGGACGGGCGGCTGTATGTGGCCAGCGTGTTCGGCGAGAGCATCTTCGCCGTCGACGTGTCGACCGGCGTAGTCGACACCGTCGTCGGCCCGTTTTCGGGTGAGTCGGACGACCTCGTCTTCACGCCGCACGGCGACATGATCTGGACGGCGCTGCTGGAAGGGGCTGTCCGGATGCGCACGGCCGACGGCGCGCTGCGCGACCTCGCAACCGGGCTCGCGGGCGCCAACTCGATCGCTCTCACGCGCGATGGCCGGCGGCTGTTCGTGGGCCAGGTCTTCCTGGGCGAAGGCTTGTGGGAGATCGACCTGGCGGGCGTGGCACCGCCGCGTCTGGTGGTCGACCATACCGGCGGCCTGAACGCATTCCAGTTCGGCGCCGACGGCCTGATCTACGCGCCCGCCTGGGAGCGCGGCCAGGTGGTGCGGGTCCATCCGGAGACAGGGCGGACCGAGGTGCTGGGGGAAGGCTTCGGCAAGCCCGGCGCGGTGCGCTTCGATGCCGCGGAGCAGCTCTACGTCCTGGACGACGCCACTGGCGAGCTGTTCGCCCTGGACCGCGCCGGAGCAGGTTGGACCCGCCGCCGGGTCGCCAGGCTCGCCACCGCGACCGACAACATGGCGATAGGCACCGACGGCCTGATCTATGTGAGCAACATGGCGGATGGCGCCGTGCACGCCGTAGACCCCCGCACCGGCGCGGTCCGCCCGGTGGTGGCACCAGGCTTGGGCTTCCCGCGCGCCATCGCGGTCTCCACCGGGCCCGAGGGCGAGCGGGTCCATATCGCCGACACCTGCGCCTACCGGACGCTGGACCCGAGCACCGGCCAGCTCGCGGACGTGGCGCGGGCGGTCGCGTCGCCGCTGAAGTTTCCCGTGGGGGTGAGCGTGGGCGCCGATCGCGTACTGCTGCTGGGCGAAGCCTTCGGCGTAGTCCAGGTGCTGAACCGACGCGGCGACTTCCTCTACGACGTGGAGGGCTTCCAGCAGCCCGGCGCGGTGCTGGCCTGCGCGGACGGCGCCATGCTGGTCAGCGAACCGAGCGCGGGGCGCGTCGTGCGGGTGACGGACGGCGCGCGTGAGGTGGCGGCTGACGGCCTGCAGCATCCCATCGGCCTGGCGCCCGCCCCCGATGGGGGCGCCTACGTCGCCGAGAGCGGGACCGGCCGGATCCTCCACCTGCGGACGGCCGGCGGCGAGCCTGTCCCGGTGGCGCAAGGCCTGGGCGGGCTGCGGGACCTGGCCGTGGCGCCCGACGGCCGCATCGTGGCCCTGGACGCCTGGCAAGGCCGCTTGTTCGTCGTCGATCCCGCCAGCGGCGCGGCCACCCTGGTCGCTGAGGGCCTGCCGGTGGGACGGCTGCAGATCCCCTACCCGCGGTCAGGCGGCGTTGCGGTGGGCGGGGACGGTGCGATCTACGTAGCCGCCGACGCGGCCAACGCCCTGCTGCGGATACGCCGTCACTAGGCCGAAAAAATCGGTGAACCGTTTTGGCCCGTCGCCGCCTCTTATCAACACAGGGTCGCAACGCGGCCAAGGGAGTGGGACCATGATTGACCGCAGGACTCTTTATGCGTGGTGGCCGATGGCCTTGTCGCGCGTGGCGCCATCTTCGCCATGACCGGTGGGGTTGGATCTTGTCCGAGGTGGGCGAGGGTGGGACGGCGCCCGGTCGCGCGAAACCCCGTTCCAGGTGCCTGACACAATGCCGGCTCTCCCGACGCCGCTCATCCAGTCAGCCATTGCCGGCGACCACACCGCGCTCGTCGAACTGCTTGCAGCCGCTCGCCCCGACATCCAACGCTACGCGCGCGCGACTTGCCGCGCCAGTGACGTGGACGACGCGGTGCAGGACGCGCTTTGGCTGCTGTATCGCCGGGTCGGGACGATCCGGGTGGTGTCGTCCTTCTCGGCCTGGCTGTTCGCGCTGGTCCGCCGGGAATGCCTGCGGCTCGCCCGGAGTTTTCGCATGGTAGCGGCCGACGTGCCTGCAGAGGAGCAGATCGTGCTTTCGCAACCGGACGAGGCACTGCGCCTCGACGTGGCCGCCGCCATCCAGTCTTTGCCGCAACAATACCGTATGATCGTGGTCATGCGCGACATGGAGGAACGAACAGTGGATGAGATGGCTGAAGCGCTGGGATTGACCCGGGAAGCGGTGAAGGGGCGCCTGCATCGCGCGCGCGGCTTGTTGCGGGAGTACCTGCTGCGATGAGCCCGTTCGCCAGCCGCAGCATCGTGGAGCATGTCGCACGCGGCGCAGGTGCGGCAGCCTTGGTGGCGTTCGCCCTGTGGTCGATATCCACACCGACCTTGCTGCGGGGCCTGGGAGCTTTCGGCGCCTTTGCCGGTGGCGTCGTCCTGCTGCGCGGTTGTCCCATGTGCTGGGTCATCGGCCTATTCGAGACCATCAGTCAGTCCAGGGTGAGGAGCCGCGCATGATCAAGCCAGGCAGCGTTGCCGCCTACCAGGAGCCGTCCGATCTGGGGCTGGCGGCCGAGCTTGCGGGCTTGGCTGCGGTGGAGGCAAAGGCGTTACTTGCCTTCAGCGCCGCGACGGAGCGGGACAACGGCGTCATCCCTGCGAAATACCGTGAACTGATCGCGATCGGTGTCGCGCTGACAACCCAGTGCTCCTACTGCCTCGACGTTCATACGCGCCGTGCCGTGAAAGCCGGAGCGTCGCGAGAGGAGCTTGCAGAGACGACGTTCATCGCGGCGGCGCTGCGAGCGGGCGCTGCGGTTGGTCACGGCCTGCTGGTGCAGAAGATCGCGATCGCTGAGAACGCGGGCGACTCGCAGGGTGTTGTGAGATCATAGCGGCATGGCTCCGCCCTGCACCCGGAAGGGGATAGTCATCCCCTTCACCCCTGCAATCTTAGGTGTCAGCGAGCGCCTGCTTGGTGCGGCGGATGTGGTCGCGCATCGCCTGCTCGGCTGCCTCCGGCTCGTGGCGGGCGATCGCTTCGAGCACGGCATGGTGCTCGGTCAGGCCGCGTCGGCGCTGCTCTCGGTCCGAGGACACCTGCCGCAGCCCCAGGCGCATTTGGGCCTCGAGGGTGAGGAGCACCTCGGACAAACGCCGGTTGCCGGTGCCCGCGGCGATGGCGCCGTGGAACTCGGCATTGGTCCTGAACCAGCCGGCGGCATCCCCCTGCTCCACCACGGCGTGCTGTCGCGCGAGGACATCGGCAAGCCCGCGCACGGTCGCACCGCTCGCGCGTTGCGCGCACAGCCGGGCCGCTTGTGCCTCGACGGCCACCCGCACTTCGTGGATTTCCAGCAGGTCGGACATCTCGACCGCCACCACCGACACGCCGCGCCGGGGCAGCTCCACCGCGAGGCCGTCCGCGACCAACGCCAGGAGGGCCTCGCGCACCGGGCTGCGGGACACGTCCAACTGGCGCGACAGGGCCGGAACCGACAGCGGCTGACCCGGCGATAATGCGCCATCCAGGATCGCCGCCCGCAACGTCGCATGCACCGAGTCCACAATGCGCGCGGTCGGCTTGAGGGCAGGCAGCCCGGCCACGGCGAGGTCGAGGCCCTAGAGCAGCATCCGAGCAATCGGAGTCGCTTTGCGATCCGAAGGCTCGGATAAAGCTGCTCTTTTCTCAGTCAAGCGGAGCATGATCGAAGAGATCATGCTCTAGCTGCCGCCAACCGCCACGATGGCTTCGATCTCGACCTTGGCGCCGAAGTGCAGCGCCGCGCAGGGTACCACCGACCGAGCCGGCCGGTGCGCGCCGAAGAATGCGGCATAGGCGCGGTTCGCCTCGTCCCAATGCTCGATGCCAGTCACGAACACGGTGCATTTCACCACGTCGGCCCGCCCGGCGCCGACCACACGGGCGATGCGCTCGATGTTGCCCAGCGCAAAGGCGACCTGGTCCGCGACGGGCACCGAAGCGGCATCCGTGGTGTCGCGGGTGACGCCGAGCTGGCCGGACACGTAGAGCGCCGTTCCGTGCAGCACGGCCTGGGCGTAGTGGCCGCCGGGCTGCGGCGCGTCGGCGCAGCGCACCTCGGTCAACCGCGAAGCCGGCGTTGGGGTTGGCGTCGGCATCGTGTCGTCCTCCATTTGCGTCACCAGCCGCCCGTGCGGGTCCAGCGGTCGGTTAAGGCGCCGTCCCGCAGCACGTCGTAGGACCCGTAGGCGGCACAGGTCAGGCACGCGTGGTTGGGCAGGATGCGCACGGTGCTGCCCACCGGCCTGCGCGCGAACCAGCCCTCGTCCGGCACGGGGACGGTCCCATGCTCCTGGTGCACGGTTTCGACGCTGAGGGTGCCGAGCCGCTGCAGCGTTTCGCTGTCGCAGACCCAGCCGTACTGCGTGCCGGGCAGGAAGCGGTTGGCGCTGAGATCCTTGGACAGGGCCAGGGCGCCAGCGTCCAGCACCAAGCTCGGGCCGCTGCGCTGGTGCCCGATGACGGTGGCCAGCACGGAGACGGCAAGGTCCGCCTCGGTGCAGACGCCGCGCGAAAGCTGCGCCAGGTCGTTGAACAGGT
The DNA here is from genome assembly GCA_965199105.1 of Acetobacteraceae bacterium. Classification (GTDB taxonomy): domain Bacteria; phylum Pseudomonadota; class Alphaproteobacteria; order Acetobacterales; family Acetobacteraceae; genus LMUY01. Next base: position 2,149,691 of record CBDAQO010000002.1, on the reverse strand, counting down.
AGATGCCGGCGCGTGCCTCCGTGACGCCGCCCAGGTGCTCGGCGAACAGCACGGTGGGGGTCGAGCCGACGCTGACGATGGCGCAGCGGTGGCCGAGACCACGTAGCATCTCTGCCGATGCAACGGCAGCGGCCCGTTCGGCTTCCGCCAACGCCCGGATCCGGGCCGGGTCATCCAGCGCGTAGGAGTGCCCGGCATGGGTCATCACGCCCACGAGCCGGAGGTTCGGGGCAGCCGCGGAAATGGCAGCGGCGACCGCAGCGAGGTCGGCGGAGGCCGGCGCGGTGCCGCTGCGATGTTCGCCGCAATCCACTTCCGCCAACACGCCGAACGTGGCGCCCTCGGTCGCCGCAGCCGCCCCGAGCAGCGTTGCCGCTTGGGGACTGTCCACCACGAGCCGCAGCCCGACGCCGGTTTCGCGGACGATCCGGGCGGCGCGCGCCACCTTGGCCGGCGTCATCGCGGTGGTGTACAGGAGGTCGTCCCAGCCGGCGGCCGCGAAATACTCGGCCTCGGCCAGGGTGGACACCGTCACCGGGCCCGGTGCACCGCCGCCGGCGACCCGGGCGACCTCGACCGATTTCGCCGTCTTGAGGTGCGGCCGCAGCACGACGCCCAGCGCCGCACAGCGCTCCCGCATGCGCGACGCGTTCCGCTCGAGCCGGCCCTGGTCCAGCAGGAGCCGTGGCGTTTCGAGCTGGGCAAGCGCCGAGACGCCACCCATCACGCGAGTTCCAGCAGCGGCTGCAGCGTGTCGGCGACCAGGAATGGGCGCGCCGCATCGGCCACAAAGGGCAGGCCCGCGCGATTGTGCCAGAACACCGGCATACCGACGGCCGTGGCGCCGGGCACGTCGGCCGGGGACCCGGCGACGAACAGGGTGCGTGCCGGGTCGGTCCCAAGCCGGGCAAGCACGGCGCGATAGGGTTCGGGATGCGGCTTGTAGAAGCCCGCCGCCTCGGCCGTGACGACGGCGGTGAACGGCACGCCGACGGCCAGCGCTGCTCGGTGGCCCATGGCAGCGGAACAGTTCGTGGCCACGCCGAGCGGCACGGCGCGCCGCGCGAGGTCGCCAAGGATCGCCGGCGCTTCCGCCCAGGGCCGCAGCCCGTCCCACGTGCGGCACAGCGCAATAGCGGCGCCTTGCGGCAACCCGGCACTGCTTGCGGCCTCCGCCACAAGGTCCTCGTAAGGCCGATAGGCGCCGCAACCGTAGGTCAGGCGCAGATAGGCCCGGCGCCAGCGCAGCCCGTCGGTCTGTGATCCTGCCGCGCGGTTCCAAAGCGCCCAGGAATCCAGCAGTGCCGTCAGCAGGTCGAACACGACGGCATCGAATCTTAGTGGGCGCTTGGCAGTCATCGTCGCACTCGGCGTTGCCTCAGTTCTACATGTAACATGGAGACAATCGTTGCCAAGCATTTTCTGCTGGCGGAGCGATCGGGCTGTGCAGGCGGCGAACCATCCGGCCGGCCGACCGCCGATGCACCCTTCGGCCGGGCGATTGCATTGACACGCCCCGACCATGGCGGCACCTTTGGTGCAGACGTGCAAAAGTCACGGCCCGGTCGGTAGTCCGGGTGGCCATTGCGCCGTACGAGCCTCCCGCACCCGCGGGCCGGCCTCCGGCACGTCTTTCTCGCTTGGATGAGAAGGAGGTGTGCCGTGGAATTCGCCAAGTGGATCATCGCCGTCGTTGCAGTTGCCAATTTTGGCGGTCTGTTCGCGGACGCTGTCGTGCCGCAAACTAGCAAGCAGCACCTGTGGAACCCTGCGTGGCCGCCGCACGCGAAGTTCCACAACGGGCAGACGATGCTCATGGGCATCTTCGGTGGTTTGCTTTCGCTGGCCGTGCTGTTCGGATCACCGGTGCTGACGTTTGGGTCGTTCCTGATCGCGACCGTCTCGGCCGCGAGCTACTTCGTCGCGATGGCGCTTGCGACGATCTTTCCAGGGACGTCTTGGACCGACCCAGACTTCGAGGCCGAGACGGCCCGGCCCCTGGGGCTCGCGCCGCAGCAATTGGTTAGCTACGTGCTGTGCGGCCTGACCGCTGTCGCAGTCGCCTTGTCCCTCATGGTCCGGTGAGCGGGACGCGTCACCGGGCCATCGGTTCGGGCGCGCTTGTGCTAGAGCAGATCCCGATCAGGTGGAATCACCTGATCGGGTGAAGATGCTCGCCAAAACAACGAGCTAGAGGATTTGGAGTGAGCCGACGCGAACGGAGAATGCTCTAGCCTGCCCGTTCCAACACGGTGGCCGACGTCACCGTTGTCGTGACGCCACAAAGTTGCCGACCATAATTCTCCATGCACGTCTGGATATTATGGGCCGCATGCATGGAGCCGGCACGGCAGTTCCGCGCGATCAACTGCAGCGCCTGCTTCTTGGCAATCGCCGAAGCACCCGAGGCCTTGAACAACCGCTCGATCGCAGTGGCGCAGCTATCCCACACAAACGCCGTGTCCGCGTGATACCGGACAACGTCGCCGTCGATAACCTCCTCGCCGTTCTCATAGAGACGATCGAGATCATCCAACGCCGCTTCAGCAACAAAGCGCGCAGCTTTGATCTGCATCTGAACGTAGCCCACCTCCAGATGCGTCACTGGAGCGTCCCGTTGGCAGCTATACGGCGAATAGGCGATCGCCTTCTTCCCAATCACCCCCAGGAAAAGCTCGAGCGCGTGATTGGCCATGCCCAGCGCGTTGCCCGAGCCAACCATGAGCGAGCGGCCAAGCCCGCCGGGCCGCGGCCCCAATCCCCGCCCCCTCAGCTCGGCGAGCCGTTCACGCAACATCTGCGGTGAGCTGAAATGCTCGTCGTCCACGAACAGCTCTGCCTCAATGGCAATCGTGGCACTCCCCGTCCCCGCCATGCCCATCGTGTCCCAATCATCGAGCCGACTGTAGGAGTCCTTTGGCACCAGGGCCATGCCAACCTTCGTGTCGTCGTGGTCGTCGCAGAACACGGCGAGGTAGGCATGCGAGGCATGAGCGCTTCCGGTGGCAAAGGGCCAAGCTCCCCGTATCATCCACCCGCCAGCCACCTTGCGTGCGGTGCCGGACAGGCGCCGCGAACTGCCGCCCACCGCGCAGGTCCGGTTACCCACCCATGTCGCGCTATAGACCGGGGTCACGGCGCTGTCAGGGAATGCCATGCTCCACAAATTGCCGCCGCTGGAAGCCCAGGTCGTCCACGCCGTCGCGCCGCATCCGCGCCCAAGCGCTTCGTAGATGTAGAACAGCTCCCGTGACGAGAAATCGGCGCCGCCAAACCGGCTCGGCGTGGCGAGCCGGTAAACCCCGAGCGCATCGAGACGCTCCACGGTCGCTTGCGGCACTCGGCGCTGCAGCTCTGCCTCGCCCTGCATGCCACGGAGCCATGAATGCAGCTCCTCGATTTGGCTGACCAGGTCGAGGGCCGATTTGCCAATCGTGGCCGATGCCGACGGCCCACTACGCACCACCAAAGGCGATTTGTTCAGCACGGTCATATCCGGACCCCCGCTCCCTGCGCCGCCAAGCCCGGCGTCGATGCCGGCTTAGAAGCGACCAATCGTTGAATTTGCCTCTGGGCAGGATATCTTCGCGCCGCTGAAAAAGTCAAGCAGTGTTAAAGACACCAAGTGTCTGCACGTCCTGCTGCCAAGGCAAGACGCTGGGCCGAGGCTGCCACCTGCTGGTGGCGCATGATTGACAAAAGGTGATTTGGTGACCTAGACCGACTCGAAGGCAGAAGAATAGGAGGAGGAATGATGACGCTCGAGGAACTTAGCGCTCGGACTGAAATCCACGACGTGCTGCTGCGTTATTGCCGGGGTTTGGACCGCGTCGATATGTCACTGGTTCGCTCCGCCTTCCACAAGGATGCGCACATCCAGTTTCCGGCAAGTCTGCATGTTGGCTCGGCGGAAGGCTTCTTCGACTTTCTCAGCAAGGAAATGCCGCGGTTCGTGCGGACGATGCACTTCCTCGGCAATAGTCTCATCGAGTTCGATGGGCCCGACACGGCCTATGTCGAAACCTACCTGAACGCCGATCACCAAGGGTCGGAACTCCACCACTGGAAAAACGAGAAGGTAAAACTTTGGGCGCGCTACCTCGACCGGTTCGAGCAGCGGGACGGCCAATGGCTGATCGCACACCGCACCCTCCTCGTCGACTGGATGTTCAGATATCCTCCTGAGGGCTGGTTCGATGACCACCCAGACGCGTCGGTTGGGAGGCGGGACGGCACCGACCCGAGCCTTCGCAAGGTTGCCGGGTTTAGCGGCAAGCAATCCGTCCGCTTAGACAGCGGGGTAGCCCGGCCTTGACCAACCCTCTCAACCCGGCCAGCGTTCGTTTGCGAGCCGACGGTCGTTTGTGCCGCCGCCGCAGCCTTGGCGCTCGCCCCCTCAGTCTTTCAACCGACTGACCATGTTTGACATGATCGCAACCAGCTTCGGGCTCGCCAGATTCAACGCGCGCAAGGTGTGGTCTTGCTCGAAGCGCGCGCGCTGAGCGTCGAAATACGCGAGCATCGCGGTGCGCGCGGTGGCCGGGTTGCGCGAGCGTATCCCGGCCAAGATCGCAAGCCGATGCGGCTGGAACGCCACCGCTCGAGCGCGCCAGAAACGGACGCCACGGTCTGGCAGGGATTTTACCTGGACCTCGTTGACCAAGACCAGCAGAAAGGTCTCCAGGGAGTGCAGGATCGCGTTGTGCGAGGCCGCCGACACGGCGCGCGGGAAGTCGATAATGCACGCAATCACATCATCGACATCCTTCATGACAGATGGAGTGTCGAAGCGCGCTTTCGCCGCGTCGATGGCTTTGATGTCGTCCTCGGTTGCTTGGATCGCCGCGGCTTCGATGGAGTGCTGGCCCAGCATCCGCCGCACGTCGAGGACGTCCATGATCCCGACACTCTCGAGCTGCAGCAGCGTTTGCAGCGCGGACGCGAGGGCGTAATCGCCTTGGCTCCGGACAAAGGTCCCGTTGCCATGCAGCACCTCGACCAGGCCAAGCGTTTCCAGCGCTCGGATCGCCTCCCGCACCGTTGGCTGGCTTACGCCGAAGCGGTCGGACAACTCCTTCTCACTGGGCAGCCGTTCCCCATGCGGCAACCGACGGGTGACGATATCCTGCCGTAAGCTCTCGATGATCTCGTCGGTGATCTTGACGCGCCTGCGCCGTGGCTTCTCCGGCTTCGGCGGCAAATGCGATGGTTGGGGAATACGAGTCCTCATGTCACATGTCGAATCGGTAAGCATAGTCAATGTAGCAATCGGCAGGCTTACGCAAGGACATCGACGGCCTCTTCCCGGCCACGCAGCCGGGTGACGAGAAGCACGCTCCTGGGGCGGAATAGAGCGCCGCAAGCTAGCTTTGGCGGTCAGGCACAATCGGCAGTTGTATCCAACTCGGCCGATCCCCGCCGGTGTAGATCACGTTGCGGGCGCCGTCATGATAGCTCGAGTCATAGGCGTGGCGGCTGCCATGGTCGAACCCGTCGAACGGCTGGATGTCCAGCCGAATACGATAGCCCTTCCTGAGCAGCGCAGTGCTGGGAATGATCTCGATTGCCACGGGCACCACCTCGCCGGGCTGAAGCGGCGCGTAATCGGCTTTTCGATGCGTGTGCTTAACAGTGTAAACAGTCGATCGTGCCTCGTCCACCTTGCGGTGGGACGCTTTCAGCCAGCCCTTTGCGAGCGGGTAGTTCTTCGTCGACATGCCGATGGTGACCGGGCCAGCATGGTCGACGAGCCGATCCAGTTCGTCGACAATCCTCAGCGAGACGAAGATGTCCATGTCCTCGCTCGTTGACGAGACCCAAAGCTCCGCCTTGCCATAGCCCGCGAACACCATGTCTTCCGTCAACGGGTCGCTGATGAACGACACGCCCGTCTTCCACGCGAGTAGGGCCGCGGGCGGCTTCACGGGCAGCAATGCCGGCGACGGACCCGTGCGGCTTTCGATCGGCACCTCGGCGGAATACGCTGCCTGCCGCGGCTCCTGCGGCGGTACGAGCGAAAGGCGCATAAAGTCGTTGCGCCACGGATCGGCCTTCCAGTCCGACTGCGCCGCGTCAAGGAACAACTTGACGTAGTTCGTCCTGGCGATCGGCCACTCATTCTCCTCCAGCCTGTATGAGCAGCCGTCGCCAGCCCGGATTTCAAGCCGGACCGGCGGCTTGTCCATGATGCCGTTCTCGATGCCCTTCAACCAATAGTCGAAGAACGCTCGGTGTTCCGCAATGCTGGCAACCGCATACGACTTGGTGAACCAGTCTTCCCAAAAGTCGATCTTCTTGTTCTTCGTGTTGGTGGCGAAGTAGGCTTCGCTGCTTCCCAGTTGATGGAAATGGGCCGGGTGCGTGGTGCACGCCACCGTCCAGAGCGGCACACTGACGGCACTCATATCCGGGCTCATGAAGACGTCGGACCGTGGCCCGAAGATCGCCGCCGGGTCGGAATCCTTGAACGGCGCCGACCGGGCAATGGCCATGAAATCAACGGTGTCTTCCTTGCGGCACATGGCCGGGACGACACCAGCCTTGAACCAGACCGGAAAGAACTCTTCGTTCAGGACGCCACCCGTGTAGACCACCTCTTCATACAGATCCACGTCCGTGCCGATCGCCACCATCGCCTTGAGGTGGGAAGGCTGCAGGCTGGCGGCGGCATGTTGAGTCATGGCGTAATAAGACATGCCCCATAGGCCGACGTTGCCGTTCGACCAGGGCTGCTCGCCAGCCCACTCGATCGAGTCACGGTAGGCTTCCGCGGTCGAGATGCCCCACGGTGCCACTTTGCCAGGGCTTTTGCCGGTGCCCGGGCCATCGACCCTAATCACAACGTAATCGTGCGGCACCCAATCCACCGTGTTGACCGTCTCATGGTTCTCGTAGATCAGCCCATCGGAGTTACCCTGGAAATACGCATCCTCCTCCTGCTCGTGCGACTCGAAATCACCCACGCCGCAAATGGAGTGGTGATGGAAGGCGCGACCATAAACGCCGCAATTCATGATCACTGGGAACGCCCCGTCCTTGTCAGGGCGAAACACGTCCGCAAAGACGTGCGACCCATTCTGCAGCGGGATCATGACGTCCCTGAAGCGTCGGATGCCAAGGATGTGCCGACGGACCTCGTTGCGAGCGGTGGCCGCTGAACAAAGCCGGCGAGGCTGGCTGCCGGTGAACGCGCCGCTCCCGTCGAGCTCACCAAAGAGGTCAGCGATAAGCAGATCGTCCTCAAACTCACGCACGCGGTCCCCGAGACGCGCCGCAAACGAAACGTCGGCGCGAAAGTTCAGCGGCCGGCGACCAATGACATCATGCACCACGGGCGCGATGACGATACCGCCATCGAGATCGCCGTCCCAATCGAGGCTGCAGATGAAGCGCGCGATGTTTGTCAGGCCGGGATCGCACAGCTTGTGGATATTGCCATCGACCCGGCTGACGATCTGCGCAAGATTGACCCGCGGCGCGCCCAAGCTGCTGCCGATGGGGATGTCGCCCAGCAGGAATGCCACGCGCTCGCCCGGCCTATAGTTGAACTGCCCCTTCTCGTTGGTCACGCCCGAATAGGTTGGCGTCTTGTATTTGAGGCCTGCGATCGGTCCCGCGAAGTAACCATTGAGGAGCATATGGGCTTCCTATTGATCGATTGGCACGGTTGACACTCAATGGTCTGGCGCTTTCTGCCGAACAGCAGAGCTCGGTTACAAACGGCCCTTGAGCACCTATCGCGAGCGCTGTTGTTGAAGTGTCACGACCCCGTGAAACGCCACCTGTTAGGCAAAGTAGGTCACCAGGGGTCATGGCTGTCAAGGCTGGTTGGAGGCCGGTCGCGGCAGACCGGGCAACAGTCTCACCGGCCGCCGCCACGCAGCCGTCGAGCAGGCACACCTGACCCGACTGCTCGCCTCGAGACGCCGCGCTACGGCATCGCTGCCGCAGAGCCACCATGGTAGCCGTCCCACCAATTCCTTGGCCTTGGATCCTGCTTCGGCCGCTCAGAAGAACACGAACAGGTTCGTCAAAACGTTCAGAGCGCTCCCCGTGTGGGTGTTGTAAACGATCGGACTTGGATTGTCGGTGTAACCCAAACCGATGTTTATGTTCGTACCCGGAAGAACATGGGCGCTATAGGCAGCCGTGAACGTATCAGCCGCGGCATGCGTCATCAGCCCAAAACTCTGGGCGAGAGTGATCGCATTCTTGCTGAAGATGTTCCGGTTTGCCACCAGGCTTACTTGGTCGTAGGGACGACCGGGGATTAACCCAAAGCTGTAGAGGCGCGCTTCATAGTACTGCGCGAACGCGTTGAAATATGACGGCCCGTAGTTCACCGAGAACCCGGCATAGATACCCTGCACGGCAGCACCAGGACCGGCATTCGGCCTCAGTTGGATAAGCTCCCGGTCGGCCAACAAATAGAGCCCGAAATCCCCGGTATGACGATCTTCGACCGCGCTTGATAGAAGGTTATACCGGCTCGTCGAGTAGTCCACGGCACCACGGATCCAAGTCCCCATGTGACCCGGCGTCGGAGGCACCCGATAACCCGCCTCATCGATCACGAACACGCCGGAGTTGGGTGTGAGAAACCGCACTCCAGACGGATTTTGCAGGCGTTCGACCACCGGGTCATCGGGGCTGCTTGCGCGTTGGACGCCTAACTTGGTGTAGAAATGGTCCGGCAGGTTTACTTTGACGTTGATCCCAGGCGTGGGGAGCGCGGGGATGTTCTCGCCATTCTCGACGTTGATCGCTGCGCCGACGCCGAATATGCCGCTGGACAGGTTGCCACCCACCTGGGTGCCCAGGAACTCGAGGACGTTCTCGAGATAGCCGATATTGACCTCGACTCTACCATTAAACATGGTTGAATAGAAGTTGGCCTGCGCCAACGAGACCGCGTTCGGGCCACTTGGATTCCAATTGTTTGAAACAACCGCGCCACCAAGGGTGATTTGGCCGTTCGGAATGCCATACCTGCGGAGATCATAGTTGACGAAGAACGCATTGGACGAGTTGAAGGTAGGCAACTGGCCATCATACTGCTCTTGCTTACTGTTGCCGGCAAGGGCGCTATTTACTCCCGGCGGGAGGCCATGCCTGAGGATATTGTCCTCATAGGTCGTGCTGGTGAAGCCGAAGTAGCTGATGCCGGCTTCCGCAAGCGTGTTACGCAACCCGAAATCGCCGCCATCCAGGAGGTTGGCGGCTGGAGGAACCGGATAGATCCAACCCCGTAGCCGGAGCGAGTCCGCAAGTGCATTCGGGTTCTGCTGCGGAGGCGGCGCCGGCGGCTCTGTAAACGTCGATATGCCCGCGCCTCCGGTTGGAGGCATTTGCTGCGTCCCGGTTTGCGTGCTGGATGAACCGGGCGCGCTTGGGAGCGCGGCCTGCGCCGTCTCGATGCTGCCGCCAATACCAGCCGGTTCCGCAAGCGCTGGCGCCACCAACCCACCAGCAGCCATCAAGGCGAGAGCAAACCCGCTCCACGCAGACGACCTTGGACCATGCAGCCCATGACTTAGGCCGGAACTATTTTTTGGTTTTCTCACTTTTTCCTCCGCATAGGCCGATCTGCTGATTTGCGCATCAGCTTTGGTCATCTGGTCAGCAATGAACACTCGATACCGCGCTCCGCGGGCAAAAGACTCACGGTGGCGTCACCCTCGTTTGTCCGGCACGGCGTCAAGACCTATCTGATAGTCAAGATTGCGTCAACACTTTAGTCACCTGGTAAGCAGGTGTGTTGCAAGCGGGGAAAGGTCTAAGATACCAGACGTGGCCTCATCCCTGATTGACGTCGCAACGCTTGGAGGTCACCATGTCACTACGCTCAGGTCGTTAAAGCGTGCGTCCGTCAGTGAGTTCCAGGGTTCGCCCACCGGAGGCGGCTGCCCGGTCGGACAACTGCTCCAAGCCCGCTCGCCCGAAGCCCAGCAAGTCTCCGCCGCGGCAAATTGGAAGACGAAGCCAAGGTAATGTTGCATGATGAAGAGCAAGGTGCGGTCAAGCAGCACGTTAAGAAGCGTGACCGCACACGGGCGCAGTTGATGGAAGCGGCTCTACGGCTGATGGCCGAGATCGCTGCCGCCGAGCCGCTCTGGGGCGGTCTGCTCCTGTCTGGCTTTACGGAGTTCGAGGGCGCGATGGTGCAAGTCTGCGATGATCTCCGGTCGGATGTCGAACTCGGGACAAAACAGAGTCAGTTCCTCGAGCAGCCCGGCGACTTGGTTGTCGAGGCGCATCTTGCCTTGTTGCGCGCTGGCCTCCGAGCCCGGCTTGCCGGTGCCGGTGCCGATGTTTCGGCGCGGGCTGCCGAATACCAGCTACGGATCCTTGGGATGACGATCGAGGGAGCGCGCGGGGCGATCAGAGCCGCAGGCCAGACGTCGCGCTCCAGAGTGATCGGGGCAAAACGTGCACAAGGCCCCGGTGCAAGCAGATAATGAAGCATGGGAGAATCAAGGTGAGTGAATACCAACCTGTCTACGTCCCCGCCTCCCCCTATGACGAGGCAAGCGAAAAGGGGCTGTTCAGCCGCTTCGAGCCGGGCACCCGGATCCTGCCTGCCGGTTTCCGAGTCCAGCCCCGGTTTTTGGAATTGCCGATTGATATCGTCTTCGAGAAAGACACCGCGGTCATCCTGCGTGACGGCACGACGATCTACGTCGACGTGCTTCGTCCCGCCGGGGACGAAAAGGTCCCCGTCATCGTTGCCTGGAGCCCCTATGGCAAAAGCCGCGGCAACGCCCCGAGAACGACGGACCTGCTGGATCTCCTTGGGATGGGGACCAGTAATCTGTCCGGACTGAACAAGTTCGAGGGGCCCGACCCTGCATTCTGGTGCGCCCAAGGCTACGCGGTTTGTAACCCGGACACGCGTGGCTGTTTCAACTCGGAGGGTGATCTACCACTCTGGAGCCAAGATGAGGCGAAGGACTATTGCGACCTGATCGAGTGGCTTGGCGTGCGGCCTTGGTGCAACGGCAAAGTCGGTACGACAGGAAACTCCTATCTCGCGATCTCACAGTGGTTCGTCGCCGCCGAGCAGCCACCGCACCTCGCGGCAATCGCGCCGTGGGAGGGGATGAGCGACGTTTATCGCGACCTCGTCGTGCGCGGCGGGATTCCAGACTTTCCATTTCCGAAGCAGCTCGGGATGAACCTTGTTGGCAAGCGCCTTCGTGAGGACCTCGTCGGCGACGCTGAGGCGCACCCGTTGATGGACGAACTATGGCGAGCAAAAATCCCGGCGTTCCACAATGTTGCCGTCCCGGCCTACGTCGTCGCGAGCTACTCCAACTCAATCCATACGCCAGGAACCTTCCGCGGCTGGCGCAGCATTGCCTCGGCGGAAAAGTGGCTGCGCATCCACAACACCATGGAGTGGCCGGACTACTACGACGAAGCGAGCCAAGCCGACCTGCTTCGCTTCTTCGATCACTACCTCAAGGGGAACGACAACGGCTGGGAGAAGACGCCGCGCGTGCGCTATGCCGTGCTAAACCTCAAAGGCGGCGATCGCACGAACGTGCCAGCGAGCGAGTTTCCACCCGAAGACGTCACCCAGATCAAGTATTACCTGGATGCTGCTGCGCACCGTCTGGTCACCACCGCGCCCGGCTCAGAGTCGACGGCGCGCTATGACGCGGCGTCCGAACAGGGCAGCGTCTCTTTCACGATGCAGGTCGACGCAGCGACAGAGTTCGTCGGCTATCCCAAGTTGCACCTTTGGGTTCAGGCGGAGGGCGCGGATGACATGGACTTGTTTGTCTTCCTGCAAAAACTGGATGCCCAGGGCGAGCAGCTCGAGCAGTTCACCATTCCCAATGACGGACCGAAGATGCAGGCTTTGACGCAGAGGGGGGCCGCCATCCTCAAATACAAAGGCTCGAATGGTCGCCTCCGCGTGTCGATGCGCCGCATCGATGAGGCGACTTCGACCGACAGCATCCCGGTCCACAGCTTTGATCGCGTCGAGAAGCTCACACCAGGAGAGGTCGTGTGCGTCGACATCGACCTGTTTCCGGTCGGTCTCGCCCTGAGCTCGGGCGAGCAACTGCGCCTGGTCATCAGTGGGCATCACATACTTGGCGGCGTCATGCCAGGAGTGGACAACGTGCTTGCCAACAATCAAGGCCAACACGTCATTCACGCCGGCGGCCGCAACGCATCGTACCTCCAACTGCCTCATCGCGCTGGAGCGTGACACGAACTTGCCGCTGAAACCCTCGGGAGGGATCCGATGCTGAAAAGACGTATTGCCGCCGAGGATCAACTCGCTATCCACGATTTGCTAGCGCGATACTGTTTTTATCTCGACCAGGGTGACGGGCATAGCTGGGCTAATCTGTTTGCCGACAATGGTGCTTTTCACGGCCGAGCCGCCGAGCCCGTCCGGGAGTATGAGAACCTCAGGGCGGTTCCGGAAGCTGCTTACCAGCGGCACAAAGGCATGCTCCGCCACCAAATGACGGCGGTGATTTTGGAACCAGGCACGACTGCCGACGAGGTATCCATCCGTTGCGGATGCCTCGTGACGGATTGGCAGGAGGGCGATCACTTGCATGGCTTTGCGGAGTATCAGGCAGCGGTGGTCGAGATGGCTGGAGACTGGAAGATCCAGAGCATATACGTCCACCTATTGACGCAACCTGGATAGCGCCTTTGTCGCGTCTGCCGCCAAGCACCGTGCGAAAGCCGGCGGCGGCACGCGGCAAGTTTGCAGGTTACGAACTGGCCTCAGTCACCTTGGCTGGCACGGAACGCCGCGAACTCGGCAGCGGTCGCGAAGGCTCTTTGTGACCCGATGCGCGTGACGGAGTGGGCGGCATAAGCGGCTGCCTCACGCAGGGCCGCCTCTACGTCGCCCGACTGCGCATAGCGGGCGGCGAATGCGCCGATGAACGCATCGCCGGCTCCCGTGCTGTCCACCACCTGCACCGGGACTGGCGGGATGGCCACGCTCTCGCCGTCGCGCATCAGCAACGCGCCTGCAGCGCCGAGCGTCACCACCACAGTGCGCATGCCGCGGGCCAGCAAGGTGCGGGCGGCGATCTCGGCCTGCGCGGGGGTTTCGGCCGGCAGGCCAGAGAGGATGGCGAGCTCGGTTTGATTCGGCACGAAGAAATCCACCGAGGCGATGCGCGCGAAATCGAGCAACGCGGTCGCAGGCGCCGGGTTGAGCAAGACGGGCCGGCTGTGCCGCTTGGCCCAGTCCACCGTGTGATACACCGTTTCGAGCGGTATCTCGAGCTGCAGCAGGATGATGTCACACTGTTGCAGGTCCGCGCTTGCTTCGTCCACGTCCGCGGGCAGCAGCCGCTCGTTCGCGCCTTTGACGATGAGGATGCTGTTCTCGCCGTCTGCCGCCACGAAGATCGGTGCCACCCCGCTGGCGGTTCCGGGCACGCTGCGAACATGACGCGTGTCGATCCCCGCCCGCTGCATTCCGGCCATCGTGTCGCGACCGAACATGTCATCCCCGACCCGGCTGACCATCAGCACGCTGGCGCCAAGCAGGGCGGCCGCCATCGCCTGGTTCGCGCCCTTGCCGCCGAGGCCCATCTCGAACCGCGGCGCTTCCAGGGTTTCACCCGGCCCGGGCAGCCGCTCGCCGTAGGTGACGAGATCGACCATGTTGCTGCCCACCACTCCGATCCGCGCGGACATGCTTAGGTCTCTCCTTGGGCTGCGAGGCCGCTGATCCAAGCCGCTTCCTGGGCGGCCGCTGCAGCGTCCAGGTAGCCCATCGTAAGCGCAAAACGGATAGTGTCGCCGGGTGCGAGCTCGCGAACGTGCCCCTTGCGCCGCTCGGCCGCATAGCCTTCCGGCTCGCAGGTGGAGGGCAGCGCGAAGGCGGCGACTTGCTGGTCCGGGTCGTGGAACAACCAGCGCACGCAATGAGGGAACTCGGCAGGCCGCCAGCGCACCGTAAGGCCCTCCCCGCTCGGCGATTGCAGCATCATTGCCGTCATTCCCTCCGTGTCCGTGCCTAGGCCGCGCAGGTAGAACACCTGCTCCGGGTCATACAGTGCCGGGTCGTCAAGCCGCTCCGTTCGCGCCGGGTCAGCCGCCAGTGCTTCGGTTCGCCGCAGGAACTCCGGTGTTGGCCGAACATGCGCCGGAACCATGGTGCGCACCGCGGTCGCGGCTGGCGAAAACGGCGCCGCCTGCACGATGCGGCCACCCGGCACGAAGGCGAAATTGGCGTGTACCATGTACATCAGGTCCATCGGCTTGCCCGAGCGGTTGCGCAGCGTGAGCGCCACGTCGAACACCGTGGCGGCCTCGCCCAGCGTCACGGTGGGTTCGGCGCGATAGTTGGGGCCGAACCCCACCACGTGATCATACTGGCCGCCGAGCCGCAACGCCAAGCCGCCGGGCGCCTCCATAATGTCGAGCCAGGCCCGTTGGAGCGGCGCGGTTGGGAACTCCCCGTGCGGGGCGTGATCGTCCTCGGCGGCCGGAACCCCGTTGCGCAGCAGCCCACTATGGAACAGCAGGCAGCCATAGGTGCCGGCGATGGTGGCGGCCGGACGCGGCATGTCAAACCCGCTGGCCATCGCCAAGTCGACGCCGTCGAACCGCGCCGACCAAACGATTTGCCCCAGCCATGGCAGCACCACCAGCTCGCCACGGCTGTTGCGCAGCCGCACGGCCGCCACGCCGCTCTCGTAGCGGAACAGCGAGACGGACAGTTCCCCCGCCGCCAGTACCAGCCGCTCGGTGGCCGTGGCAACTTCGCTGTGCAGGGGGATGTGGCCCAAGCACCGCATGCGTCAGCGCGCTCGCCGTGCGTTCAGCGCGATGGAGAGCAGCAAGAAAACGCCCCATACGAAGTCCACCAGGAAGTTGCTGAACCGCAGCAACTGCAGTCCGGATGACAGCAGCATCAGCGCCACCAGGGCGAGCGACACGCCGATTACCGAGCCGCGGCCGCCCGCTGGGTTGGTGCCGCCTAGCACGGCGATCAGCACCGCCTCCAACAAATAGGATACGCCATAGTCGCTCTTGGCCGCGTTGGTTCGTGCCGACAGCAGGATGCCGGCCAGTGCTGCCAGCCCGCCGGTCGCCATGTAGGACAGCAGCAGCGCCCGCGTCGTCCGCAAACCTGCGAACCGCGCCGCCAGCGGATTGGTCCCGATCAGTTGCAGGCTCACGCCGAATGCTGTCCGCTCGAGCACGACGCCCACGGTGGTGGCTGCCACCAGGTAGATGATCAGTGGCATCGCCACCCCGGCTACCGCGCTGTTGCCGAGCGCGCCCCAACTTGCGGGAAAGCCCACGATGGCGGGGCCGCCCGTCAGCACCAGCGCCAACCCGGTGAACACCTGGCCGGAGCCGATCGTGGCCAGGATCGGCGTGACGCCGAGCCGTGCGATCAGCAGCCCGTTGACCGCGCCCCCGGCCACTCCGATGGCGAGCGCGATTGCGACTCCGCCCAACATGGGCACCACGCCTAGGACCGGATGCGGCCCGCCGAGGGCGTGGAAGTAAAGCCCCGCGATGATCCCGGCCAGGTTCGCCAGGCCGATCACGGAAAGATCGATCCCGCCGGTCAGCATTGCCAGCATCATCGCGATGGAGAGCAGGCCGAGCTCGGGGGCGAGAAAGGTGATCGACTCGAACACGTACGGTCGCAGGAACTTTGCCGGGTCGATGGCCGCCATCACCAGGAAAATCAATAGCGTGAGGCCAGCCAATTGCAACAGGGACGTGTCGCCGCGAAGCCAACCGGGCCGCCTTGCAGTGGAGGTTAGCGGCGTCATGCGAACGCGCCGCGCCGCGCCGCGCGATCTCGCCAGGCGGTAGCCGCGGTTGCTGCGATCACCACGCTGCCCACCACCACACGCTGCCACGTGGTGTTGATATGCATGATGATGAGGCTGTTGCTGAGCAGGACGAGGGTGAACACGCCCAGCATGGTGCCGGCCACCGTGCCACGGCCGCCAAAGATGCTCGCGCCGCCTAGTACCACGGCGGCAATCACGTCAAGCTCGAAACCCACCAAGTCGCGCGGGTTCGCCACCCAAATCATCGAGCCATGCAGCAGCCCGGTGAAGCCCGCGAGCGCGCCCGCCAGCCCATATACGAACAGCGTAGTGCGGGTTACGTTGAATCCTGCCCGCCGCGCCGCCTCCTCGTCGCCTCCCAACGCATAGATGCTGCGGCCGATGAGCGTGTAGCGGAGCACGAGGTGGACCATCAGCGCCAACGCCCCATAGACCAGCACCATCGCCGACAGACCGACCGGCTGGCCGTTGGTTTGCGTGAAGCTGAACAACTCGCTGCGGCCAAACGCGATCAGTGCCGGTGGCATTTTATCGATGTTGATTTGACTCGCCCCCACCTCGCCCAGGATGAACCCGCGCACCGCCGTGCCCGTGCCGAGCGTCACAATCAACGGAATCATCCGGAAGCCGCGCACGAACCCGGCGTTCACCAGCCCGAGCCCCAGCCCGATCAGCGTGGCGGCCAGCAGCGGCAGCACGACGCCATCGTAGGACAGCGCGATCATTGCCTTGACCGTGAGATACATGGCGGCGATCGCGAACGCCGGAAATGACACGTCGATACCGCCCGATATCAGCACGACCAGCACGCCAAGGGCCACGATCCCGGTTTCGACGTTGGCGCGCAACAGGCTGAACAGGTTGGCCCAATCCCAGAACACCGGATTGATGGCGCCCACACCCAGCATCACGGCCAGCGCTACGCCTGCCACGGCAACCTCCGGCCGCGCTGCCAACCAACGCAACGGTTGCGAGCGCCCGCTCCCCTGCCCTGCTGCAGCGGCCAGGCTGTTGGTCATGCCAGCTCCTTCAAGCGCTCGCCGAGCGCGGTCTCCATCCCGCCCACGCCTGCAGCCGCGCCATCGAACGGCTGCAATCGCCCGCGATGCATCAGCAGCAGCCGGTTGCAATTGCCGACCAGCTCGGGGAGGTCGTCCGAGATCATCAGCACCGCGATGCCGCGCTCCCGCGCCAGTTCGCGGATGGTGCGGTGGATGCTGGCTTTCGACCCGACATCCACGCCGACGGTCGGCCCGTTCAAGATGAGCAATCGTGGCGCGCGCACCAGCCAACGCGCGAGCACCACCCGCTGCTGGTTGCCGCCGGAAAGCTGCCTGACCGGGCGCTGCCCATCGGGCGTGGCGATCGCCAGTGAACGGATCGCCTCCGCCGCCTCCCGCGCCGCCTGGCGCAGCCGCAGCACTCCGCCATGGCTCAGCCGCGGAAGTGAGCTGGCGAAAATGTTGCGGTCGATGGTTTGCGGCATGAACAGCCCCTCGGTGAGGCGGTCCTCCGGCACGTAGGCGATGCCTAAGCGCATCGCGTCCTGCACGCTGCGCAGCCGCACCGCGCGCCCCGCCACCGCGATCGTGCCGTGATAGCCGGGCCGCATGCCGAACAGCGCCAAGGCAAGCTCGGTTCGGCCCGCCCCGAGCAGGCCCGAGACGCCGACGATCTCACCCGGATCAATACTGAAACTCACATCCTCGAGTTCACCGGGAACACTCAACCCAGCCACCGACAAGGCCGGCGCGGCGCCGGGCTGCGCATGCCAGCGATAGGGTTCGGCCGCGATATCCTGCCCCGTCATCGCGCGCGTGATGGTTACCTCGTCGAACTCCGCGATCGGTCCGCCGCCCACCACGCTGCCGTTGCGCAGGATGGTGATGCGCTCGGCGATGTCCAACATCTCGCGCATCTTGTGGCTGACGAACAGCACCGCGATCCCGCGCGCCTGGATGTCGCGGACCACGGCAAACAACGTGGCGATCTCCCGCCCGGTCAGGGCCGTCGTCGGCTCGTCCATGATCAGCAACCGTGGGGACGCCGCCAAGGCCCGCGCGATGGCCACCAATTGCCGCCCAGCCGTCGGCAGGCGCTCCACCAAGCTGTCCAGTGGCAAATGGACGCCAAGCTGATCAATCGCGGCCTGTGCACGCTGCCGCATGCGCCCGTGGCTCACGACCCGGCGGCGACCCTGCAACTCGGCGCCAAGCCCGAGATTCTCCGCCACGGTGAGGTTCGGGAACAGCGAGAAGTCCTGGTAGATCACCTGCACGCCATGCGCGATGGCGTCGCGTGGTGCAAGCTGCGGCTGCGGCTTACCGCCCAGCCAAATCTCGCCGCTATCCGGCTGGATGATTCCGGAGATGATCTTGATCAGCGTCGACTTGCCCGAGCCATTCTCGCCCGCCAGGCAGTGGATTTCGCCCGGTGCGATGGCAAGCGAGACGCCAGCAAGCGCCGGCGCTCCGGCAAACCGCTTATGGACGTCGCGTAGCTCGAGTAAGGGGGCAGTCACCACCGGCAATTGCCCCCGCGCTGCGCCCGCTTAGAAATTATACTCGCTCATGTTGGCCTTGGTCACGCCAACCCAGCCCTGGCCGTAGAGCACGTTGCTACGCGCCGGGTCGTTTGCGGCCAATCCGGCATAGCCCGGCAGCCCGAGATCGAGGCCCGGCTTGATCGGCAGCTTCGCCAGCGCCCGCACTGCGAGGATGTTCATCGCATAGCCCGCGGTCGCCGGATCCCAGAACTGGATGTAGTCGATATCGCCATCCTGCAGGTAATGCCCGGCGACCGACACCAGCCCGGTGCCGGAGAAGAACAGCTTGCCCTTCAGCCCGCGCTCCTCGATCAGCCGTCCCGCCCCTGCGGAGGTCGGCATTGGCGCCCCCAGGATACCGCGCAGGTCTGGATAGGTGGTCAGCACTTCCTTCAGCTTGTTGTAGTCGGTCGTCGCATCATCGTAGGTTTCGATGCGCTGCGTCACCTGGTGCATGTTGGGGAACGTCTTCTGCTGGTAGGCAACGGCCCCGTCGATCCACTCGTTCTGCGACGTGGAGGTCAGGCTGCCGACCGTCGCGACGTAACCACCGCTGCCCCCCATCTGCGTGCCGAGGTTGTCCATCAGCTTGGCACCGTAGGCGCGGTTGTCGAACGCCTCGATGTCGTAATCGGTGTTCTGCAGGTTAGCCGCCTCGTGCGAAATCACCACGATGCCGCGGGCGCGGGCCTTTTGCAGCACGGGCTCCACCGCCTCGACCGAGAACGGCACGATGCAGATCGCGTCCACGCCCTGCGCAATGAGGTTCTCGACCAATTCCACCTGCGCCGCGGCGTCGGCCTGGCTCGGTCCGACCATCCAAACGTCATGCCCCTGGTCGGTGCCGAACTGCGCCACACCCACCCGCATGCGGTCGAACCAGGCGATGCCGTCCACCTTCACGACGGTGGCGATGGAGTATTTCTTAGTGGCCGCGGCGGAAATGTCGTGGCTGACCTTGCCCGCATCGACCGCGCCGGTCTGCGCGAAGGCCGGGCGGCTGCCCAGCATTCCAGCCGCTGCAGCCCCGAGCACCGCCACTCGGTTGAAGCCACGCCGTGTAATTTGGTTCATGATGAATTCCTTCCTTGCAGCCGGCTTGGGCCGACCTGTTTTGTCGAACCCGCATCGATGCGCGGGAGCCTATCAATACGCGGACGTTGCACTGCCACCCGCCACCAGCGCCACGCCGGACGAGGTGCCGATGCGGGTGGCGCCAGCTGCGATCATCGCTTCCGCCGCCGCCACGCTGCGAACCCCGCCTGACGCCTTGACGCCGAGATGAGGCCCGACTTCGGCCCGCATCAATGCGACGTCCTCCACCGTGGCGCCCGCGGTCGAGAAGCCGGTGGAGGTCTTGACGAAATCCGCCCCGGCGGCTGCGGCCAACTGGCAGGCAAGGCGCTTTTCGGCGTCCGTCAGCAGGCAGGTCTCGATGATCACCTTCAGCACCGCGCCCGGGCACGCCGCACGAACCTGCGCAATGTCCGCTTGCACATCCGCCGTGCGGCCATCCTTCAACGCGCCGATGTCGATCACCATGTCGATTTCGTCCGCCCCATCCGCCCGGGCTTGCGCCGCTTCGGACGCCTTGGCTGCCGCCATCACCGCGCCGAGTGGGAAGCCCACCACCGAGCAGGTCCGCACGCCGCTGTCGCGCAACGCCTTCGCCACACGCCGCACATGCACCGGGTTCACGCACACTGCGGCAAAGCGATGCACCACCGCCTCGCGGCAAAACGCCAGCACCTGGTCGGCACCCGCCTCGGGCTTGAGTATAGTGTGGTCGATCATCGCAGCGAGCGCTGATCGCTCGATGTGCTGAGCTGTGACGCTGTCCACGGACGCCCCCACAACCGCTGACCCAGCCGACAGCCGGATCGCCGCTTATTTCGCTTACAGCCAAACTTACATCGCCGACCGTCGCGGTCAAGCAGCAACTGTCGAGGTGGGGCGCGCCGTCACGCAGCCCTGCCCGACAGGCTAGGCGAGTGCGGCTACGACCTCACCGCTGCCAACACAGCTCCCGTTGAACAAAGTCACCGCGCCGGGTTGCGGATCAAGCGCGAAGGCCCGCTCATTCCTGTCCCTCAGGGCTCTATGCGGCAGGCCAGCAGGCAAAGGTTGGCTGAGCCCTCCCATAGGATTGGCGTGCCCGGCTTGATAAGCAGCACGGCTCCTGGACCCGCCATGATGTGGCCGCCGCCTTCCTCGGACAACCCTAACTCGCCCGCTTCCACGCGGAGCAAGTGATAGGCGCGCGGCGTAAGGGTCTGCTGCACCGGGTGCACCCCGTTCAAGCGAGCGAGGCTCATGCCGCTTGCTGGATCGGCGTAAAGCATTCGGGCAGCACTGAACGGGAGCTCGGTTGTGGCATCCGAGCGGGCGGCGGCAGCGGCGCCGGGTTGGGCATTCAGCACGTGCGCGCCGGCAGGGGGTTCGTGTCCGGCGGGTCGGCTGCGGATGGCGAAAAACTTGCGCACCGGCTCAGCCTGTCGCCATTGGCAGAGCACGCCTTGCGGGATCAGGAAGGCCTCGCCCGCGCGCAGCGTGGTTGTCACGTCATCCGGCTCGGCTAGGGTCACGCTGCCCTCGAGCAGCACCATGAACTCGGTGACGCCGAAAGGCTGCATCTTGCTGCGCTGCGGTGTGCATTCCCAAACGCCAATCTTGATCGCGGCCGCGGCGTCATCGATGTACAAATGGCTGCTGTGGACCGGCGGTTCGGTCTCAAGACCTTCGCGCGGATAGGGTGGCCGCCGCGTCAAGCCCATGTCTGCCGGGCCGAAGGGGTCAAGCTGGAGGAAAGCCGGGTCTGTCATAGGAGTATCCTTGCGTCGATCGAGCATCATCCAGCCGGCAACGGAGGTGTGGCAAGGCCGAGGATGACACGCATCACTTCCTCCCGCACCGCGATGAACGCGCTGCTCGATTTCGCCGCCCGCAACGCTTGCATGTCGGCTCCATCGCTGCCCGCTTGGCCCAGCACGGCGCGGGAGAACTCCACCGGCCGGTCCATCACAATCCGGCCTGGCCGTGGCGTCAGCACGATGACGCGGGTGGCGCACGCGACGGCCTCTTCCACGTCATGGGTGACAAAGACGATCGTCTTGCCGGTGAGGGACCAAATACGCAGCAACTCGACCTGCATCGTCTCGCGGGTCAGCGCGTCCAGCGCGCCGAACGGCTCGTCCATCAGCAGGATGCGGGAGTCGTTGGCAAGGGCGCGCGCCACTGCCACGCGTTGCTGCATGCCGCCCGACAGCTCGTACGGGTGGCGGCCGGCGAACTCGCGCAGTCCAACCAGGCCTAGATAATGCTCCACCGCTGCGCGTCGCTCGGCCTGCGGCACACCGCGGGTGCGAGGCCCGATCTCGACGTTGCCATAAACCGTCAACCAGGGCAGCAGGGTCGGGTGCTGCATCACGACGGCCCGGTCGGCGCCGGGGCCGTCCAGCCGGCGGCCGTCCAGCACGACGCCACCCCGGCTTGGCCGCAGGAAGCCCGCGACGAGCTGCAACAGAGTGGTCTTGCCACATCCGGACGGCCCGACCAGGCAGACGAACTCACCCTCGCCGATACGAAGGTCCACCGCCTTCAGCGCGTTCACCACTTGGCTGCCGGACCGAAACCAGACGCTCACCTGCTGCACTTCGAGCATTGGGCGCTCCCGCGCGCTCACGCCCTGCCGGCCCAAGGCACCAGCCGGCGTTCGATCTGCACCACCACTTGGTCCAGCACCAGCGCGATGAGGCCAATGACGATAATGCCGGCGAATACGATGGCGGTGCGCACGTAGTTGCTCGCGGTGAGGATCAACCAGCCGAGCCCGGACTCCGCCGCGATCAGTTCAGCGGCCACGAGCGAGCCGAAGGTGGCGCCTAACGCCAGCCGCATACCGGTGAAGATTGCCGGCAGGCAGGCCGGGAACACAACGAAGCGGAACAGGCCCCATCCCTTGAGGCCGAGCGAGGACATGGCCAGCAGCATGCCGCGATCCACGCCGCGCACCCCAGCCGCGCTGCTGACGGCGATGATCGGCAGGGCGGTGAGGAAGAGCAAGATGATCTTGGACGCGTCTCCGATGCCGAACCACACGATGAGCAGAGTGTAATAGCCCAGCGGCGGCAATGGCCGTAGGAACTGCAGGTAGGGGTCGACCGTGCTTGCGACAAACCGGCTCATGCCAATCCAGAGCCCGAGCGGCACGCCGACGCAAACGGCCGCGGCGAAGCCTAAGCCGACGCGCATGAGGCTGACCTCGATGTCCTCGAGCAGCGTCACGCCCTGGTAGCCGGTGGTGGCAACCTCTGCCGCCGCACGTACAACGCTGGAGATGGAAGGCAACAGGGCTGGGCTCAACACGTGGAACGCGGCCAGCGCCTGCCACAGCGCCAAACCCGCCGCGACCGCCACGACGCCGAGCAGCCAACTGCGGCGCCCGCCATAGTGTTGCAGCATTCGCGCTTCAGTGCCGGGCTCGGCGTCGCCCACCGGCATTACCACGGTTCGGCGCTGCGCATCGGTCGCGAACATCGGGTGTGAGCGCTCGTTCAGTGCGCCATCGCGTCCTGCAACGGTGCCACGGAGACGGCGGCCTTGTAGACGGCGGGGGCTGCCGCTGCAGGAACCAAATTCTCCGCGGCCAGCAGCTTGGCGACGTTATCGAGCTGGTCACCCAAGCCGCCGAGATACTCAGGGCCCAACTGGTCCTGCGCGGTCGGGAAGAGATCGCCGTCAAATGCCGTTTAATGTCGGCGGGGGACACGCTGTAAGCCTGGGCCGCAATCGCTTCGGCTTGCGCCGGGTCGGCATGGATCAGGTCGATGGCGCGGATGTTGGCCTTCATCCAGGCCCGCACCACGTCGGGGTGCTCGGTCAGCAAGCTGGTTTTGACGAAGCCGACATCGCCCGCCAAGTAGCCGCGCGCCAGCAGATCCTTGTCGACGGCGATCACCTTGCCGCCCTGCTGCGACAATTGACCCAGCACCGGCTCCCATATGTAAGCCGCATCGATGTCGCCGCGGCTCCAAGCCGCCAGGATCGCCTGCGGGGCAAGGTTGATCAGGCGGGCTTCCTGCGGCTTGAGCCCGGCCGCGTCCAGCGTGCCATGCAGCATGAAGTCCGACGTGGAGCCGAACGGTGTGGCGACCTTATGCCCCTTCAGGTCCGCCACTGCTTTAATCGGGGAGTCGGCGCGCACCACCAGCCCTTCCGCCGTGGTGCCGATGTCGTACCACCAGACGGCGGTATAGGGCGCGCCTTGGGTGACGGCGATGGTGAACGGCGCATTGCCGATCAAGCCCATGTCCACCGCACCCGACGCCATCGCGCGGTAGACGTCCGCCCCCGAGTTGAAGTCCTTGTAGACGACGGGCGTGCCGTCCACCGACGCGAACCAGCCCTGCTGCTTGACGATGCCCTGGCTGTTGGCGTCACCCGGCTGGTAGGCCACCACGATCTGCGACAGCTTGGCCGGTTGGGCGAAAACCGCCGTGGCGAAAGCCGGCGTGGCGAGCGCCAGGCATAGCAGCAGCGCATGGGGTCGGATCATCGCAAGCTCCTGATGGGGTTGGCCGCCGAACTACTCGGCTTCGGCAAGCGAGCTGAACGGGTTGTAACCTGCCCACGACACGCGAAAGGCGGCACCTAAGTCACCGAACCGGGCCGGCGCAAAGCCGCTGACGTCGACCGGGCCCGGCTGTTCTACCCCGCCCTGCAGCGCGGGCTGTTCCAGCGCGCCACGCGCCACCGCCTCGCCAAGTGCCATGCCGCGCATCACGCCGTAGCCGCTCAGCCCGCAGGCCACGTGCAGCCCCTCGACGCCGGGATAGTGGCCGGCCAGCGGATTGGCATCCGGCGTGCTGTCCAACACGCCAGTCCAACCGCCCAACACCGGCCCGAACCGCCAGCCAGGGAAACGGTGCAAGGCACAGCGGTTGAGCGAGTCGAACACGGCCTGGCGGTGCGGGCCGGGGCGCGGCGGCGGGGTGGGTTCGGTCTGCTCTTCCCCGGGCGGCACCGCGTCCTCGGTGGCGCCACCCGCCAGCACCAGGGTGCCCGGGTTGCGCGGGATGTAGGAGTAGCCGCCCTGCACCGCGTCGAGGAAGGAGGGCACCGGGTCGCAGCCGGCAGCATCCTCCACCATGGCGACGACGGTGGACGTATGGATCTGCTGCAACGGCAAATGCAGCCCCGACCCGGCGAGCAACAGGCTCGACCACGCACCCGCCGCCGCAATCACCAGCGGCGCCTCGAGCAGGATCGGCTCCGGATGGCCGACCTCCACGCCGCGCACCACCCCGCCTTCGAGCCGCAGCCGCTGCACATCCACCCCTTCGAGCACCAGCACGCCCGCTTGCCGCACCAGCCCAGCCAACGACCAGGTGAGCCCGCCCGGGTAGACGCAGCCATCGTGACGCGTGTAGGTGGCCAGGCCGACGTCGTCGGTGCGCATGCCGGGGACGACCTGGCACAGGCGTGCTTCGGACATCGTTTCGATATCCACGCCGCAGCGCGCGAACATGCGCGCGAACTCCTCCATCCGAGCCACGTCGGCCGCGGGCACCAGCGTCATCCGGCCAACCTGGTTGAACTGGAACACAGCGCCGACCTGGTGGGCGATGTCGGCCATCAATAGCTTGCTGCGCTGGATCAGCCGCACATCCGTTTCGGTCCAGCGTTGCACATGCACCGACCCGGTGCCGCGGCTGCTGGCCCCACCCCCCACGACGTTGCGCTCGAGCACCAGGACGCGACGCAGGCCGGCTTTGCTCAACGCCCAGGCCGCGCCAAGCCCAGCGATGCCGGCGCCCACGATGATGGCGTCCCATCTAGGACCAAATTCGGCTTGGGTGAACAGCACGGCCTCTCCGCTCTGACGAGTGCGACGTTTTACGAGGGCGCCAGCAAGCTTCGATTCGAATCGGCTGTCAACCTGTGTGAGTCCGCGAGGACGAGGCGTTCGAACCCGGTTGCGCGGCTATCGGTTCCTTCAGGGTAGCCCGGCAGCACGAACGGATTATACAATGGCCGCCTCACCGGCAGAGGCAATGAACGAAGTTGGCGAAAGTCTCCGGTCTGAAGGTTCCTGCTCTTGGTAGGGCGGTCGCGCTGCTTGAAGCGCTCGCGCGTGAACCTGGGCTCAATTTCACCGGTATTCAGGACCGGCTCGGCATGCAGAAGAGCTCGACCCACCATCTCATCTCCACGATGTGCGAACTTGGGCTGGTCAAGCGGCGATCGGTGGGTGGCTACGGGCTAGGGAGCAAGTTGCTGGAGCTTGCCAGCATTGCCAACGAAAGCGTCGATCTGCAGCGGGACGCGATGCCGCTGCTGCGGGACTTTGCACAGCTCGTCCAACTCACCTGCCACATCGGTGTTCTCGAGCGCAGCGATGCCGTCTACCTCGCACGGGTCGAGGGCGCGCGAGACATCGTCGTCAAGTCTCATGTCGGCCAACGATTTCCAGTCAATTGCAGCGCGCTCGGCAAGAGCCTGATTGCGTGGTTGGCGCCCGAACGGCTCGACGCCGTGATCGCGAATCTTGCTTTCGAGCAGCGGATGCCGAAGACGGTCATGACTGCGGCTGATTTCCGTCTTCATCTTGCCGACGTTCGCCGCCGAGGCTGGGCGCTCGATGACGAGGAACAGGCGCCCAACTGCCGCTGCGTCGCAGCACCGATCCGTGATCGCGATGGCGCCGTGGTCGCGGCGATCAGCGCAGTCGGAACGCTGGAGCAAGTCGACGACGGGCGTATCGAACGGCTCGCCGCGCAGGCGATCGACGTGGCGAGCAACATCTCGCAAGTGGTCTACAGCACAGCCGCGTGATTACCGGCGCGCCCGAAATCGTGTGCCGTTTCGCGTGAGTGCTTGCGGACACCGAACAACCGCTCGCGACCTCAGGCAAACGTGTCATCCTCTTTCAGTCGCTTTCTAGAAGAGTATTGACGCCCGGTTTGGATGTCCGTAGCGTCGACCTAAATGGAACTGAAGTTCCAGGTAATGAACTAAAGTTGGGAAGGTTGTTCGGATTAGGTCGAGGATGAGCAGGCTTGGCTTCGAACAACGTCCGAGGATCATGTCGGCTGATCCACTAGCAAGGCGCAGCACGGCTCCAAGACCGGCGTAACAAAAACTTAAGAAGAATGTCCCGGGAGGACTGTCACAATGCCAAACTTGAGTGTTACTAAACGGGGATTACTTGCGGCCGCGGCGATGGTCGCGCTGGGTGGCAGGGGGTCGGGAGCTAAGGCGGCGGAGGAGCCGACCATCGGCGTGATCGTCCCGACGCTGGATTCGGAGTTCTGGAACCGCTACGTGGCGTTCACCAAGACGGGTGCCGAGCAACTCGGCGCCAAACTCGTCATCCTGAACGCCGACAATAAGCCCGACAACATGGTTCAGTTCACCCAGGATCTCGTCGCGCGCAGGGTCGACGGCATTATCTCGGTCGGTTACTGGTCTTCGGCACCGCCAACAATCGCGTTCGCCCGTCGCGCCAACATCCCGGTCGTCATCGCCGACTCCTACCCCGACTTCGCTCCTCAAAGCGAGAAAGCCCCCAACTACATTGCTTTCGTCGGACCGAGCGACCTGGACGCCGGCTATCACATGGGCAGGGCGTTGCTCGACGGGCTCAAGCCGGGACCGAACGGCAAGAAGGTGATCGGCGTCGTCAACGGAACGCCCGGCACGTCGGTCGCCATCGACCGCCGCAAGGGCCTTGACCAGGCGATCAAGGAAGCAGGTGCCGACACAGTAACGATCTCCGGTGAGGTCCAGGGCAACTTCACCCGCGACGAAGCGATGACAGCGTTCCAGTCGCTCTACCAGGGGCATGGCGAAATCAAAGGCGTGTTTTCCGCCAATGATCCGATGGCGATGGGCGTCATCGCGGCCTTGGAGCGCGCCGGCAAGGCGCCGGGCCAGGATGTCATCGTCGTCGGGATGGACCTCAACGGCTCCAATGTCGACGCAGTGAAGGCGGGCAAGCAGGTCTTTGACATCGGTGGCCACTGGCTGCAGGGCGGCATCGGGTTGCTGATCATGTATGACTACCTGCATGGATCCAAAATCCCGGCGGACCAAGCGAACTTCAAGCTGAAGTTGTTGCCGATGACGCAAGCCGACGTTCCTCGCTTCGAAAAGGACTTTCCGGGGGGGCAGCCGAACTTCGACTTCAAGGCCCACTCAAAGGTCTACAACAAGGATGCACCAGCACCGGACACCATCGGCGCTGCGGTGCTCAAATACTCCAGCTAACGTCGCGATCCGTCAGGTTTACGCCAGCGGTGGCGCGCCTGCCCCCACCGCTGGCGCTTCCGGCAACCCCGAACCCGGCGGGATAACATGACGCTCGTTGCTTGTGGTTTGAACAAGCGGTTCGGCCCGACCGTAGCCGCCCGCGACATCTCGATCACGCTGCGCACGGGTACGGTCCATGCCATCGTCGGCGAAAACGGCGCCGGCAAGTCCACCACGTTGCGCATGCTGGGCGGGGCCATCCGGCCGGATAGTGGCGACATGACGCTGGACGGCGCACCGTATGCGCCGCAGTCCACGTTCGATGCCACGCATGGCGGGGTGGCGCTCGTCCATCAGGAGATCACCATCAACCGCTCGCTGAGCGTTGCCGAGAACATCTTCATCGGTGATCTTCGCCGCCACTGCGGGCCATTGGGCGTAATGAAGCGAAAGCAGATTGCTGCGGCCGCACAGGCAGCCCTTGACCGCATCGGCGTAAAGATCTCCGTCACGGCCAACATCGAACGGCTGAACCTGGGCGAGCTGAAATGCATCGAGATCGCTCGGGCGATCTCCGCCAACCCGAAAACCCTCCTGCTCGACGAGTCGACGGCGTATCTCGACCATCGCGAAGTCGACGCGGTGCTCAACGTCATGCATGAGCTGAAGTCCAAGGGCATGACGATCGGCTTCGTGTCGCATCACCTCGACGAGGTGCTTGCCGCGGCCGACGATCTGACCATCCTCAAGGACGGCCAGTTTGTCGCATCCTGTAGCGCGTCGAGCATCGAGGCGAACGAGATCCATCGCCTGATGGTTGGCCGCGCCGTGCTGCACGGCATCTATCCGCCGCGCTCGCCAGCGCCCGCCAGCAGAGCGGCCCCGGCGCTTGCCGTCGACAAAGCCGGGGTTGGTCGCGAGTTGGAAGAAGTCAGCCTCGAGGTCCGGCACGGCGAAATCCTGGGTATTGCCGGGCTGAAAGGCGCGGGAGCGGAGGCGCTGTTTGCCGGCATCGTCGGTGACGAGCCCTTGCGGCAAGGCCATCTGCAACTCGCAGGCAAGGACTATCGCCCGAGCACGCCCCGGGCGGCCTGGCAACACGGCATCGCCCACCTGCCCGGAGACCGCGGCAACGAAGGGCTGATCGTATCCTTCAGCGTGCTCGACAACCTGGTCATGGCACGGCCGCCCGCCGTCGGTCCGTTCTTCTCCATGGCGCGTGCCCGTGCGATGTCGAAGGGGCTCATCAAGCTGATCGGCATCCGCACGTCGAGTGAGGCGTCGCCGTGCCAGTCGCTCTCGGGCGGCAACATGCAAAAGGTCGTGCTGGGGAAGTGCCTCGCCGTCGGTCCTGGGCTGCTGCTGCTGAACAACCCGACCCGCGGCGTCGACGTCGGCGCCCGCGAGGAAATCTACCGCATCATGCGTCAGAAAACCTCCGAGGGCCTCGCCATCTTCCTCTCGTCCGAAGACATGCCCGAACTCATCGGCATGGCGGACCGCCTCGTGGTTCTTCGACGCGGCGTGGTGGTGCACGAGTTCGACTCACTCGAGCACGTCCAAGAGCACGACATCGTGCAGCACATGATTTGAGTCGGGACCATGAACCAAGCCATAAAACCACGCGCTCCCAACGAGATCATACCAACGGCCGGGACCGGCACGAAAGCCGTTCCAATCGACGTTCTGCGTCGCTTCTTCCCGGCCATCTTCTTGCTGGTGCTGGTCGTCGTGTTCACGATCATGTCGCCGCAATTCCTTTCCCTCGGCAACCTGTCGACCGTGCTCGAGCAAGGCACCGTGCTGCTTGTCGCCTCTCTTGGCGCGACCTTCATCATCATGGCCGGGTCGATCGACATTTCGGTCGGTGCGATTGTCGCCGTCGCAGCGCTGGTGGCGGCGATGACGGCGGACCGGCTCGGCGCCCTGGCGATCATCCCCGCCGTGTTGGTTGGCGCGCTGTGCGGTGCCTTGAACGGTCTGCTGCTCGCCGTCGGTAAGGTGCCCTCCTTCGTCGCGACCTTGGGAACCCAGGTCGTCTACCGCGGCCTCGTGCTCTACTTCACCAGGGGCGCCCCGGTCGAGATTGCGAACGACAGCTTCCTCGACACCTACTCCAGCGTCAGCTTCGGCATCCCGCACACGGTGATCATCGGTCTGGCCCTGGCAGTGGTGGCGTGGGCAATCTTCAAGTTCACCGTCTTCGGTCGCGAGGTGCTGGCGATCGGCGGCGGCGAGCGGGTGTCGATCCTCACCGGCATCGCCGTCACCCGCGTCAAGATCATGATGTTCCTGCTGCTCGGTGCGCTGTGCGGCATGGCCGGGCTGCTGCAGGGCGCGCGCACGATGGCCGCGACGTCGCAACTCGGCCTTGGCCTCGAGCTGGACGTCATCGCCTCCGTAGTGGTCGGCGGCACGCCACTCACGGGCGGCCTGGGCAGCATCACCAACACCTGCCTCGGGGTGCTGATCGTCACCCTACTCTCGAACGGCATGAACATGGCGGGAGTCGACCCCTACTTCCAGAACATCATCAAGGGTGTCGTGCTCATCACCGCCGTGTTCATCAACATCGATCGTAAGAAGATCGGCATCATCAAGTAGCGGCCGCCGGTGCACGCCGGTTTGCGGTCAAATCGAAGGGAGTGACTGAGATGGAATATCGTCTACTTGGCCGGTCCGGACTCAAGGTCTCGACCATCACGCTCGGCACCATGACGTTCGGTGGCGGCGGCAAGTTCCAGTATGTCGGCAACAGCAACCAAGCCGAAGCAACCCGCATGGTCGAGATCGCGCTCGACGCTGGTGTCAACCTGCTGGATTGTTCCAACGCCTACTCGACCGGGTTGGCCGAGGAGATGGTGGGCGAGGCGGTGAAGGGAAAGCGCGGACAAGCGCTGCTGGCGACCAAGGCCCGGTTCGAAATGGGGCCCGGGCCGAACGAGACCGGGCTGTCGCGCTACCACCTGATGCATGCCTGTGAGGAAAGCCTGCAGCGGCTTGGGGTCGATCACATCGACCTGTATCAGCTCCACGAATGGGACGGGCAAACCCCGGTCGAGGAGACCATGGCGGCGCTGGAGTCGCTCGTCGCGGCGGGAAAGGTCCGCTACATCGGCATGTCGAACTTCACCGGCTGGCAGCTCATGAAGGCGCTCGGTGTGGCCGACCGGGCGGGCAGCACACGGTTCGTCAGCCAGCAGATCCATTACACCCTCGACGCGCGCGAGGCCGAGTATGAACTCGTTCCGATCTCGCTGGATCAGGGCCTGGGTATCTTGGTCTGGAGCCCGCTCGCCGGCGGCCTGCTCTCCGGCCAATACCGCCGCGGCCAAGCCGCTCCGCAGGACGGCCGCAACTTCGCCGGGTTCAAGGAACCGCCGATCCGCGACGAAAACCGGCTTTATGACATCATCGAAACATTGATCGAGATCGGCGACGCTCATGGCGTGACGGCCGCTGAAGTGGCGTTGGCCTGGCTGCTGCACCGCCCAGCGGTCACGTCGGTGGTGATCGGCGCGAACACGGAAGCGCAATTGCGCACGAACCTCAAGGCGGCGGATCTGAAGCTGACCGCTGAGGACATGGCCCGGCTTCACGCCGTCAGCAAAATGCCGTTGATCTACCCCTATTGGCACCAAGCCTTGACCGCAAGCGACCGGCTTGGTGCGGTCGACCTGGCGTTGCTGGCGCAATACCTGCCGTTCGATAGTGCTTACTAGAACGGCTATGGCGCATGTTGACGCCACGTGCTGGCCGCCAGCCCGCTGCGACTGGCTCGCCGCCGTCATGAACATCCGCATTGGAGCAGCCGTTTGAATACCGAGCTGGCGATCCGCCTCGTCGCGCAGGCGATGGCCAAAGCCAAGGCCGATTACGGCCGCCCGATCTGCGTCGCGGTGTGCGACCGCTACGGGTTCCTCACCGCTTTCGCCAGCATGGACGACGCGCCGGTGCGCAGCATCCAGCTCGCGCAAGGCAAGGCCTATACATCCGCGCGGATGGGCGTGGACACGGAGGCGTTTCTCGAACGGCTGCACGTCAACAACCTACAAGCGAGCTACTTCTGTGACGACAAACTCACCGCCTTGCAGGGCGGCTGCGTCCTCAAGGGCGCCGAGGGCGGCGTGATCGGCGCCGTCGGCGTCAGCGGCCTCAAGCCCGACGAGGACATCGCCATCGCCAAAGCGCTGGTTGGCCTCGCCGCTACCGACAACGCTTGAACTTCTAGCCTGAGGACTGACGATGACGTCGAAAGCCAGCGTGTACATCACCCGCCTCATCCCCCAGGAAAACATCGACGCGCTGCGCACCCAATTCGACGTCGAAGTCAACATGGAGGATCGGGCATTAACCCCGGCCGAACTCATGGAACGCGTGCGCGGCCGATCGGCCATCGTCAGCCTGTTGACCGACAGCATCACGAGCGACGTGCTCGACGCCGCGGGGCCGCAATGTCGGATCGTCGCGAACTACGCAGTCGGCTACAACAACTTCGACCTCGCGGCGGCCACGCAACGCAACGTTATCCTGACCAACACGCCGGGGGTGCTGGATGATGCCACGGCGACCCACACCTTCACCCTTTTGCTGGCCGTGGCGCGGCGGATTGCCGAAGCCGATAAGTTCGTCCGCGGTGGCAAATGGACCGGCTGGGCTCCGATGGCCTTCGTCGGCCTGGACGTCGATCATCGCACCTTGGGCATTGCGGGGCTCGGTCGGATCGGCAAGAACGTCGCACGCAAGGCGCGCGGCTTCGATATGCGGATCATCTACAATGACGTGCAACGCGACGTCGCGTTCGAGTCCGAAACCGGAGCTGCATTCGTCGACAAAGAAACGCTGCTGCGCGAGGCCGACTTCCTGACGCTGCACGTCCCGCTGCTGCCCGAAACGCACCATTATATCGGTGCGGCTGAGCTGAAGAAGATGAAGCCGACGGCCGTCCTCATCAACGCGAGCCGGGGACCCGTGGTTGACGAACAAGCCCTGGTCGAAGCCCTGCGCGAGAGGCGGATCTTTGGCGCCGGCCTTGACGTGTTCGAAAGCGAGCCCGCGCTTGAACCAGGATTGATCGAGCTCGACAACGTCGTCGTCGTTCCCCACGTTGCTTCCGCCACGCCGGCGACCCGCATTGCAATGGGAGAGATTGTCGTCGCAAACATCAGCAACGTCCTGAACGGCCTCCCTCCGCAAACATGCGTCAACCCCGACGTGTTGAGCCGCTAGGACTTCACGTCCGCGGCCTATGGTGCAAGGGCGGGTCCAGGCGCGACGAAACTGATCCACCAACCCGTTGACTGCGGCCGCTCTGACCCGTTTGGTCGTCGCGACGAACTCCAGCTCACTCTTCGGGGTGCTTCTCTCTTTTGACATCTTCGTCAGGGCGGGCAACTCGGCCGCGCGCTGCGGCATTGCGGCTATGTGACATACTTTGCGGGCTGAAACTTCGTGCCGATGACACCCCCGCCCGCTCGCAAGCCAAACTGACAGGACTCGCATGAATCTCCTTATAACCGGCGCCACCGGGTTCGTCGGCTCGCACCTGGCGTTGCGTTGGCTGCAGCGGTTCCCGTCGGCCCGGCTCGGCTGCCTGGTGCGAGCGCCGGACGCCGAGGCGGGGCACTCGCGGCTGCGGGCGGCGCTGGGCCAGGCATCGCCGGACGGCTGCGTGCCGGAGGCGGCGCTGGCCCGGGTGGACGCCATCGCGGGGGAGCTCGACGACCCGGCCTGGGCCGCGCGCGCGCAAGCCTGGCTGCAGGGGCCGACGGAGGTGATCCATTGCGCCGCCAACCTGTCGTTCCGCGAGGCGGACCGCGCGGCCGTGTCGCGCTGCAACGTCGATGGCACCGCGAGCCTGCTTGGCGCCCTGCTGCCGCACGTTTCCGGCTTCAACTACATTAGCACCGCCTACGTCGCCGGCGACCGGCAAGGTGACATCCTGGAGCAGGAGCGGACCCGGCCAGAGCGCTTCAATAACCCCTACGAACATAGCAAATGGGTGGCGGAAGGCCTGGTGCGGCAGGCGTGCGGCGCCGCCGGCGTGCCATGGCGCATCCTGCGGCCGAGCATCGTCATCGCCCACTCCGTCACGCACCGCATCTCGTCGCCATCCGGCTTCTACCAGGTCGCCGACATGCTGCTGCAACTCGGCCGGCAGAAGCGTCTGGCGGACGCCGGGCCGATCCTGCTGCCGGTGACGCTGGGCACGACGCTCGACCTGATCCCGGTCGACGTGGTGGCGGAGGAGGTGGTGGCGCTGGTGGAAGCTGGCGCCGCGACCGCTGACGGCACGTTCCACATCACCGGGGCGGACCCGCTGCGGCTGGCCGACGTGCTGCGGGAACTGACGCCGATGAGCGGGGTGGCCGTGGAGGTGAGCGGCCCGGACACGGCGCTGACGCCGGCCGCCCAACTGGTGATGCGGCGGCTGCGCTACTACGCGCCCTACTTCGCCTTTGCGCGCCGGTTCGACCGCCGCAGCACCGAGGCGGCGCTGGGCTGCAGGCCGTACCGCATCGGCGTCGAGGAGCTACGCGGGTTTGTGCGGTCCTACCTGAGCCAGAAAGATGGTTCACTGCCGCTGCAAGCCGCCGCATGACGCAGCCGGAGGCGCACTGCTTCGCTGGAGACGGCCAGTTCCCCAACTCCGCGCTCCCCCTGCTGCTGTATCGCAGCGCAGCGTCGGCCGACCCGGCGGCCCTGGAGCGGCTGTTTGCCGTCAACGGCTGGTCCAACGGGTGGCGAAACGGCATTTTCCGCTACCACCACTTCCACAGCATCGCGCACGAGGTGCTCGGCGTGGCCACCGGCGAGGTCGCGGTCGGCTTCGGCGGCCCGCACGGCAACACGATGACGGTGCGCGCCGGCGACGTGGTGGTGATCCCAGCCGGAGTCGGCCACTGCAACATGGGCCAGAGCGACGACCT
Source organism: Acetobacteraceae bacterium (assembly GCA_965199105.1). Taxonomy (GTDB): domain Bacteria; phylum Pseudomonadota; class Alphaproteobacteria; order Acetobacterales; family Acetobacteraceae; genus LMUY01. The sequence goes on along the minus strand of CBDAQO010000002.1, from coordinate 2,115,162 downwards.
GCTGGTGGTCGGCGCCTACCCCGGCGGCGCGCGCTACGACACGCGGCGCGGGGTGGCAGAGGAGTATGTCGACAGCTTGCGGGCGATTGCCGCCGTAGGGCTGCCGGCGTGCGATCCGGTTTGGGGCCCGGACGGCCCGCTGCGAGCGGCGTGGTCGGTCAGGGGCGCCGGGTCCAACCCGCCGGGTTGATGGCGCCGGGCGGCGGCTCCCCGCGCAAGATCGCCTCGGCCTGGGCCACGGTCTCCATCGCCTGGGCCGCAATGGCGGGCGGCGTCAGGCCGCCGACATGGGGCGTGGCCACCACGTTGGGCAAGGCGGCAAGCGCCGGCGAGGGCATCTCGTCCGCCGCGCGGCCGACATCCAGCGCGGCGCCGGCGATGGCACCCCTGCGCAGCGCCGCCTCCAGCGCCGCCTCGTCGACCAGGCCGCCGCGGGAGACGTTGATGAAATACGCGTCCGGCCGCATGCGGGCGAAGGCGGCGGCGTTCATCAGGTTCTCGGTGGCATCAGTGGCAACGGCGAGGCAGACCACGAAGTCCGACCCGGCGAGCAGCGCTTCCAGGCCGACCTGCTGGAACGGTGGCGCCGTGGTGGCGTGCGGGTCCGCCACCAGAACAGTCATGCCCAGTGCGTCGGCGAGCGGGGCAAGCTGGCGGCCGATGCTGCCGTAGCCGATGATGCCGAGCGTGCTGCCGGCGAGCTGCGGCCCATCATGGCGGCTGGCGGCGTGCCCGCGCGATAGGCGGCGGCGTAGGCGGACACGCCGCGGGCGAGGTCGACCGCCAGGCCGAGCACCAGTTCGACCACCGAGGGCACGAAGCCGGGCCCGGCGCGGGTGACCAGCACGCCGGCCGCCGTCGCTGCGTCCACCGCCACGTTGCGGATGTCCACGGCGACGCGGACGAAGGCGCAGAGCTGGGGCAAGGCGGCGAAGACGGCGGCCGGGCCCGCGGTCATGCGGTCCGCCACGATGAGCGTGGCACCGGCGGCGGCGGCGATGAGCTGGTCGGCGCTGAGCGGGGCGTCGCCCTCATGCAGGCGAACCTCGCCAAGCGCGCGCAAGCCGGCCAGCGCCGCCTCGCCGTAGTAGTTGCGGCGCATGTCCGGGGTGTGGGCGAGGAGGATGATGGGGCGAGCCACGCCGGGTCTCCGTTGCCGTGCCGACGCTGATCTGGGTGGCGGCAAGGCGAAAAACGAGCCTTAACAGGCGGCCTCATCCCGGAATACAATGGCGTTCTAAGCTGGCATCGGAGCACGCCGTGGCGGATGACTGGGCTTTCGACATCACCCCGCCCGCCCACGCGGGCGCCGAGCGGACGTTCCAGAGCACCGGCCCGCAGGGGCATCGCGGCCGCATGCGCACCCGCCTGCTGGGCGCCGGGCCGGACGGGCTGGCCGATTACGAGCTGATCGAGATGCTGCTGTTCCTCGGCATCCCGCGGCGCGACACCAAGCCGTTTGCCAAGGCGCTGATCAACCGCTTCGGCGACCTGCTGCGCACTCTCACCGCCAAGCCGGACGCGCTGGCCGCCGCCGGGCTGAACGATGCCAGCCAGCGCGCCTGGGCCATGGTGCAGGAGGCCGGGCAGCGGCTGGTGCGGGCGGACTCGCTGTCCCGCCCGCTGCTCAATGCGCCGGAGAAGCTGCTCGCCTACCTCGACCTGCCGCAGCGGCTGTCGCGTGAGCCGCACTTGGCGGTGCTGTTCCTCAACAACCGCAACCAGTTGCTGGCCGAGGAAAGCTGGCCGGAGGACGTGCCGGCCGAAGCGCTCTGCGGCGACATCGCGCGCCACGTGGTGCAGGTGCATGCGACGGCGCTGATCCTGGTGCGCAGCCGACCCGGCACGCGGCCCAAACCGTCCAAAGCCGACCGCGGCATCACCGAGCACTGCCGCCGTATGGCCGACATCCTGTCGCTGGCGCTGCACGACCACCTCATCATCGGCCAGGGCGAGCCATTCAGCTTCCGCGGCATGCGGCTGTTGTGAAGCGACTGGTGCCTGCCTGGCTGCGCCGCCGCGCGCCGCTGCCGCCCGACCCGGTGGATGGCTGGGGCCCACCGCCCACCCGCCGCGGAAGCGCCACCGGGTTCGCCGACGGGCAGGACTTCCTGCCGCCCGTGTCGGCGCAGACCGTGCCCGAAATCGTCCTGCCCGGGTTCAGCCCGGCGCCGGCAAGCGAGTTGGCGGGGCTGGACGACGCGGCGTTGCTGGGCGCGTTGCTGGCGCTGGTGTTGCCCACCGACCCGGCGGAGCTCGCCGCGCTGGTGCTGGCTAAGTTCGGCAGTTTCGCCGCCGTGCTGGCCGCCCCGCCAGACGACCTGCGCAGCGTGCGCGGCCTCGGCACCCACAGCGTCGCCGCCATCAAGCTGATCCACGCCGCCGCCCTTCGCCTCGCCCGCGCCGGGGTGATGGACCAGCCGGTGCTGGACGACTGGGACCGGCTGATCGCCTACCTCACCGCCGTGCTGGCGCGCGAACGGATCGAGCAGTTCCGCATCCTGTTCCTGGACGCGACTGGCAGGCTGCGCGCGGACGAGGCGCAGGCGCGCGGCACGGTGAACCACACCCCGGTGTACCCGCGCGAGGTGGTGCGCCGCGCGCTCGAGCTGAAGGCGGCCGCCGTGATCCTGGTGCACAACCACCCGAGTGGAGACCCCACCGCCTCCCGCGAAGACCTCGAAATGACCCGGCGCATCATGGACGCCGGGTCGGTGGTGGGGCTCGTCATCCGCGACCACGTCATCATAGGCAACGGTCGCTGGCTGAGCTTCCGGGCCGAGGGGTTGCTCGAGACCTAGAGCCCCCACGCGCCCGCGCTCACCCCCTAGAAGTGCGCGATCACGTCCGAGGCGGCCAAAAAGGTGTGGTTCTTGTTCGGCGCCACGTCACGGGTCGGGTTGCCGTTGAACGCGTCCTTGCTGGCCGCCCAATACCCCACCTCGGGGCGGAACTCGATCTGCGGTGACAGCCAATGCTGCCAGCCCAGTGTCAGCTCCCAGTAGTCAGCTGCGGTGCCGGTGCGCTGGCCCTGCGGATCGTGATAGAACTCGGGGCGCAGGCTGAAGTTGTCGAGCGGCTCCGGTGAGTAGTTGATGTAGGCCAGCGCGGCAACGGTATTGGCCCGGCATCGTAGCACGGCGGCGTTCTTGCACTGCGCCAGGTTGGGCGAGTTCACTGGGATGTATTGCGGCGAAAACGGCGTGCCGCCCGCCTGGTAGATGGCTTGGGCCTCGGGGTTCTTCGCATTTGGCACGCCATCCTGATACTCGTAGTAGGTCTCCGTCGAGATGTGCCAATGTTCGTTGAACTTGTGATAATACGTCAGTCCATACCACTGCAGGTTGTTGTAACCCCAGTTGCCGCGGTTGATGCCGTTGGCGCAGGGCTGGATATTGTTGTGCTCGTCATCCCAGCTATACCGCACGCAGCCGGTGAAGGAAGGCTGGTTGCCTGGATCCTTCGGGAACGTGGCGGTCGGGTAGAGCGCGTTGTAGGGCACGAGGTTGGCTTCACGCGCGCCGGCGTGCCACAGCGGCGTCTCGGTGCCGTCCTCAACGCCGAACTGAACGAACAACTGCTTGGTCAACGCCACCGTCCCGACCACGCCGGTGTTGGTATAGTTGTCGAAGTTATAGGTGAACGAGTGCGTATACATGTAGTTGTTGGGCGCGAGCTGGGCCTCGATGTCCGGCAAGGAGATGTAGCGCCCCGCGCGGATCACCAGGCCTTGCGCCACTTGCGGGATGTAGATCTCGCCGTAGACCATGGGGAAGTCGTAGCCGTTGACGTCGTTGCGCTTCAACAACTGGTAGCTGGCTAGGCCGTAAGACGTGGTGTAGCGGTAGTTCTCGCCGTAGATGGTCGAGAAGCGAAAACCCCAGTCCACGTGGTCGGTCTGCACCGTGTCCGGCGTGCGCTCGACGTAGACCACGGCCTGGTCCAACTGGATTACGTTGGGTGTATAGGCGTAGCCTATCGGGTTGTTGCCCGCGGGACGCTGCGTGTTGGTGCTGAGGTTGCCGCCGACGTCCACCCAGCCATAGATCTGGATATGCGCATCCGACAACAACTGGCCCACGCCGGTATTGGCGATGGCAACCATCAGCGGGCTGTCCACCGAGGCGGGGCGGTTGACCCCGATGTCGGTAGCGCCACCGTACGGCCACTCGGTGAACGGCATGGGCGGTGTGGTCTCGGGCGTGGTCGGCCAATCCGCGCGGCGGCCCGGCGGGGCATTGGGGTCAGTCGGTCCGCTGGGGTGACCCAGCTCCAAACCATAGTAGTTCCAAAGCCGGACCGCGACGTTGGAGCCAAGATAGGTGTCAAGGCAGCCGTAGTTTTTATAAGGATCGGAGTTGGCCGCGCAGTCCGCAGCGGTCGGCGCCGCCGTGTTGGTTGCGGGCACAGCGGCAGGCGATGCGGCGCCCGTGCCCGGCTGTTGTGGCGCTGAAACAGGCTGAGCCTCGGCCAACACGGGGTAACCGATCAGCCCCGCGCACACGATTAGCCCCGAAGTGAGAGAACGCCTCATGGTGGTTCCTTAGGAGTGGCATAAGCATAAGCGGCGGACGCAAGTTCGCAGCGCCGGCTCGACCCGTCGAAGCGGCAGCGATGAGTAAAAAGCATTCGACTTGGCACGAGGCAGCCCCCCGGCCGGCGACGCTACCCGGCTTGGGTGCGCCGCCCGAGCCGCAAATAGGCGCTACTGAGGCGGCCATGTTGCTCAAACCCCAGACAATGCCGTGGTGAGGAGCAGCCTAAGCCAGCCACGCCGGGCCTAGCCTGTGGCCAGGCACACCAACTGACGGTCGAGATACGCATAACCACAGCTCTCCAAACCAGCCCGCACCTGGCCAGTTAAGTTACGGACACGCAGTGGTGATATGCTAAGGGCCAATATAAATGCCATGTGGGAATCAACCCGCAGTTCGCCAATTGCCGACTGTGGCGCGCCAGCAACGGGTGCGCCGTTAAACGCGGCTGACATCATGCAGGTGTTTGCGGACCAGATCGCGGTAGCGCAGCCAATGGTCTACCTGCTTGAAGGGTTGCTCACCGCCCCGTTGATGCCACGCTTTCATGGTGCGCTTATCGGGCAGTTTCGCAGTTTCCCGCGCGACGGCAGGCAGTACCGGCCAAGACAGTCACCGCAACGACGGCAGCAGTCATCGAGTCAAGGACGGCAATCTCCTTCATTCAGTGTCCGCATAAGGGTAAAAATTCGATATTCTCGATTGAGAGCAAGGATACTGCCGCCGCCAGGCCGGCGAATCCTCGCCGCGCGCTTGGGCCTGGCGCGCGCCTGGCGACCGCTGCGCGTCTGAGCCGCCGCGTGCCTCGGGCGGAACTCCCGCGCGCCTGCCGCGCTGCATCGCCAGCCCGGAGGTGACCTTGGACCATTACGACCTCATTGTGATCGGCAGCGGCCCTGGCGGCGCCTCTCTGGCACAGCGCCTGGCGCCCACCGGCAAGCGCATCCTGCTGCTTGAGCGCGGCGACTACCTCAAGCGGGAGCCGAAGAACTGGAGCTCGCAGGCGGTGTTTGTCGACGGCGACTACCAGGCGCGCGAGACCTGGTATGGCGCCAAGGGCGAGAGCTTCCATCCCGGCCTGCACTACATGGTCGGCGGCAACTCGAAGGTCTACGGCGCCGCGCTGTTCCGCCTGCGCGAGCGGGACTTCGAGGCCGTGCAGCATGTGGACGGCGTCTCCCCCGCCTGGCCGCTGAAATACGCCGACTTCGCGCCCTACTACACCGAGGCAGAGCGCCTGTTCGCCGTCCATGGCCAGCGCGGCGAGGACCCGAACGAGCCGCCGGCCGACGCCCCCTACCCGTTCCCGCCCGTTTCCCACGAGCCGCGCATCGAGCAACTGGCGCAGAGCTTTGCCGCCGAGGGGTTGCACCCGTTCCACCTCCCGCTCGGCATCCGGCTCGAGGAGCGCGACGGCAAGGTGGCGCCCACCAGCATCTGCATCCGCTGCGACGCCTTCGACGGCTTCCCCTGCCTACTCAACGGCAAGGCCGATGCGCAGGTGATGTGCGTCGACCCGGCGCTCGCCGCCCACCCCAACCTCACCCTGCTGACCAACGCCTACGTCTCCCACCTCCAAACCGACGCCACGGGCCGCAGCGTCAGCGCCGTGCAGGTCACGCGCGAGGGGGTCGAAGAGCAGTACAGTGCCGACATCGTGGTGGTGGCGTGCGGTGCGCTCTCGTCGGCGCTGCTGCTGCTGCGGTCGGCCAACGCGCAGCATCCAGATGGGCTGGCCAACGGCTCGGGCCAAGTCGGGCGCAACTACATGCGGCACAATCAATCCATCCTGATGGCGCTGATGAAGCAGCCGAACGAGACCGTGTTCCAGAAGACTCTGGCCGTCAGCGACTACTACTTCAAGTCCGATGACTGGGCGTTCCCGCTGGGCTTGATCCAGATGTGCGCCACCTCGCACGCCGACCAAATCCGTGGCGAGGCCCTGCCCTCCTGGCTCGACTGGATGCCCAAGATGCCGTTCGAGGAGATGGCGCGGCACTCGATGGATTTCTGGCTGTCCTCGGAGGACCTGCCGCATCCTGACAACCGCATCCACTACGATGGCGACCGCGTCCGCCTGGACCTGGTGGAGAACAACATGGAGGCACATCACCGGCTGAAGCAGAAGCTGGAGCACCACCTGAGCAGCGCCGGCGCGCACCCCATCCTGCTCGAGCGCAGCCTTTACCTCGGCAAGGGCATCCCCATCAGCGGCACCGCGCACCAGGCCGGCACCTGCCGTTTCGGCACCGACCCGGCCACCTCCGTGCTGGACCTGCAATGCAAGGCGCACGAGTTGGACAACCTCTACGTCACCGATGCGAGCTTCTTCCCCTCCATTGGGGCGGTGAACCCGACGCTGACCATCATCGCAAACGCCCTGCGCGTGGCCGAGCACATCCGCCAGCGGCTCGGCGCGTGAGCTATGCCGTGGCGCTGGCGGTGCGCTACCTGCTCGTGGTGCTGTTCTTCCCGTTCAGCGCGCTCGACAAGTTGCTGAACTTCAAGGGCGCGGTCGGGCAGGCGCAAGCCCTGGTGCATGCCCGTGCCCCGGCGACGGCGCTCATCGTGGTCGGCCTCGGGGTAGAAATCCTGATGCCGCTGGCCATCCTCACCGGCACCGCCGACCGCCTGGCCGCCTTCATCATGGCCGGCTATTGCGGCGTGACGGCGCTGCTCTGGAAGCAGTTCTGGGCGCCGGGCGATTTTTGGCACGCCGGGTCGAGCAAGGGCCGCGACCTGTTCTGGGACTTCCTGAAGAACTTCTCGCTGGCAGGCGGGTTCTTGCTGCTCACGTTCGGACTCGGGAGCGCCACCGTGCAGGATTTCGTCAGCCACCCGTTCGCCTCCTCCCACCCCTACGCAGCGCCCTCCACGGCGCGCCAGCCATGAGCGAGACGCCACGGGTTGCCTATTGGCATCTCTGGACCGACGAGCAGGGCGTCAGCCACCACACCCAATGCGCGCTCACCGCGTGGGAGCTAAAGGGCGTTGGGGGTGCCGCGCCGCAATGGAACGACAAGCAGGCCCGCAGCGAGGCCACCACCGTGTTCACCGTGCAGCCGGTCGGCTGGGTCGGCGAGTGGCACGAGAACCCGGCGCCGCAGTGGATCGTGCCGCTCTCCGGCCGCTGGTGGGTGGAGGCGATGGACGGCACCCGGGTGGAGATGGGGCCGGGCGAGCTGTCCCTCGGCGAGGACCAGGGCTGCAAGGCAGACGCGCAGGGCCGCGCCGGGCACCGCTCCGGCACAGTCGGCAGCGAGCCGGCGGTGCTGATGACGGTGCAGCTCCACGTGCCCCCGGTGCATCGCCCCGGCCACCTGACCTAGCGCACGATGCCGAGCTGGATCGTCGAGCTCGACCCGCGCTTCCACGCCTGCGTGCTGCCAAACGCGCCGCTGCTCACGCTGGGCGAGGGGTATGCCTGGCTGGAAGGCCCGGTGTGGTTTGGCGACGCGCGCCACTTGCTGGTGAGCGACCTGCCGAACGACCGCGTGCTGCGCTGGACCGAGGAGGCGGGCGTCTCGGTGTTCCGCCAACCCTCCGGCTTCGCCAACGGCCATGCGCGGGACCGTGAAGGCCGGCTGGTCGGCTGCTCCCATCACGGCCGCTGCCTCACCCGCACCGAGCTCGACGGACGCATCACCGTGCTGGCCGACCGGTTCGCGGGCAAGCGGCTGAACGGCCCCAACGACGTGGTGGTCGCGCGGGATGGCGCCGTCTGGTTTAGCGACCCGCTCTACGGCGGCAGCACCGACTACGAGGGCGGCAAGCACGCGATGGAGCTGCCCGCCACGCTCTACCGCCTCGACCCGGGCGGCGCGCTCGAAGTCGCCGCGGACGATTTCACCGGCCCCAATGGCCTGTGCTTCTCGCCCGACGAACGCACGCTCTACGTGGCCGAGACCGGGTCGCAATTCGCCGCGCAGCCGGTGCGCCACATTCGCGCGTTCGACGTGGTGGAGGGCCGCTTGCGCCGGGGCCGCGTGTTCCACAGCGTCTCGCCGGGTGCGGCCGACGGCCTCGCATGCGACACGGATGGCCGGGTGTGGAGCAGCGCCGGCGACGGCGTGCACTGCATCGACCCGGACGGCACGGTGCTGGGCAAGGTCCTGACCGGCGGCACGGTGGCCAACCTCTGCTTCGGCGGCCGCAATAATGCCCGCCTGTTCATCTGCGCCTCGCACCGGCTGATGGCGCTCTACACCAACGTGCGCGGCAGCCAACTGCCATGACCCACCCGGTCACCCGCCTGGCCCGCATCGAGCTGACCGTGACCGACTTCGCCCGCGCCGCCCGCTTCTACGTGGCGGCGCTTGGCTTCACCGCCGGGCCAGCCCGCGCGCTCGACCCGGCGATGGCGCATTTGCTTGCCGCAACGAGCGGCGAGGAGGTGCTGCTGCAACTCGGCGGCCAAGTGGTTGCGCTGCAGCGCTTCGACCCGCCCGGCGATCCCTACCCGCCCGACGCGACCGCCGCCGACCTCATCTTCCAGCACTTTGCCGTGGTCACGCGCGACATCGCTGCCGCCTACCAGCGCCTCCATCCCTTCGCCGCCACTCCAATCAGCCGCGGCGGCCCACAACGCCTCCCCGCCGCCTCCGGTGGCGCCACCGCCTACAAGTTCCGCGACCCCGACGGCCACCCACTCGAACTGATCGAGTTCGCCGACCGCCACGCCGGCGGGATCGACCACACTGCCATCGCCGTCGCCGACCCAGACCGCAGCATCGCCTTCTACCGCGACCAATTCGGCCTCACGCTGCAAGCCCGCCAAATGAACACCGGCGCGGAGCAGGACCGCTTGGACGGCCTGGACGGGGTGACCGTGGCCGTGGTGGCGCTGGCGCCGCAGCCGGCCACGCCGCATGTGGAGCTGCTGGGCTACCGGGCGCCGCAAGGTCGGGCGAGCGGCCTCACGCGCCCGACCGACGTGGCGGCGACGCGCACCGTGCTGGAGCGCGCGGGGGCGGCGGCCGTGCTGATGCAGGACCCGGATGGCCACTGGGTGAGGGTTCAGGCGATGGACGGCGCGCCGCAGGTTTGAGCGGCTGGTGACAGCGCGCGGCGGCGCCTGATCAAGCCGAAGCGAGATAGCGGCCGAGTTCCACCGCCAAGAAATCCATCAGGACTCCGACGCGACGCAACGCGCGCAGGTCTTCATGCGTCGCCAACCAGATGCCGAGGCGAGCGAGCACCATGTTCGGCAAGACAGCAACAAGATCGGGATCGTGCAGGCCGATGACGAGATGGAAGCGATGCTGCAAGCGGCGGCCACCCGCGGCGTGCGCACGATGGTGGTACGGGCCGGCGACTTCTTCGGCCCGCGGGCGCCGAGTTCCTGGCTCGGTGGGGTGATGCTTGCCAAAGGGGCGCCGCTGACATCCGTGGTGACGCCGGAGGTGCCCGGCGCCCTGCATAGTTGGGCCTACCTGCCTGACCTGGGGGAGACGATCGCGCTGTTGGCTGACCGCCAGGCGCTGCTGCCCGCACACGCGCGGTTCCATTTCGCGGGCCACCCGCTGGCGGGCCGCGCAATGGCGGCAGCGATCCAGCGGGCCAGCGGTGGCGCCCTGCCGGTGCGGTCGTTCCGCTGGCTGCCGGTCTACCTCGCCACCCCCTTCGTCACGTTCTGCCGGGAGGTGATCGAGATGCGCTATCTCTGGCCCAGTTCGCTGCAACTGGACAATGCCGCGCTGGTCGCACTGCTCGGGCACGAACCCCATACGGACCTCGACGCCGCGGTGACGACGACCAGCGTCGCCCTCCGCGCCAAGTATGCAGCGGACGCCCGCCGCCCTGCGACGGCCGGCACGCGTGTGGTGCAGCCCCGTCCCAGGCCGTCCCAGACCTGAGCGGAAGCGACGCGCCAAGCCTCGCGCGCCGGGCAGCCAGCGCAGCTCTCACGTGGCCGATCGTCGCCGCGCCGTCGGTGGGGGCACCACCACCGATGTGCAGGCCTCGCCCGTCCAACCGTGGACGGGAAAGCTGGGCTCCTTGCCCACCGCGCCTGCCTCCAGCCACACAAGCTTGCGCCGGAGATAGCCGGTCATCGTTTTGAGTTCCGCGGCTTTTTCCTCGAGCTTGGCGAGTTGCCCCACCATGATGGCGATGCTGCGCTCCCGAGTCATGCCACCCGCCAGGAACTCCGCATTGAGCGCAATGATTTCCTTGAGCGGCATGCCCAGTGACTGCCCCATGCGGATCATTCGCGCCGCCGTCACGTGCTCTTGCTTGAAGATCTGATACGGGTTTCCCCCGCCTTTGGCGCCCGTTTCCGGCACCAGTAGCCCGCGCCGTACGTAGAAGCGGATCGTGTCGACGCTCAACCCCGTTTTGCGGGAAAACTCCCCGATCATCATCGCTGCTCAACCCCCCTTGACCGTGGACCTTGGTCCAGGGCTATAGGCTCATGCCTCTTGAATGTGGAGCGGACATGAACAAGACGGCATTGGTGACAGGCGCTTCCTCGGGCATCGGCGAGGCGACGGTGACACGGTTGCTCGCTGACGGTTACACGGTCTTTGCCGCCGCGCGGCGGATGGCGCGAATGGCATCGCTGGCAAGCGCAGGAGCGGTGCTGCTGCCGCTCGATCTCACCGACGATGCCTCCATCGTTGCGGCGATGCAGACGGTGTGCGCCCAGGGCGGCCGGCTAGACCTGCTGGTCAACAATGCAGGCTATGGCAGCTACGGCGCGCTGGAGGACGTCCCGCTCAGCGAGGGGCGCCGCCAGTGCGAGGTCAATCTGTTCGGCCTTGCGCGGCTTTGCCAACTCGCGCTGCCGATGATGCGTGCACAGAAATCGGGCCGGATCGTCAACATCACCTCGATCGGCGGCAAGATGCATGAGCCGTTCGGCGCTTGGTATCATGCCACTAAGTTCGCGGTGGAGGGACTCAGCGATTGCTTGCGGTTGGAGGTGAAGCCGTTCGGCATCGACGTGATCGTGATAGAGCCCGGCGCGATCCACACCGAATGGACCGACATCGCCAAGGCCAGTTTGGTCGACCGATCGGGCATGACCGACTATGCGCCTTACGCGCGGCGCCATGCGGCGATGTTCGCGCAGATGAGCACGTCCACGATGGTGTCCCGGCCAAAGGTGATCGCTGACGCCATCGCGAAGGCGGCAAACGCGAGACGTCCGCGGACGCGCTATGCGCTCGGTGGCGGGGCGCGGCCGATTCTGTTCCTGCGCCGGTGGTTATCGGACCGCATGTTCGATAGGCTTATCTGGCGCGTTTCGCAATCGAACCAGCCCATCTAAGTGACACCCAGAAATGCCGGTCCGCTCCGCACCCCCTCACCGCTTCGGCCACACCCATCGCGGCGGGTCGCCATCCACGATGCCCGTCTCGCTCAGCCGCTTGGTCAGCTCGATTGCGTGGCAGCCCGCCGCGCGCAAACTCCCGACCAGGCGTTCGCTATGCGAGACCAGGATCACCTGGCAGCGGCGCGAGGCTTCGGTCATCAGGCGGGCGAGCGCTTCGAGCAGCGAGGGGTGCAGGCTGGCTTCGGGCTCGTTGAGGACCATGATGCATCTTCTCTGATACGGGTGTTCTTCTTTACGGTTACGGCGAATCGTTTGAATATACTTTGAAGGGCTGGGATACGCTTTTTTGCAAAAAAGGCAGCCAGAATGAAAGCACTCTTCTTTTCCTCGCCTACCTTACCGCAAGCATTAGAAGCACTCCTTTGTTGCTTTCTGATCCATTCCCAAGACCTACCTACGACACGCGCCCGAAGCTCGCTTGGCCATCACCTCACGGCCGTCGCCGAGCCGATGGCGTCAAACGGCGGCAGCTCGCTTCACCTCACAATGAGCGGCGACACCGCTAACCTGACCTTGTTCAATGAGCGGCTTCACCTTCCAGCGTGTGGGAGCTGCATGGTGATGCTCTCACCAAGGAACAACAATCAAGGGGGCGAGCTGAGCATCCAGCAAGTAGTTGCACGCCCCGAGTCGCTGGAGAGCTACCTGCCACAGGAGGTATGGGTCCGTATTTACCTTGAACGTCTGCCAGGCTCCAAAACGCCGTGGTTCAACCGATACGACCCTGCCATGTTCCCCAACTCCGTGAGCTTTATTGTCCTTCGCAATCCCGTCCTACCGCTAGGATGCTGGCAATTTGCTGAGCAATTTAGAACTACGGCCTGCAAGAGTCTTTTGGAGGCCGGCAATGCTGATGCTACCGGCAGGGATGCTGCAGGATACGTTCATCTAAAGGTTCCACCCACCGCAGAAACCCTCTACGTCTATCAAACAGCATCCGAGGCATCCTTCCAGAACATCCCATTCAACATCGGTTGCTTTCATTACGGGATCCCAGACGAGGTTTGCGAGGAAGGCAGCTTTGGACCTGGCGGTGGCGGTTTCATGATTGCCCCGGACATCATGATGTTGACCCAGTTTACAACTGACAGATTTCCGGAGGCGGAATGGCTCGCTATCCACCGCCGTACAGTGGCTCTCATAAAAAGCATGTTTGAACCTGTGACAGGAGTATCGCGATGACCGGCAGTTTCGCTTTCACCGACCCAACGGTGCAGAAGGCAGTTGCCGACGCGGTCAACGCCGATAACCTCCAAGAAGCGTATGCGCTTGTCTACGGTGCGATCACCAGCACTGACATAGACCCCAATACAGGCACGACCGTTACGACGCCGGACTCCTTTGTCGATCCTGGAGCGGCCCTCTGGGTAAACAGTGCAATCGCGGTAAACTCGAACTCGGGCCCTGTCGGTGCCTTGGTGCGCGGTTGGAACGCAGCGCAATATGAGATCCGATACGATATTGCACTTGATCCTGCAGAGGATCAGCGAGCGTCCGACCAGGTAGCATTAAATTTCTTCGGCACACTGACTGGATTGCCCCCCAGCAAAGTCACCACCTTGATTGAAGGTCAAGTCGGAATGCCGTGGCTCCCGCAGCCTGAACGGCGAGGAAATCTGGACTTAGCACGGTTGCTATTGCGGCCGGTACTGTGGCCAATTGGACCAGAGTTTCCGTCGCGGCGATTAAGTCATAGGTCCCACCAGGTTCGCGGTGGAGGGACTCAGCGATTGCTTGCGGTTGGAGGTGAAGCCGTTCGGCATCGACGTGATCGTGATAGAGCCCGGCGCGATCCACACCGAATGGACCGACATCACCAAGGCCAGTTTGGTCGACCGATCGGGCATGACCGACTATGCGCCTTACGCGCGGCGCCATGCGGCGATGTTCGCGCAGATGAGCACGTCCACGATGGTGTCCCGGCCAAAGGTGATCGCTGACGCCATCGCGAAGGCGGCAAACGCGAGACAACCGCGTACGCGCTATGCGCTCGGTGGCGGGGCGCGACCGATACTGTTCCTGCGCCGGTGGTTATCGGACCGCATGTTCGATAGGCTTATCTGGCGCGTCTCGCAATCGAACCAGCCCATCTAAGTGACACTCAGAAATGCCGGTCCGCTCCGCACCCCCTCACCGCTTCGGCCACACCCATCGCGGCGGGTCGCCATCCACGATGCCCGTCTCGCTCAGCCGCTTGGTCAGCTCGATTGCGTGGCAGCCCGCCGCGCGCAAACTCCCGACCAGGCGTTCGCTATGCGAGACCAGGATCACCTGGCAGCGGCGCGAGGCCTCGGTCATCAGGCGGGCGAGCGCTTCGAGCAGCGAGGGGTGCAGGCTGGCTTCGGGCTCGTTGAGGACCATGATGTCGGGCGGGCGGGGGGATAGCAGCGCGGCGACCAGCAGGAGGTAGCGCAGCGTGCCGTCGGACAGCTCTCTCACCCCAAGCTCGCGCAACAGGCCCGGCTGGCGCATCTGCACTGTGCCGTAGTCGGCACCGTCGACGCTGACGCTCGAGCCGGGGAAGGCGTCCTCGACCGCGGCCGTGAACGCATCTCGGTCACCGATGGCCAGGATGGTCCGGATCGCGGCGGCGAGGTCGGCGCCGTCGCTGGCCAGCACGGGCGTGTAGGTCATCACCTGCGGGCGGCGGGCGGGCGCGTCCGCATCGGTGCGCAGCGTGTCGTAGAAGCGCCAGGCGCGCATCCGTTCGCGCATCAGCAGCAGCTCCAGGCCCAGCACCGGGTCGGCGCAGTGCGTGACCATGCTGTCGAACGCGGACAGGTTGGTGAGCGCGTCGTGCCAGGCGCTCGTCTTCGGGTCGCGCAGGCGGACGTACGGGCCGCGCCGCTCGGCGAACAGGTTGGTGCGCCCGAGCAGCTCGCCGGTCCACATCGCCTCCACCTTGATGGTGGGGTCGTTGAAGGGGGACTGGCCTGGCTCGGGCAGGCCGAGGTCGACCGCGTAGCCGAAATCCGCGCTGGAGAAACCAAGCCGCACGCTGATCGGGTGGGAACGCCGGGTGCCCTGGACCGGGCGGGCGCCGCTGACCATCTCGCGGCTGAACCGCTCCGGCCCGGCCCAGAGCGTGGAGCCGATCCCGCCTTCCGCCGCGATCGAGCCAATCAGGCCGCCTTGCGCGACCTCGGCTAGCAAACGCAGCGCGCGGTACAGGCTCGACTTGCCGCTGCCATTGGCACCGGTGACCACGGTGAACGGCCCCAGTTCGCACGCGAAGTCCCGCAGCGAGCGATAGCCGGCGGCCGCCAAGCGAGTGATCAACGCGCGCCTCCGAGCCCCGCCGCTACTCCCCCGACAGCTCGCGCCGCTGGCGGTCCAGTTCCTCGGTGTAGCGCCGCAGCGCGTGCTGCTCGGTCAGCAGGCCGATCACCTTGCGGCTGTCGGCGGCGTCCACCACGGCGAGCGCGTCCGACTCGGTCGATTCGAACATCTGCACCGCCTCCTTGATCGTCATCTGCGGCAGCAGCATGTCCTTGGGGTAATGCAGCAGTTCGGCGATGCGCGTCATCGTCTCGTCCGCGCCATGCACCTCCGGGGTGAGCACCAACCCGGCGTAGCGCCCCATCTCGTCCGTCACCACCACCCGGTCGGTCGAGCCGAGCGGGATTTGGCGGCGGAAGGCGCTGATCGTGGTGTCCGACCGTAGGGTGCGCATGTCCTTGCGCATCATGCGGCCCACGGTGAGGTTGCGCACCCAGCCGATATCCACCGCCGAGCGGATCGCCTCGCCGCGCAGGTGGAAGCGCCAGGTGGCGAAGGAGTAGCCGAACGTCCGCCGCACCGTAATGGCCGAAACCACCGAGGCGGCCAGCACCGCGACGGTCATCGGCAGGTTGCCGGTGCTCTCGAGCGCCAGGAACGCCATGGTGAGCGGGCCGCCCACCACCGCCACCGCCAGCGCGCTCATGCCCACCATGGCGCAGACCACCGGCGGGATGGCCTGGGTGGCCGACACCGCGAGCAGGCCGGCGGCGAATAGCTTGCCCACCATGGCGCCCAGGAACAGCGAGGCAAAGAACAGCCCGCCGCGGAAGCCGGACCCGATCGACACCGCCGAGGCGATCGCCTTGGCCAGGATCAGCAGCGCCACGTGCCCGGCGCCATACGGCGCGTCCAGCCCGAGCCGCAGGGCGTCATGCCCGGAGGACAGCACTTGCGGCGACCAGATTGCCAGGCAGCCGACGATGATGCCGCCGATGCCGGGCCGGATCCAGGCCGGCACCCCGCTGCGGCGGAACCAGGATTCCACCAGCGTCACGCAGCGCATCAGCGCGATGCCGCCTAGCGCGCACAGCACGCCGAGCGCCAGGATCGGCAGGTAGTCCACCGGCTCCAGCGCGGTCGGCACGCGGATGTCGAACCCGGCCGGCTCGGTGCTGAGCCCGGAGACCACCACAACCGCGGCGATGGCCGACACCACTACGGGGGCGAGGGTGGCCAGGGAATAGGTGCCGATCACCAGCTCGAAGGCGTAGAACGACCCGGTGAGCGGGGCCTGGAACGCCGCCGCGATCGCCCCCGCCGCGCCACAGCCCACCAGCAGCCGTAGATCGTTGCGGCGGACGCGGAAGGAGCGGCCCAGCCGCGAGGCCAGGGCGGAGCTGATCTGGGTGTAGCCAGCCTCAAGCCCGACCGAGGCGCCTGCCGCGTTGGACAGCAAGGTTTGGATGGTCACGATCAGGCTGTCAGTCAGCGACATGCGGCCGCCGTAGAGCGCGTTGGCCTCGATCGGGTCGATGGTGCGGCGGTTCCACCAGCGCAGCACGCCCCAGCCGACCACGCCCACCAAGAGACCGCCCAGGGCCGGGACGCTCACCGCGCGCAGGTGGTCGATATCGACCGAGCCGGACAGCCGGTCCCCAGGTTCGAGCTTGAACAGCCACTCATGACATCGCTGCGTGATGACGGACATCAGGTGGACGCACAGGCCGGACATGATGCCGACGCAGCCCGCCAGCACGACAAGCCAAATCTCGTCGGCGCGCACCATGGCGCGCAGCGTTTGCGGGGCATGCAACACCACATCGCCAATACGGCGACGGACGCGCTTACCTTGGCGCTCACGGACCCCCGCAGTGGGGATCGCCGTGGCACCGGGACCTGCGGATGGCGGAGACATATTTGTCGCCGACCCCCTTGCTGCCAATGAACGTAGCCACTCGAGACCGACGCCGCCTTATTGAAGGCGCACCCCAGTGAGTTCAATGCTATCTTAGGCCATTGCGGCTTAATTAAGTGATAACGTGCTGCGTTGCGGCACCGCGGCCATACCGCGGTCCTGCCGGGTGGCCTCCAGGTCGTCGGCCACGAAGTCCTGGATGACAGCGCTCAGGCTCTCGTGCCGACTGAAGCCGAGGGCGAGCGCGCGCTCGGGCTTGAACGCGGCAGGCCAGCCGGCGACGATCGCCTCCACCGCCGGGGCGGGCGCGCGGCGCACCAGGGCGCTGGCCGCGGGGCGCACACGGTCGAGCGCGGTCAGCATCTCGCCCACGGTGGCGCGCAGGCCCGGCGGGTTGATGCTGCGGTCCAGCCCCATGCCGACGGTGTCCAGCGCGGCGGCGTGCAGCAACCACTCCACCGCCCGGCGCGGGCTGCAGACCCAGAGCGCGAACGCCTCCGAGACCGGCAGGTCCGCCGGCAAGCCGAGCAGCGGTTCACGGACGATGGCGGAGACAAAGCTGCTAGCCGCCTGGTTGGGCCGGCCGGGCCGCACCACCACGGTCGGCAGGCGCAGGCTCACCGCGTCCAGCATGCCGCGGCGCGAGGCGTCCGCCAGCAGCAGCTCGCCGATCGCCTTTTGCGTGCCGTAGCTGTTGGCCGGCGTCTGGCGCGCGTCGTCGCCGAGCAAGGCGCCCTGCCCGCCGCTAAACGCGGCCACGCTGCTGGTGAATACCACGCGTGGCGGCCGCTGCAACACCCGGCAGGCGTCGATCACCGCCTGCACCCCGCCGATGTTGACGCCGACGCCGAGGTCGTAATCCGCCTCCGCCGCGCTGCTGACCACGGCGGCCAGGTGGAACACCACGTTGGTGCCCGGCGGGATCACCTCCGGCGGCAGGGTGGCGATGTCACCGGCGTAGCTGCGCACCGGGAACGGCAGATGCGGCGCGTCCGGCGCGGCGATGTCGAACAGGACCAGGCCCGTCACCGGCTGGCCGCCGACATGCGGGTCGGCTATCAGGCGGGCTTGCAGCTTGCGGCCGATGAAGCCGTTTGCGCCCAGAATGGTGATCTGCATAACACCTCCCTTCCATTGGCCGGCTAGCCGTTGCCCGGTTTGGCCGCCAAGTATCCCATCACAACGCAGGCGAACGCCACATGGCAGAGCAGAAGATTGCGGTCATCACCGGGGCAACGTCCGGGCTTGGTCGGTTCGTGGCGCTGGGGCTGGCCAAGGCCGGCTATCACAGCGTGATCGTGGCGCGGAACGCCCAGCGCGGCGAGGCGGCGCGACAGATGCTCGCGGACCACGCGCCCGGCGCATCGAGCGAGCTGGTGCTGGCCGACCTGTCGCTCGTGGCCGAGGTGCGCCGCGCCGGCGAGGCGATCGTGGCCCGGCATGGCGCGGTGCACCGCCTGGTCAACAACGCCGGGTTGATCACACGGCGGCGCCAGCTCACGGCGGAGGGCCGCGAGCGCATCCTGGCGGTGAACCACTTGGCGCCGTTCGTGCTCACCACGGCCCTCGAGGCGGCACTGCACCGGGCTGGGCGGGCGCGCGTCGTCAACGTCGGCTCCACCGCGTCCGACCGGGTGCGGCTGCGGCTGAACGACCTGGAGTCTGCCCGCGCGTTCACCGCCTGGGGCGCCTATGGGCGGTCCAAGCTGGCGCTGATGATGGCCACGTTCGAATGGTCCCGCCGCTGGGCCGGGTCAGGGGTAAGCGTGAACGTCGTGCACCCGGGCCTGGTGGCGACGCAGCTTGCCTCGGTGCCGGGGCCGATCGGGCTGGCCTGGCGGCTCGCGCAGCCACTCATGCTCTCGCCCGAGCGCGGCTCGGACACACCGCTGTTCGTGGCGCTGTCGCCCACGCTGGAGGACGTGACCGGGCAATACTTCAAGCGGCGCAAGCCGGTGCGGCCCAATCCACAGGCGCTCAGCGGCGAGCTGACGCGGCGGCTTTGGGCGGAAACGGAGCGGTTGGTGGAGAATGTGCTTGTGGAATAGGAACAGAATGGATATCTTCCGCTCATGATGATCAGAGTTAGTCCAGACCAGGTCCGTGCCGCCCGGGCGCTGCTGCATATCGAGCAGGGTGAGCTCGCCCAAATCGCTGCCGTCTCCATCGTCACCATCCGGCGGCTGGAGGCGGACGAAACCTACGCCCGCGTCTCCCCCACCACGCTGGCCGGGGTCTGCCGCGCGCTGGAGCAGGCCGGGGCGGAGTTCATCCCCGGTGGCGTGCGCCGCCGCTTGCCGCCGGACACCGCGGCCCTGGTCGAAGACCTTCGCGCCATCAGCCTGCGCAGCGCCGAACAGCTCGCCGGGCAGGACATGCTCACCGAGGCCGACCTCTATGACAAGGACGGCCTGCCGGCGTGATCGCGGTCGACAGTTCGGCACTGATCGCGATCCTGCGGCGGGAAGCCGAGGCGGACGCGTTTATCCAGGTGGTCGCCCGCGCCGGCGGCTGCCTGATCTCCGCGGTGAGCTACCTCGAAACCAGCATGGTGCTGGCCGGGCGCACCGGCAGCGCGACCACCTGGTCCGGGCTCGACACCCTGATCGCGCGCGCCGGCATGGAAGTGGTGCCGCAGGACCGCCAACTGGCCACGGCGGCGCGGCAGGCGTTCCTGCACTATGGCAAGGGTCGGCACCCGGCGGCGCTCAACCTCGGTGATTGCGCCACCTACGCGCTGGCCAAGAACCAGGACCTGCCGCTGCTGTTCAAGGGGGACGATTTCACCCATACCGACCTGACGCCGGCGCTCTGACCGTCGCCACACTGGAGAACCCGGCATGACCGTGCCCGACACCATGAGCTTCATCGAGGTGGCGCAACCGGGCGGCCCGGAAGCGCTGCGTCTGGCACAGGGGCCGGTGCCGCAACCCGGACCCGGCGAGGTGCTGGTCCGCGTCGCAGCGGCCGGCGTGAACCGGCCGGACATCCAGCAGCGCAAGGGGCTCTATCCGCCGCCGCCCGGCGCCAGCCCGCATCTCGGCCTGGAAGTGGCGGGCGAAGTTGTCGCCGCCGGCACCGGCGTGGACTCCGCGATGGGCGAGCGCGTGTGTGGCCTGGCCAATGGCGGCGGCTATGCCGAGTATTGCATCGTGCCGGCCGCCCAGTGCCTGCCCTGGCCCGCCGGCTTCGACGCGACGCAGGCGGCCGCGCTGCCCGAGACCTTCTTTACCGTCTGGGCCAACCTGTTCGAGCTCGGCGGCTTGCGGCCAGGCCAGTCCGCCCTGGTGCATGGCGGCACCAGCGGCATCGGCACCACGGCCATCCAGCTCGCCAAGGCGTTCGGCGCCCGCGTCTACGCCACCGCCGGGTCGGCGGAGAAATGCGAGGCCTGCGTGCGGCTCGGGGCGGATGCGGCGATCAACTACAAGGAGGCCGACTTCGCCGACAGCATCAAGCAGTTCACCAACGGCGCCGGGGTGAACGTGGTGCTGGACATGGTGGGCGGGCCCTACCTGCAGCGGAACCTGCGGTGCCTGGCGATGGACGGCCGGCTGGTGCTGATCGCCTTCCTGGGCGGCAACAAGGTGGAACAGCTCGACCTGACCACGATCATGACCCGCCGGCTGGTGGTCACCGGCTCCACCATGCGCCCGCGCACCGCGGCCCAGAAGGGCGAGATCGCGCAGGCGCTGTATGGCCAGGTGTGGCCGAAGCTTGAGGATGGCAGCGTGGTGCCAGTGATCCACGCCCGCTTCCCGCTGGCGCAAGCGGCCGAAGCGCACCGGCTGATGGAGAGCAGCGAGCACGTCGGCAAGATTATGCTCGAGCTTTAGCAAGGTGCGCCTGAACGCGCTGGTGAGCGGGTCGGGCAGCCCGGTCGTGCTGTTGCACGGCCTGTTCGGCTCGGCCCGCAACCTGGGCGGTCTGGCCCGGTTCCTGGCGGTGGAGCATCGCGTGGTGGCGCTCGACCAGCGCAACCACGGCGACAGCCCGCACGACCCGGCGATGGACTACCCCACCATGGCGGCCGACGTGCTGGAGACCATGGAGGCGGAAGATGCCGTGCCTGCTGCCGTGCTCGGCCACTCGATGGGCGGCAAGACGGCGATGCTTTTAGCGTTGACCTCGCCCGCATCCGTCGCCCGCCTGGTGGTGGCCGACATCGCGCCGGTGGCATACGGCTCCCACTTTGGCGGCTACATTCCTGCCATGGAAGCCGTCACGCCGGACCTGTCCCGCGCCCAGGCCGATGCCGCGCTGGCGGCCGCGGTGCCGGATGCCGGGGTGCGGCAATTCCTGCTCAGCAACTTCCGGCCGGGCATCGGCTGGCGCGTGGGCTTGCCCGAGATTGCCGCCGCGCTGCCCGCCATCGAGGGCTGGCCGGGTACCGAGCAACACTACGACGGCCCGGCGCTCTTCATCACCGGCGGCCGCTCGAACTACGTGGCCCCGGACGCGCATCCAGTGATCCGGCGGCTGTTTCCGGCGGCCCGGTTCGTCACGCTGGAAGGCGCCGGACACTGGCTGCACACCGAGCAGCCGAGCGCGTTCCACGCGACCGTGGCCGAGTTCCTGGCGGCGGCGTGACGCGGCTGGCGGCACGGCTCAGCCCAGCGGCGTGTCCAGCGGCGTGTCCAGCACCTCGCGCACCTTGGCGGCGAGCTCCTCGATGGTGAACGGCTTGCCGACCAGTTGCACGCCGGGGTCCAGCACGCCGTTATGCACCACCGCGTTGCGGGTGTAGCCGGTGGTGAACAACACCCGCAGGTCGGCCCGCTGCCGGCGGGCTTCGTCGGCCAGCTTGCGGCCGTTCACGTCGGGCATCACCACGTCGGTGAACAGCAGCGCGATCTCGGGGTGGGCGCCGAGCAGCCGCAGCGCCGCCGCCGCGCCGTCGGCCTCCAGCACGCGGTAGCCAAGCTCGGTGAGCGCGTCCACGCTCAATTGGCGCACCACCGGCTCATCCTCCACCACCAGGATAACCTCCTGGGTTTCGCCCAGCGGCAGATCCGCGCCGTCCACCGCCGCCACGCTCTCCGGCTGCTCGCCCAGCAGCCGCGGCAGATAGACCTTCACCGTCGTGCCCTGACCGGGTTCGGAGTAGATCTTCACGTGCCCGCCCGACTGCTTCACGAAGCCATACACCTGCGACAGGCCCAGCCCGGTGCCTTTGCCCACGCCCTTGGTGGTGAAGAACGGGTCGAACGCCTTGGCGATCACCTCGGGGGGCATGCCCGTCCCGGTGTCGCTCACCGCCAGGAGCACGTATTGGCCAGCCGGAACGCCGAGATGGGCTGCAACGTAGCGCGCGTCCAGGTAGCTGTTCTGGGTCTCGATGGTGAGCCGCCCACCCTCCGGCATCGCATCGCGCGCGTTGACCGCCAGGTTCAGCAACACGTTCTCGAGCTGGTTCGGGTCGGCGTGCGTGCGCCACAGGCCGGAGGCGAGCACCGTCTCCAGCCGCACGTCGCTGCCGAGCGCGCCGCGCAGGATTTCCGACATGCCGGCGACCAGCTTGTTGGCGTCGATCGGCTCGGGCTGCAGCGGTTGCTGGCGGGAAAAGGCGAGCAGGCGCTGGGTGAGCAGTGCCGCGCGGCGGGCGCCGTCGGTCGCGGCATCCACATAGCGCTTGGCGCGGGCGTCACCCGCGCCGATGCGGCGCCCGAGCAGGTCCAGCGAGCCGATCACCACGGCCAGCATGTTGTTGAAGTCGTGCGCGATGCCGCCGGTAAGCTGGCCGACCGCCTCCATCTTCTGGCTCTGGCGCAGCGCGTCCTGGGTTTGCGCCAGCGCTTCGGCCTGCTGCTTCTCGGCGGTGACGTTGCGGCCATAGCCGTAGATCAGCTCGCCCTCGACGGTGGTGTGCCAGGAGATCCAGCGCAGCGAACCGTCCTTATGGAGGTAGCGGTTCTCGAAATCAGCGAGCGTGCCTGCGCCCGCCAGCGCGAAGGCGTGCTGCGTGCGCTCGATATCGTCGGGATGGACCAATTGGCGGAAGCTGCGTCCGGCGACTTCGGCGGGCTGGTGGCCGAGGATGGTGGTCCATGCCGGGTTGACCGACCGGAACACGCCATCCACCCCTGCCACCACCAGCAGGTCGCCCGAGTTATGCCACACGCGGTTGATTTCCGCCGTGCGCTCCGCCACCTGGCGCTCCAGCGTCTCGTTCAGCGCGCGCAACTCCGCCTCGGCGCGCTGACGCCCGATGGCGACGCGGGTGCGCTGGGCCACCTCGCGCACGAGGGCGAGTTCCTCCGGCCCCCATTCGCGCGGCCGCTCGTGGTTCAGGTAGAGCAACGCCACGATGCTGCCCTGCTCCAGGATCGGCATGTTGACCACCGACATCGCGCCGATCGCCTGCAGCGCGTCCGCCGTGGCGGCGGTGCGAGGGTCCTCGCTCGCGTCGGCGAACACCACCGTGCGGCCCTGCTTGAGGTCCTCAATGTAGGAGCCGTAATCCCGGAAGCGCAGCGTGCCGGCAAGGCTTTGGCTGCCGGGCGCGTTCCAATCGCGCTCGATGGTGATGGTCTCGGCCACCATGTCGATGGTGCCGTAGCCGGCCCGGCTGACCCCGAGGGTGCGGCCGAGCAGCTCGGCGGCGGCGTAGGCAAGTGCGACCGTGTCGTCGGCGTCGGCGATCAGCTTGCCGAGTTCCGCCAGCGCCGACGCATGCAGCTCGGCCTGCTTGGCGGCGGAGATGTCCCGCGAGACGGAGAGCAGCTTGTCCGGCTGGCCGTCGGCACCGAGCATCGGCGTCACGATCACGTCCCACCAGCGCGGGCTGCCCTTCATGGTGCGCGCGAAGCCCTGGAAGCGGCCGATGCCGCCGTGCCGGGCCTGCTCCAGCGCGGCCAGCGCCTTGGGGTGCTCCTCGCCCGCCCAAACCGTCGGCCAGGACATGCCCTGGATGGCGGCGAGGTCGTCCACCTCCATGATGCCCATGCCGCCTTCGGTCATGAACTCCAGCCGGCCCGCGAGGTCGAGCACCTTGATGCAGTCCGCCGAGCTGGCCAGCACCCGCCGGGTGAACTCCTCACTGGCGCGCAGTTCCGCTTGCGCCGCCCGCAACTGCCCAATCACCGCCTGCTGGTCGCGCGCGAGCTGGTCCTGCGCCGCCGCCGCACCGCGCAGGCGCACGAACTCGGTCACCTCCTCCACCTGGTGGATGATGAACGCGACGCGACCGGCGCCGTCCAGCACCGGAGTGTTGACCGGGCTCCACCAGCGCTCCTCGAAGCGCCCCTGGGCGTCGCGCACGGCATAGCGCTGCACCGCCATCACGTCAGCCATCCTTGTCGCCAGCACGCGCTCGAGCGAGGCGGTGAGGTTCTGCACCCCATCCGCGTGCGGGTCCGCCGGGTCGTTGGGGAACAGCTCGAACAAGCGGCGACCGATCTGGCCCTCGCGGGTCGTTCCGGTGACGCCCAGCCGCGCGTCGTTCATCGCGACGATGGTCCAGTCGGGCGGGGCGATGACCATGGCCGGCTTGGCCACCGCGTCAAAGAAGCGGCGGAAGTCGGACTCGCACAACGCGGCGGTGGTCTGGCTCACGGGGGGCTCGCAATTAGCCCGCGGATTACGGCCGGCTCGCCCCCGCGGTCACGCAGAGGGATAGGGTTAGCCAGTTGGGTCACGCGGCACCTGCAGTCGAGAGCGGCTCGCTGGAGCCGCAATTCCGTGAGCGTCTGCAACTGCTTACCCCCGCACACGGCGCCATCCCAAGAGTTTTCGTGTGCAGGGTTCGCCTGCGGGTCAGATGTGCAGGGCGCGGCCTTCGACCGCCAAGGCGGCCTCCTTCACCGCCTCGTTCAGGCTCGGATGGGCGTGGCAGGTGCGCGCCACGTCCTCGCTGCTGGCGCCGAACTCCATCGCGGTGGCGATCTCGGCGATCAGCGTGCCGGCATCGGGGCCGATGATGTGGGCGCCGAGGATCTCGTCGGTCGCCTTATCGGCGAGGATCTTCACGAAGCCGTCCGTCGCTCCCATCGCGCGGGCGCGGCCGTTGGCGGTGAACGGGAACTTGCCGACGTTGTAGGCGCGCCCTTCGGCCTTGAGCATCTCCTCGGTGGCGCCGATCGAGGCCACCTCGGGCCAGGTGTAGACCACGCCCGGGATCACCGCGTAGTTCACGTGGCCCGCCTGGCCGGCGAGGATCTCGGCCATCGCCACCCCTTCCTCCTCCGCCTTGTGCGCCAGCATCGGCCCGGTCACCACGTCCCCGATGGCGTAGATGCCCGGCACGTTGGTGGCATAGTGCGCGTCGATCTTGACCCGGCGGCGCTCGTCCAGCGCGACGCCGGCCTGCTCCAGCCCCAAGCCCTCGTAGAACGGACGGCGGCCGATCGCGACCAGCACCACGTCGGCGGCCAGCGTTTCGGCAGCACCGCCCTCGGCCGGCTCCAGGGTGAGGTTCACGCCCTCGTTGGTCTTGGTCGCACCGGTCACCTTGGTCTTCAGGCGGAACTTGATGCCCTGCTTGCCCAGCACGCGCTCGAACGTCTTGCCCACCTCGGTATCCATGCCTGGCACCAGACGGTCGAGGAACTCCACCACTGTCACTTCGGCCCCCAGGCGGCGCCACACGCTGCCCAGTTCGAGCCCGATATAGCCGCCGCCGATCACCACCAGGTGGCCGGGCACCCGGTCCAGCTCCAGCGCGCCGGTGGAGCTGACGATCACGCTCTCATCCACCTCCACGCCGGGCAGCGGAATACTCTCGCTGCCGCTGGCGATCACGATGGCCTTGGTGTCGTAGTCGGTGCCGTCGACGCTGACCTTGCCCGGCGCGGCGATGCGGCCCTCGCCCTTCAGCCAGGTCACCTTGTTCTTCTTGAACAGGAACTCCACGCCCTTGACGTTGGCGCTGACCACCTCGCCCTTGCGCGCCTGCATCCGCGCCAGGTCCAGCCGGACGCTCTCGACGATCACGCCATGGTCCTTGAAACCGTGCGTCGCTTCCTCGAAGTTCTCCGACGACATCAGCAGCGCCTTGGACGGGATGCAGCCGATGTTGAGGCAGGTGCCGCCTAGGGTGGCGCGCTTCTCGACGCAGGCGGTCTTGAGCCCGAGCTGGGCGGCGCGCAGGGCGCAGACATAGCCACCTGGGCCGGCCCCGATGATAATCACGTCGAACGTCTCGCTCATGGCCACCCCAGCAACTGATGGACCTTAGGTAGGGCGGCAGGCGCTTATGCACCACCCGTGATCGCGCGCGGGTGCTTTGTGTACGCCGATGGAAGGATGCGATTTGCTGCAGGGCAGCACTTGGTGGATGCTGCGCTCGGATCGGTCACCCTGGGCAGCGATGGAGGCGGGATTGAGCACGACCACGATCGGCGCGGTGGGCAGCCGCGGCACGGTGCAACGCTACAGCGCGCCGATGCAGGCGCTGCATTGGGCGGTGGCGCTGCTGATGTTCGCCGTGCTGCCGCTGGCCTGGGCGATGGTGGAGATGCCGCAGCAGGCGCCGGGTCGCGAGTTCATCTACACGCTGCACAAGTCGGTCGGGGTCACCATCCTCGCGCTGGCCGCCATTCGGCTCATCCTGCGCGCCTCGCAGCCGATCCCGCCGGAGCCGGCCGGCACGCCGCGCTGGATGGCCTGGTCCGCCGTCGCCAGCCACTGGCTGCTTTACGGCGTGCTGTTCGCCATGCCGATCAGCGGCTACGTGCTGTCGGCGACGTCGCTCAAGCCGCTGACCTATTTCGACCTGTTCAACCTGCCGCAACTGCCCAAGAACCCGGCCGCCTCCAGCCTGGCGCGCGAGGTGCACCTGACGCTGCAATGGGCGGTCTACGCGCTGATCGCCATCCACCTGCTCGCCACCGCCTGGCACGTGGTGGTGCGTCGCGATGGCCTGCTGGAGCGCGAACTCCCCCCGCAACGCTTGAACTAAGCCGGGCGGCACCAACCCGACGCCCCGGTTTATACTCCCTCTACACGAGCAGGGGATTTTTTGCGGCTACGGTCGCCCTCTCCGCACCCCCAAAAGCCGCCCAACCCAGCCCGCCTGCAACCCGGCGGGCTCGGAGGGGTTTGGCTCGGTGATCCCGTGGAGGCTATCACGTCAGCAAGCACCCAACCCGTCTCCGTCGAGATTGCGGAAGCCAAAGCGGCGGCCAAAGCAGCCAAGCTGCACTACGTGTCGGACCGCAAGCCCGGCATCAAGCGCGAGCGCACCGAGCAAGGCTTCAGCTTCTTCAACCCTGACGGCTCGCGCATCGAGGACGAGGCGGAAATCGCCCGCATCAAGAAGCTGGCCATCCCGCCGGCCTACACCGATGTGTGGATTTGCCGCGACCCCAGCGGGCACTTGCAGGCGACCGGACGGGACGCGCGCGGCCGCAAGCAGTATCGCTACCACCCCAAATGGCGCGTGGTGCGGGACGAAGCCAAATACGGCCATATGCTGGTGTTCGGCCGCGTGCTGCCCGCCATCCGCGCGCGGGTGGACCGCGACCTGGCGGCACCGGGCTTGCCACGGCGGCGCGTGCTGGCGGCCGTGGTGCGCCTGCTGGAAAAGACGCTGGCGCGGGTCGGCAACGAGGAATACGCCCGCGACAACCAGAGCTTCGGCCTGACCACGCTGCGCAACCGCCACACCCGAGTGAAGGGGAGCCGCATCGCGTTCGATTTTCGCGGCAAGCACGGCATCGACCATCATGTCGACCTGAACGACCGCCGGCTGGCCAACATCGTCGCCCGCTGCCGCGACCTGCCGGGCCAGCATCTGTTCCAATACCTGGACGCCGAGGGTGGGCGCCACGGCATCGGGTCGGACGACGTGAACGAATACCTGCGCGAGGTGAGCGGCGAGGACATCACCGCCAAGGACTTCCGCACCTGGGCCGCGACCAACCTGGCCGCGATGGCGCTGCGCGAGCTGGAACGTTACGACAGCGAGGCCAAGAACAAGAAGAACGTGGTGCAGGCGGTGGAGGCGGTGGCGGGCTTGCTCGGCAACACGCCCTCCGTTTGTCGCAAATGCTACATCCACCCGGCAATCTTCGACGGCTATCTCGACGGTAGCCTGGTCGAGGGCCTGAAGGCACGCGCGGACGAGGCGCTGGAAAACACCCAGTCCGGCCTGACCGCCGAGGAAATCGCGGTGACGGCGTTCCTCAGCCGGCGGTTGGCGGAAGCAGCGGCGGCGCCGAAGGGCACGAAGGTCGCCTAGCCGATCGGGCGCACAGGCCTCGCCGGCAGCGTTGACCCGGGCCGCAGCGCGCTTGGTTGCAGCCGCGCTAAGCCACCTTGCAGCCTGGCTCGGAGCAATGCCTGCGTCGGCTTGTCGAAGGCGACATACAACACCCACCCTGCAGCGACGCCCGCGCTGGCCACCACCACCAGGTCCACCGCAGACCACACCGGCCAATGCAGCCGTTGCAACATGAACACCGCGGCACGGGCAACGGAATAGTGGACCAGGTAGATGGCATAGGAGGCGCCACCGAGCTCGACCAACCAGCGTGGCGGCGCAAAGCTCCCGGCGCGTTCGAGCAACACCAGCGAAGTGATCACCAGGCCCGCTGGCAGTGCGAATAGCAGGCACGACCCGGCGACCGGAGACACGTCGGCAGGGTCGTTGGCGGCACAGGCCAGGAACGCCCCCACCCCGACCAGCAGCAAAGCCCACAGCACCGCCCGGTTCTGCGCCAAGCCGCGGCCGGCCGATGCGCGCACGAGCATGGCGCAGCCGATCCCAACGCCGAACTCCAGGCAGATGGGTTGCGTGTAGAACACGATGGCCGGCGGGAGCGCAGCCCCTGCCCCCAGCCGAACCAGCGCCGCTATTTGCCACAGGACGAACAACACGGCGCCGACCCGGAAACGTAGGATGCCAATGGCGAACATCAGGTAGAAGAACGCCTCGAACTTGAGCGTCCATGACACGGCGAGGATTGGAACCGCGGTTTGCGGCAACAGCAGGAAGCTGGCTGCAACGTTGTAGGGCGACAACGCTCCACCCTGTTCCGCAGAGCCAAAGCCGGCCAAGAACAGCGGTATGACCAGCAAAGTCACCAGCCACAGGTTTGGGAAAATCCGAGCGGCCCGCTTGACGGCATAGAGACGCAGCCGAGTCGGTGCGTCGAGGTCTTTGCAGTGGATGTAGTAGATCACGAACCCACTCAAGACAAAAAACAGGTCAACCCCGCGACGTCCCCCGACGAAAACATCCGCGAAAGAGCTGCCGCCGAGATATTGGGCAACAAAACCTTGGGCGTGATACAACACGACCATCACCGCCGCCACCGCGCGGATGCACTCCAACGATCCGAGCTTCAGCTGTGCTTTGGCAACCGTCGGGGGACCGCCGTTGTCACTTGCAGGTGGCAGCCGATCCAAGGCAGAGATGGCGCCTCTCCTCAAACATCAGATCTGCAAAAGATCATTCAGGCCGCGAGGCCCGCCCGCATCAGGGCCGGCAAAACATATGCATATCCGTGAGGCCCAATAGCCGCTGAGCCATTGCATGGCAACATCGAACTCGCCGGACACTTACCAACGTGCAAGCCACCGTAGCCCGAGGCGCGTTCGCCAATCGCCAAGCTTCATGTCGCCCGGCCGCCTGCCGCCGCCGAAGCCCGGTGGTGTCGCCGCTGACTTCGGCTTGTGGGCCGCGCGAGAGCATGATCCCTTCGATCATGCTCCGCTTGACTGAGAAAAGAGCAGCTTTATCCGAGCCTTCGGATCGCAAAGCGACTCCGATTGCTCGGATGCTGCTCTAGGCGGCCACCGCTACCGCCACCGCACTCCGTTCCATCTCCCGCCGCAGCGCCACCACGTCCAGGTCAGCGTCGATCTCCACGTCCTCGAAGCGCACGATGCTGTCCCGCGCCACCGCCCGGGTTACGCGGGCATGGCCGGCCAGGCCGATTGGCAGCGCGCCCGTGGCCAAGCTGCGGGAGGCCGGGATGGCGTTGGCCCAGACGGTGAAGCCGCCTTCGCCGTCCAGCACGTCGCCGGGTCGCAGGTCCCGCTTGGCGGTGGCGACCGCATCGCCACGGAACTCGCGGCAGCTCCCGGTGGGCTCGCCGCGCAACACGGCCGACAGCACGCTGACGCTGGTTTCCAGCCCGATCATGTGGAACGGCCGCCACAACGAGGCATACCAGCCGGACGGGTCGGTCAGCAGGCCGTATTGGGCGAAGCAGGCGCGGGCATACTCGTTATGCGCCTTGAAGGTGACGAACACGCCGTAGCGGATGTTGTTGGCCACCTCGCGGCCGTCCGGTTCCTGGCTGGCGGCGATGTCGAGCAACCCGGCGCGCGGCAGCCGGCCGCCATCGGCCACCGGGCGGAACACCCGCGCCAGGTCGTGCAGGCCGGCGGGCGGGAAGGCCAGGCCGTCCTCCGGGCAGTCGAGCCCGGTGCCGTTGGCGACCGCGGCCATCTCGATGGCGGCCTTGGTGCCGTCGGTGAAGGAGTTGTACATCTTGGGATTGAAGTCGCCGCGGCGCACCGTCTCCTCCGACCAGCCGAAGAAGCCCCACACCGTGTCGGGCGTGGAGTAGCGGTAGCGCGGCTCGAAGTTCATCCCCTTGCCGGCCGCGGTGAGCTCGAAGCCGCAGGAGCGCGCCCAGTCCACCAGCTCGCAGATCAGCGCCGGCTGGTCGCCGTAGGCCATGCTGTAGACCACGCCGGCCGCCCGCGCCCGCTCCGCCAGCAACGGGCCGCATAGCACGTCCGCCTCCACGTTCACCATCACCACGTGCTTGCCCGCCGCGATGGCCGCCGCCGCGTGGCGGATGCCTGCGATCGGGTGCCCGGTGGCCTCGATGATGCACTCGACATGGGGGGACGCCGCCAGCGCCGCCGCGTCATCCAGCACGCAGGTGGCGCCAATGCTGGCCGCGTCCGCCAGCGAGCGGGCGTCGTAGCGCTCGGCCGGCCAGCCGACCCGGTCCAGCGCGGCACGGGCCTTGCCGACGTCCAGGTCGGCCACCCCCACCACGTGCAGCCCGGCGATCCGCGGCACCTGCGCCAACACCATGGAGCCGAACTTGCCGGCGCCGATCAGCCCGACGCGCACCGGCTTGCCGCCAGCCACGCGCGCCGCCAGGAGGGTGGAAAGATTCATGGGGTTTGCTCCAATCAGCGGCTCGGCACAAAGCCGAGCGAGAACCAAGGGATGGCGGCGATGATGACGAGGCCCACCGCCAGGGCACCAAGATACGGCCAGATCCGCCGCAGCCCGCGCTCGGGCGGAACCTGGCCGATGATGCAGGCGGCATAGTAGCCAAGGCCGAACGGGGGCGCGAACAGGCCGATCCCCATGGCGAGGATCACCACCACGGCGTAGTGCAGCTCGTTGATGCCCATCGCCTTGGCGATCGGGAACAGCAGCGGGCCGAACAGCACCATGGCCGGGATGCCCTCGAGCACCGAGCCGAGCACCACGAACACCAGGATGGAGATGGCGAGGAAGCTCCATTGCCCGCCCGGCACCTGCGCCATGGCGTGCGCCAACGCGGTGGAGAAGCCGCTCTGGGTCAGCGCCCAGGCCATCGCCGTGGCGCCGCCCACGATGAATAGGATGGCGCTCGACAGCGAGGCGGTGGCGACCAGCATCGGATACACCCGCCGCCAATCGAACTGGCGATACACCAGCGCGCCCACCACGACGGTGTAGGCGACACCGATGGTGGAGACCTCGGTGGCGGTGGCGATCCCGCCGATCACCGCGCCGCGGATGACAAAGGGCAGCAACAGCGCCGGGATGGCGACCAGGAACGTGCGCCCAACCTCTCGCGCCGGCGCGCGCACCACGCCGGTCAGCCGGTCCTTGCCCGCCGCCCGGCGCGCCACCAGGGCCAACACCAAAGCGAGGAACAACCCGGGCAGCAACCCGGCGGTGAACAGCCCGGAGATGGACACGCTGGTGACCGAGCCGATCACGATCAGCACGATGGAGGGCGGGATGGTCTCACTCATCGCGCCCGACGCCGCCAGCAGCGCGATCAGCTCGCCCTCGTCGGCGCCCCGCCGCTTCATCTCCGGGAACAGCACCGGAGCCACCGCCGCCATGTCCGCCGTCTTGGAGCCGCTGATGCCGGACACCAGCAGGATCGCCCCGATCAGCACGTAGGACAGCCCGCCGCGGACATGGCCGAGCAGCGCCGCCAGGAAGTTCACCAGCACGCGGGCCAGCCCGGTCATCTCCATCAACTGGCCGAGCAGCACGAACAGCGGCACGGCGAGCAGGATCAGCGAGCTCATTCCCTCGTCCATCCGCCCGATCACGATAGAGAGCGGCGTGTGCGTGGTGGTGAGCAGGTAGGCGATGGTGGCTAAGGCAAATCCGAAGGCGATCGGCATGCCCGACAGCACCGCCGCCCCCAGCAGCAGCACAAAGAACACCACCAGGTTCCAGTTGCCGATGGCGTGCAGCGCGGGGGCGGTCAGCGCGAGCACGGCGGCCAGCAGGAGGATCACCGCGGCACCCGCCAGGATGTCGCGCAGGCGGAACCGCGTGAGCTGCACCAAGGCGGAGAGGGCGATCAGCGCGAGGCCCACCGGCATGGCCAACGCCCGCACCAGGCCCGACCAGCCGAGCGCCGGCGTTTCGACATAGGATTGGTCGTCCACATAGTCGAGCGCCGGGCTGAACAGGAAGGCCACGAACAGCAGCGGCACCAGCAACGCCAACACCTCGGCCACCGCGCGGGCGCGCGGCGGCAGGCTGTCGGCGAGGTAGGACAGCCGCATATGGCCGGTGCGCTGCACGGCGATGGCGGCACCGAACATGGCGAGCCAGAGGAACAGGATAGAAGCCAGCTCGTCGGACCAGATCAGCGGCGCGCGCAGCACGTAGCGCGTCGTCACCCCCATCAGCAGGATGACCACTTCGGCCAGCAACAGCAGCACGGTCGGAATTTCGACGGCCAGCGCGAGCCAGGTGGTCGCAACCGCGGCATAGCTGGCCCGCTTCTCCCGCGCCGGGGCGACCGCGCTGCTGCCGATGTGCATAGGCTAGACCAAAGGCCCGGTGACGGCCTGCAACGCCGCCCAACCCTCGTCGCCGAACTTGGCCTTCCAGTCACCATAGAAGCTCGTCTTGCGCAGCGCCGCCTGGAACGCCGCCTTGTCGATCGGCAGGAACGTCATGCCGTGCTGCTCGAGCTCGGCCTTCAGGCTCGCGTCCAGCCGTTGCTCGTCGCCACGCTGGTCGCGCACCGACTGGGCGAACTCGCGCCGCACGATCTCGGCCGCATCCGCCGGCAGCCGCGCCATCGCGCGCCGATTGGCCAGCACGCAGAAGCAATCCCAGATGTGGTCGGTCTCGGACACGTATTTCTGCACTTCGTACAGCTTGGCGGTGGAGATGGTGACCAGGCCGTTCTCCTGCCCGCCAACCAGCTTGGTTTGCAGCGCGGTGTAGACCTCGTTGAAGTTGATCGCCGTTGGCGACGCGCCGAGCGCCTGGAACAGCGAGGTGAAGATCGGCGACACGGGCACGCGGATGTGAAAGCCCGCCAGGTCACCCGGCTGCTTGATCGGTTGGTCCGAGGACGTGATCTGGCGGAAGCCGTTGTCCCCCAGCGGCGCCACCAGCAGGATGCCGGTCTTCTCGATCTGCGCCTTGATATACTGGCCCAATTGCCCGTCGACCGCCTTGAACACCTGGTCGTAGCTGCTGAAGGCAAATCCTACGTTCACCAGCGCCGCCGCGGGCGCCAGCGTGGACAGCACCGACCCGGCGACGTTGAGGAAGTCGATCCCGCCGGCGCGCAACTGCGAAATCTGGTCGGTGTCCGAACCCAGTTGGTTGTTCGGGAACAGCGTCATCGTCACTTGGCCGTTGGTGGCCTGCTTGATGCGGTCGATGCCCTCCTGCAGCCGAGTATTGATTGGGTTGGTGGGCGATTGGCCGGTGGCGAGCTTGAGTTCGAACTCCGCCGCGCCGGCCGGGCGGGAGCCGATGGCGAACAATGGCAGCGCGCCGGCCAAAACCAGGCGGCGCGGAATTGCGAGCGCTCGATTGCCTTGCATGATGCGGCCCTCCCCAGGTCGCAGCGCCGACTGTCCGGCGCCTTGTTGTTATTTGCGCAACGTCGCTCGCACTGTCTCCGCCACGCCTTGGCCGTCAAGCCCATAATGGCGATAAAGATGCGTGGGCGGGCCGAGGATGGAATATTGATCGGGCATGCCGATGCGGGTGAGCCGGGCGCCCGTGCCATGCGTGGCCAGCACCTCCGCCACCGCCGAGCCGAAGCCGCTGGTGACGTTATGTTCCTCGGCGGTGAACAGCACGCCATGCGCGCGGGCCGCCGCCAGGATCGGCGCCTCGTCGAGCGGGCGCACGGAGTAGCTGTCCACCACGCCCAGGTCGATCCCCTCCCCGGCTAGGATTTCGCGCGCGTCCAGCGCCGCCTTCACCAGGTTGCCGATGGCGAACACGGTGGCGTGGCGGCCCTCATGCAGCACGTGGCTGCCGCCGATGCGCCAGCCCGGCGGCGAGGTGTACACCGTCGCCTCGCGCCCGCGGCCGACGCGGAAATAGATCGGCCCATCATGCCCGATCGTGCTGGTCAAGGCGGCGCGGATGGCGTTCGCGTCGCACGGCGCCATGACCGTGAGGTTCGGGATGGCGCGCAGCAAGCCGATGTCCTCATTGCAATGGTGCGACGTGCCATAGAAGCCCATCGCGATGCCGCTATGGGTGCCGACCATGCGCACCTTGAGGTTCGGGTAGGCGATGTCGTTGCGGATGTTCTCCGCGCCCATCAGGGCCAGGAAGAACGAGTAGTTCGAGATCACCGCCACCGCGCCGGTGGTGGCCAACCCGGCGGCAGCACCGATCATGTTGCGTTCGGCAATACCAAAGTTGAAGTAGCGGTCGGGGTAGCGCCGGCCGAAACTGATCACCTGGGTCGGCCGGCCGAGGTCAGCGGTGCAGACGACGATGTCATGCCCCTGCTCCACCAGCGCCATCAGCACCTCGCCGGTGGGTAGCTGCAGCGACAGGTTGAGGCTGCCCACCATGTCCCAGGACTTTTCGTCCATCCCGGCCACCACGGTGGACTCGGTCATGTCCACCGCCGGGTTGCGGATGGCGGCGTAAGCGTCACTCATGGTGCGACTCCGGTGTTAGCATCGTCCGATGTCTCCAGCTTCGATTTCGGCGTAGGCGCGGTCGCGGTCTGCCGGGCCGAGGAAGCCCAGGTGCCATTGCCACGTGCCCTCCATGAAGCTGACGCCGCGGCCGGCGATGGTGTCGGCCAGGATCACCGCCGGGCCGCTGCGGGAGTGGTTGAGCCCCCAATCCAGCGCGTCGCCCACAGCGTCCAGGCTGTGGCCGTCGATGCGGCGCACGTCCCAGCCGAAGGCGCGCCATTTTTCGTCCAACGGCTCGTTGTTCATCGTTTCGCCCACGTCGCCGTCACTGCCGACCGCGTTGATGTCGACGATGCCGAGCAGGTTGGAGAGCTTGAAATGCGCAGCACTCATCGCCGCCTCCCAGACCTGCCCCTCGGCCTGCTCGCCATCGCCCATCATGCACACCACGCGGCCCGGCGAGCCCCGGCGGCGCAGGCCCAGCGCCATGCCGACGCTCACGGACAGGTTGTGGCCGATCGAGCCGGAGGAGAAGTCCGCGCCATGCACCTTGCGCATGTCGGGATGGTCTCCGTAGGGCGAGCCTAACCGCGTGTAGGTGTAAAGGTCGTCCCAGGCGAAGAAGCCGAGGTCGGCCAGCACGGGGTAGAGCCCGATGGCCGCGTGGCCCTTGCCCATGGTGAAGCGGTCCCGGTCGGCCCATTGCGGCTCGTCGGGGCGAACGTGCAGGAACTCGTAGTAGAGCGAGGCCACCAGTTCGGCCATCGAGAACGCGCTGCCATAATGGCCGCTGCCGCAGATGTCGGTGAGCTTCACCGTCTCGCGGCGGATCATGCGGGCCTTGTCGCGCAGCAGGGCGGCGCTGACGTTGCGGCGGGGACGATCAGCCATGGATCAACATGCCTCCGTTCACGTCGATGACCGCCCCGGTGATGTAGGCGGACAGGTCGCTGGCCAGGAACAGGAACGCGCCGGCAACGTCGCCCGCCTCGCCCAGCCGGCCAAGCGGGATGGTACTGGCGATCTCGGTCTTCATCGCCGGGGTGAGCTTGCCGCGGGTGATGTCGGTCTGGATCAAGCCGGGGGTGACGCAGTTGACACGGATGCCGTCGGGGCCGAGCTCGCGCGCCATCGCCTTGGCCAGGCCCAGCACGCCGGCCTTGGCGGCCGAGTAGTGCGGGCCGCCGAAAATGCCACCGCCACGCTGCGCCGACACCGAGGACATGCAAGCGATAGCGCCGCGTTGGCGCGCCCGCATGCCCGGGATCACCGCCTGGCTGAGATGCAGCACGCCGCGCAGGTTCACGTCGAGCACCGCGTCCCACTGCTCGGCACCGATCTCCATCAGCTTGAGTGGCTGCGTGATACCGGCATTGTTGATGAGGATGTCGATGGCGCCCAGTTTGTCCTCGACCCGCTGCACGGCGGCGGCGCAGGCGGCGCGATCGGTCACGTCACAGCGCAAGCCGCTGTGCTCGGGGCCGAGTTCGGCCGCGGCCGACCCGGCGGCGGCCTCGTCGAGGTCCAGG
Source organism: Acetobacteraceae bacterium (assembly GCA_965199105.1). Lineage (GTDB taxonomy): Bacteria > Pseudomonadota > Alphaproteobacteria > Acetobacterales > Acetobacteraceae > LMUY01. Next base: position 2,078,565 of record CBDAQO010000002.1, on the reverse strand, counting down.
ATAGCCACCCGCGCGCCGTGCTCGGCGAACAGCCGGGCGGTTGCCAGGCCGATTCCGCGCCGGCTGGCAGCACCGCTGATTGCGGCGACTTTGCCTTGCAGCAGCATGTTTCCTCCGTGTTCTTGGGCGCACTGTCGCCGCGGCAGCGCGCCTCGGCAAACGCCGAATTTGCGCCTCCTGATGACTCAGAGTCATGTTGAGCCCGTGACACAGTTGCATCTCTCGGCTCTGCGGGCGTTCGAGGCGGCGGCGCGCTGCCGCTCCTTCATGCTGGCGGCGCGGGAGCTGAACGTGTCGCCTTCCGCCATCAGCCACGCGGTGCGCCGGTTGGAGCGGGAGTTGGGCGCCGCGTTGTTCGTGCGCGCCGGCAAGCCGCTGCAGCTCTCGGTGGCGGGCGAGACGCTGATGCGCCATGTCGACCGTGGCTTTGCCGAGTTGGGGCGGGGCGTCGCCGCGGTGTCCTCCCGTGGGCCGCTGCTGTTCCGGCTGCACTGCGCGCCCTCGTTCGCCGCGCAATGGTTGGGGCCGCGGCTTCCGGTGCTGCTGCAAACGCATCCGAGCCTTGAAATCCGGCTTGCCGCGGGCACGAACTACTCCCGCTTCGCCGCCGACGAGTTCGACGCCGACATCATCTACGGCCTGCCGCGCCAGGCCGGGCTCGAGGTGGTGGCGTTGGGCGAGGAGGTGGTCAGCCCGCTGTGCGCGCCGGGCCTGGCGCCCGGCCTGGCGCGTGCGGCGGACCTGTTGTCCACGCCGCTGCTCGAGAGCGACAACAAGACGCTGCGCTGGAGCGACTGGTTCGCCGCCAACGGCCTAGCGCCGCCGCCCCATCGCCGCGCCCGGTTCGACCGCAGCTTCCTCGCCATCGCCGCTGCCGCCGCCGGCCTCGGCGTGGCGCTGGAGAGCACGTTGCTGGCGGAGCGGGAGTTGGCCGCCGGGTCCCTGGTGCGCCCCCTGCTCGGCCGCGCGGAGGACTGCCGCTACGTCGGGCACCGGCTGGTGTTCCCGCGCGACACAAGGCGGGGACCGCTGGCGCTGTTCGTCGGCTGGCTGGAAGGCGAGCTGGGGCTGGGTTAGGCGGCGCCTTACTCCGCGGCCGCGGCGAGCGGGACCATGCCGGCTGGCAGGCGGGCGCGCAGGCGGCGGATGCGGCGCGGGTCGGCGTCCAGCACGCGGAACTCCATGCCGGACGGGTGCGTCACCACCTCGCCCCGCGGCGGCACGCGGCCGGCGAGCGTGAAGATCAGCCCGCCCACCGTGTCGATGTCGGCGGCGCGCTCCTCCTCGGTCAGCACCGGGCCGAACCGAGCCTCGAACGCCTCCACCGGCAAGCGGGCGTCCAGGTCCATGGTGCCGTCCGGGCGCTCGGTGATGAGCGGGGCGTCCTCCTCGTCGTGTTCGTCGGCGATGTCCCCGGTGATGGTCTCGACCAGGTCCTCGATGGTGACCAGCCCGTCGATGCCGCCATACTCGTCCACCACCAGCGCCAGATGCATGCGCGCTTGGCGCATCTGCAGCAGCAGGTCGAGCGCCGGAACCTGGGGTGCGACCATCAGCGGCGTGCGCAGGATCGCCTCGAGGCGGAACTCCTCCGGCCGGCCGACATAGGCGAACACGTCCTTGATGTGGACCATGCCCATGATGTCGTCGAGCTGCTCGCGGAACACCGGCATGCGGGAGTGGCCCTCGCGCCGGATATGCTCGAGCGCCTCGTCCAGGGTGACGGTGACGGGCATGGCGATGATGTCGGCGCGCGGCACCATCACGTCGTCCGCGGTGGTGCCGCGCAGGCGCAGCACGTTGGCGATCAGGGCACGCTCGTGGCGGTCGAGCTCGGGCGCTTCGCCGGGTTCGGTGGTGGCGTCGGCCGCTTCCTGCACCAGCTCGGCGATGCTTTCGCGCACGCTATGCTCATGGCTACGGCCCCAGAACAGATGGCGCAGGCGTTGCAGCATGATGGAATGGCCGATCGGGCGGCTGACGGTGCGGCCGGCCTCGCTCATGCGCGGCGCCAGGGATTTGGCACGCCGAGCCGGTGCAGGACGCGCGTCTCGTGCAGCTCCATCCGCCGCGCCTGGCCCGCGCCACCATGGTCGTGGCCGCGGAGGTGCAGCGCGCCATGCACCACCAGATGCGCCAGGACATGAGCCACCCGACGCCCGGCCGCGTGCGCTTCCCGCTGCACCACGCCGGCGGCGAGCACCACGTCCCCGCTCTCAAAGGTCAGCACGTTGGTGGGTTTGTTGCGGCCGCGATGGCGCGCGTTGAGCCGGCGAACCATGCCGTCCGACGCCAGTACGACCACACCGGCGCCCCCCGCGGCGGCGGCGGCCCGTTCCGCGAGCCGCTCGACGCGCGGCACCATCCGCCGCCATCGGTAGTCGGCGACCAGGACAGACGCCCCACCCTCCCGAAACGGGACCGTGGGGCTTCGGCTACTTGGAGGCTCCATCACTCTCCCGCTTGGCGCGGCCACGCGTATCGCGCTCAGCCACCGCACGCTGCTCATAGGCATCGACTATACGCGCAACCAGCGGGTGACGCACAACGTCCCTGACGTCGAAGCGGCAGACGCCGATACCCTGGACGCCCTCTAGCGTGTCCAACGCATCCCGCAGGCCGGACCGCTGGCCCGGCGGCAGGTCGATCTGGCTGAGGTCGCCGGTAATGACCATGCGGGTGCCCTCGCCCATCCGGGTGAGAAACATCTTCATCTGCGCCGAGGTGGTGTTCTGCGCCTCATCCAGGATCACGAAGGCGTGCGCCAAGGTGCGCCCGCGCATGAAGGCGAGCGGGGCGACCTCGATCTCGCCGGTGGACATGCGGCGGGACACCTGATCGCCGGGCATCATGTCCCCCAACGCGTCGTAGAGCGGGCGCAGATAGGGGTCGACCTTCTCCTTCAAGTCGCCGGGCAGGAAGCCCAGCCGCTCGCCGGCCTCCACCGCCGGGCGGGAGAGGATGATGCGCTCCACCCGGCCGGCGGCGAGCATGGCCACCGCCTGCGCCACCGCGAGGTAGGTCTTGCCGGTGCCGGCCGGACCGATGCCGAACACCATCTCAAAGCGGCCCAGCAGATCCATGTAGTTGGCCTGACCCGGCGAGCGCGGGCCGACCGAACCACGCCGGGTCCGGATGGCGGGCAGGTCGGACAGCGGGAGGCGCGGGTCGGGCTCGGCGGCCATGTGGTTGCCCATGCGGATGACGGCGTCGACATCTGCCATGGCGACCCCCTGGCCGCGCAACAGGCGCTGCCACAAGCCGCCGAGCGCTGCCTGCGCCACCTCGATCTGCGACGGCTCGCCGGAGATCGCCACGCGGTTGCCGCGACAGGACAGGCGCACGCTCAAGCCCTGTTCAAGCCGCACGAGATGGCGGTCATGGTCGCCGAGCAGGAGGGGCAACAGCGTGTTGTCGTTGAACTGCATGGTTACAGTGCGGCCGCTCAGGGCGGGCGGAGTGGTCACGGCAATGGCCGGGGCGAGTTGTGTCAAGCGCAGGCAAGCTCCTGTTCCAAGAGGCCAGAGAGAGAGTTGGGGGTGGTATGCACGATCGTCACCGGCACCTCGGTGCCGATTAGCGATGCAGGACCGGGAAAATGCACCGGCTGCAGCGCGGGTGTGCGGCCACCGAGTTGCCCGGGGCGGCGGCCGGGGCCGGTGACCAGCACGGAAAGGGTCTGCCCTTGCGCGCGGGCGTTGAACTCCGCCTGCCCGTCCCGCAACGCCGACTGCAGCTCCTGCAGCCGGGCGTCCTTCACCGCTTCCGGCACTTGGCCCGGCGCGGCGGCGGCGGGCGTGCCGGGCCGGGCCGAGTATTTGAAAGAGAACGACTGCGCGAAGCCGATCTCCTGCACCAGCGCCATGGTGGCGGCATGGTCGGCGTCGGTCTCGCCCGGATGGCCGACGATGAAGTCCGACGAGAGCGCCAGACCCGGGCGGGCGGCGCGCAGCCGGTCCACCACGCGACGGTAGTCGGCGGCGGTGTGGCGCCGGTTCATCGCCGCCAACACCCGGTCCGACCCGGATTGCACGGGCAGATGGAGGAACGGCATCAGCGCCGGCACGTCCCGATGGGCGGCGATCAGGTCGTCCGCCATGTCGCGCGGGTGGCTGGTGGTGTAGCGGATGCGGCGCAAGTCGGGGATGTCGGCCAGGGCGCGCACCAGCCGGCCCAAGCCCCACGCGGCGCCATCCGGCCCGGCGGCGTGCCAGGCATTCACATTCTGGCCCAGCAGGGTAATTTCGCGGGTGCCGCCAGCGACCATGCGGCGCGCTTCGGCCAGCACTGCCTCCGGCGGGCGGCTGATTTCGGCGCCGCGGGTGTAGGGCACGACGCAGAAGGAGCAAAACTTGTCGCATCCTTCCTGGATGGTGAGGAAGGCGGTGAGGCCCTGGCTGGCGGCGCGTTCAGGCAGCGCGTCGAACTTCTCGACCGTGCTGAAATCGGTTTCAATCACCGTTCCGGCAGCGCGGGCCGCGCGGGCGACCATCTCGGGCAGGCGGTGATAGGTCTGCGGGCCGAGCACGATGTCCACGAACGGGGCGCGTTGCAGCAGCGCCTCCCCCTCCGCCTGGGCCACGCAGCCGGCCACCGCCAGCACCATGGAGTGGCCGAGTGCGGCGCGCGCCTCTTTCACCACGCGCAGCTTGCCGAGCTCGGAAAACACTTTTTCGGCCGCGCGGTCGCGGATGTGGCAGGTGTTAAGGATGACCATGTCGGCATCCTCCGCCGCCTCCGCCGGAGCGTAACCCAATGGCGCCAACACGTCCGCCATGCGGGCGCTGTCATAGACGTTCATCTGGCAACCCCACGTGATCATGTGGAGCCGCTTGGGGGCGCGAGTGGCGTGAGCCGTCAAGCGACGAGGAGCCTGCCGCTGCGACCGGGCCGATCCGGCAGCAAGGCGGAAACAGGTCGCGTGACGCTGAGTCGGGTCAAAGTACGCAGATAGGTCTGAACTCCACACGCTCGGAACGTCGGCAGCCTAGCATTCGAATCGTATCAAATTCCTTAACGCCCGTCATCTGATCTTTGCTGGGCAGCGCCATGCCTGGGGAAGTACTACCAGCTTGGGCGTCGAGTTCAGGATGCTAGGGGACCCGCGTGTAGGCGAGGCCACGGGCTAGCCAGCAGCCGACCTCCACCCGCGTCACCACGCCCGCCGGGTCGGCGTGGCAGGCGAGCGTCCAGTCTCCGGGGGGCGTGTGGTCCAGCGCGCGGGGGCAGGGCAGCGCCCATAGGGTGGGGCCGATGCGGTCGAGCAGTTCCATGCGCCCCTGCCCCAACATGCCGGAGAACGCGCCATAGAGCGCGCCGCCGGCGTCCACCACCGTCAGTTCGGCGTCGAGTTCGGCGCAGTGGTAGCGGCCGGCGATCACTGCAGGCGCCGCAGTCTGCAGCGGCTCGAGGCGGGAGCTCTGATTGTCCAGGCCACGGTCCATCCAGAGGCCGCCCGGGCCCGACCGCAAGCAGGTGCCGCCGGCGCTCGCGCTGCCATCGGGCTGCAGGTCGAGCTGCTCGGCGACGATGCCGTAGCGCAGGCGGACCTGGCCGGACGGCGCCATGTCGATGCGCACGGAAAGTCCGGTTTCCGGCTCCAGGTAGGTGCCGAGCCAGGCAGGCGGGGGCATGGTGGTCGCTTGCGGCGCCGGTTCGTCAAACACAGCGCGCAGCACGTCCAGCACTGCGGCGGTGGCGTCCGCCAGGTGGTTGAACAGGACGACTACCGACAGCCGTTCCGCCGGCAGGTAGCAGCGGTGACTGCGCCAGCCGCGCAAGGCGCCACCATGGCCGGTCGCCGGCCGCCCCAGCAATGGTCGGCGTTGCAGGCCGGAACCATAACCGGCGGGGCCACCCGCGTCGAACAGGGCCGGCGCGGCAAGGCGCTGGTAGAGCGCGCCCGGGTCATCACGCGTGGCGTCGATGTGGCGTTCCCAGGCGATCATGTCCTCGAGGCTGGCGCCAAGCCCGGCGTCCCCGGTCCACAGCACGCGATTGGTGGCGACCCGGAAGCCGGTGGCCTGGCTGCCCTCGTAGCCCTCCGTGCCGTCCGGCATGGCGCGGGTGTCAGCGGCCAGGAACGCGCTCGCCATGCCGGCGCGGTCGAAGATGCGGCTGCGCAACAGCTCGGCGAAGCTGCGGCTGGCGCGGTCCTGCACCACGTCGGACAGAAGCCGGAAGTTCTGGTTGCAATAGGAGTAGCGAGTGCCCGGCGCGAACTGCAATGTGCGGGCGCCACCAATGACGCGAGCGGCCTCGGCATCGCCAAAGAGTGCTTCAGCCGGCGACCCGTGCAGCATGGCCACCGCCCAATAGTCCCGCAATCCCGACTGGTTGTGGCAGAGATGGTGCGCTCGCGGCGGCGCTTGTTGCAGGCGCGGCAGGCGGGCCGCGACGTCGGCATCAAGGGTTGCGAGGTCGGGGAAAGTGTCCAACGCCAAGGCACAGGTGAATTGCTTGGTGATGGAGCACAGCCGGAACAGTGTGCGGGAGCTGAACGGGATGCGCTGCTCGGCGTTGGCCCAGCCCCAGGCGTGCTGCGCCAGCACGTGGCCGTCCTGCAGCACGGCGACGGCGCCGCCCGGCCCGGGATACGACGTGGGCAGGCGCTCGATGGCCTGTTCAAGCCGGTGGCCGAGGCCGGCGGTCACGACGGCTCGGCTAGTTTGGGGCGACCGCCGGTCAGTTGATCAGCAGGGCCGAGCCGGAACGGGCGAGCACGCTCCAGTTAAGCAGCAGGGCGTAACCGCTGGTGGAGAACACGATGAACAGCATCGCCACCATCACGCGCTTCCGCTTGGTCTTGTCATCGACGCGCATCGCCGCTCTCCTCGCCCGGCGCTCACCGAGCCCTAGAACCAGTCGACACCGCCAACCAGTAACGTTATGTTAACACTCTGCCGATCATCCTATTCATAGGACGATCTGCGATCGAAGTCAATGCTGCGCCGCAATTGACCGTGGAACAACGACATCATCGTCGTGCCACCTGTGTGAGTCGCACAAGTCAAAACATCCGCTAACCCACTGGTGCGTCACAGACGCGCCCCCCAGCAACCTACGATCGCATGTTGCGGCTGAGATACACTTCGAGAACAATCGGAAGCCGCCGGCTTGGGTCAGGGCGCCAGGTCCATCTCAAGCTCGAGCAAGTCACCGCGATACGACACTTCGCCCAGGTAGAACACCGTCCCATCCGGCGCGCGGAACACGCGGCGCACATGGGCGATCGGCGCGTTCACCGCCACGCGCAGATGGCCGGCCAACTCGGCATCCGCCAGCCCAATGGTGAGGGTCTGCCGCGCCCCGGCGATCACCACGCTCGGCAGCGACGTCAGCGTCGGGATCATCAGCTCGGTGCGGAACCGCTCGGGCGCTTGGCGGAAGATGCCGGCCTCGAGGTAGATCGAAATGACGCAATAGGGTGTCTCGTCGCGCAGATGGACCCGGCGCATGGTGACGTATTCCGCCGCCGCCGTGCCATCGCGGACCGTCAGCGGCGGCATCGCACTGCCTTCCTCGATGTTGAGCAGCCGGGGCTCGTCGCCCTGCAGCATGGTCACCAGGCTTTCCAGCGTGGTCTGCACGTGCATCCGATGATGCGCGCCGGGTGGGACGATGACAAAGGTGCCGCGGCCCTGGCGCGACGCCACCAGCCCGTCGGTCTCGAGCAGGCCCACGGCCTGGCGCACGGTGACGCGGGCGACGGCGAACTCGCGGGTCAGCTCCTCGAGCGAGGGCAGACGGTCCCCCTCGCGCCACTGGCCCCGCTCGATGCGCTGCCGCAACACGTCGGCAAGTTGGGCGTAGAGCGGCAGGGGGTGGTCGGCAGACAGCGTCGGCATGGATGGCCCGAGATGGTGTTCTGGTCATTCGGGTCTTAGGACGAGTGTCACTCGGCCGCAATGTGGCGGATTGCACCCCAGCCCTCACCCCAACCCTGTCCCGCTTGCGGGAGAGGGAGAGCAACAGAAGCGGCGCTATGACGGCTTGAGCAGCACCTTGATCGAGTCGAGCGAATTGGCGACCTTGATCGCCTCGTCCCATTGCGGCAGCGCGTAGCCGTGGGTGACGATGCCCTTGGACGTGACCAGGCCGCGTGACAGCAGGTCGATGGCGATCGGGTAGCAGTACGGCCCAAGATGCACGCCGCGCACGTCCAGTTCCTTGCGGTCGCCGATGATCGACCAGTCGACCGACGTCTCCTTGCCGAACACGGAGAACTCGACGAAGCGGCCGAGCCGGCGGATCAGCGACAGCCCCTGCGTCACCCCGCTGGGCGACCCGGTGGCCTCGATGTAGACGTCGCAGCCATAGCCCTCGGTGAGCCCGTGCACCACGGCGAGCGCGTCCTCGGTGGCGGGGTTGATCACCACGTCCGCCCCGAAGCCGCGCGCCAGTTCGAGCCGCTCGGGCACCATGTCGATCACCACGAGCTTCTTCGGCGTCTTGAGCTTGGCCACCTGCACCATCATCAGCCCAATCGGCCCGGCGCCGGCGATTACCACCACGTCGTCAAGCTGCACGTCGCCGCGCTGCACGGTGTGGATCGCGCAGGACAGCGGCTCGATGATGGCGGCGTCCTCGAGCGGGATTTGCGGCGGGATGACGTGCACGCGGGCGGTGGCGGGGATGAGCATGTATTCGGACATGCCGCCATCGGCCACCTCGCGCTGGAAGCCGAAGATGTGGTGCACCTCGCACATCCAATACTTGCCGGTGCGGCAGAACTTGCAGCGGTCGCACGGGACGATCTGCTCGGCGATGATCGTGTCTCCGGGCGAGACGCCAAAATGCGCCGCCGCCCCCTCGCCCAGATCGTCCACCACGCCGAAGAACTCGTGGCCGGGGATCACCGGCGCCTTCACCCAGGGGGTGGCGCCCCAGAACATCGAGGCGCCCGACCAGCATTTGCAGTCGCTGGCGCAGATGCCGCAGGCGGAGATGCGGATGACCATCTCGCGCGCCTTGGGCATCGGGCGCGCCACCTGCTCGACCCGGTAATCCTCCGGACCGTGGCAGACGATGGCGGTCATGCGGGTGTTCAGGCGCGGGGTGGTGACCGGGGTGTCTGGCAAGACGCTGCCTCCGACTGGTGGTTCTAGGAAGGCTCCGCCTTGGGGGGGTCAGCCGCGGCCGTGGGAGGCGCGTGAGCGGCGGGCCAGCGAGTCCACGATCACCGCGATGGCGAGCACGGCGCCGGTGATCATGTAACGCAGCGATGACGACAGATCGAGCAAGGTCAGCCCGCTCGAGATGGACTGGATGACGATGATGCCGAGCAGGGCGGAGTAGGCGCTGCCACGGCCGCCGAACAGGCTGGTGCCGCCGATCACCGCGGCGGCGATCGCGTCCAGGTTCACATCCCCGGTGCCGGCCTGCTGGCTGGCCGAGGCCAAGCGCGCGGCCGACATGACGCCGCCGAGTGCCGCCAGCGAGGAACACAGCACGAAGGCGCTCAGGTTGATGCGCCGCACGTTGATGCCGGCCCGGCGCGCCGCCTCGCGGTTGCCGCCGACCGCCGTCATGGAGCGGCCCCATTGCGTGCGCTTCAGCGCGTAGTCCATCGCCACCACCAGGCCCACGAAGATGCCGAACATCCACGGGATGCCGCGATCTTGGCTGAGATAGAACACGATGAGTTCGAGCACGACGGCCACAATGACCGCGCGGATGGACAGCATGTTGAGCGATTGCGACGACAGCCCGGCGGCACGACGCCGGGTCGCGGTGCGGTAGCCGGCGGCGAACAGGGCCAAGCCGGCCAGGGCTGCGATGGCGTAACCGACCGCGTGCGGCATCACCAGCGTCTGCCCGAGGGTGACCAGCGGGGTCCCGTAGGGCAGGTTGATCGAGCCGGTCTCGCCCAGCACGAAGAGCTGCAAGCCAAGGATGGCGAGCAGGCCGGCCAGGGTGGAGACGAAGCTCGGCATGCCCAGCCGGTTGAACAGCACGGCGTAGACCGCGCCGATCACCGCGCCGACGACCACCGCGGCGACGATCGCCAGCCAGACCGGCACGCCGTTGTTGACCCAGAGCACGCCCACCATGGCGGACGCGAAGCCGCTGACCGAACCCACCGAAAGGTCGATCTCGCCAATCATCAGCACGCAGACGATGCCGAGCGCGATCACGCCCACGGTCGAGCAGTCGAACAGCAGGTTCACCAAGTTGCTGCTGGAAAGGAACACCGGGTTCAGGCTCTCGAACACGGTCCAGATGATCACCAGGCCGACCACGACGGGCAGCGAGCCGAGGTCGCCAGAGCGCACACGGTCGATGAAGGCGCGCAACCCGCCGGCGAACCCGGCATCCTGGCGGACGCGGACGTCGCTGCGGTCGAGCAGTGGCGCGGTCAGGGGCTTGTCGCCGATGTTGCTCAAACCTGGGCTTCCGCACCAAGGCCGGCCGCAGTCTCGCGACGCTTGGACCGGCGCGAAACCGAGTTATCGGCCGCACCGGTGATGGCGCTGACCAGCTCGTGGTTGGACGCGTCGGGGTAGAACACGCCGTTGTTGCGCCCGAGCCGCAGCACCACGATGCGGTCCGCCACGGCGCGGACGTCCTCCATGTTGTGGCTGATCATGATCACGCCCAGGCCACGGTCACGCACGCGCTCGATCAGGTCTAGCACCTCGGCGGTCTGCGCGACGCCCAAGGCGGCGGTCGGCTCGTCGAGCAGGATGAGCTTGGGATTGAGCAGCAGCGAGCGGGCGATCGCCACCGTCTGCCGTTGGCCGCCCGAGAGCGAGGCGATCGGCTCACGCACGCTCGGGATGCGGGCGGAGAGCTCGTTCAGCAGCGTCCAGGCGCGGATTTCCATCGCCACTTCGTCGAGCTGCAGCGGCTTGAGCTCCTTGCCGAGGAAGATGTTGGCGACCACGTCCAAGTTCTCGCACAAGGCCAGATCCTGGAAGACGGTGGCGATACCGAGCGCCAGCGAGTCGCTTGGCCCGGCGAAGGTGACGGGCTTGCCCTGGAACTCCATCACGCCCGAGGTCGGCTGGTGCACGCCGGCCAGCACCTTGATCAGCGTGGACTTGCCGGCGCCGTTGTCGCCCACCAGCGCCACCACCTCGCCGGCACGCACCTCGAGGTCGATGTCGGTGAGGGCCGAGATCGCGCCGAACGTCTTGCAGATGCCGCGTAGGCTGAGCACGGTTTCGCCGGCCGGTGCGGCACCATTGGCTAAGCCTGACATGAAGGACGCCCTTTCACCGTGTGGTCCGAAGCAGCATGCCGGCTGCCTTGCAGCCCCGCAGGACGGCAAGGCAGCCTGGCATTGGGCGGATTATGGCGTAATACCGAGCTTCTTGCACCCCTCGGCGTAGCGCCCGGTGCAGAGAACTTCGGCCGACACGATCGGCTGGCCGTTGATCTTCTTGTCGACGATCTCGGCCTTGAGGTTGCTCGCCGTGATCAGCGTCGGCGTGAACAACTGGGTGGGCGTGCCGAACAGCGTCGTGTCGCTCTTCGGTGTCTCACCCTGTAGGAGTTGCGCCACCACCTTGGCAGCGGCGGCGGCCACGATCTCGCTCGGCTTGGAAATGGTGTTGTACTGGTCGCCGGCGATGATCAGTTGCAGCCCGGCAATGGTGGCGTCGTTGCCGGTCACCGGCGGCAGCGGGCTCACCCCGGCCGCCTTTAGCGCCGCGATGGAACCGCCGGCCGTGCCGTCATTGGCGGCGACGATGCCGACGATCTTCTTGTTGAAGCGCGAGATTTGGCCGCTCACCCATTGCTGCGCCTTGGCCGGCTCCCAAGCCGGCGTGTCGTATTCCGCCAGCGTGGCGTAGGCGCCCTCGCCGATGCCCTCGTGGATGCCCTTCTTGATCAGGCCCGCAGCCGCATCGGTGGGCGAACCGTTGACCTCGAGCAGACCGTCGTCGCTGGTCGCCACGCCCGCCGCCTTGAGATGCTGCACCAGCGAAGCGGCGATGGTGCGGCCAATCTCCTCGTTGTTGAACGACACGTAGTAATCGGCCGCCGTGCCGGGGATCGGGCGGTCATAGGCGATCACCTTGATACCCTTGGCCTGCGCCTGCTTCACCAGCGACACCGCGGCGGCGGAGTCCACCGGGTCGATCACGATCGCCTTGGCGCCCTGCGTCATCACCGAGTTGAACTGCTGCTGCTGGCGCGAGGCGTCACCGTCGGCGTCCTGGTAAAGCACTTTGCAGCTCGGGCACAGCTTGCTCATCTCGGCGACAAAGCCCGGATGGTCGTGCTGTTCGTAGCGGGTGGACGCCTGGTCGGGCATTAGGAACGCCACGGTGGCATTGGCCAGCGGCGCGGCCGAGGCGGACGTGCCGGCCAGCAGGCTGACGGCGAGGCCAGCCGCGATGATCGGGCGTTTGGCGCTGGTGCAGGTGGGTTGGGTCGGCATGGATGCGTCCTCCTGGGTTTTCTTGCTAGGTCGTTACTACTGCGGACGACTAACCGCGGCCACTGGCCGTGGCGACATCGAGCGGTTTTTTCGCCAGCCCGGTGCGCCGGACAGGCTGGCTGAGCGGCAGGTCGTTGGCGCGGTGATGGTTGCGGTAGGTCCGCGGCGTCATGCCTTTGAGCGCGAAGAACTGGCGATTGAAGTTCGACAGGTTATTGAAACCGACCTCGTAGCAGATGTCAGTGATGCGCTGCTTGCCGGCAGCGAGCAACTCGCAAGCATGATTGATCCGCATGCTGTTGACGTAGCGCACGAAGGTCATGCCGGTTTGGCGCTGGAACGCGCGTGAAAACGCGCTCGGGCTGAACCCGCTCAACTCCGCCAGCTCGCTCTCGCGCAGCTCGCTGCTGAGGTTTTGCGCGATGTGGCCCAACACGTGGTTGAGCGGCTGCATCATGTAGGTGGCCGGGCTGGGCTGGTAGCCGACGCTGGCCAGCAGGCGCCGCTCGTCGGTCGCGCGCAGCGTGTCCAGCAGGGCGAAGAACTGCGCCAGCCGTGCCGCGCCCCGCGCCGACAGCAGGGCGCGCAGCAATGGCTCGGCCTGCGCGCCGGTGGCGGCGGAGAACTGCAGGCCGCGCGCCGCCGCTTCCAGTAGGCCGGGGAGGAAGCCGAGTTCGGGGAACGCATCGCGGCAACGGTGCGCAAACTCGGCGGTGAACTGCAGCACTAGGCAGCGCTCATCCACGCTGCTGCCCGGCGGCACGTCGCTCAGCCAGTTGTGCGGAAGGTTGGGGCCGGTGAGCACCAGGTTGCCGGGCTCGAACGCGCCGATATGGTCACCGACGAACATGCGGCCGCTGGTCGCGGTCACGAGGTGGATTTCGTATTCGGGATGGTAGTGCCAGCGCACGGTGCGGAACGGGTAGCCATGCGCCCATACCTTGAACGATTCGCCCGCGTGAACGTCGACAACCTCGAGGTCCGGCGTGGACATCAGGCGCTGCGATCTCGCGCGCGACCACTCATGGCAATGGGCACTGTCCGCTCCCCAATCCGGCCTGCGTGAACTTCGCAGGCGAGTTTATCGTTGCGGGCGACGCTAATCGCCAATCTTGCGCAGCTCCACCAGAATATTGCCGTGAAACAGATGGTTTTTTGCGACAGCCATCCGCCAAGGGTGGCGGCCCGGCGAACCAGCTCCACGCCACAGCGTAGTCACCGTGGCCCCGTTCGGCCGATCGCGTTTTTGGAGATTACCCATGCGTCTACATGGCCGCATTTCTCATCTGGTTCTCGCGGTCGCACTGTGCGCCGCACCATCGGTGGCGTTCGCAGCAGGCAGCGGCGGGGCAGGCGGCGGCGGCGCGGGTGGCGGGGCAGGCGGTGGAGCCAACGGAGCCGGAGCGGCTGGCAGTGGCGCCACCGCGGGAACCACGGGCACCGGGGCCGGCACGGTCGGCACCGGCCTGGGCGGCGGGTTCGGCTCCACCGGCGCCACCGGGCTGGGCAGCGCGCCCTCCAACACGGCAACCACCGGCGTGGCGGGGGCGGGCTCGAGTGCGGCGATCGGTCCCGGCGCCGCGTCCAGCAACGGCGGCCAGGCGGGCGGCACCGGGGCGAGCCCCACGCCTAGCACCCCGGCAACGCCGCCGCCCTGATCAGGCGCGCTTGCGGGCGGCGGGCTTGGCGGCTGGCTTCTTCGCCGCCGGGCCAGCCGACCCGGCGCTCGCGGCCGGCTTGGCTGCAGCCTTGGCGGGTGGTTTCGCCTTCTTCTTGGCCGGCGGCGCCTCCTGTGGCCCCTGCCCCAGGCTCTTGCGCAACGCCGCCATCAAGTCGACCACGTTGCTGCGCTCCTCCTGCGGCTCGTCTTCCGTGGCCAGTCCCTCGCCCTTGATCTTGGCCTCGATCAGCGCCCGCAGCCGCGCCTCGTAGCGGTCCTCGATGTCGTCGGCGTCGTAGCGGCCGACCTGGCGCTGGATGAGCTGGGTGGCGAGCTGCACCATCTCGGCGTCGGGCTTCACGGCCGGAATGGTGTCGAAGACCTCGCCGAAATCGTTCAGGTCGCGCGTCTCGTGCAGGGTATGGACCACCAAGCCGTGCTCGAGCGGCATGATCGCGACCGCCCGCTCGCGCCGGGCGATCACGACGCGCGACAGGGCAATTTTGCCGCTCGCCGCGATGGCGTCCCGCAGCACGACATACACGTCAGACCCGGCATCCCCATCCGGCGCCATGTAGTAGCTCGAGTCGAAGTAGATCGGGTCGATCGCCGCGGTGTCGACGAACTTCTCCACCTTCACCGTGCTCGAGCTCTCGACCCGGGCGGCGTCGAAATCGTCCTCGTCCATCAGCAGGTAGCTGCCCTTCTTGTACTCGTAGCCCTTCACCAGGTCGCGCCGGGTGAGCGTGTCTCCGGTGTCGGCGTCCTGCGTGATCATGCGCACGCGGTTGCCGGTGGCAGGATTGATCAGGTGGAAGTGCAGCGCGCCGCGGTCGTGGTTGGCGCTGTAGAGCGCCACCGGGCAGGACACCAGCGCCAGCCGGAGGTGGCCGCGCCAGATGGGTCGTTGCGCCATGCTGCTCACTCCTTGCTGAAGGCCGCAGCGTAGAAGCAACGATCCGCAGCGAAGTTTCCCGTTGGTGGCGGGCGGCGCCGGGGCCGGCAACGCGCATTTGTGAACGCGTCCCGGACTGCGATCAAACGTCTAGTTGGCGAGCGCCGAAGCCAAGCAAGGCCGCGCTCTCGAAGGGCCGCTCGACAGTTAACCTATGAGGTGACCATGTACTATTTCGATAAAAGACTGCAATGGCCGGTGGAAGTGGAAAAGCCGGACCCGATCTTCGCGCGTCAACTGCAGCAGGCCATCGGCGGTGTTGAAGGCGAAATCCGCGTTTGCATGCAATACTTCTTCCAAGCCTGGGGCGCCCGCGGCCCAACCACGAAATACCGCGATGCGCTGCTGAACACGGCGACCGAGGAAATCGGCCATATCGAGATGCTGGCCCATGCGGTGGCACTGAACCTCGAAGCCGCGCCAACGGCCACCCAAGAGGGGGTTGCGCGCGCGGGAGGCGTGGTGAGCGCCATTATGGGCGGCGAAAATCCGCGCCACATGATCGAGGGCATGCTGCAACGCCACGTCCTGTCCACCGGGATGGCGGCCTATCCGGCGAACTCGGACGGCATGCCGTTCGACATGTCGCACATCTACGCCAGCGGCAACCTGGCCGCGGACATGTACTGCAACATCGCCGCAGAAGCGACCGGCCGCGTGCTGGCCGTGCGCCTCTACAATGCCACCACCGACGAGGGCATGCGCAAGATGCTCTCCTTTTTGATCGCGCGCGACACGATGCATCAGCAGCAGTGGATGGCCGTGCTGGAAGACATGGGTGGCGACAAGGCGACGCTGCCGATGCCGAACAGCTTCGACCAGAGCAAGGAGACCGGCGAGTTCAGCTACGCGTTCTTCGCCACTGCGGCGGATGGCAGCGAGCCGGCGCCGGGCCGCTGGACACAGGGCCCATCGATGGACGGCAAGGGCACGTTCAGCATCTTCAAGAACCGTCCGATGGGCCAGGAGCCGGTGCTCGGCCCGGCCCGGCCCGACAGCGGCGCAGAGACGCAGCAGATGGGCTGAGGCGGTCATCGCCGGCTGCTCAAGGAGGGCCGGGGCTTCGCTCCTCCTATCACCGGGCTTCGCTCCTCCTATCAAAGAAATAGGGGCGAAGCCTCGCGCGCCTGCTAGGGCAGGATGCGGTCGGCGTTGGTGAACACCTCGAAGCCGTCGGCGCGCGCCACGGCGGCCAAGGTGATGCCGGCGGCGTCGGCCACGCGGATGGCCAAGGCGGTGGGGGCGGACACGGCGACCAGCGTGCCGATCCCGGCCCCCGCCGCCTTCTGCACCAGCTCCACCGAAACACGGCTGGTGAGCGCGAGCACGCCGCGGCCCGGGTCGTGCCCCGCCCGCAGCATCGCCCCGGTGAGCTTGTCCAGGGCGTTGTGGCGGCCGACATCCTCGCGGATGGCGACCAGGCCGTCCTGCCAGAACCCGGCGGCATGCACCGCGCGGGTAGCGTGGTTGAGCGCCTGCGCCGGGCCGAGGCTGGCCGCGGCCGCCGCCACCTGCGCCGCGGTCCAGCGCCGCCCGGGCGGGACGGCTTGCGGCGCGCGCATCGCGTCGGCCAGGCTGTCCATGCCGCATAGGCCGCAGCCGGTCGGGCCGGTGATGTGGCGGCGGCGGCGGTCCAGCGCGGCCATGCGCGCGGGGGCGATCCACATGCGCAGCTCGATGCCGAGCGGGCCGGGCACCAGCTCGAGCTCCTCGACGTCGGCCGGTGTGGCGATGATGCCCTCGGCGCGGCTGAACCCGTAGGCGAAGTCCTCCAGGTCAGCGGGTGTGGCCATCATCACTGCATGGGTGGTGCGATTGTAGGTGAGCGCCACCGCCACCTCTTCGGCCACCAGGCGCTCGCCGGGCTGGCTGCCGTTGCGCCAGCTCGGCAGCGGGACGGCGCCTATTCGGCCGCCACCGGCTCCGCTTGGGGCAGCAGCGCCAGCAGCGCCGGCAAGCCCGTCCGGGTGCAGAAATTGCCGAATCCCTCGCCTCCCTCGCGATGCTGGCCCCAGTGGGCGAACAATGGCTCGAGCGTTTCGCCCAAGGCGTTCAGCTTCACCCGCTCGAGCAGCTTGAACGACAGCCGAGTGCCCTCGAAGTCGCCGCCGACGAAGACGGCATACTGCCCCGGCACCCGCCCGACCAGCCCGATATCGCCGCCATAGGGGCGTACGCAACCATTGGGGCACCCCGTCATGCGCAGGCTGATGCGCTCGCCGGCCAGGCCGTGGCGCGCCAGGGCCGCCTCTATGTCGGCGACCACCGGGTCCCGCACGCGCTCCGCCTCGGTCAACGCCAGGCCGCAGAACGGCAGCGCGGTGCAGGCCAGCGCCCAGCGGGCGAGCGGGGTGAGGTCTTCGGCAAGCGTCACCCCGTGGCTGCGCAACAGGGCTTCGAGGTCGGCACGGTCCGCCTCCGCCACCTCGGACAGCAGCACGTCCTGCTGCGGGGTGAACACCGGGTCGAGGCCAAAGCGCTGCACCGCCTCGCGCAGGGCCAGCCGCAGGGCGCCTTCGATGCGGCCGGAGCGGACCGGCACGCCCAACCACCAGCGCCCGTCGCCCTGCGGATGCCAACCCAGCAGGTCCGGCACCTGGAACGGCGGCAGGGTGCGCGGCGGCTGCATGGCCAGGCCGTAGCGGGTGCGGAGCTGCTCCTGCACCCACTCCACGCCATGGTCCTCCACCACGTATTTCAGCCGGGCGCGCCTGCGGTCGGTGCGGTCGCCGTAGTCGCGGTGCAGCGCGATCACCGCAATGGCGGTCTCCCACAACTGGTTGGGGCCGACGAAGCCGGCGGCGGTGGCCACGCGCGGGAAGGTGCGCGGCTTGTTGTGGGTCATCCCCTGGCCGCCGCCGACATACACTTGGTAGCCCTGCAGCTCGTCACCCTCGAACACCGCGACGAAGGCGAGGTCGTTGGCCAGCGCGTCCACCGTGTTGTCGGCGCCGTGCACCAGGCCGATCTTGAACTTGCGCGGCAGGAAGGTGGCGCCGTACACCGGCTCCTCGGGCACGGCGTCATCCTCGCCGGCAACCTCGTCGAGGAAGATCTGGTAATAGGCGCGGCTGGCCGGCAGCAGGCGGGCGGACAGCATCTGCGCGTCCTCCAGCAGCCGGCGGTGGATCGCGTCCCGCCGCGGCGCCGGCGTGGTCATCACGTTGCGCGCCACGTCGCCACAGGCGGCATAGGTGGTCATCAGCGCATGGTTGATGGCGGCGATCTCGGGCTTCAGGTCCCCGATGACGGTGCCGTGAAACTGGATGCCCTGCCGCGAGGTGATCTTGAGCGTGTGGTTGGCGTAGCGCTCGGCGATGGCGTCCAGCGCCAGGTATTGCTGCCCGGACATAAAGCCGCCGGGCGCCTTCACCCGCACCATGAACTGCCACTCCTTGTCCTGCCCGGACTGCTTGCGCGCGGTGGCGGTGTCGCGGTCGAACTGCTCGTAGCTGCCGTGGAACTTCAGCAGGCTGTAGGACGCCTCGCTGATCCCGCCGCGCGGCGTGCCGGTGATCTCGCGCGCGATGTCCCCGCGCAGGCCATGGCTGGCTGCCTTGAGCGCCTCGGCGCCGGTGAGCTTGGGGGCGGGCACGTCCATACGTGTTGTCCTTGGTTTGCGCTGCAGGTCGCTCGGGTCGGCGCTACGAGCCCGGGTCGACGTGGCGCAGATAGGCAATGCGACATAACGCACGCGCCTGCCGCGTCAACGCCACAACTTTGCCCCTAAGCTTGCTCCCAATGGTGGGCGTGATACTGGACCGGCCTGCGTCCCCCTGCCCGCTTTGGCGTTTGTTGTGATGGAAGCCCGAATGAGTTGTGCAATCGCCATCATGGCCAAGGCGCCGCGCGCCGGGCATTCGAAGACGCGCCTGTCGCCGCCTCTGCTGCCCGACGAAGCCCGCCAGATGAGCGCCGCCTTTTTGCGCGACATTTCGGAGAACATTCTGGCTGCGGCTGCCGAATGTGATGGCATAGAAGGCTACGTGGCGTTTTCCCCGCCCGGCCTGGAGCACCTGTTCGACGGCGTGCTGGCACCGGGCACCGAGCTGATCCTGGCCGACGGCAGCATCGCCGCACCCCCCGGCGTGGAGGGGTTCGGCCGCTCGCTGTGGCACGCCACCCAGGCGCTGTTCGAGCGCGGTCACGACTCCGTGTGCGTGCTCAATTCCGACAGCCCGACGCTGCCGACGCGCTACCTGGTGGCCGCCGCGCACCGGCTGGACGAGGGCGGCGACGCCGTGGTGCTGGGGCCGGCGGAGGATGGCGGCTACTACCTGCTGGGCATGACCCGGCCGCACCCGTCGCTCTACGCCGGCATCGCCTGGAGCACCGAGCGGGTGGCAGGGCAGACGCGCAACGCCGCGGCCGAGATCGGGCTCGCCGTGCACGACCTGCCGGAATGGTACGATGTGGACGACCGCCACGCGCTGGAGCGGCTGCTGCGCGAGTTCAACTCGGGTGGCCCCGGCTATACCGCCCCGGCGACCACGGCCTGCGTGCAACGGCTCGGGCTGCGCAGCCGCCTCGCCGCGTGACGCTGCTGCAGCGCGGGCGCGCGTTCGGCCTGGCGGGGCTCATGTTGCTGTTGCTGGTGGCGGCGGAGTCGCTGTGCCACGAGCCGGGCTCAGTCTCCACCATCGGGTCGGACCAGCGGCTCTGGGTGTTCATCGGCTTCGAACTCGCCGCGGTCGCGATCTACTTCGCCGCCGTGTGGCTGATCCGCTCCGGCCCGGCCCCACGCCGCGCCCTGCTGCTGGTGCTGCTGGTGTTCGCCGGCACGCGGGTGATCGCGCTGGCCACGCCGCCGTTCCTCTCGTCGGACCTGTTCCGCTACGTCTGGGACGGCCGGGTGCAGCGCAACGGCATCAACCCCTACCTCTACCTCCCCGCCGCGCCGCAGCTCGACTTCATGCGCGACCCGGCAATCTATGGCAGCGTGAATCGGTCGGAGGAGGCGCCGACGATCTACCCGCCGATGGCGCAGGTGATCTTCGCCGCCATCGGGTTCACCTGGTCGTCACTGACCGGGGTGAAGGCAGCGATGCTGGCCTTCGAGGTGGTGGCGGTGGGCTGCGTGGCGTGGCTGCTGCGGCGCGCCGGGCGGCCCGCGGCGGAGGTGCTGGTGTATGCCTGGAACCCGCTGCCGGTGTGGGAATATGCCGGCAACGGCCATATCGACGCCGCCAGTCTCGGCTTCATCGCGCTGGCGCTGGTGGCCGTGCTGCGCGGCCGGCGGGGGCTGACCGGCGCGCTGCTCGGCCTCGCCGTCCTGTGCAAGCTGCTGCCGGCGGCGCTGTTCCCCGCGTTCTGGCGGCGGTGGGATTGGCGGATGCTCGCGGCCGTGCTCGCGGTCATCGTCGCGCTCTACGCCGCCTACATGGTCGGCGCGGGCTCGCACGTGCTGGGCTTCCTGCCGGGCTATGCCTCCGAGGAGGGGATCGCCGACGGCAGCGGGTTCGCCCTGCTACGCCTGCTGCGCTCGTTCGGGCCGCTGCCAGGCTGGGCCACCCAGGCCTACCTGGCACTAGCGGCTGTCGGGCTGCTGGGCCTGGCGGCGTGGTTCGGGCTGGGGCCGGCGCTGCCGACCGATCCCGGCGCACGCGTGCTGGCGGTGGGCCGTGCGGCGGCGGTTCTGGCCATGGCGACCACGGTCGCAATTTCGCCGCATTACCCGTGGTATCTCGGTTGGCTTGCCCTGCTCGCCTGCTTTGCGCCGTATCGCAGCGTGATCTATTTGTCGGCCAGCAGCGTATTGCTCTACGAGGACCCCTATCACCGCATCAGCGTCTTCCCATGGCTTGTCTACGCCCCCACCCTCGTGCTGGCGGGCCTGGACCTGATGCGATCAATGAGACTGCGCCGCGCCGCGTTGGGCGCCGTGCGGCACGCGAGAGGAGAAGCCTGATGTCGGCCAGCAGCTTGTCGGCGAGTAATGCCACGGCCAGCGCGTTGCAGGATCCGCGACGCTATTTCGAGGCCGTGCAAACCCGGGACCTGACGGCGTCGCCCCCGGTCTGCCTCTACCTCGAGACCACCAACCGCTGCAATCTGCTGTGCGAGACTTGCCCGCGCACCTTCGAAACGCTCGAGCCGCCGGCCGATATGAGCTGGGAGCTGTTCACCTCCATCGTGGACCAGTTCCCCAGCATTGCGCGCGTGGTGCTGCACGGCGTGGGCGAGCCGATGCTGGTCAAAGAGCTGCCGCGCATGATCCGCTACCTGAAGGACCGCGGCATCTACGTACTGTTCAACACCAACGGCACGCTGCTGAACCCGAAGAAGTTTCCCGAGCTGGTGGCGACCGGGCTGGACGAACTGCGGGTGTCGGTGGATGCGGCGGACCGCAAGACCTACCTTGCGGTGCGCGGCAAGGACTTCTTCGACCGCATCGTGCGCGACGTGGGCAAGTTCACCGCGTTCCAGGCCCGCACCGGCAGCACCACGCCCAAGGTGTCGATCTGGCTCACCGGGCTCAAGGAGACGGTGCAGCAACTGCCCGACTTCGTGCGCATGGCGGCGGGCATGGGCGTGAAGGAAGTGCACCTGCAGCGGCTGGTGTTCGACGACGCCGGGTTCGGCATGGCGCGGGCGGAGAACAGCCTGTTCGAGCAGACCCAGGCCGAGGAAGAGCAGTGCATCGCCGCCGCCCAGGCCGTCGGCGCCCAGATGGGTGTGATGCTGGATGCGTCCGGCGCCACCGAGCCCGGCACCAGCCTCAAGAACAACGACGGCGAGACACCTTGGGCGACCTGCCGGCGGCCATGGTCGCTGATGTACTTCACCGCGCATGGCCGCGCCCTGCCCTGCTGCATCGCGCCGTTCTCGGCCCGTGGCTACAGCAACTACACGCTGGGGGACGCCACCCAGCAGAGCCTGCGCGATATCTGGAACGGGCCGCTCTACCAGGATTTCCGCAAAAACCTGCTGAGCGACACGCCCCCCAAGCCGTGCGAGAACTGCGGCCTGCGCTGGTCGCTGTAGCCCAGCGCTCGGGGCTGGCGGCGTGGCGGGGGTCTGCGTCGTCATACCGACGCTGAACGAGTGCGAGGCAATCGGGGCGGTGGTGCGGGAAATCCCGCGCAACCTGGTGCACGAGATCATCGTGGCCGATAGCGGCAGCCGGGACGGTACACCCGAACGGGCCGAGGCCGCCGGCGCGCGGGTGCTGGCGCTGGGGCAGCGCGGCTACGGCCTGGCCTGCGCCCGCGCCGCCGCGGCCGCCGACCCGGCGTGCGACGTCATCCTGTTCCTCGATGGCGACGGCGCCGACCGCGCCGACCTGATGGCGCGCCTGGTCGAGCCGATCCAGGCCGGCACGCACGACTTCGTCATCGCCTCGCGCACCCGCGGCCAGCGCGACCCAGGCTCGATGAGCTGGCACCAGGTGGCGGCGGGGCTGGCGGCCGGGTGGGGCATGCGGGCGCTCTACGGCGTCCGCTACACCGACATGTGCGCGTTCCGGGCTATCCGCCGGAGTAGCCTGGAGGCATTACAGCTCACGGAAATGACCTACGGCTGGAACATCGAGATGCAGATGAAGGCCGCGCGGGCACGCCTGCGAATCCTTGAGGTGCCATTGCCGTATCGCTGCCGGGCGGGCGGGGACAGCAAGGTTGCCGGGTCGTTGCGCGGCACCCTGCGGGCGGGCTGGCGCATCGTGGCGACCTTCGCGCGCGTGGCGGCCTCACCCAAGCCGGCTGGATGACCCGGCGGCTCACGCTCGCCCTGCTGCTCCTCCTGCTTGCGACGCCCTTCGCCCGGGCCTGGGACGCGGACTCGGTGTTCGGCGCCTGGTGGACGCCCAAGCATGACGGCGTGGTGGACATCGCACCGTGCGACGCCGGGCTGTGCGGAACGGTGATTGGGGTGACGCGTCGGCGCCCGGATGGCAGCGCCGAGCTGGACCAACGCGGCCAGAGCCGGTGCCACCTGGAGATCATCCATGGCGGCTCGGCCAGCAGCGAGGGCGTTTGGGACAGCCACATCACCAACCCGGACGACGAGCAGACCTACACCATCGAGCTACATGTCGACGAGAGCGGGCGGCTGCGCATGCGCGGCTACATCGCTATCCCGCTGCTCGGCGAGACGGTATTCTGGACCCGCTTCGACGGTCATGTGACGCCCGATTGCCAGATTTCCAATTGAGCGCGGCCGGGCCGCGGCTGAACGTGCTGATCGGGGCGGAGAGCCTCGCGCTGGTGCGGTCCGGGGTGGGCCGCATGACGCTCGAAATCACGCGCGCGGCCCGGCTGTCGCCCGAGATCGCCGACCTCATCCTGCTGCTGCCGCACACCGCGCTGCGGCTGGACAGCGTGGCCGCGCTGGACGACCCGGCGGCGTTGATGGCCGGCGTGAACCCCATCCCGATCCCGTGGAAGGTGGCGCTGGGGCGGCTGCCAGGGGTGCAGACGCTGCGGCGGCTCAAGCATGGCGGGCTCAACCGGCGCATGCGGCGGCTGGCGCAGGAGTGCGGCGGCCGACTGGTGTACCACGAGCCGAACATGATCGCCCGCCCGGTCGCGCTGCCCACCGTGGTGACGATGAACGACCTCTCGTGGCACCACCAGCCGAGCTGGCACCCCGCCGAGCGGCTGCGCTGGATCGAGCGCAACCTGCCGGCGACGTTGCGCCAGGCCAGCCGCTTCGTCGCCATCTCCCAATTCACCAAGGACGACGTGGTGCGCGAGCTGGGCATCTCTGCCGACCGAGTGGACGTGGTGCCGCTGGCGCCGGCGGCCGAGTTCGTGCCCATCGCAGCGGCGGCGGCGGCCCCGGTGCTGCAGCGCTTCGACCTGGCCGACCGCAGCTACGTGTTCTCCATCTCCACCCTGGAGCCGCGCAAGAACTTCGACCGCCTGCTCTCGGCCCACCTGGCGCTGCCGCCGAAGCTGCGCCAGCGCGCGCCGCTGGTGATCGCCGGCGGCAAGGGCTGGGGCGACGTGCTGGTCCGCCCCGAGGCCAACGCGGCCATCCAGGACGGCAGCGTGCGGCTGCTCGGCCACGTGGCGGACGCCGACCTGGTGGCGCTGACGGCGCGGGCGGGGGTGTTTGCCTACGTCAGCCTCTATGAGGGGTTCGGCCTGCCCGTGGTGGAAGCAATGGCCGCCGGCGCCCCCGTGCTCGCGTCCAGCACCACCGCGGTGGGCGAAGTGGCGGCAGACGCAGCGCTGCTGGTGCACCCGATGGACGAAGCCGCGATCAGCGAGGGCCTACACCGCATCCTGACCGACCCGGCGCTGAGCGACAGCCTGCGGCAAGCCGGGATGGTCCGCGCCGCGCAATATAGCTGGCAGCGGACCATCGAGTGCCTGCTGGCAAGCTGGTCAAGCGCGCTGGAGTGAGGCCCCGCCCGCCGGCGATAAGGCAATCGACACCGCCCCATGAAAAGCTCTCTCCCCCTGGGAGAGGGAGAAGCCGGCGAGGGCTTGCGGTGGGTTAATCCTGCAGTGTGAGCACGACCCGCGTCCCGCAATGGCTGGCATCGACCTCCACGGCGGCTTTCGCGCTGCGGGCCATCGCGTTCACGATCATCGTGCCCAGGCCGGTGCCCTTGGGGGCCGCGCTGGCTTGGCTGCCGACGCCGTCGTCTTCCACCACCAGCCGCACCGCGCCGGCGTCATGACCGAAGCGGACGCGGATTTCGCCGTCGCAGTCGGGATAGGCGTATTTCAGCGCGTTGGTCACCAGTTCGTTGACGATGAGGCCGAGCGACACCGCCTTGTCGGTCGGCACGCGGATGGTCTCGGCGTCAAGCTTGATGCAGATGGTGCGCTCGTCGGTCTGCGACAGGCGGCCGAGCTCGTCCACCAGGCCGGCGAGGTATTGGTCCATCGCCACCGCCTCCACATCGTTGCTGGTGTAGAGGCGGCGATGCACCAGGGTGACCGCCTCGACCCGGTCGGCGGCGTGTTTGAGCATGTCGCGGGCCGTCGGGTCGGCGATGCGGCGGGCCTGCAGCTCGATCAGCGACGAGATCAACTGCAGGCTGTTGGCGATGCGGTGGTTGACCTCGCGCAGCAGCAGGGCCTGCTGGGCGGCCAGCTTTTCCAACCGGTTGCGGCTCTCCTGCAGCTCCAGCAGGGCGGCCTCGCGCTCGCGGCGCAGGCGCAATTGCTCTTGGGACTGGCGGATCGAGCTGCCGAGGAACTCCATGAAGGTGCCCTGCACGTCCTTCACCACGTAGTCGAACGCGCCCTCCTTGAGCGCGGCCACGGCGATGCGTGGCTCTTCGGCTGCGGTCACGAAGATCACGGGCGGGGCGAGCGGCAGGCTCAGCAGGTCCGCCAGCACGTCTAGCCCGTCCTGGCCCGGCATGTAGTGGTCCAGCGCGATGGCGTCGAAGCTGCCGCTGCGGGCCAACGCCAGGCCCGTGGCCGCGCTGTGCGCCACCATCACCTGGAAGCCGTCGCGCTCGAGGTGGCGTTGGACCAGCCGGCAGATGCCCTCGTCATCGTCGACGTAGAGCACGCGGACACGGGAGGGCGAGGTTTGCACGGCGCCTCAGAGCGGTTCCGGCACCTGCATCACGGCCAGGAACAGGCCGAGCTGCCGGATTGCGCTGGCAAAGCTTTCGTATTCCACCGGTTTGGTGATGTAGACGTTGCAGCCCATGTCGTAGCAGCGCTGGATTTCGAGCTTGTCGTCGGTGGTGGTGAGCACGATGACGGGGGCGCGCCGCATGACCGGGTCGCTCTTGATGCGGCTCAGGATGTCGAGCCCGCTCATGTCGGGCAGGTTCAGGTCGAGCAGGACGAGCACCGGCAGTTGCACCCGGCGGCGCCCGGCATCCTTGCCGAACAGGTGCTCGAGCGCGGTGGTGCCGTCGCTGAAATGGACGATGGGGTTGTTCACCCCGGCCCGCCGGACGTTCTTTTCGATCAGCCGGGCGTGGCCGGGGTCGTCCTCGATGAGCAGGATGGTGACGGGGTTGGCGTTCAAGCCGCGATCTCCCTAGAGTCGTGGGCCACCGCAGGCAGCCTTGTCGTAAACGTGGTGCCGGCGTCAAGCGTGGACTGGCAGCTGATCGTGCCACCAAGGCGGCGGACCAAGGCGCGCACATGCGCCAGCCCGATCCCCTCGCCCGGCACGCTCTGGTCGCCGGCGCGGCGGAACAGCTCGAACACCCGCTCCATGTCCCGCGGGGCGATGCCGCGGCCGTTGTCGGCGACCTCATAGACCATGGTGGCTCCCTCTTGCCAGCCGACGATGCGGATTTCGCCGGGCCGCCCCGGGCGCAGGTATTTCAGGGCGTTATCGACCAAATTGCCGAAGATCTGCTCGAGCGCAAGCCGGTCGGCGACAATGTCCGGCACGTCGCCCACGGTGATGCTGGCGTCCCGGCTGGCGGCCTGGTGGTGCATCGTGTCGATAATGCCGGCGAACACCGCGCGCATCTCCACCGGCTCCGGCGTCAGCACCCGGCGGCCCTCGCGGGAGAGCTTCAGGATGGCGTTGATCAGGCGGTCCATCTTGCTGGTGGAGCTACGGATGAAGCGCAGCGCCTCCGGGATGTCCTCCGTGGCGGCCTGGGTGAGCTCGGGCGGGGCGCTGTCGTTCAGCACGTGGCGGGCGACCAGGCTGCTCGCCTGCTCCATCTCGCTGGTAAAGCCCATGATGTTGACCAGCGGGGCGCGCAGGTCGTGCGAGACGATGTAGGCGAAGCGCTGGATTTCGTCGTTGGCCGCCACCAGGTCGGCGGTGCGGGTGCGCACCGTCTCGTCCAGCCGTTCGTTGCTGCGCTCGAGCTCGCCATAGGCCTGCGCCGCGGCGGCCTGGGCGTCGGCAAGGCTGGCCAGGTAGGCGCGGGCGGCGCGGACGAGCTGCCAGCCGAGCAGGGCGATGGTGAGGAGGCCGGTGACGTCGATCGCGATAACCAATTGGGTGTCGCGGAACACGGCGCGCACTTCCCGCGCCAGGCTGGTGTCCAGCTCGGACTGGAACGCCTGGATGATGCCGCGCAGGTCGGCCATCGTCTCGTTGCCGGCCTTGGTGCGGAACAAGGCCAGCGCCGCCTCGGTGTCGCCGGCCTGCCGCAGCCGGACGGTCTGCGCCAATTCGGCGAACTTGGCGGTGAGGATTTGCTTCAGTTGGATGAAACGCGGGTCGGCGGCGCGGTAGCGGGACAGGGTGTCGACCAGCCCCGGCATGGCCGCCTCCGCGTGCTGCAGCGGCGGAAGGTAGCTGGGGTCCGGGCTGAGCAGGAAGCCGCGCTGGGCGGTTTCGGCGCCTTGGGTCTCCACGATGATGTCGCTCAGCAGCGAACGCTGCCGCCGCAGCATCTGGGCCGCACCCAGCACGGCGGCGCTGCGCTGCGCGGCCCAGATCGACCCGGTGCAGATGCCGACCAGCAGCAGGGCGCTGCCGAGCACGGCACCGACCCCGAAGCGGCCGAGCGGGCGGGCCCGCCTTGTGGCGGAAGGGAGAACCTGCAGCATGGTCCACAACCATATCGGAAGCGGGACCGTCCGCACCAAATGTCTGTTGTGGCGGTCTGCCCATGCTCGCAGAATCGTGAGGAAGAAAAAGTTTCCATTCCGCGCGTGAACAAAAGCTTTACGAGCCAAGGCGTCGCATTTGCGCCTAGGGTCCCGCCGTAAGCGGCGACGGGCTGGGCGCACTATTGCATTGGGCGCCAGTTCGGTTGGCAGCGCGAGAGACACAAGGCGGGCGCAGGCCCGGGCAACTGAAGGAGCCGATGATGGATCAGCCGGTCACCACCCAGGCCTCTGCTGCGCTGCAGCACGTCAGTGATATCGACCGCCTGGCGATCAACACCATCCGCACCCTGGCGATGGACGCGGTGCAGAAAGCCAACTCCGGCCACCCCGGCACCCCGATGGCGATGGCGCCGGTGGGCTACACGCTGTGGCAGCACGCGCTGCGCTACGACCCGGCGGACCCGCATTGGCCCAACCGCGACCGCTTCGTGCTCTCGGTCGGCCATGCCTCCATGCTGCTCTACGCCCTGCTGCATCTAGCGCGGGTGGCGTCTGACCCGGAGCACCAGGACAAGGGGCCGTATGCCGTCACGCTCGACGACCTCAAGCAGTTCCGCCAGCTCTCCAGCGTCACGCCGGGCCACCCGGAATACCGGCTGACGGCGGGGGTGGAGACCACCACCGGGCCGCTGGCGCAGGGCGTGGCCAACAGCGTGGGCATGGCGATGGCGCAACGCTGGCTGGCGCAGCGGTTCAACCGACCCGGGTTCGACCTGTTTGACTACCACGTGTATGCGCTGGCCGGCGATGGCTGCATGATGGAAGGCGTGTCCAACGAGGCCGCCTCGCTCGCCGGGCACCTGAAGCTCGGCAACCTGACCTGGATCTACGACAGCAACCACATCACCATCGAGGGCGCCACCTCGCTGGCCTATGGCGACGACGTGGGCGCGCGGCTGACGGCGATGGGCTGGCACGCGCTGCACGTGGCGGACGCCAACGACACGGCGGCGGTGGCCGCGGCGCTAGACGACGCGAAGGCCGAGACCGGCCGCCCCACCATCATCGTGGTGCATAGCGTGATCGGCTTCGGCGCGCCCAAGAAGGCCGGCACCCGCGAGGCGCATGGCGAGCCGCTGGGGGCCGAGGAGATCAAGGGCGCCAAGCGCAGCTATGGCTGGCCGGAAGACGCGCAGTTCCTGGTGCCGGAAGGCGTGCAGGAGCGCTTTACCGAGGTGATGGGCGCGCGCGGGTCGGCCGCCCGGCACGAATGGATGGCGCTGCTCGCCCGCTACCGCGAGCAGTACCCGGAGCTCGCCCGCGAGATCGACATGATCGACCGCCACGAGCTGCCGGAGCAGTGGGATTCCGAAATCCCAACCTTCCCGGCGGATGCGAAGGGCGTGGCCTCGCGGGATTCCTCGCAAAAGGTGCTGAACGCCATTGCCAAGCAGGTGCCATGGCTACTGGGTGGTGCTGCGGACCTGGCGCCCTCCACTAAGTCCAACCTGACCTTCGAGGGCGCCGGCAGCTTCGAGGCGGACAATTACGGCGGCCGCAACCTGCATTTCGGCATCCGTGAGCACGCCATGGGCTCGGTGTGCAACGGCATCGCGCTGTCCGGCATCCGCGCCTATGGCAGCGGCTTCCTGATCTTCTCCGACTACATGAAGGCGCCGATCCGGCTTTCCGCCATCATGGAATTGCCGGTGATCTACATCTTCACCCATGACAGCATCGGCGTGGGCGAGGACGGGCCGACGCATCAGCCGATCGAGCAGATCGTGGCGCTGCGGGCGGTGCCGGGCATGGTGGTGCTGCGCCCGTGCGACGCCAACGAGGTGGCGGAAGCGTGGCGCGTGGTGATGCAACTACACGACCGCCCGGCCGCGCTGATCCTAAGTCGTCAGGCGCTTCCTACGATCGACCGCAGCAAGTATGGCGCCGCCGCCGGGGTGGCGAAGGGCGCTTACGTGCTGGCCGATTGCGAGGGCACGCCGGAGGTGATCCTGATCGGCACTGGCAGCGAGGTATCGCTCTGCATGGCGGCCTACGAGGCGGTGACCGCGGAGGGCGTGCGCGCCCGCGTGGTGTCCATGCCGTCCTGGGAGGTGTTTGAAGCGCAGGACGTGGCGTATCGCGAGCAGGTGCTGCCACCGGCGGCACTCGGGCGCGTGGCGGTGGAGCAGGCGGCGACGATGGGCTGGGACCGCTACGTGGGCTGGGGCGGCGCGGTGATCGGCATGCACAGTTTCGGTGCCTCGGCGCCGCTGCCCGCGCTGCTCACCAAGTTCGGTTTCACCAAAGAGGCCGTGATCGACGCGGCCCGTCAGCAAGCTAAGCGCACGAAGTAAGGGGCCAATCCGATGGACATGCAAACCGAAGCGCAGGCCGGCAATCCGCTGAAGGCGCTGGAGCAATACGCGCAGTCGCCGTGGTTGGACTTTATCGAGCGCAAGTTCCTGGCCGATGGCTCGCTGCAGAAGATGATCGCCGAGGACGGGCTGAAGGGGATGACCTCGAACCCGTCGATTTTCGAAAAGGCGATGGGTCACGGCGAGAACTACGACGCCGGGTTCAAGGAACTAGCGGCCAAGGGCGACGTCGACGCGCAGACAATCTACGAAACGCTGGCGATTACCGACATCCAGCATGCGGCGGACTTGCTGCGCCCGGTCTACGACGCGACTCGCGGCGTGGATGGCTACGTGTCGCTGGAGGTGTCGCCCTACCTGGCATTGCGCACCGACGAGACCGTGGCCGAGGCGCGGCGGCTGTGGAAGCTGGTTGGCCGCGACAACCTGATGGTGAAGGTGCCCGGCACCGACCAGGGCACGCCGGCCATCCGCACCCTCATCGGCGAGGGCATGAACATCAACGTCACCCTATTGTTCAGCCAGCAGGCGTATAAGGACGTGGCGGAGGCGTTCATTGCCGGGTTGGAGCATTTCAAGGCGCAAGGCGGCGACATCAGCCGGGTGGCGAGCGTGGCCAGCTTCTTCGTCAGCCGCATCGATGCGCAGATCGATAAGAAGATCGACGAGCGCGTGGCGGCTGGCGGCGCGGACGTGGCGGACCTACAGCGCATCCGCGGTAAGGTTGCCATCGCCAACGCCAAGCTCGCCTATCAGCACTATCTAAGCCTGATCGGCAGCGAGCGGTGGAAGGCGTTGTCCGCCGTGGGCGCGATGCCACAGCGTTTGCTGTGGGCCAGCACGGGGACCAAGGACAAGGCCTACCGGGACACGCTGTATGTGGAGGAGTTGATCGGGCGCGACACCGTCAACACCATGCCGCCGGCGACGATGGATGCGTTCCGCGACCACGGCAAACTGAAGGATGCGCTGGTAGAGGACGTGGAGGGTGCCCGCGAGGTGCTGCTGACGGCGCAGCGGCTTAGGCTGGACCTTGATGGCGTGACCCATGCGCTGGTGGAAGACGGCGTGAAGCAGTTCGCCAAGGCGGCCGACGACCTGCTCGGCGCGGTGGCGGCCAAGCGCAACAAGATGCTCGGTGATACGCTGGCGAGCGTGACCTCCAAGCTGCCGGAGCCGATGGGCAAGGCGGTGGGCGACGCGCTCGACACCTGGCGCACCGAGGGCAAGGTGCGCGACCTATGGGCGCGCCAGGCCAGCGTGTGGACCGGCGGCGACGAGGCCAAGTGGCTCGCCTGGCTCGACGTGGTGGACAACCGCATCGCCGACCTGCCAGCACTGATCGCGTTCCAAAAGGACGTGCAGGCTGGCGGCTTCACCGACGTTCTGCTGCTCGGCATGGGCGGTTCCAGCCTTGGGCCGGAAGTGTTCGCCGAGACGTTCGGTCACCGCGAGACCTGGCCTAAGCTGCATGTGTTGGACAGCACCGACCCGCAGCAGGTGGCGGCGTTCGAACGCCAGGTGACCTTGGCGTCCACGCTGGTGATCGTTGCCAGCAAGTCGGGCGGCACGCTTGAGCCGAACATACTCAAGGCGTATTTCTTCGCGGCGATGCAAAAGGCGGTGGGCGCCGAGCAGGCCGGCAAGCACTTCGTCGCCATCACCGATCCTGGTTCTCACATGCAGCACGTGGCGGAGCAGGATGGCTTCCGCCACATCTTCTACGGCGACCCGGCGATTGGCGGGCGCTACTCCGTGCTGTCCAATTTCGGCATGGTGCCAGCGGCGGCAGCCGGGCTCGACATCGAGGCGTTCCTGCACATGACGGCGCTAATGGTGCGCGCCTGCGCCGCGGGCACGCCGCCGCTGCAGAACCCGGGCGTGCAACTGGGAGCGGTGTTGGGCGTCGGCGCAATCTCGGGGCGCGACAAGGTGACCATCGTGGCCTCGCCCGGCATTCACGACATGGGCGCCTGGCTCGAGCAATTGCTGGCCGAGAGCACGGGCAAGCAGGGTCACGGCATCGTGCCGGTAGACCAGGAGCCATTGGGAGACGCCTCAGTCTACGGCACAGACCGTGTGTTCGCCTATCTGCGCCTGACCGACGCGCCCGACCCGGCGCAGGACAAGGCGCTGGCGGCACTGGCCGCGGCCGGGCAGCCGGTGGTGCAGCTCGACCTGTCGAGCAAGCTGCAGATTGGCCAAGCCTTCTTCGTGTGGGAGTTCGCCACCGCGGTGGCCGGCGCCATCATTGGCATCCACCCGTTCGACCAGCCGGACGTGGAGGCGAGCAAGGTGGAGACGAAGAAGCTCACCACCGCCTACAACGAGAGCGGCTCGCTACCGGCCGAAGCCCCGTTCCTCACCGAGGGGGCGCTGCAACTGTTCACCGACCCAAAGAACGAGGCCGCACTCGCCAGCGCGGGCAAGACGGTGGCCGCGGTGCTGGGCGCGCATTTCGGCCGTCTCGGCGCGGGGGATTACGCCGCCCTGCTCGCCTATATCGAGCGCACGCCGGACTACATCGCGGTGTTGCAGGGCATGCGGACCCAAATCCGCGACCGCAAGAAGGTGGCCACGGTGGCGGAGTTCGGGCCGCGCTTCCTGCATTCCACCGGGCAGACCTATAAGGGCGGGCCTAACAGCGGCGTGTTCCTGCAGATCACCGCGGACGACGCGGCGGACGTGGCCGTGCCGGGCGAGCGCTACACGTTCGGCGTGGTGAAGGCGGCGCAGGCGCGTGGCGACTTCGACGTTCTGGCCGAGCGCGGGCGCCGGGCGTTGCGGGTGCACATCAAGGGCGACCTCCACGCCGGCCTGACACAGCTTGCGGGCCTGGTCGGCGACGCCGTCTGATCTGATATTTTCGGGAGTGGGCGCATGAAGCTTGGGGTAATCGGTCTCGGCCGGATGGGTGGCAATATCAGCGTGCGGCTGATGCGCCACGGCCATGAATGCGTCGTGTACGACAACAGCGAGAAGGCGGTTGCGGGCATTGCCGGCCAGGGCGCGGCCAAGTCGAGCGGCTTGGCCGACATGGTGGCGCAATTGTCGTCGCCGCGCATCGTGTGGGTGATGCTGCCGTCCGGGCGCATCACCGAAGAGACGGTGCAGGCGCTGGGCGGAATGCTGGAGCGCGGCGACATCATCATCGATGGCGGCAACACGATGTACAAGGACGACATCCGCCGCGCCCGCGAGTTGCGGGAGAAGGGGATCGTGTATGTCGACGTGGGCACCTCAGGCGGCGTGTGGGGACTGGAGCGCGGCTACTGCATGATGATCGGCGGCGAGGCCGAAGCGGTTCAGCATATCGACCCGATCCTCGCAGCGCTGGCGCCAGGCGAAGGCGACATCTCCAAGACCCCGAACCGCGAGGGGCGCAACCGAACCGCGGAGCAGGGCTACCTGCATTGCGGCCCAGCCGGCGCCGGGCATTTCGTCAAGATGGTGCATAACGGCATTGAATACGGAATGATGCAGGCGTACGCCGAAGGCTTCGACGTGCTCAAGAACAAGAACAGCACCGAACTCGCCGAGGACCAGCGCTTCGACCTCAACATGGGCGACATTGCCGAAGTCTGGCGGCGTGGCTCGGTGGTGTCGTCCTGGCTGCTCGACCTGACGGCGCAGGCGCTCGCCACCGATGAGGATCTGCATAAGTTCAGCGGCGACGTGTCCGACAGCGGGGAAGGTCGGTGGACGATCGATGCCGCGGTGGAGGAAGCCGTTCCGGTGCCGGTGTTGGCGGCGTCGCTGTTCGCACGATTCCGGTCGCGGCAGACGCACACCTTTGGCGAGAAGATGCTCTCGGCTATGCGGTTCGGGTTCGGTGGCCATGTCGAGCCGAAGGCATGAGCGCGTCCGGCCCAATCAGTGACACCACCGCCCTTGCGAAGACCGCCAAGCCTGCGCCGCCCTGCACGTTGGTGATCTTCGGCGCAAACGGGGATCTCACCAAGCGGCTGCTGATGCCGGCACTCTACAACCTGTCGGGTGCGAAGCTGCTGGACGACAAGTTTTCCGTCGTCGGCATCGACCGTGACGGTGGCAGCGACGAGGACTTCCAGAGCCGACAGAAGCAGACCATGGAGTCGTTCACGCCGGCCGCCGGGGGGGAGTTCGCCGAGCAGAGCCTGAACCAGGAGTGGTGGGGCTGGCTCGAGCAGCGGCTGCACTACATGCAGGGCGACTTCACCAAGTCCGAGACGTTCGACCGCATCCAGAAGCTCCTCGCCGGCGGCAGCGCCGTGTTCTACCTCGCCGTGGCGGACCGGTTCTTCGGCGGCATCGTGGAAATGCTGGCCGCTGGCGGGTTGACCAAGGAGAGCGAAGGCAATTTCCGCCGGGTCGTGATTGAAAAGCCGTTTGGGCACGACCTGGCGTCGGCGCAGGCGTTGAACACGCAAATCCTGTCCAATCTAGCGGAGACGCAGGTCTACCGCATCGACCATTTTCTCGGCAAGGAAACGGTGCAGAACATCATGGCGCTGCGGTTCGCCAACGGCTTCTTCGAGCCGCTATGGAACCGGGACCACATCGACTCCGTGCAGATTACGGCGGCCGAAACAGTGGGGGTGGAAGCGCGCGGGTCGTTCTACGAAGTCACCGGGGCGCTGCGGGACATGGTGCCGAACCACATGTTCCAATTGCTAGCGATGACGACAATGGAGCCGCCGAATTCGTTCGATGCCGACGCGGTGCGCAGCGAGAAGGCCAAGGTGATCGACGCGCTGCACCCGATGTCGACGGCGGACGTCGAGAAATACGTGGTGCGGGGGCAATACGCGGCCGGCCACATGAGCACGGGGGACGTGCCGGGCTACGTCGACGAGCCCAACGTGGCGCATGATTCGAAGGTGGAGACCTTTGTCGCGCTGCGGCTGATGATCGACAATTGGCGCTGGGCCGGCGTGCCGTTCTACCTGCGCACGGGCAAGCGCATGTCCACGCGCAAGACCGAGATCGCCATCCACTTCAAGCAGGCGCCATTCGCACTGTTCCGCGACACGCCGGTGGACAAGCTGACGCCCAACATCATGGTGCTGCACCTCCAGCCGGATGAGGGTATCTCGCTGCATTTCAGCGCCAAGCAGCCAGGCCAGGTGGTGCAGCTCGAAGGGGTGCGGATGGATTTCCGCTACTCGAACTTCTTCAAGCTGCAGCCATCAACCGGATATGAGACGCTGATCTACGACGTGTTCATTGGCGATGCGACGCTGTTCAATCGCGCCGACAACATCGACGCGGGCTGGAAAGGCGTGCAGCCGGTGCTGGATGCGGTGGCGCATGGCAACGACAAGGTGCACACCTATGTTGCTGGTAGCGATGGCCCGGCGGCGGCCGACGCGCTGCTGTCGCTCGATGGCCGCCATTGGCGGAAGCTCGACTGATGGCCATCAAGCTGGTGGTTTCGGACGTAGACGGCACCATGGTGACGTCGGCCAAGGTGCTGACGCCGGCAACCATCGCCGCGGCTAAGCGGCTGGCGGCGGCGGGCGTGCCGCTGGCGCTGGTGAGCAGCCGACCCCCGCGGGGCATGGCCTTCATCCAGGCCGATCTGGGGCTGTCGGGCCCACTGGGCGGCTTCAACGGCGGCACCATCCTGGCCGGGAACGGCGCGGTCATCGAACAGCGCTTCCTCCCAGCGCAAGCGGCGCGAACGAGCTTGCAGTTCTTTGCCGAGCGTGGCGTGAGCGCCTGGGTGTTCGCCGACGACCAGTGGTTCATCCAGGACCCGAACGGCGACTACGTGCCGAAAGAGCGCATGACGGTGCGCTTCGAGCCGACCGTGGTGGACGACTTCACGCCCTACCTCGAGCGCTGCGGCAAGATCGTTGGTGCATCGGCGGATTTCCCGCTGCTGGCGCAATGCGAGCAGGAGTTGCAGGGCCTGTTGGGCAGCGACGCCCATGCGCACCGCTCGCAGCACTACTACCTCGACGTAACCAACGCCACCGCCGACAAGGGCACGGCGGCGCGGGCGCTGGCGAGTTTCTACGGGCTGGACCTGGCCGAGGTTTGCGCCATTGGCGACCAGGCGAACGACGTGCCGATGTTCCGTGTCGCCGGCTACAGCGTGGCAATGGGCAATGCGCCCGAAGCGGTAGCGGCGGAGGCCAAGCTGCATACGGACAGCAACGAGCAGGATGGCTGGGCCGCCGCGATCGACCGGCATGTGCTGCCGAAGCTGAGTTAGGAGGCGCCTATGGCTCGCTCCCGTCCAAGCAAGTTGTCGATCCTGCTGGCCGACGTCGACGGCACGCTGGTGACCAAAGACAAGGTGTTGACCAAGCGCGCGCAGGAGGCGGTGCACGCCATGCAGGCGCAGGGCATCCAATTCGCGGTGACCAGCGGGCGGCCGCCCAAGGGCATGGCAATGCTGATCGAGCCCCTGCGGCTCAACACGCCGATCGCCGGCTTCAATGGCGGGCTGTTCGTGAAGCCAGACATGACGATCATCGAGAGCCATACGCTCGACCCGGCCGCGGCGAAGAAGACCGCAGCGCTGATCGAGCGGCACGGGCTCGACGTTTGGGTCTATGCCGGGGACGACTGGCTGTTGCGCGACCTGGCTGCGCCGCACCGCGAACGCGAGGAACACACGGTGAAGTTCGCGCCCAAGGTGGTAAGCAGCTTCACCGACGAGCATTTCCGTAGCGCGGTGAAGATCGTGGGCGTGAGCGACGACCTCGACCGCGTGGCGGCGTGCGAGAAGGCGGCGCAGGAGGACTTGGGCCATACCGTGTCAGCGGCCCGGTCGCAACCGTATTATCTCGACGTGACCAATCCGAACGCGAACAAGGGTGCGGTGGTGGCCTACCTGTCGCGCACGCTTGGTGTGCCGGCCGGGGAGATCGCCACCATCGGCGACATGCCCAACGACGTGCTGATGTTCAAGCCGAGCGGGTTTTCTATTGCGATGGGCAATGCCAGCAAGGCGGTGCAGAGAGAGGCGGACGCGGTGACCGAGAGCTACGACGACGAAGGTTTTGCCAAAGCCGTCGAGCGGTTCGTGCTGGCATGACCGGCGTGCTGACCGTGCAGCAGGATGGCGCGTCGGTGGCGCGGTTTGCTGCAGAATGGCTGCTCGAGGCGGCGTTGGCGACGCCGGGTCGGTTTGCGCTGTGCCTGTCCGGTGGGTCCACGCCAAAAGCCACGTATGAGTTGCTCGCGAGCGATGGCTTGCGCGAGCGCTTTCCGTGGGAGCGCACGCATCTGTTCTTCGGTGACGAACGCTTCGTCCCGCCGGACCATCCGGACAGCAACTACCGGATGGCGCGGCTGGCGATGATCGACCACGTTCCGATTCCGCCGGCGCAAGTGCATGCCTGGCAGACGACGGGGGAGGACCCGGAGCATGCCGCGCTGCACTATGCCGACACGCTGAAGCGCTTCTACGGCGCCGACACGCTCGACCCGGCGCGCCCGCTGTTTGACGCGATGTTGCTGGGCTTGGGCGAGGATGGGCACACGGCGTCGTTGTTTCCCGGCGTCGCGGCGCTGGAGGAGCGGACGGCGTGGACAGCGGCGGTGATCGGGGCCAAGCCGGAGCCGCGGTTGACAATGACGTTCCCCGCGCTCGAGAGCAGCAAAGCCGCGGTGTTCCTGGTGGCCGGCGAGGGCAAGCGGGCCATTCTGAGCCGCGCGCTTGCGGGCGACCCGGCGTTGCCTTCCGCGCGGGTGCGCCCGGTGGGCGAGCTGCACTGGTTTGCCGACAAAGCCGCCGCCGGGCAATGAGCGCGGACCCGCACGCGGCCGAAAAGCGGGAAGCGGCGGAAGCGGCGGCCGAGTTGGTGCAGGACGGCATGGTGGTCGGGCTCGGCACCGGGTCGACCGCGACGTTCACCATCGCCCGGCTGATCGCGCGCGCCGAACACGGGCTGCGGTTCAAGGCGGTACCGACGTCCGAACGCAGTGCGGCGCAGGCGCGGGAGGGCGGCATCAAGCTCGTGGAGCTGGATGAGGGGTTGCAGCTCGACCTCACCATTGACGGGGCGGACGCGGTTGCGCGCGGCTCGCTCCACCTTGTGAAGGGCTTAGGCGGAGCCTTACTGCGCGAGAAGATCGTGGCCGCCGCCAGCAAGCGGCTGGTGGTGGTGGTGGATGGCAGCAAGCTGGTGACGCAGCTCGGCGAAAACGCGCCGGTACCGGTGGAGGTCACGCCGTTCGCCTGGCGGGCCACGGCGGGGCGCGTGGCCGCACTCGGGGTCAAGCCGGTGTTGCGCCATGACGAGGGCGGCGCGCCGTTCCGCACCGATGGCGGCAACCTGATTCTGGATTGTCACGCCGGACCA
The DNA here is from genome assembly GCA_965199105.1 of Acetobacteraceae bacterium. Classification (GTDB taxonomy): domain Bacteria; phylum Pseudomonadota; class Alphaproteobacteria; order Acetobacterales; family Acetobacteraceae; genus LMUY01. The sequence goes on along the minus strand of CBDAQO010000002.1, from coordinate 2,040,447 downwards.
ATCAGCGATCCGGCGGCGCTCGACCGGGCGTTGCAGGCCATCGTGGGCGTGGTGGAAACCGGCCTGTTCATCGGGCGCACGAGCGAGGTGTTCGTGGCGCGGGCCGAGGGCGTGCAGCGCCTGTCCCCCGCTGCGTCATGAGCCACGTGGCCGTGGTGATGGGTGTGTCGGGCTCGGGGAAAACCACCGTGGCGGAGCGCGTGGCCGCTGAGCTCGGCTGGATGTTCCAGGAGGGCGACGCGCTGCATCCGCCGGCCAACGTCGCGAAGATGGCGTCCGGCCAGGCGCTGGATGATGCCGATCGCGCGCCGTGGCTCGCAATCGTCGCACAATGGGTCGAGGCCCGTCTGGTGGCGGGGCAAAACGGCGTGATCACCTGCTCCGCGTTGAAGCGGCACTACCGGGAGCAGATCGGGCTCGGCAAACCGGGCGTGCAGTTCGTTTATCTGCATGGCGACCGGGCGACGCTGGAGGCACACGTGCACGGCCGCCACCACGACTACATGCCGGCCAGCCTGCTCGAGAGCCAATTGGCCACGCTGGAAGAGCCAACTGCGGACGAGCACGCTATCACCATCGACATCCGGGCCGACGTGGAGGCGACGGTTGCTGCCGTGATCAAGCAACTGGCGCCGCCCACCGACAAAGCCGGGCCCGCGAGTTAGAAGCCAACCACGACGTCGACCGCGGCCGTGAAGTAGCTGCTCGCGCGCCCCTCGTTATACGGCCGCGCCCCGTCCAACGTCTGGTCCCACCGAAGCTCCGGCTGCTGCGGCTCCCGAAACCAGTCCGACAGCACACCATCTTCAGCGACCCGGTTGAGCACGCCGTTGGACCCGATGATGGACGTGTTGACCGCGGCGGACAGGATCAGGACGCCGACGACGACCACGAAGGCCTGGAACGCCAGCCGGAGCCATTGCGGCCCCACCAGCACCATGGCGAGGCCGCTGATCAGGTTGTCCTGCACGTGTTGACGCTGGTCGTCCGGAATCAGCATCACCGCGAACAACGACACCAGCGCGGTGAACCAGAGGCTATAGCCGAAGATGAAGCCGACGCGAAGCAGGTTCTTACGCTTCGGCGCCTCCACCTCGCGGTAAACCTGGGTCAGGCTTTCCTCGCCGCTCATCGCCAGCAAGGAATGGCCTAAGCCGATCAGGATGGCCACCACCGCGCCGCCGGGGACTTGGGTGCCCTTCAGCCAGCCGAGCGCGTCGTCGCTGAAATGCAGGTTGGCGGGGATGGGTGCGGGCACCGGCTGGTAGCCCTTCATGGCGATGGTGAGCAGGGACCAGCCGACCAAGATCACCACCATCACCGTGGTGATTTGCAGCACCCGCAAAGCGCGCGTGCTGGAAAACGGGATGCCGACGGTGTTGGTCCACCAGAAATAGCAGATGACGACCATGGCAAACACGGCGGCCACCAAGTGCGGCGAGAGCGGCAGGTGCGGCAGCCTGAATTGGTCGGCGAGCTGGTCGAGCAGGCTGGCCAGATAGAGCCCGGCGCTGACGGCGCTGATGGGCCCAATCAGCACATAGTCGAACATCAGCGCGCTGACCGAGAACTTGGCCGCCGGCGTGCCCATCGCCTCGCGTGCGGGCGCGCAGTGGGTCGATAGATGCTCGTCCGTTCCTTCGCGCAGGGCCCGCTACAGCGACCGGTCGCGCCCGATCAGCGCCAGGCCTTCCGCCACGGAGACGAACTCGCCGCCGCCGACCACGCGGTCCGCGCCGAACCGGGCCTGGAACAAGCGCTGCACCGCTGGCACCAGGGAGGTTCCGCCGGTGAGGAATACCCGGTCGATGGCTGCTTCCGGCAGCGCCGCCTCGGCCAGCGCTGCGTTCACCGTGGCGGCGATGCGGGCCAGGTCGGGCGCGATCCATTGCTCGAACGCGTCGCGCGTGATCGCGACGTCGATCGCGAACCCGGCGTGGTCGAAGCGCAAACGGGCTTCCTGGGCGTGCGACAACTCGGTCTTTACCGCCGACACCGCGCGGTATAGCTCGTAGCCCAGCTCGTTGCGCACCAGCCGCAGCAGCGCCTGCAACCGCTCGGGGTGTTCGGCGGTGCGCGCCACCTCCTCGATGTCGCGCATCATCCGCGGTGCCCGCATCAGCGACAGCCGGTGCCAGCGGGCGAAGCTCGAGTAGTATTCGGCCGGCACCGGCAAGTCCTTGCCGAACACGCGGTAGTTGCTGCCCTTGCCCAGCAGGGGGGACACGACGTGGTCCATGATGCGGTAGTCGAACGTGTCGCCGGCGATGCCGATGCCGGCGTGGCCCAGCGCCTGCACGCGGCGGGAGGCGCCGGGCTCGAACCGCAGCACCGAAAAGTCGCTGGTGCCGCCGCCGAAATCGCCGATCAGCACGGTGGCGGGCGCGTTCAGGCCGCGGGCGAAGCGGTAGCCGGCCGCTTCCGGTTCGAGCGCGGTCTGCACGTCGCTCCAACCGAGCTTGGCGTAGGCCTGGCGCAGCCGCTGCTCGCCCAGCGCGTCGTCGGCGCCCTCGCCCACGAAGCGCACTGGGCGGCCCGCCACCAGTACCACGCCGGGTTCGGGCGGCGGCACCAGCGGGCGCAGGAAGCGGGCGATCAGGTCCTCCAGGGTGAAGCTGCGGCCGAACACCCGCGTTTCGGTGAAGCTGCGCTGGGCCAGGTAGCTCTTCAGCGACATCATCAGCCGGCTTTCCAGCGGGTCGTCCAAATAGGCCTCGATCGCGGCCGGGCCCACGGCTTCGCGCAGCACCACGCCGCGTGCTGCGCCCTGGCCGCCGCCCTCGTTCCAGAAACACAGCAGCGTGCGGATCACGTCCAGCTCCGCCGTGCCGAAGCGATGGCGCATGGTCTGCGCGCTGCCATCTGGCCGCAGCAGGCTGACCACGGTGTTGGTGGTGCCGAAATCGACGCCGATCACCGTCATGCTGCGCCTGGTGGCCCCGCCATCAGCCGGGCTCGGGCGCGCGCAACGCCGGCCGCGCCGGCGTGCCACGGCGGGCGGCGTGCACCAGGCGGTCCAGCGCACCGAGGAAGGCGGCGCGGTCCTTCGCCGTCAGCGCCGCCGGGCCGCCGGTGACCACGCCGCTCTCGCGCAGATGCTGGCCCAGGCTGCGCCCGGCCAGCGCGCTGCCGATGTTGTCCTGGGTCCATTCCCGCCCGTTGAACGCCACCGCACGGGCGCCGCGCGCCAGGCAGCGCGAGGCGAGCGGGATATCCGCCGTGGTGCACACATCCGCGGGGCCGATCCGCTCGGCAATCCAGTCGTCGGCCGCATCCGGATCCGCCGCCACCACCACCATGGCGACGTTGGGCAGGCCCGGCGCGCGGATCGGGCGCGACCCGTTCGAGACGACATGCACCGGCACGCCGATCCGGGTCGCGACGCGATAGACCTCCTCGCGCACCGGACAGGCGTCGGCGTCGACGTAGATTGCTGTCATTCCAAGGCCTATTAGCGAGGCCATGACCACGCTGCAACAGCGGGCTACCCGGGCGCGGCTGGTTGGTCCAGCATCGGCCCGGCACGCAAGCGGAGGGCGGCAAGGTGGACGACGACTACGACTACATCATCATCGGTGCCGGGTCGGCCGGGGCGGTGCTGGCGGCGCGGCTGAGCGAGGACCCGGCCACGCGCGTGCTGCTGCTCGAGGCCGGGCGGGACATGCGCTCAGCCGACACGCCCGAACACATCAGCATCCCCAACCCGATGGCCGCCATCGGCGACGACGACTACCGCTGGCCGGCGCTGATGGCCCGGCGCACCGAGCGGCAGCAACCCCGCCTGCTGTGGCGCGGCCGTGCCATGGGCGGCAGCTCCACCATCAACGGCCAGATCGCCATCCGCGGCGTGCCGGACGATTTCGCGCGGTGGGACGCCGCCGGCTGCACCGGTTGGGGCTGGGCCGACATGCTGCCCTACTTCTGCAAGCTCGAGACCGACATGAACTACCCGCACGCGCCTTACCACGGCGCCACCGGCCCGATCCCGGTCTACCGCGCCCCGGTGGAGGCCTGGGGCGCCGTCGACCATGCCCTGCAGGACGCCGCCTTGGCCCTCGGCTATGGTTGGTGTGACGACCACAATGCGCCAACCGGCACCGGCGTGTCGCCCTACGCCATCAACAGCATCGCCGGGCGCCGTGTCTCCACCAACGACGGCTACCTGGAACCCGCGCGCGGCCGCGCCAACCTCGCCATCGTCGGCGGCGCGGTGGTGGACGCGGTGACGCTCGAGGGCAACCGCCCGCATGCCTCCGGGGTGCGCGTCCGGGTGGGGCAGCAGTGGCACACGCCGCGCGCCCGGGCAGAGGTGATCCTGTGCGCCGGCGCCATCCACTCGCCCGCCATCCTCCAGCGCTCCGGCATCGGCCCGGCGGCCTGGCTGCACCCGCTCGGCATCCCAATGCGGGCGGACCGCCCGGTCGGGCGCGGCCTGCTCGACCACCCCATCGTGGGCGCGCTGCTCCACCTGCGCCCGCACGCCCGGGTCGACACGCTGATGCACCGCCACACCAATTGCTGCCTGCGCTACAGTTCCGGCCTGGCCGGCGCAGGCGAGAACGACATGATCATGATTGCGGGCAACCTGGCCGGCTCGCTGCTGACCCGCGCCGGGCCCACCACGGCGCTCGGGCGCATTGCCGTCTCGGTCTATCAGTCGTGGAGCCAAGGCCACGTCCGCATCACCACCCGCGACCCGGCGACCGACCCCGAGGTGGCCGAGCGCATGCTGTCCGACGAGCGGGACTTGGTGCGCCTGCGCGACGGCGTGCGGCGGCTGCGCGACATCTGCCTCCACCCAGGCGTGCAGGCGGTGGCGGAGCGGGTGGAGTATGGCGCGAGCGAGCGCTCGATGGCGGAGGCGCTGGACGACGCGGCGCTGGACGACTGGCTATTCGCCGAATGCTCCGACGCGCAACACGCCAGCGGCACCTGCCGCATGGGCAGCCCGGCCGACCCGCTCGCCGTGGTCGACCCGCAATGCCGCGTGATCGGCTGCAGCGGGCTGCGTGTGGTGGACGCCTCGGTGATGCCCGAGGTGCCGCGCGCCAACACGCACCTCACCACGGTGGCCATCGCCGAGAAGATGGCCGACATGCTACGGCACCGGCCCGCCGCCGGATGAGCGCGGGGCCAAGCCGCCACTCCTGGGAGACACCGCATGCTTGACCCCGCCTTGCTCGAACGCCTGCGCCTGGCCGTGGCCGCCGGGTTCGACCGGCAAACCGCCTTCCTCGCCAACCTGGTGCGCTTCCCCAGCACCCGTGGCCAGGAGGCGCCGCTGCAGGACTGGATGGCGCGCCAACTGGCCGAGCGCGGCTACGAGGTCGACCGCTACACCCTGGCCGACGTGGACATGGCGCACCTGCCCGGCTTCAGCCCGGTCATGGACACCGACTACCGCCGCGCCGTGCAGGTGGTGGGCGTTCGCCGCGCCGCCGCCGCCACCGGCCGCAGCCTGATCCTCCAGGGCCATGTGGACGTGGTGCCGACCGGCCCGTCCGAGCTCTGGACCCACCCGCCGTTTGACCCGGCAGTGCGCGGCGAATGGCTGCACGGCCGCGGCGCCGGCGACATGAAGCAGGGCGTCGCGGCCATGGTGTTCGCGCTGGACTCGATCGCCGCCGCCGGGTTGCAGCCCGCCGCCGACGTGACGGTGCAGACCGTCACCGAGGAAGAATGCACCGGCAACGGCGCGCTCTCCACCCTCGCCCGCGGCTACCGCGCCGAAGCCGTGCTCATCCCCGAGCCCACCGCCGGCACCATCACGCGCGCGCATGTCGGCGTCATGTGGTTCCGCCTGCGCGTCCGCGGCGTGCCGGTGCACGTGGCGCAGGCGCAATCCGGCACCAACGCCATCCTATCCGCCTTCCACCTGGTCGAGGCCCTGCAGCGCCACACCGAGGCGCTCAACCAGGCCGCTCGCAACGACCCGTGGTTCGGCGCCATCCCCGACCCAATTAAGTTCAACCCGGGCGTGATTCGCGGTGGCGACTGGGCAAGCAGCACGCCCGCCTGGTGCGAGGTAGATTGCCGCATCGGCCTGCTCCCGGGCGCGAGCCTGGAAGCGGCGCGCGAGGGGGTGCAGCGCTGCGTCGCCGAGGCGGCCCGGGGCGACGGCTTCATGGCCAACAACCCGCCCGACATCACCTGGAACGGCTTCCAGGCCGACGGCTACGTGCTGGACCCCGGCAGCGAGGCCGAGCGCGTGTTGGCCGCGGTGCACCAGCAGGTGTTCGGCACGGCGATGGAGGAGCGCCGCTCCACCGCCCTGAACGACACGCGGTTCTACGGCCTGTATCACCGCATGCCGGCGCTGTGTTACGGCCCGCTCGGCGAAAACCACCACGGCTTCGACGAGCGCGCCCACCTGCCGACCCTGCAGCAGGTGACGCTCAGCATGGCCAGCTTCATCTGCGCCTGGTGCGGCGTGCGCGAGGCGGTTTAGCCCATCATCCTTTAGCGCCGGCCAGACCCAGTGATGTCTTTGACCGGGTTGCCGTCGTTCTGGTCGCCGCTCTTCACCTCTTGCTCCTGCCGCACCGCGGTGGGCTTCGGCGGGCCGCTTTTGTCGGGGTTGCCCGGCTTGGTCGAGTGCGTGCCACCCGGGTCTAGGCCTTCAACCGAGTCGCCGCCGGTGGTGTGGTCCGATGTGTTGCTCATGAGTGCTCCTGTGGGTCGCCAAGCTAACGGGCGGCGGCGAGAACCAGTTGGTCGCCGGCGCGTCATATCGCCGCGAGGTGCGGTATGGGCGATGAATTCGGCCTGGAGCGGTTTGTCCAGGCGCGAGACCCGGTTTGGCAGGCCGTCTGCGATGAACTCGGCCGCGGCCGCAAGCAGACGCATTGGATGTGGTTCGTGTTCCCGCAAATCGCCGGCCTGGGGCACAGCGCGATGGCCCAGCGCTTCGCCGCCCGCTCCCTAGAGCAGCATCCGAGCAATCATAGTCGCTTTGCGATCCGAAGGCTTGGATAAAGCTGCTCTTTTCTCAGTCAAGCGGAGCATGATCGAAGAGATCATGCTCTAGCCGAAGGTCGCGCCTACCTCGCCCATGCCACACTTGGCCCGCGCCTGCGCAACGTGACCGCACTGGTGAACGCCGTCACTGGGCGCTCGGCATGGGACGTGTTCGGCAGCCCGGACGACTTGAAGTTCCACTCCTGGGTCACCCTGTTCGACCTGGTCCAGGGTGGTAGCAATCGGTTCGAGCCTGCCCTGGCGCAGTATTTCGCCGGCCGGCCAGACCCGGCGACGCTCGCCAAGATCACCGCCCTGGAAGGCTAACTCCACCCGATCACGAGATTGTTGCAATCTAAGTGACGCCGTCTGCGTTGGGTGCCGATAACCTGAGTTTGTAACCAAGGAACACGTATGACCAAAGCTCCGAAGCAGGATAGTGCCACGCCCAAAGGCGCCCACATTGACAAGCCAAAGTCGGGCCACAAGCCGAATGCGCTGCAACAGCCGCTTAAGCCCTCGGCTGAGCTTGCCGCCGTGGTCGGCGAAGGCTCGATGGCGCGCGGCGAAGTGGTCAGCAAGGTGTGGGAGTATATTAAGGCCAACAAGTTGCAGAACCCGGACGATGGCCGCGAAATCCTGGCCGACGAGAAGCTCGAGAAGATCTTCGGCAAGAAGAAGGCCACCATGTTCGAGATGAACAAGTTCCTGGCGCAGCACCTCGAGTAGCACCATGGTCAAGTTCGTCATCTTCGACGTCGACGGCACGCTGGTCGACTCGGTCGACCAGCACGCGCGCGCCTGGCAGGACGCTTTCGCCGCGTTTGACCGCCAGGTCGACTATGCGGACTTGCGCAGCCAGATCGGCAAGGGCGGCGACCAGCTCATGCCGCTGTTCCTGCCGGCGGACGTGCTGGAGCAGATTGGCCCGGATTTGGAGGCACGGCGCAAGCAGATCCTGCAGGAGAAGTATCTGCCCACGATTGAGGCCTTTCCCGCCGTCCGGGCGCTGTTCGAGCGGCTGAGTGAACAGGGCGTGCGTATCGCACTGGCTTCCTCGGCCAAGGGCGACGAACTCGAGCACTATAAGAAGGCGGCCGATATCGAGGACTTGGTGGACGAGCAAACCTCGTCCGACGATGCCGAGCGCAGCAAGCCACATCCTGACATCTTCCAAGCCGCACTCGGCCGCCTCGGCAACCCGGCGCCTGACACTGGGGTGGTCATCGGTGACAGCCCCTACGACGCGCAAGCGGCTGCCAAGGCGGGGTTGCGCACCATCGGCCTGCTAGGCGGCGGCTTTCCCGAAGCTGATTTACGCAATGCCGGCTGCTTCGCCATCTATCGCGGCCCGGCGGACTTGCTCGCGAACTACGACCAGTCGCCACTCGCCTGAGCTGTCAATCACAGACAAGCGCCCGAGCTACGCCTCCAAACTCCCCGACGATAGGAGTTTGGAGGCCGGCCCGCTAAGTGGCGGACGGGTTGGCCACGCTCTGTAGCCGCGCCAAGTCGTTCTGCACCGCCGGCAATTCGGTCTCGACCTGCGTGCGCATCACCGAGTTCTTGGTATCGGCGTCTTCCTTCTTGAACACGGTGACGGCTTTCTGGTGCAGGGTGATCTCGTCGTTCAGGTAGGCGTGATCGAAGGCAGGCCCGTTCAGCGAGTGCAACTGATCAACCTGCGCCTGCAGGTCTGGCGGCAGCCCCTTGGGCGGCGTCACACCCTCGGCCTGCAGCGCCGAGGTCAGCTCCGGCGTCAGGGCGTTGGCCTGCGACACCAGTTCCGACGACACCTCGACGACGCGCGGATCCTTCGATTTATTCGGCACCAGCGTACCAGCCGCGTTGTCGAGTTCGGCCAATTGGTAGGCCGTCGCGATGTAGTCGGTGTCTTCGGACGCCATCGCGCCGCTGGATTTGATCTGCGAGCCAAGCGTTGTACAGCCAGCGACGGCAAAGGCGGTCGCCAGCCAGATCGCGTTCCGGGTTGCTTGCATCGAATGTCCTCCAATCGGTTGCTCGCACGACGGACATCATTACGACGTGCGCTCAGACGCCAACGTGTCTGCTCCGGAAAGTTTCAGTCCCGTTGGTGTTGCGCTCGCCCTCCCGATCGCGTCAGATCGTCACGATGACGCGAGACCTGGACGACCCCGCCCTGCGGGACCGCGCGGTGCGGGCCGCCACCGGCGCTGCCCCGTTCGACCTGCTGCTGCGGGGCGGCCAGGTTGCCGACATGGCCACCGGGGAGCTGCGCGCCGCCGACGTGGGCATCGTTGGCGGCCTGATCGCCAGCGTGCATGCCCGCGACGAGCGTGAGGACGCCGCCCGGACGCTGGCCGTGACCGGGATCATCGCCCCCGGCCTGATCGACACGCACCTGCACATCGAAAGCTCGATGGTCACGCCGCGGCGCTACGCCGAGGTGGTGCTGCCGCAGGGCACCACGACCATCTGCTGGGACCCGCACGAACTCGCCAACGTGCTCGGGCTGGCCGGTGTGGCCTGGGCGGTGGACGCGGCCAGCCGCCTGCCGTTGCGCGTGCTGGTGCTGGCGCCCTCCTGCGTGCCGTCCGCGCCGGGCCTGGAGCGGGCGGGCGCCGCCATCGAGCCGGCCGACATGGCGGCGCTGTTGGCCGAGCCCGCCATCGCCGGCGTGGCCGAGGTGATGGACATGCGCGGCGTGCTCGAGGGGGGCGAGAAGATGCGCGGCATCGTTGCCGCCGGGTTGGCCAGCGGCAAGCTCGTCTGCGGCCATGCCCGCGGCCTGCGCGGAGCGGCGCTGCAGGGGTTCGCCGCCGCCGGGCTGCAATCCGACCACGAGATCGACGACGGCGACGACCTGCTCGACAAGCTGCGCGCCGGTTTTACGGTCGAGCTGCGCGGCTCGCACGACCACGTGCTGCCCGGCGCCGCCGCCGTGCTGGCCCGCCTGCCGCATTTCCCGCCGACGCTCACCCTCTGCACCGACGACGTGTTCCCCGACGACCTGGTCGCGCGCGGCGGGCTGATCGACCTGCTGCGCCGGCTGGTGAAATACGGCCTGCCCGCCATGGAGGGCCTGCGCGCCGCCACGCTGCACGCCGCCTTGCGACTGGGCCGGCGGGATTTGGGGTTGGTGGCGCCGGGTCGCCGGGCCGACCTGATCGTGCTGTCCGACCTTGAGGACTTGGCGGTGCAAACCGTGCTCGCCTCCGGCACCATCGTCGCGGAAGCCGGCCGCCTGCTGACCCCGCTCGCCGACTCGCCGCCCTTGCCGGCCAGCACCATGCGCGTGCCACGCTTGCGCCCGGCCGACTTCACCCTCGCCGCCACCGGCACCAGCGCCACCCTGCGCACAGTCGACCGTCCCCGCGCCACGCAATGGGGCCAGGCCGAAGCAGCGGTGGTGGACGGGGTGGTGCGCTTGCCGGCGGACGCCATCTTCATGGCCGTGGTGCATCGCCATGGCCTGGCGCCGGCCGTTCCGGTGCTTGGCGTGTTGCGGGAATGGGGCGAGTGGCGCGGCGCCATCGCCACCACCGTGTCCCACGACAGCCACAACCTGGTCGTGTTCGGGCGTGACCCGGCGGATTTGGCCGCCGCCGCCAACGCCGTCATCGATGCCGAGGGCGGCATGGCGGTGGCTTCGGGCGGCGTGGTGCGCGCCGTCGTGGCGCTGCCCGTGTGCGGCCTGATCTCGGACGACCTGGCGAGCGAAGTGGCCGCCCAGCTCCGCCGCCTGCGCGCCGCGGCCGACACCATCGTCGACTGGCAGCCGCCGTTACTCACCTTCAAGGCCCTGGTCGGCGCCTCGCTGGCCTGCAACCCGGGCCCGCACGTCACCGACATGGGCATCACCGACGGCTCGACCGGCGCCGTCTACCCGGGCGCGCTGGTCGCCCCGGCGTGAGCCACTGGCAGGTGTTCGAGCCCGCCCAGCCGCCCCCGCCGGTCTGGGTCGGGCAGTATCGCGCCGCCATGCCGGACGGCTCGGCCCTGGTGCTGCCGTTGCGGGACATGGGTGAGTTCGCCGTCGCAGGCCTGATCGCCAACCAAGCCGCCTTCGCCGTGCTCGACCAACTCTGCGCCTGGATCGCCGCCGCGGTGGCGGCCGACCGGGTTGAGGTCGTGGTCGGGCTGCCCACCCTCGGCCATGCGGTGGGCCAGGGCGTGGCGCGCGCGCTTGGCCACACGCAATGGGTGGCGCCCAGCATGACCCGCAAGCTGTGGTATGACGACGCGCTGTCCGCTCCGGTCGCCTCCATTACCGCGCCGCAGCCCGGCAGGCGCCTGTGGCTGGACCCGCGGTTGCTGCCCCGCCTGGCCGGGCGCCGCGTGCTGCTGGCCGATGACGTGATCAGCACCGGCCGCTCCATGACGGCCGGTCTGGCGCTGCTGGCCGCAGCCGGCGTGCAGCCAGTTGCCGCCGCCGTGGCCATGACGCAGACCGCGCGCTGGCGCCCCGCCTGGCCCAGCGACATCCCGCTGCGCGCCGCCTTCCACTCGCCACTGTTCCACCGCGCGCCGGGCGGCTGGCAGGTCGCGAAGGAGGGTTAGCTCCGGCTCGCCCCCAGCACTCGCAGCGCGGCGATCCCGGCACCGTAGCCGTTGTCGATGTTCACGGTAACGATGCCCGGAGCGCAGCTCGCGAGGATGGAGTGCAGCGCCGTGGTGCCGCCCGCCGCCACGCCGTAGCCGACCGAGGTGGGAACCGCGATCACCACGCCACCCACCAGCCCGCCCAGCACGCTCGGCAACGCGGCGTCCATCCCGGCCACCACAATCAGCACCCGGGCCGAACGCAAATCGTCCAGCCGACGCAGCAGCCGCCACAGCCCGGCGACCCCAACATCGGCGATCAAGCGCGCCTCCTGCCCCTGGAACGCCAGCGTCCGCATCGCCTCGCGCGCGACCGGGACGTCGGACGTGCCGGCGGTGACGATGGCGATCTGGGTGGCACCCGCCGCCGGCAGGGGTTGGCCGGAGAACGCGGTGCAGGACACCGGGTCATAGTCCAGCGCCAACCGCTGGTGTTCCGGCAGGGCGGCGAACTTGGTCTCGTCCAGCCGGGTCAGCAGCATCGGCACGGTGGCGTGGTCGACGATGGCGGCGATCTGCGGCGCCGACTTGCCGGCACAGAACACCGCCTCGCCAAACCCCAGCCGGTCGGTCCGGATTTCGTCCAGGACGAACTCGGGCGAGGTGACGTCGACGCTCACAGCCCGCTCCGCAGGAAGGCGCTGCCGGTGCGATAGGCGGCGAACGCCACCGGGCCGGCGAGCCCCGCCGCCCCCGCCATGCGCTCGAGCTCGCTTTGCAGGCCGTGTTTGCGGTCGTCCGGCATGCCCGAGAGCGTGGCTTCGTCCAGCTCCACCACCACGCCGCCAGCGCGAACCCGGCAGCGCACGGTGTGAGGCGAGAGCTCGCGCGACACGAGCTTTTCCGCCGCGTGGACCATCGCCAGCACCGGCGCCTCGATGCGGATGCCGGTTTCGACCCGGCTCGACAAGCATGGCGCCGACGGCAGCTCGGCCAGCACACCCAGCCCCAACTCCGCCGCCAGCAGCCGCACGGTTCGCTTGTCGACCTGCGCCTCGACCAGCGGGTGGCGCACATTGTGCTTTTTGGCCGCCTCCAACCCGGGGCGGTAGTCGCCGAGGTCGTCCAGGTTGGTGCCCGAGGCGATCGGGTCGCTGGTGCGGCTAGCGACCGCGCCGTAGAGGTTGGTTTTGCAGAAGAAGCAGCGGTTCACCGGGTTGGCGCGGTAAGCCGGGTCGCCGAACTCCCCGGCGTCGAACACGTCGAGCCGCCATCCCTGGCTGGCGGCCAGCGCCCGGGTGCGCTCGGTGGCCTCAGGCGGCACCGCGGCCGACGTGGCATGATGCATGGTGACCGCCCCGCCCAGGGTGCGTGCGGCGGCGGTGGCCAGCGTGAGGCTGTCAACGCCCCCGCTCACCGCGATGGCGAGGCGGTCGAAGCCCCGCAAAACGTTCTGCAGACGATCGAACGGTGTCATTCCTGCCCCTGCTTCTGGCTGTGCTCGCTGCCTTGCAACGCCGCCGCTTCCGCTTGCTGCCGCAGCCTTGCGCGCTCGCTATGGCTGGCAACGTCTTGCACGTGGGCCGCCTCGGCCTTGGCCGTCCGCACCGTGCCACCCCCTTCGAGGGGGCGCTCTACCAATTTCACTTGCATCGACCGACCTGCCAAATTCGCTACGTCAAAATGCCGCTCCAAGGCTCGGCCTTGGACAAAATGGATCCGCAACCCGATCGTGGTGGTCTCGCGGAAGCACGCGTCGACTACATTTGTCATCGCGCCTGGGCTTGTTAACACCTGAACGTGAATACCCAGCCGCGATTTTTTTCCAAAACATGGTATTTGCACGACATCGTGAACGCCAGCCGCGTCCCGAATACGGTCCAGGCCGAGTGCCAACTCTTCGCCCGATTGGTCATCGACCTCGAAGCTGATCACCGCCAACTCGCGATGGCCAACCTGGTCGGCAGCGCCTGACTCGAACACCAGGGCGCGCAGGCAATTGCTCCGCCCCGGCAGCAATCGCGTGCCGAAGCCGGTGCCGCTGGTGCGCAGCGTGCCGGACGGCGCCACGGTGGGCCGGCTGACCAAGTAGCGCAGGATGGCGGCACCGGTGGGCGTCACCCGCTCACCGGGCACACCGTCATCGGTGATGGCAAATCCCTCCAGCAGCAGCGCCGTCGCCGGGGTCGGCACGGGCATGACGCCGTGCGCCGTCTGCACCGTGCCCCCGCCGAGCGGCAGCGGCGTCACGCTCCAGGTCGCCGGCGACACCGCGGCAATGACGCTGGCGGCCGCCACGATGTCCGCCACCGAGTCGACGGCGCCGACTTCGTGGAACACCACCTCGTCCGCCGGGCGCCCATGCACCCGCCCCTCCGCCTCGGCCAGCGCAGTGAAGATACCGATCGCATGCTCCCGCACCGCCGACGGCAAGCCCGACCCGGCGAGCCGTCGCCGCAGCGTCGCCCAGTGGGTATGGCCATGGCCATGCGCTGAAGGCACGTCGACCTCGAAGCGAGCGCCGGTGAGCGTATCGTCCCGATGCGGCAGCAGCCGGCAAGACGTCCCGGCCAACTGTTCGGCATGCGCCACCGCCGCGTCCCGGTGTTCGGGAAACGCGTCGAGCAGGCAGGCCACGAACATATCGCCCGCCGCGCCGCCGAGTGGGTGGAGTTGGATATGCCGCATGCGCTCGCTCCCGGAAGCAGAAGCGCAACGCCTGAGTGGGGTGGAAGCTGCTTGGCAGCAGGCAACCGGCAGGCCGCGCCATGGTGCACCATCTTGACACAGCGCCCGCCCCATGCTGCAAGCCACGGCTCCCTGCCGGGGGCGAGGCGGCTCCCGGCTATGCCCGCATTCGGGCCGATCCAGCCATAGGGACTATCCATGCCACTATACGAATGCGTGCTGATTGCGCGCAATGACGTCACGCAGCAGCAGGTCGAGGCTGTCGCCGACACCGTTGCCGCCCAGCTCGAGGCCGATGGCGGCACGGTGCAGAAGCGCGAATACTGGGGCCTGCGCTCGCTCGCCTACCGCATCAAGAAGAACCGCAAGGGCCACTACATGCTGCTCGGGCTCGACGCGCCGCCCGCCTCGGTCAACGAGATGGAGCGCCAGCTCGGCCTCAACGAAGACGTGCTGCGGTTCATGACCATCCGCGTCGACGAGATCACCGAGGAGCCCTCCTCCATCCTGTCGCGCAAGTCCGACGATCGCGAGCGCACCTTCCGAGGGCCGAAGCCGTCCGGGCGGTTCGAAAGCGGCCGCAAGCGTGGCTTCGACGACCGTGAGGAGTTCCGCGCGCGCGACGAGTTCAGCCGCGAAGGCGGCTTCAACCTGGTGGAAGAGTAAGCGATGTCCGACGCCACCCTCGACAGCGATGTCAATCCCGCCGCCCGGCGCTCCGCCGTCGGCGCCCGCCGCCCGTTCTATCGCCGGCGCAAATCCTGCCCGTTCTCCGGCCCCAACGCCCCGGTGATCGACTACAAGGACGTGCGGCTGCTCTCCCGCTTCCTCAGCGAGCGCGGCAAGATCGTGCCCAGCCGCATCACCGCGGTCTCGGCCAAGAAGCAGCGTGAGTTAGCGCAAGCCATCAAGCGCGCCCGCTTCCTCGCCCTGCTCCCCTACATCCTGTCCTGAGGAGGCCGCCACATGGCCGCCGTCGAACTGATCCTGATGCAACGCGTGGACAAGCTGGGCCAGATGGGGGACGTGGTTCGCGTTAAGCCCGGCTACGCGCGCAACTACCTGCTGCCGCAGAAGATGGCGATGCGGGCCAACAAGGCTAATCGCGAGCAGTTCGAGACCCAGCGCGTGCAGCTCGAGGCGCAGAACCTGCGTCGCCGCGAGGAGGCCGAGCGCCTTGCCGAACGGATCGGCGGGCTCACCGTGGTGATCATCCGGCAGGCCAGCGACGCCGGCAACCTCTACGGCTCGGTCTCCGCGCGGGACGTGGCGGACGCCTGTATCGAAGCGGGGCTCACCATCGGCCGCCAGCAGGTGATCCTCGAGCACCCGATTAAGTCACTCGGCCTCGCCAAGACGCGCGTCGTGCTGCACCCGGAGGTCTCGCTGCCGGTGAGCGTGAACGTCGCCCGCAGCGCCGAGGAGGCCGAAAAGCAGGCCCGCGGCGAACGCGTAGGGCAGAGTGCGGAGGACGAGGAAGCCGCCGCCGACCAGGAGATCGCCGCCCTGTTCGACCCGGGCGTGGAGCCCGGCACGCTGCCAGCCTAGCCAAGCCCTCATCCACGGTTCAGGTCGGCTCGACCTGAACCGCCCAGGCGCGAGTGGCCGGCAAGGTCGGCCACCAGCTTTCGCACATGTCCGGCGTGTTCCGTCGCGAATAAGTTCGTCCAGAATCTGTCTTGGACGCGACCGCGGTTCCAAACTCGTCCCCAATCTGGTGGATCGAGTTGGACCTTGCTGGACTGTCGTCGTCAGACGTTTTCTCCCGCGGGCCCCCTACAGTCCACCACCGGAGCGGCAACCGACGCCGACCGCAGATGGTCGTCGCGGCCCGCGTAATCCCCTCCCACCGTAGCGCTCGCTCACGCGCGTCCTCGCTTTAGCAGCGTGCGACGTTTGACATTTGCATTCTCCCGTATGATGTCGTAACGTTGCTTTTAAGTAACGATAGACGCCTTCAACGGTGAAATCAGCCCGCAGCGCGCGAAGCTGCAAGCATCGGACTAAGCCGATCATTCTTCAACCCAAAAGGGGTCAGACCATGCCGATCGTCACGGACTTCGAGTTTGCGCACCAGGTCGTCCAAAGCCCAGGTCAAACCCTCCTTCGTGGCGCGCCGGCACCGGTCGACCTGCTCGGCGCGCTGCGCGGCTTTGTCGGTACGGCAACCAAACGGACCTGGTCGGGCACGGGCTTCAACCTGATCTGGCGGCCCAACCACGGCCAGTCCGGCCCGAAGGACTTCTTCCTCGAATTGAACCTGACGACGGAGACGCTCGACTTCAACAATATTAGCGGCACGGGTGTGGCAGACCGCGGCTTCAACCAGACCGACATCTCGCTTGGCGCTCTCGCCTACTTGCAACAGATCAGCGACAAGAAGCTGGGCCCACAACACTTTGAGCCCGGCCTTTGGACCAACGTGCCCTCGACCACCAACCCGAATGAAAGCGCCACCGTCGCCCGGATGGGCTCGATCCCGCACGGGACCACGATCAACTTGCAGGGCACCGCGATCACCGCGGCCAAGCCACTCATCACGGCAACCAGCATCACGCCGTTCACCATCGGCAGCCCCGACGACGGGGTAACCGGTTTGGTGCCGTTCCCGGAAGAGAAGGACATCGCGACCAACATGCCCTCACGCACCGCGCTGGCGGATGTGCCCGGGCTCACCGACGACCACCTGGCCAACCCGAACTTGTTCCTGCTGGACGCAATCGCAAAGCAGACCTTCGTCAGCACGACCGTCCTGATCGTGACCTCGGACGTCACGGCGAAGACGTCTCCCATCGTTCCCGCGCCGGCTGCGCCAAACGCGGGCGGCGGCACCGACAACATCGCTTTCCTAAGCGGGACGACCAACAGTCCCAACGCGAACACCGCGCGCGTGTCAGCAATATTCTGGATCGAGCACGTCAAGGACGAGAAGGGCAACGAGTTCGATCAGCTACAGTATACCCAGCGCGTGCTGCTGAACTTCAATGGCCTAAGCTGGCCTCACATCACCGTCGCCACGCTGCGGTAGCCCGTTCGCACGCTCCGCCGGGCCAGGTGCGCTCACTTCGGCCGGCCTGCCTTCGTCACCGGAGCCCGCCCGGGCGCGACCACCCGGGTGGCCGCTTCGCCCCTGCCGACCGGCGCCTCGGCTGCCTGGCACACGCCGGTGTTGCCGGTGCCGAGCTGGATGGTTGGCAGTAGGGCGGCGGGCGGGAACAGCACGCCCAACCCGATCGCCGCACCGCCCTTCAGCGCCAGCGGGCCCAGCTCCGGATGAATGCTAGGGCTCTTCAGCGTGCCGGTGATGTCGATCGGGGTTGACAGCGTGCCGATGGAGAAGTGCTTCGACCGGGTCACCAGCTTATAGTCGAGCGTCTCGCTGGCGAGGTTCACGTCCCCCGTGCCGCGGACTTCCGCCTCGCTGGTGTCCACCAGCAGCACCTTGGTGGCGAGCAAGCCGTCGGTAAGCGTGTATTCCGCTACGAAGCACTGCAGCGTCGCCCGCTGCGGCACGCCCAGCGCCGACAGGATCGCGTTGCCCACCTCCAATCCGGCAATGTCCACCAGCAGCGCGCTCAGATTTCCGCCGGACATGCCCATCGCCACGCCGCCATTGCCGTGCGCGAGCAGGCCGCCAAGCGAGTCGCCGGTCGAGTTGAGCTCGGCGTTGCCGGTCAGCGTGCCCGCGCCGCGCACCAGGTGCGTCGCCGCCAGCAATCGGTCGAGGCTCACATGGTCGAGGTCGATGCGGGCGACGGCATGTACATCATGCGCACTCACCGGCGTCAGGTCGGTGTGCAGCACGATGTTGCCGCTGCCGACGGCAAAGCTCAGCGGCTGCAACTGGATGCGGCCGTTGTCGATGTCGAGGTTGGCCACGATGTTGTCGAGCGGCACGGAGCGGCCTTCGATGTGCTCGCCCTTATAGTGCAATTGCACGTCGGCGAAGTTGAGCTTGGGCAGGTTGATCGGCGTCTGCGGCAAGACTTTGTCGGAACTTGCCGCCTTATGCTCGACCTCGGCCCGCTGCGCCGCGCTCTGGTCCTTCTTCTCGCCCGGCGTGGTGCCGATGAAGCCGCCCAGATCGGCCAGGTCGACCCGGCGTGACGACAGCGTGGCGTCCACGAACGGCCGCGGCGAGCGTGACGGCTCGACCTCGATCGTGCCGTTCAAGTCGCTCTCCCCCAAGCGGCCGTGGAAGTCGCTGAACCGGATCTTCGCCTTGGTGTAGTCGAGCTTGCCGGTCACCGAGAACGGCGGCGTCTGCGGGATCGGCACGCCGGTCAGCGGCGTCAGTTGTGCCATGTCCGGCCCGGTGAAGCTGAGCGTGAGGTCGGCCCCGGCGAAGTTCAGCGGGTTCTGCACCGTCCCGGTCAGCGACACCTTGGTCGCGCCGTTGGCCAAATGCAGGTCGATCGGGTAGGGATGGCTCGCATCCCGCAGCGACAGCAACGCGCCGCCGACAAAGTGGCCGTTGATCGGCTGCGCCGCGTAGGTGCCTCGGGCATCGGCCACGATCTCGCCCGCACTGGCCGCCGGGCCACCGGTGTCGGACGTCTTGGCGTTCAGCGCCGCCGCCGCGTCGCCGGCCTGGGTGGCGACGTTCACGTTGAAGTCCGCCTTCAACTTGGCGAGCGCCACATGCGCTTGCCCGTCATTGATCACCAAGTTGCCGATTTGCGGCCCAGGGGAGGAACTCGACGACTTGCTGCTGCCTGAGGAACTACCGGTTGGCCAATTCGAGTGGCCCTGCAGGTCCTGGTCCGCCTCGATCACCGGATGGTCCAGCGTGATCTGCGGGATGACAATCTGGCGCGAACGGATGTAGGCCATGGTGTCGAGCGCCACGGTCAGGCGGCTGACGTCGGCGAACGGCTTGCCCTGCGCCTGGTCGGGCACGCCCGCTACCTCAACGCCATCGAGCGAGGCGGTGATGGTGCGGCCGAGATGCACGTGCAGGTGTTGCGCGGTCACCTTGCGGCCGACCGCGGACGAGGCCTGCGCCTCCACCAGGGGCAGGAACCAATCCCAATCCCATAACGCGACCAAAGCGACGATTGCGATGCCGAACACGCCCAATACCCAGGCCCAAAAGTGGCGGCGCTTGGCCGGTCGGGCAGGTTGGGGAGAAGAATTGGTTGCCATACCAGGCGAACGCCATCCGGTTCGCCCGGTTGCAGCGGCCAGGCGGCGCGCGCATGGTGCCGGAAACGGAGGAAAGACGGGCGGATGATCTACGAGTTGCGCATCTATCACTGCCTGCCCAATCGGCTCCCCGCCCTGCTGCAGCGCTTCGAGACCATCACGCTCGGCATCTGGGCGCGGCACGGCATCAAGCAGGCTGGCTTCTGGACCACTGCGGTGGGCGCCTCCGACCACGCCCTGACCTACTTGCTGGCATGGGAGAGCCTGGCGGATCGGGAGACGAAATGGGCGGCTTTCCGCGCCGACCCGGAATGGCTCGAGAAGAAGGCGGGCACCGAGGCGGACGGCGCCATCGTCGCCTCCATCACCAACGAGCTGCTGGTGCCGACGCGGTTCTCCAGCGTTCAGTAAGCCGCACCGTGCAAACGGCATGATTTGCCGTGCCGACGGGCGTGAAAACCTCGTATGTATGGCATCACACGCGCAAGGACACGTCGCCGGTGGAGTCGCCGATCCAAACACTGCTGCGGGCAGGCCGCGCCGCCCGCAAGCCCGAGAGCAGCCGCAACGCCGGTTACCGGCGGCTGGGCTTGCTGATCATCGTCGCCACGGCGCTGATGACCGCGGCCTTGCTCGGCTGGCTGGCGGTCCACGCCGGGCTGTAGGACCAGACCAAGACCGGCTCAGATAGAGTCGCCGGTCATGGTGCGAGCTCTTTGTTTTGGCAGTATGTTTACCGATCAAGTGACTTTACTTGATGCGGTCATGCTCTAGCGAAACACCTCGAACAGGTTGCGCATGAACCCCGGTGTCAGTGCAGACAGCGGGTTGATGCTGATCGAAGGGTCGTCGACCGCGCCGTGGAGGCTGTAATTGGCCGCGAACAGGCCGCTGCCCTTCTCCGGGCTGAACAGCTTGCCTAGGAACGGCACCCGGCCGGGTAGCGAGTTCAGCGCGTAGGCTGGCACGATCGTGCCATCCAGCGCCACGGTGTTATGGCCGAAATCCAAACTGCCGGTGGCCGTCACGCCGAGCGAGGTGCTGTAGGCCCGGGCCTGGTCGAGCTGCAGCACCGGCCCGTCCAGGCGGAACGGCGCCACCATGCGGTCGAACACCAGGCCGGGGCCGTCCAGCGCCTCGCCGATGCCATAGACGGTCAGCGCTTGCAGCACCTTGCCGGTCACCGGGGCGCCGCGCACCTTGAAGTTCGCCAGGTCCATCGTACCGGCGAAGGGGCCGCCCGGCTGATCGTCATCGAACGCGCCGGTGAGCGTCATGCGGCCGCCATCGAGTTCCTGCGCCAGGTCGGTCTGGCGGAGCAACTGGCCCAAATTGCTGGCGGTGGCGTGGAGCTGGCGGCGGCCAGGCCCAGGCACCAGGTCCGCCTCCACTTGCTCCGGCCCGCGCGAGGCCAGGTGGGCGGAGGTGAGCCGCCGCCCCGTGCCCACCGCCTGCAGCACCAGCGGGCCGATGGTCCGACCCGGGCCGAAGCGAACCTGGTCGAAGCGCAGGTCCACCACGTAGGGTACGCCGGGTCCGCTCGGCGCGGGCGACGGCGCCGGGTTCGCTGGCGCCTTGCCACCGCTCATCTGGCCCTCCAGGTCGAGCCGGCTGCCGGCAAGCGTGATGTGGAACGGCTGCCCCGGTTGTTGCGGCAGCCCGATCGTGCCCACCGCGCTGCTGCGGCCGATCTCGCCTTCCGCGATGTGCACCACCGAGACGCGCCCGTCGGCAAACTCCCCATTGGCGGAGATGTTCAGCCCCGGCGCCTTGGCCTGGATCGCCTGCAAACCTACCAGCCGGCCATGGTCCAGCAGCGCCTGGCCCATCGCCTGGCCCGCCGTGCCGGCGGTCTTGGACCAGCCGATCGGCGTTTCGATGGTGGCGTCCTTGAGGTCCATGGCCACCGCGATGGTCGCGGTCGCGTCGCGCCGTACGGAGTAGTCCACGTTGGTGGCGAGCGTGCCCGCTTGCAGGCCGATCACGCCCACGCCCGCCGCCCGCGCCGCCTGCGGAGTGATCGCGAGCGCGGCCGCGGCATGCTCCAGCACCTGGGACGGCGGGCCGTCGCGAAAATCCATGTCCAGTTCGAGCTTGGCCGGAAGCTGGTCGAGCAGGGCGGTCCCGGTCGCCTTCAGCCCGTCATTGGTGGCGTCGAAGCTGATCTGCCCGTGATCGAGGTCCTTGCCCGCCACGATCGCGCCGAGATGGGCGTCGGTGATCTTGCTCACCGCGTGGATGGCGATCTGGTCGATGGTGACATGGTTGTCGAGCGGCAGGTTCACCGTGAGATGCGCCGCGACCGCCCCCGCCGGGTTGGTCACCGGGACCGGACGCTTGCTCAGCAGGTTGAGCCGCGGATTGGCCAGCAGGGTGAACACGTCGGCCAGCGGGCCGGCCAGGTCGGCGTTCAGCACCGAGGTCTGGTCCTTCACCGACAACCCGGTGATCCGCATCGTCCCGGCCTTCATCAGCAGCGCCCCGGTCCGCCCGCCCGACCCGGTGAGCAGCATCGTATCGGGGTCGATCACGCTGAGCACGGCGTGGGTGTGCTCGAGCGGCGGGACCGGGCGCAGCCACCAGATGGTCACGTCGTCCGCCAGCATCTGGCCGGTGGCGTTTGTGAGCGCCAGGTCACCGTTGGAGAGGTTGCCTGTCGCGCTGAGGCTGAAATGGCCGTCATGCGCCAGGCCATTGGTGAGGTTCTCCACCAGCCACGGGCGCGAGCCGCCACCGACGCGGTCGGGCCAGATCGCGCCGAGGTCGGCGAGCGAGGCCTGGTCCACGTCCAGCGTGGCATCCGCGCGCACCCGCTCGCCCCGCAGCCGGATGGTGCCGGCCATCACCACGGTGGTCGGCGGGTCGCCCGAGGGTGGCGCCAGCACCAGGTGCAGCGCGCGCAGGCTGATCGCCGCCGGGGTGCCGTCCGCGTCCAGGGTGAGCGAGGCGAAATGGCCGGGGCTGGTGGTGTTGCCCTTGGCCGGCAGCAGCACGGTGCCGGCGCCCGCCTCGGCATGCACGCTGGCGTGCTCCACC
Source organism: Acetobacteraceae bacterium (assembly GCA_965199105.1). Taxonomy (GTDB): domain Bacteria; phylum Pseudomonadota; class Alphaproteobacteria; order Acetobacterales; family Acetobacteraceae; genus LMUY01. The sequence goes on along the minus strand of CBDAQO010000002.1, from coordinate 2,018,097 downwards.
TGCAGCGCCTGGCCGAGATCGGCGCTCGCCTGCAGCGTGACGGGAGCGTCGAAGGCGGCCAAACCCGCCAATGCCGGCACGGCCCGCGCGATGTCGGCGGGGGAGAGCGCGGTGCTGGTGGCGTCCACGTGCGCGCCCTGCTGGCTCACCCGCCCGGTGGCGGCCAGGTGGGTCGAGACGTCCCCTACGCTGAGCGTGCCGTCGGCGTGGCCGGCCACGCCATCCCCGTTGCGCGCCAGCTCCACCGTCGCCCCGCTGACCTGCCAGCGCGCATGCAGCACGGCGTCGTCGATCACCACCTGCAAGCCGGTGACGCTGACGCGTTGCAACGCGCTGATGTCCCGCAGGTCGAAGCCGCCGGCACCCGCCTTGCCGCCGGCTGCCCGCGCGACCTCGATGCGGACGCCGGTGGCGACGATCTCGGTCGGCACGAAGTCGAGCCGAGCCAGCCGCCGCAATGGCGCCACCAGGGTCGCGGCATGCACCGACTCCGGCATGCGCCCGCCTTGCGCCAGCCGCCCGGCATCCGCAACATCCAATCGCAGGAGGTGGACGCCATTGGTTTTCTGCATCGACAGCACGATGCGTCCGCTGACGTATCGCGGCGCGAACTTGGTCTCGAGCCGGTGCGCGACGGCGGTGACGTCCAGCGGGCCCTGGTTCAGCCGCCAGGTCAGCGCGCCGAGCGCCAGCAGCGAGATCACCACCATGCCAAGCACGAAGCCGACCAAGCCGAGCAGGAGTTGGCCCGCGTGCCGGGCGAGCCAGCGCGCCAGCTTCAGCATCGCCAGCCGCCGCGGGCAACGTGGCTGACGCGCCGGCCGGGGGCACCGGCGCGCTCGTCTGGCCGCTTCCGTTCGATCCCGCCGCGGCGGAGCGGCTGCTCGAGCGGTTCGCCGCATGCGGCCCGGCGCAGGCAGCCTTGCTGCGGCAGGCGGGGCCGCGCGGCATGCTGCACGCACTCGGCGGCAACAGCCCGTTCCTGGCCGACCTGGCGGTGCGCGAGTCGGCCGCCATCGTGCGCCTGGTGCGGAACGGGCCGGGTGTGGTGGTGGCAGCCGCCTTGAGGGAGGTGGTCACGGCCAAGCTCGGCCTGGACCGGGCGAGCCTGGCCGCGCTGCTGCGACGGGCCAAGCGCCGGGTCGCGCTGGCCACCGCGGTGGCCGATATCGGCGGCGGCTGGACGCTGGAGCAGGTCACCGGCGCGCTCAGCGACCTGGCCGAGGCCGCCCTGCAAGCCAGCGTGCGCCACCTGCTGCACACCGCCGCCGCCAGCGGCAAGCTCGCACGCGGCCGCCGCGGCGCGGGCAGCGGCTTCACCGTGCTGGGCATGGGCAAGCTGGGCGCGCGCGAGCTGAACTATTCCAGCGATATCGACCTCGTCTTGATCTACGACCCGCAAGCCCACCCGCGCCATGCGGACGGACTCGGCGCTACCTTTACGCGGCTCGCGCGTGATCTTTGCACTCTTATGGAGGCGCGTGACGCGGACGGCTACGTCTTCCGCACCGATCTGCGGTTACGCCCCGACCCGGCCGCCAGCCCCTCCGCCATCGCGCTGCCAGCCGCCCTCGCCTACTACGAGAGCGCCGGGGAAAACTGGGAGCGCGCCGCCATGATCAAGGCGCGCCCGGTCGCCGGCGACCTCACGCTGGGCGAGCGCTTCCTGGCCGAAATCCGACCGTTCGTCTGGCGCCGGCACCTCGATTTCGCCGCCGTCGCCGACATCCGCGCCATGAAGCGCCGCATGGACGACCACCACGACACCGACCTGGCCGACGGCCCCGACCCGGTGGCGCGCGTCGCCGGCCACGACGTGAAGCTCGGCCAGGGCGGCATCCGCGGTGTGGAGTTGGCGGTGCAAACCATGCAACTGGTGTGGGGCGGGCGGGACCCGGCGTTGCGCGTGCCGGCGACGTTGCCCGCCCTGGTGGCACTGGCCGCAGCCGGGCACGTGGCAGCGCCAGCGGCCGCCGACATCGCCGCCGCCTACCGCTGTCTGCGCCAGGTCGAGCACCGGTTGCAAATGGTGCAAGACCGGCAGACCCACCAGCTGCCGGCAGACCGGGCCGGCTTGGCGCAGTTCGCCTGCTTCATGGGCTACCCGGACGCCGAGCAGTTCGCCCGCGCGCTGCTCGACCAGTTGGAATGCGTGCATCACCATGACGCCACCCTGTTCGACCGGCCAGACGCCGCCCCCGCCGCCATCACCGCGGCGAGCCTGGCCGAACTAGGCTTCACCGAGCCGCAGCGGGTGCTGGCCGGCGTCACCGCGTGGCGCAACGGCGGCCTGCGCGCGTTCCGCTCCGCCCGGGCGCGCGGCTTGCTCGAGCAGGTGCTGCCCGACCTGCTCCGCGCGCTGGCCGCCCAGCGCGAGCCGGACGTTGCGTTCGCCCGCGCCGACAGCCTGCTCAGCCGCCTGCAAGGTGGCGTCCACGTGCTCTCGCTGCTGCACCGCCAACCGCTGTTGCTGGACCGCGTCGCCGCCGTGCTCGGCGCCGCCCCGTCGCTGGCCGACCACCTGGCGCAGGTTCCCGCGGCGCTGGAGGGCCTGCTCGCACCGGGCGGCTCGCTGCCCGACCCGGCGGCGCTGCTGGAGGCGCAACTGGCCGACGCGCGGGACCTGGACGACGCCGTGGCCCTGGTGCGCCGCACCGTGCGGGGCGAGGAGTTCCGCCTCGCCACCGCGCAGATGAAAGGCCGCATCGACGCCGACGCCGCCGGCCTCGCCCGCACCGCGCTGGCCGACGCGGCGCTCACCGTGCTGCTTCCGCGGGTGCTGCGGGCGCATGAGGCGCGGTTCGGCACGGTGGCGGGCGGCGGCCTGGCCATCCTGCTGCTGGGCAAGGCGGGCGGGCGCGAGATGATGGCCGGGTCGGACTTGGACCTGATGCTGATCTACCAGCACGCCGCCGACGCGCCGGACAGCGACGGCCCGCGCGGCCTGGCGCCGAGCCAGTATTACATCCGCGCCGCCCATGCCGTGGTGGCCGCCCTCACCTCCCCCGGCGTGGACGGCGCGCTCTACGCGGTGGACATGCGGCTGCGGCCGTCCGGCAACAAAGGCCCGGTCGCCGTCAGCCTCGACTCGTTCCGCCACTATCACCAGAGCGAGGCCTGGACCTGGGAGCGCATGGCGCTCACCCGCGCCCGCGTCGTCACCGGGCCGCCGACGCTGTGGGCCGACATCGAGCGCGCCATCGACCAGGCCATCGACCAGGCCGACCCGGCGCCCGTCCGCGCCGACGCCCTCGCCATGCGCATGAGGATGCTGCGGGACCTGCCGGCCTCGACCGCGTGGGACGTGAAGCTGATGCCGGGGGGCCAGATCGAGGTGGAGTTCATCGTGCAGACCGCCCTGCTGCTCACCGAGGCCGCCCGGCCCGCCACCGCCATCCGCGTCGCCATCCAGCGCTTGCAGGCCGCCGGGTCGCTGGCGCCGGAGGAGGCACAGACCCTGCGCGAGGCCGACCGGCTGTGGCGGACCGTGCAGGGCATGCTGCGCATCACCGTCGGCCCACGCCCGCCCGAGGCCGTGCCGCCCGCCGCGCTGGAGGCGCTGTTGCGCGCGACAGGTGACGAAACCGCGGAATCGTTCCACATCAGGCTGGCCGGCATGGCGGCCCGGGTGCGGGCCTTGTTCAACTTGCGTGTGGGAGTGACCCGATGAGCGTTGCGGAAGGCGAACCGGCCCCGGCTTTCGAGATGGCGGCGACAGGCGGTCGCACCGTCAGCCTGGCGGCGATGCAGGGCAAACCGTTCGTGCTGTATTTCTACCCGAAGGCGGACACGCCCGGCTGCACCAAGGAGGCGTGCGCGTTCCAGGAGGCGCTGCCGGCACTGGGCCACATCGGCATCGAGGTGATCGGCGTCTCGAAGGACGCGATGCCGCCGATCGAGAAGTTCGCCGCCAAGTACAACCTGAGCTTTCCCCTGGCGTCGGACGCAACGGGCGTGGCGGAGGCCTATGGCTCCTGGGGCGAGAAGTCGATGTACGGCAAGACCTACATGGGCATCGACCGCAGCACGTTCCTGATCGACAAGGCCGGCAAGATCGCCCGCGTATGGCGCAAGGTGAAGGTGCCCGGCCACGCCGCCGAGGTGATGGAGGCCGCCAAGGCCCTAGGCTGACGCCTGCATTCCCCCACCAACGCCAAAAGCCCTCTCCCGCCGGCGGGGGAGGGAGAAGCCACAGGCGATCGCCCACGCTCCGACACAGCAGCCCGGACGCTTGAACCTCCGGGCGCCATTTGTCACACTGGCCGCATGGCTCCAGACCCCCGCCCCAGCGCCCGTACCATGACCGACGCCCAGCGCAGCTACGAGGCCAAGCGCGCCCAGAAGGCCGGCATGTCGCTCGATAAATGGCTGGACCAGAAGCAGAAGCAGGCCCTCGCCGCGCAGCCGAAGGAAGCCAAGCCCGAGCGCAAGCCCGGCCTGTTCTCCCGCCTCATCGAACGTGCCAACCAGCCGCTGAAGAAGTCCTGATCGCCGCCCACGCCGACTGGAGCCTAGACGCCGCCAAGCGGTGGATGACGGTGGCGGCGGGCGAACCCGGCGCCTGGCAGGTGGCGGCAGCGGAGCCGGTGGGGGATCTGGCGACCTTGTTCCAGCGCCTGACCGAGCGAGGCGAGCCTGCCGTGCTCGGGGTGGATTTCCCGCTCGGCCTGCCCCGCGGCTTCGCCCGGCAACTCGCGGGCACGGCATGCTTCCCCGACTTCCTGCGCACCCTGGCCGACCGCCCCGGCTTCTTCTCGGTGTGCGACACCCTGGCCGAAGTGGCCGCCGACCGCCCGTTCTACCCGCGCCGGGGCGCCAAGGGCATGACCCGGCTGTCCCACGCCACCGCGCTTGGCCTCGAGGGCGCGTCCGGCCTGTCCCGCTGGTGCGACCGCGCCACCGTGGAGCGTCCGGCGGGCGCGCCGTTGTTCTGGACGCTTGGGGCCAACCAATCCGGCAAGGCCGCCATCTCCGCCTGGCGGGACCTGCTGCTGCCGGCCCTGACAAGCCCCGCCCCGCCGCCGCTGCTATGGCCGTTCGACGGGGCGCTGCACGGCTTGCTGGCACCCGGCCTATGGGCTCCTGGCCGGGTCGTGGTGGCGGAGACCTACCCCGCCGAAGCCATGCGCCAACTCGGCCTGCGCATGGGTGGCAGCAAGCGGCGGCAGGCTGACCGCGTCAGGCTTGCGCCCGCCCTGGCCGACGCGTTGCACCAGCGCGGCGCCACGGCAGCCCCGCGCCTCGCCGCCGCTCTGGCGGACGGGTTTGGCGCGGACGCTGCGGGCGAGGACCGGTTCGACAGCCTGCTCGGCCTGCTCTGCGTGCTCGGCGTGCTGGCCGGGGTCTGCCCGGACACCGCGCCGCCCGACCCCTGGGTGCAGCGCTGGGAAGGCTGGGTGCTGGGCCAAACCGCCCTGCCGCGCGACCCGGTGTTCAGCCCGCCCCCGTTCCATGCTACGGCCAGCGCACCGGACCAGCCCGGCCTGGGGGGGCGCGATCGATGACGAGCTTGGCAGAGCCGACCGAGGCTGGCGCACCCGGCGCAACCCGGCCGCTGGTCTACCACGCCCATCCGGCAGCACTCCCGCCAGGTGCCAGGCTCGCCGCCCTGCGCGCACCCGCCGAAGGCGTGCCGGTTTGGGACCCCGCCGCGCGATGGCTGAAGCTGCCGCCCGCCTTGGACCACGCGATACGGCTGCCCGAGCCGCCACCCGCCCCTGAGGCGACCGCGACCCCGGCGGCCGACCCTGCCATCGAGGCAGAACCGGTGCCCGCGGCCGAGCCAATCGTTGCGCTGGAGCCGATTGCGGCACCGGAGCCGGTCGCTACGCCGGACCCGGTCGCTGTGCTGGAGACGGTTGCGGCACCGGAGCCAATCGCTGTTGCCGCGCCGGTCGCCGCGCCAGAGCCGGTCGCTGTGCTGCCGCCGGCAACGCTGACGCCGGAGGCTGCGGCCGAGCCGATCCACACGAGTGCACCACCTGCCGTGGTGGAGCCGGTGGCCGTGATCACGCCGGCCCCGGTGAGCGAGCAAGCCCAGCCAGCCCTCGCCGCCGAGCCGGTCGCGCGGGTGGACGTGGTACCAAGCCCCCGCGCCGCGCCGGCGCCCCTGGTGCCGGCTGCCCCAAGCCGTGCGCCGCGACGGTTGCTCTGGCCCGCTTTGGGTGGCCTCGTGCTGGTGGTGGGGGTCGCCGCAGTTATCGCCGCCTGGCCCACGGCCAAGCCCGCGGTGACCATCGCCGTGTCGTTCAAGACGCCGGTCATGGTCCTGCGTGCGTCCCGCAGCGGGTCCATCGCCAGCGTGGCGGTGAAGCCGGGGGACCCGGTGGCGCCCACCTCCGTGCTCCTCACCCTGGACGTGCCGCCGCCGCCCGACCCCATCGCCATCGTCGCGGCCGAGCGGGTGCAGGTGGCGCAACGCCGGGCCGCGGCCATCTCGGACTCATTGCAACAGCCACTACCGCCCACCCCAGCCGGACGGGCGCGGCTGGCCGACCTCAACCACCAGCGCGACCTCGCCGCAGCCGAACTCGCGGCAGCCCAGGACGCACTGGCACGGCTCCCCGCCCCCGACCCGGCGGAAATGCCGATCGTGGCGGGCGTGCACGGCGTCGTCCTCTCGGTGGAGGCCGTCGCGGGCGCCGACGCCACCGCCGGCACGCCGCTGATCCGCATGGCCGATTGCGACCACGGCTACGTCTCGCTGGACAGCGTGTCGACGGTCAACCCGGGCTCGCTGGTGGAAGTTCGCCTGCCGAACCAGCCACCGGTGCCGGCGACGGTGCGACCCGGCTCGCGCCTGGCTGGCCCTGGCACGGCGCTGAGCGAGATCGCCGAGCCGGCGCCGGGCGCATTCGCCAAGTCCTGCCCGCTCGGCGCCACCGGCGTCGCCAGCCCGATCCCCGCCGCGAGCTAGCGCCGCCTGGGCCGCATCAGCCCGCCGGGCAGGGATAGTTCGCCTTCATCATACTCTGCAGCAAGGCCACGCCGGAGCCCTTGGTCGCCTCCGGGTGCTGCTCGCCGAACGTGCCGAGCGCCTCGCGCAGCGTGCCGAGCTTGGTGTGCGGTGGTGGGCACAGCTTGCCCTTGAGCTCCGGCGCCCCAGCCACCGTGTCCAAAACGCCGGCGATGTAGCCGTCGCAATCCCGCGTCCCGGTCGGGTAGCGGCTGGCGCAGGCTTGGGCGAGCTGCGTGCCGGTGACGAATTCCTGCGCCCGCGCCGACCGCGCAACGCTGAGCAGACCCACGCCGACCAACGCCAGGCCGACCAACGCGATGCAACGGATCATCATGTGCCTCTCCAACCGGCGCGATCCTACTCCGCCACCTCGTAGGTCGTCACCTCGAACAGGCTGAGCCAGGCCGGGCCGAAAGTGGTGGCCAGCGCTACGTCGGTCGCGTCCCGGCCGCGCGCCATCAACACGCGGCCGATCCGCTGCAGGTTGTGCCTGGCGTCGAAGGTGTACCAGCGGCCGCCGTCCGGCCCGCACAGGTAGGCCTCGAACCAGGCGGAGAAATCCATCGGCGAGTCCGAGACGGGGATGCCGATGTCGCCCAGGTAGCCGGTGCAATACCGCGCCGGGATGTTCATGCAGCGGCACAGCGTGACGGCCAGGTGGGCATAGTCGCGGCAGACGCCCTGGCGCTCGTTGTAGCCGTCCCAGGCGGTCTTGTCGGGCCGGGCGTGCTCGTAGCCGAAGGTGATCCGCTCGTGCGCGAAGTCGCAGATCGCCTGCACCCGCGCCCAACCCGGCGCCGTGCCGCCAAACAGCGACCAGGCGATGTTGGAGAGCTTGTCGGTCTCGCAGTAGCGGCTGCCGAGCAGGTAGACCAGGGCGCCATCCGGCAGCGCCTCCACCTCGAACTGGGTCGCCTGCGGCACCACCGGGTCGGGCAGGCCGCTGTCCTGGATGTCGAACTCGGTGGTCATCTCGATGCGGCCCTTCGGCGCCACGATGCGGTGGCACACATTGCCGAAATCGTCCGAGTAGCGGTGCGCCTCGGCCGCCGGGTCGAACCGCAGCGGCGTGTCGGTCAGCAGGTCGGGGTGGCGGGACGGGTGCACGCTGAGCGCCAGCAGCATCGGCACTGGCTGGGAGCATTCATAGGCGATGCGAAACCCACATCGGATGCGCATGGCGACTTCCTCCCTCACGCTAACTGACAAATTGGGCGGCCCCGGCCACCTCGCTCACTTGCACGCTTACGTCCATCCCGAGGCAATCGCCGGACGCCCCGGTCCAACTGCCCGACAGCGGCACCGCCATCGCCGGGTCCCGCACCACCGCCACGCGGATCAGCCCGCGGCTGCCGACGATGCCGTTGGTGGGGTCGAAATCCACCCATCCGGAGCCCGGCAGGTAGACCTGCAGCCAGGCATGGGTGTTGCCGCCGCCGTGGCGCGCCGCCTCACCGGAGGGCTTACGGTCAGGCACGTGGAGGTAGCCGGTGACGAAGCGCGCGGCCAGGCCGAGCGCGCGCACCGCCTCCATCATCAGCAGGGCGAAGTCACGGCAGGTGCCGACCTCGAGCCGCAGGGTGGTGCGCGGGTCCTGGATGCCGGGCTCGTGGCGGGCGCGGTAGGTGAAGCGGCGGCGGATTTCGCGCGTCATCGCCGTCAGCAGGTCGAGCGTCGCGGTCGGGCCGCGCTCGTTGAGGAAGCTGTGACTCCAGCGGTCAACCACGTGGCCCGGGTCGGGCATCTGCCGCTCGATGGAGCGCAGCAGGTCAGGCATCTCGTCGGCGTCATAGCTGAACGGGAAGTGGCGGGCGTGGTCATGCAGCAGTTCGGCGCTGGGCGTGACCTCCTGGTGGTCGACCTGGAGCACGCTGGTGAACTGCAGCCGGGCGGCGCGCTCGCCGAACCGCGCCAGGGTGACGGAATTGCCGAACACGTCCTGCGTCCACCGCAGCACAGTGGGAGCGGGATGGATGTCCAACGCATGCGACACCAGGCGCTGGTCGTGCGCGTCTCGCGGCCGGAACAGCATGCGGTGCTCGCCGAATGCGACCGCGTGGCGGTAGCGGTAGGTGGTTTGGTGATGGACCGTCAGCAGGGACAATGTGGAGCGCTTCGTCCTCATACTCGAGTGGTGGGTGACGGCGCGGTGGCCGCTCAGGCACGTCATACGCCGGGCCACTATGCACGTTCCGCCAAGCTACACGTTCCGTGAAGATGCACGTTCCGCGCCATGCTAGCCGCGCGTCAACCCCGCGTTATTTCGCCTGCAACGCACGAATCGCGCTGCCGAGTGTGCGCCGCCCTCACCGATATGGGAACGATCCCGCCGCAACCCGCCTGCCGCGCCACGTTGGGTTGCGGGACAGGAGACCACTATGCACCCGAGCCACATCGCCTTCGCCATTGCCCTCGTCGCCTCCCCGCTGGCGCTGCTCACGCCAGCCGCCGGGCCCGCGACCAGGCAGCCGCTGCTGCTTGCAGCCGACCCGTCGTTGACCAAGGCCACGCCGGATGGCCGCCCGCTGGAGGATGCGCCGCTGTCGAACCTCGGCCCGCAGAACCTGCCCGCGGTGGATCGCGCCGCCCTGCCCGGCACGCACTCGGCGGATGCCGGGCCGATCAACGGCACCCCGTTCAGCGACACGCCGTCCGGCACGCTGAGCGAGGGCGGTTCGCAGGCCGACCAGCACGACCGCAGCTTCGCCCCGGCGAACGACTCGGGCGTGGTGCCGAACCTGGGCCGCTAGCGGGACCTCTTTAATCGAAGCGGACCGGATCGTATTGCACCTCGATCGAGAGGTGGAGGCTGCGATGCGCCAGGCTGGCAGGCGGGGCGGCAAAATGGGCGGCGCGGACGGTTTCGAGCGCGGCCTGGTCGAGGAGCGATAGGCCGCACGGGATGACGACCGCGACGTCGGACGCCACGCCGTCCCGGTAGTCGAACGCGACCTTCACGTCGCCCTTGAGGCGATGGCGCCGCTGTCCAGCTCCGCCCCGAACAGGCGGGTGCCGAAGCTGCCGACCGAGCTGTAGACCGACCCGCCACCCGCTTGCGCCGGGTTGCGCGACTGCAGCGACACGGTGCCGCCGAAGGTCGCATCGCCGATGGTGGCGGCGGTGCCGGGCCCGCGGTCCACCGCCACGCCGCCGAGCGCATGGGCCATGAAGTAGGCGGTGGTGTGGTGGCTAAAATCGTCCGAGTCGGCGAACGGGATGCCATCGAAGGTAACGTTGTACTGCCCGTCGGCGAACCCGCGGATGCCGACATCGGCCGCCTCCCCAAGCCCGGGACCGTTGGGTGAAATGGCCACCACGCTGGGCGAGAGGCGGATGATCTCGTCATAGCTGCTGGTGGCGGGCAGGCTGGTGGCGATGAAGCGGCCACTGATCTGCGACGTGGGCTGAATGGCGGCGAGCGGCGTGACTATGGGCGCGATGGCAGGCGGCGCCAGGGGCGATGGTGTGGCAGTGGGCGTGGCGGCGGTGGATGGGGCCATCCCGGTGCCGCCGCCGATGCCGACCGTGCCCAGGTCGAGGTCCAGTCCGTCGGCCTCAAACGCAGCTCCGCCTCCCAGCACCACGCCGAGCGAAGCTGCCACCGCCAAGACCCGGCGCGCTGCCATCCGTCAGTCCCAAGTTAACGACCGCAGCAGTGTTAGCCGACGCCGCTGCGACGCGCCCGTGGCGATAGGATGACGATGCGGTGGCTAGGTAGCGCCGCGAACCCGCCGCGCCAGCTTGCCCAAGCGGCCGACACTGGCCAGCCGCCGGTCCAGGAAGGTCAGCGTGTCCGCCGACCCGGCGCTGTCGTCGCGCAGCCAGAACAGCAAGGTGCTGCCATACACGCCGGCCAGGATGACCCGCTTGGTGTACCAACTGAAATCGGCGCTGCGGTCGCCGGCGGCATGCCAGATGGCGTCCACCGTGCGCGCGGTCACTCGGCTTGCGGCGACGCTGTTGCAGGCCAGCAACGCCAGCCCACGGCGGACCGGCTCGCGATGCGGCGTGCTGTCCTGCAGGCGCCGCGCGATCACGCTACGCACCCGCTTGCCCAGGCTCAACTCGGGCGAGGCAGGCGGCATGCGGCGGTCGGCCAGGTCCACCCAGGCCTCCACCATGTCGGTGGCGCCGGCGGGGAACAGCAGGTCGGCATCCGGGCCGGCCGCCAGTTGCAGCGCGCGGATGGTCCAGCCGGGGAACGGCACCAGGTCCACCAGCGCGTCCAAGGCGGCGTCGCGCTCGGGGGTGCGCTCGGGCGGGGTCATGCGCCGGCCCGCGCGAGTTCCTCGGTGAAGCCAAACAGGCTGAAATCGGTCATGCGCATCGGGTAGAGCACGCCGTCCAGGTGGTCGTATTCATGCTGCACCACCCCGGCATGGAACCCGGCAACCTCGCCGCCCACCGGCTGGCCGTCGCAATCTACGCCACTGTAGCGGATGCGCGACCATCGCGGCACGGCAGCGCGCAGCCCTGGGATGGACAGGCAGCCCTCCCAACGCAGCGCGCGCTGTTCGCCAACCAGCTCGATCACGGGGTTGATCACCACGGTGTGTCCCACCGGGCGGTCGTCCGGGTCCTCGCCGGCGCGGCTGGGCGGAACGTGGAACACGAACAGGCGCCACGGCACGTGCACCTGCGGTGCGGCCAGCCCGGCACCGCCAGCGTCCTCCATCGTCTCCAGCATGTCGGCGACCAGGCGGCGAACCTCCGGCGCCCCTGGGTCGGCGACCGGCTCGGCACGTTGCAGCAAAACGGGGTGGCCCATGCGGGCGATCTTGAGAATGGCCATTGCACCTCTCAGAGTGGTGTGAGGAAAGGCTTTGGCGAGTGGCCCTGTCCCATGCTATAGGCCGGCCTCCGCGCGGGCTGAGCTAGGGTGGGCTATTCCGCCACATATGGACAGGTAGGAGAAGGCAGCGAGTGCAGGTTCTGGTACGAGACAACAATGTCGATCAAGCGCTCAAGGCGCTGAAGAAGAAGATGCAGCGTGAGGGCATCTTTCGCGAGATGAAGCTCCGCCGCCACTTCGAGAAGCCATCTGAGCGCCGCGCCCGTGAGGCAGCCGAGGCTGTCCGCCGCGCTCGCAAGATGGAGCGCAAGCGGCTGGAGCGTGAGGGCTTCTAGTCCGCGCTGCGGACCGGGCCAGCGCCCACCCTTCGAAGGTCAGACCGAGGGAGCGTCACAGGCGCCCTCGGTGATGTGCTGGCCAGACTGCGCCACCGACACGTTGAACGTCACCGTCGCCAGCACCCGCGGTCCCTCGCTGATCGTGAACGTCCACGGACCTGGCACCAGCGACCAATCCTCCTCCAGCGTGTAGCCGGTATACGACCACCGGTCGGACGTGACCGTGTTGAGGTTTACCTCCCGCGTCCCGCTCACCCCATCTGGCCGGTGCCAGAGCGGGTGATCCAGCGTCACCTGCACCACCGCCGATTGGCCCGGTGGAAGGTTGGCCGCTTGGAACTCCAGCCCAAACTGCTTGCAGAACGTGCCCTGGATGTCGGTGCCCAGGTGGGTGAACTTCGGGTCCCGCACCGCGTCGATGCCCGCGATGTTGCCGGGCAGCGGCGGTTGCGGCGGCCCCACCTCCTCCGCCGTCACCTCACCGACGCGGCCAATCTCGATCTGCAGCGGGTCGGCCCACGCAGTGCTACGGCCGAACAGCACGAGCGTGGCGAGCAAGGCGGCATACCGGGCGGCAACTCTCATAGCGTGTCCTCCAGCGCGGCCGGCAGCGTCCGCGCGATCATCGCCGCCACCTGCCCGGCCACGCTATCACCTTGGTCCAGCAAGGCCGCCATCACCCGGCGGCGATCGCCCGGGCTGCGGTTCTGGCTCAGCTTCCACTGCGTCTCCACCCGAACGGGTCGCAGCCGGAACGCGCGGATGCCGGCGAACATTCGCGCGCGGTAGTCGCCCGGCAACGCCATCACGTCAAAACCGGCCGGGTCGGCCTCGGCCATGGCCTGCACGTCTGCCGCGATGGCCGCAGGGTCGCAAACCGGCTCGAGCGGGCCGTAGACGTGCACGGCGGCGAAGTCCCACGTAGGCACGGCCGGGCTAGCTTCATACCAGGCGGGCGAAACGTAGGCGTGCGGGCCGGAGAAGATTGCCAGTGCCTCCGCCGCCGCGCCGATGGCGGCCGCTTGCGGGTTGCCGGCGGCGAAATGGCCCGAAATGGTGAAGCCGCTCTCGCTGGCATGGTAGGTCAGCGGCAGGTGCGTCGCTTCCAGGCCGCGCTCACCGCCCGTCACCAGTTGGGCAAAGGAGTTGCCGCGGATCAGCGCGGCCACTTCGGCGGGGTCGGGTTGCACGAAGACGGGGCGGAGATACACGCGGGCGGCCTCTCGAGCGAAGGTGGCGGCATTGGACTATAGCGCCCTATTGCAGAAAGCCCCAGCGCGCGACCGCGGGCTCGGCCGAGGCCCACTTCCAACCCTGCGTGTCCTGGCAGATATCGACCGAGTACCACGCCGGCGGCCGCTTGCCCGCCACCACCGAGAACAGCACCTGCTTGCACGGCGCCAGCGGGTTCTCGATCGCCCGCACCACCTGCAAGTCGCCGTGCTCGTTCCCGATCGGCACGACATGGCGGATGCGCCACGGGGCGGCTGCGCCCACCGGCAACAGGGCGGCCGCGGTGGCGATGGCGTCCTGCTCCTCGCCATGCCAACTCCGCGCGATCAGGTTGCCGGCGTAACCGGACGCAGCGGCCGCGGCGACTCCCACCCCGAAGCCGATCGCCGGGTTGGCGGTGGCGCCGCCCGCAGCCGCCCCGGTGACGACGCCCACGATCTCCCCCGTGTTGGAGCAGCCGGCCAGCACCAGCACCGCCGCCAGCCCTAGCAACTGCGCAGGCAGCCGCCTCACTGCAACGAGCCCCAGCGCGCCGTGGCGGGTTCGGCCGAGGCCCATTTCCAGCGCCCGCCATCCTGGCACACCGTGGCGGTGTAGAACTCGCGGCGCGGGGCGTGGTTGGCCACCGTCTCGACCGAGAACACGATCTCCTTGCAGTCGACCGGCGCCGCCCCAAGTGCCCGCACCACCGCCACCTCGCCGTGCTCGTCCGCCTCGATCGGCACGTCATGCACCACGCGCCACGGCCCGGCGGCGCCTGGTGCCAACGCGCCCGCTTCCTGCGCGATCTGATCCTGCTCGGCGTTATGGACCACCCGCTCCTCATATTGCAGGCCGGCATTGACTCCCGCCGCCACCCCGAGGCCGATCGCGGTGGCCGCCGTAGCGCTCTTGGTGATGGAACTGGCGATGCCCGCCCCGGCGATGCCCGCCACCTCGGTGGTGCCGCCAGTGAGCAGGGAGGAGCAGGCAGGCAGGGTGAGCACGGCGAGCAGGACGAGCACGAGAGGCGGGCGGAGTGGAGCTGGCACCGTTGCTACCCTCGGCATTGAAGGCTGCAGAACGTCGGCTGCACTGGCGGGTTGCAACCCGGCGCAGCGCACCGCGGCCACATAGCAAGCCAAGCCCGCGGCGGCTAAGCTCTCGCCGACCTCTTCGTAGAACAGGATGCAGCCGTGGCAAAAGCCTCCCTCAGCGTCGGCCCCAAGCACCCGCAGGTGGTCGTCCTCGTCGGCGCCACCGGGGACCTGTCGCAACGCAAGCTGCTGCCCGGCCTGTTCCACCTGGCGCACAAGCGGTTCATCCCCGGCTGCCGCATCATCGGCGTCTCGCTCGACGACTGCGACGCCGATGGCTTCCGCCACCAGGCCCGCAACGCGCTCGACCAGTTCTCCTCGCGCAAGATCAACGACTGCGACTGGTCCGAATTCGCCAAGTCGCTGGATTACGTGCCGATCAGCGCCGGCGCCGGGCTGCTGCAGGAGCGGGTGGCGGCCGCCGAGGCCGAGCTGGGTGGCGAGAGCCAGCGCATCCACTACCTCAGCGTGCCGCCCAGCGCCGCCCTGCCCGCGGTGGGCCTGCTCGCGGAGGCCGCGCTGGTGGAGCGCTCCCGCATCATCATGGAAAAGCCGTTCGGCAGCGACCTGGAGAGCGCCGTCGCCCTCAACCGCCACCTGCACGACGTGTTCGACGAAAGCCAGATCTTCCGCATCGACCACTACCTCGGCAAGGAGCCGGCGCAGAACATCCTCGCCTTCCGCTTCGCCAACGGGCTGTTCGAGCCGATCTGGAACCGCAACTTCATCGACCACGTGCAGATCGACGTGCCGGAAACGCTGGGCCTGGGCAACCGCACCCAATTCTACGAGCAAACCGGCGCCTTCCGCGACATGGTGGTGACGCACCTGTTCCAAATCCTGGCCTTCATGGCGATGGAGCCGCCCACCGCGCTGGAGCCGGCGCCGATCAGCGAGGAAAAGAACAAGGTGTTCCGCAGCATGGTGCCGCTCGACCCCAAAGAGGTGGTGCGCGGCCAATACGTCGGCTACCGCGCCGAACCCGGCGTCGACCCCGAGTCGGACACCGAGACCTTCATCGCGCTCAAATGCATGATCGACAATTGGCGCTGGGCCGGCGTGCCGTTCTTCCTGCGCACCGGCAAGCGGCTGGCGGAGGGGCAGCGCATCATCTCGATCGCGTTCCGCGAGCCGCCGAAGAGCATGTTCCCGCTCGGCTCCGGCGTGGGCAGCCAGGGCCCGGACCACCTCACCTTCGACCTGGCCGACGCGTCCAAAATGTCACTCTCGTTCTACGGCAAGCGCCCCGGCCCCGGCATGCGGCTGGACAAGCTCAGCCTGCAGTTTGCCATGGGCGACACTGGCCGCCTCGGCGACGTGCTGGAAGCCTACGAGCGCCTCATCCTGGACGCGATGCGCGGCGACCACACCCTGTTCACCACCGCCGAGGGCATCGAGCGGCTGTGGGAGGTGTCCAAGCCGCTGCTCGAAGCGCCGCCCCCCGTGCGGCTTTACCAGCAGATGTCCTGGGGCCCGAAGTCGATCCACCAGCTCGTCGCCCCGCACGCCTGGCGGCTGCCGTTCGAACGCGCCTGGCGCGACCCCAAGACCGTGGTCGGCTAAACCCCCTCGAAAGCGCACCACCATGGCCGCACTGTTTCTCGACTGCCCCAGCGAGATGGCCGCGCCCTGGGCCGCCGTGCAACGCCCCGGTGACCCGGCGATCACCGTCAACCACGCCCCCGTCGCCACCACCGACATCCCCGCCCTGCTGGCCGGCTATGACATCTGCATCGACGACCACAGCTACTTCGACGCCGCCACCCTGGCCCGCTGCACCGGGTTGCGCCGCATCGTCTTCCTCGGCACCGGCGCCTCTTCCTTCATCGACCTGGCAGCGGCGGCGGCGCACGGCATCGCCGTCGACACCATCAAGGGCTACGGCGACACCACCGTGGCCGAGCACACCCTGGCCCTGGCCATGGCCGCCGCCCGCAGCATCGTGGCGATGGACCGCGACGTGCGCGCCGGCGGCTGGCGCCAGGCCGAGGGCGTGCAGCTCCACGGCAAGACGCTCGGCATCCTCGGCCTGGGCGGCATCGGCCGCGAGCTGGCGCGCCTGGGCCAGGGTATCGGCATGAACGTGCTGGCCTGGAACCGCACGCCGTTGCCCGCGGCGACCGCGTCCCTGCAGGAGGTGCTGGCCCAGGCGGACGTGCTGTGCCTCTGCCTGGCGCTCACCCCGCAGACCACCGGCTTCCTCGACGCCGCCAAGCTCGCCACTACCAAGCCCGGCGTGATCTTCGTCAACACCGCCCGCGCCGACATCGTGGACACCGACGCCCTCGCCGCGCTCCTGCGCAGCGGCCACATCCGCCACGCCGCGGTGGACGTGTTTTCTCCCGAACCGCCCGCGGCCGACAACGCGCTGCTCGCCCTCCCCAACGTGACGCTCACCGCCCATGCCGGCTTCATGACGCCGGAAGCGACCATGACCATGCTGCGCCGCGCCATCGACCTCGTTGTCGCCGCTCTGTAGCGCGGGTCTGTGCGCCGCCCCCCACGCTCAACTATCCAGCAGGTTCTCCTTCAACGTCGCGAACCCATACTCGCGTCGGAACCGCCCGCGCCGCTGCAGCTCCGGCACCAGCAGGTCCACGATGGCCTCGAGGTCGCTCGGTAGCGTGACGATGTGGCCGAACATGAACCCGCCGCGGCTGCCCGTGGCGTCGAAGTTGTGCTCTAGCAGGTCGGCCAATTGCGCGGGCGTGCCGGCCACCGTCGTGTCGTAGCTGGTGGCCTCGCGCAGGCCGTGCTCGAAGAACTCGGCGCGGGTGATGCGCGTGTCCGCCCCCAGCTTCTGCCCCAGATGATGCACGAACCCCACCGGAGACGCCTGCGCGGCCACGATCTCCGCCTGCAGCTCGCCCAGCGTGAACGCCTCCGGCAGCGTGGAGAAGTCATACCCGGCGTTGTACGACAGGTACACCCCCACCGCCTCCGCCGGCACCGCGGTGAGCAGCAGATCACGCTGCGCCAACGCCTCACGCTCCGTCTCGCGCACCACGATCGGGGTCTGCCACAGGATGCCCACGCTCGCCGGGTCCCGCCCAAGCGCCACCAGCGCCGCGTCCAGCGCGCCCCGTTGCGCCACTTGCGGGGCCAGCGCCATGTCGGCGCCGAACACGTGGTCCGCCACGTAGGCGGAGGCGCGGATGCCGCGGGGCGAGCCGCCGGCCTGGATCAGCACCGGGCGGCCCTGCGGCGACGGCGGCGTGTTGAGCGGGCCCTCCACCTGGAAAAACCGCCCGCGATGCGACACGCCATGCACCTTCGCCGGGTCCCCCACCTGCCCGCTGGCATGGTCCCACAGCATCGCGTCCGCCTCGGTCGCGTCCCACAGCAGCCGGCAGACGGCGATGAACTCCTCCATCCGGTCGTAGCGCGCGCCATGCTCCATCAGCTCGTCGAAGCCGAAATTGGCCGCGTCCGACCGTCGCGTCGAAGTCACCACGTTCATCGCAATGCGCCCGCCCGTCACATGGTCCAGCGAGTTCATTAGGCGCGCCATGTAATAAGGATGCATGAACGTAGACGAGTACGTCAGCCCGAAGCCGAGCCGCTGCGTCACGCGCGACATCGCGACCATGATCGGGTTCAGGTCCTGCCGCGGCCAGTTCATGCCCCAGGTCACCGCAGCGTCCCGCGAGCCGGCCCAGGTGTCGGGCACGCCGGTGCCGTCGCCGGAAAACACCATATCCAGCCGGCCGCGTTCGGCGATGCGGGCGATCTGCTCGAACATGGCGACGTCGGGGAACACACGGCCCGGCCAGCCACCCGGCAAGCGCCAGCGGCCGCCCAGGTGGGTGTAGGAGAAGTCGAACCCGAGATGCATCTTTGGCAGCGTCATCGCCGGGTCAGCCGCGCAAATGGTCGCGCAGCGTGGCGCCGGCATAGTCACGCCGGAACACGCCGCGCTGCTGCAACAGCGGCACCACCGAGCGGGTAAACTGCTCGAACATGCCCGGCGAGGTGGTGGGCGTCAGCACGAAGCCGTCACAGGCGTGATCCTCGAACAAATCGGTGAGTTGTTGCGCCACCGAGTCCGCGGTGCCGACCAGTTGGGGGCAAAGCTCGCTGGTGCCGAACCGGCGCGCCGCCTCCCCCAGCGTCAGGCCCTGCGCCTCGGTGCCCTGCAGGATCACGTCGAATGAGCCGCGCGAGCCTTCCTCTATGGCGATGTCGGTCAGCCTCTGGTCCGGGTCGAACCGCGACAGGTCGATGCCGATATGGCCCGAGATCAGCGCGAGCCCCAGTTCCGTGTCCACCAGGCTGTTGACGTACTCGGCCCGCTCCTTGGCGATCGAGGCGGTCTCACCGAGCACCACGTCGATTGATGGCAGGATGACGCAATCTTCCGCCGCCCGCCCGTGTTTGGCCATGCGGGCTTTGAAGTCGGCGTAGAACGTCTGCATGTCGCGCTTCTCGTGCTGCAGGGTAAAGATGATCTCGCCCCAGCGCGCGCCGAATTCCCGCCCGCGCTCCGAGCTGCCCGCCTGCATGATGACGGGGCGGCCTTGTGGGCTGCGCGGCGTGGTGAGGGGGCCGCGGCTGCGCACCCAACGCCCGGCGTAATCGGCGTAGTGCAGCCTGGCCGGGTCGGCGAACAGCCCAGCGGCCTTGTCCACCACCAGCGCACCCTCGTCCCAACTGTCCCACAGCGCGCAGCAGGCCTCCAGCACCTCGTCCGCCCGGTCGTAGCGCTGCGCCCGGCCCGGCATCTCCTCGAGGCCAAAATTGCGCGCCTCGAGCGTGGAGGTGGACGCGACCACGTTCCACGCCGCCCGCCCGGCGCTCACATGGTCCAGCGTGGCGAGCATGCGGGCGACTTGGTAGGGGTGGTTGAAGGTGGAGGAGTAGGTCAGCCCCAGGCCGATGCGACGCGTCACCCGCGCCATCATCGGCAGCAGCATCGCTGGATCAAGCAGGCAGAGCTGGCCACCGCGCCCGACGACGGTGTCGAACCGCCCGTCATAGAGGTCGTAGAGGCCGAGGATGTCGGCGAAGAACAGCGCGTCGAACTTGCCCGCCTCCAGCACGCGGGCGATGTGCTCGTAACGCGCCGGGTCGAGGCTGTGCTGGGCGTCGGATTCCGGGTGTCGCCAGGCGCCGTGATGGTGACAGGTCGGCCCGGTCATCAGGAACGCCACCAGGTGCATCATGCGCTGGGTTGCCATGGCCGCCTTCCGTTGCTGCAGCGGATGTCTGCAAGTTCAGTGCCGCTGCGTTAGCGCCAGTTTAACCTTTCTGCGCCACCCTTCGAGCTGCGCCAGGAGGGTGTGCGATGGATCTGATGCAGGAGGCGTTGGCGGAACACGGCAGCGGCCGCCTGGCCGAGGCTGCGGAGCTGTATCGCCGCATCCTGTGCGACCACCCCGCCGCGGCGGACGTGTTGTCCAACCGTGCCGCGGCCTTGCTCGGGCTTGGCCGCGCGGCGGAAGCGCTGGCCTGCTCCGAAGCCGCCCTCGCGGAAGACCCGGCGCATCGCAACGCATTGGGCAACCACGGCAATGCGCTCATGGCACTGGGCCGCCCGGCGGCCGCACTCGGCTGCTACCAGGCCCTGCAGCAGCAGGACGCCTATGCGCCGCACCCTTGGAACAGTTGTGGCAACGCCTATCGTGCCATGGGCGAGTTGGAAGCAGCCGAGCACTGCTACACGCACGCGCTGTCGCTCAACCCACGTTGGGCGCTGGCTTGGCTGAACCGCTCCCGCCTGCGCCTGCAATTGGGCCAACCCGGCAGCGCGCTACGCGATGTGGACAAGGCCGTCGCCGTCGACCCGTCTTTGCCGAGCGCGCAAGCCCATCGCGCCGCCGTGCTGTTCGCCCTGGGCAAATGGACAGAGAGCCTCCAAGCGTCCGACGCCGACCTGGCCACCAACCCGCCTACCGCCGTGACACTGGCGCAAAAAGCAGATGCGCTGCTGCGGCTTGAGCGCTTTGCCGATGCGCTGCTCTGCTATGACGTCGCCCTCGCTCTGGCGCCCGAATACCGCCCCGCCCAGTGCAACCGCGCCGCCGCCTTGCACCGCCTCGGAGACCCGGCCGCAGCGCTCGCCGCCTGCGACCACATCCTGGCCGACGACCCGGCCGATCCGGACGCCGGCTGCACGCGCGGCACCATCCTGGCCGACCAGGGTCAGCACAGCGCGGCGCTGGCGTGTTTCGCCACCGTGCTCGCCGCCCACCCGGATCACGCGCCAAGCTGGTGCAATCAGGGCCGCGTGCTGCTGTTGCAGGGCGAGCCCGAAGCATCACTGGCAGCATGCGAGCACGCGGTCGCACTACACCCCGGCAGCGCGCCGTCCCTGCTGGCCAAGGGCAACGCCCTGCTCGCGCTGGGCCGGGCCGAGCACGCCTTGGCCGCGTTTGACGCAAGCGTCACGCTGGAACCGGACAAGCTGGATGGCTTGATCGGCCGCGGCATCGCCCTGCGCGCCCTGCGCCGCCCCGGCGAGGCGCTGGTGTGCAACGAGCGCGCACTCGCCTGCCACCCTGACAGTGGTCTGGCCGCGATGAATGTGGGCGTCGCCCTGCTGGACCTGCGCCGCCCTGCCGAAGCGCTTCCCTTCATCGAGCGGGCGGTGACGCTGCTGCCCGGCGACGTGCTCGCGCACGCCAATCACGCCGCCGTGCTGCACGCCTTGCAGCGCCCCCTCGAGGCGCTTGACGCCTGTGATCGGGCCCTTGCGCTCGACCGCACCGTCGCGTCGGTCCACTCCAATCAGGGTTGCGCGTATGCCGAGCTCGGCCGCAACGAGGAGGCGCTCGCCAGCTACGCAACCGCCCTTGCGCACGACCCTGGCTTGGCGGACGCGCATTTCGGCGCCGCGCTCTGCCAGCTCGTCACCGGCGATTTCGCCCGTGGCTGGGCGAGCTACGAGTGGCGTTTCCAGCGCAACCGGCTCGAGCCGCTCCAACCCGGGCAAACCCCTTGGCGCGGCGAGGATCTGGCCGGCAAGACGATCCTGATTGTGGCCGAGCAAGGTCTTGGCGACAGCCTGCAGTTCGTCCGCTTGCTCCCAGAACTGCGAGACCGTGGCGCCGACGTCGTCGCTGCGATGCCGCGCACGGTGTTGGCGTTGCTACCCGAGCCTGGGCCCGGCCTGCGCTACATCAGCGAGGGGGACACGCTCCCGCTGCACGACTATGCCTGCCCGCTGCTGAGCATCCCGCTTCACCTACGGCTGGACCCGACAACGGTTTGCCCCCCGGTGCCCTATCTCCGCGCCAGGCCAGAGTGGGCCGAACCCTGGCGCGCACGCCTGGGCGCCAAGACCCGGCCGCGCATCGGTATCGCCTGGTCGGGCAGCACCGGCCATGTGAACGACGCCAACCGGTCGATCCCGCTGGCCCGTTTCCGCACCCTGTTTAGCGACCGCTGTGAGGTCGTCAGCCTGCAACCCGAAGTGCGCCCCGCCGACGAGCCCGCGCTGGCGGCTTGGCCAGCCCTGCGGGACGTGCGCTCCGAGCTGACCAGCTTCACCGCAACCGCCGGGCTGATGGCGAACTTGGACCTGGTGATAACCGTGGACACCTCGGTCGCCCATCTGGCTGGCGGGCTCGGCTTGCCGGTGTGGATCCTGCTGCCCTTCGCGCCCGACTGGCGCTGGCTGACCGCCCGCACCGACAGCCCCTGGTATCCCACCGCGCGCCTCTGGCGACAGGGTGCGCCGGGCGACTGGAACGGTGTTTTCGCAGATGTCCGCCTGGCCATTAACCGGCTCGTAACTTCGGCCGCGTATGACGGGACAATCAATCACCAGGAGGTGCATCGTCATGCCACTGCCGCACCGGAGTGATCTTCGCACTCACGCTGCCCAGGTCGTGGCCTGGCCGTGACCCCACCCCCAGCCCTCAACTTCACGCCACCTGCAATTCCGGTCGCGCGCCCCCGCTTGCCTAGCGCAGCCCGCATCCTGCCCTACCTGCAGGAGATCGACACCAACGCTTGGTACGCCAATCACGGCCCGCTCTGGCTGCGATTCCACACCCGGCTGGCGCAGCATTGGGGCATCCAAACCAGCGAACTCGCCCTGGCCTGCAACGCCACCGCGGCGCTGACCTTGGCGCTGCAAGCCAGCGGCGTCGAGCCCGGCCGCGAGTGCCTGCTGCCATCCTGGACCTTTGTCGCCACCGCCGGCGCCGTCCGCCAGGCCGGGCTCGCCCCCTACTTTGTGGATGTCCAGCCCAACACCTGGGCGCCCGACCCGGCGCGGGTGCAGGCCATCGCCCTCGAGCGCAAGGTCGGCGCCATCGTCGTCGTGGCTCCATTCGGCGCTCCGTTGGACATGGCGGCATGGGACGCTGTGGCCGCAGCAACCGGCGTTCCCGTCATCATCGATGCCGCCGCCGCCTTCGATACGCTGCGCCGGGCTGGCCCGATGCGCCTAGGTCGTTGCGCCGCCGTGGTCAGCCTGCATGCGACCAAGGTGTTCGGTGTCGGCGAAGGCGGCGCGCTACTCTCGCGAGACGCAGCGATGATCGAGCGCTTCCGCCGCCTCACCAATTTCGGCTTCCTCGGCAGCCGCGAGTCTGCGCTGCCCGGAGTGAATGCCAAAATCTCGGAGTATGCCGCCGCCATCGGCCTGGCCGGCATGGACGGCTGGGCTGAAACCCGGGCGCGCTGGGCTGGCGTCACCCGCGCCTATCTTCGCCGCCTGCGCATGGTGCCGGATGTATGGCCAATGCCGGGTCTGGGGCTCGACTGGGTATCGTCCACGCTCAACATTCTTTGGCCCGCTGACCGGCTGGATCAAATTGCCACCCTTGCCGACCACGGCGTCGGCACGCTGCGCTGGTGGGGACCTGGGTGCCATGGGCAACCTGGCTTCGCTCACCATGATGGCGACCCGCTCCCTGTCACCGAAGAACTCGGCCGGCGCGCGGTGGGCCTGCCCTTCTGGCAGGACATGACGGCCACGCAAATCGAGGCCGTTTGCGTCGCTCTGGCCACCTGTTGCCCAGCTCCGAGGCCCCCGCGCGCACTGAAGGCCAGTTCGCGAGCCGCCCCGCAGCTTGCGGCGTTGGTGCCGGTCTAGCGGCTATGATGTCTGATAGCCTGGCCGAATTGGCTCGGCCAACGGACGCTTTGCCGCACACGACGGCAGCACGGGCGCTCGCGCAAACCATCACGTTCAGTCTAGGGCTAACAGCAGAAGACCATCTGCTTGATCTTGACTGCCATGACGCGAACGTCGCCAGCCTGCTGAGCTACTCGACCGCGTCTTTACTGGCACTTCAAAGGTCAGGTGAAGCTCGGGCGCTTGCGCAAGTCCTCTCGGCAGGTCCAAGTCTTCGTTTCGTCCTCGCTAGCGCTCCCGGCTTCACCGCTACGGCATCTGCGCCCTGGCGTTTTACGGCCGCCACCTGGTATGGCTGCTTCGCCCAGAGTTCCGATGCCGCAATCCTCGCCACTTTGACCGCGCTCGCATTCCGCTTCCAACGCATCCGAGCGGTGGCGATCATCGAACTCCGCACACCAGCAAGCCCGGCTTCCACATCGGGCGCGGCGCGTCTTCAACACCTTGCCGCCAAGGCGGGATGGCCGCGGGCAACGGTGACCAGCAGTGACAAACAAGACCTGGCGGACTTCACCCTGATGCTGGCTCGCCACCAGCAAACCACGACCAAGCCGCCCCGCAGCCGGCCTCCTATCCGCTGATTGAGACGGCCGCCGGGTGGAACTGTTCCTTGCACGCCCTGGAAAGGCCACACAATTGCTGCCAAACGCCCAAGGACAGGGCTCCGACCTCAATCGATCTTAGCGACGCGGGTGTGATCCTTATTCCACGCTGACAAAAAGGGGAGTGCGGGTCGTGGTGGCATTGTTCCAGCCCAGCGATCGACAGTCAGCGGCGATCAAGCCCCTGCTCCCGACGAACCAACCCGGCGCGCGTCGCGTGCACGACCGCCGTGGCAAAAGCGGCATCATTCATGTGCTGAAAACCGGCCGTGAGTGGTAGGATACGCTCCCTGCGTATTGACCATCTACAATCGGTTCCGTCGTTGGTCGCAGCACGGCATTTGGCAGGCGTTGTTTGCCGGTCTACTCGAGATCACCTCAGGCGGCATCTATCGATAGACCGCACAACCGCCAAGGCACAGCGCGCCTCCTTCCAGCGGAAAAGAGCGGCTGCAGAACAGGCTCTCGGCCGAGAGAGCTGGGCCCAATTTGAATCCACCCGTAGCCTGAGGCAGGACAATCACGTTTGCCATTACTGTAAGCCAGCTCGACGACACTAGAGCGCCTACAGCCTGATCGCGCTGCAGCCGCGGGCGAGATTCTGCCTCGCCGATGAAGGCTATGATAGCGACGGCCTGCGACGGTCCTGCTGGAACGGGGCACAGAGCGTGTGGTCTCAGACAATCCGACCCCAATGCGCCTGCGCCCGTTCGACCGCGCCGTCTAACGCGCCCGAAATCTCGTCGAGCGCACCTTCTACGGCTTAGAAGACTGGCGGCGACTGGCTACGCGCTACAATAAGCTCGCAACCAACTTCGACTCCGCCGCCACTACCGCAGCTATCGTGTTCTGGTGAAGGTGATTGAGTCTCAAGCCTAGTCTAGATGGTCTAACGCGTTCAAACCGTCAAAGGTCATCGTTGTTGGCATGAGAAGTTCGCGCGTTTCATACGCACCGCGCTTGCTCAATCACGTGAACAAAAGCAGCCGACGACGCGACAATTGTCATGACGGCGCGCCGGCCAACCTTCGGCTATGACGCGGATCAACGTCTGGCGCGATCCGAGGATGGGCTGTCGAACAGCCCACCTTCGAGGAGACCGTGGCTCACCAGGAGGGTGGATGCCTCAATAAGGCACCGGGTATCCTGGCGGCGGCCCGACGACGTAGGGCGCCGGTTGCACGAGATATGGCGCGGGCTGCACAACCACTGCTGGCGGCGCAGGCAACTGGTTGCCCTTAGCGACCATGCATTGCACGTAAGCGTTATCGTATTGCCCTTGGATGCCGTATTGAGCGTTGCCGGAGTTTCCTGCACCGACACCGGTGCCGACGCCGGCACCAGCCGCAGCACCAACAGCCGCCCCCCGCCCACCGCCGATCGCGGCACCCAGCCCGGCACCTAGCACCGTCCCGAGGACGGCGCCGCCGATTGCTTGATTATTCGCCTGCTGCGCCTGGCCTTGCACCTGGCTGGACGCATACTGCGTGCAGACGGCTTGGTCCTGCTGAAACACCTCGAATGGTTTGTTCGGTGCGGGAAGCACCTGCACGGTCGGGCCAAGCGGCGTTGTAGCGCACCCGTCCAGGACAAGCGCGGCAGAAAGCAGCAGGATAGCTGTGTGGTTCCGTCTCATTCTCATCTCACAATATCATTCCAATAGGTCAATCGCTGGCCACCCTCTACAGACCTTTGCGCCAGTCGCAAACCGACGCTGCCGGAGGATCCTGAGGTAAGGTTTCTCGTGCGACGGAAAAGTGGGGCCGATCTCAAACGCCGCTGTTTGCCCGCCGAGGTTACTTATTGATGCAATCAACGCGTCCATCTGACTCCAAGTTCGACTTGGCTGCCAATTATCGGTGAGACTCAGGAATGAGCATGCGCGATTGGACACCAACCTGGGCTCGGTGTGTCACGCCGGGTCGAGCGCGGCCGGGCGCTGAGAGGTTGTCCGGCTTGGAGCACTGACTTCGCGCCTGAGCATGGCATGGTAGACGTCCAGCAGGCGTCGGTGGAACGGCTCCATGGCGAATTCAGCGCGGGCATGGTCGTAAGCCGCTTGGCGCAGCGCTGCAAACCGGGCCGGATCCCACCACAACGCGGCCACGCGATCGGCGAGACCTTCGGAGTCGCTGGCGAGCAGCCCCGTACGGCCATCCTCAATCATCTCCGGGACACCGCCAGCCGCGTAACCCGCAACCACCACGCCTGCGCTCATCGCTTCCGGCACCACGAGCGGCAGGGGGTCTGGTATTTTGGAGGTCATCAGCAGCATGTCGATGCCGGCATAGGTTGCCGCGCCGGTGACCCAGCCATCGTATTGGACATAGGGAGCCAGGCCTTCCCGCTCGATCCGGGCCTGAATGTCAGTCCAGTATTGTGGCATGTTGGAATCGGGCCGCCCGCGGATCGTCAGCGTGGCCGCAATGCCACGCGCCCGGATGCTTACGAACCAGTCGATCAGGACATCCATCCCCTTGTTGGGATGAAACCGGCCGACGAAGCCCAGACGGAGCGGGCCCGAAGGAGCCGCAGGGGGTAAGCTGTCGGACAACATGCGGATACCGTTGTGCACCACCGTGACGTGGCCCGGCAAAACCGCACGCGGGAAACATGGCCGCGATACGATCACGACGTGACTGACGCAGCGGGCGATCAGCGCCCAAATCGCGCGCTCTGATGCGCGATAGGGTATGTCGTGCAGGTGGACCAGGGTGCGGACGCGGCTCAGCGTGGCCAGAATTGTGCACAGCATGTGGGTCTTCAGGCCGTTGCTGTGAATGATGCTGCAGCCATGGACGCGTGCGAGCCGATGCAGGCGGAAGGCGCAGCGGAACGCATCTGCCAGCGCGGCCAGCATCGGTCCGAGCCGTGGCGGCCGATGCACGTGGAGCATTGCCGTGGGATGGTAGTAGCCGACGGGGATGCTCAAGGCGCGGGCCGCCTCGGCCACGGGCCCGTCCTCCGGAACGGCCAGGACGGGTTCGATGTGCGGGTTGGTCAGCATGTGGCGCAGCACCACCTCGGCCCCGCCTTTGAAGTCGGGCACCGGGGAGACAAAAAGGATGCGAGGGCCGGTCATGCTGGTTCCAGGCTGCGAAGCTGCGCTGGCTGTGGCAGCACGCGGCCGCTGCGCTGGGCGGCGGCCGTGATGAAGGCGTCTGCCAAGGCGTCCGCCACGGTGGGCAGGGCGAACCGCGTTTGTGCCTGGGCATAGCCGGCGGACCCGACGCGGGCGACCTCATTGGGCGCGGTCGCCAGGCGTTGCAGGAGGGCGGCAAGCGCGGCCGGCTCCCCTTCCGGCACGATCCAACCGCCTTTTGCCACCACGCCGGGGATCGAGCCGGAGTCGGAGCCAATGACCGGAACGGCGCAGGCGTGCGCCTCCATGATGACGCGGCCGAATTGCTCCTTCCACGTCCGGGTGGTGCGCGACATCAGCACGAGTGCGTCCAGCGCGTTCATCACGCGGGCGACCTCCTTCGGCGGCCGGGGTGATAGGATGCGCACGCGCTCGGCAAGCCCGAGTTCGGCCGCCTTGGCGAGGAAGTTTGCCTCATCGGCGCCAGAGCCGAGCACGAGCAAGGTGGTCGGCTCCGGGCACGCTGCCATCGCCTCGAGCACGTCGTTGAGGCCCTTCTCGCGAACGATTCGGCCGACATAGCCGAGCGTGAAGCCGGAGACGCCGAGCGCGTCGCGGGCGGCGTGCCGGTCCTGCCGGGTGAAGACGCCCGGAGCGACACCGTATTCCACGACGGCGGTTTGCCCCGTGAAGCCGCAGCGGCGCGAGACGTCGAGGCTTTCAGGGCCGCGGCCAATCAACAGGTCCGTCTGGCTGAGGCCGTAGCGGCGCATGTGTTCGAACGGGAATGGCATGCGGCGCAGGATGTTCTGATCGGTTTCGAGCATGATGGCGGCACGCGGGCAGTGCCGATTGCGCCACCAGATCGCCTGCAGGGCGACCAAGCTCCAAGGCTCCTCCCAGAGATGGATCACCTCCGGCTGAAGCTCGCGAATGAGGCGGCCGAGCCGGGCGTAATGATGGAGGTACCAGCCGGCTCGCGGGACGTAGGGCAGGCGCACCCGCTCGACTCGGAAATCCATTGGGCCCTGATGCGGGTCCAGCGGCATCTGCTTGCCGTATTCCTGCCAGCGGTCGGGCGCCACCAACGTCAGGTCGATATCGTGGCGTCGCTCAACCAGGGTTTCGTAGCGCATCCGGCCGCTGACCCGGTGGACCGCCGAATGCGAGATCGAGAGGACTTTCAGTGGCCTAGACATCTGCCGGCAATCCTTCGGTGGCGTAAATGACACACCGGCCGGCACGCGGGCTGGCCTTGGCACCACGTTATGCTTCATACTTGTGTATGAATGATTAACGGGGCCGTCTGCGGCGGCTCAATCGTCTTGGCCGGAGGGCGCTGTGTCACCGCTTGATGTTTCGCGACCGGACCAGGCGCTCTCGGGCGGCTCAATGAATGCGCCGTCTCCACCGGCCGTGGGCGCAAGGGGCCGGGTCGCGTGGATCGACTATGCGCGGGGACTGGCAATTATCCTGGTGGTGTATGGCCACTGCTTCAGGGGCCTGCAGGACGCCGGCTACGTGGCGGCTGGCAGCCCGCTCCGGGTGCTCGATTTCATTATCTACGGCTTCCATATGCCGCTGTTTTTCTTTTTGTCCGGCGTGGTCTCGGCCAAAGGGTTCCAGCAGGATCTCGGGACGTTCTTGCGCGGCCGGGTCGTCTCGCTTGGCTGGCCCTACCTGCTCTGGATGAGTGTGGAGGCGGGATTGCTGCTGAGCCTCTCGGGCCTGACCAATATGGGACCGCCCAAACTCGGCTTGGCGACATACCTATACCAGCCCCTGTCGCCGTTCTGGTTCCTCTATGCCCTATTCGTCGCCAACCTGGTGATCTACGGGCTGCGGAGCCTGCCACCGGCAGCCCGGCTGGTGATTGCGGGTGCGGCTTACCTGGGCGGCCAGTTGGTGCCGATCGACATCGTGGAACTGACGTCCTGGGGCTTGTTCTACGTGTGCTTGGGGCAGTGCTGGTCCGCTTGGGTGCGGCGTCCGGCAGTGATCGCGCGCCTATCGCAGCCGGGCGTGCTCGCCCTGTTGGCGATAGCCACGGTGGGACTGAGCCTTGGGATGCGGCAGATCGGCGCCGCCTACCAGACCGAGCTGCCGGTTGCGTTCGCCGGCAGCGCACTGGTGTTTGGCTGTGCCGAACAGCTGGCCACGGTGGAAAAACGGCTGCCCTCGATCCGCCTGATCGCGGTGCTGGGCCAGATTTCGCTGACCATCCTGGTGGTGCATGTGCTGGGGACGGCGGGCATGCGGATCGCGCTCAGCAAGCTGTTTCACCTTCACGTGCTCTGGCTCAATCTGTTGGCGGGAACGGCGGCCGGGTTGGCGCTCCCGCTCGCGCTGCAAGTCGTGTCCGAGCGGCTGGGCCTGCTGCGTGCGTTGGGCTTGCCGACGCGTCCCGCAGCGCTGCCGGGCGGACCGATCAGGCAGGCTGAGGGACGGCTGGGCGCTTGACGACCCGGCGCACCAAGGTCTCTATTTCGAGGAAGCCGCGCGGGTCGATCAGGCGGAGCAGGACGAGGTAGATGATGCCCGTGACGGCCGTCACGCCGAAGATGCGGGCGAGATGGCTTGTGATTTGCGCGAGGTCAGCGCCCAAGAGCGCGCTACCGACGGCCAGTGCGGCCAGGCTGCTCGGGATGAGGTAGAGCGACGCCAGCGAGAGGAAGCTCACCCCGTAGCGGCGGAACACCCAGAAGCTGTAGATTGGGGTGACAAACATGTAGTAGGCCGCCACCCCGCAGGCCACGCCGGTGGCGGAGCCGCGCCAGGCGCCCACCAGCACAAGGGTGAAGAACACGGGAACGCAAAGCGCCGTGTAGCAGAGCTGCTCGCGGAAGCCGCCGCGGGAGGTCTGCAGCGTGCCGGCGATCAGGGCCGGAGCGTTGAAGCCTAGCCCGATGCTGAGGATCTGCATCAGGATGATGCTGTCGTCCCATTTGTGGGTGGGAAAGAACAGGTGGATGGCCGGGCCCAGCACGGCGGCCTGCAAGAAGGCAGCCGGCATGATGGCGAGGCCGAGGATCTTGGCGGCCCGGAACGCGGCTTGGCCCTGCTGCTGCGGCGCGTTGCGCAGCGTGGACAGGGTCGGGAACAACACGTTGGTCAAGCTCGAGACCATCAGCAGGATGGGTTGCGAGGCCATCTTGAGGGCGAAGAAATACACGCCCACCACCGACTCGGTGGCCCAGATGCCGAGCGCGATGTAGTCCCCCTGCAGGATGGCCGCTTGTAGGATGGCGGTGCAGAACACGGCCGAGCTGCGCCCCACCAGGTAACGGGCGCGGCGGATTTCGCGCCAGCTTGCCCGGAAGGCTGGTTTGGTCAGCCGCCAAAGGTAGGCCGTGCGCAACGCCGCCACCACGGGGAGGGGAATGACGAAGGACAGCGCGCCGAAGCCGCAACACGCCAGGGCAATGGTGAGGCCCTGGATGCCGACCACCTCGAAGAAGTTGATGGTGGCGATCTGGGCGAAGGCGAATCGAGCCCGCAGCAGCACCATGGGCACCGTGCCGGCGGCAGTTAGCGGCATGCTGAGCCCAACGATGGCAGCCAGCAGCGGGATGGACGGAGAATGGTAGATCACCGCCGCCACCGGGCCGGCGATTGCAACCAACACCGCGCCCAACAGCCCCAGCGCCACGGTGCTCCAGACCGCTGGCACGATCCACAGGCGGATCGACGCATGGCGCTGCAGCAAGACGAAATCGATGCCGAAGCTCACCAGCATGGCGCCAAGCGCGGTGACGGTGAAGGTGAGGCCGAGGACGCCGAAATCCCGCGGGTCCAGGATTTCGGCGACCACGAGCTGCGACAGGAAGCCGATCACCCGGCCGCCCAAGGTTTGCATCAGCAGCCATAGCATACCCGTCGCCGTGGCGTGGCTGAGATCGGCCGGGCGGCGCTCTGCCCGCAGCGGTGCGACCGCGGAACCGACATCGCCGGCGGGACGCAAGGTGAGCCGGGACGGGGAGAGTTTCAGTTTCTGCACTCCATCAACCCAAATGCGGCAGCGCCAGGGGTGGGGCGGCTCGCGATGGGCGGAGTATCGCCGCAGAACGTTAACGAGACGTTCAGAGCGGGGCTATTTGTCCGGTGGCGACCAGCGGATCGAGACGCCCGGGCGCTCTTCCAGCACGGCCAGGCGGCTGCGCAAGATGGCCAAATCCTGCTCTTCCAGCCGGGTTCGGCAGCCCTCGTAGACCCGCCGGGCACGCGCGGCGAGGCTGCTTCGGATCACGACGTCGCTGGTGCTGGCAGCAATGTCGTCCAAGGCCCGCAGCATCCGGGCGCTCACCGCCAGGTCGGCCATCCCATAGTGGCGGATCTGCTCGAACGCGGTGTCCAGCAGCCCCTCAAACTCGATCGACGGCAGGATCACCCGCAGCACGTGCGGCGGGTCGGACAGCGCCATCTCGGGCGCGTAACGCGAAATCCAGCGGATCAGGATGCGGCTGAGCTGGTCGATGCAGGTTATGGCAGTGCTCGGGTCGTTCACCGCGGGCGAGATCGCTTTCAATGCAATATCAACGATTTGCAACACGCCGAACTCGACATCCTGCTGCAGCGTGCGGGTCGGCCCCATGTCGAACGCCGCCAGCAGGCTGGCCACCACGCCGCTGCTCAGCCGGTCCGCCCGGTTCACCATTAGCAGCGGCACGCCCTCTGGCACGAAGTGGCCGACCCGGCGCAGCACGCGCACCTGCACGCGGGCGGACTTGGCGATCGCCATCAGCCGTCCGACCTCCACATAGCGGATGTAGCCCGACACGGCGTTCAGCACCGGCGTTTGCCCACCGATCCAGCCGTCGACGAAGGCCGGCCCCATGTAGTTCGACCGCCGGCGGTGCGGCATGGTCTCGTCGATCACGCCCTCGGTGTCGCGGGCGATGCGGTCGACGATGTGGTTTACGCTGATCGCCTGGCTAATGTGCTGAATAAAGAAGATCAGCCAACCCACGCATAACAAAGCCAACATCATCGCGCCGAACACGGTCGCCACCGGGGCGAACGGCACCGGCTTCAGCCGCGCGGCGGGCAACGCACCGGTGCAGTAGGCAAAGGTGCCGAGGAACAGGCCGAGGGTCCATTGCGTGGTGCGGTCGCGCACGAAGCTGACCAGGATGCGGGGGGAGAACTGCATCGAAGCCAGCGTCAGCGTCATCAGCAGGATGGCGAACACGATGGACACCACGGTCATGATCGAGGCGGCGATGCCGGCAAGGATCACCTGTGCCACCTGCGGGTCCGACCGGCTGGGGAACAGCACCTGCGGCACCCAGGCGTTCATCCAGGGGTAGCGCTCCTCCATCGAGGACAGCACCGCCCCGCTGACGCCGAGCAGGAGCGCGATTGCCATCGGCCGCACCAGGAAGCCGCCCCGCAGCACGTAGAGCAACCGGCGGACGAACAATGCCGGGCTGCGGCGGATGGGCGGTGAGGCGGCCATGCGGGCGTGCCGCTAGCGCTGTCCGAACTGCGCGTCTGTGAACAGGTCCTTATATTGGCGCGGCTGGGAGCGCCAATACTGCTTGGGCGCCGCCACATGGCCGCCCAGTTCGGCCGCCGCGTGCCACGGCCAGCGCGGGTCGAACAGCACGGCCCGCGCCACCGCCACGGCGTCCGCCTCGCCCTGCGCCACGATCGCTTCGGCCTGCTTGGCCTCCGTGATCAGCCCGACCGCGATGGTCGGCAGCCCGGTCGCCGCCTTCACCTCGCGCGCGAACGGCACCTGATAGCCCGGCGCCAGCGTGATCGCCTGCAGCGGCGACACACCGCCGGTCGACACATGGATGCCGGCGCAGCCCAGCTCGCCCAGCGCGCGCGAAAACGCCACCGTGCTCGCCAAATCCCACCCGCCCGGCACCCAGTCGGTGGCGGACACCCGCATCCAGACCGGGCGTTCGGCGGGAAAGGCGTCGCGCACGGCGCGGAACACCTCGAGCGGGAAACGCATGCGGTTGTCCAGGCTGCCGCCGTATCGGTCCTCGCGCTGGTTGGCGATGGGCGAGAGGAATTGGTGCAGCAAGTAGCCATGCGCGCCGTGCAGTTCGAGGCCGTCCACTCCGAGGCGGGCGGCGCGGCGGGCGGTGGCGGCGAAATCCTGCCGCACCTTTTCCAGCCCGGCGTCGTCCAGCGCGTGGGGTGCAACGTCGCCAGGGCCGTGCGGCAGGGCGGAGGGGGCCACGGTGTCCCACCCCGCGGGCTCGCCTGGGGCGATCTGCTTGCCGCCTTCCCAGGGCGCCTGGCTGGAGGCTTTGCGGCCGGCGTGGCCAAGCTGCAGCGCCACGGCCACCGGCGAGTGCGCCCGGATGGCCGCCAGCACGCGGGCCAGGGCGGCTTCGTTGGCGTCGGAGTAGAGGCCGAGATCACCCGGCGAAATCCGCCCCTCCGGCGACACGGCGGTCGCTTCCACGATGAGCAGCCCGGCGCCAGACAGCGCCAGATGGCCGAGATGGATCATGTGCCAGTCCGCCGCCGAGCCCTCGCTGGCGGAGTATTGGCACATCGGCGCAATCACGATGCGGTTGTTCAGGCTCAGCTCGCCCAGGCGCCACGGCTGGAACAGCGCGCTCATGCCGTCCCCGCCGCATGATGACAGTTTTTGGCCATGCTCGCTCCTGCAATGCCGGTTCGGCACCAATCGAGCGCCCCGCGCCCGCCGGGCTAGATGACGCGATTGCGGCCGGTTTCCAAGGGGGCGTCGCGCTGGCCAGGCCGGCCGCCCGCGCCGTTGCATGCCGCGGGGCAACCGAGACCGGGCGCATGTCGTTGAGCCGTCTGTCATCGAGGGACAAACCATGCCAGACAAGAACGAACACACCGGCCGTTTCGGCGGCCCTGGCTCGAGCCACCAGGACCGTGAACATCCCGGCAAGAACCACCAGGACACCGGCCACAAGGACGGTGGCGGCCATCCCGGCTCGCAGAAGGAGCACGGCAAGGAGACGGGCGGCGACGATGCCGGTGGCGGCCACCACTACCGCGAACACGGGCGGACCTGACGCCGCGGCGCCCGCCCGTCGCCGCTTGATGGGCGGGCGCGACCTGTTTGGGACAAAGCCAGCATGAGCCTTGCCGCCAACGTGCTGGAGTTTGCCCGCCTGTTGCGCCGGGCCGGGCTGCCCGTGGGCCCAGCCGACATGCTGTCCGCTGAAGCAGCCCTGGCCCTCACCGGCGTTACCAACCGCCACGATGTGCGCGCGGCCCTGTTGTCCACCCTGGTGCATCGCCGCGACCAGGCGCCGGTGTTCGACGCCGCTTTCGCCCTGTTTTGGCGTGACCCGGCGGCCGGCCAGATGGACGCCCTGCTGCAGGCGCTGGGTGAGCCGGCGCCTCCCAGTGACGCCCGCGCCACCACCGCCTCGCGCCGGGTTGCGGAGGCGATGGCGAGCCGGACCGACCAGCGACCGTCCGAAGCGCCACCCACGCGCGTGGCGTTGGCGGTGAGCGCGCTGGAGCGGCTGCAGACGATGGATTTCGAAGCCATGGGCGCCGCGGAGATCACCGCCGCCAAGGCCGACATCCGCCGCCTCCGCCTGCCGCTCGACCAGCGCCGCACGCGCCGCCTGCGCCCGTCCGGCGCTGGCCCGGTGATCGACATGGCGGCCACCCTGCGCGGCGCGCTGCGCGATGGTGGCGAGCTCACCCGGTTGATGCGCTCCCGCCGGGTCGTGCGCCCGCCCCCACTCGTGGTGCTGTGCGACATTTCCGGCTCAATGGCCCGCTACGCGCAGATCTTGCTGCATTTCCTGCACGCAGTGGCCAACGACCGCGACCGCGTCAGCGTGTTCCTTTTCGGCACCCGGCTGTCCAATATCACTCGCCAGTTGCGCAACAAGGACCCGGAGGACGCCTTTGCCGCCGTCTCCGCCCAGGTGCCGGATTGGTCGGGCGGCACGCGCATCGGCGAGGCGGTGGCGGTGTTCAACCGGCAATGGGCCAAGCGCGTGCTCGGCCAGGGCGCGGTGGTGCTGCTGGTCACCGACGGGCTGGACCGCGCCGGGGCCGACGGGCTGGGCGAGGCAATGGAGCGGCTCCACAAATCCTGCCGCCGGCTGATCTGGCTCAATCCCCTGTTGCGCTGGGACGGGTTCGAACCGAAGTCACAAGGTATTCGCGCGATGCTGCCGCATGTGGACGAGTTCCGCCCGGTGCACAACATCGCCAGCTTGCGCGCGTTGATCACGTCGCTGTCCCACCCCGCCGCCGTCCGCGCCCCCGCTCACTCCGCCGGGCGCGCCGCTGGCCGGGGCCGCAGCCTGGAGGCCGCACCATGAGTTCGAGCACGACCCAAGCCGAAGACATCCTCGCCATCGCGGCCGCATGGTCGGCTGCGGGCGAGCGCGTGGCGCTGGCCACTGTCACCGAAACCTGGGGCAGCTCGCCGCGCCCGGCTGGCAGCCAGATGGCGGTCACCGCCAGCGGCCGGCTCGCGGGCTCGGTCAGCGGCGGCTGCATCGAGGGCGCCGTGGCGGACGCGGCGCAGTCCACCCTGGCTGGCGGCCCGCCGCAGTTGCTGGATTTCGGCGTGACGGACGAGCGCGCCTGGGAAGTGGGCCTCGCCTGTGGCGGCAAGCTCAAGGTGTTCGTGGAAGCCCTGGCGTGACCCCGGTCCTGCTCGCCGCGGTGCAGACGGCGCGCGCTGCGGGACGCGGCGTAGTGCTGGCGACCAGGCTGCCCGGCGGCGAGCAAGTGCTGCTGCCCGATCCGGAGCACCCGGCGCTGACCGCCCTTGCCCAGCAGGCGCTGGCGGCGGAAAAGAGCGGCACCCACGCGGTGGACGGCGCCACCTGGTTCCTGCACGCGTTCAACCCGCCCGCCCGCATCGTGATCGTCGGCGCCGTGCACATTGCCCAGGCGCTGGTGCCGCTCGCCGCCCAGCTTGGCTACGGCATCATCGTGGCCGACCCGCGCCGCGCCTTCGCCTCCGAGGACCGCTTCCCCAACGTGAGCGTCAGCACCGATTGGCCCGACGAGGCACTCGACGCCCTGCGCCCCGACGGCCGCACCGCCATCGTGACGCTGACCCACGACCCCAAGCTCGACGACCCGGCGCTCGACCGCGCCCTACGGTCCGACGCGTTCTACATCGGCGCGCTCGGCAGCCGCCGCACCCATGCCAGCCGGCTCGAGCGCCTGCGCGCCCTGGGCCACGGCGAGGCGGCGCTCGCCCGCATCCGTGGCCCAGTGGGGCTGAACATCGCTGCGGTCACCGCGCCGGAGATCGCGCTGTCGATCCTGGCACAGATCGTGGCGGTCCGGCGGGGCGCGCCGCTCGCGTGATCTTCGGGCCGACCGACGTTGCCGCCGCCGAGGGCACGGTGCTGGCGCACACTCACCGCCTGCCGGGCCGGGTGCTGAAGAAGGGCTCGGTGCTGGACCGGGAGGCCCTGGCGGCGCTGCAGGCGGCATCGATCGCGTCGGTGATCGCGGCGCGGCTGGAACTGGGCGACGTGGGGGAGAACGCGGCGGCTGCCCGCGTGGCCCATGCGCTGCTCGGCGACGGCGCGCGGCTGCTAGCGACGCGGGCCGCCACCGGCCGGGTCAACCTGCAAGCCGGAGCTGCCGGGCTGCTCCGGGTCGACCCAGCGTGTATCGACGCGCTCAACCGGGTAGACGAGGCCGTCACCGTCGCCACCCTGCCGGACGCGACGCCGGTGGCGGGGGGCGACATGGTGGCCACCATCAAGATCATCCCGTTCGCGGTGTCGGGCGCCGTGCTGGCCCGTGCCGAGCAGGCGTGCGGCGGCGGCGCGATGGACGTGCTGCCCTGGCAGCCACGCCGGGTCGGGCTGGTGCTCACCACCCTGCCCGGGCTCAAGGAGTCGGTCCTCGCCGGCACTATCGCCGCCACCGAAGCGCGGGTGACCGGCCTGGGCGGCACGCTGCTCGCTCCGCTGCAATGCCCGCATCAGACCGCCCCCATCGCGGCCGCCCTGCGGCGCCTGCTGGCCGAGGGCGCCGACCTGCTGCTGGTCGCCGGCGCCTCCGCCGTGGTGGACCGGCGCGACGTCGGGCCCGCCGGGATCGTGGCCGCCGGCGGTGAAATCCTGCATTTCGGCATGCCGGTCGACCCGGGGAACCTGATCTGTGTCGGCCGCATCGGCGCCACGCCGGCGATGGTGCTGCCGGGCTGCGCGCGCAGCCCCAAGCCGAACGGGATCGACCTGGTGTTGCAGCGCCTGGCCGCTGGCCTGCCCGTCACCGGGGCCACGGTGGCCGGCATGGGGGTCGGCGGCTTGCTGAAGGACGTGGCGCAGCGGCCCCTGCCCCGCGCCCGGGCGAGCAGCCGCGCCATGCCGCGGGTGGCCGCCATCGTGCTCGCGGCCGGGCAGTCCAGCCGCATGGCGCCGCGCCACAAGCTGCTCGAGACCGGCGGGGCCGATCCGGGCGGTGTCGGCCAGCCTATGGTGGCCCGGGTGGTGGAGGCGGCTTTGGCCAGCCAGGCCCGCCCCGTCTTGCTGGTGACGGGCCATCGCGCCGACGAAATCCGCGCCGCTGTGGGGGCGAGCAGCGTGGTCCACGTCCATGCGGCGGACTTTGGCGAGGGGCTTGCCGCCAGCCTGCGCGCCGGGTTGGCCGCCGTGCCGCCCACCGCCGCCGCCGCGCTGGTGATGCTGGGCGACATGCCGCTGGTCAGTGCCGCCACCATCGACCGCCTGCTCGCCGCCTATGACGCCGAGGAGGGCCGGCTGATCGTCTGCCCCACTCATGGCGGCGAGCTCGGCAACCCGGTGCTGTGGGACCGGCGCTTCTTCCCCGAGATGATGGCGCTGGAGGGCGACCGCGGCGCCCGCTCGCTGCTGCGCCGCCATGCCGAGTGGGTGGCCGAAATCCCGGCCGACGACACGGTGTTGCGCGACTTCGACACTGTGGAGAGCCTGGTGGGCTGGGCCGGGACAGCCGCGCCCGTCGGACGCGGTACCAGCGTGTTTTCCGCCGCCGTCCGTGGTAGCGAGCGCGACCGCTGACCGAACCCCTGGAGCCGACCCCCATGCCCCGCCGTCCCCGCTTGCCGCTCGCTTCGGTGTTCCCGACCGCTTCGGTGCTCCTCTTGGCGCTGCTCGCCGCCGCCTGCCAGCCGTTGCCGCCGCCGACAGCCGCGCAGCGTGCGCAACGCGCCGAGGTCGCCGCCTGCCGCTCGGACACCGACGCCGCCTTCGAGAAGCAGAACCGCTATTTGCTGTCGGAGCGGGATACCACCGACTCGCCGTACTCCTCGTCCGGCGACACCGGGATCACCACCCGCGGGCTCAGCCAGCAATACGGCTACGACGAGGATTTCTCGCGCTGCCTGGCCGCCACCAAGGCCGGCAACCCGAACGGCCCCGGCACCTCCTTGCCGCCGCCGGCGCGCTCCGGCTCGCAAGGGGTGCCCTACTCGCCCTGACGCACGATGGGTGAGGGTCCACCCCGGCGAGCGGCTGGCGGCGCCGCGCCCATTGCCGATACAAGCGACCACCACCCCGACGATCAGGAGTAGCAGCCATGAGCAAGATCATCCGCACCGACGCCAGCCCGGTGCTGGCGCAAGCCGTCGAATACCACGGCTTCGTCTTCCTGGCCGGCATGACCGCCAGCGACCTCTCTAAGGACGTGGTGGGCCAGACCGAGGAGGTGTTGGCCAAGATCGACGCCGCCCTGGAGACCCATGGCACCGACAACACCCGCCTGCTGCAGGCGCAAATCTGGCTGAAGGACATCCGCGACCGCGACGCGATGAACAAGGTGTGGTCGGCCTGGCTGCCGGAAGCCGGTGCCCCGGCCCGCGCCTGCGTCGAAGCCAGCATGGCCGACCCGCGCCATCTGGTGGAGATCATGGTTTCGGCCTGCAAGTAGCCGAATCCTGGCCGCGATCGCCGGTCGCCTGGGCACGCCGGGCGGCCGGACGAACCGCGGTTTAGGACTTCTGTCGGGTAATGCCGCTGTGAAGCCCTGTCGTTCCGTCAGTTCGCTCGCGCCATTGCAACAAATGGACATAGTCGACTTGCCAGCCCTCACCGGAGGTTGCTACCGCCAACCACACATGTTCGTGAACTTGTACGGGAGGCGTTATGACCGGAGCGGCACGCATCAAGGGCCTGGTTATGGGTTTGGTGATCAGCCTGGGTCTCGCTGCCGCCGCCGACGCCCATCCAAGCCGCGCCTCCAGTCACCCTCGCGCCGGCGGTCAACACAGCGTCAACCTGGCATCCTTCGGCGGCAGGCATAGCCGGTCGGTCTGGCAGCATTACGGCCGCCATACCCGCTTTGCCGCCCGCTACGGCCATAGCGGCGGCCGCCTGCAATGCGTCACCTTCGCCCGCGCGGACTCCGGCATCGAGCTCACCGGCAACGCCAGCGCCTGGTGGGACAACGCGGCCGGCATCTACCAGCGCGGCACCCGCCCCGAACCCGGCAGCGTGCTGAGCTTCCAGGCCAACGGCGCGATGCGGCTCGGCCACGTCGCCGTCGTCAGCGACGTGATCAACGGGCGGACCGTGGCGATCGACCAGGCCAACTGGGGCGGCCCCGGCCAGGTGACGCGCGACGTGACCGTGGTGGACGTCTCGCCGCGCAACGACTGGACCGCGGTGCGCGTGGGCCTCGGCCATGACGGCGAGTTCGGCAGCATCTACCCGACCAACGGTTTCATCTACAACCGGCCGGACAGCGGCACCCTGGTCGCGTCCGCCTCGAGCAGCGCCCCCATCCCGGTGCTGAACCCGCCCCCGCGGGACCTGCGCAGCCACGCTCAGGACGCCAATGGCTTCGACGAAGTGGCCGAGGCGCCCGAGCCCGGCGAGTCGCACTGGCACCGCCATGTGAGCTACCGCCGCCACGTCCGCCACACCGTTTCGCATCATCGCCGCGCGGTGTGACGGGCCGGTCTTTTCCACTCGTGCAAAGACCATAATTCCCATTCGTCTCAGCCAGGTTCCGGGCTATACCTCGCATCCCACGCGAGGTCCGTAACTCCCACCTCGAGGACGCATGGTTACTGCCGCTCCCGCCCGAACCATCGCCTCCCCGGCTATCCGGGCGCTGATGAGCCGTCGCCTGGCCGAGATGGGCGGGCTCGCGCTCGGCTTGGGCGGTGTGGCACTGCTGGTGGCGCTGGCGTTCTACAACCCGAACGACCCTTCGCTCGACACCGCCAGCTCCAATGCCCCCACCAACCTCGCCGGGCCGGTCGGCGCGATGGCGGCGGACGTGCTGCTGCAGGGCTTCGGCGCCGCGGCCGCCCTGCCCGGCCTCGCCGCCCTGGCCTGGGCTTGGCGCATCGCCTCCCACCGTGGGCTGGGGCGGTTTTCGCTGCGACTGCTCTGCACGCTTGCCGCGCTGCCGGTGTGGGCCGCCCTGGGCGCCGCCATCCCGGCCCAGCTCGCCTGGCCGTCCAGCGCCGGGCCGGGCGGCGCGGTGGGGGACGCGCTGGCCAAGACCGCGTTCCATGCCGCCAGCACGGTGCTGGGCCCGTTCGGCGCCGGCGTGGCGGTGCTGGTCGGCCTGGCCGCCGGGCTCGCCTTGGCCTGGCAGAGCTTTGGCCTGTCCGCCGGCGAATGGCGCGCGGCCGGCGGCTCCATCGCCCGCGGCCATCGCACCGGGCGCACGATGAGCCGCAACGCCGCAGGTTGGTTCACCCGGTGGACGCAGCGCCGAGATCGCCTGGACCGGACCGGCGCCTATGACGCCCTGCCCGCCGAGCCGCTCCGCGACGCTCTGCCCCCGCTCCCAATCGCCCGCGCCGCCCGCGCCATCGCCGAGCCCCGCGCCCCGCAGGCACCGCCCCTGGCCTCGATGCCCAACATGGCGCCGCGCGAGCCGATCCCGGCGCCCTCGCTGCCCGCCGCCATCAAGGCCCGTATCAGCCTGCCCGCGCGCAAGCCCGCCCCGCCCCGCCAGGAAAGCCTGCCGCTGCCGGACGCCGAAGGCCACTGGCGCATCCCCCCCCTCTCGCTGCTGAAGGCGCCGCCCGCCCGCGCCAGCACCGGCCCCAGCGAAGACGCGCTGCAAGCCAACGCCCGGCTGCTCGAATCCGTGCTCGACGAATACGGCGTCCAGGGGACCATCCGCGACATCCGGCCCGGCCCGGTGGTCACGCTCTACGAGCTCGAGCCCGCCCCCGGTATCCGCTCCGCCCGCGTCATCGGCCTGGCCGACGACGTCGCTCGCTCGCTCTCCGTCACCGCGGTGCGGATCGCGACCGTCTCGGGCCGCAACGTGATCGGCATTGAGGTGCCGAACGCCAAGCGCGAGACCGTCTTCCTCTCCGAACTGCTCGGCTCGGACGCCTACGAGAAGCACCCTGCCCGCCTCGCGCTGGCCCTGGGCAAGGACATCGGCGGCGAGCCCGTGCTGGCCGACCTCGCCCGCATGCCGCATCTGCTGGTGGCGGGCACCACCGGGTCGGGCAAGTCGGTCGGGATCAACGCCATGATCCTGAGCCTGCTCTACCGGCTCAGCCCCGACCAATGCCGGCTGATCCTGATCGACCCCAAGATGCTCGAGCTCTCGGTCTATGACGGCATCCCGCATCTGATGGCGCCGGTGGTGACCGAGCCCGCCAAGGCCGTCACCGCGCTGAAATGGACCGTGCGCGAGATGGAGCGCCGTTACCGCGCGATGAGCCAACTGGGGGTGCGCAACGTCGCCGGCTACAACGAGCGCGTGGAGGAGGCCAGCGCCCGCGGCGAGTTGGTGACCCGGCGGGTGCAAACCGGCTTCGACGCCGATACCGGCAAGCCGGTCTTCGAGGAACACCCGCTCGCGCTGGAGAAGCTGCCGTTCCTGGTGGTGGTGATCGACGAAATGGCCGACCTCATGATGGTCGCCGGCAAGGAGATCGAGGCCGCCGTGCAACGCCTGGCGCAGATGGCCCGGGCCGCCGGCATCCACGTCATCATGGCCACTCAGCGCCCCTCGGTGGACGTCATCACCGGCACCATCAAGGCCAACTTCCCCACCCGCATCTCCTTCACCGTGATCAGCAAGTTCGACAGCCGCACCATCCTGGGCGAGCAGGGCGCCGAACAACTGCTCGGCCAGGGCGACATGCTCTACATGCAGGGCGGCGGACGCATCGGCCGCGTCCACGGCCCCTTCGTCACCGACCGCGAGGTGGAGGACGTGGTGGCGTTCCTGCGCGAACAGGGCGAGCCGGCCTACCTCGACGAGGTCACCGACGCGCGCGACGACGGCGACGAGGCGCCCGGCCTGTCCGGCATCGCGGGCGCCGCCGACAGCGACAAGAGCCTGTTCGACCAGGCCGTCGACGTGGTCGCGCGCGAGGGCAAGGCCAGCACATCCTTCATCCAGCGCCATCTCTCGATCGGCTACAACCGTGCCGCCAAGCTCATCGAGCAGATGGAGAAAGAGGGCATCATCACCCCCGCCAACCACGTGGGCAAACGCGAAATCCTGGTCCGCCGCACCAACGAGGACGACTGACCCTGAAGGAGACCACGCCGTGCGCGGGCCACTTGCTCCACTCCTGACCCTGCTGCTCGCCCTCACCACCGTGCCGGTCGGGTCGGCGGGTGCCGAAGGCTCGATGTGCGAGATGGTGGCGCGCCAGTTGCACGCCGGGTCGCCGGCGCCGGCCAGCCTGGCGCAGTTGCCGGGCCTGTTCACCCCGCTCGGCGCCGACATCGACGCGCGGAAGGAGGCGGACGTTCTGGCCGAGCTGCAGCAGCATGGCGCCACGCCGGCGCTGCTGGCGCAGGTGAAGGCCCAGGCCACCTGCGACACCTGCCAGGCGACGCTGACCTGGTTTTCCAACCACACCGCCGCCGTCGTCCGCAACGAGGCCGGAACGATGCTTTGCGTGACCACCAGCAGCCTCAAGGCCGCAGGCCACCAGCTCGACCCGGTGGCTCTCCCCGCGGCGTTCGCCGGTGACTGCCCCGACACGCGGCTGCTGTCGGGCCAGTCCGACCACCAGGCCTACCTCGCCGACGAAGCCACCCGCACCAACTCCGGCTCGGGCCCCAACCAGTCGATCACCGCGCTCGTGCTGAGCCGGTGGACCGGCGCGGACTGGGAGCCGCCCTGCCAGGTGAGCGTCACCGTGCCGATGGTGTTCTTCGAGCTGCACCTGAACTGCGCCGAGGGGGTCGACTGCGCCGCGCTGCGCCGCTTCG
The DNA here is from genome assembly GCA_965199105.1 of Acetobacteraceae bacterium. Lineage (GTDB taxonomy): Bacteria > Pseudomonadota > Alphaproteobacteria > Acetobacterales > Acetobacteraceae > LMUY01. The sequence goes on along the minus strand of CBDAQO010000002.1, from coordinate 1,974,804 downwards.
CCGTCGCCGACGCCGCGGCGGCGCAAACCGAGCAGCGCACCCTGTCGCCGGAGGCCCAGGCCGAGCGGACCAGGCAGGTGGCGGTGTTCGCCAGCAAATACGCCGCGACATCAGCCGCGCCGGCCACCGACACCACCCACTTCCCCGACTTCACGGCCCAGCCGCAGAAGATGGTTTTCATGGGTCCGGACGCCGGTCTGGACGACATCGGCCTAACCCGAACGATGCGGGCCCATCCCTTCGCCGGCGGCACCCTGGTCAGCCTGGTGTGGGAGGAGGCCCAATCGGTTCCGCTGGCGCCGAAATACCCGTCCTGGGTGGTCACCCAGTGGCTGCAGGCGGCCGGAGCGATCCACCCGGTGGCCGGCTTCGTCGTGCACCAGAAACCCGGCGCGATCGCCACCGTCTCCGCCGGCCCGGCGAGCTAGCCAGACTCTTCCTTCCCTCTCCCGTTTTCCTTCTCCCTCTCCTCCTAGGAGAGGGTCGGGGTGAGGGGCCAACTGCGGCGGCGGCGGCGGCGGCCGTAGCCGGCTGCGGCGACGCTGTCAGCGGTTCATCAGCACCGGCAGCGCTGCGTTCTCCAGCACGTGGCGGGTCACGCCGCCAAGGATGAGTTGGCGCAGGCGGGAGTGCGAGTAGGCGCCCATGGTCAGCAGGTCGGCGCCGAACTCGCGCGCGGCGGCCAGCATGCCGGCGCCCACCTCGCGGTCGACCGGGCGGAATTGGGCGATCTCGGGGTTGACGCCGTGCAGCATCAGGTAGGCGGCCAGGTCGCGCGCCGGTGGGCCGTTGCGGTGGTATTCGGTAGCCCAGAGGATGCGCACGGCGCTGGCGCGCTGCAGCCACGGCATGGCGGCGGCCACCGCGGCGGCGCCCTCGCCGGTGCCGTTCCAGGCTACCGCGACCCGGGTGCCCAAGCTCGCCGGCGGTCGGTGCGGCGCGATCAGCACGGGGCGGCCGCTGTCGAACAACACGGCATGCAGCGCGTCGGAGGACGACACGTCGTCGCCCGACTCAGGGTGCGGCACGATGGTGAGGTCGGCCAGGCGGGCCTGTTGGGCGACCAGGTCCTCCTCGCGCCCGATGATCTCGGCGAAGGAGGCGCTGGGATGGTCCGCCCGGTAGGTCGGCTGCTCCATATGGATGTCCAGCGCGCCGATCGCCCGGTCAAACATCAGGCGCACCGCGGAGGAGCGTTCGCCGCTCTCGCGCTCGGTGGCGCGCATCATGTCCTGGATCATGGCGCCGGACAGGCCCTCGCCGGCCAATGGCGCCACGTCCCGGCTGTCGGCGCGCACGTGCAGGGCCAGGATGTGCGCGTTCCACTGTTGCGCCACCATCAGCGCGGTGGCGATGGCGGCCTCCCCGGCAGCCGTGCCGGTCAACGGGAGCAGCAGCTTGCGGATCGGCATGGCGGCACCTGCGCGGTTGTTGCTTGCCGCTATAATCTTCGCTTGTTCGCGGTCACGCCAGTGTTTTGATAAGGGTGGAGGCCAGCCGTTATGGGTACAGCGCCTCCGTGGCCCAGCCGTCTCCGGTGCGGGTGTAGATCCGGCGGTCGTGCAGGCGATAGGGCATGTCCTGCCAGAACTCGAGCCGCGCCGGGTCGACGCGAAAGCCGGTCCAGTGCTCGGGGCGCGGGATGTCTTCGCCCGGGTAGCGCGCCCCGGCGTCGGCCAGGCGGCGTTCCAGTTCGGCCCGGCTCGGCAGCGTGCGGGACTGGTCGGAGGCGATCGCGCCCAGGCGGGAGAGGCGGTGCCGGCTGGCGAAATACGCGTCCGCCTCCTCGTGCGACACCGGCGACACGCGGCCCTCGACCCGCACCTGGCGGCGCAGCGACTTCCAGTGGAACAGCAGCGCGACCTGGCTGTTGGCGGCCAGTTCGCCCCCCTTGCGGCTCTGCGCGTTGCTATAGAAGACGAAGCCGCGCGCGTCGCAATCCTTCAGCAGCACCATCCGGGCCGAGGGCGCGCCGCCCGGCGTGGCGGTGGCCAGGGTCATGGCGTTGGGGTCGTTCGGCTCGGTCTCGCGCGCCTCCGCGAGCCAGGTGTGGAACAGGCCGATCGGGTCGTCGGTCACCGGGACGGGGCGGCTTGCGGGCGCGTTGGTGTCGGGCATCGGCGGGGGCCTCCTGTTGCGCCAAGTGTGGGGCGATTGCCGCGCGGCGCAAGCGGGCCCCGCATACCGGCGAAGGCGCGGCTCGCTCTTCCCTATTGCGAGCGCCTGTGCCACCACCGCCGACACCGTTCTGCAAAGAGGAAACCCCACATGCCGGATGCGACCCCGCTGGCCAAACCCGTGGCCAAGCCCCAGGGTGGCACGCTGATGGCGGGCAAGCGCGGCCTCATCATGGGTGTCGCCAACGAGCGCTCGGTGGCCTGGGGCATCGCCGCCGCCTGCGCCGCGCAGGGCGCCGAACTGGCCTTCACCTACCAGGGCGAGGGCCTCGGCAAGCGCGTGCGCCCGCTGGCGGAGAGCCTGGGCAGCCAGGTGGTGTTCCCCTGCGACGTGTCCGACGACATCAGCCTGGACACCGCCTTCGCCGGCCTGGCGGAGCGCTGGGGCGAGTTCGACTTTCTGGTCCATTCAATCGGCTGGGCGGACAAGGCGTTCCTGCGCGGCAAATACATCGACACCCCGCGCGACGTGTTCCTTACCGCGCTCGACATCTCATGCTTCTCGTTCACCGCGGTCTGTGCTCGGGCGGTGCCGATGCTGCGGCCCGGGGGTTCGCTGCTCACCATGAGCTACCTGGGCGCCGAACGGGTGATGCCGCACTACAACATCATGGGCGTGGCGAAGGCGGCGCTCGAGGCGTCGGTGCGCTATTTGGCGGCCGACCTGGGCAAAGCCGGCATCCGGGTGAACGCGATCAGCGCCGGGCCGATCAAGACGCTGGCGGCGAGCGGGATCGGCGACTTCCGCTACATCCTGCGCTGGAACCAATACAATTCGCCGCTCGAGCGCAACACCACGATCGACGAGGTGGGCGGCGCCGCGATCTACCTGCTGTCCGACCTCGCATCCGGCACCACCGGCGAGGTGCTGCACGTCGATAGCGGCTACCATATCGTGGGCATGAAGAACCCGACCGCGCCCGACATCACCGTGACCCCGTCGGAGTAGGAGGCCGCCCTGTTCAGTCACGTCACGCTGGGCGCCAACGACATGGCGCGCATGGCCGCGTTCTACGACGCGTTCCTGGCGCCGCTGGGCATCACCCGGATGCAGACCGCGGCCGATGGCAGCTTCGTTGGCTGGGCGCGCGACGGCCACCTGCCGCATCTGTTCGTGGGCATCCCGTTCGACGGCGAGCCCGCCACGGCCGGCAACGGCGTGATGATCGCGATCGAGGCGCCAAGCCGGGACGCCGTGGTCGCCGCCTATCAGGCCGGGCTGGCCCAGGGCGGCCGCGACGCCGGACCACCCGGGCTGCGGCCGCAATACGCCGCGGACTACTACGGCGCCTACCTGCACGACCCCGAGGGCAATAAGGTGCACACCCGGCATCGCAGCGCGGCGCCGTGAGCCACAACAGCTTCGGCCACCTGTTCCGCGTCACCACCTGGGGCGAAAGCCACGGCCCGGCGATCGGCTGCGTGGTGGATGGCTGCCCGCCGCAAATCCCGCTGAGCGAAGCCGACCTGCAGCCCTTCCTCGACCGCCGCCGCCCCGGCCAATCCCGCTTCACCACCCAGCGGCAGGAGGCGGACGCCGTGCGCATCCTCTCCGGCGTGTTCGAAGGGCGCAGCACCGGCACGCCGATCGCGCTGCAGATCGAGAACACCGACCAGCGCTCGCGCGACTACGGGGACATCGCCGAGCGCTTTCGGCCCGGCCATGCCGACATCACCTACCAGCTCAAATATGGCATCCGCGACTACCGTGGCGGCGGCCGGTCATCGGCGCGGGAGACGGCCTGCCGGGTGGCGGCGGGGGCGGTGGCGCGGCTGCTGCTGCCCGGCGTGCGCATCCGCGGCGCGCTGGTGCAGATGGGGACGGACGCGGTGGACCGCGCGGCGTGGGACTGGGACGCGGTGGACGCCAACCCGTTCTTCTGCCCCGACCCGGCGGCCGCCCTGCGCTGGGAGGCGCTTTTGGCCGCCGTGCGCAAAGAGGGCTCCTCCATCGGCGCCGTGATCGAGCTGGTAGCGGACGGCGTGCCGCCCGGGCTCGGGGCGCCGCTCTACGGCAAGCTGGACGCCGAGATCGCCGCCGCGCTGATGGGGATCAACGCGGTCAAGGGCGTGGAAATCGGCGACGGGTTTGCCGCCGCTGGGTCGCGCGGCGAGGCCAACGCCGACGCGATGCGGATGGAGGGCGGGCAGGTCACGTTCGGCAGCAACCACGCCGGCGGCATCCTGGGCGGCATCTCCACCGGGCAGCCGATCGTCGCCCGCTTCGCCGTCAAGCCAACCAGCTCGATCCTGGCGCCGGTCGCCTCGGTGGACGTCCATGGCCAGGATGTGACGGTGGCCACGCGCGGGCGGCATGACCCCTGCGTCGGGATCCGGGCGGTTCCAGTGGGCGAGGCGATGCTGGCCTGCGTGCTGGCTGACCACCTGTTGCGGCATCGCGCGCAGGCCGGCGGCGCATTGGTGCGGGGTTAACTGCGGTAAGTTAATGGCCTGGCGAAAAAGCGCGATCCTCACCAATTTGTGAGTCGGTAATTCGGGGGCCAAATACTCAGATGCTCGCCATGCCCGACGCCATACCGCCTGTCGATCCCGCCGCACTGGAAGCGTTCGTCGAAGGCTTCGGCGTGGCCGAATGGGATGAGCGGCTGCAAACCATCCAACAGGCGGCGCGGGACCAGACCCGGTTTGGCCGGGCGGTAATGCAGCGCCACGTGCTGGAGCTGACCATCGAGCGCTGGCGCCGGGTCGGGCGCAACCGGGCGCCAAGCCTGGCGGAGCGGCGCATCGTGAGCCTGGCCGCCGACGCCAGCCGCCTGTTCGAAACGTTGCCCGGCAAGGGGCGCGAGCGGCTGCGCCATGCCTTGCAGCAGGCGGCGCAAGCGAATTGCACGCTGATGCCGATCTTCCACATGCTGCGCGCGGCGGCGTTGCAGAAGGCGCGCGGTTTCCAGGTCAGCTACCCCGGCCTGGAAGACGCCGCGAGCTTCGACCTGATGCTGTATCGCGATGGCCAGGAGGCGGAAGTCGCCTGCGAGCTGGTCTCGGCCGAGGACGGCCGTGGCGTGCATCGCGGCGCGTGGTGCCGGCTGTGCGACCGCGTCGACCCGGAGCTGCAGACGTGGCTGGCGGCGCATCCCGGGCGCTATCTGCTGAAGATGACGCTGCCGGGCGGTCTGAAGGACCTGCCCGAAGGGGACGCGCTGGGCGCGTTGCACGCCCGCATTACGGCGATGCTGTCGTCGATGCGGCGGGCGGACCACGATGAGGCGGCGGTGCTGCGGCTGGACCCGCTGATGCTGGCGGCGGCGCAGGCGGACGAGCTCGGCCTGATGCCGCGGCTGCGCAACGAGTTCGGCCCCGAGGCGCACCTGGCGGTGACGGTGGCCGAGCGTAGTATGTTCGTGATGGCGGCGCGCGCGGGCCAGGAGAACGAGGTCGCCTGCGCGGTGCGGCGCCGGATGGCCGCGGTGGCGCCGACGCGGCTGACCGGGGCGCGGCCCGGCATCCTCGCCATGTTCATCGAGGACACCGACAAGATCGAGTGGCGGCTGCTGCGCGAGCGGCTCGACCTCGAGGGCGAGGCGAGGCAGTTCCTGACCGATCCCGGCGCCAAGGCGGTCGTGGCCGTCACCTGCACCAGCCGGCTCGAGATGTTTGGCACCGAGGATGCCGCGCCGGACGGCGAGCTGCGCTTCCGCAACCCGGCCCATCCCGCCGCCAAGACGGTTGCGCTAGCGCCGGCGGTGACGTCGTCGAACTAACGCTCACGTTAACGTTTCTGTGAACGATTGTTAACGCTGTTTGCTTGTTTGCCGATCGTTGCGCGCATAAATGTTGCGACGCAGCATGTGGCGGTGAAGCGATGAGCGACGATGACAAGCTGATGGAACTCGAGCGCCTGTTGAACGACCCCGACAGCAAGATGGAGCCGGACCGGGTGTGGTCGCTGCTGGCCGAACTCGCGCAACAGCAGCCGGACCTGATGGCCAGCCGGACTGCCGCGCCCAGCTACCGCTTCCCCACCGCCCACTAGCCGGTGCACCCCGCGGCAAGGGCAATCCCACTCTCCCTTGCTTCTCCCTCTCCCGCGGTCGGGAGAAGGTCGCGGCAAACTTGATTGCCCGGCCAGTCCGGTGACCGCAGCGGGCGTTACCCGCTTCCCCTGCGGCCACGGCCAAGTGTTAATGGCCGCGGTGGTGCAGCCAAACAGGGCCAGGCGCCGCCCGAGACCGCGAGACCGCCATGCTCACCACCCAACAAAACCTGTTTCGTAAGTTCTGGTACGCCATCATGCCAGTGCATGAACTCGAGGCCGGGCCAAAGCCGTTCCGCCTCATGGGCGTCGACATCGTGCTGTTCCTCGACGAGACGGGAACGCCGCGTGCGCTGCGGGACCGCTGCTGCCACCGCACCGCCAAGCTCTCCAAGGGCTGGTGCGAAGCCGGCCGCATCGTCTGCGGCTACCACGGCTGGACCTATGACGGCACCGGAACATTGGTCCGCATCCCGCAATACGAGGCCGACAAGCCGCTGCCGGCGCTGGGCGTGGAGGCGTTCTGGTGCACCGCGCGCTACGGCTACGCCTGGGTCGCCCTGGAACAGCCGCTGGAAGACCTGTTCGACATCCCGGAAGACCGCGACCCGGCGTTCCGGCGTATCTTCCAGTTCTACGAGACCTGGCAGACCGCGCCGCTGCGTATGATGGAGAACTCGTTCGACAACGCCCATTTCGCCTTCGTGCACCAGGCAACGTTCGGCAACGCGGCGCAGCCCAAGCCGCAGATGTACGAGCTGGTGGAGACGGATTACGGCTTCTACGCCACCACCATCGTGGACATCCTGAACCCGCCCGAGGCGCACCAGATCACCGGCGTGACGACGGCGCACACCACGCGCACGATGCAGAACCACTGGTACCTGCCGTTCTCGCGCCGCATGGACATGGAATACCCGAGCGGCATCCGGCATATCATCATCAACTGCGCCACCCCGGTGGATGACGGCACCATCCAGCTCACGCAACTGCTGTATCGCAACGATAGCGAGGCCGATTGCCCGGCGGACAAGCTGATCGCGTGGGACCTCCGGATCACCAACGAGGACAAGGCGGTGCTGGAGAGCACCGATCCGGACGCCACCATCGACATCGCGGCCCGGCGGGAGGCGCATATGCCGTCGGACCGGCCGGGCATGATCATGCGCAACCGGCTGCTCGACCTGCTGCGGCAGAACGGCGAGGAGGAGGTGCGCCACGCCCCGCCGCCGGCCCCGCGCGTGGCCAAGCCGGGCGCCATGCTGCTCGGGCCAGGCGCGCCGGGCACCATCGCTGTGGTGGTGGACCGGGTCACCCGCCAGGCCGAGCGCGTGCTGGCGCTCGAGCTGGTGGCGCCCGATGGCAGCGAACTGCCGCCGTTCCAGCCCGGCGCGCATATCGACGTGCACGTCGCCACCGGGATCGTGCGGCAATACTCGCTCTGCGGCGACCCGGCGGACCGGCGGCGCTACCGCATCGCAGTGCTGCTCGAGGCCGCGTCGCGCGGCGGTTCGGCCACCATCCATGCCGCCTTCGCCGAGGGGCGCCGGGTGCGCATCACCGCGCCGCGCAACCACTTCGTGCTGGCCGAGGCGCCGAGCTACAGCGTGTTGATGGCCGGCGGCATCGGGGTCACGCCGATGATCCCGATGGCGCTGTCGCTCTACCGCGAGGGCCGCCCGTTCGAGCTGCACTACGCGGCCCATAGCGAGGCCACCGCTCCGTTCGCGGCCGAGCTGGCGGCCGCACCGTTTGCCGAGCGCGTGCGGCTGCATCTGTCGGGCGGCGAGCGCGGTACCCGGCTGGACACGCTGGCCACCCTGATGGCGGCCCCAGCGGACGCGCACGTCTACGTCTGCGGCCCGTCCCGGCTGCAGGACACGGTGGCCGCCACCACCGAGCAGCTCGGCTGGGCACCGCAGCGCGTGCACCGCGAGCGCTTCACCGCCGACGTGGACCGCAAGGGCGAGCCGTTCACCGTGGTGGCGCAGCGCAGCGGGGTGACGGCCGAGGTGGCGTCCGAACGCAGCATCGTGCAGGTGTTGGCCGAATACGGCGTCGGTATTCCGGTCTCCTGCGAGCAAGGCGTTTGCGGCACCTGCGTCACCCGCGTGGTGAGCGGCGAGGTCGACCACCGGGACCTCTACCTCTCCGAAGCGGAGCGGGCATTAAACCAGCGCGTGACGGTGTGCTGCTCCCGCGGGCGGGCGGGCGGCACGCTGGTGCTAGACCTGTAGCGCTGGCTGCGGTGCGGCTGCGCACGGTCGCGGTGACGCTGCTGGTGGTGGCCGGCTGCGTCAACTTCATCGACCGCTCGGCCGTGTCCATCGCCCTGCCCGCCATCCGCGCCGACTTGCATCTGTCGGAAGCGCAAGCCGGCCTGCTGCTGTCCGCGTTCGCCTGGAGCTATGCCGTGGCGCAACTGCCGGCCGGCAGCCTGGTGGACCGGCTGGGCGCGCGCTGGGCGCTGGCGGGGGCGCTCGGGCTGTGGTCGTGCGTGCAGGCCGGCGCCGGATTGGTGGCGTCGCTGCCGCAATTCATCGGCGCCCGCGTGGCACTGGGCCTGGGAGAGGCGCCGATGTTCGTGGGTGGCGCCCGGGTTTGCGCCGACCGCTTCGACGCACCCGACCGCGCGCTGCCGATGGGGCTGCTCAACGCGTCCGCCTCGCTCGGCCCGGCCTTGGCGCCCCTGCTGCTGACGCCGCTGATGCTGGTGGCCGGCTGGCGGGCCAGCTTTGCCGCGATGGGGGTAGCCGGGTTGCTGGTGGCGGCGGCCTGGGCGCTGGTCTACCGCGACCTGCCGGCGCGCGAGGCGGCGCCGCGCATCGCCGGGCCGCGGCAATGGGGCGGGCTGCTGCGGCAACGCACGGTGTGGGGCCTGCTGCTGGGCTTCGGCGGGACGGTGTACATCACGTGGCTCTACGTCACCTGGCTGCCGGGCTACCTGGTGCAGCGCTGGCACATGGCGGCCGCCGCGGCGGCGCTGTGGTCGTCGGTGCCGCAGTTCGCCGGGTTCCTGGGCGCGGTGGGTGGCGGCTGGCTGTCCGACCGGCTGAGCCGGCGATGGAGCGAGCGCGCGGCACGGCAGGGGCCGCTGGTCGCCGGGCTGTTCGTCTCGGCCGCTTGCAGCGCGCTCGCTGCCGTGTCGGGCAGTGCGGCGCTGGCGCTCACGGCGGTGTCGGCGGCCCTGTTCAGCGCCAACGTCGCCACCACCAGCGGCTGGACCCTGGCCGCCAGCCTCGCCCCGGCGGCGCTGGTGGCGACGACCGAGGCGATGGCCAACATCGGCGGCTCGGTCGGCGGCTCGCTCGCCCCCTTGGTGACCGGAGTGGTGGTGGAGTGGTCCGGCTCGTTCGCCCCTGCCCTGCTCATCGCCGCGGCGGTCGCCGCATTCTGTGCCGGCGCCAACTGGGCGCTGACCCGGCGCCCCATCGCAGACCTATTCCACGATTTCGAGCCGAGCCGGCGCGGCGGGTAACACCGCGTTAACCCGCCTCGATGATCATGGGGCGTGCAGCGTGAGAGCCAGGCATGACAGCATCGAGCCCGAAACTTATAGACGGGGGAGTCTTGGGAGCCGGGGCAGCCGCGCCAGCCCAGGAGCGGCCGCACGGTGCGCACCACGCCAGCGGCACCGCCCGGCATGGCCACGCCGGGCCGCACCACCATGGTAGCTCGTTCAACGCCCTCGTGGCCGGAGCCAACCATCGCCACGCCGCACGGGCAGCCTTGCCGCAGGAGGTCACGGGCGCGTTGCAGACCGCCATGTCCAAGGAGGGCGTGCCAACCACGTGGGCAGCGCCGCTGCAGTTCATCATCGGGCAGGAGTCGAACGGCCAGGTGGGCGCCAGCAACCACACGGATAGCGCCCGCGGCCTGTTCCAACTGACGCGGGCGAGTTACCACCTCAATCCGAACGGCGCCAACTCGTTTGGCAACCCGGTGGAAGAGGCGCAGGGCGGCATCCGCTACATCGAGAAGCGCTACCAGACCGCCGACAACGCGGCCGCATTCTGGCAAAAGCACGGCTGGTACTGACCGCCGGCTGCTCCCCGCACGCCGCGTGACGTGACCCGAATCCACTCGGCACCGGCCGGCTTCGTGCTTGACCTAGCACGCATGTATGAACATTGTCTCTGCGCATCGATGGCAGGACGACCAACCCGGCCAACACAGCCGGGAACATGACCGATGCCGCGGGAGGTCCATGATGGCGAACGCCACCTCGGTTGACCTCACCCGCGCCCCGGCGCGATCGGTGGGCGGCGGGTTCGTTGGCGCCAAGCGGACGAGTTGCGAGCCGCTCTACTCGAAGTCGCTCTACTCGGCGCTTCTGCTGGCCTGCCTGCTGGTGCCGCTGACGTTATTCATGTTCAAGGCCGTCAGCGACCGTTCGGCCGCCGTCGCACAAGCGCAGCGGGACGCCGCCGACATGGCGGACATCTTCGAGCAGCAGGCCTTCACCGCGTTCGAGACCTTCGACCTGGCGGCCGCATTGCTGAACGAGCGCATCGGTGGCGTTCCGTGGGACGGGGTCGAGCAGTCGGCCGACCTGTCGCGCTACTTGTCGAGCCTGGTCGCGCGCTACCGCTGGGTCGGCGGCGTCTCGCTGCTGGACGACAACGGGGCGCTGCGGCTGAGCACATTATCTGGCGCCGAGCGGGCCGGGCTGAGTGCGGACAGCGCAGTATGGGCCGGGCTGCGGAACGGGGCTGACAGCTCCTTCATCGGCCTGCGCGGCCTACCCGACAACGGCGACCACCTCAGCATCGCCCGGCGCCGCACCATGGCGGATGGCTCGTTCGGCGGCATCACCGTGATTTCGGCGCCCTGCTCGTTCTTCACCGACCTATGGCGGCGCGGCGCCCCCGAAGACGTGACGCTGCTGTTCCGCACCGACGGCACGCTGCTGGCGCGATACCCGCCAAGCGGAAGGGGCGCGAGCCGGGCGTCGGTCGGCCAGCTTCTGCTGGCGGCCACGCACAACGCCGACCGGGGCAGCCTGGTCAGCTTTTCCGGCATCGACGGCAACAAGCGGCTGATCGCCTACGAAAAGGTGGCCGGCTACCCGGTTTACCTGGCCCATGCGGTCCCGATGTCGCGCGTGCTGCAGCACTGGCGGGAGACTTTGCTGCGCGATGGGTTCTTCTTCCTGCTCGCGGCCGGGTCGCTCAGCCTGCTGGCGCTGGCGGTGACGCGCCATTCCCGGCGCGAGGCCCGCGCGATCGAGCTGCTGTTGCAGCGCACCGGCGAACTCACCAGCGAGGCGGAGCGGCGCGCCCAGGCCGAGGCCGACCTCGGCGCGGTGCTGCGGGACACGGTGGAGCGACAGGAGGCCGAACGCAAACATCTCGCCCGTGAGCTGCACGACAGCTTGGGCCAGCACGTGGCGGTGCTGCACATGGGGCTCGAGGGCATCCTGCAGCGCGCCACCGACCCGGCCGGGCTGCGCGAGCAGGTGTGCCGGCTCAAGACCACCGCCACCTCCGTCAGCGTGGAAATCGGCCGGCTGGCTTGGGAGCTGCGGCCGGCCGGGCTCGACGAGCTGGGGTTGGAGGCGGGCCTGCGCAGCTTCGTGGAAACCACCTCGCGCCGGTCCGGCCTGCAGATCGACCTGCACATCCACCCGTCCGACTTCCGCCTCAACGCGGCGGTGGAGGCCACGCTCTACCGCGTGGTGCAGGAGGCGGTGACCAACATCATCAAGCACGCCGAAGCGAGCCGCGCCGACATCGTGGTGGAGATCACGCGGCGACGGGCCAAGGTGATCATCGAGGATGACGGGCGCGGCTTCGTCTGGGAAGAAAGCAGCATCCGCAGGCGCGGCGAGCGTTTAGGGCTGCTGGGCGTGCGCGAACGGCTGTCCTTGGTGGGCGGGTCGCTGGAAATAGAGTCCTCGCCGGGCAACGGGGCCACGCTGTTCATCGACGTTCCCGCCTAGAGCATGATCTCTTCGATCATGCTCCGCTTGACTGAGAAAAGAGCAGCTTTATCCGAGCCTCTGGATCGCAAAGCGACTCCGATTGCTCGGATGCTGCTTTAAAGCGCGATGAAGGTCATCCGCCTGTTGCTGGCCGACGACCACCCGATCGTGCTCGAGGGCATCAAGGCGCTGATCGCGCTGGCCCCGGACATCGAGGTGGCGGGCGCTGCGTCCAATGGGCTGGAAGCGCTGGCGATGGCGTTGGAACTGCAGCCCGACATCGCGGTGCTCGACATGTCGATGCCCGGGCTGAACGGGATCGCGGTAGCGCGCCGGCTGCTCGCCAGCGGGTCCGCCTGCAAGGTCATTGCGCTGACCGTCCACGAGGAGTCGGCCTACCTGCGCCAATTGCTCGAGATCGGCATGGGCGGCTACGTGCTGAAGCGGTCCGCGGCGGACGACCTGGTGCGCGCGATCCGCATCGTGGACGGCGGCGGCGCCTATCTAGACCCCATGATCGCCGGCATGATCGTGGAGACCGCCAAACGCCGCTCCAGTGACGCGCTGCTGGCGAGCCTGGCCGATCTGAGCGAGCGCGAGCTCGACGTGTTGCGGCTGACCGCGCTCGGGCACAGCAACAAGGTGATCGCGGCCGATCTGCTGCTCGGGATCAAGACGGTGGAAACCTACAAAGCGCGCGCGATGGAAAAGCTCGGCTTCCGCAGCCGGGTGGACGTGGTGCGCTACGCCATGGACAAGGGATGGCTCAGCGACGGGTAGCTGAGATTGCCTTTTGTAACACCGCGTCCGGGGATTCCCGGACAGACAGGGCGCCCTGTTCCGACTTTCGCTCCAAGCTACGTCTGGTTTAGCGTCTGATTGACGCAAGCCCCGGCTGCCAGGCGGAGTTCATCCATGCTGGACGTGTTTCAGACCGACGACGGCATTTTTCACCGGGCCGTGCTGTCCCTGAACAAGCTGGTGCTGGTTCACCTCGTTGTCGAGCGATTGGCGATGCTCAGCGGGCAAGCCACGGAGTGGGAGTGGATGGTCTGGCCAATGCACGCGCTGTGGGCGGTCGATCCCACGCCGGTGAGCGGCCGCGAGACGTTGATCCTCGACGCCAAGCGGCAGGCGTTCGACACCGGCATCTCGATGCTGGCGGACCTGACTCGGGACCGGGCGACCTCGCTGTCGGTAACGTTGGCAGCCCAGCCGGCCAAGCTGCCAGACTGGCTGATGCTGTCCCCCGCGTCTTGAACGCGCTCTCCTGAGCGGGACGCCTACTCCGCAGCCACCTTGGTCGCGGCAGACTGCAACGCCGCGACCTTCGCTTCGACCAGGTCCACGATGTGGTCCACCATCGCGGTCCCGTCCATCCGGTGGTCCTGCTTACCGGCGGCGTAAACCATGTGCTTGCCATCGCCGCCGCCAGTCACGCCAAGATCGGTCATCAGCGCCTCGCCGGGCCCGTTGACGACGCAGCCGATGATGGAGAGCGTGATCGGCGTCTCGATATGGGCAAGGCGCTCCTCGAGCGTGCTCACGGTCTGGATCACGTTGAAGCCCTGGCGCGCGCAGGACGGGCAGGAGATGATCTTGACGCCGCGGTGGCGGATCCCGAGCGACTTCAGGATGTCCCACCCGACGAACACCTCCTCCTCCGGCTCGGCCGACAGCGAGACGCGCAGGGTGTCGCCGATGCCGGCCCAGAGCAGGGCGCCGAGGCCGATCGAGCTCTTCACCGTGCCGGCCCGCTTCGACCCGGCCTCGGTGATACCGATGTGCAGCGGGTGGTCGCACACGTCGGCCAGTTGCTGGTAGGCGGCGACGGCAAGGAACACGTCGGACGCCTTCACGCTGATCTTGAACTCGTGGAAGTCGTTGTCCTGCAGGATCTTGGCGTGTTCCAGCGCGCTCTCCACCAGCGCGTCCGGGTTGGGCTCGCCGTATTTCTCCAGCAAATGGCGCTCGAGGCTGCCCGCGTTCACCCCGATACGCATGGAGCAGCCATAATCGCGGGCGGCGCGGATCACTTCGCGCACCCGCTCGGCGCTGCCGATGTTGCCGGGATTGATGCGCAGGCAGGCCGCACCGCTCTGCGCGGCCTCGATAGCGCGCTTGTAGTGGAAGTGGATGTCGGCCACCACTGGCACCCGCACCTGCGCCACGATCTGCTTCAGCGCCAACGCACTCTCCTGGTCCGGGCAGGAGACGCGCACGATGTCCACCCCGGCCTTCTCGGAGCGGCGGATTTGCGCGACCGTGGCGGCCACGTCGGTGGTCAGCGTGTTGGTCATGGTCTGCACCGTGACCGGCGAGTCGCCGCCGACGGGCACCGACCCGACATGGATGGTGCGGGACTTGCGGCGGGTGATCTGCTGGTAGGGGCGGTAGTTCATCCGGGGTATGTCCGAGTGGTTGGAGCTATTGTGGCGTGGCGGGCTGGGCCGGCGGCGGGTTGGTCTTGCCCGCCTTCACCAGGTCGGGGTCGAGCGGGATGTCCCGCCGCATGGCGCCCACCGGGCCGAGCGGCGGAGCGGCCACGCCGTCCACCAGCAGCTCCATGGCGCCGGCATTGCTGGTGGTGAGCAGCAATTGCGGCTTCATCGGCACCGGCCATGTCTCGCCCGGCCGCATCACGCGGTTGAGCAGGACCGAGCCCTGGCGCTCGCGCACCTGCACCCAGCCGCCGGACTTGGAACGCAGCATCAGCCGGGTGGAGACCACCGGCGGCGATGGCAGCGGCGCGGGCGGGGCAATGGCCACCGGTACTGGGATCGGGGTGGGCGCAGGTGGCAGGGTGGCGGGCGCGGCGCTGCTGGAGGGCGGCGGCAGGATGGACGCCACCTGGGGCGACGGCTGCGGGGCCGCGAGCGCTGCCAGCCGATCGGGCGGCGGCGCGGTGACCTGGGCCAGCCGCGGCCCGCCGGCGTCCGAGTAGCGATACCAGCCGACATAGGCCACGCCGGCGATCACCAGGCCGAGCAGGATAACGGCGCCGGCTGGCACGCCGCGGGTCGGCACCGGCGCCGGAAAGCTCAGTTCAACCTTGCGGTTCACGTCCTGCGCCTCGGCCCGGAAGCGCCGCGCCATCTCGTCCGGGTCGAGCCCCAGCGCGGTGGCGTAGGTGCGCACGAAGCCCATCGCGTAGGCGTTGCCCGGCAGGCTGGAGAGGCGGCCCTCCTCGATGGCCTCAAGGTAGGGCGCGCGTATGCGAAGCGATCCCGCCACGTCGGGCAGGCTCCAACCGAGCCGGTCGCGGGCGTTGCGGAAGTCCGCCCCGACGCGGGCTGCCCCACCAGCGGGGGCCATCGCCTCCGGATCGACGTAAGACATCACGGTCAATCGACCGCGCAGCGTGACAGTGGCAGCAAGCGTGCCTCCATGGGCCAATTGGAGCCGGGTCTGTGTGCCCGGATGTAGACTGCTTGCCGTCGATTGCCAATTGGCGGGTAATTCACGCTCACGGCGGCTGGCCGTAACCTGGTTGTATCTCGAACGAGCGTCAGCGCCCCTTACTCACCCAACCCTCTCCCAGGGGAGAGAGGGCTTTATGCGGCCGTGGCGATCGATGGCGATCGGCTAGATGTCCAGGCCGTGTTCGCGCGCCCAGGTGGCGACCGGCTCGCGCAGGCTGGCCTCGCCGGCGGCGTTCAGGCGCAAGGCGGTGAGCAGGGAGCGGAACGACGGCAGGTTTACCGAGCGCAGCAGGGCCTTGATCCGCAGCAGGCCGGACGCCGGCATGGACAGGTTGGTAATGCCGATCGCGGCGAGGGTGAGCGCCTCGAGCGGGCGGGAGGCTGCCTCGCCGCAGAGCGAGAGCGAAACGCCGGCTTCAGCGGCCTGGGTTTGGACCTGCTCCAACAGGTCGAGCACGGGCGGCGAGATCATGTCGTAGCGGCCCGCCAAGGCTGGGGTGCCGCGGTCGGCGGCGAACAGGAACTGCATGAGGTCGTTGGAGCCGATGGAGACGAACTGGCACTCCTTGAGCAGCGCCGGCAGTTGCCACAGCAGCGCCGGGACTTCCAGCATGGCGCCCACTTCCAGCAGGCTGGGCGAGGGGCGGATGCGGGCGGCCTCGGCGAACAGCAAGCCCCGGGCGGCGCGGAACTCGGCCACCGTCGCCACCATCGGGAACATCACTGACAGGCGGCGCCCGCCGGCGGCGAGCAGCAGCGCGCGCAGTTGGCGGCGCAGCAAGGCCGGCCGGTCCAGCGCCACGCGGAGCGAGCGCCAGCCCATCGCCGGGTTCTCCTCCTCGCTGGCCGGCGCGTCCGGGAGCAGCTTGTCGCCGCCGAGGTCCAGGGTGCGGAACAGCACCGGGCGGTCCCCGGCGGCGTCGATCACGCGGGCATAGAGCGCGGCCTGCTCGGCGGTTTCCGCGACGGCACCCCGCGCCAGGGCGGCGATCTCGGTGCGGAACAGCCCGATCCCGGCGGCGCCCACCGCGTCCAACTGCTCGAGCTCGAGGGCGAGGCCGACATTGATCATGAGCGAAAACGGCGTGCCGTCCAGCGTTTGGCTGGGCTGGTGGCGCAGCTTGCCGAACCCGGCGCGACGCGCCTCACGCGCGGCCCAGGCGTGTTCGTAGTGCGCGCGGACCTCGGTCTCCGGGCGCAGGATGGCCTGGCCTTCGTCACCGTCGAGGATCAGGTCGTCGCCGGGCTGGAACGCGTCGACCAGGCCGCGCACGCCGCCCAGGGCCGGGATGCCGAGCGCGCGGGCCAGGATGGCGGCGTGGCCCGACGGGCTGCCCTCCTCGATCACCACGCCGGCGATGCCGCTGGTGTGCCATTGCAGCAACTGGGCGGGGCCGAGCCGGCGCACCACCAGGATGGCGCCGGGCGGCATCGGTCCGGGCGTGGCCGCACCATCCAGCGCGGCGAGCAGGCGGGCCGCGAGGTCCTCCAGGTCGGCCAGGCGCTCGCGCAGATAAGGGTCGGTGATGCGGCGCATGCGGTCGCGCAATTCGCTGGCGACGCGGACGACGGCGGCTTCCGCGGTCAGCCCGCCGCTGATGGCCTCCGCGACCCGGCGCACCCAGCCTTCGTCCGCGGCGACCAGGCGGGTGGCTTCCAAAATCTCGCGCGACTCGGCGCCGTCCGGCATGCCGCGCTCGATCAGGCGGTCGAGGTCGCGCCGCATCGCCACCAGGCCGCGCTCCAGCCGAGCCTGCTCGGCCGCCGGGTCCTGCGAGAGGAAGCGGCGCGGGCCGAGCTGCAGGTTGCTGCCGACCGCGGGGCCAATGGCGAGGCCGGGCGCCAGCGGCACGGCGTCGTACTGGCGCGGCAGGGTGGCGCCGAGCCCCTCGTCCAACACGTCCGCGGCGCCGGCGGCGGTGAGCGCCTCGCCCAGCAGCATGGCCACGGTTTCCACCACGTCCACCTCGTCGGCGGCGTAGCGGCGGGGCGAGCGGTTCTGCACCACCAGCACGCCCATGGTGTGCCCACCGCGGCGTACCGGCACGGCGAGCAGCGAGGCGAACACTTCTTCGCCGGTCTCGGGCCGGTAGGCGAAGCTCGGGTGCATTTGGGCGTCCGGCAGGTTGAGCACGCCCCCGGTGGCGGCGGAGAGGCCGACCAATCCCTCCCCCACGCGCAGCCGGGTACGGCCCACCGCGTCGGGGCGCAGGCCCTGGGTGGCGAGCAGCTCGAGCGTGTCGCCGGCGCGCAGGACGTAGATGGAGCAGACTTCGGCGACCAGTTCGCCGGCGACCAGGCGAGCGACTTCGGTCAGTGGCGCGGCGCCGGCGGCCATCATCTCGCGAAGGCGGGTGAGCAGCCGCCGCGAGCCGGACACGGTCAGAAAACCGGCTCGCGGTCGCGCCCGAACGTCATGGCGCCGGCAACGTCGTAGTAGGGCAGCGGCGGGGCGCGTCGGGCGGCCAGCGCGGCCGTGGCCTGGTCGACCAGCTCGGCGATGATCGCGGGGATGCTCTGCTCCTTGGTCACCATGCCCACCGACTGGCCCATCATCACCGAGCCGTGCTCGATGTCGCCCTCCAGCACCGCGCGCCGCAGCGCCCCGGCCCAGAACTGCTCGACGGCGAGTTGGGCCGCCTCGCGGGTGAGCTCGCCCGCCTCGAGCCGGGCGGCGGTGATCGCCTGGTGGCGCACGAACCGCCGGGTGCCTTCGTTGGCCAGGCCACGCACCGGGATGACCGGCAGCCGATCGTCCACCTGGACGGAAGCGACGGCGTCCCGCGCGCGGGCCTGGAAGAACGCCTCCTTGAAGCGGGGATGGGCAACCGACTCGCGGGCTGCGGCGAACCGGGTGCCGAGTTGCGCGCCGGCCGCGCCCATCTCGAGGTAGCCCAGGATGGCCTCGCCACGCCCGAGCCCGCCGGCCACGAACACCGGCACCTCGCGCACATGGGGCAGCACCTCCTGCGCCAGCACGGTGAGCGACACCGGGCCGACGTGGCCGCCCGCCTCCGACCCCTCGATCACCAGCGCGTCGGCGCCGGAGCGCACCAGGCGGCGGGCCATGCCGAGGGTGGGGGCGAAGCAGATCAGCCGCGCGCCGCCGTCCTTCACCGCGCGCACCGCCGCCGCCGGGGGCAGCCCGCCGGCCAATACCACGTGGCTGACGCCGGACTGGCGGCACACCTCGATCAGGTCGTCGAGCTGGGGGTGGATGGTGATGAGGTTGACGCCGAACGGCCGGGCGGTGAGCGCCTGGGTGGCGGCGATCTCCTCGGCCAGCGCGCCCGGCCCCATCGAGCCGCAGGCGATCACGCCGAAGCCGCCGGCATTGCTGATGGCCGAGACCAGGGTGCGCTCGCTGACCCAGCTCATGGCGCCGCCGAGGATGGCGACCGAACTGCCGAGGAAGCGGGTGCCGGCCGACCAGAGCCGGTCCAGCGCGGCGCGGTCCTGCGCCAGGCCCGGGTGCATGGGTGCGAGCGGGCCGATGTCAGGCGGCATCGAGGCCATAGGCTGTGTGCAACGCCCGCACCGCCAGCTCCGTGTATTCGGCTCCCACCAGCACTGACACCTTGATTTCGCTGGTCGAGATCACCTGGATGTTGATTCCCTTCTCGGCCAGCGTTCGGAACATGGTGTTGGCCACCCCAACATGCGAGCGCATACCGACGCCGACGACGCTGATCTTGGCCACGTCCGCGTCGGTCAGCACCTCGGCGTAACCCACCGCCACGGCGGCGGCGCCCAGGGTGGACTGGGCGAGCGCGAGGTCGGCGCGCCCGACGGTGAAGGTGAGGTCGGTGGTGCCGTCCGCGCTCACGTTCTGCACGATCATGTCGACATTCACGTTGGCAGCGGTGAGCGGCCCGAAGATGGCGGCGGCAACCCCGGGCCGGTCGGGGATGCGGCGCACGGTGAGCTTGGCCTCGTCGCGCGAGTAGGCGATGCCGGACACTATTTCCTGTTCCATGATCTCGTCCTCGCCCACCACCAGGGAGCCGCCGGTGCCTTCCTCGCGCCCCTCCGCCGCGGCGCCGTCGAACGAGGACAGCACCTGCACGCGGACCCGCTCCTTCATGGCCAATTCCACGCTGCGTGTCTGCAGCACACGCGCGCCGACCGAGGCGAGCTCGAGCATTTCCTCGTAGGCGATGCGCTCGAGCTTGCGCGCCTTGGCCACGATGCGCGGGTCGGTGGTGTAGATGCCGTCGACGTCGGTGTAGATGTCGCAGCGGTCGGCGCGCAGGGCGGCGGCGAGCGCCACGGCCGACGTGTCCGACCCGCCGCGGCCCAGCGTGGTGATGCGGTTGTCGGGGCCGATGCCCTGGAAGCCGGCCAGCACGGGAACCTGCCCGGCGGCCATGCGGGTGAGCAGCAGGCTGGCCTCGATGCACTCGATGCGGGCCTTGCCGTGGGCGCCGTCGGTGCAGAGCGGGATTTGCCAGCCGCACCAGGAGCGCGCGTCCACGCCGATCTCCTGCAGCGCGATGGCCAGCAGCCCGCTGGTGACCTGCTCCCCGGTGGCGACCACGGCGTCATACTCGCGTGCGTCGTGCAGCGGGGCGAGCGCTTGGCACCAGGCGACCAACTGGTTGGTGACGCCGGCCATGGCGGAGACCACGACGGCCACCTCGTGCCCGGCTTCGGTCTGCCGCTTGACCCGGCGGGCGACGTTGCGGATGCGGTCGAGGTCGCCGACCGACGTGCCGCCAAACTTCATCACGATCCGCGCCATGCCCGCCCCAGTCTACGACGCCAGTCTACCACGCCAGTCTACAACGCCCACTCTACAACCAAATCCCGCCACCCCGGTGTGAGATGGGCCTGCCGCAACGCCAGGCTTGCCCAGGGTCACGCCACTGCCAATTGCGGCTGCCGCGAAACACAGCCACATACCTGCCATGGCGCACCCGGACAACCTTGCGGCGATGCAACACAGCTCCCCGTTGCAGGCCGCCGAGATCGCCAAGTTCGACGCGCTGGCCGCCGAATGGTGGGACCCGGCCGGCCCAATGGCGCCGCTGCACGCGATGAACCCGCTGCGGGTGGGCTGGATCACCGCGCGCTTGCCCGGACCGGTCGCGGTGTTGGACGTGGGGTGCGGCGCCGGGTTGGCGGCGGAGGCGCTGGCGCGGCTGGGGCACACGGTGACGGGGATCGACCTGGCGCCGGCCGTACTCGCGGTGGCAAGGCGCCATGCCGAGCATCAGCGGCTCACCGTGGCGTATCGGCAGGCAACCGCCGCCAACCTGGTGGCGGAGGGCAGCCAATTCGGCGCCGTGACCGCGCTCGAGGTGATCGAGCACGTGGCCGACCCGGCGGCCCTGCTGCGGGATCTGGCGCGCCTGGTGGCGCCGGGCGGCCAGGTGGTGCTCTCCACCCTGAACCGAACCGCGCGCTCGCTGCTGGTCGCTAAACTCGGGGCGGAATACGTGTTGCGGCTGCTGCCTCGCGGCACGCATGACTGGCAGCGCTTCATCACCCCCGCCGAACTGGCGGCGCTTGGCCGCGCGGCCGGGTTGCGCATGACGGCCAGCGCGGGCATGAGCTTCGACCCGGTGGTGTGGCGGTGGCGGATCAGCCGGGACTTGGGCGTGAACTACATCGTGGCGTTCACGCGCTAATTCAGCATCAATCGTCGCGGTGGACGCGCTCCATGCGCTCGTGGCGCTCCTGGGCTTCGATCGACAGGGTGGCGATGGGGCGGGCCTCGAGGCGCTTGAGGCCGATCGGCTCGCCGCTTTCCTCGCAGAACCCGTAGCTGCCGTTGTCGATGCGCTGCAGCGCCTGGTCGATCTTGCTGATCAACTTGCGGGCGCGGTCCCGGGTGCGCAGTTCGAGCGCCCGGTCGGTCTCGACGCTGGCGCGGTCGGTGATGTCGGCCTCATGGATGCCGCCCTCCGACAGACTGGCCAAGGTGCCGTCGGCCTCGCGGATGAGTTCGTTGCGCCACCTGAGCAGCTTCTGCCGAAAATATTCGGCCTGGCGAGGATGCATGAACTCCTCGTCGTCGGCGGGGCGGTAGTCCGGCGGCAGTGTCAGCATCGGCGATGCATCCTTTGCGCTCCAAGCGTCGACGGGGTGCAGGTGCGCGGGTGTATAGCGATGCCGGGTCATATCGCCAAGGGCACAGATGGCGTGATGCAGGCGGTAATAAGGCGTTTTTGCGGCAAATAGCCGGCTTGGTCAGGGGGAGCGGAGTGGTCTAGCCGCGGGGAGCGGGCGGCGGCGGGGCGGCCACGGCGGGCACCGGGCAGCTCAGCCAGCGGATGTTGCGGGCACAGAGGAAGGTGGACGCGTTGTTCACGCCGCCGATGATGGTGGCCAGGGTGGCCAGCAGCGCCAGCACGGTCTGGAAGAACGACAGCCGGACCTGGTTGCTGGTGAGGATGCGCTTTCCGTCCCAGAACAGCTCGTTCTTGGGGCTGACGCCGAAACGGCCAACGTCGTTGAAGCTGACCTGGTGGACGCCGGGGGGCCATCCGGGGGGCGGCGCGTCGGCCATCGCGCTCAGGCCGCCGCCTTGCTTGCGGTCTCGAGCGCCATGAGCCGCTCGGACAGGTTCTTCAGCAAGTCTAGAACGCCCTTCATCTGGACCTGCAACGCCTCGACCTCTTGGATGGCGGCCAAGGCGCGGTCCATCGACACCTCTTCCGGCACTACTTGATCTCCGCCAGCATCGCCTTCAGGCCAGCGGCCAACTCCTTGTTGCGTTGCTTGACGCGCTCGAGCGTGGTGTCGAACCTGACGGTGAGGTCGATCGTGGCCGTGCTGTCGGCGGTCGTGGTTGGAGCCGCTGCCTTGCCGCCAGCCGACTTGGCGGCGACCTGCTTGGGCGCAGCGGCGGGCTTCGCGGCGGAGCGCGCGGTCATCGGTTTGGCTGCCATGGGTTGCTCCTTGTCGGGCCAATATACGGCGGCGACGGGGCGTTTGCCACTTCGGTTGGAGCGGCTTGGGCTGGTTGACTGTCCGGCGCGCTGCCGCAATCTCCTGCTGCACCTTGTAGTTCGCCTGTACATGCCGAGCGCCTGCCGGTGCGCGCTGGGTGATGGTCGTCGTGGCCTGTGACACGGCGCGGCTGCCGGCGACGGCGATCGAGATGCCGCCGAGACGATGCAGCACGTTCAGCCGCTTGGCCCAAGCCGCCTACAGGCGCGTAGTCGCCCTGACGAATTAGATTCGCTCCAATGGATAACCGAAGGCGCCGTTCATCGAACGAATGCACGCCCGCCAGCAACGCTCTACCCCTGCAGCATCGGGAAAGATCCGATCACCTCGGACGCGTTCGAGAGCAGCCGACCATAGCCGACGACAGACCCTCCCAGCCGCTCGGCGGCGGCTCGCAAGTCCGGGATGGAATGACCCGAAAAGCCGAGCACGAAGCCCCCCGGCCCGGTCGGGACGATTTGGGTGTCGGACAGCAGCCGGCCTTCGATCCCGGCCGCCTTGCGGATGTCCCGCGCGGCCTCAGGCGGCCACTCCTCCGGCAGCAGCGCGACCAGGTGTAGTCCCTGATCCCGTATCGTTACCTGCAGCAGGTGGTGCGACGCCTGCAAGAGGGTGCCGGCCACCAGGTCGCGCGCGGCACGGTAGCGGCAGCGCATGCGCCGCACATGGGCAGTGAAAATGCCTTGCGACAGCAGGTCGACGACGGCGCCCTCCAGCAAGCTCGCAGGACACGGGTCGGCCGCCGCCCGGGCTTCGACGACCCGTTCCACCAAGGGCGCCGGCAAGACGGCGTAGCCCATCCGCAGGCCTGGAAGCAGCGCCTTGGAGAAGGTGCCGAGGTAAATGGTCCGGCCATCCCCATCCATGCCAGCGAGCGCCGTGAGCGGCGGGCCGGCGTAGCGAAACTCGCTGTCGTAGTCGTCCTCGAGCACCCAGCCATCGGCCTTGCCCGCCCAGTCGAGCAGGGCAAGGCGGCGCGCCATCGTCATTGCGACACCGGTTGGAAACTGATGCGACGGGGTGACGTAGGCGAGGCGCGCGCGCGGCGCCCGGCGGCGTCCCTCGGCCACGTTCAACCCGGCGCCGTCCACCGGCACCGGGACCACCCGTGCGCCGGCGGCTTCCAGGCTGCGCCGCGCGGGTGGATAGCCGGGGTCTTCCATCCAGGCAGCGTCACCAGGGCGGAGCAGCACGGCAGCGAGCAGGCGGAGTGCGCTTTGCGTCCCGCTCGTGAGGAGCACGCACCCGGCCTCGCAGCGAATGCCGCGCGTCGCCGCGAGGTGGCTGGCGATGGCGACGCGCAGTTCCTCGCTCCCACGCGGGTCGCCGTAGCCGAAATGCGCCGGGTCGGCCGCGGCCAGGCGGCGGCGGATGGCTCGCGCGAAGGCTTGGAGCAACGCCGGGTCGGGATGGGTTCGGCCAAGGGAGAACGCCGCAAGGGCGGGGCGCAACGACGGCGCCGGGGCGGAACTGGGTGCCGTCGGGCCGAACGGCACCTGCGCGGCAACGAACGTTCCGGCGCCAACACGCGCTTCGACCAGGCCGTCGCTCAGCAGGTGCTCATACGCGGCCACCACCGCGTTGCGCCGCACCTGGAGTTGCTCGGCCAGCGCGCGGCTGGACGGAAGCCGTGTTCCGGGGGCGAGCCGGCCCTCCAGGATTGCCGCCCGGAGCGCGGCATGCACACGGCTCGGCTGGCTGCCCGCTGCCTCGTCCAGGACCAGCGGCATGTCCAGCAGCCCGCGCCGCACGCCGGAAGTGGTTGGCAAATCGCACTCCAATTGGCTCTCGCGACAACCACTGTCGGCCTGCCATCATCGCGCGGTCAACAAGGATCACCACGATGGACCTGCCACAACCAATTGATCCCGCAAGCTACACGGTGGACGCGACCAACCGCGTCAAGCGCCGGCATGAGCGCGGGTTCTACGACCACGAGACGGTCCATCGGCTGCTTGACGCGGCCGTGTTGTGTCACGTGTCCTACGTCATCGACGGACAGCCTTACTGCACACCGACGCTGTTTTGGCGCGAAGGCAGCGTGCTGTATTGGCACGGCAGCAGCGCCAGCCGCATGTTGCGAAACCAATCCGCAGGCCAGGCTGCCTGCCTCACCGTAACCCATCTTGACAGCCTCGTGCTCGCGCGCTGCGGCTTCAACCACTCGGCAGACTACCGCTCGGTGATGGCGTTCGGCCAAGCCCGGCTCGTCGCCGACCCGGCGGAGAAGCGGCGCGCGCTGCTCATG
This sequence comes from Acetobacteraceae bacterium, assembly GCA_965199105.1. GTDB lineage: Bacteria > Pseudomonadota > Alphaproteobacteria > Acetobacterales > Acetobacteraceae > LMUY01. The sequence goes on along the minus strand of CBDAQO010000002.1, from coordinate 1,950,086 downwards.
ATGGTGGACCGCTTCTTCCCCGGCCGCACCGCGACCCTGCGGCAGAGCACGGACCAGGAGGTCAAGGCGACGGCGGTGGTGGCGATGCCGATCGAGCGGGCCTCGGCGAAGATCCGCGCGAAGGGCGTGGCCGATGATGACGACGACTATGAATTGCCGATCTACGCCGAAAGGCTGCCCGTGCGCATGGTGCTCGGTGCGCCCGAACCCTGCCCGCGACGGCTGCCCGGCGTGCAGCGAACCACTGATCTTGCGCCATACCAAGAGGGCCGCACGCTGGAGGAGGCGGTCCAGGAGGCCTACGCGCTCGCTTACCCCGGCTGAACGGCGGCGGGTGGGCACCTCGACTTGGGGGCAAGAAGCGGGGTGCTGGGCTTTCCGTCGCGGCCTAAGGGTTTGCCGACGAGGTGGTCCGATGGTGGCGTTTCAGTGCATTCCGATCCCGACCGAGACGGCCGAGCGCTTTCGCCGGACCAGGCGGGACGACCGTGATAACCAGGTCCGCCGGGTCGTGGCGGCATCGGACGGTGGTTTTCCATGCCGCCACTGCCTGCGCCTGGCCGAACCTGGCGAAGGCATGCTGCTGGGGTCCTACGACCTGCCACAGCCACGCGGCATCTACTGGACAGCGAGCCCTATCTTCCTGCACGAGGTCGCCTGCCCACGTGCTGTAGCCATGCACGAGGTGGCACCGATTATTCGAGCCAACGCGCTCGTATCGGTTCGCGCCTACGACGCGGCCGATCAGTGCCTCTACGACCTTGGCCAGGTCTGCCCGGGCAACCAGGTCCATGATCCCCTCGAACGAGCCTTGAGCGATCCCAGAACGGCGTTCGTGAACATCCACACCGCTCGGCCAGGCTGTCTGTTGTCGCTGGTCAGAGCCGTATCCGACCTCGGCTGAGCCAGTCGGCGTTCACTTGCCCACGCGGGTGACGGCCTGCCCACGATGACTGACCGGCCAGGATAATGGCGTGCCCTCAAGCAAGGCGACAGGTTGACGGAGCTGGCCAACTTGAAGTGTCAAACCGCTGCAACCCATTGAGGGGCCAGGGTATATTCAAGCAATGGCGTCCCGTAGGGGATTCGAACCCCTGTTACCGCCGTGAGAGGGCGGTGTCCTAGGCCTCTAGACGAACAGGACCGCGAACCCGGCAATTAAGCCGAACGCGGCTTCTTCGCAACCCTCGCCTTCACCGCCCCGGCCCCCTCGGCGCGAGCCTGCAATCCCGCGACTGCCGCGCCATAGCGGCCACTGCGGCAGGCGTCCGAACAATAGCGCACCTGGTCCCAGTCCCGGGCCCATTTGCGGCGCCACGTGAACGAGCGTCCACACGCCGCACAGAGCTTGGACGGCAAATCCCGCTGCATTAGCGCGCCAGCCCGACGCGGCCCACGACGTGGCCCGATCGCGCATCGATCATCACCATCCGGTCCAAGCCGCCGCCGGCCAGCAAAATACCGATCCGGTCGCCCGACACCGCAAGCGACTGCATCCGTGTGCCGGCGGGCTCCTCCAGCACCGTCGCAGACACGGCGGTCGGCCCGGACATGCGGTGGGCGACGGTCACCGCGATCCCCACCACGCCCGCCACGATCAGCACCCCCATGCCCACGACCAACGTCATCAAAGCGCGCATACCCAACTTCTCCCCTTGCCCCGCCGATCGCGCTAAACTGCGCCATGACCTCACGGCCCGATAGCGCATGGCGCATGACCGCCGGGCCAGAGCACGCCGGGCTCCGCCTCGACAGCTTTCTGACCCGAGCGATCGGCACGATTTCGCGATCTCGGGTCAAGAGCCTGATCACGCAAGGCCACGCCACCTTGGCTGGCGTCGTCGTCGCCGACCCGGCGCGGGCGGTGGCACTGGGCGAGCGTTACGAACTCGCGCCGCCGCCCCCCCTGCCCGCTCTGCCGCAGCCGCAAGCCGCCGAGTTCCCCATCCTGTTCGAGGACGGCGACGTTCTGGTGCTCGATAAACCGCCCGGCCTGGTGGTGCACCCCGCGCCCGGCAACCCCGACCACACGCTGGTCAACGCCCTGCTTGCCCATTGCGGCGACACCCTGCCCGGCATCGGCGGCGAAAGGCGACCCGGCATCGTGCACCGGCTGGACAAAGACACCTCGGGCGTGATGGTCGTGGCCAAGACCGACCTTGCGATGGCCCGCCTCTCGGCTGCGTTCGCCGCGCGCGACCTCGAGCGCAGCTACCTCGCCTTATGCTGGGGGCTGCCGGCAGCGCGGCAGGGGTCGATGAGCGGGCCCATCGGGCGGGACCCGAAAGATCGCAAGCGGATGGCGGTGGTAGCGCGGGGCGGAAAGGAGGCGCTGACGTCCTACAGCGTTAAGCGGGCGTGGGGCACCGCCGCGGCCTTGCTGCAGTGTCGCCTGGCAAGCGGGCGAACCCACCAAATTCGGGTCCACATGGCGACCGCGGGCCACCCGATCGTGGGGGACCCAGTGTATTTGCGACGTGTGCCGGCGGTGGCAAAGCTGCTCCCGTCGACGGTTCGGGCCGGGCTGCTCGATTTTCCAAGGCAAGCCCTGCATGCGTCCGTCTTGGGGTTCCGGCATCCGCGGACCGGCGCGGCCTTGCGGTTCGAAACGTCGCTCCCGACCGACTTCGGTCGCTTGATCACGCTGCTGGACGAGCCCGTAGGAACCGCACTTGTTGCATCGCAGTTGACCGGACCGGGTTAGTACGGTATACCCTGAATGCTCACCCGACGATGCCCGGGAAGGCGCTAGGTTTGGAGCCGCTGCCACTGGGTGGGGCGCTCTCCAAGCCGTGAGGTGCTGCAGTGCATCAACGTTGTCCTTGGCTGCAACCGTAGCGGGCCTTCGCCGTAATGGGTAGGCGCGGTTAAGTCGGGGTTAGAAGGAGCCGGATTGTGGCCTCTACAGTGTTGAATATCGCCCCTGAGGGCAATCTCTCCCGCTATTTGCAGGAAATCCGCAAGTTTCCGATGCTTGCTCCTGAGGAGGAGTTGGCGCTATCGAAGGCTTGGCGCGACAACGAAGATATGGCAGCGGCCCACAAGCTCGTCACCTCGCACCTCCGCCTGGTCGCCAAGATCGCCATGGGCTATCGCGGCTACGGCCTGCCGGTTGGCGAGCTGATCAGCGAGGGCAACGTTGGCATGATGCAGGCCGTCAAGCGGTTCGATCCGGATCGCGGCTTCCGGCTTGCGACTTACGCGATGTGGTGGATTCGGGCCGCCATCCAGGAATACATCCTGCATAGCTGGTCGTTGGTCAAAATGGGCACGACTGCTGCCCAAAAGAAGCTGTTCTTCAATTTGCGGCGGTTGAAGGGGCAGATGCAGGCCATCGATGACGGTGACCTGAAGCCTGAGCATGTGGCCAAGATCTCCCGCGTGCTGCAGGTACCGGAGCAGGACGTCGTTAGCATGAACCGCCGCCTTGCCGCCCCCGATCACAGCTTGAACGCACCGGTTCGTGCGGACAGCGAAGGTGAGTGGCAGGATTGGCTGGTGGATGAGGGCCAAAGCCAGGAAGCCGAGCTGGCCGACCGTGAGGAGCTTACCGGTCGCAAGGCTTTGCTGTCGAATGCGCTGCGGACACTCAACGAGCGCGAGCGGCACATCCTCATCGAGCGCAGGCTCAAGGACAACCCGACGACGCTGGAAGAATTGTCGCAACAGTATGGCATCTCGCGTGAGCGCGTCCGGCAAATCGAGGTTCGCGCTTTTGAGAAGCTGCAAAAGTCCATGAAGCAACAGGTGGTCGAGCAACGGTTGGCTGTGCCGCTTGCTGCCTAGGTCGCCTAGCTGACGTCTCGCCACTCCTCCACGAGTTTAGCACGTTCTTCTTTAAGCCGGCGGCCAGTCTGGTCGTCGGCGGTTTGCATTACGAATAGCGACAACACCTCCCAGAGTTGACCGACCAACCAGGCGGACCCGCTGGCCGCCCAGGACCATAGCGGCAGCAATGGGTCAGACAGGATGTCGACCGTGTCGGCGAGCGATCCGCCGTGCTGCCAAAGACGGAGCAGGGGTGCCAGGGATGTGGCGGCTCCCATGAGCAGCATCGAACGGGTCACCGGGCGGCCCGGCGTCTGCTCGAAGGCGAACATCGCGATAGCCAGCGCGAGCAAGGTTCCCAGCATCAGCGCCGTTCCAGGTGCTAGCACCACCAGGCCGCCGCACACGGCGCCTTGGAGCCAAAGCCAAGACCGTGCTGGCGCCGCTATCGCCTGGGGTGTTTTTGCGCCACGCTTTGCCATCAGGCGAACAGCGCAACGGCCATAGCGACCACACAAGCGAGCAGCCCGAGTGCTCCAGTCACGTCCTGCGCGACGCGCTTTACCCAGCGCGGCCGGACCTGACGGGACGTCGCCAGCGCGTTCAATGACGCATCAATCGCTGCGACCCGGGCTTGGGTGGCGAGCAGCCCCCGCTCATCCGCGGCCAGCTCGGCCGGATTGTCGACCAGGGCCACGATCGCGGGAAGCTGGCCGGCCGCGGCCATTTCCTCGAGAGAAGCGGCGATCCTCTCGCGGCGAGACCGGCTGCTGAACACGTCCAACAGCGGTTTTGCTGCCGCGACGGCCCACTTGCTCAACCCTGGCAGGTTGCCGCGGTGCAATTTGTGCTGCAAGCGCGCAAGAAGGCGAAGTTGCGACATCAGGTCGGTTGGTGACAGGACACTGGAAAGTTGGCTGATGTCGACGTCCAGTCGCTCGTCCCGGCGGGCGATGATGAACGCCGCCAAATGCGCGTCCACCAGGGTGCGATCGCTCCGGCCAGCCTCGCCCACACCCAACTCTAAGGCAGGCAGCAACTCCAACAGACGGGTGACCCAACGCCGCGCGACCGACGGCGACTCGCACGGAGCAAGTGGATTGAGCAGGTAATTCAGCCGCAAGGCGCCGCCGTCGCCCTGGCTGGCTTGCGCCCAGGCCGCGATGTCCTTTGCGTCCAATCGCGCCAGCGCGCCGTCGACCATCGGGCGGCACTCACCCCACATGCGAAAGATTTGCCGAACGGCGATCTCACAGATCGCGTCGACCTTGGCCTGGTCGTGATGCAGCGCATGGTCCAACGCCGGGCCAAGCCCATCGGGCCAAAGTGAGACCGAACGCCAGGTCAGTGGCGCCGAAGGATCCAGTATCGCCACGGTGCGGGCGATGAGTTGCGCGTCCGCTCGGCCATCGCCAAGGGCGAGTTCGCTTGCCCGCAGCGTTACGGCGTCGTCGATCGTTCCAGCCGTTTGCGAGTCGCCCAGGCCGCGGCGCAACCAGCGATCGATCACGCCACTGCGCAGCATGGAGACAGCCTGTTCCGGCTCGCGGTTCAGCGCATAGGCCAGGGTGCGCGCGGTCGACGCCGAATAGCCACCCAGTTCAAGCGGGCGCGGTGAGCGGCGGGGCGGGCGGGCGGCGATACGGCGGGCGCGCGCCGCTTGGGGATCAGTCAACATCACCGGGGATGGCCGATGCTCCGGATCGTCGGCAAGCATGCCGCGCGCCAAATCCAAGATCATGGATGGGAGCCGATGGTGCTCGGCAAGGGCGGCAAAGCTACCAAGCTCGAGCTTGCGCCGCAGGATTTCCGCCGGCTCCACGCCCGGCAGTGGGTGAGCACCAAGAGCAAACATGACCATGACGGCGCCAAGCGCGTAAACATCGTCCGCGATCGAGCCGTTGCCGCGCCCGCAAGGCAGGCAGCTTGCCGAATAGGGCGGCTCAAGCCAGTCCGGCTGGTGGCAAGCGGGCGGCGCGGCCCAGGCCTGGCCCAGACTGACGGGGCCACGTTGGGCGAGTTGGAACAGGTTTTCTGGCCGCAGTGAGCGATGCGTAAGGTTGCGCTGCTGCAGGTCCGCCAAGATCGCAGCTGCCGGGCGTAGCAGGTTCTGGAGCAACTCAGTTTCATTCCAGGCGCGGAGCGTCGCCTGCAGCGACGCCCCTTGCGGCGCCGGACAGATGATGAAGTAACCCCCCTCCCCCGATGGCAGTTGAGCAGCGCCGTGCGCCACCGGCGTGATCAGGTTTGGCACGGCTGCACCGGTGAGCGCCGTCAGCACCCGCGCGCGGGCTGGCCAGCCCCGTGCCACGGACACCGCCATCAGCCCCGTATCCGTCGCGCGTTCACCATAGGCGGCATACGCGGTAAGCGGTGGCGCGACGTTGGGCAGCACTTCATTGAACGCGACGCGATACAGCCCGCCGATCAAGCCGGTGCCTGGGGCGGTGGTAGCCGGAGGATTTGCCATTCTGGCCTACTCGACCTGGATGGCGCCATTCTGGCTGGAATAGGTTAAGGAAGCGTTCGCATCGCCACGCTGCAGGCGGTCAGCGTTCGCTTTCGAACGGGTCACGCATCAGAATCGTGTCATCCCGCTCCGGGCTGGTCGACAGCAGCGTCACCGGCGCCTCGACCAGTTCCTCGATGCGGCGGACATATTTGATCGCCTGCGCGGGCAAGTCGGCCCAAGTGCGAGCGCCACGCGTCGACCCGGCCCAACCCTCGATGCTCTCATACACCGGCTGGGCGGCCGCCTGCATACCTGGAGCCGCTGGAAGGTGGCGCCACATCACACCGTCGACCATGTAGCCGGTGCAAAGCTTCAGCTCAGGCAAGCCGTCAAGCACGTCCAGCTTCGTGAGTGCCAGGCCGGTGATACCGCCCACCTTGATCGCCTGCCGCACCAACGCCGCGTCAAACCAGCCGCAGCGGCGCGGACGGCCGGTGACAGTGCCGAACTCACAGCCTTTTTCCCCGAGCAGCCGACCCGTCGCGTCCGCCAGTTCGCTCGGGAACGGGCCGCTGCCAACCCGGGTGCAGTAGGCCTTGGCGATGCCGAGCACGAAGCCCACGGCACTTGGCGCCACACCCGACCCGCTTGCTGCCGTGGCCGCGATCGTGTTGCTGCTGGTCACGTAGGGGTAGGTGCCGTGATCGACGTCCAGCATGACCGCTTGCGCGCCCTCGAACAGCACGCGTTGGCCGGTGCGGCGGGCTTCGTCCAACCGGAGCCAAACCGGCTCCACATGCGGCAGGATGCGGGGGGCCAGCGCCAGCAAACCGTCGAGCAAGGCCTGTTTTTCGAAGGTCGGCGCGCCGAGGCCGCGCAGCAGGGTGTTGTGGTGCAGCAGTAACTCGTCGAGCTTGTCCGCCAGCGTCTGTGGCTCGGCAAGGTCGCACATGCGGATCGCCCGGCGTGCAACCTTGTCTTCGTAAGCCGGGCCAATCCCGCGCCCGGTGGTGCCGATCTTGCGCTCGCCACGTGCTTCCTCACGCGCGCGGTCGATCGCGGCGTGCAGCGGCAGAATCAGTGCCGCGTTGTCAGCCACGCGCAGGCTGGCGGGCGATACGTCGAGCCCTTGCGCGCCGACCCGGTCCATCTCGGCAAGCAGCGCCACGGGGTCGATGACGACGCCGTTGCCGATAATGCCAAGCTTGCCCCGCACGAGCCCGGAGGGAAGCAGGCTAAGCTTATAGGTGGTGTTCCCGACCACGAGCGTGTGGCCAGCATTGTGGCCGCCCTGAAAGCGGACGACGATATCGGCCCGGCTCGCCAGCCAATCGACCACCTTTCCCTTGCCTTCGTCGCCCCACTGGGCGCCGATCACGGTGACATTTGCCATGATTGTCCTAAGGTTTGGTTAAAGCGGCGCTGCGCTGCCGTCGCATACTATAAGGGTACAATTCAGCCGGCGTGCCTCAGCCACCGGGTCCGCCACCGGGTCGAGCGCGGCCACGGTGGCATGCCCGTCGGCGCGGAGCCGGGCCGCGACCGCCTGGTCGGCGCCGACCGGGACGAAGATGCGCGTTCGCGAGGGGGGGCGGCTGCAGGCTCGAAGGATGGCGTCGGGGTAGAGCGTGAGGCCGGTCGCTGGCTCGTCCTCGCCGCAGCGGTAGCGCCCGCCACGGCCGAGCACTTCGGTGTGGCCCAGCGCGTAGACCGAGGTGCAGACCCCGGTGTGATAGGGCAGGTCGCGGAATTCCAGCGGGTCGACGGTCAGCTTGAGCTGCGGAGCACGGGTTTGGATCGCGCGCACCGTCGCAGCCAGTCGCTCGCACATGGCGGCGGAGGCGGGCGGTAGCGTTAGCCGCTCCAGCCGCGTTAAAGCCGGGCCTGCGAGCCCTGCCGTCAGCAACAGCTCGCTCAGCGTCTCTGCCAGCCGGCCGCCGTGCTGCACGACCGAGGCGACGTCCTTGCGATCCAGCGCCCGTAGCAAGGTGTTGCGAGCCGGGCCGGTGAAGCCGGCTTCGTCCAGCAGGGTCGGGGCGAGGCGTGGCAAAGTGAGGTCGAAACTCACTCGGGTTAGGCCGAGGGCCGCCAGCGCGTCGGCGCCGACCAGCACCATTTCGGCATCGGCGGCAAGGCTGTCGCAGCCGATCAGCTCGAGCCCGGCCTGGGCCACCTGGCGGTCGGGCAGGATTTGGCTGCCGCGCGAGAGCAGGCATTGGCCGGAATAGCTGAGCCGCAGCGGTCGCGGCTCGCCCTGCAGCCGGGTTGTCGCAATCCGCGCCACTTGCGGGGTCATATCGGCGCGAACGCCCATCATGCGGTGCGATTCAGGGTCCATCAGGCGAAAAATCTGCTCCGCCGTGGCCGCGCCCGACCCGGCGAGCAGCCCATCTTCAAACTCTATTAAGGGTGGTTTGATACGCTCGTAGCCATGCGAGGCGAAGGCAGCCATCACCACTTCGACGGCGGCGGCCTCGGTTTCCGCGTCGGGAGGCAAAAGGTCGCGGAAGCCGGCGGGGAGCAGGGCCGGGTTGGCAAGGGGTTCAAGGGAGGGATCGGGCATCGAGCGAGGCTATACCATTACACCAACGGCGGCAGAAGCTTCGGCGTGGGCCCAGTCAAGCCAGGGCAGCAAGGCAGCAATGTCAGCAGTTTCCACGGTGGCACCACCCCAGATGCGCAATCCGGGCGGCGCGTCGCGGTAGCTGGCGATGTCATAGGCGGCGTTCTCTGCGTCCAGCAGTGCCGCCATGCGTTGCGCCATGCCTGGGGTGGGGACGGTGAGGCAAATCGCGGTTGGGGAGCGCGTCGCCGGGTCGTGCGCCAGGAAATCGGCCCAGCCGCATCCGGCCTCCCAGGCGGCGATGGTGGCAAGATTGGCGTCGGCCCGGGCGATCAGGGCGGGCAAACCGCCGGCCTGCTCGGCCCAGGTCAGCCCGTCCAACGCGTCTGCCACGCATAGCATCGAGGGGGTGTTGATGGTTTCGCCGCGAAACAGGCCAGGCGTGATGCGGAAGATCTTTGGCAGCGGCCAGGCGGGGGTGTGGTGCTCGAGGCGGGCGCGGGCGCGGGGGGAGAGCGCCAGCATGCCATGCGCCGCCTCACCACCGAGCGCCTTCTGCCAGGACCAGGTGACGACATCCAGGCGGTCCCACGGCAGCGCCATGGCGAAGGCGGCGGAGGTTGCGTCACAGATAACGAGCCCGTCGCCGCGACGCAGCCAAGCGCCGTCGGTGAGGCGCACGCCGGAGGTGGTGCCATTCCAGGCGAGCACCACGTCATGCGCCGGGTCGATGACGTCCAGGTCGGGGAGGTGACCATAGGGCGCAGTCAGCGTGCGGACGTTGGAGAGGCGAAGTTGGTCGCTGATATCGGCGGCCCACTGCGCGGAAAAGCTTTCGAACGCCAGCACATCCACGGGGCGAGGGCCGAGCAGGGACCACATGGCCATCTCGACCGCCCCCGTGTCCGACGCGGGAACAATGCCGAGCTGCCAGTCGGCGGGCATGCCGATCAACTCCGCCGAGCGTTGGATCACATCTTGGAGCTGCCTCTTGGCGGCGGGTGCGCGATGGCTGCGGCCGAGCATTTTGGTTTCGAGGGCGGCAAGGCTCCAGCCCGGCCGCTTGGCGCAGGGGCCGGATGAGAAGCATGGATTGTGGGGGCGGATCGGTGGCGTTTGCATGGGAGACCAGTTTACCGCAGCAGACGCCGAAACCGCGAGCCGTAAACCCGGCACTATCGGCTCGGCTCGGCACGAGACGCTAGACGATCCGTTCCCAGGCGCTCGCATCCGGTTTGGACATCTGGTCGATCGGGCGGGCTCTGCCTTCGGCGGCAAGCTTCAGCAGGTGGGCAACCACGCTGCCCTCGGCCGCTGGCTGCAGGGCAGGGTCAAGGCCGGGATAGAGGCCTGTCACCAGGGTGGCCGGAGCGGCGGCGTGCGTGGCCAGCGCCGCCAGGATGGCCTGCTCACGAGCGATACGATGGGCCAGAAGTTCGCGCACGTAAATCTGCGGCTCGTGGAGGGCGGGACCGTGACCGGGCAAGTAGAGCGTGTCGCCGGATCGGCTCAGAAGGCACTTCAGGCTGGCGAAGTAAGCGGCCATGTCGCCGCCGGGTGGGCTGATGGCGGTGCTGGACCAGGCCATCACCAGGTCACCACTGAACAGCGCGCCGGTGGGATGGGCGAAGCAGACATGATCGGCTGCATGACCCGGCGTGAACATTGCCACCAGCCCGGCCACCTCGTCACCGTCGGCCAGCGGCTGGTCGGGAGCGAAGGCCGGACTGGCGCTGACGTGCCATGCGGCGACCGGTGCGCCGGTGGCAGCACGCAAACGCGGGACGGCGCCGACGTGGTCGGCATGGGTGTGCGTGAGCAGAAGGCGGCGGACCGGCGCGGGTGTAAGGCGGAGGATGTCGGCCACGTGACCCGGGTCGTCGGGGCCCGGGTCGAGCACGGTTACACCCTCGGGCCGCTCGAGGATGTAGGTGTTGGTGCCGTGATAGGTCATCTGGCCGGGGTTGGCGGCGACGACACGGCCAACGCCAGGGATCACGGGCAGCAGGGTGGCGCGTGGCGGCTCCGGTTCGGTTTGAAAACGGAGGCTCAAGCCGCGGCTTCCGCCGTCATGCAGATCGCTCCGCTGGCGTCGCGGGTGCGCAGGCGCAGGCCGGCCGGGGTGTGCCAGGCCTCGATCTGCAGTGGGGTGCCGGCGAAGGCGGGGCGGCGGCCACGGAAGCTGAAGCGGCCGAGCGGGCCGAGTTCGGCGGCAAGGCCCGCCATCCATGTCGCCTGGAGCGGACCATGCACCACCAAGCCGGGATAGCCCTCCTCGCCGCGCGCGTAATCCGCGTCGTAGTGGATGCGGTGGCCGTTGCCCGTCAACGCCGAATAGCGGAACAACTGGAGCGCGTCTGGCCGAACCTCGCGCGCGGCGGCCAGGGCGATTGGTGGTGCCGGCTCGCCGGGTTTGACCGCATCGCCCTCGGTGCCACGGTAGACCAAGTCCTGTTCCTCGGTGAGCGCCGGCCCGGCCTCGCCCGATACCTCGTGACGGACGGTGACAAAGACCAGCGGCCCGGTGCTGCCGGTTTTCTCCTCCACCGACGCGATCGTGCTGACGCGGGTGACGGCCTCACCGACCCGCAGGTCCGCGTGGAAGCCGACCCTGCCGCCGGCCCACATGCGGCGCGGCAGGTCGTGCACCGGGGGGAGAAATCCGCCGCGGCGTGGGTGCCCGTCGGGGCCCAACATGCTGGCGGGCGCCCAGTCGGCGAACAGCAGCCAGTGCCACAGGGGCGGCAAGTGGTCGATGGGGAGCGGCACGTCGAGGGTGGCGGCCAAGCCTCGCACCAAATGCGGCCACACCTGGTCGGTGCGGGTTTCGGAGCGTCCGACATAGTCGCCGTCGCCGGTCATTGCGTCAGCGGTGAGGCGGGCGCGTCCGTCGTTGGCTCCGGCGGCGGCGGGGCTGGCCGGGGGCGAGGGCGGGGGCGCGGCGGCGGCACCAAGGCCCGCAGGTCCACCGCGTCGCCCATGGCAAGGAAGCCCGCCCGGTTGGGGTGCAGCTTGTCGCCCGGGCCGCCATTGGTGGAGTTGGGCACGAAATCGGCACGGAGCTCACCGGTTTGCGTGTCCACCGTTGCGGCGTCGAAGTCGATTACGGCGTCATAGAGGCCGGGCTTGCTCAACAGGTCGTTCAACTGGTGGCGCCGGGCGTCGGTGCCTGTGGTGCCATAGCCGGGGAGCGAGCTGCCGCGGGCGCTGGTGAGCGTGGCACCGACCACCTTGACGCCCTTGAACTTGGCTCGGATGCGGTCGACCGCCGCGCGCAGACCGTCGGCGACCGCGCCGGGGGTGGCACCCGTGGCCAGATCGTTGATGCCCTCGAATATGATCACGTCGGTCACGCCCGAGAGCGCCAGCACGTCGCGGTCCAGGCGGGCGGTGAGCGGGGTGCCGCCGTTCAGAGGCTTGCCAGCGTCGGCATCGGCCGCGGCCAACACCTGGTTGCCGCTGATCCCCTGGTTCACCACCGCCACATGCTGTCCGTCGTTGTGCAATCGGCGGGACAGGACGTCGGTCCAGCGGTCGTCGCCGTTAAGGGTCGAGTCATTTCCGTCGGTTATGCTGTCCCCAATGCAAACGATGACGTGGGTGTCCGGCAGGGTGGCGGCGTCGGCGGCGTCGAGGAAGAACCAGGAGGTGGTGCTATTGGGGAAGGCGCTGTCGTCCTCCAAGTCGCCGATCGCGCCGGCGCCGGGCGCGGTGACGTAGGAGGTGGTGAGCGCCAGGGCGTGCCAGGTGATCGGGCCGCTATCGCCCGACACGTGGAAGGTAACGGCGAGCTTGCGGCCGGCCAGGTCGGGGGACGCCGGGTCGTGGACGTAGGGGAGCAGCACGGCGTCTGACCAGATTTGGGCCCCGGGTTGGACTGTGACGGTGGGTTTGCCGCCGAACAGCAGGGGTCGGTTGGTGCCAGGGACGACGGCTGCGCCACTCATCTGCAGGCCGACGAAGGCGGTGTCGAAGGTGATTGGCTGATGGCCGAACGCGTTCGAAAAGCGGAACCGCATTTGCCGGCCGAACAGGTCGGGCTTGATGATGAGGCGGAAGCTTTGGTCGTGCGAGCCGGTGTCGGCGTGGGGGAAGGCGAAATCCAGCGAGGGTTGCAGCGCCGTGTTCCCGGCCGGGTAGGGGCCTTGGTCGGCGCCGGTCCAGACAGTGCCCCAATGCTGCGCCTGCGCGGGGCCGGCGAGGCACACCAAGGAGGTGACCATGCCCGCCAACAGGGCCGGGTATCGTAGAGGCATAGGGTGTCCTTCCCGCGGCGAGCGTCGGCGGCGCAGACTGTCATCTGTCGCCGTAGCGCTCAAGCTTGTAGCTTCCGCTCAGCGCCGAAGCCATGCAGGCTGAGCGGGCCAGATGGAGAGCTAGCGACCATGCTCGACCGCCGCCGCTTTGTCGCCGCCGCTGCTGGCACGCTTGCCGCGCCGATGCTCGCACGGGGCGCGAGCACCAACGTCCTGCGCTTCGTGCCGCAAACCGACGTTGCGGTGCTCGACCCGGTCTGGACCACCACGTACCAGACCCGCGACCACGGCTTCATGGTGTTCGACACGCTGTTCGGCATGGACGCCAGCTACCGCGTTTCGCCCCAGATGGCGGCGGGCGCCGTGGCGGAGGAAGACGGCAAGCGTTGGCGCATCACCCTGCGCGAGGGCTTGCGCTTCCACGACGGCTCGCCGGTGCTGGCGCGGGATTGTGTGGCCAGCATCAAGCGCTGGGGCGCGCGGGACGCATTCGGCCAGGCCTTGCTGGCGGCAACGGACGAACTTGCCGCCGCCGATGACCGCACGATCCAATTCCGGCTCAAGACGCCCTTCCCGCTGTTGCCGGACGCGCTGGGCAAAGCGCCGCCCTCGATGTGCGCCATTATGCCCGAGCGTTTGGCGTCGACCGATCCGTTCAAGCAGGTCACCGAGATGGTCGGCTCGGGCCCGTTCCGGTTCAAGGCGGATGAGCGCGTGCCGGGCTCGCTGGTGGTGTACGAGAAGTTCGACGGCTACGTGCCGCGGGCGGATGGCGCGGTGGAGTGGACGGCGGGCCCAAAGGTGGTCCACCTCGATCGGGTCGAATGGCACATCATTCCGGACAGCAGCACCGCGTTTGCCGCACTAAGCCGCGGCGAAGTGGATTGGTGGTGGGTGCCGGACGCGGATTTGGTGCCCTCGCTGCAAGCGCGCGCCGGCGTGGTGGTGCGGCACAACGACCCGACCGGGCTGGTCAGCACACTGCGGATGAACCATCTGCAGTCGCCATTCGACAACCCGGCGCTGCGCCGTGTGGTGCTGGCCGCGGTCGTGCAGGGGGACTTCATGCAGGCGGTGTCGAACGACCCGGCCAACTGGCACGACGGCGTCGGCATCTTCTGCCCGGGCACACCGCTGGCCTCCGACGCTGGCATGCAGGTGCTGACCGCCCCGCGGAACATGGCCAAGCTGCGCGCGGCGGTGGTGGCGAGCGGCTATCGCGGCGAGCGGACGGTCGTGCTCGGCGCGGGCGACATCCCGGGCTCCAAGGCGCTGTCCGACGTGGGGCAGGACCTGCTGAAGCAACTTGGCCTCAACGTGGACTACCAGGTGAGCGACTGGGGCACGCTGGTGCAGCGCCGGGCCAAGATGGACCCGGTGGAGGCGGGCGGCTGGAGCGTGTTCCACACCAACTGGAGCGGGCTCGACCAATTCAGCCCGGCGGGGCACGTGTTCCTGCGGGCGAACGGCAAGAGCGCGGCGCCGGGCTGGCCGAGCAGCCCGGAGCTGGAAAGCCTGCGCGCGCAATGGTTTACCGCACCCGACCTGGCGGCGCAGCAGGCGATCACGGCCAAGATGCAGTTGCAGGCGTTTCAGGACGTGCCCTACGTGCCGCTCGGCCAGCAACTGCCGTTCACCGCGTTCAGCAAGCGGGTGCAGGGCGTGCTGGCGGGGAGCGTGCCGGTGTTTTGGAACGTGCGGCTGGCGTGACCGGGCGCTGTTAGTACGGCTTTAACAAGCGGCCGATATAGTCCAACTCACTTTCCGGCCGGGTGCGCTGGCCTTCCCGACGGCGCAGCTCCGCCTGCAGGTCCCGCGTGCGGGCGGCCTCCATCTGGTCGGGCACGTGCACGTCGCCACCATCGGCCCGGCCGGCGGTGCCATCCTGTGTCGGCCGGCCGAGCGGGTCGCGCTGCACGTCGGCGCCATCCGGGCGGGTGTCGCCGCCATTGTCGGCGTCGCGCGAGCCGCGATCCTGGCCGTTGTCGTCGCCTTGGCCGTCGTCTTGCGTCATCTGGTCGCCGGGGCCGCCGCCCTGCCCTTCGCCCTCGCCGGGTTGCACGGAAATGCCGAGTGAGCTGGCCATCTGCTGGCTCATCTGCTGCTCGCCCTGCTTCAGCGCGTCGATGGCGCGCTGGTCGGCGGCGGCGGCGGCGGTGTCCTTGCCAGCGGAAAGCGCCTGGTTGGCCTGGTCCATGGCGATGTCAGCCTGGCTGAGCTGCTCGGGGACCTTGCCGGTCAGGTCGCCGAAGTTCTGCATCATCTGGCCGAGCGCCCGGCGCAGTGCGCGCTGCTGCCGGCCGTCGAGCTCGCGGCTGGCGGTTGCATCCTTGGGCGGGACGGCTGGGCCCGCCTCACTCGGCGGCGGAGTGGCTTGCGCGGTGGATGGGGCAGGTTGCGCCCGCTCCCCTGCCCGGCCCTTCATGGCGCCTTCCCGCGCAATCATGTCCTCCGCCGCGCCCATCTGCTGCTGACCGCGCTGACGCTGCTGCCGCGCCTGCTTGCGGTCGCCGCCGGGGTTGGACTCCGCCTGCTTGAGCTGATCGAGCATGCGCTGCAATTGCTGCAGCTTGTCCTGCGCCTCGTCCATCCGCCCAGCCTGGGCCGCGTCCTGCATCTCCTGGGTCAGCTTGTCGAAGTCCTGCTGATTGAGCGTGCGGGTCGAGGGATCGAACGGCATCAACGTGCCGTCCCGGCGCGCTTGCTCGGCCAGCGCCTGCAGGTGGCGCTGGATTTCGCGGCGCAGCGCTTCGGCCTTCTTCTCGATGTCGGTCTTGTCGCCCTTCTGCACGCTCTGCTGCAGCGCGTCGCGCGCCGCCTGGACGGCTTGGGCTGTCCGCGCCACCGCGTTGTCCTCGATCTGCAAGGCGAGCGACCACAGCCGCGACTGCGCTTCCGCGATGTCGGCCGGCTCGCCGCTGCGCTCGAGCAGCTTGGCCGTCGCGCTCAGCGTAAGGAAGATGCCGGTGTTGTTGTCGAACGCGTCCGGTTCGTCACCCAACGCCTCCAGGTCGGACGCGGCCTGGGCGTGCTGCTCGGGCTGCAGGCTGAGGCGCTTGCGGATGTCGATCAGGGCCCGTGCGAGGGCGTTCTTGAAGCTGCGCTCCGGCAGGGTGAAACTGGCTTGGCCGCTGGTGGCGCGCTGGCCCGGCGCGTCCTTGGCCACCAGGGTCGCCACCACGGGGAGCCCGGCCCATGGGTGCGAAATCAGCTCTTGGCTCGCGATGCCGTGGGCCGACTTGCTGGCGCTGCCTGGCACTGGAATGTTGATCACGATCGGCTCGGCCGCCGGGCGGTCACGCAGCCGCAGTTCTGCCTGCAGCGAGACCACGCCGTAATCGTCGGTCGCCGTCCAGGGTAGGCGCGTCTGCAGCCGGCGCTGGTCACGCCCGGCACCCGGCGGGTCGGCCCAGGCGACGGTGGGCGGCGCGTCTGGGATCGCCGTCACGTCCCAGCGCCCCTGCGACCGGCTGTGGCGGAACACGGCCAATGTGCCGCTGGCGGTGACGTCGCGGTCGGCCTGCCAGCTTTGCGCGTCCAGCGCGGCAAACGGCGTGGTCTGGCCGGCGAAGGTGAGGCTGGGGGCGCCCTGCCCCCCGGTCAGGCTCACCGTGAGGTGGGACCCGGTGGGCACGGCGACGGCGGGCGCATCCGGGTGCAGGAACACGGGGGCCAGCCCGGTGTAGGAGGGCGGGGTCAGCCAGGCCTGCAACTCGGGCGCGGGGGTGGCGGGGCCCTGCGGCAGGCCGGGCCACAGCGAGCGCCAAATCCGCGCCGGCGCGTCCGGCCCGGCGATCACCACACCGGCCACCAGCAGCACGGCGATGGCGGCCCGGGTCGCGCGCACGTCGCGTTGCGGGATGCCGGGTCGCGGCCAACCGACCCGCAGGCGGGCCACCTCGGCGCGGGCACGGTCGATATGCGCCTGCCAGAGGGACGCGCTGGCGGCGTCGGTCGCGGCGGGCCGATCCCCAATAGCGACCAGCGGGCGATGGCGCAGGCCGCTCGCGGTCTCGAGCCGGCGGTCCACCTCGGCGTCGGTCGGGCGCACCAGCGGGCGCAACCCGCGCCATAGCAGCACGGCGACGCCCACCCCCACGGCGGCCTCCAGCCCGAGATGCCACGCCGGCGACAGCAGCGACGGCAGGTCGAACAGGGCCGCCACCAGCCAGGCGCCGACCAGGCTCAGGGCGGGCCACAGCGACGGCCACACCCGCTCCACCCACAGCACCTGGCGGGACCGCGTCCGGCGTCGCGCCAGGTGCGATTGCAGGGTGCGTGTCGCGTCGCTCATCGGCCGTCCGGTGTAGGCAGAGGCGCCCACCAGTCGGGCACGGTCTCGCCCGCCCACAGCGCTTCAACCGGCTGCCGCGCGCGGATCACCGCCCAGCGCGCCCCATCCACCAGAACCTGCGCCGCGAGCGGCCGGGCGTTGTACGTGGAACTCATGACCGAACCATACGCACCCGTGTCCAGGATCGCTACATTCGCGTTGCGGCGCAGCGGTGGCAGCGGACGTTGTCGCGCGAAGGTGTCCCCGGTCTCGCACACCGGGCCGACCACGTCGGCCGGGCTGTGCTGCGCGGCGGCGTCCGCGGCGGCGACCGGGACGATGGCGTGCCATGCGTCATACATGGCGGGCCGCAGCAGGTCGTTCATCGCTGCGTCCAGCACCACGAAGCGGCGCCCGGCGGTGGATTTCTCCAGCACGACGCTGGCGAGCAGCAGCCCGGCCGGCCCGGCGAGCCAGCGGCCCGGCTCCACCATCAACTGCAGCCCCAAGCCGCCGAACGCCTGCGCCATGGCCCCCGCCAGCACCAGCGGCGAGCCCTCCGTCTCGTCGCGGTAGCTGATCCCGAGCCCGCCGCCGCAATCCACCACCGTCACCACATGGCCTGCCGCGCGCAACGCCGCCACTTGCTCGGCCACGCGGGCGAAGGCGGCGCGGAACGGGGCGGCCACCGCGATCTGGCTGCCGATATGCAGCGCCAGGCCCACCGGGGTGATGCCGGGCAGGCTGGCGGCGTGGGCGTAGAGCGGCAGCACGTCGGCCAGGCCGATGCCGAACTTGTTGTCCGCCCGCCCGGTGGTGATCTTGGCGTGGGTGCCGGCGTCCACGTCGGGGTTGACGCGCAGCGCCACCCGCACGGAGCGGCCAGCGGCGGCGGCGGCCAGCATGTCGAGCTCGGCCGCGCTCTCCACATTCACCTGGGCGATGCCGCCGGCGGCGGCCAGCGCCAGGTCCGCCATGCTCTTGCCCACGCCG
Source organism: Acetobacteraceae bacterium (assembly GCA_965199105.1). GTDB lineage: Bacteria > Pseudomonadota > Alphaproteobacteria > Acetobacterales > Acetobacteraceae > LMUY01. The sequence continues at coordinate 1,931,781 of CBDAQO010000002.1, read as the reverse complement.
GAGAACACAATGCGGCCCGGCGGCACCCCCGCCTGCAACGCGCGCTGCAGCTCGCCGCCGCTCACCACGTCGGCCCCCGCGCCGCCTGCCGCCATCAATCGCAGCACGGCCAGGTGGTCGTTGGCCTTCACCGCGTAGTGCACGTGGGCGCCCATCGGGTCGAACACCCGGCGCAGGCTGGCCAGGCGGGACCGCAGGGTGCCGGCCGAGATCACCCAACACGGCGTTCCGACCGCGGCGGCGATGGCCGCGAGCGGCACCTGCTCTAGCAGCAACCCGTCCATCGCGTCCATGCGCAAGGCGGGCCGGCGGGACAGCAACTCGGCGAGGCTCGGCTCGGGACCGACGGGATCGAGGGCGGTGGCGTGCATCACCCCAGCTTAGCCGCGCCCTCGCACAGCGCGAAGAGCCGCCCCGATAACGTCGTGCCGAGGCCAGCATAGGATGTCGCGTTTGCGCCACAGCAACCGCCTGTCACCCTGCTGTCATCCGGCTGTGACATTTCTGTCGCGAGCCGCGGCTACAGCCACTCCCGTCGCGGATCGGGATGAGATTGATGGGCAAACGCAATGGGTTGCGATGGGTTCTGGCGTGTGGCGCGGCGGCGTTGGCGTTGCACGGCAGCCCGGCCCTGGCGCAGTCGGCCAGCCAGCTCGAGTCCATCCAGTCGCAAATACGGGCGCTGAACGAGCAGCTCGCCCGCGTGAGACGCGAGATGGCGGCCAAGGACGCGCAGATCAAGGCGGCGCAGGACGCGGCGGACAAGGCCCGCGCCACCGCCGAGCAGACCCAGGCGACGGTGGCCAGCCTGCCCCCGCCGAGCGGCTTCGCGCCGGGCAACGGGCGGCCGAACAACGAGCTTACCCTGGGCATGGGGCTTGGCCCGGCGCATCCCGACGACCCGTCGCCGAAGACCGACTGGACCTCGCTCAACATCAACAGCACCGGCGCGAGCTCGCAGAACGCGGGCACCACCGGGCCGCTCGGCACCTTCCACATCGGCGGCATCACGGTCCAGTTGGGTGGGTTCGTCGCGCTGGAAGGGCTGTTCAGGTCGCGCAACGAGACCACCAGCATCGGCTCCAACTTCAACGCCATCCCGTTCGCGCAGAGCCAGGAATACCACGAGAACGAGTTCCGGCTGACCTCGCAGCAGAGCCGCTTCTCGATGCTGATGCATGGCGACATCAGCCCGGCCGAGCACCTCGAGGCCTATGCCGAGCTCGATGTGCTCGGGGCCGCGCCCACCGCCAACAGCAACGAGAGCAACAGCTACACGCCGCGCCTGCGCCAGGCCTACGTGTCCTACGACAACGACGCGCTCGATGTGCACGCGCTCGGCGGCCAGTCGTGGAGCTTGGCGACCATGTTCAAGCAGGGCGTCACGCCGCACCAGGAGGACGTGCCGCTCACCATCGACGCGCAATACGTGCCGGGCTTCACCTGGGCGCGGCAGCCGGAGCTGCGGGTGGCCAAGGGCTTCGATGACAGCAAATACTTCCTGGCGCTGTCGATGGAGAGCCCGCAGACGGTCTACTCGGTCGGCACCAACGGCACCGGCGTTGGCCTCGGCACGGTGAATTACAACAACCCCGGCCTGTCGCAGCTCGATCCCTCGGCCAGCTACAGCACCGACATCGCGCCCGACGTGATCCTGAAGGGCACGGCGGACCCCGGTTACGGCCACTACGAACTCTACGGCCTGGCGCGCTTCATGCAGGACCGGGTGAGCGTCGTGGGCAACGGCCACGACAACACCCGGCTGGGCGGCGGCGTCGGCGGCGGGTTCATCCTGCCCATCCTCGGCAGCAAGCTCGTGTTCGAGGGCCGCGCGCTGGCCGGCTACGGCATCGGCCGCTACGGCAGCGGCCAGTTGCCCGACGCCACCATCGGGCCGAGCGGCGCGCCCGACCCGCTGCCCGAGGTGCAGGCGCTGTTCGGCCTCATCGGCCACCCGACGCCCAACTTCGACATCTACGGCTATGCCGGCACCGAGCAGATCGGTGCCAAGTATTTCAACGTCGCGGGCAAGGGCTATGGCTACGGCAACCCGCTCTACTCGAACGCGGGCTGTGACGTGGAGCTGAGCACGGCGACGTGCACCGGCAACACCTCGGGCATTACCCAGGGCACGCTCGGCGCTTGGTGGCGCTTCCTGCACGGCGATTACGGGACGGTCGAAGTGGGGGCGCAATACTCCTACACCCGCCGCACCATCTTCCAGGGCGTGCCCGCGCCGGGCGGTGGCGGCAACAACGGCACCGACGACAACATCGCGATGTTCAGCCTGCGCTACCTGCCGTTCCAATAACCCGCGTTCGGCCCGGGTGGGTGGCAGCCCACCCGGCCGGGTCCATTCCCCCAGCGCGGGACTTCCGTTACAATGCGGCCAGGCCCGCCTGGCGAAATGGTAGACGCGGCAGACTTAAAATCTGTGGCCCTCGGGCGTGCCGGTTCGAGTCCGGCGGCGGGCATGAGCGAGTAAGGCAACCCCACGGGGGAACTGCCTAGCCCTTCGCCCCCAAGCGCCGGCGTTACGCTTTGCCGCCGCCGCACTTGCCGGCCACCACGTTGTAGTTGCCGCAGGACATCGGCGGCAGCCAATCGCTGATCAGGTCCTTCGAGCCCGGCAGGTAGGGCGACCACGCCTCCGCCACGATCAGGCCCGGCGTCTGGCTCACGATGTTGAACTGGCCGTCGTCCTGGATTTCGCCGATCAGCACCGGCTTGGTGATGTGGTGGTTCGGCATCACCGTCGCGTAGCCGCCCGACAGGTTGGGCACCGACACGCCGATGATGTTGTTGATCACGTCCGCCGGGGCGTAGCTGCTCGCCTTTTCCACCGCCTTCACCCAGGCGTTGAAGCCGATATAGGCCGCCTCCATCGGGTCGTTGGTGACGCGCTTGGGGTTCTTGGTGAAGGCGTGCCACTGGTCGATGAACGCCTTGTTCTCCGGCGTATCGACGCTCATGAAGTAGTTCCAGGCGGCCAGGTGGCCCACCAGCGGCTTGGTGTCCACGCCGGCCAGTTCCTCCTCGCCGACGCTGAACGCCACCACGGGAATGTCGGTCGCCTTGATGCCCTGGTTCGACAGCTCCTTGTAGAACGGCACGTTGGCGTCGCCGTTGATGGTGGAGACCACCGCGGTCTTCTTGCCCGAGGAGCCGAACTTCTTGATGTCCGCCACGATCGTCTGCCAGTCCGACTGGCCGAACGGCGTGTAGTTGATCATGATGTCGTCCGGCGCGACGCCCTTGGTCTTGAGGTAGGCCTCCAGGATCTTGTTGGTGGTGCGCGGATACACGTAGTCGGTCCCGGCCAGCACCCAGCGGGTGATCTTGTTCTCGCTCATCAGGTAGTCCACCGCCGGGATCGCCTGCTGGTTGGGCGCCGCCCCGGTGTAGATCACGTTCTTGCTGCTTTCCTCGCCCTCGTATTGCACGGGGTAGAACAGCAGGTTGCCGGTTTCCTCGAACACCGGCAGCACCGACTTGCGCGACACGCTGGTCCAGCAGCCGAACACCGCGCTCACCTTGTCCACCGTGATCAGCTCGCGCGCCTTTTCCGCGAACAGCGGCCAGTTGGACGCCGGGTCAACCACCACCGCCTCGATCTGGTGGCCCATCACGCCGCCCTTCTTGTTCTGCAGGTCGACGAGCATGAGCATCACGTCCTTCAACGTGGTCTCGCTGATCGCCATGGTGCCGGAGAGCGAGTGCAGCACGCCAATCTTGATGGTGGGCGCCTGCGCGCGGGCAGCGCGGATGAGCCCGCCGGTGGCCGCCGCGGCCAGCGCCGTGCCCAGCGCCAGCTTGCCGAGGTTGCGCCGTGCCAGCCCGCCCGGCTGCGTCGTAGCGTCGATCCCGTTGGTCATGTGCTATGCTCCCCGTGCCATCATCGAAGCCGTCCGCTTCGTGCGATCGGGCAACGATAGGGCGGCGCTGCGGCGGCCATGCACCCGGTTTCGTCGTATTGACAACGCGCTGAAATGTGATCTCAGCATCAATGCCGCGCCAAGGAGGGCCGGGAGCAGCAGTGATACGCCGCCAACGCATCGTTCCCGAACGCCGCGACTACAACCGCTGGGTCGCCAACCAGACTCTGGAGGACTACGCGCTTCGCTTCACCGCCAAGCGGGCGCGGCGCTGGTCGGCGGCGCGGGTGGCGCAGACCGCGCTGGGCTCGATGTCGTTCCTGGCGCTGGAGGCCATCGGCGGCACCATCACCATGGCCTACGGGTTCACCAACAGCGTCGCCGCCATCCTGTTCGTGAGCGTGCTGATCTTCGTCGTCAGCCTGCCGATCTGCAGCAGCGCCGCGCGCGCCGGCGTAGACATGGACCTGCTCACCCGCGGCGCCGGGTTCGGCTACATCGGCTCCACCGTCACCTCGCTGATCTATGCCAGCTTTACCTTCATCTTCTTCGGCATCGAGGCGGTGATCGTGGCCTCCATGCTGCAAACCTTCTTCGGCGTGCCGCTCTGGCTGGGCTACATCCTGTGTGCCGCCGCAGTGCTGCCGCTGGTCACGCATGGCATCACCTTCATCAGCCGCTTCCAGTTGCTGACCCAGCCGGTGTGGCTGGCGCTGAACCTGCTGGCGCTCGGCGCGATGCTGGCCGCGCATCCGGACTGGCTGGCGGACTGGTCCACCTACCGCGGCGCCGGGCCGGGCGCCACCGCCAGGTTCGACCTGCTGCAGTTCGGCGTTTGCGCCTCCATCCTGCTGGCGTTGATCGCGCAGACCGCCGAGCAAGTGGACTACCTGCGCTTCCTGCCGCCGCGCGCGGTGTGCGGCGGGAAGGCCTGGTGGTCGGCGCTGATCCTGGCCGGGCCGGGCTGGATCGGGTTCGACGTTGTGAAGCTGCTCGCCGGGTCGTTCCTGGCCTATGCCGCCAGCCGCGCCGGCCTGCCCACGGCGGCGGCGGTGCGGCCGGCGCAGATGTACCTGGTGGCGTTCAGCCAGGTGGTGCACGCACCCTGGGCGGCGCTGCTGGTCACCAGCTTGTTCGTCGTGCTGTCCCAACTCAAGATCAACGTCACCAACGCCTATGCCGGGTCGATCGCCTGGTCCAACTTCTTCTCCCGCCTGACGCACAGCCATCCCGGGCGGGTAGTGTGGCTGGTGTTCAACCTGCTGATCGCGCTGCTGTTGATGGAGTTGGGCGCCTACGAGACCATCCAACGCACCCTGGTTCTATACTCGGACGTGGCGGCGGCCTGGATCGGCGCGCTGGTGGCCGACCTAGTGGTGAACAAGACGCTGGGGCTGAGCCCGCCCGGCATCGAGTTCAAGCGCGCCCACCTCTACGACGTGAACCCGGTCGGCGTGGGCGCCATGCTGCTCGGCGTCGCGGTGTCGCTGGCGGGCTGGTTCGGCTGGCTTGGCCCGGCGATGGCGGCGCTCTCCACCTTCGCCGCCTTCCTCACCGCCTTCGCCGCCGCCCCGCTGATCGCCTGGGCCACGCGCGGCCGCTTCTACCTGGCCCGCAAGCCGCGCGCCGCCTGGTCCCGCCGCAGCACGCTGCAATGCCTGGTGTGCGAGCACGACTTCGAGCCGGAGGACATGGCCTATTGCCCCGTCTACACCGGGCCGATCTGCTCGCTGTGCTGCTCGCTGGACGCGCGGTGCGAGGATGGCTGTAAGCCGCACGCCCGGCTGGGGGCGCAAGCCGTGGCGGTGATGCAGACCGCCTTGCCACGCGCCGTGCTGCGGCTGGCGCTCAGCCGCTACGGCCGCTTCGGCGCCGTGTTCGCCGCCTTCACCCTGGCCGCAGCCCTGGTGCTGCTCGGCATCCGCGCCCGCATCGCCACCGCCGACACCGCCGCGTTCTGGCAGGCCTTCGTGGTGCTGACCGTGATCGGCGCGGTGGTCGCCTGGCTCCTGGTGCTGGCGCAGGAAAGCCGCCGCGTGGCGCAAGCGGAGACAAGGCGGCAAACCGGCCTGCTGCTGTCTGAAATCCGCGCCCACGCCCGCACCGACGCCGCATTGCAGCGCGCCCGCGAGGTGGCCGAGGCCGCCAACCAGGCGAAGAGCCACTTCGTCACCAGCATCAACCACGAGCTGCGCAGCCCGCTCAACGCCATCCTCGGCTACGCGCAACTGCTGGAGCGCGACCCGGCGAGCCTGCAGCGCCGCCCCGACGCGCTGCGCATCATCCGTCGCAGCGGCGAGCACCTGGCCGCCCTGGTGGAAGGCTTGCAGGACATCGCCCGCATCGAAGCCAAGCGCATCGACATCTACCGCGACGAGGTGGCGCTGCCCGACTTCCTGGCCCAACTGGCGGGCATGTTCCGGCTACAGGCGGAGCAGAAGGGCTTAGGTTTTTCCTTCGAGGCCATCGCCCTGCCGGCGCGCGCGCATACCGACGAGCACCGGCTGCGCCAAATCCTGATCAACCTGCTCTCCAACGCTATCAAGTTCACCGACCACGGCGGCGTGACGTTGCGCGTGCGCTGGCGGGCCGAGATCGCCGAGTTCGAGGTGAGCGACACCGGAGTCGGCATCCCCGCGGGCGAGTTGGCGCGCATCTTCGAGCCGCTGCACCGGGTGCCGACCGCGCGGGGCGAGGCGCGGCCCGGCCTGGGGCTCGGCCTGCCGATTGCCAAGGCGCTGACCGAAATCCTCGGCGGCGAGATAAGCGCCGAGAGCACGCCGGGCCAGGGCAGCCGCTTCCGCGTGCGCTTGATGCTGTCCGCCGTGGTGCAACCGGCCGGCCCGGTGCTGCCGGAGCGGCGCATCACCGGCTACCACGGCCCGCGCCGCCGCGTGATACTCGCCGACGACGACCCGACCCACCGCCTGCTGCTGACCGACGTGTTGGAACCGCTCGGCTTCACCGTGGTGCAGGCGGCGGACGCGGCGCAATGCCTGGCAGCGGGCGCGGCGGATTTGTTCCTGCTCGACCTGGCACTGCCCGACCGCAGCGGCTGGGAGCTGGCGCAGGCGCTGCGGCACCGCCACCCGGCCACGCCGCTGGTGATGATCTCGGCCGACAGCCGCGCGCTGCAACAGCCGCCGCCGCACAGCCCGCACGACGCGGCGCTCACCAAGCCAATCCGCATCGCGGCGCTGCTCGACTGTATCGGCGCGCTCTTGCAGCTCGACTGGGTGGCCGCCGACGCGCCGCTGCCACCCCTGCGCGCACCCTTGAACCACGCGCAGATCGAGGCGCTGCGCCAATCCGCATCGATCGGCCATGTCAGCGGCCTGCGCACCCAGTTGGACGCGCTGGAACGCGACGGCGCCGACCTGGCGCACCTGCGCGAGCTGCTCGCCGAGTTCCGGCTGGACGGCTTTCTCAGCGCGCTCGACGCCGCCGCGCGCGCCCAGGCCGCAGCCCCGGCGGCTGAGTGAAGCCGCGCGACACCGTGCTGGTGGTGGACGACCTGCCGGGCACGCTCGGCCTGCTCAACGAGGCGCTCGAGGCCGCCGGCTACACCGTGCTGGTGGCGCAATCGGCCCCCTTCGCGCTCTCCATCATCGGCCGCGTCACGCCCGACATCATCCTGGTCGACGCGCTGATGCCCGGCATGGACGGATTCGAACTCTGCCGCCTGATGAAGCGCCAACCGGCCCTGGTGGACGTGCCGATCATCTTCATGACCGGGCTCACCGACAGCGAGCACGTCGTGCGCGGGTTCGAGGCCGGCGGGGTCGACTACGTCATCAAGCCGGTCGCGCCCGACGAGGTGATCGCCCGCATCGGCGTGCACCTGGTGAACGCCCGGCGCACCCGCAGCGCGCATCTGGCGCTGGACGCCGCCGGGCGCTTCCTGATCGCCGTCGCGCCCGATGGCAGCGTATTGTGGACCACCCCGCAGGCGGCAGCGTTGTTGGCCGAAGCTGGCGAAATCGCCCGCGTTTGGCCGCCAGGCCACGCGCCGGACCGTGTGCCGGGCCGTTGCAGCGCGACCCTGCGCGGCGCCCATCGCGTGGTCGAGCTGTTCTTCGTCGGTGAACTCGGGCCCGCCGAATTGTTGTTGCGCGTGGTGGCCGGCGGCGCGGAGCCCGAGACCTTGCTGCGGGAAAAGCTCGGCCTGACCGCGCGCGAGGCGGAGGTGCTGCTCTGGATCAGCCGCGGCAAGTCCAACCGCGACATCGCCGACATCCTGGGCCTGCGCGCCGCCACCGTCACCAAGCACCTGGAGCAAATCTACATCAAGCTCGGCGTGGAGAACCGTGCCTCCGCCGCCGCCCTCGCAGTGCGCGCCACCGGGGACCTCGAGCGTCCGCGCCCGGTTTGACGGCGGCGCGGCGCTGCTTCTAGATGGTGCGATGCAGCGCGAAGGTGGCGGGTCAGTGCCGCAAGGCCAGATGAAGCTCGGCTTGAACGTGGTCGCAAACGGTGCGCACGCAGCCGGCTGGCGCATGCCGGGCGCACAAACCGACGCCGCGACCGACATCCGGCTCTGGCAACGCATCGCACGCGCTGCCGAGGCGGCCCGGCTGCACTTCATGTTCTGGGCCGACGGCCTCGCCGTACGCCACTCCGCGCGCGACGACGACGAGCTGAGCTTCAATCCGCGTATCGACGTGTTCGAGCCGCTGACGCTGATCGGCGCGCTCGCCGCCGTCACCGAGCGGATCGGCTTCGTGGCGAGCGCATCGACCACCTACTACGAGCCGTATCACCTCGCCCGCTTCTTCGCCTCGCTCGACCACGTGACGAGCGGTCGCGTGGGCTGGAACGTCGTCACCTCCTGGAGTGAGCAGGAGGCGTTCAATTTCGGCCGCGATAGCCACCTGGAACATAGCCTGCGCTATCGCCGGGCCGAGGAGTTCACCCGCGTGGTGTTCGGCCTATGGGATAGCTGGGAGGACGACGCGTTCATCCGCGACCAAGCCAGCGGCCGTTACTTTGACCCGGCGCGCGTGCACACGCTGAACCATCGCGGCGAGAGCTTCGCCGTCAAGGGCCCGCTCAACGCCGCCCGCCCGCCGCAGGGCTACCCGGTGATCGCGCAAGCCGGCTCGTCCGGCCCGGGGCAAGCGCTCGGCGCCCGCATCGCCGACCTCATCTACACGCAACAGAAATCGCTGGAGGACGCGGTTGCGTTCTACCGCAGCGTCAAGGCGCTGGCCGAGACCGCCGGACGCGCGCCGAGCTCGATGCTGGTGATGCCCGGCATCCTCCCCATCATGGGCCGCACCCGGCAGAACGCGCAGGACCGCTTCGAGCAACTGCAATCGCTGGTGCATCCGCGCATCGGCCTGCCCATGCTGGCCGACACGTTTGGCGACTTGTCCGGCCATGACCTCGACGGCCCGTTGCCGCCGCCGCTCGCCACGCACAACGCGGTGAAAAGCGGGCAGGAGCGGCTGGCCAAGCTGGCGCTGCAACCGGGCATGACCATCCGCAAATTGTATCAGATGATGGCCGGCGCCTCGGGCCATCTTGTGGTGGTGGGCAGCGCGGCCGACGTGGCGGACACGATGGAGGCATGGTTCACCGCCTCCGCCTGCGACGGGTTCAACATCATGCCGCCCTTCATGCCCGCGCCGGCGCTGGAAGCGTTCGAGTGGTTGGTGCCGGAACTGCAGCGCCGCGGCCTGTTCCACACCGACTACAGCGGCGACGGCACCCTGCGCGGCAGCCTCGGCCTGGCCCGCCCGCCGCATGGGTGCCCGCAACACAGGAGCTGACATGAAGCGCGCAGTGCTGACCGCCCTTAGCCTGGCCCTAATTGCCTCCCCCGTGTCGGCACAGCCGGCCGCGACGATCCCCACGCAAACCCTGCAGCCCGACCTGGCCAAGCTGCTGCCGCCCGACGCGAAAACCCTCACCCTGGCGGTGTCCATCGGCTCCCCGCCGGACGACTACCGCGACGCCGCCGGAGAGATGGCCGGCTGGGAGATCGACATCGCGCGCGCCGCCACGCAGGCGCTCGGCCTGCAACTCGACCTGCGCCCGACCACGTTCGACACGCTCATCCCCGGCCTGCAGGCACACCGGTTTGACGCTGGGATGGGCCAGATGAGCATCACCGACGTCCGCCTCAAGATCCTCGACATGGTGAGCACGCTCAAGGCCAACGAGCTGTTCGCCGCCCTCGCCGACAGCACCATCAAGGTCACCGCGCTCGACGACGTTTGCGGCCTGACCATCGGCACCACCCGCGGCTCGCGCGAGATGGTGTTTGCCGCCGACCAGGCGCCCAAATGCGAGGCGGCCGGCAAGAAGCCGATCAACGCGCTGGCCTTCGTGGATGGCAACGGCGCAGCCGAAGCGCTGATGAGCCGCCGGGTCGACCTGTTCTGGTTCGGCTCCACCGGCGTGGACTACTTCGTGGCGCAGTCGCAAGGCCGCACCAAAGTGGTCGGCCACTACACCGACCCGAGCTACATGGGCATCGGGCTGCCAAAGGGCTCGCCCTTCGCCGAGCCGCTGCGCGCGGCCATCCAATACATCATGGACAACGGCACCTACGCGCAGATTGTGGCCAAGTGGGGCCTGCAGGACAGCGCGATCAAGCAGGCGCTGGTCGACCCGGCGGGAACGCCGAACTGATGCCCAGCGAGGCCGCGTTGGGCCGGCAGCGTGCGGCCGCGCCGATGCGGGTGGTCAAGCTGCGCCAACCCTGGACTTGGGCCGGCAGTGTCGCCGTGGCCGTGCTGGCGGCACTCGGGCTGTGGAGCGTGGCGACCAACCCGGCCTTCGAATGGCCGGTCGCCGGCGCCTACATGCTGAACCCGCAAATCCTGCTCGGCCTGTGGCGCACGCTCGAGCTCACCGTGTTGGCGATGGTCATCGGCCTCGTGCTCGGCACCGCGCTGGCCATGATGCGGCTGTCCGGCAACCGGCTGCTGCAGGTGCTGAGCTGGGCCTATATCTGGTTCTTCCGCAGCGTGCCCGCGCTGGTGCAACTGATCTTCTGGTATAATTTCGGCGCGCTCTACCCGGTGATCGCGCTGCGCATCCCGTTCGGCCCGGCGCTGTTCAGCGCCAACGCCAACACGCTGATCACGCCCATGTTCGCTGCCCTCGCCGGCTTAGGCCTGTCCCAAGCCGCCTACACCGCCGAGGTCATCCGCGGCGGCATCGCCTCCGTGGCGCATGGGCAAACCCGCGCGGCCTTGGCGCTCGGCATGGGCCGGCTCACCATCTTCCGCCGCATCGTGTTCCCCCAGGCCATGCGGGTGATCATCCCGCCAGTGGGCAACGAGGTGATCTCGATGGTGAAGAACACCTCGCTGGTCAGCGTGATCGCGCTTGCCGAGCTGCTCTACACCGCGCAACTGATCTACGCCCGTACCTACCAAACCATCCCGCTGCTGATCACCGCATCGCTATGGTATCTTATCGTCGTTTCCATCCTCTCCGCCGGCCAGCACGTGCTGGAGCGGCGCTTTCGCCAGCGGTGAGCAGCCCGGTTCGCATCCGCGGCCTGGTCAAGCGGTTCGGCGAACGCGAGGTGCTGCGCGGCATCGACCTCGATGTCGCAGCCGGGCAGGTGATGTGCATCATCGGCCCATCCGGCTCGGGCAAGAGCACGCTGCTGGCCTGCATCAACCACCTTGAGCGCGTCGACGCCGGGCAGGTCTGGGTGGGCAGCGACCTGGTCGGCTACCGCGAAAAGGCCGGCGTGCTGTACGAACTGCCCGAACGCCACGTGGCCCGCATGCGGCAGCGCGTGGGCATGGTGTTCCAGCAGTTCAACCTGTTCCCGCACATGACGGCGCTGGCCAACATCATGGAAGCGCCGGTGCAGGTGCGCCGCATCCGCCCCGCGCAGGCGCGCAACCGGGCGATGGCGCTGTTGGACCAGGTGGGCTTGGCGGCCAAGGCGGCGATGTTCCCAGCACAACTCTCCGGCGGCGAACAACAGCGCGTCGCCATCGCCCGCGCCCTCGCGATGGACCCGGACGTGATGCTGTTCGACGAGCCCACCTCCGCACTCGACCCCGAACTGGTCGGCGACGTGCTGGCGGTGATGAAGGACCTGGCGCGCTCCGGCATGACCATGCTCGTCGTCACCCACGAACTCGCCTTTGCACGCGAGGTGGCCGACGAAGTGGCCTTCATGGACGCGGGACTGGTGGTGGAGCGCGGCGCGCCAGCCGCCGTATTCGGCCGCCCGGCAGAACGCCGCACGCAGGACTTCCTCGCTCGCGTGCTCTGACCCGGCGTTACCAAGCCGCGCCGATGAAGCCCAGCAAGTGCCGCAGCAACGCCGGGTCGTTGATCACCCGCGGCACCTTGTTCTGCCCGCCGAGCTTGCCGCGCTGGCGCATCCACGCGGCAAAGCGGCCCGGCGCGACCAACACCACTTTGGGCGCCGCCATGCCGAACCCGCCACGCCGATGGTCGGCATAGTCGGCATTCTGCCGCGCCAACGACGCGTCCAACACCCGCGCGAACGCCGCCTCGCTTGCCGGCTCGAACGGCGCGACCTCCACCACGAACACGTGCCCGCCTTGCGCGCTCCCGTCCGCAATCCAGCCACCCGCGGCATAGTCGGTGGCATGCGCCCCAATCGCCGCCGCCGCCTCCGCCACGGCGCGGTCCAGTTCCTCCGCAATCAGGTGCTCGCCGAACACCGACAGGGTGAACGCGGTGCGCCCGGTGATGAGCAGGCGCGGCGGGTTGCGCTGCACCAGCCGCACGGTGTCGCCGAGCATGAACGACCACAGCCCGGAATTACTCGTCACCACCAGGGCATATTCAGTGTCGAGCGCGGCGGTTTGCAGCCAGTGCCGTTCGGGCTGGGCGCTGGGCAGCTCCGCCGGCGGCACGAACTCGAAGAACAGGCCGCGATCCACCACCAGCCGCAGCCCCTCGCCGCCGCCACGGTCCGCCAGCGCGATGAAGCCCTCGCTGGCGGGATAGACCTCGCGCAGGTCGGCGGCGCTGCCCTCGAGCCAGGCGGCGAAGCGCTCCCGATACGGCGCGAACCCCACGCCGCCATGCACGACCAGGTCGAGCTTAGGGAACACCTCAGCCAGCCGCTCGGCCCCGCGCAACCGCGCCACCTGCTCGAAGAACAGCAGCATCCAGCTCGGCGTCCCGGAGATGCTGCGCACGTCGGCCTGCAGCGAGGCCGGCGCCATGGTGGCCATCTTCGCCTCCCAATCGCCGATCACCGACAGCGCCGGCGGCGGAAACGCGCGCGCCTGCGCCCAACGCGGCATCTGCACGGCGGCAATCCCGCTCAAATCGCCCGCCCGAACGCCGGGCGCCAGCCGCTCGAGCCCGGTGGAGCCACCCAGCAGCAGGTTACGCCCGCCAAACACCCGCGACTGCGGCCGCGCCGCAAGGTGGAACGCCATGGTGTCGAACCCCGCCCCGGTGTTGGAGCGGATGCCCGCGTAGCTCACCGGAATGCGCTTGGTGGTGCCGCCCGTGGTGCCGCTGCTCTGGGCAAAGAAGGGAATGCGCCCCGGCCACGTCACGTCCCGCAGCACGGGGAAGGACGCCTGCCAATAGTCGCGCCAGAAATCCTCGTAGTTGCGCAACCGCACCCGCGACTGGTAGCCGGCCACGCTGCTGATGCTGCCGAAGCCGTGCTCGCGGCCGAACTGCGTGGCGGCGGCGCGGCGAAGGAGTGCCCTAAGCGTCGCAAGCTGCGCCACCACCGGGTCCATCGCGGCGAGCGCGGCTACCCGTCGGGACGCAACCAACCGCAGCGCTGGCGTCGCGTCGATCACTTGGGCTGCAGCACGGTGCGATAGGGCCAGCTCGCGGTGGCCTCCGCCCGCAACGGCACCCGGATCGACTGGCCGGCGCGCCACAGCGCCACCTGGTCGGTCGCGTTGGCCGAGCCTAGCCAGCCATCCTGCCCACCGAGCAACACGAAGTCGTTGGCGTTCGGGTCCGACAGGTCCGACATGTGGCGGGCGCAGGCACCGAATCCCACATTGTGCCAGCCGGTGACGGGGCCGTGGCCGGTCTTGTTCAGCGTGTCGTTGCCGCCATCGGCCGGATAGGGCGGCCGCGCATAGGCCCGCCCTACGCCCGGCAGCGCCGCCAACGGGTGGCGCAGGCTGATCTGGTGCGCGCCGCCCCAGCACCGGTAGCGCCGCCGCGCCCGCGCCGCTTTGGCCACCGCCGCCCGCATCGCCGCCGGCGGCGCCTCCACCAGCCGCCCGGCGATCAACAGCCGCCCGGTCCAGATAACGGAGAGCGCCTCGCGCGTGCGCCGCCGGATCAGCCGCCGCGCCAGCGCCGCCACCATCACCTCGAACACCAGCGCGCCTTCCGACCCGGCGTCATAGCGCCCGTCCCATGCCGCAAGCACGCGCCGCACCTCGCTCCCGTCCGGCGCCATGCGGGCCAACAGCGCGTCCCGCATCGCAAGGGCACGCGGGTGCAGCAGGTCGAGCGGCAAGGCGCGCATCTCGGCCGGCGTCACCCGCTCGTGGCGCAACAGGCTGCGCAGCCGCTCCATGCGTTCCGGCGGCGCGAAGAAGAACCCGACCGGCACCGTGGTGTCGCTCGGGCGGTCGTTGGCCGAGACCACGGGTTGGTCGCCGACGCTGAAGAAGTCGGTGCCCATCACCAGGTCGTCCAGCGCCCACATCGCCCCCGGGGCATGCACCAGGCCGGGCATGGGAATGTTCTCGCGTCGCGGCAGGTGGGCGGCGATCACCCGGCCCGCGCGCCCGTCGGGGCCGGCCTCCACCGCCACCATCGTCTGCCCCGGGATCGCGAACGAGCCCAGCGCCGCCCGGAACGCCTCCCAGGTTTGCGCCCGCATCGCGCCGAGCAGCGCCGTCATCTCGTCGCTGGCCCGGTGCCCCACCCATTGCAGCGCCAGCGGCCGGTCTGCGCGCAGCAGCATCCCGTCGCTCACCACCGGGCCAAACCGCGTCTCGCGCAGCACGATGGTGGCGGGCGCGCGGCCACGCACCGGCACCTGCTCGCGCCGCTCGGTGACCGGCTCCTGCGCCACATCCACCAGGTCGCTCGAGGCCGCGTGCAGGTTGGTGCCGCCCCAGGCGAGCCAGCGGTTGCGCCCCAGCCCCACCGCCGGCACGCCCGGGATCATCAGCCCCACCACGTCGAGCCCCGGGGCGTGCAGGCCCACCACCAGCCAGAGCGGCGGCAGCGTGATCGACAGATGCGGGTCGGACGCGATCAGCCCCATGCCGGTTTGGCTGCGCGCGGCGGGGATGGCGGCCGAGTTGCTGCCGCGGACGAAGCCGAACGGCGCCTCCGCCGGGCTCGCCGGCCAGGGCAGCGCGTCGCCGGCCTGCATCTCCGGCCACAGCGCCGCCCATTCGTCGGCGGGCAGGACCGCTTGGCTCTTCAGCAGCCGGCCGAACACCAGCCAGCTCGCGTCGGTCGAGGCCAGGCGGGTGACGGTGAGCAGTTGCGTCAGCGTCCATGGCTCGGGCCGGAAGTCCAGCAGCGCAAACTCGTGTGGCAGGGCGGGCGCGTGGGCAATGTGGTGGTTGATGCCGGCGATGAAGCCTTCCAGCCAACGCCGGGTCGGCTTGGGTAGGGCAGCCTCCATCGCCGGCACCGCGGCGTCGAACCGCATCAGGCGCAGCGCGTGGTCGATCTCGAGCCCGGCGGGGCCAACCACCTCCGAGACCCGGCCATGCGCCAGCCGCCGCATCGCCTCCAGTTGCGCCAGCCGCAGGTGCGCGTGCACCACACCCAGCGCCACGGCCAGGTCGTCCTCGCCCCCGGCGACGATGCTCGGGATTTGGTGTTGGTCCCAGTGGATTGTGACCGGCGCGGCGAGTGGCAGGCCGGTTGTGGGGATGTTGGCCAGGCGCTCCGGCGTGGCGACGGGCGGTGGCGCGCCCGTGCGCATGGCGCGGGTGACCAGGCTGGCGAGGGCCGCCAACTCCCGGAGCTTGGGGATTCGCACGTGTCGGGCGCCTCGGCGTTGCCACCCGGTATCCCACGTCGCGCGGCGGAGTGGAAGTTGCCGTCACAGCGGGCGGAAATCTGCGGTTTTCACGCTGTTTGAACGCTTGGCGAACGCGTGCTGCATCGCTGGTGCAAGCGGCCATGCTAAGGCACCGCCCAGCACACGGTGGCATGTTCGGGTTGGCAATGGCCGGAAGCAGGCGGCGTTAAGGAGTTGTTTGCTTTGCCTCCGTAGAATGGTGCCAACAAGGGACGGCGCGGCTGGCGCGCCTTGCATCTTATAGGCTTGGAGCAGGCGCATGCCCACATACGGCTACAGCGGCACGAACACGGAGACGTTCACGGCGACGACCGGTGGATCGTATCAGATCACGGCGTACGGCGGGCAGGGCGGTCCGGGGAATGCCCAAGCTGGCGGCCTCGGCGCCAAGGTTTCCGGCGTCTTCCAGCTTGTGGCAGGTGAAACGCTTACAATCGTCGTGGGCGGCGAAGGCTATCAAGGCGAGGGCTCAGAAGGCGCCGGCGGCGGTGGCGGCAGCTTTGTCATCGAGAACTTCAACGGCGTGCACCAGAAGCTGTTGATCGCTGGCGGCGGTGGCGGCGCAGGCTATGGCTATGCGTCCTACGCAGCGGGCGCACCTGGAGTGGCAGGTACCGGCGGAAACGGACATGGCGGCGCTGGATCCACGGCCAAGGGCTATGGCGGCGGCGGTGGCGGCGGCTATACGGGCGGAGCCGGCGGCGGTGTCAAGGGCGGCAACCCAGAGACGGGTAAGGCTGGCGCGGCTGGCAGCTCGGCGTCAGGTAACTACGGTTATGGCTCTGGCTATGTCGGACATTTCACTCCCACCTATACCGGCAATGGCGGGTTCGGCGGCGGCGGCGGCGGCGGTTACTTCGGCGGCGGCGGCGGCGGCGGCGGCTTCGGTGGTGGCGCGGGCGGCAAAGGCGGCAGTGGAACCTACACAACCAGTGCAGGGCAAACCGGCGGCAGCAACGGCGGCGGCGGCGGCGGCTCCTACGATGGCGGCAGCCAACCCATGCTCGAAAGCGCCGAGAACACGGGTGATGGTTCGGTCATCATCACCCCGCTCTGCTTCCTCCGCGGCACCCGCATCCTGACGCCCACCGGCGAGGTCCGCGTCGAGGATCTGCAGTTGGGGGACGCCGTGGTCACCCGCTTCGGCGGCATCCAGCCGGTCAAATGGATTGGCCGCCACAGCCCGGCGCCCGACAACGAGGTCAACACGCCCGTCTGCATCCATGCCGGCGCCCTCGGCGAGCGCCTGCCCGCGCGGGACCTCTACGTCTCCCCCGGCCACTCGCTGCTGGTGGATGGCTCGCTGCTGATCGCCAGCCTGCTGGTCAACGGCGTCACCGTCACACAAAGCTGGTGCCCGCCGCGCATCGACTACTTTCACGTCGAGCTGGCTACGCATGACTGCGTGATCGCCGAAGGCGCCTGGGCCGAGACCTACGCCGACGCGCAAATCTCCCGCGACCGCTTCGCCAACGCCGCCGAGTATGACCTGCTCTACCCCGAGGCCGGCCCGGCGCCAGACGCGTTCACCCTCTGCGCCCCCCGCCCCGAGCAAGGCGCCAAGCTCGAGGCCGCCCTGCGCCCCGTGCTGGCCCGCGTCGCCGTCACGCCGGGCCCGCTGCAGGGCTCCATCGACCGCATCGACGGCGCCTGGCGCGTGCAGGGCTGGGCGCACGACCCGGCCCACCCAGACCTGCCGGTGCTGCTCGAAGTGGAACTCGACGGCCAGGTGATCGGCACCGTCGCCGCCTGCGAACAGCGCGACGACCTGGCCCAAGCCGGCTTCGCCCGCGGCCGTTGCGCCTTCACCTTCACCTCTCCCGTCCGCCTCCGCCCAGAGCGCCTGCACAGCCTACGCATCCGCCGCGCCGCCGACGGCGCCAGCCTTGCCATGGACGCCCGATGCGCCGCCGCCATCCCGCCAGCCACCCAGCAGGCCAAACGCTCCACCCTGCGGCTGGTAGCCGTCTAGCCTCCGCTCGTTCCACCCGTCCCGACAGCAACCGCACGCTTACCGACCGCCGACGAAAAGCCCCCTCCCTCCGAGGAGAGGGCTGGGCAGAACTGCCCAAGGTTGCGTGGACTGCAGCCCCTGGGATGGCAGTGGAGGGAGGGAACGAGTCTAAGTCCATCGCCCGCCTAGAGACTCCCTCTCGCACGCGAGCGCACCAGGTCTACTCGTCGTCTTCAGCATCCAAACGCGGGTCGAGCGAGCGCCAGTCTCGGTCGTTCGCGCTGGCGGGCCGGTCGGCGAAGTCAGCCAGTTCGGTTGCGCTACGCCAGGCGCCGTCCGGCTGGTCTGTGATCTCGGCATCCTCGCCAAACATGAACCAGGCATTGAGCACCGCGCGGCCGGTCAACCCGGCATCACGGCAGCGCTCGATGCTGTCGCGCACATAGGCGCGAGCGAAGGCGTTGGCCTGCATCAGGGTCGGAAACCCCGCCACTTCCTCCACCAACTTGTCGTCGGAAGCGCCAGACAAATCCAGGATCCGAACGCGCCAGCCACCTGGAGGGGCAAAAAGATCGCTCATGCCGTCGTCAACCGCGTCTAGGAGTAAGGCGCCCTGTTTGGCAGGGTCACGGCGAGCCGGCCGGCCGCAGCCGCGCTCCGTTGCGGCGAAGCAAGAACTCTCGGCCGACTTTCACCCGCGCCTCGCCATCATATTCGACGATGTCTGCCGTGGCATAGGTCTCGGACCAGGCTTCGGGTAGGAAGCTGCCGGTTCCGATCACGTCGATCGGCGCATGCGCATCCGCCATCACGCGGCACTTGTCGACGTTGAAGCCGGACGAAGCGACAATCCGGACGGCCGGAAAGCCCGCCTCGTCTAACGCCTCGCGCATCCGCCAAATCGCAGAGGCCGACACGCCGGTGCCGACCAGGTACCGCAGTTCGAGATCGCTCCGGTAGCGGCGGATCGCGCCTGGGGCGTGTCGCTCGAGCGCGGCGTAGCTCTCCGCCGGGTCGAGCCCCTCGAGAAAACGGCCGCCATGGGTGTCGAGCCGTACGGCTAGCCGGCCCTCCGCCGCCAGGTCGGGAAAGCGGCGGCACACCGCAAGCCCATCCGTGATCTCGCGGCCAAAATAGTCGGTGAGCACCGTTAAAGGCTGCCCGGGAAAGGTTTCTACGAACATCTCGGCGGCCCGGACGGTCGACCCGGCGTAGCCGATCAGCGCATGCGGCATCGTGCCCGCGCCATGCGGCTGACCGAACCAGTGCGCCGTCAGCTCGGTGGCCGTTCCGGTGAAACCGCGCGCGCCCTCGCGTTGCGCGGCGGTGCTGCCAACCCCGGCGGCATAGCCCATCAGGTTCTGCATCTCCGCGCCGGCGCAATGTCGCGCTTCCATGGCAAGAAACGCCACCTTGGGAAGCGCATTGCACATCTGGTAGGCGTTGTGCGCAGCGACACAGGCCGGGCCGAGCTTCTGCAGCATCAACGTCTCGCAATTGGACAGATGATGGAACGACCCGGTGACGTAGATCAGCGGCTCACCGGCGCCGACCCAAGTCCCTTCAGGGTGCGTCACGTCCAACTCGACCGCGAAGCCCTGCTCGCCGGCCACCGCCTGCAGCCAATCCACCATCACGCCCGGCGCCGAGATCACCGGCCGGCGCAGGAACACGGCATAGGTCACGCGCTTGTCGCCGAACCGCGCGACGATCTCCCGGGTGCGGTTGAAGTAGGCGTCGGTGCGGTTGTCGATGTCGTCGGTCAGGCGCATGGCGAAACCCCGTCTATTCGGCAGCAACCGACGGCGCCGCGCGCGGCAGGCGGCGTGCCTTGAGTTCTTCCGCAAGCAGGAAGGCCAACTCGAGCGATTGCTCGGCATTCAGCCGCGGGTCGCAGAACGTCTCGTAGCGGTTGCCGAGATCGGCCTCGGTGAGCGCGCGCGCGCCGCCCACGCACTCGGTGACATTGCTGCCGGTCATCTCAATGTGGACGCCGCCGGCCTGGCTGCTCTCGCCATCATGGACGTTAAAGAAGCTGCGCACCTCGGAGAGGATGGCATCGAACGAGCGGGTTTTCACTCCGCTGGAGGTGGTGACGGTGTTGCCGTGCATCGGGTCGCACAACCAAACCACGCGGCGGCCCTCGGCCCGCACGGCGCGGACCAGTGGGGGCAATTTCTGCGCCACGTGCGGCGCGCCCATCCGGCTGATCAGGGTGATGCGGCCCGGCTCGTCCATCGGATTTAGCGTTTCGATCAGATGCAACAGGTCAGCCACCGACATGGTCGGGCCGACCTTGATGCCGATAGGGTTGTGCACGCCCCGCAGGAATTCGACATGGGCGCTATCCGGCTGCCGGGTGCGATCCCCAACCCAGAGGAAGTGCGCCGAGCAGCCGTACCAATCGCCCGTGATCGAGTCGACGCGGGTCAGCGCCTGCTCGTAAGGCAGCAGCAACGCCTCATGGCTGGTGAAGAACTCGGTTTCACGAATCTGCGGAATGGTGGCGCCGCTCAGGCCGCATGCCGCCATGAAGGTCAGCGTTTCCTCGATGCGCGCGGCGAGATCCTGGTAGCGGCTGGCAAGCGGTGAACGAGCGGCGAAGGAGAGATTCCAGCGATGCACCTCGTGCAGGTCGGCGTAGCCACCGGAGGCGAAGGCGCGCAGCAGGTTCAGCGTTCCAGCAGACTGGAAGTAGCCGGCTTCCATGCGCGCTGGGTCCGGCGTGCGGTCGGCGGCGGTGAACGCCGTGCCGTTGATCGTGTCGCCGCGATAGGTGGGCAGAGTGGTCTGGCCTTGCGTCTCGGTGTCGGACGAGCGGGGCTTGGCATATTGACCGGCCATGCGGCCCAGCTTCACCACGGGCACGCCGCCACCGAATGTCAGCACCACGGCCATCTGCAGCAGCACCCGGAACGTGTCTCGGATGGTGTTGGCGTTGAAGTCGCCAAAGCTTTCCGCGCAGGCGCCGCCTTGCAGGACAAAAGCCTTGCCTTCGGAGGCGAGTGCCAGGGCCGCCTTCAGCCGCCGCGCCTCGCCCGCAAACACCAGCGGCGGATAGCCGGCGAGCCGCCGTTCCACGCTGTCGAGCGCGGAGGCATCGGGGTAGGCCGGGCTCTGCTCGATCGGGTGGTTACGCCAAGACACGGGTGACCAAGTTGGCATCGTGGTTGCTCCTCCCGGCCAAGTATCCACCAAACTGGCGGGAGTGGCTAGGATGGGCGGCCTGCCCGGCGGTCATGGACGCTCCTCGGGGCAAGCATGGGTGCCCGCCCACTCGGCCCGACCCGGCGTTACGGATCGACCGCGCCCACCCGCCAGGTGCCTTCGGCGTATTCCGCGATGGTGCGGTCCGACGAGAACCAAGCCATGTTGGCGGTGTTGAGCACGGCCGAACGCCACCAGGCCGCCTGATCCTGCCATTTGGTGTCGACCTCTTCCTGCGCGCGGTCGTAGGCGGCGAAATCGGCGCAGGCGAAGAACGGGTCGGCGAACTCCAGCCGGTCGGCCAGGGCGCTGTAGCGGGTTGGCTCCTCCGGACTGAACAATCCGCTGCGGATCGCCTCGAGCACGGCGCGCAAGGCCGGGCAGCCATCCACCGCGGCTTTCGCGGCGAGCCCGACGCTTTGGCGGCGGGCCTCCACCTCATCGGCCGTCATGCCGAAGATGAACATGTTCTGCGCACCCACGCGCTCACGGATTTCGACGTTGGCGCCATCCAGCGTGCCGATGGTCAGCGCGCCGTTCAGCGCCAGCTTCATGTTGCCGGTGCCGCTCGCCTCCATGCCCGCAGTGCTGATCTGCTCCGAGAGGTCGGCCGCCGGGATCAGCATCTCGGCCAGGCTCACATTGTAGTTCGGCATGAACACGACCTGCAGCAGGCCGCGCACCGTCGGGTCTTCGTTCACCACCTTGGCCACGTCATGGGCGAGGCGGATGATGTGTTTGGCCAGCACGTAGGAAGGGGCGGCCTTGCCGGCGAAGAACTTCACCCGGGGGCGCCAGTCCCGTGTCGGCTGCGCGCGAATGGCGTTGTATTGCGAAATCGCGTGCAGAATATTCATCAGTTGGCGCTTGTACTCATGGATGCGCTTGATCTGCACGTCAAACAGTGCGTCCGGATTGACTTGGATGCCGGTTTGGGCGGCGGTGAAGCGCACCATGGCCGCCTTGTTGACGCGGCGTTGGGCGCGGAACGCCTCGCGGAACCCGGCATCTTCGGCAAAGGGGATCAGGTCCTGCAAGGCCGCCGGGTCAGCCAGCACGCGCTCGCCCACGGTCTCGACCAAGAGGCGGGTGAGCCCAGGGTTGGTCTGGTGCAGCCAGCGGCGGAAGGCGATGCCGTTGGTGCGGTTCACGATCCGGCCGTGGACCGCCGCATCCAGGTCGTGGAAGGTGGTGCGGCGCATGAGTTCGGTGTGCAGGGCGGAGACGCCGTTCACGGAATGGCTGCCCAGGAATGCCAGATGGCCCATGCGCACGCGGCGGCCGTTGCTCTCGTCCACCAGGCTGAGCGCGGCCAGCATCCGGTCGTCGGCGCCCGCGGCACGCTGGCTGTCGAGATGGCGGGCATTGAGCAGGTAGATGATCTGCATGTGGCGTGGCAGCAGGCGCTCCAGCAGCAGGACGGGCCACATCTCGAGCGCTTCGGGCAGCAGGGTGTGGTTGGTGTAGCTGAAGCAGGCCTGGGTGATCGACCAAGCCTCGTCCCACTCCAGGCTGTAGTTGTCCAGCAGCAGCCGCATCAACTCGGCAATGCCAATCGCCGGGTGCGTGTCGTTGAGCTGGATGGCGACGTGGTCGGCCAGGTTGCGGGTGGTGCCGTGCTCCACCAGGTGGCGGCGGATAATGTCCTGCAGGCTGGCGGACGCGAAGAAATATTCCTGCCGCAGCCGCAATTCCTGCCCGGCCTGGCTGTCATCGCCCGGGTAGAGCACGCGGCTGATCGCTTCGGCGCGCACCCGGTCGGTGAGGGCGCCGACGTGGTCGCCGCGGTTGAAGGCGTCCAGCATCAACGGGTCCGCCGCGCGGGCCGACCACAGCCGCAGCGTGTTGGCGTGTTTGCCGCCGTAGCCCACGATGGGCGTGTCGAAGGCGACGGCCGACAGCGTCTCGCTCGGGTTCCATTGGTAGGCGCTGCGGCCGGCCTCGTTGGTCGCCTGAACGCTGCCGCCGAAGCCAATGCGGTAGGATAGCTCCGGGCGCTGGAACTCCCATGGGTTGCCGGACGACAGCCAATCCTCCGGCCGCTCCTGCTGCCATCCGTCCACCACCACCTGCCGGAACAAGCCGTGGTCGTAGCGGATGCCGTAGCCGAAGGCGGGGATGCTCAGCGTGGCCATGCTTTCCATGAAGCACGCCGCCAGCCGGCCGAGCCCGCCATTGCCAAGTGCGGCGTCCGGCTCCAGGGCGCGGAGGTGGTCGAGGTCGATGCCCTCGATCTGCAGGGCAGTCCGCAGCGGCTCGATCAGGCCAAGATTGCCCGCGGCATCGAACAGCAGGCGGCCGATCAGGAACTCCAGCGAGAGGTAATGCACGCGCTTGGCGCCGTTGGTGCGGGCGAGCCGGGCGCTGGCGGTCCAGGTGTCAACCACATGGTCCCGCACGGTGAGCGCGGTGGCGACAAACCAGTCCCGCTGGCTGGCCCGGTTGGGCGTCTTGCCGATGGCGTAGCGCAGCTTGGCCACCACCGCGGCACGCAGCGCCTCTGCACTGGTGCCTGCGCGCACCTCCGGCTGCGGCTCGACAGGGTGGTCCATGGGCTGCTCTCCAGCGATGCAGTGGTCTTATGCCATAATGGTCAACAAAGGGTTAGCCGCCGATCACGCGATCGCGATGTGTCACCGCGAGACGGAGCAGGCGCTGATTTCGTTGCGGTGCGGCATCTTGGGGGGCATGATAGCGCGCGGCGGCGCCGGCAACTGCCACTCCTTTGCGGCGGGTTGTCGCACTATATGCTGCGCGCCGAGGAGCATGAACCGATGCGTTGCCACCGCCTTTACCTGTCTGCCGTGCTGATCGCCCTGGTTGCGGCCGCGCCGGGTGCCGCGTGGGCGCGGCTCGGTGGCGGCTCCTCGATGGGCAGCCGCGGCAGCCAGACCTTCTCGGCTCCGCCGCCGACCGCCATTTCGCCCTACTCCGCCGCGCCGATGCAGCGCAGCCTGACGCCCTATCAGTCCCCCTCCCCCAACCCGTCGCTCAACAGCCCAGCGCCGGGCTATGGCGGCTATGGTGGGCGCAGCGCGTTTGGCTCCGGGCTGCTGGGCGGGCTGTTGGGGGCCGGGCTCGGCGGCTTGCTGTTCGGTCGCGGCCTGTTTGGCGGCATCCATGGCGGTGGCAGTTTGCTCGGCCTGCTGTTGCAACTGGCCTTGCTCTACTTCGTCGGCCGCTGGCTCTACCGCACGTTCTTCAGCGGCCAGACGATGCTCGCCAGCGGCATGCGGGGCGCCGGGTCGATGGCGGGCGGCGGCATGGCGGGCGGGCGCGGCTTCGCGCGTGGCGGCCGCAGCGGGTTGCCCCCAATCGCCATCCAGCAGGCGGACTACGAGGCCTTCGAGACGTTGCTCAAGGGCATGCAAGCGGCTTGGAGCGCGCAGGACCTCGCAGCCCTACGGTCTGTCGCCACGCCGGAAATGACCAGCTACTTCGCCGAGCAACTGGCCGAACTCACCAGCCGCGGCTGCCGCAACACCGTTTCGGACGTGCAGTTGCTGAAGGGTGACTTGGCGCAAGCCTGGTCGGAAGGGCGGCGCGAATACGCCACCGTTGCGATGCAGTTCTCCATGGTGGACGTCACCCGCGACGGCGAGGGCCGGGTGGTGGATGGCAGCCCGACCGAGCGGCAGATCGTGACGGAGCTATGGACGTTCCTGCGCAGCCCGGGTGGGCGTTGGCTGCTCTCGGCGATCCAGCAGTCGCGCTAGGCGAGGCAATCCCGGCCGCGGCCTCACAGCCCCTTGGCGATGTCCAGCGCGCGGCGCAGGAGCGTGTCGCTCGCCTCGGGGGTTCGGAAGGCGCTGTGGGCGGAGAGCGTCACCCGGTCGAGCGTGGTGAACGGGTGGCCGGGGGGTAGCGGCTCCACGTCGAACACGTCCAACCCGGCGTGGGCGATGCGGCCGGCGCGCAACGCCTCGATCAGCGCCGCCTCGTCCACCAGGGCGCCGCGCGCGGTGTTCACCAGGATGGCGCTTGGGCGCAGCCGGGCCAGGCGGTCGACGCCCAGGAAGCCGTGCGTCTCGTCGGTGAGCAGCAGGTGCAGCGACAGCACGTCGCTGGCCTCGAGCAAGTGGTCGAGCGGGACGAACTCGACGCCGGGCGCGTGCTTGGCGGTGCGGTTCCACGCGATCACCCGCATGCCGGCACCGCCCATAATCCGCGCCACCTCGCCGGCGATGCCACCAAAGCCGAGCAGCCCCAGCGTCTTGCCGGCAAGCTGCACCCCCTCGGTGCGCAGCCATTGGCCGTTGCGCATGCCGCGGTCCATGGCGGCCAGGCCACGGGCGGCGGCCCAGATCAGCGCCACCGTGTGCTCGGCCACGGCGACGTCGCCATAGCCCTTGATGATGTGGACGGTGATGCCGAGTTCGGCCAGCTCGTCGGGGTTCATGTAGGAGCGGGCGCCGGTGCCGAGGAAGATCACGTGCTTGAGGCCGGGGCAATGGCGCATCGCCTCGGTGGGCAGGAAGCTGTGGTCGTCCAGGATGAAGTCGTAGCCGTCGACCAGGCTGGGCAGCGCCTCGGCGGTGATGCGGTCGCTTTGGTTGACGACGATCTCCGGGTCACCGGGCTGCACGTTGCGGTCGAATACGTCGGCCAAGTCGTCGGTGGCGTCCAAAAACAGGCCCCTCATGCGCTCACCCCTGATGCTGGAATGATCCTGCTGTGTGTGCGGGAGGCGGGCAAGATGGCGCTCATGGGGCGGGCTTGGCCGCGAGCTCGGGCGCGGCGGGCGGCGCAGGGTCCGGCGCGGCCTGGCGTTGCGCTTGCCGTTCCGCGGGCGGGGGCTCGGGGAGGTGCAGCCAGGCGTACAGCCGGGCGCTTGGGGGCCACGCGTGCATCGCCGGGCCACGCCAGACCACCGCCGCAGCCAGCATGGCCGCGAGCAGGCCGGCACTCCCCGCCCAGGCCAGTGCGAGCGCCAGCGGCGGCCTGACCCGGCGCGCGCTGCGGGTGGCCAACGGCTCGAACGTCGCTGGGGGCGCCACCGCGTCCGGCGGCTCGCTCGCGGCCGGCTCGGGCGGCGGCTGTTCGAGCGGCTCGGGCGGCGGCGCGGGCACGGGCGCCCACTTGGCTTGGCACTTGGCGCATTTCACCATCCGCCCGGCTGGAACCGCACCGGGCACGTTGTACTCCGACTGGCATGCTGGGCAGGTAATGAGCACGCGACCATCCTGACGAAGCGACCGTATTGCTGGCAATCGAACGGGGTTTGATTCCCAAGCGCTGTTCTACAATGTCAAACATACTGCGGCGTTAATGGCGCGCTCCGATTCGGAGGGAACGATGATCCGGCTGGAGGGCGTGGAGCTGCGCTACGGCAAGGCAAGCCCGGTGCTGCACGATATCAGCTTTGCCGTGGCGGAAGGCGGGTTTCGTTGGCTGCTCGGCCCATCGGGCGCGGGGAAATCGAGCTTGCTGCGGCTGCTCTACCTCGGCAACCGGGCCACCTCGGGCCTGGTCGAGGTGCTGGGGCATGACATCGCGGCCACCTCGCGCGAGCAGTTGCCGCCGTTGCGGCGCCAGATCGGCGTGGTGTTCCAGGACTACCGGCTGATGCCGCATCTGTCGGCCTACGACAACGTGGCGCTGCCGTTGCGGCTGGCCGGCCGGGCGGAGGGGCAAATCCGCGCCGACGTGGAGGAGATGCTGCAGTGGGTCGGCCTGGGGCGGCGGGCGCGGGCGCGGCCGAGCGAGCTCTCCGGCGGCGAGCAGCAGCGCGTCGCCATCGCCCGGGCCGTGATCGCGCGGCCGCATCTGCTGCTGGCCGACGAGCCGACCGGCAATCTGGACGACCTGCAGGCCAAGCGGCTGATGCAGCTCTTCATGGAGATGAACCGGCTGGGCGCCACCGTGGTCGTCGCCACCCACAACGACGCGCTGGTGCAGCGCCACCCGGCGCGCTCGCTGCGGCTGCATGAAGGGCGGCTGATCACCGATGTCTAAACGCGAACTGGCCGAGCGCCGCTCCACGAAAGCCCGGATGGGCCGGCCGCGACGGGCGCATTTCGACGATCTCGGCCTGCGCCGCGCCCTGTCGGACCGTTTGTTGCCGCTGCTGGTGGCCGCGATGACCTTCCTGGCGGCGCTCACCTTGGCCGGCGTGCTGGCGGCGGCGGGCATCGCGCGCCACTGGCAGGAGGGCGCGGCGGCCACCCTCACCGTGCAAGTGCCCAACCCGCGCGAGCCAGCCGCCGCCCCGCCCACGCCGGAGGGGTCGCGGCTGGACCGGGTGACCGCGCTGCTGCGGGGCTCGCCGGGCATCACCGACGTGCATGTGCTGAGCAGCGCGGAGCTGGCCACCCTGCTCGGCCCCTGGTTGGGCACGGCGACGGAGGCCAGCGCGCTGCCCCTGCCCGCGGTGCTCGAGGTGCACCTCGCACCCGGCGCCGCCGGCCCCGACCCCGACCTAGTGGCGCGGTTGGCCGCCTTGGCGCCCGGCACGTTCGTGGAGGCGCATGGCGAGTGGCTCGACCGGCTCACGCTGCTGGCGCGCAGCCTCCAAGCCTGCGCCGCGGCCGCGCTGGTGCTGGTGGGCGCGGTTGGTGCCGCGGTGGTGGCGATGGCGACCCGGGCGGGGCTGGCGGCCCGACGTGACGCCATCGAGATCGTGCATGGGCTGGGCGCCACCGACCGTTACATCGCCAGCCGCTTCGCCCGCCGCGCCACGCTGCTGACGCTGGTGGGCGCCTGTGTCGGCGTGGTGGTCGCGGTGCCGGTGCTGCTGGGCCTGGCGGAACTGGCGACCCCCTTCATGGCTGGGTCACCGCCCGACGTGGCCGGCCTGCTGCCAACGCCGCTCTGGCTGGCGCTGCCGATGTTGCCGCCGTTGGTCGCCGCGATCGGCTGGATGACGGCGCGCAGCACCGTGCGGCGCTGGCTGCGGGCGTTGCTGTAGCGGGCGGCGCGAATGGCCTCGCTGCAGCAGGTGGGCGGGTGCTTCTTCCGCTCCGTGCTGGCCGACCGGGCCAACCGCGTGTTGGACCCGCCCAGTCCCAGCAGCGCCGGGCGCTATCACCGGCTCGGTCAGCCGGCGCTCTATATGAGCCCCACAGCCGAGTGGGCGAGCATCGCCGTGTCAGGCTACATGCGCGAGGACGGCCTCGCCCGCGTCGTGGTGCCACTGCTGGTGAGCGCGGCGTTCGTGGCCGACCAGCATGACCCGACGGCGTGTCGCGCTCTGGGCATCGAGCCGGACGCGTCGAACGAGTCGTGGCGGCCGGCCTTGGCTGCGGGGCGCGAGCCGGCCTCGTGGCGCAATGCGGACGCGGCCAGGGCGGCAGGAGCCGATGGCATCATCGACCGCTCCAGGCTGATCCCCGGAGGCTGGCACCTTGCCCTGTTCCGCTGGAACCGGCTTGGCGGACCGTCCGTGACGGTTGCTGGCGAGCCGGTCGCGATCAAGCTGTCGCAGCATGGCCCGAAATGGGGGCTGTAGGCCGCCCTACAGGACCAGCCGAGCCAGCCGGTCGAATTCCGCCACCGAGAGCGTCTCCGCGCGGCGCGCCGGGTCGATGGCGGCGGCGGCGAGCAGGGCCTCGCCGCCGAGGCCGCGCAGGGCGCCGCGCAGCATCTTGCGACGTTGGCCGAACGCGGCCGCGGTCAGGCGCTCCATAGCGGCGAACAGGGCCGGCGCGGGCTGCTTGGCGTGGGGCGTGATGCCGACCACGGCGGAGACCACCTTGGGCGGTGGCCAGAACGCGGCGGCGGGGATGCGAGCAAGCAGGCGGGGCGTGCCGATCCATTGCGTGAGCACGGCCAGGCGGCCATAGGCGTCGCTGCCCGGCGCGGCGCAGATGCGTTCGGCGACTTCGAGCTGGAACATCAGGGTCAGCCGTTCCCAGGCGGCGGCCTGCCGCAGCCAGCCGATCAGCAGCGGCGTGGCGACGTTGTACGGCAGGTTGGCCACCACCACGCGCGGCGCCGGCACCATCGCGGCCAGGTCGAGCGCGAGCGCGTCGGCGGCCACCACGTGCAGGCGCGGCTGGTCCTGCGCTAGTTCCTCGGTGGCCGCCACCGCGCGCGGGTCGACCTCGATGGCGGTGACGGACGCGGCCGGGCTGGCCAGCAGCGCCCGGGTCAGCCCGCCCGGGCCGGGCCCCACCTCCACCACGTGGCGGCCCGACAGATCCCCGGCCAACCCGGCGATGCGGGCGACGAGGTGCAGGTCGAGCAGGAAGTGCTGGCCGAGCGAGCGGCGTGCGTCCAGGCCGTGCCGGGCGATGACCTCCCGGAGCGGGCGGTCAGCTTCGCTCGTCGATATAGGCCTGGCGCCGCAAATCCCGCACCAACTGGCGCGAGACTAGCTCGACGCGCTGGTTGAGGAGCTGGTTGGAGATCTCCTCCTTGCTCGCATCGGCCAGGTTCTTCTGGTTGCGGGCGCAGATCATCACCACGCCGATCCCGTCGCTCGAGATCAGCGGCCGGCTCGCCTGGTTGGGCGCCATCGGCGTCAGCAGCGCGCGCATCGGGCCGGACAAGCCCTCGAGCCGCACGTCGCCCGGGTCGGCCGGGCGCGGGCTGTTGGCGGCTTTGTTGGCGGCCTCCATGGCGTCACAGCTATGGACGGTCTTGGCGATGGTTTCCGCCGCGGCCAACTGTTTCTTCTGCTGGTCGGTTGGGTTCTGCGGGTCGAGCGGGGTGGAGAACGGCAGGAACACCTGGCGCAGCGACACCACGGTCGCGAGGTCCAGCCCGACCTGGCGCTTCTCGCGAAGGGTGATGATGATGATGCCGCCGGGCACCAGGATGGGGTTGCTGACCGCCCCTTCCGGCATGTCGGCCAGCACCTTGGCCACCTGTGGGTCGAGCTGGCGGGTGCCGACCCAACCCAGGTCGCCGCCCTGCAGCGCGGTCTGGCTCTGGCTGAACTGCGCGGCCACCACCGCGAAGGGCGCGCCGGAGCGGAGCTGGCCGATCACGGTGTCGGCGAATTTCTGCGTGTCGGCGGTCTTGGTCGGGTCATCGATGGGCAGGAAGATCTCCGACACACGGTATTCCGGCTGCCCGGCATCGGCCTTGAGCGCGGTCTGCTGCGCTGCGATGTCGGCATCGGTGATCTCGGCGCGCGCGCCCAGCTCGTCGCGCAGCACCCGCGTCCAGCCGATCTGCACCCGGGTCTGGTCGATCAGCGTGCGCAGCGCCACACCCTCGGCGCCCAGCTTCTGCCGCAGCGCACCGGGCTGCATGCCGTTGCGCTGCTCGATGCTGCCGATGGCGGCGGCGATCTCCTTGTCCGACACGATGATCTTGCGGCGCTGCACTTCCTGCAGACGCAGCCGCTCGTCCACCAACTGGCGCTTGATCTGCGGTTCGAGCCGCAACAGCACGTCCGACGTGACCGGCAGCCCGGTGGAGAGGGCGAACAGGCGGGCGCGGGCCTGGACGTCGGCCTGGCTGATCACGTCGCCATTCACGGTGGCCACGATCCGCTCGGTGGCGCCCGTCTGCGGCACCGAGGCGCTCACCGGCTGCACGCTGGAGCGGATTTTTGGCGCCGGGCCGGCCGCAGCCACCAGCGCGGTGGCCGCGAGAAGGGCGGTGGTGAAGCCTGGACGCATCGCGAGTTCCCTACTTGTTGGCTTAGCCGTGGAAACCGAACTGTCCGACCGTCTTCAGCGTGATCTGGAACAGGATGGTGGTTCCGCCGTCATCTCCGTTGATGGAGGTATAGCGCCGGATGTAGTTCACGTCGAAGATAAAACACTCGTCCTCATAGGTGCCACGCAATCCCATCGTGTCCAGGCTGCCGGTTGTGACGTCATAGCGGGCGTTGCCGGCCACCTTGTAGCGCCCATACTGCGTCGTGACCGAGGTTTCGACTTCGTTGCGCGGTGTGAAATAGCTGGCCGGGTAGCCGGTCGGCGGATTGGATGCCGGTGGGGTGGTGAACAGGAAGTATGGATTGACGTCGGAATAGAAGTAGCCGACGCCCACCCGCAGGATCGGCTTGCCAAACGAGGCCACCGCCTCGCCGAAGGTGATGTCCCCGTTGCGCGGCGACACCCGCGCCCGCGCCGTCAGGTCGAACCAGCCGGACGGCGTGAAGTTGCCGCGCGCCACGACGTCGGACACGTGGTTGTTGTCGCCGGCCCCGAGCGGGATGCTGTCGTCGCGGTGCTCGCGGTAGGACTGGCCGACCAGGCCGTCGAACGTCATGCCGTCCACCATCCAGCTCCCGTGCAGGCCGACATTGGCCCGCAAGCCGCCGTCGAAGCGGTCGATGCCGCCGTAGCGGTTGAGCGAGAACAGCGTCGCGTCGTCGAACTGGTAGTCCAGGCTGTCCTCGTTGGGCACGTTGCGGTTGAGGTAGGCGCCGGCGTTGGGTGCGGCGATGAGCTGCACGATCGGCTCCACCACCTGCGTGCCGGCATTGCCCGCGTCGCGGATGAACGGCCACCGCATCATTGCGGCCACCGTCGGCTGGGCGCGCGCGGTGTCGGTCTCGTTGACGGTGCCGTAGGTCGGCTGCTGGTTCAGGTCGCGCGCGTTGTAGGCAGCGACGTCGGCATGCACGGTGACGTTGTACTGCTCGCCCAGCACGCCTGAGAACGGGCGCTGCCAATCCACCGAGCCGCCGGCGCGCTGGGTGTTGGTGCCGACCTGGCGGATGATGTTGAAGTCCTCGGTGTCGAAGCGAAAGCGCCCGCCCAGGAAGTCCGGCTCGCTAAAGTAGCTGTATTCGTAGCGCGGCAGGACGTAGGGCAGATCGGCTTGGACGATGCTGGTGGCCAGGCCCTGGTAGGAGATCGCGTCCAGCTTGGTGTAGGCGCCCACGCCGAAGCCCTCGATGTAGGCCGAGCTGGTGAGCAGGCTGCTGTAGTTCTCCACCCGGAAGTCGGCCAGGTAGGTGGCGCTGCTGGCGCGGTTGAAGGTGAAGCCGTAGCGCCAGGTGTCGTTGTAGTTGAAGTCGCCCTTCGAGAAGATGTAGCCCTCCGGCGTGCCCTGCTGCAGCGCGCCAGCCGCGTCCACCAGCACCACGCCGTTGTTGAACCGGCGGCGATATTGCGCCGAAAGCTGGTACCCGCTCTCGCTGGCGATCTCCGGCGTGATGGTCGCATCCTGGTTGTCGTCGATCGCCCAGTAATACGGCAGCGCGAAGAACGTGCCGACATGGCTGATCTCGCCGAACGTGGGCACCAGGAAGCCGCTGGCCCGGCGCACGGACGGGTCGGGGTGCGAGAAATACGGCAGGTAGGCCACCGGCAGGCCCCACATGTCGAGCACCGCGTCGTGGTATTCGATGCGCTTGTGCTCCAGGTCCTGCGTGGCGGTGAGCGCGCGCAGTTGCCACAGCGGCGGCTTGGTCGGGTCGGTCTTGCACAGGTCGCAGGTGGTGTAGACGGCGTGGGTGAGCTCGTTGATCTCGCCGTCGGTGCGCCGCGCGCCGTTGGCGGCCAGCTTGCCGTTCTCCGCCAGCAGCGCCCGCATGCCGCGCAACACGCCCGAGCGCATGCCCTGGGTGAGCTCGGCGTAGTCGGCGAACAGCACCTGCCCGTCCGGCTCCACGATGCTGACATGGCCGGTGGCCGCCGCCACGTTGGTGTTGCGGTCGAACGTCACCTTGTCGGCGCGCAGCAGGTGGTCGTTCTGCCAAGCCTCCACGTGGCCGGTCGCGGTGACAATGCCGGTCTCGCGGTTATACTCGATGGTGTCGGCGCGGAAGCCCACCGGCTGGTTGCGGTCGATCGGGGTGGTGGTCTTGCTGCCCACGGCCGCCCCGGCGAACTGGGCTTGCGCGGCCGGCCGGGGCAGCAGCAGCGACGCCGCCAGCACCGCCACCGGCAGCGCGGCGCCGGCCCGCAAGCGAAGCGTCATCAACCATCCTCGAGGTGGAGCAGCAGCGAGACGGCCAGCATCAGCCCGGACAGCGCCGGCGCCCAGGCAGCCAGCTCCACCGGAATGGCGCCGGACTGGCCGAACTCCTCGGTGACCTTGGAGACCACGAACAGCAGGAAGCCGGCCGCCACCCCGCTGCCGATCATCTGCGCCACGCCGCCACGCCGGGTCGGGCGCATGGAGAAGCCGGCGGAGACCAGCGCCATGGTGGCCGAGAGCAGCGGCAGCGCCAGCAGCGACTGGAAGTGCAGCCGGTGGCGCACGGCGGAGAAGCCGGAGCGCTGCAGCAGGGCGATGAAGCCCGGCAGCGCCCACACCGACAGCGTGTCGGGCGAGGCGAAGCTCTCCTGCACCCGGCTCACGGTGAGGTCGGTCGGCAGCCGCATCGTGCCCACGTCCTGTGGCAGGTGGTCGGGCAGCATGGTGCGCGCGCCATGCAGCAGCCAGGCGCCCGGGGTGAGTTCGGCGTCAGAGGCTTCCACGCGCTCGAGCTCGCGGTCGACGGAGTTCAGCCGGAACACGCTAACCTCGCTGCCGAGCAGGGTGCCGTTGTGCAGGCTGACCGAATGCGCGTTCAGGATCGCGACCCCGTTGGGCGTCAACTGGCGGTCGGACTGGCGCAGCCACAATTGCCCGCCGGCCAGCGCCAAGGGGCCGCCGCCGCTCTTGAGGTAGGTGTTGTCGAGCGACTCCGCGCGCGCCAGCATGGCCGACGAGAGCGGGCTTACGATGGCGGTGGCGAGCAGGCCGAACAGCGTGGCGCAGCCCACCGGCGCCGAGAGGAACTGCCACGCCGAAATGCCGGCCGCGCGCGCCACGATCAGCTCGGAGGAGCGGGTGAGCCGCCAGAACACCAGGATGCCGCCGAGCAGGATGGCGAACGGCAGGATTTGCAGCATGATGTAGGGCAGCCGCAGCGCCGCGATCTGCAGCACCAGGCCGAAGCTCACATCCGGCTTGGTCGCGGCGCGGCGCAGCAGCTCGATGAAGTCGAACAGCGAGACCAGCCCGGACAGGGCGGCGACCATGGCCAGGGCCGCGGCGGAAAACTGCCGCGCGATGTAGAGCGACAATGTGGCGAAGGCGATCATCACGCCGGCTCGGCCGTTCGCAGCAGCGCGCCCAGCCGGGCCAGCCGCAGCCGGTCGGGCGCGAACAGCATCCAGGCGCAGGCGACGCCGGGCCCGATCGCCGCCACCCAGACCAGCGGCATCAGCGCGGTGGAGCGCGCAGCCAAGTTGGCCACCGCGAGCTGGACGGCCAGCAGCGAGGTGACGGTCGCCGCCGCCACCATCGGGCGCAGCACGTTGCCATGGCGGCGGAACGACCCGGCGAGCACCGACAGCAGCGCCACCATGGCGAACGACAGCGCGGTCAGCGGCGCCGACACCCGGCGGTTGGCCTCCACCAGGAACTTGCCCGCGTCGCGCGCCATCAGCGCGCTGGTCTCCGGGTGCAGCAGCTCGCGCATCGACATCTCGTTCACGTCGCGGTAGCGCACGTCGTCGTTCTTGCCGCTCTGCGTGAGGTCCACCGTGTTCTGCGCGAAGGTCAGCACGTCGAGCCGGCCGCTATGGCTGTCGACTTCCTCGCGCGAGCCGTTCTCGAGCAGCACCGCCGGGCCGTTCGGGCCCTCTATCAGCCGGCCGCGCTCGGCCAGGATGGTGGCGCGGGTGTTCTTCTCGCGCGAATCCTCCACCAGGATGCCGCGCAGCGTGCCGTCCACGTCGCGGGAGCGGACGTAGACGGTCAGGTCCTCCGACACCTCGGTGAACACGCCCTCCTGCAGCAGGAAGGCGGCCAGGCGGTTGCGGATTTCGAACTGGTATTCCCGAAACGCGGTGTAGCTGGCCGGCACGATCCAGAGGTTGAGCGCGTAGCAGGCCAGCATGGCCGCGCCGGCCACCCCCAGCGCCGGGCGGGCCAGCGCGACCTGCGACATGCCAGCCGTGCGCATCACGGTCAGCTCACGGTCGCCGGACAGCCGGCCGTAGACGAACTGGACCACCACGAAGGTGGTGATCGGCAGGATGACGGCCACGAAGTCGGGGATCAGCAGGCCGGTGAGCTGGAGGAACACCAGCAGCGAGAGGCCACGGTTCACAACCAGTTCGACGAAGCGCAGCGACTGGGTGAGCCAGATGAGCGCCACCAGGGCGCCGGTGGCGCCGAGCAGGGCGACGATGAGCTGGCGCGCGATGTAGCGGTCGATGCGGTTGATCAGGGGGCGGGCCATCGGGTGCAGCGGAGTCCTAATCTCGGGTGCGACATCCTTTAGCGGCGCCGCGCGGGCGGTAAAAGCCGAGAACCACCCATGTTGCAATTGGACTCACGCCCGTGTGCCCCGCGCCGCATGGCGGCGGCGGCCGCGATTGATGGCATGCTGACGCGATGATACGGTCCCGCCACGTGGCAAAGCGGAGGCGTGGGCGGTGATCGAGGCGGCATTCGGCCTGTGACGGACGCGGTTCTGGGCGTCGATGTCGGCACCGGGAGCGCCCGCGCCGGGGTGTTCGACCTCACCGGGCGCAGCCTGGGCCAGGCCACCCACCCCATCCGCACCTGGCGCCCGCGGGCGGACTTCGTGCAGCAATCCAGCACCGACATCTGGGCCGCCGTGTGCAGCGCGGTGCGCAACGCGCTGGCGGCGGCTGGCGCGGGCGTGGCCGTGCGCGGGATCGGCTTCGACGCCACCTGCTCGATGGTGGTGGTGGACCCGGCGGGCGACCCGGTCTCGATCGACCCGGACGGCGCGCCGGAGCAGGACGTGATCGTGTGGATGGACCACCGCGCCCACGCCCAGGCGGAGCGGATCAACGCGGCCGGGCACGGCGTGCTGGCCTATGTGGGCGGCCGCATCTCGCCCGAGATGGAAACGCCCAAGCTGCTGTGGCTCAGCGAGGCGATGCCCGAGGTGATGGCCCGCGCCGGCCAGTTCTTCGACCTGCCGGATTTCCTCACCTGGCGGGCCACCGGCGCCAACTCGCGCTCGCTGTGCTCCACGGTGTGCAAATGGACCTATCTCGGCCACGAGCAGCGCTGGGACGAGAGCTACTTCCGCCAGATCGGCCTCGCCGAGTTGGCCGATGAGGGCTTCGCGCGCATCGGCCAGGACGTGCGCCCGCTCGGCGGCGCGGTGGGCGCGGGCTTGTCGGCAGCGGCGGCGGCAGCGTTCGGGCTCCCCGCCGGCATCCCGGTCGGCGTGTCGGCGATCGACGCGCATGCCGGCGGGCTGGGCGTGATCGGCGCCTCCATCGCCGGCGAGACCCCGAGCAATGCCGACTTGCGCGAGCGGGTGGCGCTGGTTGGCGGCACCTCGAGCTGTCACATGGCGGTGGTGGGTGACCCGGCGTTCGTGCCCGGCGTGTGGGGGCCGTATTTTTCCGCCATGATCCCGGGCTTGTGGCTGAGCGAGGGCGGCCAGAGCGCCACCGGAGCGTTGATCGACCACATCGTGCAGACCCACGCCGCCTACCCTGCCCTGCGCGACCTGGCCGACCAGCATGGCCAGACCGTCTACCAGGTGTTGAACGACCGTCTGGCCAGCCTGCCCGCCGAGTTCCCGGCCGCGCTCACCCGCCATTTGCACGTCCTGCCCGACTTCATTGGCAACCGCTCGCCCCGGGCGGACTCGGCGGCGCGCGGCAGCATCGTGGGCCTCGGGCTGTCGGCCACGCTGGACGACCTGGCCGTGTTGTACCTGGCCACCATCCAGGGCATCGCCTACGGCACCCGCCACATCATCGAGTCGATGAACGCCAACGGCTACGCCATCGACACCATCATGGCCTGCGGTGGCGGCACCAAGAACCCGGTGTTCCTGCGCGCCCATGCCGACGCCACCAACTGCCGCATCGTGCTGCCGCGCGAGCCGGAGGCCATCCTGCTCGGCGCCTCGATGCTGGGCGCGGTGGCGGCGGACGCGTTCGGCGACTTGCGTTCGGCGATGGCGGCGATGAGCGGCGCCGGGTCGGTGATCACGCCGGACCCGGCGGTGCAATCCTACCACGACGCCAAATATGCCGTGTTCCAGCGGCTCTATGCCGACCAGCTCGCCTACCGCGAGACGATGGCAGCGTGAGGGATGTGCGATGACGGATTGGCGTGACAACGGCGTGCGGGTGATCCCGGGCGACAGCCTGGACAGCAACACACCGCAGACCCCCGGGATGGACCGGGCCGCCGCGATCAACTTCGCCCGGGTGGGGGCGCAGAAGCTCTGGGCCGGAACGGTGCACATCCACCCGGACGCAAAGACCGGCGCGCACCACCACGGCGCGCTGGAAAGCGTGATCTACGTGCTGCGCGGCAAGGCCCGGATGCGCTGGGGCGAGGCGCTGGAATACACCGCCGAGGCCGGCCCGGGCGACTTCATCTTCATTCCCCCCTACGTCCCGCACCAGGAGATCAACGCCAGCCCGGACGAGGTGCTGGAGTGCGTCCTGGTGCGCAGCGACAACGAGGCGGTGGTCGTCAACCTCGACATCGAGCCGGCGCCGGGCGCGGAGACGGTGAAGTGGATCGACCCGATCCACAAGCACTGAAGACCATCCTGTCGCTTGTCTCCCTCTCCCAGAGGGAGAGGGCTTTCTCAGCTAGAGCATGACCGCATCAAGTGAAGTCACTTGATTGGTAAACATGCTCGCCAAACCAAACAGCTAGACCATGACCGGCGACTCTATCTGAGCCGGTCTTGGTCTAGGCCGCCGCTTGCGCCATGCTGCGCAGCACGTACGGCAGGATGCCGCCGTGGCGGTAGTATTGCACCTCGTCGTCGGTATCGATGCGGCACAGCGTGTTCACCGTCTCGCTGGTGCCGTCGGCGCGGTGGATCACCACGGGGACGGTCATGCGCGGGGTGATGCTGCCCAGGCTCTGCACGTCGATCACCTCGTCGCCGGTCAGGCCGAGGCTCTGCCGGGTCACGCCCTCGGGGAGGGTTAGCGGCAACACGCCCATGCCGACCAGGTTGGAGCGGTGGATGCGCTCGAAGCTCTCTACGATCACCGCCTTGATGCCAAGCAGCATGGTGCCCTTGGCCGCCCAGTCCCGCGAGGACCCCATGCCGTATTCCTTGCCGCCGAACACCACCAGCGGCACGCCCTCATCCTTGTAGGCCTGAGCTGCCTCGTAGATCGGCATCTCGGCGCCGTCCGGGTAGTGCTTGGTCAGGCCGCCCTCCACGCCGGGCAGCATCTCGTTCTTGATGCGGATGTTGGCGAAGGTGCCGCGCATCATCACCTCGTGGTTGCCGCGGCGGGCGCCGTAGCTGTTGAAGTCCCGCTGCGTCACCTGCCGCTCCAGCAGGTAGTCGCCGGCGGGGGAGGATTTCTTGATGTTGCCGGCCGGGCTGATGTGGTCGGTGGTGATGTTGTCGCCGAACACGCCCAGGATGCGCGCGCCGGTGATATCCCCGCGCGGCTCCGGCTCCATCGTCATGCCCTCGAAGTAGGGCGGGTTCTTCACGTAGGTGGAGCCATCACTCCAGCCATAGGTGTCGGTGCCGGTCTCCACTTCGAGCTTCTGCCACTCCTCGGGGCCGACGAACACCTCGCCGTAGCGCCGCAGGTACTGCTCGCGGTTCTGGTCCTTGCGGACGATGGCGGCAATCTCGGCGTTGGTGGGCCAGATATCCTTCAGGTACACCTCCTGCCCGTCCGACCCGGTGCCGAGCGAGGCGGTGGTGATGTCCTCCTTCATGGTGCCGAGCAGGGCATAGGCCACCACCAGCGGCGGGCTGGCGAGGTAGTTGGCGCGAGTGTTGGGGTGCACCCGGCCCTCGAAGTTGCGGTTGCCGGACAGCACGGACACCGCGACCACGCTGCCTTCCTCGATGGCCGACACGATGGGCGCGTCGAGCGGGCCGGAGTTGCCGATGCAGGTGGTGCAGC
The DNA here is from genome assembly GCA_965199105.1 of Acetobacteraceae bacterium. GTDB lineage: Bacteria > Pseudomonadota > Alphaproteobacteria > Acetobacterales > Acetobacteraceae > LMUY01. The sequence continues at coordinate 1,893,021 of CBDAQO010000002.1, read as the reverse complement.
CATAGCCGACCAGGGCGAACCCCATCGCGTCGAGGTCCTCGTGCAGGCCCGACGCGTCTAGGTATTCGGTGACCACCTGGCTGCCGGGGGCGAGCGAGGTCTTCACCCAGGGCTTCGGCGCCAGCCCCTTCGCCCGCGCCTTGCGCGCCACCAGCCCGGCGGCGACCATCACGTAGGGGTTGGAGGTGTTGGTGCAGGAGGTGATGGCGGCGATCACCACGTCGCCATGGCCGAGGTCGAAGTTCTTGCCGTTGACCTGGGTCGCGGTCTCGACGTCGTTGGCCGGCACGCCGAGAGTCTTGGTGAGCTCGGCGGTGAAGGCGCTGCTGGCCTGGCTGAGCAGCACGCGGTCCTGCGGGCGCTTCGGCCCGGCGATGGACGGCTGCACGGTGGACAGGTCCAGCTCGACCACGCTGGAGAAAACCGGGTCGGGCGTGTTCGCGTCGCGCCACATGCCCTGCGCCCGGCTGTAGGCCTCGACCAGGGCGATGCGGTCCTCGCTCCGCCCGGTGAGGCGCAGGAAGTCGAGCGTGGTGCTGTCGACCGAGAAGAAGCCGCAGGTGGCGCCGTATTCCGGCGCCATGTTGGCGATGGTGGCGCGGGTGGCGACCGCCATATCATCGAGCCCGGCGCCGAAGAACTCGACGAACTTGCTAACCACGCCGTGCTTGCGCAGGATTTGCGTCACGACCAGCACGAGGTCGGTCGCGGTGACGCCCTCGTTCAGCTTGCCGACCATGCGGAAGCCTACCACGTCCGGGATCAGCATCGCGATCGGCTGGCCGAGCATGGCGGCCTCGGCCTCGATCCCGCCCACGCCCCAGCCGAGCACGCCGATGCCGTTCACCATCGTGGTGTGGCTGTCGGTGCCGAACAGCGTGTCCGGGTAGGCGAACTCCTCGCCGCGCAACTTGGCGGTCCAGACCGTCTGGGCCAGGTATTCCAGGTTCACCTGGTGGCAGATGCCGGTGCCGGGCGGGACGACGCGGAAGTTCTCGAACGCCTGGCTGCCCCAGCGCAGGAAGCGGTAGCGCTCGCCGTTGCGGGCGAACTCCATTTCCACGTTATCGTGCAGCGCGTTCTCGGTGCCGGCAACGTCCACCATCACCGAGTGGTCGATCACCAGGTCGACCGGGATCAGCGGGTTCACGCGGTCGGGCTGGCCGCCAAGCTTGATGATGCCGTCACGCATGGCGGCGAGGTCCACCACCGCGGGGACGCCGGTGAAGTCCTGCATCAGGATGCGGCTGGGGCGGAACGGGACTTCCTTGGTGCTGGTGCCGGCCTTCACCCAGTCGGCCACGGCGCGGGCGTCGTCCACCGTGGTGGTAGCGCCGTCCTCGAAGCGGAGCACGTTCTCCAGCAGCACCTTGAGGCTGTTGGGCAGGCGCGACACGTCACCGATCTGTTCCGCCGCCTTGGGCAGGGAGAAGTAGACGTACTCCTTGCCCGCCGCCGTCAACACGGACCGAGTCTTGAGAGTGTCTTGCCCAGTGCTCTTCATCTGTTGCCTTGCTCCTTGGGCCGAGGCAGGAATGCCTGGTCGCTGATATCGGTGGGATGTGGCGCGGTTAAACCATAGGCTGGCGCTTGGGTCTATTGGCGCGGCCCGGGATGGCGCGATCCTTGCCTGACACGTCAAGCGATCCTGCCCCGGGCCAGCCTGGGACGGACGCCCTGCTGCGCGCGGTGGCGGTGGCAGCGATCCGGGGCGAACGGCTGGTGCTGTCGGGCGTGTCGCTCGCGGTGGGGCCGGGCGAGGCGGTGCTGCTGCTGGGCCGCAACGGCGCGGGCAAGTCCACCCTGCTGCGGGTGTTGGCGGGGCTGAAGCGGCCGGACGCCGGGTCGGTGGCGTGGGCCGGCGGCGAGGAGGCGCCCCCGCCGGCCTATCTGGGCCACCTGGACGCGATCAAGCTCGGCCTGTCGGTGCGCGAGAACCTGCGGCTGGCCGCTTGTGGGCAGGCGGTGTTGCCAGCGCTCGAGGCGATGGGGCTGCACACGCTGGCGGACCTGCCGACGCGGATGCTTTCGGCCGGCCAGCGGCGGCGGCTGGCGTTGTCCCGCCTGGCGCTGAGCCGCTCGCCGCTGTGGCTGCTAGACGAGCCGACCATCGGGCTTGACGGCGCGTCGCTGGGCTTGCTGGCGGCGTTGCTGGCGCGGCACCGGGCCGAGGGCGGCGGCGTGGTCGCGGCCACCCACCAGGACCTGGCGCTACCCGGCGCCACCATCCTGCGGCTCGGCTGAGGCGGAGCGGGCCGTGTTCTGGCGCCTGCTCGCGCGCGAGCTGCTGCTGTCGTGGCGCCATGGCGGGGACACGGTGGCCGTGGTGCTGTTCTTCCTCATCGCCGGCGCCCTGTTCCCGCTGGCGATCGGCCCGGCGCCCGAGGTGCTGGCCCGGTTGGCGCCCGGTATCGTGTGGGTGTGCGCCCTGCTGGCGACGTTGCTGCCGCTCGAGCGGCTGTTCGGCGCGGACGCGGAGGATGGCTCGCTCGACCAGTTGCTGCTGTGCGGCCTGCCCGCGCCCGCGGTGGCGCTCGCCAAGGCGCTGTCGCATTGGGTGGTGACGGGGGTGCCGCTGCTGCTGGCCGCCGCCCCGCTGGCGCTGATGCTGCGGATGGACCCGGCGGAGATCCCTGTGCTGCTGCTGGGCTTGCTGCCGGGCACGCTGAGCCTCTCGCTGCTGGGCAGCATGGCGGCGGCGCTGGTGCTGGGCGCGCGCCGCGGCGGCGTGCTGCTGCCGCTGCTGGTGCTGCCGCTCACCACGCCGGTGCTGATCTTCGGCGCGGCGGCGGTGGACGCGGCCTCGTTCGGGCTGAGCCCGCGGCCGGACCTGTTGCTACTGGCCGCGTTCTTGGCCGCAGCCCTGCCGCTCTGCCCGCTGGCCGCGGGGGTGGCGCTGCGGGCAGCGGTGGAGTGAGGCTGACAGCGTTGCCGCCGCTACCAAGCTTTGGTATTGAGTCCGGATGGCCAAAAACACCTCCTTCAGTGTCGGACAGCATTTCGCCAGCTTTATCGACGCGCAGTTGACCATTGGCCGCTACAGCAGCGCCAGTGATGTGGTTCGCGCCGGCTTGCGTCTGTTGGAGGAACGGGAGGCAAAGCTCACGGCGTTGCAGGGTGCCCTTATCGAGGGTGAGAACAGCGCGCCGAGCAACCTCGACGTCCTCGACGTCTGGGCGGAGGTGAAGGAGCACAGCCGCGTTCCAATTAAATAGAAGCCGGGCTTGAGCAAATACCGTCTTTCGGAGCGGGCTGAATTCGACATCAGAGACATCGCGGAGACTTCGATCCGGGCTTGGGGTCTGTCGGCGGCCGAGGCCTACGTGCTCGCGCTGCACGCGCTGTTCCAACGTCTAGCTGACTTTCCCGACCTCGGACGCGACGCCAGCCACATCCGCCCGGGCTATCGGCGATGCGAAACGTCGGGCACTCCGCATTCTATCGGGTTGAGGCTGACAGCGTGCTGATCGTTCGTGTCCTGCACCGGCGAATGGACGTCGAACGGCACCTATAGCCAGGATTGCGCCGGGCGCTCTCTTGCTCCCTGCTACCCGCTCGTCTAAAGCCCGCGCGACCTGCCCAGAGGACTCCGCCACCATGGCCACCGAACGCACCTTCTCCATCCTGAAACCCGATGCGACCCGGCGCAACATCACCGGCAAGGTGGTGGCCGTGCTGGAAGACGCCGGGCTGCGCGTCGTGGCACAGCGGCGCATCCGCATGGCCAAGGACCAGGCCGAGTCGTTCTACGGCGTGCATCGCGAGCGGCCGTTCTTCGCCGGGTTGGTGGAGTTCATGACCTCGGGCCCGGTGGTGGTTCAGGTGCTGGAGGGTGACGACGCGGTGGCGCTTTACCGCAAGGTGATGGGCGCGACCGATCCGAAGAAGGCCGAACCCGGCACCATCCGCGCGCTATTCGCCGAGTCCATCGAGGCGAACACGGTGCATGGCTCGGACAGCCCGGACAACGCCGCGCAGGAAATCGCGTTCTTCTTCCCCGAGCACGAGATCGTCGGCTGACTGGACGGCTCGCGTCCACCCTGCTGCTGGCAGCGCTCGCCGGGTGCAGCAGCCAGCCGCGTCCGCCGCTGGTGGCCGACGCGCCGCCCACGCCGCCGCTTGTGATCGACGGCGCGTATCGCGGCATCGCGCGCCTGGTGCGGGCCACGCGTTCGGGCTGCCCCCGCAGCGGCAACCGCACCGTGGTGGTGCAGGGCAACGCGCTGTCGCTGAACTACTGGGGGCGTGCGGCAGCGTATTCACTCACCGCGACGGTGGCACCCGACGGCAGCATCCACGCCAGCGACGGGCGCGGCAGCATCGACGGCCAGATCAGCGCCGGTCACATGGACCTGACGGTCGGGTCGGATTACTGCGAAGTGCGGTATGCGCTGACCAGGGGGTAGTGCACGAGGGCCGCGGCCTGCTCCCTCTCCCAGGGGGAGAGGGCTTCTAGACCAAGACCGGCTCAGATAGAATCGCTGGTCATGGTCTAGCTGTTTGGTTTGGCGAGCATGTTTACCAATCAAGTGACTTCACTTGATGCGGTCATGCTCTAGGCGGGCGGGCGGCGCTACTCGCCGGGTTGGTGTGTTAGCGTGCGTTGGCGGCCGCCGAGGCTGCGCTTGGCGCGTTCGCGGGCGGATTGGAACGCCACGTACAGCATCGGGATCAGGAAGATGCCGATGGTGGACGACGCCAGCATGCCGGCGAACACCGGGGTGCCGACGTCGCGGCGGCTGATCTGGGCGGCGCCGGTGGCGATCACCAGCGGCACCAGGCCGAGGATGAACGCGAACGACGTCATCATCACCGCGCGGAACCGGGTGCGGGCGCCCAGCACGGCGGCGCTGCGGATGCTCTCGCCGGCCTCGCGCTGCTCCTTGGCGAACTCCACGATCAGGATGCCGTTCTTGGCCGCCAGCGCGATCAGCACCACCAGGCCGATCTGGGCGTAGAGGTCCAGCGCCAAGCCGGCTAGCCTGATGCCGACGAACGAGCCGAACACACCCACCGTGACCGAGAGCAGCACCGGGATCGGGATCACCCAGCTCTCATACAGCGCCACCAGGAACAAGTAGGCGAACAGCACTGCCACGGCCAGGATGAACCCGGTCTGCCCCGATGCCGCCACCTCCTGGTAGGCGGTGCCGGTCCACTCGAACGTGTAGCCCGCCGGCAAGGTGCGCGCCGACACCTGGGTCATCGCCGCCAGCGCCGCGCCGGACGAGCCGCCGGGGGGCGGGCCGCCGTTGATGGTGATGGAGCGGTAGTTGTTGTAGCGCGTGATCACCTGCGGGCCGAGCACGATGCGCTCGCTGGCAATGGCGCGCAGCGGCACCGTGCCGCCGGTGTTGTTGCGCAGGTAGATCCGCCATAGGTCGCCGATGTCGCTGCGGTCCTGCGGCTCGCCCTCGATGTTCACCTGCCAGACGCGGCCGAACAGGTTGAAGTCGTTGATGTAGATGCCGCCCAGGGTCGCCTGCAGCGCGGTGAACACGTCGGTCATGGACAGACCGAGCGCCTGCGCCTTGTCACGGTCGATGTCGAGGTAAACCGACGGGTTGGTCGCGGTGAAGCTCGTGAACACGCGCGTCATCCGCGGGTCCGCGTTGGCGGCGCCGATCAGGCCGTTGCCGACCTGGCCGATAGCGACCGCATCCTGCCCCTCCAGCGCCTCGAGCTGGTATTCGAAGCCGCCGGTGGTGGACAGGCCGATGATGGGCGGCAGGTTGAACGGGAACACGGTGGCCGAGCGCACCTGCTGCACGGCGCCGAACAGCCGGCCGATCAAGGCTTGCGCGCTCTCGGCGGTGGCAGTGCGGTCGGCGAACGGCTTCAGCTTGATGAACATGAAGGCGTTGTTGCTCTCCTGCGCATTGTCGAGCAGGGAGTAGCCGATGATGCCGAAGGTATCCCGCACGCCGGGCAACGCCTTGGCGATCTGCTCCACTTGGTGGACCACGCGGCCGGTGCGTGCGACCGACGCGCCGTCGGGCAACTGGATGGCGACAAAGAAGCCGCCCTGGTCCTCGGAAGGCAGGAAGCCGGTCGGGGTGATGGAGGCGAGCCCGAACACGCCGGCGCCGAACACCAGCGCCACCAGAATGCCCAAAACGGCCAGGCGCAACGTCTTGCCGACCAGGTAGGCGTAGCCGTCACGCACGTTGTCGATGCCACGCATCACCCGCGCCATGATGCCGCGCTTGGGGGTATGGCGCAGGAACAGCGCGCACAGGGCGGGCGACAGCGTCAGCGCGTTCAACGCCGAGATCAGCACCGCGACGCTGATGGTGACAGCGAATTGGCGGAACAACTGGCCAGAGATGCCCGGGATGAAGGCGATCGGCACGAACACCGACAGCAGCACCAGCGTGATGGCGATGATCGGCGCGGTAATCTGCTGCATCGCCACCTTGGTGGCGCGCGCGGGCGTCCAGTCCGGATGCTCCTCCATCACGCGCTCGACGTTCTCGACCACGACGATGGCGTCATCCACCACGATGCCGATGGCCAGCACCAGGGCGAGCAGCGAGACGGTGTTTTCCGAGTAGCCCAGCGCCAGCAACCCGGCGAATGCGCCGATCAGGCTGACCGGCACGGCGATGGTCGGGATCAGCGTGGCGCGCAGGTTGCCGAGGAAGAGGAACACCACGATGATGACCAGTACGAAGGCCTCAACCAGCGTCTTGATCACCTCATGCTGCGTGTCGGTGACGAAGGTGGTGCTGTCGTAGGTCACCTGATAGTGCAGCCCGGCCGGGAAGCGTTGGCTCAACTCGTCGAGCTTGGCGTTCACCGCGTGGGCGGTGTTGACCGCGTTGGCGCCGGGGGCGAGATAGATCGCGATCGCGACCGAGGGCTGCCCGTCCAGCACGCTCTCGCTGTCCTCGTTCTGCGCGCCGAGGTCGAGCCGCGCCACGTCCTTCACCCGCAGCACCGAACCGTCCGGATTGGCGCGCACCACGATGTTGCCGAACTGCTCGGCGGTTGTGAGGCGCCCCTGGGTCTGCAGGTTGAGCTGGAACTCGTTGTCGGGGCCAGCCGGGCGGGCGCCGACGCGGCCGATCGGCGCCACCACGTTCTGCGCCTGGATGGCGTTGATGATGTCTTGCGGGGCGAGGTTGAGGCTAGTCAGGCGGTTGGTGTCGAACCAGATCCGCATCGAATACTTCAGCTTGCTGAACAGGTTGGCCTGGCCCACGCCTGGGGAGCGGCTGATTTCGTCGAGCAAGTTGATGGTGGCGTAGTTGGTGATGAACAGCGGGTTTTGCTTGCCGGCATCACTGTAGAGGTTGACGAACTCCAGGATCGCCGACGAGCGCTTTTGCACCGTCAGGCCCTGCTGCTGCACCGAGGCGGGCAGCTCGGCCAGTGCGGTCTGCACCCGGTTGTTCACGTTGACGGTGTTGATATCGGGGTTGGTGCCGAGCTCGAACGACACTGTCAGGCTGTAGCTGCCGTCGTTGCCGCTGGTGCTCTTCTGGTAGATCATCTTGTCGACGCCAATCACCTGCGCCTCGATCGGCTGCGCGACCGACGCCTCCACCACCGCGGCCGACGCGCCGGGGTAGTTCGCCGTCACCTGCACCTGGGGCGGCACGATGTCGGGGAACTGCGCCACCGGAATGCGGGTGAGCGACAGGCCGCCGGCGATGGTGATGATGATGGCAATCACGATCGCCAGTCGCGGCCGGTCGACGAACACGCCTGAGATCATGGAAGGCTGCCCTTACTTCTGGGTCGAGGCTTGGGTTGGCGAGCCGCCTGGCGGCCCGTTGGCGCCGCCAGGCCCGGGCTGTGCCGGCGCCGGGCTGACGGGCTGGTTGGGCCGCACGCGCTGCACTCCGTCGGACACGACCACGTCGCCCTCCTTCAACCCGCTGGTCACCGCCACCAAGGCGCCGGAGGTCTGTCCCAGCGTGACCGGCGTCGGTATGGCGCGGTTGCCGGCGCCGACCAGATAGACGTAGCTGCCTTCCTGGTTCGCCAGCACGGCCGCCTGCGGGATGGCCAGCAGCGAAATCGGCTGGGCGCCCTGCAGCACCACGGTCACGAACTCGCCGTCCACCAGGTTGCGCGCCTGCTGCCCGCCCAAGCGCTCGCTCGGGATCACCGGGTTGGCGATCAAGGCGCGCAGGTTCACCGTGTCGGTGCTGTTGGAGACGGTCGGGTCGATATACTCGATATGCCCGGATGGCTCATACAGCGTGCCGTCCGCCAGCCGGAGCTTCACCAGCAGGGCGGCGACGCCTCCGCTGGCCGCGTAGCGCTTGCGCAGGTCCAGCAGCGCGCGCAGGGCGACCGGGAAATACACATACATCGGGTCTTGGCTGACGATGGTGGTCAGCACCCCACTCGAGGGCGACACGACGTTGCCGATCGTCACCTGGGTGCGGGCGATCTTGCCGGCGATCGGGGAGGCGATGTCGGTGTAGCCAAAATTGATCTGCGATGTCTGCAGGTTGGCTTGCGCCGCCAGCACGAGGGCGGCGTCGCTGCGCTGGGTCGCGGTGGCGTCGTCCACATTGGAGCGTTGGCCGGCGACTGTGTTGAGCAGGGTTTGCGCGCGGCCGAGAGAGATGGTGGCGTTGGTCAACTGGGCGTTGGCCTGGGCCAGTGCTGCCTGCTTAGCCTGCAAATCCGCCTCGAACGGGGGCTTCTCGATCTGATACAGCAGGTCGCCCTGCTTCACCTCGGCACCCTCGGTGAACATCTGCTTGGTGAGAAATCCGGTGACGCGGGCGATCACCGCTACCCGGTTGGTCGCCTGAACCCGGCCGACGAACTCGTCCGACTGGGTGACCGCCTGCTGGCGCACGATGGTGGTGCCGACGGCGGGTGGCCCGCCTGGACCGAACTGGGCGCGTGCCGGCGATGCCGCGGCGAGGAGGGCAACCAGCGAGAGCAGCGCCGCTGCCTGGCTCGTCAGCGTTGTGACTTTCATAGTTGCATCAGATGGGGCGAGAGGTCGATTGTGCAATGCACACGATCGCGCCGGCGGCTGCTCGGGATGGCCAACGCAGGGTCACAGCGTGGCGAGCACGGCCTCGGCGCGGCTGACGTCGAAGTCGCCCGGTGCCTCCACCGCCAGGTGCACCACCTTGCCGGCGTCGGCCACCAGGGCAAAACGCTGGCTGCGGATGCCCAGACCGCGCGCGGTCAGGTCCAGTTCCAGGCCCAACGCCTTGGTGAACGCGCCGGAGCCGTCGGCCAGCATGGTGATGCGGCCGTCCACGCCCTGGTCCCGGCTCCAGGCGCCCATGACGAAGGCGTCGTTCACGGCGAGGCAGATCACGGTCTCGACGCCCTTGCCGGCGAAGGCCTCGACGCTTTGCATGTAGCCCGGCAGGTGCTTGGCGCTGCACGTGGGCGTGAAGGCGCCCGGCGTGGCGAACAGCACCACCTTCTTGCCGCCGAACAGCGCGTCCGTGCTCGACTCCTTCGGCCCGTCCGTCCCGGCCAAAGTGAGCTTCATGTCGGGCAACGCGTCACCGATCTTGATCGTCATGTCCTTGCAGCCCCTCGCAACTGGGCGGAGGCTAGTGCGCTGCGGCATCACTGTCACGCGTCCAGGTTTGGCGCCGGGCTTGGAGGCATTGCAGCCGCCGGTTTTCGCGCCAAGATGCTTGGTATGACCGACGCAACCACCCGCCCCACCAGCGATGGTGACGGGGCGCACCTCACGGGCCAATTGCTGATCGCCATGCCCGGCATGGAGAGCGAGCGGTTTTCCCATTCCGTGATCTACCTCTGCGCCCACACCGAAGAGGGCGCGATGGGGCTGGTGCTGAACCGCCCGCTGAGCAGCCCGAGCTTCGAAGACCTGCTCAAGCAGCTCGACGTGCAGCCGGCCCCGCCGGCGCGCCGCATTCAACTCTGCGACGGCGGCCCGGTGGAGGGCGCGCGCGGCTTCGTGCTGCACACGGCGGACTGGACCGGCGAGGGCAGCCTGCAGGTGAACGACGCGGTGGCGCTGACCGCCAGCTTGGACGTGCTGAAGGCGATTGCCGCCGGCGAGGGCCCGCGCGAGGGATTGCTGGCGCTGGGTTACGCGCATTGGGCGCCGGGCCAGCTCGACGACGAAATCCAGGCCAATGCCTGGCTGTCGGCCCCTGCCCCGCTGGACCTGGTGTTCGACGCCGACCACGCCAGCAAGTGGCATCGTGCGTTCGCCTCGCTGCGGGTCGACCCGGCGTGGCTGTCCGGCGCCGCCGGCCACGCCTAGCGCCGAACCTTCTCCCGCCTGCAGAAGGCGATGAGGGCCGCTACCAAATGAACCGCGCCAGGATAGCCACTGGCGCCAGCCCCGCCGCGGCGGCCTCGCTGGCAGCCAGGGCGGCGTCATCGCCCAGCGCTTCGGCATGGATGCCGCCCAGCACCCAGCAGGAGTCGACGCCCGCCGCCTGCGCCCCGCTGATGTCGGTGCGTAGCGAGTCCCCCACCGCAAGCGTCCGCTCCCGCGCCGTGCCGAGCATGGCCAGCACGGGCTGGTAGATCGCCGGGTCGGGCTTGCCGAGCGAGCGGACGGTGCCGCCCAGTTGCTGGTAGCGGACCGCGAGCGCTCCGGCGCAGATCAGCCGCTGGCCGCCGCGGATCACCTCGAGGTCCGGGTTGGCGCAGATCATCGGCAGGCCGTGGCGGGCGCATTCGGCCAGGTCCGCCTCGAACGGGGCGATCGAGGTCGGCGCACGGTGGTCGTCGGGGCCGGTGTTGAGCACGAAACTCGCCTCCGCCGGGCTCGCCACCTGGGTGAGCGCCAGACCCTCCATCACGTTGCGGTCGCGCTCCGGGCCGAGGTGCCACACGTGGCTGCCGAGCGCGGCGAACCAGGGGTCGGTACGGTCGCGCAGGGCCAGGTGGGTGGCCTCGCCGGAGGTCAGCACCCCGGTGTACAGCGCCGGCCCGATCCCCATGTCACGCAGCATGGCCTCCGCGGCGTGGCCCCGGCGCGGTGCGTTGGACAGCAGCACGCAGCGCTTGCCCGCGTCCTGCAACCGCTGCAGGCACTCGGCGGCGCCGGGATAGGGCTGCACGCCGTCATGGATGACGCCCCACAAGTCCAGGATGAAGCCATCGTAGCGCTCGGCCAGGGCGGCCATGCCGGGCAGCGCCGTCATGCGCGGGTGCCCACCGCGTCGGCCACGCTGCGCAGGCCCTCGCGGCGCAGGGCGGCGGCGAGCTCGGCCTTCAGCCGGGGCAGCAGCGCCGGGCCGTGGGTGGCGAAGGCCGAGTAGACCTGCACCACCTGCGCCCCCGCCTGCAGCTTGGCCAGCACGTCCGCTCCGGTGGAGACGCCGCCGCAGCCGATCAGCAGCAACCGCCCGGCGGCCAGGCGATAGGCGCGGGCGAGCAGCGCGGTGGAGGGCGCCAGCAAGGGCGGGCCGGACAACCCGCCGGTTTCATGGCGATGGCGGCCGCGCGCGCCGTCGGGCCGGGCGATGGTGGTGTTGGACGCGATCAGGCCGTCGATCCCGCACTCCACCGCGACCTCGACCAGTTGTTCCAACCCTGCCTCGGTCAGGTCCGGCGCCACCTTCACCAGCACCGGGGGGCGGCCCGGCACCGCCATCACGGCGACCAGGATGGCGCGCAGCCGGTCGGCCTCCTGCAGCGCGCGCAACCCGGCGGTGTTAGGCGAGCTCACGTTCAGCGCGACGTAATGCGCGTGCGGCGCCACGGCGGCGACCAAGGCCGGGTAGTCCCGCTCCGGTTCGGCGCCCTCCTTGTTGATGCCGACATTGGCGCCGACCAGCGTGCCCGGGGGGGGTCGCAGCCGGGCCAGCCGGGCGACGAACGCAGCCAGGCCGCCGTTGTTGAAGCCCATGCGGTTGATCACCGCGCCGTCCTCGAGGCGGAACAGCCGCGGCCGCGGGTTGCCGGTTTGCGGCCGTGGCGTGACGGTGCCGAGTTCCACCCCGCCGAAGCCCAGGCGCAGCAGCCCGGCGGCGGCCACCGCATCCTTGTCGAACCCGGCGGCCAGGCCGATCGGGTTGCCCAAGCGGTGGCCGAACAGGGTGGTGGCGAGCGCCGGGTCGTCCTGGCCGCGCGCCCGGCCAGCCAGGCCAAGCTGGAGCGCACGCAGCGCGAGGCGGTGGGCACGTTCCGGGTCGAGCCGGCGCAGGGCGGGTTGGAAGGCAGCGGCGAGGGCGGGGGTCATGGCCCCGTCTTATCGCGGCCGAGCGCGGCTTGCCACGGTTGCCGGTTTGCCAAGGCTGCGGTTTTGCGGGATGGGTGCGCCGGTGTGGGACGAACTCTACTTGGAGACATGCTGCCGCTCGGCGCTGCACCGGCTGATGCTGGCGGGGCCGGTGGGGCGACCCGGCGGCTTGAAGGATGGGCCGTGCTTGGCGCGCCTCACCGGACTCGGTTTGGCGTGCGAGCGGGTGGACGGGCGGTATGCGGCGACCGAACCCGGCAAGCAGCGGCACGACACCGAGATCGCCGCGGTGAAGCCGCGCTGCTAAGCATTGCGGTCGTGCGCGGAAGCCACACCTTCCTCCGCGGTGGCCACGGCGCTGCCTTCGGAAAGCCAAAATCGGCCGCTAAGCCGAGACCACGGTCAAATCCAGGCAGCAAGGCGCTAGTTCATTGACGATACACTTGGAAGCGCGCTTGGCTGTGCTGGCGGCGGGCAGCGACATTGTTGGGCGCCTGCTGTTTGCCGAGCAGGCGGCGGCGCTGGTGCGGTCGTGCCTGGCCTCCGGCCTGCTGGCCGCCGCCCGGGAGCCACACACCTCGGCCGAGCTCGCCGCCGCGGCCGACATCCGCCCCGACATGGCGCAAACCCTGTGCGACGCGCTCTGGGCGCTCGAGGTGTTCGACCGGGTGGACGAGCAATACCAACTCAACCCCGGCCTGTGCGCCATGCTCGCCCCGGGCGCGCCGCTGCCGCTGGCCAACGCGTTCGAGCAGAGCGCGCACTATCGCGGCCTGTTCAGCCAGGCCGCCACGCCGGAGGGGACGGGCGCACCCTCGCCGGAGCTGCGGCTGGCCATCGCGCGCGGGGTCTGGGGCGCGGCCGCCTCCCCCGTGGCGCTCGCCTCGTTCGCCACCGCCGACGAGCAGATGCCGGAGGTGCGGGCGATCTGGCAGCGCGGCGGCCGCCACCTGGAGCTCGGTTGCGGCGCCGGGCGGGACCTGTTGCGGGTCGCGGTGCCGTATCCCAACACCTCCGTGGTGGGGGTGGACCTCGAACCCGGCGTGCTCGCGGAGGTGATGCGGCAGGCGCACGAACTGGGCATTGCCGACCGGGTGGCGACGCGGGCATGCGACGCGCGCGAGATCGACGACGTCGCCGCCTATGACACGGTGGTGTGGAGCCAGATGTTCTTCCCCGTCCCGGTCCGCCCGGCGGTGATCGCGGTAATCCGGCGCGCGCTGAAGCCCGGCGGCTACCTCATCCTGCCCTTGCTGCGCGAGGCGCCCGCAGACGAGCCGGCGCGCCGCAGCCAAGTGGGCCGCCAGGTGAGCCTCAGCATGGTGCTGTGGCGGTCCTGGGGCCTGGATTGGCCCGGCCGCGAGCCGCTCCGTGCCGAGTTGGAAGCCGGCGGCTTCCGCTTCCTCCGCGTGGTGCCGCACCTGCGCACCGCCTACATGCTGCTGCAGAACGCGGGCTGAGACAGCCGCTTTTGGCCGCCGCCGCCGCCACCTTGCGTCAAAGCCCTCTCCCCCAGGGAGAGGGCTTTTGCAGTCGGTCGTTATCGCGGCGTCACCCAAGCGGCGCGGTCAGCAGCCCCTGCTCGGTTACGGCCACGCACAGCACCTGGCCGCCGGTGGAGGTGGAGACCAGCATCATGTCGCCGCTGGCGAGCATGTCGACCGCGTCGTCGAAATAGCCCGCGTGGCTCACCTCGCGCAGCGAGTCACCGCCAGACTTGTAGTGCCACAGGGTGAAGCCGTTGGCGTAGGCGAGCACGGAGAGGTTGCGGACGGCGAAGCTCATGATTGTCGGCCTTTCTAGGTAAAGAGTCCTATCAAACGTTAACGCGCTAGCGCACGACTCCGCGGGCGCGCAGCGCCCATTCGAGCTGGCCCAGCGCCTGGTGCCAGAGCCGCCAGTCGCAGCGCTGCATCTGGCGGTCCGGGCGCGGCGAGGTCTGCCGCTCGCCCCAGATGCGCAATACGCGAGCGTGCAGGAGCTCGATGCTGCGCTGGCGGTAGAGCGTGTCCAGGCAGCGGATCACGTCATCCGGGTCGCAAGGCCGCGGCGGGCCCTCGGGGCGCCAGGACGGGCCGGCGCCGTCGCGGCGGGCCAGGATAGCCGCCATCGTCCAGAGCCACGCCTCCTCCGCGGTGCGGAACGGCTGCGTGACGGCGCTGTCGTGCGTGCGTCGGATTGCGAGCATGGCGCGGTCCCCAAACATGAACAGAACAGGAACATAAACCCATGTTTCGCATACGATCGCAACAGGAAGCCGCGTTAATTCCTATTTGCCCCGGCGTTAAATCCTACGGCACAATGCTGGGCGTGCCCGATTCGCCACGGGCAGCGCGACTGGCAGCGAGGATCCGGGGCCGTGAAACACGAGGACATCTGGCGCGCGCTCGACACGCTGGCGGCCGAGAACGGCATGTCGGTGTCCGGGCTCGCGCGCGCCTCCGGGCTGGACCCGACTACCTTCAACCCGTCCAAGCGCTGCATGCCGGACGGCCGCGCGCGCTGGCCCAGCACGGAAAGCCTGGCCAAGGTGCTCAACGCCACCGGCGCCAGCCTGGAAGCCTTCACCGCCCTGGTGTCCGGCGCCCGCGCGCTCTCCTCCACCAACCCGCGCACGCTCGCGCCCCGGCGCATCCCGCTGATCGGCCTGGCGCAGGCCGGGTCGGACGGCTACTTCGACGACGGCGGCTACCCGGTCGGCGGCAGTTGGGACGAAGTGAGCCTGCCCGAGATCGGCGACATGAACGCCTACGCGCTCGAAATCTCCGGCCAGTCGATGGAGCCGGTGTTCCGCGACGGGGACGTGGTGATCGTCTCCCCCGCCGCCCCGATCCGCCGCGGTGACCGCGTGGTGGTGCGCACCGGCGGGGGCGAGGTGATGGCCAAGCAGCTCGTCCGCCGCTCGGCCCGGCGCATCGAGCTCAGGAGCCTCAACCCGGCGCATCCGGATTACAGCTTCGATCTCAAGGAGGTGACCTGGATGCACCGCATCGTCTGGGCCAGCCATTGACGGCGCGACGCGTTGGCCGCTCAAGTTCCACCGCAACGAAGCGCGCGCGAAAGCGTTACCGCCGCCGTTGTGAGTTTTAGTCGAGGATCAATCAATGAGCTTTGCCACCAAGCGCCTGATCGTTGCGGCCTTCACTGCCACCTGCCTCGCCGCAGCCCTGCCGGCCGCGGCGCAGTCGCCGACCAGCCCACCCGGCCCGGTCGATGCCCGCGTCACCATCGTCGCGCATTCGGCCAACGTGGGCGTCGGCTACACCTGGGGCGACGGCACGCTCTACTACAACCACCACCGCTACCCCTTCAGCGTGAAGGGCGTGAACGTGGCCGCGGTCGGGTATAGCCGCATCATCGGCCACGGCCGGGTCTACAACCTGCATCGCCTGGCCCAATTCAGCGGCACCTATGGCGGCGCGAACGGCGAGGCCACGGTCGGTCAAGGCCTGGGCGGGCAGTTCCTGCAGAACGGCAACGGCGTGCAAATCCGTATCGACGACGTAACCCGCGGTGCGCAGTTGTCCGGTGCGGCGGATGGCATCCAACTCACACTGAAGTAGCCAGCATGGAGCGGCCGAAATGATCACGCGCATCTCGGCCGCTTGCCTGCTTCTCGTCGCCCTCGCCGGCCCGTCCCGCGCCGCCGTGCCCGCGGTGGACGTGGCGCTGGTGCTGGTGACCGACGTGTCGCGCAGCATCGACGACTCCGAGTTCCAGCTTGAGAAGAAGGGCTACGGCACGGCCTTCACCGACCCCAAGGTGATCAGCGCCATCCAGGGCGGGCCGAGCGGGCGCATCGCGGTGGCCTATGTCGAGTTCTCCTCGTCCGACCAGGTGAAGACCCTGCTGGACTGGACGGTGGTGTCGGACGCCGCCTCCGCCAGCGCCTTCGCCGACCAACTCGCCGCCTTGCCGCGCAGCTCCTACGGCCGCACCGCGATCAGCAGCGGCATCGAGCTGGCGACGCAGATGCTCACCAGCGGCGGTTTCGGTGACGCCCGCAAGGTGATCGACGTGGCCGGTGACGGCACAAACAACGCCGGCCCGCCGATCGAGCAGGCGCGTGACGCGGCGGTGGCGGCCGACATCACAATCAACGGGCTCACCATCATCAACGACCACCCGGTTTCGTATATCTACGCCCACGTGCAGCCGCCCGGCGGGTTGCCGAACTGGTACCGCGCCAACGTCACCGGCGGGACCGGCAGCTTCGTGCTCGAGGTGCATGATTTCAGCACCTTCGGCGAGGCGATGTCCCGCAAGCTGCTGAACGAGATCGCGAGCCTGCCCCCGCATTTGCACGGCTGAGGACACCAATGGAACATCGCACGCTCGGCCGCTCTGGCCTGCAGGTCTCGGCCATTGGGCTGGGCTGCAACAATTTTGGCCAGCGTATCGACCTGGAGCAGGCCCGCCGAGTGGTGCATGCCGCGCTGGACGCCGGGATCACGCTGTTCGACACGGCGGACGTGTATGGCGGCTTGGGGCAGCCGGGGGCTCATAAGGGGGCGTCCGAGGAGATCCTTGGCGCGATCCTGGGGGCCAACCGGCGCGAGGTGGTCGTCGCCAGCAAGTTCGCCATGCCGATGGATGACAGCGGGCGCCGGGTCGGGGCGTCGCGGCGCTGGATCGTGCAGGCGGTGGAAGACAGTCTCACCCGGCTGCGCACCGGCTGGATCGACCTCTACCAGCAGCACAGCTTCGACCCGAAGACGCCGATCGAGGAGACCATGGCGGCGCTGGACGACCTCGTTCGCGCCGGCAAGGTGCGCTATCTCGGCTGCTCCAACTTCGCCGCCTGGCAGGTGGCGGACGCGATGTGGATCGCGCGGGCGGCCGGCAGCACGCCGTTCGTGTCCTGCCAGGACGAGTATTCGCTGCTGGTGCGCAAGCTCGAGCCTGAAATGCTGCCGGCAATGGAGCGGTTCGGGCTGGGCCTGCTGCCCTACTTCCCCCTGGCGAGCGGGCTGCTCACCGGCAAGTACCGCCGCAATGCCACCATGCCGGAGGGCCGGCTCACCACCACCCAGCGCCTGGCCGACCGCTTCCTGATCGACCCGCATTGGGCCAAGGTTGAGAAGCTGACCGATTTCTGCACCGAGCGCGGCCGGACCATGGTGGAGCTGGCGTTCAGTTGGCTGCTTGCCCGCGGTGTGGTCTCGAGCGTGATCGCCGGGGCGACCCGGGTGGACCAGGTGCAGCAAAACGCGGCCGCGGGCGGCTGGGCGCTCACGGCCGAGGACCTGGCGGAACTGGGCGCCATCACCGCGGAGTAGGCTACCCGCTGGTGGCGGCGTGGCGCTCCAAATCCGCGAGCGTGCAATGGTCCAGCGCGCCGGCATGGGTTGCCTCAAGCGTGACCATCGGCGCGCAGCCGGCCTCGAACGCCTCCTGCCAGCGTGGCGCGCACAGGCACCAGCGGTCGCCGGGTTGCAGGCCGGGGAAGCCGAACTCGGGGCGCGGCGTCGACAGGTCGTTGCCGTGCGCCTGGCTGAAGCGCAGGAACTCCGCCGTCACCACGGCGCACACAGTGTGGCTGCCCCCGTCTTGCGGCCCGGTGTTGCAGCAGCCGTCGCGGAAGAACCCGGTGAGCGGCTCGCCCGAACACGGCGCCAGCGGGCCGCCCAACACGTTGCGGCTGGGCGCGCGCCCGGGCCGGCCATCAAATCCACCAGTCTGATCAAGCGGCACGGCGTGCAGGCTCCAAGGAGGGCAGGAATATGGTGAGCAGGCCGAGCACCGGCAGGTAGGAGCAGATGCGGAACACGACTTCCACACCCGTGTGGTCCGCCACCTGCCCCAGCACCGCGGCGCCGACGCCGGCGATGCCGAACGCCAGGCCGAAGAACAGGCCGGAGACGGTGCCGATGCGGCCCGGCATCAGCTCCTGGGCAAACACCAGGATGGCGGAGAATGCCGAAGATAGGATAAGGCCGATCGGGATGGTCAGCACGATGGTCCAGAACAGGTTCATGTAGGGCAGCGCCAGGGTGAACGGCAGCGCGCCCAGGATGGAGACCCAGATCACGTACTTGCGCCCGATCCAGTCGCCGAGCGGGCCGCCCGCCAGGGTGCCGGCGGCAAACGCGCCAAGGTAGACGAACAGGTAGAACTGCGCCGACTGCACCGGCAGGTGGAAGCGGTCGATCAGGTAGAAGGTATAATAGCTGTTGAAGCTGGCGACGTAGACGAACTTCGAGAACATCAGCATCAGCAGCACGCACACCGCGAGCGTCACCCGCCGGTTGGACAGGCTGTGCATGGCCACCACCCGCTTGGCAGCGCGCCCGCGGCCCTGGATGCGCGCGGCATACCAACGGCCCACGCCGGACAGCACAACCATGCCGACCAGCGCCAGTACGGCGAACACCGCGATGCTGCCTTGCCCGTGCGGCACGACGACGAAGGCGGCCATTAGCGGCCCAAGCGCCTGCCCGCCATTGCCGCCGACCTGGAACACCGATTGCGCAAAGCCGTGCCGCCCACCCGAGGCCATCCGCGCCACGCGTGACGATTCCGGGTGGAACACCGAGGAGCCGAGCCCGACCAGCGCCGCCGCGGTGAGCAGCAGCGCGAAGTTCGGCGCCCAGGACAGCATCAGCAGGCCGAGCAGGGTGAAGCCCATCCCAACCGGCAGGGAGAACGGCAGCGGCTTGCGGTCGGTGTAGAGCCCCACCACCGGCTGCAGCAACGAGGCGGTGATCTGGAAGGTGAGCGTCAGCAGGCCGATCTGGCCAAAGCTGAGGTCGAACTTGGTCTTCAGCAGCGGATACACTGCCGGCAGCAGCGACTGCATCAGGTCGTTCAGCAGGTGCGAGAAGCTGATCGCGCACAACACCGCCATCACCGTGCGCTCGGCCGGCATCGCCGGTGCCCCGGCGCGAACGCCCGCCTGGATCGCTTGCCCGCTCACCCTGTCACCGCCTGGCCACTCACCACCCTGTCACTCCTTCGCTAAGCGCCGACGCGCCGGCTTTCCAACAACTCGCAGGCGCTGATCCGCCACGATCCGTCGGCCTGGCGCTGCATGGTATAGCGCGCCGTATACGCCAAACCATCCGGCCCGGTCAGTTCGACGAACTGCACCACGTCGGCACCGTCCTCGTGCAGGGCGCCGAAATTCACCGTGCGCGGGCGATACACCGGCGGATAGGCGTGCTGCACCATCTCCATGAAGTGCGCGGCGCTGCCGAACTGAACCTGCAGGTCGGGCGAGGCGAAGCCGAACGCGGCGCCGGCGTTGTCGTGGCGGAACGCATCGATCTGGCTGCCGATCACCGCCTGGATGGCGGTCTGGTCGGAGTCGGCCACCTCGGCCCGGGCGCTGGCGGAGAACACCAGTAGGCAGACCGTCAAGACCCGTGCGACGCCGGCGATCCTGTGCATGGCTAATCCTGACGCAAGATGACACGGCAGACATGTTGCCGCGCCGCTTCAATCCAAGGCCCCAGCCTCAGCACATGCGCATGGCTGCCGGCTTGCTTGCGTTGTTGCAGCGCACCATAGTTTGTCAATGAAACTCCCCGGCCTGCCACCCATCCGCATTCCACTGGCCGACCTGGCGCGTCGCCGGGCCGCCTGGTCGGTGCCGGACGCGGCGCCTACGCCGGGCGATGGCCGCTTGACGGAAGTAACCGCGTTCGGCGCCAACCCGGGTCAGCTTCGTATGCTGCGCTACGTGCCGCCGCAACTGGCGCCGGGCGCGCCCATCGTGGTGCTGCTGCACGGCTGTACTCAGCGTGGCGGCGCGTTCGACCTGGCCACCGGCTGGTCCGTGTTGGCCGAGCGGCACGGCTTCACCGTGGTGGTGCCGGAGCAGCGGTCCGGCAACAACCACAATTTGTGCTTCAACTGGTTCGAGGCGGCCGACATCACCCGCGGCAGTGGCGAGGTGGCGTCCATCCACGCCATGGTCGCGAGCAGCCTGGCGGAGCTGCGGGCTGACCCGGCGCGCGTGTTCGTCACCGGCTTGTCCGCCGGCGGGGCGATGGCGGCGGCGCTGCTGGCGACCTACCCCGATGTGTTTGCCGCCGGTGCGATCATCGCCGGCCTGCCCTACCGCGCGGCGCTCAGCACGGGGGAGGCGATGGGCGCGATGTACAACTGTCCCAAGCACTCCGCCGCCGAATGGGCCGACCGGGTGCGCCACGCCAGCCCATCGCCAGCGCGCAAGCCGATCGTCTCCATCTGGCACGGCGACGCGGACTCGACGGTGCAGCCCGGGGCGGCGACGCAATCGGCCAAGCAATGGTGCGGCGTGCACGGCCTGGACGAGGACGACAGCAGCCAGGACACCGTCGACGGCGCCCGGCATCGCGCATGGCGCGACCGCCGCGGCGTCACCCAGGTGGAGCTGTATAGCATTCCGGGACTGGGCCACGGTGCCCCGATCACGCCGGGCTCAACTGGGGACCATGGCGTGGGCCAGGCGATGCCCTACGTGCTCGAGGCGCCGATATCCTCAACCTGGCACATCGCGCGGAGCTGGGGCTTGGTGCCGAGCGAGGTGATCGCGGCCAAGGCGCCTGCCCAGCGGACCGTTTCGCCGTTCGAGATGTTCCGCCAGGCGTACAAGTTCTAGAGCATGTTCCGTTCGCTTCCGCTCACTTCACACGCTCCAACCCTCTGTTTTGCGAGCATCTTCACCCGATCAGACGATTCCGTCTGATCGGGATCTGCTCTAGGCCGCAGGGTGGCTGGCTGAGCTAGGCCGACAGCTTTTCCAGGTTCGGCGCTGCGGCGTGGCGGGCCTGGGCCGTGCGCAGGCAGGTCGCTACCAGGTCGGTCACGCTGCCGGCGATGTCGTCGGCGGACATGGCCTCGCGAAGCCGCCCGTCCTCCAACCCGCCGCGGCCGCTCGGCCACAGCCCGACCACAAACGCGGCGCTGGCGAGTTGCTGCCGCAGCCGCCGCAGCAGGAAGCGTAAGTGGGTCGGGCTGGCGCTGACGTCCACGTAGCACAGGCAGACCATGCCGGTGGCCGCCGGGTCGAGCTCGGCAAGCCGTCCGCGGGACAGGGCCTCGTGCGGGATGCTGCGGGCGCCCAGGCCATGCTTGCCCAACACCTGCGCCACGATGGCGGCCACCGTTACGTCGAACGGGCCGCGGCCGGCGATGCACAGCACGGGGGTTGCCGTAGTCCAGACCGACCCTGGCCCGGCGGCGGCCACGAAGTCCGGCGCCGCGATCGGCAAGCGCGGCAGCTCTGCCTCCTGGCCCGGCGGTGCCACCGGCGCGACCGGCCCGGCGGCGGCATCGGCCTCGGTGTCGTCGTAGTCCGCCAGGTCGGCCACCAGGTCCAGCACGGTCTTCACCACCGCCGTCACCCGCGCCTGCGGCAGCACGCCGCGCTCCACGTCCAGCGCGGCGAGCCGCAGGCCCGGCATCACCACGGAGTCATAATAAGAGGACAGTGGCAGGTCCCGCAGCATGGGCTCGGCCTGGGACAATGCCTCGTCGGCGTCGCCGGCCAGGATGCGCTGGTAGAAGCTTTCCACCGGTGACAGCGCCGGGCGGTCCCCCAGCAGCACGTCGAGGAACTCCAGCCGCGGGACGTGGCGGCCCAGCACCACCAAGCACAGGGTGAGCGGGGTGGAGAGGATCAGCCCGATCGGCCCCCACAGCCACGACCAGAAGATCGCCGCGACCACGACGGAGATCGGCGAAAGGCCGGTGCTGCGACCGTACATGAACGGCTCGATCACCTGGCCAACCAGCAGCTCGACCACGAAGTAGAGCACGAACGTCCAGGCGGCCATGCCCCAGCCCGGGTCTACGGCGGCGGCCAGCGCGGTCGGGAAGATGGCGGACAGCCAGGTGCCGACATAGGGCACGAAGCGCAGCAGGGCGCCCAGCACCCCCCACAGCACCGGGCTCGGCACGCCGATGGCCAGCAACCCGGCCGAGATCACGCAGCCGAACGCGGCGTTGATGCCGAGCTGGGTGAGGAAGTAGCGGCTCAGCCGGCGGCCAGCGTCGTCCAGCGCGACCGTGGTGCGGTGCAGGTCGTTGGAGCCGCACAGCCGGATCAGCCGGTCACGCAGGTCCTCCTGCTGCAACAGGATGAAGATGGCCACGGTGAACACGATGCCGCCGGTGGCGAGTGGCGCCAGGATCGGCGCGAGCACCTCCTCCGCGATCTGCAACGGGGATGGCGGCGGCGCCTGCACCTGCACGGTGACGGGCTTGTTGCCGGTGGCGGTCGCCGGCGCGGTACGGGCCGCCCCCGCCGTCACGTGCTGCACCTGGCCGCCGAGCCGGTCGATCACTTCGGCCAGGCGGCCGACGGTGAGCGACTGGACGGTGGTGAGCTTGCTCTCCACGGTGGCCTGGTATTGCGGCAAGTCGCCCGCCAGGTCGGCCACCTGGGCGCCGATCAGCCCACCAAGCGCGAGCACGACGCCGAGCGAGACGACCACGGACGCGAGCACGGCGGGGACGCGCGGCAGCCGGATGTGCCGCAGCAGGCCCACCAGCGGCGCAAGCAGGAACGACAGCAGGACCGAGAGGGTCATCGGTAGCATCACGGCGCGGGCGAAGTAGAGTCCGCTGACCACGACGACGAACACCGCCAGCATCAGCAACTGGGAGACGCCTGGCAGCGGCAGGGCTTGCACGGCGGCAGGACTGTCTGGCGGCTCCGACAACGATTCCGACATTTCCGCCCGCTCTGACACCTTATTTCGTAACGCCCGCGGTTCGGCCGGGTTGCGTGACAACCGGCTGAGCCGCCCGCCCCGCTTTGGCTAGCCGGCTCGGCCGCGCGACGGGAGTTTAGGCCGCCTTGCGGCCGCGCTTGGTGGGCGCCGGCGGGCTTTCCACTTCGAGCGCGGGCTTGCGGCCGAGCCCGATCTTCTTGGCGAGTTCGGACCGGTGTTCGGCGTATTTCGGCGCGACCATGGGATAGTCGTGCGGCAATCCCCAGCGCTCACGGTACTGCTCGGGGGTCATGCCGTAGGAAGTCTGTAAATGGCGCTTCAGCATCTTCAGCTTTTTGCCGTCTTCGAGACAAATGATGTATTCTGGGAACACCGACTTCTTGATTGGCACCGCTGGCTGCAGCCGCTCGGGCTCGACCTGCTCGGTGCCAGCCGCCATCAAGGTCGTAAACACTTGCTGGATCAATTCTGGTAACGCGTCCCGTGAGACGGCATTGTTGGACACATGCGCCGACACAATCTGCGCCGTCAGGCCCAACACTGCCTGCACTGAACTGCCTTCTGCCATGATGAGGTCGACTCCGAACACCGCTCCATTGCGGTCGCCAGAACTAACTCGCACTTCTATAGCGGTTTCTCAAGAGGAGTTTGCGGCGCGCTTCTCGCCGTGCAATCGAGCCTGAAATGCAGACCGTGTCTGCCGCGGTGGTGCCAAGCATCGGTCCCGTGGCCATTTCACGCCAAGCGGTCGGCCTAAGCTGCCGCATACGCCAATGGCTCACTGTCCTGTATTGACACCGATTTAAAAGTTGGCGGCGGTCGCGATTTCAACAGTGTCTGCCGCCGATCTGGCGCCCGGGCGTCCCTAGCCGCCAGACCGGCGGGGCAAGCCGGTTTCAATGCAGACTGTATTCACGGTCGCGACGAAGCTTGCCGGAATGTATCAATCCCCGCCGGACCGCACCTGCGCAGCCCGGCGGGCGCGTCGATCCCGGCCCGGCTGGCACTCGGCCATGGCGAGTGCTAGCAACCTTGACTTCAACCGTTTCACACGGTAGATCGCTGGCACTCTGCGGTTGGGAGTGCCAATCCCGGCCAGCGAGTGAAAAAGACAGTCTTTGCCAGAAGCTGAGGAGCGTTGTTACATGAAGTTCCGTCCGTTGCATGACCGGGTCGTGGTCAAGCGCCTCGACGCCGAAGAAAAGACCACTGGTGGGATCATCATCCCCGACACCGCTAAAGAGAAGCCGATGCAGGGCGAGATCATCGCCGCTGGGCCGGGCGCACGTAATGAGCAGGGCCAAATCCAGGCGCTCGACGTGAAGGCCGGTGACAAGATTCTGTTCGGCAAGTGGTCGGGCACCGAAGTCAAGATCGACGGGCAAGACCTGTTGATCATGAAAGAGTCCGACATCATGGGGATCGTCGACCACGCCGCCTGACGCAGGGTTCGCGCAGGTGTTTGGCTCGACGATTCGTTTCGCATTCAGGAAGGTAGATCGACATGGCAGCTAAGGACGTACGGTTTGGCGGTGACGCCCGCCAGCGCATGCTGCGCGGCGTGGACATTCTCGCCGACGCGGTGAAGGTCACGCTCGGGCCCAAAGGCCGCAACGTGGTCATCGACAAGAGCTTCGGCGCCCCGCGCATCACCAAGGACGGTGTGACGGTGGCCAAGGAGATCGAGTTGGCCGACAAGTTCGAGAACATGGGCGCGCAGATGCTGCGCGAGGTCGCCAGCAAGACCAACGACTTGGCCGGTGACGGCACCACGACGGCGTGCGTGTTGGCCCAGTCCATCGTCCGCGAAGGCGCCAAGTCGGTCGCCGCCGGCATGAACCCGATGGACCTCAAGCGCGGCATCGACATGGCGGTCGCCGCCGTGGTGGCCGAGTTGCAGAGCCGCACCCGCAAGATCACCACCGAGAGCGAGACGGCGCAGGTCGGCACCATTTCGGCCAACGGCGAGACCGATATCGGCCGTATGATCGCCGAAGCGATGCAGAAGGTCGGCAACGAGGGTGTCATCACCGTCGAGGAAGCCAAGGGCATCGACACCGAGCTTGATGTCGTGGAAGGCATGCAGTTCGACCGCGGCTATCTCTCCCCGTATTTCATCACCAATGCGGAGAAGATGATCGCCGAGCTGGACCAGCCCTACATCCTGATCCACGAGAAGAAGCTGTCGGGCCTGCAGCCGATGCTGCCGCTGCTCGAGAGCGTCGTGCAGTCGGGCCGTCCGCTGCTGATCATCGCCGAGGATGTCGAGGGCGAGGCGCTGGCCACCCTGGTGGTGAACAAGCTGCGCGGTGGCCTCAAGGTCGCCGCCGTGAAGGCGCCGGGCTTCGGTGACCGCCGCAAGGCGATGCTGGAAGACCTGGCGATCCTGACCGGTGGCCAGGTGATCAGCGAGGACCTCGGCATCAAGCTCGAGACCGTCACGCTGGACATGCTGGGCAAGGCCAAGCGCATCATCATGGAGAAGGAAAACACCACCATCGTCGAGGGCGGTGGCAACGCGGACGACATCAAGGGCCGCTGCAACCAGATCCGCGCGCAGGTGGAGGAGACCACCTCCGACTACGACCGCGAGAAGCTGCAGGAGCGTCTGGCCAAGCTGGCGGGCGGCGTTGCGGTAATCCGCGTCGGCGGTGCCACCGAGGTCGAGGTGAAGGAGCGCAAGGATCGCGTGGATGACGCGCTGCACGCCACCCGTGCGGCGGTTGAGGAAGGCATCGTGCCCGGCGGCGGCGTCGCCTTGGCCCGTGCCAGCCTGATCCTGGCGCAACTGAAGCCGATGAACGAGGACCAGAAGCTCGGCATCGAGATCGTCCGCAAGGCGGTGCAGACCCCGCTGCGGCAGATCGCCGAGAACGCCGGCGAGGATGGCGCGGTGATCGCCGGCAAGGTGATCGAGAACGGCGACTACAACTACGGGTTCGATGCCCAGACGGCCGAGTTCAAGGACATGGTCGGCGCCGGCATCATCGACCCGACCAAGGTTGTGCGCACCGCGCTGCAGGACGCAGCCTCGATCGCGTCGCTGCTGATCACCACCGAGGCGATGATCGCGGAACGCCCGGAGCGCAAGCCTCCGATGGGCGGCGGCGGTGGCGGCGGCATGGGTGGAATGGGCGGCATGGGCGACATGGACTTCTAAGTCCAGATTCGATCAAGGCGCTGACAGGGGGGCGGCTCGCAAGGGCCGCCCCTTTTCTTGGCGCATTTCTTGGCACGGGATCGTCATAGCGACGATTGACTCATCGCAACAATGCTGCAATGGAATCGACCCGCAATCGTGCCTCCGCCTCCGCCTTGCTGCGCCTTCACCCCTTGGGTGCTGCCGTCAAGTCGCCAAGAGATCGGTTGTTACCAGCCCTTGGGGGCGCTTTGACGGAGTTGGACGCGATGGCAATGGGAACGGTGAAGTGGTTCAACACCACCAAGGGCTTCGGCTTCATCATGCCGCAGGACGGCGGCAAGGACGTGTTCGTGCACATCACCGCGGTGCAGGCAGCCGGGTTGCGCGGGCTGGATGAGAACCAGAAGGTGAGCTACGACGTGGTGAACGAGCGCGGCAAGGCGGCCGCTAGCAACCTAAAGCTCGCCTAACCCTCGCCGCAGGTGTCAAGAGGACGACCGTCCTCTTGCGGGGTCAGGGCAGCGCCCCGGCCTGCCTACCCCGTCCAGCTCGACGAGTCGATCTCGGTCAACGTCCCGCCAGCCCGCGCCACGGCGGCAACGTCGGTGGCGCCGCTCTCGCGCATGATGCGGGTGGCCATCGCCTGGCGCGCCGGGTCGTTGGCGTGCACCGCGAGCACCAACTGGCCCGCCGCCGCCGCCTCGTTTCGCGCTTCGGTCTGCACGTTGCCCGCCGCGTTGCCGGACGCGTTGGCTGCCAGGGCTGACCCGGCGCCCACTGCCGCCGCCGCCGCGATGGCGACCCCGGCTGCGCCCCCCGTAGCGATGGTGGCCCCCGCCGCGGCAAACGCGCCGATCGCGCCGGCCATGCTCGTGCCCATGGTGCGCATCTGCCGGATGTCGGTTTCGGTGGTGGGCGGTGCCGCGCCCAGTTCCGGCGTCGCCATGCCCGCCGCCGGGTTGGTCGCCGGCAGGCTGAGGTCGGCGCGGTCGAACCCGGCCAGCGTCAGCTTCGCGATGGCATCCTGCATGGCGCCGTCGCTCGGGAAGACGCCTTGAACCTCCTGCACGGTCTCCGGCAGCGTAGGACCCTGTTTATCGCTCATGAAGCCTCCTCGGTTGGTATCGGTAACGCGACGACCAAGGCGGCTGTTCCGTGCCGGCCTCGAGGCGAGCTGCTAGTCCTCGACCCGGCGGTAGCGCGCCCGTGCGCCGCGCTCGATGGCGGTGGCGACCAGCGGGTCCAGATGCAGCTCGCCCAGCACGAATTCGAGCATCTGCAGCGTGGATTGCGAGGCGAAGCCGTCCCCCGCCACCACCTCGCAGGCCAGCGCGTAGGCCGTCTCGCGCAGGCGCAGCGGGAGCGCCTCGCGGATCAGCCGCCCGGCGTGGTTCAGCCCCTCATCCTCGCGCAATAGGTTGATGGTGGCCTCGGTCGCGGCGTCGAGCTGCTCGCTGGAGAAGCCGTTGAACGCGGGCAGCGTCTGCACCAGGCCGGACATGACGCCGATCTCGCGGTCGGTGATGCCGCCGTCGGTCACCGCCACCAGCACCATGGTGCAGACCAGTGCCTCCTGCGGATCCAGCCCGTTGCGTGCCAGCATCATGACGCCCCCTTTTCGGGCGGGACCCTGCTGGATGGCGCGGCGGAGATCAAGGGCGGCGGCGGACACAGGGCTGGCACTGCGAGGAAGGCGCGGGTTTGCGCCGCCACCTCCGCCAAGCCGAGCCGCGGCACGTCCAGCCCCGCCGGCAAGGCCGAAAGCAGCCGCCCAGGTGCCCGCCGGTCCAGCAGCACGAACACGCCGCGGTCGCCGCTGGCCCGGATCAGGCGGCCGAACGCCTGCCGCAGCCGCAGCCGGGCGATCGCGTCGTCATAGCCGCGCGGGTCGCCGCCCGAGAGATGGATGCGGCGCTCGCGGTGCAGGATGTCGGGCCGCGGCCACGGCACCCGCTCGAACACCACCAGGCGCAGCGCCCGGCCCGGCACGTCCACCCCGTCGCGCATGGCGTCGGTGCCGAGCAGGCAGGAGTCGACCTCGGTGCGGAACACGTCCACCAGGGTGGCATTGTCCATACCGTCGACGTGCTGGGCGAGCAGCGGGATGCCGTCGGCTTCCAGGGCGGGGGCGATGCGGCCATGCACCGCCTGCAGCCGGCTGATGGCGGTGAACAGACCCAACCCGCCGCCGCCCGCCGCCAGGAACAGGGTGCGGAAGGCGGCCGCCAGCGCCGGGATGTCGCCCGCCACGTCCGTCACCACGAAGGCGCGGGTTTGCGCGGGGTAGTCGAACGGGCTGGCGACGGCGGCGCGGATGGCGGGGGATGGCAGATGCGGCGCGCCCACCCGGGCCTCCGCGGCGAGCCAGGCGGCCTCCGGCTCCCCCTCCGTGCCGTCCCGCAAGGTGGCGCTGGTGATCAGCAGGCCGTGGGCGGAGGCGGCCAGCAGCCCGGCGAACGGCACCGTCGGGTCGAGCCAGTGGCGGTGGATGCCCGCGTCCCGGTCGCCGGCCTCGCGACGGTCGAGCTGCAGGAAGTAGACGAAGGCGGGGCGGTCACCCGGGTCGTTGGGCGGCTCCGACAAGTCCGACAGCATGGTCTGCCAGGCCACCACCGGCTCGATGGCGCGGTGTTTGAGCACCCGCACGGCGGCCTCGATGCGGCCGCGGGTGGCGGAGTCGAGCTCCTCGGCTTCGTCCTCGAGCCGGGCGGCGAGCCGGGCCACCAGGGTTTGCAGCGGGGTGGCGATGCGGGTCAGCGCCCGGGCGAGGCGGCTGGCGGCGTCGGTCAGGCCATCGTTGGTGGGGTGCAGGTCGCATTCCAGGGTGGCCCGGCGCCCGGGCTCGCTGGCGGGGGCGCGGGCGAGCACCTGCTGTCGCACCAGCCGCAGCACCGCCTCGGAGGCGTTTTCCTGCCCCGCCTCCACCCCGCCCACATCCGGCGTCTGCCCTTCCGCCAGGCGCAGCGACCAGCCGGGGGCGGGCAGCGCGCGGGCGGCCTGCAGCGCGGCGTCCAGCGGGGCGAGCAGGTCCTCGCGCTCGCCCACCAGCTCGTCCAGCCGCCGGCGCAGGCCGCGGGCGCGCGAGCTGCCGCCCTCAGCGCCGAGCAGCCAGCGGCGCAGCTCCGCCCCTTCGATGCCGCTGAACACGGCGGCAAAGGCGCTGTCGGCCGCGTCGAACACATGGTGGCCCTCGTCGAACACGTAGCGGGTCGGCGGCGACTGGCCGTCCAGCCCACCGCTAGCCCCGTCGGCAAAGCCATGCGCGGCCTGGATCATGACCAAAGCGTGGTTGGCCACCACCAGTTCGGCGGTGCGGGCGCGGCGGATGGTGTGCTCCACGTAGCAGCGCTTGTAGTGCGGGCAGGCGCCGTGGATGCACTCGCCGCGGCGGTCCGCCAGTCCCAGCGTCGCCGCCGGGCCGAACAGCTCGCTGAACCAGCCGGGCAGGTCCCCGCCGGCAATGTCGCCATCGGCGGTGGCCAGCGCCCAGCGCGCCAGCAGGGCAAGCGGGATCACGCTGGCCGACCCGGCGGCGCCCGCCAAGCTGTTCACCCGGTCCTCCAGGTTGAGCAGGCAGAGGTAGTTCTCCCGCCCCTTGCGCACCACGACCCGGCGCCGCCGCTCCGCCGGGTCGGGGTGCAGCCGGGCGAGCTCGGTCTCCACCTGGCGCTGCAGGTGGCGGGTGTAGGTGCTGATCCAAACCGGGGCGCCGTTGCGCTCGGCCCAGAGGCTGGCGGGGGCGATGTAGCCGAGCGTCTTGCCGGTGCCGGTGCCCGCCTCGGCCAGCACGGTCGCCGGGTCGCCGCGGGTCTGGCGCGGGGCGAAGGCGAGGGCGGCGGCGGAGGCGTAGTCGCCCTGCCCCGGGCGCTGCTCGGCTTGCGCGCCCAGGATGGCGGCCAGGCGGCGGCGCGCGTCGGCGGGGGGCACCGGGTGCGCGGCAGGAGGCGGCGGTGGCGCTTCCTCCTCCCACTCCGGCAGCCGCTTCCACACCCGCAAGGCGTCGCTCGGCTTGGTCATGGCGGGCCCGAGGGTTGCCAGCACGTAGGGCGCCCAACCCCAGCCGGACGCGGCCATGCGGGCGGCAAGGGCCGGGGCGTCGGCGTTGGCCGGGGTGTCCCGCCCGGCGGCGAGGCGGCCGAGCAGCGTCTCCACCAGCACGGGCAGGAAGGCGGCTGCGTTCTCCATGCCGTCCGGCGGGTCGAGGTCGAGCGCCACGGCCAGGCCGCGCACGGTGGGGGCGGCGTGGCAGGCGGGCCGCACGAAGGCAAACAGCTCCAGCACGTCGAGGCAGGCGCGCGGGCGCACGCCGAGCCGCCGCAACGTGACGGGCGCATGCACCAGCAGCGGCGGCGCGTCCCCGAGCAGGGCGGCCACTTCACGCGCGGTGCCGCAGACCAGCTCGCCATCCCCGGTGAGCACGCTGGCCCGGCCATGCCCGGCGACGACGGCAGCAGTTTGCGGCAGGGCCAAGGAGGACGACATCCGTGCTATATGTCGCTTGGCGGTGCGGTTTCGAGCAAGGCGGGGGCTGGGGTGAAATGGCCATGAGGGTGACGACGGTACGGTTCGAGCAGGACGCGGGACGAGAGGCTGTGAGCCTGCCCGAACCGCGCGCCGCCAATTGACCCGGCAGACCGCACTTCCTAGCCTGCGCCGCAATGGCTGATACAGTTTGCAACGCCCCCCTGCCGAAAGCCTGGCCGTTCGAGGAAGCGGCCAAAGTCGCCGCCCGGCTGCAGGCCAGCGGCAAGGACTGCGCGCTGTTTGAAACCGGCTACGGTCCCTCCGGCCTGCCCCATATCGGCACCTTCGGCGAGGTGGCCCGCACCACCTGGGTCCGCCGCGCCTTCACCGCCCTCACCGGCCAGCCCACCCGCCTGATCGCCTTCAGTGACGACATGGACGCGCTGCGCAAAGTGCCGGACAACGTGCCCAACGGCGCCATGCTGCGGGACTACCTGGGCCAGCCGCTCACCCGCATCCCCGACCCGTTCGGCACCCACCCCAGCTACGGCGCGCACAACAACGCCCGCCTGCGCGCCTTCCTGGACAGCTTCGGCTTCGACTACGAGTTCGCCTCCGCCACCGACTACTACACCCAAGGGCGCTTCGACGCCGCCTTGCGCCAGGTGCTGGCCCGCCACGACGAGATCCGCGCCGTCATCCTGCCCACGCTCGGGCCGGACCGCCGCGCTACCTACTCGCCCATCCTGCCGCTGCACCCCGCGACCGGCCAGGTGATGCAGGTGCCGATCGAGGCCATCGACCTGGACGCCGCCACCGTCACCTGGACCGACCCGGCGGGCGAGCGCTTCACCACCCCCGTCACCGGCGGCGCCTGCAAGCTGCAGTGGAAGGCGGATTGGGCGATGCGGTGGCATGCGCTGGGCGTCGACTACGAGATGAGCGGCAAGGACCTGATCGACAGCGTTAAGCTCTCCAGCCGGGTTTGCGCCGTGCTGGGCAGCGCGCCGCCGGTGGGGTTCACCTACGAGCTGTTCCTCGACGAGCAGTCGCAGAAGATCAGCAAAAGCCGTGGCAACGGTATCTCAGTGGAAGAATGGCTGCGGTATGCGCCGCCGGAGAGCCTGGGCCAGTTCATGTATCACCAGCCGCAGCGCGCGAAGCGGCTGTTCTTCGACGTGATCCCGCGCGCGGTGGACGACTACATCGCCGCCGTGGCCAAGGGCGGCGATGACCCGGCCAACCCGGCGTGGCACATCGGCGGCGGGCGCGTGCCCAACGAGGGCGGCAGCCCGATCCCGTTCACCATGCTGCTGAACCTGGCCAGCGTGGTGAACGCCGCGACGCCCGACATGCTGTGGGGTTTCATCCGCCGCTACCATCCGGGCGCCGGCGCGGAGTCGACCCCGTTTCTGGCCCGCCTGGTCGACCATGCCGTGGCCTACTACCAGGATTTCGTCCGCCCGACCCGGCGCTTCCGACCCGCCACCGAGCTCGAGGCCTCGGCGCTGGCCGACCTGGCCGCGACCCTGGCCGCCCTGCCGCCGGACACGCCGGCCGAGGCGATCCAGGACGAGGTCTACGCGGTGGGCAAGCGCCACGCCTTCCCGGCGCTCAAGCAGTGGTTCGACTGCCTCTACCAGGTCTTGCTCGGGCAGCAGGAAGGGCCACGCTTCGGCGGCTTCGTGGCGCTGTACGGCGTGGCCGAGACGGTGGCGTTGATCCAAGCGGCCCTGGCGCGGACGGCGGCGGCGGCTTGAAGCAGTACCTGCGCCACCTGCCAGCCTTGCTCGGGGTGGTGCTCCTGGCGGGCGCCGTCTTCGTGGTCCAGCACGAGTTCAGCCACCTCAAGCTGGCCGACATCAAGCTGGCGCTGGCGGCCATCCCGCACCGCGCGCTGGTGATCTCGTTCGGCGCCACCGTGCTGTCGTACGTCGTGCTCACCTTCTACGACCGTCTGGGCACGATCTATGCAGGCCATCCGGTGAAGTATCGCCGGGTCGCGTTCGCCTCGTTCTGCGCCTACGCACTGTCGCACAATCTCGGCTTCTCCGCCGTCTCGGGCGCCGCCGTGCGGTACCGGCTCTACTCGCACTGGGGCCTGGCGCCGGTGCAGATCGCCAAGGTGGTGGGGTTCTGCTCGCTCACCTTCGGGCTCGGCGGGCTGGTGCTCGGCGGCTGGGTGCTGTGGTTCGAGCCGATGTCGATCCCGTTCTTCAGCCGCATCCTCCCAAGCTGGGCTTTCTACAGCATCGGCACCCTGATGTGGCTCACGGTCGGCACCTACGTGGCGATCTCGAGCGTGGCCAAGACCGTGCGGCTGCGCGGCCACCAGTTCAAGCTGCCGACCTGGCGCATGGCAGCGGTGCAGGTGGCGCTCGCCTCGATGGACGTGGCGGTGACCGCGGCCATCTTCTACACCCTGTTGCCGCCGACGCCGGGGCTGACCTACCTGCGCTTCCTGGCCTGCTACCTCGCCTCCTACAGCGCCGGGCTGCTGGCGAGCCTGCCCGGCGGCATCGGCGTGTTTGACACCGCGATGCTACTCGGCCTGGAACCCTACCTCTCGGCGCCGGTGATCCTGGGCGCGATCCTGATCTTCCGGCTGTACTACTACATCATCCCGCTGTTCCTGGCCGGCACGCTGTTCGCCAGCAACGAACTGCTGCTACGCGGCGGCGCCCTGCTCAAGAGCGGCGCCATCGCGCGGGCGACGCAGACGGTAGGGCGCATCAGCGAGCCGGATTTCGCCGTGGGGGCGGCCACCGGCGTGGTGGCGATCTGCGGCGCGCTGCTGCTGTCGCTTGGGGTGATCGACGTGCAGCCGGATTTGACCTGGATCGACCCCGATTTCGCCGACATGGCCGCCAGCACCGGCCAATTCGTGCCCTCGCTGATCGGCGCAGCCCTAATGGTGCTCGCCATCGGCCTGTCGCAGCGCGTCACCCTGGCCTGGGGCGGCACGGTGGGGCTGCTGCTGATCGCCGCCGCCTACACCGCCGCCCAGCGCGACCCGATCTGGATCCCTGCCGTGCTGGTGCTCTCCGCCGTGCTGGTGGCGCCGTTCCGGGACGCGTTCTACCGCCACGCCCGCCTGCTCACCAGCACGCTGAAGACCGACGTTCTAGTGCCGCTGCTCGCCTTGGCCGCCTGCGTGCTCGCACTCGCCAGCTTCGAGCCCGCGACCCGGCGGCTGGCGGAAAACTCCTGGTGGGAGCTGGTGCTTTCGCCCGACCTGCCGAACGGCCTGCGCGTCGTGATGGCGCTGGCCGTGCTGCTCGGGCTGCTGGCGCTGTGGCGGCTGCTGCGCCCCGGCCACGTGACCTGCCTGCCCTGGGCCGGGGAAGGCCGCCTGCGCTACGCCGCCCTGGGCGCCGACCCGCCCGCCACCGCCGACGGCCTGGTGATGGGCGAAGCCGGCCGCGCCGGCATCCCGTTTCGCCGCCTCGGCCGGGTCATGCTGGGCATCGGCGACCCCGCCGGAGCCCCCACGGACCGGATTTCGGCGATCTGGCGGCTGCGCGACCTGGCGCTGCAGGAAGGTCTCGACCCGGCGGTCTGGCGCGCCGGTCCCACGCTGCTGAAAGTTTATGGCGACCTCGGCCTCACCGCGATCCCGCTCGCCAGCGACGGCACGCTGCTGGTGGAAAGCACGGAGAAGCCCCTCCCCTCCGCACACTATCTATGCTGCGTCGCCGAGCGTGACTTGGTGACGCTGGAGCCCCAGTTGGCCGCGCTGGGCGCCGAGCCGATCCTGGAACACGCCGCCGAATAGGGTGTGCGCGTCGTCTTGGTCTGCCAGCCATGCGTGCACCGAACAGCGCAGGCTCAAAAATAAGACTGGACGGTGAGCAGAACAACATGGATTTTGCCGCCCGGCCAGCCGGTGCTGGCGTGGCGGGCCTGGCCGTGCTTGCCCTGGTGCTTCATCTTTGATCGGACCGTAATTCTTGTTCGGCGCTTCGGCGACAACATGCGGGGTGCTGGGGGCGATTGGCCTCGTTTCTCCTCGCTATCATTCCGGCCGTGTTCCGGGCGTGGCCGCTGCACCCCGGGCTGCGAACGGGCAAACGCCTTGACTAGCGTGCCGGTCGCCAACGTCGCGGTCCCGTCCGCGCAGGTCCCACCCGTGCAGGTCCCACCCGTGCAGGTTCAGGCCAAGCCGCCCACAGGCCCGGTCGCGCTGCTGTCGCATCTTCGCTGGCTCGCCGCCTTCATCGTCGTCTGCTCGCACGTGACCGAAAGCATCCTGAACATCGGCGCGGTTGGACCCAGCACCCCCTACCTGAACACGCAACTGGATATGAGGCCGGTGCTAGGCTTCACCGGCTACGCGCAGTCGGCCGTCGTCATATTCTTCGTGCTCAGTGGTTTTCTCGTCGGCGGCAAGCTGCTCGGACTGCTCAAGAGCGACGCCATTGAGCAGGACTGGCGTGTCTTCCTGGTCGACCGCTTCTCGCGCATCTTCGTCGTGCTGATCCCATGCTTGTTGCTGACCGCAATCGTGCTGGCTGGGCTGCTGTCACTGGTGCCGGACGCTCACTTCGTGCAGGGCGTCGACTGGGCCCTCGGGCGGGTGCAACCGCTGCAGACCGATGTCAGTCTGCAGCGCTGGGCCGCCTCGGCCGTCATGCTGAACGAGCTGCTGGCGCCGACCCTGGACACCAACAGCCCGCTCTGGTCGCTCTCCTACGAGTGGTCGTACTACATCATCGGCCTCGCCCTCGTGCTGCTGGTCCGGCGCGTGCCGTCCACCCCCGCGATCGTGGCCATCGGCTATGGCGTGGTCCTGCTAGGCCTGAGCCTGGTGAACCAGCCCAACGTCCTGTTCGAGAGCCTGTCCTGGATCGCGGGGGTGGCCGCGCGGGTCGCCTTCAACCACCGGGTGCTGCGCGGTCGCCTGCTGCAAGTGGCCGGGGTCGGCGCGGTCGTTGTGGCCGTCGTGCTGACCCACCGCTACTCGCTGCCGAGCCCCTGCCTCGGCCTGGCGGTGGCGTTCCTGGTCGCGCACCCAGGCTGGCGCACCATGCATTTCGGGGCCGGCATCGGCGAGTGGCTGGCCAACTTCTCCTACTCGCTCTACTGCGTCCACTTCCCGCTGCTATTGGGCATCATGGGCATCATGGTCGCCACCGGCAGCCTGCCGCACCGGCTAGAGGCCACTCCCTCCAACATGGCGATCACCGCCGCCATCGTCGTGCTGCTGGCCACACTGGCCTGGCTGTTCGCGGGGCTGACCGAGCGCCACACCGCCAAGGTGCGGGACGCCTTGCTGAACGCGCTGGGCCTACATCGGGTCCGGCTGAAGCGATCCCCCGCCTAGAGCATTCTCCGTTCGCTTTGGCTCACTCCAAATCCTCTAGCTCGTTGTTTTGGCCAGCATCTTCACCCGATCAGGTGATTCCACCTGATCGGGATCTGCTCTAGCAAGCGGCGGTAATCTCGTCCCGCGGCACCAGCATCGAGCTGGTCATGTCCAGCACCACGGCGTCCGCCTGGTTGCGCGTGGTGGTGCGCATCAGGATGATGCCGCGGTCGGGCCGGGAGCGCGAGGCACGGGTGTCAATGATTTCGGTGCGGGCCCGGATGGCGTCGCCGGGCCGCACCGGCACCAGCCATTTCAGCTCGCGCACGCCAAGGCCGACACTGCGGCCGCCAACCCCGCCCAGGCTGCTCTCCAGCATCAACCGCATGGTGAGGCTGGCGGTGTGCCAGCCGCTCGCCACCAGCCCGCCAAACAGCGTGCCGGCCGCTTCCGCCTCGTCCATATGCTGCGCCTGCGGGTCGAACGCCTCGGCAAACGCCTTGATGTCGGCCGCCGTGACCAGGTGGATGCCGCTGGTGAAGACCTGGCCCACGGCAAACTGCTCGAACCCCGTCGGCGACATCAACGCTCCCTCGCTGGCTTTGCGGCAAAACCACGCCGGCCCTCATAAGGCAAGTGCGACCGCGCGCAGGCGGCCCGGACGCTGCGGCGCGCGCTTTACCATCGGCGCGTGCTCGACAAGCGCGGCCGGGTCTGCTGCATAAGCGCCACGATGCCATGGAGTCACAGATTGCCGTTCGCAGTGACGAAGGGGCGCGTGAGCGAAGGCCTGCCCCACCCCCTGGGCGCCACCTGGGACGGGCTCGGGGTCAACTTCGCGCTGTTTTCCGCGCATGCCGAGCGGGTGGAGCTATGCCTGTTCGATCAGACCGGGCAGCGCGAGCTCGAGCGCGTGCTGTTGCCGGAATACACCGACGAGGTGTTCCACGGCTACCTGCCGGACGCGCGGCCCGGCACGGTCTACGCCTATCGCGTGCACGGCCCCTATGCCCCGGAGGCGGGCCACCGCTTCAACCCCAACAAGCTGCTGCTCGACCCCTACGCCAAGTCCCACGTCGGCAGCCTCGAGTGGCATCCGGCCTGCTACGGCTACGTCCAGGGCAGCAAGGATGCCGACCTCTCGTTCGACCGGCACGACAGCGCCCGCTACATGCCGAAATGCCAGGTGATCGACCCGTCCTTCACCTGGGGGCGCGACCACCCGCCCGGCGTGCCCTGGGAACAAACCATCCTCTACGAGCTGCACGTGCGCGGCTACACCAAGCAGCATCCGGGCGTGCCGGCGGACATGCGCGGCACCTTCGCCGGGCTCGCCGCGCCGGAGGTGCTGGACTACATCCGCTCGCTCGGGGTGACCTCGGTGGAGCTGCTGCCGGTGCACACCTTCGTCAACGACCACACGCTGATCAACAAGGGGCTGACCAACTACTGGGGGTATAACAGCATCGGTTTCTTCGCGCCCGACTCGCGCTATGCCTTCAGCCCCGGCTTCGCCTTCTCCGAGTTCAAGCAGATGGTCGCGCGCTGCCACGACGCCGGGCTCGAGGTGATCCTGGACGTGGTCTACAACCACACCGCCGAGGGCAACGAGCTGGGCGGCACGCTGTCGTTCCGCGGCATCGACAATCTCAGCTACTACCGGTTGCTGCCCAAGGAAAAACGCTTCTACATCAACGACACCGGCACCGGAAACACCGTCAACATCAGCCATCCGCGCGTGCTGCAGATGGTCACCGACAGCCTACGCTACTGGGTGACGGAGATGCATGTCGACGGCTTCCGCTTCGACCTGGCGACCATCCTGGGCCGCGAGGACCACGGCTTCGACGAGGGCGGCGGCTTCCTCGACACCTGCCGGCAGGACCCGGTGCTCTCCGCCGTCAAGCTGATCGCCGAGCCGTGGGACATCGGGCCCGGCGGCTACCAGGTGGGCCAGTTCCCGCCCGGTTGGGCCGAGTGGAACGACAAGTATCGCGACACCACCCGCGCGTTCTGGAAGGCAGAGGCGCCGGCCTCGGCGATGGCGGCCCGGCTGTCGGCCTCGGCTGGCGAGTTCAACCGGCGCGGGCGGCGCCCGTGGTCCAGCGTGAACTTCGTCACCGCGCATGACGGCTTCACCCTGGCCGACGTGGTCTCCTACAACCAGAAGCACAACGAGGCGAACGGCGAGGACAACCGCGACGGCAGCAGCCACAACATCAGTTGGAACTGCGGCGTGGAGGGCCCGACCGACGACCCGGCGATCCAGGCCGTGCGCGAGCGGCAGATGCGCAACATGCTGGCCTCGCTGCTGCTGAGCCAGGGCACGCCCATGCTGCTCGCCGGCGACGAGTTCGGCCGCAGCCAGGCCGGCAACAACAACGCCTACAACCAGGACAACGAGCTGAGCTGGCTCGATTGGGCGGTGGGCGAGCGCGGTGAACGCATGATCAAGTTCGTGCAGGAGCTGACCGCGCTGCGCCAGCGCTACCCCATCCTACGCCGCGGCCGCTACCTCACCGGCGTGCTGGACGCGGATTCGGGCGTGCGGGACGTGACGTGGCTGAATGCGCTGGGCCAGGAAATGACCCAGGCGAACTGGCAGGACGGCAACCTGCGCTGCTTCGGCATGCTGCTGGACGGCCGCGCCCGGGCCACCGGCGTGCGCCGGGTGTCGAGCGACAGTTCGATGCTGATCGTGCTCAACGGCCACCATGAGGGCGTCGGCTTCACCATGCCCCCGGTGGCGGGCGGCACCGCCTGGCGGCTGATCTTCGACACCAACGCGCCCAACCACGAGGAAGAACTGGGCGTCGGCACCCAATACGTGCTGACCGGCCGATCGGTGATCCTGTTCGAGCGCCTACGCGACGCCCTCCCTCCCGAACGCCGCAAACGCGCTACCCGCCGCCGCGGCGAGACCGCGACGGCCGACTAGCTGAGTTTAGTGGCCGGCGCGACCAAGGAAAAACCCAAGCACGCCTGCGACCGCGCCCACGATTGCCGCCGTCGCAAGCGCGGCCTGGATGATCACGCGCTGCGGATCGAGCCGCCAGTCCTGCTCGGATTTGCGCGCCTGAACCCAGTTGAGATCCGTGTCCGCTTGCATCTGCAGTATCCTGAGTTCGTGCTCGAGGCGCTCTTCAATCTCGTTTAACGCCACGCTATACCGCCAACGTAATCTGTCCCCACCCTTTCAGCATTGCTCCCTCTCCCGATGGGAGAGGGCGGGGTGAGGGGAACGGGCCGGCTGTCCAGCATTTAGACGCAACTCGTCGCGGCCCCGCCCTCACCCAACCTTCTCCCGGAGGGAGAGGGCTTTAGAGCATGACCGCATCAAGTGAAGTCACTTGATTGGTAAACATGCTCGCCAAAACAAAGAGCTAGACCATGACCGGCGACTCTATCTGAGCCGGTCTTGGTCTAGCGCCCCCGTCCAGCAACTCTCCCTCCCCTAAAGGCGGGAGCGGGCGCGCTGGCTAAAACTAAGCCGCCGACATCTGGCTTTCGGCGAATTCGTAGTTGGCGATCTTGTCCAGCCAGTTCGTGATGTAGTCCGGCCGG
Organism: Acetobacteraceae bacterium; assembly: GCA_965199105.1. Taxonomy (GTDB): domain Bacteria; phylum Pseudomonadota; class Alphaproteobacteria; order Acetobacterales; family Acetobacteraceae; genus LMUY01. The sequence continues at coordinate 1,853,725 of CBDAQO010000002.1, read as the reverse complement.
CGATTGCGGAAGTCCAGGTAGTAGCTGTGCTCCCACACGTCGATCCCGAGCAGGGCATGCCCCTCGCCCAGCGCCAGCGGGTTGCTGCCGTTGGGGGACTTGGTGACCTTGAGCTTGCCGTCGCTGCCCAGCACCAGCCAGGCCCAGCCGGAGCCGAACTGGCCGATTGCCGCGGCCTTAAACGCCTCCTTGAACTTGTCGACACCGCCAAGGTCCTCGCTGATCTTGGCCTCGAGCTTGCCAGGCATCTTGCCACCCTCGGTCGGGCTCATCGCCTGCCAGAAGAGGATGTGGTTCCAATGCTGGCCCGCGTTGTTGAACACCGGGCCACCCTCCTTGGCGGTGTGGGTCACGATCTCCTCCAGCGACTTGCCCTGCAACGCCGGGTCTTTCTCCACGAAGCCGTTCAGCGCCGTGACGTAAGCCTGGTGGTGCTTGTCGTGGTGCAGCTCGAGCGTCTCCTGACACATGCCATGGGCGGCCAGCGCGCCGTGGGAGTAAGGCAGGGGGGGAAGTTCGAAAGCCATGGGCAATCTCCTTGTGTGAGGGGCGGGGGACGATGGATGCCGCGGAGGCCGGACCATCCTGCCCAGCCCACCTCCCGTCAAGCGCGGCCAAGCCTATGTTCGTTCCATGGCAGCCGGCGCAACCCCTTCCCCCTCGCACGCACTCTCCCCCGTGGCCGCCCTGGTGCGCCGGGTTGACCCGGACCGGTTTTTCACCGCCCTGTTCGCACCGCCGGACCGGCGGGAGGCGCTGTTCACGCTCTATGCCTTCAATTACGAGACTGCCCGGGCGCACGAAGCCACCACCGAGCCGATGATGGCCTTGATCCGCCTGCAATGGTGGCGCGAGGTGGTCGAGGGCCAGCGCAAATCGCACGAGGTGGCCACGCCGCTTGCTGGCCTGCTACACGCGGGCGCGCTCGACCCGGCGGAGTTGCTCGCCATGCTGGACGCGCGCGAGCGCACCGAGTTCGCCACGCTGGCGGACTGGCGCGAGTGGCTGCTGGGGGGCGCCGGCTCCCTTGCGCTGGCGGCGGCGCGGTTGCTCGGCGCGCCGGGTGCGGCCGCCGTGCTGCGGCTTGGCGCCGGCTATGGCGCGGCGGGCGTGCTGCGCAGCGTGGCCGCCGCTGCCCGGGGCAAGCTGTGCCTGCTGCCGGCGGACGTGCTGGCCGCCCACGGCCTCGATGCGGACGCCGTCATCGCCGCCCCGCAATCGCCGGCGTTGCAACCCGTGTTCCGCGCGCTGGCCGCCGAAGGCCTCGCCCTGCTGGGCGCCCGCCACCGCCCCGGCCCGGCGCTCGCCGCCGCCCTGCCCGCCGCCCTCGCCCGCCGCGACCTCCGCCACCCCGGCGACCCGGCGCCCCGCGGCTTCCCCGACCGAATGGCCGTAACCCTCGCTGCTATGACAGGACGTGTTTGATGCCCCCTCCTAACCTACTTGCCGGCCTGGCGAACCTCGCACCGTTCGCCCTCATCATCGCCGTCGTGCTCGTCCTGCTGCTGCTGTTCCGCTCGCTCCGGCTGACCCAGGAGTGGAACCGCGCCGTGGTGCTGCGGCTCGGGCGCTTCCACGGCATCCGCGGCCCGGGGCTCTATCTGGTGTTCCCGATCATCGACCAGGTGGCCTTCATCATCGACATGCGGGTGGAGACCACCACCATCACCGCCGAACAGGCGCTCACCCGCGACACGGTGGCGGTGGGCGTGGATGCGATCGTGTTCTGGCAAGTGACCGACCCGCGCGCCGCCGCCATCAACATCGCCAACTACCGCCAGGCGATCGAGCGGGTGGCGCAGACCAGCCTGCGCGAGATGATCGGCTCGTCGGACCTGGCGCGCCTGCTGAGCGACCGCAAGTCTGCCGACGAGCAGCTCCGCATCACCATCGGCGAGAAGACCGGGAGCTGGGGCGTCGGCATCCGCTCGGTGGAGATCAAGGACGTGGGCATCCCCGCCGGGCTGCAGGACGCCATGAGCAGCCAGGCGCAGGCCGAACGGGAGAAGCAGGCGCGCGTGACCCTGGCGTCGGCCGAGCGGGACATCGCCGACCAGGTGCTGCTGGCGGCGGAGCGCTATGCGCAGAACCCGGTGGCGCTGCAGCTCCGCCAGATGAACCTGCTCTACGAAATGAACAAGGAGCGCGGTGCGACGGTGCTGATCCCGACCGACATGGCCAGCGCGCTCGGGGCGGTCTTCAAGCCCTCATGAGCGGGCTGTTCACGCGCAAGAGCATCGCCGACACCATCCACGACGGCGACGGGGACGGTGGCGACGGGGGCGGGGCGCACCTGGAGAAATCCCTCGGCCTGTTCAGCATCGGCGCCATGGGCGTGGGCGCGGTGATCGGCGCCGGCATCTTCGTGCTGACCGGGACGGCCGCCGCGCGCTATGCCGGGCCCGCGGTGATGGTCTCGTTCGTGCTGGCTGGGGTCGCCTGCGGGTTCGTGGCGCTGTGCTACGCCGAACTGGCCGCCATGATCCCGGTCAGCGGCAGCACCTACAGCTACACCTACGCCACCATCGGCGAAATCTTCGCCTGGATCGTCGGTTGGGACCTCCTGCTGGAATACGCCATGGGTGCCGCGACGGTGGCCGTTGGCTGGTCGGGCTACGCGGTGAGCTTCTTCGGCAGCCTCGGCGTGACGCTGCCCGCCGCCCTGTCCGGCCCGCCGGGTGCCGCGCCGGGGAACATCCTGAACCTGCCGGCCGCGCTGATCGTGGTGGTGCTGACCGCCATGCTGGTGCTCGGCACGCAGCAATCCGTGCGGGTGAACAACATCATGGTGGCGTTGAAGCTGTGCATCGTGCTGGCGTTCATCGGCGTGGGCGCGTTCTACGTCAAAGCCGGGCATTGGCAGCCATTCGTGCCACCCAACAAGGGCCAGTTCGGCCTGTTCGGCTGGAGCGGCATCCTGCGCGGCGCCTCCGTGGTGTTCTACGCCTACCTGGGGTTTGACGCCGTCGCCACCTCGGCGCAGGAGGCCAAGCGGCCGCAGCGGGACATGCCGGTCGCCATCCTGGCCTCATTGGGGTTGTGCACCCTGCTCTACGTGGCGGTGTCGGCGGTGCTGACCGGGCTGATGTCCTACAGCGAGCTCGACGTGGCCGACCCGATCGGCAAGGGCGTCAAGGCGGTGGGCCTGGGCTGGTTCGCGGTGCTGGTGGATTTCGGCGCGCTGACCGGGCTGACCACGGTCATCCTGGTCTCGCTCTATGGCCAGAGCCGCATCGCCTACGCCATCGCGCGCGACGGGCTGCTGCCGCCGCTATTCGGCCGCCTGCACAGCCGCTGGAACACGCCCTACGCCATGCAAATCCTCACCGGCGCGGTGGTGGCGACGGTGGCCGCCCTCACCCCGATCCAGGTGCTGAGCGAGCTGGTCAGCGTCGGCACGCTCTTGGCGTTCGTCCTGGTGTGCGGGGCAGTGCTGTACCTGCGCCGGGTCGAGCCGGACACGGAGCGGCCGTTCCGCGTGCCATGGATGCCGTGGCTGCCGATCCTGGGCATCGTGTCGTGCCTGGCGCTGGTGGCAGGGCTGCCGCTGGTCACGCTGCTGCGGCTGGCGGTGTGGCAGACGGCGGGGATCGCGATCTACTGGTGGTATGGCCGGCGGCACTCGGTGCAGCGGCAGAACGCGTAGCTCAGCCGAACCGCGCCAGGGCGAACGTCGGCTCGGCCGCGTGGGCCGGGTCGCTGGCCAGCGCCGCCAGGTGTTCGCCCACCGCCGGCGAGTGCTTGAAGCCATGGCCGGAACACGCCGAGGCCAGGATCACCCGGCCGTCCTGCTCCATCCGCCCCAGGATGAAGCCGGCGTCGGGCGTCACCGTGTAGAGGCAGGTGGCGGCCTTCACCACGCGGTCGCTCACGCCGCGCAGCCGGCCCGCAAGGTGGCGCTGGTAGACCGCGGCCGCTTCGGACGCCGGAACGCTGCGGTCGACCAAATCCGGGTCGACATGGCCGTCATAGCGCTCGGTGGCGGCCTTGATCGCGGTGGCGCCCGGCATCAGCGGAAAGCCGTAGAGGTAGTCCGCTTCGGCCGGGCCATGCTGCCAGATGAACAGCGGGCAGACCGCCGGGTCGTAGAGCGCCGGCTCGTCGGTTTCGAACCACAGCAGGGTTTGCCGCTGCACCGCCATCAGCCGCGTCAGCGCGCCGCCGACCAGGCCCGGTAGCCACGCTCCGGCCGCCAGCACCACCCGCGCCGCCTCCACCCGCCCGGCGCTGGTGACCACGGCCACGCCGTCGCCGCAGGGCTCAATCGCGGTCACCTGCTCGCCGGTGCGGATTCGGGCGCCGAGCGACTGCGCCAAAGCGAGCTGCAGCGCCACGCAGCGCTCCGGGAACACCACGCCGGCGCTGGGCTCGAAGTAGCCACGCTCCGCCGCATGCACTTGGAACTGCGGGTAGCGATGGCGGATTTCGCCGCTGTCCAGCACCTCGTGCGCGATGCCGTGCACTTGGGCGGCGGCGATGGTGCTGCCGAGGAAGCCGGCCTGGCCGTGGCTGGGCGCGCCGTCGCCCTCCCCGATCATCAGCATCCCGGTCTGCAGCATCAGGTGTTCGCCGGTTTGCGCCTCGAGCTCGCGCCAAATCTCGTGCGAGCGGCGCACCAGCGGCACGTAGACCGCGCCCTCGGCCACCGCCAGCCGGGTGACGCGGGTCTCGCCATGGGTGGAGCCGCGATCGTGCGGCGGGTGGAACCGGTCGATGCCGAGCGCGCGCACCCCGCGCAGCGCCAGCCGGTGCAAGGTGGCGCTGCCCATGGCGCCGAGCCCCACGACCACGACGTCGGCAGTTTCAGTCATGGCGCGGAATGAACGGCATGGCCGACCCTAGCGTGATCTCCGCTGCCCGCAAGGCCGGGTTTGCGCTGCCGCGGCCCGGCGCCTAGGCTTTTGCTATGGCGGACGCCCCTCCTCGCCCGACCCGGCGTGACCTGCTGAGCCTGATCGGCGCGGCGGCGGGCGGCTCGGCGATGTACCTGGCGATGGCAGCCCTGGGCCACGCCGCCGAGTCCACCTACACCGGCCCGGTCAGCCTCAGCCCCGCACCCGGCGGCGCCAGCGTGCTGGTGTTGGGCGCGGGCGTGGCGGGCATGGTCGCGGCGCGGGAGCTGCGCCGGGCCGGCTACCAGGTGGAGCTGCTGGAGTACAACCAGCGTGCCGGCGGCCGCACCTGGACCCTGCGCGGCGGCGACCGCTTCACCGAACTGGGCGGCGCGGTGCAGGACTGCCAGTTCGACGCCGGGCTCTACCTCAACCCCGGGCCATGGCGCATCCCCTACCACCACCGCGCCTTGCTCGACTATTGCCGGCAACTCGGCGTGGCGCTGGAGCCGTTCACCCAGGTCAACCACAACGCCTACCTGCACGCCACCGGCGCGTTCGCGGGCAAGCCGCAGCGCTACCGCACCGTGCAGGCCGACTTCCACGGCACGGTGGCGGATTTGCTGGCCAAGGCGGTGCAGGGCCACGCGCTGGCCGACACGGTAACGGCGGAGGACACCGAGATCCTGCTCGCCTCGCTGCGGAGCTGGGGCGCGCTGGACAGCGACTACCGCTATCGCACCGGCTGGGAGAGCAGCGAGCGCCGCGGCTGGGACAAACCGCCCGGCGGCGGGCTGGCTGCCGTGCCGGTGCCGTCCACCCCGGTGGCCCCGGCGGACCTGCTGCGCAGCCGGCTGTGGCGCGCGCTCGCCGTCGCGGCCGAATACGACTACCAGACCGCGCTGTTCCAACCCGTCGGCGGCATGGACGCCATCGCCCGCGCCATGCAGCGCGAGGTGGCGCCGGTGCTGCAACTAGGCCGCAAGGTGGTCGCCATCCAGCAGGACGCCAGCGGTGTGACGGCGCAATGGCAGGACGCGTCGAGCGGGGCGCCGGGCCAATCGCGCGCCGACTGGTGCGTCTGCACCATCCCGCTCTCCATCCTGAGCCAAATCCCAATGAACGTGTCGCCGGCGATGGTGGCGGCGGTGGCCGCCGTGCCGTATGCCGCCGTGGTGAAGATCGGGCTGCAGTTCAAGCGGCGGTTCTGGGAGACGGACGAGGCGATCTACGGTGGCATCAGCTACACCGACCTGCCGATCTCGCTGATCGGCTACCCGGCGTCGGGCTACAACAGCGCCGGCAAGGGCGTGTTGCTGGGCGCCTACAGCTTCGGCCCCTACGCCATGGAGTTCACCTCGCTGGAGCCGGCCGAGCGCATCCGCCGCGCCGTCGCCTATGGTGCGCAAATCCATCCGCAATACGCCGCCGAGTTCGACAACGGCATGGCGGTCGGCTGGCACCGCGTGCCGTGGACGCTCGGCTGCTACGGCCAATGGACCGAGGCCAGCCGCGCCGCGCATTATCGCGACTTGTGCGCCATCGACGGCCGCATCGTGCTGGCCGGCGAGCATGCGTCCTACATCCCGGCCTGGCAGGAAGGTGCGGTGCTGTCGAGCCTGGACGCGATCACCCGGCTGCACGCCAAGGTGTTGGCGGGATGAGAGCGGTGGCGATGGTTGTGTTAGGGCTGGCCTGCTTAGGCCCGTCCTACGCGAATGCCGACGATGCCGGGCCCAGCTTCGGCAGCGCCTCGCACTTCACCGAAGCGACCGGCGCCGCCATCTACGCCGCCGCCTGCGCAAGCTGCCACATGCCGCAGGGCCAGGGCGCCGTGGGCGCGGGCGCTTACCCGGCGCTGGACGGCAACCCGCGCGTCGCGTCGGTGCGGTATGTCGAGCTGCGGGTGCTGTTCGGCCGAGCCGCGATGCCGCCGTTCGGCCGCACGTTGTCGGACGATCAGATAGCCGCGGTGGTGGCCTATGTGCAGGCGCGGTTCGGCGGTGGACACGACGCGGCCCCGACGCCGGCCGAGGTGTCGGCGCTGCGCTGAGCTGCCCGCCGGGAGTGGCTCAGCCCGGCACCGCGCCCCTATTCACAGGCGCTTGACGAACACCCAATACGTGTCGGTCGCCATCGCCTTGCGCATGTGCACCTTCACCGCCGTCGGGCTCATCCGATAGTCGAACGTGTAGGTGAAGATGGTGTTCAGCTTGCCGCTCCTGACGCCTTCATCGAACGCGCCGCGAAAGACCGGCGTGTCACAGCAAGGCGCGATCTCCGTGAAGAAGTGCCGGCCCAGCACGTCCGCCCGCTGCCGCCCGGTGATCTGGCTTTCCGCCGCGTTGTACATCAGGATGACACCGTCGGCATCGAGCTGGATGGCGCCGAACGGCAGCTTGTCGATGTCCTCGGCAGACATCCGCGCCAAAGCGTTGCTGGAATCGTCCTGACCAAATTCGATTCTGGTATCGAGTTCCATCCGTCTCATCCCAATTTTGCCGCGATGATAGGCCAAAAAGCTTAATGTATCGCCACCAATCTGATGGCGCGCCAGCGTCTTCCAATACCGCGGCGGCGCGGCGTGGCGGCCCTGCGCTAAAGCGCTCTCACGCTGGCCGCGACCGCAGACGCTCGATGCCAAGGCCGGAGCTGCTGGCGTCCTTCGCGCGCCAGAGTGCGACGAGCTGCCGCATGTCGCGCAGCCCGGCATCGCTGCGCCGGTCCAGGCTGCCGCGGCTGAAATCGAACCCCTTGAGCGCGGTCTCTGCCTCCAGGGCATTGTAGGCGGTGATGAACAGGTCCGCCCCCGGCTCGTGGCCTTCCCATCGCCGGACCATAGCGAGCAGCGCGCGATGGGTTTGGCTCGCGAACAGCAGGTCGCTCTGCCGTTGCGCGGCCTGCAGCACGCTGCGGGGCAGCGGCGCCGCGAGTGGAAACAGGTCCACGGCAAAGCAGGCCAGGCGCTGCGTGACCTCGCTCGCCAGCGCCTCTTCCAACACCAGGTGGATAGGCAGGTTGGCGCCGAGGCCGCCATCCACCATCAAGCGGCCATCCACCTTCACCGGCTGAAAGTCCGGGATCAGCGCGGCACTCGCCATCACGTGGTCGATCTCGATGCGTTGCCGGGTGGTGTCCCAAACCACCTCCTCGCCCGAGGCAAGATCGACCGCCGCCACGGTGAAGCGCATGGCGCCACCGTTCAAGCGGTCGACGTCGACAAGCTCGGTGAGCAGCCGCCGCATCGGCCCGGTGTCGAACAGGCCGGGCCGCTCCTCGCCCACGCCCAGATCTGGCGGCCGCAGGGTGAACAGCGGCGGCCAGCCAAACGCCCGGTTGGCCAACGCCTGGCTGTATTGCAGCGGCTGCCGGAACAAGGCGGGCAACTGCGTCGCCGCATCGAACGCGCTGGCACGGGCCCAAAACCGGTGCAGCGCCTGCCGACGATGCTCCGGCGCGGTGCCCGCGATGAGTGCGCCCATGACCGCACCGATCGAGACCCCCACCACCCAGGCGGGCAGCACGCCAGCCTCCTCCAGCGCGGCCCAGGCGCCAGCGTGATACGCCCCGAGCGCATTGCCGCCGCCCAGCACCAGCACGGGAGCTGGCGGCACCCTAGCGCCTAATCGGTTGAGACCGGGTTAACCGGGTGGCGAAAACCCCGCCCGAACCACGATCGCACAGCCGCACGAAGCCAGTCATCGCCGACCGCCTACTCCACCGTAACCGATTTCGCCAGGTTGCGCGGCTGGTCCACGTCCGTCCCCTTCAACAGCGCCACCTGGTACGCCAGCATCTGCACTGGAATGGCGTAGAGGATCGGCGCCACGAACGGATGCACCGTCGGCAACACCACCAGTTCGGCCGCAATGGGGCGCAACTTGGCCGCCCCCGCCGCATCGGTGAACACGACGAGCTTGCCGCCGCGCGCCGCCGCTTCCTGCAGGTTGGACGCGGTCTTCTCGAACAACGGACCGCTCGGCACCACCGCCACCACCGGAACCTCGCTGTCGATCAGCGCGATCGGGCCATGCTTCATCTCCCCCGCGGCATACCCCTCGGCGTGGATGTAGCTAATCTCCTTCAGCTTCAGCGCCCCCTCCATGGCAATCGGGAAGCAGCCGCCACGGCCCAGGAACAGCACGTCGCGCGCCTGCGCCACCCGGGTCGCCACCCGCGAGAGGTCCAGCGCCAAGGCGTCCGCCGCGCGGCTCGGCAGCTCCAGCAGCGCCGCCACCAGCGCCGTCTCCCGTTCGGCGGCGATCGTGCCCCGCGCCCGCGCCACCGCGAGGGTGAAACACGCCAGCGTGGTCAGTTGCGCGGTGAACGCCTTGGTGCTCGCCACGCCCACTTCCTGGCCGGCCAGCGTCTCCAACACCGCGTCGCTCTCCCGCGCCATGGTGCTTTCCGGCACGTTGAGCAGGCTGAGCGTGTGCTGCCCGGCGCGGCGCAACGACCGCAGCGCCGCCAGCGTGTCCGCCGTCTCGCCCGACTGGCTCACCAGCAGGGCCAACCCGCCCGGCGCCAACGGCGGCTCGCGGTAGCGCAGCTCGCTCGCGACATCCGCGTCGGTCGCCAGCCGCGCCTCGCTCTCCAGCCAGTAGCGCGCCACCAGCCCGGCGTAGAACGCGCTGCCGCAGGCCGTGACGGTGGCGCGCGGCAGGTCGGCCAGGCTGAACGGCAGCGGCGGCAAGGCGACCGTGCGCGTCGCCGGGTCGACCATCCGCTGCAGCACCTGGCCGATCACGCTCGGGTGCTCGTGCAGCTCCTTTTCCATGAAGTGGCGAAAGCCGTCCTTGCCGATGGCCGCCCCGGTGTGGACGGTGCGGCGGATGTCGCGCTCCACCGCCCGGCCCGCACCGTCGAAGAACGCGCCGCTGCCGCGGGTCAGCACGGCATGGTCGCCGTCGCGCAGGTAGGCGATGCGCTGGGTGAGCGGGGCCAAGGCCAGGCTGTCCGAGCCGAGGAACATCTCGTCGTCGCCGAAGCCCACCGCCAGCGGCGCGCCGTGCTGCGCCCCCACCATCAGCCCATGCTGTCCGGCGAACACCAGGGCCAGCGCGTAGGCCCCCTCCAGCCGCCCGAATGCCGACTGGGCGGCTGCGAGTGGCGCCATGCCGCGCCGCAGGTTCAGGTCCACCAGTTGCGCGATCACCTCGGTGTCGGTCTCGGTCTCGAACACCTGGCCGGCGGCCTCCAGCTCCTCGCGCAGGATGGCGTGGTTTTCGATGATGCCATTATGCACCACCGAGACCCGGCGCGTGCCATGCGGGTGGGCGTTGCCCTCGGTGGGGGCGCCGTGGGTGGCCCAGCGCGTGTGCCCCACCCCCGTGGTGCCCGGCAGCGGCAAGCGTGCCAGCACGGCCTCGAGGTTGGCAAGCTTGCCCGGGGCGCGTCGCCGCTCGATGTGGCCGTTGCACAGCGTGGCGATGCCGGCGCTGTCATAGCCGCGGTATTCCAGCCGGCGCAGCGCCTCCAGCAGCAGCGGCGCCGCCGGACGGCCACCCAGCACGCCGACGATGCCGCACATCAGCGCGTCTCCCGCTTGGCCCGGAACGCGGCGGCGCGACCTGGCTTGACCACCTGGCGGGCGCGGCCGAACGCCATCGCGTCGTCCGGCACGTCCTGCGTGATGGTGCTGCCCGCCACCACCAGCGCGCCATCTCCCACCCGCACCGGGGCCACCAGCGCGCTGTTGGAGCCGATAAAGACGTCCGCCCCGATCTCGGTGCGGTGCTTGGTGAAGCCGTCATAGTTCACGGTGATGGTGCCCGCTCCGATGTTGGTGCCGGCGCCCACGCTGGCATCGCCGATATAGCTGAGATGGTTGGCCTTGGCGCCATCGCCGAGGGTGGCCGCCTTGAGCTCGACGAAGTTGCCGACATGCGCCTCCGCCCCCACCACGGTGCCGGGCCGCAACCGGGCATAGGGCCCCACCACCGCGCCGGGGCCGACCGAGCAGCCCTCCAGATGGCTGAACGCCCGGATGCGCGCGCCCGTGGCCACGCGGACGCCGGGGCCGAACACGACGTTCGGCTCCACCGTCACGTCCGGCGCCAGGGTGGTGTCGGCGCTGAGAAAGACGGTCTCGGGCGCGGTGAGCGTTGCGCCGGCCGCCATCGCCTCCTCGCGCAGGAAATGCTGCAGCGTCGCCTCCGCCTGCGCCAGTTCGGCCCGCGAGTTCACCCCGCGCAGCTCGGCCGCCGGCGCTTCCACCGCCGCCACGCGAACCCCCTCGGCCCGGGCCAGCGCCACCACGTCGGTCAGGTAGTACTCGCCCCCCGCGCGGGCCGGCCGCACCGCCTCCAGCCACCGCCGCATGTCCGCCGCGGCGGCACACAGCACGCCGGCATTGCACAGGGTGAGCGCCCGCTCGGCCTCGGAGGCGTCCGCCCACTCGACGATCCGTTCGACCCCCGCCGCACCTTCCACGACGCGGCCGTAGCGGCCAGGGTCCGCCGGGCGCATGGCCAGCAACACCAGGCCCGCCGTTGCCCGCGCCGCCAGCAGACGCTGCAGGGTGTCCGGGCGGATCAGCGGGTTGTCGGCGTAGAGCACCGCCACGTCACCGTCGCCGAAATGCGCCGCCGCCTGCAATGCGGCATGCGCCGTGCCGAGCCGCTCGCGCTGCACCACCACCGGGTGCGGCGCCGCCACGCCCGCCATCGCCGCCATGTCGGGCCCGGCCACCACCACCGCCCGCTCGAACACGGCCGCACAGTTGCTCAGCAGGTGCGCCAGCATTGGGCGACCGCCAAGCGGGTGCAGCGCCTTGGGCAGCGCCGACTTCATGCGCGTTCCGAGCCCGGCGGCAAGCAAGATGGCGGTGGCGGTCATGGTCTCTCCGAAGCGTGATGACCGGAGGTGGAATCACCGGAGGTCTGGATTACGCGCCCAACCAACGTCCGCATCCGTGCGATGTCAAAGCATTGGCGAACAATTGTAATGTCCGATCGTGTCAACCCGCAGGCGCTGCCGGGGCCGCGTTCGGAGGCGATTTGGTCTGCCCGGTCAGGTAGATGGTCGCCTGGCCCAGCCCGTAGGTCTGCAGCATGATCTTGACCGGCACGGGCGGCGCGCCTGGTTCCAGGCTGGCGAACCAGGCCGACCCGTGCTGCGGCCGATGCAGCGCCGCCGTATCACTGTCATGGAAGAACCCAGCGAGCTGCCGCCCCTCGATGTCGCAGCGCAGCGCCGGCCCGGCGAACATCGACCGGCCGGTTTTGGGCAGCACCTCCTCACCCACGGTATGGGCCGCCAGCGAGGACAGGCGCCGCCCATCGAACGTGATCATCGTCCCGTCGCAATGCCCGGACGCGCCCACCTGGTGCAGCAACGACGCCATGGCGCTGAGCGTGTCGACGGTGTGCGCCTGCTCGTCGGCCGGCACTGGGTCGCGCTCCGGCTCGACCGGCGGGACCAGTTGGCTCACCACCGGGCGCCCGTTCTGCCAGTCGAGCTGCGTGACCCGGTCCTGCCCACGAAAGCGCCCGGTGCTGAACGACTCGCGCGGCTCCGGAGCGTCCCCGTGAAAGCGCCCGTCCACCGTGGTCGTGCTCTGCATGCTCACCAACGCGCCCAGCAGGCCCGTCAGGTGGAAGGACAACTTCAGCCAATAGCGATCCGGCGCGATGGTCAGGCTGGCAGCCATGTCCATCACGTCCAGCCCATCGGCATAGGCGGCGTAGGTGAGCTGCTGGGCCGGCGCCGGCTGCGCCATGGCAGGGGTGGCGGCGAGGGTGGCTAGCGCCGCGAGAATGCGCTTTCTCACAATGGCTTAGCGCACTGCGGCCGCGCCCCCCGCGATGGAAGATGGCGGATCAATGACACCCCGCCTGCCTCATTTGCATATCGTCGCACCTCCGCCTGCCCGATCTTAGCGAATTGGCAGCTTTTGCAACGCATCATCAAGCCGGCAGTCCGAGCTACGGGTGGGTGGTCGAAGTTGTACAGTCTTGTTGAAGCATGGGCGGCGGAAGACGCGGATGCGGTGGCGATCTGCAGCCCGCAGCGCCTCAGCGTCGGCGCGCTGATCGCCCGCGCTGACAGCATCGCGCGCTTGCTGTGGCAGTCGGGCCTGCGGCCGGGCGGGTGCGCCGGGCTGCTGCTGGGCCGCTCGGCGGACGCGGTGGCAGCCATGCTTGCCATCGCCCGCCTCGGCGCTGCCTACGTCCCGGTCGACCCGGCGTTTCCCCCCGCGCTGCAGCGCGCAACCTTTGCCGACGCTGCCGTCACCGTCATCCTCGCCACGGCGCCCGCTGAGTCGGACCTGCCGGTGCTCCGGCTGGACCAACCCCTGCCCGCCGCGCCCCCCTTGCCCACCCTGCCCGAGACTGACCCGGCGGCACCCGCCTACATTATGTACACTTCTGGCTCCACCGGAGCGCCGAAGGGCGTCGTCGCACCGTGGCGCGGCGTGCTGCGTCTGGTTCGCGAGCCGGATTACGTGAGCTTGGGTCGCCAGGACGTCATCCTCCATGCCGCCCCGCTCGGCTTTGACGCATCGACCTTCGAGATTTGGGGCGCGCTGCTGAACCGCGCCCAACTCGCCATCGTGACGGACGCGGTGCCCTCGCTCGACACCATCGCGGACGCCTTGCAGCGCCACCGCGTCACCACCGCATGGCTCACCAGCGGGCTGTTCCACGCCATGGTGGATGCGCGGCTGCCCGCCTTGGCGAGCTTGCGCCAACTGCTCGCCGGCGGGGACGTGTTGTCCCCCCCTCATGTCGCCCGCGCCCTCGCCGCGGTCCCAAACACGGCGCTCATCAACGGCTATGGCCCGACCGAAAACACCACCTTCACCTGCTGCTACCGCATCCCACGGGACCATCCGGCGAACGCGCCGGTCCCGATCGGCCATCCCATCCGCGGCACCACGGTCTGGTTGCTGGATGAGCAAGGCAACCCGGTTGGCGAGGGGGAGGAAGGCGAGCTTTGCGCCGGGGGCGATGGCGTGGCGCTCGGCTACCTCAACCGGCCAGACGCCACCGCCGCCCGCTTCGGAACGGGCCCGGACGGCAAACCGATGTATCGCACCGGCGACCGCGCCCGCATGCGCGCTGACGGCGCCATCCTGTTTGCCGGCCGCAAGGACCGCGAGGTCAAGATCCGCGGCAAGCGCGTCATGCTCGACGAGATGGAGGCCGCCCTGCTGCAGCAGCCAGGGGTGCGCGACGCCGCCATCGTGTTCGAGTCCGGCCGCGCCAACGCCTTCGTCACCGGCAGCGCTGACGGCCCCGCCTTGCGCCGCTCGCTGCTCAGCCACCTGCCGGAGCACATGGTCCCGTCCGTCATCACCGTGCTCGAGGCGATGCCGCTCACCCGCAATGGCAAGCTCGATCGCAAGGCGCTGCCGGTCCCGCCGCCAAGCGAGCCCGGGCGGCTCGGCGCGCTGTGGCAGTCCATCCTCGGGCGCGAGCTGCCCGCGGACGCCAACCTATTTGACGCCGGGGTGAGTTCGCTCGACATCGTCCGCGCCCATGCCGCCATGAGGGACGCAGGCTTCACCGTCAGCCTGACCGACCTTTTCGCCTACCCCAGCATCGCCAGCCTCACCGCGCACCTGAACGGCACCGCCAGCCGCGCGACCCAGCCGGCGGCACGGGTAACCGGGGGTGACATCGCCATCATCGGCATGGCCGGCCGGTTCCCCGGCGCAGCAGACGTCGACACGTTCTGGCGCAACCTGTGTGACGGGGTGGAGTCGATCACCCGCCTGACGCCAGACGAGCTGGAGGATGCGTGGGACCCAGCGACGCGGGCCAGCCCGGCTTTCGTCGCCGCGCGCCCCTTGCTCGACGGCATCGACCAGTTCGACCCCGCCTTCTTCGCCATGACCCGGCGCGATGCCGAACTGACCGACCCGCAGCACCGCGTCTTCCTGCAAATCGCTTGGGAAGCGCTGGAAACGGCAGGCCACGACCCGGCGACCTATCCCGGCCGCATCGGCGTCTTCGCGGGGAGTAGCCCGAACTCCTACCTGCTGCGCAACGTGCTGCCAGACCGCGCCGCCGTGCTCCGCTACACCAGCGACTACCAAACCGGCAGCTACGGCACCCTTCTGGGCGCCGGGTCGGATTTCCTGGCCACCCGGGTCGCCTACAAGCTCGACCTGCGCGGTCCGGCCGTCACCGTCGCCACCGCGTGCTCCACCTCGCTCGTGGCGGTCGCCCAAGCCTGCGCCGCCCTGCGCGCCGGCGACGCCGACATGGCTTTGGCCGGCGGCGTTTCGATCACCTTGCCGCAACATCGCGGCTACCTGCACGAACCCGGCGGCCTCGCCTCCGCCGACGGCCATGTCCGCCCGTTCGACGCCGCCGCCACCGGCACGGTGTTCGGCAGCGGTGCCGCCATCCTGCTGCTCAAGCGCCTGGATGACGCGCTTGCCGAGGGCGACCACATCCATGCCGTCATCCGCGGCGTCGCCACCAACAATGATGGCGCGGCCAAGGTCGGCTTCACCGCGCCCAGCGTCGGCGGGCAAGCAGCCTGCATCGCCGCCGCCCAAGCGCAGGCTGCCATGCAGGCTGGCAGCATCGGCTACGTTGAGGCGCACGGCACCGCAACCCCGCTTGGCGACCCGATCGAGGTCGCGGCATTGCGCCAAGCCTGGGGGGCGGACGCCGCCGTCGGCCAATGCGTGCTGGGCTCGGTCAAGGGCAACATCGGCCATCTAGACGCCGCCGCGGGCGCCACCGGGCTGATCAAGGCCGCCCTCGCCGTGGAACGGGCAACGATCCCGGGAACGCTGCACTTCCGCACGCCCAACCCGGCAATGGCGCTGGAGACCAGCCCGTTCCGCGTCGCCGCCGAGACGTCCGGCTGGATCGCCGCCGGGCCGCGTCGGGCAGCCATCAGCTCGTTCGGCGTCGGCGGCACCAACGCGCACGCCGTCATCGAGCAGCCACCCGCGCCACCCGCGCCAGGCGAGGCACCTGACCATCAATTGCTCCTGCTCTCCGCGCGCAGCCAGGCCGGCTTGGCGCAGGCTTGCGCCCGCTTGGCCGAGCACCTGGACCATCATCCCGAGCATTCGCTGGCCGATATCGCATGGACCCTGCAGTCAAGCCGGCGCCGCTTTCCGCACCGCGCCGCGTTTGCCTGCCTCGGCCGCGCGGACGCCATGGCCAGCCTACGGTCCGGCCCCAAAGTGGCGGCCAAACCAACCCTAGGCGCCGACGGTGTCGCATTCCTCTTCCCAGGCCAGGGAGCGCAATATCCAGGCATGGGCCGCGCGCTCTACGACGCCGCTCCCGCCTATCGAGGCGCGGTCGACCAGTGCGCCGCGATTCTACAACCGCTTCTGGGTGCAGACATTAGGCAGGTCCTGTTCCCTGCCTCCGAGGATGACATCGCGGCGCAAGCGCTGATGAACACGGCCATCGCTCAGCCAGCGCTGTTTGTCACCAGCTACGCCACCGCAAAGCTTTGGCTCGCCAGGGGCGTTCGGCCCAGCGCCATGGTGGGCCACAGCGTGGGCGAGTTCGTCGCGGCTTGCCTTGCAGGCGTGTTCTCACTGGAAGACGCGCTCACCCTGATCGCCGCGCGAGGCCGCCTGATGGCCGCGATGCCGCCCGGCGCCATGCTCTCGGTTCGTCTGCCGGAGGCGGAGTTGCTGCCGCTACTTGGCGCCGAACTCGACCTTGCCGCGGCCAACGGCCCATCGCTTTGCGTGGCAGCCGGCCCCGTCGAGCACATCGAACGGCTCGGGGCTGCTCTGCAGCGTCGCAACGTTCCATGCCGTCGCCTCCACACCAGCCACGCCTTCCACTCCCGCGCGATGGACGGCATGGCCACGGCATTGCAGCAGGCCACCTCCACCCTCACCCTGGCAGCACCCGCGATCCCGATCGTCTCGAGCCGGTCCGGCCGCTGGCTGACAGCGGAGGAGGCCACGTCACCAGCCTATTGGGCCGAGCACTGCCGCGCCACGGTGCGGTTTGCTGCCGCTCTTGCAACGCTGCACGAGCGGGAAGCCAGCCTAGCCGCCTTGCTGGAATGTGGCCCCGGCCGCGGTCTCACCCAGCTTGCGCTTGCCGGCAGTTGGCGCGGCAGCAACACAGCAGTGGTCGCAAGCTTGCCCGAAGCCGCCAGCCAGACCCACGCCGGGCACGCGCTGGCCGATGCAGCCGGCCAGCTTTGGCTCGCCGGCGTCGAGCAGAACTGGAGTGCTGTCCACTCTGCGCATCGGGGCCGTCGCCGCGTGAGGTTGCCGCCTACCCCTTGGGAAAACGTCCGCTGCTGGATCGACGAACCCGCACAAACCCCGTGCCCAATCCCGGAGCCGCTATCAACGATGGTCCAAATCGCCCCCGACACGACGCTGTCCGAACTCATCGCCGTATTCGAGGAACTATCGGGCGAGCGCTTGGGCAAGGTCGATCCCGCCACCACCTTCATTCAGCTCGGCTTCGACTCGCTGTTCCTTGGTCAGGTCGCGCAGCAAGTACGCAGCCGCTTCGGCGTCTCGCTTACCTTCCGGCAGTTGCTAAGTGACTGCGGCAGCTTCGCCGCGCTTGCCACGCATGTCGGTGCAGGCCGCGCAAAGCCGGCCTCCGTCGCTCCAAGCTCCGTCACCTGCGCGCAACCAGCCGCCAGCGTCACAGTCGCGCCCGGCACGGTCGTTGCCACCGGCGCGGCCGCTCTCATGCAGCAGCAAGTGCAGGCTATGTCCGCCTTGTTCGCGCAGCAACTAACCGCCCTTGGAGCCGCACCGGAGGCCGTTTCGGTGCCAGCACCGCCACCACCCACGCCAGCACGGGAAGACACCGCCCGCTTCGACGCTTTCAAGGTGGTGGCCGACACGGCAGGCGGGCTCACCGCCACTGGCCTGGCGCATATCAAAGCCCTGGTCGCCGAGACCGTCGCCCGCACGCCGCAATCCAAGCAGCTCACCGCCGAAGCCCGCAGCGTCCTCGCTGATCCGCGGGCTGCGGCGGGGTTTCGCCCCGAGTGGAAGGAGATGACCTACCCGATCGTCGCCGTTCGCTCCGCCGGCCCACATATCTGGGACGCTGATGGCAACAAATATGTCGACCTGGTGAACGGGTTTGGCCAAACCGCATTCGGCCACGCTCCGCCCTTCGTGGTGGAGGCCGTCAAGCGTCAGCTCGACCGCGGCTTCGAAATCGGTCCACAGGCCGAGAGGGCCGGCCGCGTCGCTATCCGCTTCTGCGCCATGACCGGCAACGAGCGTATGACGTATTGCAACACCGGCTCCGAAGCGGTCATGGCCGCCATGCGCATCGCACGCACGGTGACGGGACGCACGCGCATCGTGACCTTTGCTGGCAGCTATCATGGCCAGTTCGATGAGGTTCTGGTCAAGGCCGGGCCTAAGGGAACACGGCCGGTTGCTCCCGGCATCCCCTACGAGAGCGTGTCGAACATCACCGTGCTCGATTACGGCACGGACGCGTCGCTCACCTGGATTCGGCAGCACGCCGACGAACTCGCCGCTGTTATCGTCGAGCCGGTGCAGAGCCGGCATCCAGCGCTGCAACCCCACGCCTTCCTCAATGAACTTCGAAGCATTACGCAGCAATCTGGCACTTGCCTGGTGTTCGACGAGGTCGTCACCGGCTTCCGGACCCATCCGGGTGGCATGCAGACCATCCTCGGCATCCGCGCAGACCTGGCGACCTACGGCAAGGTTGTGGGCGGTGGCATCCCAATCGGTATCCTCGCTGGCCGGGCCGCCTTCATGGACGCGCTGGACGGTGGCACGTGGCAGTACGGTGATGACAGCATGCCAGAAGCCGCCGTCACGTTCTTCGCCGGCACATTCGTCCGTCACCCACTGGCGCTCGCCGCCATGGACGCCGTGCTCAGCCACATCGAGGCCAGCGGCCCTGCGATGTATAGCGCCCTGGCCAGCCGCGCTGCGGGCCTGGCCGCTCGTTTGAACGACACGCTCGCCACGCGCGGTCTGCCGCGCTGCGTGGAGCATTACGCAAGCTGGTTCTACTTTAAGCTGCCCGACCCATCGGCCAGCCTGCTCTACGCCAGCATGCGCCTGCGCGGAGTCCACATCCAGGAAGGCTTCCCCTGCTTCCTGACCACCACCCATGGTGATGCCGAAATCGACACGATCGCAGACGCGTTCAGGGACAGCCTGGCATCATTACAATCCGCCGGCATTTTACTCCCACCCGGAACGGCGGTGCCATGCGCTGTGCAGACGCCGACCGAGGCGCCACTGACCGAAGCCCAATTGGAGATCTGGCTGGCCGCTCAGTTTGGTGACGCCGCGTCTTGCGCGTTCAATGAAAGCGTCAGCATCGATTTGCGCGGCGAGCTTGACCCGGTGACGCTGAGTGATGCGCTGAACCGCGTGCTCTCGCGGCACGACGCATTGCGCGCACGGTTCTCTCCCACCGGCGACCGCGCCACCTTTGCCGCCTACGACCCGGTCTCGCTCACCGCGGAAGAGACTCCGCTCGAGGCAGTCCTGGACCAGGAAGCCCGCACTCCGTTCGACCTCGTCGCCGGATCACCGATCCGCCTACGGTTTATCCGCCTCGCCCCCAGCCACCACGTTCTCGTGTTTACGGCGCACCACATCGTCTGCGACGGCTGGTCGATCAACACACTCCTGACCGAGCTCGCAACCTCCGACATCCTACCCCCAGCGCTTTCTTTCGCGGCCTACGCCGTGCAAAAGCACGCAAGCGCCGCGGAGGGTGACGTGGCCTGGTGGGCAAGCCGGTTCGCCAGCCCGCCCACTCCTTTAAACCTCCCCGCCGACCGCGCACGCCCCGCCGTCAAGACCTTCAATGGCGGAACGCGCCGTATTGAGCTTGACCGTAGCCTCCTCGACGCTATCCGGCGGGCTGGCGCGGCCCAAGGCTGCACCTTATTCACCACCTTGCTGGCGGCAGTTAGCATGCTCATCGGTCGGCTTGCCGAGCAAGATGACGTCGTGGTCGCCGTCCCCGCGGCCGGGCAAAGCCAACTTGAAAACGAGATCCTGGTCGGCCATTGCGTGAACCTGCTGCCGACGCGGGCAAGCTGGACGCGCACCATGCCCTTCACTGCCCTTCTGCGCACCTTGCATCAAACCGTGTTGGACGGTTACGAGCACCAGGACTGCACCCTCGGCACGCTCGTGAAAGCGCTCGGGCTCGCGCGCGGCACGGGGCGGCTGCCGCTGACGGACGTGCAATTCAACTTGGAACGGTTGGGTGATGGCCTGGCCCTGCCCGGGCTGGACGTCACGGTGCGTGCCAATGCCAAGGCCTTCGTCAACTTCGACCTGTTCTTTAATGCGGTGGAGGCGAGCACGGGTTTGGCCATCGACTGCGACTACAACGCGGATTTGTTTGATGCTGAGACGGTGGACCGTTGGCTTGGCCATCTTAACGTCTTGCTGTCGGCCATCGCTGCCGATGCTACGCAGCCAATCCACGCTTTGCCCCTTCTGACCGAAGCCGAATGTCAGGGGCTACTGCATCGTTGGAACGATACCGCGGCGGCGCTGCCGCAGCTGGCCGTGCATCGGCTCATCGAGGCGCAGGCGGCGCGTCAGCCGACTGCCATAGCGGCGCGCTTTGAGGATGTGGCGGTCACCTACGAGACGCTCGATCAACGAGCAAACCAGATCGCACACCTGCTGTCGACACGGACAACGCCGGGCGCTCGCGTGGCCGTCATGCTGGATCGAACGCCGGATATGCTGGCCGTTCTGCTCGGGGCCTGGAAGGCGGGGCTTGCTTATGTGCCGCTCGACCCCTCGCATCCCGCGGCCAGGCTGCAACACGTCCTGGCCGACGCCGACGTCGCCTTGCTTGTCACCGACAATACCGGGCCGGAGTTGGCGGCGCCGAAGCTTGTCCTGCAGGATTGCGCGAGCGAACTCGGCGCAGCACCTCTCACGCCGCCATCGATCGACCAGGGTGATAACGCGACCGCCTACATTATCTACACGTCAGGCTCAACGGGTTTGCCCAAAGGCGTTGCGGTCGGACATCGGGCATTGGGCAACCTGCTGCTCTCGGTCGGCCGCCAACCTGGTATCGCTTCGGGTGACGTTTGGCTCGCGGTGACAACGGTTGGGTTCGACATTGCCGGTCTCGAACTGTTCGGTCCGCTGGTGGCAGGCGCTCAGGTCGTGGTCGCGTCGCGGGAGCAGGTCTCGGACGGGCACCGGTTACTCATGCTGCTGGCAGAGACGAACGCGACCATCATGCAGGCGACACCGGCCACCTGGCGCTTGCTGCTCGAGGCCGGGTTCCAGCCCGGCCGCCTACGCATGCTGTGCGGCGGTGAGCCGCTGCCGCGATCAATCGCCGTTCAGTTGATGGCCGATGGCGGCGAGCTTTGGAACATGTATGGGCCAACCGAGACCACCATCTGGTCGTCGCTTGAACGCGTGGGTGCCGGCACGATCACCGTAGGCTATCCAGTCGCCAATACGGCCTTGCACGTGCTGGATGCTGCCGACCGGGTGCAGCCAATCGGAGTGCCGGGGCAGCTTCATATCGGCGGCGCGGGCCTGGCGGAGGGCTATCGGAACCGTCCTGACCTGACGGCCTCCCGCTTCGTCGCTGATCCGTTTTCCCAGCAGGGTCGGCTCTATCGCACCGGCGACCTGGCCCGGCGGCTACCCGATGGCCGCATCCAGGTGCTCGGCCGCATGGATGGGCAGGTCAAGCTGCGAGGCTACCGGATCGAACTTGGCGAGATCGAGCACTGCCTGACCCAACGCTGCGGCTTGGCCGATGCGGTGGTTGGCTTGCGTGCGGCCGGGAGCGCCGGGCCACGGTTGGTCGCCTGGCTTGTGCCAAAGCTTGGCGAGACGGTAGATGAGCGAGAGATCCGCGGTACGCTGCATCAATACCTGCCCGATTACATGGTGCCCTCCGTCTTCAGCCTGATCGACCGCCTGCCGCTCACCCCGAACGGCAAAGTGGATCGCCAGGCGCTACCGGATTGTGCGAGTCCACCGCCTGCGTCGAGCGAACCACCGCGCGATGACTTGGAACGTCAGATCGTGGCGATTTGGTCGCAAGTGCTGCAGCGATCGGTCGGGCGTAAGGATGATTTGTTCGTGCTCGGGGCAGACTCGATCCAGATTTTCCAGATCACCGCGCGGCTGAGAGCCGCCGGATTGGCCGTTCTCGCGCGAGACCTGTTGCGCCATCGCACCCCGGCCGGGCTGGCCGAGGCGCTGCGCGAGACGTCGGCAACGCCAGCTCCCGCCGTGCCAAACCTGGCGCAGTTCCGTCGCGACCGGCGCGTGATGGTGGCAGGAGAATAGCTATGGACGGCGGCACGATCAGTCCCGACGGGAGTGCTGCGCGGTTTCCGGCCTCGCTGGCGCAGACCCGGTTCTGGCTGCTGGACGCACTCGATCCAGGCAGCCCCGCGCTCAACATCGCGGCTCGCTGGACCGTGCTCGGGCCGCTGGCGCCAGAAGCAACGGAGGCAGCTTGGCAACACGTCATCGCGCGCCATGAAGTGCTGCGTACGTCGCTGCTTACGCTTGATGGGGCGCCGGTGCAGTCGGTCGCTGCAAGGCTCGCGTTTCACGTGCGCCATCACGATCTTTCGGCGTTGCCGGCGGCCGATAGCGTCATCGAGGCAGATCGGCTCGGACTGGAAGAAGCCGCCAGGCCGTTTGTCCTCGAGCAGGCGCCGCTGATCCGCGTGAGCTTGCTGACCCTTGAGCCAAACGTCTCCCGCATGCTGGTGACGGTGCATCACGCGGTGGGTGACGGCTGGTCGATCGGCGTGCTGGCCAACGAGTTCACGGCAGTGCTCGCGGGCGAAACGTTGCCTTCCTTGGCCTTGCAATACGGCGACTACGCGGAATGGCAACAAGCCTGGCTTGCCAGCCCCGCGCTCTCCGCCGCCAAAAGCTATTGGCTACGGCAACTTGCCGGACTGCCCTACGTCACGGTTCCGCATGACCGGGCCGGAGCGCCGCGCGGGGGTAGCCGGATTGCGTCGGTGCTGCTGCCTCGCCGCGTCTCGGACGAGCTGGATCGCGTTGCCCGTCAACACGAGTGCACAGCGTTTGCCGTGGCGTTCGCCGCGCTCGGCCGCATGCTGCAGTCACGCACGATGACGCGCGAAATCGTGGTCGGCACGCAGATTGCCAACCGGGATGAGGTCGAGCTCGAGCCGATGGTCGGCTGCTTCATCAACACGCTCGTGCTACGGCTGGACCTTTCGGGCGAGCCGAGCTGGTCGGAGTTGATCGGGCGCTCAGCGAAGGTCGCGACGGACGCCGTGCAGCATGGTGATTTGCCGTTCGAGGTGTTGATCCAGGCGCTCAACCCGAAGCGCGAGCTCGGCCGTACGCCGCTGTTCTCCATCAACTTCATCTTCCAACGCTCTTTCGTCGCGCCACCGAAGCGGGGCGATATCACGCTCGTCGACATGCCAAGCCATTCTAGCGGCGCGCTGTATGACCTAAACTTCTTCATGGTCGAGCGACCCGATGGTTGGCGGGTTTCGTGCGAGTTTGACACGGGCCGCTACCAGCTCGCCACGGTCGAGGCCATGCTTGCGGATTGGACGGCTGCGCTCACCGGTGAGTCGCGCGGCGTGTCACCGGACGCCACAGTCGAGCACCAGTTGGCTATGCTTTGGCAAGATGTCCTGGGCGTTCCGTCCGTCGCTTTGGATGACGACTTTTTCGAGCTCGGTGGACACTCCCTTCTGGCCGCTCGTCTGCTGGCTCGGATGGAGGCGACGTTTGGCCGCCGCGTCACGATGGCACAGCTTTTTGCGGACGCAACCCTGCGAGGGTTGGCAGAACGGTTGCAAGGCCCTGGGTCCGACAACAACACGAGCCAGGCTGCTGCCGACCAAGCCATTGCATCCGCCCACGCACTCGCGTTCGGGACGGAGGCGGCGTGGCGCCAGCTTGCTGCTGCGTTGGGGCCAGACATCCGGCTGACCTGCGCGATTGCACCGTCGTTGGAGCAGCTGTTTGCGCTGGACCCAAGCAAGCGATTGCTGTTGGTGGCGAGCGGACCTGATGCGGCCGCGGCGTTAGGGCTGGCCAAAGCGTTGCGACGAAAGCGCCGCGATGTCCTGCTCATCTTGATCGAGCCGGACGAACCACAGCGAGCGGGCGTGCTGACCCGGCTTCTGCGCGTTACCGGGTCTCGGCGTTTCGATGGCGCGAGCCTGCTGTTCGGCCAACCGGGGCGACAGGACGCGTTGGACAGGTGGGCCGTGCAACTTGCTGGCCCATGCACCATCATGCCGCTGCCTGCCGAACCGTGGGAGGCGGCGGTCGTCCAGCATATCCGCGCCGCACTCGCGTGAACCGGCGGGCATTGGCCGATCTAGGAATGATCCGCTGGCTGTCGAAGCTCGCCGCCGCCAAGCACGCGTTGCGCACGGCTGCGTTGACCATGGCTGGCGCTCTCTGTGTTGCCGCGGCGCCACCCAACACCCGCGTGATCACGCTGCCCGCGCGGAGCGACGTGCCCAGCCATGCGGTGCGGCTGCGGATTTGGCAGGCCGGACTCCCGCCTCCCCGCCCTCTGTTGCTTTACGAACCCGGCTGGAACGGTTCCGCCGACGAAAACGACATCCTGCTGGCGAGTTTGGCGGATCACGGCTTCAACGTGGTCGCGCTGGACCTTGCGACGGCGCAACCGGCGCCGTTTGCTGACGAGGCGGCCCGGCTGCAGCGCCCGATGGATTTGTCGAGCTTCGCTGCGCTGGACCGGACTGTGGTCGAGGCGGATTGGCGAGTGGCCGTTCTTGCCGAGGACGCCATTGCCAGCCTGGCCAGCCTCCCGGAGGCAGCGGGAGCGCCGGCACTGGGGATCCTCGGTTACTCGTTTGGCGGCGCTGTGGCGTCGGAAGTGTGCCGACGTGATCTCCGGTTTGCCGCTTGCCTCAACATGGATGGGTGGTCGTTCGGTCCGGCCACCGAACATCCTGGGCCGCAACCGAACATATTGCTTAGCGGGGAGGCCTACCCGGCGTCGCCGTCGCTCGCGTTGCAGCCGGACGCTGTGCTCGACCAGTGGGACGCGGCTCACCTGCGAGCCCGCATGGCGCTGGTCGGCGGGTTCTACGCGCAAGTGGACGGACTTCGGCATGGTGACTTCACCGACGCCGGTGGCGGCAATGCGGCCGTGCGCGCGCTCGTGCAGGCCTTCTTCGGCGAAACCCTGCTGCACCAGCCGAGCCCGCTGCTGGCAAGCCAGCATCCACTCGCCGGCGTGACGCTGACCCACTGGTCACCGCCGGCGGCAAAGCATTAACGCTGGGTCGGGTCAGCAACGCCCGCAGAGTGTTCGCCCAAGCGGGCTGGTAACGTGCCGGCAACGCATTGTGAACTAAGGCTCGAGCCTCAACCAACCGGAGGCGGTCGTGCTCGCTCCTACTCACCTTTCAAGTTTGCTGATCGTTTGCCTCGTCCTGCCTGGCAGGGGACGATGGGTCCGACGGCTTGTGCATCTGGCCGCCAAGCTCGCGTGGCGGCAGCGCCCGCACTGACATGACGGCCTGCCAAACGTCGAAGCCGTCCTCAGCCCCTCGCTGTCTGGACGAGCGTCGGCCGCACCCGCGAGCCGTGCCGCCTCACCGCGCGGCCGGGATCGATTGCGCCACCACGCGCGATACCGCCGCCGCGTTGGCATAGGGCAGCGGCAGATAGCGGGCGGCGAGGGCCTCGGCCAGGGCCCGGTTTTGCGCTTGCGGTCTGGGCGCGGTGTCGATCAGCACGGCCGCACAACCGGTTGCGCGCAGGCGCCGCGCGGCATCCAGCGCGTCGGCTGTGGCCCGGCTGCGATCCGCGGTGCCGTCCCGGGCGATGTTGGCGGAGCCGTCGGTCAGCAGAACGAGCATGGGCGTGTCGCCGCGACGGCGAAGCACGTCCGCCAACTCCCGCGCCGCGTCCAGCCCGGCGGCAAGAGGTGTTGCGCCGCCGCCGGGCAAGCCAGCCAGGCTGCGTTTGGCGCGCACCAGCGAGCCCGTGGGCGGCAGCAAGAGTTCGGCTTTGCGACCGCGGAAGCCGATCACCGCCACCTGGTCGCGCCGGACATAGCTTTCCGCCAGCAGCAGCTCCACCGCGCCCTTGGCCTCGGCCAGCCGGTTGCGGGCGGCGGAGCCCGACGAGTCGACGGCAAACACCGTCGTGGTGCGCGTGCGGCTGCGATAGCGCATGATGCGGACGTCGCTTGGCCGCACCGCGATCCGGCCCGGGCTCGCGCCCCGCAAGCGCTGCCACGGCGCCGCCGCCCGCAGCGTGTCGATCAGCGCCAGGCGTGCGCCGCCGCCCAGCGCGCCGGGTGCGGCCCCGACTGGCCGGCCACGCAACTGAGATTTCACCCCCGAGCCAGCCCGGCCCGGTGCTGCCCGGCCTTGGCTCGGGCTCGATTTCGGGCTGGCCGCGCCACTAGCCAGCAGGCCCGGCGGCAGGGCTGCGACCGCGGCGGCGAGGACCACGTCGTCCACCTGCTCTGGCTCACGGCCGACCGGCGATTCGGCCCCCCCTGGCTCGGGCTCAGTCGCTTCCGGTTCGGATGGGCCGGAAGCAGGTGGGGGCGGCAGGGCCGTCGCGCGGCTCGCGAGCACCAGCCGGGCGGCGAGCGCGGCATCCTCCTCCGTCACCGCCGACCGCCCGGCCAATGCGGCGGCGGCCCGGGCCGCGCGCAGCGCGAACAGGGCCGCCCGCGCTGAACCAATGCCAAGCGCTGCCGCTGCGCCGCACAGCGCGCTCACCACCGCGTCGTCCACCGATACGCCGGTAAGACGCTGCCGCGCCGCCGCCACATCCGAGCGTTGCACCGAAGCCGCCGCCAGGCCGCGCACCGAGAGGCCGTCCAGCTCGAAACGCATGGCGAGACGGTCCAGCAGGGCAGAAGGCGGCGCCTCGTCTGGCTCGGCCGCCTCGTCCAGCGCAATCACTCCGGCGCGGAACGGCCAGCGTGCGGCGAACCCGTCCCGCTCGACCACGACTTCGCCGGCGTCCTGCGCAGCCAGCAACCGCCCCGCCGTGGCCGCGCTGATCCGCTCCGCCATGGGCAACACCAGCACATGCCCGTCCGCCTCCGCCAGCAAGCCACGGCCGAGCACCGGGCGTCCGGCGGAGAGGGTGGCGGCCAGGTCGAGCCCGCCCAGCAGCCGATCGTCCGCGATGCCGAGCGGCACCCGGCGGAGCTGCGTCGAAGCCGGCAGCAGGGCGCGGACCATGGCCAGCCAGCAGTCGCGCACCGGACCGGACCGAGCCCGTAGCGCGACGCCGAGCCCGGCCGGGTCGACGGCGAACAGCGCCGCGGCGTGACAGGCATCCGCCCATCGCGCCGCCGGGTCGGTCACGCGCCGAACAGCTCGGCCACCGCGCGCTCCACCCGGGCGGTGGAGATCGCCTCGTCCAGCGGGTTGCGCCGCAGCCGGTGCCGCAGCGCCGAGGGCGCGACCCGGCGCAGATGCGACGTTTCCACCGTGGTCGCCGCCTCCAGGGCCGCCAGCGCGCGGGCGGTGCGCATCAGGGTCAACTCACCGCGCAGCCCGTCCGTGCCGAGCGAGAGGCATAGTCGCGCCGCCTGCTCCAGGATGGTGTCCGGCACCTCCATGCCGGCCAGGGCGACCCGGCCGCGCGCCACTTGGTCCGCCACCTGGGCCGCGGCGTCCGCCCAGCGCACCAGGAAGGCCGCCGGGTCGCGTTCGAAGGCGTCGCGGCGGCGTACCACCTCGATGCGGGCGGCCAAGTCGGTCGGCGTGGTCACTTCTACCGAGAGGCCAAAGCGGTCCAGCAACTGTGGCCGCAGTTCGCCCTCTTCCGGGTTGCCGCTGCCGATCAGCACGAAGCGGGCGGGATGGCGCACGCTCAAGCCCTCGCGCTCCACCACGTTCTCGCCCGAGGCGGCGACGTCCAGCAGCAGGTCGACCAGGTGGTCCTCGAGCAGGTTCACCTCGTCGATGTAGAGGAAGCCGCGATGGGCGCGGGCCAGCAGGCCGGGCTCGAAGGCCTTGACCCCCTCGGTCAGCGCCAACTGCAGGTCGAGCGCGCCGACCAGCCGGTCCTCGGTGGCGCCGAGCGGGAGGTCCACCACCGGCGTGGGTGTGGTGGTGAGGGTGAGGCGGCCGGTGTCGGCGCGGGCTTGGCACTCGCTGCACAATGCCGCCGCGGCCGGGTCACAGCCATAGCGGCAGCCGGCGACGACATCGAGCGGGGGCAACAGGGACGCGAGCGCCCGCACGGCGGTTGATTTTCCGGTGCCGCGGTCGCCGAACACCAGCACACCGCCCACCGCCGGGTCGACGGCGGCGATGAGCAGGGCGAGCTTCATCTCCTCCTGCCCAACGATCGCCGGGAACGGGAACACCGCGCGCATCAGCCGCCCGCGCCCGGGAAGGCGCTCGAGGAGAGCGCTAGCTGGCCTTGGGCGCGAACGCCACGCACCAGCCGTTCGGCACGATCTCGCCCGAAACGATGGCGCAGGCGTTCGGCGGCTGGAAGTTCACGCAGCCGCTGCACATCGCGCCGTCCTTGGGCGAGGTCTGATACTGCACAACATTTTGCGCCAGCTTGGCATCCTGCGCCCGGGCCAGGCGCGTGGTGGCGGTCGCCGCGGCCGTCCCGCACAGCACGGCGAGGGCGGATTTGAGCACGGCGCGACGGGCTGACACTTCGTTTGACACGATGTTGTTCTCCTCGGACGATGACCTGACAGCAACGTTTGGGGATAAGCCTAGGTTTGGCAACATTAGGGAGCAGCATGGTTTTCGCGATGCCACCATGGCTGGCTGGCAGCCACCTCGCGGACGTGGTGCTGGCGGCGACCCTGGTCGAGTTGGCCGCTCTGGCCGCCTGGCGCGGGCGACGGCTGCCGCTCGCCGCCGTGGCGCGGACGTTGCTGCCCGGCGTCTTGCTCACTCTGGCGTTGCGGGTGGCGCTGAGCGGCGGGGCGGCGATGTGGGTCGCGCTTTGCCTGCTGCTGGCCGGCGTGGCGCATGGCGTCGATCTCGCGGGGCGCAGGCGCGAGGTGCAGTAGCATCCCGGTCCGCCTGCCCACCCACCGCGCTGCACTCTTGGCGACAGCTAAGCGGCACGGGCGAGGCTGAGTTCGGCCCAAATCGTGCCGAGCGCGTCGGCCAGCTTGTCGATGTCGGCATCGCTGTGCAGCGGCGACGGGGTGATGCGCAAGCGCTCGGTGCCGCGCGGCACGGTCGGGTAATTAATCGGCTGCACGTAGATGCCGTAGCGGTCCAGCAGGGTGTCGCTGATCTGCTTGCACAGCACCGGGTCCCCCACCATCACCGGCACGATGTGGCTGGGGTTGGGCATGTGCGGCACGCCGATCGCGTCGAGCCGGCGGCGCACTTCGGCCACCCGGTCCTGGTGCCGCTCGCGCTCGGCCTCGCTCGCCCGCAAGTGCCGGATGCTGGCCAGCGCGCCGGCCGCCACTGCGGGGGGCATCGCCGTGCTGAAGATAAAGCCGGGCGCGAACGAGCGGACGAAGTCGCAGAGCGCGTCGGAGGCCGCGATGTAGCCGCCGATCACGCCGAACGCCTTGGCCAGGGTGCCCTCCACCACGGTGAGGCGATGGCCCGCCCCCTGCCGCGCCGCAATCCCGGCGCCGCCGGGCCCGTAGAGGCCGACGCCGTGCACCTCGTCCAGGTAGGTCATGGCACCGTAGCGGTCGGCCACGTCACAAATCTCCGCCACGGGCGCGATGTCGCCGTCCATCGAGTAGACGCTCTCGAACACGATCAGCTTGGGCCGCTCCGGCTCGAGCTCGGACAGGATGCGCTCGAGGTCCGCCGGGTCGTTGTGGCGGAACACGCGGTAATCGGCCCGGCTGCGGCGGATGCCCTCGATAATGGAGGCATGGTTCAGCGCGTCCGACAGCACGGTGCAGCCCGGCATGCGCCCCGCCAGCACCGACAGGGTGGCGTCGTTGGACATGTAGCCGGAGGTGAACAGCAGCGCCGAACGCATCCCGTGCAGCGACGCCAGCTCGCGCTCGAGCAGCACGTGGTAGTGGTTGGTGCCCGAGATGTTGCGCGTGCCGCCCGCCCCGGCGCCGCAGCGGTCCAGCGCCTCGTGCATCGCCGCGATCACGCTCGGATGCTGGCCCATCCCCAGGTAGTCGTTGGAGCACCAGACCGTCACCGGGGCGGTGCCGCCGCGCCCGTCGTGGTGGATGGCGGTGGGGAACGCGCCCGCCTGCCGCTCCAGGTCGGCAAATACCCGGTAGCGGCCCTCGCGGTGGAGGCCGTCGATCTGCTTGCGGAAGAACGCCTCGTGATCCATCCCCATCCCCATTTCGTTCAGGCCGCCGCGCGCTCGGCACAGGCGGAAAACGCTGCCTGCAACCCGGCGCCGTCCACCTGCCGCCCGGTCGCCATCACCTGCCCCTGCTCGCCGCCGACCGGGGCGAAGCTCGCCACGCCCGCAAGCCCGCCAGCCACGTAGAACCGCACCCAGCCGGAGGGCGCGCGGGCCACGCCAGTTACCTGGTCCACCTGGCCGTAGCCACCGCTCGCCACCGCGTCCAACACCAGTCGCAGCCGAGGCACGTCACAACAGCCCACCAGGTGGGTGCTCCAGGAGGACGTGCCTAGCTTTGCCGCCGGGGCGCCGTGCTGGTGGCCGTGGCGGTGGGCGACCCGGCGCGGCTCGGCCCGGCGCAGGCTCCAGGACCACAGCTTGTCCACCGGCAGCGGCACCACGAGGAACCAGTGTTCCGCGATGGCCAGCACCATCATGGTGGCGGCAAACAGCAACGAGGTCGCGGTGGCGGCGCCCACCCCCGGCGCCAGCGCGCGCTGCACCAGCAGCACGGCGGCGACGGTAGAGACGCTCACCGAAACGGGAAACAGGAAGTTCATCGGCCGCCGACGCAGGAACGAGCGCAAGAAGTCCAGGTGTTCGGGCAGGAACTGCTCGGCGATGTTCGGCACGCCGAGGAACACGTTCAGCCGCGCGCTCTGATGCATCCACGACAGCACCACGAACAGCAGCGCCCCCGCCTGGTTCGGCGCGCCCGAGGTCAGCCCCAACACCAGCGCGCCCACCACGATCACGGCGATCTCGTGCCAAAGGCTCGCCATGATGGCGTGGCCAAAGTGGCGCCAGCCGCTGCAGCCCTCCTGGCAGCGCACCTTGCGCGGCCCGGTGATGAAGCCGGTGTAGAACGTGAGCTCCAGCCAGGCCCAGGCCAGCAGCCCATAGGTGAAGCCGGCGTACGCGCCCAGCACCGTGGTGTTCATCCGCGTCGCCCACAGGCCCCATAGTGCCACCACCAGCACCACGCTCGCCCCCGCGACGCTGTAGCGGAAGGTGCGGCGTGGCAAGTTGTCGAGCAGGATCACCACCCCGGTGCTGGCCCACCAGGCAAACAGCGCGAAGGCCGCGGGCACCACGAAATGGGCCATCGCGCTCAGAATGCCGGCGACAGGCGCACTTGCGCCGGCAGCGCGTTGGCCTGCGCCGGCAGCAAATAAAGCCGTGCAAAGGTGGCGCCGGCCAGCGCGGTCAGCCCCAATTTGCGCAGCTTGCCGCCCAGCCCGCCTTGCGCCTTGGCCGCCGCCATCCGCAGGGCGATCCGCCGCAGCCGCTCGAGCCCGGGCGCGAACGCCGGGTGATCCAGGTCCAGCAGCACGGGGAACACCTGGCGGCAGATCTCCTGGGTGATGCGGAACACGCGGAAGTCGTAGTCGGTCGGGTCCATGCCCAACGCCTCGTGGAAGGCCGGGCGGGCATGGTCGCGCACGTACATGGTGGCGAACACGGCGAGCAGGAAAAACCGCACCCAGTATTTGTTGATCCCGGTGAGCAGCTTGGGGTTTGCCCGCATCAGCAGCGCGAACGCCTCGCCATGGCGGAACTCGTCGTCGCACCACTTCTCGAACCAGCGGAAGATGGGGTGGAACATGCGGTCGGGGTGGCGCTCCATCTGGCGATAGATCGTGATGTAGCGGGCGTAGCCGATCTTTTCCGACAAGTAGGTGGCGTAGAAGATGAATTTCGGCTGAAAATAGGCGTATTTCTTTGCCTTGGTGAGGAAACCGAGATCCACCCCGACGCCGAAATCCTTCAGCGCGTCGTTGATGAACCCGGCGTGGCGCGCCTCGTCCCGGCTCATGAAGCCAAACAGCTCGTGCACGTCCTTGTTGGTCACTCGCTTGCGGATTTCCGAGTAGAGCACGCAGCCGGAGAACTCGGCGGTGACGGAGCTGACCAGGAACTCGAGGAACTCCTTGCGCAGCGGCGGGTCCATCGCTTCCATCGCCGCCTCGAAGGTGCCGGTCCGTAGGAAATGGCCCTTGTTCGGGTCCGACCGCAGCTCGGCGATCAGGCTGTCCCATTCCGGGCGCACCCGGCTCACGTCCAACCGGTCCATGGCGGCGAAGTCGGTGGTGTAGAACCGCGGCGTCAGCACCGTGTCCTGCTGCGCCTGCTGGGTGGACTCGACCGACGCGCCCGCCTTCAGGACTGGCGACCGGGCCGCCACCGCGTCCGCCTCATGCACTGCCTGGCTCATGACAACTCCCTCGCTTCGAAGCCCACTTCATAGAGTTCGGTGAGCGAGAACAAGCCCTCCAGCCGCGTCCAGGCCCGGCGCAACGGCCCGGCCCGCACCACCGTGGCGCGACATTGCACGACCCGGCGCTCGCCGAACGCGATCCGCGCTGGGGCGCCATGCACCGTCACCTCGTCGCCGGGCTGGATGTCGATCCCTTCCGGCACGGCATAGGCGTGGAAGCTCTCGGCAGTTTGTTCGAGCTCCACCGTCACCGGCACCTGGACTACGTCGCGGGCAAGCCAGCTCATGGCGCGGTCTTCGGTGTCAGCGTCGCGAGCTCCACCCCCTTCGGCTGGTCCGCGGCGCTCACCTGCAGCGCGCGGCCCGGCAGCAGCGCGGCGAAGGCGGCCTCGTTGGTGATGCCGAACGCCTCCAGCTCCACGTCCCGCTTGGTCACCGGGTCGAGCAGGGAGATACGGCCATCGGCCCAGCCCACGATGTCGAACGGCACGGTCGCCTGCTCCGATCCGGTCACCCGGGTGCGGTCTCCCACCAGGCCGCGCAGGGTGGCGCGCAGGAAGCCGTTGGTGTCCCGGGCGTAGCGCGCCAGTTCGCGACCGGTGGTGGCATCGCGGGCGACCACGCTCTTGTCCGCCTCGTCGCTGAACCGCACCGCCACGCTGGCCACCACGGTGGAGTGCGGGATGGCGCTTGGCACGCCGAATATCCGCGCCGCGGCCGCCCCGGCGACGGAGAGGGTGATGAGCGCCGCCGCCGCGATCAACGCATAGCGCGGCACCACGATGTGCTCGGTGCGGGTCGCGCTCATGCTGCTTGCGCCGGTTGCAGGACGGGTTGGGTTCTTGCCGGGATAGCTGGCAGCGCCGTTCGGCACAGCGGTTCCGATTGTGCCGCCCGGCACAACGCCGCCGACAGGGCCGCCACGTTCTGCACCGCGCGCAGCATCGGCTCCGCCGGGCTCATCCGCCACGGCCGGGCATGCGGCCACAGCAGCAGGTAGGCGATCTTGGTGTCGGGCGTCAGGCGCAACGCCACGTCCCCGCTGCCATCCCGGTTGGCCCGCATGTCGGCCGCCTCGATCTGCGCCAGCGG
The DNA here is from genome assembly GCA_965199105.1 of Acetobacteraceae bacterium. Lineage (GTDB taxonomy): Bacteria > Pseudomonadota > Alphaproteobacteria > Acetobacterales > Acetobacteraceae > LMUY01. Next base: position 1,820,331 of record CBDAQO010000002.1, on the reverse strand, counting down.
CAGGTTCAGCGTCATCGACAGCGCCACGCCGAAGCGGATCGCGACCCGGCGGTTCGTGACGGTGTAGACCGTGGTGCGACCGACCAGGTAGGCGAACAGCGCCACCAACGCGAGCGCCACGCCGGCCAGCCCGGCGAATTGGGCCAGGCGTCGCGCCGCCGCAACGTCGAACCCGGCCGCATGGGCGATGGCGAACCAGCCCAGCAGGGCGGTGAAATACAACGCCAGCCCGCGCAGGCGCAGGCCGTGCCGCGCCAGCACCCGCCAGTTCGGCGAGCCCTGCCACAACACCACCTCGCCCTGCGGCGGCACGCCCGGCAAGCCGCGCACCGGCTCGAAATCATGCTCGTTCATAGCAGCGGCCCCAAGCGGTCGGCGGTTGCGAACAAATGGCCGCTGGCGAAATAGGCCATGATGCGGTCCTCCTCACGCAGCGAGATCTGGTCCAGGCTGGCCGGCACCGGTGCTGCGGCGAATTGGTGCGCCAACACCGAGCGCACCTTCACGATGCGGCGCTTGCGGTCCAGCCCCACCAGGTTCATTGGCACCAGCACCTCGCGCCCGTTCAGCGAACACGTCACCTGCAGGTAGCGCACCAGCGTTTCCGAGCGGTCGATCCACACGTCGCTGACGGCGCCGATCGGCTCGCCCTTCAGGTCCACCACCAGCATGCCTTTGGGGTGCGCATCCTCGACGGCCAGGTAGTAGCCCTCCGCCACCCGCAGCGGCACGATCCGCGGCAGCCCGGATTCGAACATCTTGTCCGGGTGCTCGTCGCGCAGCGCGTAGGAGGCGGGCCCCACGCCGGACTGCATCGGGTCGCCCACCGGGTCGAACGGCATGCCAGGCACGGGCATCGGCGGCAGCGCCGGTTGCGCCAGCTCCACCGCGCGCGGGGCGAAGAACTCGCCACCATGCGGCAGGATGAAGCGCTTGGGCTTGGGGATGGGCGGGAAGGTGCCGTAGCCGTTGCCGCCATCCGGGTCGAGCGGGTAGCCCTCGCGCTTGTCTTCCATGCGCAGATACATGATCAGTCCGAAGAAGAAGAGCCAGAACGCGTAAAGCGTAAGCTGCGCCACATCGATGTAGCCGGTAATCGCACCACTCGGCATCTTGCGTTTCCTTTGTTCTTACTTTGCTGCCGACGCCCCGAAATTGGCAAGCGGAAAGGCGGCGTTTGTGATGCGCGCAGGGCGAACCAGCGGGCCCATCGCAACCAAGGCGCTGAACAGGAGCCCGATCTCGATCACGTAGACCACGCCGTAGCCTGTCGCCTGGTCCACCAGGGCCGGGCCGAACACGCCGCGCGCCGCCCACGCGCCCATCGCATCGCGCAACACGCCGCTGGTGGCGATGGCCACGCCGGCCGCCAGCGCCTGCACCGCGCCCCACGCGCCCAACGCCAATCCGCTGGCACCATCCTGCACCAGGCCCATCGAAACGGTGAGCGTGCCGACCACGAACTGGCCCGCGCCGAACCCGATCGCCGCCACGCCGCAGCCGAACAGCAGCGGACTGGCCATCGGCGCGGCACAGATGACGGCGGCGAACGCGAACAGCCCGGCCAACACGCCGCTTGCCGCCACGCGATACGGGTCCCGCTGGCGGCCGAGCCCGCGCGCGGCCAGCACCATGCCGCCTAGCCCGCCCACCGCGAGCAGCGCCGTGAGCGACGTGGTGGACCCGACCGACAGATGCAGCACCTGGCCGCCATACGGCTCGAGCAGGATGTCCTGCATGCTAAATCCGGCCGTGCCGAGCGCCACCGCGACCAGGCGGCGGCGCGCGCGCGGCTCGGCGGCGTAGGCACGCAGCGAGTCTTGGAACAAGGGCCGCGGCGCTGCGGTGCGCGACGGGTCGCGCGCTTCCTGCTTCCACAACGCCACCACGTTCACCACCATGGTGAGCAGCCCGGAGCCCTGCACCACCTGGATCAGCCGCACCTCGCTAAAATGCTGCAACACCAGGCCGAACAGCAGCGCGCTGGCGAGCATTCCGGCCAGCAGCATGGACCACAGCAGCGCGGTGACTTTCGGGCGGGCATGGGCGGGAGCCAGGTCGTTGGCCAGCGCCATGCCCACCGTCTGCACCGTGTGCAACCCGGCGCCCACCAGCAGGAAGGCAAAGGCGGCGGCGAACTGCCCCACCCACATCGGCGCGTTGCTGTCGCCCGAGAGCAGGATGAGCGCGAACGGCATGATGGCCAGGCCGCCGAACTGGATCAGCGTGCCGAACCAGATATACGGCACCCGGCGCCAGCCTAGCACGGAGCGATGCGTGTCGGAGCGGAAGCCGATCAGCGTGCGCAGCGGGGCGAAGAAGAACGGCAGCGACACCATGATGGCCACCAGCCAGGCCGGCACCGCGAGCTCGACGATCATCACCCGGTTGAGCGTGCCGATGAGCAGCACCAGCGCCATGCCGACGGTGACCTGGAACAGGGCCAGCCTAAGCAGGCGCGGCAGCGGCAGTTCGGCGGTAGCCACCTCGGCAAACGGGAGGAAGGTGGTGCTTAGGTTGCGCCATTGCCGCGCCAGCCGCCTGTTGAAGCCCTCTCCCCCTGAGAGAGGGTTGGGTGAGGGGCGCTTCACCGTACCAACTCCATCGCCTGCGACGTGTAAAACCCGCCGCTCACCCGCTCCGTCCGCCCGGCGTGCCAAGGCTGCAACTGGCCCAGGAGCGCGCCGAGCTTGGCTGGCGCCACCGGCTCGATGGCCGGCGCCCGGTTGCTGCGCGGGAACAGCCGTCCTACCGCATGCATCGCCGCCAAAGCCGGCGTTCGCGGCGCAAAGGTGAACACCACCGACCGCTCGGTGCGGGACGCCAAGCCGCTCAGCACGCGGATGATGTCGGTGGCCTGGTAGTGGATCAGCGAGTCCATCGCCAGCACGTGGTCGAAGCGGCCGAACGCCCGGTCCAGCATGTCGCCGGTGCGGAACTCGATGCGGCCGGCGCCCTGCTGCCCGGCGCTGCGCTCCCGCGCCAGGGCCACCAGCGTGGCGGACAGGTCCACCGCCACCACGTCCGCCCCGCGCCGCGCCAACTCCACCGCGGCCGCACCCGTGCCGCAGCCAGCGTCCAGCACCCGGGCGCCGTGGAGGTCGCCCGGCAGCCAGCCGAGCAGGGTGGCGCGCATGCGGTCCCGTCCGGCCCGAACGGTGGCGCGGATGCCGCTGACCGGCGCATCCGAGGTGAGGCGCGCCCAGGCAGCCGCGGCGGTGCGGTCGAAATAGGTTTCGAGTTCGCCGCGGCGTTGCGCGTATCCGCTCATCAGTCGAACCCCAGCAGGTCGAAGATGTCCCGGTCGATCAGCGGCGCCGCCTCGAGCGGTTCCACGCCGGCCCAGAGCGTTGCGGCCAGCCGCATATACTCCGCCTGCACCGCCTCGAGCTCCGGCGAAGGCTCCATCTCGAACAGGGTGGACTTCTTCAGCCGCGAGCGCCGGATCACGTCCAGGTCGCCGAAGCGCGCCAGCAAACCGAGGCCGGTCGCGCCGTTGAAGCGGTCGATCTGGTCGGTGGCGGCCGAGCGATTGGCGATCACGCCGCCGAGCCGCACGTTGTAGTTCTTCGCCTTGGCATTGATCGCGGCGACGATGCGGTTCATCGCGAAGATGCTGTCGAAATCGTTGGCGGTGACGATCAGCGCGCGGTCGGCATGTTGCAGCGGCGCGGCGAACCCACCGCACACCACGTCACCCAGCACGTCGAAGATTACCACGTCGGTGTCTTCCAGCAGGTGATGCTCCTTGAGCAGCTTCACCGTCTGCCCCACCACGTAGCCGCCGCAGCCGGTGCCCGCCGGCGGGCCGCCCGCTTCGACGCACATGACGCCGTTGTAGCCGGGGAACACGAAATCCTCCGCGCGCAGCTCCTCGGGGTGGAAGTCCACGCCGGCGAGCACGTCGATCACGGTCGGGATCAGCCGCTTGGTGAGGGTGAAGGTGCTGTCGTGCTTCGGGTCGCAGCCGATCTGCAGAACGCGCTTGCCGAGCTTGCTGAACGCCACCGACAAGTTGGACGAGGTGGTGCTCTTGCCGATGCCGCCCTTGCCGTAGACGGCGAACACTTTGGCGTTTCCTATCTTTAGCGCCGGGTCGAGCTTGACCTGTACGCTGCCTTCGCCATCGGCGCAGGACGTCATCCCGCGTGGCGGGAGGATGGGCCTCGTTTGGACGGTCATGCTGCCACTCCTATGCCTTCGAGCCGGTCTTCCAGCGCATCCTGAGCCTCACCGAGTGCGGCCAAGGTCGCCTCGCTCGGTTGCCAATAGCGCCGCTCATGCGCTTCCATCAGCCGGTCGGCGATCCGGGCCGAAGCGACCGGGTTGAGCGCGGCCAAACGCTCGCGCATCGCCGCGTCCAGCACGTAGGTGTCGGCAAATTCCTTGTAGACCCACTCGTCCACCTGCCCGGTGGTGGCCGACCAGCCCAGCGTGTTGGTGAGCGACGCCTCGATGTTGCGCACGCCCTCCGCGCCATGCGCCAGCAGCGGCTCGTACCAGCGCGGGTTGAGCGCGCGGGTGCGGGTTTCGAGGCTGACCTGCTCGTTCAGCGAGCGCACGGTGCCCTCGCCGCGGGTCTGGTCGCCGATGTAGATCGCCGCCTCCACGCCGCCGCGGGCCTTGCGCACGGCGCGCGAGATGCCGCCCAGCGTGTCGAAGTAGTTGTCCACCGTGGTCACGCCGACATCGATGCTGTCGAGGTTCTGGTAGGTGACCTCCACCGTGGCGAGCACGCTCTGCAACACCCGGTCCTGCCGCACCGGGCGGCCGGACACGCCGTAGGCAAAGCCTTTGCGCCTGGTGTAGCTGTCGGCCAACTCGTCCGCGTCCGACCAGGCGCCGGCCTCGAGCATCTGGTTCACGTTGGCGCCGTAGGCCCCGTCGTCATTGCCGAACACGCGCAGCGCCGCCGCCTCCATCGTAATGCCCTCGGCCGCCATCAGTTGCAGCACATGCTTGCGGACGAAGTTCTGGTTCAGCGGCTCGTCGGCCCGCGCGGCGAGCAGTGCGGCCTCGGCCAGCAGCTTGGTCTGCAGCGGCAGGAGGTCACGGAAGATACCGGACAGCGTGATCACGGTGTCGATGCGCGGGCGGCCCAACCGTTCCGGCGCCACCAACTGCGCGCCGGCGACGCGGCCATAGCTGTCATGCCGCGGCTCCGCTCCCATCAGCGCGAGCGCCTGCGCGATAGGGCCGCCCTCAGTCTTGAGATTATCGGTGCCCCACAGCACCATCGCCACCGTCTCCGGCAGCGCGCCGCAATCGGCCTGGTGCCGCGCCAGCAACCGCTCGGCCTGGCGCGCGCCGTCCGTCATTGCGAACGCGGAGGGCAGGCGAAACGGATCGAAGCCGTGGATGTTGCGCCCGGCCGGCAGCACCTCAGTGGTGCGCAGCAAGTCGCCGCCGGGCGCCGGGCGAATGTAGCCGCCATCGAGGGCATGGATCAGCGCCGGTAGTTCGTGATCCACCGCGAGCAGCGCGTCCAATTCGGCCCGGCGTTGCGGCTCGGTGATGCCGGCGGCGTCGAGCGTGGTGGCGCGGGCTGCGGGCGAAGACACCTGGCCCACGACATGCAAACCGTCCGGGATCAGCGTGTATTCCAGCTCTAGCAACGCGCCAGAGACGCGGTTAGCCTCGCTCGCTGGGTCAGCCCATACCGGCTCGTTGGTGCCGAGGTTCACCGCCGCCGCCTGCGCCTGCAACAGCCCGGCCAAGGCGGCGCGCTTCACCGCGTCGGTATCAGGCTCCAGCGCGCGCCAGGTGTCGAGCGTGGCCTTCAGGTCGAGCAGGCCGCGATACAACCCGGCATGCGCCACCGGTGGCGTGAGATAGCTGACCAGCGTGGCGCCGGTACGCCGCTTGGCGAGCATGCCCTCGGACGGATTGTTGGACGCGTAGAGGTAGAAGTTCGGCATGTCGCCGATCAGCCGGTCGGGCCAGCACGCCGCCGACAGACCGGCCTGCTTGCCCGGCATGAACTCGAGCGCACCGTGGGTGCCGAAATGCAGCACCGCGTGCGCCGCAAAGTCCTCCCGCATCCAGCGATACATCGCGCAGAACGCGTGCGTTGGGGCGAATCCGCCTTCGAACATCAGGCGCATCGGGTCGCCCTCGATGCCGAACGCGGGCTGGATGGCGACGAACACGTTACCGAATTGTGCGCCGAGCACGAAGAGGCGGCTGCCGTCGGTGTTCTGCCGGCCTGGTGCTGCGCCCCACACCGCCTCGATGTCCTTGATGTGCGGCTCGCCCCGCACGTGCGCGTCGGCCGAGATCATCACCGCGACGTTGGCGTCGGTGCCATAGAGCGAGGCGTTGCCGCCCAGCACGCGCTCGCGCAATGCGGCGACGTCCAGCGGCACGTCCACGCGGTAGCCGGCCGCACTCATCGCGACCAGGGTGTTCTGCAGCGACTCGAACACCGAGAGGTAGGCCGCGGTGCCCGTGGCGCCGGCGTTGGGCGGAAAATTAAACAGCACGATGGCCACGCGCCGATCCGCCCGCGCCACCTTGCGCAGCGCCACCAGCCGCGCCACCCGAGCGGCCAGCATGCGCGAGCGCTCCGGCACCACCGTCATGTCGCCGCGGCGTTCGCCGGCGTTGCGGCCGCCATAGGTCATTGGGCAGATGGCGCCGTCGAGTTCCGGAATGGCGACCATCATCGTCGCCTCGATCGGCGTGAGGCCGCGTGCGTCGCCGTCCCACTGCTCGATGGTTTGGAACTCGAGCGGGTGCGCGCCGATATAAGGTACATCCAAAGCCGCCAGCGTGTCGGCGGCCGCCTTGGCGTCGTTGTAGGCCGGCCCGCCCACCAGGGAGAACCCGGTCAGCGACACGATCGCCTCCACGCTGGAGCGGCCGTCCTTGGTGAAGAACGCCTCGATGGCGGGGCGCTGGTCGAGCCCGGCGGCAAACGCCGGCACCACGTTCAGGCCGCGTGCTTCGAGCGCGTCGATGACGCCATCATAGTGCCCCGCGTTACCGGCCAGCACGTAGGAGCGCAGGATCAGCAAGCCGACCGTGCCGGCGCTGCCGGGCCTCGGCAAATCCAACGTCCGGCTGCTGACCCGGCCCGCCATGCGCGGATGGTAGAGTCCGATGTCGCCGTAGTCGCGCGGTGCGGCGGGCTGCAGCGTGTGGGCGGGCAGCGCGCGCGGCCCGGTGGCGTAGCGCCCGACCAGCAGTCGCACCATGTTGCCGAGGTTCTCTTCGGACCCGGCGAGCCAGTATTGCAGCGCGAGGAAGTAGGCGCGCACGTCCTGCGCCGGGCCGGGGATGTATTTCAGCAGCTTGGGAAGCTTCTTCAGCATCGCCATTTGGCCGCGGGCGTTGGAGCCCTTGCCAGTCTTGCCGCGCAGCCGCTTCAGCAGCGCTGGCACGCCCTTGGCCTCGCCCGCCATGTCGAACCGGCCGACGCGGGTGAGCTTGACCACCTCGGACGCGGACAGGCAGCAGACCATGGCGTCGCAAGCCTCGCGCCGGGCCCGCAGCGCCGGCAGCACCGGACGGATATGGTCCTCGAGGAACAGCATGGTGGCGACCACGATGTCCGCCCCGGCGATGGCGGCGTTGCAGCGTGCGAGCGCCACCGGGTCGTCGGCCCACTCGTCGGCCGGGTGGAGTTCGAGGCGCAACCCGGGCAACTCGGCGCGCATCGACGAGGCGGCCCGGTCGATCGCGCTGGACAGGTGGCTGTCCATGGTGACGAACACGACCCGTATAGGCGCGGCCTGGGCCACGACCGAAATAGGATCAACCTCAGCGGGCATAATGGGCCTTCGCATCATAGAGGGTTTCCAGCGTGATCAGTCCAGCACCATGCTCGGCCGCAAACCGCTCGGTGTTGCGCCGGGCCTTGCCGCGCACGAAGAACGGGATCTTGCCGAGCTCTTTTTCTGCCTCGGCCGACCAGGCGGCGCTGGCAGCGTCCGGCTCCGGCTCCGGGGGCGCGGCGCCATGCGTGGCGCCGAGATGCGAGGGGGCGGCGCCGGCGCCAAACTCCCAGTCTTCGCGGAACATGCCGAGCAGGTGTTCTTCCAGCCCCATCATCAGCGGGTGCACCCAGGTGTCGAACAACACGTTGGCGCCTTCCCAGCCCATTTGCGGCGAGAAGCGCGCCGGAAAGTCCTGCACGTGCACGGGGGCCGAGATCACGGCGCAGGGGATACCGAGCCGCTTGGCGATGTGGCGTTCCATCTGCGTGCCGAGCACGAGGTCGGGCGCCGCGGCGGTGATGGCGGCCTCCACGTCGAGATAGTCGTCGGTGATCAGCGGCTCGACGCCGTAGCGTGCCGCCGCGGTCCGCACCTCGCGGGCGAACTCGCGGGCATAGCTGCCGAGCCCCACCACGGTGAAGCCCAGCTCCTCCGCGGCCACGCGCGCGGCGGCCACGGCGTGGGTCGCGTCGCCGAACACGAACACGCGCTTGCCGGTGAGATAGTTGGCGTCGACCGATCGCGAGTACCAGGGCAGCCGGGAGCCGCCGAGTGCCGCCGCCGGGTCGACGCCGGCGAGGGCGGCCACCTCGGCGATGAAGTCTCGCGTGGCGCCGACGCCGATCGGCACGATCGTGGTGTGCGGCTGGTCGAAGGTGCGCTTCAGCCAGGCCGCCGCGGTGCCGGCGATCTCGGGATAAAGCACCACGTTGAACGCCGCTTGCGGCAGCCGCGCCAGGTCGGCCGGGGTGGCGCCCTGGGGTGCACAGACGTTCACGGTGATGCCAAGCTGATCCAGCAGCGCGGTGATCTCGGCCAAATCGTCGCGGTGGCGGAAGCCGAGCGCGCTCGGGCCAAGGATGTTGCACGTCGCTGCGACGGGTGCGTCTGGCCCACGCACGGCGAAGCTGCGCACGAGCTGGTAGAAGGTTTCCGCCGCGCCCCAGTTCTCCTTGCGCTGGTAGCTCGGCAGTTCCAGTGCCACCACCGCGCATGGCAGCCCCAGCGTGCGTGCCAGGCCGCCCGGGTCGTCCTGGATCAGCTCGGCGGTGCAGGAGGCGCCGACCAGCATCGCGTCCGGTTGGAAGCGGGCATAGGCGTCGCGCGCCGCGGTCTTGAACAGCTCCGCGGTGTCGCCGCCCAGATCGCGCGCCTGGAACGTGGTGTAGGTGACGGGCGGCCGCGTGTCCCGCCGCTCGATCATGGTAAACAGCAGGTCGGCGTAGGTGTCGCCTTGCGGCGCGTGCAACACGTAGTGCACCCCGCGCATCGCCGCGGCCACGCGCATGGCGCCGACATGGGGCGGGCCCTCGTAGGTCCAGAGTGCGAGCTTCATAGGCGCAGCCTCACGCGACGTTCCAGCGGACGGACGAACAGCTCGGCCAGGTCGGCTGCCTGCTCGTAGCCCTGGATCGGCGTGAACAGCAGTTCGATGGACCACTTCGTCGCCAGCCCTTCCGCCTCGAGCGGATTGGCCAGGCCTAAGCCGCACACCGTGATGTCCGGCCGGGCTGCGCGGCAGCGGTCCAGTTGGCGGTCGACATCCTGGCCTTCGGAAAGCTGCACGCCGGCCGGCAGCCAGGCCAATTCCTCGGCCAGGTGCTCGCGGTGCAGATAGGGCGTGCCGACTTCGGCCAAGGCCATGCCTAATTCGCGGTGCAGGAAGCGGGCGAGCGGGATTTCGAGTTGCGAATCGGGGAAGAAGAACACCCGGCGACCGGCCAGGCGGCCGCGTGCGCTCGCCAGCGCGGCCTCGGCGCGGCTGCGGGCCGGGTCGGTTACGGCGGCGAACCGGGCTGACGGCACGCCCCAGGCGTCGGCGGCGGCGCGCAACCAGGCGGTGGTGCCTTCCGCGCCGAGCGGGAACGGGGCGGCCAGCCGCTCGGCGCCCCGCTCGTCCAGCGCCCGCGCCGTGTCGGCCAGGAAAGGTTGTGCTAGCAGATAGCGCGTGCCGGGCCCGACCGCGGGCAGCGCCGTGGATTGACGCGGCGGCAGGAACGCCACCGGGCCGATGCCCAGCGCCGCGAACAGCCGGCTCATCTGCCCCTGCACCACTTCGCCCAGCGCGCCCGCAACCAGCAGCGCGCGCGCGCCCGCAGGCGCCGCCGGCAGCACCGGCACCAGCGAGGCCAGGCAGGCGTCTTCGCCCTGGGTGAAGGTGGTCTCGATGCCGCTGCCCGAGTAGTTCAACACCCGCACCGCCGGCGTATGGGCCTGGGACAGCCGGGCGGCGGCGCGCGACAGGTCGAGCTTGATCACCTCGGACGGGCAGGAGCCGACCAGGAACAGCAGCCGGATGTCGGGCCGCCGAGCCAGCAATTGGCCAACCACGCGGTCAAGCTCGTCGTTGGCGTCGGCCAGGCCGGCGAGGTCCCGCTCGTCGATGATGGCGGTGGCGAAGCGCGGCTCGGCAAAGATCATAACGCCGGCCGCCGATTGCAGCAGGTGGGCGCAGGTGCGCGAGCCGACCACGAGGAAGAACGCGTCGGTGATGGCGCGGTGCAGCCAGACGATGCCGGTCAGGCCGCAAAACACCTCGCGCTGGCCGCGCTCCCGCAACAGGGGGCGAACCGCCGGGCCGCACTCCAGGCCGGGTGGCAGGCCGTCCATCAGCCCATGCCCAGCGCAGTCCCGCGCGCCAACGGAGCGGATACCCGCTCGCTGCCCCGCCGGGCGGCGCGCAGCTTCAGCACGTATTGCGTGGCGTTGATGAGGTAGGCGGCGTAGGCGGCCAAGGCGAGCAGCATCAGTTGTTGGCTGGCCACCGCGCCGAGCCAGAGTTCGGCCACGTAGGCGGTGTGCAGCAGCATCACCAGCATGCTCATCACGTCCTCCCAGAAGAACGCCTCGGCAAACAAATAGCGGCCGAACACCGCGCGCTCCCAGATCGCGCCGGTAATCATGATGACGTAGAGCACGATGGTCTTGACGACGATGGAGGCGGTGGCCGCTTCCAGCCCCGACCCGGTGAACAGGTAGCGCAGCACCAGGCTCAGGCTGGTGAGGAACACCAGGAACTGAAGGGGGGCCAACACGCCCTGCACGGTGGTCCATTTGGTCGCGTCGCGGCGGCGGCGCTGCTCGGGCGTGTAGAGCGCGGCCGGGGTTGCGGTGCGCGGTTGTGGGCGGCCGGCCATGGCGCCCCAGGGGCAGCAATCGAAGGCGTCGATGAAGCGGGTTATCGTGCTTTGCACAATTCGTTTCCCTTAGTTGCAGACGCCGGTCAGGGGCGTCTTGTTCAAGCTGTTTTTTCCATCGCCACCGGGCTGCCTACATGCCAGGCTCATCGTAGGGAGAAACGCTAAGCCTCGTCACTGCCGACTGTCAACCTGGGTTTACGTAAACCGATGTTGACAGAAAGGGGGTTGAGGTATGGAATATCGGGGAGCAAACGAGATGGGCGACGTGATCCAGCAATCCGCCATGACTGACATGTGGAGAGAAGGCCTACCGCCCTTCCTCAACGCGCCGCCGCCGCGCCATGCCAGCGCGGCGGCGACCCAGCGCCAGTTATTCAGCCGCACCATCGAGCACACCGTGATCGACCAGGTGATCCCGCGGCTGGTGCTGGCCGGACGCGCGGCAATGGCTCAGGCGGCCGCCCTACCGATCGTGGCCGCGCAGGATGTAGCCAGCTTGGCGGACGCGGCGATCAGCCCGGAGGAAGGCGCTGCGCTCTCGCTAATAGAGAGTCTTCGCGCGCGAGGCCTGCCGCTCGAGGCGGTCTACCTCGACCTGCTGGCCCCCGCCGCCCGCCGCCTTGGCGAGATGTGGGAGGAGGACACCACCGACTTCAGCAACGTCACCCTCGGGCTGTGGCGGCTGCACGGCGTGTTGCGCTCGCTCGGCCCGACCTTCTGGCAGGCGCCGCCACGACGGCCGCGCACCAGCCGTGTGCTGCTCGCCCCGGTACCTGGCGCGCAGCACAATTTCGGCCTCATGATGGTGGCCGATTTCTTCCGCCGCGCCGGCTGGAGCGTCACCTGCGAGCCGCGCAGCACCTTGGCCGGCCTGTCCGACCTGGTGCGCCACGAGTGGTTCGCGGTCATCGGGCTCTCGCTCGGCACCGAGCTGCACCTGGACGAGCTCGGCTCCTGCATCCGCGCCATCCGCCGCCACTCGCGCAACTGCAACTTGGGCGTCATGGTCGGTGGCCCGGTGGTCAACGAGCGGCCCGAGCTGGTCCAGTTGGTCGGGGCGGACGCGACGGCGCGCGATGGCTGGCAGGCCGTGCTACAAGCGCAAGGCATGTTGACCCTGATGGCCGAGTCCGCCTGAGCCGATGATCCCGCGCGCTCCCCGTCCCGCGCGGTCCGCAAGGCTGGCGATGTTATCCTTGTTCGTGTTCGGTTCCCCGTGTCCTACGTAGCGGCGTTCGACTCGGCCAAGCAGGTGTTCGACAACCTGGACGCGCAGACGGCCGCCACCGTCATCGCCGCCGCGTCCGACATCTCGCTCGTGCTCAGCGAAGCCGGCGTGATCGTGGATGCCGCCTTCCACAGCCAGGAGCTGGCCGACGCGCTGCAGGCCCAGGGCTCCTGGCTCACCCGCCGCTGGCCGGAAACCGTAACGGCGGAGAGCCGCGGCAAGATCCACAACCTGCTCAACGAGGTCGGCGCCAGCGCGACCCGGTGGCGCCAGGTGAACCATCCCCTAGCCGGCTCGCCCGACATCCCCGTGCTCTATTCCGCCGTGCGCATCGCGGCCGACCGCATCGTGGTGTTCGGCCGCGACCTGCGCCCGATCGCCGCCCTGCAGCAGCGGCTGGTGGAGGCGCAGCAGGCGATGGAGCGGGACTATGCCCGCCTGCGCCACGTCGAAACCCGCTACCGCATGCTGTTCCATCTCTCCTCCGAGCCCGTGCTGGTGGTGGACGCCGCCTCGGACGTGGTGGTGGAGGCCAACCCGGCGGCAGGCCATGCGCTCGGCGTGGACAGTGCCCGGCTGGTGGGCAAGTCGTTCACCGGCCTGTTCGCGCCGCAAAGCGCCGGGCCGGTCTCGGTGCTGCTCGGCGGCGTGCGCGCGGCCGGGCGCGGCGACGACATCATGGCCCACCTGCGCACCGAGCCGGATGCGACCGAGCCGGGCGCCACCGAGCCGGGCGCCACCGAACTGCGCGTGTCCGCGGCGCTGTTCCGGCAGGACAACGCGGCGTTCTTCCTGGTCCGCCTGCTGGACGGTGCGCCGCTGCCCCAGCGCGGCGCCTCCGAAGTGGAACACCTGGTGGAGGCCGGGCCGGATGGCTTCGTGGTGACCACGCCGGACGGAACCATCACCTCGGCCAACCCGGCCTTCCTCGAAATGGCGCAGCTCACGGCCGAGGAACAGGCGCGCGGCGAGTCGCTCGACCGCTGGCTCGGCCGCCCGGCCACCGACCTGCCGGTGCTGCTGGCCAATTTGCGCGGCAACGGCGCCGTCCGGCTGTTCGCCACCGAGGTGCGCGGCGAATACGGCGCGGTGGCCCCGGTGGAGATCGCCGCGGGCTCGGCCGTCATGGCGGGGCGCACCTGCTTCGGCTTCATCATCCGCATCACCGGCCGCCGCCCGGTCGCCACCACGCGGGCGGGGCGCGAGCTGCCGCGCTCCATCGAGCAACTGACCGAGCTGATCGGCCGCGTCGCGCTGAAGGACATGGTGCGGGAGACGACCGACGTGATCGAGCGGCTCTGCATCGAGGCGGCGCTGGAGCTGACCGGGGACAACCGCGCCTCGGCGGCCGAGCTGCTCGGGCTGTCGCGGCAAAGCCTGTACGTGAAGCTGCGGCGCTACGGCATGGGTGACCTGGCCGACAAGGCCGAGGGCTGAGTGGCGGTGGCATGATGAGCGACCGCGCGATCGCACCGGGCCGGCTCGCGGCGGGAGCGTGGCCGCGCCCCAAGGTGGTGCTGGAGCTGCTCAAGCCGCTCACCTGGTTTGCGCCGATGTGGGCGTTTGGCTGCGGCGTGGTCTCCGCCGGCGTCGCGGTGCGCGGGCACTGGCCGGAGGTTGTGGCGGGCGTGCTGCTCGCCGGGCCCATGGTGTGCGCCACCAGCCAGGCGGCCAACGACTGGTTCGACCGCCATGTCGATGCGATCAACGAGCCCGGGCGGCCGATTCCCTCCGGCCGTATGCCAGGCCGTTGGGGGTTCGCCATCGCACTGGTCTGGACGGTGCTGTCGCTGCTGCTGGCCGCGGCGCTGGGGCGCTTCGTGTTCGGCGCCGCCTGCTTCGGCCTCGCGCTGGCCTGGGCCTACAGCGCGCCGCCGCTGCGGTTGAAGGCCAATGGCTGGTGGGGCAACAGCGCGGTGGCCCTGTGCTACGAGGGCCTGCCCTGGTTCACCGGGGCCGCCGTGATGACCGGGGCGCTGCCGCACACCCCCATCCTGCTGCTGGCCGGGCTGTACAGCCTGGGCGCCCACGGCATCATGACGCTGAACGACTTCAAGTCGGTCGAGGGCGACCAGCGCACCGGCGTGGGCTCGCTGCCGGTCAAGCTCGGCGTGGCGCGGGCGGTGCGGGTCGCATGCGTCGCCATGGCCGTCCCGCAGGCGGCGGCCGCCGGGCTGATGCTGCATTGGCACCATCCGGTGGCGGCGGGCGTGGTGGGCGCGCTGCTGCTGGTCCAGCTCGGCCTAATGCTGCGGCTGCTGCGGCGCCCGCGCGAACTGGCACCTTGGTATAACGCGACCGGCACCATGCTCTACGTCTGGGGCATGCTGGCCTGCGCGATCGCAATCGGCTGAACGGGAGAGCGGGCGATGGACCAGACCTATGATGTCGTCGTCGTTGGCGGCGGCCCGGCGGGCGCCACCGCGGCTGACCAACTCGCCCGCGCCGGGCGCTCCGTGGTGCTGCTGGACCGGGCCGGGCGCATCAAGCCCTGCGGCGGCGCCATCCCGCCCCGCGCCATCCAGGAGTTCGACATCCCGGACCACCTGCTGGTGGCCAAGATCACCGGCGCCCGCATGGTGAGCCCCAAGTCGCGCGAGGTGGACATGCCGATCGACGGCGGCTTCGTCGGCATGGTGGACCGTGAACCGTTCGACGAGTGGCTGCGCTGCCGGGCCGCCGAGCATGGCGCCGAACGCGTGGTCGGCGGGTTCGAGCGCATCGCGCGCGACGAGGACGGCACCGCCGTCGTGGAGTACAAGCACGGCGAGGCCGCCGGCCGCCTGCGCGCGCGCCTGGTGATCGGGGCGGACGGGGCGAACTCCGCCGTGGCGCGGCAGACTATCCCGAAGGCCGACCGGGTGCCGTTCGTGTTCGCCTACCACGAGATCGTGCGGGTGCCGCCAAGCTTCGCCGCCGACCGCTGCGACGTCTATTACCAGGGTTCGCTGTCGCCGGATTTCTACGCCTGGATCTTCCCGCACGGCGACACTGCAAGCATCGGCACCGGGTCGATGCACAAGGGATTCTCGCTGCGTGGCGCGGTCGGGCGGCTGCGGCTGAGCGCCGGCCTGGCGGAAATGGAAACCATCCGCCGCGAGGGCGCCCCGATCCCGCTGCGCCCGCTCAAGCGCTGGGACAACGGGCGGGACGTGATCCTGGCCGGCGACGCGGCGGGCGTGGTGGCGCCGGCGTCGGGCGAGGGCATCTACTACGCGATGCATTGCGGCCGGGTGGTGGCAGAGGTGGCCGACCGCTTCTGCGCCACCGGAGACGCCCGCGTGCTGCGCGTCGCCCGCAAGCGCTTCATGCGCACCCATGGCGGCGTGTTCTGGATCCTCGGCCTGATGCAGAAGTATTGGTACACGAACGACGGCCGCCGCGAGCGCTTTGTTGCCATCTGCCGCGACAAGGACGTCCAGGAGCTGACCTGGGACGCCTACATGAACAAGGAGTTGGTGAAGGCCAAGCCTCTCGCCCATGTCCGCATCTTCTTCAAGAACCTCGCCCATCTGACCGGCCTGGCGGCTGCGTGATGCGGTGATGGCAGCCCCGCCGGCCGATTGGGCGACCGAGGGGCGGGAGTGGCCGCTGCGTGGCTACAGCCGCTTCATCGAGGCCGACCGGCTGCGTTGGCATGTGCAGGTGCTGGGCGCCGGCCCGGTGATCCTGCTGGTGCACGGCACCGGCGCCTCCACCCACTCCTACCGCGCCCTGGCGCCGATCCTGGCGCGCCACTTCACCGTGGTGATCCCAGACCTGCCGGGCCACGGCTTCACCGGCCTGCCGACCAGCCACCGGCTCACCCTACCCGGCATGGCGGGCAACCTGGCCGCCCTGGTGCGCGACGGCGGCTGGCAGCCGGTGGTTGCGGTGGGGCATTCAGCGGGGGCGGCGATCCTGGCGCGGATGTGCCTGGACGGGCGGATCGCCCCCACGGCGCTGGTGGCGCTGAACGCCGCGGTGTTGCCGCTGGGCGGGGTGGCCGGCTCGCTGTTTTCCCCGCTCGCCAAGCTGCTGGTGATGAACCCGCTGGTGCCGCGCCTGTTCGCCTGGCGCGCCGGCAACCGCAAGGTGGTGGAGCAACTGCTCGCCAGCACCGGGTCCAAGCTGGATGCCGAGGGGGTGGCGCTCTATGGCCGCCTCATGCGCCGCCCAAGCCATGTCGGCGGGGCCTTGGGCATGATGGCGAACTGGGATCTGCAGCCGCTCGCGCGCGACCTGCCCAAGCTCGCCACCAAGTTGGTGGTGGTCTGCGGCGGCGCCGACCGCACCATCCCGCCCGACGACCAGTCCCGCTTTGCCCGCCTGGTGCCCGGCGCCCAATTGGTGACCCTGCCGGATTTGGGGCACCTGGCGCATGAGGAGCAGCCCGCGCAGGTGGCCGCCATCATCGAAGACGCCGCCGCCCCGCGGCGAATGGCGTCATGACCCGCCCGCCAAACCCGTGCCGAGCAGCAGAAGCCCTCTCCCCCTGGGAGAGGGTTGAGTGAGGGGGCCACACAACACCCCGCCTCGTGCAGGCCTCTCACCCCGACCCTCTCCCAAAGGGAGAGGGCTTGAGACGCGGCGGGTAGCGACATGAGGCTGCCGCCGGACCATCCGCAGCGCCTCGAGCTGAACAACGAAGTCCATGCCCGTCCGTCAGGCATGCTGAGCCCCCCGGCGCGGCTGTCCTACATCGTGCTGCTCACGCCCCCGAGCGAGCGGGAGGCGCAATCGCACGCCGTCGGCAAGCTCGCCAGCCGCTTCGGCGCCAGCCCGCCCGAGTCCGGCGCCAGCCATTTCAGCGGCGAATTCGGCACCTTCCGGGTCCGCTGGGAGCGCCATACCGAGTTCGTCCGCTACACCTTCACCGTCGACTCCGCCGAGCAGGACCCGTTCGCCGGGCAAGCCATCGACGCCGTACCCGCCGACTGGATCGCGGCGCTGCCGGGCCAGCTCATCGTCGCCACCCATGCCGCCCTGATCCGCAGCGACCAGCCGCCAGACCCGGCTTCCTTGTCCCAGCGCCTGTTCGCCGGCCACCTGCTGGTCGGCTCCAGCATCGCCGGCGGCGCGGCCACCGCCGTCACCGACCTGCGTATCCATCACGACGGGTTCGGCCGCCTGCTGATCCACGACCACGGCTTGGCGCCACAGGAAGCCGGCCTGATGGTGCAGCGGCTGCTCGAAATCGAAACCTACCGCGTCATGGCGCTGCTCACCCTGCCCGTGGCGCGCGACCTCACCCCCTTGCTGGCCGAGGCCGAGGCCGACCTGGCGGAGATCGCCACCGCCCTGGTGGAGACCGACGACGCCAACGAGCCCGGCCTGCTGCACCGCCTCACCCGCCTCTCCGCCGCCATCGAGAGCCGCGAGGCGCGCACCCAGTTCCGCTTCTCCGCCGCCCGCGCCTACCACGCGCTGGTGACGCGGCGGATCAGCGAGTTGCGCGAGACGCGGGTGCCGGGCCTGCAAACCTTCCAGGAGTTCAACGACCGCCGCCTGGCGCCGGCGATGAACACCTGCAACGCCAGCTCGGCCCGGCAGGAGTCGCTTGCCATCCGCGTCGCCCGCGCGGCGCAATTGCTCTCCACCCGAGTCGACCTCACCCGCGAGCAGCAGAACGCGGCGGTGCTGGAGTCGATGAACAAGCGCGCCAAGCTGCAACTGCGCCTGCAATCCACCGTGGAGGGCCTCTCGGTGGTGGCGATCACCTATTACGTGGTGGCACTGATCAACGACCTGGCGCGCGGGCTGAAGGCAGCCGGGGTGATCGAGCTTGATACCGACCTGATCACTGGGCTGAGCATCCCCGTGCTGATCCTCGTGACCGGGTTCGCGCTGCATCACGTGCGCAAAAGCATCGGCGGGCGCGAACTGGCGGCGGAGCACGAAGCGTGACGGCGCTCACCCGCGTGGCGGGCCCGGCACGACCCCATGCGGTGGTGATCGGCAGCGGCTTCGGCGGGCTGGCGGCGGCGGTGCGGCTGGGCGCGCGGGGCTGGCGCGTCACGGTGCTGGAACGCGGCGAGCAGCCCGGCGGCCGCGCCACCGTGCACCGGCAGGATGGCTTCACCTTCGACGCCGGGCCGACCGTGATCACCGCGCCGTTCCTGTTCGAGGAGCTGTGGCAGCTCTGCGGCCGCCGCCTGGCCGACGACGTGACGCTGGTGCCGGTCGCCCCGTTCTATCGCATCCGCTGCGACGACGGCGCCCAGTTCGACTACACCGGCGACCCGGCCTCCATGCGCGCCGAAATCGCCCGCTTCGCCCCTGCGGACGCCGCCGGCTACGACCGCTTCATGGCGCAATCCGAGGCGATCTACCGGGTCGGCTTCGAGCAACTCGGCGACGTGCCGTTCGACCGCATCGGCGACATGGTGCGGGTGCTGCCGGCGCTGCTGCGGCTGGGCGGGCATCGCAGCGTGCACGCGTTGGTGCGGCGCTACATCAAGGACGAGCGGCTGCGCACGGTGCTCTCGTTCCATCCCCTGCTGGTAGGCGGCAACCCGTTCTCCGCCAGCGCCGTTTACGCGCTGATCGCCTTCCTCGAGCGCCGCTGGGGCGTGCACTACGCGCTGGGCGGCACCGGTGCGCTGGTGCGCGGCCTGGCCGGGCTGGTGGCCCAAACCGGCGGCACCCTGCGCACCGGTGCCACCGTGGAGCGCATCACGGTGGCGGGCGGGCGCGCGGCCGGCGTGGTGCTGGCAGGCGGCGAGGCCATCGCGGCCGACATCGTCGTCTCCAACGCGGACGCCGCCTGGACCTATTCGCGCCTGCTGTCCGCGCATCGCCGCCGCCGCTGGACCGACCGCAAGCTGGCCCGCGCCCGCTACTCGATGGGGCTGTTCGTGTGGTATTTCGGCACCAACCGCCGCTATGGCGACGTGGCGCACCACACCATCCTGCTCGGCCCGCGCTACCGCGCCCTGCTCGCCGACATCTTCCACCACAAGCGGCTGGCGGACGATTTCAGCCTCTATCTGCACCGCCCCACCGCGACCGACCCGGCGATGGCGCCGCCCGGCTGCGACGCGTTCTACGTGCTCTCCCCCGTGCCACATCTGGCGAGCGGCACGGACTGGTCGCAGCAGGCCGAACCGTATCGCCGCGCCATCGCCGCCGCCCTGGCCGCCACCGTGCTGCCTGGGTTGGAAGACGCCATTGTCACCTCGCGCGTCACCACGCCGCAGGATTTCCGCGACGGGCTGCTGGCGGTGAACGGGGCGGCGTTCGGGCTGGAGCCGATCCTGACCCAGTCCGCCTGGTTCCGCCCGCACAACCGGAGCGAGGAGCTGGCCGGCCTCTACCTGGTCGGCGCCGGCACCCACCCCGGGGCCGGGCTGCCCGGCGTGTTGTCTTCCGCCCGTATCCTCGACAAGGTCGTGCCCCATGCGTCCGTTTTCGCCTGACCGGCTCCACGCCAGCGCCGCCGACCTCGCCGCCTGCCGTAGCGCCATCCGCGCCGGGTCGCGCTCGTTCCATGCCGCCTCCCGCCTGCTGCCCGACGGCGTGGCCGGGCCGGCGATCTCGCTCTACGCGTTCTGCCGCACCGCCGATGACGCGGTCGACTCGCCCGGTGGCGGTGCGGCCGTGCTGGAGCGGCTGACCGAGCGGTTGGACCGCGCCTATGCCGGCCGCCCGGCCAACTTCGCCGCCGACCGCGCCTTCGCCGACATGGTCGCCGTTCACGCCCTGCCGCGCGCTTTGCCCGAGGCGCTGCTCGAGGGGTTCGCGTGGGATGTGGCCGGCCGCCACTACCCCGACCTGCCGGCGCTGCTGGCCTACGCCGCCCGCGTCGCCGGGTCGGTGGGGGCCATGATGGCGGTGGTGATGGGGGTGCGCAGCCCGGCTGTGCTGGCGCGCGCCTGCGAGCTGGGCGTGGCGATGCAGCTCTCGAACATCGCGCGGGACGTGGGGGCGGATGCGGCGGCGGGGCGGCTCTATCTGCCGCTGGACTGGTTGCACGAGGCCGGCCTGTCGCCCGCCGCGCTGCTGCACCAACCGCAGCGCAGCCCGGCCTTGTCGGCCGTGGTCGCCCGGCTGCTGGGGGAAGCGTCCACGCTCTACGCCCATGCCGACGCCGGCATCCGTGCCCTCCCGCTCGGCTGCCGCCCGGGGATTGCGGCGGCCCGGCTGCTCTATGCCGCCATCGGCGACGAGGTGACCCGGCTCGACGCCGACCCCAGCCGCCGCGCCCGCGTGCCCGGCCCGCGCAAGCTGGCCTTGCTCACGCGCGTGCCGGGCCGCCTGTTCGCTTCGGCGCCGGGGCTGGCCAGGCCGCCCTTGCCCGCGGTCGAGTTCCTGGTGGACGCCGCCGCCAGCGCGCGCCCGCTGGGCCAGGCCGCCTCGTGGCGGATCGGTGACCGCTTACTATGGTTGCTGGACCTGTTCGAACGGCTCGAGCGCGTGCGCCTGGCCGAGCGGGGTGGCTGATGGCACGTTACGAATGGGCGTTGATTGAACTGATCGTGTTGGCCCTGCTGGTGTGGGAGCTGCGCAACGTGCGCCGTGCCTCCCTGCGCGCCGGCGACAAAAAGCGCCCGCCGGATGCTTGATGCCGCCATCCTCGACCAGGCGGCGGCCCTGCTGGTACTGTATCGCGCGCGGGGTTGGCGCCTGGCGACGGCGGAAAGCTGCACCGGCGGCCTGATCGCCGCGGCACTCACCCACGTCGCCGGGTCGTCCGACGTGGTGGACCGCGGCTTCGTGACCTACTCCAACGCCGCCAAGACGGAGATGCTCGGGGTGGCGGCCACGCTCATCGAGCAGCACGGCGCCGTCAGCCAGCCCGTGGCGGCGGCGATGGCCCAAGGTGCGCTGGCGGGCTCGCTGGCGGAGGTCAGCGTGTCCGTCACCGGGGTGGCCGGGCCGGGCGGTGGCACGGCGCTCAAGCCGGTCGGTTTGGTGTGGTTTGGCTGCGCCCGGCGTGGCGGCGACGTGCGGACGGAGCACCGCATCTTCCCGGGCGACCGTGCGGCCGTGCGCGCGGCAACGGTCGGCTTCGCCCTCGGCTTGCTCCACGAGATGGCTTAATTCGCTTGCATCTCGCCACATATCTTGTGAATATCCAGCCATAGAGGAGGCCGCAATGCAGGTCATGGTTGGCAAGTGGGGCAATAACCTGGCGATTCGCTTCCCCAGCGACGTGGTTCAGGCCGCCAAGCTGCACGACAGCGAGCGCGTCGACATCGAGGTGGCAGACGGCGCCATCGTCATCCGCCGGGCCGAACCGCGGCTGACGCTGGCGGCCCTGTTCGACGGCCACAGCCCGGCGGAATGGCGCGCCGCCTATGCGGACGCTCACGATTGGGGCGAGGATGCCGGTCGCGAAGCCGTGCCGGAGTGAGTTCGCCGGGCTACGTCCCGGAGGCTGGTGACCTGATCTGGACCGATTTCGACCCGACGGTCGGCCGCGAGCAGGCCGGTCGGCGCCCTGCTTTGGTGGTGTCGGCCGGCTTGTTCAACGCCAACACCGGGATGGCGGTGGTCTGCCCCATCACGTCGCGGGTGCGGCCGTTTCCCACCAGCGTGGTGCTGCCGGCCGGGCTGCCGGTCGCGGGCGAAATCCTGATCAGCCACATCCGCAGCATCGACACGCTGGCACAGACAATCTGCTACGCCGGTGCCAGCATCCCCGCTGCCACACGCAACGCGGTGCGGGCGCGGCTGGAAAGCTTCATCACACTCTGAGCCAGGTCAGGCCGCCGCCTTCTTGGCACTCGCCCGCGCCAGCCGGCGCTTGATCGCCTGCGCCTCGGGCGGCAGGTTGCGGTTCGGTGTGCTGGTCAGGAACGCGTCCAACCCGCCGTTATGCTCGATGGTGCGCAGCGCATGCGTGGTGAGACGCATGCGGATGCTGCCCAACACGTCCGACAGGAGCGTCTGCTCCTGCAAATTCGGCAGGAAGCGGCGGCGGTTCTTGTTGTTGGCATGGCTGACGGTGTTGCCACTCAGCACGGCCTTGCCGGAAATCTCGCAACGGCGCGACATGGGCACCCTACCTCAAGCTGTCATTCGAGCCGCGCGTTATGGCCGCAGCCGCCCGCTACGTCAACCAGCGGGTGCCGCGCTCGGACTAGCTCTTCGCCTCCATGCCGCGAAGCTCGCCGGCCTGCACGCTGCCGATCGCGTTGGTCAGGATTTGCACCACCGCCTCATCCGACAGGCTGCGCGTCAGCAGGCCCAGCGAGCCACCCAGCAGCGCGGAGGCGATGGCGATAGAACTGATGTTCTGCCCCATCATGTATTCGATCGCCTTGTCCACCACCGCGCCGGCGTGGCTGAGGTCGGGGGGTGCATCGTCGTCCATCGCCAGGGTCATCGGCACTCTCCTTCACCGCCACAGATAGCGCCCCGCACGGCCGATTGAACCCTCACACCGCATCCACCAGGCCGCTCTCCACCTGCTCGGCCTGCAACAGCCACATCCGCGCATACACGCCGCCCTGCGCCAGGAGCTCCGCGTGCGACCCCCGCTCGGCGACCCGGCCATCATCCAGCACCAGGATTTCGTCCGCATCGACCACCGTGGACAGCCGGTGCGCGATCACCACCGTGGTGCGGTTGGCCGACGCGGCGCGCAAGGCGGCCCCGATCTCCTGCTCGGTCTGCGTGTCGAGCGCGCTGGTCGCCTCGTCCAGGATCAGGATGCGCGGGTCCTTCAGGATGGTGCGCGCGATTGCCACCCGCTGCTTTTCGCCGCCCGAGAGCTTCAGCCCGCGCTCACCCACCAGCGTGTTGTAGCCGTCCGGCAGCCGCAGCACGAAGTCATGCACCTGCGCCTGGCGCGCCGCGGCCTCGACCTCGGCCTGGCTGGCCCCGATGCGGCCGTAGCCGATGTTGTAGCGGATCGTGTCGTTGAACAGCACCGTGTCCTGCGGCACCACGCCGATCGCCGCCCGCAGGCTCTGCTGCGTGATGTCGCGCGTGTCGCGGCCGTCAATTAGCACGCGCCCTTCCGTCACGTCGTAGAAGCGGAACAGCAGCCGAGCGATGGTGCTCTTGCCGGCGCCGGTGGGCCCCACGATGGCGAGCTTGCCCCCCGGCGGCACCGCGAAGCTCACCCCGTGCAGGATTTCGCGGTCCGGCCGGTAGCCGAAGCGCACCGCCTCGAACACCAGCGCCCCCGAGCCGTCGTGCGCCAGCGCGCTCGAGCCGTCGTGCGCCAGCGCGCTCGAGCCGTCATGCGCCAGCGCGCTCGACCTTGGTTCGCGCGGTGGCAACGCCTGCGCGCCGGCCCGGTCCGCCACCTCCTGATCCACAGCGAGCAGGCGGAACATCTGCTCCATGTCTACCACGCCCTGCTTGATCGAGGCATAGACGAAGCCCAGGAAGTTCAGCGGCTGGTACAGCTGCATCAGGTAGGTGTTGACCAGCACGAATTTGCCGACCGTCATCTGCCCGCTCACCACCCCGTCGGCCGCCATCAGCATGATCAGCGCCAGGCCGGCGGCGATGATGGCGGCCTGGCCGATGTTGAGCAGGTTGAGCGTCACCTGGGTGCGCACCGCCGCGGTCTCGTAGCGGGCCAGCGCGTCGTCGAACCGCCGCGCCTCGTGCGCCTCGTTGCCGAAATACTTCACCGTCTCGTAGTTCAGCAGGCTGTCCAGCGCCTTGGTGTTCGCCTCGCTGTCCACCTCGTTCATTTGCCGCCTGTACTGCACCCGCCAGGAGGTGAACGCGACCGTGAAGCCGATGTAGAGCGCCACCGCGGTGAAGGTCACCAGGGCGAACCGCCAGTCAAAGATGCGCCAGATGATGCCGGTGACCAGCAGCACCTCGAACAGCGTCGGCAACAGGTTGAACACCGCCAGCCGCAACACCTGCTGCGTTCCCGCCACACCCCGCTCGATGGCGCGCGATACGCCGCCGGTCTGTCGGTCGAGGTGGAAGCGCAGGGAGAGCGCATGCATGTGGCGGAACGTGTCCAGCCCGACCCGGCGCGTGGTGCGCTGCTGCACCGTGGCGAACACCGCGTCCCGCAGCTCGCCGAAGCTGGCCGATGCGACCCGGATCAGCCCGTAGCCCAGGATCAGCCCGATCGGCACCACCGCCGGGTTGTGCAGCGGGGACAGCGCGTCCACCGCGTGGCTGTAGAGCAACGGGATGTAGACCGTCGCCACCTTCGCCAGCACCAGGAACAGCGCCGCCAGCAGCAGACGGACATGCGACCCGCGGTCCCCCCGGGGCCACAGATACGGCAGCAGGGAGAGGATGGTCTGCCAGGTGGAACGGGTGGCCACCGGCAGGTCCAGCACGCGGCTGGATTTGACGTTACGTCGTGACATGCCGCGCTATGTGGCGGCACGCACGCCGGCTGGAAACCCACCCCGAGTGACGCGCCGCCGCTTGTCCGTTACAAAGCCGGCCATGAGCGCCTTTTCGGACGGCTTCTCGCGCCACATCGCGGCCTGCAACAACGCCCAGATGCCTGGCGAGCGGGTGGTCTTTTCGGTAGGCGGGCAGGCGGTGGGCTTCGTGCCGCCGCAAGTGGCGGAGTGGCTCGGCGGCACCGCCGTCGCCGCGGCCGAGCTGCCTGGCATCGGCTGGCGCATGGCCCAGGCCGGGCTCAGCCAATGGCGCGGCGAAGCGTTCGACGTGCGCGCTAGCCACGACGGCCCGGCGCTCGCCACGGTGGACCGCGGCGCCTTGCCGCTGCTCGGCGTGGAGGCGGTCGGCGTCCACCTCAACGGCCTGGTCGAGCGCGAGGATGGGCTGCATCTCTGGGTTGGGCGCCGGGCCGCCAACAAGAAGCTCGACCCGGGCAAGCTCGACCACATCGTGGCCGGCGGCGTGCCCGCCGGGCTTGATCCGGCGCAGACGCTGGTGAAGGAGGCCGCGGAAGAGGCCGGCTTGCCGGAATGCCTGGTGGCCGCGGCGCTGCATCGCAGCACCATCCAATACACCATGGAACGCGCCGAGGGCCTGCGCCGCGACCGGCTGCACTGCTACGACCTGCTGCTGCCGGAGGAGTTCACCCCCGAACCGGTCGACGGCGAGGTGGCCAGCTTCGAATTGTGGCCGATCGCCCGCGTGCTGCAGACCGTGCGCGAAACCGACGACTTCAAGTTCAACGTGAACCTGGTGCTCATCGACCTGTTCGTGCGGCTGGGCCTGCTCTGCCAGCCGAGCCTCGCCTAACCTTCCGGCGAACCGTCCGCGATTGGGATGTCGCGGCCGCGCGGCTGCTCGGATTGCAGCTCCTGCGCGAGGTCGGGCTGGTCGTCGCCGTCGTCCTCGGGCTCGTCCTGCCGCGGCCCGTTATGGGCGGACATCGGCGGGGCGCCGTTGGCGTGGGCGCCGCCCTGGCCGTGCTGCTGGCTTTGCTGCTGCGCCTGGTTCATCGCGTTGATGATGCGGAAGTAGTGTTCGGCGTGCTGGAAATACGCCTCGGCCATGACGCGGTCGCCGCTGCTGGTCGCGTCGCGGCCGAGCTGCAGGTATTTCTCGAACAACTGCTGCGCCGTGCCGCGAATACGCAAATCCGGGCCGTTGCTGTCGAACACGTGGTTGCGGTTGAGCGGAACGTTGCCGCTTTGATGCCTCGGCGGGCCGCCGCCACCGCCACTTCCGCCGCGATTGTTACGGCCGCGCATGCGCTTTATGTTCATTACTGTGACTGTCTTCTTTCCGTGTGTCTCGGGCCGGCCCGGTGGGGAGGGCCTGGATCAGGCCGAGCGATGCCCTGGCGTCGTGCCGGTCATCGCAGCGTTGGAATGCCACGCCGGGCAACCCGCCGCCCTTCGGCGTTCCTGGGTAAACTAACGGCGGTCGGGCCTGTCGCCAAACGATTTCTTGCCCCGCCGCCAAACCGGCAACGCCCGCGCGATGCCCGCCAGGTCGGGGTGCGGCGGGCCGGGCCGCAACCCGGCGGCTTGCGCCAAGGCCGCCACCGCCTCCGCCTGCCCGGCACCGACTTCGAAAATGGCCACGCCACCCGGCGCCAACAAGCCCGGCAGCGCCGCCAACACCGCGCGGTAGGCGCCGAGCCCGTCCGCCCCGCCGTCGAGCGCGGTTGCCGGCTCATACCACGCCACCTCCGGCATCAGCCCGGCCAACGCGCCGGTTTCCACGTAGGGCGGGTTGCACAGCACCAGGTCGAACCCGCCGGCGAGCGCGCTGGCCCAGTCCGCGCACACCATGGCGGCGCGGCTGGCGAGCCCCAGCGCCGCGGCATTGTGGCGCGCCAGGGCGGCCGCCCCCGGCGAGCGGTCCACCCCCACGCCCCACGCGCCGGGAAACTCGAGCAGGGCAGCCAGCAGCAGGCAGCCAGTCCCGGTGCCCAGGTCCAGCACCCGCCGCACGCCGCGCGGCTGGCACAGCACCTTGGCCGCCTCCACCAGCGTCTCGGAATCCGCCCGCGGGATCAGCGTGTCGGCCGACACGGCGACGCTGAAGCTCCAGAACGGCTGCTGCCCGGTGATGAAGGCGAGCGGTTCGCGGGCGGCGCGCCGGGCCACCACCCGGTCGTAGCCAGGTACCGCCCAATCCGCGTCCAGTTGGCGCAGCAGGCCCACCGCATCCAGCCCGGCGACGTGGCACAGCAGCAGCCGCGCCTCCCGCCGGGGTTGCTCGATCCCTGCTGCCGCCAGTTCCGCCGCCGCCGCCCGCAAGCGCTCGCCCAAGGTCATGCCGGCAGCGTCAGTCCTCGGCAGCCAGGCGGGCCGCTTGGTCCTCGGCGGTCAGCGCGTCGACGATCTCGTCCAGGTCGCCCAGCATGATGCGGTCGATCTTGTGCAGCGTGAGGTTGATCCGGTGGTCGGACACGCGCCCCTGCGGAAAGTTGTAGGTGCGGATGCGCTCGGACCGGTCGCCGGTGCCCACCTGCGCGCGGCGGTCGGCACCACGCGCGGCGTCCAGGCTCGAGCGCTGCGCCTCGTACAGCCTAGCGCGCAGGATCTTCATCGCCTTGGCGCGGTTCTTGTGCTGCGACCGCTCCTCCTGCATCGCCACCACCACGCCGGTCGGCAGATGCGTGATGCGCACCGCGCTGTCGGTCTTGTTCACGTGCTGCCCGCCTGCGCCGGACGCGCGATAGGTGTCGATGCGCAAATCCGCCTCGTTCACCTGCACGTCCACCTCCTCCGCCTCCGGCAGCACGGCCACCGTCACGGTGGAGGTGTGGATGCGGCCCTGGCTCTCGGTCGCCGGCACACGCTGCACCCGGTGCACGCCCGACTCGTATTTCAGCCGGGCGAATACGTTGCGGCCGGTGACCTCGGCGACGCCTTCCTTGAGCCCGCCTAGCTCGGTGTCGCTGAACTCCAGCACCTCGAAGCGCCAGCCGCGCGCGCCGGCGTAGCGCTGGTACATGTCGAACAGCTCGGCGGCGAACAGACCGGCCTCGTCGCCGCCGGCGGCCGGGCGGATTTCCAGGATGGCGCTGCGGGCGTCCGCCTCGTCGCGTGGCAGCAGGGCCAACTGGATTTCGCGCTGCAATGCCGGCAGGGTGCCGCGCAGCTCGCCGAGTTCGGCCTCGGCCAGTTCCTTCATCTCGGGATCGGCCAGCAGCGCCTCCGCCTCGCGCGCCGCCTGCTCGGCCTCGCGCAGGTCCCCGATGCGGGCCACCACCGGCTCGAGCTCGGACAGCTCGCGCGAGGCGCGGGCGAACGCGTCGCCGGAGAGGCCGGCGGTGAGTTGGTCGCGCAGCTCGGCGGCCCGGTCCACCACCCGGTCGAGCTTGGTGTCGAGCGGGGTCATTCGCGCAGGGGGACGCGCGCGGGGAGCAGGCGGGCGGCGAGGTCGGCCAGCGCCACCTCCTCCTGTGCCCCGGTGTCGAGTTGCTTGAGCTGGGCCACGCCGCGGGCGGCCTCGTCCTCGCCCAGGATCACCGCCGCGCGGGCGCCGATCCGGTTGGCACGCTCCATGCGGCGCTTGAGGTTGCCGCGATAGGCCATGTCGGCCCGCAGCCCGGCCTGGCGCAGCGATTGCAGCACGCCGATGGCCGCCGCCTCGCCCGCGGCGCCGACCGGGATCACCGCCACCGTCGCCGGGGCCGCGCCGGGTTCGGCCAGCAGCATGGCCAGCCGCTCGATCCCGGCCGCCCAGCCGACCGCGGGCGTCGGCGGCCCGCCCATCTGCTCGACCAGCCCGTCATAGCGCCCGCCGGCCATCACCGTGCCCTGCGCGCCGAGCCGGTCGGTGACGAACTCGAAGGCGGTGTGGTTGTAGTAGTCAAGCCCCCGCACGATGCGCGGGTTCTCGCGAAATGGCACGCCGAACTGGCCCAGATGGGCGAGCAGCGCGGCGTAGAACTGCGCCGCCGGGTCGGTCAGGCAGGCCGCGATGGTGGGCGCGTCGGTCACCAGGGCGCGGTCCGCCGGGTCCTTGCTGTCGAGGATGCGCAGCGGGTTGCGCTCGAGCCGGTCGCGGCTCTCTTCGGAAAGCGACGCGCGGTGGGCGGTGAAATACGCCACCAGGGCGGCCCGGTAGGCGTCGCGGCTGGCGCTGTCCCCCAGCGTGTTCACCTCGAGCACGGTGTCCCCGGCGATGCCGAGCCGGGTCAGGATGTCCCACCCGCAGGCGATCACCTCGGCGTCCGCCAGGGGCTCGGCCGGGCCGATCAGCTCGAGACCGATTTGGTGGAACTGGCGATAGCGCCCCTTCTGCGGCCGCTCGTAGCGGAACATCGGCCCGGCGTAGAACACCTTCTGCGGCAGTGCCTGGGTCAGCCCGTTGCTCACCAGCGCGCGGCAGATCCCCGCCGTGCCTTCCGGCCGCAGGGTGACGCTGTCGCCGCCGCGGTCGGTGAAGCTGTACATCTCCTTGGTGACGACGTCCGACGTGTCGCCCAGGGTGCGGCTGAACACCCGCGTGTCTTCGAAGATTGGGGTGGACCATTCGTCGAACCCGTAGCGCGCTGCGGTGGCGCGGGCGCACTCCGTCACGCGGGCGTGGCCGCGCTGCTCCTCGGCGATCAGGTCGTGGGTGCCACGGGGGGGTTGCAGGTCGGCCATGGTGATCCGGAGGTGGCGAGTGGAGCAGCGCGTGTCATCGCTGGTCGGCGGGCGCGGCGCAAGCGGACCGGCGGCTTGGCGGCGCTGGCGTGGCGAGTGTCAGGGTGGTGCTCGGCGGTGTGTGAACGTGGTCACAATGCCAGCCTGTGTGCGGCAGTTTTCATGAAATCGAGACACGATCAGCTTGCACGGCCGCGTGATTTATGCAACATTCCGGCGAAATTAAGCTGGCAGAGCAAGTTATTAACGGAGGCTTAAGATGATGGTCCGGTCCCTGGCAGTCCGTCCGGTTATTGCGTCAATAACAGGCATGTTGTTACTGGCGGGTTGTGCTGCCGCTCCACTTGGCCCGACCGTGCAAGTGATGCCTGGGCCGGGTAAAAGCTTCGACGCGTTTGCTGCCGAGCAAGCCAGTTGCAAGGGTTACGCCAGCACGCAGGTTCAAGGCCAGGCGGAGGCCTCCAACCAGCGCGCGGCCGGTGCGGCGCTGTTGACCACGGTGCTGGGCGCCGCAACCGGGGCTGCGATCGGCAGCACCGTGGGCGCTGCCGGAAGCGGGGCGGGCGTGGGGGCTGCGACCGGAGCCGGTGCGGGCAGTGCGATCGGCGCCAGCAGCAGCTCCAACGATCAGGTCGGCATCCAGACCCAGTACGACAACTCCTATTCCCAGTGCATGTACGCCAAGGGCAACAACGTGCCGGGCTTCGCGCCGCAGACGGTCGCCTACGACATCCCGCGCGCCGCCGCCGCGGTGCCGGACCCGATGGTTCGCTCCACCCAGGCCGAGCTCGGCCGTCTTGGCTACCTGCATAGCGGCGCCGACGGCTTTATGGGCCCGCAGACCCACCGCGCCATTTCGAGCTTCGAAGCCGCCAGCGGCCTGCCAGTGGATGGCGCCCCGTCCCGCATGGTGCTGGCCAAGCTGCAGGCGACGCCGACCCGCGCGGCCGGCCCCTCGACTGCAAGCAGCGGCTGGGTGTCGCCCAACGGCGCCACGGCCTCGGCCACACCAGCTTCAGCCTCCGGCGCGCCCGCCGCGAGCGCCGGCTGGGTCTCGCCCTCACCTTAGCCGCCAGCCCGCTTAACCCTCCCGTCCAGAGGAGCGTCGCATGCGTAACAAGGTAGCGGGTGGCCCGCGCGCTAAGTCGCGGTGGGCGGTGGTGGCGACGGCACTATGGTTGGTGCCAGCCGGGGTGTGGGCGCAGACGGTGGATGCACCCGCCCCCGCAACGGCACCTCCGGCCGCGGTCAGCCCGCCACCCGCTGCCAACCCACCGGTGACGGAAAATCCCGCCCCGACCCAGCCACCTGCGGCGCCGCCACCCACCACGCCGGCCACGGCCACGCCACCGGCCATCAACCCACCGCCCACCCTTCCTGCGGCAGCGGCCACGACGCCCGCGAGCGAGTCGGCGGGGTCACCCGCCGCACCGCCCATCCCGGTGCTGCCACCCGTGCATGGCGGCCAAGGCCTCACCGTCGTGAGCTCGCCCTCCGCCCCGTCCACCGCAGCCCCCGTCGTGCTGGAGCGGCCCAACGTGCTGGACACCGGCCATCTGCGCAGCAACGACACCGTCGTGGCACTCGAGGGCGTCTCCGGCCTAGCCGGCGACCCGGCGCACAACCTGCAAGGCTACATCGCCGCCAACGGCAACCAGGTACGCTGCCAGGTGCAGCCGGATGGCAACTACATCTGCCTGCTGCCCAGCGGGGCGGACGTCGCCGCAGCCGCCCTGCTGAACGGCGCCGCGCAGGCCACCAACACCGCGCCCGCCGCCTACCACGACCAAGAGGCCGCCGCGCAAGCCGCCCGCCGCGGCATCTGGGCCAGCCTGCCGCCGCCGCCCGTGGCCCTCCAGCACCCGGTGGTGCAGACCACGGCCGAACTGGTCGCCGACGGACACGCCTTCATGCTGGACGGTCTGATCGGCTTCGGCACCCCCTACACCGCACAGATGCAGAGCTACCTCGCCGGCAATGGGGACAGCGTGAGCTGCCAGGAGCAGCCCAACGGCGCGGACGTCTGCCTGCTGCCGGACGGCACCGACATCGCCATGGTGGCGCTGCTGAACGGCGCCGCCCGCGTGGCGCCGGACGCGTCGGACGCCTATCGCGTGCAGCAGGGCAAGGCGATCGAGGCACGGCGCGGCTTCTGGTATGACCCGCCGCACGACATCCTGGTCGCCGCTCTCGCCGCGCCGCCGCCAGATTGCTGCGTCTACGTCCCGGGTGACGTCGGCGACGGCATCGCCTATGTCGACGGCGCCCCCACCGCGGTGATCGACGGCGCGACCGTGTTCCTCACCTTCGGCGGCGAGGCCGGCTGGGGTTACTACGACCCCTACCACCATTGGCACGGCGCGCCGGACCGGTTCCGCGACCACCTCGAGCGCTTCCATCCCGACGGACGCGGCCTGCGCGGCTTCGAACACGGCGGCTACGACCACGCCGGCTTCCATGGACTGGGCGGCCGCGGGCCAGAAGGCTTCCGGGGCGGCGAAGGCTTCCGGGGTGGCGAGGGCTTCCGGGGTGGCGAGGGCTTCCGGGGTGGCGAAGGCTTCCGGGGCGCTGGCGGCTTCCATGGCCCCGAGGGCTTCCGCGGCCCTGAAGGGTTCCATGGCGCAGAAGGTGTCCGCGGCCCCGAAGGCTTCCATGGTCCAGAAGTCAATCGCGGCCCGGCGGGCTTCCACGGCCCCGAAGGCTTCCATGGTGCGGAACCGGCCCGCGGCCCGGCGGGCTTCCGTCCCGGCGCCGAGCCAGCGCGCGAGGCCTCCTTCCGCCCCGCCGGCCCCGGCCCGGCCGCCGCGGCCCGGCCACCTGCCGGTTTCGCCGCCGCCCGCCCCGCCGTGGGGCCACCGCGGCCCGCGACACCGTTCGGCGGCGGCGCGCGCCCCAGCATGCCCGCGCCCACCGCGTTTCATCCGCCCGCCGCCCCCGCCATGCGGGCGCCAGCCCCGGCCATCCGCGCCCCCGCGCCGGCCTTCCACCGCTAACACCGCCCAGTCCCCCCTATCGGGAGAAAAAGCCCTCTCCCTCAGGGAGAGGGTTGGGTGAGGGGAAGCTTCTCAGAAGGACAAGCGAGCATCTTACCCTATCAGCGCCCGATAATCCCCTCCACCGTCGCCTTCAGCGCCTCCATGCCAAACGGCTTGGTCATCACCATCACGCCCTCGTCCAGCAGGTGGCTGCGGGTGGCGTCCTCCTCCTCGTAGCCGGTCACGAACAACACCTTCAGCCCCGGCCGGCGCTGACGGGCCGCGTCCGCAAGCTGGCGGCCGTTCATCCCGCCGGGCAGCCCAACATCGGTGACCATCAGGTCGATGCGCATCTCCGACTCCAGCGCGTGCAGCCCGGAGCGGCTGTCATGCGCCTCCATCACGGTGTAGCCGGCGTCCGAGAGCACGTCGGTGACGAACATCCGCGCGGCCGGCTCGTCGTCCACCACCAGCACCGAGCTGCGGGTCACCTTCTTGCCCGGCCCGGCGGCCAGCTCCCGCTCGTCCACCAAGCCCAGGTAGCGCGGCAGGTAGATCTTCACCGTGGTACCCTCGCCGACTGCGCTCTGCAGTTGCACGTAGCCGCCCGCCTGCTCCACAAGGCCATGCACCATGGCCAGGCCAAGCCCGGCGCCCTGCCCGGTCGGCTTGGTGGTGAAGAACGGGTCGAACGCCTGCGCCCGCACGCTCGGCGTCATCCCGGTGCCGGTGTCGGTTACCGACAACACGGCATATTCGCCGGGAGGAACGTCGTCGGCGGTCGCCACCGGGCTCGACTGGAACACGTTGGCGGTCTCGATGAGGATGGTGCCGCCGTCCTGCATCGCGTCCCGGGCGTTGATCACCAGGTCGAGCAGCGCACTCTCGATCTGGTTGGGGTCGCAGAAGCTCGGCCACAGTTCGTCGGGCTGCCGGCTCTCGATGCGGATCATCGGCCCCACGGTGCGACGGAACAGCTCCTCCATGCCTGCCACCAGGTGGCTCAGCCGGCTCGGCCGCGGCTCGAACGGGCGGCGCTGCGAGAATGTGAGCAAGCGGCTGGCGAGCATGGCCGCGCGGTTGGCGGAGGCGAGCGCGGTCTCGATGTAGTTCTCGACCTCGCTCGTGCGCCCTTGCGAGGCACGCACCCGCATCAGCTCCAAGCTGCCGCAGATGCCCTGCAGCAAGTTGTTGAAATCGTGCGCCACGCCCCCGGTCAGCTTGCCCATCGCATCGAGCTTGTGCGATTGCCGCAGGACGTCCTCCACCTGGTGGCGCCGCTCCTGCTCGGCCTGCAAGCGCGCGTTGGCGGCGGCCAGCTCGTGGTCGCGCTGCGAGCTTTCGGCCTCGCTCGCCTCCAGCGCTGCCCGCAGCCGCCGGATTTCCTCCTGCCGTTGCTGGGCGAGCTGAAACCGCTGCAGCACGGCTGCGATCAGCCCGGCGCAGCGTTCCAGCACCGCCACATCCTGCTCGTCCCATGTCCGTGAGGTGCGGCGGTCGGCCTGCAGCACGGCCTTGAGCCCGCCGTCCAAGCCGGGCCGCAGCATCACGGCGGCACTGCTCTGCACGCCGTGTTCGGTCATGTAGCCCGGCTGCGCAAAGCCCCCCTGGCCGGGTTCGGAGAGGGTGGCGTGCCCGGTTTGCATCGCCCGCTCTGCAATCGTGCCGGCGGGGAGCGTCTGCTTGCCCGGGCCGACCACGCCGGGTCGCCAGCCGAACCCAGCGCGCAACACGGCCGTCCGCGCATCGGCAGAAAGCTCGAGCAGTTGGACCCAATCGGCGCCGGTGGCGAGGGCGACGGCGCGGCAGCCCTCGGCCAACAGGCTCTCGAGGTCGTCGGATCGGAGCGCGAGTTCGGCAAACCTTGCTAGGTCGGCTTCGCACTCACGCATTTTTGCGCTTGCACCTGCATCCGAAACGGACATCCCGCAACTCCGTTCATACCGATTGTTATCGAGGGCTTATTAGGCCTCAATGAACGCGTATGTCGGTAAGACATCGTCACGCATCCGTTAAATCGCGGCGGTGAAGGCGAAACCACGGCACCAGGGGTCAACACTCACGCAGGAGTGATAGCATTTGTCGCTTTTAACGCGCTGATCGCTTGCTTTGCTGCTTTGATCTTGATTGATCGATTGCAAGCAATACTGACCTTTTATCCGCCATTATTGGTAGGCCTGAACCAGGGCGGCGCGACATTCGCCCTAGCCGTCGGCGCGCGGCACCCACGGGATCCGCGCCACTTCGATCCCGTCATCCGCCAGCCGCTCGGCCTCCTCAGGCGTCGCCTCGCCGTAAATCCCCCGCGCATCGCTCTCACCATTATGGATGCGCCGCGCCTCCCCAGCGAACGACGTTCCGACATACTCGCAGCGCTTCTCCACCTCGGCACGCATGCGCTGCAGCATCGCCCGCAACGCATCGGGCAACGCGCCAACGGCCAGCGGCTCGGCAGAGGGCGCAGCCGAGGGCACAACGGCTGCGGCCGCCGGCACCGCCGCGGGGGCGGGAACCTCGACCTGGGCCGGCCGCTCACGCTTGCGCCCCACCGCCGGCGTCATCAGCGCGCGGCTGACCTTTGCATCGCCACACACCGGGCAAGCCAGCAACCCGGCCTTGGCCTGCGCGTCGAACGCCGTGCTGTCGCGAAACCAGCCGTCAAACCCGTGCTCGGCGTCGCAGCGAAGTTGATAATGGATCATTCCGCAGCCAGCATCACGTCCAGCTTACCAGCCCGCTCCAGCGCGACCAGGTCGTCACAGCCGCCAACATGGACGCCGTCGATAAAGACCTGCGGCACCGAGCGGCGCCCGCCTGACCGCTCGATGGCAGTCGCCCGCTCCGCCGTGCCCTGCGGCGCGTCGATCTCCTCGAACGCCACGCCCTTGCGCTTGAGCAGGTTGATCGCCCGGCTGCAAAACGGACACCAGGGCTGGGTATAGACCTCGACACGCGGCACGGTGACGCTCTCCTTATCCACCGGGCCGATGCGGCCAGCCCGACGCTCTCCAATGGCAATGCCTGCCGCGCAACACAAGGCCGCATCGCCGCATCGCTACGGCAGGGCGGTGTCTGGCGGGGCATAATCCACCCGCGCGCCGACCAGCAGGTCCACATGCGCCGCCCCCGCCGCCAGCAGCACCTCGGTGCAGGCGGCCGCGGTGGCCCCCGTCGTCAGCACGTCGTCGATCAGCACCACCCGCCGGCCAGCGACCGCGCCCGCCCGACCCGGCCGCATGGCGAACGCCCCCGCCACCGTCTCCGCCCGCTCCCGCCGTGTCTTGCCGGCGAGCGCCTCGGTGGCGCGCACGCGGCGGATGGCGTCCGGGATGACGGTGGTGCCGCCATGCGCCCGCGCGATGGCCCAAGCCAGCAGCGCCGCCTGGTTGTAGCGGCGGCGCAGCAGGCGGCGGCGATGCAGCGGCACCGGGATCAGCAAATCGGCCTCGCGCAGCAGCGCCGCCCCGGCCCGCGCCATGTGCCCGGCCAAGGCGCCCGCCAGCTCCACCCGGTCGCCGTATTTCAGCGGCAGGATCAGCCGCCGGGCCTGCTCGTCGTAGCGCATCGCCGCCCGGGCCTGACGCCAGGGCGGCGGGTCGGCGGCGCATTGGGCGCACTCCATGGTCCGCCCGCCCTGCCCGGCATGGCCGAACGGCCGCCCGCAGCGACGGCAGCACGGGTCCGTGACGAAGGCAGTGGCGCGAAAGCACGCCGCGCACAGCCGACCCGGCGCCTCCACCCCCGCCTCGCAGGTGAGGCAATGACACGGCAGCACCAGGTTGAGCCCGATGCGGCCCAAGGCGCCGGCAAGCGTGCGGCCGAGTGCCATTGCATGCATCGCTTCACCCTAGGAGCGCGCCGCGACGGCGTCCATGCATGCCACCCCTTGGAACCTCCCGGCACTGGCCGCACATCCGGCGCATGACCGAAACCGTGTTCGACCGCCGCGCCGTCCGCCTGCATCGGGACCGCGCCGCCGCCACCATCGCCCAGGTTCGACCGGTGCTGGAGGACGTGGCCGCGCGGCTGCTCGACCGGCTGGACGACACCACCCGCCGCTTCACCCGCGCGCTGGACGTGGGCGGCCGCGGCATCGTGGCCCCGCTGCTCCGGTCGCGCGGCATTGCCGTCACGAGTTGCGAGCTGTCCCCGGCCATGGCGCGGCTCGACGGCGCCGTGGTGGCCGACCCGGAGTGGCTGCCCTTCGCCCCCGCCAGCTTCGACCTGGTGGTGGCCAACCTCTCGCTGCACATGGTGAACGACCTGCCCGGCGCCCTGGTGCAACTTCGCACCGCGCTCGAGCCAGACGGGCTGTTCATCGCCAGCATGCCCGCGCTCGGTACCCTGGGCGAGCTGCGCGCGGCGCTCACCGAGGCCGAAGCTGCCCTTACTGGTGGCGCCAGCCCCCGCGTTGCGCCCTTCGCCGGCCTGCCCGATTGCGCCGGGCTGCTGCAGCGGGCGGGGTTCGCGCTGCCCGTGGTGGATCGCGACGCCGTCACCCTGCTCTACGCCGACCCACTCGCCCTGCTGCACGACTTGCGCGCCGCCGGCGAGAGCAACGCCGTCGCCTTGCGCGACCGCCGCATTCCGCCCGCCGCCCTGTTCGCCGCCGCCCTGGCCGCTCTGCCGCGCCGGGACGGCCGGGTCGCCGCCAGGCTCGACCTCGCAATGTTGACCGGCTGGGCGCCGGCACCCTCCCAACCAAAACCCGCTGCACGGGGCAGCGCGAGCGTGAGCCTGGCACAAGCCCTTCAGCGGTAATTCATACTTTGGGGTATAGCTGATAGCGTAATGGGGCCAATGTTCGCTCCGGCGGGAATGAATATGTTGCGTGATGTCGAACGGGAGATCTTCTCCCAACTCCACGACATCGTCGGCCCGCTCATTGCGAACGGACCTCTCGTCAGAGGACCAACATCATGACTTCCAAGATATTCATTGCCACAGCCATTGCCGTGCTGAGCCTGGCCACGACCGCGTTTGCCGCCGAGGGTGGCGGCAACCTGCCCGGCAATGGCCTGAGCGCCCCTGGGTTCACCACCGGCCTCGACAACGCGACGCTGCCAGAAAACGGCTCGCAAGGCGCCGTGCAGTCGCCCAACTCCCTGCCGCCCGGCTTCTACAACGGCACGGTGCAGGAGCTGCAGGCCCAGGCGCGGGACCGTTGGTTCGCCTCGCAGGCGGCTTGCTACCACTACGCCCAGGTGCGACAGGCGCCTCAAGGTTAGCCTAAGAGCCCACTCGGCTAAGCGAACAAAAGGGGCTGGCTCCATCCCGGGGCCGGCCCTTTTCGCTGCCGCTCACCCGCCGGTCAGGCTCATCGTCCGACCGACCGAAGGTGCCGGGTGCCGGCGGTCGATGATGAAGTCGTGGCCCTTCGGCTTGCGCGCGATCGCCTCCCGCACCGCCGTCTCCAGCTCGGCTTCGCTGGCGCCGCGCCGCAGCACCGCGCGCAAATCGGCCGCATCGTCCTGCCCGAGGCACATGAACAGCGTGCCAGTGCAGGTCAGCCGGACGCGGTTGCAGCTTTCGCAGAAATTATGGGTCATCGGCGTGATGAAGCCGAGGCGCTGTCCCGTCTCCGCAACGTCGAAGTATCGCGCCGGGCCGCCGCTGCGATGCGCCGATTCCGTGAGCGTCCAGTGCTGCCGCAACCGCGCCCGCACCAGCGACAGCGGCAGGTATTGGTCAGCCCGGCCGGCGACGTCGCCCATTGGCATGGTCTCGATCAGCGTGAGGTCGAGCCCCTCGCGGCCGCACCAATCCAGCATGGTGTCGAACTCGTCCTCGTTCACGCCCTTGAGCGCGACCGCGTTGAGCTTGACCGCCAGCCCCGCCGCCTTGGCCGCACGGATGCCGGCCAGGGTCTTCTCGATGCGGCCCCAGCGGGTGATTTGAGTGAACCGCTCCGGCACCAGCGTGTCGAGGCTGACATTCACCCGCCGCATCCCGGCCGCATAAAGCGATTCGGCCATGCGCACCAATTGCGTGCCGTTGGTGGTCAGCGTCAGTTCGTCCAACCCGGCGCCTAGCCGCGCGCCCAGCGAGCGAACCAGGTGCATCACGTCCCGCCGCACCAGCGGCTCGCCGCCGGTAAGCCGCAGTTTGCGCACCCCAAGGCCGATGAACACGGCGCACAACCGATCCAGCTCCTCCAGGCTCAGCACGTCGGCGCGGGGCAGGAACTCCATGTCCTCGGTCATGCAATAGACGCAGCGCAGGTCGCAGCGATCGGTGACCGATACGCGCAAATAGCTGATGTGTCGGCCGAATGGGTCGATCATCCGAGGCGCTGTCCGTTGGGCATCGCTATAGTCTCGGCTGCCGCATGCCTCGCTTCAACCCCCGAGCGGCGGATCAGTCCCACTCGCCGCGCGGTGCCGCCTCGACAATCTCCAACGCGACCACGTCGGCGTTGATCACCACCTTGCCGGCATGCGCGAAATTGACGGTCACGCGGCTGCCGATTGCCGATTGCACCTGGCCGATCCCCCATTCCGGCTGCCGCGGATGACGCACCCGCTGCCCGGGCTCGATCGGCGCATTGCGCTGGCTCATGCGCGTCGGCGCGATGGGAGGGGTTGGGTCCGCACACAGTAAAATAACGCCCGGCACTTTAATGGTTCGTAAATCACTTCCGCAGTCATGTTAGCCTCCGACAAGGCGACGGATGGATGGTCATGGACCAGGCAAGCGCGGGGCAAGACACTTTCATCATGCGCATGGCGGACGCGCTGCAACTGGCCGACTCCCTCTGCGCCCGCTTATGCCACGACTTGAGCGGCCCGCTCGGCACCCTGGTCGGCACGCTGGACCTTGCCGCCGAAGACGCGTCCTACGTCGCCGAGGCGCTTCCCCTGGCCAACCAGAGCGCCGCGGCGATGGCCCAGCGCATCCGGCTGTTGCGTGCGGCGTGGGGCGGTGATTGCGGCAAGGTCAGCAGCCAGGACCTGGGCGAGCTGGCCGCCGGCCTGCCCTCGCGCGTCCAGTTGGACGTCAGCCAGCTTGCCGCCGGGCCGTTCGACGAAGCGGTGTCCCGCCTGTTGGTGAACCTCATGCTGGTGGGCGCCGAAGCGCTGCCCCGTGGCGGCCGGGTGCGGCTGATCGGCGACGTCGAGATCGCGGTGGTCGTCGAGGGCCCCTCCGCCGCCTGGCCGGACGCGCTGCTCACCGCCATCACCGACCTGGCGGACGCGCCCTTGGGGGACCCGCGGACCGTGCAGTCGCCCTTGGTGGTGATGCTGGCCCGGGCGGCCGGGCTGCGCCTGTCACTGCTGCTGTCTCCCGGCCCGGCGGCAACAGGCGTGCCGCCGATCTTACTAGCGCCGCTTTAACCTTCTCTTCGCGTTCTTCTGCCATCCTCCACTCAGATCGGAGTGGTGCATGGACGAACTTCTCGTGGAGTTCCTGACTGAGGTGGCAGAAGGCCTGTCCGCGTTGGACGAGGCGTTGCTCCAGCTTGAACGCGTGCCGGACGACGCGCCGACGTTGGCCGTGGTGTTCCGACTGGTGCACACCATCAAGGGCACCTGCGGCTTCCTCTCGCTGCCCCGGCTGGAACACGTGGCGCATGCGGCCGAGGAACTGCTGTGCGCGGTTCGGGACGGTGAACGCGTCGTCACAGCGGAGCTGATCACCACCGTTCTGGCCCACGTGGACCAGATCAAGCATATCGTGGCCGTGCTGCGTGAGACCGGGGTCGAACCCGAGACGACCGACCTCAGCCACCCGACCAAGGCGGAGGCACCGGTCGCGGCCACGCCGCCCGCGCCCAAGCCGGAGGTCGCGCCGCCCCGGCCGGCCGACCCGGCCCCAGCCCAGGCTGCCGCCACACCCGCAACGGAGAGCGCTGCGCCCGGTCGGCAAGGCATCCGCGTCGACCTGGCGGTGCTCGAGACCTTGATGACGCTGGTGAGCGAACTGGTGCTCACCCGCAACCAGTTGATGCAGCTCGCCCGGGACGAGGAGGACAGCCGCTTCACCGCCCCCTTGCAACGCCTGTCGCACATCGTGACCGACCTGCAGGAGGGCGTGATGAAAACGCGGATGCAGCCCATCCGCCACGCCTGGACGCGGCTGCCCCGCATGGTGAGGGACCTTTCGGCCGAGCTCGGCAAGCCCATGAAGCTGGTCATGCTGGGGCAGGACACCGAGCTGGACCGCCAATTGGTCGAGCTGATCCGTGACCCGCTGACCCACATGGTGCGCAACAGCGCAGACCACGGCCTGGAAGCCCCGAATGTGCGCGCCGCTGCTGGCAAGACCGCCGTGGGCACGATCACGCTCAACAGCTACCACGAGGGTGGCCACATCATCGTCGAGGTGTCGGACGATGGCGCCGGGCTACCACTGCAACGCATCCGCGAGCGCGTGCTGGCGCAAGGCCTGGCGACCCTGCCCGAGCTGCAGGCGATGGGGGACCAGCAAATCCAGCGCTTCATCTTCCATGCCGGCCTGTCCACCGCCGCGTCCGTCACCGCGGTGTCGGGCCGGGGCGTGGGAATGGACGTGGTGAAGAGCAACATCGAGCGCGTCGGCGGCACCGTGGACGTGCGCAGCACCGCCGGCGCCGGCACCCTATTCACCATCAAGATCCCGCTCACCTTGGCGATCATCTCCGCGCTGATTGTCGAAGCCCAAGGCGAGCGCTTCGCATTGCCGCAGCTCTGCGTCTCCGAACTGGTGCGGGCCGAAGCCTCCGGGGAGGCCGGGAACAACGCCTTGGTGATCGAACGGGTCGACAACACCCCGGTGCTGCGGCTGCGGGACCAGTTGCTCCCACTGGTCCACCTCAAGGACATTCTGCAGTTGCCCGATCACCCGTCCGCAGCCGCGGATGACGCCACCACCGTCGTCGTGATCAGCTCCGGTCGCACCATGCTCGGCCTGATCGTCGACCAGGTGTTCGACACCGAGGAGATCGTTGTCAAGCCGGTCTCGCCGCTGCTTCGCCACATCCCCGTCTTCAGCGGCAACACCATCCTCGGAGACGGGTCCGTCATCATGATCCTCGATCCCAACGGGCTGGCGCGCTCGGTTGGCGCTGGCGCGAACCCTGAAGACCGTACCAGCGAAACGCTCAACGCCGAACAGCTCGAGCGGACCGGAGATCGCCGCGCCATGCTGCTCGTGCGCGTGGCCCAGCAGAACAGCCCCATGGCCGTCCCGCTCGGGCTGGTGGCTCGCATCGAAAGCGTCGAACTCGCGGCCATCGAGCGGTCCTCCGGCCGGTCGGTGACCTGCTACCGGGACCAGTTGATGCCCCTCGTCGAGCTCAGCAGCAAACCCAAGCCGGAGCAGACCCACTCCCCCGTGCTCGTGTTCACCGATCACGGCCGCTCGATGGGGCTGGTGGTGGACGACATCGTGGACGTGGTCGAGGAGGAGCTGGTGATCGAGCTGGCCGCCACCCGACCCGGCGTGCTCGGCACCGCCTTGATCGGCGGCCAAGCCATCGACGTGATGGACGCTGGACATTGGCTGCTGCAAGCCTGGCAGGATTGGTTCCGGGACACAGGCCATTCCAGCACCGGCGTGGCCCGCAACCGCATCCTGGTCGTGGAAGACAACGCTTTCTTCCGTCAGCTCCTGCTGCCCACCCTGTCCGCCGCCGGCTACCAGGTGACCGCGGTCGACAGCGCGACGATGGCGCTCTCCCTGCGCGAGCGCCACGAGGTGGCGCTATTCGATGCCATCATCTCGGACGTCGAAATGCCGGAAATGGATGGGCTCGCGTTTGCGCGCGACGTCCGGGCTGGCGGGCGCTGGGCCTCGATACCGCTCATAGCCTTGAGCGGGCGCTACGGTCCGGCTGACATCACGCGCGGCCAAACGGCCGGCTTCGATGAATATGTCGGCAAGTTCGATCGCGAAGCCTTACTCCTGGCGCTGCAACGCCAAGTTGGGTCGCTCACGGGGTTGGCAGCATGAGCGCGTCATCACCGACCAGCCGCCCGGACGGGCAAGCCCAGCCCACCGGCTTCGTCACGCTGATTCTGGCGGGACAGCTCTGCGGCGTGCCCGTGGTGGGCGTGCGGGACATCCTGCGTGAACAACCGATCACCCGGGTTCCGCTGGCACCGCCGGATGTTGCCGGCAGCCTCAACCTGCGCGGCCGCATCGTCACGGCGGTCGACCTGCGCCGGCGGCTGCGACTGCCCCCAGCACCGCAAAGCATCCGCCCGATGGCGGTCGTCACCGAGCAGGACGGCGAACTCTATGCCCTGCTGGTCGACCAAGTTTGCGAAGTCATCTGGCCTGACAAGCGGCTGTTCGAGCCGACACTGGCCACGCTCTCCCCCCTGTGGAGCCGTTACTGCAATGGTTTATACCGCCTGGAGACTTCCCTCATGATCGTGCTGAACCTGACACGGCTGATTTCACTGGCGGCGGAACTGGCATGACCGCACCACACTCAACCTGCCTCGTGGTCGACGATAGCCGCGTCGTGCGCAAAGTGGCGCGGCGCATCCTGGAAACCCACGGCTTCGAGGTGGTCGAAGCCGTCAACGGCGAAGAGGCCCTGCTGCAGTGCCGCCAAGATTTGCCGCGTTGCATCCTGCTGGACTGGAACATGCCGGTGATGAACGGCCTGTCATTCCTGAAATCGCTGCGCGCCGAGTTCGGTCCGGACGACCCGACCGTCGTCTTCTGCACCACGGAAAACGAGATCGAGCAAATGATGGCCGCCATCGAGTCTGGCGCACAAGAATACATCATGAAGCCGTTCGACGAAGACATCCTAACCGGCAAGTTTGCCCAAATAGGACTTTTGTAGGCCACCCGCATGGTTACTTTCACTTCCAGGCCATCAACCCGGCTTCATTCACAGCCTTTGCGGGCGCCGCAATGAAGAAGTTCCATGTCCTAGCCGACGTGCTGCGCAAGCGGTCCGGGCTGGTCCTCGGTGAGGAGAAACTCTATCTGCTCGAGTCGCGGTTGGCCCCTTTGCTGCGCCAGGTCGGCCTGCCGAATCTGGACGCGCTTGCCGACTATCTGACCGCCCGTCCTGATCCGCGTATCGAGCAGGGGATTGCCGAGGCGATGGCCACGCACGAGACGCTGTTCTTTCGCGACGGCAAGCCGTTCGACCATCTCCAAACCACCGGCCTGCCCATGTTGCTGGCCGCCCGGCCGAGCGGCCAGCCCATCCGTGTTTGGTCGGCAGCCACCGCGACCGGCCAGGAAGCCTACTCCATCGCCATGACCGCGCTCGAGAGCGGGCTGGAAGACAGCAAGCGGGTGAGCATCCTCGGCACCGACCTTGCCGCATCCCCGATCCAGCGCGCCGCGCAGGGCGTCTACACTCAATATGAAGTGCAGCGCGGCCTTTCCATCCGACGCTTGCTGCGTCACTTCAGCCAGGAAACGGAGGGTTGGCGCGTCCGCCCGATCCTGCAGTCTATGTGCGAGTTCCGCCAATGGAACCTGCTCGACGACCCGGCGCCGCTCGGCCAATTCGACATCATCTTCTGCCGCAACGTGCTCATGTACCTCGACAACCCGACCCGCAAGCGTGTGCTCGCCATGCTGCTGCGGCAACTTGCCCCCGACGGGCTGCTCTATCTCGGCCTCGCCGAAGCCTCCGGCGAGATCGCGGAAACGCTGCCACGCAATTCCGGCATCCACGCCGTGTTCCAGCCCAACCTCGTGGCGGCCTAGCCGGTCGTTGGAACAGCCATCCCGCCCAAGCCAAAGGCGCCGCGCGGCACCCGGAAAGTAATAGTCATCCGTCACCCGTTGACGTCAGCCTTGCCCAATTCGTGCAGCATCGCCGCCCCGCACCGGATACCGTTGTGAAAGCAGGCAAGCGTGAGGTTCTCGTCAGGCGCGTGGTTGGCGGCGTCCGCGTTGGCGTAGTTCACCACGAACGCCGGCACGCCCAGGATGTCGGTGAACACGTAGCCGGGAAGGCTGCCGAAGCCCGACGGATACAGCAGCGGCTCGGTGCCATATGCGCTGGCGATCGCGCGTTGGATCGGCTTGGCCAAGGGTGCGCTCATTGGCGTCTTGGAGGGATACATCCCCGGCTCGGTGCAAACGAACTCCACCTCCGGCGCATGCCGTGCCACGTGGGCGGCGATCTTGGCCAGGATGTCGGCCGGGTCTTGTGCCGCGACCAGGCGCACGTCGCACTTGGCGAACGCTTCGTGCGGCAACACGGTCTTGGTGCCGGGCCCGCCATAGCCGCCGTGCAGGCCGTTGAGCGTCAGCGTCGGGTGGAAGCTCAGCCGCTCGTAGAACGGGCGCTCGGCCGGCGCGTCCAGCCGTGCAAGCTCGAGCGACTGCTTGAA
Organism: Acetobacteraceae bacterium; assembly: GCA_965199105.1. Taxonomy (GTDB): domain Bacteria; phylum Pseudomonadota; class Alphaproteobacteria; order Acetobacterales; family Acetobacteraceae; genus LMUY01. The sequence goes on along the minus strand of CBDAQO010000002.1, from coordinate 1,775,815 downwards.
CTCGGCCAGGTCGAGCGGCAGCGCGGCCGCGGCGGCGCGCTCCTCGGCGCTCGGCGGGATGATGGCATCATGGAAGCCGTCGATGGTAATTTCACCCGCCGGGTTCTTCATCGTCGCCAGCAAATGCACCAGCGTCCACAAGGGGTTGGGCACCACGCCGCCGAAATTGCCGGAATGGACGTCCCGTTTGGCATGCCGCGCACGCAGCTCGAACGACACCACGCCGCGCGAGCCAAACTTCAGGTTCGGGCGCCCCGAGGCATGCATCTGCCCATCGGCCGTCACCGCCAAATCGGCCCGCAGCGCGTCCCGATGGGTGCGGATGAAGTCCGCGATGTGCGGGCTGCCGACTTCCTCCTCGCCTTCCAGCAACAGGATCACGTTGCACGGCAGCCGCCCGTGCACCGAAAGATGCGCCTCGATGGCCAGGATTTGCGCCAGGTGTTGACCCTTGTTGTCGGCCACGCCGCGGGCAAAGATCCGTCCGTCGCGAACCGCTGGCTCGAACGGCGGGGTGGTCCAGGCTTCGAGCGGCTCCGGCGGCTGCACGTCGTAGTGGCCGTAGAGCAGCACCGTCGGCCGGCCCGGCGCGCCGCTCCACCGCGCGACCACCATCGGGTGCCCGGCGGTGGGCCAGGCGTTGGCCTGCAGCCCGATCGCCGTCAGCATGCCCACCAGCCGGTCTGCCGATTCGCGGATGCCGATGTTCTGGGCGCTGATGCTGGGGTGGCGCAGATAGTCGAGCAGCCGGCCGACCGAACGGTCGAGGTCGCGATCGATATGCGCGAACACCGTCGCCAGCGCGCTATCCACCCGCGCCAACCTCACCGCAGCCAAGCGGCCGCAACTGCCGCACGGCCTCAGGCCGCCTGTGCATCGCTCGCCGCCGCCATCCGGGCCGCGCGGCATTGCATGAGCGGTTGGATCCGGGTGCCGAACGCCTCGATGCCCAGCACGAAGTCGTCGAAGGTCAGCATGATGCCTTTCACCCCCGGCATGGTAGCGGCCTCGTCCAGCATCGTAGCCACTTGCGCGTGGCTGCCGACCAGGGTGCCCATGTTGAAGTTGATCGGGGAGGCCGAGCGCAGCACCGCGGCGGCCATCGAGGTTGCGGCGGGCGCCGGGTCCTCGGCCGCCTTGCCGAGCAGATGGTCCAGCGCGGCCCGGTCGGCGCCGGCGTTGTAGAGCTCCCACTTGGCCAGTGCCGCCGCCTCGGTCTCGTCGGCGATAATCATGAACAGCACGTAGCTGCCCACGTCGCGCCCGGTGCGGCGTCCGTGCTCGAGCATGCGGGCCGGGATCGCCGCGGCCCGGGTCGGCTCGTTCACGCCCTCGCCGAGCGCGAAGTTCACGTCGCAATACTGCGCGGCAAACGCCATTCCGCGATCACTCTGCCCCGCCGAGACCAGCCGCACTGGTGCTGCCGGCCGCGGGCTGAGCTTGCATTGCTCCATCTGGAAGTATTCGCCACGGAAGTCCGAATTCCCCGTGTTCCAAAGCTCCCGCAGCACCTGGACATACTCAGTGCTGTAGTCGTAGCGGCGGGCGAAATGCTGATCACCGGGCCAAACTCCCATCTGGCTGTACTCGACCTTGTGCCAGCCCGAGACGATGTTCACTCCAAACCGGCCGCGCGCGATGTCCGAGATGGTGCTGGTCATGCGCGCGACGATGGCCGGCGGGATCGTCAGCACGGCGACCGAGGCATAGAGCTGGATGCGGGTGGTCACGGCGGCGAGCCCCGCCATCAGCGTGAAGCTTTCCAGCCCATGGTCCCAGAACTCGGACGTGCCACCGAAGCCGTGCAGCTTGATCATCGAGAGCGCGAAGTCGACCCCAAACGCTTCGGCCCGCTGCACGATGCGGCGGTTCAGGTCGAAGCTCGGCATGTATTGCGGCGAGGTGGTGGAGATCAGCCAGCCATTGTTGTTGATCGGGATGAAGATGCCGATGTCCATCGCCGCACTCCCAGGTCCGCCCACATCACCGCAAGCCGCGTGCCAGGCTCACGCGCTGTCCACGCCGGGTCAGCTCATCGCCCCCCGCGCCGCCACTGGCCACACCAGCTCCACCCGGCCGCCGCGGACGCCGACGTACCAGTCGTAGCGGTCCACCGTCGGGTCGCAGTGGCCCGGCACCAGCAGCACCTTTTCGCCCAAGTCCGGCCGTGCGCCCGCCTCGCAGCGGAGCTTGCCGTGCTCGTCCGAGGCGCCGACGAACTCCACGCCGGGCCGTTGCCACAGCAGCGGCAGGCCGCTGTCCACCGCGACGGCCTTGAGTCCGGCGTCGACCACCGCAATGCCGGGCTGGGCAACGCTCATCACCGTCGCCAGCACGAACAAGGCCTGGGTGAATACGGGCGCCGCCTCGTTGCGGCTGTAATCCGCGTCCATGAAGCAATAAGAGCCGCATTGCACCTCGGTGTAGACGCCGCTGGCCACCTCGAGCGGAAAGGTCCCGGTGCCCGCGCCGCCGACGATGGCGCACTCCAGGCCGCGCTGTCGCAACTGCTCCACGGTGCGGCGCGCGCCGTCGGCGGATTCGGCCACCGCCAGCTCCCGCGCGCCCGGGCTGCGCAGGTGCTGGGCCGAGCCGTGATAAGCCTGCAGCCCGCCAAACCGCAGGTGGCGCGACCCGGCGATCTGCTCCGCCAGCGCCACCGCCGCCGGGCCCGGCGCCACGCCGCAGCGCCCCATGCCGACGTCGATCTCGACCAGCGCCGACAGCCGGACGCCAGCTCCCTCCGCCGCGGCCTCCAGCGCCGCCACCTGCCGCGCGTCGTCCACGCAGACGGCGATGCGGCACAGCCGGTCCAGCCCCGCCAACCGCGCCAGCTTGGACGCGCCCACCACCTGGTTGGTCACGATGATGTCCGGCACGCCGCCCCAGGCCAGCACTTCGGCCTCGGCCACCTTCTGCACGCATTGCCCCACTGCGCCGCGCGCCATCTGCCACTGCGCGATCACCGGGGATTTGTGGGTCTTGGCGTGGGCACGCAGCCGCACGCCGGTTCCCGCCAGCTTCGCCGCCATGCTGTCGAGGTTGGCCTCGAACGCGTCCAATTCCACCACCAGCGCTGGCGTGTCCACCTCGTGCAGCGCCATCCCGGGCACGGCGGGCGGAGTTTGCAGCATGGCCTAGCGCCCCATCAGCATGGACAGCGGCACCTGGTAGGCGATGGTGGCGGCCTCGGTGCCAGGATTGTGCCGGCTGAAGCCCGCGTTGGAGGTGTGGCCGAACCCGGCGACCAGCCGAGTGCCGTTGTCGAACACGTAGCCGGCCTCGAAGGTGGAACGGAACTCGGCCACGGACCCCAGGTTCTTGCCGTTGCCCTGGCCATAGGCGCCGATCCCCTCGCTCGGAGACAGCACGAAATGGCGCCCGATTGGGATGTCGAGCCAAATCCCGCCGCCACCCCATACCGACTGTCGCGACGTGGTCTCCAGGCCAACCCACGGCTTCACTTGGACATAGGGCTGCAGAACCGGCAGCAGCGAAATGTTGGAGCGGTAGTCGAGCCGGAAATCGGCGGCGGCGCGGGTTTGCTGGTTCAACACGTCGGTGCCGCCGGCGCCGAAGCTGAGCAGGCCAGGGTCTGCGTCGGCCCGCCCTGCGCCGAGGCAAAGCCACGCCGCGGCGCAGGCAACACCCAATTTCCCCAAGCCACGGCTCCTTCTTGGGTGCGCAATCTCGCTGAACCGGCCCGATGCAGCAAGGTCAAATGCTCTGCTTGATTTTCTTATGCTCATCGGCCGCCCGCCACAGGTACCAGGCCGCCACCGAGCGATACGGCGCCCAGGCCAGCCCGATCTCCGCCAGCGCTTTCGGCTTCGGCTGAGCGTCAAGCCGGTGCAGCAGGCGCCAGCCTTCCCGCACCGCGAAGTCGTCCACCGGCAGCACATCGGGCCGCCCAAGCGAGAAAATGAGCAGCATCTCGACCGTCCAGCGCCCGACGCCGCGGATGCAGGTCAGCCGCTCGATCAGCGCCGCATCGTCCAGCGCCGCCGCCGCCGCCGCGCTCGGGACGGTGCCGTCGAGCGCATGGGCCGCGATGTCGCGGATGGCCGCCACCTTGCTGCCGGACAGGCCGCACGCCCGCAGCGTCGCCGGGTCGGCCGCGAGCACGGCGTCTGGCGGGGCGAAGTGCGGCGGTGGGAACAGCGCGGTGAAGCGGCCGAGGATGAGTTCGGCCGCGCGCCCGTGCAGTTGCTGGTGGCAGATGGCGCGGACCAGCGCTTCGTAGGGTTCGCGCGGGGTGATGGTGAGCCCGCAGGGGCCGATCCGCTCGATCAGCGTGGCGAACGCCGGGTCGTGCGCCGATAGATGGCGTGTCGCCACCTGCAAGGTCTCTCTCATGGTTGAACCTTGCCGAAAGCGACAGGCCTTGACCATGCAATCGCGCGAAGCAGATAGTGCACAACAATCAAGCAGAGGCGGCGCCGCGATCGAGCCGAGGGCGCCGGCACGGGGATGAGACGGGTCGAGCCTTGGGTGCATGGCGAAGACGAGCAGACCGGTGCGAATCGGCAGACCTCGAGCTTGGCCGCCCTCGCCGTGGTGCTCTTTCTGGTGATCGTCAGCCTGGCGTTGATCCGCGAGCTGCGGTCCCAGGCGGCGGTGCAGGACTGCGTGATGTCGGGCGGGACGAACTGCATCACCGTGGCGACGGCCACTCCGGTGCCGCTCTAGCAGCCTGTCGGGTTCATTGTTCGTTGGCGATCTGACGGGCGTGTTTGGTTGGATCAGGCTGGCTGCAGGCGGTGTATCCGCCTGCAGTTATAGGCCAGTGCGATCAGCGTCCACTCGGTGGCTGCATTTGTGAGGCCGCGCAGGTGGAAGCGCCTGAAACCCATGGCGCTTTTGATGATGCCGAACACGGTTTCAACGGATTGCTTGCGCTTTTTGTAGAGGGCTTTGGCATCGTCGGTCTCCATCTTGGCTTTCATTGCGATACGCCAGGGCTGCGTGATCCGCCGGAGCGCCTTGGGTTCTGGCGGCGGACGGAAATCGTATGGCCGGTGCGGCTGGGTGCGTCCGATGGCCACCAAGGGTTCGACATTGTTGGCCTCAGCGCCTGAACCGCCCGGCCGCTGGCATAGCCTGTGTCGGCCAGCACGGTCTGGGGCAGGCCCACTGTGTCGCGCATGCCCAGCAAGGTTGCGGCAAAGCTTGGCGCGTCGGCGCTGGTCGCGACCAGGTTAGTTGCCAGGATAAGCTGCGGCCCTTCGGCGCAGACCACGGCCTGTGCGTTATAGGCCTGGCGATACTCATGCGCGTCCGAACGGCGCATCAGCGCGCTATCGGGATCGGTCAGGTTACTTTGCCGCTCGAACGGCGGCGTGTCGTCGGGGGGCTTGGGTTTGCTACCGCGGCGACGTCCTTTCTTGGCGTCGTAGGTGGCCTTCTTTGCTTCGTAGGCTGGGCGGGCGGCTTCTGCCTGGGCGCGGGCGTCGGCTTCCAAGCGGTCGCAGGCGGCATCAAGCTTGGCTTTCAGCGCCTCGCGCCGGGCCAATTCGGCCGGCAATGCTTGTGGGTCCTGGCCTTCGGTGTCGGCGGCTTCGGCCTTCGCGGTGAGTTGCGCGATGTCGGCGGCGAGCTTGGCGCGCAGCTCGCGGGCGCGGTCGTAGCGGACCGAGCGGATTTTCGAGGCGTTGGCGTCGATCTTGGTGCCGTCGATCGACACCGTGCCGAGCCGGAGCAGGCCGGTTTCGCGCGCCAACAGCAGGATTTGGAGGAAGGCTGCCTCGAAGGCGGCCTTGTTGGTGGTGCGGAAGACGGCGATGGTGTCGTGGTCGGGATGGAGGTTGGCGGCGACGAACCGCACCGCGATATCGCGATAGGTCGCCCGCTCGATCCGGCGGGAGGAAAAGATGCCGTTGGCATAGCTGTAGACCAGCAGCGCCAGCATCAGTTGCGGGTGGTATTGTGGTTTGCCGCTCGGCTGCGACCCGGTCCGGAACGCCCCGATCGGCACGCGCTCGACCGCCGCCACGATGAAATGCGCCAAGTCATCGTTGGAACCCACGCCTTCAGGTCAGGTGGTAGCAGGAAGGCCTGGTCGCGACTGAACGGAATGAAGCTCGACATAACGCGATTCTAACCAGCTATTCGAAAACTGGGTACCCCCAATCCGACAGGCTGCTAGAGCATGATCTCTTCGATCATGCTCCGCTTGACTGAGAAAAGAGCAGCTTTATCCGAGCCTTCGGATCGCAAAGCGACTCCGATTGCTCGGATGCTGCTCTAGGTTGGTCCGCCATTTACGCAGGCCTGTTGGTAGGCGACAAGCAGCCGGCGGCGCCATGACGGACGCGGCGCAATCCAGATGCTGAGGGGGGGGGATGGCATGAGCGAGCCGGTACGGTCGCGACCGACGCCCTGGATCGAAGTGCTGCTGTTATGCGGCAAGTGCGCCCGCAAGATGAAGGGCGGATTTGGCGAGGACGGCAAGGACACGTTGCGCATGGCGCTGCGGGCCGAACTCAAGGCGCGGTCGCTGGGGCGGCAAACGCGGGTGATCGAGACGCATTGCCTGGGGTTATGTCCGAAAAAGGCGGTGACGGCGCTCAATGCCAGCCGGCCGGACCGCCTGCTGATTATCGCCAAGCGGACCGATGCGGCGGAAGCCCTGGCGCAATTGAGCGAGATGGCTGACCCTGGCCGCTGCAGCCACCCGGATAGGGTGGGTTGGTACAGCAGCGGGAGAGTTTGATGAGCCAGGACATCGGCGCGCCAGGGGGCGACCTCCACTTCCTCTCGTTGCTGGAGGCGTCGGAGCGGATGCGGCGGCGGGAGTTGTCGCCGGTGGCGCTGCTGGAGGCGGTGCTCGAGCGCATCGCGCGGCTGGATGGGCGCGCCCGCAGCTACACGGTGGTGCTGCCCGAGCGAGCGCGGGCGGCGGCGGCGCGGGCGGCGGCGGAGCTGGACGCCGGGTTGTGGCGCGGGCCGCTGCATGGCGTGCCGCTGGCGGTCAAGGATTTGTGCGAGACCAGTTTCGCGCCGACCACGGGCGGGATGACGCTGCGTCGCGGCGCGATCGCGACGGCGGACGCCACGGTGGTGCGGCGGCTGGAGGCCGCGGGCGCCGTGATCATCGGCAAGCTGAAGATGACCGAGGGCGCCTACACCAGCCACCACCCGGACGACCCTGGCCCGGTGAACCCCTGGAACGCCGGGCACTGGGTCGGCTCCTCGTCCACCGGGTCGGGCGTGGCGACGGCGATGGGGCTGTGCTTCGCGGCCCTCGGCTCCGACACCGGCGGGTCGATCCGGTTTCCGAGCGCGACCTGTGGGCTGACCGGGATCAAGCCGACCTGGGGCCGGGTGAGCCGCCGCGGCATCCTGGCGCTGGCCGCCTCGCTGGACCATGTGGGCCCGATGGCGCGCAGTGCTGGCGATGCCGCCGCCGTGTTGGGCGCCATCGCCGGGCACGACCTGGAGGACCCGACCACGCTGGCGCAGCCGGTGCCGGACTACCTCGGCTCGATCGGGCAGGGGATCAGCGGCGTGACGATCGGGATCGACCGCAGCTACGTCACCGACGCGATTGATCCCGAGGTGGTGGCCGCGCTGGATAGCGCCGCGGCGGTGCTGGCCGGGTTGGGCGCGCGGATCCGGGCGGTGACGATGCCGCCGGTCGAGACGCTGCTGCGCGGCTGGATCCCGTTCTGCGCCGTGGAGACCGCGATCGCGCAGCGCGACACCTACCCGGCGCAGGCGGCGGCGTATGGCCCGGCGCTGGCGCAACTGATCGAGCAGGGGCGGGCGGTGAGCGGCATGCAGCTCGGCGACGTCTACCATGAGCGGCTGACGTTTTCGGGCGCGCTGGCTGCGCTGTTCGGGGAGGTGGACCTGCTGCTAATGCCTGCCATGCCGGTGCCGGTGCCGAGCCTGCAGCGCATGGCCGAATTCGGCCAGGACGACGCCGTGCTGCTGCGGATGCTGCGCTTCACCGCGCCGTTCAACTTTGCCGGCACCCCGACGATCACGCTGCCGGGCGGGTTCGACCGCGCGGGCCTGCCGATCGGGGTGCAGTTGGCCGGGCCGCATCTGGCGGAGGGCCTGCTGTGCCGCGCGGGGCACGCGTTCCAGCAGCGCACCGACTGGCACACGCGGCATCCGCCGGGCTAGGGCGGGACCGGCTCAGAGCCGCGAGATGCGCACCGGCAGCCCTTCGGCGAGGGGCAGCACGTGCGGGTGGTGGGTCAGCACGATGACCTGGACGTGGTGGCTGAGCTCCACCAGCGCGGCCAGCGCGGCGCGTGCCCTGGCGTCGTCGAAGGTCTGCAGGATGTCGTCGGCGATAAACGGCAGCGGCGAGCCTTGGGCCACGAAATCCTCGATGGCGACCAAGCGTAGCGCCAAATAGAGCTGGTCGCGCGTGCCCTCCGAGAGTTGCGCGATGTCCTTCCACTCGCGGGGGAAGCGCGCCTCGACCGCCTGCAGCACGGTCTGGCCCTTCAGCTCGGCGCCGACGATGGAGTAGGCGCCGTTGGTGAGCGCGGCAAAGGCGGTGGAGATGCGTTGCAGCCCGGTGCTGCCGGCGCTCTGCTCCACCTCAGTCAGCGCGCGGCCCAGCATGTCGCTGGCAACGCTGAGCAGCAGGTAGTCCTCCAGCAATTGGGACTGGGCGGTGGCGGCGGCGGTTTGAGCGGTGGCGGCGGTGATCGCCTCCTCGGAGCGGGCGGCTTCATCGAGCTGCTGGCCGACCTGGTTTACCGTGACGGCGGCGGCTTCGGTGCGGGTCAGCGCGTCGTGCATGGCGGTCTCGGCGGCCGCGCGTGCTGCTGCCATCTGCTCGGGCGGCATGGCGGCGGCTTCCTCCTGCAGGGTGGCGTGGGGAAGGCCGTCGCCGTGGTCGCGCAGCACGGTCTGGCCGTGGTCGCGTATGGCCTCGTGGCGGGCGCGTTCGCTCGAGAGGGTGAGGCGTTCGGCGGCCTGCTCCGCGTCGGTGGCGCCGCATGCGGCGATGATGGCGGCGAGGGTGTCCTTGGCGGTGCGCGCGCGGGCGGTTTCGTCTTGCAGGTGCTGGTCGGCGATGGCGCGAGCCTTGTCGGCCTCCTGCCAGGCGGCCTCCTGCTCTCGGGCGTGGTCCCGGCGGGCAATCAACGCGCGGGCGGTGGCGAAGCTGCGTTCGGCCTGGCCCGCGCCGTCGGGCAGCGCCAGTTCGCCCGCCAACTGGGCAACGTCGGCGGCGAAGTGGCTGGCGTCGGCGCGCATGCCGTCGAGCCGTTCGGTGAGGCCGCGGCGCTCCTGCACCTGCAAGCGCAGCGCGTCCAGGCTGGCCAACACGGCCTGGGTCGCGGCGGGCGTTTCGGCCGGTGGGCGGCGCAGTTCGGCGAGGCTGGCGGACCATTGCTGCTGCCAGTCACTCACGGCCTTCAGCGCGTTGGCCTGGCTTTTGGTTTCGTGCTGGAGCCGCGTCTGGGCCTCGGCCGAGCGGGTGCGGTGCAAGACGCGTTGGCTTTCGGCCTGGGTGGCGGCGGCGAGGTGCGTGTCGGCCAAGGCGAGCAGGGCCGGCAGCTCGCCCGCGGCGCCGGCGAGCAGGGGGCGCAAGCGGGCCGCCCAGGCTGCGTGCGTCGCGGCCAGGGCGGCGTGCTCGCCCTGCGCGGCCGACCCGGCGGCGGTGACGCGGACGGTCTCCGTACGGGCGGCGAGAAAGCTGCGCAGTTCCGCGGCGGTGCTGCCCGGGGCGGCGCCGCTGGCCTGGCAGAGCTGCGTCCAGGCCGCTCGCTCCGCCGTGACCTGCGCTTCGGCGGTGGTGACGGCGGCCAGCAGCGCGCGCCACGTTGCCTCGGCGCTGGCCAGTTGACGGGTCAGCCGTTCGGCTTCGGTGACTTGCGGCAGTTCAAGCAGGCGGCGGTCGGCCAGGCTGTCGGCCTCGCGCAGGTGGCGCTCGAAGCGGAGCGGCAGTGGTTCGCCGGCGGCATACGCGGCCTCGCCCGCCGGGTCGGGGGTTGGGGTGAAGGCGCGCTGGTAGATCAACTGCCAGCCCGCGTCGCGCGCGGCGCGGGCGCGGGCAATGGCGGCGAGGTCGGGCAGGGCGGCGTGCTGCAACGCATCCAGTTCGGCCTGCCAGGCGGCGCGGTCATGGGCCAAGCGGTCCCGCTCGCTACGGGCCGTGGCGGCGGCCGCTTCGGCGGTCGTGATCGCGTTTGCGAGGCGTTCGATGGCGGCGTCGGCAGGCGGCGCCAGGGCGGCGAGTGCCGCGGCAGTGCTCTGCCAGCCGGGCACCGCGGCGAGCGCCACCGCGGCGGCCGCGTCGGCTTGGCGGAGGGCACGGGCGGCGTCTGCCAGGCGACGCGCCGGGTCGCCGTCGGCGCGGATTTCGGCCAGCAAGGCGGGCAGCGCGGCCGTGTCGGTCGCGAGCGGCTCGGGCGGCGCCTCGGCGGCGAGTTGGCCAGCGGCGTCCCGGGCGGCCTGGTAGCGCTGCTGGCTGTCCTCGAGCTTGGCACCGACGGCTGCGTGCTGGGTGACGAGGTGCCGTGCGGTGGCCACCGGGCCGGCCGGGGGAAGCAGGCCGGCCGGGTCGGTGGTGGGCGGGCAGCCGAGGTCGTGCAGGGTGGTGGCGATGGCGGCGTCGAGCTGGTCGCGTTTGGCGCCGATGGTGCGGCTGTCCTCGGCGCCCTTTTCGATCTCGCCCAGGCGTTCTGCCAGGCGGCCCAGACGCGTTTCGGCGGCCATCGTGGCCGGGTCACGCGGCAGGAGGGCAACGGAGGCGTGGCGGTCGGCCGCCTGTCGCTCGGCGGCGCGCAGGGTGGCGGCGGCCAGGTTGGCGTCGACGACGGCCTTGCTCAGGTGGGTGGCGAGGTCGGCGGGGAGCGACGGCGCGCCCGGATGCGCCTCGAGCCATTCGCGCGCGGCTGCCAGGTCGGCCAAGGCTGCCCGCGTGCGGTCGATGCGGGCGAGGCGGCGCGCGGTTTCGCTGGCTTGGTGATGGGTGTCGCGCGCGGTGGCGAGTTCGTGCTTGTGCCCCGCCAACGTCTCCAGCTCGGCCTGGCGCTGCTTGGGCTGGCGCACGGCCTCGCGCAGGGCCTTGCGCGCCTCCCTCACGGCCCGGTTGGCGCGGGACAGCGGCTTGGCGGTTTTTTGCGGCTCCCAGATCGCCGCGCGCCGCTCTGCCAGCCGGAGCCGGAGCGACTTGGCGAAGGTGAGTTCGCCGGTGCCCGCCAGCAGCGCCAGGCCGAGCGTGTCGCCGCCGGACGCGAGCTCCCGCCCGCCGGCGCGCAGCCGGGTGGTGTCGAGCGCGAACAGGTTTTCCAGTTGCTTGGGCGAGACCCGTTTGAGCGCGCCCACGAGTTGCACCGTGGCGCCTTGCGAGCCGCCATGGACCTTGAAGCCCTCCTTCTGCCGGTGGCCGAACTGGACGCCCTCGCCGTCATCCAGCACCGCGTCGGCGCGCAGTTCGGGGCGCTCGCCGGTGAAGCGGGGGAACAGGTATGGAGTCTTGGGATCGATGCCGAACAGCAGGTCGTGGAAGGCCTGGCGCAGCACCGACTTGCCGGCGCCGTTCGGGGCCTCGATCAGGTTGATCAGGCCCGGCGCCGGGTCAAGCGGGAGGTCGAGCTCGGCGAAGTTGCCGTAATGGTGCAGGTGCAGGCGACGCAGCCGCAACGATCAGCTCCGCGCCAGCTCGGCCAGTAGCAGGGCGCGGGCGCGGTCGACCAGGTCGGCGGGCATGGTGCCGTTGGCGACGGCGCGGGCGGGGTGGTCGGGGTCTAGGCCTTCGCCGAAGCTTTTCACCATGTCGGCCATCGCAGCCTGCAAGTCGCCAGGTAGCGTGACGGGCCGCTCCATCTCGGTGAGCAGGGCACCGACGGCGCCGCCCTGCTGCCGCAGCGCCGCGATGTCGAGCGCGGGGCGGGTGCCGACGCGCACGTCCTCCAGCCAGAGCTGGTCGCGCTCGGCCACGTTGGCGGCGGCGGCGCGCATGGTCTGGCGGGTCGCTTCGGGGTCGGCGGCGAGGGCAGCGTGGGCGGCGCACGGCCCGGTGAGGGTGAGGCGGACGGCCAGCAAGCGCCCTTCCGCCTCCATCACCGCTGGGCTGAGCGAGACGGCCACGCGGTTCTGCACTTCCTCGGCGTCGGCCGCGCCGGTGCAGTCGACGGTGAGCCGCGCCCATCGCAGCACATCGAGCGGCTGGTGCAGCGCCTGCGCCACGCGCCCGGCGGACACGTGCACCAGGGTGGCGCCCTTGCTGCCCTCCTCGCGCACGTTTCGGCCCTGCAGGTTGCCTGGGAATACGATCCAGGGCGCGGTGGCGACGACCCGGCGGGTGTGGACGTGGCCCAGCGCCCAGTAGTCGTAGTCCTTGGCCGCCAGGTCCTCGGCGGTGCAGGGGGCGTAGTTGTCGTGCTCGGTGGAGCCGCAGGCGGTGTGCAGCAGGCCGATGTTAAAGTGGCCAGCGAGCGCTGGCGGGTAGCCGAGGGCGAGGTTTTCGGTGACGGCGCGGGTGGCGAAGCTTTGGCCGTGGATGGCGACCGGCAGCCCGGGCACGATCCGCGTGGCTGGCTTGCGCGGCGGCAGCAGTTCGCCCGGGAAGGGGAGCTGCTTGGTCAGCACCTGCTCGGCGTCGTGGTTGCCGCTGATGGCGTAGACCGGAATGTTGGCACGCTTCAGGCTGGCGAGCTGTTCGACGAGGTATTGGCCGGTGCGCCAATCCTTCCAGTCGCCGTCATAGAGGTCTCCGGCGAGTAGAACGAATTGAACCCGTTCGCGCAGGGCGAGCTGCACCAGGTTGGCCAGCGCCTGCCGGGTCGCGCCGCGGATTTGGCTGGATGGCGCGTCTGTCCCGAGGCCGCTCAGGGGTGAGTCGAGGTGCAAATCGGCAGCGTGGAGGAAGCTGAACTCCACCCCTTAGCGCCCCCTCCCGGCCTCACTCACTGCGGGGCAACTCCTGCTCCACCAGCGTGGCCCAGAGCGAGGCGCCGATGGGCAGGACGTCGTCGTTGAAGTCGTAGGTGACGGTGTGGACGGGTTGGGCGCCGCGCTCGCCCGCGGCCTGGCCGATGCGCACGAAGCAGCCCGGGACCTTCTGCGCCATGTAGGCGAAGTCCTCGCCGCCCATGCCAGGGAGGCGTTGGCGAATCACCTTGGCGTCCCCCAGAACCTTTGACCCGGCGGCGGCGGCGCGCTCCACGGCCGCCGGGTCGTTCACCACCGAGGGGTAGCCGCGGTTGAACGTGAACTCCGCCTCGGCGCCGTGGGCCTTGGCGGTGGACATGACCAGATCGCGCATCATGCGCTCCATGGCCTCACGGGTTTCGGGCTTGAGCGTGCGCAGCGTGCCGGTGAGTTCGGCGATATCGGGGATGACGTTGCTCGCGGTTCCGGCGTGGAACATGCAGGTGGACAGGACGGCGCTGTCCAGTGGGTCGACCCGGCGGGCCACCAGGGTTTGCAGGCCGAGAACGAGTTGCGCCCCGATCACCACCGGGTCGATGGCGCGGTGCGGGCGGGCTGCGTGGCCGCCGCGGCCCATGATGCGGATGCGGAAGTCGTCGGTGTTGGCGCAGACCGCGCCGGGGACCGCCGTCATCTGGCCGACCGGGATGGTGCTGTCGTTGTGCGCGCCGAACACCATGTCGCACGGGAAGCGGTCGAACAGGCCCTCCTTCACCATGACTTCGCCGCCGCCGCCGGCCTCCTCGGCGGGCTGGAAGATGAAGTGGACCGTGCCGTCGAAATTGCGGGTTTCGGCCAAGTAGCGCGCCGCGCCGAGCAGCATGGTGGTGTGCCCGTCGTGGCCGCAGGCGTGCATCACGCCCTCGTTTTGCGAGCGATGCGCGAAGGTGTTGGCCTCGGGCATGGGCAGCGCGTCCATATCGGCCCGGATGCCGATCGCGCGGGGCGACGTGCCGTTGCGCAGCGTGCCGACCAGGCCGGTGCCGGCGATGCCGCGGGTGACTTCAATGCCCCAGGAGGCGAGCTTGGCGGCGACCACGTCGCTGGTGCGGTGTTCCTGGAAGGCGAGCTCGGGATGGGCGTGCAGGTCCTGCCGCCATTCGGTGAGGTCGGGGGCGAAGTCGGCAATCCGGTTGTGCACGGGCACGGGCATGTCCTCATCGAGTCGGGTCAGGTCAGGTCAGGGGCAAGCGTAGGCCGGCGGCGGTGCGGGGACAAATCCCCCGGGTTGCAAGCTGGACAAGGGTGCCGATGGACGCTAGCGCAATGGCCCGGTTGGAGGGCCTGCGGATGTTTCGGGTGGACGGCAAGACCGCGCTGGTGACCGGCGCGTCCGGTGCGATTGGGGCGGCCATCGCCCGGGCGTTGCGCGCGCAAGGGGCGAGCGTCGTGCTGTCGGGCACGCGGGTGGCGGCCCTCACCGAGCTTGCGGCCGAATTGGGTGAGGGCGCCCATGTCTGCGCCGCGGACCTGCACGACCCGGCGGCGCCGGATGGGCTGATTGCGGCGGCGGAGGCGGCGGCGGGGCCGCTGGACATCCTGGTGAACAACGCCGGGTTGACCCGCGACATGCTGGCGCTGCGAATGAAGGACGAGGCGTGGCAGGAGGTGATTGATATCGACCTCACCGCGCCGTTCCGCCTGGCGCGCGCCGCCATGAAGGGGATGTTGCGGCGGCGCCACGGCCGGGTGATCAGTATTTCGAGCGTGGTCGGCACTTCGGGCAATCCGGGGCAGGCCAACTACGCGGCGGCCAAGGCTGGCCTGGCCGGGATGACCAAGGCGATGGCGCAGGAGGTTGGTGGCCGCGGGATTACGGTCAATCTCGTGGCGCCGGGCTATGTCGGCAGCGCGATGACCGACGCGCTCGCTGCCGAGCAGAAGGCGCGATTGCTGCAGATGATCCCGGTGGGCCGTATGGGGGCTCCGGCCGATGTGGCGCATGCGGTGGTCTACCTCGCCTCAGACGAAGCGGCCTGGGTGACGGGGGCGACGCTCCACGTCAATGGCGGCATGTTGATGGTGTAGGCGGGCCGCACGACGCTCACCAGGGCGGTGGCGACCCGCTCGGCAACGCCGGCCCAGTCCCCCGGGCGGTCCTGGCGAAACAGCCGCATGCCGGCATACCAGGGTGAGTCGTCCCGCCCGGTCATCCATCGCCAGTCGGGCGCGAACGGCAGCATGACCCAGGCTGGGATGCCGAGCGCGCCGGCGAGGTGGGCGATGGCGGTGTCGACGGTGATCACCACGTCCAGCCCGCTGATGGCGGCGGCCGTCTCGCTCCAGTCGGAGAGCCGGCCAGACCGGTCGGTGAGGCCGAACAGCTTGGCGACGTCCCGCGCGCGGGCACCCACTTGCAGGGTGACGATGCTGCGGCCGCCGGCGGCGACGATCGGCGCGAGCGATGCCGCCGGCATGGACCGCCGCCGGTCGTTGCTGTGCTGCGGGTTGCCGGCCCAGGCGAGACCGACGCGTAGGCCTTCCGGCAAATGTCGGTCCCACGCCATGGCGCGTTCTGGGTCGGGCTTTAGGTAGCCGGCTGGGTAGGGGATGGTCTCGAGCGTGGTGCTGAACAGCCGCGGCAGGCTGAGCTGGTCCACCCAGACGTCGTAGTCGGTGCGGCCGCCATGGGGGATGGCCGCGATCACCCCGGGCATGCTGGCGACCAGCGGGGCCAGGGAGGGCGAGCATTCCATGACGACCTGCTGGGCCTTCTTGGCGAGCAGGGGCAGGTAGCGCATAAACTGGATGGTGTCTCCAGCGCCTTGCTCGCCGAGCACCAGGATGGTTTTGCCGGTCAGCGGCTCACCAAGCCATTCCGGCCCGGGCACGGTTGTAAAGCTGCTGGGGAAGCGCCGCTTGCGCCACTCGAACTCGGCCCAACCGCGGGCAAAGTCCCCGGCGAGCAGCAGGGTTACGGCGTGGTTCCAGCGCGTTGCCGGAAACTCCGGGTCGAGCGTGATGGCGTGTTGGCTGGCGGCGAGGGCATCATCCAGCCTGCCCTGGCTGGTGAGCAGGTGCGCCAGGCTGGCATGGGCCTCGACCATGGCGGGGGCGAGGGCGATGGCCTGGTGGATGTGGCTGGCGGCACGCTCCGGCTCGTCCATCTCGGCCAGGGCGTTGCCGAGGTTGAGCTGTGCCTCGGCATCGGCCGGGTTGGCGCCGATGGCGAGGGTGAAGGCGCTGGCGGCTTCGCTCGGGCGTTTGAGCATGGACAGGGCGGTGCCGCGCAAGAGGTGAACAGGGGCCAGGTTGCGTTCGCCGGCGAGCGGCTCGAGCACGCCCAACGCCTCGTCCGCGCGTTCCGCGGCGAGCAGGGCGCGAGCCAGGGAGATGCGCGACTCGCGATGGCTGGGGCGCAGCGCCAATGCGCGGGCCAGTAGCGCCGCCGCCTCCGCCGCGCGATGGCCGACCAGGGCGCATTGCCCAAGCAAGTATAGAGCGTGCGCATCGTCCGGCGCATCGGCAAGAACGTCGTGAAGGATGGCTTCGGCCTGCCCATGGCGGCCCTCGCGGGCGTGGGAGATGGCGAGCAGCAGGGAGTCGATGTGGTCCGGCATGAAGCCATCATGCCGTGAGAGGCTTAACAGGGAGCAAACGGGAGGCTGTGCGCGGCATTTATTTACGCCGCGCCTTAGGCATGCATTAACCATTGCGCCCGGATAATGGATGCGAAGCCACTCTCCGAGGTAGCGGTTTGACATCCGAGTCCAAACGTCTTTGTGCGGAACGATGGGCTGCGATGGTGCGGTCGCGGCATGTCGCGGTGCGGGTGTTGGCGATTCTGGCTTGCTGCGCCGTGTTGGGGATCACGGTTTTGCACGTCCAGGTCGCGGGCAACACGGCGCGGGCGCAAGCGCGGGCGAGGGGCGCGAGCTTGGCCAAGGCGGTGGCCGATCAAGCGAGTGACGTTCTGTCGCTGGCGGACGTGATGCTCGGCATGTTGGCTGATTTGGCGCAGGAGGGTCGCGCCAGCGAGCAGTTGTTGGCTCGGGTGCAGCGTTCGGCGGTCGCGCGGGCGGGCGGTGCCCATGTCCAGGCGCTTGCGGCCTATTCGGCGGACGGCTGGTTGCTGGCGGCGACGCCGATTGCCATCGGTTTGCCGGCGCATCTGACCGCGGGGGAGCTGGGCTTCTATCAGAGCCATCCGGATGGAGCGCTGCTGCTCGAGGAGTTCGAGCATCTGGGTGGTATGAACCGGGGCGAGATCGCCGTGTCGCGCCGGTTCGACGCGGCGGATGCGTTGCCGGGTGGCGTCTTGCTGGTGTTGATGGACCCGGAGAGCTTTGGGGATTTCTACAGCAGTCTGCAGGTCGGTGCGCGCGGAGCGATCGGGCTGATCCGGCAGGGCGGCGGTATCCTTGCGCGCGGTTCCGGCGTTGATGGCGAGGCGGGGGAAAGCGCGGCGCTGCTGGGCTATCGGCGACATAACATCGCCAACAGTTATGACGCGGTTTCGCCCGTTGATGGGCGGCGTTGGTTCGCCAGCTTGCGCGCTGTCGACGGCTTTCCGCTGGTTGCTTTCGTTGCGCTGAACGAGGCTGACGTGCTGACGTATTGGCGCTCGGACACGCGCTTCGCCGTGATGGCCGCGTGTGCGTTGTGTCTTGGGATCGGCACGTTCGGCTGGGTTTTGGCCGGGAAGATCAAGCTGGCCGAGGAGCAACTGCAGACAAGCAACGTGCTGCTGCAGCGCACGGCGATGCAGGATCCGTTGACCGGGATTGGCAATCGGCGGCTGTTCGACGAAACGCTTCAGCGGGAGCAGCGCCGGGCCGCGCGCGCGGAGCAGCCGCTGGCCCTGCTGATGATCGATGTCGATTACTTCAAGCTCTACAACGATACCTATGGGCACCAGGCGGGTGATTACTGCTTGCGGGCGGTGGCTGGTGCCATTGCGCAGCTTACCCGGCGGCCCGGGGACTTGGCGGCGCGGTTTGGCGGCGAGGAATTCGTCGTGCTGCTGCCCGATACGGAAGCGACGGGAGCGCTGACGCTGGCTGAGCGTGCGCAGTCCTCGGTGCGGCAGTTGCATATTCCGCACCAAGGGGGAGTGGACGGGATCGTGACGATCAGCGTCGGGGTGGCGGTGGTTTGGCCGCAGCCAGTCGGGGACTCGGGGGTCGACTTGGTGGGGCTGGCCGACGCCGCGCTCTATGCCGCCAAGGCGCAAGGGCGGGACCGTTGCTGCGTGTCGCCCCCGTCGGCGCCGTTGGAAGATCAGGATGAGCTCACGGCGTGGCGCAACCTGCCGGGTCAGCGGTCCAGCGCCACACAGTGATGCGACCGGCGCCATGGTCCCGTTCGGCGAGGCATTGTCCGAGTTGCGGCGTTTCGCTGCGGGCTGCTTCGGCGACCAGCATGGCCCCAGGGGCGAGCCAGCCGGCGCTGGCGAGTGCGGCGGTGGCGCGGGGCAGCAGGTCCTGGCCGTAGGGCGGGTCGAGGAAGACCAGGTGGCAGGGCGTGCCGGGTGGGGGACGCAAGACGTTGGCGGCGAGTGCGCGCGCGGGCGCACCGGGGCAGGCGGCGATGTTGGCGCGCAGGGCGGCCAAAGCGGCGCGGTCGCGCTCGATGAACGTGGCGTGGGCGGCACCGCGGGAGAGCGCTTCCAAGCCGAGCGCACCGGTGCCGGCGAATGCGTCCAGCACGGTTAGGCCGTCGAGCCGGCCGCCCCAGGGCGCGTGGATCAGCATGTCGAACATGGCCTGGCGGAGCCGTTCGGCAGTGGGGCGGGTGGTCAACCCGGGCGGGGTCTGCAGCCGCTTGCCGCGCCAGATGCCGCCGACAATCCTCAGCGTTCGGCGGCGCGGCTGGCTGCCGCGGCTGGGCGCTTCGGCACATCGGGGAGCTGCTCGCGCAGGATTTTGCCGCTGATCTCGTCGACTTCGCCGCGGCTGAGGTTGCCGAGTTGGAACGGGCCGTATGCCACCCGGATCAGGCGGGTGACCTGCAGGCCGAGATGGGCCATGACCCGGCGGACCTCGCGGTTGCGGCCCTCCCGCAGGCTGATGCTGACCCAGGTGTTGCTGAGGGCGCGGGAGTCCACGGCCGCCTCGATCGGGCCGTAGGAGACGCCTTCCACCACGACGCCGTTGGCGAGGCCGGCCAGGGCGCGGTCGGTCACCACGCCGTGCACGCGGACCCGGTAGCGGCGGATCCAGCCGTTGCTTGGCAGCTCCAACTGCCGGGCCAGGCCGCCGTCGTTGGTGAGCAGCAGCAGGCCCTCGCTGTTGAGGTCGAGCCGGCCGATGCTGACGACGCGGGGCAGGTGGCTGGGGAGCTTGTCGAATACGGTGGGGCGGCTTGCCGGGTCGCGGTGGGTGGTCACGAGGCCTTCCGGCTTGTGGTAGCGCCACAGGCGGGCGCGCTCCGGTGCGTCGATGACGCGGCCGTTCACCTGCACGATGTCGCCGGGTGTCACGAAGGTGGCGGGGTGGTCGACGGCGGCGCCGTTGAGGGTGATGCGGCCTTCGGCAAGCAGCTTTTCCGAATCGCGGCGGCTGGCCACGCCGGCGCGGGCCAGCCATTTGGCGATGCGCTCGCCGCGTTCGGTGGTGGTCTCGCTCATGACGCGGCGGCGACCAGGGCTTGGAACAGGCGCAGGTCACCCGGGTCGATGAGGAACTCCGGGTGCCATTGGACGCCGAGGCAGAAGCGGAAGCGGGTCGCCTCGATGCCTTCAATGATGCCGTCGGGGGCGAGCGCGTTGATGGTGGTGGCGGGGCCTGGCGTGGCGACCGCCTGGTGGTGGGATGAGTTCACCTGCATGGTCGCGCTGCCGACGATGCGGTGCAGCATGGTGCCGGGGGTGATCGCCGCGGTGTGGCCGGGCTGGTCGCGCGGGTTGGCTTGCTCGTGTTGCAGGGCGGCGGGGCAATGGTCGGGGATGTGCTGGATGAGGCTGCCGCCGAGTGCGACGGCGAGCAGTTGCTGGCCGCCGCAGATGCCGAGCACGGGGCGGTCGCGGGCCAGCGCGCCCTGCAGCAAGGCGAGTTCGGCCTGGGTGCGGCGGGCTTTGAGGGTGACGGTGGCGTGGGTGGTGGGGCTGCCGTAGAGCGCCGGATCGACGTCGAAGGCGCCGCCGGTGACGACCAGGGCGTCCAGCTGGGTGAGCCAATCCTCGGTGAGCGCCGGGTCGTGCGGGACGGCGACGGGCAGGCCGCCGGCGGTGGCGATGGCGCTCATGTAGTTGGTGCGTAGGGCGTACCAGGGGAAGCGAGACCAGCCGCCGGCGGGCTCGGCGTCCAAGGTCACGCCGATCAGGGGCTTCGGCATGGTCTCCCCTAGACCCGCCGGGCGGGTGCGAGCAAGACGCGCGGCATGGATGCGATGGCGCTGGCATTGGAACAGGCTCGAGCGGCGGCAGCGCGTGGCGAGGTGCCGGTGGGGGCGGTAGTGGTGTCGGCCGGCGGTGAGGTGCTGGCGTGTGCCGGCAATGTGGTGGAGGCGACGCAGGACGCGAGCGGGCATGCCGAGCTGGTGGCGATGCGGGCGGCGGCGCGGCGGGTGGGGTCGGCGCGGTTGCCGGGCTGCACGCTGGTGGTAACGCTGGAGCCGTGCCCGATGTGTGCTGCGGCGGCGGTGCATTTCCGCGTGGCCAAGGTGATTTTCGGTGCGTACGACGCCAAGGGGGGCGGGGTGGAGCATGGGCCGCGGGTGTTTGCGGCGCCTGGCTGCCTGCACCGGCCGGAGGTGGTGGGCGGGGTGCGGGAGAGCGAGGCGGCGGCGTTGCTGCGGGGGTTCTTCGCGGCGCTGCGAGGGGCGGCGAAGTTGGGCGAGTGAGGCAGATGGGGGAGGCAACCGGGCGGTGCGGGCGTCCGTTGCGGTCGCATGGGAGATAGTGCAGCGCCGCCGTTGGGTCGCGAGCTTGCCGAAGCTGCGGTGGCGGAGGGCACGCGGCGCTACTTTGAGGCGCGGCGGGAGCGGGTGGGGCCGTTCATCGACCGCCATTTTTCGCTGCGGGGGACGCTGCGGCTGCATCGCAAGGCGGTGGGCTGGGACATTGCGAAGGCGCCGCTAAACCTGTCGCTGGCGGCGCCGCAGATCGGGCTGCGGCTGGGGGCGATGGCGGCGGGCAAGCTTGGCGCCGAGCGGGCGGCGCGGGTAATGCGGCGCTCCATCCTGCTGGAGACGGCGGTGGCGCGTGAGCTGGGCTGGCTGTTGCACACCGAGCTGTTGGAGCTGCCGTTTCAACAGGGCGCGCGGGCGGCGACGCGAGACGCGTTGGCGGAGACCATCCTGGGCACGTCGCAGGTGGAGGCGGCGCTGCGGGAGGCGTTGGTGGTGATCGGGCGGCGGGGCGATGACCCGGCGTTTCGGGCGCGGCTGGGCGAGGCGCTGGCGGAATATGCCACCAGCCGGGCGGCGGCTGCGGAGATCACCACCGGGTTGCTGAGCTTGGGCGCGGGGGCGGCGGCGCTGAGCAAGCTCACGCCGGGTGCGGCGTCGCTGGGGCCGAGCTTGGCGGCGGTGTTCGCGCAGCAGGCGGCGGTGGCGTCGTTCCCGCTGGGGGGCTGGCTGGGGGCGGCTTGGTATGGGCTGTTCCCGGTGGCGCCGTCGGTGGGGCTGGTGGCGAGCACGACGGGCGGGCTGATGCTGGCGGCCAGCGTGTTCGCGGCGTTTGCGGGCGTCGTGTCCGACCCGGTGCAACGGGCGCTTGGGCTGCATCGGGCGCGGCTGCTGCGGATGTTGCGGGTGTTGGAGGAGCAGTTCTTCGACCCGGGCGCGCCAGGCTTTGCGGTGCACGACCATTACGTGGCGCGGCTGCTGGACCTGTTCGATATCGTGGGGGCGGCGTTGCGGTTGGCGCGGGCTTGAGGGGGGACTTCCCGCCAGTGATCAAGCGAGCATGACGCAGGCGATGCCGAGCAGCCGGTCCGCGACGGTTCGCAGGGCTCGCCCGTGCGAGTGTCCCTTTGCGCGCAGGGCGGTATAGCGGCGTCGCGCTGCTCGGCTGCTTGCTCCGGTTTGGGTTCAGGTCCGGCCGGCTTCGATCGTGCCGGGCGCGACGGTCACGCTGGCCGTTGCAGGATGGCCAGCGCGTCGGCCGCGGTGATGCGGCGGATACGGTGGGCAGCCAGCACCCTGGCAATCTTCTTTTCCCCTCCCAGAGCACTCTCCATTCGCTTTGGCTCACTCCAAATCCTCTAAATCGTGTTTTGGCGAGCATCTTCACCCGATCAGGTGATCCCACCTGATCGGGATCTGCTCTAGGTGCTCGACGGCATTGGGGGCGAAAGGCTGCTCTCAACCAGCCGGCTCGACACGGCTATTTCGGGGGTTGGAGGCCGTTCTTGACCAGGGTGGGGCGGGCGGCGGGGGCGGCGAGGTATTGGATGAGGGCGCGGGCGGCGGTGGGGTCGGCGGCGTGGGCGCTGATGGCGGCGGCGAAGGGGGTTACCTTCTGCAGGTCGGGCGGGAGTAGGCCGGCGACGGTGATGCCGGGCACCGGGAGCAGTTCGGCCTGTTGTTGGAAGCCCAGTTCGGCGTCGCCGCGCGCGACGACCTCGCCCACCGGGGTGGCGGGGATCATGTGCGCCTTGGGCTGCATCTGGGCCTCGATGCCGAGCTTCTTGAACAGTTCGGCCTGGATGTAGACGCCGCTGGCGCTGTCCGAGTAGGCGACCGACTTGGCCGCCAGCAGGACGCGGCGCAGCTTGGCGGCGGTGCTGATGTCGGGCACGGGGGCGCCGGTGCGGACCGCCATGGCGATGGGGGAAAGCGCCAGGATGACCTCGCTGCCGGGCGCGGCGAGGCCGCTTTGCACCAGGTGGTCGAGCGCGCTGGCGACCATGATCAGCACGTCGTCGCGCTCGCCGCGGGCGAGGCGGTTTGGGATGGCGCCGGCGGTGTCACCCATGGAGGGGCCGGGGATTTCGGTGACCTTGGTGCCGGTGGCGGCCTCGAAGCCGGGCAGCAGCGCCTCGAAGCTGGAGCGGAAGCCGCCTGAGATCATGACGGTGAGCTCGGCGGCGTGCGCGCCGGCGGGGGCGACGGATGCGGCGAGGAGTGCCAGCAGCGGGGCGAGCGGGGCTTTCATGATGGCGGCCTCTTTTTGGTGCGGCGCCATTTGGCCCGGGCTGGCGCCGCGTGCCAAGCGGCTGGGGCGGCGCATTGACAGGCTGGGCCCGGCTTGGCGAAGAGGGCGGCGCCGGTGGCACGGTCTGGGGTGGATGAGACAAGCATGAATGCAGCAATCATCGTGGCGGCGGGGCGCGGGCATCGGATGGGCGGCCCGATTCCGAAGCAATATCGCGAGCTCGACGGCATGCCGGTGCTGCGTCACACGCTCATGGCGTTCCTGCGCCATCCGGAGATCGGCCACACGCAGGTGGTGATCCATCCCAACGACCGGGAGCTGTATGACCGCGCGACGCATGGGCTGGAGGTTGCGCCGCCGGTGATGGGCGGGGCGACGCGGCAGGAGTCGGTGCGGTTTGGGCTGGAGAGCCTCGCCGGGTTGAACCCGGCCAAGGTGATCATCCATGACGGGGTGCGGCCGTTTGTGGAGCAGGCGTCGATTTCGACGGTGTTGGCGGCGTTGGACCATGTGCCGGCGGTGATCACCGGGGTGCCGGTGGTGGATACGTTGAAGCGGGCGCCGGGCGGGCTGGTGAGTGCGACGGTGGACCGGGCGGAGATGTGGCGGGCGCAGACGCCGCAGGGGTTCCAGTTCGGGCGCATCCTGGCGGCGCACCGGAAGCTGCATTTGGGCAACCCGAACGGGTCCGACCTGACCGATGACTCGCTGGTGGCGGAGAGCGACGCGATGCAGGTGTCGGTGGCGCTGGGCAGCGAGGACAACATCAAGATCACCACGGAGGGCGACCTGGCGCGGGCGGAGCTGATCCTCTCCCGCGGGCGGCAGGAGGTGCATACCGGGTTTGGGTTCGACTTCCATCGCTGGGGGTCGGGGGACAGGCTGTTCCTCTGCGGCATCCCGGTGCCGCATACGATGGGGGTGGGGCGGGACGACACCCCCGACATCGCGCTGAACGCGGTGACGGACGCGCTGGTGGGCACGGTTGGCGGGCTGGAGGGGCAAAGGCGGTTTGCGCCGCATTCGCCGCGCTGGCGGGGCACGACGTCGGACGTGCTGGTGCGGGAGGCGGCGTCGATCGTGGCGATGAAGGGGGGCCGGATCGTGCACGTGGACGTCACGGTGCTGAGCAGCTTGCCGGACATCGGGCCGCAGCATGGGGCGATGATGGAGAGGCTGGCGACGTTGCTGGAGACGCAGCGGTCGCGGGTGAGCATCAAGCAGGCCGGGTCGGGCGAGGCTGGGTTTTCGGATCGGACGGACGGGATCAGCGTGCAGTGTTTGGCGACGGTGCAGTACCCGTCGGGGTGAGTGGCGTGCGGTGCGCGGCTGGGCGTGCGCGTGCCCTCACCCCGGCCCTCTCCCGCGGGCGGGAGCGGGAGCAGGTTGGGGGGTGCGGGAGCGGGTTTGGGTGCGGGTAGGGGGTGAGTTGGGGTGGGGGTGGCGGTTGCGCTTTAGCAGCCTGTCGGATTGGGGGTACACGGCTTGGCTGATCCTGGCTAGAATCTGGGGATGGCGAACTTCATACCTTTTAACCGCGACCAGGCATTCTTGTTACCGCCGGACCTGAAATCCTGGCTGCCGGATGACGACTTGGCGCATTTCGTGGTGGCTGCGGTCGAGCGTGTGCCTCTCGTTGCCTTTGAGGTACCGGGGCGGACCGGCGGCAAGCCGCAATATCACCCTCGGCTCATGCTGGCCTTGCTGGTCTACTGCTATGCCAACGGCATCTTCTCGTCGCGGCGGATCGAGCGTGCGACGTATCGCGACATCGCGGTGCGTTTCGTGGCCGCCAACCTGCACCCTGACCACGACACGGTTGCGGTGTTCCGGCGCACCAACAAGGCGGCCGTCGAGGCTGCGTTCCTGCACGTCCTGCTGTTGGCCCGCGAGACCGGGCTGCTGCGGTTGGGCACCGTGTCGATCGATGGCACCAAGATCGATGCGAACGCCTCCAAGCTACGCTCGGTGCGCTATGACCGGGCCAAGCAGTTGCGCGCCAAACTGGCCGACGATAGCGCAGCCTTGCTGGCACAAGCTGAAGCGGCAGATGCCGAAAGTCAGGATCCGCAATCGCTTCCCGAAGACCTAGCCCGGCGTGAGGCGCTCCGCGTCAAGCTTGATGCCGCCTGCGTACGCATGGAAGCCGACGCCCGTGCCGAGGCGGACGCGG
This sequence comes from Acetobacteraceae bacterium, assembly GCA_965199105.1. Classification (GTDB taxonomy): domain Bacteria; phylum Pseudomonadota; class Alphaproteobacteria; order Acetobacterales; family Acetobacteraceae; genus LMUY01. The sequence goes on along the minus strand of CBDAQO010000002.1, from coordinate 1,750,700 downwards.
CACGTCCGGCCTACGAAGCAAAGCAGGCGGTCTATGACAGCAAAACCGGCCGACGCGGACGCCCGCCCAAACCGCCTGACGACGAGCCGCCACCCGAGCGGCAGAGCAACCTGACCGACCCGGACAGCGCCCTGATGCGCCGCTCCGACGCGCACGAATTCCGCCAAGCCTACAATGCCCAGGCCGTGGTCTGCGCCGATGGCACGCAACTGGTGCTAGCGACCAAACTGGTCGCAACGACGGCCGATGCGCCGAGCTTTGCCACCGTTATCCTCGGCATGCAGGACACAATCGGTCTGCCCACGACAGTCCTGGCCGACACCGGTTACGCCAGCGCTGAGGCCGTCGCGGCGTTGCAGGCGAACGCGATCGAACCGCTGGTCGCGATCGGCCGAACCCAGCCGCACCGCCCCTACGACTTCCGACCGTCACCCGCAGCGAAAACCCCGCGGCGGATTGCCGAACCCTGGCGCATCGCCATGAAAGCCAAGCTGGAGACCGACGATGCCAGAACCCGATACAAAATGCGCAAGCAGACCGTCGAACCCGTGTTCGGCATCATCAAGAGCGCTATCGGCTTCACGCGCTTCCGCCTCCGTGGCCTGGCCAACGCAGCAACCGAGTGGAGCCTCGTCACACTGGCTTACAACTGCAGGCGAATGGCCCGAATGCAGGCAGCATGAAAGGGCAACTCCCGACCTCCAGCAGCTCGCTACGTCCCTCCAATGACAATCCAATCCGACAGGCTGCTAGGAGTCGCCATGCTGACGCTTTGCGGCATTGCCATCGTCATCGCCGGTTTCGCATTGGGCTTCAACCCCTTGCTGGTGGTGACCGCCGCCGCGCTGGCCACCGGGCTGGCGGGCGGCCTCACCTTGACCGCGGTGGTCGCAGCGCTCGGCCACGCCTTCACCCAGAACCGCTACGTCGGCATCGTCTGGCTCGTGCTCCCGGTGATCGGCCTGCTGGAACGCGCCGGCCTGCGCGAACGCGCGCAACTGCTGATCGGCCGCCTGCAGCAGGCGACCACCGGCCGGGTGCTGATGATGTATTTCGTGGTGCGGCAGCTCACCGCCGCCCTCGGGCTGACCGCGCTCGGCGGCCACGCCCAGATGGTGCGCCCCTTGATCGCCCCCATGGCGGAAGCCGCGTCCGAGCGCCGCTTCGGCCCGCTCACCCCGGCCACGCGCTACCTCATCCGCGCCCACGCCGCCGGCGTCGACAACATCGCGGTGTTCTTTGGCGAGGACATCTTCATCGCCATCGCCTCCATCCTGCTCATCAAGGGCTTCCTGCAGGACAACCACATCATCGTGCAGCCGCTGCAACTGAGCGTTTGGGCGATCCCCACCGCCGCGCTCGCTTTACTGACCCATGTAAGCCGCCTGGTCCTGCTCGACCGCCGCCTGCGACGCGAGGCCGCCACCGCCGCCGCCAGCGCCGAGGTCCGGCCATGATCACCCTGCCCATGGTCTACCTCCTGGCCGGGCTGATGTTCGCCGCCGTCGCCATCAGCAGCGGGCTTGACCGCAGCAACCCGCGCCGCCTGTTCAGCGCCGGCTTCTGGGGCCTGTTCGCGATCAACTTCCTGTTCGGCTCCGCCCTGTCGGATTTCGCCAACGGCGTACTGGTCATCGCCATGGTGCTGCTCGCCGCCGCCGGGCTGGGAAGCGGGTCGGCCGCCACCAGCACGCTCGAACAGCGGCACGCCAGCGCGAAACGCTTCGGCAACCTGCTCTTCGTCCCCGCCCTGCTCATCCCCGGCGTCACCTTGCTCGGCACGCTGGTGCTGAAGTTCGTGGTCATCGGCGGCCAGCCGCTGATCGACCCGGCGCAGGCCACGCTGATCTCGCTCGGCCTCGGCGTCGTCGTCGCCCTGGCCGTGGCGCTCGCCCTGCTGCGCCCGCCGCTGCTCGCCCCCATCACCGAAGCCCGCCGCCTGGTCGAAACCATCGGCTGGGCCGCCGTGCTGCCCCAGATGCTCGCATCGCTCGGCGCCGTGTTCGCCATCGCAGGCGTCGGCGCCGTCATCGCCCGGTTGCTCAACGACTACGTGCCGCTCGACACACCGCTGCTCGCGGTCAGTGCCTACACCATCGGCATGGCCGTGTTCACCGCCATCATGGGCAACGCCTACGCCGCCTTCCCGGTGATGACCGCCGCAATCGGCCTCCCGCTCGTGGTCAACAAGTTCGGTGGCGACCCAACGGTGGTGTGCGCCATCGGCATGCTCAGCGGCTTCTGCGGCACTCTCACCACGCCCATGGCGGCCAATTTCAACATCGTGCCCGCCGCCCTGCTCGAACTGCCGGACCGTAACGGCGTCATCCGCGTGCAACTGCCGACCGCGCTAATCCTGCTGGCCGGCAACGTGATCCTCATGGACCTGCTGGCGTTCCGGCACTGAGCCGCCGAAGCAGCCCACACCCTCACGGCGGCGGCGCTGGCGCGGGGGCGGCAACCTGGCTGTCGAGCTGCACCACCCGCACGTGCCCGTCCTCCTCCCACGACTCCGCCGCACTCACCGCGTAGAGCGCCAGCACCGGCCCCGTGCGCGCCGCTGGGTCGGGTACCGCCACGGCGAGCGGGGCGATGCGCACGCGCCAGTGGAAGCCATGCCCCTCGTCGCCCTGCCGGTCGCTGGCAACCAGCGCATCGCCTACGCTGGCCGCCGCCAGGTGCGATTGCGCCCGTGACACCGCCTCGCTGTAGCGGCTCGCCACCGCCGACGCCCGCAGCCCGCCGATGCCGCCGCGGAACAGGATCGCCAGGGCCAGCGCCGCGATCACGAACGCGACCAGCACCTCCAGCAGGGTGAACCCGCGCTGACGGCTATCGTGCGTCCGTGACACTGATGCGCCCCGTCAGCCAGTCCACCGCCACCAGGCGCCGTAACGGCCCCGCCGCCACCACGATCTGACCGCCCGTCGAGGTACCGTCCGGCGCGAACACGATTGGGCGCGCCGGCGAGACCATCTGCGCGCCCATCCATTTCGCCGCCGCGCCGCCGATCTGCACCAGGCCCGCCGGGCCATCGATCCGAACCACCACCGGCCGGTCCGTGGCGATCGCTTCCGAGCGCGCGGCCCGCAGCGAGCCCGTCAGCAGGCTGACCGCGCTGCGCTCGTTCAACCCGGCGCTGCGCATCGGCCCGCGCGCCAGCACCAAGGCGCCAATCAGCCCCAACACGGCGATGACGACGATCATCTCCAGCAGGGTGAACCCACTATCGCGCGCGCCCGTCATCCGGACGCCAGGTCGTTCAGGCTGAGCATCGCCATCAGCAGCGAGGACACGATGCCGGCGATCGCGGCGCCCATCACGATGGTGATCACCGGCACCAGCAGCGACACCAGCCGGCCCACGCCGAGCCGAGTCTTCTCCTCGTGGATTTCCGCCGCCCGCAGCGCCATCGGCCCAAGCGAGGCGGTCTCCTCGCCCAGCCGCAGCAGGTAGATCGTGCGCGGCGGCATCACCCCCGCCGCCGCGAGGGGTGCCGACAGGCCCGCGCCACCCTTGGCACTGCGCGACGCCGCCTCCACCGCCGCCTCGCCCGCGCGGTTGCCCACCGCTTCGGCCACAATCTGCAACGCCGCGATCAGCGGCACCCCGTTGGTCAGCAGCGTGCCCAAGGTGCGGGTAAACCGCGCCGCCAACACCTCACGCGCCAGCCCGCCGATCACCGGCAAGCGCAGGATCAGCCGGTCCGCCGCCAGCCGTGGCCCCGGCCGCTGCAGCGCCTGGCGCACCGCCAGCACGCCCACCAGCACCGCTCCCAGCGCATACAGCCCATAGGACGACACGGCGTGGCCGAGGTCGATCATGAGCTGGGTGGAACGCGGCAGGCTGGCCCCGTTCTGCTCGAACAGCGGCACGAATTGCGGCAACACCTCGGTCAGCAGCAGGGTGATGGAGCCCGCCGCCGCCACAAGCAGCAACGCCGGGTAGATCATCGCCGACTTCACCGTCGACGCCAGCGACCGCTCCCGCTCCATCAATGTCGCCAACCGATCCAGCGTCGCCGACAGCGTGCCACCCGCCTCGCCAGCGCGCACCAGGCCGATATAGAGCCGCGGGAACGAGCGCGGCTGCCCGCCCAGCGCCACCGCCAGCGGCTTGCCGTCGCGCACCATGTCGCGCACCCGGCCCAGCACGGCGCCCACCCGGCGGTTCGGCGCGGTTTCCACCAGGAAGCGCAGCGCCCGGTCGATATCCTGCCCCGCCCCCAGCATCAGCGACAGCTCGCGCGTCACGTTGGTCAGTTCGGAGCGGCCGAGCGCCTCGCCACGGCCCAGCTCGAGGCTGAGCAGCCCGCCCAACCCGGCCGGCTTGGCCGGGCTCGCCCGCACCGGGATCGACCCGGCGCGTTGCAGCGCCCGCAGCACCGAGGCTTCGTCCACCGCCTCCATCTCCCCGCGCGCCAACGCGCCCGCCGGGTCGATGGCGGTATATTGGAACAGCGGCATCAGGCTTCGGCCCGGATCGAGCGCACCACTTCCTCGATCGTGGTGGTGCCGGCGACCGCAGCGGCCACCCCGGCGTCGAACATGGTGACCATCCCGGCCGCCACCGCCGCCCGCTCGATCTCGGAACTGTCGGCGCGGGTGAACACCAGCCGCTCGATGGCCGCGTCCGGCTCCAGGTACTCGGCGATTGCCTGCCGCCCGCGATAGCCGGTGCCGCGGCACTGCGGGCAGCCGACCGGGTGCCACAGCGTGGGCGTGCCCTCGCAGCGGCGGTCGAGCCCAAAGCGCCGCACCATCTCGGGCGCCGCCGGGGCGGGGCGGCTGCAATGCGTGCACAGCCGCCGCACCAGCCGCTGCGCCAGGATGCCGCGCAGCACCGCCGTCATCAGGTAGTCCTCGAGCCCCATGTCGCGCAGCCGGGCGATGGTGGTGGCGGCCGAGTTGGTGTGCACCGTGGACAGCACCAGGTGCCCGGTGAGCGCCGCCTGCACCGCGATCTGCGCCGTCTCGCCGTCGCGGATTTCGCCCACCATGATCACGTCCGGGTCCTGGCGCAGGATGGATCGCAGCAGCGTTGCGAAGGTGAGCCCGATCTGCGGCTTCACCTGGATCTGGTTGATGCCGCGGAGCTGGTACTCGATCGGGTCCTCCACGGTCACCACCTTACGGGTGACGGCGTTGAGCCCGGACAGCCCGGTGTAGAGCGTGGTGGTCTTGCCGCTGCCGGTCGGCCCCGTCACCAGCACGATCCCGTTCGGCAACTCGAAGGTCTGCCGCAGCCGCGCCACCACCCGCTCGTCCAGCCCCAGCGTCGCGTAGTCGAGCGACACCGCCGACCGGTCGAGCACCCGCAGCACAACCGTCTCGCCGTGCAGCGAGGGGATGGTTGAAACGCGGAAATCCACCTCGCTGCCGCGCACCGCCAGCTTGATGCGGCCATCCTGCGGCAGCCGGCGCTCGGCGATGTCCAGCCGCGACATGATCTTCACCCGCGAGATGATGGCGGGCGCCAGGCGCACCGGCGGGCTGTCGGCCTCGTGCAGAACGCCGTCGTAGCGGTAGCGCACCCGCAGGCGGTCCTCGAACGGCTCGATATGGATGTCGGACGCCTGGGTCTCGACCGCGCGCTGGATGATCTGGTTCACCAGCCGGATCACCGGGGCCTCGCTCGCCAGGTCCTTCAGCCGCTCGGTGTCCTCCTCGAGCCCGTCGCCGCCCTCGGGCATGTCGGCGGCGAGCGGCGCATCCTGGTCGGGATACAGCCGGTCGAACGCAGCCTCGATCTCGATCGGCACCGCCACCTCCACCCGCACCGCCGCCCCGGTGGCCGCGGCCACGGCGGCGGGCGTGAAGCGGTCGAGCGGGTCGGCCATGGCCAGCACCAGCGTGTCGCCGTCGCGCGCCAGCGGCAGGGCACGGGCATGGCGCAGGAAGCGCGCGGAAAGCTGCTCCGGCGCGATCGCCGCTGCCGGATAGCGGCCCGGCTCCACCACGCTCACGCCCAGCAGGCTCGCGAAGGCGGCGGCAAGGTCGCGCTCGTTCACCAGGCCAAGCTGCAGCAGCACCCGGTCCAGCCGCTGGCCGTTCTCCGCCGCCACCCGCCGCGCGCGCTCGACCGTGCGCAGGTCGCACTGGCCATGCGCCTCCAGCAGCGCCACCACGGCTTCGGCGGCCGCTTCCGGCGATTGCGGCCCGGTGTGGAGGGGGAGGGTGGTGTCCATCAGCGACCTATACTTGTGCCGGCGGCACGGGGATGCCAATGGCGGTGCCGTGACACCCTGGCTCCTTCCCCTGCTGGCGGCCCCTTTCGTCGGCAGCTTTCTAGGCGTGTTGGTGCGCCGCCTGCCAGAGGGGCGGCCGGTGGTGTTCGCCCGCTCCCACTGCGAACACTGCGGCCGCACGCTCGCACCCGCCGAATTGATCCCCATCGCCAGTTTCCTCTGGCAGCGCGGCCGGTGTCGCGGCTGCGGCACCCGCATCGCCCCGGCCCATCTCTGGATCGAACTGGCCGCCACCGCCATTGCAGCTTCCGCCGCCCTGGTCGAACCCGACCCAACCACGCTCGCGGCCGATTGCGTCCTCGGCTGGGGCCTGCTGGCGCTGGCATGGATCGACTGGACCCACCTGCGCCTGCCGGACATCCTGACCTTGCCGCTGCTGCTGGCCGGCCTGGGCGCCACCGCCTGGCTTGACCCGGCGTCCGCGACCGACCACGCCCTCGCCGCCGCCCTCGGCTACGCGTCCCTGCGGCTGCTGGCCATCGGCTACCGGGCGCTGCGGGGTCGCGAAGGGCTCGGCGGCGGGGATGCCAAGATGCTCGCCGCCGCCGGCGCGTGGCTCGGCTTGGCCGGGCTCGGCCCAACCCTGCTGGTCGCCGGACTAACCGGCTTTGCCGTGGCCCTGCTCCGCGGCGGCGGCTTGCGCGCGACGACGATCATCCCGTTTGGGACCTGCCTGGCTTGCGGGGCGTGGACCTGCCGCCTGATGGCTGCCTACTAGGGCAAGGTGAAGTAGCGCGGGGTGAAGCAAACATTTCACAGCCATCGGCCGGCGGAGCTGTATGGTGTGGCATGCGGATCGCAACCATTGCCGCGCTGGTGGCGCTACTCTTGCCTGCAGCGGCTGCCGGCGGGTCGGTGCTCGACCGCATTCGCCACGAAGATGTGCTGCAATGCGGCGGCGTGGTCCGCCCTGGCTTGGCGTTCGCGGCGCAGGACGGAACCTGGCACGGGCTGGAGGTCGATCTCTGCCACGCCATCGCGGTGGCCGCACTCGGGGTGCCGGGCAAGTTCGCGTTCCATGGCTATGCGGAGGCGCCCGCCAGCTATGACCGGCTGCGCCATGGTGACGAGGACCTCGCGTTCCTGACCGGCTCCGAAATCCTGGCCCAGGGCCTGCTCGCCAGCATCGTGCCGGGCCCACCGGTGTTCTTCGACACGACGGGCATGATGGTGCACGCGGCTTTTAACGCGAACTGGCTTGGGGACCTGAACGGCAAGCGGGTGTGCGTCGAACCCGGCACCGGGCCAGAGCGCGTGGCGCGCGCCGCGGTCGCCGCCACCGCCCGCGTGGTGCGGCGGCCGCTCGCGGCGACGTTCGTACCGTTTCAGGAAGCTGGGGAAATGCTCGACGGCTTCTATAACGGCCATTGCGACGCCATCGTGGACTATTCGACGCGCCTCGCGGTCTTGCGCCTGCAGGCGGACGCGGCCGGCCACCCGGCGCGGCTGATGCCCACGGCGATTGACGCCGACCCGCTTCTGGCGGCCACCCCGCTCGCCGACGGGCAATGGACCGCCATCGTCGCCTGGGCCGTGGCGACGCTGCAGCTTGCCGACCAGAGGCGTGGCCCCACCGCCGTGCCGAGTGACGCGCCCGACGCGCTCCCGCTGGATGGAACCGCCCTGGGCCTCGCCGCCGACTGGCAAGCGGCCATGCTGGGCGCCGAGGGTAGCTACGGCGAGATGTTCGACCGCAACCTGGGCAGCTCCTCGCCGCTCGACATGCCGAAGCTGTTGAACGGCCTGTCACTCGGCGGCCTGTTCACCCCGCCACGCACCCAGTAAGCCCGTGCCTTTGCCGAAACCCGTCCAGCCTGGAGGCTCCATGCGCCGCGACCTGCTGCTTGCCTGCTCGTTCGCCGCCCTCACCCTGGCCGCGCCCGCTTGCCTGCGCGCCCAGCCCATGGTGACCGCCCAACCGACCCAAGGCGAGGACCCGGCCTACGCCACCTACCTGCGCGACCCCGCGACCGACGCCGCCATCCCCACCGACCAGGTGATCGCAGCCTTGCGCCAGCACGTCCGCTACATCTTCGTGCTGTTCCAGGAAAACGAGTCGTTCGACCACTATTACGGCAGCTTCCCCGGCGCCAACGGCCTGTTCTCCGACGGCCAACACCCCCGCGCCGCCGCCGACACGCCGGGCTTCGTGCAGCCGATCACCAACGTCGATGGCACCGCCGGCACCATCAGCCCGTTCCTGATCGGCCCCGCCCAGTTCGCCGCCGACCTGGACGACGTGGACCACGGCCACGTCCGCATGGCCGCCAAGATGGACCTACCCGGCGGCACCGGCACGCCCAAGATGGACCGCTTCGCCCTGGTGGAAGAGGCCAAATACGCCAAGCCCGGCGCCAGGACGCCCACCCTGGAGGGCAAGCAATACGGCGAGCTGGCGATGGCCTACGTCGACTGCGACACCATCCCGTTCCTGTGGAACTACGCCGCCCGCTTCACCCTGTTCGACAACATCTTCCAGACCACCATCGGCCCCTCCTCGCCCAACGCCATCGCCATGATCGCGGGTCAGTCCGGCGAGACCCAGTGGGTGAAGCACCCGGACAAGATCGCCAACAACATCCCCGTGCTGGCCGACCCGATCCCGTTCTGGGGCGCCACGCCGGACCAGACGCCGCAGGACAGCAAGCTGCGCCAACCGGCCAACACCAAGCGCGAGAGCAGCGGCCCGAACGGCGCCAACACCGCGCAGAACCTGACCTTTGCCAGCCTCCCGCTCACCCTGGCCGGGCAGGACCTGGGCAAGCTCGCCGAAGCCGACGCCGCCCCCGCCACCGACCTGGCCGACCTGTCGCAGGACGTGCCCTACATCAGCAGCCTGCAGCGCCCCGCGATGGCCTGGCGCTGGTACGAGGAAGGCTACGACCACGAGCCGACCGACCCCTCCGCCGCGGCCTCGCACACCAGCTACATCGGCCACCACAACGGCGCGCAGTATTTCGGCTACGTCAGCAACAATCCGGAGATGACGCAGAATCTCAAGGGCCTCGGGGACTTCTTCACCGACGTGCAGAACCGCGCTTTGCCCGCCGGCGGCGCCCTGGTGTTCGTGCGCGGCGGCTACACCAATCTCGCCGGCCTGCTCCCCGCGCTCAACACCCGCGCCTACCCGGGCAACGCCGAAGCGGCCAAGGTGGAAGCCCAGTTCCTCGGCGACGACGACCACCCCGGCTACTCCGACTCCCACCTCTCCGAAGCGCTGGTGGCGCGCGAGGTGAACGCCATCGCCCGCAGCCCGTATTGGGACGAGAGCGCTATCATCATCACCTACGACGAGAGCGAGGGCGACTACGACCACGTGCCGCCCCGCATCCTCTCCTTCGACCCGGCGGGCCTGCCGCTCTCCCGCGGCCCGCGCATCCCGCTGACCCTGATCTCCCCCTACGCCCGCTCGCACGCCACCTCGCACGAGGAGGGCGACCACGCCTCGGTCATCCGGCTGATCGACACCGTCTACAACCTGCCGCCGCTGGCCGACTTGCCCGACGAGCTGCAGGCGCGCTTGAACGGCGAGAGCCCCGCCTTCGCCACCCAGAGCGGCATCGTGCAGAGCAACCTCGGCCCGCATGACGACCTGACGCCGGGCACCGGCACCCTGCTCTCCGGCTTCGACCCGGCACGCCTCACCGGGTCAGCCCCACCCATCCCGGCCAGCTTTGCCGAAATCGCCGACGCCGACGTGGCCGCCGTGCCGCCCTACAACAACAAGGGGTGCGCCAAGCTCGGCATCGTCCCCGAGGACGCCCGCCAGGCCATCCACACCACCATCCCCGCCGACTTCAACCCCCGCCCCACCACATCCCCCACTAGACCATGACCACACGGCCGCACCGCCACCCTGCTGCTTCTCCCTCTCCCTCTGGCAGAGGGCTTTATGCGGCGGCGCTTGCAGAGCGTTGGGTGAGGGCCGCGCCATCCCCAATCTAACCAACATGCGTGCCCCATCCCCGCCCGGCTTTGCCCTGCTGATCGTGCTCTGGTCGGTCGTCCTGCTCGCCTTCCTCACCACCGTGGTGACCGCGTCCGGCCGCAGCGAGATGCAACTGGCAGGTAACCTGCGCCGCGCCGCCGCCGCCCAGGCCGCCGCCGACGCCGGGGTGGCGCAAGCGGTGTTCCACGTCAGCGACGCCCCCGCCCGCGCTTGGCAGGCTGACAGCCAGCCCCACCGCATCGCGGTCGGCAGCTACGCGGTAAATATCCAGGTCGGCGACGAGAACGCCAAGCTCAACGCCAACTACGCGCCGCCCGCGCTGATGGCCGCCGTCATCGCCGCCACCGGCGTGAACCGCTCGCAAGCCGACGCCCTGGCCCAGGCCATCACCGACTGGCACTCGTTCGGCAACATCAACATCATTGCGGCGCAATATCAGCAATCCGGCATGCCAGACGCCCCCACCGGGCAGCCGTTCCGCAGCGTGGACGAGCTCGGCCTGGTGATCGGGATGACGCCCGAAATCCTCGCCCGCATCCGCCCCTACTTCTCGGTCTACACCGACGGTCCGCTGGAGGTCGCGCACGCCGCTCCGCTGGTGCAGGCCGCCGTGCGCACGATATCGGGCGCCGCGGCGGCGCCACCGAGCACGCGGCCGAGCGTCATTACCGTCGTCTCCGACGCGCAGGCCCCCGATGGCAGCCGCTTCGTGCGCACCGCCATCGTGGCCATCGGGCTGGACCGCGCCAAGCGGCCGTTCCAAGTCCTGCAATGGGGCAGCCCGCAAGCGCCCTGAGCCAAGCCCGGCCCGGAACTTGCTTACCCCACCGGCAGACAACGCCGCCAGCTCGAGAGGTCCACGATGCCGTTCTCCCGCCGTCAAGCGATCGGTGGCGTGGTGGCCGCGCTGGCCGCCCCCGCCATCCTGCGCCCCGTCCACGCCGCGACCGTCATCCGCATGGGCACACTCAAGCTGATCCACGCCATCACGCCGTATTTCTACCAGCGCTTCCTGCCCGAGGGGGTCGCGGTCGAGATCATCCAGTTCGAAAACCCGGCCGACGGCAAGGACGCCGTGGTCAGCGGCACCGTGGACTACGCAACCTTCGGCGTGGCGGCCTCCGTCCTGGCCGCGGTGGCGCATCAGCCGCTGGTGGTGATCGGGTCCGAGTGCAACAAGGGCATGGCGATCGTGGCCGGCATCCACAGCGGCATCTCCACCTTGAAGGACCTTGCGGGCAAGCGCGTGGCGATCTGGCCCGGCTCCACCCAGGAGGTGTTCGTGCTTGAACGCCTGCGCATGGAAGGCATGTCGGTGCACGACATCATCCCGGTGCGCGTATCGTTCAGTGAGATGCACGCGGCCTTGGCGCGCGGCGACGTGGATGCCTATGTCGGCGCCGAGCCCGCCCCCAGCGTGTCGGTAGCGAGCGGGATCGGGAAGATCGTCGAATACCCCTACTCCACGCCGATGGGCAGCCTGAACATGATCCTGGCCACCAGCCGGGACCACGTACAGACCACGCCCGACCAGGCGCGGCTGATGGTCAGCCTGCAGCGCCAGGCCAGCAGCTACGCCATGGCCAATCCGGCCGCCTTGGTGGACATGACCATCGCCAAGCTCGGCATGCCGCGCGCCGCCGTGGAGATCGCGGTGCCCAACGTGGAGCTGAACTGGCAGATGACGCCGCTGATGATCCAGCAATGCCGCGCCTATGCCGACCAGATGCTCGCCATGCGGCAAATCCGTGCCCTGCCCGACTTCGACACCCTGTTCGACCCGCGGTTCTCCGACCAGGTCGCCAGCGCCGCGTGAATGGCTGCCGCCATGGCGCTCACCACCCTCACCCCAACCCTATCCCGCCGGCACGAGAGGGCGCGTAGCCGCCCCATCCTGCCCAGCCCGCGCCGCCTGCTCGGCGCCCTGGTGCCCGCCGCCCTGCTGCTCGCCTGGTGGCTCGCCACCCGCAACCAGCCCTACAGCCTCATCCCCACCCCCGGCGCGGTGGTCGCCTCGCTGGTCGACCTCAGCATCGGCACCGATGGCGACGCCTTCACCGGCAGCTTGCCCGGCCACGTGCTCGCCTCCACCGAGCGCGTCTACGGCGCCTTCGCCCTGGCCGCCCTGGTCGCACTCCCGCTTGGCATGCTGATCGGCCGCCTGCGCCTGGCCCGCGACCTGCTGGACCCGATGCTGCAACTGCTGCGGCCGATCCCGGTCACCGCCTGGCTGCCGCTGTCGATGATCCTGTTCGGCCTCGGCGCCCGCTCTGCCTTCTTCCTGGTGGCGCTCGGCGCGTTCTTCCCGATCCTGCTCAACACCATCTTCGCCGTGCGCAGCGTCGAGCCGCGGCTGTTCGAGGCCGCCGCCATGCTCGGCATCTCGCCTGCGCGCATGTTCCCCACCGTGGTGCTCCCCGCCGCCCTGCCCGGCATCTTCACCGGGCTGCGGCTGGGCCTGGGCCTCGCCTGGGTGGTGATCGTGGTGGGCGAGATGACCGGGGTCTCGACCGGGCTCGGCGCCATGATCATGGACGCGCGCCAGCTCTCCCGCACCGAGATCGTGGTGTCCGGCATGGTGGTGATCGGCCTGCTCGGCTTTCTGTCCGATCTCGCCATCCAGACCCTCGGCCGCCGGCTGCTGCGCTGGAGCCCGCAGCTTGCCTGAGCCGTTGCTGCGGATCGCCGGCCTCGGCAAGAGCTTCGGCGCCACCGAAGCGCTGCGTGGCGCCGACCTGGCCGTGCCGCGCGGCGAGTTCGTCTGCCTGCTCGGCGCATCCGGCTGCGGCAAGTCCACCTTGTTGCGCATCGTCGCCGGGTTCGAGCCACCCACCCTGGGCCGCGTCAGCGTCGGTGGCCGCCCGGTGACGGGTCCCGGGCCGGACCGCGGCATGGTGTTCCAGGATTACGGCCTGTTCCCCTGGCTCTCGGTGCGCGACAACGTGGGCTTCGGCCCCAGGGCCCGCGGCCTGCCCCGTGCCGAGGTGGCCGCGCTGGCGGACAAATTCGTCGCCACCGTCGGGCTCACCCGCTTCGCCGACGCCTACCCGCACCAGCTCTCCGGCGGCATGAAGCAGCGCGTGGCCATCGCGCGCGTGCTCGCCAACGACGCCCAGATCGTGCTGATGGACGAGCCCTTCGGCGCGCTGGACGCGATGACCCGCGAACGCCTGCAGGACGAGCTGCTCGCCATTTGGGCCGCCCGGCAACTCACCGTGCTGTTCGTCACCCACGCCATCGAGGAGGCGATCCTGCTGGCGGACCGGGTGATCGTGATGTCGCCGGGGCCGGGCCGCATCGTGGCCGACGAACGGGTGAACCTGCCGCGCCCGCGCGACGTTGCCTCTCCCGAGTTCAACGACGTGCGCCGGCGCCTGGGGGCGCTGGTGCATTCCGACCACGGCAGGGCAGCAGCATGATCCATTGGGGCACGATGAGCCGGGCGGCGCGTGACGCGGCCTACAACAACAGTGCCGCGGTGCCCAACAGCCCGGCCTTGAACGCGGAGCGCAGCGCCGCCTCCGCCGCGTTCCGCGCCACCACCCCCGGCACGCTGGACGTGCCCTACGGCCCGGCGCCCCGGCAAAAGTGGGACATCTTCCCCGCCGCCGACCCGGCCGCGCCCTGCTTCGTGTTCATCCATGGCGGCTACTGGCAGCGCGGCGCGCGCGAGGAGAACGGCGTGCTCGGCGCCGGGCTGCGGGCGCATGGCTGGTCGGTGGCGCTGCCGGGCTACACTCTGACGCCCGACGCCAGCATGCGCCAGATCGTGGGCGAGATCACCGCCGCGCTGGACTGGTTCGCCACGCATAGCGCCGAATACGGCGTCACCGGCCCAGTGCTGGTGTCCGGCTGGTCGGCCGGCGGGCACCTCGCCGCCATGGCGCTCAACCACCCCCGCGTCAGCGCCGGGCTGGCCATTTCCGGCCTCTACGAGCTGGGCCCGATCCGCGACACCTTCCTCAACGAGGCCTGCCGCATCACCGACGACGAGATCGAACAGCTCTCCCCGCTCCGGCTGCCCCCGGTCGCCAAACCGCTGGCGATCAGCTATGGCAGCGCCGAGTTGCCGCCTCTGGTGGCCGACAGCCGGGACCTGCACGCCATGCGCTCCGCCGCCCACCTGCCCGGCGCCCTGGTTCCGGGGCCCGGCCTCGACCACTTCACTATCGTCGACCAATTGCGCCAGCCAGACGGCCTGCTGGTCCGCGCCGCGCTTGAGGTGCTGCGCTGATGGACGTGCCCAGACAAGGGGGGGCCGCGCCCGACCAGGCCGGCTTCTCCGCCGCCCGCCTCGCCCGCATCGGCGATTGGGCGGACCGGCAGGTCAGCTCCGGCAAGCTGCCCGGCGTCACCGTCTGGATCGCCCGGCACGGCCAGGTCGCCTACCAGCACAGCACCGGCATGGCGAGCCGCGAGGCCGGCCGCGCGATGACGGCCGACACCATCGTGCGCATCTACTCGATGACCAAGCCGCTCACTTCGCTCGCGGTGATGATGCTGTACGAGCAAGGCCACTTCCAGCTCGACGACCCGGTCTGCCGCTTCATCCCCGCCTTCACCACCATGCGCGTGGCCGCCGGGGGCCAGCGCGGCAAGATCGACACCGTGCCGGCCACCCGCCTCATCACTATCCGCGACCTGCTGACCCACACCGCCGGGCTCACCTACGGCTTCATGCAAGCCACCCTGGTGGACGCGCGCTACCGCGACGAGGGCATCGACTTCTCCACCGCCGAATGCAGCCTCGGCGAAATGGTCGACCGCGTCGCAGCCATGCCGCTGCTGGCGCACCCGGGTGCGGAGTGGAACTACAGCGTCGCCACCGACGTGCTGGGCCATCTCGTGGCCGTGGTCTCGGGCGAGCCGTTCGAGGCGTTCCTGCGCCAGCGCGTCATCCAGCCGCTCGGCATGGTGGACAGCGACTTCTTCGTCCCGGCACAGAAGCAGGAGCGCTTCGCCGCCAACTACGCGCCCACGCCCGAAGCGGGCCTCAAACTGCTCGATGACCCCACCACCAGCCGCTTCCTCTCCCCCCCGGCCGTGCCCTCCGGCGGCGGCGGGCTGGTGTCGACCGCGGCGGACTACATGCGGTTCTGCCAGTTCATGCTGAACCGCGGCGAGCTGGACGGCGTGCGCCTGCTCGGCCGCAAGACGGTGGCGCTGATGACCGCCAACCACCTGCGCGGCGACATGGCCGCCATGGGCATGCCGCGCTTCAGCGAGAGCTCCTACGAGGGGGTCGGCTTCGGCCTCGGCTTCTCCGTGACACTCGACCCGGCACAAGCGCAACTGCTCGGCACGCCGGGCGAGTTCGCCTGGGGCGGCGCTGCCAGCACCGCATTCTGGGTCGACCCGGCGGAGGACATGGCCGTGGTGCTGCTCACCCAGCTCACCCCCTCCTCCACCTACCCCATCCGGCGTGAGCTGCGCGTGCTGAGCTACGCGGCGTTGGTGGATTAGCCCGCAGTGCCGACTTAACCGAGGCGCAGCAGGGCGATCAGCCCCGCGCTGATCACGCCCAGCACCACCAGCGACAGCACCACCGTCGCAGTCACCCGGCCGCCCGCGCGTGACACCATGCGCAGGTCGGTGCCGAGCCCCAGCGCTGCCATCGACATCACCGTCAGCCAGCCAGCCGCCGTGCCGATCGGGGCCAGCGCCGCCTGCGGTACCAAGCCGGCGGAGCGTAGGCAGGCGAACACGAAGAACCCGATGATGAACCACGGCACCAGCCGGTGCAGGGCCAACGGCTGGGCTGGCGTCGCCGGGTCAGCCCCGCGTGCGACCCGGCGCGAGCGGGTGAGCAAGGACAGCCCAAGCACCACCGGGCCCAACATCAACACCCGCATCAGCTTGACCAGCGTGCCGATCTGCACCGCCACCGGGCCCACCGGGACTGTCGCCGCCAGCACCTGCGGCACGGCATAGACGGTCAGCCCGGCGAAAACGCCATATTGCCGGCCGCTTGGATGCAGCAGCGGCACCATCAGCGGCAGCGTCAACACCACGGCCACGCCCAGCACGGCGGTGAAGGCGATCGACGACGCCACGTCGTCGCCGTCTGCGCCGATCACGGGCGCCACCGCCGCGATGGCGGAGTTGCCGCAGATGGAGTTGCCGCACGCCACCAGCAGCGCCAGGCGGTGCGAGAGGCCAAGCCAGCGGCCAAGCCCGTAGCTCGCCGCGATCGCCACCGCCACCACGGCCACGATGCCACCCAGCAGCCCGGTCCCGGCCGCCATCACCGCCCGCGCACTGACCGACGCACCGAGCAGCACCACCGCCACCTCCAGCAGCGTCTTGGCGCAGAACGCCACCCCGGGCGCCCAACGCGGCCCCGGTGACCACGCCGTGCGCAGCGCCGTGCCGAGCACGATGGCTAGCACCAGGCTCTCCAGCCAAGCCGCCCCGAACACGCGCTGTTCCAGCCGGGCCAGCACCCAGGCGCCCAAGGTGACGGCGAAACACAGAGCCACTCCAGGCAGCAGGCGAGACGCTTGATGGGTGGGGCTGGGCATTCGGCATCTCCTGGTCACCGTCAGGAGCTAGGCGGAAGCGAGACATGCTTCCAACGGATTGTTTATCTAGATTTGATCCTTATGGTCGATCGATTGCGATGACACTCGAACAACTCCGCATCTTCGTCGCCGTGGCCGAGCGCCAGCACGTCACCGCTGCCGCGCGTGCGCTGAACCTGACCCAGTCCGCGGTGAGCAACGCCATCGCGGCCCTCGAGCAGCGCCATGGCTTGCGGCTGTTCGACCGGGTCGGCCGCGGCATCGAGCTCAACGGCACTGGCCGCGTGTTCCTGCCCGAAGCCCGCGCCGTGCTGGCGCGCGCGGCGGCGGCCGAGGCGGTGCTGCAGGATTTCGGCAGCCCGACGCGCGGCCGCCTCGCCGTATTCGCCAGCCAAACCATCGCCAGCTACTGGCTGCCCGAACGCCTGGTGCGCTTTCAGGCGCAGCACCCCGGCATCACGCTGGACGTCGCGGCCGGCAACACGAGCGAAGCGGCCGACGCCGTGCTCGCCGGCCTGGCCGAACTGGGCCTGGTGGAGGGCGCCGTCCAAAATCCCCTGCTCGAGCGCACGCCGGTCGGGCGCGACCGGCTCGCCGTGCTGGTGCCGCCCGCTCACCGCTGGGCCGGACTCGAGCACCTCACTGCCACCGACCTGTTCGCCACCCCCTGGGTGCTGCGCGAACGCGGCTCCGGCACACGGTCAAGCCTGGAGCAGGCCCTGCTCGCCGCCGGCTGCGACCCGGCGGCCCTGCCGGTGGCGCTCACCCTGCCCTCCAACGAGGCCGTGCTGGCGGCGGCTTTGGCCGGAGCCGGCGCGGCTGCCCTGTCCGAGCACGTGGCGCAGAACGCGCTGGCCGCGGGCCGGCTCGTCCGCGCGCCCTACCAGCTCCCCGAGCGCCACTTCGTGCTGTTGCGGCACCGTGACCGCTATCGCACCAAAACCGCGGATGCATTCGCCCGAAGCCTGGCGCTTCAATCATGTTCTGCCTGACCAAGAAAAGAGCCAGGCAAGCGCCGAAAGGTGTTCATGATCTATTAACGCCCCTGCGCACCAGCTCTGCTGGACGGCTTACGACACAGACGATAGTAATCCGAAATCGTTTCCACTGCGTTCCGGGAGGACACCGGTTCCATGCGGCACCCATGTCTTCACGCCCATGTCGTTGCCGCCGCGAAGCCGGGTCGTGCGCGAGGCTGGATGGTGGTGGCCGCCTTGTCCGGCCCGCTCCTGGCAGGGTGCGTGCAGACGCAATGGCAGGGCAGCGGTTACGGCCCAACCCAGACGTTGCGCACCGCCGACCAGACCATGGACATGGAACTGACCGACCGGGTGCATCGCCTCGCCCGGTTGGCACAGCTTCAGGGTATGTCGCCGCCGCAAGTCGAAGAAGTCGTGCTGCCGGCGGACCGAGTGGCCAACGCAGCACGCCCCATCCCGATCATCCGGGTGACATTCGATGAGCGGGACTTCTTCGCGCCCGGCAGTGCATCGCCGCGGCCCGAAGCCGCCCAAGCGCTGCGCATCATGGCCGACTCCCTGCAGCGCGACGTGCCGGATGTGCGTGTTACGGTGCTCGGCCACACCGATGCGAGCGGCACCGAACAGGCCAACGCGGCGCTGTCTCAAACGCGTGCGCAGACCGTTGTGCAATCGCTCGTGGCATCGGGCGCAAACCCCGGTCAGCTCAGCGCGGTGGCGATCGGCGCCACGCAGCCGGTCGCACCCAACGACACGGCCGTGGGCCGCGCCCGCAATCGCCGGGTCGAATTCCTGATCTCGCCGAGCGAGCAGGCCAACCTCGCTATCGTGTCGCTGCGCCCGGTCAACGCGGCCTTCCTCAGCTTGGGCGGCGGTCCCGCCCGCTCCGCCCACGCCCAAGTCACCGTGCTGAAGCCCCGCTACGCCGGACCGGCCGACTTTTCCGAAGCGCCCGCCGCCAGCCCGCATGGTGCCGTGACATTGGCCGCGAACGGCCCCGCCCTCAGCGTGGGAGACGACACCGGCAGCCCGGTGGCGAGCGAGCTGGTTCGGGTGACGGCCGGACCGCATGAGGATGGCCCTACGCTGGGTGATAGCGGCAGCCCCGTCGGCCCGATCGCCGCCAGCTTCAAGCCTGATTAGGACGCACCTAACGCCTGGTAAACTCGAACTGGAGGTCAGACCATCATGCCGATCAGCCGTGTCATAGCCACCCTCAGCGCAAGCCTGGTCGCGGCGGGGGTGCTCGCAGGATGCGCCTACAGCTCACCGCAGCAGCAGGAGGCCAACGCCTGCCAGGTGATCGGCCCGAAGGCGCTGGTCGGGGCCGCGGCGGGGGCCGCTGGCGGTGCCGCGATCGGAGCGGTTGCAGGCCACGGGCGCGGTGCCGCCATCGGCGCCGGCGTGGGCCTCCTGGTCGGTGCCATCGGCGGCCACGTGGCCGACCAGCAGGATTGCCAGGCCGCCCAGCAAGCGCTCGCCGCCAACCTCGCCGCCGCCCGCACCGGCAGCACCATCGCCTGGAACAGCCCATCCGGCCACGCCGGCCAATACCAGGTGGTCAGCGACGCTTACCAGGCCCACGACTCGGCCGATTGCCGCCGGGCCATGAGCGTGCCACCCGCCGGCTCCACCCAGGCCGCGCAACCCCTGGTCGCCTGCCGCAACCAGGATGGCGACTACAGCTACTACACCGCCTAACGCGCCGCGATGCACGGCTGCCACGCCGCGCGGCTCGGCCTGCTGTTGCTGCTCGCAGCGTGCAAGCCAGCCGCGTTCGCCTCCCAGGAGACGGACCTGATGCGCACGCCGCCGCCGCTGCTGCCGGTCGACGCCAACGCGTTCTGGAACGACCGGGCGCGCGGCGTCTACGGCGAGTTCAGCGTCGGCCCGGGGCTCTACCGCAGCAGCAGCGGCGTGTGCCGCTCGGCCCGCGTCACCGCCATCAGCGAGGCCACGCGCAGCACCGAGGACCGCACCCTGCTCTACTGTGCCGGCGCGGACGGCGCGTTCACGCTCGACCCGGCGCTGTCCTGCCGCAGCACCGCCACCGCATCCGGCCTCGCCTGCCGCAATCAAGCGGGGGACGCCGTGATGCTTCCCCCGGCCTGAAAGAGCCCGCGATGAGACTGCTCCACGCGATCTGGCTGCTTGCCGCCGGGCTGTCGGCCGCGATCCCGGCGCGCGCGCAAACGCCTGGCCCGGCCGAGCATCCCGGCCCCAGCTTCGCATGCCCGGTGCCGCGCGACCCGCTCGGCCAATTGATCTGCAACAATGCCACCCTGGCCCGGGCGGACCTCGAGTTCGTGCAGACGTATCAGGCCTTGCGCCAGCAATCGGCACCCAGCCAGCAGCAGGCGCTGCGCGTCGAGGCGGTCGATTTCAGCCGGGCGGTGCGCGCGGATTGCGGCATCGGCCCGGCGGTCGGGCCCGCCGCGATGCTGCCGGCGCCGCCATCGCCGGACGCATCCGACTGCGTGGAGCACGACTACCGCCGCCAGCGCGAGGCCTGGGCGGCGCGGCTGGCCGGCCCCGCCGCGCAGGAAGCCGGCCGCGCCATCGACCAGCAGATCGCCCTGCAGCAGGGCCTGCAACGGCTCGGCCTGCTGCCACCATCCGAGCTCGCTGACGGTGTTTACGGCAGCAAGACGCGCACCGCGATCCTGACCTTCCAACAGACCATGGGGCTGCCGCTCACCGGCCTGCTCGGCGACGCGGACGCCGTGGCCCTGATGCGCCAAACCGCACCGAACGCGCCCCCGCCTGCCGCAGCCTCGCCCACCGCGCGCTCCGCCTGGGAGGATTTCCGCGGCGAGGCGGCAGCGGCGGGCGTGACCACCACCTTTGCCGCCGCCGGGCCATGCGTGGTGGTCGCCCAAATCCGCGACCCGGACGCACTCGGCCATGCCGCGCTGGAGAGCCTCGGCAGCACCGGCGGCCCCTCGCCGGGGAAGGACGCCGCCAAGCTGTTCGCCGCCGAGCTGGAGTTCCTGCGCACCTACTTCGCCGCCCGCGCCGTGCAGGCGTTCTACGCCACGCAGCCGGCTGCGGATGTGTGCCGCTTCGAAACCGTCGCCTTCACCACCGACGTTTACGGGCGCGACGTGGCGCAACCGCTGTTCAGCTTCCAGTTCGACCGCGCCACCTACGGCAAGGTGGTCTGGACCCGGTTCGACCCAGCGAACATGCCCAAGATCATCCTCTCGTTCGACTACGGCGCCTATGCCAAGCAACGCCTGCGCGACGCCGGCTACGTGGCCGCAGACACCCCGGTGTCCATCGCAGCGCCACGCCCGCCAGAGCCACCGGCCACGCTGCCGGTCAGCGACCCGGCGCCAACGCCGCCCACCGCCACCCGCGCCGCCATGCCAACCCAGCAAGCCATGGCGCCCCGCCCGCCCAACCCCGTGGTGGCGCGCTGGTCCGGCTCGGCCACCCTGACCACCCGCCCGTTCCACGTCGACGGCGCGTGGGAGTTGCGCTGGGCCAGCAACGGCTGGTTCAACGCGACGCTGCACCAGGTGGGAGCGGACGGCGAACAGGTGCTCGCCATGGCCACCAAGCGGGCCGCGAGCAGCGCGTTCCAGCCCGAGGGCGGCGACTTCTACATCGAGTTTTCAGCCACTGACGACTGGGCGGCCTCCATCAACCCGGTGCCACCGCCCGGCTGAGGCTAGTTCGCGCTGGCGATCACCGTGCCGCTCTCCGCCAGGATCTGCCGCCGCTCACCCGCCAGCGCCACCGTCAAGCTGAAATTGGCCGATCCCTTGGACGTCGCCTCGCGCGCCGGGCTGCGGCAGTCCCAGTCGACCACGCCCGACACCGTGCAAACACCGGCATCGGCGCCGCAGAACACCCGTAGCGTCGGGGTCTGCACGGTATACACGCGCACCGGCCAGCGATCCGCGTAGCCGCTCTTGGTCTGCACCAGCGTCGCATGGTCCACGCTGCGGCCGTAATACGTGACCGTCGCCGCGTAGCTGTGGCTGAAGAAGGCGATGGCTTGGCCGTTGCTCTCCGACCAATGCGCGAAGTAGCTCTGCGCGAAACTGCGCGCCTGCTCGCTCGGGTCGGTTCCGGCCGGCGCGGACGGTTGCGGCGCCGCCAGTTCCGGCGTCAGCACTGACGGGTCATGCCGCGGACGGGGCGCCGCCGGATGCACCGCTGGCAGCGCGGCCGGAGCGGGCTCGGCTGGGCGGCTGTCGGACGGCACCACCTTCAGCTCGATGCCCAGCCGTTGCGCGTCCTCCCGGGTCAGCCAGGTGATGTCGTCCGGATGCGCGCTCTCGGCATACACGATCGCCTCGACCGAAAGCCCCAGAGTGGTCATGTACGCACCCACCAGCGCGTTGCCCACGCCGGTTTCGACCTTGGCCCGGCCGTCATGCACGTAGGCGGCGTGGAACCCGATATGGGCGCCGTCCTGCATCATCCGTGGCGCGCCGGATAGCCAGGCGAGCGCGCAGGCGGAGGCACATAGCGCGTCCTGCGCCACGAAGGTCGCGTAGTGATGCAACTGGATGATCTGGCCGATCTGCAAACCCGCCAGCAACGCGCCGCCGCGGCTGTTGAACACTACCGCCACCCGCTGGTCGCCCAAGCGCGCGGCCGCGTCGGCGAACTTGTTGCCGTCCGCCAGCATGATGTCACCCGAAAGCGCGATCACGGCGACGCGGTCGTCGGTTGCCGGCGAGGTCTGGATGTCGGCGGCGTGCAACAGGCCAGGCCTAAGCCCGCCCAGCGCCAACACGCCGCCGACCAGCACGTGGGGCGCGCGGGGCCGCATGCCGCTACGCCGCTTCCGCCAACACATAGCGCCGCCGTGCGACCGCCTTGAGCGGGATGGCGGCGTAGCTGTCCTTCACCGCCTCGGCCATGGTCAACCCGGCGAAGCGCGGCGCCAACTGCCGGCCGGCGCGTTCGAACAGGCTTGCGCTGCGCAGCAGCACGGGGTGGCCCAGCGGCGGCAGATAGAGCGCGCTCTCCCGCCGCTCCACGCTGAACAGGCTGGCGGCCAGCAAGCGCCCCACCTGCCCCGGCGAGTATGGCTGCCCCTGGCCGAACGGCGTGCGCTCGCTATGCGCCCACAGCCCCACCCGGTTCGGCGCCACAACCAGCAACCGCCCGTCGTCCTTCAGCACGCGCCACACCTCGCGCAGCAGCCGGCGCGCGTTGTCGGCATTCTCCAGGCCATGCACGAGCAGGATGCGGTCCATCGAGAGGTCGGCGAACGGCAGCGCGTCCTCCTGCACGGTGCAGCCGGCACTGGCCGGGCCGCCGCTCGCCAGGGCTGGCGTGGCGGCGATACAGCGGTCGGCCGTGGCGCACCACAGCGGCAGGTAGGGGGCGGCGTAGCCCAGGCCGAGCACGCGATGGCCGCCCAGCTCCGGCCACAGCGCAAGCAACCGGTCCCGCACCAGGCGCAGCACGGTGGCACCCTGGGCGGTGGCGTAGAACTGCGCGATCGTGTTCGGTTCAGCCCCCATCGCGCCACCGTTACCACAATCCGGGTCCGGCGTCGTGGCCAGATGTCATACGCGGGTGGTCCGCCGTAGGACACCCGGCCGCATTTGCCGCCTTGCATTTGCCGCCGCCGGGCCCAACCATCCCCTCCATGTATGGCTACCCCTCGCGCGTGAAGGCGGTGCTCGGGCCGACCAACACGGGCAAGACCCACCTCGCCATTGAGCGGCTGATGGCGCATGCCTCCGGCATCATCGGCTTTCCGTTGCGCCTGCTCGCCCGCGAGAACTACGACCGCATGGTGGCGCGCAAAGGCGCCAAGTCGGTGGCACTGATCACCGGCGAGGAGAAGATCGTCCCGCCCGACGCGCGCTGGTTTTCCTGCACGGTGGAGGCGATGCCGCTCGACCGCGCCACCGAGTTCCTGGCGGTGGACGAAATCCAGCTCTGCGCCGACGCCGACCGCGGCCACATCTTCACCGACCGCCTGCTGCATGCCCGCGGCCTGGTGGAAACCATGTTCCTCGGCGCCGAGACCATCCGCCCGCTGCTGCAGGCGCTGGTGCCGCAGGCGGAGGTGGAGACCCGGCCGCGACTGTCGCAACTGCGCTTTGCCGGGCCGGAAAAGCTGGTGCGCCTGCCGCCGCGCTCGGCCGTGGTGGCGTTCTCGGCGGCCGACGTCTACGCCATCGCCGAGCTGATCCGCCGCCGCCGCGGTGGCTGCGCCGTGGTGATGGGCCGGCTTTCGCCCCGCACCCGCAACGCCCAGGTGGCGCTCTATCAGGACAAGGAGGTGGACTTCCTGGTCGCCACCGACGCGATCGGCATGGGCCTGAACATGGACGTGGACCATGTCGCCTTCGCCCGGCTGGGCAAGTTCGACGGCCATTCCGCCCGCCGCCTGCACGCCGCCGAGGTGGCGCAGATCGCCGGGCGCGCCGGGCGCGGCATGCGGGACGGCACGTTCGGCACCACGGCGGGCAGCGCTGCGATCGACGACGAGCTGGCCGAGGCGGTGGAGAACCATCAATTCGAACCGCTAGAGCAGCTCGCCTGGCGCAACAGCGAGCTCGACTTCACCACGGTCGACAGCCTGCTCGCCAGCCTGATGGCGCCGCCGCCCCGCTCTGGCCTCGCGCGCGGCCGCGATGCGTCCGACCTCGAGACCCTGCTGACCCTGGGCAAGGAGACCGAGCTGCGCAACCTGGCCGCCGGGCGCCGCCTGGTTCGCGTGTTGTGGGATTGCTGCCAAATCCCGGACTTCCGCAAGCTCGCCGACGACAGCCACGCCCGCTTCTGCGCCCGCGTGTTCGGCCACCTGGCGCGCGAGGAGCAGCTTCCCGCCGCCTGGCTGGACGCCCAGGTGGCAGCCCTGGACCGCGCCGACGGCGACATCGACACGCTGATGCAGCGGCTCTCCGGCGTGCGCGTCTGGGCCTACATCGCCGCCCGGCCGGACTGGGTGCGTGACGCCGCCGGCATGGGCGAGCGCACCCGCGCCGTCGAGGACAAGCTGTCGGACGCGCTGCACGAGAAGCTCACCGCCCGCTTTGTCGACCGCCGCTCCACCCTGCTGATCCGTCGGCTGGAAAACGCGGAGGGCGACAGCCTGCTCTCCGCCGTCACCGCGCGCGGCGAGGTGGTGGTGGAGGGGCACTCGGTCGGCCATATCGAGGGCTTCACATTCCTACCCGACCCGGCGGCCGCGGGCGAGGAGAAGCGGCTGGTGCTGCGGGCGGCACGGCGGTCACTGCGGCAGGAGATGCCGCGCCGGGTCGCGGCCCTGGAGGCCGCGCCGGATGCCGCGTTCGGCCTGGCGCCGGACGGCAAGATCGCCTGGGGCGGCGGCCCGGTCGCCCGCTTGCGACCCGGCGCCAGCCTGCTGCGCCCGGCCATCGAGGTGGCCGACAGCGAATACCTCGACGGCGCCGCGCGGGAACGCGTGCGCGCCCGCCTGCAGGGCTTCGTCACCGGCTGCATCGAGGCGGATTTGGCGCCGGTGCTTCGCCTGGCCGAGCTGACCGAGCCGGCGTTGCGCGGGCCGTTGCACCAGTTGATCGAGGCCGGCGGGGTGGCGCCGCCCCTGGCCATCCCCATGCCGCTGCGCGCCCGGCTGAAGGCGGTGGGGGTGCGCGCCGGACGATTCGGCCTGTTCGTGCCCAGCGCGCTGAAGCCGCGGGCGATGGCCATGCGGGCGCTGCTTTGGGCGGTGGTGCAGGCGCGCAAACCGGGCCGGGCGCCGGTCGCCTTGCCGGCCGCCAGCCAGGTCTCCGCCGCCAAACCCGCCGACTGGCCGCCTGGGTTCGCCGAAGCCATGGGGTGGTTCGAGGCCGGCCCCGTGCTGCTCCGGCTGGACGTGGCCGAGCGCGTAGCGGCCGAACTCGCCTTTGCCACCCGCCGCGGCGCCACCGCGCTGCCGCCCAACCTGGCCTCTCGCCTGTCGATCCGGGCCGAGCTGCTGCCGGCAGTGCTGCGCGCCCTGGGCGCCCGGGTGATGCCTGCCACCGTGCTCGAGCCCGACGCCTACGGCCCGCCGGCGCCCGCCATGGTGGCCGCGCGCGCCGCCCGCATCGCGCCGGCGCCACACCTCCCAGCCGCCCCGCCGCGGCCCGACAGCCCGTTCGCCGCCCTCGCCGGGCTGCACCGCCACCCGTGACGGAGGCGGGCGAGGACCAGCTTTGGCAGCGCCTCGACAAATGGTTGTGGTGCGCCCGGTTCATGAAGGTTCGCGCCGGCTGCGCGCGCTGGGTGGCGGAGGGCAGCGTGCGCATCAATCGCCAGCCTACCGACAAGCCGCACGCCCGCTTGCGGCCTGGCGACGTGCTGACCCTGCCCACGCCGGCCGGGGTGCGCCCACCCGGAGTGCGCGTGGTGCGCGTGCTGGCCCTGGCGCAGCGCCGCGGCCCGGCGGCGGAGGCGCGCGCGCTTTACGAAGAGGTGGCCTAAGCCTCGCCCGCGGGCGCAGCGGCTTGCTTGCAAGGGGGCTGAAACAGCGGCATACCGCCCCACTTATCCGGCGCGACCGAACGATGGAGCCTGCCGAGCATGACCTATGTGGTCACCGAGAACTGCATCAAGTGCAAATACATGGACTGCGTCGAGGTCTGCCCGGTCGACTGCTTCTATGTCGGCGAGAACATGCTGACCATCCATCCGGACGAGTGCATCGACTGCGGCGTGTGCGAGCCGGAATGCCCTGCCGAGGCCATCGTCCCGGACAGTGACGACCGCGCCGCGGCCTGGGCCGAGACCAACCGCACGTTTTCGACGCAATGGCCCAACATCACCCGCAAGGGAACGCCGCCGGACGACGCCGACGCCTGGAAGGACAAGCCCGGCAAGGCCGAGCTGTTTTCCGCCACGCCAGGCACGCCGTAGCGGTCGCTTCGGTTAGAGGCTGCCTGCTGGCGGCCCGCGCTCAAGCCACATTCAGAGGCTGACGCCAGCGTCGAAACGTGATACCGTCGTGACTGGAAAAACGGCGGTCGACTGACCGTTGCTGGTCCCAAACCCCTCACCGTGTCAGACGCGGCCGCCCTGTGGCCATTGCTGACTCACATCGGAGGCCAGGTCATGGCTGTTGCAAAGCCCGGCAGCGCTCGAAGCGTGCGAACGCACCGCGTCGCCTCCGCCGCTCCCGCGGACACGGTGGTTCCTACTTCGGAGTTGCACACCATCGCCACCCATCCACCTGCCACCCCCGCCGATGACGCGGAGCTGCCCGCGGACACTGTTGCCGTTTCCCCGGAGGCGGAAGCCGCAACCGAGCCGCACATGGCCGAACTCCACATCGCCGAGCCGCAAGACGAAGCCGTCGCTCCCGACGATGCCGACCTCACCGACGACCCGTTGGCCGCCCTGCCGCTTAGCGACGACCCCGACCTTGCAGCGCTCGCGGCCGACCCGGCGCTGGAAGAGGAAGACCTCGCCGACGAGGACGTCGAGACCATCGCCCCGGTCGAAGAGGAGGATGCCGAGGAGGAAGAGGACGACAGCCTACCCCGTCCGTCCAACCGCGTGGCGCCGCGGATGCCGGGCCATATGCCCGGTGTCCCGAACCGGCCCATCATGCACGCGCGCATGCCCGCCAAGGCCGAGGTGTTCCAAGAGGGCGACCACGTGGTCTACCCGACGCACGGCGTGGGCAAGGTCGAGCGTATCGCCACCGAGGAGATCGCCGGCCACAAGCTCGAACTGATCCACATCACGTTCGAGGAAAATCGGATGACCCTGCGGGTGCCGGTCTCCAAGGCGCGGTCCGCCGGCCTGCGCAAGCTCGCCAGCCGCAAGATGTTCGACGACGCGATGGCGATCCTGAAGGGCCGGGCGCGCATCAAGCGGACCATGTGGTCGCGCCGGGCGCAGGAGTACGAGGCCAAGATCAACAGCGGAGACCCGCTGGCCATCGCGGAAGTGGTGCGCGACCTGCACCGCAACTCCGGCCAGCCCGACCAGAGCTTCAGCGAACGCCAGATCTACGAGGCCGCGATGGACCGCCTGGCCGCCGAGTTGGCCGCCCTGGACAAGACCGACAAGGTCACCGCGGTGACCAAGCTGGGCGACTTCCTCAAGACGGTTTAACCAAAGCCCGCTCGCACCAACCCACAAAAAAAGCCCTCTCCCAAAGGGAGAGGGCGCCTCTAAAGCAAGCTGCGGCGATCGCCTACTGGCGGCGGTTCCCCGTCAGTTGCAGCAGCAGCATGAACAGGTTGATGAAGTTCAGGTAAAGGCTCAGCGCGTCATACACGCTGCGCTTGGCCGCACCGTCCACACCCTCGGAGTAGGCATACTGCGTGTAGGTCAGCTTGATGCGCTGGGTGTCATACGCGGTCAGCCCCACGAAGATCAGCACGCCCACGACGCTGATGATGTACTGCATCCCGCTGCTGTGGATGAACATGTTGACCAGGCTGGCCAGGATGATCCCGAACAGGCCCATCATCAGGAACGAGCCCATGTTGGTCAGATTGCGCTTGGTCGTGTAGCCCACGATGCTCATCGCGCCGAACGTCCCGGCGGTGATGAAGAACGTGCGCACGATCGACTCGCCGCTGTACATCAGGAAGATCGACGTCAGGCTGGCGCCCATCGCCGCGCAGAACGCCCAGAAGATCCCCTGCACCGCCGTCTTGGACAGCCGGTTCACCCCGAACGACAGCACGAGCACAAAGGCCAGCGGCGCAAACACCGCGATCATCGACAGCGGCCCGCGCGTATGCACCAGGCCATACTGCGTCTGCACGACCGGGTAGAACAGGTCGATCAGCGACGTGTTGGCGATGCCGTAGGCGACAATGCCGGTGACCAGCAGGCCGGACGCCATCCAATTGTAGACGCGCAGCATGTAGGCGCGCAGCCCAGCGTCCAGCACCGCGGCATTGGCGGCACTTGCCGGCGCATAGCTCCTGTAGTCGGGAGTGAAGGCCATGGCCTGATTTCCTCAAAAGGGGCAACGCGCCCGTTGGCAGCTATGTTGGTCGAGCACGCACGATGATCAAGCGAGTTCCGCCAGGGATTGCCGCGGTTTAACCCTTACTCGTTGCGCAACCGCGACGCCGGCGGCACCCGCAACGCCGCCGCGGTGCCAACATAGCCGAAACCGAGCATCAAAACAACGCAACCCAGCACCGTCGCCGCCAATACTCCGGGCAGGAAGAACCAGGGCGCATGCAGCAGGAACCGCACCACGGCCCAGCTCAGCACGGTGCCGAGCGCCGCCGCAATCAGCCCCGCCGTCATCCCAATGGCACCGAACTCCACCAGCCAAGCGGTGCGGATTTGCCCCCGCGTGGCCCCCAGCGTCTTGAGGATCACCGCCTCCGCCACCCGGCGCCGCTGCCCTGCCGCCACTGCCCCCGCCAGCACCAGCGCGCCCGACGCCAGCGTCACCGAGCCCGTCACCGCCAGCGCCGCGGCCAATTGCCCCACCAGATCCGCCACCGACTGCAGGATGTCGGCCACCCGGATGCCGGTCACGTTGGGCAGCGCGTCCGTCACCACCCGCAGCAGGGCCGCGTCGTCCGCCGGCCGGTTCCGCAGGGTCGCGATGTGCATATGGGGCGCGTGCTCCAGCAGCCCGGGCGAGGCTACCAGGGTGAAGTTAATCGCCAGGTCACGCCAATCGATGCGGCGCAGGTTGGCTACGGTGAAGGTGATGTCGCGCCCGAGCACGTTGGCGGTCAGCGTGTCGCCAGGCTTGAGCCCCCAGCCATCGGCCAGCCCGTCGTCCAGCGACAGCAGCGGCTTGCCGTCGTAGTCGGCGGGCCACCAACGGCCGCCTACCACGGTGGAGCCGCGCGGCACGGCGGCGGAGTAGGTGAGCCCACGGTCCCCCCGCAGCGCCCACTCGCTGCCCGGCTTCACATGCGCCTGCGCCACCGGGGTGCCGTTCAGGGCGATGATGCGGGCGCGCAGGCTCGGCACTTGGTGCAGGTCGGACACGCCGGGTTGGCTGTTCACGATCTGCTCGAAGCGGGCGAGCTGCTCGTTCTGAATGTCGATGAAGAAGAACGAGGGCGCCGCCTGCGGGATTTGGCCCAGTATCTGCTGCCGGATGTTGCCCTGGATCAGCACCACCGCCGACAGTGTGGTCAGCCCCAGGCCGAGCGCCACCAGCAGCAGCGGCGCCGGGCTGGCCGGGCGGTGCAGGTTGGCCAGCCCGATGCGCAACGGCGCCGAACCACGCAGGCGAACCCGGCGCGCCACCGCCTGCAACCCCGCCGCGCCGCCGCGGAACAGCCCCAGCGTCACGCCGGCCGCGAGGCAGAAATACAGCGCAAACCGCCGGTCGGTCGCGGTGGCCACGATGATCAGCGCCAGCAGCGCCACCAGGCCCGCGTTGAGCAGCCAGACCCGGCGGGGCACGCCGCGCCCGTCCGGCAGCATCGCGTCCCGGAACAGCGCGGCGCCGGGTATTTGCGCCGCCCGGGCCAGCGGCCATAGCGCGAAGGCCCCCGCAGTGAGCAGCCCATACAGCGCCGCCATGCCCAGCGGCAGCGGATAGACCCCGACGGCGGTCGGCAGCGGCAGCAAGTCACCGAACACCAGCAGCCCAGCCATGGGCAGCATCGCGCCCACCACCACGCCGGCCAGCACGCCCGCGGCGCACAGCAAGCCCACCTGGACCAGAAAGATGCGCAGAATCAGCGGGCTCGGCGCGCCAAGGCAGCGCAGGATCGCAACCGTGCGGGCGCGGGCCTCCATCCAGGCGCGCACCCCGGTCGCCACGCCGATGCCGCCCACCAGCAGCGAGCACAGGCCAACCAGCGACAGGAACAGGCTGGTCTGGTCGATCGCCTGCTCGACGCCCGGCGCCGCCTCGCTCGCGTCCCGCACCCGCCACCCGGTGCCCGGAAACGCCGTGCGGATGGCCGCCTTGGTGGCCGCGATGTCGGCGCCAGCGGGCAGCACCACGCGCATCGTGTAGGTCAGCAGCGACCCGGTCTGCACCAACCCGGTGGCCGGCAGTGCGGCGGCGGCGATGATCACCCGCGGGCCGAGGATGGCGAGCCCGCTGGCATGGTCCGGCTCGCTGGTCAGCGCCGCGCGCAGCACCAGGTGGTCATCGCCGATGCGCACCGTGTCACCGGGATGCAGCCCAAGCCGCTGCAGCACCAGCGGGTCCGCCACCACGCCGCCCTGCAGCGCCGCCGGCAGCGGGATCGCCGGGTCGAGCCCGACGGTGCCGACCAGCGGATAGGCGTCGTCCACCGCCTTGAGCTCGATCAACTGCCGCTCGCCCGACGGCGCCACAAGCAGCGACCGCATGGTGATGATGGCCGACACCCGCCCGCCTCGCGCCGCCAGCCAGGCCCGCAAGCTGTCGGGCAACGGCTCGCCGCCGCCATCGATCGAGAGGTCACCGCCGAGCAGCGCCCGGCCGTCGGTGGCGAGCCCCTGCTGCACGGCAGCGCGCAGGCTGCCCACGGCAGCGATCGCGGCCACGCCCAGCGCCAGGCAAGCCAGCACGACGCGAATGCCGCGCAACCCGCCCCGCAGGTCCCGCAGCGCGAGGCGAACGGGCAAGCTCACGCGACCGGCCTTGGGCAAGAGTGGAGCCAGTCGGCGCTCGGGTCGATCTTACACAAGGTTACACAACTCTCTTGCTCTCGGCGGCCATGCGTGCCCCTCTTCGTCCCGTGACAGCACGTGAGGCGATGACGCGACTGCGGCGGGAAGGCTGGCTGGAGCGACCCGGAAAGGGCTCGCACGTTATCTTCAAGCAGACTGGCCGCCGTGTCGTGATCGCCAACCATTCTGGCGATATACCGGCCGGAACGCTGCGGGCGATTTGCCAGCAGGCTGGTTGGGAGTATCCGCCCCAGCGCTAGGACCTCGTCCATGACCACAAAGACCTTCCTGGCCATCGCCGACCGCCTCCCGAACCAGGCGTATTCCATCATATTTCCAGCGTTTCCAGGCGTGACCTCGGTGGCCGCGACGTTGCCAGAGGTGATGGCCCAAGCGCGCGACGCACTCGCGACGGTGATCGCGGACATGGAAGCAGACGGCGAGGCACTTCCCGCGGCCGTGGAGGACGGCGCTGTCGAGCCGGCCATTCCGCCAGAGGCACACGCCCCCATGCTCCTGCTCGTGCCGGCAGAAGTGCGCACACGGTCGGTGCGGGTCAACGTGAGCTTGGACGCAGCGTTGCTCGCGCGCATGGACGCCCTGGCGGCACGCACCGGCACCAGCCGATCGGCCCTGTTGGCAAAAGGGGCTCGAATGGCGATCGCCGCGGAGGCGCTATAGCTGGTTGCTCCAGTCACGGCGGCGACACTGGCGGAGCGGCAACCGCCACCCGCCCATCCGCAATCCGCACCTGCCGGTCGCAGCGCCCGGCCAGCCCAGCGTCGTGAGTGATCAGCAGCAGCGTGGTGCCGCTCTGCTCGCGCATGCCGAACAGCAGGTCCATCACGGCGGACCCGGTGGCGGCGTCCAGGTTGCCGGTCGGCTCGTCGGCCAGCAGCAGGCGCGGGCGGGGCGCGAAGGCACGCGCCAGCGCCACCCGCTGCTGCTCGCCGCCGGAAAGCTGGCCCGGCAGGTGCGTCAGCCGGTGGCCGAGGCCGACCGCGCGCAGGCTGTCCGCGGCACGGTCCTGCGCGTCGGCCTGGCCGGCCAGCTCCAGCGGCACCGCCACGTTTTCCAGCGCCGTCATGGTGGGAATGAGGTGGAAGGCCTGGAACACGATGCCCACGGTGTCGCGCCGCATCCGGGCCAGTGCGTCCTCGCCGAGCGCGCCCAGGTCGTACCCGGCCACCGTCACGCTGCCTCCGGTCGGCCGCTCCAACCCCGCCAGCACCATCAGCAGGCTGGTCTTGCCCGAGCCGGACGGCCCCACGATGCCAATCGCCTCCCCCGCCCCCACTTCCAGGTCCACCCCGGTCAGGATGTTGACCGGACCGGACGCGGCGGGCACGGTCAGGCGCAGATCGCGCACCCGGATCAGCTTGTTTCGGGCAGCGCTGGGAGGCGAAATCGTGTCCATGGTGTCTCCATATGGCCAACTCCGCCGAATGGCGAAGGTGGCGGCCGTGCTTTGTGTCCTGCTCGGCGGGGCGGCCCACGCGCGCCCGCTCAAGCTGCTGGTGTTCGGCGACTCGCTCGCCGCCGGCTACGGCCTGCCCGCGCCCGACGCGTTCCAGGCGCAACTGGGCGCCGCGCTGAAGGCCGACGGGTTCGACGTCACCATTCTCGACGGCGGCGTTTCCGGGGACACCACCGCCGGCGGCCGCTCCCGCCTGGACTGGGCGCTGGCCGACCAACCGGACGCGGTGCTGGTGGAACTGGGCGGCAATGACGGGCTGCGCGGCACCGACCCCAAGGACATGGAGGCCAACCTAGCCGCCATCCTCGACACACTCGCCCACGACCACATCCCCACCCTGCTCTCCGGCATGGTGGCGCCGCCCAACATGGGCCCGGCCTATGGCCAGCAGTTCAGCGCGGTGTTCACGCGGCTGAGCCACCGCCCCGGGCTGCTCTACGACCCGTTCTTCCTCCAGGGCGTGGCGGCCGACCCGGCGCTCAACCAGGCCGACCACATCCATCCGAACGCGGCGGGCGTAAAGGTGGTTGTCGCCCACATCAAACCGGCGGTGGAGGCGCTGCTCCGCCAGGCCGAGGCGTGAGGACCCGCCATGCGACTGTTCGTGGCCCTGGACCTGCCATGGGAGGTGCGCCGCCAGCTCTCCCAGCTCGCCACCGCGCTGCCCGGCGCACGCTGGCTGCCGCCGGAAAACCTCCACATCACCCTGCGCTTCCTGGGTGAGATGCCGGCCCACCGGGCGGAGGAGCTGGACCACGCCTTGGCCGCGCTGCGGGGCAAGCGCTTCAACCTGCAGCTCGGCGGCGTCGGCGTGTTCGAGAAGGCCGGGCGACCGCAAACCCTCTGGGCCGGGGTGGAGCGCTCGCCGCAGCTCGACCATTTGCAGGCCAAGATCGAAACCGCGGTACAGCGCATCGCCTTCGAGCCGGAGCGCCGCCGCTTCAACCCCCACGTGTCGCTGGCCCGGCTGGACAACGCGCCCGCCGGCAAGCTCGTGGAATGGCTGCAGCGGCACAATCTATTGCGCGCCGAGCCGGTGCCGGTGGAGCATTTCACGCTGTTTTCCTCCCGCCTCGGCAAAGACGGCGCGGCCTACACGGCGGAGGTGGAGTATCCCCTTGGCTGACACGCTCGACATCGCGGCCGCCGCGGCCCGCGCCTGCACCGCCTGCGCCGACCTGCCGCTGGGGCCGCGTCCGATCCTGCGCGTTTCCACCACGGCACGGCTGCTGATCGCCAGCCAAGCGCCGGGCACGAAGGTGCATGCCAGCGGCACGCCTTGGACGGATGAGAGCGGCAAGCGGCTGCGCGGCTGGCTGGGGCTGTCGCCGGAGGAGTTCTACGACGTGCGCCGGGTCGCAATCCTGCCGATGGGGCTGTGCTATCCGGGCCGCTATCCGCAGGGTGGCGACCTGCCGCCGCGGCCGCAATGCGCCCGGCTGTGGCGCCCGCGCCTGCTCGGCCTGATGCCGCAACTGCAACTGACCTTGCTGGTGGGCAGCTACGCGCAGGTTTACGCGCTCGGGCCCGGCGCGATGACCGAGCGAGTGCGGGCCTGGCGCGAGCATTTGCCGGGCTACTTCCCGCTGCCGCACCCCTCCTGGCGCACCGGAATATGGGAACGGCGCAACCCATGGTTCGTGACGGAGGTGCTGCCGGCGTTGCGGGCGGAGGTGGCGCGGGTCATGGCGACCGCCCAGCCAGCCGCGGACGGTTCTGCTGCGGGCCTGGGGCCGGCGGGCGCGGCGTAACGGTCAGCTTGCCAGAGCGGCAAGCTGACCGCAGCCTGCTTCAGCAGGGCCAGAACGTTGTGGCAGGAAGGGAGAAATGAGCACCGCCGATGAGGCTGAAGATGTCGGTGCTGAAAAGCTCGGTGAACTGTTGCTCGCCGTTGCTGCCGCAGCCGATATTGAGGAAGGGCTTGAACGTGAGCAGCTCGCCGCCGGCGGCGCCGACGAAGCTCAGTTCGAAGCTCACGATATCGACGACCTCGTGGGGGCGTGCCGCGGTCCAGCCGTCGGACACGACATCGAGCGTCATTAGCGAGGAAATCGTGATCGCGCCGGCAAGGGTTTGAGCCTTGATGACGGTCAGGTTCATGCCCGACAGGGTGAACAGGTTCTTGCCGTTGGCTCCTACCAGCACCCAGGGATTGGGCGCCCAACTGGTAAAGGTCAGCACCTGAGGGTCCGTTTCCGGTGTGATCTTGAACGCGCCTTGCACCTTGGGCGAGAGCGCCGACCATTTACCCGCGTGCGGCTTGGCCGTGGTCGAGTGCAACTTGGTCGTCATTGGCTTCTTTGCGACGGCGGTCTGGTCCTGAGTGGGCGTTGCGGTCTCGGCCATGATGCATCTCCAACGAGGGTTCACCCAACCGGATGCGGCAGAGTGCCCTCACCCGTGGTGGCCAGGTTTTCTGGCGAGCCAAGCCCTACATGCAACGGTATCGAAACAAAGGTGACCAGGGTCACACCCCGATCGCGCGCTGGGAAGACTCTACGAGTTGCCGAGCAGGTGCAGCACCACCTCCCGGCGGTGCGGTGCGGATCGGTGTTCCCACAGGTACAAACCCTGCCAGGTGCCAAGCGCCAGCTCGCCGTTCAGCAGCGGGATGGACAATTGCGTCTGCGTCAGCGCCGCGCGGATATGCGCCGGCATGTCGTCCGGCCCTTCCGCGCTGTGCCGGTAGCCGACGTTCTCGGGCACCAGCCAGCGGAAGAAGCTCTCCAGGTCGGCCCGCACCGTGGGGTCGGCGTTCTCCTGGATCAGCAGCGAGGCCGAGGTGTGGCGGCAGAACACCGTCAGCAGGCCGGTGGCCATCGGCTGGTCCGCCACCCAGCGGGTGATGGCGTCGGTGATCGGCACCAAGCCCTGGCCCTGCGTGTTGACCTCGAGCGTGAAGCTGGCCTGGCGCAACAAGCTCAGCCCAACGACTGGGCGAGCGCTGCGGCCATGCGGCGCGCGAAGGCCGCCGGGTCACGCGGGGGCTCGCCATCCTGCACCCGCGCCAGGTCCAGCAAGGTCGCTGCCGCATCACCCAACTCCGGCAGTTCGGCCAGGCGGCGGATCAGCGTGTGCCGCGGGTTGATCTCCAGCACCGGCATCGAGGCGCCAAACGCCCGCCCGGCCCGCTTCAGCAGCCGCTGCATCTGCAGGTCGGGGCCACCAGCCGAGGCCGCCAGCACGACGGGGCTGTCCACCAGCCGGTCGGTCGCCCGCACGTCCGACACCTCGGCCTTCAGCGCCTCCCTCAAGGCCTCCACCAGCTTGGCCACGTCGGCCGGCGCGTCCGCCTCGGCCGGCAGCGGAATCTTGGACAAATCCGCCGCGCCCTGCGTGATCGAGCGGATCGGCTTCTCCTCGAACTGGCCCATCCGCTCCGGCCAGAACGCGTCCACCTGGTCACCCAGCAACAGCACCTCGATGCCACGGGCGCGGAACCCCTCCAGTTGCGGGGACTTGGCGAGCGCGTCGGGGTCGTCCCCCACCAGGATATAGATCGCCTCCTGCTCCGGCGGCATGCGGGCGACATACTCGGCCACCGACACCCAGCCCTCCTGCGCCGAGGACTTGAAGCGCAACAGCGGCACGAGGTCGGCCCGGTGCTCCAGGTCCTCCCACAGCCCCTCCTTCACCACGGCGCCGAAGTTCTGCCAGAACGTCGCGTAGCCGGCCTTCGCCTCCTCGGCCTCGTCCTTGGCGCGCTGCTTGAGCTCGCTTAGCACCCGCCCGGTCACCGCCTTGCGGATGCGCGCCAGCACCGGCGTGGTCTGCAGCATCTCGCGCGAGACGTTGAGCGGCAGGTCCTCGGTGTCCACCACGCCGGTGACGAACCGCAGCCAGGGCGGCAGCAGCCCGGCCTCGTCGGTGATGAACATGCGGCGCACGTGCAGGCGCAGGCGGCTGTCGCGCTGGCCTTCCACCGCCTCGAACGGCTTGGAGCCGGGCACGAACAGCAGCGCGGTGAACTCGAGCGCGCCCTCCGCCCGCCAGTGCAGCGTGGCCCAGGGCTGGTCGAAGATGTGGCCGAGGTGGCGGTAGAACTCGGTGTAGGCCTCCTCGGTGATCTCGGACTTCGGCTTGCGCCACAGCGCCGTGCCCTCGTTGGCCGCCACGTCCTTGCCGTCGCGCACCACCATGATGGGGACGGTGATGTGGTCGGCCCATTTGCGGATGACGGTCTCGAGGCGATACGGCTTGAGGTATTCCTCGGCGTCGGCCTTCATGTGCAGCACGATGGTGGTGCCGGGTTCGGCGCGTTCGGCCGGCGCCAGGGTGTACTCGCCCTGCCCTTCGGACGCCCACAGCCACGCCTCCTCCGAGCCGGCGGCGCGCGACGTTACCTCCACCCGGTCGGCCACCATGAAGGCGGAGTAGAACCCGACGCCGAACTGCCCGATCAGGCTGGGCCGCTCCTCGGGCTTGGCGTCCGCCAGGGATTGCCCGAACGCGCGGGTGCCGGAACGGGCGATGGTGCCCAAATTGTCCGCCAGGGCCGCCCGGTCCATGCCGATGCCGGGGTCGGCGATGGTGAGGCTGCGCGCGGGCTTGTCGGCCGTGATGCGCACCGCAGCGTCCGGCGGCAGCGCGAGGTCCGCCTGAGTGAGGGCGGCAAAGCGGCGGCGGTCGATCGCATCGGCCGCGTTGGCCACCAGCTCGCGCAGGAAGATCTCACGATCGGAGTAGAGTGAGTGGACCACCAGGTCGAGCAGCCGCCCGACCTCGGCGCCAAACGCGTGCCGCTCAACCGTTTCGCTCACTGTGGCACCCCCGTGCATACATCGCGGCCGCGATATGCCGAGCGACCCCGCAGTTTTCAAGCCGATCCCACCCACACCCGCCAAGACTCTCTCTCCCAGGTGGAGAGGGCTTCTTCAGGCGGGGTGCTCTGGCGCGGGCTAGATGTAGTGCTCTGCCAATGGCGCAAACCCGTTGAAGCGTTGGCTGGCGTAGGTGGTCACGTAGGCCCCAGTCGACAGGATATCCACCGTCTCGCCATGCTGCAGCGCCACCGGCAGGCGGTAGTTGGCGCGCTCATACAAGATGTCCGCCCCATCGCAGGTCGGCCCGGCGATGCACACCGGCCCAGTCGCCTCGCCGTCATGGCCGGTGGCGATGCGATACTTGATCGACTCGCCTTCGGTCTCCGCCAGCCCGCCGAAGCGGCCGATGTCGAGGTACACCCAGCGCGTCGGGTCGTCCGGCACGCGCTGGCTCACCAGCACCACCTCAGCACGCACCAACCCGGCGTCCCCCACCATGGACCGGCCCGGCTCGATCAGGATTTCCGGCAGGTCGTTGCCGAAATGCTCGATCATCGCGTGCATGATCGCGTTCGCGAAGCAGTCCACCCCCAGCACCTCCTCGCGGTAACGCACCGGGAAGCCGCCGCCGAGGTTGACCATGCGCAGGTTCACGCCCGCGCGCCGCAGGTCGGTGAACAGCATTCCCACGCGCCCGATCGCAACCTCGTAGGCGGCAGTGTCGAGTTGCTGGCTACCAACGTGGAAGGACAGACCGTACGGGTCCAGCCCCATCTCCGCCGCGCGCAGCATGAGCGCGCGAGCCGCCTCCACGGTGGTGCCGAACTTGCGGGACAGCGGCCAGTCGGCGCCCTTGTTCTCCACCAGCAGGCGGCAATACACCCGGCTGCCGGGAGCGTGGCGCGCCAGCTTCTCGAGCTCCTCGGCCGAGTCGAAGGCGAACATCGTGACCCCGGCGGCATAGGCGCGCTGAATGGCCGAGACCTTCTTAATGGTGTTGCCGAACGAGATCTCGCCAGGTGCGGCACCTGCCTCCAAGCACATGCCGACCTCCTCGAAGGAGGCGGCATCAAACGCGCTACCGAGGCCGACCAGGCGCTGCAGGATCGGCGCCGCCGGGTTGGCTTTCACGGCGTAGTACACCCGCGCCAGTGGGAGCGCGTGCAGGATGCGGCGGTAGTTTTCCTCCACCCGGTCCACGTCGAGGACGAGACAGGGCGTGGCCGGACGCGAGTCGGCCAGGTACTGCGCGATCTTGGGGGTCATCGCACGGAGCCTTCTGATTGGGCGCCCACCTGTTCAGGCGATGGGCGGGAGTTGACGAAACGGTCGAACGAACCAGCGAAAAAGAGTCAATTGCCAGAACGCTTGACGTCGTTGCGTAACCCCAGGGGCCAGAGGCACGTGCGTTGCTGCGTGGACGCGGCAAATAGGACCGACAGAGTTAGGGCGCAAGCGAAAATATCAGGTCACGGCAAGAAAAATCCTGCCGCTGCAAAGCACTGTAAGAACAAGCTGCTAAGGAAAGATGAACGCGGCGTCATCCGTGCCGCCAATGCTGCAGCGCAGCCCGCCCGCGACCGGCCGTTTGCCGGGTCGCTCCGCCCCTCGAACGCCCCGGGCGCGTGCCCGAGCGTCGGCCGTCAGACGCGGTGGCGCGCCGGCCGGCGGTCGACCATGTGGCGGGCCAGCACCATCGACGCAGCGTGGCAGCAACGATGGTCGCTGGCCATCATGCGCGCCCCATGGCGCCCGCGCGCACGGCGGTGGCGCGGCGCGGCCAGGTCGGCGCCGCCGTCGCTATCGGGGGCCTCGGCCACTTCCACCGGGTCCCCGTCGAACGCCTCGATGGAGACGGTGCCACGGCCACGGCCCAGTAGGCCGATCTCCTGCGCCGCACCCCGCGACAGGTCGATGATGGCGCCGTGCGCGCCCATCCGGTCGTTCACCCGCACCACCACCGAGCGCCCCGTGTCATGCAGCGTCACGCGCACCTTGGCGCCCAGCGGCAGGTCGTGGCTCGCGGCGGTCATGCCGTCCTGGTCGAAGGCTTCGCCGCTGCTGGTCCGCAAGCCCTGGTGGCGAGTGCCATACCAAGACGCGACCCCGACGCTCTGGGCTCCTGCAGCGGCCGGCAACAGCGCGAGGCCCGCAAGAACGGTGAGCAGCATCGGGTTCTTATTCATACGTGTGCGGTCCCTCCCCGCCGAAATGAGCGGGCGAGTTCATAGTCTCTGCCAAGGCCGATCATATCAAGCGGGACTTTGCAGTTCAGAAACTGGAACGATCCGGCGGAGCGTCTACCCTGTGCCCCAGAGACCACATCAATTGGACATCCAACGACAGCTTATATGTCCCTTATACCACCCGGCACCGCCAGCTATGCTGTAACAGCTAAACTCGTTTCGGTCATGTTATTGACGTGTCATAGACCGACATAGAATTCACGCGGCAGCGAGTAGACGCGCCCAAGTTTCCGTGATGTAACCCGCTTTTGTGGCCAAACCGCCGCATGCGCCGTGGCCCTGATGCAACGCTCACGAAAAACGTGATCAACCAAGCGCCGCTCGACCGTGCCCAGGTGTCAGCGAATCAGCCCGGTGAGCGGGCTCGATGGGTCCGCCCCCATCCGGCGCGGCATCCGCCCGGCCAAACGCGCCAACCGGCCAGCTTCCACCGCCGCTTTCATCGCCCGCGCCATCACCACCGGCTCCCGCGCATGCGCGATGGCCGAGTTCAGCAACACCGCGTCGCAGCCGAGCTCCATCGCGATCGCCGCGTCGGACGCGGTGCCGACCCCGGCATCGACCAGCACGGGCACGTGGCTCTGCTCGATGAGCATGCTCAGCATGGCCGGGTTCTGCAGCCCCAGGCCGGAGCCGATCGGCGCGCCCAGTGGCATGACGGCAACGCAGCCCATCTCCTCCAGCCGCTTGGCCGCCACCGGATCATCGGCGCAGTAGACCATGACCTCGAAGCCATCCTTGATCAGCGCGGCCGCCGCCTCAAACGTGGCCGCCATGTCCGGGTAGAGGTGCGGCGGCGGGCCGAGGACCTCGAGCTTCACCAGGTTCCAGCCGCCCGCCTCGCGCGCCAGCCGCAGCGTGCGCACGGCATCGTTGGCGGTGTGGCAGCCGGCGGTGTTCGGCAGGTAGGTGTAGCGCGCCGGGTCGACATAGTCCTGCAGCATCGGCGCCGACGGGTCGGACAGGTTCACCCGCCGCACCGCCACGGTCACGATCTCCGCGCCAGACGCCTCGAGCGCCGCCGCGGTCTCCGGAAGGTCCCGGTACTTCCCGGTGCCCACCACCAGGCGGGAGGTGAAGCGCCGCCCAGCGACGGTCCAGTGGTCCGCCTCTGCCGCAATGATGCCGTCCATGCTCAGCCGCCTCCGATGAAGTGGACGATCTCCAGCGCATCCCCCGCGGCGAGCATCGTCGCGTCGTATTGGGAGCGGGGCACGATCGCCTCGTTGCGCTCCACCGCCACCTTGCGACGATCGAGCCCAAGGCTGGCCAGCAGGGCGGCAACCGTCGCCGGGCCAACCAGCTCGCGAGCCTCGCCGTTGAGCGTCAGGATGAGCGGAGCGGACATGATGCTATAGTGGGCAACGTGCCGGCCAGGGGCAAGCCGGGCCATTGGACGCGACGACGCGCGCCATGCTACGGCCCGACGCTATGTCCGCCACCCTGCCCGGTCCGGTGCCGCTGATTGCCGTGCTGAACGGGCCCAACATGAACCTGCTCGGCCTGCGCCAGCCCGAAATCTACGGGCGCGACACGCTGGACGACGTCGAGGGATTGTGCGCCGAGACCGCCGAAGCGCTCCAGGTCGCCATCGACTTCCGCCAGTCCAACCACGAGGGCGAGCTGGTGTCCTGGGTGCAGGAGTTCCGCACCCGGGCTGCGGGCATCATCATCAACCCGGCGGGCTACACCACCACCTCGGTGGCGCTGCTGGACGCGCTGCTCGCCTGCGAACTGCCGGTGATCGAGGTGCACGTCACCAACATCCACCGCCGCGAGGATTTCCGCCGCAACTCGCTCATCTCGCGCGCGGCGATGGGCGTGGTGTGCGGCCTGGGCGTGCGCGGCTACGCATTGGCGCTGACCGCCATGGCCGACATGCTGACCGACCGCTGACGACCGCAAGCGGCGCAAAAGGACACTCGCACGGATGAGTCGCATTCCGATCGACACGGCAGAAATCCGCGCCCTGGCGGAAATCCTGGCCGACACCGGCCTGACCGAAATCGAAGTGGCAGACGGTGACAGCCGCATCCGGGTCGCCCGCATGCCCGCGGCGGTGGCGCCCGCCCCCGCCGTCATGGCCTACGCTCCGGCCGCCTCGCCGCCCGAACCGAGCCCGCCTTTCGAGGCTGACCCGGCCAACACCATCACCAGCCCCATGGTGGGCGTGGCCTACCTCGCGCCGGAGCCGGGGCAGCCCGCCTTCGTCACGTT
This sequence comes from Acetobacteraceae bacterium, assembly GCA_965199105.1. Taxonomy (GTDB): domain Bacteria; phylum Pseudomonadota; class Alphaproteobacteria; order Acetobacterales; family Acetobacteraceae; genus LMUY01. Next base: position 1,708,767 of record CBDAQO010000002.1, on the reverse strand, counting down.
GGGCCAACCCGTGACCGCCGGGCAGACCGTGCTGCTGATTGAGGCGATGAAGACCTTCAACCAGATCAAGGCACCCAAGGCCGGCACCGTCACGCGCATCCTGGTCGCGACCGGGCAGCCGGTGGAATATGGCGAGGCGCTGCTGGTGATCACCTGATGTTCGGCAAGGTCCTGATCGCCAACCGCGGTGAGGTGGCGTTGCGGGTGCAGCGCGCCTGCCGCGAACTGGGGATCCCGACCGTCGCCGTCCACTCCACCGCCGACGCCGACGCCATGCACGTGCGCCTGGCCGACGAGAGCGTGTGCATCGGCCCGCCCGCCGCGCGCGACAGCTACCTCAACGTCGCGGCCATCCTGACCGCGGCGGCCGTGACCGGGGCGGACGCGATCCATCCCGGCTACGGGTTCCTGTCGGAGAACGCCGGGTTCGCCGAAATGGTTGAGGCGCATGGGCTGACCTTCATCGGCCCGTCCTCCGCGCACATCCGCATGATGGGCGACAAGATCACCGCCAAGGCCGCCATGGCCTCGCTGGGCGTGCCGCTGGTGCCAGGCAGCGCCGGCGCGCTGGCCGACCTGGCCGAGGCCGCAACCGTCGCCGACGGCATCGGCTACCCCGTGCTGATCAAGGCGGCGGCGGGGGGCGGCGGGCGCGGCATGAAGGTCGCCCACAGCGCCGCCGAACTGCCCGAAGCCTGGCGCGTCGCCCGCACCGAGGCCCGCGCGGCGTTCGGCAACGACGCGGTCTACCTCGAGAAATACCTCGACCGCCCGCGCCACATCGAACTGCAGGTGTTGGCCGACGGGTTCGGCGCCGTGGTTCACCTGGGTGAGCGGGATTGCTCGCTGCAGCGCCGCCACCAGAAGTTGCTGGAAGAGGCCGGCTCCCCCGCCTTGACCGCGGCGCAGCGGGACGCGCTCGGCGCCACCGTGACGGCCGGGCTCGCCAAGCTCGGCTACCGCAACGCCGGCACGCTCGAGTTCCTGTATCAGGACGGCCAGTTCGCCTTTATCGAGATGAACACCCGCCTGCAGGTGGAACATCCGGTGACGGAGATGATCACCGGGATCGACATCGTGCGCGAGCAGCTCCGCATCGCCGCCGGCGAGCCGCTGGGCTACACCCAGGCCGACATCCAGTTCCGCGGCCACGCCATCGAGGTGCGCGTGACCGCCGAAGACCCGGAAACGTTCCTGCCGACGCCGGGCAGCGTGGACGTGTTCCATGCCCCCGGCGGCCTGGGCGTGCGGGTCGATTCCGCGCTCTACGCCGGCTACGTGGTGCCGCCCTATTACGACAGCCTGGTGGCCAAGCTCATCGTGCACGCCGACGACCGACCCGGCGCCATCGCACGGCTGCGGCGGGCGCTGGAGGAGTTCGCGGTGGTGGGGATCAAGACCACCATCCCGCTGCACCAGCGCATCGCCGCCGACCCGGCGTTCAACGCCGGCGACTACGACATCCACTGGCTGGAGCGCTTCGTCGCACCCGCCGGAGCGCCGGGCTGAAAGCTTGGCCGCGCATTGTCGCCCTGCCCGCACCTCGCCATAATCGGCTCCCCCCGAGTCCCCAGCAGCCAGCGGAGCCATCATGGACGGCAGCATCAATCCTACCGAGCCCACCCGCCAGATGGACCTGCTGACCGAGAACCCGGTCTACAAGCCGTTCCGCTACCCGTGGGCCTACGAAGCCTGGCTCACCCAGCAGCGCGTGCACTGGCTGCCCGAGGAAGTGCCGCTGGCCGACGATGTGAAGGACTGGCACCGCAACCTGTCCGAGGCCGAGCGCAACCTGCTGACGCAGATCTTCCGCTTCTTCACCCAGGCCGACGTCGAGGTGAACAATTGCTACATGAAGCACTACAGCCAGGTGTTCAAACCCACCGAAGTGCTGATGATGCTGTCGGCGTTCAGCAACATCGAGACGATCCACATCGCCGCCTATTCCCACCTGCTCGACACCATTGGCATGCCCGAGCTGGAATACACTGCCTTCCTCAAATACAAGCAGATGAAGGACAAGTTCGACTACATGCAGGGCTTCCGGGTGGACAGCAAGCATGAGATCGCCAAGACCTTGGCCGCGTTCGGCGCCTTCACCGAGGGGCTGCAACTGTTCGCCTCGTTCGCCATCCTGCTGAACTTCCCGCGCTTCAACAAGATGAAGGGCATGGGCCAGATCGTCTCCTGGTCGGTGCGGGACGAGACGCTGCACTGCCTCTCCGTCATCCGCCTGTTCCGCACCTTCATCGGCGAGAACCCGGAGATCTGGACCGAGCAGCTCCGCAACGAGATTACCAGCACCTGCGCCACCATCGTCGACCACGAGGACGCCTTCATCGACCTGGCGTTCGAGTTGGGCTCGGTCGAAGGGCTCAGCGCCGAGCAGGTCAAGCGCTACATCCGCTACATCGCCGACCGCCGGCTGACCCAGCTCGGGCTGGACCCGCTGTACCTGGTGGAGGCGAATCCGCTGCCCTGGCTGGACGACATGCTCAATGCGGTCGAACACGCCAACTTCTTCGAGAACCGGTCCACTGAATACAGTCGTGCGTCGACCGGCGGCACATGGGAGGAAGCGTTTGCGGGCCAAGTGTTCACCACTGCGGAGTAATGTACTGCGAGGCCCGGTTCGATGGTCGTTTGAGGTTGCTATCCCGTAATCATCTTGTAGTTTGTGATGATGCGGGAAGCCCGCTTTTTAGGTCAGCGCGCGTCACGTTCTTGTATGTTCAACCCGTATGCATTGCCGGCCCGGGCATGAGGTACGGAGCCGCGTGGCATCAAGCGAGAGATCGGACCGGCGTTGGCCTACAGTGCTGCACAGGATGAGCGTGAGGTGTCCGGCGCGGGCGTCCGCCATGGGCGCCGGCTTGCCGACAAGATCCTGGTCGCGTTCCACCAGGCCTGTGACCTGGCGGACTACGAGGTGGCCGACGGGCTGCTGCGCCTGCTCGAGCTGATGGTGAGCCGGCGGCCGTCCCCCACCGATGGCAGCCGCCGCCGCAGCATGGAAAGCCTGGTCGCCGCGCATGAGCGCTTGTGGCACCTCAAACACCCCTTCGCCGAAGAGTAGCCGCGCTAGATCGGCAGCGCGGCGCCGTCCCACAGCACGGCCCGCGCCTCGGCGGTGAACGCCGGGCCATCGTGCAGCACCAGCCCGGGCAGCACGCGGCAGCCACCCCGGCCGCCCTTCACGCCGCGGACCACCACGATGCGCGCGGCCTCCCCGGCATGCGGCCACAACGGCAACAGCGCCGGGCTGCCGCAGCCTGCCTGGGCGAGCGCCGCCAGCGCGTCCGCCGCCGCCGCCGCCGGCACGATCAGGCTGAGGCTGCCGCCATGGCGCAGCGGCGCGGCCAGGGCAGCAGCCCAGCGCGCGAGCAGGCCGGGGCTGGCGCGCTTGGCCGCATCCCGCAGCGGATCCGGCGAGGCCGTGGCCGCCGCGTCATGCCAGGGCGGGTTGGCAAAGGCGTGGTCGAACGGCTGGGGAAACGCCGGCAGCGCGAGCAGGTCGGCCTCGAGGATGTGCAGCCCGGCCAGGCCGTTGCCCTGCACGTTCTCCCGCGCCAGCCCGGCCAAGCCGCCATCCCGCTCCACTCCCAACCCGGTGACGCCGGGGCAGCGCGCCGCCAGGCACAGCAACCCGGCGCCCGCCCCCGTGCCGCCCTCCAGCACGTGCGCCCCCGCCGCCGCCGGGATGGTGGCCGCCAGCAGCACCGGCTCGATCCCGCTGCGATGCCCCGTGCGCAATTGGCGGTAGGCGACGCGGCCGCCGAGCAGGCTGCCCTGGCTGGTGTCGGCGCCCTGCGTCACGCCTCGCCCGCCTCGCGCAGCAGCCGCAACGCCGCCGGCGCATCCGCCTCCGCCACCACCACCCGGCGCGGGATGGCGCCGATGCTGCCCTCGGTGGCGCCCATGAAGGCGTCGAGCACCACCGGGTCGAATCCAGCGTCCCGCAGCAGGGCCACCAGGAAGCTGAGGCGGACGGGGTCGTTGGTCATCGCGATGACGTGCATGGCGCCCTGTGTGGCTATCGGTTCCGGCTTGCCTTGACCGGGTTTCCGGCCAGCCGATATGGTCGGGTGACCACCATCGGTCGTCTTCATACGACATTTCAGGAGTTTGCTCCTTGGGCGCCCTTGCGAGACCTCCTGCGCCCAGTCAGCACCCGAGTGACATCCCAACGGTCGATCCGGTGCCAGACACCATCCCGCTCTCCGATGGCCCCATCCGGCCAAGCGACGCGCTGACCCGGCTGAGCCGCCTGGTCGCCGAGGACATCCAGGCCTGCAACCGTGCCATCGTCGCGCGGATGGACAGCCCGGTGGAGCTGATCCCGCAATTGGCGGCCCATATCGTGGCGGCGGGCGGCAAGCGGCTGCGACCGATGCTCACCTTGGCCAGCGCGCGCATGTGCGGCTACACCGGGGACCGGCATGTCCAATTGGCGGCCTGCGTGGAGTTCATCCACACCGCCACCCTGCTGCACGACGACGTGGTGGACGAAAGCGTGCTGCGACGCGGCCTGGCCAGCGCCAACGCCATCTTCGGCAACAAGGCGTCCGTCCTGGTGGGCGACTTCCTGTTCGCCCGCGCCTTCCAACTGATGGTGGCAGACGGCTCGTTGCCCGTGCTGGCCATCCTGTCCAAGGCCGCCGCGACGATCGCCGAGGGCGAGGTGCTGCAACTGACGACGCAAAACGACCTCTCCACCCCCGAGGCACGCTACCTCGACGTGATCGGCGGCAAGACGGCGGCCCTGTTCGCTGCCGCCTGCGAAGTGGGCGGGGTGGTGGCGGAGCGGCCGCCGGCCGAACGCGCCGCGCTGGCCGGGTTCGGCACCGCGCTCGGCATGGCGTTCCAATTGGTGGACGACGCGCTGGACTACGCCGCCGACCAGGTGACGCTCGGCAAGACGGTGGGCGACGACTTCCGCGAGGGCAAGATCACCCTGCCCGTGCTGGCCGCGTATGCCGCCGGCAGCCCGGCCGAGCGCGCGTTCTGGTCGCGCACCATCGAGCAGCAGGAGCAGGTGGACGACGACCTGGACCACGCGCTGGTGCTGATGCAGCAACGCGGCGCGCTGACGGCGACGTTCGACCGCGCCCGCCGCTTCGCCTCGGCGGCTCAGGAGTCGCTGCAAGTGTTCCCGCCGAGCGCATTGCGCGACTGCCTGCACGACATCGCAGACTACACCGTAAGCCGCGCGGCCTAGAGCATGACCGCATCAAGTGACGTCACTTGATCGGTAAACATGCTCGCGAAAACAAAGAGCTAGACCACGACCGGCGACTCTATCTGAGCCGGTCTTGGTTTAGCGGCGGCGCCAGACGAGGGTGGACGAGATCGAGTAATTCCAGACCACGCCGATGAGCGCTCCCGCCGCGGCCGCGAGCCCGCCGCCGATGCGGTTGCGGAACAGCGCGCTCGCGATGCCGACGTCCGCGATGGCGCCGATGCCGCAGCCGAGCATGAACAGCACCAGCCCGGACCAGAACCGCCGGCCGCGCCGCATCTGGTCGCGGTAGGTGATGCGGTTGTTGAGCTGGAAGTTGGCCGCCATCGCCGCCAGCGTGGCCAGGATTTGCGAGGCTTCGAACGACAGCCCGGTCAGCCGCCGCAGCGCCAGCAGCACCGCCACGTTCACCACCACGCCCACCGCGCCCACTGTGGCGAACCCCAGAAAACGCAGCGGCACCACGCCGCCGAGCGCCTTGTCCAGCAGCAGCGCGCCAAACTGCGCCAACACCAGCGCGTCGAGCTTGCTTTGGCCGGCCGCGCGCTCGTGGAACGCGGCCGGGATTTCGCGCAGCCGCAAGCCGGGCTCGCTGAGCAGCAGGTCGAGCAGGATCTTGAAGCCCTGCCCGGTCAGCTTGGGCGCCGCCGCCTCGAACACGTCGCGCCGGACCATGAAGAACCCGCTCATCGGGTCGCTCAACCGCGCCGGCAGGAAGGCCTGTGCCAGGCGGATGCCGAGTGCGGACAGCCGCCGCCGCCCGCCGCCCAACCCGGCGGCATCCCCGGCAGCGAGGTAGCGGCTGGCCAGCGCCACGTCACAGGCGCCCGCGCGCAGCAGGGCCAGCATGTCCACCAGCCGGGTCTCGTCGTGCTGCAGGTCGCCGTCGATCACCCCCACATAGGTGGCAGAGGACGCCAGCGCCCCCTCGATCACCGCCGAGGCCAGCCCGCGCCGCCCGACCCGGCGGATGCACTGCACCCGCCCATCGCCCTGCGCCAGCGCCCGCACCGCGTCCGCCGTGCCGTCCGGGCTGTTGTCGTCGACGAACACCACCTGCCAGCGCACACCCGCCAGCGCAGCGTGGAGCCGCTGCACCAGCACCGCCACGTTGGGCCGCTCGTCGTAGCACGGCACCACCACGGTGAGCTCGGGCGCGCCGGCCACCAGGGCGGCCGGGTCGCGGACGGGAACGGTGGTCTGCATGGCGCGGTTCTAACAGTGCGCTGGCCGGCCGGCTAACCCGGCCGGTGCAGTGCAGGCCGCGCCCGCGTGGAGGTGACCCGCCCGGCCTTCATCGCCCAAAGCGGTTGCGCCAGTTCGGCCACGGCGGACGCCGGGTCGGGCGCGTCAAGCAGCACCAGGTCGGCGGGTGCGCCCACCACCACGCCGGAATGGGGGCGGCGCAGGAGCTTGGCAGCCTCGGTGGTCACCATCGCCAGGCAATCGGCCAGCTCCGCCGGGCGCGCCACCTGGCAGACGTTGGCGTAGAGGTTGGCCATCCGCAGCAGGTTGGCGTCGCCGTAGGGGGTGAACGGGTTGAGCACGTTGTTGGTGGCGACCGAGCACGTCACCCCGGCCGCGCGCAACGGCCCGGCGGCCACCAGCCCGCGCGGGATGGCGTGGTCATGGCTGCGGCCCATCAGATAGAGGTCGGTGGCGGGCAGCACCGTCACCGCCACCCCGGCGCTGGCCAGGGTTGCCGCCAACGAGGCGAACCGCGCGGGCGGCACCAGCGACATCTGCGTCACATGGCCGACCGCGACCCGGCCGCCCCAGCCGAACTGCTCGGTCTTGCGGCAGACATACTCCACCTGCATGCCGTCCGGCGTGTCGGCCAGGTCGAGGTGCATGTCGATGTCGACGTCCCAGGCGTGGGCCAGCTCGAAGATGCGGTCGATCTGGCCGCGCGGGTCGGTGTCGGTGTAGGGCACCGCGCCGATCGCCCGGGCGCCGCGGCGCAGGCCCTCCACCAGCAGCGCGTCGGTGCCGGGGTTATTGAGCAGGCCCTCCTGCGGGAACACGCACAGCTCGATGTCGACCGCCCAGGCGTAGTCCCGCGCCAGTTGCTGCACGCCCTCGAACCCGCGCATGCCGATGCCCGGGTCCACCTCGACATGGGTGCGCATGGCCGTGGTGCCCCAGCCGATGGCGCGCTCGATCGTGCGGCGGCCGCGGGCATAGACGTCCTCGGCGGTGAACCCCGCCTTGGCCGCGGCGGTGAGGCGCACCGCTTCGGCCACCGAGCCCTGCGCCGCCGGGCAGCGGTCCAGGATGCAGGTCTTATCGAGGTGGATGTGCGTCTCGACCAAGCCCGGCACCAGCAGGCAGCCCTCCCCGTCCAGGCCGGGCGCCAGGCCGGGCACCAGCGTGGGCGCCACCGCAGCGATCCGCCCAGCCGCGATGCCGACATCCACCAGCGTGCCGTCGCCCAGCCGCGCCTGGCGGATCACCAGGTCCATGGCGTCAGATCGTCGCCTGGGTTTCGCGATAGTCGCGCAGTGCCTGCCAGTGCTGCTCCACATCGGCGCGGAACAGCCCGCGCGTGAGCCCGGCGACCAGCTTGGGGATGGCCGAGGTCATCGCGTTGATCGAGGAGCCGGACGGGCCGAAGCTCATCGTGGCGGCGATGTTGAACAGGTGGATGTCCGCCATCCAGTCGGTGAGGCCGGGCTGGCGCGGCAGCAGCGCGTAGTCGTCGCCGAGATAGGGAAAGGCGGCCAACCGGTCGTCCCGCTCGGCGGCGGGCGGGGTGTAGCGGTCGGCCCAGGTGGCGATGTTGGCCGCCAGACGGGCGAGCTCCGGGCGACAGGCGAAATCCATCACGATGCCGGTGCCGCAGATCAGAAAGTCGGCGGTATGCGGCCCGGCCGGGGTGGCGAGTTCCACCGCCTCGCCCACTAGGCGGGCGCCGAGCCAGGGCGAGCCGGTCTGCAGGCGGAACTGCGGATGGGCGGCGCAGCGGTCCCAACCCGCCTGGGTGAAGCCCTCGCGCATGCCCAGGATGGTGCTCATGAAGCGCCAGCGCCAGGCGTCGTCCAGGTCGGACAGGTGGCGCAGGAAGCCGGCGAAGGTCAGCCAGCGATACGCCTGGACCAGTTGCGGCTCGGGCCGGCGGCAGAACAGCACCACCTCCGCGGCACCCGCTTCCAGCGCCATGGCGGCGTTGTCCACCGCACTCGCCCCCGCACCCAGCACCGCGACCCGGCGGCCGCGCAGGCGGGCGAACTCGATCGGGTCCGCCGCGTGGGCGCGCCGCTGCGGTGGCAGCGCGGCGACGAAGTCCGGCATCCACCAGCGGCCGCAGCCCTCCTGCCCGGTGGCGAGCACGATCTTGCGGGCGTAGCGCACGCTCTGCCCCGCCGGGCCGCGCAGGGTGGCGGCGAGCAGGCCGCCCGCGTCCGCCACGTCCACCAGCTCGGCCTCATGGCACACCGGGATGGCCACCGTGTCGCGCACCCAGCCGAGATAGGCGGCCCAGTCCTCCCGGCGGATGAGGCCGAGCGCCGCCCAGTCCGCCGCGCCATAGCGCGCCTCGTGCCAGGATTGATAGGTGAGGCTCGGCAGGTCCAAGTCCGGCCCGGTGTAGCTCTTGGGCGAGCGCAGCGTGCGCATGCGGGCGTAGCTCAGCCACGGCCCCTCGGCGCCACGGGGCGCACGGTCGACCATCAGGATGTTGGTGACCTGCGCCCGCAGCAGGCCGAACGCGGTGGCGATGCCGGATTGGCCGCCGCCCACCACCAGCACGTCCAGCGCGGGTTGGCCGTCCGGCGCCGTGCGCGGGGTCAGCCACGGCAGTTGCGGATGGGCAATGCGCGCCAGGTCGTCACGCACGCGGGCGGCAAGGCTTGCGAGCGGGTCGGGCGAGAGCGCGTTCATTCGGCCACCAGTTGGAGGGAGGGTTCGGGCTGCGCCGGGTCGAAATGCGGGATCGCGTCCAGCAGAGCCTGGGTGTAGGGCGCCGCCGGCCGCGCGAACACGGTGGCGCTCGGCCCCGCCTCCACCACCTGGCCCGCCTGCAGCACCACCAGTTGGTCGCACATCATTCGCACCACGTTGAGGTCGTGGCTGACGAACAGCAGCGCCATGCCGTCCTCCCGGCGCAGGCGGTCGAGCAACTGCAGCACGGCGGCCTGGATGGACACGTCCAGCGCCGCGGTCGGCTCGTCCAGCACCAGCAGGCGGGGGCGCACGGCGATGGCGCGCGCGATGCCGACGCGCGCCTTCTGCCCGCCGGAGAGCTGGTGCGGCAGGCGGGTGAGCAGCTCTGCGCCCAAACCGGCGCGCGCGGCCGCTTGCTCCACGCGGCCGGTGAGCGCCGCGCCGTCGCGCAGGCCCTCCAGGCGGCGCAGCGGGTGGGCGATGCTGTCCCACGCGGTGAACCGGGGGTTGAGGCTCTCGCCGGCGTCTTGGAACACGATCTGGATATGCCGGCGCCAGGGCGACCGGTGAAAGTCGCGCGCGGGAACGGCGGAGATGGCCTCGCCGGCGAAATGGATGCTGCCGGTGTCGAGGTCGAGCAGGCGGCAAACCAGGCGGGAGAGCGTGCTCTTTCCGGAGCCGGACTCGCCCACCAGGCCGAGGCTGCCGCCGGGTGGGAGCGCGAAGCCGACGTCACGCACGGCCGGCGTCGCGCCGAACGATTTGCTCACCCCCCGCAGCTCCAGCAGCGGCGATCGACAGGCTCCCTCCCCCTTTGGGAGAGGGTCGGGGTGAGGGGCCGTGCGGCCGACTTCGATCCATGTGGACCCCTCCCCTCCACTGCCATTCCACGGGCTGCCACCCGCGGAACCTTGGGCAGTTCCGCCCAACCCTCTCCCAGAGGGAGAGGGCTTTTTCGGCAGGGGCGGGAGCGGGGGTGCGTCCGGGGTGAGGTCGGCCAGGCGGGAGGTTCGCGTGGGGGAGGCTGCGATCAGGCGGCGTGTGTAGCTGCACTGCGGGGCGCGGAACAGCGCGGCGGTGGGCCCCTGCTCCAGCAGCACGCCATGCTCCATCACCGCGATCGCGTCGCAATACCGCGCCGCCAGGCCGAGGTCGTGCGTGATCAGCACCATCGCCATGCCGCGCTCGGCGGTAATGCGCGCGAGCAGGTCCATCACCACGCGCTGGGTGGTGACGTCGAGCCCCGTGGTCGGCTCGTCGGCAATCAGCAGGTCCGGCTCGCAGGCGATCGCCATCGCGATCATCACGCGCTGGCACATGCCGCCGGACAGCTCGCTGGGATAGGCGCGCAGCCGGGCCACCGGGTCGCGGATCAGCACGGCCTCGAGCGAGCCGAGCGCGCGGGCTTGGGCTTCGCGGGCGGACAGCCGGTCGTGCGCGCGCAACACGTCCGCGAGCTGCTCGCCCACGGTGCGAATCGGGTTCAGCGCGGCGCGCGGGTTTTGGAAGATCATCGACATCGCGGCGCCACGGAGCTGCCGCAGGTCACCGCGCCCCAGCGACGTGATGTCGCGCCCGCGGAAGCGGATGCTGCCCGCGGTGATGCGGCCGGCGCGGTCCAGCAGGCGCATGATGGCCAGCGCGGTGACCGATTTGCCCGAGCCGCTTTCCCCCACCAGCCCTAGCGTCTGCCCGGCGGCCAGCGACACGCTCACGCCGCGCAGCGCCGGCACCGTGCCGTGCCGGGTCGAGAAGCTGACCTCGAGGTTCGCCACGTCGAGCAGCGCCGTCACGTGCGCATCCGCGGGTCAAGAATGTCGCGCATGCCGTCGCCGAGCAGGTTGAAGCACAGCACGCTCAGCATCAGCGCGAGGCCGGGGAACGCCACCAGCCACCAGTCGCCGCTGGTGATGAAGCGCGCGCCCTCGGCCACCATGATGCCCCATTCCGGCGTGGGCGCCACCACGCCCAGGCCGATGAAGGACAGCCCGGCGGCGTTCAATATGGCCCAGCCTAAGTTCAACGAAATCTGCACCGCCATCGCCGGCAGCACGTTGGGCAGCAGGAAGCGCAACACCACGGAGAAATGGCCCTCGCCGCCGGCGCGCGCCGCCTCCACCCAGCCGGCGTTGCGCCGCACGTTCACCTCGGCGCGGGCGAAGCGGATGTAGAACGGCAGGTTGATCACCGCGGTGGCAATGATGATGTTCTCCATGCGGTTGCCCAGCGCGGCGACCAGCGCCATCGCCAGCACGAACAGCGGGAACGCCATCAACACGTCCACGAAGCGGCCCATCCAACGGTCCAACCGGCCGCCCTGGTAGCCGGAGACGCCGCCCACCACGGCGCCCACCACGAAGGACAGGCCTACGGCGGTGGCGGCGATGAACAGGTCGAGCCGGGTCGCCACGATCAGGCGGCTGGCGATGTCGCGGCCCAGTTGGTCGGTACCGAACCAGTGCGCCGCTGTGGGGGGCTGCAGCGCGATGGCGACGTTGGACGCGACCGGGTCGTAGGGCGCCAGATAAGGGGCGAACAGCGCCACCGCAGCCAGCAGCAGCGTGCCGCAAGCGGCCAACCCGGTGACCTTGTTGCCGCGCAGCACGAATATGGTATGGCGGCCGAGCGTGGCGCTCATTGCACGCTCACCCGCGGGTCGGCGATGCCGTAGAGGACGTCGATGGCGACGTTCACCACCACGAAGATGCTGGCCATCAGCAGCACGAAGGCCTGCACCGGGGCGTAGTCGGCCGACAGCAGCGCGTCCAGCGCGTAGGAGGCGACGCCGGGCCAGGAGAACACCTTTTCCACCAGCACGTTCGCTCCCAGCATGGTGGAGAACACGATTCCGGTGATGGTCAGCACGGGCAAGATCGCGTTGCGCAGCGCGTACGTGACGACGATGCGGCGACGCGGCAGGCCATAGGCGTTGGCGGTGCGGATGAAGTCGCTGCCCAGCACGGCGAGCATGGAGGCGCGGGTCATGCGGGCCAGCGGGGCGAGCACGAACAGCGCCATGCTGAGGGCGGGCAGCAGCAACTGGGTGAAGGCCGCCCACCAGCCGGCCCAATCGCCCACCAGCGCGAAATCCACCAGGTAGAACCCGGTGATGTCGGGCGGGGTGGACGCGAAGATGTCGAGCCGCGCGGTCGGGTCGGGCGCCCAGCCGAGCAGGTAGTAGAACACGTAGATCAGCAACAAGCCGGAGACGAAGGTGGGCACGCAGACGCCCATGGTGCAGAGCAGGCGCACGGCGTGGTCCACCGCCGAGCCGGGCCGCAGCGCCGCCGCCACGCCGAGCGGGATGGCGAGCAGCAAGGCCATCGCCAGCGCGGTGAACGTCAGCTCCAGCGAGGCGGGCAGGCGGCGCGCCATGTCGCTCACCACGGGTTGGCCGGTGGTAAGCGAGTGGCCGAGATGGCCGGTGGCGACGTCCCCCAGGTAGCGTAGAAGCTGGATCGGCAGCGGCTGGTCCAGGCCCATGCTGTGGCGCAGTTCCTTGATCTCGGCCTGCCCCGCGCTGGGGCCGGAGGCGAAGAACACCGCCGGGTCGCCGGGCAGCACGCGCATCAGGATGAAGGTGACCACCACGACGCCGAGCAGCGCCGGAATGGAGGAGAGCAAGCGCTGGCCGACCCGGCGTGCGATGGAAGCGGCCACCCTCACCCCGGCCCTCTCCCGCCAGCGGGAGAGGGAGCTTGCTGGCGATGCGGAACCCACCACGGACACGCCTAAGCCCGCTTGAGCGTCCGGAAGTCTGCCTGGCGATAGAACTGGTAGGTGTAGCCGTCCACGGTCGGCGCCATCGCGGCGTCGTGGCTGGGTTGCCACAGCATCACCAGCGGCACGTTGGCCACGAAGGTCTCGATCAGCTTGATGCAGTCGTCGGTGTAGGTCGCGGGGTTGGTCTCGAACTGCGCGGCGGCGGCGACTTGCTCGATCTCGGGGCTCTTCCAACTGGAATAGTTCCAGCGTTGGTCCCGCGTGAAGTAGAGGCGGAAGTAGTAGTCGGTGGAGGGCAGCCAGGCGGTGGCGCCATCCATGAAGAACGGCAGCGTCTTGTTGGCCTCGGCGGTGTTGAACTCCGCGTCCGGCTGCTTCTGGATGTCCACCTGGATGCCGACGCGGCCGAGCGCTTCCTTCACCAGGGCAGCGGCGGGCTCGGCGGTGGCGGATTGCCCGGCGCTGATGACGAACGGCGTACTGAACCCGTTCGGCATCCCCGCCTCGGCCAGCAACTGCTTGGCGCGCGCCGGGTCGGTGTGCAGCGGCATGGGCTGCGGGAAGCCGCTGTTCGGCGGCGTCGTCCAATCCGCACCCCACAGCTTGGCGCCGCGGCCGAACAGCGCCGCCTGGAACATGTCCTGATACGGCAGCGCCGCCGCGACCGCCTGCCGCACGCGCACGTCGTTGAACGGCGCGTGCTGCGTGTTCATGGAGATGTGGGTGAACCCATTGGTCTGCGGGATCGACACCACCTTCACCTTGGGCGTTTTCTCCATCACCAGGATGTCGTTGGCGGAGAGGTCGATCGACAAATCCGCATCGCCGCGCTCGATAAGGTTGGCGCGGGTGGCGGGCTCGGGCACGGTCTGGATGATGACGCGCGCGAAGCCGGGCCGCTCGCCACCCTTCCAGGCGTCGTTGCGCTTGATGATCACGCTCTCGCCCGGCTTGTAGCTCTCCACCATGTAGGCGCCGCTGGCCGCGGTGTTGCCCTTCATCCACTCCTGCGCCCACGGGTCCGTCTCGCTGGCGTGCTGGCGGGCGAGCTTGCTGTTCACCATGATCGCATACGGCACGCACAGGTTGGCCAGCGCCAGCCGGTCGGGCTTGGGCAGGCTCACCTCGAGCGTGTGGTCCCCGGTGATGCGGAACTGGTCGGTGCTGGTGAGCGACCCGGTGGAGAGCTGCGGCGGCGCCAGCGACCTGGCCGCGACCGCCCGGTCGAGCGACCACTTGATGTCGTCCGCCGTCACGGGCGAGCCGTCGTGCCAGGTCGCGTCCGGGCGCAGGGTAATGGTGATCTTGAGGCGGTCCGGGCTGTATTCGTAGCCCTGCGCGAGCTCGCCCTCGATAGTGTCGGGGTCGAAGATCCAGTTGGCGCCGAAGCGCTTGCGGCCGAAGCGGAACAGCCGGTCGTATACGTTCATGCTGAGCCCGAACGACTCGCGGGTGGAGCCGAACTGGGTGAGGTCGAGCGTGTTGATGGTGTTGCCGGTGACGTAGCGCAGCGTTTCGGCGCGCGATTGAGCGCCGGCCCAGTGCGGCACGGCGAGGGTAGCAGCACCGGCGCCAAGGGCGTGTCTGCGGCTCAGCTTCATGTTTCGACACCACCTGATGCAATTGGAACGGTGGCGTTTCGTCCCTGTGTTTTATGAAACCCTAGGCGGGTGGCTGGGCGGGTGCAATGGGGTGGGCGCTCGGGCCAGACCAATCGCGATGGACGGCGTGGCCGCGGCGTGGCCATAACCGGCGGTGACCTCGCTCGGCCTGCTCTCGACCCTGCTCACCTTGGCCGCCGTGTTCGGCGTGGTGAACTACCGCACCCTGCGGCTGCCCAACACCATCGGCGTGCTGGTCATCGCGCTCGCGATCTCGCTGGTGATGCTGGCGGCCGACCCGCTCATCCCCGGCTACAGCCTGCGCGGCATGCTGCGCACCCTGCTCGGTTCGGTGGACCTGCCGCAGTCGCTGCTGGATGGCGCGCTCTCGTTCCTGCTATTCGCCGGCGCGGTGCGGGTCGACCTTGGCCAGTTGCTGCGGCGCAAGCTGATCGTGGTCACCCTGGCGGTGCTCGGCACGCTGCTCTCGGTCGGGCTGATGGGCGGCGCCATGTGGCTGGTGTTTCCGTTGCTGGGGCTGGCGGTCCCGTTCGCCTGGTGCATCGTGCTGGGGGCCATCCTGGCGCCGACTGACCCGGTTTCGGTGGTGAGCATGCTGCGCCGCGTGGGCCTGCCGGCGCCGCTGGAGGCGGTGTTCGCCGGCGAAAGCCTGTTTAACGACGGCGTGGGCGTGGTGGCGTTCCGCGCCGCCCTCGGGGTGGCCGCCGGGCATGTGACGTTTGCCGCCGGCTCGGCCCTGGTCGGCACCTCGGTGCTCGCAGCGGTCGGTGGCGGCCTGCTCGGGCTGGTGTTGAGCCAGGTGGCCGTGCTGCTGCTGCAGGCGGCCGACGACAACCATCTCGAGCTGCTGGTCTCGCTCGCTCTCGCCACCGGCGCATTCAGCCTGGCCAACGCGCTGGGCTTGTCGGGCCCGATCGCCGTCGTGGTGGCGGGCATCACCCTGAGCACGCGGCGGAGCCGGGCGGCGATCTCGAGCCACACCGAGCTGATGGCGTTCTGGTCCCTGGTAGACGAGGTGTTGAACGCGCTGCTGTTTCTGCTGATCGGGCTGGAAGTGGTGGTGGTGGCGTTCCGCTGGTCCGAGCTGATGGCCGCCCTGATCGCCATTCCGCTGTCCATCGGCGTGCGGGCGCTGAGCGTGCTGGTATCCATGGCGGCCGCCTGGGTGCCGCGCCGGGTCGTGGGCCGGGCGTTGGCCATGCTCACCTGGGGCGGGCTGCGTGGTGGCATCTCGGTGGCGCTGGCGCTCGGACTGCCGCCCGATCCGCACCGCACCACCCTGCTCGCGGTGTGTTACGGCGTGGTGCTGTTCACCATCATCGTGCAGGGCTTGACGATTGAGCCGGTGGCGCGGCGGCTCTACCCGCGAACGGTGCAGCCGAGCGACACCCCGCAGTAGGCTGCTCCCGCTGGTTGGGCGGGAGCGCCAATGGCTCAGGCGGCGGTCGCCAGCGCGTCCTCGCCGTCCAGCACCGCGGCAACCGCATGCACCACGGCTGCGATGCGGACCGCGGCCTGCACCTGCTCCTGCGTCATCCCGGCCTGGCGGACCACCTTTTCGTGGCTCTCCATGCACATCGCGCAGCCGTTCACCGCCGACACCGCGAGCGACCACAGCTCGAAATCGGCCTTGTCGACGCCGGGCCGGGCCATGATGTTCATGCGCAGGCGGGCCGGCATGTTCGGGTAGTCGCCGCCGACCTCGTGGGTGAAGCGGTAGTAGACGTTGTTCATGCCCATGATGGCCGCCGCCGCCTTGGCCGCCGCCAGGGCTTCGGGCGTGAGCTGGGCGCCGAACTCACCCACCAGCGCCACCGACACCTCGGCGTTGCGCGAGGCCAGCGCGGCGGCGACGAAGGTGCCCGCGCGCTGCTGGACGGACAGGCTGGGCTCGGTGGCCAGCGAGCCCAGGTTGAGCTTCAGGTCCTTGGCGTATTCGGGAATGCGGCTCTTCAGCGCTTCGATCGACATTGAAATGCTCCATGGAAACGCAGCGGCCCGGCCCGTCGCCGAGCCGGGCCGCTGCAGTCGTGATCGCCGACGCCCCGGTTACGCGGCGATCTGGATGAACTCGTCACCCTTGTTCCAATTGCACGGGCACAGCTCGTCGCTCTGCAGTGCGTCCACCACCCGCAGCACTTCGGCCGGGTTGCGGCCGACGCTGTCGTGGTTCACCGATACGAAGCGGATGATGCCCTGCGGATCGACCACGAAGGTCGCGCGCATCGCCACGCCGTCCGCCTTGTCCAGGATGCCGCAGGCGATCGACAGCTCACGCTTGAGGTCCGACAGCATCGGGATTTCGAGCTTGTTCAGGTCCTCGTGGTGCAAGCGCCAGTTCACGTGGGTGAACTCGTTGTCGATCGAGACGCCATAGACCACGGTGTCGCGGTCGGCGAAATCGCCCGCCATCTTGCCGAACGCCACGATCTCGGTTGGGCAAATGAACGTGAAATCCTTGGGCCAGAAGAACACGATCTTCCACTTGCCCGCGTCGGACTGGTCGGTGATGTCGGTGAAGCAGGTCTTGAGGTTGAGGCCCTCGGGGCCGCCCTTCACCGCCTTGAGGTTGAAGCTCGGGAACGTGTCACCAACAGTGAGCATAAGGGTCCATCCACCAAAAGTAAGGGTTGTGCATTGCGGTGCAGCATAATGCTGCGACGCACAATCTGCCATTGGCGCGGCCTCAATCAAGCGAAAACTTGATCGGTATTTCTTATGGGTGCGATAGACTTTGGTAGAGCGCCGCCGCGGTGGACGCCCGCCGCACCTGCTTGACCACCGCCTCGTCGCGCATCTCGCGGGCGATGGCGGCCAGGGCGGCCACGTGCTCGTTGCCGGCGCCGGCGGGGATCAGCAGCAGGAACACTAAATCGACCATCTGGCCGTCGATGGCGTCGAAGTCGAGCGGGCGGGCGAGGCGGACGAAGAGGCCGAACAGACGGTCCAGGCCCGGCACGCGGGCATGCGGCAGGGCGAAGCCGCGGCCGAGCCCGGTGGAGCCCAACGCCTCGCGCGCGGCCAACGCGCTCAGCACTGCCCCGCTCTCCAGCGCGCACCGGCCGGCAGCCTGCCGCGACAACTCGCCCAGCAACTGCGCCTTGTCGCTGGCCCGCAGGTCCACCAGGACGCGGTCGGGGCCGATCAGCTCACTCAGCTTCATGCGCCGGCATCCATGTTCCACAGGGCGAGGATCAGTTCCATTCGCACTCGTCTAATCGGGTGCGCGCAGGCGATAGCCGACGCCGGTCTCGGTCTGGATATACACCGGCCGCTCCGGGTCCGGCTCGATCTTCTGGCGCAGCGCGCGGATGTAGATGCGAAGATACTGCACGTCGGTGTCACCGCCCCATACCTCGCGCAGGATTTGCTTGTGGGTCAAGACCTTGCCGGCATGCGCCACCAGCAGCCGCAGCAGGGCATACTCGCGGCGGGAGAACTTTAGCTCGCCGCCGCCCATGGTGACGATGCGGCGCACCAGGTCCACCCGCAGCTCTGCCGCCCGGAACAGCGGGCGCTCCCCGGCCTGCTGCAGGCGGTGGCGCTGGGCGGCGCGGATGCGGGCGAACAGCTCGTCGATGCCGAACGGCTTGGTGACGAAGTCGTCGGCGCCGAGGTCGAGCGCGGTCACCTTGCTCAGCTCGTCGTCGCGGCTGGAGAGCACGATGATCGGCATCACCGAGCCGCTCTCGCGCACCTTGCCGATCACGTGCAGCCCGTCCATGTCGGGCAGGCCGAGGTCTAGCACCACGAGGTCGGCGGCCTGCGCGCCAATGGCGTCCATCGCGGCCGCACCGGTGCCCACCTCGGACACGGCAAAGCCTTGGGCGGTCAACCCGGTGCGCAGGAAGCGCAGGATCGCCGGCTCGTCGTCCACGATCAGCACCCGCAGCCTGGCGCCGCTCACAGCCGGCGGCTTGCCCGTGGTGACGCTCACGCCGCCTCTTCCTCCAGCGGCAATTGCGCCGGCACCGGCAGGGTGATGGTGAAGCAGGCGCCGGGCCGGTCGTCCCGGTTGGCGGCCGCGATGGTGCCGCCCATCACCTCCACGAAGCCGCGGCAGATGGCCAGGCCGAGCCCGGTGCCGGCGCGCTGCCGGTCGGCGCTGCGCACGCGGTAGAACTTGTCGAACACGCGTTCGAGGTCGGCCTCGGGAATGCCGTCGCCCTCGTCCATCACCCGGATGCGCACGATGCCGCCATCCTGCCAGGCGCTGATCTGCACGCAGCTTCCCGGCACCGAGTATTTGGCGGCGTTGTCCAGCAGGTTGAACAGCACCTGCTCAAAAAGCACCATGTCGATGGCCAGCATCGGCAGGCCGGGCTGCAGGTCCACCCGCACGTGGTAGGCCGACAGGATGCGCTCGGCCCGGCGCAGCACCGCGCCCACCACGTCCGACAGGTCGGCGAGCCCACCGGTGGGCAGCAGCGGGCCGGATTCGAGCCGGGTCATGTCGAGCAGGTTGCCGATGAAGCGGTTGAGCCGCTCGGCCTCCTCCTGGATGGTGCGCAGCATCGCGGCGCGGCCCACCTCGTCGAGGCTGCCGTGCTGGCTGGCCAGGCTGCTGGCGGCCCCCAGGATGGAGGCAAGCGGGGTACGCAGGTCGTGCGAGATCGAGGTGAGCAGGGCCGAGCGCAAGCGGTCGGTCTCCGCCTGCAGCCGTGCCTGGTCCACGTCGCGCACCAGGTTCACCCGCTCGAGCGCCAGCGCTGCCTGGTCCGACAGGGCGTTGAGCAGGCGCTGCTGGTCGGGGGTGAGCAGCGGGCCGGGCTCATCGCGGTCCAGCCCGATGACGCCGATCGGGCCGCGGCCGGTCTGCATCGGGATGAACAGGCGCTTGCCGCCGGGCAGCGTGTCCGAGCCGCGGCCGGCGGTGCGGTTGTGCTCCCAGGCCCACTTGGCGGCGGCCAAATCGGCATCGTCCAGCATGTCGTCAGGCGGGAAGCCGGCCTGCACCGCCAGGCCGTTCTCGCCCGGCAGCAGCAGCACCACGCGCAGCTTGAGCATCAGCGCCACCTGATGCGCGGTGGCCCAGAGCACGTCGTCCATCGAGACGGCGCTGGCGAGCTTGCCGCTGAATTGATACAGCTCCTCGGTGGTCTTGGCGCGGGCGCGGGCGGTGACGGTCTGGTCGCGCATGCGGGCGGTGATCTTGCTCGCCACCACCGCCACGATGGTGAACACCAGCAGGGTGACGAAGTTTTCCGGGTCGGTGATGGTGAAGCTGTAGAGCGGGGCGAGGAAGAAGAAGTTGTACGCCAGCACGCTCAGCAGGCAGGCGAGCAGGGAGGCGGCCAGGCCGTAGACCACAGCGGTGGCGAGCACGCTCATCAGGAACACCAGCGCCACGCTGGAGACGCCCACGATCTCGTGCAGCATCAGCGCCACGCCCAATGCGGCCGCCACCGCCAGCACGCTGCCGCCGCTGGCGCTCGGGGTCAGCCCCTGGAACAGCGACCCGACGCCGGGACCGCGGCCCTGGCTCTTGGCCGGCTTGGTGTCCTCCGCCAGCACGTGGATGTGGATGTTGGAGGCGCGGCTGATGATGCGCTGGGCGGTGGAGCCACGCAGCATCTCGGTCCAATGCGCCCGGCGCGACGGCGGCACGATGACGTGAGTGAAGTTGTTGCCGCGGGCGTACTCGACCACGGTGGTGGCGACGTCGGAGCCGGGCACGGTGATGGTCTCGGCACCCAGGCGCTGGGCCAGCCGCAGCGCCTCGGCCACCACCTGCTGGCCGGCCTGGTCGCGCCAGCCGCCGCTTTCCACGTGGATGGCGGTCCAGGAGCCGCGCAGCCGGTCGGCCAGCCGCCGGCCATGGCGCACCAGCGCTTCGCCGCCCGGGCTGCCGTCCAGCACCACCAGCACCCGCTCGCTGGCGCCCCAGGGGCCGTTGATGGCGTGGCTGCGCATGTAGTCGACCATCTGGTCGTCCACCCGCTGGGCGGTGCGGCGCAGGGCGAGCTCGCGCAGGGCGGCCAGGTTGCCGGGCAGGAAGTAGTGCTTCACCGCCCGCTCCGCCTGGTGCGGCAGGTAGATCTTGCCGTCCTTCATGCGCTTGATGAGGTCTTCCGGGGTGAGGTCGATCACCTCGATGTCGTCGGCCCGGTCGATGATGGAGTCCGGCACCGTCTCGCGCACCCGGATACGGGTGATCTGCGCCACCACGTCGTTCAGGCTCTCGACGTGCTGGATGTTGAGCGTGGTGTAGACATCGATCCCGGCCGCCAGCAGCTCTTCCACGTCGAGGTAGCGCTTGGGATGGCGGCTGCCCGGGGCGTTGGTGTGGGCGAGTTCGTCGACCAGCACGAGCTGCGGGCGCCGGGCCAGCACCGCGTCGAGGTCCATTTCCTCGACGATGTGGCCGCGATGGTCGACCTGGCGGCGGGGGATGATCTCGAGCCCCTCGAGCAGCGCCATGGTCTCCTTGCGGCCGTGGGTCTCGGCGACGCCGACCACGACGTCCGCCCCGTCACGCATGCGGTTGGCGGCGTTGACCAGCATCTCGTAGGTCTTGCCCACGCCGGGAGCGGCGCCGAGGAACACCTTGAGCCGCCCGCGGTTGGCGCGGTTGGCTTCGGCGAGCAGGGCGTCGGGCGAAGGACGGCCGTCGTTCATGGCTGGCTCAAGCTACTCCCTGCTGCCTGCCTCCTGCTCCCTCGGGGACAGGGCGGGGTGAGGGGCAGCCTGGTCGATATAGCGCTTTGTGACCCCCTCACCCAACCCTCTCCCAGAGGGAGACGGCTTTTTGTGTGCGGCGGCGTCAGCTCTTGCCGAGGGCGTCCAGGGCCAGGTTGAGCTGCAGCACGTTCACGTGGGGTTCGCCGATGATGCCGAACAGGCGGCCGTCGGTGTGCTGGGCGACCAATTGGCGCACCTGCTCCTCCGGCAGCTTGCGAGCCTGCGCCACCCGCGGCACCTGGAACAGGGCGCCGGCGGGGGTGATGTCCGGGTCGAGCCCGCTGGCGGAGGTGGTCACCAGGTCCACCGGCACCGGCGGGCCGGGGTTCTCGGCGGTGAGCTTGTCGGCGTCGCCCTTCACCCGGTCAAGCAGCGCCTTGGAGGTGGCGGCCAGGTTGGAGCCACCCGAGTTCTGCGCATTGTAGGGCGCGGCAATGGTCTTGCTGCTGTCGTTCGGGTCGGTGTCGGTGGTGGCGGAGGGGCGGCCGTGGAAATACTGCGGCTGGGTGAAGCTCTGGCCGATCAGCGCCGAGCCGATCACGTGGCCGTCCCGCTGCACCAGGCTGCCACCCGACTGGTACGGGAAGACGGCACCGGCGATGCCGGTCATCGCGAGCGGGTAAGCCAGGCCGGTGATGGCGGTGAAGACCACGATCATCAGGATCGCCGGGCGAATTTGCTTGAGCATGGAACGGGGTCCTAGACCAGGCCGATGGAGGTGATGATGACGTCGATCAGCTTGATGCCGATGAAGGGCACGACGATCCCGCCCAGCCCGTAGACCAGCAGGTTGCGCCGCAGCACGGTGGCCGCCCCCACCGGGCGGTAGGTGACGCCGCGCAGGGCGAGCGGGATCAGCGCCACGATGACCAGCGCGTTGAAGATGATGGCGGATAGGATGGCGCTCTCTGGCGACACCAGCCGCATCACGTTCAGCGCCCCGAGCTGAGGGTAGAACGCCAGGAACATGGCCGGGATGATGGCGAAATACTTGGCCACATCGTTGGCGATGGAGAAGGTGGTGAGCGCGCCGCGCGTCATCAGCAGTTGCTTGCCGATGCCAACGATCTCGATGAGCTTGGTCGGGTCGCTGTCGAGGTCCACCATGTTGCCAGCCTCGCGGGCGGCCATGGTGCCGGTGTTCATCGCGACGCCCACGTCCGCCTGGGCCAAGGCGGGCGCGTCGTTGGTGCCGTCGCCGCACATGGCGACCAGCTTGCCGTTGGCCTGCTCGTCGCGGATGAGCTTGAGCTTGGCTTCCGGCGTGGCCTGGGCGAGGAAGTCGTCCACGCCCGCTTCGGCTGCGATGGCGGCGGCGGTGAGCGGGTTGTCGCCGGTGATCATCACGGTGCGGATGCCCATCTGGCGCAATTCGGCGAAGCGCTCGCGGATGCCGCCCTTCACGATGTCCTTCAGGTAGATCACGCCGAGCAGCCGGCCGTCGCGGGCCACCGCGAGCGGAGTGCCGCCGGCCTTGGCGATGCGGTCGGCCTTCTCCATCAGGTCGCGCGCCACCGCGTCGGTGGTGGCTGGGCGCACCGCTTCGGCCACCGAGCCGCCGGGCCGGGCGTTGAGCGGCGTGGCGCGCGGGGCCACCGCGTAGGCCAGGACCTGCTCGACGGCGCCCTTGCGGATCGAGGAGCCCTCGATGTCGATCCCGCTCATGCGGGTCTGCGCGGTGAACGGGATGAACTCGGCGCCGAGCGGGGCCATGTCGCGGCCGCGGATGCCGTATTTCTCCTTGGCCAGCACCACGATGGAGCGGCCCTCCGGCGTCTCGTCCGACAGCGACGAGAGCTGGGCGGCGTCGGCCAGTTCCTGCTCGGTCACGCCCTGCACGGGCACGAACTCGGAGGCCTGACGGTTGCCCAGGGTGATGGTGCCGGTCTTGTCCAGCAGCAGCGTGTCCACGTCACCGGCGGCCTCCACCGCGCGGCCCGACTTGGCCAGCACGTTGAAGCGCACCAGCCGGTCCATGCCGGCGATGCCGATGGCCGACAGCAGGGCGCCGATGGTGGTGGGGATGAGGGTCACGAACAGCGCCACCAGCACCACCACCGAGATCGACCCGCCGGCATAGGCGGCAAAGCTCGGGATACTCGCGGTGGCGAAGACGAAGATGATGGTGAGCCCGGCGAGCAGGATGTTGAGCGCGATCTCGTTGGGCGTCTTCTGCCGCTGCGCGCCTTCCACCAGCGCGATCATGCGGTCAATGAAGGTGGAGCCCTGCGCCGCGGTGATCTTGACCGTGATGCGGTCCGACAGCACCCGGGTGCCACCGGTGACGGCCGAGCGATCGCCGCCGCTTTCGCGGATCACCGGGGCGGATTCGCCGGTGATGGCCGACTCGTCGACCGAGGCGATGCCGTCCACCACTTCGCCGTCGCTGGGGATGAGGTCGTTCGGCTGTACCAGCACCAGGTCCCCCACCCGCAACTCGGGGGCGGGCACGAGGTCGAACTGGTCGCCGTTGCCGCGCAGGCGCTTGGCGGTGGTCTCGGTGCGGGCCTTGCGCAGGGTGGCGGCCTGGGCCTTGCCGCGGCCCTCGGCCACCGCTTCGGCCAGGTTGGCGAACAGCACGGTGATCCAGAGCCAGATCACGATCTGCACGGTGAAGCCGATATGCGCGCCGCCGGTGACGATGTCGCGGATCATCAGCACGGTGGTGAGCAGCGCCACCACCTCCACTACGAACATCACCGGGTTGCGCACCATGAGGCGCGGGTCGAGCTTGCGGACGGTGTCGCCGAGCGCCGGGATCAGGATGGCCGGGTCGAGCATGGCGGCCGCGGAGCTGCGCTGCTTGGTCGAGATATCCATGGGGATGGTCCTAAGCCCTAATCAGTAAGTGTTGCCGGCGACCATGCCGTAATGCTCGGCGATCGGGCCCAGCGCGAGCGAGGGGAAGAAGGTCAGCCCGCCCACGATCAGCACCACGCCCACCAGCAGGCCGACGAACAGCCCGCCGGTGGTGGGGAAGGTGCCGGCCGAGACGGGCACGATCTTCTTGGCCGCCATCGAGCCCGCCACAGCCAGCACCGGGATGACGAACAGGAAGCGCCCGATCAGCATCGCGGCGCCGAGCGTGATGTTCCAGAACGGCACGTTGGCGGACAGCCCGGCGAAGGCGCTGCCGTTGTTCCCCGTGGCCGAGGTGTAGGCGTACAGCGCCTCGCTGAAGCCGTGCGGCCCGGCGTTGCTCATCGCCCCCGTGCCCACCGGCAGCACGACGGCCACCGCGGTGAAGCCCAGGATCGACAGCGGCAGGATCAGGATGGCCAGCATGGACATCTTGACCTCCTTGGCCTCGATCTTTTTGCCCAGGTATTCCGGCGTCCGCCCGACCATCAGCCCGGCGACGAACACCGCGATAATGGCGAAGGCCAGCATGCCGTAGAGCCCCGACCCCACGCCGCCGAAGATGATCTCGCCCAGCATGATGTTGGCGATCGGGACCATGCCCGCCAGCGGCAGCAGGCTGTCATGCATGGTGTTGACCGCGCCGCACGACGTGTCGGTGGTGACGGTGGCGAACAGAGCGGAGTTGGCGATGCCGAAGCGCACCTCCTTGCCCTCCATGTTGCCGCCGGTCTGCGACGCGCTGGGCGCGCTGTCCACGTGCAGCGCGGCGAAGGCCGGGTTGCCGCCGGCCTCCACCGGGTAGGTGACGAACACGCCGGCCAGGAACAGCAGGCCCATAGCGGCAAAGATCGCCCAGCCCTGCCGCTGGTCTCCCACCATGCGGCCGAACACGTTGGTCAGCGCGGCGCCGATGGAGAAGATCATCACCATCTGCATCAGGTTGGTGAGCGCGGTCGGGTTCTCGAACGGGTGGGCGGAGTTGGCGTTGAAGAACCCGCCGCCGTTGGTGCCGAAGATCTTGATCGCTTCCTGCGACGCGACCGGGCCCTGCGCGATCACCTGGTGGGCGCCTTCGAGCGTGGTGGCGGCGGTGTAGGCGTGCAGGTTCTGCGGCATGCCCTGCCACACGAACACGAGCGCGATCACGATGGAGATCGGCAGCAGGATGTAGAGCACGCAGCGGGTAAGGTCGACCCAGAAGTTGCCGACGGTTGCGGCCGACCGGCGCGCGAAGCCCCGGATCAGCGCCAGGGCCAGCGCGATGCCGGTGGCGGCGGAGAGGAAGTTGTGCACGGTCAGCCCAGCCATCTGGGTCAGGTCGCTCATCGTGCTTTCGGGCGTGTAGGACTGCCAATTGGTATTGGTGATGAAGCTGATCGAGGTGTTAAACGCCAGGTCGGTGCCGACCGCGCTCTGGCCCGCCGGGTTGAACGGCAGCACGGCCTGCAGGCGCTGCAGCGCGTAGAGCGAAGCGAACCCGGCCACGCTCACGAACAGCATCGAGACCGCGTAGGTCACCCAATGCTGCTCCTCGTCCTCGCGCACACCACAGATCGCGTAGATGGCGAGCTCGATGGGGCGCAGGACCGGGCGCAACAGGGTGCGCTCGCCGGTGAACACCCGCGTCATGTAGCCGCCGAACGGCTTCACCAGCAGCAGCAGCAAGCCGCAGAACAGGGCGATCTGCACCCAGCCGTTAATCGTCATGACAGGCCTGCCTTAGAGGGGGTGGAAGCGCGCGCCATGGCCTTAGAAGTTCTCCGGGCGCAGCAGCGCGTAGACCAGGTAGCAGAGCAGGCCGACCGTGACGGCGCCGCCGAGGACGTAGTCGAACACCATGGTGCTGCCCTCACAACTTGTCGCAGGCGACGGTGTAGAGCACCGCCACCACGAAGAAGGCGCAACCGCCCACCACAAACACGAGATCGAGCATGTCTTACAGCCTTTCCGGCCCGGCGCCCTGATCGACCCGTGCCAGCGGGCCTTCTAACTCCCAAGCCCCGTATAAAAGCGAGAGACTGCCGACTTCAGCCGCATATAACCCGCGTATAGATCATAGCGGTGGGACTGGTGACGGTGCGACGGCTTGAGTAGGGGCGCTGGTAATGTCAGCCGCATTCCGTATTGGCGTAAGCGTCACGTTTACAGCCCTGTCGTATTCGTTGTCGGCGCCATCGGCGGAGTCTGTAATTGAAGAAAGACCAGCCGTGAGCAGGATATCGGCAGCTACGTTGCCCGCCACCGCCCCTGACAAGCCCGACCGATTTACGTAGGTCGCAGTCTCGTAGCCCGGCTTATTACAAGTGATGAGAATGTCATATTTCCGGCGTGGTACGGTCAGAATGCTTAGCGTAGTTAGTACAGTCCCGATGGCTATGCCATTTCTGGTGAAGACGCAGGTTGCGCCCGCTGGTTCGTGTAAACTGTAATATCCTGTGACGTTCCGCCGAAGATTGTGGCGCAGCCAGTCAGAAGAAAAGGGATCAGCGTGGGCAATCTCGAAAACCTTAGTATTTCGACGCCGGTCACCACTAATTTTTCTACATCAGCTATAAGCGTGAACATTGGGACCTCTAAGTTATCGCTTTCGGAAAGCGAGGGTCGGCGAGTGGCCGGGTTGCCTTTGTAGCCGCATGGGCCAACGACCTCATCGCACGGCCCAACTGAGCGACCTTGTGGCGCGGGCTCCGCTTCAGGCATGAGGGAACGAGACAACTAGCGAAGGAGCGGCCCGATGAAGACCCGAGCAGCGGTGGCCTGGGCCGCCAACCAGCCCCTCACCATCGAAACCGTGGAGCTCGACGGCCCGGCGGCGGGCGAGGTGCTGGTGGAGGTGATGGCCACCGGCATCTGCCACACCGACGCCTACACCCTGTCCGGCCTGGACTCCGAAGGGCTGTTCCCCGCCATCCTGGGCCACGAGGGCGCCGGCATCGTGCGCGAGGTGGGCGCGGGGGTGAGCAGCGTGGCGGTGGGGGACCACGTGATCCCGCTGTACACGCCGGAATGCCGGCAGTGCAAAACCTGCCTCAGCCGGCGCAGCAACCTCTGCACCGCCATCCGCAGCACCCAGGGCCGCGGCGTGATGCCGGACGGCACCAGCCGCTTCCATTGCGAGCCAGCGCGGCCACAGGGCGACACGCTGTTCCACTACATGGGCTGCTCGACCTTCAGCAACTTCACCGTGCTGCCCGAGATCGCCCTGGCCAAGGTGCGCAAGGACGCGCCGTTCGACAAGATTTGCTACATCGGCTGCGGCGTCACCACCGGGATCGGCGCGGTGATCTATACCGCCAAGGTTTGGCCCGGCGCCAACGTGGTGGTGTTCGGCCTGGGCGGCATCGGCCTGAACGTGATCCAGGGTGCGCGCATGGTCGGCGCGGACAAGATCGTGGGCGTGGACATCAACCCGGCCAAGCAGGAGATCGCCCGCAAGTTCGGCATGACGGACTTCGTCAACCCGAAAGAGGTCGGCGCCGACCGCGTGGTGCAGGCGGTGCAGGACGTGACCGGCGGGGGCGCGGATTTCAGCTTCGACTGCACCGGCAACACCGCCGTGATGCGGCAGGCGCTGGAGTGCTGCCATCGCGGCTGGGGCGAGAGCATCATCATCGGCGTGGCTCCCAGCGGCGCCGAGATCGCAACGCGGCCGTTCCAGTTGGTCACCGGGCGGGTCTGGAAGGGCTCGGCGTTCGGCGGCGCCCGCGGGCGGACGGACGTGCCGACGATCGTTGACTGGTACATGGAGGGCAAGATCAACATCGACGACCTGATCACCCACACCATGCCGCTCGAGCAGATCAATCACGGGTTCGACCTGATGCATGAGGGGAAGTCGATCCGCTCCGTCGTCGTGTTCTAGGGGCGCGGGGTGTCCCCTCACCCCGGCCCTTTCCCACGGGGAGAGGGAGTCCGATCACGCTCGGTGGGGTGGAGAGGCGGGGGGCGATCGGGCGTTGCGCGGCCGCCACCGGGTCCACCAGCTCGAAGAACGCCTGCCGCTCCAAGGAGAGCGCCGGGTGGTAGAACGGGTCGCTGGTGAGCGTGGCGCCCCAGCGTTCGACCATGCTCTGCATCTCGTGGAAGAAGCGGTTTTCCTGCACTGGGCGGATGTCGTCGCCGCGGCTGAGCGACTCGTGGTGCTCGGCCAGGAAGGCCGGCGTCCAGATCACCTTGTGGCCGGCCGCACGCGCCTTGAGGCAGAGGTCGACGTCGTTGAACGCCACTCGCAGCACCTGCTCGTCGAAGCCGCCGACCGCGCGGAACACGCTGCTGCGCATCAGCATGCCGGCGGCGGTGACGGCGGAGTAGTCCTGCGCGAACTCCAGCCGCCGCGCGTAGCCCGGCTCCGCCTCGCCCAGCCCGGTGCCGACATGGCAGGCGACGCCGCCCACCCCGAGCACGACGCCGCCGTGCTGCAGGGTGCGGTTCGGGTAGACGAACTTGCCGCCGACGATGGCCACCTGCGGGTCGGCCAGCGCCTCGTTGACCAGCACGCGCAGCCAGTCGCGGCCGCTGACGAAGAGGTCGTTGTTCATGAACACCAGGAACTCGGCAGCGGTGCTGGCGGCGGCCAGGTTGTTCAGCCGGGCGTAGTTGAACTCCTCCTCGACCCGCAGCAGCCGCACCCGGGGCTCGCCGGCCAGCTCCTGGCGGAACCGCGCGATCTCGGGCGCGGTTGACCAATTGTCCACCAGCACCAGGTCGAAGGCGGCGTAGTCGGTGCCGTCCAGCACGGTGCGCACGCAGCGCCGGGTGGTGGTGATCTCGTCCTTGAACGGGATGATCAGGGTGACCGGCGGTTGCTGCGCGTAGAGCCAGTCGATCCGGTAGGACGTGGTGGTGCCGCGCGGGGTGACGCAAGCGGGGCGGGCGAGCCGGGCGAGGTGCTGCGCCACGGCGGCCTGGCCGGCGGCCACCGCGTAGGGCTTGGCCGCGCCATCGGAAGCGGTGGAGCGCTCGGAGCGGCGCCAATGGTACAACACCGCCGGCACGTGGGCGATCTGGCTGGGCGACAGGTGTTCGGCCAGGCGCAGGATGAGGTCGTGGTCCTGCGCGCCGTCGAGCTTGGGGTCGAGCGGGCCGGCGGCGGCCAGGGTCGCGCGATGGACGAACAGCAGGTGGCACAGGTAGTTCACCTCGAGCGCCAGGCGGTGGCTCCAGGCGGGCTTGAACGCCGGGTCGGTAAAGCGGCCGGTGGCGTCGATCTTGTCTTCGTCGCAATAGAGCAGCCGGGCGCCGGCCTGCGCCGCGTGCAGCATCACCTCGAGCGCCACGTCGGCCAGCAGGTCGTCATGGTCGAACAGGGCCACCCACTCGCCCTGGGCTGCGGCAATGCCGGCATTGGTGGCCGCCGCGATGCCGCCGTTCTTGCGCAGCACCAGGGGGCGGATGCGCGCGTCGGCCTGGGCGTGGCGCTGGATGAGGGCGGTGAGCGCCGGGTCGCGGCTGCCGTCGTCGACCAGGAGCAGCTCCCAGTTCTGGTGCGTCTGCGCCCGCACCGAGGCGACCGCGGCGTCGAACTCGGCTAGGCTGGGGCGGAACACCGGGCAGACCACGCTCACCAGCGGCGCGGCGGCGGCGGGGGCGCGGGTGGCCAACACGTGCTCGCGCAGGGCGGGGGCATAGGCGCGGTACCAGGCGTCGTAGCTGCCCAGGTTGAAGCCCGGCTTGGGCAGCAGGTCGCGCAGGCGACGGCGCACCCGGGTCAGCTCCACGTGCAGCTTGTCGACGGTGTCGGACAGCTCGCGGATCAGCGCCTCGTGCTCGTCGGTCACCAGGCTGGTCAGGATGGGGCTGTTCTGCAGCTCCTGGGCGCCGTCCGCGTCCGGCTCGGCCTCGCCGGGCAGGGCGAAGAAGCGGAAGCTCTGCGGGTGGCCGCGCCGGGCCCAGTCGGGCGGGACGAACTGGAAGCCGCAATAGGCGTCGGCCGCGAACGACTTGGCCACGTCGGCGCGATAGCGGTCGGCGCGGACATGGCCGATCGGCACGTCGCCGCACAGCACCTTGACCAGGCAGCCGCCGAGCCAGCGTCCGCCGCCGGGCTGGCTTTGCAGCACCCAGCCCTCGAAGGTGCCGCCGCGCCAGCCGTCCACGAAGGAGCGCAGCGCCAGGCGCGGGCGATGGGCGAAGTCACACGAGGCGGCCGCCTTGCCGCCAGCCTGCATCATGACCAGGCGGCGGCGGCGGTCGCGGAACTCCATGCGGTGGGATTGGCCGTCGAGCAGGCTGGCGGGCAGGCTCAGCTCGAACCCGGAGGCGGCCGGGCCGAGTTCGGCCTGTGCCACGTCGGGCCGCTGCAGAGCGCAGTGCACCTCGGCCACCTGCTGCCCGTCGACCAGGACGAAGAACGAGGCCGGCGCCCCCGCCTCGGTGGCCCAGCCGCGCACCAGGCCGCCCTCCACCGCGTTCAGCACGCAATGGATCGGGGAGACTGCAGACGATGGTGGGGCGGGGTGCGGCACGCGAAGGCTTGTGGCGGCTGTGTGGGCGGAGATCAACTTTGTCGTAGCCGACCCGGCGTGGGTCCTGTTCGGCGCCGGGTCGGCTATGGGTCGGGCCGCTGACGGAGGGTGGGGTGCATGCGGTTCTGGGCTGTTCTGCTGGTGCTTGCGGTCGCCCTGCCCTGCCGCGCCGCCCAGCCCAGCACCGACGGGCTCGCCTTCACCCAGCACCCGGGCGCCTTGGTGCCGATGGACGCGCCGTTCACCGACGCGGAGGGCCAGGTGCGCACGCTGCGGAGCTGGGCGTCGGGCAAGCCTGCGGTGCTGATCCTGGGCTACTTCCACTGCCCCAGCCTGTGCGGCGTGCTGCGCGACGACACGTTTGCCGCGCTGGCCGGCGCTGGGCTCAGCACGCCGGGGGACTACACGGTGCTCGACCTCAGCATCGATCCGCACGAGACCCCGGCCGACGCGGCGGTGGCGCGGGCCGACGACCTGCAGCGCTTCCCGGTGCCCGGCGCGGTCAAGGGGTGGCACTTCCTGATCGGCGGCGCGGCGGACGTGGCGGCGATCTCGAGCGCGGTCGGGTTCCACAGCCGGTGGGACGACCAGTTGCAGCAGTTCCTGCACCCGGCGGGAATGGTGGTGCTGACCCCCACCGGCGCCGTCTCGGCCTACCTGCTGGGCGTGGGCGCCACCGCGGCCAACCTGCATGACGCGCTGGTGCGGGCCGGGCAGGAGGTGGTGGCGCCGCCCGCCTCGCCCATCCTGCTATTCTGCTTCCACTACGATTCGACCACTGGCCGCTACACGCTGGCGGTGGAGAAGGTGCTCAAGCTCGGCGGCGCGCTGACCGTGTTGGTGATCGGCGGCTTGTTCACCATCCTGCAGCGTCGTAAGGGTCCGGCTGCGTCGTAACCAGGCGCCGGCCAACGTTCCCCCCGCGACCTTCGGGCGCACATCCTAAGGTAGTCGCGAGTGGCGTCAGTCCTGACCTGGCTTGTCGAGCGGTGCGTGCGCCATGCCGTGCTGGTGGTGCTGGCGGCGGCGGTGCTGGCCGGGCTGTGCGTGCTGGCGGCCAGCACGCGGCTGGGCGTGTCCACCGACACCGACGCGCTGTTCGCCAATTCGCTGCCCTGGAAGCAGCGTAAGATCGAGCTGGACCGTGCGTTCCCGCAGTATAACGACCTGATCGTGGCCGTGATCCAGGCCCGGGTGCCGGAGGAGGCGGATGCCACCGCGGCCGGGCTGGCGGCTGCGCTGGCCGCCGACACGGCGCACTTCAAGAGCGTGCAGACGCCCGGCGCCTCGCCCTACTTCACCAAGAACGGCCTGCTGTTCCTGCCCAAGGCCACCCTCGGCCCCCTGCTAGACCATACGGTGGACGCACAGCCCTTCCTGGGCCAGTTGGCCGCCGACCCCAGCGCGCGCGGCCTGTTCTCGGCGCTGTCGCTGATCGCGCTCGGGGTGGAACGCGGCCAGGCCGACCTCGGCAGCTACGGCGCGGCGCTGGACGGCTTCCAGTCGACCCTGGCCTCGGTGCTCGCCGGGTCGCCGCAGCCGCTGTCGTGGCAGTCGCTGCTGGGCGGCGGGGTGAGCGAGCTGGCAGGGCCCTACCGCTTCGTGCTGGCGCACCCGGTGCTGGACTTCAACGCGCTGCGACCCGGCGGTGCGGCCACCGACGCGTTGCGGGCGGACGCGGCCAAGCTCGAGTTCGTCGCCAGCGGCGCGGCCACCGTGCGGCTCACCGGCAGCGTCCCGCTCAGCGACGAGGAGTTCGCCAGCGTGGCCCAGGGCGTGGTGGCGGAACTGGTCGGCAGCCTGATCCTGGTGACGATCTGGCTGTTCCTGGCGGTGGGCAGTTGGCGGGTGATCGTGCCGATCCTGCTGACGCTGTTCCTCGGCCTGGCGCTGACCACCGGCTTCGCGGCGCTGGCGGTGGGCACGCTGAACCTGATCTCGGTGGCCTTCGCGGTGCTGTTCGTCGGCATCGCGGTGGATTTCGCGATCCAGTGGAGCGTGCGCTTCCGCGAGATGCGGCAGGGGGCGCCGGACGACCGGGTTGCCTCCGTCCGCACCGCGCGACGCGCCGGCGTGCAGGTGCTGGTGGCGGCGGCGGCCACCGCTTCGGGCTTCCTCGCCTTCGTGCCGACCGCGTTCGTGGGCGTGGCGCAGCTCGGCCTGATCGCCGGCACCGGCATGGTGATCGCGTTCGGCTGCACCATCCTGTTCCTGCCCGCCGCGCTGACGCTGTTCGCACCGCGGGTGTCGCCGGGCGAGATCGGCTTCACCCGGCTGCGCGTGGTGGACGCGGCGATCGGGCGCCTGCGCCTGCCGCTGCTCGGCCTGTTCGCGGTGCTGGCGGTGGCGGGGGTGGTCGGCATCGGCTTTCTGCGCTTCGACGCCGACCCGCTGGACACCAAGAACCCGCACACTGAGGCAATGGAGACGCTGCGCAAGCTGATGTCCAACCCGCTGACCAACCCCTATACGATCGACGTGCTGGAACCCGACCAGGCGGCGGCGTCCCGCGTGGCGGCGGCGCTGCAGACGCTGCCCAGCGTTGCCAGCGTGATGACGCTCGCCAGCTTCGTGCCGGATGACCAGGCGCCCAAGCTGGCGATGATCTCGGATACCGAGAACGTGCTGGCCGCCACGCTCGGCAACACCACCGCCTCGGCCCCGGTGACGGCGGAGGCGCTGCGGATGGCCGCCAGCAGTGCTGCCGCGTCCCTCACCCGCGCCGCTGCCAAGCTGCCACCGGATAGCCCACTGGCCAAGATTGCGGCCGACCTGCAGACGCTGTCCAAGGCGCCCGACACCACGCTGCTGGCCGCCAACACGGCGCTGACCGAGTTCCTGCCCGCCGAGCTCGACGCGCTGCGCTCGGCGCTGACCGCCGGGCCGGTGAGCCTGAGCTCACTGCCGCCCGACCTGGTGCGGGACTGGATGCTGCCGAACGGCGAGGCGCGGGTGAGTGTGACGCCCAAGCCCGGCTTCAGCGGCGGCGCGGGCCTGGGCGAGTTCGTACGCCAGGTGACGGCGGTGGCGCCGGAAGCGGGCGGCTCGGCGGTGACCATCATCGCCACCTCGCGCACCATCGTGGACGCGTTCCGCGACGCGGCCATCGGCGCCATCGTGGCGATCGCGCTGATCCTGCTGCTGGTGCTGCGCCGCCTGCTGGACGCGGCCTTGGTGATGGCCTCGCTGCTGCTGTCGGCGCTGATGACGGTGGTGGCGTCGCTGCTGCTTGGCCTGCCGCTGAACTTCGCCAACATCATCGCGCTGCCACTGCTGCTCGGCGTGGGCGTGTCGTTCAACATCTACTTCGTGATGAATTGGCGCGCCGGCGAGCATTCCCGCCTGGCCTCGCCCACCGCGCGGGCGGTGATGTTCTCGGCGCTGACCACGGGCACGGCGTTCGGCTCGCTGGCGCTGTCGGCGCATCGCGGCACGGCGAGCATGGGCACGCTGCTGCTGATCAGCCTGGGCTGCACGCTGGTGTCGACGCTGCTGTTCGTGCCCGCGCTGCTGGCGGTGATCCCGGCGCCGGAAGTGGCACACGAGCCATCTCGGAGTTAAGGTCGGATTATCCTATCTTTATTGCGCACAGCAAAATCAGGTCGTCCGACACTGTGTATATCACTGTCATAGCAGGGACGCCCCACCCACCGGCAGCTTGCTTATGGAGGTGATACAAATCGTTCACGCCCGCAACTGAAACGCCAGACACTTGTCGTCGTACTAAAAACCAGCAAAGAGCGTCGAAAGCATCCCACGTACGCGGATATATGTGACTGGCGCGCTGTATTGCCTCGGTGACAGATGGCTCTTCGCGAACCGATCGATACATTGCTCGTTAGCCGAGAGCACGAACCGATTCGATCCTTTCGACCTCGGCACGTGCCCAAACCATGTCGTGCTCATCTATCTCGCCCACGTTGCCGGCAAATGCTGCGGCTGCCATGGGTATCTCCTCCCCGATCGCCGCGACTTCCCAAACCAGATCGTGTGAACGCTGCGAAATGCTTGCTGCCGTGTGATTGGAGCAGATGTGGTCCAAGACGCTGTCAACCAAGCTGATCTGTTCTGCCGAAAAGATCGATATGTCCGCAGGCGTCAAGGCAAAGAATTGGACTTGAGGGTAGCCGTAGTTCGACATCTCACGCTCGATGAGCGCCCCTGAAGCCCGCAAGCGAGCGCGCGACGCCAGGATGTCCTTTGGAACCGGGCCAAACTGCCGCTTCACATAGGTCCCTCCGGTTATCGAGACACCATCCCTGGCAAATGCAAACACGTCAGAATACCACAAGACCTTGTTGAGTTTTGTGGCCCCGAGCTGCGCTGGATTTTCGCAGCGAAAGCAGATGTAGTGCACCAGCGCATCGAGTTTAACGTGTTCCACGGAAGGCTCCCAACGCATGCGACTTCCTGATGCATCAAATCTCTTTTAACAGACCAGCACGCATTTTGCCATTCATATTGACCGACCCCTGCGTATAGCAGCCGCTGCCAGGCACGCAGTATTCATCCCAGCAACTCCTTGGCGTAGCGCAGATCGGCGACGAAGGCGGCGTATTCGCGGGCGCGGCTCTCTTCGTCGGGCAGGCGGAGCAAGTAGGAGGGGTGCACGGTCACCAGCGCCTGGCTGTTGCCGTCCAGCGCGACGGGGCGGCCGCGCTCGCGGGAGATGGTAACCACGCGGCCCAGCACGGCGCGGGCGGCGGAGGCGCCGAGCAGCACGGTGAGCGCGGGCTTGACCTCGCGGCGCTCCAAATCGAGCCAGAAGCGGCAGGCGGTGATCTCGCCGCCGTCGGGCTTGGCGTGGATGCGGCGCTTGCCGCGGGGCTCAAATTTGAAGTGCTTGACGGCGTTGGTGACATAGGCGGTGTCGCGATCAATGCCCGCCTCGGCCAAAGCGCGGTCGAACATCTGCCCGGCAGGGCCGACGAAGGGGCGGCCGGCGAGGTCTTCCTGGTCGCCGGGCTGTTCGCCCACGAACATCAGCCGGGCGTCGGCCGGTCCTTCGCCGAACACGGTCTGGGTTGCCGGCTCCCACAGGTGGCAGCGGCGGCAATCGGCGGCTTCCAGGGCGGCGGTGCGCAGCGGGGTGTCGGGCAGATGGTCCACGGTTGGGGGACGGGGCTCGCGGGCGGGCTTGGCGGGTGAAATCACCGGGGTCTCCACCATGGTGGCCACACGCGCGGCGGCGGTGCGGATCAGTTCAGGGATGGCGGCCGCCTCGGGCAGGTTGCGCCAGTATTTGCGCGGCATTTCGGACGTCATGGCGCCCACCTTGAGCCGCGCCGGGTTGAAGATGCTGCTGAAATAGGCGCGCCAGTAGGCCTCGAGCCGATCGTCGTCCGGCACCTCGGCCCGCGCCGCGCCGTCGGTGAAGCTCATCGCCTCACCGTTCCAATGCGCGCTGCGATAGGGCGTCAGGATCGACCAGACCATGGTGGCGAAGCGGCGCATGAAGAACGGCGCGTTGGCCTCGACGATGTAGTGCTCCGGCTCGAACCAGGCGACGTAGCGGGTGCCGGCCGGCTCCGTCACTTCGCGGAAGCGCACGAAGGCGCGCATCTTGTGGGTGTCGCGCCGGACCGATTGGGCGAGGCGCTCGGCGCGCTGGACCTCGGGGTCGGTGACCTGGTCGAGCAGGCCGCGCTCGCCGCAATGGGCGCGCACCAGCAGGCGGTAGAGCAGGGCGAAGCGCGCCGGGTCGCTGGCCTGGATCACGGTCTCGGCCAGCGCCACCAGGGCGCGGGGGACGTTGAAGGTGCCGGCGGGGGATGCGGCGGGGGCCTCCTCTGGCGCGGCGGCGAACAGGTCGTCGGGCGCGCGGACCGACCAGACCACGTCCTCCGGGGCGACGCCGCTTAGCGCCAGGCGCCGGGCTGCATCACGCCAGCCGCCCCAGTCGACCTCGTGGGCAAGGACGACGCTATGGGTCACGGGCGCTGCCTCGGGGTCGCGAGTCGGAAGCCCTCTCCCCCTCGGAGGGGGCTTTTCGTGGCGGCGTGAGTGAGCGGTGGGTCGTGGTCACGCGAACAGGTCGCTTTGCACCGGCTTGGGGGTGAGGGTCTGGCGCAGGGCGGGGCTGTCCAGCGTGGCACCGGGCTGGTGGCCGCTGGCCACGATGAAGGGGCTGATCTTGGTGATGGGCAGGCGCAAGCGGGCGAGGTCGTCCAGGCGCAGGCGGCGGTAGCGGCGGGCGCGCAGGATGGCTTCGACCGACTTCACGCCCATGCCGGGAATGCGCAGCAGCCGCTCGCGCGGGGCGGTGTTCACGTCCACCGGGAACTCTTCGCGATGGGCCAGCGCCCAGGACAGCTTGGGGTCGACCGTCAGGTCCAGGTTGCCGACGCCGTCGGTGACCAGTTCGGGCGCAGTGAAGCCGTAGAAGCGCATCAGCCAGTCGGCCTGGTAGAGCCGGTGTTCGCGCACCAGGGGGGCATGGTCCGGCGGCAGGCTGGCGGAGGCGTCCGGGATCGGGCTGAAGGCGGAGTAGTAGACCCGGCGCAGACCGTAGGCGCCGTAGAGGTTGGTGCTCATCGCCAGGATGGTGCGGTCCGAGCTGGCGTCGGCGCCCACGATCACCTGCGTGCTCTGGCCGGCGGGGGCGAAGCGCGGCGGCAGTGAGCGCTCGGCGCGCTGCCCGGCACGTTTGTCTGGGCGGGTTTCGTCGATGCGCATCCGGATGCGGGCCATCGAGCGCTTGATGCCGGGAAGGTCCTTTTCCGGCGCCAGCGCGGCCAGGCTGCCCTCGGTTGGCAGTTCGACGTTGATGGACAGGCGGTCGGCGTAGCGCCCGGCCTCGAGCAGCAGCGCCGGGTCGGCGTCCGGGATGGTCTTGAGGTGGATGTAGCCGCGGAAGCCGTGCTCTTCGCGCAGGATGCGGGCGACGCGGACGACCTGTTCCATGGTGTAGTCGGGCGTGTTGATGATGCCGGAGGAGAGGAACAGCCCCTCGATGCAGTTGCGCCGGTAGAAGCCGAGCGTGAGGGTGACAACCTCCTCCACGGTGAAACGGGCGCGGCGCACGTTGGAGGAGCGGCGGTTGATGCAATAGAGGCAGTCGAACACGCAGGAGTTGGTCAGCAGGATCTTCAATAGCGAGATGCAGCGGCCGTCCGGCGCGTAGGCGTGGCAGATGCCCATGCCCTCGGTGGACCCCACGCCGGACTTGGCGCCGGCGGAACTGCGCTTCTCGGTGCCGCTGGAGGCGCAGGACGCGTCGTATTTCGCGGCGTCGGCTAGGATTTCGAGTTTCTTCAGCAGCTCCAAACGGTTGCCCCTCGCGCGCCATCGACGTGAACAAATCTAGTCCGGTCGCAGCGCTTTTGAAGGCTGCAGGTTAGGATGGCAAGCTACGACAACCCCATTGCCTGGCGCATGAACGCGCGTTTTAGCCCCGGGGTTCGGTTCACGGCGGCGATGCCGATGTCGCGGGCGGCGCGCACCAGCGGGTTGTCGGTGGAGAACAGGCGGTCGAGCCCGTGGGTGGCGCCCAGCATCAGCAGGTTGGCCGGGCGGCGGCGCGCCTGGTAGGCGGCCAGCACCGCTGGGTCACCAGGGTCGGGCGCGCCGGCCAGCACCTCGGCCAGAGCGATGGCGTCCCGCAGCCCGAGGTTCAGGCCTTGCCCGGCGATAGGGTGGATGCCATGCGCTGCGTCGCCCACCAGCGCGAGCCGCTCGGCCACGTAGCGGTGGGCGTGCAGCGCGCTGAGGTCATACATCCAGCGGCGGCCGACCGGGCGCAGCGCCCCCAGGTGGGAGCCGAGGCGGCGGGCGATCTCGCGGGCGAACGGCGCGTCCGGCAGAGCGAGCATGCGGGGGGCGATGTCGGCGTGCTCGGTCCAGACGATGGCGGACAGATGCGGCATGGCCTCGCTGCCGGTCATCGGGAGCTGGGCGAAGGGGCCGGCGGGGAGGAAGTGTTCCAGCGCCACGCCGTGGTGCGGGTGTTCGTGCGCGACGGCGGCGACCAGGGCGCGTTGGCGGTAGGGCAGCCGGGTGACCCGGATGCCGGCCTGCTTGCGCAGCGGGGATTCGCGCCCTTCCGCCGCGACCACCAGGCGAGTCTCGATCACCGGGCCGCCCTCGATGGTGACGGTGGCGCCGCTGCTGGTGCGGGTCACGCTCGCCTGGGCGGGGGCGAACACGCGGCCGGGCAAGGCGTCGTGGAGCTGGGCGTTCAGCGCCGTGCGCAGGCTGCGCGCCTCCACCAGCCAGCCGAACGGTCCGGAGCCGGCGTCGGCATGGTCGAAGTGCAGGAACAGCGACGAGGCGCGCCCGCCCACGCGGCCGTCCGACACGCGGATGTCCAGCATCGGGCAGGGCTCGACGGGCAGCCGGTCCCAGACGCCGGCGCCCTCGAGGAAGGCGCGTGACCCGGCGGCGATGGCGTAGGCGCGGCCGTCGAACGCCGGGTGTTCCATGGGCGGCAGGGCGGAGCGGTCTACCACGGCCACGTCGACCCCGGTGGCGGCCAGGCTGCAGGCGAGCGAGGCGCCGATCGGGCCGGCGCCCACCACACACACATCGGTCTTTAACAGCGTCATCGTGTTTGCCTATTTTTCGAGCAACCTGCCGGCGCGGGACTGGCGTGCGCCGGGCAGAGCTGGGGTAAAGCTAACGCCATGCAACGGCACGCTTCTTGATTACTGAGCCGCACTGACGCAGCGCCAAGGTGAGCGTTGGGCGTCAAACGACAAGCGAGGAACACGATGAAGCTCATCATGGCGATCATCAAACCCTTCAAGCTCGACGACGTGCGGGAGGCTCTTACGCCGTTGGGCGTGCAGGGGCTGACGGTGTCGGAGGTGAAGGGGTTTGGCCGGCAGAAGGGACAGACGGAGATCTATCGCGGGGCGGAGTACCACGTGAACTTCCTGCCCAAGGTGAAGATCGAGGTCGCGGTGCCGGCCAGCCTGGCGGAACAGGTGGTGGAGGCGATCATAAAGGCCGGGCAAACCGGCAAGATCGGTGACGGCAAAATCTTCGTGCTCGACCTGGAACGCGCCGTCCGCATCCGGACCGGCGAAGTGGACGCGGAAGCTCTGTAAGGACCCCCAAGACAATGACTCGCGCGACGACCCCGACCCTGCCCAAAACGGCTTTGCTTTGGTGTGCCGCCCTCCTGCCGGCCTTACTACTCGCCGGCAGCGCGCTGGCGCAGACCGTGGCGCCCGGCACCGACACCGCGCCCGCTGCGGCGGCTGCGGCCAGCGAGGCGGCCAAGATCGACACCGGGGACACTGCCTGGATGCTCACCAGCACGGCGCTGGTGCTGATGATGACGATCCCTGGGCTGGCGCTGTTCTATGCCGGGATGGTGCGCAAGAAGAACGTGCTGGCCACGCTGATGCAGTCGTTCACGATCTGCTGCCTGGTGAGCATCGTGTGGATGGTGTGCGGCTACAGCCTGGCGTTCACCAACGGCAGCGGCTCGCTGGCGCCGTTCATCGGCGACTTGTCGCGGGTGTTCCTAAACGGCATCGGGGAGCACATCAGCAAGGGTGCGGACGTGCCGTTCACGCTCGGCGCCGGGACGGACAACGCGACGGCGTTCACCATCCCCGAGACCGTCTACATGATGTACCAGATGACGTTCGCGATCATCACGCCGGCGCTGATCGCCGGCGCGTTCGCGGACCGCATGAAGTTTAGCGCCATGTGCGTCTTCATGGTGCTGTGGTCAATCGTGGTCTACTGCCCGATCGCGCACCTGGTGTGGAGCCCGCTGGGCTATGTCGGCACCACGATCGGTGCGATCGACTTCGCTGGCGGCACGGTGGTGCACATCAATGCCGGGGTGGCGGGCCTGGTCTGCGCGCTGGTGCTGGGGCGGCGGCTTGGCTATGGGCATGACAACATGGCGCCGTATAACCTGACCTACGCGCTGATCGGCGCCTCGCTGCTGTGGGTGGGGTGGTTCGGGTTCAACGCCGGGTCGGCGGTGGGGGCGAACGGGCGCGCCGGCATGGCGATGACGGCGACGCAGATCGCGACCGCGGCGGCGGCGCTGGGGTGGATGTTCGCGGAGTGGTTCGCCAAGGGCAAACCCTCGGTGCTGGGGATCATCTCGGGCGCGGTGGCGGGGCTGGTGGCGATCACCCCGGCGTCGGGCTTCGTGCTGCCTGGGCCGTCGCTGGTGATCGGGCTCGTGGCGGGCGTGGTGTGTTTCTGGTCGGCCACCGGGCTGAAGCACATGCTGGGCTACGACGACAGCCTGGACACCTGGGGCGTGCATGGCATCGGCGGCATCGTGGGCGCGCTGCTCACCGGCGTGTTCGCCTATGGGCCGCTGTCGGCGACGGATGCCAGCCCGGCGGGCACGGTGGGCGGCGTGGCGCAGCTCATCAAGCAGGCCGAGGCGGTCGGCGTGACGCTGATCTGGAGCGGCGTGGTGTCGTTCATCCTGCTCAAGGTCATCGATGCGGTGATCGGCCTGCGGGTGACGCGGGACCAGGAGATGGAGGGGCTGGACGTGGTGCTACACGGTGAGCGGCTGGGGTAGGCCGCCCGCCCAGACTGGGGCCCGCCCAGACTGGGGCCCGCCCAGACTGGGGCCCGCCCAGACTGGGGCCCGCGCGGTGAACGCGCGGGTGTTAGTTGCCGCTGGGGCTGCGCCTGCCTAAACCGTGGCTTTCGCACCCGTTCGCGCAGGAGCCCGCCATGGCCGCCTATCAGTATGCCTATGTCATGAAGGACCTCACCAAGGCCTATCCAGGCGGCCGCGAGGTGTTCAAGGGGATCACGCTGTCGTTCCTACCCGGGGTGAAGATCGGCGTGCTGGGGGTGAACGGCGCTGGCAAGTCCACCCTGCTCAAGATCATGGCGGGGCGGGAGACCGAGTATGGCGGCGAGGCCTGGGCGGCGGAGGGGGTGCGGGTCGGCTACCTCGAGCAGGAGCCGCAGCTCGATGCGAGCAAGAGCGTAGCGGAGAACGTGATGGAGGCGTTCGCCGAGCTGAAGGCCGCGATGGACCGGTTCAACGCCATCAGCGAGGAATTCGCCGAGCCGATGGACGACGACAAGATGAATGAGCTGCTGGCCGAGCAGGCGGTGCTGCAGGAGAAGATCGACGCCGAGGACGGTTGGGAGCTGGACCGCCGGGTGGAGATCGCGCTGGACGCGCTACGCTGCCCGCCGCCGGACAGCGAGGTGACCAAGCTTTCGGGCGGCGAGCGGCGGCGGGTGGCGTTGTGCCGGCTGCTGCTGGACAAGCCCGAGCTGCTGCTGCTGGACGAGCCGACCAACCACCTGGACGCCGAGAGCGTGGCCTGGCTGGAGAAGACGCTGCGCGACTACACCGGCACGGTGATGATCGTGACGCACGACCGCTACTTCCTGGACAACGTCACCAATTGGATCCTGGAGATCGAGCGCGGGCGGGGCTATCCGTTCGAGGGCAACTACTCCTCCTGGCTCGAGCAGAAGCGCAAGCGGCTGAAGCAGGAGGAGAAGGAGGAGAGCTCGCGCCAGCGCGCCCTGGCCGCCGAGCAGGAGTGGATCCAGTCCTCGCCGCGCGCGCGTCAGACCAAGTCCCGCGCCCGGATCGAGAAGTACGAGCAGATGCTGGCGAAATCGGCCGAGCTGGCGGGCGGCGTGGCCGACATCGTGATCCCGCCCGGGCCGCGACTGGGCGGGACGGTGATAGAGGCGGAGAACCTGCGCAAGGGCTTTGGCAACCACGTGCTGATCGACGGGCTGACGTTCAAGCTGCCGCCGGGCGGCATCGTGGGGGTGATCGGGCCGAACGGGGCGGGCAAGACGACGCTGTTCCGCATGATCACGCAGCAGGACAGGCCGGATGGCGGCGAGTTGCGGGTGGGCGACACGGTCAAGCTCGGCTACGTCGACCAGTCGCGCGACAGCCTGGACGGGGCCAAGTCGGTCTGGGAGGAAATCAGCGGCGGGACGGACGTGATCTACCTGGGCAAGCGGGCGGTGCAGTCGCGGGCCTACGTGGGGGCGTTCAACTTCAAGGGCAGCGATCAGCAGAAGAAGGTGGGCGTGCTGTCCGGCGGCGAGCGCAACCGGGTGCATTTGGCCAAGATGCTGAAGAGCGAGAGCAACGTCATCCTGCTGGACGAGCCGACCAACGACCTGGACGTGGACACGCTGCGGGCGCTGGAGGACGCGCTGGCGGAGTTCGCTGGCTGTGCGGTGATTATCAGCCATGACCGCTGGTTCCTGGACCGGCTGGCCACGCATATCCTAGCCTTTGAAGGCGACAGCCACGTGGAATGGTTCGAGGGCAACTTCCAGGCCTATGAAGAAGACAAGCGCCGCCGGCTGGGCGAGGCCAGCACCGACCCGCACCGGATCAAGTACCGGCCGCTCGCGCGCTAGGTTTAATCTGGCGCCTGGCGCTGCCTGAGCGGTGTATCCGCTCCGCACCGCGCGGCTGGTGCTGACGCCCTACGCCGCGAACGACCTGGCCGAGCTGCAGGCGCTCAAGGCGGATCCGCAGGTGTGGGCGCCCATGCTGGGCGGCGTGCGCAACCCGGCGCAGACCGCCGAGGAGCTGGCCGGGGAGCTGGCGTATTGGGCGGTGCATGACGTGGGGATGTGGACGGCGCGCGACCCGGCAGGCGCGCTGCTCGGCGTGACCGGGCTGCACGAGCGACCGGACGCGCGCGGGATCGCGTTGCGCTTCGCATTCCGGCCGGCGGTTCGGGGCCATGGCCTGGCGCGCGAGGCTGCCGGCGCCGCGCTGCAAGACGCGCATGAGCGAGCGGGACTGACGCGGGTGGTGGCGGTCGCCAAAGAGAACAACATCGGCTCGCGCGTCGTGCTGGGGGCGATCGGGATGCGCGCGGTGGACCAGTTCAGCCAGGGCGGGCACGACATGCTGCTGTTCGAGAGCGTGCGGCCGGTGCGCTGAGTTACGGACGTCGCGACGGGTCGGTGATGGCGGCGACGCCGGAGAGCGCGGCGGCGGCGGCGGCGGTCTCCGCGGCGCAAAGGGCGATGCCCTCGGTGCCGGCCAGGCCCAGCATGGCGCGGGCGGCCCGGCGGGAGGCTTGCAGCGCGGCGCGGCGGGCGTGCAGGGCGGGGGTTTGCGCGGCCACCTGCAGCAACTGGGTGGCGTAGGCTTGCGGGGTGTGGTCGCGCTCGAGGAGGGCGCGGCCGCGGCGGCCGATCTCGCGGAAGCGCTCGGGCTCGTTGCGCAACGCGGCCAGGTGGGCGCGCAAATCCGCCGCCTCGTGCTCCGGCTCGACGAACAGCACGGTGTCCTCGGGCAGCGTGGCATACCAGCCGGTGCGGGTGACGACGGCGGCCAGGGCGGCCTCCCAGATGCGCAACTGGCTGCCGGAGGCTTCGCCCATGGAGGGATAGCGCAGGTTGATCGCCAGGTCGGCGCGGGCGAGTGCGGCGCTCAGCACCTCGCCCGGGACGAAGCCGTGGCGCGTGACGCGTCCGGTCAGGCGCAGCGCGGCGACTTGCTCGTCGATGGCGGCGGGGGTCTCGACCAGGCCGTAGATGTCCAGCCGCACGTCCTGGTCGGGCAGCCCCGCCAACACCTCGAGCAGGGTGGCCAGGCGCCGGTTGGGGCCGAGGTAGCCGAACGCCACCAGGCGCAACGTGGCGCCTGGAGCCGCCCTGGAGCGGGGGGGCGCGGCGGCGTAGGCGAGCGGCAGGTAGAACACCGGCGTGCGGGTCGCCTTGGCCAATTGGGGCCACTCGGCACCGTTGTGCACGATGACGGCGAGGGCGGCGTCGGCGGCGGCGGCGGTCATTGGGTAGCGCTCGACCAGGGTGTCGAACGGTTCCTTGCCGGCCAGCCAGCGCGCGGCGTCGGCGAGGGCGGCGGCGCCATGGCTGCGGCGCAGGCGGGCGAGGTAATCCTGCCGGGCCGGCCCTTCGGTCAGCGCTTGCCAGGCGAAGAAGTGCTGCAGCCGGGTGTCGTGCAGCACCATGATGCCGGGCGCCTGGGCGGCCACCTCGAAGATGGCGTGGTGGAACTGGCTGTTGTTGCCGATGTGGTAGACTTGCGCGTCGGCCTGG
Source organism: Acetobacteraceae bacterium (assembly GCA_965199105.1). Lineage (GTDB taxonomy): Bacteria > Pseudomonadota > Alphaproteobacteria > Acetobacterales > Acetobacteraceae > LMUY01. The sequence continues at coordinate 1,664,296 of CBDAQO010000002.1, read as the reverse complement.
TGGAGGCGCGGCCAGTCCATGCGCGCCGGGTCGAACTGCACCACGGGCAGGGTGAGCCGCAGCCCGCCTTGGGTTTCCAGCACCGGTTCGGCGTGGTCCGTCCCCGGCGGCGTGGCATGCGGCGTCCATAGCGTCACCTCGGCCAACTCGCTCAGCGCTGCGGCCACCATGAGGGTGTTGTCGCCGACGTCGCTGGGCTGCGGCGGCAGCGGCGAGAAGAGGTTCAGGCGGAGGCGAGCAGGCATCGCGTGACACTTTCCCAGCTCGGCGCCAGTTCCCCGTAGCGTTGCAGCCCGATCTCGCCCCAGTTGCGGACGCGCCGGCGGTCGCTCCAGGTGGTGGCGAGCGCATCGGCGAGCGGGGTGGCGGCGGGTTCGAAGACGAGGCCGGTCTGGCCGTGGCGGACCAGCTCGAGCGGGGCGCCGGCGTCGCTGGCGACGAGCAGCGGGCGGCCGCACAGCATGGCGGCGAGGGCGATGTCGGTGTGGGCGCCAAGCCTGCCGGCCAGCAGCACGGCGCGGGCGGCGCCCAGCAGTGCGGCCAGGCGCTCCGGGGCGGGCGAGGACACCAGGGTCACCTGGCCCGGGGCGAGTCGCTCGGCCTGGGCCGCGAGTTCGGCTGGCCAGTGCGCGGCGGTCGCGACCACCCGGATGGCGGCGCGGCTCTGCTCCAGCGCGTCCAGCAGCAAGGCGAGCCGGGCGTCCGCGTCGCAGCCATCGGCCAGGATGTAGTCCTCGGGCGGCACGGGGCGGCACAGCGGCGCCAGCGGCGAGGGCTGGTAGAGCGTCTGCACCCGCGCCTTCCAGTCCTGCGCCAGGCTGTTGGCGAGGTGGCGCGAGGTGGCGAACAGGCTGTGGCTCTCGGCGGCGGCCTGGCGGCTGGCGCAGCGCAGCAGCGCGTCGGTTTCGGCCGCACCGGGCCAGTCGCGCCCGGCGGCAGGCGGCGGGGCGGCGTGCCAGAGGATCTTGAGCGGGTGGGCGACGGCACTGGCGGGTAGGCCAAGGCCGATCAGCCGGTCGATCCGGGTACCCATGCTCTCGCTCAGGTCCAGCAGGCGGAAGGCCAGGAGCTGCGGCGGGACGGCGATCGGGGGCGTGGGTGCGAAGGGCAGCGCCACCACCTCCGCCTCCACGCCGGCCGCCCGCAGCGCGGTGCACAGGGCCGCCGCGCGGGCCTTTTCCGGGGCGGCGCGGAACGGCGTGGCGGCGGTCACGACGGCCACCCGCATCAGGCGAGCAAATGGCGGACGACGTGCGCCCAGGTGAGGTTCATGTCGGCGTAACTGGCGCGGCCGGCCTCGCCCCACGCGCGGGTTTGCTCGCGGGCGGCCCACATCCGGTCGAGCGCGGCGGCGATAGCGGCGGGCTGCGGCGGGCAGACCAGGCCGGTTTGGCCGTCGGACACGAAGTCGAGCGGGCCGCCGGCGTCCAGCGTGGTCAGCACCGCCTTGGCGCACACCATGGCCTCGAGCGTGACGTAGCCGTAGTCCTCGTCGAAGGGGGGGAACACCACGGCGAGGCAGCCGGCATAGAGCGATTGCTTTTCCTCGTCGCTGACCCGGCCGCACCAGCGCACCCGTTCGTCCAGGCCTAGGGCGGTGCAGCGCTGGCGGAGTTGGCGCTCGTAGCTAGGGGTGTCGGCGGTGCCCATGAAGTGCACCCGCACGGGCTCGCGGGTCAGGCTCAGGGCTTCCACCACGAGGGCTTGGCGCTTGCCGTCGTTGATCCGGCTGGGGAACAGGATGTAGTCGCCATAGGGGCCCTGGCGGAGGTGTTCCACGCCGGGTGGGGGGTGGTAGAGCGGTTGCGAGTGCAGGCCGTTGAAGCGGCGCAAGCGTTCGCTGACGCCGCGGCTGATGGTGTAGATCGGGGCGCACTCGGGCAGCAGCGCGTTGTCGGCGGCGTGGATGACGCTGCGGACGTGGGCGCCGCCGGGCATGTGGACCAGGTCGCTGATGGGGGCGTCCCACAGCTCGTAGGCGCTGCGGTGCTGGTGCAGCAGCCAGGCGCGTTTGGCGTGGTGGCGCATGTAGTAGGCGGGGAACTTCAGCGCGATCAGGCGGTCGATGCGGGGGCCGACCTCGTCCTCCACCTGCATGAGGCGGGCGGCGAGCATGACGTCGGCCAGCGTCTCGGCGCCATACCACTTGAATGGCAGGGAGATAATCTCGGCCTCGTGGCCGGCCCGTTCCAGCGCGGCCTGCAGGTTTTCCGCCAGCAGCTCGGCCCCGCCGCGGACAAACGGGACCTGCACGGTGGCCAAGCCGACCCTCATGTCACGACAGACGGACGGGTTCGCTCCGCAGCGATGCGGCGGTGCCGTAGAACTCGAGGGCTGCCAGGCGGCGGGCGAGGGCGGCGAGTTCGTCGGACAGGGAGGCGGTGGCGGCGACCAGCTCCTCCTCCCGCGCGGCGGCTTGGCGCGCCGACCCGGCGGCCCACTTGGAGCGGTCGGTCAGCAGGCGGTGCTGCTCGGTCAGCATGGCGAGGGTCTTGCGGGCCAGTTCCTCCTGGGCCGCCTGCATGGCGCCGAGCTGGGCGGTGATGAGCTCCAGCACCGCCTGCTGCTCGGCGAGCTGCTGTTGCACCCGGGCGGTCCAGGGGGTGACCGGCGTGCTCTGTGCCGCCAAGAAGGGGGCGGCCAAGGAGGGTGCGGCGGTTGGCGTCTGGCGCCGCAGCACGCGGCGGCCGCGCCGGGCCAAAGCGAGGTAGGGGCGGCAGAGCAGTTGCAGGGCGTAGCGCGCCTGCAGGCCGCGGAGCCGTTGGCCGCGATCGCGCGCCTCGGCGCTGGCGGCGATGCCGCGCAGCACCTCGATCTTGCTGCAGCCGCGGGCGAGCTCGGCGGTGAGTTGGCCGAAGCCGGTCTGGTCGGGCGACCGGCCGAGCAGGGTTTGGTAGGACGCGGTGATGAAGGCGGCGCCGTCCAGCGCGAGCAGCGCGCGCAAGGGCAGCGGGCGGTAGGATGTCGCGGAGGGTGCGCCGGACAGCAGGGCGGCGGCCGCGTCCGGCACCAGCGCCATGGCGCGGACCGCGGCGGCGAACGCGAGCTGGGCGCGCCAGTCGGCGACCTCTTGCCAGATTTCCTCGCGCAGGTCGGTCAGCGCCAGGGGCTGCACGGGCGGGAGCAGGATTGGCGCAACCAGAGTCGGGCTGCCTGGTTCGGTGCGGTTCGATGCTTCCATGGCTGCGGCGGAGTACACCCGTTATGACCTGACTGTAACCTACGCGGATGTTCGCTACGCTACCGCGTGTCAATCGGCAACGGCATTATTCCTCGCGGAAGGCGTCTGCGACCCGGCGCACCTGGCCTTTGGCGTCGACCACCATGAGGTCGAAGCGGACGCCGGCGCGTCCCCAGTCGGGATGCTCGGCCAGCACGGCGGACCCGGCGGCGAGGAGGCGGGCGCGCTGCCTGGGACCGAGGGCGGCGGCGGCCACGGCGAGGTTGGGCCGCGCCTTCACTTCCACCAGGGCGAGCAGGCCGGCGCGCTCGGCCGCGATGTCGATCTCGCCGGCGGGGGTGCGCAGGCGGCGGGCCAGCACCGTCCAGCCCTCGGCCAGGAGCGCGGTGCAGGCTGCCGCCTCGGCCGCGACGCCGCGCGCGTGCGACTGGCGGCCGCGGCGCACGCCGACCGGTTCAGGCGCGGCTGCCCCTTCACGCGCGGCGGTCGGGGCATCATTGTCTCTGTATGCGCTTCGTCCGCTTTCTGGGTCGCTTGATCGGCGTGGCATGGGGCCTCGTCCTGCTTGCGCTGGCCGCGGTCGGGGCGGTGCTGTTCCTGTGTCTACCCGCGGCTGACGAGTCCGCCCACATCGCCGGGTTGTCCGCCCCGGTGAGCGTCGCGTACGACGCTTGGGGCATTCCGCATATCCACGCCGCCAACGAGGATGACGGGGCGGCGGCGCTGGGTTGGCTGCACGCGCGGGACCGGATGTTCCAGATGGAGCTGATGCGACGGGCGGCGTCTGGCCGGGTGGCGGAACTGGCTGGGCCGCGTGCGCTGCCGCTGGACCGCACGATGCGGGTGCTGGGATTGCAGGCGCGGGCGGAGGCGGCCTGGGCGGTGACGCCGGCGCCCACCCGCGCCATCCTCGAGGCGTATACGCGGGGGGTGAACGCCTACCTGGCCGGGCATGGCCGCTGGACCTCGGTGCAGTTCGCCGTGCTGGGCCGGCCGGCGCCGTGGACGCCGGTGGACAGCCTGCTGTGGGGCGAGACGATGGCGCTCTACCTGGGTGGCAACTGGCGCGACGAACTGGCCCGCACCGCGCTGCTGGGCCGGGTGCCGCGGGCCGAGATCGACCAGCTTTGGCCGCCGCAGGAGGGCACGCCGGGGCCGAGTGCTGCTGCCGTGCTGCCGCGTTGGGCCGGGCTGGCGAGTTTGCTGGAGGCGTACGTGCCGCGCTTTCCGGCGCCGTTCACCCTGCCCGCGCAGGCCAGCAACGAGTGGGCGGTGGATGGGGCGCACAGTGCCACCGGGTCGCCTCTGCTCGCGGGTGATCCGCATCTGGGCTACAGCACGCCGGGTATCTGGTATCTCGCCCGCATCGACACGCCGGGGGACAGCCTGGCCGGGGCCACGGCGCCGGGCGTGCCGTTCATGGTGTTGGGACATAATCGGCGCATCGCCTGGACCTTCACCACGTCGGGCGCCGACACCGAGGATGTGTTCGTCGAGACGGTGCTGCCGGATGGGCGCTACGCGACGCCGAGCGGGCCGGCTGCCTTTGCCACCCGCACCGAGCGCATTGCCGTGCGCGGGCAGGCTGCCGAGGAGATGACGGTGCGCCAGACGCGGCACGGGCCGGTGGTGAGCGACATCCCCGGCAGCGTGGCTGCGGCGCCGGGCACGGTGTTCGCGCTGTCGATGGGTGCGCTAGCGCCAGGCAACGATGCGGCGACCGGGCTGCTGGCGCTGAACCACGCGGGCAGCGTGGCCGAGGCTGGGCAGGCGGCGCCGCAGATCACCGCGCCGATCCAGAACCTGCTGGTGGCCGACAAGGCGGGGATCGGCCAGTTCACCACCGGGCGGGTGCCGGTGCGCCGGGCCGGGAACGGGGAGTGGCCGGTGGCGGGGGCGAGTGGCGCGTACGACTGGGTCGGGTGGGCGAGCGGGGACGCGCTGCCGCACAGCGTGAACCCGGCGAGCGGCCACCTGGTGAACGCCAACGAGCGGGTGGCGCCGCCGGACTTCCCGGTGTTCATGGGGCAGGACTGGTTTGGCGATTGGCGCGCCCGGCGCATCCGGCAGATGCTGGGCAGCGGCAGCCACACGCTGGACGACTTCGCGCGGATGCAGGTGGACGCGACGAGCACGTTCGCGCAGGCGATCCTGCCGGTGCTGCTGGCGCGCCCGCGTGGCGACGACCTGGCGGGGCGGGCGGCGGGGCTGCTGGTGGGGTGGGATGGGCGGATGGCGACCGACCTGCCGCAACCGCTGATCTTCGAGGCATGGTGGCGCCAGTTCTATCGCCTGCTGCTGGCGCGCCGGGGGCTGCCCGCCGCCATTCCCGCGCCCAGTGCGGACGTGGTGGCGGCTGCGCTGAGCCCGGCGGCGGAAGGCTGGTGCGGTGGGGATTGCGGGCCCTTGCTGGACCAGGCGCTGGCCGCGGCGATGGCGCCATTGGCCGCGCGGTTCGGGCCCGACCCGGCGCAGTGGCGTTGGGGCAGCGTGCACATCGCGAGCTTTGCCGACCCGGTGCTGGCGCCGCTGAGCAACCGGATCGCGCAGCCGGGGGATGCGACCACGGTGTTTGCCGGCGGCTCGGTCGGGGACTCGTTTGCCGCCGTGCATGGGCCGGGGTTCCGCGGCGTGTACGACCTGGCCAACCTGGACGGCAGCCGCTTCATCACGGCGCCTGGCGAGTCGGGGCATCCGTTGAGCCCGCACGCCCGCGACCTGCTGCAGCGCTGGCGCGATGGGCAGGGCGTGACGCTGCCGGGGCCGGTGGCGGGCGAGTTCGGGCAGGCGACGCTGATGCCGGAGGGGGAGTTGGATTGAGCGTGGTCATGTTCGATCGAAACGGGCGGTTGACCGCCGGGTCTGGCGCGTGGAGCATGGTGTGCCCATGACCTACAAGCCCCCGCGCCGGCCGCAGTTCTTCTACACGACGTCGCCGTTGCCGTGCCCCTACGTGGCTGGGCGCACGGAGCGCAAGGTGGTGACCGAGATCACCGGGCCGGACAGCGACGCCTTGCACGACCGGCTGTCGCGCGCCGGGTTCCGCCGCAGCCACAACATCGCCTATGCGCCGGTGTGCCCGGCCTGCAACGCGTGCGTGCCGATCCGCATCCCGGTGGCGACGTTCCAGGCCGACCGCACGCTGCGTCGGATCGCGCGCTACAACGCGGACGTGGCGGGGGTGGAAGTGCCGGCGCGGGCGACGGCGGAGCAGTTCCAGTTGTTCCAGCGCTACCAGTTGGCGCGGCATGGCGATGGCGACATGGCGACGATGAGCTTTTACGACTACCGGGCCATGGTCGAGGACACGCCGATCGAGACGGCGATCGTGGAGTTCCGCGACGCCGAGGAGCGGTTGCTGGGGGGCTGCCTCACCGATCGTCTGGGGGACGGGTTGTCGGCGGTGTACAGCTTCTTCGCGCCCGAGCAGGAGCGGCGGTCGTTGGGCAATTACGCGATCCTGTGGCTGATCGCGCGGGCGCAGGCGCTGGGGCTGCCTTATGTCTATCTCGGCTACTGGGTGCCGGAGAGTGCCAAGATGGCCTACAAGGCGCGGTTCCGCCCGAGCGAGGTGTTGGCCGGGGGCGCCTGGCGGGTGCTGACCGATGCGGACCATGCGCCGATGGCGGCGGCGGGAGAGCCGGCGATGGTGTCGCACAGCGTGTAGCGGCGGTTACTTTGCAGGCGGTTACTTTGCAGGTGGGGGCTGGGTGGCGCCGGGGCCGGCGACGGTGGCTTCGGTGAGCAGCGGGGCGGCGTGTTGGAAGGTGAAGGTGACCGGAAAGCGCTCGCCCTGATGCAGCGGACGCTTCAGGCCCATCAGCATCAAATGATAGCCGCCCGGGCTGAGTTGGACCGGGGTGCCGGGTGCGACGGCCAGGCCGTCCTGCACGGGGCGCATTTCCATGACGCCGTTGGCCATGATCGAGCGGTGGAGTTCGGCCATGGCGGCGAGCGGCGTGCTGGCGCCGGTGAGGCGGTCGGGCTGGGTGGCGGTGATGGTGGCGTAGATGGCGCCGGTGTCGGCCGGGCCGGCGCTGGCCCGGGCCCAGACCTGGGTGACTGCTACCGCTGGGGCGACTGCTACCGCTGGGGCGACTGCCACGGCGGCGGGTTGGGCCGCGGCGAAGTGAGCCGCCAGGAGGCTTGAGGCGGCCAGTGCGGCGGCCAGCATCAGAGCTCTCACGACACGTATTTCTTCAAGTCGGCGGCAATCGCGTCCGGGCTTTCTTCGGCGCGGATGATGCCGGCGAAGCGGCCATTGGGGCGCATGACGTAGAGGATCGAGCTGTGGTCCATGGTGTAGTCGCCGGGGCCGGGGCCGGTGACGTGCTTGGCGTAGTAGACGCGGTATTCGTCGGCGACGGCCTTGATCTGGTCGGCCGATCCGGTCAGGCCTTCGATGCGCGGGCTGAAGGCGGCGGTGTATTGGCCGATGACGGCGGGGGTGTCGCGCGCCGGGTCGACGGTGATGAAGAGGGGGGCGAGCTTGTCGGCGGCGGGGCCGAGCTTGCCGAGTGCGATGGCGACGTCGTTGAGGGTGGTGGGGCAGACGTCCGGGCAATAGGTGTAGCCGAAGTAGACTAGCATGACCTTGCCGCGGAAGCTCTGGTCGGTGACGGGGTGGTCGTGGCTGTCGACCAGGTGGAACGGGCCGCCGATGGCAACCTGCTGCGGCGCGTTGGCGGGGGCGAGCAGCCAGACGCCGGCGCCAGCGAGCAGCAGGATGGCGGCGAGGGTCGCGCCGATGATGGTGTAGGCGCGGCTGGGGGGTGGTTTGGTGGTCGACGCCATGGCGGGGGTATAGCGCTTGGGGGGAGTTGGGCTCAAGCGGGTTGGGGGTGTTGGTGGTGAGGCTTCCCCTCGCCCAACCTTTCCCGCAAGCGGGAGAGAGCTTTTTGGCAGGGGAGCGGGTGGGGTGGGAGCTGGTTGGGGTTAGAGCATGTTCCGTTCGCTTCCGCTCACTTCACACGCTCTAACCCTCTGTTTTGCGAGCATCTTCACCCGATCAGACGATTCCGTCTGATCGGGATCTGCTCTAGACGCTGTTGGTGGGGGGGTGGCCGGTGAGGGCGGCGTCGATGCCGTCTAGGACCATGGCGCCCATGGCGTCCCGGGTGGCGGTGGTGGCGCTGCCGAGGTGTGGCAGGAGGACGACGTTTTCCAGGGTGCGGTAGGCTGGGTTGAGGTCGGGCTCGCCTTCGAAGACGTCTAGGCCGGCGGCGGCCAGGTGGCCGCTGCGCAGGGCCTCGATAAGGGCTTCGTCGTGGACCAGGGTGCCGCGGCCGGTGTTGGCGACCACGGCGCCGCGGGGGAGCTTGGCGATACGTTCGGCGTTCAGCCAGTGCAGGGTGGCGGGGCCGCCGGGCGCGTTGAGGGAGAGGAGTTCGCTGGCGGCGAGGAAGCTGTCGTCCTGCTCGTGGAAGATGGCGCCGCGCTCCTGCTCGGGTGGCAGGCGCTCGAGGGCGCGGTAGTGCACGGTCATGCCGAGGCCGCGGGCGAGGCCGGCGAGTTCGGCGCCGATGCGGCCCATGCCGAAGATGCCGAGCGCGCGGCCGACGACGCCGGTGCCGAGCAGTTGGGTGGGGGCCCAGCCGGTCCAGCGGCCGGAGCGGACCAGGCGCTCGCCCTCCCCTGCCCGCCTGGCAGCGGCCAGCAGCAGCAGCAGGGCGCATTCGGCGGTGGCGAGCGAGAGCACGTCCGGCGTGTTGACGACGGTGATGCCGCGGGCGCGGGCGGCGGCGACGTCGATATGGTCGAAGCCCACGCTGAAGGTGCCGATGGCGCGCACGGTAGCGGGCAAGGCGGCGATGGTGGCGGCGTCCAGCGTGTCGGCCGGGCAGCAGAGCACGGCGTCGGCGCCCTCGGCCAGGGCCACCACGTCCGCGCTGGTGCGGGGGGTGTCCTCGGGGTTGAGGCGGGCGTCGTAATCGCGGCTGGCGCGGGCTTGGACGGCGGGCGGCAGGCGGCGAGTGACGAGCAGGACGGGCTTGGACGAGGTTTCCTGAGGCATGGCTCCCCAACTTCTCTCGATGGTTGGCACCATCTCGCGCGAGCTGGGGAGCCGGTGCAAGGTCAGCTCAGGTGGTCAGCAATGCGCTACTCGAGGGCGTGGCGGCGCTGCCGTAGTTGGCGAGGGTCTGCTGCAGGGTGGACTGCAGGCGGTCGAGCACGTTCTGCAGACTGTTCGGGTCCGCGCTGGTGCTGGGCTGCGCGCTGCTGGCCGCGGTGGCCGTTTGCGTGCTGGCGGCGGCGCCGGTGGGGAGGTTGCTGTTGCTGAGCAGTTCCTGCAGACGGTCGGCGAGGTGGCGGACGCCGCTGGCGCTGCCGCCGACGCCGCTGGCCGAGCCTGCTGCGTTGGAAAGCGTGGGGTCGGTGGCGCTCGCCGGGTCAGAGGCGGCGGTGGCGCTCTGGGCGGTGGTGCCGGCGGCGCTGGGCTGGCCGGACTGGGCGCTGAGCAGGATGGACTGCAGTTCGGTGGCGAATTTTTGGATGCCGGCCGCACTGGTGTCACTGCTGGAGGCGCTGGAGGTGGCGGTGGTGGGCTGGACGGCTTGGGCGTTGGCGCCTTGGGCGTTGGTGGCGCCGGTGATGGCGGCGAACGGATCGTCGTTGTCGGCGCCGCTGGTGGCCTGGCTGTGGTGGCCGCCGTGGTGATGGTGGTGGAGGGGGCTGACTTGGGCGGTGCTGCTGCTGATGGATCCACTCATGGGCTTCGCTCCAAACGATCTGATACCAGGGTTGATTGCACGGGGCGTACCAGGTGGGAGAGGCGGATTTCCGCGGTTTGTCGCGGCGAGGCGGGCGGCAAAATGTGCCGGGCGGCAGGTTTGGCGCGGCGTAATGGTGGTTGGGGGGATCACGAGTGCTCGACCGGTGGTGGCGCGGCGGCCGTGTCACGCTTCGTGGTTTGGTGCGGGGTGGCAGGCGTGGTTTGATCGAGTGCCAAAACGGCCGCATACTGCTTCGACCGGGCAGTCCAGTCGCCGTCCGAACCGATCCACCGTCTGCGGCGTTGCGTCCGTCACCCTGCCTGCCGCCACAGGAGCTTTCCGCTGACACCCGACCTGGCTCACGTCTTTCCGGCTTGGCTGACCATAACCGGGCATGAGCCGGCGGTCCAAGGGCTGATGGTCGTCCTTGGCACGTTCGTGTTGGAGGACGCGGCGACCATCCTTGCCGCGATGGACGTGCAGGTGGGGGAGTTGACGCTGCTGGTGGCGCTGGTGGCGCTGTATCTCGGCATCATCCTGGGCGACCTGGGGCTGTATGGGTTGGGGCGGCTGGCGTCGTCGATCCCGTGGGCCAAGCGGTGGGCGCCGCCGCAGCGGTTCGCGCACAGCCAGAAGTGGATCCGCAGCCATGTGTTCACAGTGGTGTTCATCAGCCGGTTCCTGCCCGGGGCGCGGCTGCCGACCTACACGGCGTGCGGCTACCTGGGCGCCAGCTTCCGCCGCTTTGCCGCGGCGGCGATCGTGGCCACGCTGATCTGGACCACGCTGCTGTTCGGCGTGTCGCTGCGGATCGGGCGGTTGATGGCGGAGCATCTGGGCGAGTGGCGCTGGGTGGGGATGGCCGGGTTCGCGCTCACCATCATCCTGGTGGGACGCTTGGCCGCCAAGCTGCAGTCGGCCGACCAGTCGATGCACATCCCGTGACGCAAGCGCGGTGAGCCAGAGCGTTGCCGCGCGGGTGGCGAGGCGGGCGGCGCCGGACCGGGTGGTCTCGCCGTTCGAGTTCTGGCCCGGCTGGCTGTTCTACGCGCCGGTGGTGGCGCAGTGGATTTGGCTGGGGCTGCGCTACGGCGACATGAGCCTGCCGACGGCGGCCAACCCGGGGATCGAGACCGGCGGGCTGTGCGGCGAGAGCAAGATCGAAATCCTGGACCAGATCACCGGCGAGGCGCGGGACTGGGTGGCGCCGTATGCGAGCTTCGTGGCTGGGCGGGACGACCCGGCGGCGCTGGCGGAGGGCAGCGGGTTTGGCTGGCCGATGGTGCTGAAGCCGGACATCGGCTGCAACGGCACCGGGGTTCGGCTGGTGGCGAGTGCGGCGGCGTTGCGGGCGGCGGTGGCGGAGTTTCCGGCGGGCGTGACGCTGCTGCTGCAGCGCTACGTGGCCGGGCCGGGCGAGGCTGGGCTGTTCTACATCCGCTACCCCGACGAGGCGTGTGGCCGGCTGACGTCGATCACGCTGAAGCGGCAGCCGGCGGTGACGGGCAACGGGCGCTCCACGCTGGAGCAACTGGTGCGGGCGGAGCCACGGGCCGGGCGGGTGCCGCAGGTGTATCTGCGGCGGCTGGCGGCGCGGCTGGGGGAGGTTCCGGCGGCGGGCGAGGTGGTGCCGCTGGTGTTCACCGGCAATCACTGCAAGGGCTCGGTGTTCCTGAACGGGGCGGACGTGGTGACGCCAGCGCTGACGGAGCGGGTGGACCGCATTGCCCGGGCGATCCCGAACTTCCATTTCGGGCGGGTGGACATCCGCTACGCGTCGGAGGCGGCGCTGAAGCTGGGGCAGGGTTTCACCATCATCGAGGTAAACGGCGCCGGGTCGGAGGCGACGCATATTTGGGATGCGCGTTGCACGCTGCGGGAGGCCTATGCGTCCCAGTTCAGCCATTACCGGGCGGCATGGGAGATCGGACGGATCAACCGTGCGCGGGGGATGCGGCCGAGCGGGCTGCGCGCCATGTACCGGCTGTGGCGGCTGCAGCGACGGCTGATGGCGTCCTACCCAACCAACGACTGAGGCTCTTCGATGGCAACTGATCTGTTCCAACCGGTCACGCTTGGCGGCGACCTGGTGCTGCACAACCGTATCGTGATGGCGCCGCTGACGCGGAGCCGGGCGGGCAAGGGGGACGTTCCGGGGGCGCTGAACGGCGAGTATTATGCGCAGCGCTCGAGTGCTGGGCTGATCGTGTCCGAGGCGACCAACATCAGCCAGCAGGGCAAGGGATATGCGTTTACGCCGGGCATCTACACCGAGGAGCAGGTGGCGGGCTGGCGGCTGGTGACCGACGCGGTGCATGGGGCGGGTGGGCGGATTTTCTGTCAGCTCTGGCATGTCGGGCGGATCAGCCATCCCTCGTTGCAGCCAGGTGGCGGGTTGCCGGTGTCGGCGTCGGCGGTGAAGGCGGAGGGGCAGGCGTTCACCGAGAGCGGGATGCAGGCGCTGGTGACGCCGCGCGCGCTGGAAACGGGGGAGTTGGCGGGCGTGGTGGAGCAGTATCGCCACGCCGCGGAGTGCGCCAAGCGGGCCGGGTTCGACGGGGTGGAGATCCATGCCGCCAATGGCTACCTGCTCGAGCAGTTCCTGCGGCCGCTGACCAACCGGCGCAGCGACCAGTATGGCGGCTCGGTGGCGAACCGGGTGCGGCTGCTGCTGGAGGTGGCGATGGCGGTGACGGGGGTTTGGGGCGGGGGCCAGCGGGTGGGCATCCGGCTGTCTCCGGTGAGCCCGGCCAACGACATGAGCGGGTTCGAGGACGCGCAGAAGGTCTACGAGACGGTGGTGGCCGGGATCGAGCGGTTGGGACTTTGCTACATGCATATCATTGAGGGGGCGACGCAGGGGCCGCGGGACTTCGCGCCGTTCGACTACAGGCGGCTGCGCGGGTTGTTCAGCGGGCTCTACATGGCGAACAACAACTACGACCTGGCGCTGGCGGAGGAGATGCGGGCGAAGTTGCGGGTGGATTTGGTGGCGTTCGGGCGGCCGTTCATCACCAACCCGGATCTGGTGGAGCGGCTGCGGACGGGGGTGGCGCTGGCGCCTTCGGATGACAAGACGCATTGGTATGGTGGTGGGGCGGAGGGCTATACGGATTATCCGGCGGCGACGCGGGAGGCGGCTTAGGCGCTGGGTTTGGCGGGGATTAAGCGCTGAGGGAGCTGTCGGGGTGGCCCCTCACCCAACCCTCTCCCGGAGGGAGAGGGCTTGTTGTCGGCGTCGGGGTTGGTCGCCTTAGGGTGGTCATGGCAGCGTGGCGATCCGCTCTTGTAGCAGGTGGAAGAAGGCGTCTGCGTCCAGCCGTTCTAAGAGGCGCACGTTGGGCGGGTGGCCGGAGCGGGACCAGCGGTCGATGACGGTGCGTCCCCGGGTTAGGCCGGTGGCGAGTTCCACGGCGGCGTGAGCGGGGCGGCTGCTGAATAGGGCTGGCGACACGAGCCACATGACGGCGCAGGCGTCGTGTTGAATGGCGCCGGGTTCGCCGTGGCGGTCCGACATGGCGACCGAGCCGATGATGGACGCGGCGGCGCGGGCGCAGGCGCCCTCGCCCGCCATCGCGGCCAGCCGGGCCGGGGTGCAGAGCGCCTGCGCCGTCAGTTCCAGCGTGGCCAGGGTGATCGGGCGTCCGCAGGCCAGCACCATCGCCAGCGCTTCCGGGTCGCTCCAGGCGTTGAATTCGGCGGCGGGGGTGACGTTGCCCTCGCCCCAGGCGCCCGTCATCAGCACGACCTCGCGCACGCGGGTGGCTAGGGCCGGCTCGTAGGCCAGGGCGAGGGCCAAGTTGGTCGCCGGGCCGATGCCGACCAGCGTCATCTCGTTGGGGCTGGCGCTGCGCAGCGCGTCCCGGATCGCGTCGGCTGCGAGGCCGGCCAGCGCGGGCGGTCCTTCCGGGAGCACGACACCGTTGATGCCGTCCGCCCCATGGATGTGCGGGGCGGCGGTGAATGCGCCGAGCAAGGGCCGCTCCGCCCCGGCCAGCACGGGCACGGCGCGCCCGGTGAGGCCCACGATGGCGCGGGCGTTGGGGAAGGTGTGGGCGAGGCCGGCGTTGCCCCCGGCCACGGTTACCAGGCGGACGTCCAGCTCGGGGCTGGCGAGGGCCAGGAACAGCGCGATGGCGTCGTCGGTGCCGGGGTCGCAGTCGATGATGACGGGTCGCGGGGTCACGCCCACTCGCCGGCGCGCATGACGGGCTCGGATTGGCCGTTGGGCAGGATGCCGTCGACGTCGATCTCGTTGGAGCCGATCATCCAGTCGATGTGGATGAGGCTGGTGTTGGCGCCGCGGCGGGCGAGTTCGTCGTCGCTGGCCTCGGTGCCGCCGGTAAGGCAGGTGCGGTAGGCCTGGCCGATGGCGATGTGGCTGGCGGCGTTTTCGTCGAACAGGGTGTTGAAGAAGAGCAGGCCGCTGGCGGAGATGGGGGAGGAGAACGGCACCAGGGCGACCTCGCCCAGGCGGCGGGCGCCGTCGTCGGTTTCGAGCACCTTGTTCAGGACCTGCTCGCCGCTGCTGGCGGTGGCTTGGGTGATGCGGCCGGCCTCGAAGCGGACGGCGATGTCTTGGATGAGGGTGCCGGAGTAGGAGAGCGGCTTGGTGCTGCGGACGTGGCCGTCTACCTGGGCGCGGTGGGGGGTGGTGAAGACCTCTTCGGTGGGCATGTTGGGGTTGCAGGTGATGCCGTTCTTGGCGGTTTCGCAGCCGCCGAGCCAGAGGTGGCCTTCGGACAGGCCGATGCGCAGGTCGGTGCCGGGGCCGCGGTATTGCAGGGCGGCGTATTGCTTGGCGTTGAGCGCCGTGGTGCGGGCGCGCAGCTTGGCGTTGTGGGCGTTCCAGGCGGCGGCCGGGTCGGGCGTGTCGATGCGGCAGGCGGCAAAGATGGCGTGCCACAGCTTGGCGATGGCTTCGGCCGGGGGCAGTTCGGGGAACATGGTGGCGGCCCAGGCGGGGGTGGCGAAGGGGACGATGCTCCAGTTGGTGGCGAAGGTGGTGATCAGCTCCATGGCGGGGCGGTAGGCGGCGGAGCGGGCGCGGTTGGCGCGGCTGACGCGGTCTGGGTCCTGGCCGGCGAGCAAAGACGGGTTTTCGCCGGCGATGGCGAGGCGGGCGGCGCCGCGGCGGTAGGCGGCGGCCATGCCTTCGTAGAGCCAGGCGGGGGCGTAGTCGAAGGCGTCGGCCGGGGCGTGCTGGAAGCGGGCGAGCGACATGGCGTCGTCGGAGAACAGGGTGGTGACCAGGGTGGCGCCGGCGCGGTAGGCGTGTTCGGTGATGCGGCGCACCAGGGGGAGCGAGTCCATTGGGGCGGTGATGAGCACTTCCTGGCCCGGCTGGAGCCCGAGGCCGGTGCGCACGGCGATTTCGGCGAGGCGGTCGAGCCGGTCTTCGTGGGTGGTGGCGGGGGGCGTGCTGTCCATCTGCGGGCTCCTGGGCTCGGTCGTGCCAGAGTTGGGGGTAGCAGAGTTGGCGGCAAGCGTGGGCGCGTTGACCCGGCGCCTGGGATTGCCTTACGGCCGAGGTTCACCCTAGCAGCGAGCGCGCCGCGTGGCCAAGCCGACCCACCGTTATGTTTGCCAATCCTGCGGCGCGGTCTGGCCCAAATGGGCGGGGCGCTGCGAGGGGTGTGGCGAGTGGAACACCATCGCCGAGGAGGTGGTGGAGGCGCGGCCGGGGCCGGCCAAGGCGGGCAAGGCGGGTCGGGTGGAGTTCGTCGGGCTGGAAGGCGACAGCGCTCCGCCGGCGCGGATGCAGACCGGGATTGCCGAGCTGGACCGGGTGTTGGGCGGGGGGCTGGTGGCGGCGAGCGCGGTGCTGGTGGGGGGTGACCCTGGGATTGGCAAATCCACGCTGCTGCTGCAGGCGGCGGCGATGCTGGCGCGGTCTGGGCGGCGGGTGTTCTACATTACGGGCGAGGAGTCGGTGGAGCAGGTGCGGCTGCGGGCGCGGCGGCTGGGGCTGGCGGACGCGCGGCTGGAGCTGGCGGCGACGATCAACGTGCGCGACATCGCGGCCGGGCTGGAGGCGGCGGGCGGGGCGGCGATGGTGGTGATCGACTCGATCCAGACGATGTGGATGGACAGCATCGAGTCGGCGCCGGGCACGGTGAGCCAGGTGCGGGCGTGCTCGTTCGAGCTGATCCGGCTGGCCAAGCAGCGGGGGTTCGCGCTGGTGCTGGTGGGGCATGTGACGAAGGACGGGGCGATCGCCGGGCCGCGGGTGTTGGAGCACATGGTGGATGCGGTGCTGTATTTCGAAGGCGATCGGGGGCACCAGTTCCGCATCCTGCGCGGGGTGAAGAACCGGTTTGGTGCGACCGACGAGATCGGGGTGTTCGCGATGACGGAGGCGGGGTTGGCGGAGGTGGCGAACCCGTCGGCGCTGTTCCTGGCGGAGCGGCGCGGGAATATCGCCGGGTCGGCGGTGTTTGCCGGGTTGGAGGGGTCGCGGCCGGTGCTGGTGGAGGTGCAGGCGTTGTTGGCGGCCAATGCGGGCGGGTCGCCGCGGCGCTCGGTGGTGGGGTGGGATGGCGGGCGGCTTTCGATGCTGCTGGCGGTGCTGGATAGCCGGGCGGGGCTGCGGCTGGGGGCGCACGACGTTTACCTGAACGTGGCGGGCGGGTTGCGGGTGAGCGAGCCGGCGGCGGATTTGGCGGTGGCGGCGGCGCTGGCGTCGGCGGCGATGGAGACGCCGACGGATGCGGGGATGGTGTATTTCGGCGAGGTGGGGCTGTCGGGCGAGGTGCGGCAGGTGGCGCAGGCGGATGCGCGGCTGAAGGAGGCGCAGAAATTGGGGTTTGGCGCGGCCTGCCTGCCGCGGCGGGTGGCGCAGGGGGGTGGCAAGGTGGTGGCGGTGCCGGGGCTGCGGTTGAACGAGCTGGGGCACCTGGTGGAGCTGGTAGCTGGGTTTGGCGGGTTGCGCGCGGGTTAGCGGCAGCGCGCGCGGTTGTTCGCGGCGGCGGCGGCTGGGTGCGGCGGGATGGTGGTTTCGGGGGGTTACCCCGAGGGTTTGCCGGGCGGGTCTGGCGGGGTGGCCAGAAGGTGGAGGATGGGCTCGGGGATGGCGCGCGGCGGGAAGCTGCCTGGTGGGCGGTGGGTGCGGCGGGCGGCGCGGGCGCAGAGGGCGTGGACTTCGGCGGGGGTGCGCCGGTTGATGGCCTCGCCGCCGGGCACGTAGATGAGGCCGAGGTCGCGGCAGATGTCGGTGATGATGTGTTCGGGCGGGCGGTGGCCGATGTCTTCGTCGACGTCGATGCATTCGAAGCGTTCGTGGGCTTCGGCATGGAGGGCTTCGCACTCGTCCTCGTCGCCCGGGCCGGAGAAGTGGTGCTTGATGCGGTCCTCGACCTCGCGGACGACGCGGCGCTTGGTGGCGTCGTAGTCGGCGGCCGGGTCGCGGATGGGGAGTGGTGGCGGAGGCGGGTTGTCGGCGTGTTCGGCGAGCAAGGCGGTGCGGCGGATGGCGCGTGCGAGCTGGTCGAAGGTGGCGCCGAGGGTTTGGGCGGCTTGGTTGTGGGCGGGGTTGGGTTGGTCGGGTTCGGCTTGGGCGGCTTGCTCGGCTTGGGCTTGCTCGGCTTGGGCTTGGGCGCGTTTGACGGCGGCGTGGACGAAGCGGGCGGTGTCCATGCCGATTTGGAGCAGCTCGTGGAGGGCTTCAGCGCGGTATTCGGCGCGGGCGGCCTTGCGGGCGGCTTGATCGCCGGCTTGGGCGTCGGCTTGGGCGTCGGCTTGGGCGTTTGGGGGTGAGTGGGCGGCCTTGGGTGGCATGAACGAAGCATGAACATGCGTGGGGGTGCGTGGTCAAGGAAGTTGGTGCGTGCGGGTGGGGTTTTGCCCTCACCCCGGCCCTCTCCCGTTGAGGACGGGAGAGGGGGAGTTTGGGTAAGGGCTCGATCGTCGCGGGGGGCTAGGCGGCTTGGGGGGCGACTTGGAAGCGTTCGGTGAGGTGGGCGAGTTCGGCGGTTTCTTGGGCTAGGGAGTGGCTGGCGGCGGTGCTTTGCTCGACCATGGCGGCGTTTTGCTGGGTGACCTGGTCCATCTGGTTGATGGCGATGTTGACCTGGGCGAGGCCGGCGGATTGTTCGAGGGTGGAGGCGGTGATTTCGGAGACGGCGGTGGTGACCTCGGCGACCTGGGCGATGATGTCGTGCAACAGGTGCCCGCTCTTGCCGACGAGTTCGACGCCGAGGCCGACCTGCTGGGTGGATGTGGCGATGAGGGCCTTGATCTCCTTGGCGGCGTCGGCGGAGCGTTGGGCGAGGCTGCGGACTTCGGAGGCGACGACGGCGAAGCCGCGGCCGGAGTCGCCGGCGCGGGCGGCCTCGACGCCGGCGTTGAGGGCCAGCAGGTTGGTCTGGAAGGCGATTTCGTCCATGACGCCGATGATGTCGGCGATCTTGTGGGAGGATTGCTCGATGCCGCCCATTGCGAGGACGGCCTGGCGCACGACCTCGCCGGATTGTTCGGCGCCGGCCTTGGTTCGGGACACGACGGCTTGCACGTGTTTGCTGCTGCTGGCGGTTTTGGCGACGGTGGCGGTGATCTGATCGAGGGCGGCGGCGGTTTGCTCGAGGCTTGCCGCCTGGTTTTCGGTGCGCTTGGACAGGTCCTGGGCGGCGTGGGCGATTTCGCTGGTTCCGGAGCGGATGGCGGCGGTTGCGGCCATGACGGCGCCGAGGGCGGTGTCGAGCGCTTGCACGGCGGCGTTGAAGTCGGTGCGCAGGCGGTCGTATTGCGGTGGGAAGGTGGCTTGCACGCGCGTCGTGAGATCCCCCTCGGCGACGCTGGCCAAGGCGGTGGCGAGGGCGCTGACCACCTGGGCCTGCTCTTCGGCGAGGCTGGCCTGGTGGCGTTCGCGGGCGAGGCGTTGGGCTTCGAGGGTGGCCTGTTGTTCGACTTGGGCGTGTTCGAGGCGGTTGCGTTCGATGGCGCCGTCCCGCAGGACGGCCACGGCGCGGGCCATGTCTCCCACTTCGTCCCGGCGGGTGGCGCCGGCGATCAGGACGCTGGTGTCACCGGCGGCGAGGTTTTGCATCTGGCCGGTGAGGCGCATGATTGGGGTGCTGATGCTGCGGCCGATAAGGTAGACCAGCACGCCGGCGGCAATGAGCAGGGCGGTGCTGATGGCGGTGTCCCGCAGCATGTCGGCTTGGACGGCGGCGTCCACGTCGTCGACGTAGACGCCGGCCTGGATGGCCCATTGCCAGGGTTGGTAGCTGCCGACATAGGCCATTTTTAGGATTGGCTTGCCGCCGGCGGCGCGGGGCACGGAGTAGTAGGCTAGGCCGCCGTTCGCCTTGGCGAGGTCGATGATGTCGGCGACCAGGTGCTTGCCGCTCGGGTCGACGTAGGCGAGGCGGTTGACGTTTTCGTTCTTGGGGTTGCCGTGCACCAGGGTCATGCCGTCAAACCGGTAGACGCCGTAGTAGTCCCCGTCTCCCCAGCGCATGGCGCGGATGGCTTGCTTGACAGTGTCCTGCACTGCCTCGGGGGTTTGGTGGGCGGCTTGGCCAGCTTTGTCCAGCGTGGCGGCGAGGCGGACGACGCTATCGACCATGTCATGCAGCTTGGTCTCGCGCTCCTGCAGCATGGTGGAGCGGAGTACGACCAATTGCCACGCCGACGCCCCTGCCAGGACGAGGGCCAGGATGGCGGCAATGAGCATGACGCGATGTTTTATGCGCAGGCGGTCCAAGCGAAACTCCCGGGTTTTGCTCGATTATCGGCGGGATTGGTTAGCAATGCGTTAACCAAGGCGCGATAATGTGCGGTGGCCGGGAGGGGTGGCACGGGTGCGGATCGGGGTGTGCATCGGGGCCCTGCACTGGACCTGGCGGGTGGCGGGCTTTATCAGGTCGGGCTATGGCGGATGTGCGGATAAGTGCGGGTGGGCGCAGTTTTGCGGCCCGGTTCGAGGCGGCGGCGGCGCCGCGCACGGTGGCGCGGTTTCGTGGCTTGCTGCCGTATCGCGAGCGGCTGATCCATGTGCGGTGGAGTGGGGAGGCGTGTTGGATACCGCTGGGCGGGCTTGATCTCGGGCTTGGGGTGGAGAATGCGACGTCGTATCCGTCGCCGGGTCAGGTACTGCTGTATCCGGGTGGGGTGAGCGAGACGGAGATCTTGATCGCGTACGGGCCGTGCCAGTTTGCCAGCAAGGCCGGGGTGCTGGCGGGCAATCACTTCCTGTCGATCGTGGAGGGGCTGGAGGAGCTGGCCGAGCTTGGGCGGCGGGTGCTGTGGGGCGGGGCGCAGGAGATCGTGTTCGAGACGGCCGAGACGATGATTGCCTAAGTTGGGATTGCCTAAGTTGGGGCTGCATCAGCGGGGCTGTGGGGCATGAACACGGTGGATGGCGTGATCCTGCTGGTGGTGGCGATCTCGGCGATGTTCGGCTTCCTACGGGGGCTGGTGCGCGAGGTGCTGGGGTTGGCGGCTTGGATTGGGGCGGCGGTGGTTGCGGCGTATTTTTTCCCGCAACTGGACGCGATCGCCGGGCGCTATATCAGCAACCCGGACATTGCGCAGCCGGTGGCGTTCGGGTTTGCCTTCCTGCTGGTGCTGATTGCGCTGTCGCTGGTGGCGCGGATGTTGGGCGGGGCGGTTCGGCGGTCGGTGCTGAGCGGGCTCGACCGGTTGTTGGGGCTGCTTTACGGGCTGGCGCGGGGGGCGGCGCTGGCGATTGCCGCTTTTATCTTGGCCGGACTCTGGGCGCCGGTGGATCAATGGCCGCCGGAGGTGTTGGAAGCGCGCACGCTGCCTTCCATCTATCTTGGTGCGCAGTGGGTCACGCAGCGGCTGCCGGAGAGTTACCGGCCGACGTTGCAGGCGCCGTCGCCGGAGCATCGGGCGGCATTGGGCTCGCTGGGCGTTGGCTCGGGGGGCGTTGGCTCGGGGGGCGTTGGCTCGGGGGGCGTTGGCTCGGGGGGCGTTGGGCGGACGCGGTTGTAGACGGGCTCGCAGGCTGAATTGCAGACGGGGGTGGGCGCATGCTGCCGGACCGGTTGGATCTTGACGACGCGAATGATGGCGGGTGGGACGACGACAAGCCGCATGAGGAATGCGGCGTGTTCGGGCTGTGGAACGTGCCGGATGCGGCGGCGGTTACGGCGCTCGGGCTGCACGCATTGCAGCATCGCGGGCAGGAGGCAACCGGGATCGTCTCGTTCGACGGGCAGCGGTTCCACCAGCATCGCGGCTTGGGGTTGGTGGCGGACAATTTTGGCGACGCGCGGGTGATTGCCTCGCTGCCGGGGACGGCGGCGGTGGGGCATAATCGGTATGCCACGACGGGCGACACCATCCTGCGCAACGTGCAGCCGCTGTATGCCGATTTCGAGTTCGGCGGGTTTGCGGTGTCGCACAACGGCAACCTGACCAATGCGATGGCGCTGAAGCGGGCGCTGGTGCGGCGGGGCTGCCTGTTCCAGTCGACCACGGATAGCGAGGTGTTCGTCCACCTGATCGCGATCAGCCTGTATTCGACGGTGGTGGATCGGCTGATCGATGCCCTGAAGCAGGTGGTGGGGGCGTATTCGCTGGTGTGCCTGTCCAACCAGGCGCTGATGGGGGTGCGTGATCCGCTCGGGGTGCGACCGCTGATTCTGGGGCGGATCGGCGACAGCGGCACCGGGGGGTGGGTGCTGGCGTCGGAGACGTGTGCGCTTGACATCGTCGGCGCGGAGTTCGTGCGCGACGTGGAACCCGGCGAGATCGTGGTGATCGACGACCGCGGGGTGCACAGCATCAAGCCGTTTGGGGTGTCACGCGGGCGGTTTTGCGTGTTCGAGTATATCTACTTCGCGCGGCCGGATTCCGTGGTGGAGGGGACGCCGGTGTACGACGCGCGCAAGCGGATTGGCGCGGCGCTGGCGCGGGAGTCGGCGGTGGCGGCGGACGTGGTGGTGCCGGTGCCGGATTCGGGGGTTCCGGCGGCGATGGGGTATGCCGAGGAGAGCGGGCTGCCGTTCGAGCTGGGGATCATCCGCAACCACTATATCGGGCGGACCTTCATCGAGCCGACCGACCAAATCCGCAATTTGGGCGTGAAGCTGAAGCATTCGGCGAACCGGGCGGTGCTGCGGGGGCGGCGGGTGATTTTGGTGGATGACAGCATCGTGCGGGGGACGACGAGCCGCAAGATCGTGGAGATGGTGCGGCAGGCGGGGGCGGCGGAGGTGCATATGCGGATCTCCTCGCCGCCGACGACGCATTCCTGCTTCTACGGGATCGACACGCCGGAGCGGGGCAAGCTGCTGGCGGCACGGCATGACGTGCCGGAGATGGCGCGGCTGATCGGGGCCGACAGCCTGGCGTTCATCCATTTGGACGGGCTGTATGCGGCGCTCGGGGCGGCGGGGGGTCGGGCGGACCGAGGGGCGTATTGCGACGCGTGTTTCACGGGGGATTACCCGATCGGGTTGTCGGACCTGCAGAACGAGGCGGAGCGGCAGCTCAGCCTGCTGCCCGGGTGAGCGCGGGCGGCCGGGTCGCGTTGGTGACGGGGGCGAGCCGGGGGATTGGGGCGGCGGCGGCGGCGGAACTGGGGCGGCGTGGCGTGCACGTGGTGATCACGGCGCGGACGCAGGGTGGGCTCGAGGAAACCGACGATGCGGTGCGTGCGGCGGGTGGCACGGCGACGTTGTTGCCGTTGGACCTGGCGGATGGGGAGCAGCTCGACACGGTAGGGCCGAGCCTGCTGGAGCGGTTTGGGCGGCTGGACGTGCTGGTGCACGCCGCCGGGTCGCTGGGGCGGCTGACGCCGGGGCCGCACATCCTGCCGCGGGACTTCGCCGAGGCGACGGCGGCCAATTGGGAAGCGGCGTGGCGGCTGATCCGCACGTGTGGGCCGCTGCTGATGGCGGGGCCGGCGGGGCGCGGAGTGTTCGTGACGGACGGGATCGTGGCGGCGCCGCGGGCGTATTGGGGGCTGTATGGCGCCACCAAGGCGGCGATGCAGCATTTGGTGTTGTCGTGGGCGGAGGAGCTGCGCAGCACGCGTTGCAGGGTGAATTTGTACGATCCGGGGGTGGTGGCGACGCGGTTGCGGCGGCAGGCGATGCCTGGGGAGGACCAGGGCGGGCTGGCGCGGGCGGAGGATGTGGCGCCTGGGTTGGTGGCGTTGTGCGAGGTGGATGAGGGGCGGTTGGGGGTGGTGGTTCGGGCGGGGGAGTGAGCGGCTGTCTGGATGGTCAGGCGGTTTTTGCGATGCTGTTCCGGACACCGCGTGCTTTGGCGTTGCGCTCGACGAGGAGTTTGCGCCCGAGTGCGACGCGGCTGACTATTTTGGGTAAGGCTGCGGTGGTCAATGTGCGGTGGCAGTCTGGCGAAGTCTGGATTATGGCGTCGGACCACTTCGGCGACGATGACGAGGCTGGATCGCACGCTTTCGCGGCGGCGTTGGACGGATTGGTTGCCCCGGTGCTGTGCGCCGTCGTTGACGATGGGCGGCAGGCCGGCGAGTTTGCCGATGGCCTTGTTGGAGAGCGTGCTGATTTCGGGCAGTTCGGCCAGCAGGCGGGCGACGGTGCGGTGGGCGACGCCCTTGATGATGCGTCGCGCGTTATCGAGCGCGGTCCAACTGGGATCGGCGTCAATCAGCTTGGCGATGCGGTCTCGATGGCGCGGGTTTCGGCGGCGATCGTGAGGAGGACGGCGCTGAGCGATGCCAGCACGCCGGTTCGGTGAGCTGGCGCAAGCGTGGCTTGAGGGCTTGCAGTTGCTGCTGGGTGGGGCTGGCGATGTTGGCTTCAGGCGGTTTGCTTGGGCGAACCAGGCGATGATACCGGCGTCGATGCGGTCGGTTTTTTCGAGCGATCCCATGGCTTCGGCAAAGCGCTCGACGGCGCGGGCGATGGCGACGGCATGCCGGCGGCCCAGAGGCGGGCGAAGGCGTGGCGTTCGTATCCGCGGGTTGCGCCCATCACGGCCAATTTGGCACCGTGGTGTTGGCAGAACGCGAGAAGCTGGTCGATGGCGGTGCCGGTGACCTCGAATGGCTGCCAGGGCCCTTCATGGCCGATGCGGGCGTCCAGGGAGCGTGACGCGGCGGCGACTGGTCCCACAGCTCACCCGTGGTTGGGGCCGGAGGGTAGATGGGCGCCAATCGCCGCGCGCCGTCTCCGTCACACATCAGCGCCAATGGCCCGATACACGGGTGTGGTGGCTTGATGCCGTGGCGCGGCCCCTCCCCTGCCATTCCACGGGCTGTCGCCCGCGAAACCTTGGGCAGTTCTGCCTCACTCTTGTCACTTCCGGTGCACCAGATTGGCTGTAAGCGTCGGTGCGGTGGCTGACGGGGCGCCTTGCAGGTTGCGCGCGCAGTGGCCGGCATCGATGGCTGGCTGACCAGCCTTCAGCCATGACTGGTGGCGCTGGAAGCCACTGGCGGGGTCGAGAGCGTGGTGGCGGCAAGGGTTGCGGGAGTCGATCCGGCGCAGGTCCGCTAGCCCTGACACGAACTGGTTTGCCTGGCTGCATGGCACGCTCGGGACGCGGGGGTGGAGGTCATCCGGCCTCATCTCCCGACGCCGCGAGGACAGTCTCTCGTCGCCTGGCAGCCGGCTTCATCGGCGCACTCGGCCTTCCCGACGACGACCCGATCAATGCCTCCTTTTTTGCTGCGCCCCTTCGATTGGGCAGGCATTCGGGCGCGGACGGGGCGTGCCTGCCGTTGCTGGGCAGGGGACGGTGACCGCTCCGTGCCCCTGGCCCGCTCGCAGGACGTGGCGGACCACCTCGGGGCCGACCTGGAGTCGTGCCGGGCGGCGGGCACCTGAACGCCGAAACGGGCTTTACCGCCTTTCCGCAACTGCGCGACGCCGTCCTGAGCCTCGCCACGAGCGAGTGGATAGGAGGGGGTCGTGGGCAGTTCGGCGCAGGTCAGCTTCGGCGGCTAGACCAAGACCGGCTCGGGCGGGGTTAGCTGATGATGACTTGGATGGGGGCGGCGGCGTTGCGGACGGTGATGGGGGTGGCTCCGGCGGGGTCTCCGTCGGCTTGGGCGGGGATGCCGCCGTTGCCGAGGATTTCGACCGAGGTGGCGTGGCGAATGTGCAGGCCGGGCATTTGGGGGAGCAGGTTGAGGGGTAGGGCGGCGCCGTAGAGCAGGGCGGAGGCGGGGCCGTAGCGTTCGAACAGGGCGACGCTGAAGCCGGGGCGCTGGGCGTTGGCGCCGGGGGCGAGGGTGAAGCGGCCGGCGTAGAGGCGGCCTTTGCTGACGATGACGCTGCCGGCTTCCATGTCCTCGCCGTCGAGGCGCAGGCGCAGGCGGGGGTATTTGTAGCGGCTCATCTCGACCATGGTCTGGACGATGTAGGCGCCTTTGCCGAACAGGCGCTTCATGGGCAGGTTGAGGCCGTGGACGACTTGGGCGTCGAGGCCGACGCCGAGCATTTGGACGAACAGGCGGGTCATGTCGGGGCCGCTGGCGATGCCGGGCCAGAGCAGGCAGGTTCGGCCGAAGGCGAGGGCGGCGGCGACGGCGCGGGGGGCGAAGGGGAGGCTGAGCTCGTGGGCGAGCACGTTGGCGGTGCCGAGCGGGATGACGCCGAGGCGGGTTTGGCTGCCGGCGAGGCCGTTGGCGACTTCGGCGATGGTGCCGTCGCCGCCGGCTGCGACCACGAGGGAGGCGCCGGCTTGGGCGGCTTCGCGGGCCAGTTCGGTGGCGTGGCCGGCGTGTTGGGTTTCGGCCAGTTCGAGGCGCATTCCGGAGGCGGACAGCACGTCCAGCACGCGCCAGAGAGCGTGGGCGCGGCGGCGACCGGCGGTTGGGTTGAAGATGACGATCATCGAACGGTGCTGCGTGGGCGGGCGCTGGGTGGGCGGGCGCTGCATGGGCGAGCGTGGGGGCGGGCGTGGGGGCGGCGCGCAGGGACCGGGGCGGGCTGGGTTGCCATTCGGCACCTTGGCAGGGCGGCGTGGCAAGGCGATGACAGTTCGCGGTCATTGAGATGACGTATGGGTTTGGTTGCGGGCGCGAACAGTCGTCATTCAAGTTTCACTGACGCGACGCCGAGGTGGCCCCTATGTGCTGCGGCGACGAAGGTCTCTCCACTCGTTAGGACGGCACATGAACGCCAGCTCGCCGGTTGCTCGGCCGTCGCCGCCTGTGCAGCGATACCGGGCCATCTTCCTGTCGGACACGCATCTGGGGACGAAGGATTGCCGCAGTGATTTCCTGGCGGATTTCCTGACCCGGACGACGAGCGACTCGCTCTATTTGGTGGGCGACATCGTGGATGGCTGGCGGCTGCGCAAATCCTGGTATTGGGACAGCAGCCATGACGAGGTGATCCGGCTGATCCTGAGCAAGGCGCGGGCGGGCACCGAGGTGACGTATATTCCGGGCAACCACGACGAGATGTTCCGCGCCTGGCTGCCGCTGGGGTTGGAGGTGGGGGGTGTGAAGCTGCGGCAGGATGCGTCGCACACGACGGCGGATGGGCGGCGGCTGCTGGTGTTGCATGGCGACGAGTTCGACAGCGTGGTGCGGTATGCGAAGTTCCTGGCCCTGCTGGGGGACAGTGCCTATACGACGGCGCTGATGCTCAATCGTTATTTCAACGCGGTGCGGCGCCGGCTGGGCCATCCGTATTGGTCGCTGTCGCAGTGGCTGAAGCGGCGGGTGAAGGAGGCGGTGAAGGCGATCGACCGGTTCGAGGCGGCGGTTGCGGGCGAAGCGCGGCGGCGCGGGTTCGATGGCGTGGTGTGCGGGCACATCCACCATGCCGAGATGCGCGAGGTTGGCGGGGTGCTGTACCTGAACGACGGCGACTGGGTGGAGAGCTGCACGGCGCTGGTGGAGCATTTCGACGGCCAGTTGGAGCTGATCGACTGGGCGGCGCAGAACCGGTTGTCGTTTGCGGCGCCGCGGCGCAGTTCGGTGGCCGTCCCTGCCTGACAGCGGCGCCATTTCGCGGCCGGTGCTGCCCGAGGCGCCGCATCGCATCCTGATCATTTCGGACGCTTGGGTGCCGCAGGTGAACGGGGTGGTTCGCACGCTGTCGACGGTGGCGGGCGAGTTGCAGGCGATGGGGCACGTGGTGGAGGTGATCGGGCCGGACCGGTTCCGCACCCTGCCCTGCCCGACCTATCCGGACATCCGGCTGTCGCTGCTGCCGCGGCGGGCGCTGACGCGGATGGTGGATGCGTTCCGGCCGGACGCGCTGCATATCTCGACGGAGGGGCCGCTGGGGATTGCGGCGCGGGCGCTGGCGATCCGTCGCGGCTGGCCGTTCACGACGGCGTTCCACACGCGGTTTGCGGAGTATTTGCACGCGCGCACGCGGGTGCCGACGGCGCTGTCGTATGCGTGGCTGCGGTGGTTCCATGGTGCGGGCGCCGGGTTGATGGTGGCGACGGAGAGCTTGCGGCAGGAGTTGGCCGGGCGGGGGTTCCGCAACATCAAGCCATGGTCGCGCGGGGTGGATCTAGAGCTGTTCCAGCCGGAGCCGCGCGAGCAGTGGGATTTGCCGCGGCCGGTGTTCGCCTATGTCGGGCGGGTGGCGGTGGAGAAGAACATCGGCGCCTTCCTGGGGCTGGATTTGCCGGGCTCGAAGGTGGTGGTGGGGGATGGGCCGGCGCGGGCGTCGCTGCAGCGGCGCTTCCCGGGGGTGTTCTTCGCTGGGATGCGGCATGGGGCGCTGCTGGCGCAGGCGTTTGCCGGGGCGGACGTGTTCGTGTTTCCGTCGCTGACGGACACGTTCGGGCTGGTGCTGCTGGAGAGCCTGGCGTGTGGCACGCCGGTGGCGGCGTTTCCGGTGACGGGGCCGCGGGACGTGCTGGCCGAGGGTGGCGCGGGGGTGGGTGCGACCGATGTCGATCTGCGGGTGGCGGCGTTGCGGGCGCTGGAGACGGGGGACCGTGCGGCGTGCCGTCGCCATGCCGACCGGTTTTCGTGGCGGGCGTGTGCGGAGTCGTTCCTGTGCAATTTGGTGCCGATCCGGGCGGTGGTGCCGATCCGGGCGGTGGTGGCGGGGGATGCTGCGGTGGGGCCGTCGTTCGGGGCGGGCTGAGGCTGGGCGCTGGCGTAGTTTGAGGGTTTGGCGGGATTGGGGGAGAGAGGGCCCTCCCCCCCAACCCTCTCCCAGAGGGAGAGCGCTTTTCGTTGGCGGCTTTGGGTCTGCTTGGGCTTGCAACCTGGGGTGGTTTGGGGGTGGGGGGGGTTTGCTTGGGATGTCGTGGCGTGGGACGGTTTGCGGGATGTGATGCGCTGGGCCTTTATTGATCGTGACAGGGGCATGACTTCGCTAGGAATGAGACAGTAAGACAGGTGTTCTGACAATCCCCGGTTGGATTGTGGGTTTACAACCGCTTTCGCCCTCATTACGGGGTTGTAGGCAACGCAAACCCAAGTAACCGAGGTGCTGTATGACGACCGCTCCGATGCGTGCCGCTGATTTCATCGCCACGGTTGGGGTCAATGCTCATATCAACGACCCGAATTCGAGTTACGCGACGTCGAACGTGCTGGCGCAGTTGCAATACCTTGGTGTTACCAACGTACGAGTGTCTGATTACTCGGGGGCGGAACTGCCGGAATACCTGGCTTTGGGTGCGGCGGGGATCAAGTTTGATGCGGTGACGGTGATTGCGCCGCAGAACCCGATCAATCTTGCCAACGAGATTGCCGACCTCAATGAAATCGCGCCGTATATCAAGTCGGTCGAGGGGCCGAACGAGGTCAATACTGATCCGGTGACTTACAACGGGTTGACTGGGGCGGCGGCGGCGGATGCGTTCCAGGCTGACCTGTATCACGCCATCCAGGCCGACCCGGCGTTGGCGGGGGCGCAGGTGTTGCCGTTCTCGCTTTCGGTGGGGGGGAGCCTCACCGGGTTCGGCAATGTCAGCGCGTATGCGACCGAAGCCAACGTGCACGGGTATGCCAGTGGGGGCGTGCCGCCGTATTACTTCCTGAACTACGCGGTCTCGAGCGTGACGACGGTGGTGGGCGAGCCAGTGGTGATGTCCGAGACCGGGTATTACACGCTGCAGGACGGCAATTCCGGCGTGTCGCAGTATGTGCAGAGCGTGTGGGACATGGACATCCTGCTGCAGAACGCGGCGGATGGGGTGGTCAACACGTATCTGTACCAGCTCGAGGATGGTTATGACGACCAGCCGAGCAATCCCGAGGACCATTACGGGCTGTTCACCGTTAGTGGCGCGCCGAAGCAGGCGGCGGTGGATATTCACAACCTGACGACGATACTGGCCGACACCGGCGCCAATGCTGGCACGTTCACGCCGGGGACGCTGAATGACACGGTGTCGGGGCTCAACCCGGATTACGGGTTCCAGGAGGTGTTCGCCAAGTCGAGCGGGGCGTTCGACGTCGCGCTGTGGTCGGAGCCGCAGTTCTACGATGCGGTGACGGAGGTGCAGTCGGCGGTGACGCCGAGCCAGGTCACGGTGAGCCTGGGGGGGAGCTACAACGTCGCGGTGTACGACCCGGTGGACGGCACGGCGGCGATCCAGACGGCGAGCGACGTGACGTCGATCACGGTGGCGCTGGGGACGGACCCGCTGATCGTGGAGGTGACGCCGATCACGCCGGGGACGATTGGGGGCACGGCGCCGGCTGGTGTGGGGGCGCCGGTGGGACCTGCGCCGATTGGGCCTGCGCCGCCGGTGGTGCCCGTGGTGCCGGTGGTGCCGGTGGCGGCGCCGACGGTGGTGTTGGGCAGCGGGGCGGATACGCTGGCGCTGCTGATGTCGGAGGATGCCTACCAGGGGGACGCTCAGTTCATCGTGACGGTCGATGGGCAGCAGATTGGCGGGGTGCAGACGGCGGTGGCGTCGCACGCGGCGGGGGCGGGGCAGGCGTTCGACGTGCTGGGCGACTTTGCGGCGGGTGTGAACGTGGCGACCGTCACGTTCATCAATGACGATTATGCCGGCACCCCGAGCACGGACCGGAACCTGTATGTGAACGCGGCGACGATCAACGGGCAGACGATCGCCGGTTCGACGATTACGATCGATGCGGACGGGCCGGCGAGCTTCGTGTTCAGCCTGGCGCCGCCGCCGTCGGTGGTTTCGATCAGCGCGGACAGTTCGTCGGCGCCGGCGCATGCGGGGCAGGTGGTGAGCTTCGACCTGACGCTGAGCCAGGCGGTGAGCGTGTCGACGGCGGGGGGGTCACCGACGCTGTCGCTGAGCACGGGGGGAACGGCGAGCTACGACGCGGCGGCGAGCACGGGGACGTCGCTGGTGTTCACGACGACGGTGGCTGCGGGGCAGTCGAGTGCGGATTTGCAGGTGACGGGGCTGTCGCTGGGGGGCAGCAGCATCACGGGCGGTGGGCAGGCGCTGTCCACGGCGGGGGTGGCGGGGTTGCCCGGGGCGGCGAGCGGGATTGCGGTGGTGACGGCGACGCCCACGGTGAGTGCGGGCAAGGGGGCGGACACGCTGGCGCTGGCGGTTTCGGAGGACGCGTATCAGGGGGATGCGCAGTTTACCGTGCAGGTGAACGGCAAGCAGATCGGCGGCACGTTCACGGCGGCGGCGCTGCATGGTGCGGGGGCGTCGCAGACGTTCGACATTCTGGGCAACTTCGCGGCGGGCAAGGACGTGGCGACGGTGACGTTCCTGAACGATGACTACGGGGGCCCGGGTTTGGACCGCAACCTGTATGTGAACTCGGCGACGCTGAACGGGCAGGCGATCGCGGGGGGGAGCGTTGCGGCGAATTACGATGGGCCGGTGAGCTTTGGGTTTGTGGTGCCGAAGGGGTAGTGGGAAGGGCCCTCACCCCGGCCCTCTCCCGCGAGCGGGAGAGGGAGTTTTGAGGCTGGGCGGGGGCGGTGGGCTGGATGTTGCGTCGGCTGGGGGGGGTCGCTCACCCAACCCTCTCCCAGGGGAAGAGGGCTTTTTACGGGGTGTTCGTGGGGCGCTGGTGGAGGGCTTGCCATTGGGGGTAGGGCATGCCGTAGACGATTTCGCGGGCGGCCGGGTCGGTTAGGGGGATTTGCTGGGCTTCGGCGGCTTCGCGGTACCAGCGGCTGAGGCAGTTGCGGCAGAAGCCGGCCAGGTTCATCAGGTCGATGTTCTGCACGTCGGTGCGCTCGCGCAGGTGTTGCGTGAGGCGGCGGAAGGCGGCGGCTTCGAGTTCGGTGCGGGTGGCGGGGTCGAGTTCGGTCATGCTGGTGGGTCCTCCGCAGGGGTAGATGGCGCGGCGCCCTGGGGTTCGCCATAGTGGGGCGAAGGGAGCAGAAACCACCATGGCACAGCCCAAAATGCGCCGGCGGCGGCGAACCAAGATCGTGGCCACCGTTGGGCCGGCGAGCAGCACGCCCGAGGTGCTGGGACGGTTGTTCCGCGCCGGGGCGGACGTGTTCCGGCTCAATTTCAGCCATGGCACGCATGAGGAGCACGCGGCGCGGATTGCGGTGATCCGGGCGTTGGAGACGGAGTCGGGGCGGCCGATCGGCATCCTGGCCGACGTGCAGGGGCCCAAGCTGCGGGTGGGCCGGTTCCAGGCCGGGCGGGTGGCGCTGCAGACCGGGCAGGCGTTCCAGCTCGATCTTTCGCCGGTGCCGGGGGATGCGCGGCGGGTGCAGTTGCCGCATCCCGAGATCATGCAGGCGGCGATGATCGGGACCACGCTGCTGCTGGACGACGGCAAGCTGCGCCTGCGGGTGGTGCACAAGCGGGACGACCACCTGGAATGCGCGGTGGTGACGGGGGGCCCGCTGTCGGACCGCAAGGGGGTGAACGTGCCGGACGTGGTGCTGCCGATTCCGGCGCTGACGGAGAAGGACCACGCCGATCTGCGGTTCGCGCTGCAGCATGGGGTGGATTTCATCGGGCTGTCGTTCGTGCAGCGGGCGGAGGACGTGGCGGAGGCGCGCGACATTGCGGGCGGGCGGGCGTGGATCATGACCAAGCTCGAGAAGCCGCAGGCGTTGGACAACCTCGACGAGATCCTTGCGCTGTCGGACGCGGTGATGGTGGCGCGGGGTGATTTGGGGGTGGAGTTGCCGCCGGAGGAGGTGCCGCTGGCGCAGAAGCGCATCGTTCGGGCGGCGCGGGAGCGGGGGCTGCCGGTGGTGGTGGCGACGCAGATGCTGGAGAGCATGATCAATGCGCCGTCGCCGACGCGGGCCGAGGCGTCGGACGTGGCGACGGCGGTGTTCGACGGGGCGGATGCGGTGATGCTGAGCGCGGAGACGGCGGCGGGGCAGTATCCGTTCGAGGCGGTGAACATGATGGACCGGATCGTGGACCGGGTGGAGCAGGACGCGCATTGGCGCGAGCTGTGCGAGCAGGGGCGGCCGCGGCCGGAGGCGACGGTGGCGGACGCGATTGCGGATGCGGCGCGGCAGATTGGCAAGACGATCGGGGCGCGGGCGATCGCGGCGTACACGATGTCGGGCTCGACGGCGCTACGGATTGCGCGGACGCGGCCGGATTGCCCGGTGTTGGGGCTGACGACGTCACAGGAGACGGCGCGGCGGATGGCGGTGGTTTGGGGTGTGCACGCGGTGGTGACGGGGGAGGTGCACACGATGACGGAGACGGTGAGCCGGGCGGTGCGGATTGCGCGCAGCGAGGGGTTTGCGGCGAGCGGGGACGAGGTTGTGGTGGCGGCGGGGGTTCCGTTCGGGCAGGCGGGGACGACGAATGCGCTGCGGGTGGCGACGGTGCGGTGATGATTGGGGGGAGTGGGGCTCCCCTCACCCAACCCTCTCCCGGAGGGAGAGGGCTTTTGGGAGGCTGGTCGAGGGCGGTTGGGGCTGTTGGGGTTAGAGCATGTTCCGTTCGCTTCCGCTCACTTCACACGCTCTAACCCTCTGTTTTGCGAGCATCTTCACCCGATCAGACGATTCCGTCTGATCGGGATCTGCTCTAGCGGGCGTACACGATGATCGAGAGGTAGGTCATGGTGGGGGATAGCAGCTTGGCGGGGCCGTGGGGGGCGGTGGAGTCGAAGAGGAGTGCGTCGCCGGGGGTCATCTCGTAGCTTTCGGCGCCGTGGCGGTAGGCGACGCTGCCGGTGAGCATGAAGATGAGTTCGATGCCGCCGTGCTGGAAGCCGGTGTAGGGGGCGGCGTCTTCTCGCAGGGTGATCAAATAGGGCTCGACGGCGATTTCGCCGCGCAGGGCGTGGCCGAGCAGTTCGTAGACGTGGCCCACCTTGGTGCCGCGGCGTTCAATGATGACGCCTTGGCCGGCCTTGACGAAGGAGCAGTCGCGGCGCTCTTCGAAGGCTGCGAACAGGTTGCTCAGGGGCACCGAGAGGGCGCTGGCGACCGACTGGATGGTCGATAGCG
This sequence comes from Acetobacteraceae bacterium, assembly GCA_965199105.1. Lineage (GTDB taxonomy): Bacteria > Pseudomonadota > Alphaproteobacteria > Acetobacterales > Acetobacteraceae > LMUY01. Next base: position 1,631,120 of record CBDAQO010000002.1, on the reverse strand, counting down.
AGGGCGAGATTTGGCCGTTTTCGATCTTCGACAGCATTCCGGTGGAGATCGACGATGCTGCGGCGAGATCGGCGACGGACAAGTCGTTGGCGCGGCGCACGGCGCGGATTTGGGCCCCCAATGCGCGCTCGAGGTTGCGGGCGTTGTCGCGCGGCGCGTTGGAGCCGGTGGTGATGTCGTCGACGACGTCCGTTGTTGGCTTGCTCTTGGCTCGGCTTGGCATGGCCGATGATAAAACATCGAGTTTGCGGGCACAATCACGGGCGTCGGGCACGGGCGTCGGGCACGGGCGTCGGGCACGGGCGTCGGGCGCGGGCGGCGGGCGCGGGCTTAGCAATCCAGCGAGGCGTCCCTCTCCCACTGCGTCAGGTGGCGGGCGTAGCTGGTCCATTCCTGGTGCTTCAGCTTGGCGTAGCTGGCGCAGAACGCTTCGCCCAGCGCTTCGCGCAGCGTGGCGTTGGCTTCGAACGCGCGGATGCTGTCGAGCAGGTTGAGCGGCAGGCGCCGGACCGCGGTGGCGTCGGGTGCGACGTACATGTTGAGGTCGAGCGAGGCGCCGGGGTCGATTTGGCGTCGCACGCCGTCGAGCCCGGCCGCGAGCAGGGCTGCCTGCAGCAAGTAGGGGTTGGCCGCGCCGTCGGCCAGGCGGTGCTCGATGCGGCCGGGGCCTGGCACGCGGACCATGTGGGTGCGGTTGTTGCCGCCCCAGCTTATGGCGCTGGGGGACCAGGTGGCGCCCGACAGGGTGATGGGGGCGTTGATGCGCTTGTAGCTGTTGACCGCCGGGTTGGTCAGCGCGCAGAGGGCTTCGGCGTGCGCCATCAAGCCGCCCAGGAAGTGGCGCGCCAACGGGGAGAGGCCGAGTTCGTCGTCGCCCTGGAAGGCGTTGCTGCCATCGCGCCAGACGGAGATGTGGGCGTGGCAGCCTGAGCCGGTGAGCTCGGCGAACGGCTTTGGCATGAAGGTGGCGCGCATGCCGTGTTTTTCGGCGATGGTGCGGACCATGTATTTGAAGAAGACGTGGCGGTCGGCCGTGACCAGGGCTGGCGCGTAGGCCCAGTTCATTTCGTATTGGCCGTTGCCGTCCTCGTGGTCGCTTTGGTAGGGCTGCCAGCCCAGCGTCTGCATGGCGTCGGCGATTTCGGCGATGACGTCGAAGCGGCGCATGAGGGTGAGCTGGTCGTAGCAGGGCTTGGACTGGCGGTCGGCCTGGTCGTCGATGGCGTCGCCGCTGGGCTGGATGAGGAAGAACTCCGGCTCGACGCCGGTGCGCATCTCGAGCCCGAGCGCCGCGCCGGCCGCGATCATCCGCTTGAGCACGGTGCGGGGCGCCTGGTCGACGTCGCGCCCGGCCATGACGAGGTCGGCGGGCAGCCAGGCGACTTCGGGCTTCCAGGGCAATTGGAGCAGGCCGGCCGGGTCGGGCATGGCCAGCACGTCGGGGTCGGCGGGGCTCATGTCGAACCAACTGGCGTAGCCGGCGAACCCGGCGCCGTCGCGGGCCATGCCGTCGATGGCGGTGGCGGGCACGAGCTTGGCGCGCAGGACGCCGAGCAGGTCGGTGTAGGCGACTAGGAAGTAGCGGATGCCGCGCTCGCGGGCGGTGGCGGACAGCGTGGCGGTGGCGGACAGCGTAGCGGTCGTCATGGGGCGGCCCCTTGGCCGGGGATCCAGGTGGTGCCGGCGAGCGGGACCCGCGCCATGGCGGCGGCTTCGACGGTGAGCGCCACGAGGTCCTCCGGTTCGAGGTTGTGCACGTGGCTCTTGCCGCAGGCGCGGGCGATGGTTTGCGCCTCGAGGGTGAGGACGGCGAGGTAGTTGGCCAGGCGCCGTCCGCCGAGCACCGGGTCCAGCCGGGCGGCGAGCACTGGGTCCTGGGTGGTGATGCCGGCGGGGTCGAGGCCTTCGTGCCAGGCGTCGTAGGCGCCGGCGTGGGTGCCGAGGGCGGCGTAGTCGGCTTCGAACGCCGGGTCGTTGTCGCCGAGGGCGGCGAGGGCGGCGGTGCCGATGCTCACGGCGTCGGCGCCGAGGGCGAGCGCCTTGGCGACGTCGGCGCCGTTGCGGATGCCGCCGGAGACGATCAGTTGCACTTGGCGGTGCAGGCCGAGGTCCTGCAGGGCCTGCACGGCGGGGCGGATCGCGGCCAGGATGGGGAGGCCGACATGCTCGATGAACACCGTCTGGGTGGCGGCGGTGCCGCCCTGCATGCCGTCGAGCACGACGACGTCGGCGCCGGCCTTGGCGGCGAGCGCGGTGTCGTAATACGGGCGGGAGGCGCCGATTTTCACGTAGATCGGCTTTTGCCAGTCGGTGACTTCGCGCAGTTCGAGGATCTTGATTTCGAGGTCGTCCGGGCCGGTCCAGTCGGGGTGGCGGCTGGCGCTGCGCTGGTCGATACCGGGCGGCAGGGTGCGCATGGCGGCGACGCGGGGAGTGATTTTCTGGCCGAGCAGCATGCCGCCGCCGCCGGGTTTGGCGCCTTGGCCGATGACGATCTCGATGGCGTCGGCGGCGCGCAGGTCGTCCGGGTTCATGCCGTAGCGGCTTGGCAGGTATTGGTAGACCAGGGTTTGGCTGCTTTGGCGTTCTTCCGCGGTCATACCGCCGTCGCCGGTGGTGGTGCTGGTTCCGGCGATGGTGGCGCCGCGGCCGAGCGCCTCTTTGGCCTGTGCGGACAGGCTGCCGAAGCTCATGCCGGCGACGGTGATGGGGATCTTCAGCGTGATCGGCTGCTTGGCATGGCGGGCGCCGAGGACGACTTCGGTGCCGCAGCGCTCGCGGTAGCCTTCCAGCGGGTAGCGGCTGATGCTGGCGCCGAGGAATAGCAGGTCGTCGAAGTGGGGTAGCGCGCGTTTGGCGCCGTAGCCGCGGATGTCGTAGATGCCGGTGGCGGCGGCGCGGCGGATTTCGGCGAGGGTGGCGCGGTCGAAGGTGGCGCTCTCGCGGGCGGCTGGCCTTGGGTTTGACGTGTGGGGGGTGGGAAGCTGGCCCATCAATACTCGCCCGCGTTGTCGACGTGGAAATGGTAGAGCCGGCGCGCCGAGCCGTAGCGGCGGAATTCGCCGAGGCCCACGCCGGCGAACCCGGCGGTGGCCAAGCGGGCGGCCAGGGCGGCGCGGTGCTGGTCGTGCATGGGTTTTTCGACGCAATCGGCGCCCAGGCTGGCGACGCTGCCGCGGATGAACAATTGGGCCTCGTAGATGCTGTCGCCGAGGCTGTCGCCGGCGTCGCCGAGCACGGAGAGGGTGCCGGCCTGGGCCATGAAGGCGCTCATGTGGCCGACACTGCCGCCGACCACGATGTCGACGCCCTTCATGCTGATGCCGCAGCGGGCGGCTGCGTTGCCGTCGATCACCAGCATGCCGCCATGCGCGGTGGCGCCGGCGGCGGCGCTGGCATCGCCGCGCACGTGGACGCGGCCGGACATCATGTTTTCGGCCACGCCGTTGCCCGCGTTGCCCTCGACCACCACGGTGGCGCCGTTGTTCATTCCGGCGCAGTAATAGCCTGCGTGGCCTGCGATCTCGACCCGGAGCGGCGCGTCCATGCCGACCGCCAGCGCGTGCTGGCCGCGCGGGTTGAGCACGCGCCACACGGTGCGGTTGGTGTGGGGTTCGAGGCCGTGGAGCGTTGCATTGAGGCTGCGGACCGGGGTTTGGGCGAGATCGACCACCTCACTCACGCGGCGCGTTCCCAGGCGTAGACCCTGGCTGGCTCGGGCTCCCACACGCGCGCATGGTCGATGTCGGGCAGTTCGACGAGGGCGCGGTATTCGCTTCCGAAGGCGACCCAGTCGTCGGTTTCGGCCATGACCGCGGGTTTGCAGCAGACCGGGTCGCGCAGCACGGCGAAGCCGGTCCGGGTGCCGACGACGAAGGTGTAGAAGCCGTCGAGGTCGCCGAGGCTGGCATCCAGTGCGCTCTCGAGGCTATGGCCTTCGCGCATGCGCCAGGAGAGATAGGCGGCGGCGACCTCGGTGTCGTTTTCGGTGTGGAAGGTGAAGCCCTCGCGGACCAGCTTGCGCCGCCACGCGTTGTGGTTGGACAGGCTGCCGTTGTGCACGAGGCACTGGTCGTCGCCCGTGGTGTAGGGGTGCGCGCCGCCGACCGTCACGGCGCTTTCCGTCGCCATGCGGGTGTGGCCGATGCCGTGGGTTCCGGCCATGGATGCGAGGCCGAAACGGGCGGCGACCTCGGCGGGCTGGCCGACTTCCTTGTACAGCTCCATGCGCCGGCCCTCGCCGACCATCGTCACCTGGTGGTGCGCGAGTTCGGCGCGGATCTCGGCGAGCCGGCACTCTGGGACGTGCAGCACCAGGTGGGTGTCGCGCTGTTCTGCGGGGACGCCGAGCGTTGCGGCCAAAGCGAGGTTGGCGTCGGCGCCGCTTAGGGTGAGCTTAACGGCGCCGATATCCTGGCTGTAGACGGCGAACCCGGCGCTGTCGGGACCGCGGTCGCGCATGGTGACCAGCATTGCGCCCATATACTTGCCGAGGTCGGCTTGCAGCCTGTCCCGCTTCAAGAACAGCCCGATGATGCCACACACGCTACCGCCTCCCCTTTGCTTGCGCGACCTTACATCGGGTGGTGTGACTGTCAACCGGTGAGAAATCACTTTTCTTAGTGGGAAACATGTGTAACGGAGCGATGGGTGGTCGGCGGGCTCGTGAGGGTTTGGCCGGGGCATCCCCCCTGCCCTGTTTTGGAGCCGCGATGGCCACCCACCAGCACATCCTGACGCTCTCGTGCCCGAACCGCCCGGGCATCGTGGCCGCGGTTGCGACCGCCATTTTCGAGCACGGCGGCAACATCCGTGAGGCGCAGCAATATGACGACGCGGAGGGCAATCGGTTCTTTGCCCGCATCGTGATGGACCATCCCGGCGGCAAGCTCGATGCGGCGGCGCTGTCCGACCAGCTTGCAGGCCTGGGGATGCGGTTTGGCATGGTGTGGAGCCTGCGCGACCGTGACAAGTTGCCGCGGGTGATGATCCTGGTGTCGCGGTTCGACCACTGCCTGCGTGATATCCTGTATCGCTGGCGCATTGGGGAGTTGCCGTTGGAGGTGAGCGCCGTGGTGTCCAACCATCCGCGGGAGAGCTATGCGCTGATGGACTTGGCGGGCGTCGACTTCCACCACCTGCCGGTGAGCAAGGAGACGAAGTTGGTGCAGGAGGCGCGCATCTGGGCGCTGGTGCAGGAGACGCGCACCGACCTGGTGGTGCTGGCGCGCTACATGCAGGTGCTGTCGGACGATTTTGCGGCCAAGCTGTCCGGGCGTTGCATCAACATCCACCACTCGTTCCTGCCCGGCTTCAAGGGTGCCAAGCCGTATCACCAGGCCCATGCGCGCGGCGTGAAGCTGATTGGGGCGACGGCGCATTTCGTGACTGCCGAGTTGGACGAGGGACCGATCATCGAACAGGACGTGGAACGGATCAGCCATCAGGACACGCCGGAGGATTTGGTGCGCCAAGGCCGCGACATCGAACGCCGGGTCCTGTCGCGGGCGCTGCGCTGGCATTTGGAAGGGCGGGTGCTGCTGAACGGCGCGCGCACGGTGGTGTTCCGTGACTGAGCGGCGGGAGGCTGGCGGGGGCGCCCAGGTGATCGACGGCCGTGCCCTCGCCACGCGGCTGAACCAGCAGACCCGTGCCGAGGTGGAGGCGATGGTGCGGGCTGGCAAGCGGGCGCCGGGCCTGGCCGTGGTGCTGGTGGGCGCCGACCCGGCGAGCCAGGTGTACGTGCGCAACAAGGCGCGCCAGACGGAGGCGGCGGGCATGCTGTCGGTCGAGCACCGGCTGCCGGCCGATGCGGCGGAGGCGACGCTGCTCGCCCTGGTGGCGCAACTGAACGCCGACCCGGTGATCGACGGCATCCTGGTGCAGTTGCCGCTGCCGTCGCAGATCGACAGCGCGCGGGTGCTGGCGGCCATCGACCCGGACAAGGACGTTGACGGCTTCCATGTGGTGAATGCCGGGCGGCTGGCGGTGGGGGCGCCGGGGCTGGTGCCTTGCACGCCGCTCGGTTGCCTGATGCTGCTGAAGCAAGCGCTGGGCTCGCTGGCCGGGATGGACGCGGTGGTGCTGGGGCGTTCCAACATCGTGGGCAAGCCGATGGCGCAACTGCTGCTGCGGGAGGATTGCACGGTGACCGTCGCGCACTCCCGCACCCGCGACCTGGCGGCGCGGTGTCGCGAGGCGGACATCCTGGTGGCTGCGGTCGGGCGCGCGGAGATGGTGCGCGGCGGGTGGATCAAGCCGGGGGCGGCGGTGATCGACGTGGGGATCAACCGGGTCGCGGGGGAAGGCAAGCCGCGGCTGGTGGGGGATGTGTGCTTTGCCGAGGCGGTGGGGGTGGCGGGTTGGATTACGCCGGTGCCGGGCGGGGTTGGGCCGATGACGATCGCCTGCCTGCTGCGCAACACGTTGGCTGCGGCGGGTGCGCGGCTTTCGGCGGTTTAGGTCGGGCTTTGCCGCTGCTCTTTTCTCAGTCAAGCGGAGCATGATCGAAGAGATCATGCTTTTTTCTCAGTCAAGCGGAGCATGATCGAAGAGATCATGCTTTTTTCTCAGTCAAGCGGAGCATGATCGAAGAGATCATGCTTTTTTCTCAGTCAAGCGGAGCATGATCGAAGAGATCATGCTCTGGCCCCACCAGAGGACGGTCGTCCTCTGGACACCTGCGGATTAGCCTTCGTCGAAGTGGGCTAGAACATTTTCCGTTCGCCTTGGCTCACTTCAGATATTCTAGCTCTTTGTTTTGGCGAACATCTTCACCCGATCAGGTCATTCGACCTGATCGGGATCTGCTCTAGGTAGTCGACGGCGAGTGGGCGCCAGCGTGACAGGCCCTTGTAGTCGGCCAACTCCGCTGGCAGGTCGCGCAGGACGCGGTGCAGGCGGCGCGCCCATTGGGGGACGGTCGCGAGGTCCTCGAGGCTGAGCAGGTAGCAGCGGATGGGGAACAGCACGGCGTTGGAGCGCGGCAGCCGCCAGAAACTCTGCACCTCGACCCGCAGGTAGACCTTGCTGCCGACGTTGGCGGGGGTGACGGACAGGCGGTCCGGGCCCCATTTGGGGTAGGCCTCCGGGCTGGTGTCCAGGCGCGGGTTGATCGTCATGGTCCAGTTGAAGCGGCGGGTGGGGGCGCCTTGACGCAAAGCCATCATGAACTTCAGGGCGCGCTGGAAGATGCCCAACTGGTGGGCGAGCGGGACGGGCGCGTGCCATTCCAGGAAGTTCATGCCGATGTCGAAGTCGAGCGACCAGTCGGCCTGGGTGGTGACCATGCCGGCGTCCATCCAGAGGTTGTCGTCGCGCTGGTCGAGCACCACGAAGTCACCCTGGGCCTGGCGGGTGATGTATTCGAACGGCGGTCGAGGCAGGGTGGCCTCCTGGCCGAAGGTGAAGCGATCGTCGATGCCGAGCGGGCGGTTGATCCAGCGCCAGCGGTCGCCGTCGCGGTGCAAGGTGAAGTGCTCGGGGTAGCCCTGGGCGTGGTGGGTCATCAGCAGTTCCAGCACGTCCCATCCGGCGGGCGCCATGTGCGGCAGGGATTGGCAGCGCAGTGGGTCTTCCTGCAGGACCAAGGCGCGGTCGTGGAGTTCGGCGACGTAGTGCTCGTCGACGTCGATGAGGTTTTCGAACACCGATCCTGGCGGCCCTTGGACATGCGGCTCGATGTTGACGGCGTACATGTAGTCATCGCGGTCGAACGGGAACGGGAAGCGCTGGATGCCGGCTGGACTGTTGCGGAAGGTGAAGTCGTCGCGGAAGGTCTCTTCGTGGAATACCAGGCTCATGGTTCCTCGGCTCTGCTTGGGGTGGTTTTCCTGGTCAAAGGTCGATCACCAGGGAGCGGCCGATGAAGCGCGACACGCAAGGCATGATCTTGTGCCCGGCTGCCTTGTCGTCGGCGGTGAGGACGTGGTCGTGATGCAGCAAGGCGCCGTCGCAAGCCAGCACCCTCGCCTCGCACTGGCCACAAGCGCCGCCGCGGCACAGTGAGGGCGCTGGGACGCCGGCGGCCTCGATCGCCTCCAGCATGCTCTGGTGGGCGCCGACCTGCACGGCGATGCGGGACCGGCTGAGCCGCACCTCGAACGGCTCGCCACCGGGCGGCGCGCCGAACCGCTCGCAGTGAACCGCCGGGTCGGGCCAGCCGCAGGCGGCGGCGGTTTGGGTCGCGTCCTCGAGCATGCGCCTAGGGCCGCAGACGTAGACATGCGTGCCGAGGGGCTGGTTCGCCAGGATGGTCGCGAGCGGCAGCCGCTCGCCGAGGTTGGAATGGTAGAACCGGGCATGATGGCCGTAGCGAGCTTGGATTTCGGCAGCGTAGGCCGCTTCGTCTTGCGACCGGGCGGCGTAGTGCAGCTCGAACGGGCGGGCCTGCTCGTTGAGTTGGTGCATCATGGCGAGGAACGGGGTGATGCCGATGCCGCCTGCGAGCAGGAGGTGTTTTTTGGCCCGCTGCGCGATGGGGAACAGGTTGACGGGGTGGCTGATCGCGAGCCTTGCGCCGACGCCGACCCGCTCGTGCATGTGGCGCGACGCGCCGCGCCCCGTGTCATCGCGCCTGACGCTGATCATGTAGCTTGCGGTTTGCGATGGCGGGCTCATCAGCGAATAGGCGCGGCGGTGGACGGTTTGCCCGTCTGGCGCCGAAACGACCACGTGGGCGCCGCCGGCGAAGGCGGGCAGCGGGCCGGGTCCGGCGGGTTCGAGGCGGAAGCGCTTGACCTGGGGGGTGACGTCGACGACTTCGCTGACGATTACGGGGAGCTGCGGCGTGGTTGCGCTCATGGGAAGGCTTGCTCGGGCGGCGGGGCGGTGCCGGGTTGTTCGGCGTCGATGCACACGCCCTGGAAGGCGGCGATGCGGTGGGAGTAGTGATCCCGCACCAGCAGGGCCAGGCCGCATTGGGGGCATCGCACCGGCTGCGTCGTGACACCGTCCATGATGGCCTTGCAATGCACGCATTGGACCCGGCGGGCCGCGGAGCCGCGGTGTTCGGTGACGATGGCGGCGCGCTCCAGGCCGGCGGCCATGCCGGTGCGGATGGCTTGGCCGATTAGCCCCTCGCTGCCGGCGGCGTAGAGCTGCGTGCCCATCGCCGCGGTGGCGAGGATGTGCGCGAGGCGGAGCAGGGCCGCATCGAGCGTTGCGTCTTCGGCCAGCAGGTTTGGGTGGAGGCGGCGCAAGCGGTCGGCTATGGCGGAGGGGTCGGGGGTGACGAGGAGCAAGCTTGCGGCGGCGAAGAAACCGGGGGGGCATCGCGGCGCCATGTCGAGGATGGCGGTGGCGCCGGCGACGTCGGCGATGACGATGTGGCGGGCGCCGCGGCTGGGGTTCAGCGTGCCGTAGACGGGTCGGCTCACGATCGGCAATTGGCGCCTCGGTGTGGTGTCGGGTCTGGTGCGATTTGGGCGGGTTAGGCTGCGGTGCGCTTCGTTTTGAGCGGGTCGTCGAAGTTGATGGGGTGGGCGATGGCGCTGCATTCCATGGCGCTCCCGCGCACTTGCAACGGCGTGCCCTGCTTGGCCGCGGCGACGTCCATCCGGGCGATGGCCATCGAGCGGTGTGTCAGGCGGGAGACCATTGCGCAGGTGACGATGCCGGCTGCGGCGCCGCTGGCGTAGAGCTGGTCGCCTGGGCTGAGTGCGACATCGGTGTCGGCCAGCACGCCGTAGATCTTGAAGCGTTCGCGCCCCTTCAGGCGGCGGTGTTCCTCGGCGCCGCGGAACTCGGTCTTGTCCTTGGAGACGGTGAAGTCGAGGCCGAGTTCCCACAGCGTGTCGCCGGGCGGCTCGTCGGCGAACGGGTACATCTGCGAGTTGTCGTAGGGATAGAAGAGCAGGTAGCTCTCGACGCGGAGCCAATCGAGCGCGGTGAACGAGGCGGGGATGATGCCCATGGCGCGGCCCTCGGCGAGGATGCGGTCCCAGATGACCGGCGCGTCTTCGGCGCGGCAGAAGATTTCGTAGCCGCGTTCGCCGGTGTAGCCGGTGCGCGAGATCATGACGTGGCAGCCGAACAGGGTGGTTTGCAGGTGGTGAAAGTATTTCAGCGCGCGGATGGCTGGGACGTGACGCTCGAGGTAGTCGACGGCCAGCGGCCCTTGCAGCGAGAGGTCCTGTAGGTCGTCGTCGAACAGGATGGCCACGTTCTTGCCGACGACGTCGCGGGTGAGCGTTTCGTAGCCGGTGCCTGAGCCGATGACGACCAACCAGGCGTTGGGGCCGGTGCGATAGAGGATGCAGTCGTCGGCGAACTTGCCCTCGTCGGTGAGGATCGTTGCGTAGACGGAGCGTCCGGGATAGATCTTGCGCACGTCGCGGGTGGTGGCGCGCTGCAGCACGTGGTGAGAGTGCGGGCCCACCAGATGGACCTTGCGCAGGCCTGACACGTCCATCAGGGCCGCCTTGGTGCGGATTGCCTCGTGTTCGTCGGCGACGTCGCTGTCGTAGGTCCAGGCGGTCTCCATGCCGTTCCAGTCGAGCAACGAGGAGCCAAGCGCGCGATGCCGTTCGGCGAGTGGCGACCGGCGCCATGACATGACGCTCATCAACAAACTCCCTCATGCCGGCGCCTGGCCCCAACGGCGGACGCGCGCAGCCCGTTGCTCGCCGGCATTTTCGCTTCAAGAAACCATTATGTCCAGGAGGAAATAAGATGGGCGGTTGACGAGGGTCCGATCTGATTTACCATGCGGAAAGTTTTGTGCTTAGGAGGAAGAGGTGTCGGTTACATCGCCGGTTGCAGGAGCGGGAGCCGGCGCTGGCGATTTGCAGCGTGGCATAGGTTGGACCGGTGCGTTCTGGGTTGCGAGCGGCGTTCCGGCGCTGGTGCTGTTCTCGTTGGGCGGCGTGGCGGGCATGACGGGTAAGCTTGCGGCCGGCGTTTGGACGCTGTCGATCGTGATGGGCTTCGTGCAGTCGTTCACCTATGCCGAGATCGCCGGGCTCTACCCGAACAAGACCGGCGGCGCCTCGGTGTACGGGGCGGCGGCCTGGGTGCGCTATGCCAAGGTGGTGGCGCCGCTGTCGGTTTGGTGCAACTGGCTGGGATGGTCGCCGGTGCTTGCCTTAGGCTGTTCCATAGCGGCGGCCTACATCCTCAATGCGGTGGCGCCGATCCCGAGTTTCGCGCCGGGTTCGCCGGAGGTGGCGGGCTATATCGCCGCCCATGCCGGGACCCTGCCAGCCGACGCGGTGGCGGCGCTCACGGCGGCTGCCACGCCGGGATTGCGGACGTGGACCTTGTTCAGCCAGTCGCTTGGGCCGGTCGGCATCTCGCTCAACGCGACGTTCTGGATTGGTGCGGCGCTGATGTTGGTGACCTTCGCGATCCAGCATCGCGGCATTATGGGCACTGCGAACGTGCAGATGTATGTGGGGCTGCTCGTGATCGTCCCGATGTTCGTGGTGGGGCTGGTGCCTCTGCTGCGGGGGCAGCTCCACGCCGCGAATTTTCACCCGCTTGTGCCGCTGGCGGTGGCGGCGGCGCCTGACCCGGGCCGTTGGAACGTTCCCGGCTGGACGCTGCTGCTGGGCGGCATGTTCATCGCCGGCTGGTCGACCTACGGGTTCGAGACTGCGGTTTGCTACACGAGCGAATTGCGCAACCCGACGGCCGATACGTTCAAGGCGATCTTTTACTCGGGCCTGCTTTGCATCGCCTTGTATGTGCTGGTGCCGTTCACCTTCCAGGGCGTGTTGGGGTTGGACGGGATGTTGGCGCAACCGGTGGTCGACGGCTCGGGCGTGGCCGATGCGCTGGCGGGGATGGTGGGCGGTGGTCAGTTCGTCCACGGATTGTTGGTGATGATGATGATCTTGGCACTCATGCTCTCGGTCATGACCGCGATGGCGGGTTCGTCGCGCACGTTGTATCAAGGTTCGGTGGAAGGCTGGCTGCCGCGCTATCTTGGCCGGCTGAACCATCACGGCTCGCCCACGCGGGCCATGCTGACGGACCTCTGCTTCAACCTTGGCGCGTTGGCGATTGCGTCGGCCGATGCACCGAGCTTCTTCTTGATCCTCGCCGTGTCGAACTGCGGCTACATCATCTTTAACTTCCTCAACCTCAATGCCGGTTGGATCCACCGGCTTGATTCCGGGGCGATGGTGCGGCCTTGGCGCGCGCCCGGCTGGTTGCTTGGGGCCGGAACGGTGCTGTCCTTCGTCAACTTGGTCTTCATGGGCGCCGGCGCCAAGACGTGGAACCCGGTGGCGCTGTGGGCCGGGCTGATCGCCGCCGGGTTGGTGATCCCGTTGTTCTGCTGGCGGCATTATGGCCAGGACAAGGGGCGCTTTCCGGCGCCCTCGCGCGACGCGCTGGCAGCAACCACGGTCCGCCGCGCCGGCCTGCTGCCTTACTTGGCGCTGGCAGCGGGCGCTGTGGTGTTGCTGGTTTCGAACTGGTTTTTCGCGCTTTGAATCGAGCACGGGTTTGGTTGGGAGCCAGGCGCGCCATTTGACTGCGGGAAAACAAACTTTCCTCTTGTGAAAGTTCGCCCTGTGCGCAATTATTCGGCCGTGAGCGTTGCGCGGGTTCAAACAGCAGCGCCCGATCATTCGTTGCGCAAGTGCGGTACGGCAGCCTTGTGCAGACTCGTTTGTTTGTCGCAGCGTTCCAAGGCGCGTGAAATGCGGCCTCTACGCTACCAGTTGTTTCGGGACCGGATTGTCTTGTCATTCAGTGTCATTTTGCCGAAACCAGGAGGAGCGCGTTGATGTCATCCACGTTGAAGGCCCGGCTGGGTAAACCGCACCATCGGCGTCACAGAGGCTGGCGCGTGCCCCTGATCGCGCTCGCCGCGTCGCTCCTGGTCGGGGCTTCTGCTTATGCGGAAGGACTGGACGAGATACCGGCCAACATCCGCGATTCGGTATACAACCCCAAGTTCACGGACCCGGCGCAACCGGTTGGACCGAGCGCCTTGCGGGACTTCAAGCCGAAGCGGCCGCCGCCGTGGACCATTGGTTACGCCAGCACCTACGCGGGCAACACGTGGCGCAAGAACGCGATGGACCGGTTGATGAACGAGGTTCTGCCGAAGTGGCAGAAGCTTGGGCTGGTGAAGAACGTGATCGTCACGCAGTCCAACCTGAAGGACTCGACGCAAATCCAGCAGATTCGGCAGTTGGTCGACCAGGGTGTGGATGCGTTGATCATCTGCTGCTCCAACCCGACGGCGCTCAACCAGTCGATCAAATATGCCTACGACAAAGGGGTGCCGTCGTTTTCCTTCACCGGGTATTTGACGTCGCCGTATTCGGTGAACTCCTCGGTCAATTACCAGCTCGCGGGCTATGACATCGGCCGCTGGATGGCCAAGGAGATCGGCGAGAAAGGCAACGTGCTCGTCGTTGAAGGCATACCCGGCGCGTCGTCTTCGGACTCGCAGAACCGCGGCATCCTGGCTGGGCTTGCCGAGTCGAAGGACATCAAGGTCGTTGGGCAAATCTCGCATATGTGGACCGACCAGATCGGCCAGGCCGAGGTTCAGAAGTGGCTTTCGACGCATCCTGGCGAACTCGATGGGGTGGCGACGCAATCGTCGGGCGAGACCGGCGTGTTGCAGGCGCTGCTGCAATCTGGCCGGAAGTTGCCGCCGATGGTGATTGGCGGTGAACTGGGTGCGGTGTGTTATTGGCGAAACAATCCGAACTACGTGAGCGCGGCGTTCCAGACTTGGCCGCCGGGCGACGACATCGAGCTCGGCTTCAACATCATGATGCGGACCATGGAGGGCCAGGGGCCGAAGCTGCAATCCATCCTCGTGGCACCGGTGGTCTACGACTTCGACGACATCAAGAGCCGGGTCAAAACCGATTGCGACCGCAACTCGACGGCCTGGCTTGAGCCTGGTCCGGAATCCTGGGGCAGTCCGTCGTACGTCGACAACTTCTTTGTGCATCCTGCTGACCCGGAACAGTACAAGCCCTGAGCCAACGGCGAGGTGGGACGTCACGACGCGATGGTAGCTGCCACGACCAGTCAAAGCCGGCGCATTGCGGGGGACTTGCCGGATGCGCCGGTGCGTGACGACGGGCCGCTTGGCGGCAGCGAGCTCTACGTCAAGGACGCCTACAAGTCCTTCGGGGTGACGAAGGCGCTGAACGGCGTGTCGTTCCGGGCGCGTTCCGGCGAGATCCATGCGATCGTCGGCGGCAACGGCTGTGGCAAGAGTACGCTGGCGAAGGTGATGTCCGGCGTGACGTCGGTCGACCGCGGCAAGGTTTCGGTGCTTGGGCACGAGCCGAAATCACCGGCGCAAGCGCGTGCGATCGGGGTGGCCACGGTGTTCCAGGAGGTGATGGTCGCCGACGAAGCGACGATCACCGAGAACCTGTTCGCCGGGTCGGACGGGCTTTGGTCGCGCAGCATGGCGCAGCGCGACAAGACGGCGCAGGCGCGCGCGCTGATGAAAGAGTTGACCGGGTCCGACGTTGATCCGGAGCGGCTGGCGCATGGCTTGTCGCTGGGCGTGAAGGCTTGGATTACGATCGGGCGGGCGCTGCTGTGCAACCCGAAGCTGCTGATCCTCGACGAGTCGTCGGCGGCGCTGGACTTCGATTCGACGGAACGGCTGTTTGCCAAGATGCGGCAGTTGCGTGATCGTGGCGCCACGATCTTGATCGTTACGCACCGCATCGCCGAGTTGGTTCGGATCAGCGATCGCGCCACGGTCATGCGCGACGGGCGCGACGTTGGGGTGCTGGAGCGCGGGCATGTGACGGAGAAGAACCTGTTGGAGTTGATGACGGGGAAATCCGACGTTCATGACGCGGCAGGCGGGCGGGTTGCAGCCGAACCGGGGACGCGCGTTGTGCTGCGGGCGACGGACATGCAGGTTTGGCCGGATGCGGCGGGCGTGAGCTTCGAGCTGAGGGCTGGCGAAATCCTTGGTGTCACCGGGCTGGAGGGGCATGGCCAGGACGCGTTCGTTCGCATCCTGGCGGGGGTGAGCCAAGCGGCGCGCTCGGTGCCGGTGACCTATGCTCCGGGTTCGCCGAAGCCGGTTGAAATCCGCGGTTTGGAGCAAGCCAAGCAGCATGGCATCGCCTTCGTATCGGGAGACCGCAAGCGCGAGGGCATCCTGCCGAACATGAGCATCTTCGAGAACCTGCTGATTGCGCTGTATGGCGCGCACTCGTATGGCGGCAAGGCTGGTTTGATCGATTGGACTGGCCTGAACGGCATTTTCGCTTGGGAAGTGGAGCGGCTTTCGATCAAGACCGGGCCGAGCACGAATTTGATAACGTCACTCAGCGGCGGCAACCAGCAGAAGGTGCTGATTGCACGTGCGTTTGCGACCCAGCCGCGGATCCTGATCCTGAACGACCCGGCGCGTGGCATCGACGTCGGCGCGAAGCAGGAACTCTACCACTATCTGCGCGAGTTCGTGGCGGACGGGAAATCGGTGGTCTACATGTCCAGCGAGCTGGAGGAGTTCATCGGACTGTGCCCGCGCGTGGCGGTGTTCCGCAACGGCAGCATCTTCGACACTTTCGTGGGCGAGGAGATCGAGCCGGTCGGGCTGCTTGAAGGCATGTTCGGGCAAGCGCGGGAGGCGCGCAGTGGGGGTGGCCGCCCGCGGGTGGTGCGGGACGGCGATGGGCAAGGTAGCCAAGCAGATCCCACCATCGCGAACGCAATGCAGAGGAGACGCCGCGCTTGATTCCGCGTCAGCCGTATCGCTCGCCATTCTGGCGCCCTGACCCGGCGGCCGATGACGCGGCGCGGCCCGTGGTGCGCACGACGCGCGCCGGACCGCATGAGGAGTTTGCCGCGCGACCGGTGCAGCGGGTGGTGGCAAAGCGGAAGGCCGCTCCGGCCGGCAACGGGCATGGCGGATACTTGGCGGCCGACCTTGCGTTGTTCGAGACGCTGACGCCGTCGGGGGAGCGGTTGCAGGCGCGCCCGGCGCCCGCGGTCGAGGCGCGGGCTGCGCCGTCTCGCGCGGGCGACACGGGGTGGCCTGACCGTGGCCGAAGCGTTCGGCTGCCGGAGCAGCGCTACAGTGCGGCGGACGATGCGCTGTTCGCGACGTTGCAGGCGGGCTTTAGCCATGTACGCAATGGGGGGCAGCCGAGCGGCCAGCCGCAGGACGCCGGGTCGGCTGCGTTGTCGCACGGCTACTCGCAGGATGATCTCGAGGCGTTCGAGCGGCTGACGCGCTTCGGTCCCTCCCGGTAGGTGGTGATGGCTGAGCCGGGCGATAGCGTTTCGAGTCCGAGCACCCGGCTGATGGTGCCGGGCTTGATCCTGGCGGTGCTGGTCAGCGTGGGGACGCTGCGCGGGCCTTCGCTGATGTCGAGCGATGGGATCGGCAGCGGCCTGATCGTGGTCGCGCCGTTGATTTTGGCCACCTATGCGCTGACCGCGATCGTCATGGCCGGGCGCGCGGGGGTCGACCTGTCGATTGGTCCGCTGATCGGCTTCATCAACGTCGGGATGATCAAGCTGCTCGAGGCCGGGTATCTCGGCTCGCCGATCTCGGTGTTCGTCTATGCGATCGGCGTAGGCGTGGCCTATCAGTTGTTGCTCGGCCTCATCATTGTCTATGTCCGCGTGCAGCCAATTATCGTGTCGCTGAGCGGTTACCTGGCACTGGTTGGGCTCAACTTGTTGATCCTGCCGCGCCCGGGGGGTGTCGCGCCCGACTGGATGACGTCCTGGGGGAGCGGCACGGCGATCTTCACGCCCATCCTGGCGATCGTCGTAATTGCCACGCTTGGTTGGTATGCGTTGGCGCGGACGGCGTTCTTTGGGCATCTTCGCTTGATGGGCTCGGACGAGCGGGCGGCCTATACCAGCGGCGTGCGGATCAACGTCGTGCGGCTGGGTGCGCATTGCATTGCGGGCGTCTACGCGGGCCTGGCGGCGATCTGCTTCACCGCTTTGATCGGCTCGGGAGACCCGACGCAGGGCACGACGTTCACCTTGATGGCGATTACCGCGCTGGTGCTGGGTGGCGCGAGCCTTTCGGGCGGCCGTGGCGGGGCGACCGGCTCGCTGCTTGGCTCACTCAACATCTACCTCATCAGCTACGTACTGGCGACGTTCAACTTCGGGACGGTGCAGAGCTACGTGACCGACCTGTCGTATGGCACGATGCTGGTGGCCTCGCTGCTCACCAACTCCGCCCTGCCGCAAATCCAGCGGGCGGTGCGCAGCCTGTCGCCGACGCTGTTCTTCGCGATCCTGTTGAGCATTGCTGGCGGGGTGGCGTTGCACGCCACGATCGATGCCGGCGCGGATGCCGGGCCAGCCGCCACGGCGCTGCCGAGCGGCGCTGCCGTCGCGGGGGCGGCGCTGCCGGCTGGCTCCATCATCATCCTGGTGGTGATTGGCCTGGTGGCGGTGGGATTTCTGCTCGCGCTGCTCATCCGGCAGCCAAGACCAGCGGTGGTGGCGCTGGTGGTCGTTGCCGGCGTGATCGGGCTTGGGGTGATCTTCAACGGGCATGATGCGGGCCATGCGATGTCGGCGGCGGGGCCCGGTGCGGTGGATCTTTCGGCCTATGGGCTCGACATGCTGTCTGCGGATGGCTTCGTGCGTCGGCCCGCCACGGGCTCTGTCGCTGGTCCGCTGACCGGGGTGGCGTTTGCGGTGTTGCCGCTGCTCGGCGTGGTGATGCTGGTGTCGGTGATGGTCGCGCTCAACCTGTTCGACGCGGAGGCGGTGCGGGGCGCTGCCTCACGCGGCGTAGTCCTGGCCGGGCTGGTGGTGGCGGTGCTGGGGTTGGGCGCTCTCCTGGTGGTGCGGCGGTTCGGTGACGGTGGTCAGACGAGCCTGTTTGGCGGCGAAGGGCTGGGCTTGATCGCGGGCGCCGCCGTGCTGTTCGTTCTGCTGTGGTCACCGCTGCCGTCCCGGCTCAAGAACGTGGCAAACCTCTACATCGTGCTGCTCGGTGGGCTGGCTTTGGGGTCGCTGTACTTCTCGGCTGCGATGCCGGTTCAGCCGACCGAGATGGGGCGGGGCGTGACGGGTGATGATGTCCGCGCGGCGATGGTGATGCGGCCTGCGGTTATGCCCAGCCTAACCGTGGCAAGGCTGCCGCGAGTGGCGCTTGCGCCGTCCCGCAGCTTGCCGCCGGTGGTGGCGCTTTCCTATGCGCTGGTCATCGGCTTTGCGCTGCAGGCGGCAGTCTGGCTGGCGTGTCGCGGCCGGGTCAGCCTTCGCCGGGCTGCCTCGTTGGGCTACGTCGTGGCCGGCGCGATTCTCGCATGGGGCAGCCTGTTCTACTTCTCGGGAGCCGCCCCGCTGACGCTCATCGGCCTCACGCTTGCCGCCACCGTCGCCACGGCTCCGCTCGTCTGGCGTGCCTTGGGCAGCTCTGCGCGAAGCTTCGATCGGCGAGACGGGCTGGTCGAGGAGTTCTCGGGTTCGCTCGGCGGCCCCCGAGCGAAGCGCGGCGGGCGCGTATGAGGCGGGCGGCTTTTTCGTTCTACAAGGCGCTGGGGTTGCTTGTTGCGGCCGGCGTGGCGGCGGCGGGCGCGGGGCTGGGCTGGCATGAGAACCTGGCGGCGCAGCTCATCATCTTCTACGCCGCAGCAACCTTCGCGCTGATCATCTGGGGTTGGCGCTACCTGTTCTTCGACTGGACGTGGCGGCCGGAGGCAGTGGCGGCGGCGGGCGGCAGCGCGGCCTTGCAGCCGGCGGCGGGGGGCGAGAGTGACGCCGGGTCAGGCTACCTCGCCGATCTTGCCCGCGCCTACCGGCCGGGGCTGATCGTGCTGGCGCTGCTCGCGGCGGCTTTCGTGGTGTGTTCGTTCGCCATCGTGGGCTTCTTCACGGTCGTCCACCTGCTGATCGCGCTGGCCTTGGTCGCCTACGGGGCCGGCGCGTTCGCGCTGAGCCGGGTGGTTCGGCTTAATCGCAGCGCGTTTGTCGGTGTGGCGGTGCTGATCGGCCTGTTCATCGTGGGGGCTGCCACGATCGACGGGTTTGCCTCGGCGGCGAACGTGAAATCGATGCTGCTGTTCGCGTCGTTTCTTGGGCTTGCCTGCGTCGGCCAGACGCTGGTCGCCTTGCTGGGCGGGCTCGACCTGTCGATCCCCTTCATGATCGGGGCGTCCAATGTCGGGCTGCTCTATTTGATGTCGCTCGGCATCTATCCTTGGCTCGCTTGCATCTGTCTGCTGCTGCTTGGGGCGGCGGTCGGCTTCATGAACGGGATCCTGACG
The DNA here is from genome assembly GCA_965199105.1 of Acetobacteraceae bacterium. GTDB lineage: Bacteria > Pseudomonadota > Alphaproteobacteria > Acetobacterales > Acetobacteraceae > LMUY01. The sequence continues at coordinate 1,611,924 of CBDAQO010000002.1, read as the reverse complement.
TTCCGACTGCAGGGGCAGGCGTTGATTGTGACCCTGGGCACCGGCTTCATGGTTTCGGGCGGCACGCAGATCATTACCGGTGGCAACGTGGATGGGACTGCGCCCGATTGGCTGGTGGGCATCGCCACGATGAACGGCACCACCTTCGGGCTGGGCATTCCTGCGGTGATCCTCATCTGGGCCGTGGTCTCGCTTGGGCTGATCTACGGACTGAAGAACACCCGCTACGGCCGCAACCTCTACGCGCTTGGCGGCAGCCGGACCGCGGCGGCGCGGCTGTCGATTTCGGAGCGAGGCTACTGGGTGGGCACCTACGTCATCAGCGGGGTTGGCGCGGCGCTGACCGGAGCCCTGTTGCTGGGCTGGAGCGGCGGCGGCTTCATCGGCGTGGGCGACCAGTACCTCTTCATGACGCTGTCGGCCGTCGTGGTCGGGGGCACGTCCCTGCTCGGGGGCTGGGGCGGCTATGGGTTCACCGTGATCGGCGTGTTGGTGCTGCAGCTCCTCACCTCGTTCCTGGTGGGGATCGGGCTGAGCTACCAGGCGCAGCAATTCGTGTTTGGTTTGCTGATTTTGCCCATGGTCGCGGTCTATGGCCGGTCGCCGCACATCCGCACGCAGATATAGCCAGGACGCACGATGACATTGCACGCACTACGCACGATGACATTGCACGCACTACGCACGATGACATTGCACGCACTACGCACGATGACATTGCACGCACCACGCACGATGACATTGCACGCACCACGCATGACGAGAACGCACGCACCATGAACACCGCGCTATCGGCCGACGACGTCGTCGGTGGTTCATTCTGGCTGCTGTCGCTCGCCATGACGGCTGCGACGTTCTTCTTCTTTTCGGAGAAGCGGAAGGCCGCCCGGCCGTGGCAGACCTCCATCACGCTCGTGGGCGTCGTGATGCTCATTTCGGCGTTGCAGTATTACTACTTGAAGGAGATGTGGATCACGACCGGCAAGGCGCCGATCATCTTCCGCTACCTCGACTGGGCGCTGTCACGACCGGTGCAGGTTGTTACGTTGTACGTCATGTTGTCGGCCGTCACCAAGCTGTCGGACGCGCTGTTCTGGCGGTTGCTGGTGGGCGCGCTGGTGACCGTTGTCGGGGAGTTCCTTGGCGCCGCCGGATTCATGAGCGCCACGCTCGGGTTTCTCATCGGCATGGTGGGGTGGCTCTACATTCTGGGAGAGCTCTACCTGGGGGAAGCCAGCGTTGCGAGTGCGACCTGCGGCGACGAGCGGGCCGACCTCGCGTTTCGATCGTTACGGCTGATCATGACGGTTGGGTGGGCCATCTACCCGCTCGGCTACTTCATGCAGTATCTCGGCGGTGGCGTAGACGCCGATACATTGAACATCATTTACAATCTTATCGACTTCCTGAACAAGCTGGTGTTCGGCCTGATCGTCTACAAAGCGGCCGTCGATAGTGCGGCGGTGTTCGAGGCCAGCCGCCCTTGATTTGGTTCCGGACCATCCACCGGATTGATGCTCGGCCACACAAGCGGTGCCGGGAATGCATGGGGAAACGCGAACGATGACCGGCGCCGACATCATTGCTGTCATAATCCTGATTGCGCTGGCGATTGCCATCGTCGTCTACCTCCTGCACTGGCTGTATCAGCGTTCCTCGAAGGAGATCTCGTTCGTACGGACCGGCATGGGCGGCGAGAAGGTCGTCCTCAGCGGCGGCGCGCTGGTGATCCCGATCGTCCACAACGTGACCATGGTCGGGATGCGGACGCTGTGCATCGAGATACGCCGTGGCGGCGAGCGGTCCTTGATCACCCGCAACCGGATGCGGGTGGAACTCGTGGCGGAGTTCTACGTGCGGGTGAAGCCGACCGAGGCGTCGGTCTCGATCGCGGCGCAATCGCTCGGCAAGCGCACCCTCGAGCCCGACGCGTTGAAGGAATTGGTCCAGGGCCGCTTCATCGATGCGCTGGCGATCGTTGCTGCGACGATGAGCATGGACGAGATGCAGGAAAAGCGCGGCGACTACGTGAGGGCCGTGAAGGGCCTGGCGGAAGACCACCTCAGCCAGACCGGGCTGGAGCTGGAGACGGTCTCGCTGACCGGGCTGGATCAGGCGCCGCTCGAGATGTTCAACCCGTCGAACGCGTTCGACGCCGAGGGCCTGACCCAGCTCACGCAGCAAATCCAGGCACGCAGGAAGGCGCGCAACGACATCGAGCAGGAAACGCTGATCCAAATCCGTGGCAAGAACCTCGAGACCGAGAAGCAGGCCTTGGAGATCGACCGGGACAGCGAGTTTTCCCGGCTGCGCCAGGAGCAGGAGATTGCGGCCCAGCGCAACGAACAGCGGGCCGCGATCGCCAAGAACAAGGCCGAGCGCGACCGCGAAGTGGAGGAAGCCCAGCTCCGCGCCGAAGAGGCGACCGAGGTGGTTCGCATTTCGCAGCAGCAGGTGATCGACGTCGAGCGGCAGTTGAAGGAGACGCGGCTAGTGGCCGAGGTGGAACGCCGCCGCCGCGAGCAGAACGAGATCGAGCGCAACATGGCGGTCGAGATCGAGACGCACAACCTCGCCACCGAGAAGCGTGTGCTCGGCCTTACCAAGGAGATGGAGTTCGCGCGGCTGGAGCAGATGCAGGAGATCGCGGTGCGGCGGGCCGAGCAGCAGGCTGCCATCACCAAGGAGGAAGCGGAAAACCACCGCACGGCCCAGTTGGCCCAGATCGCCGCCACCGAGGACGTGCATGCGGCCGAACTCAGGCAGCAGCGCAACATCAATATCGTGCGCATGACCACCGAGGAGGAGACCAGGCTGCACGAGATTGCCAAGGCGAAGCGGCTGCAACTGGAAGAACACGAGCGCGACCTTGCGGTGATGCGCAAGGCGACGGCGGTGTTCGAGGCGCGGGTGGAGGAACAGCACGCGCATGCGCTCGCCAGCAGGGCCACGGAGGCGGTGAGTTCGTTGCGCGAGATTGAAGTCGCCGAGCGGCGCAAGCGGATCGACGTGGTGCTGGCGCAGGCAGCGGCGGAGAGCAACGCGGTCAAGATCATGACGCTGGCCAAGGCGGAGACCATGGCGGCGGAGGAGCGCAACAAGGCGGACGAGTTCGTGACGTTGGCCGCCAAGAGCCGCTACGAGATTGATGCGGCGGGCAAGCAGAAGCTCAACGAGGCGGAGAACTCGCGCAACGACGCCAGCCGCACCAGCGAGGTGCGCATGCAGCTTGCGCGCAACCTCGACTCGATCATCCGGGAGAGCGTCAAGCCGATGCAGAGCATCGACACGATCAAGATCTACGAGGTGAACGGCTTGCCGGGGGGTGGGCAGAACGGGGCGCATGGGCCGGGGCGGGACGGCGCACCACCGTCTGACGCCAACGGCGCCGGGCCGAGTTTGGCCGACCACGTGGTGAACTCGGCGCTACGCTACCGGGCCCACATGCCGTTCGTCGACGGCCTGCTGGAGGAGATCGGCATGTCGTCCGGCGAGATCACCAACATCAGCAACGTCCTCGGCGAGCATGGCAAGAAAGTTCCTGGCAAGAGCAAGATCAGCAGCGAAGCCAAGTGACGTTGGGCGACGCACAAGGCTTGGGCGCAGTGGGCCGCGCCGATGTTTGACAAGGCGGTCTGGTTGTTGCTGTTCCTGGCCGCCTACTGGACGTTTTGCGTCGTCATCAGCGTGCGGTCGGCCAAGCGGCAACCGGAGGCCGCGCACTTCTTCAGCCCGGTGGGTGGCATTGCGACGTGGCTGTTCGTCTTCGTTGCGACCACTGGGCTGTTCGCCGGGTGGGCGTTCACTGGCCAGGCTGGCCAGGTGTTCGTGGACGGGTTCCAGTACCTCAACGCGTCGTTCTTCGTGATCACCATCCCCCTGGCCAGCGTGCTGGTGGTGAAGCGGCAATGGATGCTGAGCCGCAAGTTCGGCTATGTCACGCCAGGCGACATGTTCTGCGGCTATTTTGGCGGTGAGGCGATCACGGTGATAGCGGTGGGGATCGCCCTGCTGTTCGCAGTGCCGTTTTTGGCAACCTTGTTTGGCGCGGCTGGCTCGATCATGCTGGCGGTCACCGATGGTGCGGTGTCGCGGGACGCCGGGATGTGGGTCTTGGCGTCGGTGGTGTTGCTGTATTGCATGGTCGGTGGCCTCAACGCGGTGGCCCAGGTGAGCGTGGCGCAGGGGATCCTGATGCTGGGCGGCATCGTCGTGCTCGGTGCCGGGGCTGCGTCGCTGTCGGGCGGAGTCACCGGGTTGGGGCGGGCGCTGGCCAAGATCGCCAGCACTCCGCTTGGCCGACCCGGCATGACGCACGGGTTTGGCGGGTCCGACGACAACGGTTTGTTCGTGGTTCCCGGGGTGATCCAGTTTACCGCGGGGCTGGGGCGGCAGGTGCCGGTTGGCGGGCCTTGGACGGCGATGATGAGCTTGTCGTTCGTGCTCTCGTTCATGGGGCTGCAACTCTCGCCGGCGTTTTCGGTCTGGAGCTTCGTGAGCCGAAGCCCGCGCGGCTTTCCCATCCACCAGATTTGGGGCAGCGCCCTGTGCGTCGGCCTGGCCGTGTTCATCTTCGCCCCGTTGCAAGGCCTGGCCGGGCTTGTCTTGGGCGCCAGCGGCCCGGTCAACGCGGCGGGGCTGGCGGTTGCGCGCGTGCTTGCCCCGTTGCAGAGCGGGGAGCAGGGCGCGCTGGTGCTGAGCACCATCAACATCTTGGGCGGGCAGCAAATTTGGCTGGTGGGGCTGCTCAGCGTGGCGGGGATCGCCGCGCTGCAGGCCACGGCGGCGGTGTTCCTGGCCACGACCGGCAACATTATCTCGCGCGACATCTACCGGCGCTATGTCAGGCCCGACGCCCCCTGGTATCGGCAGAAAGCGGTCAGCCGCCTGGCGATGTTGCTGGTCTGCCTGGCGGCCTTGCTGATGGCGAGCTTTGCCAACACGGCCGTTCTCGTGTTGGCCAGCCTCGCCATCCCGTGCAGCTTTCAGTTGCTGCCGTCGCTGCTGGGAGTGCTGTGGCTGCCGTGGATCACCCGGGGCGCTGCGACGGCCGGGTTGATCGCGGGCCTGATCGCAGTCGTGCTCACCGAACCGCTGGGACAGGTGGTGGCGGGGAACGCGCTGCCCTGGGGGCGCTGGCCTTGGACGATCCATTCGGGGATTTGGGGCATGCTCGCCAACGGGGTGGTGTGCCTGGCGGTTTGCGCCTCGGCACGGAGCGATCCCACGCGGCCTTACCGCGACACGATCCATGCGTTCCTGAACGATCGCACCTGGTCCTTGGCGGCCAACAGCGCGCGCATGAAGTCCGCCGCCTGGGTTCTGCTGATCGGTTGGCTGTTCTTTGCGGCGGGGCCCGGCGCCGTGCTTGGCAACCGGCTGTTTGGCGCGCCGGGCGCTGGGTATCAGGCCTGGGTGTTCGGCGTGCCGTCGCTTTGGGCGTGGCAGGTGTTCTGGTGGGTCTTGGGCATTGGGCTCGTCTGGTTTTTGGCGGTGAAACTGGGATTGTCGACCGGCTCGCTCTCGCTTGCCGCGCTCGAACCCGCCGGCGCACTCGCTCGCAGAGGAGATCATGATGGCCAATGAACCGACTGGCGTGCAGTTGAATGAGTCGCACAAGGCAGTCGACGACTTCATCACCCAGAAATACGTGATGCCGTTGCTGAGGGACGAGGCGACCCGCAGCCGGTTGATTGCCGAGCATCGGGCGAACCCGATCGGCACGGCATCGCGCAACGGGCGGCCGTCGATCGGGCATAGCGAGGAGCTGATCCGCGTGATCGACAAGCTCCGTCGCGCCCCGATGAAGGGGAAATACGTCATCATCGTGATCGAGGATTTTGCCGATTACCGGATCGGGCTGCTGAGCGGCGTCCGGGGCGAGCCGGTCAAGATCCTGGAGGGTTCGTTCTCGTCGCAGGATGCTTGCGAGCACGGGATTTTCCTGAAGCGGATCGGCGACCTGCTGCAGAAATACGGTGCGGTGGCACCAACGCCGCCGCGCCGCGCGGGAGGGTGGGGCTAACGCACGGCGCATTGCCTGATCGCGTGATTCGGACCTCGGGTGATCCCACCTTTGGTCGTCATGCTCTCGTCACAAGCGGAGACACGAGATGCTATCGATAGCTGGTTACAGCGACAAATATTCCCTCGTGCCGGGGGATGCGATCCGGTTCTACGTCAACTCGGAGCATGGCGAGAAGTATGCGGTGCAGATCGTGCGCATCATCCATGGCGACACGAACCCGGAAGGCCCTGGCTACAAGGAGCAGGAAGTCACGGCCTCGTGCAACGGGATGTATAATGGGCGGAACCAGCGGATCTTTGGCGGCTCCTACGTGATCGTTCCGCAAGACGGGCGGCTCGACGTTCAGAGCTTCACGTTGCAGGCCTATATTTTTCCCACGACGCCCGACAAGGGCCGGCAAGGCATCCTCACCAAGTGGGACGAGGGCAGCAAGACCGGCTATGGCTTGTTCATCGACGAGGCGGGTTGTCTCGCGCTGCAAATTGGCAACCGCAGCGGACAGGTGGTGAACCTCTCGAGCGGCAGGCCCTTGCTGCGCAAGGTTTGGTACCTGGTCGCGGCGACGTTCGATGCGCGGTCTGGCCGGGTGAACTTGTATCAGGAACCGGTGGTCACCGCGACCAATGGCGGGCTTGGCATGGCCATCCTGCACCCGGCGGAGGAGACGACGGCCGCCGTGCAACTGCTCAGCGGGGTGGCGCCAAGCCCGAACGACGCCCCGCTGCTAGTGGCCGCGTCGACCGTGGCGGCGCGGTCGGGCCGCACGGTGTTCGGCGCGCACTACAAGGAGGCGACCGCGCCGGTGGAGCTGCCGGAGCATGGCTTCGTCTATAACGGCAAGATCGACCGGCCGCGGTTGAGCAAGCGCGCGCTGCTGAAGCACGAGATCGAGATGCTGGCCCATGGCTATCGCAACGTGCCGTCTTCGATCCGCGAAGACGTGGTGGGGGCCTGGGACTTCCATGCCAACATCACGACCAACATCGCGTCGACGTATATCGTCGATACGTCGGGCAGCCTGCTCGACGGGCATGCGGTGAACATGCCGGTTCGGGCGATGACCGGGTTCAACTGGACGGGTGATGAGATCGTGTATCATCACGCGCCGGACGAGTATGGCGCGATCCATTTCCACGATGATGACATCGACGACGCCCGCTGGGACGTCGACTTCGAGTGGACGGTGCCGGCCACCCTACGCAGCGGGATTTACGCGGCACGGCTGCGGATTGGCGGCGAAGAGTCGCAGGACACGGAGGATTTCATTCCCTTCGTGGTCCGCCCGCCGCGCGGGCAGTCGACGGCCGAGATTGCCTTCATCATGCCACTCAACAGCTACCTGGCGTATTCCAACGATAATCTTGGAACGAACTCCGTGGTCGCACAATTGCTGGCCGGGCGTATTCCGATCATCGAGCCGGCCGACCTGTTCCTCAACGAGCACCGGGAATACGGGTTGTCGACCTACTCGCTGCATTCCGATGGTAGCGGCGTGTGCTACTCGTCGCGGCTGCGCCCGATCTTGAACATGCGCCCCAAATACCGGCATTGGCTGTCGCCTTCGCTTTGGCAGATGAACGCGGATCTGCACCTGACCGATTGGCTCGAGCAGAAGGGGCTCGAGTTCGATGTCCATACCGATGAGGACCTGCATCGCGAAGGCGTCGACCTGCTGGGGCGCTACAAGGTGATCCTGACGGGCAGCCATCCCGAATATGCGTCCGAGCGGATGTTTTCGGCCTATGAGGCCTACCAGAACCGGGGCGGCCGCTGGCTCTACCTGGGTGCCAATGGGTTCTATTGGTGTAGTGAGTTCCACCCGGACAACCACAACATCATCGAGGTTCGCAAGGGGGAGGCTGGGACGCGAGCCTGGACGGCCAACCCGGGCGAATACAACAACGCGTTCGACGGCAAATACGGGGGCATGTGGCGCGCCCGGGGGCGCATCCCGAGCAAGCTGTGCGGCTTGACGTTCACGGCGTATGGCTTCGATGTTTCTTCCTATTACCGCCGGGCCAATGACAGCCACCGCCGTGAGTGTTCCTGGATTTTCGAGGGCGTCGGGGATGACGAGGTGATTGGCGATTTCGGGCTTGTGGGTGGCGGCGCCGCCGGGCTTGAGCTCGACCGCTATGACCTCGAATTCGGCACGCCGCACAATGCGTTCCTGCTGGCCCGGTCGGAGGACCACACCAACCTGATGCTGCAGGTGAACGAGGAAATCCATTTCTCGGTGCGCGGTTATTATGGCGGAGGCACCGAGAACCCGCAGGTTCGGGCGGACATGATCTACTACAAGGCGCCGAATGGCGGGGCGCTGTTCGCCCCTGGGTCGATTGCGTGGTGCGGCAGCCTTTCCCACAACAACTACAACAACAACGTCTCGCGGATTACCTACAACGTGATCCGTGGCTTCCTGCGCGAAGGGCCGTTGCCCTCGTGAGTGCGCTGGTTCTGCTGCAGTTGAGGGAGTGAATGGCGATGGCCGCAAACACGCTGCTGCACTCTGGCATGGTGGAGCTTCCGCAAGGCAAGGAGGTTTTGGGGGCGCGCGCGGTGCCGCCGAACGCGCTCGAAAGCGCGGCCCTCGGCACGCTGGACGTCGACAAGTTGAACTACTTGGCCGAGTGCCTGTTCGTGTTGAACAACCGCCGCTACGGACCGATCGCCGGGTCGTACATCGTGGTCGCCACAAAGGCCGGGGAATGGTGCGTGGGGCAGCTCAACGCGGATCGCGCGAGGCCATTCATCCTGTTTGAGGACATGGTGTTTGGCTCGCCGCAGCGTGCGGCGGAGGAGGCGGAACGGCTACGGTTGGGCCGGGGCGAAAGGCCGCCGCAACGGTCGATTTGAAACGCTGGCGGAGAAGGTCGGGGCTTTGCCCCTAGAGCAGCATCCGAGCAATCGGAGTCGCTTCGCGATCCGAAGGCTCGGATAAAGCTGCTCTTGTCTCAGTCAAGCGGAGCATGATCGAGGAGATCATGCTCTAGCCCCACCAGAAGACGGTCGTCTTCTGGACACCTGCTGAGCGTTTGGACGACGGTGGTTATTGTAGCGGCATGTGGGTGCGGTCCTTGATGCGGAGGATTACTAGAGTGCTGACCAGGGCGGCGGCCATGACGTAGAAGGTGGGTGCGAGCGGGTTGCCGGTCCATCGGATCAGCGCGATGGCGATGAAGGGGGCGAAGCCGCCGAACACCGCCACGGCGACGTTGTAGCCGAGGGAGAGGGACGTGTAGCGCACGCTGGTGGGGAAGAGTTCGCAGAGCAAGGCGGGGCCGGGGCCGCTGAACAGGGCCAGCAGCACGGCGGCGACCGACTGGGCGATAAGCAGGCCCAGGAAGTCCCGCCGTTCGGTGACCAGCAGGAACAACGGGTAGCTTAACACCAGGTAGCCGATGGCCGATGTCAGCAGCAGCTTGCGGCGGCCGATGCGGTCGGACAACGCGCCGAGCGGCGGTACCAGGACGGTGAGGATGAGGATGGCCACGGTGTTGGAGGCGAGCGCCACCTTCGCGGGCATGTGCAGCGTTTGGGCCACGTAGGTCGGCATGAACGTGAGGAACAGATAGCTGGACACCGTCCAGATCACGGTGAGGCCGAGGCCGGTCAGCACCTTGGCCCGGTGGATGGTGAGCGCCAGGCGCAGTGGCGAGGCGACCACTTCGTGGCGGGCGACGGTGCGCTCGAATGCGGGCGTTTCACCCACGCGGGAGCGCAGGTAGTAGCCGATTGGCGCCAGCAGGAAGCCGAGCAGGAACGGCACGCGCCAGCCCCATTGCGCCAGGCTCGCCGGGTCGAGCAGGGTGGTGAGGGCGTAGGCGCTGCCTGACCCGGCGAGCAGCCCGAGCCCGACGCTGAATTGCTGCCAGGAGCCGAAGAAGCCGCGGCGGCCGTCTGGCGCGTATTCCACCAGGAAGGACGCGGCACCGCCCCATTCGCCGCCGGTGGAGAAGCCCTGCACCAGCCGGCACAGCACGAGCAGCACCGGGGCGAGCAGGCCGATGGCGCCGTAGCTGGGGATGAGGCCGGTGACCGCGGTGGCCAGCGCCATGATGGTGACGGTGAGCACCAGGGCCGCCTTGCGCCCGTGCCGATCGCCATAGGCGCCGATGACGACGGCGCCGACCGGGCGCATGATGAAGCCCACGCCGTAGGTGGCGAAGCTGCCGAGCAGGGACGTGACGGGGTCGGTGGCTGGGAAGAAGGCGCGCCCGATCGATGCGGCGAAGAAGCCGTAGATCGCGAAATCGAACAGCTCGAAGAAGTTACCCACCACGCAGGACAGCAACGCGCGCCGACGCAAGCTTGCCAGGGTGTCGGTGGTGATGGCGGTGGCGGATCTCATGTCATCTCCTCGTCGTCTGCGACGCGATAGCTTGGGGCGCGTGCAGCGACTTGCCAGCGGCTACTTGCCGCCGTCCACGCTGAGCGTTTGCCCGGTGATCCAGCCTGCGGCGTCGCTGGCGAAGAACAGGACGGCGTTTGCGATGTCGGTGGCGGCGCCGAGCCGGCGCAGGGCGATGCGCTCGACCATCTGGCGCTGGCCGTCGGCGCCGTAGGCCTGCCATTGGCGTTCGGAGCTTGGGTTGGACCGGATGAAGCCGGGCGCCACGCTGTTCACGGTGATGTTGAACGGGCCCAACTCATGCGCCAACTGCCGGGTGAGCCCGATTTCGCCGGCTTTGGCGGCGGCATAGGCCTGGATGCCGGTGAGGCTCACGCCGAGGCCGGCGCCGCTCGAGATGACGACGATGCGGCCCCATTTGGCTGCCTTCATCGCCGGGATCACGGCTTGGGCCATGGTGAAGGCGCCGGTGAGGTTGACGGCGAGGATGGCTTGCCATTGCTGCGGGGTGACCGTCTCGGCCGCCTGCCCCACCTGGCCGCACACGCCGCCGGCGCTGTGGATCAGGATGTCCGGCGGGCCGAAGCGGCCGATGACCGCGGCGGCGGACGCCGGGTCGGTGACGTCGAGATGGGCCGTTTGCAGCCCGGCGGCTTCCGCGTCGGCCAGGCCGGTCGCATCCACGTCGACGGCCAGGGTGCGCGCGCCGCAGCGGGCCAGGCCGAGGGCGATGGCTCGGCCGATGCCCTGGGCGGCCCCGGTCACGAGCGCGGACCGACCCTCGAGGCGGACGGTGAGATCGTGGTCGGCCGGGTTGGTCATTGTCGCGTCCTTGCAGCTTGGGCGCAGCGTTGCTCTCTCGGCGGCGGGTTGCAAGGCGGGGTCAAGCTTGCTGGTGTTTGGGGGAGAGGGGCTAAGCGCTGCGCAGGCGGGTGGTGTGGCCTTGGTGGGAGTGGGGGTGGGATTGGGGGCGATCGATGGGCGGGCCTGGGCGTGGTTGTGGCGGGGTAGTCCGGGTGGGCGCTGAGAGAGGTCTCAGTGGTTTCAATTGCGGCTGATTTGCGGTAACGGCCAAGACGACGTGCAAACAAGCGGAAGAGCAAGCCATGGTCGATGACGTTCCTGGCGTCAGCATACGTCGGATTGGGGCGGCGGTGCCGTACGATGCGCCGAACCATTTTGGGACGAGCGGGATGCGGCTGCAGGGCTTGGAGGCCGGTGGCTCGGAGAAGTTCTGGGTGAGCTTGTCGCATGTCCTGCCGGGAGGGCGGGCGGGGCCGGACGCGTCTGCTGGCGAGAAGGTGTACGTGGTGCTGGCGGGGGAGCTTACGCTGCGCGCTGGCGGGCGGGAGACCAGGCTGGGCCGCCACGACTCCTGCTGCATCCTTCCAGGCACCGAGCGTGAGATGGTGAACCTGACGCAGGACGTGGTCACCCTGCTGGTCGTGATGCCGAGCTAGAGCAGCATCCGAGCAATCGGAGTCGCTTTGCGATCCGAAGGCTCTAATAAAGCTGCTCTTTTCTCAGTCAAGCGGAGCATGATCGAAGAGATCATGCTCTAGCGCAACGTCACCCGATCAGGTGATCCCCCCTGATCGGGATTTGCTCAAGCTGGCGCCTGGAGCGCTGCGGTGCAGGCGTTTGCATCGGCGGGGTGAACGGCGAGCGCGGTCGCGCGCAATTGCCCGGACGGGATAGTGCGTCTACAGACTTCCTATGTCGACGCGATCGATCACGCTCGTGCAGCAGGACAGCAGGCGTGGCCGCACGCGGGCGCGGCTCACCGATGCGGCGCTGCGATTGATGTCGGAGCGCGGGATCAACGGCACGTCGGTGAGTGAGATTGCGGCGGCCGCGGAGTTGGCCAACGGCACCTTCTACCTTTACTTCAAAGACAAGGCAGACATCGTCTCGACGATCTGTAGCGCGGTGACGCTGGCGATGCACAACGAGATGAACAGCACGCGCGTGTCACTGGATGACGGGGCCGCGCGGGTCGCGTTCGGTACGCAGCAGTTCATCGAGATTGCGGCGGCAGAGCCGGTCTGGGGGCATCTGCTCGTCTCCGCCTTCACCGAGTTCAAGGCGATCAAGGAAGACGTGGCGCGCTACATGCGGCTGGACGTCGCGATGGGGATCAAGCAGGGGCGGTTCTCGGAGCCGGTTGACGAGTTCGTAATCGACGCGCTGTTGGCGATCCTGCGCACCGGCGTGAGTGCGCGGCTTGCCGGGGGCAAGCGGGACGTCGGGATGCGTGCGGCGGAATACTTCCTGCGCATCCTAGGGATGAATGTGGCGGACGCGCATCAGGCGGTGCTGACCAACGCGCGCAAGGCGAGTGGCCGCGGGCGGATTGGGGCGCCCGCGGCGAGTAGCGGGAAGAAAGCGAAGGCGAGCGGTTGAGCTGGAGCATGACCGCATTAAGTCAAGTCACTTGATCGGTGAACATGATCGTCTAGGCGGCCGCGGCCTCGATGGAGTTCGAGAGCGTGCCGATGCCGGCGATGGTGACCTCGCACACGTCGCCGGGCTTGAGGAACAAAGGCGGCTTGCGCGCGTAGCCGACGCCGGCGGGGGTGCCGGTGGCGATCACGTCGCCGGGTTCGAGCGTCATGGCTTGCGACAAGAGCGTGATGAGCGTGGCGACGTCGAAGATCATGTCGGCGGTGTTGCCGTCCTGCATGACGGCGCCGTTCACCCGGGACGTGATGCGCAGGCCGGTGGCGCCTTGTGGCACCTCGTCGGCGGTCACCAGGTCGGGGCCGAAGCCGCCGGTGCGGTCGAAGTTCTTGCCCATCGTCCACTGGGTGGATTTGCGCTGGTAGTCGCGGACCGAGCCGTCGTTGAAGCAGGCGTAGCCGGCGACGTGGTCGAGCGCGGTGGCGGCGGAGACCCGCGTCGCGGTCTGGCCGATGACGACGGCGAGTTCGGCCTCGAAGTCGAGCTTGTCGGAGACGGGCGGCCGCAGCATGGGTTGGCCGTGGGCGACGAGCGACGTCGTGCTGCGCAGGAACACGGCCGGGTAGTCGGGGATCGGGTTGCCGCCTTCCGCGGCATGGTCGCGGTAGTTCAGGCCGATGCAGATGATCTTGCCGGGGTTCGGCACCACGGGCAGCAAGTGCAGGCCGTGGAGCGGGAGCGTGGCGCCGGTTGGTTGCTTGGTGAGCACGTCCTGCAGCGTGGCCGGGCCGGCGAAGCTGTGGACGGATTGGCCGTCGACGATGCCGTGGCGCGGCTGGCCGTCATGCAGGAAGCTGATGATCCTCAAGGCGCGTCTCCACCGTTAGGGTTGCCGTTCAGCTTGCACCAAACGCGCTGGCCTCGTCGAACCATCGCTGTGGCGGGGTCTGCCAGCCGCCGATTTGGAAGTGCGGCGCTTGCCAGCGCATCGGCTCGTCCTCGATGTCGATGGTTTGGTAGTGGCTGGGGAACAGCTCGACGCGGTGGCCGTCCGGGTCACGCAAATAGAGGAAGCGCGCCAGCCCCGGGCTGAAATGCCGGGCGGGGCCGAACTCCACCTGGCTTGCGCAGCCGGCGCGGACGAACAGGTCGGCGGCGGTCATGAGGTTCTGCGTTTCGGGCACGGTGTAGGCCACGTGATGCAGGCGTGGGCCGGGGCCCTTGGCGAACACCACGTCGTGCGGGTTGCCCTTGCGCTGCAGGAAGACCATCAGGCCTTCCTCGTCGTCGTCCACGACGTATTCGGAGAGCCGGAAGCCGATCGCTGCGTAGAAGTCGAGGCAGGACTGCACTTGCGGGGTGACCACCTGGACGTGGTCCAGCCGTTGGGCGCAGGCGCCCTTGTAGGCTTCGACATGGTGGAACAGGCGCGGCCGGGTTGGCATCGAGACGCAGAACTCGAGCGGCGTGCCGGCCGGGTCGACCGTGTGCATGGTGCGTCCCTGGTGGGGGATGTCGACCCAGGCAGCGGGGAAGCCGGCGTTGGTGAAGTAGGCGTGCGCGGCCTCGAGGTCCTCCTCGGTGAGCACGCGCAAGCCCACGCGTTCGCTGGACGGGTTTCCCGCCCTTAGGACCAGGCTATGGTGACAGCCCTCCTCGAGCCCGCGCAGCCAGAGCGTGTCGGCCGTCGCGTCGCTGACCACCAGGCCGATCAGGTCGACGTAGAACGCCCGCGAGGCGGACAGGTCGCGCACGCGGTGGACGACGTGGCTGGCGCGGGTGACGTTGAACGGCGGCTTGTAGACCGGGGCGGGCAAACGGATGGGCATGGTCACCTCTCCAGGTCAGCATTCAGCGTCGTCGGTTCCGCCGGCAGCGATGGCGCGATTGGGCGCGAGGTCACGCGACGGTCTGCATGGCTTGGCGCTGTGCCACGATGGGGTCGATCAGGTCGGCGACCAGCGCCTTATGTAGCGGGTGTGCCTGGTAGTGGCGCCAGGCTGCTTCGTCGTCGAACTTGGCGACGAGCAAGGTGTCCGGGTTGCCGGGGCGCAGGCGCAGGTCTGGCCCGGCGTCGATGGCGACCAGGCCGGTGATCTGGCCGCGCAAGGCATGGATGGCGGCCGTGACGTCGGCCACTTGCTGCGCGCTGGCGGTGGGCTTCCAGGTGAACATGACGGTGTGGAGGATCAAGTCAACGCCGCCGTGAACAAGGCCTGGCTGAGCAGTGCGGGCAGGCAGGCCTGGATGGCGTCGGCTTGCGACGGCGGGAGGACGGCGGCGACGTGGCCGTCGGGGCGCACCAGGATGGCCTCGCCCGCGGCCAGGTTTGCGAAGCGGCGCAGCGAGCCCGCTGGGTCGGCGAAATCGAGCCCTTCGGCGACCATCTTGACGGAGCGGCCTGGCCAGGTTTTGCCTTCGGTCAGGCTGCTTGCTTGGCGATGGCCGAGCAGCAGGGTAAAGCGTTGGTCGTCCAGCAGGTCCAGCAGCGAGACCACCCTGCCCTCGCGGTGCAGCCAGGCGTGCGGCATGCGGCCGCCGACGACCAGCCTTGGTTCGAAGTGGGAGACGTCGGCGGTTTCGTCGCTGCCTGGGGCGTAGACGAAGCCGAGTTGCAGGGCGAGGCTGTTGAAGTGCTCGCGCTGGTTGGCGATTTGGCGTTGGATGTCGGCTTGTGCCGCTGGGTCGCGCAGCCGGTCGTGCAGGGTGGCGGCGTCGTTGGATTTGAGCGCCATCTGCAGTTTCAGGATGCGTTGGGCGTTCTTGTAGCTCTGCGCCGAATTGGTCATGGCGACGGCTTGCCGCTCGGTCTGGTAGCTGTCGAGCAGCGGGTCGGACGCTTGCCCGGCTTCGACGGCGGCGATCTTCCAGGCGAGGTTGTGCGCGTCTTGCAGGCCGGTGTTCAGGCCGAGGCCGCCGGTGGGGGGGAAGCGGTGCGCGGCGTCCCCCACCAGGAAGACGCGGCCGGCGCGGTAGCGGTCTGCGACTTGCGACATCAGCGCCCAGGGCAGCACGTGCTTGATCTCGAGCGCGTGCTGGCCGCCGCCGATGGCGTGGTGGAGGATTTCGCGGCATCGTTCGGGGGTGAAGCTCTCGCGCGCGGTGACCGCCGGGTCGTATGGGTAGAGCATGCACCAGCGGCTTTCGATGTCGTAGGCGATCAGCACGCCGGTGTGGGGCGGTTGCATGATCCAGTACAGGATGCCGGGCCGGTCGCGCACCACGTCGCGCAGATTGGCGGCGAAATGGATGGTGATGAAGCCTTGGTCGGAATGGTCGCCGACCATCTCGATGCCGAGTTCGCGGCGCACGACGCTGCCGGCGCCGTCTGCGCCGATGACGTAGCGCGTGGTGACGGAACTGCGTTTGAACGTCGCCACGTCCTCGACCAGCGAGGTGACCGCGCCACCGGTTTGCTCGCAGCCAACCCAACTGAAGCCGCGCTGCACGCTGATGAGCGGGGATTTCGCCACCGCCTCGAGCAGCACGTCCTCGAACAGGGGTTGCGCGAGGTTGATGAGCGGCGTGGGGGTTAGCTCCAGCACCTGTTCGTCCTGCCGTTCGTAGGGCATGATGCCGATCTGTTCGCCGGAGAGGGTGGTTACGAAGCGGACCCAGCCGCCATCTGCGGCGGGTGTGCCGCGCCGCTTCATGGCTTCGAGATCAAGCCCGATGGCGCGGCAAATCTCGAGCGATCGGGGGTTGAGCGCGTGGGCCTTGGGCGCGCCGTGGCGGGTGGGAAAACGCTCGATGATGGTGGAACGCAGGCCGTGCCGGGCCAGCAGCAGCGACGTCATCAAGCCGACCGGGCCGGCGCCGACGATCAGTGCTGTGGCGATGGTGTCGTCGCTGGCGTCCCCCATGTTTTGCTTCCGCTACAACGCTGCCTTGGCACTGAGAGGTATCTCAGTATGAGGGTGCCGTCAATGTGAGAGCGTTTTGCGCAGGGCACGGACGCCGACCCGTATAACGAATACCTGTAGGGCTGCGCGCGGTGTTCGAACGCGGCGTGTTCCAGTTGCCCCCAGGCCCGACGACAGCAGGTGCTCTTCGACGTCGCGCTTGATCTCGTGTGGGCGACCTACGAATTGGCTTCGCCCGGGCGCTACCGGGCGCACGATTTGGGGAAGATCATGTCGGAGGTCGTCGGGCGGGATGTCGTCGTGGAGCAGATCGACGCCGACGGCTTCATTCGTCCAGGCGCAGTTCGACGGCTACTGGGCGGGCTGGGGCCTTGGTGGCTGGGGAGGCCGCACGCCCGGGTCAAAGGCGAAGCAGCGCCTCGGCGTTGCCGTGGGCGATCTTTGCCTTGTCGGCGGCGTCGATGGGCAGGGTTTCGAGGAAGCTGCGCGCGCCGTCCATGGTGAGATAGGGGTAGTCGACCGCGAACATGATGCGGTCCGCGCCGAGCACGGCCAGGGTGAAGTTGAACTGCGGCAGGGTCAGCATGCCGCTCGGTGTCACGTAGAAATGCTCGCGGTAGGTTTGCGTGATGGTGCGCGACAGCCCGGTTTCCAGTTGCGGCAGGCTCTCGTCCATGCGGTCGAGATAGAACGGCACCATCTCGCCCCAATGGCCGCTGATCACCTGCAGGTCGGGGTGGCGGTCGAACACGCCGGCCAGGATCATGCGGATGGCGTGCACGCCGGCCTCGTTGTGCCAGCCCCAGCCGAACAGCGACAGGCGCGCGCTGACGGTGTTGCCGAGGCCGCCGTAGTAAGGCTCGCGGACCTGAGGCAGCGGGATGCCGGGGTGGACGTAGAGCGGCACCTTCAGCTCGCTCAGCTTGGCCAGCACCGGGTCGTAGCGCGGGTCGTCGAGGAAGGTGGCGCCGGGTCGGCCGATCAGCAGCGCGCCCTTGAAGCCCAGCTCCTGCACGGCGCGGGTGAGCTCCGCCACGGCGGCGGCCGGGTCCTGCCAGGGGAGTGCGGCGAATCCGGCGAAGCGGGCCGGGTGGGCGCGGACGGCGGCGGCGAGCCGGTCGTTGGCGGCTTGGGTGAGCGAGACGGCTTGGTCGGGCGGCGCCAGTTGGGGGGTGTTGCTGTAGGACAGCACCTGCATGTCGATGCCGTGGCGGTCCATCTCGGCGATGCGGCCGGCGCCCAGGTCGGCGGCCAGGCGCGCCATCGTGCGCAGGCCGAACACGAGTTGGGGGTGGTCCGCGCCGGGGGCGGGCGGCGTGTCCTCGGCCTGGCCGCCCAGGTCGGCCAGGTAGCGCGCCTCGGCGAATTGGGCGGCACGGGTCGCGGCGTCCAACCCGGCGTCCAAGGTGTGCTCTTCGAGGCAGATTATCTTCATTGGTTGGTCCCCCGGCGGGATATCACCACGCAATCAGCCTGCGTGGCCACTGCCTATCACCGTGGCTGCACGCGGGCCGCGCCCCAGTCGGTCAGCACCACCACTTTGCCGCCGGCCTGGTTCGCCTCCATGCAGCGATGCGCGGCCACGATGTCGTCGAGGTGGAACACCTGCCCGATTTGGATGCGGAGGGAGCCGTTCGCGACATCGCTCGCCAGTTGCTGCAGCGGCGTCGCCATGAAGTTGGCCGAGTTGCCGCCGTAGGTGGTGAGGCGCACCGCGGTTGGGATGGCTTGGGACGGGGCGAAGGCGTCCAGGGTCCATTTGTTGCCGACGATGCCGGCCATGCAGACCGTGCCCGGGGGCTTGGTGCAGCGCAGCGAGTCGAGCAGCGTGGTGGCGCCGACCAGTTCCAGCACCTTGTCGACGCCGCCGGGAAAGGCGGCCTGGACCGGGCCGACGATGGCGCCGTCGTCGATGAACACGTGGTCGGCGCCGTGGTCGCGGAGCAGTGCCTCGCGGCTGGCGTTGCGGCTAGTGGACGCGACCAGCACGCCGTGGCGGGTGGCGATGGCGGCGGCGGCCAGGCCCACCGAGGTGGTGCCGCCGCGGATCAGCAGGCGCTCACCGGGCTGGCAGCGCAGGGCGGTGAACAGGGCGCCCCAGGCGGTTTGCAACATCTCGGGCAGCGCGCCCAGCACGTCCCACGCGAGGGTGGTTTGTAGCGACTGGATTTGGCTGGCCGGGACGCAGGTGTAGTCCGCGTAGCCGCCGTCGAACTGGCGGCCGAGCCCGCCCATCGCGGTGGCGACCACCGTGCCGGGCGGGAACTCGCCACCCGGCGCCCGCTCCACCACGCCCACCGCCTCGATGCCGAGGATGCGGGGGAAGGCGACGTCCGGCGAGTGGCCCTGGCGGGTGAACAGCTCGGAGCGGTTGAGGCCGAAGGCGGCCACGCGGATCAGCACCTCGCCGGGTAGCGGCTGCGGCACCGGGCGGGACTGCAGCGTCAGCACCTCGGGGCCGCCGGCCTGGTAGACGACCACGGCTTTCATGTCGGCCATCGTGCGCTCCGGTGTGGTGGCGAGGCGGCTCAGCCCTGGCGCTGCGGTGGGGCGAACGGCGGGGTGAGGACGGGTGGGTGGTGCAGCGCCGGGTCGCCGGGCGGGACGCAGCGGAACGTCGCGTCGAACGCGGTTGGGTAGTAGGGGGTGCGGGGGTCGCCGTCGGGGCGCAGATCGACAGGCAGGAACACCAGGCTGCGCTGCTCACAGAACGCCGCCGCCTCGGCCAACACCGCGCGCTCCGCCTCGCCGCCGCCGCCTAGCACCGGGGCGCGCAGTTCGGAGAGCGCGTAGACGCCGGGGGCGACCTGGACGATGCCGGAGCCGGCGGCGCATCCCGCCATGGCCGTCATCAGTGCGACCATCACCAACCACCGAGGCATAATCCCTCCCAATGCGTCCCGACCGCGGTCGCCGCGTTGCAGCCTAGCACAGCAGGGGGGAGGCCCAACAATGCCGCAGGAAACCGCCGATTTGGGGCTCGCAGCCGACCTGCCGGAGGGCGTGACGCGGCTGGTGGAGGCGTTCGGCAGCCCCGTCTTGCTGAGCCGGTTCGACGGGGTGGTGAGCGCCGTGGCCGCCACCTGCACGCATGCTGGCGCGCCGCTGGCGCAGGGCGTGCGGCAGGGCGCGCGCTTGGTCTGCCCGTGGCACAAGGCGGCGTTCTGCCTGCGCACCGGCGCGGTGCTGGACCCGCCGGCACTGGACGCGCTGGAAGCGTTCACCGCCAGGGAGGAGGCCGGGCGCATCCAGATCAGCCGCGCCGAGCCGCCCGAAGCCACGGCCGGGGCGGCGGACGCGCGTTGCTTCGTCATCATTGGGGCGGGGGCGGCCGGGGCGATGGCGGCGCAGACGCTGCGGCAGGAGGGGTTCGGGGGTCGCGTGGTGATGCTCGACCAGGCCAACCGCGTTCCCTACGACCGCACCGTGCTGAGCAAGTATGCGCTATCGGGCGAGAAAGGGGCGGAGAAGACCCCGTTGCAGAGCCAGGAGTTCTATCGCCAGCACGGCATCGAACGGGTGACGGCGGAGGTGGTCCGGCTCGACCCGGCGTCCCGTCGGATAGAATGTGCCGATGGCAGCCATTGGCAGTATGACGCGGCCTTGGTAGCGACCGGGGGCGTTCCGAGCAAGCCCGACCTGCCCGGCGCGGACCTGCCCGGCGTGTTCCTGCTGCGCAGCCGGGCGGATGCGGACGCGGTTCTGGCGCAGGCCGAGCGCAGCGCCCGCGCGGTGATCCTCGGCGCCAGCTTCATCGGCATGGAGGTGGCGGCGAGCCTGCGCGAGCGGGGGCTTGAGGTGACGGTGGTCGGGCGCGAGGAGGTGCCGCTGGCCAAGCAGCTTGGCCCTGAGATCGGCGGGGCGCTACAGCGGATGCACGAGCGCCAGGGCGTGCGATTCCAGCTCGGGCAGGCCATCCGCGCGCTGCAGGGGGACGGGCGGCTGCAATCCGTGCTGCTCGAGAGCGGCGAGCGGCTCGAGGCCGACCTGGTGGTGATCGGCTTCGGCGTGCGGCCGGCGACCGGGTTCGTCACCGGGTTGCCGCTCGGCGACGACGGCAGCATCGGCGTCGACGCGCGGTTGCAAGCCGCTGACGGGCTCTACGCGGCGGGGGACATCACCCGTTTCCCCGATCGCGGCGACGGGCCGGCCATTCGCGTGGAGCATTGGCGGGTGGCGGAGCAGCACGGGCGGGTGGCGGCGCTGAACATGCTCGGCCAGGCCACCGACTACACCGCGACGCCGGTGTTCTGGACCATCCAGTACCTCAAGCGGGTAGACTATGTCGGGCACGCCGGGTCGTGGGACGAGGTGGTGCTGCATGGCGACCTGGAGGCGCCGGAGTTCCTGGCCTACTTCGTCAAGGACGGCACGGTGGCGGCGGCAGCGGGCATGGGGCGGGACCAGGACACGGCGGCGCTGGTGGCGCTGTTCGACCAACGGCGGGGCTGGACGGCTGGCGAACTGGGGGAGCGCCCGTCGCGGCTGCTGGCGTCCATCGTCGCGGAGTGAGTTAGAGCGAGTTCAGCGTGGCCGTGACCGGTGCGGATCTGCTCTAGCTCTTTGTTTGTGAGAGCAGATTCACCGCATGACTGGTTCCAGTCAGGGCGGATCTGCTCTAATGCCGGGACGGGTTGGGAGCGCGTCCATGGCAACAAACGGATCGGCCACCCGCCGCGCGGCGGTGATCGGGCTTGGCTCGATGGGCTTTGGCATGGCGCAGTCGCTCCGCCGCGCCGGGTTCGACGTCGCGGGGTGTGACGTGGCGCCCGCGCCGGTGGAGCGGTTCGTGGCGGCAGGTGGGCGCGGCGCGGCGAGCCCGGCGGAGGCGGCGGCGGGGGCGGAGGTAGTCGTGGCCGTGGTGGTGAACGCGGCGCAGACCGAGGCGGTGCTGTTCGGGCCGGGAGGTTGCCTGGGGGCGATGCAGGCCGGCGCCGTGTTCGTGTCCTCCGCCACCATGGCGCCGGGCGCCGCGCGCGCGTTGGCCGACCGGGTGGAGCAAACCGGCTGCCACTACCTCGACGCGCCAATTAGTGGCGGGGCGCAGCGCGCGGCGGAGGGGGCGTTGACGATGCTGGCCTCCGGCTCGCCCGCCGCCTTTGCCGCCGCCCGGCCCGCGTTGGTGGCGATGACGGCCACGCTCTACGAGCTGGGCGACGCGGCCGGCATCGGCGCCGGGTTCAAGATGGTGAACCAGTTGCTGGCGGGGGTGCACATCGCCGCCGCCTGCGAGGCGATGGCGTTCGCGGCCAAGCAGGGGCTGGACCTGGCCCGGGTGTTCGAGGTGATCACCAAGTCAGCGGGCAATAGCTGGATGTTCGAGAACCGCGTGCCGCACATTCTGGAGGGGGATTACGCGCCCCGTAGCGCCGTCAGCATCTTTACCAAGGACCTTGGCATCGTGCTGGACATGGCGCGCTCCGCCGACTTTCCGGTGCCGGTGGCCGGGGCGGCGCTGCAGATGTTCCTGATGACGGCGGCGGCGGGGATGGGGCGCGACGACGACGCCTCGGTCGCGCGCCTGTTCGCCCAGATCGCCGGGTTGGAGCTGCCCGGCACTGCCTGATCCATGCCACCGTCTGGGCTAGAGCATGTTCCGTTCGCTTCCGCTCACTTCACACGCTCTAACCCTTTGTTTTGCGAGCATCTTCACCCGATCAGACGATTCCGTTTGATCGGGATCTGCTCTAGACCAAGACCGGCTCAGATAGAGTCGCCGGTCATGGTCTAGCTCCTTGTTTTGGCGAGCATGTTTACCAATCAAGTGACTTCACTTGATGCGGTCATGCTCTAATGAAGGAATGTGCGCCATGCCGCGTTTTGCCGCCAACCTGTCGATGATGTTCACCGAGTGGCCGTTCCTCGACCGCTTCGACGCGGCGGCGCAGGCCGGGTTCAGCGCGGTGGAGTTCCTGTTCCCCTATGACCATCCGGCCGAGGCGGTGGGCGAGCGGTTGCGGCGCAACGGATTGGCGCAGGCGCTGTTCAACCTGCCGCCAGGCGATTGGGCCGCGGGTGAGCGGGGGATGGCCGCGATCCCTGGGCGGGAGGCGGAGCTCAATGCCGGGCTGGCGCGCGCCCTGCCCTACGCCGAGGCCACCGGCGCCAAGACGCTGCATTTGATGGCCGGCATTGCCGACCCGGCCGACCCGGCGGCGCAGGGCTGCTACCGCGCGGCGGTCACCCGGGTGGCGGCACGGCTGGCCGAACGCGGCATCACGCTGGTGCTGGAGCCGATCAACGGCCGCGACATGCCGGGCTACTTCCTCAACAGCGTCGACGGCGCGGCGGCGCTGATCGACGAGCTGGCGCTGCCGAACCTCAAGCTGCAGTTCGACTTCTACCACTGCCAGATCATCCATGGCGACGTGACGATGCGGCTGCGCAAGCTGATGCCGCTGGTGGGCCACGTGCAGGTGGCGTCCGTGCCGTCCCGCAACGAGCCGGACGGGGAGGAGCTGGCCTATCCGTTCCTGTATGCCGAGCTGGACCGGCTGGGCTACGCCGGGTTCGTCGGCTGCGAGTATCGCCCGCGCGCTGGCACGGTGGATGGGCTGGGGTGGTTTGCCGGCCAGCGATGAAGGCAACCTGACGCCGGGTTGCGCTTTGAGTTGGGTAGCGAAACCAACAGATCGACAGGATCAGACATGTCGGACAAGCATGAAAAGGCGCTCGACCTGACGGAAGAGGCGCTGGAGAAGCTCGGCGATGGTGACGAGAAGGCCGCGGACGCGCTGCTCCAGGAGGCCAAGAAGCTCGACAAGACCGCGCCCGAGGAAGTGGTGAGCGATCTCGACGAGGACGCGAAGACCCGCGGCGGCTAACTGGCCGCGGGCGCTTCGGGGGCGGGTTGGCTGGTGGTGATGGAGCCACCGGCCGCCTCGATCGCCGCCCGGGCCGAGGCGGACGCGCCGGACACGGTGACGGTCACCGCCTGGGTGATGGCGCCGTGGCCGAGCACCCGGACGCCGGCCACTTTGGCGAGCCGCACCAGGCCGGCCTTTTCCAGCGCCGCCTCGTCGATCGCGCCGGCCTCGAGCTTGCCGGCACCGATCGCCCGCTCGATGGCGGACAGGTTCACCGGGGCAAACTCCTTGCGGAAGATGTTCGTGAAGCCGCGCTTGGGCAGGCGGCGGTAGATCGGGAGCTGACCGCCCTCGAACCCGTTCAGCGCCACGCCCTCGCGCGCCTTCTGGCCCTTGACGCCCTTGCCGGACGTCTTGCCCTTGCCGGAGCCGATGCCGCGGCCGCGACGCTTAAACTTGAGGCGGGCGCCCGGATTGTCCCGCAGGTCGTTGAGTTTCACGCCACCGTCTCCACCCGCACCAAGTGGTGCACCTTACGGATCATGCCGCGCACGGCCGGAGTGTCCTCCAGCGTGCTGACCTTGCCGATCTTGTCCAGGCCGAGCCCCACCAGCGTCGCTTGCTGGCCGGGCTTGCGGCCGTTGCCGGACGCGATTTGCACCACGCGAACCTGGCCTTTTTGCTCAGACATCGCCCACCGCCTCCGGCGCTGCGTCCGCCTCGGGGGCGTCGCGCTTGCCCAGGATGTCGCTTACCTTCTTGCCGCGCCGGCTCGCCACCGACCTCGGGCTGGCGCAGCGGGACAGGCCGGCGAAGGTCGCCTTGACCATGTTGTGCGGGTTGCGGCTGCCGAGCGACTTGGCCACGACGTCCCCGATGCCGAGGGCTTCGAACACCGCGCGCATCGGGCCGCCGGCGATGATGCCGGTGCCGGCCTCGGCGGCGCGCAGCACCACGCGGCCGGCGCCATATTCGCCCTGCACGTCGTGGTGCAGCGTGCGGCCTTCCTTCATGGGCACGCGGATCATGGTGCGCTTGGCGCGTTCGGTGGCCTTACGGATGGCCTCCGGCACCTCGCGCGCCTTGCCGGCGCCGTAGCCGACCTTGCCCTTCTGGTCCCCGACCACCACCAGGGCGGCGAACGCGAATCGGCGGCCGCCCTTTACCACCTTGGCGACGCGGTTGATGGTGACCAGCTTGTCGATCAGGTCATCGCCGCCATCGCGGTCGCGATCACGACCGCCACGGCCGCCGTCGCGGGAATCCCGTGCCATTGCGCTAAGCTCCTAGAACGCCAACCCGCCTTCGCGGGCGGCCTCGGCCAGCGCTTTCACGCGGCCGTGGTAAAGATACATGCCGCGGTCGAACACGACCTTGCTGACCCCGGCCGCAATCGCGCGCTCGGCGACCAGCTTGCCGACCGCGGCCGCAGCGGCCTTGTCGGCGCCGGTGCGCAGGTCTTCCCGCAGGCTGGTGTCCAGGCTGCACGCGGCGGCCAAGGTGTGGCCCTTGGCGTCGTCGATCACCTGGGCGTAGATATGCTTGCCCGAGCGGAACACCGACAGGCGCACGCGTCCGCCGGATTTCTGCTTCAACTGGTAGCGTAGCCGCTGCTTGCGGCGCTCCCGCAGGTCGCGCTGAGCACTCATTTCTTCTTGCCTTCTTTGCGGCGGATCGACTCGTTGTCGTAGCGCACGCCCTTGCCCTTGTACGGCTCGGGCGGACGATAGGCGCGGATTTCGGCCGCCACCTGGCCCACCTGTCGCTTGTCCATCCCCTCCACCATGATGGCGGTGGGGCGCGGCGTGGTGATCTTGATGCCGGCCGGGACCGGGTAGACCACGTCGTGGCTGAAGCCGAGGTTGATCACCAAGTTCGGGCCGTTCACCGCGGCGCGGAAGCCGGTGCCCTGGATTTCCATCGTTTTCGTGTAGCCGGTGGACACGCCCTTGACCATGTTGGCCACCAGCGCGCGCGTGGTGCCCCACATCATGCGCGCCGTCCGCTCCGCCGTGCGCGGGGCGACGGAGAATTTGCCGTCTTCCACCTTGGCCTCGACGTTCTCGCTCAGCACGAGGTTGAGTTCGCCGAGCTTGCCCTTGGCGGTCAGCATGCGCCCGGCGATGGCGAGCTGCACACCGGCGGGGATTTCGACTGGATACTTGCCAATCCGAGACATAGGATTGTCCTTAGAAGACGCGGCAGAGCACTTCGCCGCCGACATTGGCGGCGCGAGCCTCTGCGTCACTCAGCACGCCGCGGGGCGTGGAGAGAATGGAAACACCCAAGCCTGCATACACGCGCGGCAATTCCTTGATCTTGGAATACACCCGCCGCCCCGGCTTGGACACGCGAGTGATTTCCTTGATCACCGGCTCGCCTTCCGAGTATTTCAGCTCGATGCGCAACTGGCCAACGCCGGGCCGGAGCTCCTCGGCGGAGAAGCCGCGGATGAAGCCTTCGCGCTTGAGCGCGTCCAGCACGTTGGCGCGCAGCTTGGAGGCAGGCGCCACGCAGGCCGTGTGGCGGGCGCGTTGCGCGTTGCGGATGCGGGTGAGCATGTCACCCAATGGATCTGACATCGACATGCGCGGGCCCTACCAGCTCGCCTTGACCATGCCCGGGATTTGCCCGGTGCTGGCCAAGTCGCGCAAGGCGATGCGGGAAAGCTTGAACTTACGGTAGTTCGCGCGCGACCGGCCGGACAGCTCGCAGCGCAGCCGCACGCGCACCGCCGCCCCGTTGCGCGGCAATTGCGCCAGCTTCATGGACGCCTCGAAGCGCTCTTCCACCGGCACCTCGCGATCCATCAGCACGGACTTCAGTGCCGCCCGCTTGCGCTTATCACGGGCCGCCATGCGAGCACGCTTGGCATTCCGGTTGATCTGAGAGACTTTCGCCATCGCCCACTCGCTCCTTGGAACCTGCCGGGCTAGCGCCGGCGGTTTTCCCACTCTGTTAAGCGGCTTTCGCCTGCTGACCGGTCTCGCCCGCGAACGGGATATCGAATTGCTTCAGAAGCGCCTTGGCTTCCGCATCGGTCTTCGCCGTGGTGACGAAGATGATGTCCATGCCCCGCACCGCGTCGATCTTGTCGTAGGCGATCTCGGGGAAAATGATCTGCTCCTTGACGCCCATGGCGAAGTTGCCGCGGCCATCGAAGCCCTTGGTGGCAGGGATGCCGCGGAAGTCGCGCACCCGCGGCAGCGCGATCGTCACCAGGCGGTCGAGGAACTCGTACATGCGGGCCTTGCGCAGCGTCACCTTGCAGCCGATCGCCAGCCCCTCGCGGATCTTGAACCCGGCGATGGCTTTCTTGGCCAGCGTCTTGACCGGCTTCTGGCCGCTAATCAGCGTCAGCTCCGCCACCGCGGCGTCCAGCTTCTTCTGGTCACCGGCAGCCTCGCCCACGCCCATGTTGATCACGATCTTCTCGAGCTTGGGCACCTGCATCGGGTTGGTATAGCCGAACTGCTCCTGCAGCCCTGCCCGCCCGGTGTCGAGGTAGCGCCGCTGCATGCGCGGCATGTATTTCGCGTCTTCGCTCATCTCAGCTCTCGATCACTTCGCCGGTCACTTTCGCAACGCGGACTTTGCGGCCACCCTCGAGCACGCGGAAGGCAACCTTGGTCGGCTTGTCGCTCTTCGGGTCGACCAGCATCAGGTTGGACAGATGCACCGGCGACTCCTTGTCGATGATGCCGCCGGGCTGGCCCATGCCGGATGGCTTGGTGTGCCGCCGCACCATGCGCACGCCGCGCACCAACGCCCGCTCGTCTTTTGGCATCACTTGCAGCACCTCGCCGCGGCGACCCTTGTCGGCGCCCGTGATCACCATCACCTGGTCGCCCTTCTTGATACGCGCCGCCATCGCTACAGCACCTCGGGCGCGAGCGAGATGATCTTCATGAACTTGCGCCCACGCAACTCACGCACCACCGGGCCGAAGATGCGGGTGCCAATCGGCTCCTGCTGCTTGTTGATCAGCACGGCGGCGTTGCGGTCGAAGCGGATCGCGCTGCCATCCTGGCGCCGCACCGGGAACGCGGTGCGCACGATCACCGCCTGGTGCACGTCACCCTTCTTCACCTTGCCGCGCGGGATCGCCTCCTTGATGGAGACGACGATCACGTCCCCCACCGACGCGGTCTTGCGCTTGGAACCGCCGAGCACCTTGATGCACTGCACGCGGCGCGCGCCCGAGTTGTCGGCGACGTCGAGGTTGGATTCAACTTGGATCATCTAGTCCTCCCTCAAACCTGCACGGGCGCGTCGGCATGCGCCGCGGCCACCGGAACCACATCGACCGGCACGTCGGCGACCATCTCGCCGTTGCGCTCGAGCAAAAGCCACGACTTGCGCTTGCTGATCGGCGGGCACTCGATGATGCGAACGGTGTCGCCCTCGACGCACACATTGTGCTCGTCATGGGCGGCATACTTCTTCGAGCGCCGGATGAACTTCTTATAGAGCGGATGCATCACACGACGGTTGACCAAGACGGTGATCGTCTTGTCCATCTTGTCGCTGGTCACCCGCCCGGTTAGGACGCGCCTTGGCATCGCCCCCTCCTCTAAGTTGCGTTCGCGGAGCTGGCACGCTCCGGCTTTGACTTCGCGGAGCGCGTTTGCTCCGCCATGATGGTCTTTACGCGCGCGATGTCCCGCCGGACCTTCTTCACCTGCCCCACACCCTCGTTCTGGCCGGTGGCACGCTGGAAGCGCAAGTTGAACTGCTCGCGGCGCAGGTCGAGCAGCATCGCGCCCAATTCGTCCGCCGTCTTGGCACGGATTTCAGCCGCCTTGGCCATGGCCTAACCCTCCCCCAAACGCGTCACGAACTTGGTCTTGATCGGCAGCTTGGCCGCGCCCAACGCCAAGGACGCCTTGGCCAGCTCGCTCGACACACCGTCGATCTCGAACATGATGCGGCCTGGCTTGACCCGGCACACCCAGAACTCCGGGCTGCCCTTGCCCGAGCCCATGCGCACCTCGGCCGGCTTGGTCGAGACCGGCACGTCCGGAAAAATCCGGATCCATACCCGGCCGGCGCGGCGCATCGAGCGGGTGATGGCCCGGCGCGCGGCCTCGATCTGGCGGGCGGTCACCCGCTCGGGCTCGAGCGCCTTGAGCCCGAAGGCGCCGAAGTTCAGCGCCGTGCCGCCCTTGGCCAGCCCGTGGATGCGACCCTTGTGGGCCTTGCGGAATTTCGTCCGCTTCGGAGACAGCATCGAACTCTATCCTTACCGCTGCGGCGCCTGTTCGGCCGCACGCCGATCCTGCGCCGACGGGTCGTTGGCCAAAATCTCGCCCTTGAAAATCCATACCTTCACGCCGCAGGTGCCATACGTCGTCTTGGCGGTCGCGGTGCCGTAATCGATGTCGGCACGCAGCGTGTGCAACGGAACCCGGCCCTCGCGATACCACTCGACGCGAGCGATTTCCGCCCCGCCGAGCCGGCCGCCGCAGTTGATGCGGATGCCTTGCGCGCCCAGCCGCATCGCCGACTGCACGGCGCGCTTCATGGCGCGGCGGAACGCGACCCGGCGCTCCAATTGCTGCGCGATGTTTTCCGCCACCAGCACAGCGTCGATCTCGGGCTTGCGGATTTCGACCAAGTTGAGGTTGACCTCCACCTTGGTCATCTTCTGCAGCTCCTTGCGGAGCACCTCGATGTCCTGGCCCTTCTTGCCGATGACGACGCCGGGTCGCGCGGCGTAGATCGTCACCCGCGGCTTCTTCGCCGGTCGCTCGATCACGACGCGCGAGACGCCCGCGCCCGACAAGCGCTTGCGCAAATGCGCACGCAACTTCAGGTCATCATGCAGCAGCTTGGCGTAGTCGCTGCCAGCATACCACCGGCTGTCCCAGGTGCGATTGATGCCCAGTCGCAGCCCGATCGGATTGACCTTGTGACCCATTACGCAACTTCCCTCTGCGGGGCCTCGGGCGCCGGGCGCTCCGCGACCACGATCTTGAGATGGCTGAACCACTTCTCGATGCGCGACGAACGGCCACGGCCGCGCGCCATGAAGCGCTTCATGACGATGGACTTGCCCACCTCGGCGCGCGTGACCACCAACTGGTCGACGTCGAGCTGGTGGTTGTTCTCGGCATTGGCGATGGCGCTCTCGAGCGTCTTGCGCACCTGCTGCGCGATGCGCCGCTTGCTGAAGGTGAGCGTCGCCACCGCCTGGCCCGCCGGGAGGTTGCGGATCATGCCCGCCACCAGGTTCAACTTGCGCGGGCTGACGCGCACGTTGCGCAGGATGGCCTCGGCCTCGGTCTCGGCGAGGCTGCGGGGGTGCTTTGGTTTGCTCATTGGGGCTTGCTCATCCGCGCTTCGCCTTCTTGTCCGCCGAGTGGCCGCTGAAGGTCCGCGTCGGCGAGAACTCGCCGAACTTATGGCCCACCATGTTCTCGTTCACCTGCACCGGCAGGAACTTGTGGCCATTATAGACGCCGAAGGTCAGGCCTACGAACTGCGGCAGGATGGTGGAGCGACGCGACCAGATCTTGATGATCTCGTTGCGGCCCGAAGCGCGGGCGGCGTCGGCCTTGGCCAACATATACCCATCGACGAACGGCCCCTTCCAAACGGAACGTGCCATGTTAGTGCTTCCCCTTGGGACGGCGGCGGATGATCAGCTTGTCCGTCCGCTTGTTCTCGCGCGTCTTGTAGCCCTTGGTGGGGATGCCCCACGGCGTGCGCGGATGCCCGCCGCCGGAGGTGCGCCCCTCGCCGCCGCCATGCGGATGGTCGACCGGGTTCATCGTGACGCCGCGGTTGTGCGGGCGGCGGCCGAGCCAGCGATTGCGGCCGGCCTTGCCCAGGGATTGGTTCTGGTTGTCCGGGTTGGACACCGCACCCACCGTCGCCATGCATTCGGCCCGCACGATGCGCAGCTCGCCGGACGACAGCTTGACCTGCGCATAGCCAGCGTCCTTGCCGACGAGCTGCGCAAAGGTTCCCGCCGCGCGCGCCATCTTGCCGCCGGCGCCCACCTTCATCTCGATATTGTGGATGATGGTGCCGACCGGAATGGCGCCCATCGGCATGGCGTTGCCGGGCTTGATGTCCACCCGTGGGCCGGCCACCACCATGTCGCCGACCTTGAGCCGTTGCGGCGCCAGGATGTAGGCCAGCTCGCCATCCTGGTACTTCACCAGCGCGATGAACGCCGAGCGGTTCGGGTCATACTCGAGCCGCTCGACCGTGCCGGAAACGCCATACTTGCGGCGCTTGAAGTCGACGAAGCGATAGCTCTGCTTGTGGCCGCCGCCGCGGAAGAAGCTGGTGATGCGACCGTGGTTGTTGCGGCCGCCAGACTTCACCTTGCCTTCGGTGAGCGCCTTGACCGGCTTGCCCTTCCACAGCTCGCTGCGGTTGATCAGCACCGTGCCGCGAAGGCTCGCCGTGACCGGATTGTAGTTCTTCAGTGCCATCTGAGCCTCACGCGATCCGAGCCGAGAAGTCGATCGACTGACCCGGCGTCAACTGCACCACCGCCTTCTTCATGTCCGACCGAACGCCGGGCCGACCCTTGAAGCGCTTGGTCTTGCCCTTCTGTATGAGCGTATTGACGCTCACGACCATGACGCCGAACAGCGTCTCAACGGCGCGCTTGATCTCGGGCTTGGTCGCATCGAGCGAGACCCGGAACACAACCTGGTTCTTCTCGGTGAGAGAGGTAGCCTTTTCGGTGATCACCGGCGCCCGCACGATGGTGTACATCCGCTCGCGTGACATGGTGGCGGCCTTTTGCCGCGCCACCAACACCTGCGCCGTGCTCATGCCGCCAACTCCGCTTTTGGGGCGGCATTGTCCGGCGTCAACCGCGCCGTGAGCGCCGCGATGCCGGCTTTGGTGATGGCCAGCACGTCGTGCCCCAGGATGTCGTAGACGTTCGCGCCGCCGGTGGGCAGCACGTCGACACGATGCAGGTTGGCCGCCGCGCGTAGGAACATCGCATCCACCGCGGCGTCCACCACCAGCACCGAGCTCCAACCCAGCACGCCGAGCTTGGCCTTCAGCGACTTGGTCTTACCGTCACCGCCCGGCGCCTCGTTCAGCACCACCAGCTTCCCCTCGGCGTGCTTCTGCGACAGCGCGCTGATGAGGCCCAGCCTACGCACCTTCTTCGGCAGATCGTAGCCATGGTCCCGCACCACCGGGCCATGGACGCGGCCACCGGTGCGGAATTGGGGCGCGCGCAGGCTGCCCTGGCGAGCGTTGCCGGTGCCCTTCTGCTTGTAGGGCTTCTTGGTGGTGCCGGAGACTTCGCCCATCCCCTTGGTCTTGTGCGTGCCGGCGCGGCGCTTGGCCAACTGCCAGTGCACGACGCGCGCCATGATGTCGGCGCGCGGGGTTTGGGCGAAGATCGCATCCGGCAGGTCGGCCTGGCCGGCGGTCTCGTTGTCGAGCGTGCGAACGTCAACCTGCATCGGTCGTCTCCACCGGAGTTTCCGGCTCGGGCGCAGCACTTGGCTCGGGCGCGGCGTTAGGCTCCACCGAAGTCTCTGGGGCGGCGTGCAGCGCGGCCGGATACGGCGCATCGGCCGGGCGCGCCCGCTTGATCGCATCACGCACCGCGACGAAGCCGCCCTTGCTGCCCGGCACGGCGCCGTGCAGCATCACAAGGCCCTTCTCCGCGTCCACCGCGGCCACTTCAAGGTTCAGCGTGGTCACCCGCTCGACACCGAGATGGCCGGCCATCTTCTTGTTCTTGAAGGTCTTGCCTGGGTCCTGGCGGTTGCCCGTCGAGCCATGCGAACGGTGGCTGACCGACACGCCGTGGCTCGCTTCCAAGCCGCGGAAGTTCCAGCGCTTCATGCCGCCAGCGAAGCCCTTGCCCTTGGTCGTGCCGCACACGTCGACGAACTGGCCCACCAGGAAGTGCGCGGCAGACAGGCTCTGCCCGCTCTCGAGCAGCGCATCGGGGGCCACCCGGAACTCACGCAGCTTCTGCTTAGGCTCCACCTTCACCCGGGCGTAGTGGCCCTTGTTCGGGTCGGTCACGTTCTTCACCTTGGCGCGGCCCCAACCGAGCTGCACGGCGGTGTAGCCGTCGCGCTCTTGTGTGCGCACGTCCACCACCTGCACCGCGTCCAAATGGAGCACGGTGACGGGCACGTGGGTGCCGTCTTCTTTGAACAGCCGGGTCATCCCGAGCTTCTTGGCGATTAGGCCAGTGCGCATCGACCGGGCCCCTAAAGCTTGATCTCGACGTCCACGCCAGAGGCGAGGTCGAGCTTCATCAGCGCATCCACCGTCTGCGGCGTCGGCTCCACGATGTCGAGCAGGCGGCGATGCGTGCGGATTTCGAACTGCTCGCGGCTCTTCTTATCGACATGCGGCGAACGGTTGACGGTGAACCGCTCGATATGCGTCGGCAGGGGGATGGGGCCCCGCACCCGCGCGCCCGTACGCTTCGCCGTGTTCACGATCTCCCGCGTGCTGTTGTCCAGCACGCGGTGATCGTACGCCTTGAGGCGAATGCGGATATTCTGGTTGTCCATGACACTCTACTTCTTCGGGTCGCGTCTGATCGGGCCGGAGCCCCACCTCTGACTCACTGTTGCGAAAACGAACGCCTCGCGCGCTACTTCTGAATGCTGGCGACCACGCCGGCGCCAACCGTGCGGCCACCCTCACGGATGGCGAAACGCAGCCCGTCATCCATGGCGATCGGCGCGATCAGCTCGACGTCCATTGAGATGTTGTCGCCCGGCATCACCATCTCGGTGCCTTCCGGCAACTGCACCACGCCCGTCACGTCCGTGGTGCGGAAGTAGAATTGCGGGCGGTAGTTGGTGAAGAACGGCGTATGGCGACCGCCTTCTTCCTTGGTGAGGATGTAGGCCTCAGCCTTGAACTTGGTGTGCGGCGTGATGGAGCCGGGCTTGGCCAACACCTGACCGCGCTCGACGTCCTCGCGCTTGGTGCCGCGCAGCAGCGCGCCGATGTTGTCGCCGGCCTGCCCGCGGTCGAGCAACTTGCGGAACATCTCGACACCGGTGACGATCGTCTTGACGGTCGTCTTCAGGCCGACGATCTCGACCTCGTCACCCACGTTGACCACACCGCGCTCGACGCGCCCGGTCACCACCGTGCCGCGGCCGGAGATGGAGAACACGTCTTCCACCGGCATCAGGAACGGACGGTCCATCGCCCGCTCGGGCTGCGGGATATAGGCGTCAACCGCGGCCATCAGCTCGAGGACCGCATTCTCGCCGAGTTCAGGTGACTTGTCCTGCAGCGCCATCAGCGCCGAGCCCTTGATGATGGGGATGTCATCACCGGGGAACTGGTAGGAGGACAGCAGCTCGCGCACCTCCATCTCCACCAATTCGACCAGTTCCGGATCGTCCACCATGTCGATTTTGTTCATGAACACTACCAGCGCCGGCACGCCGACCTGGCGGGCGAGCAGGATGTGCTCGCGGGTCTGCGGCATTGGGCCGTCGGCGGCGGACACAACCAGGATCGCGCCATCCATCTGCGCGGCGCCGGTAATCATATTCTTCACGTAGTCGGCGTGGCCGGGGCAGTCGACGTGCGCGTAATGCCGATTGGCGGTCTCATATTCGACGTGGGCGGTCGAAATGGTGATGCCGCGGGCGCGCTCTTCGGGCGCCTTATCGATCTGGTCGTAGGCCGTGTAGGTCGCGCCACCGGTCTTCGCCAGAATCTTGGTAATCGCAGCCGTCAGCGACGTCTTGCCATGGTCCACATGGCCGATCGTGCCGATGTTGCAGTGCGGCTTGTTCCGCTCGAATTTCGCCTTGGCCATCGTTGTGCTCCGTCGCCCCGGTTTGCTAGTCGGGAGAGTGGGTTCGAGTTGGTCTTACCACCGATAGTGGCTGAAAGCCTTGTTCGCCTCGGCCATCCGGTGGGTGTCCTCACGCTTCTTCACCGCGCTGCCGCGGTTGTTCACCGCGTCGTTCAGCTCGTTGGAGAGGCGCTCCTCCATCGTATGCTCGCCACGCTTGCGCGCGCTATCGATCAGCCAACGGATCGCCAACGCCTGGCGCCGCTCGGTGCGCACCTCAACCGGAACCTGGTAGGTGGCGCCACCGACGCGGCGGCTGCGCACTTCCACGGCCGGCTTCACGTTGTCCAGCGCCTCATGGAACATGCGCACCGGGTCGGCCTGCGGGCCACCGCGCCGCTTCAGCACGTCGAGCGCACTATAGACGATACCCTCGGCGTTGGATTTCTTGCCGTCATACATCAGCGCATTCATGAAACGCGTGATGACCGTGTCGCCGAACTTCGCGTCCGGCAGGATGTCGCGCTTGACCGCGCGGCGGCGTCTGCTCATCGCGTGCCCCTCACTTCGGCCGCTTGGCGCCGTACAGCGACCGGCGCTGACGACGCTTGGCGATGCCCTGAGTATCGAGCACGCCGCGCAGGATGTGGTAGCGCACGCCCGGCAAGTCCTTTACGCGACCGCCGCGGATCAGCACCACGCTATGCTCCTGGAGGTTGTGCCCCTCACCCGGAATGTAGCTCACCACTTCAAACCCATTGGTCAGCCGCACCTTGGCGACCTTGCGCAGGGCGGAGTTCGGCTTCTTCGGCGTCACCGTGTAGACGCGGGTGCAGACGCCACGCTTCTGCGGGCAGGACTGCAGCGCGGGCACCTTGTTGCGCTTCGGTGCTGGCTCGCGCCCCTGGGCGATTAGCTGATTGATGGTCGGCATACCCACTTCCTCTTTTCGGCGCGCCTCATGGCCCGCCGTCAAAACCAAAACCCACACGACGTAAGACGACGATGTCCACGCGTGCGGTCTGCTTCGCTGCGTCCGGCCTGGGCCTTCCCGGAACGGGGACAGGCGGCGCCGCACGCTCGGTGCTCAAACGAGTTCAGCCAGCCTGGGGGCTGTGCCGAGGCGCGGGTTCTACGGGGCGGGTCTGGCTGAGTCAAGCCGTCGTTCCGGCAGCGGTGACAGCGGCCGCCGGGTCACGCAGGTTCGGCTGCTGCTGGCCGCTGCTCGAGCCGCCGGCTTCGCTACGGGCCGTCTAGCAGGGCGCGGCCAACACCGTCTCGACCAGGTGGGTCAACCGGAGCGCGTGCTTGAAGTCGGCTGCGGTGCGGGTGCCTGCGGCGATGTCGTCGCGCAGGCTGGCGTATACGCCTGCGACGTTGACCGCGGCGTCGGGAAGGGCGGCCAGTTCGCCCTCGTCGACCTGCTGGCGGACGCCGTCGCGGACCAGGCCGATCCGGCCCGACTGCAAGCCGCGCGGCGCGCCGCCGTCGAGGCGCAGGTGGCCAGCCTCGCCGATCAGGTCAAGGTGAAACGGCGTTTCCTTGGTGCGCCCGCCGGCGACCTCGAGGACGACGTGGCGGACGCCTTGCAAACGGGCGCGCTGGTGCCGGTGCTGACCGACTACGCCCCGCCAAGCCGGCCTTTGTACCTCATGTTTTCGGCGCACCGGGCGCAACCGCCCAAGTTGCGGGCGTTCGTCGACCACGTGGTCGCAAGCTTCCCTCTCGGTGCGGCTGGCCGGGTTGGTGCGGCTGGCCGGGCGACGCTTTGACGTCGGCGAAACGGCGGGCGGACCCGATCGGAACAGCGCGCCTCCCGCTGGGCGTCAGGCGACGCGGAAACGCTCGGTCAAGCTCTCGAGCTCGGCGGTGTCATGGGCCAAGCTGTGGGTGGCGGCGGTCGATTGCTCCACCATGGCGGCGGTTTGCTGGGTGGTTTGGTCCATCTGGTTGATCGCGGCGTTGACCTCCGCCAGCGCGTGAGCCTGTTCCTGCGCACCGGCGGCGATCTGGCCGACGGCGTCGCTGATCTCGCGCACTTGGCCGAGGAAGCGTGTCAGGTTCTGCCCGCTATCCTGCACCAGGGCGACGCCGTGGACGACGTGGGCCATGCTCTTGGAGACCAGGCCCTTGATCTCCTTGGCGGCCGTGGCGCTGCGCTGTGCCAGTGCGCGCACCTCGCTGGCAACCACGGCGAAGCCGCGGCCTGCGTCTCCGGCTCGGGCGGCCTCCACGCCGGCGTTGAGCGCGAGCAGGTTGGTCTGAAACGCGATCTCGTCGATGACCCCGATGATGCTGCCGATTTCACGGCTCGACTGCTCAATCGCGCCCATGGCCGCCACCGCCTCGCGAACCACGACCTCGCCCTTCTCGGCGTCGGCCGTGGCGGCAGCCGCGATGGTTCGCGCGGCGTTGGCGCCATCGGCGGACTGGCCGACCGTGACGGTGACCTGCTCCAGCGCCGCCGCCGTTTGCTCCAGGGTCGCTGCCTGCTGCTCGGTGCGCCGGGCCAAGTGGTCGGCCGCCTGGCTGATTTCGGTGGTGCCGGAGCGCAAGGCCGCGGTGTTGCTCATGATGGTTCCGATCACCTCCTGCAGCTCGACCAGCGTCGCGTTGAAGTTGGACCGCAGGCTTTGGTATTCCGGCACGAACTCGGCCGTGATGGTGCAGGTGAGGTCACCCTTGGCCAATCGCGCCAGACCGTCCGCAATCACCGTCATCGCATGCTGCTGGTCCTCTGCCCGCCTGGCGCTGTCTGCCTCCGCCCGCGATTTCTCCAGCGCCACGGCTTCTTCCGCAGCCGCGACCTGCCTGCGATGCGCCACCGCCTCGAGCAGACGGCTGCGAAGCATCTCGAGCGCGCGTGCGACCGCCCCCGCCTCGTCCCGCCGAGCGCGATCCGGCACCGTGGCGGCGAGGTCTTCGTCAGCGATCCGGCGCATCGCGACCATGACGCGGCTGAGCGAGCCATTGAACTCGCTGAGCACCAGCCAACTGATTAGGCTTGTGACCACCACCACGCCCGACACAAAGATGCCCAGCCGGAGTGCGAACGCCCACATCTGGGCGTCGATGTCGTCGATATAGGTGCCGACCGCCAAGACAACGTCCCACGCGGGGACGTAGCGGCTGTAGGCTAGCTTCAGGACTGGCTTCGGGCTGCCCTCGCGCGGCGCCGGCACCACCGCGAGCAACTCGCCCTGGCTTCGCGTCGCCTCCACGGTGCGGCGCAAGGAGGCTGCGACCGGCGCGGGGAGGTTGCCGTTGGGCTGATTGACCAAGGCGGGGTTGGGATGCGCCAGGAACCGCGCGTCCCCCGACATCAGGGCGAAGTAGTCGCCATTGCCGAACCGCATGCGCCCGAGCTCCTCCCGCGCGGCGGCCAACGCGGCTGCGTGGGTGATGGTGCCGGCGTGTTCAGCGTCCGCCAGGCGCGTGAGTGGCTCCAGCGCGACGGCGGCGAGGGCGCGCAAGGTCTGTCCACGCTGGTTCATGAGTTCGGCGCGGAACGTGCTCACCGCCAGCACCGTCATTGCGACGCCGGCAATCAGGAACAGCACGGGGGCAATGAGCGCCTTGAGGCGCAGCGGCAAGCTTCGGAACAAGATCACAGGATCGGGCTCTTTCGGTTTCGCCGGCAGTTTGCCGACGGCTCCATTGAACCAAACCTAGCTTAAGGCACGGTTAATGCCGTCCGCGGTCCAGCCGGAAACCGCCCGGCAACGGTGACCAGGCGAGCGAAACCCTGCCCGGCTGGCACGGTTCTTGATTGCGGAATGTTGCGACGCAGCCCGTTTCAGTTGACCCGGCGTGCGCCCCTGCGCATACCATGCCCGGCATGAGCGCTGTTTTGTCCGTCCCATCCGACTTGGCGGTCGGCCGCGCCGTCCTGGCCAACGAAGCCGCCGGCCTGCGGGCGCTCGCCAGCGCGCTCGACGCGAGCTTCGACCGGGCGGTCGAGGCGCTCGGGCAGTGCGAGGGGCGCATCGTGGTGTCCGGCATCGGCAAGTCGGGCCACGTCGCGCGCAAGATCGCCGCCACCCTCGCCTCCACCGGCAGCCCGGCGCTGTTCGTGCATCCCGCCGAGGCCTCGCATGGCGACCTCGGCATGGTGCAGCCCGGGGATGCGCTGCTCCTGCTATCCAACAGCGGCGAGACGGCGGAACTGGCTGATCTCATTGCCCATGCCAAGCGCTTCGGCATGCCCATCCTCGCCGTCACCAGCCGTGCGGCGTCCACCCTGGCGCTGGCGGCGGACGTGGTCATCTGCCTGCCCGCGGTGCCCGAGGCGTGCGCGGTCACCTCCGCCCCCACCACCAGCGCCATCCTGCAGATGGCCGTGGGGGATGCGCTGGCGGTCGCGCTGCTGACCCGGCGCGGCTTCACCGCCACCGACTTCCGCACCTATCACCCGGGCGGCCGGCTCGGGGCGCAGCTTCGCCGGGTGCGCGAGCTGATGCATACGGACGCGGCGCTGCCGCTCACCGGGCCGGAGACCAAGATGCAGCAGGCGCTGCTGCTGATGACGGGCAAGGGCTTCGGCTGCGTCGGCGTGGTGGAGGCGGGGCGGCTGTCCGGCATCGTCACCGACGGCGACCTGCGGCGGGCGATGGGCCCGGACCTGCTCGACCAGCCGGTCCGCCGCGTGATGACGGCCAACCCGCGCACCATCGGCCCCGACGCGCTCGCGGCCGAAGCCTTGCGCGCGATGAACGCGGTCGAGCCGCGGGTGACGAGCCTTTTTGTGGTGGCCGCAGGGGGTCAACCGCTCGGCATTGTCCATATACACGATCTGCTACGCGCTGGAGTTGCATGAGCATCGCACCTTTGCCCGCCACCTCCAATCCCAGGCTGGGGTCCCGGCCCATCAAGCCGCGCCAGGCGCCCTCGGTGCGCAGCATTGCGGGGCGGCGGCGCTTCGTGGGGTTCACCAAGCGGATGCTGCCGCTGCTGGCGGTGCTGTTGCTGGCCACCGTGCTGTCCTGGCCGCAGATCGAGCACGAGCTGGACATCGGCCGCAGCGCCATCGTCACGCTGCGCAACGTGCAGGAGGGCCGGCTGGTGAACCTGCGCTATCATGGTGTGGACGACCGCAACCAGCCCTACACGGTGACGGCGGAAGAGGCGCAGCAGGTCGGGCCGGAGCGGATCAACCTGGTCAGCCCGAAGGCCGACGTGCTGAGCGGCAATGGCAGCTGGACCCTCGTGGTGTCGGAAAACGGCGTCTACCTGCAGCATGCCAACCAGTTGGACCTTTCGGGCCACGTGGTGATCTACCGCGACAATGGCGTGACGCTGAGCACGCCCTCCGCGGCTGTCGACCTGAAGTTGGGCGCCGCGGCGGGCGGGCAGCACACCCATGCCGAGGGCCCGTTTGGCACGCTGGATGCGCAGGGGTTCGCGCTGGTCGACAAGGGTGCGGTGGTGCAGTTCGTCGGCAAGTCCCGCCTGGTGCTGAACGAGCAGCACCCATGATGCGCCTCGCCCTACTGGCCGCGTTCGCCGTAGGGGCCGCTCTCGCCCCGCCGGCGCGCGCCCAGGGGATCGACATGACCAAGGGGGGCCCGGTCGAGGTCACCTCCGACAACGGCATGGAGTGGCGCCAGCAGGA
Source organism: Acetobacteraceae bacterium (assembly GCA_965199105.1). GTDB lineage: Bacteria > Pseudomonadota > Alphaproteobacteria > Acetobacterales > Acetobacteraceae > LMUY01. Next base: position 1,572,094 of record CBDAQO010000002.1, on the reverse strand, counting down.
GCAGCAGATCATCGCCACGGGCAACGCCAAGGCGGTGCGGGGCAACGTGACCGTTACGGCGGACCGGCTGGTGGCGTATTACCGGCGCAAGGCCACGGCGGGGCAGCCGGGCGCCGCCGCGCCAGCCCAGCCGCCGGCTGCCAGCCCAAGCGCCGCCGGCGCGCCCGCCGCCTCGCCGGCCGACACCGGGGACAACGAGATCTACCGGCTCGAGGCGGATGGCAACGTCCATATCTTCACGCCGACCGACAATGCCTTTGGCGACAAGGCGGTCTACGATATCGACCAGGCCGTGCTGGTGATGACCGGGCACAACCTGCACATCATCACGCCGCAGCAGACCATGTCGGCCCGCGACACGCTGGAGTATTGGTCGCAGAAGCACATGGCGGTGGGCCGGGGCGATGCGCTCGTGGTCACCAATGACGGCCGGCAGGTGCGCGCGGACACCTTGGTGGGCTACACCAGCGATCCGAACGCGCCGCCGGGTCAGGCGCCGGTGCAGAAGGTCGCGGCCCAGCAAGCGGCCAAGCCTGGCGGCGACCCGGCGGCCGATGGCGCCGGCAAGTTGCAGCGGGTGGACGCTTTCGGGCACGTGGAAGTGCGCACGGCGACCGAAATTGCCCATGCGGATAAGGGGGTCTACATCCCGGACACCCAGATCGCGCGGCTGGCCGGCAACGTCCACATCACACGCGGAGAGAACCAGCTCAATGGCGACGAGGCCGTGATCAACCTGCGCACCGGGGTTTCCACCATCAGCCGCACGCCTGGCAACCGGGTGGAGGGGCTGGTGGTTCCGAACGATACGTCGTCCGCACCGGGGAAGCCGGCGGCAGCGGGCAATCCGGTGGTCGGGGGCAAGCCGGGCGGGGGCAAGCCGGGCGCGGGCAAGCCAGGCGGAGGTGCGTCGTGACGGCCTCGCTGCGGGTGATCGAGGGGGCGCCCGGGCTGGTCGCGACCGGCGTCGGCAAGACCTATAAGAAGCGGCCGGTGGTGCGCAACGTGTCGGTGAACCTACGGCGGGGCGAGGCGGTCGGGCTGCTGGGGCCGAACGGCGCCGGAAAGACCACCACCTTCTATATGATCACCGGCCTGGTCCGGCCGGACACCGGGTCGATCAGCCTGGACGGTGCGGACATCACCGCGCTGCCGATGTATCGCCGGGCCCGGCTGGGCATCGGCTACCTGCCGCAGGAGGCCAGCGTGTTCCGCGGGCTGACGGTGGAGGGCAACATCATGGCGGCGCTCGAGGTGGTGGAGGGCGACCGGGACCGGCGCGAGACCATGCTGGACGAGCTGCTGGCCGAGTTTGGCATCACCCACCTGCGCCGCACGCCGGCCTTGGCGCTGTCGGGCGGGGAGCGGCGGCGGGTGGAGATCGCCCGCGCGCTGGCCACCCAGCCCGGCTACATCCTGCTGGACGAGCCGCTGGCCGGCATCGATCCGATCGCGGTGGGCGAGATTCGTGATCTGGTCGGGCACCTGAAAGATCGCGGCATCGGCGTGCTGATCACCGACCATAACGTGCGCGAGACCCTGGAAATCATTGATCGTGCTTACATAATGCACGACGGACAGCTCCTGATGGAGGGCCGTCCCCAAGAGGTCGTGGCGAACGAAGATGTTCGCCGTGTGTACCTTGGGGAAAGGTTTAGCCTGTAGACTGCGACCCATGGCAATAGGTCCCCGTCTCGAATTCAGGCAATCCCAGTCGCTGGTGATGACCCCGCAATTGCGGCAGGCCATCAAGCTGCTGCAGTTCTCCAACCTCGAAGTCGCGGCCTATGTGGAGGAGGAGCTCGAGCGCAATCCGCTGCTGGAGCGAGACGACGGCTCCGAAACCCTGCGCGAGCATGTGGCGCCGGATCAGCGCACCGAGGCGCTCGAGGGGCTAGACGCGGTGGACTTGCTGCGGCGCGAGAAGCTGCCGGACGCGGTGGAGGCGGACCACACCAACAGCTTTGACGCTGGCAGCCTGGGCGATGGCGCCCCCGCGTTCAGCCGCGAGCGTGGCGGCGGTGGCGGCTTCGACGGGGACGACCGCGGCATGGAGGACTTGGCCGAGTCCCCTCGCTGCCTGCGCGAACACCTGGCCGAGCAGCTCCGCCTCGGCTTCGACGACCCGGTGGACCGCCTGATCGGCGCCCACCTCATCACCTTGCTGGACGCTGCCGGCCGCGTCTCGATCGATAGCGCGAGCCTTGCCGATGCGCTCGGCGCCGAGCCGGCCCGGGTGGAACGAGTGCGCACCGAGATGCAGCGGTTCGACCCGGCGGGGCTGTTCGCGCGGGATTTGAGGGAGTGCCTGGCCGCGCAATTGGCCGACCGCAACCGGCTCGACCCGGCGATGCAGGCTCTGCTCGACAACCTGGACCTGCTGGCCCGGCGCGAGCTACGGCGGCTGCAGGAGCTGTGTGACGTCGACGCCGAGGACTTGGCGGAGATGATCGCCGAAATCCGCGCGCTCGACCCCAAGCCCGGCGCCGCGTTCGACATCGCGCCGGCCGCCGCCATCCTGCCGGACGTGCTGATGCGCGCCGCGCCGATCCGCACCGAGGGCGGTGGGGACTGGGTGCTGGAGCTCAACCCGGAAACCGTGCCCCGCGTGCTGGTGAACCAGGGCTTCCATGCCCGTATCGTCACCTCGGCCAAGCGGGAGGACCGGGCGTTCCTGGGCGAGCAACTGTCGTCGGCCAATTGGCTGGTGAAGTCGCTGCAGCAGCGGGCGCAGACGATCCTGAAGGTGGCCGCCGAAATCGTCCGCCGGCAGGACGGCTTCTTCCGCCATGGTGTGGCCCATCTCCGCCCGCTGATCCTGCGCGACATCGCGGACGCGGTGGAGATGCACGAGAGCACGGTCAGCCGGGTGACGGCCAACAAGTACATCGCCACGCCGCGGGGCACGTTCGAGCTTAAATACTTCTTCACCACCGCGATCGCCGGGTTGGACGGCGCCAACCACAGTGCGGAGGCGGTGCGGCAGCGGATCCGGGCGATGGTTGGCGCCGAGACATGCGATGGTATACTGTCCGACGATGCCATCGTGGCTGCCTTGCGAAGGGAAGGCGTGGACATCGCCCGCCGAACGGTGGCCAAATACCGTGATGCGCTGCGCATCCCGAGTTCGGTCCAGCGCAAACGGGAGAAGGCGCTGCCGGCCTAGAAACAAGCGGCGCCAGCCAGGACCGTAACCAACGGAGCGCCGCCCATGCAGATCACCGTTTCCGGCAAGCAGGTTGATCTATCGGACGCCCTGCGTCTGCGCGTGTCCGCCGGGTTGGACACGATCGCGGGCAAGTATTTCGACGGCGCGCTGGAGGCGAACGTCACCTTCAGCCGGGCGCGGTCGTTCTTCACCTGCGACATCAACGTGCATGCCGGGCGCGGGCTGACGCTGCGGGGCGAAGGGGAAGCGGCGGACGCCAATAGCGCGTTCGATGACGCGGCCGAGCACATTGCCAAGCGGCTGCGACGGTATCGCCGCCGGGTGAACGAGCATGCGCGGGATTTCGCCAGCCGCGAGCGCCCGCAAGCGCCGGCGCGGCAGTACATCCTGCGGCAGGAGGATGAGCCGGTTGAGCCGGTCGAAGGCGCCGCGCAAACCTTTGCCACCGTGATTGCGGAAACCGCCATGGTGATCGACCATCTGACCGTCAGCGAGGCGGTCATGCGGCTGGATTTGGCCGATCAGCAGGTGATGATGTTCCGCAACAGCACGACGGGCGAGCTGAACGTGGTGTATCGCCGGTCCGACGGCCATATCGGCTGGATCGACCCGGCGGCCAAGGGATGACCATCGCACACTAGCGATTGGTTAACCTCTTCAATCCATGATGGTTCATGCTTGCGAACGACCTGGTTTTGGCCGCCTTGGACCGGCAGGACACGATGGTTATCGTGCTGCGGGCGCAGGCGGCGGAGCTGGTGGTCGCGGAGGCGAATGAGGCTTTCTACCGGCTGAGCGGGCTGTTGCCCGGCCAGGTTGTCGGGCAGCCGCTGGTCTCGATGGCATGCCGCGCGCGATGCGCCCGCGGCTGGACGCGGCCGTTGCCAGCCTGGCCGACGAGCTGCTGGACCAGTTGGGCCCGGCGGGACGGCCGGAGCTGCTGCAGCTTCAGCTCACCGCGCAGGGCGCGGCGCGGGACCTGGCCGAGGGCCGTGCCGGCGGCTGGCTGCTGCCGATCCCCTGCCCGGCGCTGCTGGCGCGGAACCGGCGGGACCGTCTGCTCGACGCCTTGCGGGCCACGCCGCCGGCCGTCCGAGCCCGGCTGCATGCCGTTCTGGCGGACGTCCCGGCGGACGTGTCGGAGGCCCGGCTGCGGAGCTGGACGGCGTTGGTCCGCCCGCTCGTGCACAGCCTCGGCGTGTTAGAGCATGTTCCGTTCGCTTCCGCTCACTTCACACGCTCTAACCCTCTGTTTTGCGAGCATCTTCACCCGATCAGACGATTCCGTCTGATCGGGATCTGCTCTAGCGAACGCCCCCGACCTGCCGCCGATGCTTGCGCTGCACCCCTCCTGCCCGCTGGTCGCGTGCGACCTCGAAGCCGGCCCGGCCCCGCCGGAGGATGCCGCGTTCGAGCTGCTGGGCCGGACCAGCGCCGCCGGCATTCCCACGCTGGTTCGCGTGGCCTCGGCTGCGGCGGCGCAAAGCTGGCGGGAACTCGGGGCCGCCTGGTTCGCCATCGAGGGGGGTGCGGGGCGATGACCCGGCGCCGTCAGTGGAGAACGCTGCGCAGGCCCGGCATCACGTGCAGCCAGACCTCCGCGCCGCCCTGCCAGATCAGCTTGCAGGCCACGAACAGCACCATCAGCAGCCCGGCCCAAGCCAGCCAGCGGAACCGCTCGAGCAGCCGCGCGATGAGGGTCGCCGCCAGCGCCATCAGCACGACGGAGACCACCAGCCCGCCCAGCAACACGGCGGGATGGCCCTCCGCAGCGCCTGCCACGGCCAGGATGTTGTCCACACTCATGGAAAGGTCGGCCGCGGCGATCTGCATTACCGCCGCCGCGAGCGATTTGGGCGGGGCCGCGCGGGCGCCGCGCCGATGCGGACGCAACTCGCGGTACATGCGCCAGCACACCCAGAGCAGCAGCAGCCCGCCCGCCAGCGTCAACCCGACGATGGCCAGCAATTGCAGCGCCACGGTGGCCAGGCCGAGCCGGATCACCGCCGCCACCGCAATCCCGAGCACGGCGGCGCGCCGCTTCTGGCCCGCCGCCAAGCCCGCCACCGCCATTGCCACCACGACGGCGTTGTCGCCAGCGAGCACCAGGTCGATAAACAACACCTGCGCGAGGGTGGCGAGTTCGGCTAGGATCGGCGCGTGACCCGCCAAGTGGAGCAGTGACTGCATGGTCCCGCGCTATACCCGCCCCGTGATGGCTGCCATATGGGCGCCGGAAAACCGCTACCGGCTGTGGTTCGCCATCGAAGCCGCCGCGGCGGACGGCATGGCCGCGATCGGCGCCATCCCGGCCGAGGCCGCCCGCGCCATCCGCAGCAAGGGCGAGCCGCTGCTGGCGGCGTTCAGCCAGGCGGACCTCGACCGTATCGACGCGATTGAAGCCGAGACCCGGCATGACGTGATCGCCTTTCTCACCTGGCTGGCGGAGGGGATCGGGCCGGAAAGCCGTTTCGTGCACCAGGGCATGACCAGCAGCGACGTGCTGGACACCTGCCTCTCGCTGCAGCTCACCCAAGCGGCCGACCTGCTGCTTGCGGACCTGGACGCGGTGTTGGCCGCACTGCAGCGGCGCGCCTTCGAGCACAAGCACACGCTCACCATCGGCCGCAGCCACGGCATCCACGCCGAGCCGACCTCGTTCGGGCTCAAGCTCGCCGGGCACTATGCCGAGTTCGCCCGCAACCGCGCCCGCCTGGAAGCCGCGCGGGCGGAGGTCGCGGTGTGCGCCATTTCCGGCCCGGTCGGCACCTTCGCCCATCTCGACCCGGCGGTGGAGGAGCACGTCGCCCGCGCGCTCGGCCTGGCAGTGGAACCGGTGTCCACCCAGGTGATCGCGCGCGACCGCCACGCCCAGTTCTTTTGCACCTTGGCGGTGATCGCCTCGGCGGTGGAGCGGCTGGCCACCGAAGTGCGGCACCTGCAGCGCAGCGAGGTGCGGGAGGCGGAAGAGTTCTTCCACCCCGGGCAAAAAGGCAGCTCCGCCATGCCGCACAAGCGCAACCCGGTGCTGAGCGAGAACCTCACCGGCCTGGCGCGGGTGGTGCGCGCTGCCGCCATCCCGGCGCTGGAGAACGTTGCGCTGTGGCATGAGCGCGACATCAGCCATTCCTCGGTGGAACGGGTGATCGGGCCGGATGCGACCGCCACGCTCGATTTCGCCCTGGTGCGGCTGGCCGGCATGATGGAGCAACTGGTGATCTACCCGGACCGGATGGCGGCCAACCTGGCGAGCCTGGGCGGCGTGGTGCATAGCGGCGAGGTGCTGCTCACGCTCACCCGCGCGGGCATCCTGCGCGAGGACGCCTACCGCGTGGTGCAGCGCAACGCCATGACAACATGGGAGAGTTTGGGCCAACCTGGCGGACGCAGCTTCCGCGACAACCTGCTCGCCGACCCGGACGTGGCCGGCCGCATCACGGCCGAGCAGATCGACGCTGCGATGGACCCGGCCCGCCATCTGCGCGCGCTGGACCATGTATTCGCGCGTGTTTTCGGTGGTCCCGCCGTGGCGCAGCGGGCGGCGGCGGAGTAGGCCGCCGAGTAGGGGTGTGGGGCCGGACGAAGAAGATGCTTGAAACGACGGGGCTTCGCTTGGCATGAAATTGCCATCAAGCATTTCATGGCGTGTCATGAGTATTCTCAGCTCCACAACGATTGATCACCCGGCGCAACTGGCGGAGTTCAGCAAGGGCTTCGCTGCCGTCGCCGTGCAGTACATCGCGGCCTCGCAACAGGAGGATGCCGGCAAGCTATCGCGCTGGTCGCGCACTCTGGCCGGCGTTGGAACGGGGGCGATGATGACGGTGATGTCTTTGGCGCTGCTGCAACTCATCGGCGGCTAGACCATGACCGGCTCAAATAGAGCCGCCGGTCACGCTCTAGCTCTTTGTTTGTGCGAGCAGATTCACCGCATGACTGTTCCAGTCAGGGCAGACCTGCTCTAACCCAGCGTTACTGTCCGCGGCCGTTCGCCGACGGGTGCGGCGGCCGCGATATGACCACAAAGCCCCCGCAATCGGGCCGCGATCGCCGGGCATGGTCACTCCTGGATCAAGGAGGTCCGCCATGCGCAAAACCCTGTTCAGCCTGACCCTGCTCGCCACCCTCGCCGCCGCCGGTGCCGCATCCGCCCAGCCGGTCTGGGTGCAGGGGCCGCCGCCGGGTTACGGCTACGGCCATGCCGATGAGGAGTGGCGCGCCCGCGAGTGGCGCCACCGCGAGTGGGAGCGCCACCATCACTGGGAGCAGGTGCACCAGGAGTGGCGCGGCGCCGAGGGCTGGTAAGCGTCGGCCCGCGGGTGGCGGGGGGGCTCACCCCCTGCTATAGGGCGGGGACGATACGAGGATACAGGCAATGGCCCGGCGCCGGCAGCTTTACGAGGGCAAGGCAAAGGTCCTGTTCGAGGGCCCAGAGCCCGGCACCCTGGTGCAATACTTCAAGGACGACGCGACCGCCGGTAATGGCGCCAAAAAGGGCGTCATTACCGGCAAGGGCGTGCTGAACAACCGGATCAGCGAATACCTCATGACCCGGCTCGGCGAAATCGGCGTGCCGACCCATTTCGTGCGCCGGCTGAACATGCGCGAGCAGCTCATCCGCGAAGTCGAGATCATCCCGCTCGAGATCGTGGTGCGCAACGTGGCCGCCGGGTCGCTGTCCACCCGGTTGGGTATTCCGGAGGGCACGCGGCTGCCGCGGTCGATCATCGAGTACTATTACAAGAACGACGCGCTGAACGACCCGATGGTGGCCGAGGAGCACATCACCGCGTTCGGCTGGGCCAACACCGCCGACATGGACGACATCGTGGCGCTGACGCTTCGGGTGAACGACTTCCTCACCGGGCTGTTCCTCGGCGTCGGCATCACGCTGGTGGACTTTAAGCTCGAGTTCGGCCGGCTGTGGGAGGATGAGGACATGCGCATCGTCCTGGCCGACGAGATCAGCCCGGACAATTGCCGGCTGTGGGACTCCAAGACCAACGAGAAGATGGACAAGGACCGCTTCCGCCGCGACCTCGGGCGGGTGGAGGAAGCCTACCAGGAGGTGGCGCGGCGCCTGGGCATCCTGCCGGAAGCGGGCGCGCGGGACCTGAAGGGGCCGGAGGGCCTGCAGTGAAGGCCGTCGTCACCGTCATGCTGAAGGAGGGCGTGCTCGACCCGCAGGGCCGCGCGATCGGCCACGCGCTGGGCAGCCTGGGGTTCGAGGGCGTGGGCGAGGTGCGGGCGGGCAAGGTGATCGAGCTGGAGCTGGCCGAGACCGACGTCGAGCAAGCCCGCGCCAAGGCGGAGGACATGGCCCGCAAGCTGCTGGCCAACACGGTGATCGAGAGCTTCCGGGTGGACTTGGCTGCCCCGGTGAAGCGGCCGGCACGCAAGCCGCGCGGCGTGGCGCGTCCGGTTACGCCGGCGAGCTGAGCACGTGGGCGGCGGCGCGGGCGAGTTTGGCGTCCAGCGTGATGAGTGCGGCGCCGAGGATGCGGGCCAGCCAGAGATAGCTCGCGTCATAGGCGGTCAGCTCGGTTTGCGCCGCCAGGGCCACGACCTCCTCCATCACCACCGGCCGGACGGTGATGGGGAACTCGCGCCGGATGGCGAACTGGGCGAGGATGGCGGGGGATTGCACCGGGTCCTTGCGCAGGCGCTTCCAGCAGATGTTGCCCAGCCCGAACTCCAGCAGGGCTGGGGCGAACAGGGTGTAGCCGACCAGCTGTTGCGCGACCTGCTCGATCTCAGGCTCGTCGAAGCAGAAGCAGGCGAGTGCCGAGGCGTCGACCACTTTACTGGTGGCCGCCATCCCGATCCTCACGGACCATCTGCGCCGCGAGCGAGGCCGAGGGCAGGTTGATCGCCTTGACCTTGGCGATGAGCTGCTGGACGCGGTCCTGATCCAACACCGGGTCCTCGCGCGCAGCCACCTCCAAGATCGCCATCACCTCGCCTTGCAGCGAGCGGTGATGCCGAGTGGCGCGCCGCTTCAAGATGGCGACCAGGGCGTCGGGAGTGTTCTTGATGGACAGGTTGACGGACATGGCAGCCTCCAAAACGGATGCAGAATGCATCTTAGTGGGGGTGGGTGCGGGTTGCAACAAAAACGCCGCTCGCGTGCTAGAGGAGCGCCAGCAGTGACCGAGGAGTCCAGCCCGCGTGAGGTCCATCCTATGAGATCCGCCATCGTGCTCTTTCCCGGCACCAACCGCGAGCGCGACGTCGCCATCGCCCTGCAGCGCGCCACTGGGCACCGCCCGCCCACGCTGTGGCACGGCGAGAGGACGCTGCCGGAGCGGCTCGACCTGGTGATCCTGCCCGGTGGCTTCTCGCATGGCGACTACCTGCGCTGCGGTGCCATGGCGGCGCATTCCCCGATCATGCCGGCCATCCGCGCCTTTGCCGAGCGCGGCGGCCACGTGCTGGGCATCTGCAACGGGTTCCAAATCCTCACCGAGGCGCAATTGCTGCCGGGCGCCCTGCTGCGCAACGCCGGGCTGCGGTTTCTCTCGCGTGACTGCCACTTGCGGGTGGAACGCGCCGGCACCGCCTTCACGCGCCACTACCAGCGCGGCCAGGTGTTCCGCGCCCCGATGGCCCATGGCGACGGCAACTACACCGCCGACCCGGCGATGCTGGACGCGCTCGAAGCCGAGGACCGTGTCGCGTTCCGCTACGTCACGCCCGGGGGGGAGACCGCGCCGGAAGCGAACCTGAACGGCTCGGCCCGCGCGATTGCTGGCGTCTACAGCGCCAACGGCCGCGTGCTGGGCTTGATGCCGCACCCGGAGGACCTGGTGGACCCGCTGGTCGGCGGCACCGACGGCGCGCCGCTGTTCGCCGGGCTGGTGGAGGCGTTGGCGGCGGCATGAGGGACGTCAACCAGGCGCTCGCCGCCGAGTTCGGCCTGTCCGCGGCGGAATATGGCCGCGTGCTCACCATCCTGGAGCGCACGCCGACGCTCACGGAGCTGGGCATCTTCTCCGTCATGTGGTCGGAGCACTGCTCCTACAAATCGTCCCGCCATTGGCTCAAGCAGCTCCCCACCACGGCGCCCTGGGTGATCCACGGGCCCGGCGAGAATGCGGGGGTGGTGGACATCGGCGAGGGGCTCGCCGCCGTCTTCAAGATGGAATCGCACAACCACCCGTCGTTCATCGAGCCCTACCAGGGGGCTGCCACCGGCGTCGGCGGCATCCTGCGGGACGTGTTCACCATGGGCGCCCGCCCGATCGCCAACCTCAACGCGCTGCGCTTCGGCAGCCCCACCCATCCGGCAACGCGGCGCATCGTGGACGGTGTGGTGCGGGGCATCGGCGGCTACGGCAACTGCGTCGGCGTGCCCACGGTGGGCGGCGAGGTGAACTTCCACCCGGCCTATAACGGCAACCCGCTGGTGAACGCGATGACGGTGGGGATCGCGCCGCGTGACCGGATTTTCCTCTCCGCCGCGGCCGGGGTGGGCAACCCGGTGGTCTATGTCGGCAGCCGCACCGGGCGGGACGGCATCCACGGTGCCACCATGGCCTCGGCCCAGTTCGGCGGCGACAGCGCCAGCGAGAATGAGAGCAAGCGGCCCACGGTGCAGGTGGGAGACCCGTTCACCGAAAAGCTGCTGATCGAAGCCTGCCTCGAGCTGATGGCGACCGATGCCATCGTGGCCATCCAGGATATGGGGGCGGCCGGGCTCACCTCCTCCGCGGTGGAGATGGCGGGCAAGGGCGGCGTCGGCATCGCGCTCGAGCTGGACGCGGTGCCGCAGCGCGAGACGGGGATGACCGCCTACGAGATGATGCTGTCGGAGAGCCAGGAGCGCATGCTGATGGTGCTGCGTCCCGACCGGCAGGAGCTGGCGCGCGCCATCTTCGCCAAGTGGGAGCTGGATTTCGCCGTGATCGGCACGCTGACCGACACCGGCCGCATCGTCATCCGGCACCAGGGCGCGATGGAGGCGGACATTCCACTGGCGCCGCTGGCCGATCAGGCGCCGCTCTACCAGCGCCCCACCGAGGACACGCCGCCGCCCGCCGGCCTTGGCCCGGTGACGAGCCCGCTCGGGGTGATCGAGGCCTTGGTCAAGCTGGTGGGCTGTCCTGACCTGTGCTCCCGCGCCTGGGTGTGGGACCAGTATGACAGCACCATCGGCGGCCAGACCGTCCGCCGCCCGGGTGCCGCGGACGCCGCCATCGTGCGCATCGAGGACCACGACCTGGCGCTGGCGCTGACCACCGACTGCACGCCGCGCTACTGCGCCGCCAACCCGGAGATGGGCGGCATGCAGGCGGTGGCCGAGGCGTGGCGCAACATCACCGCGACGGGCGCCACGCCGCTGGCCATCACCGACAACATGAACTTCGGCAACCCGGAAAAGCCGCTGGTGATGGGCCAGTTCGCCGCCGCCATCCGGGGCATGGCCGCCGCTTGCGTGGCGCTCGATTTCCCGGTCGTGAGCGGCAACGTCTCGCTCTACAACGAGACAGACGGTGCGGCCATCCTGCCGACCCCGGCGATCGGCGGCCTGGGCGTGCTGAACGACGCTGCCCGCGCCGTGGGGCTGGCGCTGCAGCCGGCGTTGGAGCTGGTGCTGGTGGGGCAAACCCGCGGCTGGCTGGGCCAATCGCTGTGGCTGCGCGAGGTGGCCGGGCTGGAAGCGGGCGGGCCGCCGCCCGTGGACCTCGCCGCCGAGCGCCGCCATGGCGACTTCGTGCGCGCTGAGATCGCCGCCGGGCACGTGGCGGCCTGCCACGACGTGTCTGACGGCGGCCTCTTGGTGGCGGTGGCCGAGATGGCGCTGGCGGGCGACGTGGGCGTGCATTTGGCCCGCCTGCCGCCGGGCATCGACGAGCACGCGTTCTGGTTCGGCGAGGATCAGGCGCGCTATGTGGTGGCGGTGGCGGACGCGGCGGAGTTGATGTGGCGCGCCGATGAGGCCGACATTCCCGTGCTGCGGATCGGCTCCGCCTCTGGCGACCGCCTTACCCTTGCCGACGGCAGCTTTGTGACACTGGCCGACTTGCGGGCTGCCCATGAACGCTTCTTTTCGACCTGGATTTAACAGGTCTACCGGCTCTCCCCTGGCGCAAGAGCAGCATCCGAGCAATCGGAGTCGCTTCGCGATCCGAAGGCTCGGATAAAGCTGCTCTTTTCTCAGTCAAGCAGAGCATGATCGAAGAGATCATGCTCTAGGCAATCGCAACTGCCCGCTCCCTGTCCCGTCCGTGACAGGGAGGGAGGGGTGAAGGCGCCTTGAGCTTGGCCGGCCGCAGCCAAACCGCTGCCGCCACCCCACGGTTTTCGGTGACGGACGTCGCTCGCCCGAGCGAGAAAACAACTCATTCTCACCCAGAACTATAATACTTTTGTGTCGCAGTTCTTTGCCGGCGCACGTTTGATATAAAACGACTGCCATTTCAAGCAAACTGGTGTAAGATCAGCACGGATGCTTGACTGTGGATTTTCTGTTGAGTGCGACCTACAACGAGAGGTGACAATTGTATGAATTTGTTCGCTGGTAATTTGATTGTGTCACAACTTAAGACAACAAGAGAGACGACGCGGCGATTGGAACGCAACTTATTTGTTCTGGGCGCCATTGTCGGCACGTGCCTGGCAGCCCCCGCCGCCCGCGCTCAATACCCGGCAAGCATTGCCCCGGTCCCGGCGCCACCTGGCTCGCACGCCTTCGACTCGGTCTACTTCAATCACGTTCCGCTAGACCTTGCCGCGGTCGGCTATTCCGAGAAGGAATACTTTCTTTCTGGCGTCGCCAATGCCTATCAATATGTCGAGCCGGGCAATCCCGCCAATGATGCCGTCATCCCCGTCTCGGCGGCGCCGGTACCTTACGTGAACCGCATTATCGTCCGCGCACCGGTCGACCGGGAGCGCTTCAGCGGCAACGTCATCTTTGAAATCGCCGACGACATCGCGGACTCGGAAGACGATGTCGAGTGGGCGCACGCCAGCAAGCAATTCATTCTGAACGGCGATGCCTACGTAACCCTGACATCGCAGCCCGCTGGCATTGCGACGCTGCAAGCCTTCAATCCGGCTCGTTATGGCGCATTGCAGTGGCCCGTCGTGGCCGCAACCCAAGCGAGCTGCGGCGATGGCCCGGAACCCGGCATCATCTTCGACGAAATCTCGTCGCTTGGCAGCTTGATCAAGCGCAACGACCCCGCCGGCCCGCTCCCCGGCCTGCCCGTCAAGCGCGTCTTCATCGCTGGCTATTCCGGCGCAGCCATCACGCTGCTGACCTACGATCGCGTCTTCAGCCTCAACTCGCCGCTTTTCGACGGCTACTTCTTTGACGCCGGCGGTCCGCGCGGGCAGATCAACGGCTGCGAGTCCGCAATCCAATCGGCGGCCCGCACCCAACCTCCCGCCTCGACCGTTTCCCCGGTGTTCCAGTCGCAGACTGCCTCGGAGATCGAGTTCTTCACCTTCCTTGGGGCTCCCCCTCTCAAGAGCCAGGACAGCGATGCGCCCAACAACCGCTATCGCTACTATGAGATCGCCGGGGCGTCGCATGTCGATGGCGACACCGTTCGCGGCACGCCGGAAGCGAGCGACTTGGTCAACACGCCGGCCATGCCCAACCCGCAAGCCTTCACCGAGGCCGCGTTCCTCGCCTTCTGCGGCCAGACGCCGCCCACAGTGATCAACGCCTTTCCCAATCGCTATGTCGATGACGCGCTCTGGGCCAACCTCGAGCGTTGGGCGATCGAAGGGCACAGCTACGCCCCGCCCCGGGAAGCCTCGCCCCTCCTCATCACCCCGGCAACATTCAGCGGCGCGCAGCCGCAGCAGGGCGGCGTACGCTCGCCGGCCGTCGACGTGCCGATCGACAAGTACGCCAATGGTGTTGGCGAGCCCACCACCAACCCCGCCTCGCCCCAAAGCGCCTGCTTCTTGACCGGCTTCCAAACGCCGAACGGACGGGCGCTCCAGGCGGCAAGCGCCATCACCGACGCAGCCAAGCTCAATTATGCCGGTTTCCTCACCTCCTACGACCTGCTCGACATCTTTCTCCATCCCAACCTGGCCTTCACCTACCCAGACGGCACGACGACGATCCCCAACACCCCGCCGACGCCCTCGCTCGCACCCCTGCTCTAACCTTTGTTTTGAGACTGACTCACGGTTCAGGTCGGGTCGACCTGAACCGATCAGGCGCTAAACCACGACCGGTTCACTTTGGCTCGCCAGCCCGCCAAATCTGACCAAGCGCCAGGACCATTTGCGACCGACCGAGGCCAGGCCCTCAATGGGTCGGGTAGGACTTCGGATACGTGATCTGGTCCGCCGGTCCTGGCGCGGTCGGCGCCTCCTTCTTGCCGCATCCCGCCAGCAAGCTGAGCGCCAGCAACGTCCACACCACCCTCACGCCAGCGCCGCCTGCCACCGGGCCGCCTCCCGCGCCACATTGACCGGCGCGGTGCCGCCATCGCTGGTGCGCGACGCCACCGACGCCTCCACCGTCAGCACCCCGAACACCGCTTCGGTGATGCCGGGTTCCTCCGCCTGCATCTCGGCCAGGCTCAGCGCGGCCAATTCGCAGCCGCGTGCCTCCGCCCGCGCCACCAGCCGGCCCGTCACGTGGTGCGCGGTGCGGAACGGCAGGTGCAGCACGCGCACCAGCCAATCTGCCAGGTCGGTCGCGGTGGCATAGCCGCTGCCCGCCAGCGCCCGCATCCGCGCCAGGTCCGGCTCGAGGTCCCGCACCATGCCGGCCAGCGCGGCCAAGCTCAGCGCCAGCGCGTCGGCCGCGTCGAACACCGGCTCCTTGTCCTCCTGGGTGTCCTTGGCGTAGGCCAGCGGCAGCCCCTTCATCACCATAAGCAGGCTCACCAGCGCCCCCACCACCCGCCCGGTCTTGCCGCGGGCCAGCTCGGCGGCGTCTGGATTGCGCTTTTGCGGCATGATGGACGACCCGGTGGTCCAGCCGTCGGACAGCCGCACGAAGCCGAACGGGGCGGAGCACCACAGCACGATCTCCTCCGCCAGGCGCGACAGGTGCACCGCGCAGATCGCCGCCGCGGCCAGGAACTCGAGCGCGAAGTCCCGGTCGGACACGGCGTCCAGCGAGTTGGCGGTGGGGCGGTCGAAGCCCAGCGCCGCCGCGGTCATGGCGCGGTCGATCGGGAAGGACGTGCCGGCCAGCGCCGCCGAGCCGAGCGGGCATTCGTTGAGCCGGCGCCTTGCATCGGCCATGCGGCCGCGATCGCGGTGCAGCATCTCGACATAGGCCAGCAGGTGGTGCCCGAACGTCACCGGCTGGGCGGTCTGCAGGTGGGTGAAGCCCGGCATCGGGTCGGCCGCGTGCTCGGCGGCGCGGGTGGCCAAGGCGCGCATCAGCTCCGCCATCTGGCCGTCCAGCCCGTCGATCGCGTCGCGCACCCAGAGGCGGAAGTCGGTCGCCACCTGGTCGTTGCGGCTGCGCGCGGTGTGCAGCCGCTTGCCGGCCTCGCCGACGCGCTCGGTCAGCCGCGCCTCGATGTTCATGTGGATGTCTTCGAGCTCGGTGCTCCAGGCGAACCGCCCGGCGGTGATCTCGTCGCCGATGGCGGCCAGGCCGTCGCGGATCGCCGCCTCGTCGGCCGCGCTGAGCAGCCCGGCGCGCGCCAGCATCGCCGCGTGGGCCAGCGAGCCGCGGATGTCCTGCCGCCACAGCCGTTGGTCGAACCCGATGGACGCGTTAATCTCCGCCATCACCACATCGGGCCCGGCGCTGAAACGCCCGCCCCATTGCGCGTTCGCCGCCGCGTTCCGACCTTTATCTCCGCCCGACACTGTTTGAGGACCTATCCCAATGAGCAGATTGACGCGCCGCACCGTGCTGGCCGCGACCGGGACCTTAGTAGCGGCGGGCGCATCCTCGGGCAAACTGCGCGCCCAGGCGCTCGAGGGCATCGAGGAGCTGCACGCGCTGCACACTCCGCGCAAGCTGGACGACCTGCGCTGGCAGGCCGGCGACGGCTCGGCCCTCTCGCTGTCCGATTTCGCCGGCAAGGGCGTGGTGCTGAACCTTTGGGCCACCTGGTGCGTGCCCTGCGTGCGCGAGATGCCCGCGCTGGATGCGCTGGCGCAGGCGGTGGCGGCGGCCGGCGTGGTGGTGCTGCCGCTCTCGTCCGACCAGGGTGGTGCTGCCACCGTGCAGCGCTTCTACGCCGAGCGCGGCATCAAGCGCCTGCCGGTGATGCTCGACCCCAGCAGTGCCGTGGCCGAGGCGCTCAACGTGCGCGGCATCCCCACCACGCTGCTGATCGACAAGCAGGGCCAGGAGGTCGGCTGGCTCGAGGGCGCGGTGGATTGGTCGTCTGCGGATGCGATCGCGGTGGTGAAGAAGGTGGCGGAATAGGGCCGATTCGCTCAGCTGGATCAGCTCTTGAAACACGGGTTGGTGAGTTCGGGTTTGCTCCCATATCGCTCGTGCAATGAAGGATGGCTTAACCTTGGACATGCTCCCCAAACGCCGGCCGACGCAAACCGAGGCCGAGGAGGCGGTGCGTACCCTGCTGCGCTGGGCGGGCGACGACCCCGACCGCGAAGGCCTGCGCGACACGCCGGCCCGCGTCGCGCGCTCCTACCTCGAGCTGTTCGGCGGCTACGAGGTGGACCCGGTGGGCTTGCTGGAACGCACCTTCGAGGAGGTCGACGGCTACGACGAGATCATCCTGCTGCGCGACATCCGGCTGGAGAGCTATTGCGAGCACCACATGGTCCCCATCATTGGCCGCGCCCACGTGGCCTACCTGCCGAACCAGCGCGTGGTGGGCATCAGCAAGCTGGCGCGGGTGGTGGACGCGTTCAGCAAACGGTTCCAGATCCAGGAACGGCTGACGGTGCAGATCGCCGACACGATCAACGCGGTGCTGAAGCCGCGCGGCGTGGCGGTGGTGATCGAGGCCACGCACCAGTGCATGACCACCCGCGGCGTGCACAAGCCAGGCGTCGGCCTGGTGACCAGCCGCATGCTCGGCGCCTTCCGCACCCACCCGGAGACCCGGCGCGAGCTGATGGCGATGATCGGCAGCCGCCGGATGTGCGACGAGGCCTGACAGCCGCGGCCTGGCATGGCGGAGGTGACGGTGGAGGGTGAGCTTGCCGGGTCGGCCGCTGACCGGCTGCGCGCGCTGCCGGCGGTCGGGCGGCTGCTCGAGCAGTGGCCGCCTCCGATTCCAGCCCAAGCCGCCACGGCGTTGCGCAGCGTGCTGGGCGAACTGCGCGGCGAGGTGCTGGCGGGTGGCCCGGCGGCCAAGGCGGGCGACATCCTGCGCCGCGCGATGGACCTGCTGGACGCGCGCTCCCGCCCCGTGCTGCGGCCGGTGATCAACGCCACCGGCATCATCCTGCACACCAATTTGGGCCGCGCGCCGCTGCCCGAGGCCGCGGTGCAGGCGGTGGCCGCCGTCGCGCGCGGCTATTGCAACCTCGAGCTGGACATCGCGACCGGGCGGCGCGGCTCTCGCCTGGCCGGGGTGGAGCCGTTGCTGTGCGAGCTTACCGGGGCGGAGGCTGGGTTGGCGGTCAACAACTGCGCCGCCGCCGTGCTGCTGGCGCTGGCCGGGCTGGCGGGGGGTGGCGAGGTGGTCGTCTCGCGCGGCGAACTGGTGGAGATCGGCGGCGGGTTCCGCATCCCGGACGTCATCGTGCAGGGCGGGGCGCGGCTGGTGGAGGTCGGCACCACCAACCGCACCCGGCTGGCCGACTACCGCGCCGCCATCGGCCCGGCGACGCGCGTGCTGCTGAAGGTGCACCAGTCCAACTACCGCATCGTGGGCTTCACCGAGGCGGTGGGGCTGGCCGAACTCGCCGGGTTGGCCGGGCAGACGGGCCTGCTGGTGGTGCACGACCTCGGCAGCGGCGCGCTCGGGCCGCTCGGGCCGGTGCCGGAGCCGGAGCCGACGCCGCGGGAGAGCATCGCCGCCGGCGCGGACGTGGTGGCATTCAGCGGCGACAAGCTGGGCGGCGGGCCGCAGGCCGGGCTGCTGGTGGGCAAGGCGGCGCCGATCGCATTGCTGCGGCAGCACCCGCTGATGCGCGCGTTGCGGCTCGACAAGATGACGCTGGCGGCGCTCGAGGCGACGCTGCGCCTGCACGGTGCGGACGCCGCCGCCCTGCCCGCCTTGCGCATGTTGCGGCAGGGCGTGGCGGAGCTTGCGGACCGGGCGGCGCGGCTCTGTGCCCTACTGGGGCCGCCGGCGCGCGCCGAACCATGCGACGGCTATGCGGGCGGCGGCACGTTGCCGGCCAGCGCCATCCCCAGCTACGCCGCCGTGCTCACCGTGCCCGACCCGGACGGCCTTGCCCGGCGGCTGCGGCAGCACCATCCCGCCGTGGTCGGGCGCATCGCCGAGGGTGCGGTGTGGCTCGACGTGCTGGCGGTGCGCGACGACGAGTTGGGCACCATCGCCGGCGCCGTGGCCGCCGCGCGGGCATGAACCGGCTGCTGCTCGGCGTGATCGGCCATGTCGACCATGGCAAGACCGCCCTGGTGCGCGCGCTAACCGGGATGGAGACCGACCGGCTGGCGGAGGAGCAGCGCCGCGGCATCTCCATCGCGCTCGGCTTCGCCCACCTGCCCTTGCCCGGCGGCGCGGTGGTGGACCTGGTCGACATGCCGGGGCACGAACGCTTCGTCCGCACCATGATCGCGGGGGCGACCGGGATGGACGCGGTGCTGCTGGTGGTGTCGGCCGCCGAAGGGATCAAGCCGCAGACGGTGGAGCATGTCGACATCGCCGGCCTGCTCGGGTTGCGCCAGGCGGTGGTGGCGGTGACCAAGGCCGACCTGGTGCCTGCCGCGCAGGCCGAGGCGGTCGGCCGCGACGCTGCCGCCATCGCCGCCGCCGCCGGCCTGCAGGTGCGCGAGCCGGTGGTGACTTCGGCGGTGGGCCGGGCCGGCCTGGTGGCGCTGCAGGAGGCGATCCAGGCCGCGCTCGCCGCCACCCCGCCGCCCGAGGATGCCGGCTTCCCCTATCTCCCGATCGACCGCGCCTTCAGCCTGGCCGGGCACGGCACGGTGGTGACGGGCACGTTGCGGCGCGGCAGCCTGGTGCGTGGCGCGGAGTTGGAGGCGGTTCCGGCTGGGCTGGCGATGCGGGTGCGCGGGCTGCAGGTGCATGGGGCGGCGGTGGCGGAGGCGGCGCCGGGTCAGCGGGTGGCGGTGAACCTGCGGGGGGTCGAGCCGGCTGCGGTGCCGCGCGGCATGGCCCTTACCGCGGCCGGGCTGCTGATGCCGTCGGACTGGCTGTCTGTCGCATTGCAAGCGGTGGCGAGCGCCCCGCCGCTGGCCAATGGCGCCCGGCTGCGGCTGCTGTTCGGCACCAGCGAGGTCGACGTGCGGCTGCGCCTGCTGGACCGGGACGCGCTGGCGCCCGGCGGCGCGGCGCTGGCGCAGTTGCGCTGCTCGCCCGCCGTCGCCCTCCCCGCCCGCGAGCGCTTCATCCTGCGCCTGGCCTCGCCGGCGCAGACCGTGGCGGGCGGCCGCGTGCTGGACCCGCAGACGGTGCGCCAACGCCGCCATGCACCCGGCGTGCTGGCACGGTTGCGCGCGCTGCTCGGCGCCGGGCCGGACGAGATCGTGCGCGCGGAGGTGGTGCTGGCGGGGGAAGCGGGCGTTTCGCTGCGGCGCCTGGCGCGGCTGGCGGGCGTGGCCCCGGCCCCGGCCGCCGCTGCGTTGGCGGGCGCGGTAGTGCTCCGCTCCGGCACCGCGGTCGCTGCCGAGGCGCTGGGGCGGGTGATGCAGCGCGCGGTGGCCGCCCTGCAGCCGCACCCGGATGGCCTGTCCCGCGAGGCGCTCGGGCGGATGTTGCCAGCGGCGGGCGGCGCGGTGCTGGACGAGGCGCTGCTGCGGCTGGGCCAGTCCGGCGCGGTTCGGCAGGAGCGCGGCCTGGTGCGGGTGGTGCAGGCGGCGCGCGAGCAGGACCGCGCCGACGCCGAGGCGGCCACGGCCCGGCGGCTGCTCGCTTTGCTGCGCCAGGGCGGGCTCACGCCGCCGGACCCGGACGCGCTTGCCCCCGACAAGAACACCCGCCGCCTGCTCGACCGGCTGGTGCGCGAGGGTGCGGTGGTGAAGGCCAGCGACCGGGTACAGCAGCGCGACCTCTACTTCCACCCCGACGCGGTGGACGCCGCGCGCCGCCAACTGGCGCCCCACTTGCGCGCACCCGGCCTGCTGGTGCGCGAGGCGGGCGAGCTGCTCGGCATCTCGCGCAAGTTCAGCGTGCCGCTGCTGGAACACCTGGACGCGGTGCGGTTCACCCGCCGGGTCGCCGACCGCCGGGTGCTGGCGCAAGGCTGATTGCCTTTCCTCGGTCACCCACCGCGCTGAAAAGCCCTCTTCCAGGGGGAGAGGGAGACACCAAATGCGGTGGCCCTGCGCACGCGGGAGAGCGACAACGCCAGTGGCCAGGGTTCGGAGGAGGTGATTGGGGTCTGGTGGCCTCCCTGGTCTTCAAAACCAGTGGCGCGCCAAAAGCGTGCGGTGGGTTCGATTCCCATCCACCTCCGCCATCACGCCCCCGGCAGGTTCTCCGGCTGGGAGAAGCGGAAGCTGATCTCCGGCTTGCTGGCCGAGACGTTGCCCGCCTCCATCATCGACACGCGCAACAGCAGGCTGCCCGCGATGGTGAGTATGCTGGCGACGTCGGACAGCGTGCCCGGGCGACCGCGCCCGAAGGTGAGCGACGCGGCTTGTAGCACGGCGGGCAGCGCGGTGCCGAGCTGGGTCACACCGGTCCGCTCGACCCGGCCCCACTTGCTGTCCAGCGCGGCCGCCACGCCACGTTGCTGGTAGGTGCGGTGGGAGGCCATGGTCGCGGCCAGGTCCACCGACAAGGCGGCCAGCGCCAGCGCGTCCAGCTTGCGGCGGCGGCTGGCGGAGCCCTCCATCAGCGACAACACCGCAGCGCCCGCCACCATGGAGGAGGAGCCGAACCGCATGGCCATCTGCTTCGGCGCTGCGGCCCAGAGCGGCGTGCTGGTGGCCGAGAGCAGGGCGGCGGTGTAGGTGCCGATGCCGGCGCCGCTGACGGCGGCTGGCACGTGCGTCACCCGCGCCAGCCGCCGCGCCCAGCCGGAGTTGGGCACCCTGTCGGCCACGAACTGCAGCGCCGCCGTGGCGCCGGCCGCCAGGCTGAAGGCGGAGAGCAGCCAGGTGCCGATGGACATGGGCGACGTGCGCTTGGCGACGCGGAACATGTTGTAGAAGCGCTTGGGGGTGTGCAGGTCCCAGATCAGCAGGCCGCCGCCCAGGACTGGGGCCAGCAGGGTGAGGTAGCGCGCCCGCCGCACCAGCTTTTCCGCCGCCCGGCCCTCCACGGCGTCCACCACGCCCGAAATCACCGCGGCGGCGCCGCACATGCCGGCCAGCGCCACGTAGCCGCCCACCACCCAGGTGTTGAACGGCGCGGCCTTGAGTTGCGAGCGGCCGTAGTAGGTCGGGCCGCCCCATTGCCGCTTGTCGTGCAGGTCGACATCGTGGGTGGTGTTCGGCGGCACCATCGCCGGGTCGTCGGGGGCGTGCGGGGTGGGGTGCTCGGGCATCAGCGCCGCCCGCCGGCGAACAGCGCCGCCGCGGTCAGCGCCAACCCGGCGATGGTGGCCAACCCGGTGAAGAAGCTAGGCAGCGCGCGGTTGGAGGCGCGGGTCGGCGCGGCGGGCAGGTTGTAGGTCTCAGGGCGCTCGGTGAGCAGGAAGAACGCGTTGAGGTGGCCGAGGTCGCCAGTGGCGCCAGGCGAGCCGGGCACGCCGTAGAGGTATGCGCCCGCCACGCCGCGCTCGTGCAGCTCCTCGACCCGGCGATGCGCCCGGGCCTGCAACTCGCCCAGTTCGCCGAAGCGGATGGAGTCGGTGGGGCAGGACTTGGCGCAGGCCGGCTCCAGCCCGCCCTTAAGACGGTCGTAGCACAGCGTGCACTTGTGCGCCTTGCCGTCCAGCGTGCTCACGTCCACCACGCCGAACGGGCAAGCCGGCACGCAATAGCCGCAGCCGTTGCAGATGTCCTGCTGGATCACGACGGTGTCGAACTCGGTCTTGAACAGCGCGCCGGTCGGGCAGGCCTCGAGGCAGGGCGCGTTGTGGCAGTGCTTGCACACGTCGCTCATCATCAGCCAGCCGGATTGGAACGCCGGCTGGTCGTCCGCGCGGACGCCCTTAGGGCCAGCCTTCTCGACGAAGTTCACGTGGCGCCAGGTGTTGGCGGAAAGCGCGCCGGTGTTGTCGTAGCTCTGCCCGGTCAGGCCCATGTTGTCGGCCGGCAGGTTGTTCCACTCCTTGCACGCCACCTCGCAGGCCTTGCAACCGATGCAGACCGTGGTGTCGGTGAAGAAGCCGTAGGATTTACCTGCCTCGATCAGCGTGTTGCAGGTGAGTTCGGATTCGTTCTGGATCGGGCGGGAGAACTCGGCAGCGGTCTGTTCGAGCACGCGCGGGAAGACTTCCATCAGGCTATCTCGATCAAGGATGTGACGTTGCCGATGATGTTTGCGGCTGGCTGGTAGCGCACCCGGACGCGGGTTTGGGCGCGCTGCAACGGCGCCAGTTGCTCGGTTTCGGCTGGCCCGTGCGGGCTGAGCAGGAACAGGTGGGACACGCCGCGGTCGTCGGTGAGTTGAAACCGGCCCTCCTGCACCACCGTCACCACGCCCTCCATGTGCTGGGTCATGCCACCGCCTCGCCCTGCAGGATGTCGGCAAGCCAGTCGCGGGCGTGCTCCAGCTCGGCCCATGGCACTTCGCCGAGCGGAAAGTGGATCGCGAGCACGATGGTGATCACGGCGTTCACGTGCTGCAATTGCTTGTAGCGCGCGGCGCTGAGGCCTTGCTCGCGCCATTCCGCCACGATCTGGTTGCGGAACGCCGATAGGCACATCGTGGCATGGGACAACGCGTGGTCGTCCTTGTCCGGCTTGCTGCGCAACACGGCGTCGATGTGCTCGAGCGCGCGCTGGCCCATCCCGCTCGAGCTTGGACTATTCGGCGGCACGGATCAGCCCCGCCGGGTTGGCCAGGCGGCCTTTCTGCAGGTTGCAGGTGACCGCCTTGGTGCTGTGGATGCTGGTGTTGGCGTCACCGGTGATGGCGAGCAGCACGTTGGCCGTGCTGCCGCGCGCGTAGCCTTCCCAACCGAACACCCAGGGCATGCCGACGGTGAACACCTCGCGGCCGTCGATCACGAACGGGCGCATCCGCTCCGTCACCAGCGCGCGCACCTCGATCTCGCCGCGTAGGGTGGAGAGCACCGTCCAGTCGAGGTTGGCGACGCCGAGCTTGCGGGCGAGTTCGGGCGCGATCTCGACGAAGGCTTCCGGCTGCAGCTCCGCAGTGTGCGGCGTCACCCGGCCGATCACGCCACCGCAATGCAGCTCGGTGAGGCGGTAGGTGGTGAACACGTAGGGGAAACGCGGGTCCCCCACGTCATGCACCTCGTTGCCCGGGCGCCGCCAGAGCTTGGCACCCGGGTTGTGCTGTTGCGCGTAGGCCGCGTTGCGCACCGGCGATTCCACTGGTTCGTAATGCGCCGGCAGCGGGCCGTCCTTCAAGCCGGACGGGACGAACAACTGGCAGTAGCCGTCCGCCTCCATGATGAACGGCAGCGACCCGGCGTGCGCGTCCATGCCGCGCGGATGCTGGCTCCAATCCGGCTTGTAGTCGGGGCGGCGGTTGGGCAGGAAGTCGGGCACGTCGGTGCCGGTCCATTGGCCTGCCGCCTCGTCCCACCACACCATCTTCTTGCGCTCGGACCAGGGCTTGCCGGCTGGGTCGGCGGAGGCGCGATTGTACAGCGTGCGGCGATTGGACGGCCAGGCGTAGGCCCAGCCTTGGTGGCTGGTGTTCTCCCCCGGGCCATCCGGCCGGCGCGAGCGGGCGCGGTTATGGCCGTCCTTCGGGTAGATGCCGCAATACATCCAGCCGCCGCATGCGGTGGAGCCGTCGTCCTTCAGGTCCTGGTATTTCGCGACCGGCTTGCGATCGGCCACCGTGTAGCCGTTGATCTCCCGCAGCACGGCGTCTGCGTCCGGCTCGCGGCGTTCGCCGTGTTCGGGGTACTGCCAGGTGAGGTCCTGGATCGCGCGGTCCTGCGGGTCGGCGCTGTCGGCGTAAAGCTGCTTCAGGCGCTTGCCGAGGTGGTAGATGAACCACAGGTCGGAGCGGCTGTCGCCCGGCGCCTCGCAGATCGCGTCATGCCATTGCACGAGCCGGCTGGTGTTGGTGACGGTGCCGGACTTTTCCGGCACGAGCGCCGCGGGCAGGAAGAACACCTCGGTTTCGATGTCCTGCATCGCCAGTTCGCCGCGCCCGACCAGGCGGCCCTTTTGCCAGAAGCTGGCGGTCTCGCTCATGGCGAAGTCGCGCACCACCAGCCACTCGAGCTTGGCCAGGCCGCGCTCCACCAGGTCCGCGTTGACGGCGCCGACCACCGGGTTCTGGCCGAGCACGAACTGACCCTTCACCACGCCATCGGCCATCGCCAGCGTCATCGGCAATTGGGACAGGTCGCCGGTGAGTTTCGGCAGATGCTGGTAGCCGTAGTCGTTGGCCGCGGTGGCATGCTCGCCATACCACGCTTTCAGCAGGCTGGTGATGTATTTGGGGAAGTTCGCCCACCAGCCCGTGGTCGGCGTTTCGGTGTGGATGTAGTCGCCGAGCGTGGCGTGTTGGTGGAACGCGTTGGGCTGCGGCAGGTAGGTCGGCAGCATGTTGTAGAGCGTCGGGATGTCGGTGCTGCCCTGGATGCTGATGTGGCCGCGCAACGCCATGATGCCGCCGCCGGGCCGCCCGATATTGCCAAGCAGGCTCTGCACGATGGCGGCGGCGCGGATGATCTGCACGCCGGTGGTGTGATGCGTCCAGCCGACCGCGTAGCAGATCGCCCCCGTCTTGTCGGGGCCGGAGTTCTCGGTGAACACCTTGGCGATCTTGAGGAAGGTTTCCTGCGAGCAACCGGTGATGCGCTCCACCATCTCGGGCGTGTAGCGGGCGAAGTGGCGGCGCATGATCTGGTAGACGCAATTCGGGTGCTGCAGCGACGGGTCGAGCGGTGGCGGGCTTTCCGTCATGCTTTCGTAGCCGCTGCCACCGCCGCCGGATTGCACGCGGTGTTCGGCGATCGAGGAGGGCACCTTCTTGCCCTTGTACTGCCAGGTGTCCTCGCTGTACGATTGCGTCTGCGCGTTGAAACCGGAGAACAGCCCGTCATGCTGCTCCGGGTCGCCGTAGCCGTCCTCGATGATGTGGGCGATGTTGGTGTAGGCCATCACAAAATCGCGGAACCACAGATCGTTCTCGAGGATGTAGCGGATCATGCCGCCGAGGAACGCAATGTCGGTGCCGGGGCGGATGAAGGCGTGGATGTCGGCCATGGCGCCGGTGCGGGTGAGGCGCGGGTCGATGTGGATGAACTTGGCGCCCTTGCGCTGCGCCTCCACCACGAAGCGGAACGCGATCGGATGGTTCTCCGCCATGTTGGAGCCCATGTTGATGATCACGTCGGCATTCTCCATGTCCCACAAGGCCATGGTGGCTGCGCCGCGTCCGAAGGAGGTGCCTAAACTAGGCACCGAGGAGGAGTGTCATATCCTGGCTTGGTTCTCGATGTTGACGACTCCCAACCCTCCGCCGAACAGCTTCTTGATCAGGTAGTTTTCTTCGTTGTCGAGCGTGGCCCCGCCCAGCGAGGCGATCGCCGTGGTGTGGTTCACGCGGCGGCCGTCGGGCAGGGTTGGCACGAAGCTTTCGTCGCGGGTGCGCTTGGTGAGTTGGGCGATGCGTTCCATCGCCCAGTCGAGCGGCTTCTCTTCCCACTCGGTGGCGCGGGCGGCGCGGTACATCACCGACGTCTTGCGCAGCGGCGACAGCAGCACGCCCAGGGTGGAGGCACCCTTCGGGCACAGCGTGCCCTGGTTGACCGGGCTGCGCGGGTCGCCCTCGATGTGGATGGGCTTGCCCGCGCGGGCATAGACGAGTTGGCTGCAGCCCACGGCGCAGAACGGGCAGATGCTGCTGCCGACCATGTCCGCCTGCTCCAGCCGCGGGCGCAGGGTGCGCGAGGCCTCGCTGATGGCCGCCTCGGCCATGACGCTCTGGCCGGCGAACTGGCGGGGGAGCGACCAGTCGCGCACGAAGTTGCCCACGCGCTGTCCTAGGCCTTGGCGAAGCTTCCTCATCGTCTGTCCTCACGCTGCCAGGGGCCAACGCCCGCCGCGGAGCCGGGTTCGCCGGCCGTTCGGAAGGGCTACAGTGTCCTGCGCGGCCATGATAGACTGGGGCAATGGGATATTGGGGCAAGATCCTCGGCGGCGCCGCCGGGCTGGTGATGGGCGGCCCGTTCGGGGCGGTGATGGGCGCCGCCCTCGGCCACGCGGCGGACCAGGGCGCGATCAAGGGCGCCATCCCGCGGATGAAGGCTGGCGGCTTCGGGCTCAACCAGGCCCGCATCGCGGCCATGCTGGGCGGGCGCGACCAGTTGTTCGCCATCGCCGTGGTGGTGCTCTCGGCCAAGCTCGCCAAGTGCGATGGCCCGGTTGTTCGCGCCGAGATCGACGCCTTCAAGCGCCAATTCCGCATTCCGCCGGACGCGGCGCGCGATGTCGGCCGCATGTTCGACATGGCGCGCGACAGCACGGAAGGGTTCGAGGGCTACGCGGTGCAGTTGGGAGACGCGTTTGCCGACGCGCCCGGCGTGCTGGAGGACGTGCTGGCCGCGCTGTTCGTGATCGCGCGGGCGGATGGGTCGTTGAACGGCCGCGAGGTGGACTTCCTGCAGCGCTGCTACCGCGCCTTCCGCCTTTCCGCCGTCTCGTGGGACCGCGCGCGTGGCGCCGCCCCGCGCTTCCGCCCCGAACCGACCGACGATGCCTACGCCGTGCTGGGCGTGGGGCGCACCGCTTCGGACGAGGAGGTGCGCGCGGCCTGGAAGACGCTGGTGCGGGCCAACCACCCGGACAGCCTGGCCTCGCGCGGCGTGCCGGCCGAGTTCATCGCCAGCGCCACCGACAAGGTGGCCGGGATCAACGCGGCGTGGGACCGGATCAAGCGCGAACGCGGCCTGTGAGGCAGGCGCCCAGCCCCAACCACGACGAGCGGCCACCGGGCACGCCGACCGACATCCTGCTGCTGCACTATACCGGCATGCAATCCGCCGAGGCCGCGATCGCCCGCCTGCGCGACCCGGCGGCGCGCGTCTCCTCGCACTACGTGGTCGAGGAGGACGGGCTGGTGTGGCAGCTCGTGCCGGAGCAGCGCCGGGCGTGGCATGCCGGGGTGTCGTCCTGGCGCGGCGACACGGTGCTGAACGACCGCTCGGTGGGGGTGGAGATCGTGAACCCCGGCCATGAGTGGGGCTACCGCGCGTTTCCGGCGCTGCAGATGGCGGCGGTGTGCGAGCTGTGCCTGGGCATCCTGGCGCGCCACCCGATCCCCGCCCGCAACGTGATCGGCCACAGCGACGTGGCGCCCGACCGCAAGGACGACCCGGGCGAGCTGTTCGACTGGGCCGGGCTGGCGGCGAACGGGGTTGGGCTGTGGCCGCGAGCGGAGGGCGAGGCGGTGGCGGATGTGGCCGCGGCGCTCAGTGCAATCGGCTACCGCACCGACCTGCCGCAGGACGTGCTGCTGCGCGCGTTCCAGCGCCACTGGCGGCCGGAGCGCGTGGACGGTGCGGCCGATGCGTCGACGCGCGCCCGCCTCGGCGCCGTGCTAGGCTTGGTTTCAGCAGCGGGAGACGGCCGATGAGCATGCCGCAGCGGCGCGCCATGACGCCTGACGAATACCTGGAGTGGGAACAGCAGCAGGAAGAGCGCTACGAGTACGACGGCTACGGCCCCGTGCTGATGGCCGGCGCGCGGGAGGCGCATGCCGACATCCAGCGTAACCTGCTCATTGCGGTGGGAACGCGGCTGCGTGGCCGTCCGTGCCGCATCTACGGCACCGACATGAAGATGGCGACGGGCCTGTCGTATCGCTTCCCCGACGCGCTCATCGTCTGTGGCCCACGGGAGCCAGGCCGGCTCGTGGCGGAGAATCCGGTGGTGGTATTCGAGATCCTGAGTGACTCGACAGGTGGGATCGACCGCATCACCAAGTTCTTCGAGTATCGCAGCGTGCCGTCGGTGCAGCGCTACATCCTGGTCGAGCAATCCGTCGCCGGAGCCGAGGTGTTTGCCCGCGCGGAAGACTGGGTTGGCCGCATCCATCGCGCCGGTGCCGTGCTGGCCATTCCGGAGGCGGGGATCGAGTTGCCGCTCGACGAGCTCTACGAGGGCCTCGACCTGCCGGCTTGACGCCGCTCGCGGCTGGCGCGCACACACCGCCGGGTCAGGCGGCTGGACGGCCGCTGCTCCCCGTTCGCGCGGGGGGTGGAGGAAAGTCCGGGCTCCACGGAAAAGCGGTGCCGGCTAACGGCCGGCGAGGGCGACCTCAGGGAAAGTGCCACAGAAAACAAACCGCCGGCATAGGTCTGCCGGCAAGGGTGAAACGGGGCGGTAAGAGCGCCCCGCGCCGCTGGTGACAGGGGCGGCAGGGTAAACCCCACCGGGAGCAAGACCGAATAGGGGCGGCCGGCGAGGCCTCTGGTCCTTCGGGGCCAGGAGTTGGCGCAGGGGCTTTTCCGCCCCGCCGCCCGGGTTGGTCGCGTGAGGCATGCGGCGACGCATGTCCCAGAGGAATGGCCGTCCATCGCCTTCGGGCGGGGACAGAACCCGGCTTACAGGCCGCCTGACACTCGTTCCGTGCTCGATCGATCCACTCGGTGCTCCACAGGAACAAACGCTGAACTAGTGGTCGTTTGAGCCTGCTTCATCAGCGGGCTGGCAGCACTTCCTATCATTGCGTGGTAACTGGCGCGTCAATCCCAAGACAAATTGCTGCTGCGCCAGTAATACCGATCCAATCCCTTTGACGCCCATTTCTGCCCATGATATCCCACGCCATCCCATCCCAAGTCTCCATCAGGAACGCCGGGTCGGGCGCGGTTGCCCTCATCGTGAGGCGGGTCAAGAAGGGGTTTGCCGGGCCGCAATGTTCCAGTTCCTCGGCACGCACCAGAACCGGCTCGATGCCAAGGGACGCGTTTCTATCCCGGCAGCGTTCCGCGCTGCCTTGCGCACCGAGAGCGATACGGAGGCTGCTGCGTCGTTGATCCTGCGCATGTCGCACAAACACCGCTGCATCGAGGGCTGGCCGCTGGCGCGATTTGCCCTGATGGCGACTCCATTGGGGCACTACAACCAGTTCAGCGACGCGCACGACAACATGTCGAGCACGCTGTTCGCCGACGCTGCCCCGGCGGAGGCGGACAAGGAGGGCCGGATCGTGCTGCCGGACGAGATGGTGGAGTACGCAGGTCTGAGCAACCAGGTGACGTTCATGGGCATGGGCGAGCTGTTCCAAATCTGGGAGCCGACCGCCGCCGCGCGCCGCCGGGCCGAGGCGCGCGAGGCTGCGCGGCTGCAGCAGCTCAGCCTGCAGGCGACCGCGGCATGAACCACATCCCCGTCATGCTCGCCGAGGTGCTCGAGGCGCTGCAGCCCTGCGCCGGCGGCACCTATCTGGATGCCACGTTCGGCGGCGGTGGCTATGCCGGCGCCATCCTGCAGGCGGCGCACTGCACCTTGTGGGCGATCGACCGCGACCCGGACGCCATCACCCGCGGCGCCGCCCTCGCCGCCCAGCACCCCGGCCGGCTGCATCTGTTGCACGGCTCGTTCGGAGATTTGGTGGACCTGCTCGCCGCCCACGACGTTATCCGGCTGGACGGCGTGGTGATGGATCTCGGTGTCTCCTCGTTCCAGCTCGACGACCCGGCGCGCGGCTTTTCGTTCCGCGCCGACGGGCCGCTCGACATGCGGATGGACCGCGCCGGCGCCACCGCGGCCGAGCTGGTGGCCACCCTGTCCGAGAGCGAACTGGCCGATACGCTCTACCAGTTGGGTGAGGAACGGCAGTCCCGCCGGATCGCGCGCGCCATCGTGCAGGCCCGGGCGGAAGCGCCGATCACCACCACCGGGCGGCTGGCGGCAGTTATCCGCCGGGTGGTGCGCCCGGACGCTGCCGGCATCGACCCGGCGACCCGCTCGTTCCAAGCGCTGCGCATCCGGGTGAACGACGAGTTGGGGCAGATCGAGCGGGCGCTGGCGCAGGCGGCCGGGCTGCTGGCGCCGGGCGGGCGGCTGGTGGTGGTGTCGTTCCACTCCGGCGAGGACCGCATCGTGAAGCGCTTCATGCAGGCGGCTGCCGGCCGCACGCCGCGCCCGTCGCGCCACATCCCGAGCGAGGCGTCACGCGGGGGCAGCGGCTTCCGCACCCTTTCGGCCGGCGCGCGCCGGCCCGGCGACGACGAGTGCCGCCACAATCCGCGGGCCCGCAGCGCCCGCCTTCGCGCCATCGAACGCCTGACGGAGCCCGCGACGCCATGATGCGACCGCTCACCCTGCTGTCCCTGATCGTGGCGCTCGGCACCGGGCTCTACCTCTACCAGGTGAAGCATCGCGCCCAGTTGCTGGACCAGGACATCAACCGCACCGTGAAGGCGACCGGCGCCGCGCGCGACCGGATCGGCCTGCTCAAGGCGGAATGGGCGCTGCTGGAGGACCCGCAGCGGCTGCAGGACCTGGCCAACCACCACCTGCAGCTCCAGCCGCTCGCGCCGAGCCAGTTCGTGCGCATGGAGGACCTCGCCGCCCGCTTGCCGGCACCGCAGGCCGACCCGCCGCCCGCCGAGCCGACGGTTGCGGCCGCCACGCCGGCGCCCAGCTCCGTGGCGACCCCGGTGCCGGCGCCGCCGCTGGTGAGCCTGGCGCAGGTGGCTGGCCCGGTGGCCGCGCCGCCTGCCGCGGTCGCGCGCCCTGCCCCGCCCCATCCGGCCAAGCCGACCGTGGTGGCCAGCCTGGTGAAGCCGCGCCCGCTGTATGCGCCCGTGATGCCGGCCTACCAGGCCAGTGCCGTCGTGGTGCATCCGCCCACGGTGCAGACCGCGAGTGCGATGGCGCCGTATAGCCCGCCGCCGCCCTCGCCCTATGTCGGCTCGGCGCTCGGCATGGCGCGCACGGGTCTCGCGCCGCCGGTTCCGGTGCCGCCTGCCGGATTGGCTGGCAGCAGCCTCGGCTACCCCGGCGCACGATGAACGAGCCGCCGTCCCCCGACGCGCCGCCGCCGCCCTCCGCCCGCCGTGGCACCCCACGTATGGGCGCCACGCCGCGGATGGAAAACGTGCGCGTCACCACGCCCGACCTGCTGCGGCGCAACGCCTTGGAGAAGACGCGCGGGCGGCTGCTGCTGACCGCGGCCGGCTTCATGCTGCTGTTCGGCGCGGTGGTGGCCAAGCTCGCCACCGCCACCGTCATCTTCCCGGTGCTGCCCAAGCTGCAGGCCGAAGTGGTGCACGTGCCGAGCCCGGACGACCCGCCCCGCACCGGCGCGGACGGCAGCAACCCGCCGACCCCGGCCGCGCACCACGCCCGCGCCAGCATCACCGACCGCAACGGCACCCTGCTGGCGGTGTCGCTGCCGACCGCCGGGCTCTACGCCGACCCCAAGGAAATGATCGACCCGGCGGATGCGGCCCACAAGCTGGTCGGCGTGCTGCCGCGGCTGGACGAGGCGGCCATCCGCGCCCGGCTGACCGAAAACAAGCAGTTCGTCTACCTGGCCCGCCAGCTCACCCCGCACGAGCAGTTGGCGATCAACACGCTGGGCATCCCCGGGCTGTATTTCCAACCCGGGGAGAAGCGCCGCTACCCGCTCGGCCGGGTGGCGGCCCAGGTGCTGGGGGGGGTGGACGTGGACGACCGCGGCATCGCCGGGGTGGAGCGCTACTTCGACGAGCGGCTGCGCACCGACCCGACGCCGCTGCGCCTGTCCATCGACGTGCGGGTGGAAGCGGTGCTGCGCGACGAGCTGGCCAAGTCGATGGAGGAGTTCACCGCCATCGGTGGCTGCGGCATCGTGATGGACGTGCGCAGCGGCGAGATCATCGCCATGGTGAGCCTGCCCGACTACGACGCCAACCAGGCCGCCGAGGCGCCGCCGGAGGAGCGCTTCAACCGTGCGGTGACCGGCATGTACGAGCCAGGCAGCACCTTCAAGCTGCAGACCGCCAGCATGGCGCTGGACGACGGCGTGGCCCAGCTCTGGAACCAGTTCGACGCCGCGCACGACATCCATATCGGGCGCTTCACCATCACCGACTTCGAGGGCAAGCACCGCTTCCTGTACCTGCCCGAGGTGCTGGCGTTCTCCTCCAACCTCGGCGCCGCGCACATCGCGCAGGAAGTGGGCAGCGAGCGGCAGCGTGCCTGGCTGCGCACCATGGGTATGTTCGACCGGGTCGGCGTGGAACTGCCCGAAGCCGGCCGGCCGATCATCCCGAGCGAGGCCAACTGGGGGGCGGCGACCAACCTCACGGTGGGCTTCGGCCACGGCATCGCGGTCAGCCCGCTGCACGTGGTGCGCGGCACGGCCACGCTGGCCAATGGCGGCGTGAAGCTCACCCCCACCCTGCTGGCGGTGGACCCGAACGGCCCGCCCCGCGCCGGCCTGCGGGTGATGCAGCAGCAGACCAGCGACACCATCCGCAAGCTGATGCGCTTGGTGGTGACCGACGGCTACGGCAAGCCCGCCGACATCCCTGGCTACTTCGTGGGCGGCAAGACCGGCACGGCGGAGAAGGTCGGCGGCCACACCTACCGCAAGCACGCCAACGTCAGCGCGTTCATGAGCGTGTTCCCGATGAACGCGCCGCGCTACGCGGTCTACTTCATGCTGGACGAGCCGCATGGCAACAAGAGCACCGGCGGCTACTCGACGGCCGGGGCGGTCAGTGCGCCGGCCGCCGGGCGGGTGATCGCCAAGATTGCCCCGATGCTGGGATTGTTGCCGGATTTGCAGGACCTGCCGCAGATCCAGGCCGAGCTGTCCATCCCGCTGCAGCCGCCGCACGGCTACGTGTCGCACTGGGCGGGGCCGCTGAACTTCGTGCCGCCGACCGAGCCGGCCCCAGTGGCACCTGCCGTGACGCCGGCGGAGTCGGCACCGGTGGTGTCGGCCGAGCCGCCGCCGGTGGCCACGGGAAGCCCGCTGCCGGCGCCGGGTCGCACGCTGCCGGTCCGCTGGTCGCCCACCGCGGTGCGCCACGAGACCGAGGCCGAGCCGCCGGCCCAGCGCACCCAGCTTGCTGCTCACTGACATGGTGCGCGCAGCCGACATGGTGGCCGCAGGGCTGCCGCCGATCCCGATTACCGGGCTGACTGCCGACAGCCGCGCCGTGGTCCCCGGCTTCCTGTTCGCCGCCCTGCCCGGCGCAAGCCATGACGGGCGCCGCTTCATCGCCGACGCGGTGGCGCGGGGTGCCGCGGCGGTGCTTGCGCCGGAAGGCACCGACTGGCCGGTCGGCGTGCCGCCGCGGCCGCTGATCCAGCACCCCGAGCCGCGCCGCGCGCTGGCCCGCATGGCCGCGGCGCAGGCCGGCCGGCAGCCCGCGACAATGGTGGCCGTCACCGGCACCAACGGCAAGACCAGCACGGCCGACTTCCTGCGCCAACTGGTCCAGCCGCTGCGCCCCGCCGCCAGCCTGGGCACGCTGGGCGTGGTCGCCCCCGGCCATCCCGGCGGCTCCGGCCTCACCACGCCCGACCCGGTGACGCTGGCGCAGACCCTGGCCGGCCTGGCGCGGGAGGGCGTGGGTTTTGCCGCGCTCGAAGCCTCCTCCCACGGGCTGGACCAGTTCCGGCTGGATGGCGTGCGCCTGGCGGCCGCGGGGTTCACCAATCTCACGCGCGACCACCTCGACTACCACGGCACGATGGACGCCTATCGCGCCGCCAAGCTGCGCCTGTTTGCCGAGCTGCTGCCGCGCGGGGCGCCGGTCGTGGCCGCCACTGGGCTCGACCCGGCCACCGCCAGCGGCCTGCGCGCCATCGCCAGTGAGCGCGGCCTGAAGCTCGGCTGGGTTGGCGAGGCGGGCGACAGCATCCGGCTGCTGCGGGCGGTGCCCCACCCGGGCGGCCAGCACCTCGAGGTGGTGATCGCGGGCGCCCGGCACGCGCTGGACCTGCCACTGCCGGGCCGCTTCCAGGCCGACAACGCCCTGCTCGCCGCCGCCCTCGCCATGGCCACTGTCGACCCGGCGGCCTGGCAGCGCCTACCCACCCTGGCCGGCGTGCGCGGACGCATGGAGCTCGCCGCCACCCTGCCCAACGGCGCCGCAATCTACGTGGACTACGCCCACACGCCGGACGCGCTCGAGCGCCTGCTGTTGGCCTTGCGCCCCCACACCGCAGGCCGGCTGCACCTGGTGTTCGGCGCCGGCGGGGATCGCGATCCCGGCAAGCGCCCGCTGATGGGGGCGGCCGCGCACCGCCTCGCCGACAGCGCCATCGTCACCGACGACAACCCGCGCTCGGAGCCGCCGGGCGCCATCCGCGCCGCCATCCGGGCCGCCTGCCCGGGCGCGCTCGAGGTCGGCGACCGCGCTGCCGCCATCGCCGCTGGCCTCGACCTGCTGCGGCCCGGCGACGTGCTCGCCATCGCCGGCAAGGGGCATGAGAGCGGCCAGACCATCGCGGGCGTCACCCTGCCGTTCGACGACGTGGCCACCGTCCGCCGCCTCGCCGCCACCCGGGCCGCGCCATGATGTGGACCGCCGACGACCTGATGGGCGCCACCGGGGGCGCCATGCGCAGCCTGTTTGCCGCCACCGGCGTCTCGATCGACACCCGCACGCTGCAGCCTGGGGACCTGTTCGTCGCCCTGCGCGGCGAGCATGGCGACGGGCACGACCACGTGGCCGAGGCGCTGGCCCGGGGCGCTGCCGGAGCCGTGGTGCAGCGCGACCTGCCCGGCGCCACGCTGCTGGTGCACGACACGCTGGACGCGCTATGGCAGCTCGGCCGCTACGCCCGCGCCCGGTTCAGCGGCCGCACCGTCGCCGTCACCGGCAGCGTCGGCAAGACCACCACCAAGGAGATGCTGCGCGCCGTGCTCGGCACCGCCGGGCCGACCCATGCGGCGCAGGCCTCCTACAACAACCACTGGGGCGTGCCGCTCACCCTGGCGCGGTTGCCGCTGGGAGCGCGGTTCCTGGTGGCCGAGATCGGCACCAACCACCCCGGTGAAATCGCCCCCTTGTCCAAGCTGGTGCGGCCGGACGTGGCGGTCATCACCGCGGTGGCGGCGGCCCATATCGGCCATTTCGGCAGCATCGAGGCCATCGCCGACGAAAAATCCGCCATCGGCGAGGGGTTGCCGCCCGGGGGCGTGGCGGTGGTCCCGGCCGACACGCCGTCCCTCAGCCGCCTCGCCGTGCGCGCCGCCCGCACCGACACGTTTGGCATGGCGCAGGTGGTGAGCCAGGCGGCGGACCCGGACGGCACCGACGTGACGGCGCAGATCGAGGGCCGCACGGTGCAGTTCCGGGTGAACGCGCCGGGCCAGCACATGGTGCTGAACGCGCTCGCCGCACTCACCGCCGCCAACGCCATCGGCGTGCAGGACGCGGCGGGGATGAGCGCCTTCCGCCCGCTCGCCGGCCGTGGCCTGCGCCGCGTGCTGCCCAACGGCATCACCCTGCTGGACGAGAGCTACAACGCCAACGGCGCCTCGGTGCGCGCGGCGCTGGCGGTGCTGCGGGAGTTGCCCGGCCGCCACGTGGCCGTGCTGGGGGACATGCTGGAACTCGGCAGCCACGGCCCGGCCGAACACGCCGGCCTCGCCCGCGCGGTGGCGGACGCGGCGGACCTGCTGTTCACCTGCGGCCCGCTGATGCGCCTGCTGTTCGACGCCGTTCCCGCTACCCTGCGCGGCGCCCATGCCCCGGACAGCGCCACGCTCGCCCCGCTGGTGGCAGCCGGGGTCGGCACCGGGGACGCCGTGCTGGTCAAGGGCAGCCTGGGCAGCCGGATGGGCGCCGTGTTGCGCGCGATCGAGGCGGTGGGCTGATGCTGCTCCTGCTCGCCCGGCCCTACGCCGAACAGTTCGCGCTGTTCAACCTGTTCCGCTACATCACCTTCCGCGCCGGGGCGGCCTGCCTCACCTCGCTCATCATCGCCTTTATGCTGGGCCCGGTGGTGATCCGCTGGCTCCGTTCGGTGCAGCGCGGCGGGCAGCCGATCCGCCTGGACGGCCCGGAGCGCCACCTGGTGGAGAAGAAGGGCACACCGACGATGGGCGGCGTGCTGATGCTGCTGGCGATGGGCAGCTCGGTACTGCTCTGGGGCAACCTCGCCAACGGCTACGTGTGGGCCACGGTGTTCGTCACCTACGGCTACGGCGCGATCGGCTTCGTGGACGACTTCCTCAAGCTCTCCCGCCGCAACACGCGGGGCGTCTCGGCGCGAGGCAAGCTGGTGGCGCAGGTGCTGGTGGGGCTGGTCGCGGCCGCCTGGATGGCGTGGCTCACCCGCGGCCCGCTCGGCACCGGGCTCACCGTTCCGGTGTTCAAGGAAGTGCTGATCCCGTTCGGCTATGCCTTCCCGCTGGTGGGCATGGTGGTGATGCTCGGCGCCTCGAACGCGGTGAACCTGACCGACGGGCTGGATGGGCTGGCCATCGTTCCCACCATCATCGCCTGCGCCGTGTTCGCGCTGATCGCCTACCTGGTGGGCAACCGGGTGTTTGCCGACTACCTGCAGCTCAACCCAGTGCCTGGCACTGGCGAGCTGATGGTGTTCCTGGCCGCGCTGATCGGCGCTGGCTTGGGCTTCCTGTGGTTCAACGCGCCGCCCGCTGCCGTGTTCATGGGCGACACCGGCAGCCTGGCCTTGGGCGGGGCGTTGGGCGCCGTTGCGGTGGCGACCAAGCATGAGATTGTGCTGGCGATCGTGGGCGGCCTGTTCGTGGTCGAGACCGCCTCGGTGATCGTTCAGGTGTTCTGGTTCAAGCGCACCGGGCGCCGCGTGTTCCTGATGGCGCCGCTGCACCACCATTTCGAGAAGAAGGGCTGGGCGGAGCCGACCATCGTGATCCGGTTCTGGATCATCTCCATGATCCTGGCCCTGGTCGGCCTGGCGACGCTGAAGATCCGATGAGCGCCTGGCCCGCCACCCTGTTCGCCGGCCGCCGCTACGCCGTGTTGGGCCTGGGCCGGAACGGCCTGCCCGCCGCCCGCGCGCTCGCCGCGATGGGCGCCGAGGTGACCGCCTGGGACGACACGCTTTCTCGCGAACCCTCTCCCTCCGAGAGGGGGTTGGGTGAGGGATTGGCCACGACCATCACGATGGCCGACCCCACCCCCGCCATCCGCAGCTTCGACGCGCTGATCCTCTCGCCCGGCATCCCGCACCGCTTGCCGGCGCCCCATCCAGCGGCGGTGGCAGCGTTGGCGGCCGGGGTGCCGATCTGGACCGACGCCGAGATGCTGTATCAAGCGGTGCGGGCCGCCGGGTCGCGCGCCCGCTTCGTCGGCGTCACCGGCACCAACGGCAAGTCCACCACCACGGCGCTGCTCGGCCACATCTTCGCCGAAGCCGGCCGCACGGTCGCCACCGGGGGAAATTTGGGCCCGGCGGCGCTGGCCTTGCCGCTCCTTGACCACAACGGATTGTACGTTTTGGAAATGTCCTCCTACATGTTGGAGCGACTCGGCTCGCTACGGTTCGATGCCGCAGTCATGCTCAACCTCAGCCCCGACCATCTCGACCGCCATGGCGACATGGCCGGCTACGCTGCGGCGAAGCGGGCCATCTTCGACCGCCAGACGGTGGGCGACCTGGCGGTGGTGGGCGTAGACGACGCGATGAGCCGCGCGGTGGCTGCCGACGTGGGCGCCATCACCGTTTCGGGCGAGCGCCGCGCCGACGTGTGGTGCGACGCGGGCGTGGTGCAGGACGCCAAGGGCGCCATCCTGGCCATGGCCGACGCGCCCACCCTGCCCGGCGCCCATAACGCGCAGAACGCCGCCGCCGCCGCCGCCGTGGCGCTGCATTTCGGCGTGGACCGCGCGCTGCTGGCCGACGCGCTCACCAGTTTCGCCGGCCTGCCGCATCGCCAGCAGCGCGTGGCCACGATGAATGGCGTGGCCTACGTGGACGACAGCAAGGCCACCAACGCTGACGCCGCCGCCTGCGCGCTGGCCTGCTACAGCCGCATCGTCTGGATCGCCGGGGGGGTCAGCAAGGCCGGCGGGGTGGCCTCGCTGGCGCCGTTCTTCCCGCGCATCACCCAGGCGCTACTGATCGGGCAGGACGCCGACGCGCTGGCCGCGCAACTGGGCACGGTGCCTTACGAGATCGTGGCCACGCTGGAGCGCGCGGTGCCCGCCGCCCGCGCCGCCGCCGCCCGAACCGGGGCCGAGGTGGTGCTGCTGTCCCCCGCCTGCGCCTCGTTCGACCAGTTCAGCGGGTTCGAGGCGCGCGGCCGCCGCTTCGCCGAACTGGTGCGTGCGATGCAGGAGGCGCGCTGATGGCCACGCTCTCCCGCGCCGACAACTCGGTGCTCGGCCGCTGGTGGTGGACGGTGGACCGGGTGACGCTGCTCGCCATCGCCGTGCTGATCGGGTTTGGCTACGTGATGATGCTGGCGGCGAGCCCCTCGGTGGCCGACCGCATCCATGTCAGCCGCGACAGCTTCATCCTCAAGCAGGTGGTGTTCCTCGTGCTCGCCGCCGGCGTGGTGGTGGGCGTGTCGCTGCTGTCGCCGCGGGGCATCCGGCGGCTGGCCATCGCCGGCTGCGTGGTGGCGCTGGCGTTGACCGCGCTAACGCTGGTGGCAGGGGTGGAGATTAAGGGCGCGCGGCGCTGGATCGCGCTGCCCGGCCTGTCGCTGCAGCCGTCGGAGTTCCTTAAGCCGTGCTTCGCCGTGGTGGCTGCCTGGCTGATCGCCGAAGCCCGCCGTACCCGCGCCTTCCCCGGGCGGCTGATCGCGTTCGCGCTGTTCGGGCTCATCCTGATGCTGCTGAAGAGCCAGCCCGATATTGGCATGCTGGTGGTGGTGAGCTCGGTGTTCTTCGCCCAGATGTTCGTGGCGGGGATGAACATGTTCTTCGTCGCGGTCAGCGCCGGCGTGATGGTGGCCGCGGGCGTCGGCGCCTACGCGCTGTTCCCCCACGTGCACAGCCGGGTGGCGCGCTTCCTCAACCCGGCGTCGGGCGACAGCTACCAGGTGAACATGGCGCTCGAGGCGTTTGGCAATGGCGGGCTGCTCGGGCGCGGCCCCGGCGAAGGCCGCGTGAAGGACCTGCTGCCCGACGCGCATGCCGACTTCGTGTTCGCCGTAATGGGCGAGGAGTTCGGCATGATCGTGTGCCTGGCCGTGCTCGGCGTGTTCGCGCTGATCGTGATGCGCGGGCTGGCACGCATGCTGGCCGAGCACGACGAGTTCATCATCCTCGCCTCCGCCGGGCTGGTGACGAGCTTCGGCCTGCAGGCGTTCGTGAACATGGCCAGCTCGCTGCACCTGATCCCGACCAAGGGCATGACGCTGCCGTTCGTGAGCTACGGCGGCTCCTCCGTGCTCGCCGTGGCGCTCGGCATGGGCATGCTGCTGGCGCTGACCCGCCGCCGCTTCCGCGACGACGCGCTATGAGAGGCCCGGCAGTGCGCCCCATCGTGATCGCAGCGGGCGGCACCGGCGGCCACTTCTTCCCCGCCGAGGCGCTGGCCGCCGAACTGGTGTCGCGCGGCCATAGGGTGGTCCTCATGACCGACACCCGCGCCGCAGCCAAACTGCCGGCAAGCCTGGCTGCGCGCGAAGTGGTCGTGTTGCGCGGCGCAGGCATCGCTGGGCGGGGGCTGCGCCGGCAAGCGGCCGCTATATGCGCGCTGGCGGTGGGCACGCTGCAGGCGCGCAACGCCTTGGCCGGGTTGCAACCGGTGGCGCTGGTCGGATTCGGCGGCTACCCGGTGGTGGCGCCGGTGCTCGGCAGCCGCCTGCTGGGCCGCCGTCCGCCCGTGATCCTGCACGACCAGAACGCGGTGCTCGGCACCGCCAACCGCGGCATGGCGCGCTTCGCCACCGCCGTCGCGCTGAGCTTCGAGCAGGTGGCGCGGGTGCCCGCTGGCGTCGCCACCGTCGTCACCGGCAACCCGGTGCGACCCGGCTTTGCCGCACTGGCCGACCGCACGGACGATCGCTTGAAGCTCCTGGTGCTCGGTGGCTCGCTCGGCGCGCGCGTGTTCAGCGACGTCGTTCCTGCCGCCGTGGCCAGCCTGCCTGATGCGCTGCGCGATCGCCTCGCCATCACCCAGCAATGCCGCGCCGAGGACATCGCGCGCGTAGGACAGGCCTATGCCGCGGCGGGAATTGCGGCCGAGCTGTCCACCTTCTTCACCGACATACCGGCCCGGCTCGGCGCCGCCACGCTGGTCATCGGCCGCGCCGGCGGCTCGACGGTGGCCGAACTCGCCGCCGCCGGCACCGCCGCCATCCTGGTGCCGCTGCCGATTGCGGTGAACGATGAGCAGGGCGCCAACGCGCAAGCCCTGGTGGACGCCGGCGCCGCCACGCTGCTGCGCCAACCCGACTTCACCCCGGCAGCGCTCACCGCGCGACTCACCGCGCTGTTGGCCGACCCGGCGGCGTTGCGCCAGGCCGGTGCGGCGGCCCGCGCCATCGCCCACCCGGACGCCGCCGCGCGCTTGGCCGACCTCGTGCTGCACCACGCCCGCGTGCCAGCATGAGGGCGCTTCCGCTCAGCATTGGCCGCATCCACTTCGTGGGAATTGGCGGCATCGGCATGTCGGGCATCGCCGAGGTGCTGCATAACCTCGGCTACGCGGTGCAGGGCAGCGACATTGCCGACAGCGCCAACGTGCGCCGCCTGCGCGACAACGGCATTGCCGTCGCGGTCGGGCATGACGCGGCCAATTTGGGCGACGCGCAGGTGGTCGTCACCTCGAGCGCAGTGCGGCGCGACAACCCCGAAGTGGTGGCGGCGCGGGCGCGGCTGATCCCCGTGGTGCGCCGGGCCGAGATGCTGGCCGAACTGATGCGGCTGCGCTGGTCGATCGCGGTCGGCGGCACCCACGGCAAGACCACTACCACCTCCATGGTCGCCTCGGTACTGGAAGCGGCGCACCTGGACCCGACGGTGATCAACGGCGGCATCATCAACGCCTACGGCACCAACACGCGCCTGGGCGAGGGCGACTGGATGGTGGTGGAGGCGGACGAGAGCGACGGATCCTTCTTGCGCCTGCCCGCGGTGATCGCCGTCGTCACCAACATGGACGCCGAACATCTTGACCATTGGGGCAGCGCCGAGGCGATGACGGCGGGCTACGACCAGTTCGTCGGCAACATCCCGTTCTACGGGTTCGCCGTGCTCTGCATCGACCACCCGGCGGTGCAGCAGATGATCCCGCGCGTGTCCGACCGGCGCATCATCACCTACGGGTTCAGCCCGCAGGCCGACATCCGCGCCGAACGGCTGATCTCGGACCGCTTAGGCGCAACCTTCGAGGTGATGGTCACCGACCGGCTGCGCAACCGCTCGCGCCGCATGGGCCCGTTCCGCCTGCCCATGCTGGGGCAGCACAACGTGTCCAACGCGCTGGCCGCGGTTGCCATCGGGGTCGAGATGGAGATCGACGAAGCCACGCTGAAGAGCGCGCTGGCGAGCTTCCGCGGCGTCAAGCGGCGGTTTACCAAGACGGGCGAGTCAGGCGGCATTACCGTGATCGACGATTACGGCCATCATCCGGTGGAGATCATGGCCGTGCTGAAGGCGGCGCGGCAGGCTGGCGCGCGGGACGTGGTGGCGGTGGTGCAGCCGCATCGCTACTCGCGGCTGCAGTCGCTATTTCCCCAATTCTGCACCTGCATGAACGACGCCGGCACCGTGATCGTGGCCGACGTGTATGCCGCCGGCGAGGCGCCGATCGCCGGGATCACGCGCGATGCGCTGGTGGACGGGCTGCGCGCCAACGGCCACCGCAGCGTGGTGCCGCTGCCGGGGCCGGAACACCTGGCCGAGATGATCCACGCCATCGCCAAGCCCGGCGACATGGTGGTGTGCCTCGGCGCCGGCAACATCACCGCGTGGGCGGCGGCGCTGCCGGGCCAACTGGCCGTGCTGCAAAGCACCGGGCGGCGGTCGGCATGATGGGGATGACGCCCATGGGCCTGTCCGCCAACCCCGGGGCGCGCGGCTTTGCGCTGCCGCCGCTCGCCGGCCGGGTGCAGGCACAGGCGCCGCTCGCCGCGTTCACCTGGTTCCGCGTGGGTGGCCCGGCGGAGCTGCTGGTGCGTCCGTCCAGCGTGAAGGACCTCGCAACGCTGCTGCGCCACGTGCCGCCGGAACTGCCGCTGACGGTGATCGGCGCGGCGTCCAACCTGATCGTTCGCGATGGCGGCATCGCGGGCGTCGTGGTGCGGCTGGCGCGCGGCTTCGGCGACATCAAGGTGGAGCCGGATGGCGTGGTCGCGGGTGCCGCGGCGCTCGACGCGACGGTGGCCGAACACGCTGCCGCCGCCGGGTTGACCGGGCTCGAGTTCCTCTCCGGCATTCCCGGCTCGGTCGGCGGCGCGGTGGCGATGAACGCGGGCGCCTATGGCGGGGACGTGGCGGGCTGCCTGGCCTGGGCCGAGATCGTGACGCAAGCGGGCCTGCTGCGGCTGGACGCGGCGGCGCTACACCTGGCGTATCGCCACGCCACGCTGCCGCCGGGCTCCGTGGTGGTGCGCGCCCGCTTTCATGCCCGGCCCGGCGACGCGGCGGCGATTGCGGCGCGCATGGCCGACATCCGCCGCAGCCGCGAGGCGACGCAGCCGGTCCGCGCCCGCACCGGCGGCAGCACCTTCCGCAACCCGGAGGGCGGCATGAAGGCGTGGGAACTGATCGACGCGGCCGGCTGCCGCGGGCTGCGCCGGGGTGGCGCGCAGGTGAGCGAGAAGCATTGCAACTTCCTGCTCAACACCGGGGATGCCAGTGCTGCCGACCTCGAGGCGCTGGGCGAGGAGGTGCGCCGCCGGGTCCAGGCGGCGAGCGGCATCGCGCTCGAATGGGAGATCAAGCGCATCGGCTTGCCGGCTTGTGCGGCGGGTGCGCCATGACGGTGGTCGCAGTGCTGCACGGCGGTGTTTCGGCCGAGCGCGAGGTAAGCCTGGCGACCGGCCAGCAGGTGGGTGCCGCGCTGCGCGAGGCCGGGTTCAGCGTGCGCATGATCGATGTCGGCGCCGACCTGGCCGCCCTGGTGGCCGACCTCACGCCGCCGCCGGACGTGGCGTTCAATGCCCTGCATGGCGGCTTCGGCGAGAACGGCACCATCCAGGGCGTGCTGGACTGGTTAGGCGTGGCCTACACCCATTCCGGCGTGCGCGCCTCCGCCCTGGCCATGCACAAGCAGGCGGCCAAGACGTTGTTCGCCGCGCTTGGGCTGCCGGTGGCACAGGGCCGCACGATGCCGGCCGCCGAGCTGTTGGACGCCGACCCGATGCCGCTGCCCTACGTGATCAAGCCGGTGGACGAGGGCTCCTCGGTCGGTGTGGAAATCCTGCGCCAGGGCGGCAACCGCCGTGCCGAGATCGCCGCCACCTGGCGCTTCGGCACGCAGGCTTTGGTCGAGGAATACATTCCCGGGCGCGAGCTTTCGGTGGGCGTGCTGGCGGACCGCGCGCTGGCGGTGACGGAGCTGATCGCGTCCGACGGGTTCTACGACTACCACGCCAAATACGCCGAGGACGGCGCGCGCCACGTGCTGCCGGCCGCAATCCACCCGGCGATATTCGCCCAGGCGCAGCACATCGCGCTGCAGGCGCACCAGGCGATCGGCTGCCGCGGCGCCTCGCGCGCCGATTTCCGCTACGACGATACGGCAGGCGAGCCGGGCCGCCTGGTGCTGCTCGAGGTGAACACGCAACCCGGGCTCACGCCCACCTCCATCCTGCCCGAGCAGGCGCTGCTGGCCGGCCTGTCGTTCCCCGCCTTGTGCACCTGGATGGTGGAGCAGGCGACATGCCGAGGGTGACCAATTTGCGCCCGCCGCGCGACGTGGCCCGGCGGCCCTCGTCGCTGAAGCTGCTGTTGAGGCGGCAAAGGCGTTTCCTAAGGCCGGCGCTGTGGGGCGGCACCGGGTTCGTGGTGGTGATGGCAGGCGTGCTGCTGCTGCGCTCCACCCAACCGGGCGGCCTG
This sequence comes from Acetobacteraceae bacterium, assembly GCA_965199105.1. Classification (GTDB taxonomy): domain Bacteria; phylum Pseudomonadota; class Alphaproteobacteria; order Acetobacterales; family Acetobacteraceae; genus LMUY01. Next base: position 1,527,852 of record CBDAQO010000002.1, on the reverse strand, counting down.
CTGGCGCAAGTCGGCAATGCGCTGGCCAACGCGGCGAACCTGCGCGTGCAGCAGATCGTGATCGAGGGGCGCAGCAACACGCCCGAACTGCTGCTGAACGCGGCGCTCGGCGTGCACATGGGCGACTCGATGCTGGGTTTCTCGCTCACGGGCGCGCAGCAGCGCATCGAGACGCTGTCGTGGGTGGAACACGCCGCCGTCGAGCGCCGCCTGCCGGGCACGCTGGTGGTGAGCCTGACCGAGCGGCGCCCGTTCGCGATCTGGCAGAACCAGGGCCGCTTCGTGCTGATCGACCGCGACGGCCAGGTGGTCGCCAACGAGGACGTGGCGGCGTTCGGCAACCTGCCCTTGGTGGTGGGTGCCGGGGCGCCGCGCGCGGCCACCGCGCTGCTGGACGCGCTGGCCACGCAGCCGCAGGTGCGCTCGCACGTGATGGCGGCGGTGCGGGTGGGCGAGCGGCGCTGGAACCTGCGCTTGAAGAGCGGTGCGGACGTGCTGCTGCCGGAGGACAACGCGCCGGCCGCGCTCGCCAAGCTCGCCGAACTGCAAGCCGCCGACGCCCTGCTCGACCGCCCGCTCGCGGTGGTAGACATGCGGCTGCCCGACCGCCTGGTGGTGCGCCCCGCGGCCGACCCGGCGGCCCAACCCACGGGCAAGAAAGCATGAACGACATGCCGCGACGCCCCGCTTTGCCGCCGCCGATGCTGCCCGACCTGCCGGCCCGCCCGCGCATCAGCCGCGCCGGCCCGTTCGGCGTGCTGGATATCGGCTCCAACAAGGTGGTCTGCCTGATCGGCCGCTGCGAGAGCGACGGCTCGTTGCGCGTGCTCGGCATGGGCTGGCAGCGCGGGCGCGGCGTGCGCGGCGGCGGCATCACCGACCTCGAGGAAGCCGAGCGCGCCATCCGCGGCGCCGTGGCGCAGGCCGAGGACATGAGCGACCATCGCCTGCGCAGCGTCATCGTGAACCTCACCTGCGGCCAGCCGGAGAGCCGGCTGTTCAACGTGCAGTGGCCGGTCGGCGGCCGCGCGGTGACCGACAGCGACGTGCGCCGCGTGGTGCAGGAAGGCCGCGCGCGGGCGATCAGCGAGGGGCGCGAGACGGTGCACGCGCTGCCGCTCACCTTCAGCGTGGACGAGACGATGGGGGTTGCCGACCCGCGTGGCCACCATTGCGAAACGCTCACCGCGCGGCTGCACGTGATCGACGCGCTCTCCATGGCGCTGCGCAACCTGGGCGCCACCGCCACACGCGCCGAACTGGAGATTTCCGAGCTGGTGTCCGCCCCGATGGCCGCCGGCATGTCCACCCTGGTGGAGGACGAACGCGAATTAGGCGCAACCTTGATCGACATGGGCGCCGGCACCACCGGCATGGCGGTGTTCTCGGAAGGCCAGATGCTGCACACCGCGCAGCTTCCGGTCGGCGGCCAGCACGTCACCAACGACATCGCGCGCGGGCTGCTCACCACCATTCCGGCGGCCGAGCGGTTGAAGACGCTGAACGGCTCGGCGCAGGGCAGCCCGGACGACGAGCGCGAGATGCTGACGGTGCCGATGGTGGGCGAGGACGAGCATGCCCACGCCCGCTACCCGCGCTCGATGGTGGTGTCGATCATCAAGCCGCGGCTGGAAGAGACGTTCGAGATGGTGCGCGACCGGCTGGAGGGGGCGGGGCTTGGCCGCGCCGCCGGCAGCCGCGTCGTGCTCACCGGCGGCGCCAGCCAGTTGGTCGGCGCGCGCGAGATGGCCGGGCGCATCCTCGGCCGCCAAGTTCGCCTCGGCCGCCCCGACCCGCGCGTGTTGCGCGGCCTGCCGGATGCGGCCACCGGCCCGGCCTTTGCCGTGTCTGCCGGGCTTCTGATGTGGGCGGCTGGGGAGGGCCGCACCCTGTCCGACCTCGACCTGCATGACGAACAACCGAACGGGCTGATGGCCCGCATCACCACCTGGCTGCGGGACCGGCTGTAGCGCCCCAAGCACAACTTTTTGCCGACGGAGACGACCCATGACCCTGAACCTCACCATTCCGCAGACCCTGCACACCGACTTCACCCCGCGCATCACCGTCATCGGTGTCGGCGGCGGCGGCACCAATGCGGTGGACAACATGATCGCGCTCAACTTGCAGGGCGTGGACTTCGTGGTGGCCAACACCGACGCGCAACAGCTCACCCATAGCCGCGCCGACCGCCGCATCCAGCTTGGGCCACACCTGACGCAGGGGCTCGGCGCGGGTGCCAAGCCCGAGATCGGCCGCGCCGCCGCCGAGGAGGCCAGCGAGGAGCTCGCCCGCCACCTCGAGGGCACCCACATGGTGTTCATCACCGCCGGCATGGGCGGCGGCACCGGCACCGGCGCCGCCCCCGTGATCGCCCGCATGGCGCGCGAACGCGGCGTGCTGACGGTGGGGGTGGTGACCAAGCCGTTCACCTTCGAGGGCGTGCGCCGGGCCAAGGCGGCCGACGCGGGGATCGCCGAGCTGCAATCCTACGTCGACACGCTGATCGTGATCCCGAACCAGAACCTATTCCTGCTGGCCAACGAGCGCACCGGCTGGACCGAGGCGTTCAAGATGGCCGACAACGTGCTCTACATGGGCGTGCGCGGCGTGACCGACCTGATGATGGCGCCGGGCCTGGTGAACCTCGACTTTGCCGACATCCGCACCGTGATGGCCGAGATGGGCAAGGCGATGATGGGCACGGGCGAGGCCGAGGGCGAGAACCGGGCGGTGCGCGCCGCGGAGGCCGCGATCAGCAACCCGCTGCTGGAGGACACGTCGATGTCGGGCGCGCGCGGCCTGCTGATCAACATCACCGGTGGCGAGGACATGACGCTGTTCGAGGTGGACCAGGCCGCCAACCGCATCCGCGAGGAAGTGGCCGACGACGCCAACATCATCTTCGGCTCGGCGGTGGACGAGAAGCTGTCGGGCCGGGTGCGCGTGTCGGTGGTGGCGACCGGGATCGACACGCAGGTGGCGGCGGACCAGGCGCGGCCGCGGCTGGTGGCGGTGGGCGGCGGTGCCGCGGTGACTTCGGCGCAACCCATGCCGATGCCGGTTCCGGTGACGATGCACGTGGCGCCCGCCATGCCGATGCCTGGCACGGCCCCGCTGCCGGCTGCAGCCCCGTCGCCGGCGCCGATGAGCCTGACGGGCGCGCCGGTTGCGCCGCCCCATGCGACGGCCGAGCGGGCGCCTCCGGCAGCCGAGTTGCGCCCGGCCGCGGCCGCCGCGCCCCGGCCTGCCGTTGCTGCGGCCGCTGCCGCTGCAGCGCGGGGCTTGTTCAACGAAGCGCCGGCCGCCCCGCCGCCACCCGCTTCGGGTCGCGGCAGCCTGTTCGGGATCGTTACGGGCGCTATCCGTAATCGGGTCGCGGCGAGCCATGCGGCCGAGCCGCCGCGCTCCGAGCCGTCCCTGGCCACGCCGGCCGATGCGGTGCCCACGGTGCGGCCGGTGCAGACCGAGGAAATGGGGCTGGACATCCCCACCTTCCTGCGCCGGCAATCCTCGTGAGCGCCGCCGTATCTACAGCAAAGTCAGGGACTTACCACGAAATACTCGGCAACAATGATTGACTTGGCGCCATCCATCCGCATCCGTAGGTTGCCTGCCATGCGGGACTTTCGATGCCCGCCAACCATGGCGGCCGGCAACGGCCGAGCGAGGCGACGCGAATGGATGGACTGCCGCTTGCGACGATTCCAGCCTGGCCCGCGCGGCAGCAAACGCTCGCTGCCGCGATTGGCTGCGTTGGCGTCGGCCTGCATACCGGCCGCCGCATCGCACTAGAGTTCCAGCCCGCGCCGGCTGGCAGCGGCATCAGCTTCCGCCGCACCGATATCGGCGCGACCATCCCCGCGTTGTATGACGCGGTGGTGGACACGCGGCTCTGCACCGTGGTCGGCGCCGGGGATGCCCGGGTCGGCACGGTGGAGCACGTGATGGCGGCGCTGTCCGCCTGTGGGGTGGACAACGCGGTGGTGACGCTGGACGGGCCGGAAGTTCCGGTGCTGGACGGGTCGGCGGCGCCGTTCGTGTTCCTGATCGGGTGCGCCGGCGTGGTGGCGCAGGACGCAGCCGCCCGCTGCATCGAGATCCGCAAGACGGTGCGCGTGAGTGATGGGCCGGCCTTTGTCGAGCTGCGCCCCGCCCCGTCGCCCGGGCTCGACCTGGCGGTTTCGATCGACTTCGCGGCCAGCGTGATCGGCCGGCAAAGCCTCGCAATCAGCCTCACCCAGGCAAGCTTCGGCGAACTGGCCCATGCCCGCACCTTCGCCATGGCGGAGGACATCGCCGGGTTGCAGGCAGCCGGCCTCGCGCTCGGTGGCAGCCTGGACAACGCGGTGGTGGTGGATGGCGGCCGCGTGCTCAACCCGGCGGGGCTGCGCATGAGCGACGAGTTCGTGCGCCACAAGGTGCTGGACGTGGTGGGGGACCTGGCGTTGGCGCCGGGTCGGCTGCGCGGCCGCGTGGTGGCGCATCGCCCCGGTCACCGGCTGAACAACCGCCTGCTGCGCGCCCTGATGGCCGACCGGGACGCATGGTCGTGGTCGGACGCGCCGGTGTTTGCGGGTTGGGCCGGCCTGCCATTGTCTGCGGCAGCGGCGGCGGCGTAATCGCGTACGAAAAGCCTTCCAACGGCGCGCCGTTTGCGGCAGAGCTTTGCCCGGATTGACGGGCTTGTCCGCGCTAAGAGCAACGCCCACACCAAACGCCCGATGGAACGTGCCTGCCATGACGACTTCGCGCCGATTATTGTCCTGCCTCGTGCTGCTCGCCACCCTCGGCGGCTGCAGCCTTGCGCCTTGGAATGGTGACCCGAAGTCCATCAACGCGGAAAAGGCCGATCGTGCAAAGAAGGATCCGGCGAACACGCCGGTCGAGCAGCTCTACAACAACGGCGTCGACGCGTTGAACAGCCACCGCTACCAGCTCGCCGTGCAGCAGTTCGACAACGTCGAGCAGTATTACCCGTATTCGTCCTGGGCCACGAACTCCCAGCTCATGCACGGCTATGCCGAGTATTTGCAGAACCACTACACCGAGGCCATCGCCACGCTGGACCAATTCATCCAGCTCCACCCGACCAACCGGGACGTTGCCTATGCCTACTACCTGCGCGCGCTGAGCTACTATGAGCAGATCGCCGACATCCAGCGCGACCAGAAGGGCACGCAGGAGGCGATGACGGCGCTGCAGGAGGTGGTCAACCGCTTTCCCGACTCCGCCTACGCGGCCGACTCGCGGCTCAAGATCGACCTGTGCCGCGACCATCTTGCCGGCAAGGAGATGGAGATCGGGCGCTACTACGAGAAGCAGCACCTCTACACCGCTGCGATCAACCGCTACCAGCGTGTGATCGACGATTTCCAGACCACCAACCACACGCCGGAAGCGCTGTATCGGCTGACCGAGATTTACCTCATGCTCGGGCTCACCGACCAGGCCAAGCGGACGGCGGCGGTGCTGGGGCACAACTACCCGGGCAGCCGGTGGTATGCCGACAGCTACAACAACCTGGTGGACGAGGGCGACATCCCCAACGCGCGCGGCCGCATCCAGCAACCCGGCTTCTTCGCACGGAACTTCGGGTCGATTTTCTGAGCGCCGGCCGCAGCAGCCACGCGGCCGCGGCAGGGCGCCGGCGCCAGACCATGACCGGTTCGCTTTGGCTCAGGTCGGCTCGACCTGAACCGATCAGGCGATCGGCATGCTGACGGCGCTCTCCATCCGTGACGTGGTGCTGATCGAGCGGCTGGACCTGCCATTCGGCCCCGGGCTGACCGTGCTCACCGGCGAGACGGGTGCCGGCAAGTCCATCCTGCTCGACAGCCTGGGCCTGGCGCTGGGGGCGCGGGCCGACCAGGGGCTGGTGCGCGACGGCGCCGAGCAGGCTAGCGTGGCGGCGTGTTTCAGCCCACCGCCGGGCCACCCCGCCTTGGCCCTGCTGGCCGAACAGGGGGTGGACCTGGAGGACGAGGTGGTGCTGCGCCGGGTGGTGGGCAAAGACGGCCGCTCCCGCGCGACGGTGAACGACCAGCCGGTCAGCGTCGGGCTGCTGCGCCGCGCGGGCGCCATGCTGGTCGAGGTGCAGGGCCAGCACGAGCAGATGGGCCTGGCCGACCCGGCGGGCCACGCCGCACTGCTGGACGCGTTCGCTCGCCATACCCGGCTGGGTGCGGCGGTGGCGTCCGCCTGGTCCGCCTGGCGCGAGGCGAAAGGCGGGCTCGAGGCGGCGCGACAGGCCTTGGCGGACGCGGCGCGGGAGGAGGATTGGCTGCGCCACGCCGCGGCCGAGCTGCAGGCGCTGGGACCGGAGGAGGGCGAGGAAGACCGCCTGGCGACCCAGCGGCAGTCGCTGCAACAGGGGGAGCGCCGCGCCGAAGCGATCGCCCTGGCCATGGCGGAGATCGCCCCGCGCGACCGCCGCAGCCCCGGGCCAGCCGCCGCGCTGCGCGCCGCCGCCCGCGCGTTGCAGCGCATCCCGGCCGGCCAGTCCGACCCGGCGGCCCCTGCCCTCGCCGCGCTGGACCGGGCGGAGGAGGCGCTGGCCGAGGCGGAGATGCTGCTCGGGCGCTTGGCGGACGCGGCCGACGATGATCCGCGCCAGTTGGAGCGCGCCGAGGAGCGCCTGTTCGCCCTGCGCGCCGCCGCCCGCAAGCACGGGGTGACGCCGGTTGAGCTGCCGGGGCTGCTGGCCACGCTGCTCGCCCGGCTCGAGGCGCTGGACACCGGGACGGCCGCGCTGGCCGAGCTGGAAGCCGCGGCGACGGCGGCCCGGCAGCGCTACCAGGACGCCGCGCAGGCGTTGTCCGCAAGCCGGCGCGCCGCCGCCGCCCGCCTGGCCCAGGCCGCGATGCAGGAGCTGCCGCCGCTCAAGCTCGACCGGGCGCGCTTCTTCGTCGAGGTGACGGCGACGGAGGAGGCGAAATGGGGCGCGGCCGGCGCCGACCAGGTGCGCTTCTTGATCGCCACCAACCCGGGGCAGACGCCCGGCGCGCTGGACCGGGTCGCGTCCGGTGGCGAGCTGTCGCGGCTGATGCTGGCGCTGAAGGTGGTGCTGTCGGCAGGCTCCGCGGTGCCCACGCTGGTGTTCGACGAGGTGGATTCGGGCGTCGGCGGCGCCACGGCCGCGGCGGTGGGGGACCGGCTGGCGCGGGTGGCCGCGGACGTGCAGGTTCTGGTGGTGACGCACAGCCCGCAGGTGGCGGCGCGCGGGGCGGCGCATCTGCGCGTGGCCAAGCAGGTCCGCACCGGGCGGGTGCGCACCGAGGTGGCGCCGCTCACGGGGGCGGCCCGGCGCGAGGAGATCGCCCGCATGCTGGCCGGCGAGACGGTGACCGAGGCGGCGCGGGCGGCGGCGGACAGTTTGTTGGGGGCGAACGCAGCATGACCAAGCAGGAACTGACCGACTGGGCGCTGGCCAATGGCTGGCAGATGATCGCGGGCCATCCGAGCCTGACCAAGCCGTCGTCCCGCAAGGAGGCGATCGTGCGGATGGTGCTGAAGGCGACGGTAGTGGCGGTGGAGGTGAAGAAGCCGGCCGGCAAGTGGGAGAAGTTCGCCAGCGCCGCCTACGCCGCGGTGCAGCCGGACGCGGAGGGCCTGCCGCAGGGGCTGAGCTTCGAGACGATCCCGGGGTTCGGCATGCTGATGCGCGACAACAAGGACCAGATGGTGTTCAGCGGGGCGAGTTGGGGCGGCAAGGGGTAGGCGTTATCGCAGCCACATGAGCGCGACACCCAACCTTGATCTGCACGAACAGCTCGCGCGGATTGATCGCGCAATCGCCGCCACGCACCGACGACAGGCTGAAAGCGACAAGTTTGCCGCCGAGGCGCGCAAGCTACGGCGTGAGTATGTGTTTGATCCTGCATGTGATTGGGCGAGACTCTTTTCTGAGTCAAGCAGAGCATGATCGAAGAGATCATGGTCTTGGCCGGCACGTTACTGATGGCATGGTTCTTGATTGAAGAACCTCCACGCCACGGGTGAATACGCACGTTGATCCGCTTCCTCCTCCGCCGCCTCGGCCAGAGCCTCCTGCTGCTGGTGCTCGTCAGCTTGATCGGCTTTGCCCTCGTGCACCTCGCACCCGGCGGCCCGCTGGCGCAGTTTGCCCTCACGCCGGGCATGTCGCAGGAGGCGCTGAACCGGATCGCGCACCAGATGGGGCTCGACCAGCCGCTGCCGCTGCAATACGGGCTGTGGGCGGGCCATCTGCTCACCGGCGATTGGGGGCACTCCTATCGCGACCAGCAGCCGGTGCTCGCGATCATCTTCTCCCATGTCGGCGCCACGCTGGAGCTGATGCTGTCCTCCACCCTGCTCGCGGTGCTGATCGGAACCTGGGTGGGCGTGCTGGGGGCGATCCGGCGCTACTCGCTGGCCGACTACCTGGCCACCATCGGCGCCATGGTGGCGCTGTCTATCCCCACCTTCTGGTTCGGCCTGGTGGTGATCTTCCTGTTCTCGGTGCGGCTCGGCTGGCTGCCGGCGGGCAACATCGGCACCCCCGGCGCCGGCTCGCTGCTGGACGCGTTGCGCCACCTCATCCTGCCCTGCCTGGTATTGACGCTCGTCACGGTGGCGACCTGGAGCCGCTACATGCGCGCGTCAATGCTCGAGGTGATCAACCAGGACTACATCCGCACCGCGCGCGCCAAGGGCCTCGCCGCGCGCACGGTGCTGGTGCACCACGCCCTGCGCAACGCGCTGCTGCCGATGATCACCCTGGCTGGGCTGCAGGTGCCGACGCTGCTGGGCGGCGCACTGGTGACCGAGACGGTGTTCACATGGCCGGGGATGGGGCGGCTGTTCCTCGACTCCATCGGCTATCGGGACTACCCCATGGTGATGGGGCTGCTGTTGTTCTCGGCCATCCTGGTGCTGATCGGCAACCTGCTGGCAGACCTGCTGTATGTGGTGGCTGACCCGCGGATCAGCCTGCGGTGAGCGCCACCACGCTGGCCGGCGCCGTGCCGCAGGCCGCCCAGCCACCACGCCGGCGCGCGCTGCGGCGGTTCCTGCGCCACCGGCTGGCGGCGTTCGGCGTCGCTGCGGTGCTGCTGCTGGTGCTGGCCTGCATCGTGGGGCCCATGCTGCTGCCGTATGGCCCGCTCACCATCGACCTGCGCCACCGCTTCCAGCCGCCGCTGGCCGGGCCGCATTGGCTCGGCAGTGACCAGTTGGGGCGCGACATGCTGGTGCGGCTGCTGCTGGCGGGGCGGATTTCGCTCACCGTCGGGTTCTGCGCCATGGCGATCAGCACCGCGGTAGGCGTGGTGGTGGGCATGCTCGCGGGGTTCTACGGCGGCACCGTGGGCGCGGTGCTGATGCGGCTGGTGGACGCGGTGCTGTGCTTCCCGTCCATCTTCCTGCTGCTCACTTTGGCGGCGCTGGTCAGCCCCGGCGTGCTCACCATCACGCTGATCGTGGCGCTAACCTCCTGGATGGAGGTCGCCCGCGTGGTGGAGGGCCAGGTGCGCAGCCTGCGCCATAGCGACTTTGCGGTGGCGGTGGAGGCGATCGGGGCGCGCGACTCCTACCTGATGTTCACCGAGCTGCTGCCCAACATCGCCGCCCCCATCGTGGTCGCCGCGACGCTGAACGTGGCGCGCGCCATCCTGCTCGAATCCTACGTCAGCTACCTCGGCTACGGCATCCAGCCGCCGACGCCGTCCTGGGGCAACATGCTGAACAACGCCCAGGAATACCTCACCTCGGCGCCCTGGCTGGCGCTGCTGCCCGGCGCGGTGATCACGCTGGCGGTGACCGGCTTCAACTTCGCCGGCGACGGACTGCGTGACGCGCTGGACCCGCGCCTGGACCTGCAGCGATGACGCCGGGTCCGTCGCGGGTGCTGGAGGTGGACGACTTGTCGGTGCGCTTCCATGGCGAGGGCGGTGTGGTGGGCGCGGTGGAGGGCGTGTCGTTTACGCTGGACGCGGGCGAGACGCTGGCCATCGTGGGCGAGTCGAGCTCGGGCAAGAGCGTGACCGCGCTGGCGCTGATGCGGCTGCTGGGCGGCTCGCCAGGCTGCCGCGTCACCGGCCGGGCCATGCTGGCGGGCGCGGGGGACCTGCTGGCGCTGCCTGAGGCGGCGATGCGCGACGTGCGCGGGCGTGCCATCGGGATGATCTTCCAGGAGCCGCTGACCTCGCTCAACCCGGTGCACCAGGTCGGGCGCCAAGTGGCGGAGGCGCTGCTCCGGCACGAGCGAATTAGCCCTCAGGCGGCCCGGCGGCGCGCGGTGGAGCTGCTGGACCTGGTGGGCATCTCCGAGCCGGCCCGGCGCGCGGCGGCGTTCCCGCACGAGCTTTCCGGCGGCATGCGGCAGCGCGTGATGATCGCCGCCGCCGTCGCCTGCCGCCCCCGGCTGCTTATCGCCGATGAGCCGACCACGGCGCTGGACGTGACGGTGCAGGCGCAAATCCTCGACCTGCTGCGGCGCTTGCAGGCGGAAACCGGCATGGCAGTGGTCTTCATCACCCACAATCTCGGCGTGGTGGCGGAGATCGCGAGCCGGGTGCTGGTGATGTATGCCGGGCAGGTGGTGGAGGACGCGCCGGTCGCCACCGTGCTGCGCCGGCCGCGCATGCCCTACACCGCCGGGCTGGTGCGATCGGTGCCGCGGCTGGACGCGGTGTTGCGCCGCGGCGAGCGGCTGGCCGGCGTGCCTGGCAACGTGCCCGACCCACTGCATCGCCCCGCCGGCTGCACCTTCCACCCGCGCTGCGGCCACGCCCGGCCCGACCCCTGCGAGGCGGCGCGCCCCGCGCTGGAGCAAGCCGCCCCCGCCCACCGCGTCCGCTGCGCCCGCTGGCGGGAGCTAGCAGCATGATGCGCACACCATGCCTCCCTCCATTGCTCCCCCTCCCAGGGGGAAAAGGCTTTTTCCGGCGGGCGTGGGGGCTGGCATGACGGCCCTGCTCGAGCTTACCGACTTGCGCAAGCACTACCCGCTTGGGGGCCTGTTCGGGCGCAGCCAGCCGCCGTTGCGCGCGGTGGATGGCGTCTCGTTTGCGCTGCAGCCGGGCGAGGTGCTCGGCCTGGTGGGCGAGTCGGGCTCGGGCAAGACCACCGTCGGCCGCACCCTGCTCCGCCTCACCCCGGCCACCGCCGGCACCATCCGATTCCGCGGCCAGGACATCACCCGGCTCTCCCGCCGCGCCCTGCGGCCGATCCGCCGCCATATGCAACTGGTCTTCCAGGACCCGTACAGCTCGCTCAACCCGCGCATGACGGTGGAGCGCCTGCTGGCCACGCCGCTGCTGGTGCACGAGCCCGGCCTTGGCCGCAGCCAGCGGCGCGAGCGGGTGGAGCAGGCGCTCGAACTGGTCGGCCTGTTCCCTGGCGCCGCCGACCGCTATCCGCACGAGTTCTCCGGCGGCCAGCGCCAACGCATCGGCATCGCGCGCGCGCTGATGTCCGGCCCCGACCTGCTGGTGGCGGACGAACCGGTGTCGGCGCTGGACGTGTCGGTACAGGCACAGGTGGTGAACCTGCTGCTCGACCTGCGGCAGCGGCTCGGGCTTGCCATGGTGTTCATCGCGCACGACCTGGCGGTGGTGGGTACCGTGTCCGACCGGGTGGCCGTGATGTATCTCGGCCGCATCGTGGAGCTGGCGGACACGCTGTCGCTGTTCACCCGCCCGCGCCACCCCTACACCGAGGCGCTGTTCTCCGCCGTGCCGGACATCGAGCCCGGCAGCCGCCGCCAGCGCATCATCCTGCGTGGCGATGCCCCGAGCCCGGTCGCACCGCCCTCCGGCTGCCCGTTCCGCACCCGCTGCCGCTACGCCGAGCCCGCCTGCGCCGACGCCGTGCCCGAACTGGCGGAGTTGACGCCGGGTCACTGGGCGGCCTGCCACCGGCCGGAGCTGACGCTGGCCTCCCCCCTGCCCGGCCACGCGCCGGCCGTTGCTGGGCAAAGCCCGGCCTTCACCTAGAGCATGTTCGGCGCAAACAGCAGCACCGAACACGCTCTAACACTTTTTTTGATCGCGCGATCCACGTTTCCGCCGATGCCGCCTGCAACGATCACGCTCTAGGAGAACCCAATTGGGCCCCAAACTCGACCCCGTCGCCAGCGACACCACCGTGCCAGCCCGCACCGGCGTGGTGGTGATCGGCGGCGGCATCATCGGTGTCTCGGCCGCCCTGGCGTTGGCAGAGGCGGGCTTGGAGGTGACGCTGTGCGAAAAGGGCGAGGTCGGCGGCGAGCAGTCCAGCCGCAACTGGGGCTGGTGCCGCAAGACCAACCGCGACGAGCGCGAGATGCCGCTGATCATCGAGGCGCTGCGCATGTGGGAGGACATGAACCATCGGGTGGAGGGCGAAACCGGGTTTCGCCAATGCGGCGTGCTCTACGTGGCGGAGAACGAGGCCGACCAGGCGCGGCACGAGGCCTGGGTGGAGCGGGCGCGCCCGTACCAGGTCGGCACGAGGGTGATCGAGGGCGAGGAGCTGGCCGCCCAACTGCCCGGCGCCGCCAAGACCTACCGTAGTGCCATGTATACGCCGACCGATGGCCGCGCCGAGCCGCAGAAGGCCGCCCCCGCCATCGCGCTGGCCGCCCGCCGCCTCGGCGCCACCATCCTGACCCAATGCGCCGTCCGCGGGTTGGACATGGCGGGCGGCCGGGTCGCAGCCGTGGTGACCGAACGCGGGCGGATCGCCTGTGACAGCGTGATCCTGGCCAGCGGCGCCTGGTCCCGCCTGTTCTGTGGCAGCCTTGGCGTGGGCCTGCCGCAGCTCAAGGTGCGCTCCTCCGTGGTGCGCACCGAACCGCTCGAGGGCGGCCCGGAGACGGCGGCCTGGCTGGGCGAGTTCGCCTTCCGCAAGCGGCTGGACGGCGGCTACACCATCGCCAACGGCCGCGGCAACCTGGTGCCGCTCACGCCCGACACGTTCCGGCTGTTCTTCAAGTTCCTTCCCGCCGCCCGTGCCACCCGCCGCGGCCTGCGCCTGCGCCTGGACGACCGCTTCCTCGCCGAAGCCCGCACCCCCAAGCGCTGGGCGCTGGACCAGGCGAGCCCGTTCGAGACCACCCGCGTGCTCGACCCCGACGCGGTGCCGTCCATCACCGGCCCGGCGCTGGCCGCTGCCGCGAAGGCGTTCCCGATCTTCCAGCGCGCCCGCGTGGCGCAGCAATGGGCCGGGCTGATCGACGTCACGCCCGACGCCGTGCCGGTGATCAGCCCGGTGGACTCGGTGCCGGGCCTGGTGATCGCCACCGGCTTCTCGGGGCACGGCTTCGGCATCGGCCCCGCGGCCGGGCGGCTGGCGGCGGACCTGGCCACCGGGTCGGCGCCGCTCGTGGACCCCGCGCCGTTCCGCTTCAGCCGCTTCACCGACGGCTCCCCCATCACCATCGACGCCGGCATCTGACTTCAAAGCACCCCCGCCAGAACGACCGAGGAGCCCCCACCATGTCCCGTCCGCACCTATCCAAACTTGCCCTGCCGCGCCGCACCCTGATGCAACTGGCGGCCGCCTCGGGCGCGCTGCCGCTGTTCGGCGCCCGCGCGCAAGCCACGCCCAAGAAGGGTGGCCAGGCGGTGGTGGGCCTGTCGCAGGAGCCCACCGTGATGGACCCGCTACGCCCGCATATCGAGGTGGACGAGGGCGTCTACATGGCGCTCTACAACCCGCTCTGGGGCGTGGACCCGAAGGGCAACCTGCTGCCACAATTGGCCGCCGAGGTGCCGACGGTGGCCAATGGTGGGCTCTCCGCCGACGGCCTCACCTGGACCGTCAAGCTGCGACCCGGCGTCACCTGGCACGATGGCGCGCCGTTCACCGCCGACGACGTGAAGTTCACCCTCGACACCATCATGCAGCCGGACTTCCCCGCCTACAGCCGCACCGGCCATGAGCTGGTGCGCGACATCAAGGTGGTCTCCCCCACCGAGATCACCTGGCGCATGGAAAAGCCGTTTGCGCCCTACTCGTCGATCCTGGCCTGGACCTACATCGTCCCCGCCCACGCCCGCAGCCAGCCCGACCCGACCGGCGCCAGCTTTGCCGCCCACCCGATCGGCACCGGGCCGTTCAAGTTCGGCGAACGGGTGCCGGGCGACCACATCACCCTGCTGGCAAACGACAAATACTTTGGCGACGGCCCCTATCTCGACCGGGTGATCTACAAATACATCCCCGACCTCACCGTGCTCTACACCCAGTTCCGCACCGGCGACATCGACTATATCGGCCTGCAGGGCATCTCCGCCGACCACTACCAGGAAGCCAAGACGCTGGCGGACCGCAACGTGGTGGTGGCGCCGGTGGCCTTCATCGAGAACTTCTACTTCAACCTGGGCAAGCCGCAGTTCCAGGACCGCGCCGTGCGCGAGGCGCTCTACGCCAGCATGGACAAGGCGAGCATCATCAGCGAGCTGTACTATGGCCTGCCGAAGCCCTCCGAAACCTACCTGCCCGCCGCCTCCTGGGCGTTCAACCCGAACCTGCCCCAGCAATCCTACGACCCGGCCAAGGCCAAGGCGATGCTCGACCAGGCGGGCTGGAAGCCGGGCGCCGGCGGCATCCGCGAGAAGGACGGGGTGCGGCTGGAGTTCATCAACTCCACCACCGCCGGCAACCATCTGCGCGAGCAGGTGCAGCAGCTCCTGCAGCAGAACTGGCAGGATATCGGCGTCGGTATGACGATCAAGAACCTGCCGCCGGCGGTGATGTGGGCGGACTACTGGATCAAGTCGCATTTCGAGACCGCCATCGTGGGCATCGACTTCATGGTCGGGCCGGACCCCGACGCGTCGGACTACTTCAGCAGCGCGTCGATTTCCGCCAAGACCGGCTCGGGCCAGAACACCATGCAGTACAGCAACCCCAAGGTGGACGCGCTGCTGCAGAAGGGCGCCGCCACGCTGGACCGGGACGCGCGCATCGCGGTGTATCACGAGCTGCAGGCGACCCTGCGCGACGACCTTCCGTTCCTGCCGATCTACCAGGCGGCGCAGGTGGAGGGCACCAAGTCGGCGCTGCAGGGCTACCAGCCCAACATCAACGTGCGGCTCAACACCTGGAACATCGCCACGTGGCACTGGGCCTGATGCCGCCACGGCCGACGCCGGACCAGGCCTATGACGCGGTGGTGGTCGGCGCCGGCATCAGCGGCGCGGCGGCGGCCTACGAACTGGCTGCCGCCGGGTGCAGCGTCGTGCTGCTGGACCGCTTCGGGCCGGCCGCCATGGCGTCGGGCTGGACCCTGGCCGGGGTGCGCCAATCCGGCCGCCACGCCGCCGAACTGCCGCTGGCCAAGGCGGCCGTGCAGCGTTGGGGCACGCTGGCCGACGAGCTCGACGCGCCCACGGGCTACCGCCGCACCGGCAACCTGCGCTGCGCCCGAACCCCGGCGGAAGTGGCCATCATCCGCAACCTCGTCACGGCGCAGGCGGCGGCCGGGCTCGAGCTGAGCTTCCTGGCCGATACCAGGTCCGTCCAGGCAGCGGTGCCGGCGGTGTCCGACCGGGTGCTCGCCGCCTCGTTCTGCGCCAGCGACGGCAGCGCCGACCCGCACGCAACCGTTGCCGCCTACGTCGCGGCCGCCGAGCGGCTCGGCGCGGTGTGCCGCTTCGGCGAGCGGGTGCTGCGGGTGGAGCACGGCCAGGGCCGGGTGAGCGCGGTGGTGACCGCAGCGGGACGCATCCCCACCGCGCGGGTGGTGATCGCCGCCGGCATGTTCGCCAACGACCTGCTCGAGCCGCTCGGCATTTGCGTGCCGCTACAAACCCCGATGGTGGCCGTACTGCGCTCCGCACCGCTGCCGCCGCTGCTGGGCCCGGTGATCGGCGTGGCCAATGCCGACTGCGCCGGGCGGCAGGAGGGCAATGGCCGCTTGCGCGTGACCAGCGGCGCGCTGCCCTGGCACGGCGGCCTGTTGGAGCTCGAGCAGGCGGGCCGGCCCACGCCGCACGTCTACCCGACCGCGGGGAACCTGGCCGACATCGTGCGCCATTTCGGCGACGTCGTCCCGGCGTTCCGAGACGCGCAGATCGTGCAGAGCTGGGCCGGCCTGCTCGACATGACGCCGGACGCGCTGCCGGTGATCGACGCCGTGCCCGGGGTGGCGGGCGCGTTCGTCGCGGCGGGCTTTTCCGGCCATGGGTTCTGCCTCGGGCCGCTGACCGGGTCCATCCTCGCCACGCTCGCCCAGGACGGCCAACCCGACGCCAACTTGGAGCCGTTCGCCATCACCCGGTTCCAAACCCGGCGGCGGCCGGAGCCTGTCACGCTGCACGGGTGAACCGCGCTTACCAGCCTGGCTCCCGCCACGGTGACGCGAACGCGCGCGGGCGCAGTGTTGGCAACGCCCGCGCCGTGACCAGATGCCGCTATTGCGAGACTTCGCGCCGTGGCCTGCGCCCGTGCTTGCCGACTCGACAGCGCTCGACTCTGTATGGCTTGGCCGACGCTGCAGCTCGGTCAAAGGCGTGAGATCAAGCAACAGAGAACGGCAAATCAGCGGTAAAATGCACAGACTAAGAGGTAATTAATGCGCACCGCATATCTGTCACGCTAGTGTCTCTCAATGTCGTGAGGAGAAGCCTCCAAGCAGCCTCCCGACAGTTAAGGAAACAGACCGCGACCGATCGCCACCCTATTCTGACGTAAGCGAAGCCTGGCGCTCCCGCCCGCCTCGCCCGACACACCGGAGCATCCGCGATGTATCGATCTGACGACGTTTTCTCTCTCCATGCCACGCTGCGCGACCGCTCGCGCCAGGAGGAGATGAGCCTGGCCGACTATCTCGACCGCTGCCGGGAAGACCCGCTCTGCTACGCCAGTCCGGCCGAGCGCATGCTGCGCGCCATCGGCGAGCCCGAGGTGCTCGACACCTCGAAGGACCCGCGGTTGGGCCGGCTGTTCATGAACCGCACCGTGCGCATCTATCCGGCCTTCGCCGAGTTCCACGGCATGGAAGAGACCATCGAGCGCATCGTGGGCTTCTTCCGCCATGCCGCCCAAGGGCTCGAGGAACGCAAGCAGGTGCTCTACCTGCTGGGCCCGGTCGGCGGCGGCAAGTCCTCGCTCGGCGAGCGGCTGAAGGCGCTGATGGAGCAGGAGCCGATCTACGTACTGAAGGCCGGCAACGAGATGAGCCCGGTGTTCGAAAGCCCGCTCGGCCTGTTCGAGCCGGAGACCATGGCGGCGACGCTCGAGGAGCAATACCATATCCCGCGCCGGGTGCTGACCGGCATCGCCAGCCCATGGGCGCTGAAGCGGCTGGATGAATGGGACGGCGACATCCAGCGCTTCCGCGTGGTCAAGCTCTACCCGTCGCGCCGCAAGCAATGGGCTGTCGCCAAGACCGAACCCGGCGACGACAACAACCAGGACATCTCCGCCCTGGTCGGCAAGGTGGACATCCGCAAGCTCGAGAGCTTCAGCCAGAACGACCCGGACGCATACGGCTTCTCCGGCGGGCTGAACCGCGCCAACCAGGGCCTGCTCGAGTTCGTCGAGATGTTCAAGGCGCCGATCAAGATGCTGCACCCGCTGCTCACCGCGACGCAGGAGGGCAACTACCTCGGCACCGAGAACATCGGCGCCATCCCGTTCCAAGGCATCCTGCTCGCCCACTCCAACGAGGCGGAGTGGCAGACCTTCCGCAACAACCGCACCAACGAGGCCTTCCTCGACCGCGTCAGCGTGATCAAGGTGCCTTACTGCCTGCGGGTGATCGAAGAGCGGAAGATCTACGAGAAGCTCATCAGCGGTTCGGCGCTCGCCGATGCACCCTGCGCGCCGCACACGCTCGAGATGCTGGCGCGCTTCGCCGTGCTCTCCCGCCTGAAGCCGCACGCCAACTCGCGCCCGTTCGCCAAGATGCGCGTCTATGACGGCGAGAACATCCGCGAGACCGACCCCAAGGTCAAAACCATGCAGGAGTACCGCGACGCGGCGGGCGTGGACGAAGGCATGGACGGCGTGTCCACCCGCTTCGCCTACAAGGTGCTGTCGGCCACGTTCAACCACTCCTCCAACGAGGTGGCCGCCGACCCGGTGCACCTGATGTACGTGTTGGAACAGGCCATCCGCCGCGAGCAGTTCCCGCCCGAGATGGAGGCCGCCTACCTCGCCACCATCAAGAGCGAGCTCGCGTCGCGCTACGCCGAGTTCATCGGCAACGAAATCCAGAAGGCCTACCTCGAAAGTTATGGCGACTACGGCCAGAACCTGTTCGATCGCTACCTGGACTATGCCGACGCTTGGATCGAGGATCAGGACTTCAAGGATCCCGACACCGGGCAGATGATGAACCGTGACTTGCTGAACGCCGAGCTGACCAAGATCGAGAAGCCGGCGGGGATCGCCAATCCGAAGGACTTCCGCAACGAGGTGGTGAAGTTCGCGCTGCGCACCCGCGCCAGCAACGCCGGCAAAAATCCGTCCTGGACGAGCTACGAGAAAATCCGCGAGGTTATCGAGAAGCGGATGTTCAGCCAGGTGGAGGACTTGCTGCCGGTGATCAGCTTCGGCTCGAAGAAGGACAACGAGACGGAGAAGAAGCACAACGACTTCGTCAACCGCATGGTCTCGCGCGGCTATACCGAGCGGCAAGTGCGACGCCTGGTGGAGTGGTATATGCGTGTCAAGCAATCGGCCTAGGGCTGCATCCGCTGCTCTTTTCTCATTCAAGCAGAGCGTGATTTAATCGGTCATGCTCTAGGGAATGCCTTTGGACATCATCGACCGCCGCCCCAATCCGCACGGGAAGAACCTCGAGAACCGCCAGCGCGTGATCAAGCGCGCCCGGGCCGCGATCGGCCGTGCGGCCCGGGACGCGGTCGACCAGGGCACACTGCGCGAGGTCGGCCGCGACCAGGCGGTGACCATCCCGGCCGACTCGCTGCACGAGCCGAGCTTTCACACCATCTTTTCGGCGGGCAAGCGCCAGGTGATCCTGTCGGGGAATAAGGAGTTCTCCACCGGCGACCGCCTCGCCCGCCCGCCGGGTGGCCGCGGCCAGGGCGACGGCAGCGGCGCCGGCAAGGGCGGCGGCGAGGGGGAGGACGGGTTTCGCTTCGTCCTCACCCGCGACGAGTTCCTCGATCTGTTCTTTGGCGACCTCGAACTGCCCGACCTGGTTAAGAACCAGATCGTCGCCACCGAATCCATGGCGCCGCAGCGGGCCGGCCTGATGACCGACGGCTCGCCCTCGCAGATCGATATGTCGCGCAGCATGCGGCAGTCGATGGCGCGGCGGATCGGGTTGCGGCGGCCGAAATCGCCCGAGCTCCTGGCGCTGGAAGCCGAGATCGCGGCGCTGCAGGAGAGCGGCGAGGACCCCGACCGGCTCGACCTGCTGCGCGAGGAGCTGCAGATCAGCCTGCGCCGCATGGCCCGGGTGCCATGGATTGACCCGGTGGACCTGCGCTACCGCCGCTTCGTGCACGCCCCTAAGCCCACCGCGCGGGCGGTGATGTTCTGCCTGATGGACGTCTCGGGCTCCATGTCCGAGCAGATGAAGGACCTGGCCAAGCGCTTCTTCCTGCTGCTGCACGTATTCCTAGAGCGGCGCTACAAGCGGGTGGAGCTGGTGTTCATCCGCCACACCGAGACGGCCGAGGAGGTGGACGAGCAGACCTTCTTCACCGACCTGCGCACCGGCGGCACCGTGGTGTCGACCGCGCTGCAGGAGTTCACCCGCATCCAGAAGGACCGCTACCCGCAAGACTCATGGAACATCTACGTGGCCCAGGCGTCCGACGGGGACAACTCGGGCAGCGACACCCAGAAGGCCATCGCGATGCTGGAGGCCGACATCCTGCCGGTGGTGCAGTATTTCGCCTACATCGAGGTCGCCGCCTCGGCCGCCCACATCCGCGGCGAGACCGACCTATGGCGCGGCTACGACCCGCTCGCCAAGCGCGCGCCCAAGCTGGCGATGCGCCGCGTGTCCGACCGCCGCGACATCTTCCCCGTGTTCCGCGACCTGTTCGGCCGCAAGGCGGAGAAGACCGCGTGAGCGATGCACGCCCCCGCTCCCATCTTCCAAAAAGCCCTCTCCCTCTGGGAGAGGGTTGGGTGAGGGCTACGCGATGACCGACCTCCTCTACTCCGGCACCGACTGGGACTACCGCATCCTCCAGCGCAGCTACGATGCCATCGAGCGCATCGCCTGCGAGGAACTCGGCCTCGAGCTCTACCCGAACCGCATCGAGGTCATCACCTCCGAGCAGATGCTGGACGTCTACACCGCCCACGGCATGCCGCTCACCTATCGGCATTGGTCGTATGGCAAGCGGTTCCTGCAGCACGAGAACAGCTACCGCCAGGGTTACAGCAGCCTGGCCTACGAGGTGGTGATCAACTCCAACCCCTGCATCAGCTACCTGATGGAGGAGAACAGTGCCACGATGCAGGCGCTGGTGATCGCCCACGCGGCGTTCGGCCACAACCACTTCTTCCGCAACAACCACCTGTTCCGCCAATGGACCGAGGCCTCGGCCATCCTCGACTACCTCGAGTTCGCCCGTAAATACGTGGCCGAGTGCGAGGACCGCTTCGGCGTCGCCGCCGTCGAGCGCGTGTTGGACGCGGCCCACGCGCTGTCCCGCCACGGGGTGCATCGCCATGGCGGCGCCCGCCCGCTCAACCTGCGCGCGGACCAGCGGCGCGAGAAGGAACGTCGCGACTACGACGAGCGCATGTTCGACGATCTGTGGCGCACGCTGCCGGGTCAGCGGGTGGTGACGGACGTGGACCAGACCGCCGAGCGCCGCCGCAAGCTTGGCCTGCCGGAAGAGAACCTGCTGTACTTCATCGAGAAGGTCTCGCCCAAGCTCGCCACGTGGGAGCGCGAGATCATCCGCATCGTCCGGCTGATCGCGCAGTATTTCTACCCACAGCCGCAAGCCAAGGTGATGAACGAGGGCTGCGCCACCTGGGTGCACCAGCGCATCATGACCCGGCTGCACGAGACTGGGCAGATCGACGACGCCGCCTTCCTCGAGGTGCTGCACTCCACCAGCAACGTCATCATGCAGCCGGGCTTCGACCATCCGGCGGGTGGCCCCGGCTTCAACCCGTATGCGCTGGGCTACGCCATCATGTCCGACATCGAGCGCATGTGCGTCGAGCCGACCGAGGAGGACCGCACGTGGTTCCCCGACATCGCTGGCAACGGCGACCCGCTCGGCACGCTGCGCTACGCCTGGGCCAATTTCCGCGACGAGAGCTTCATCCTCCAATTCCTCTCCCCGCGCGTGATCCGCCAGTTCCGCATGTTCCGCCTGCTGGACGACACCTCCGAGCCGACCTTGCTGGTAGACGCGATCCATGACGAGGGCGGCTACCGCGCCATCCGCCGCAGCCTGGCCGAGAGCTACGACCCGGGCGAGGGCGACGCCGACGTGCAGATCGTGGACGTGGACCTGGCCGGCGACCGCAAGCTGGTCATGCAGCACCGCACCCGGCCCGGCCAGTTGCTCGCCTCGCGTGACGCGGACGCCACGCTGCGCTACGTGGCCAACCTATGGGGCTACGAAGTGCGCCTGGAGGAGATCGACGCCGACACCGAATCGGTGCTGGCGACGCATACCGCCAAGCCGCCCGCCGCCTGAGTGCGCCCCGGCTGACCTCGTTCAGCCCCATCGCGGCGCGGGGCTGACGCGTGCGCGCCCTGCGCCTGGCCGCTGCCACCGTTGTCGTGCTGCTCGGCCTGGCGTTGATGGCGGCCTGGCTGCTCCCCCGCTTCCTCGACTGGAACGACTACCGCCAGACCGTCGCCGCCATCGTCTCGGCCGGGTTCGGCCGCCCGGTGCGCATCGGCGGCGCCATCCATCTCTCGCTGCTGCCCCAGGCCACGCTCAGCGCCGGCGACGTGGCCATTGCCGATACCGGCGACGGCGCGAGTGCCACGGCGGGCGAGATGCGGCTGCGGGTGGGTCTGGGCGGGCTGCTCGCCGGCCAGGTCCACCCGCGCGAGCTGGTGTTGCGCGGCGCCCGGATACAACTGCCCTGGCCGCTCTCCGCCCGCTTCCTGCGCGAGGGCCGCCCCGCCGCCGGGCTGCACGCCGCGTTCGAGGACAGCACGCTCCAGATCGGCCAGCTTTCGGTCACCGCCATCACCGGGGACGTGGCGGTCGACCCGGCGACCGGCACGCTGTCGGCCAACGGGCTCGGCACCGTGCTCGGCCGCTCCTGGCGGCTGACCGGGCGCCTGGGCCGGCCCGGCCGCGACGGATCCGCCACCTTGGAGCTCAGCCTCGACGGCCAAGGTCCGCTGGTCAACACCGGGGGACTGCTCTCGGGCGTGGTGGCCGAGGATGGCAACCTGTCGGGCCAGGTCACCGGGCGCGGGCCGGACCTTTCGTTGCTGCTGCCCGCCCCCGCGTTGCCCTGGAAAGCCGACGGCCGACTGGTCGCAGGCAGCGGGCTGGCCGTCGCCGACGACCTGGAAGCCCAGATCGGCGCCAACCTGGCCCGCGGCGCCCTTGCGTTGCGCTTCCTGCCCAAGCTGCGGCTCGACGCGGCGATGGCCACCAGCCGGCTCGACCTGGACGCCTGGCTCCCCCATTTGCTGCAGGGTGAGCAGACCGCCCTGCCCACCGGGCTCGACCTGTCGGCCGAGTCCGCCACCCTGGTCGGCGGCACGCTGCGGCAATTGCGCGTGGGCTTCGACATCGCGCCCGACGGCATCGTGCTGCGGGACTCGTCGGCGCAGTTGCCCGGCGACGCCGAGCTGCATCTGACCGGGCGGCTGAAGCAAGGCCGCTTCGATGGCGCCGGGCAACTCGCCGCGCCCCATTTGGCGCAAACGCTGCAGTGGCTCCGGTCGCAGGCGCCAAGCCTGGTCGGCGCCATTCCCGCCGGCGTGCTGCAAAGCGCCGCTTTGTCCGGCACGGTGGTGGCGGAGCGCGGCAGCCTGGCGCTGGGTGACCTTGCTGGCCAGGTCGACGGCGCCCCGATCACCGGGGATGTGGCGTTGCACGGAGGCAGCGACGCGGCGATTGTGATGAACGTCCGGGTCACCGCGCCGCTGCTCGATGCATGGCTGCCCAGCCCCCCCACCACCGTGTCGGACGCCGCGATGGCCACGGCCATGCGCCAACTGGGTGAGGCGGCGCACCGGCTCAGCCGCGTGCGCGCGGACGTGACGATCGCGGCGGACCAGCCGGTTTGGCTCGGCGCCACGTTCCAGCGCCTCACCCTCGGACTGCGCAGCGGCGACGGCGCGATCACGCTGCGGCAGGCGGTGCTGACGGCGCCGAGCCTCACCGTCGGGCTGGCCGGCAGCCTGGGCGCGGATGCGGCCCTGAGCGACGGCCGGTTGGACGTGCGGCTCGAGCATGCCTCGATGCTGGCGAGCCGGTTACCGCCTGCCTGGCAGTCGGCCGAGCCGCTGTTCCGCGGCGAGGCGATGCTGCGCGCCACCGCGTCCGGCCGACCCAGCGCGCTGAACTTCAGCGCCACCGCCGCGCTGGCCGGCGCCGAGCTGCAGTCGGACGGCGTGCTGGACCTTCCCGGCCGCCATTGGACCGGCGGCGTCGCCTTCCGCCATCCCGGCGCGCCCCGGCTGCTCGAAGCGCTCGGCCTGCCGGGTGCGGTCTCCTGGCTGGGCGATGGATCGCTCTCGCTGCGCACGGACGTGACCGTCGGCGACAGCCAGGTGGCCCTGGGCAACGTGGATCTGGCCGCCGGAGCGTTGCGCGCCACCGGGGACCTGCTGCTGCACGGCCTCGCCGCGGGCCAGCTGGTGCTCACCGGGTCGCTGCAGGCGGACACGCTGCCCTTGCCGCTGCCCTACGCACGCTCGCCGGAGCCGTGGCTGTTCGCTGCCGGCCAAGGCTGGAGCGGTCGCGTTTCGCTGCGGGCCGGGCAAATCCTGTTCGGCCTGTCTCCCGGGCTGGAGCACGCCACCTGCACCGTCTCGCTCGATCAGGGCGCGCTGCACGTCGACGGACTGAACGCCGACCTGTCTGGCGGCCACTTGACCGGGCAGCTCACCGTCGATGCCGCCGCGCCGCCGCATCTCACCGCCACCGCCAAGCTCGCCGGCGTGGCCTTGCTCGGCCCCTTGCTGGGCATGCCGATCGACGTGTCGGCCGGGCGGCTGGACGCCTCGGTCGATCTCTCCGCCAGCGGCTACAGCCCCGCCAGCCTGCTCGCCACGCTCGGCTTCACCGGGCAGGCGACCCTGCACGACGGCAACCTGAACGGGCTCGACCTCGATGCTGCCTTGGCCGCCCTGCCTGCCACGCCGCCGGCCGACCCGGCGCCGCTGCAAACCAAGCTGGAGGCGGCCTTGAACGGCGGCGCCACCCACTTCGACCAACTGAGCCTGACCGCCACCGCCGACCATGGCGCGGTGACGCTCTCCGCCATCAAAGTGGCCATCCCTGCCGGCCAAGTCACCGGCGACGGCACCGTCGACCTGCTGACGCGCAGCCTGCTCGCGCAGCTCGCCCTGCAGCCAGCGGCGCCGGGCACCCCCGCGGTCGGTCTGCGGCTCAGCGGCACCCTCACCGATCCACGCCGCGCCCCCGAGCTAGGGGATTTGGCGCAGTGGCTGGCCTCCCGGCGCGGGTAAACCGCTTGGCCGTCTAGTTACGCGCGCAGGGCTGCTCGTCGAACACGGCGTAAGCCAGGCCGAGCAGGCGGGTGGCGGACGCGCGATAGCCGGCGCGGTCTGCATCCTGGGCAAGGGTGATCAGGCGGTCAGCCAGCACCAGGGGGCTGATGGGGGTGGGCGTGCGGGTGGCGGTCTCGAGGTTCGACATGCTGTTTTGCTCCTGCGGCGGCGTTTATTGGCCGTGAGCACACGATGGCGTGAAGTCCTTGCTAAATGGTTAATGAGGCGCGCTGAAGTGCAAAAACTCGTAGCGCCGAGGCAAGCGGCTGCACCGGGCTGCGCGCGGCGTCCACTTCCGCCACGAGGCCTGCCAGCGATTGCGCCCGGCCGCCTGCAACCGCCTCCAGGGCCGCCCAGAACTCCGGCTCCAGCGCCACTGAGGTTCGATGCCCGGCCAGGGTGACGCTGCGCTTCTCCAGCGTCACGGCAGGCGGGCGAGCGCCCAGCGTCCGGCATCCGCCACCACGGCATCCGCGTCCCCGGCCAGGCGCTCGGCGGCCGGGCGCAACGCGGCGTCCCCGCTGTTGCCGATCGCCACGGCCACGTTGCGGGCAAACCGATCCCGCCCGATGCGCTTGATCGGCGAGCCGGCAAAGGTGGCGCGGAACGCGGCGTCATCCAGCGCGGCCAACTCGCCCAGCCGCGGCGCCTCGCGCTCTGGCAGGGCCTGCAGCTTGGCGTGCCGCGAGCTTTGCGCGAACCGGTTCCACGGGCAGACCGCCAGGCAATCGTCGCAGCCATAGATCCGGTTGCCCATCAGCGGCCGCAACGGCTCCGGGATCGCGCCGCGGTGCTCGATAGTGAGGTAGGAGATGCAGCGGGTCGCATCCAGCCGGTAGGGCGCGGGGAAGGCGGCGGTCGGGCAGGCTTGCAGGCAGCGCGTGCAGCGTCCGCAACGGTCGGCGTGCGGCGCCTCGGGCGGCAACTCGAGCGTGGTGTAGATCTCGCCCAGCAGCAGCCAGGAGCCATGCGCGCGGGAAACCAGGTTGGTGTGTTTGCCCTGCCAGCCCAAGCCGGCGGCGGCGGCCAACGGCTTTTCCATCACCGGCGCGGTGTCCACGAACACCTTGACCGCCGGGCCAAACCGCGCCGCGATGAATTGCCCGAGGTGCTTTAACAATCCCTTCATGTGGTCGTGGTAGTCTCGGTTGCGTGCATAGACCGAGATATTGCCCCGTTCCGGCCGCCGCGTTGTCGCCAGCGCGTCCTCCCGCGGGGCGTAGCTCAGGCCGAGCGCCACCACGCTGCGGGCTTCCGCCCAGAGCGCGCGTGGGTGGCTGCGCGCCTCGGTCCGCTCCGCCAGCCAGCCCATGTCGCCGTGCTGCCCGGCGGCGAGGAAGGCTGCCAAGCGGTCGCGCGCTTCCGGGCCGAGCGAGGCCGGGGCAAATCCCACGGCGTCAAACCCGAGCGCCAGCGCCTTGGCGCGGATCGCCGACCGTGCCGCTTCTGGTCCGGGTTGCTTGGCTGGCATGGGTCCTTGTTCGTTCACGCCGCTATACCGGGACGACCCGGCCGTGTTACAGTGTGGTTGTGGACTCTCAAGCAAGTCCCCGTCATTCCAGCCGCTGGATCACCCCGGTCAATGGCAGATATCGACATTATCGACACGTCCAACATCGCCTTGCCTGGCATGAGCGACGCCGCGTGCGTCGGCGCGGTCAGCAGCCTGCCGGCGATCCGGTCCATCCTCAACGTCATTTGCCGCACCACCGGCGTCGGGCTGGCGGTTGTCGCGCGCGTGACCGAACAGCGTTGGGTTGCGTGCGCGGTGCTGGACGAGATCGGGTTCGATCTCCAGCCGGGCCAAGAACTCGATATCGACACCACCTTCTGTAAAGCCGTCCGGGACACCGGGATGCCCGTCGTGATGGACGACGCCGTGCTCGACCCGGCGTATCCCAACCATCCCGCGCCCAAGCGGTACAAATTCCGTAGCTATATATCGATGCCGGTGACGCTGCCCGACGGCACCTTCTTCGGCACGCTCTGCGGCCTCGACCCGGCGCCCAAGCAGCTCAACACCGTCGCCGTCACCGAGATGTTCCGCCTGTTCAGCGATCTGATCGCGTTTCAGTTGGACGCGCATGCCAAGGTGATGGCGAGCCAGGCCGACCTGCGCCGCGAGCGGGACGTTGCCGAGTTGCGCGAGCAGTTCATCGCCGTGCTCGGTCACGACCTGCGCAATCCGCTGGCCGCCATCATGGCCGGAACCCGCCGGCTGCAGCGCACCCCGGCGGACCTCGAGCTGGTCACCGGCCACATGGCGCAGGCGGCCACCCGCATGGCGCGCCTGATCGACAACGTGCTGGATTTCGCGCGCGGCCGGCTTGGCGGCGGGTTGAGCCTGGCGGTGGGCGTGGAGCCCATCGAGCCGGTGCTGCGGCAAATCCTCAGCGAGGCGCAGGCCAGCGCCCCAGACCGCGTCATCCTGATGGACATCGCGCTCGGCCGGCCCGTGCTGTGTGATGCGGCGCGCATCGGGCAGTTGTTCTCCAATTTGCTGGGCAACGCCATTCACCATGGGTCGCCCGCGCACCCGATCCGGGTGATGGCCCGGCTGGTGGACGAGGTGCTGGAGGTGTCGGTGACCAACGGCGGCGAGCCGATCGCGCCCGAGGTGCTGAGCCAGTTGTTCCAGCCCTATGTCCGCGGCAAGGTCCGGCCGAACCAGAGCGGGCTCGGCTTGGGGCTCTACATCGCCGCCGAAATCGCCCGCGCCCATGCCGGCACGCTCACCGTGCAGTCCAGCGCCGCGCAGACGCGCTTCACGTTGCGCATGCCCGCCGGAGCCTAGACCAAGACCGGCTCAGATAGTGTCGCCGGTCGTGGTCTAGCTCTTTGTTTTGGCGAGCATGTTTACCGATCAAGTGACTTCACTTGATGCGGTCATGCTCTAGCTCCGAACGCCCGCCCGAGTATCGCTCAGCCCCGCCCGCGATAGGGCGCCACGCCCTGGTCCGGCACCCAGGCGCCTTCGGGCGGCGCGCCGGTTTGCCAGAACACGTCGATCGGCATGCCCCCGCGCGGATACCAATAGGTGCCGATCCGCAGCCAGCGCGGCGCGATCGCCTCGATCAGCCGGTTGGCGACCAGCATCGTGCAGGCCTCGTGGAAGTCGCCGTGGTTGCGAAAGCTGCCGAGGAACAGCTTGAGCGACTTACTCTCCACCAGCCACTCGCCGGGGATGTAGTCGATCACGAAATGGCCGAAATCGGGCTGGCCCGTCATCGGGCAGATCGAGGTGAACTCCGGCGCGGTGAAGCGCACCACGAAGTTGGCGCCGCGGTTCGGGCTCGGCACGCGCTCCAGCACGGCCTGGTCGGGCGACGCCGGCAGCGTGGCGGGCCGGCCGAGTTGGCTGAGGCCGGAGTAGGGGCCGGTCGGGCGATCGCTCATGGCGGACAGATATGGTCGGGCGCGGCGCCGTTCCAGCCCGCCCGCAACGCCGCCGCGTGCTGCGCCAGGCCGCCCTGCAGGATGGCCGCCCGCAGCCCGGCCATCAGGCCGGCATAGTAGGTCAGGTTGTGGGTGGTGAGCAGGATCGGGCCCAGCATCTCTTCAGCCCGGAACAGGTGGTGCAGGTAGGCGCGGCTGTGGCGGGTGCAGGCGAGGCAGGGGCAGGCCGGGTCGAGCGGCGCCGGGTCGGGGCCGTGGCGGGCGTTGCGCAGGTTCAGCACGCCGGCGCTGGTGTAGGCGCGGGCGGTGCGGCCGGCGCGGGTCGGGAGCACGCAGTCGAACATGTCCACGCCGCGCAGCACCGCGCCCACCAGGTCGTCGGGCGTGCCCACCCCCATCAGGTAGCGCGGCTGGCCGGGCGGCAGCAACGGCACGGTCTGGTCGAGCACGTGGAACATGGCGGCCTGCCCCTCCCCGACCGCGAGCCCGCCGATCGCCAGCCCCTCGAAGCCCAGCGGCAGCAGGGCGGCGGCCGAGGCGGCGCGCAAGCCGGGGAACACGCCGCCCTGGATGATGCCGAACTGGCCGTAGCCCGCGCGCTGCTGGAACGCCTGCCGCGAGCGCGCCGCCCAGCGCATCGAGAGCTCCATGGACTGCCGCGCCTGGTCTTCGGTGGCGGGAAACGGGGTGCATTCGTCGAACGCCATCGTGACGGTCGCGTCCAACTGGTGCTGGATGGCGGTCGAGCTCTCCGGCGTGAGGCGGTGTGGCGCGCCGTCGAGGTGGGAGCGGAAGGTGACCCCGTCGGCATCCATGCTGCGCAGCCCGGCCAGCGACATCACCTGGAAGCCGCCGGAGTCGGTGAGGATCGGGCCTGGCCAGTCCATGAAGCGGTGCAGCCCGCCCAAGGCCGCCACCCGCTGAGCGCCGGGCCGCAGCATGAGGTGGTAGGTGTTCCCCAGCACCATGCGGGCGCCGGTGGTGCGCACGGCGTCGGCGGTCATCGCCTTCACAGTGCCGGCGGTGCCGACCGGCATGAACACGGGTGTGGGCACGTCGCCATGCGCGGTGTGCAGGGTGCCGGCGCGGGCGGCGCCGTCGTGTGATTGCAGGGTCCAGCTCAGCGTCATGGCGAGGTCTTACCCATGCCACGCCCGCTTGCGCCAGCCGCGGCGCCGGCTAGCCCTCGGACGACTCGAGCAGGCTCGAATCGCCGTAGGAGTAGAACCGGTAGCCGCTCGCGATGGCGTGGGCGTAGGCGGCGCGCATCCGCTCCGTGCCGGCGAACGCGCAGACCAGCATGAACAGGGTCGAGCGCGGCAGGTGGAAATTGGTCATCAGGCGTTGCACCGCGCGGAAGTGGAAGCCGGGGCGGATGAACAGCGCGGTCTCGCCGGCGAACGGCGCCACCCCGTCCGGCGTGGCCGCGCTCTCGAGCAGGCGCAGCGTCGTCGTGCCCACCGCCACCACGCGGCCGGTGGCAGCGCGGATTGCCGCCGCCGCCGCCGCCGTCACTTCGCCGCGCTCCGGGTGCATGCGGTGCGCCTCGGGCTCGCCGCGCATCGGCAGGAAGGTGCCGGCGCCGACATGCAGCGTGACCATGACCCGC
Source organism: Acetobacteraceae bacterium (assembly GCA_965199105.1). Classification (GTDB taxonomy): domain Bacteria; phylum Pseudomonadota; class Alphaproteobacteria; order Acetobacterales; family Acetobacteraceae; genus LMUY01. The sequence goes on along the minus strand of CBDAQO010000002.1, from coordinate 1,498,240 downwards.
GGGACGCCCGCCGCCTCGAGCGCCGTCAGCAGGCCCGGCGTGAAATGCAGGCCTCCGGTTGGCGCTGCGACCGCGCCCTCGTTGCGCGCGAACACGGTCTGGTAATCGGCTGCGTCGGCTGCCGTGGGGCCGCTGGGGCGCGCGATGTAGGGCGGCAAAGCGAGCGCACCGGCCGCGCGCAGGGCTTCGGCGAAGGCGGCTCCCTCGCGGTCGAACCGCAGCACGGCGCTGCCCTCGCTGCAGCTTAGCACGGCGGCGCGCATCTCGGTGCCGTCCAGGCTCAGCACGTCGCCGGGTCGCAGCCGGCGGGCGTTGCGGGCCAAGGCGTGCCAGGCGCCATCGGGCAGCGGGCGGTCGAGCGTGAGCCCAATGCGGGCCGCGCCCCGGCTTGCGGCGAGTTGCGCCGGGATCACCCGCGTGTCGTTGGCCACCAGCAGGTCGCCGCGATCGAGCAGGCGCGGCAGGTCCCGCACGTGGTGGTCGGTCAGGCGCTGCCCCACCGCGAGCAGCCGCGCCGCGTCGCGCGGCCGGGCTGGCGTGTGGGCGATGCACTCGGCCGGGAGCGCAAAGTCGTACGGTTCGGCCGCGCTAGTCGGCGAGATAGGAGCTGATCTCGATCAAGTTGGCGTCCGGGTCGCGGCAATAGACCGAGGTCATCGGCCCGAGCGCGCCCTCCTTGCCGACCGGCCCGGCCTCGATCGCCACCTGGCAGCCGTCGAGGTGCTCCACCACGTCCTCGGGGCCGACCGCGGTGATGAAGCAGGCGTCCACGGCGCCCGGCGTGGTCACCGCGCCGGTGGGCCAGGTGCGAACGTCCTCGGTGTGGCGGCGCAGGTTGATCTTCTGGCCGCCGAACTTCAGCGCCGTCCGGTTGGGGCCGAACTCCTCCCGCTCCATCCCCAGCACGCGCTGGTACCAGGAGGCGGTGATCTCCACGTCCTTGCAGTTGATCACGATGTGATCGAGACGGTCGACGGTGAAGCGCATGTCCCGAGCCCATCCCACGCTGTTGTGGCCCATCGCGTATATCGCCGTCCGGGTGCGGCGGCAATTCGGCACTAGCGGCGGCGCGGGTGGCCTGGCTGTGGGCGGCGCCGCAAAAATAGCCGGTGTCCGGACCATACAAAGCGCGCGAGTTCGGCTATGGATCGCCGGCAGCAACGATTGAGCCGCCATGCACAGACGCCGCCTGTTCCAGCTCGCCGCCGGCGCCCTCGCAGCTCCCGCCTTGGCCCCCGCCTTGACCAAAGCCGCCTCCGAGCGTGTGCTGCGCTTCATCCCGCAAACCGACGTCACCGCGCTCGACCCGGTCTGGACGCCCGTCTACGTCACCCGCAACCACGGCTACCTGGTGTTCGACACGCTGTACGGGCAGGACGCCAGCTTCGCCGTGCAGCCGCAGATGGTGGCCGGCGCCATCACCGAGGACGACGGCAAGCTCTGGCGGCTCACCCTGCGCGACGGGCTGCGCTTCCATGACGGCACCCCCGTGCTGGCGCGGGATTGCGTGGCCAGCATCCGGCGCTGGGGCCGGCGCGACTCGCTGGGGCAGACGCTGCTGGCCGCCACCGACGAGCTCTCCGCGCCCGACGACCGCACCATCCAGTTCCGCCTGAAGGCCGCCTTCCCGCTGCTGCCGCTCGCCTTGGGCAAGGTGGGCGTCAACATGCTGCCGATCATGCCCGAGCGGCTCGCCAGCACCGACCCGTTCAAGCAGGTGACCGAGATGGTCGGCAGTGGGCCGTTCCGCTACCTGGCCGACGAACGGGTGGTGGGCTCGCGCGCGGTCTACCAGCGCTTCGACGGCTACCGCCCGCGCGACAGCGGCACGCCGTCCTGCACCGCCGGGCCGAAGCTGGCCTATTTCGACCGGGTGGAGTGGACCGTGATCCCCGACGTGGCGACCGCCGCGGCGGCGATGCAGCGCGGCGAGGCGGACTGGTGGGAGCAGCCCTCGTTTGACCTACTGCCGCTGATCCGGCCCGACCCGGCGTTGCGCGTCGGCGTAGTGGAGGTCACCGGCAACATCGGCATCCTGCGCATGAACCAGCTCCATCCGCCGTTCGACAACGCGGCCATCCGCCGCGCCCTGCTGCCCGCGCTCAACCAGGCGGACTACATGCAGGCCGTGTGCGGCGACGCCACCGGCTCCTGGCGCGCCGATGTCGGCTACCTGCCACCAGGCACCCCGTTCGCCAGCGACGCCGGGATGGCGGCCATCACCGGCCCGCGCGACCTGGACCGGGCGCGCCGGGAGGTGCATCAGGCCGGCTACGCGGGCGAACCCGTGGTGGTGATGACGCCGACCGACTACCCGCGCATCAACGCGTTGGCGACCGTGGCGGCGGACATGCTGAAGCAGTGCGGCCTGACGGTGGACCTGCAGGCGATGGACTGGGGCACGGTGATCCAGCGTCGGGCCAGCAAGGCCGCGCCCAAGGATGGCGGCTGGAGCGTGTTCTTCACCACCCTCACCGGGGCCGACATGGCCAGCCCGGCCACCAGCATGGCCCTGCGCGGCAATGGCGGCGCGGCCTGGTTCGGCTGGCCCACCGCGCCCAAGCTCGAGGCGCTCTACGCCGCCTTCATGGCCGAAACCGACCCGGCGGCGCAGACGCGCATCTGTGCCGACATCCAGCGCCAGGCCTTCGAGGACGTGCCGTTCCTGCCGCTCGGCGAGTTCATCCAGCCCACCGTGCAGCGCAAGGAGCTGCAGGACACGCTCACCGGGCTGTCGCTGTTCTGGAACGTGCGGCGGGGGTAATGCGCGCCGGCAAGGAGGTCGCGCGCGACTGGGCCCGCGCCATCGAGCTCACCCAGCGCCTGGCCCACCGTGCCGACCCGAGCCTGGCCGCGCTGGTGGGCGAACGCGCCGCCAGCCACGGGGCCGACCCGGCGCTGCTCGGCCCGGACAGCGCGCTCAGCTATGCCGAACTGGCCGCCGCCGCCAACCGCGTCGCGCGCTGGGCCCTAGGGCAGGGGTTCGCGGCGGGCGAGGTGGTCGGCCTGTTGATGCCGAACTGCCCGGACTATGTGGCGACGTGGCTCGGCCTGTCGCAGGTCGGCTGTGCCGTGGCGCTGCTCAACACCAACCTCGCGCCCGACGGCCTGGCGCATTGCATCCGCAGCGCCGCCGCCCGCCACGTCATCGCCAGCCCGGCACTCGCCGCCCGGCCGGAATGCGGCGCGCAATGGTGGGTGCAGGGCGAGGGTTTCAGCCCGGCGTCGGTCAGCGGCGCACCCCTTACCAACGCCGAGCGCCGCCCGCCGCGCGCCTCCGACCCGGCGTTGCTGATCTACTCCTCCGGCACCACCGGGCTGCCCAAGGCCGCCTTCATCAGCCATGCCCGGGTGCTGGAATGGAGCGGCTGGTTCGCCGGGCTGATGCACGCCACGCCGGCCGACCGGCTGTACGACTGCCTGCCGCTGTATCACAGCACCGGCGGCGTGGTGGCGGTGGGTGCCATGCTGGTGGCGGGCGGCTCGGTGGTGGTGCGCGGGCGCTTTTCCGCCAGCCGCTTCTGGGACGACGTGGCGCAGAGCGGCTGCACCATCTTCCAGTATATCGGCGAACTCTGCCGCTACCTGCTGAACGCCTCGCCCGGCGCGGTCCCGGCGCACCGGTTGCGCCTGTGTTGCGGCAACGGCCTGCAGGGGGCGGTGTGGCAGGCGTTCCAGGACCGCTTCGCCATCCCGCAAATCCTCGAGTTCTACGCCGCCACCGAGGGGCTGCTGTCGCTCTACAACTGCGAGGGCAAGCCGGGCGCCATCGGCCGCGTGCCGCCGTTCCTGGCGCACCGCTTCCCGCTCGCCCTGATCGCCTGCGACCCGGATAGCGGCGAGGCGTTGCGCGACGAGCACGGGCGCGGCCGGCCGTGCGCGCCCGGCGAACCCGGCGAGGCCATCGCCGCCCTGCCAGGCGAGCCGCGCATCTACACCGATGCCGCCGCCTCCCGCCGCAAGATCCTGCGGGACGTGTTTGCCGACGGTGACCGCTGGTTCCGCAGCGGCGACCTGATGCGCCGGGACGCCGCCGGGTTCTTCACCTTCGTCGACCGGCTGGGCGACACCTTCCGCTGGAAGGGCGAGAACGTCTCCACCACGGAGGTGGGCGCCGTGCTGGCCGCCTGCCCGGGCGTGCGCGATGCCGCCGTGTTCGGGGTGGCGCTGCCCGGCGCGGAGGGCAAGGCCGGCATGGCGGCGCTGGTGCTGGAGCCGGGGGCCGAGCCGGTGGCCGGGTTGGCGGCGGTGCGCGCGCACGGCGAGGCCCACCTGCCCAGCTACGCCCGCCCGCTGTTCGTCCGCCTGTGCGACAGCCTCGAGACCACGGGGACGTTCAAGCTCACCAAGACCACCCTGGCGCGCGAGGGCTACGGCGCCGACGCGGTGTGGTTCGACGACCGCGCCGCCGGCCGCTTCACCCCGCTGGACGCTCGGCTGCGATCTCTGCTGGCGGCTGGTGCGCTGGCCTTGTAGCTGGCGCCGGGTTGCCGGGCGCGGTCGCCGGGCCCTCCTCGCTGCTCAGGAAGCGGATGATCAAGTCCGCGACGGTCTCGCGCATGCGGCGGGCGGTGAGCACGTGGTCGAGCCCGGGCACGATGCGCACCGCCACGCCCTCGAACATGGTGATCCCGCGTTCCAGGCGGCCGAACGCCTGGTTGATCGCCTCGAGCCCTTGGTCGCCGGCCGCAAACAGGAACAGCGTGCGGACCCGGCGTTGCGACAGCGTGTCCATCGCGCGGTAGGGGAAGCTTTGCAGCAGCGACGCCGCTGGTCGCTTGGCCACCGCCTGCACCCGGTCCCAAATCCGCGCCTTCTGAGCGGCGACGATGCTGCGGAACTTGATCTCGCCGCGCCATAGCCGCCCCCAGCTCGGCCCGTCCAGCAGCTGCAGCAAATAGTGCCGCGGCGCCACCAGCAGGCGCACGTTCTGCCAGCGGAACACTGGGAAGTTCACCAGCAGCAGGGTGTTGATCCGCGCATCGGCCAGGCCGGCATGGAACGCGTGGTAGGCGCCGGAGCACAGCCCGTGCACCCCGATGTCGCGGTAGCCATGCTGCAGCAGCAGGTCCACCGCGGCGCTGACGTCGCTGGAACGGTCGGCGGCCAGGAGCGCGCTAAGCGCGTTCTTGTCTCCGCTGGCGCCGACGCTGTCACCCAACCCAGCGAAGTCGAACCGCAGCGAGGCGATGCCCTCCGCCGCCAGCCGCCGCGCCAGGTTTACCCCGAAGCGCGCGATCCCGTAGCTCGGGTCGCGCCCGGTGTTGACGATGATGACGGCCCTGCCAGGCCCCATCGCCGCCGAGTCGCACGGCGGCTGGCACAGGATGCCGCTCAGCCCGGCATCTGCGCCGAACTGCACGGCGGTTTCGGTGCAATGCGGCAACATAACCGGCTTGGCCGCGGGCAGCACCGGCTTCGGGTTGGAGTAGCTGGCCGGGACGGTGTCGCACAGCCAGTCGATCACCACCTTGGGTTCGAGCGGCGGCGGGTCCTCGTCCAAGGTCTGCAGCAGCATCGACTCCAAGCCGTCGAAGCTGCCCCGCAGCACATGGGCGCCGCGGGCGATCCAGGCGCTGGTGCACTCGTCCTCCAGCCGGGTCGCCACGGATTGGAAGATCGCCACGTGCAGTCCCGGGCGCAGCCTGGCCTGCCGCAGGTCGACCGCGCCGATTCGAGCCACGCTGGTGGCGCTGAGGTCGAGCTCGAGGAAGTCGAGCCCGTCCTCAAGGTTCACCGACTGGCGGTTCTCCATCTGCGCCTCGACCGAGAGTTGGCGCATGTAGGACTTGCCGCGCAGCACCGGGGCCAGCAGCAGCAGCCCGGCCACGTCGTCGCGCGTCTGGCTCACCACCGTCGCCAGCGTGGCACCCAGCCGCAAGCCGGCGAAGACCAGCCGCGTGGCGCCGGCGGTGCCGCGCAGCCAGTCCGCCGCCTGCGCGACGCAGGCCTGCCAGGTGGCCCAATGCTCCTCACCGGGCGCCAAGTCCCGTGCGTTGCCGGTGCCGGGATAGCTGAGCCGCAAGGTCGGGTAGCCGGCCTGCGCAAAGCCCTCCGCCAGCAGCCGCAGCGGATGGTGCGAGCGCAGCGTGTCCCAACTGACCGGAGGGCAGATCAGCACCGCGGTGTCGGAGCCGGCGCTCGACGCCCCGGCGTGAAGCCAGCCAAAGCTGCCATCGATCCACACGGGGCGCATCAGGGTTGGTCTGGAACCGGGCCAAATCCGGATGGCTGGCGCCGGCGCGAACGGTTCGTCATAGCGCGCGGCATCCATCTGCGGCAGCGTTACAAGGTCGGTGAGCCCATCGGCAGCCATCATACAGCCCCATTGCGGCAGGAATCCGGCCGGATGGCGGATTACGCAATCCCGTAACAAGGCCGGAAAGAGACAATGACGATAAGATGACGGTCTCACAACGTTTAGCACGGGCGGCGTTGGAACGGTGGCGTGGCTGTGTCGGCACGGCAGCCTCAATTACGAAGCCAAGTCTCTTGTAGCGGGCGGCGTCTCACCTCGGACATCACAACCGTTGCGAGTCGCGGTCAATCCACGCGGTTCTCGATCAGCTCGGTCACCACCGCCGGGTCGGCCAGGGTGGAGGTGTCGCCAAGGCCATCGGTTTCGTTGGCGGCGATCTTGCGCAGGATGCGGCGCATGATCTTGCCGGACCTCGTCTTGGGCAGGCTCGGCGCCCACTGGATCACGTCGGGCGAGGCAATCGGCCCGATTTCGCGCCGCACCCAGCCCACCAGCTCCTTGCGCAGCGCCTCGCTCGGGGCCTCGCCGCGGTTCAGCGTCACGTAGGCGTAGATGCCTTGACCCTTGATGTCGTGCGGGAAGCCGACCACCGCGGCCTCCGCCACCTTCGGGTGCGACACCAGCGCGCTCTCCACCTCGGCCGTTCCCATGCGGTGGCCGGAGACGTTGATCACGTCGTCCACCCGGCCGGTGATCCAGTAGTAGCCGTCAGCGTCCCGCCGGGCGCCGTCGCCGGTGAAGTAGCGGCCGGGATAGGTTGAGAAGTAGGTCTGGATGAAGCGGTCGTGGTCCCCGAACACGCTGCGCGCCTGGCCCGGCCAGCTATCGGCGATGCAGAGGTTGCCCTCCGCCTCGCCCTCCAGCACGGCACCCGCCGCGTCCACCAGCAGCGGCTGCACGCCGGGCAGCGGCAACGTGGCGGAGCCGGGCTTCAGCGCCGTGGCGCCGGGCAGCGGGCTGATCAGGATGCCGCCGGTTTCGGTCTGCCACCAGGTGTCCACGATCGGGCAGCGCTCTTCACCCACCACGCGGTAATACCACAGCCACGCCTCGGGGTTGATCGGCTCGCCCACGCTGCCGAGCAGGCGCAGGCTCTGGCGGCTGGTCGCCTGCACCGGCCCGGCGCCCTCGCGCATCAGCGCCCGGATCGCGGTCGGGGCGGCGTAGAAAATGTTGACCTGGTACTTGTCCACCACCTGCCAGAAACGCGACGCGTCGGGATAGTTGGGCACGCCCTCGAACATCACCGTGGTCGCGCCGTTGGCCAGCGGGCCATACACGATATAGGTGTGCCCGGTGACCCAGCCGACGTCGGCGGTGCACCAGAACACCTCGCCGGGCCGGTAGTCGAACACCAGCTCGTGGGTGAAGCTGGCCCAGACCATGTAGCCGCCAGTGGTGTGCAGCACGCCCTTCGGCTTGCCCGTGCTGCCGGAGGTGTAGAGGATGAACAACGGGTCCTCGGCGCCCATCGGCTCCGGCTCGCACTCGGCGGCGGCGTCGGCCACCAGGCTGGCGTAATCATGGTCGCGCCCGTCCTGCATCGGCACGGCGGCGCCGGTCACGCGCACCACCAGCACGCGGGTCACGTCCGGGCACAGCTCGAGCGCGGCGTCGGCATTGGCCTTCAGCGGGACCTTGCGGCCGCCGCGGCGCCCCTCGTCGGCGGTGATCAGCAGCGTGGAGCGGCAGTCGGTGATGCGGTTGGCCAGGCTGTCGGGCGAGAAGCCGCCGAATACGACGGAGTGGATCGCCCCTACCCGCGCGCAGGCCAGCATCGCCACCGCCGCCTCCACCACCATCGGCAGGTAGATCGTCACCCGGTCACCCTTGCGGACGCCCAGTTCGCGCAGCACGTTGCCCAAGCGGCACACCTCCTCGTGCAGCGCGCGGTAGCTGACCCGGCGTTGCGTGCCCGGCTCGTCGCCCTCCCAGATGATGGCGGTCTCGTTGCCGCGGCGCTTCAGGTGCGCGTCCAGGCAGGCCACCGAGGCGTTCAGCTTGCCGTCCTCGAACCACTTGATCGACACGTCGCCTTCGAACGAGCTGGTCTTGATCAGCGTCGGCTCGCGCAGCCAGGGGATGCGGCGGGCTTGCTCGGCCCAGAAATGGTCCGGATCACGCGCGGCATGGTTCATCATCAGCCGGTATTTCTCGCCATTGACCTGGGCGGAGGCGGCAATCGACGGCTTGACGTGGAAGAGCGTGGTGTCGGACATCGGCGTTCCCCTTACCCCGGTTGGGCGTGCGCCCCGGTCTTGCGCGGTTTCGTGTTCTTGCGCCCGCCCATGCTACAGATATGAGTCCATTGCGCCTCTGTCACGGGCCCGACCGAGAGGCGGGACGACCGCACCAGCGCCATCTCGGCTAACGCCGGGTCGGCCTTGATCGCCACCAGCGTGACGGGGTGGGGCATTGGATCGAGCGCCTTCATGTCGACGCAGACCCACTTCTCGTCGGTCGGGTCGGGGTAGGCCTCGCGCACCACCTCCACCACGCCCACGATCTCGCGGCCGACGTTGGAATGGTAGAAGAACGCGAGGTCACCCTGGCGCATCGCCTGCAGGTTCTTCTTGGCCTGGTGGCTGCGCACTCCGGTCCAGGGCTCCACGCCGTGCGCCACCTGCTGGTCCCAACTGAAGCCATCCGGCTCAGACTTGACGAGCCAGTAGGCCACTAGACCAGCGCCCCCACTATACCAGCACTCCGTCGCGGAACACGGCGCGGAAGCCGTGGATGGTGACGCTGGAGAACAGCCCGGCCTGGGCGTAGGGGTCGGCGGCGGCGAAGCGCTCGGCCTCCTCCTTACTGTTGGCCTCAACCACCAGCATGGAGCCGAACGGCGAGCCGCCGCCATCGAGCAGCGGGCCGCCGAACGCCACATGGTGCTGTGCAGCATACTCCAAGTGCGCCGGGCGGGTCGCCTGGCGCAGGGCAAGGCTGTCCGGCTTGTCGAGACAGGTGATGGCGAACAACAAATGCGGCCTCCAAGGCGTCAACGGGTTAATACTCAGTCATCCGTCAAACTTGGTGGACGGTCGACCCTTCTAACTCCGGATCACCATGCTATGCTCTGCGCGTGGACGCCACTGTTGTCACATCGCCGCGCTTCGGGCGTGGCCTCCATCGCTTCGCCAACCCCGGCCGGTTCCTCCGTGTCGCGGCGGTGGTGCAGCCTTGGCTCTCCGCCAGCGCGCTGGTGGTGACCGTGGTCGGGCTGGTCTGGGGGCTGTTCTACGCCCCGGCGGACTGGCAGCAGGGCGACGCCGTGCGTATCATGTACGTCCACGTGCCGTCCGCCTGGCTGGCCTCGCTCGGCTACATGGCCCTGGCCGCCTGTTCCATCGCCTCCATCATCTGGCGCCACCCGCTGGCGGACTTGGCGGCGGCGGAGATCGGCCCGGTCGGCGCCGGCTTCACAGCGCTGTGCCTGGCCACCGGCAGCCTCTGGGGCAAGCCGATGTGGGGCGCCTGGTGGGTGTGGGACGCGCGGCTTACCTCGGTGCTGGTGCTGTTCTTCCTCTACGTCGGCCACATCGCCCTGGTGCGCGCCTTCGACGACCCGCAGCGTGGCTACCGCGCGGGCGCGATCCTGGCGCTGGTCGGCGTGGTGAACCTGCCGGTCATCAAGTTCAGCGTGAACTGGTGGAACACGCTGCACCAGCCCGCCACGATCACGCTCACCGGCGCTCCCACCATGGCGCTGACCATGCTGTGGCCCCTGTTGGTCTGCGCCGTCGGCTACACGCTGATCTTCGCCGCCGTGGTGACGGCGCGGCTGCGCGCGGCGGTAATGGAGCGGCGCATCCGCGGGCTGCTGATGGCCCGCATCCAGGCGGTGGCATGACCCATCTCGGCTTCGTCGCGGCATCCTACGGCCTTGGAATGGCGGTGCCGATCGTGTTTGCCGTCTCGAGCGCGCTGCGGCTATCGGCGGCCCGGCGCAAGCTCGCCGCCATCGATCCGCGCGGCGAGCGAGGGGGCGAACGATGACACGCAAGCGGCGGCGCATGGCAATCCTGGTGGCGTGCGGGCTGGGCTTGGGCTCCGCCACCGCGCTCTGCCTGTCGGCGTTCAGCAACGACATCGTCTTCTTCGTCGCCCCGTCCGACCTGGCCACCAAGGGGCTGCCCGGCCGCTCGCTGCGGTTGGGCGGGCTGGTCGAGGCCGGCAGCGTCCAGCGCGTTTCGGAGGGCGGCCAGCCGGTCGCGCGGTTCCGGGTGTCGGACGGCCGGGCCAGCGTTGAGGTCGCCTATGTCGGCATCTTGCCCGACCTGTTCCGCGAGGGCCAAGGCGTGGTCGCACTCGGCACGCTGCGGCCGGACGGCACGTTCCGCGCTTCGGAGGTGTTGGCCAAGCACGACGAGACCTACATGCCGAAGGACGTGGCGGACGCGCTGAAGAAGGCCGGCATGTGGGACCCGACCAAGGGCCCGCCGCCGCCGGCCGCGACGTGGAACAGCTTAGTCACTAAAACGTCAGGCTGACACCTGAAAGGATGTCCGGAATGCCGGAGCCTAGTCTCGAGTTGTTGCAGGGTTTGATCCAGCAGGTCCTAGATCAGGTGAAACTCATCCGATACGAGGACAAGCAACTACGCCGCCGTATAAGTCGGGTTGAGCAAACGACGCTTGACCTGCGTCAAGAGGCCACAACGGCTATTAGGGACGAAAACGAACTTCAGAACGAGATCGATGGCCTCGCAGAGCGGGTTGAGCGCCTTGAGGAACGGCTAGCGCCACAAGCCCTATGACACAACGACTGCGTCGACCTGACCTCAGCCCGCGCGGAGACGCCTTGTGATCCCCGAACTCGGCCACTTTGCGCTTGCCCTGGCGTGCGCGCTGTCCTTCGCCCAGGCCGTGCTGCCGATCTGGGGTGCGCAACGGCGCGACGCCCGGCTGATTGCCGCCGCCCCGGGCCTGGCCATCGGCCAACTCCTGGCGCTCGGCACCTCCGCCTTTTGCCTGGTCTGGAGCCATGTCACGGACGACTTCTCCGTGCTGAACGTGGCGGAGAACAGCAACAGCCTGACCCCGCTGGTCTACAAGATCACCGGCACCTGGGGGAACCACGAGGGCTCCATCATCCTCTGGACCCTGATCCTCGCTTTGTGCGGCGGGGCGGTCGCGGTGTTCGGGCGCACGCTGCCGGGCGCGCTGCGGGCGCGGGTGATCGGCGTGCTCGGCGCCTCCTCCGCCGGGTTCCTGCTGTTCTCGCTGCTCACCTCCAACCCGTTCATCCGCCTGGTCGACGCCCCGCTCGACGGTCGCGACGTGAACCCGCTGCTGCAGGACCCCGGGCTCGCCTTCCACCCGCCCATCCTCTACGCCGGCTATGTCGGCTTCGCGGTGCCGTTCGCCTTTGCCATCGCCGCCTTGCTCGAGGGCCGGGTGGACGCCTCCTGGGGCCGCTGGGTGCGCCCGTGGGCGCTCGCCTCCTGGTGCCTGCTCACCTGCGGCATCGCGCTCGGCTCCTGGTGGTCCTACTACGTGCTCGGCTGGGGCGGCTTCTGGTTCTGGGACCCGGTGGAGAATGCCTCTCTCCTGCCCTGGCTGACCGGCACCGCCCTGCTGCACTCCGCCATCGTGGTGGAAAAGCGCGAGGCGCTGAAGATCTGGACGGTGCTGCTCGCCATCGGCACCTTCTCGCTCTCGCTGTCCGGCACCTTCTTGGTGCGCTCCGGCATCCTGAACTCCGTCCACGCCTTCGCCAACGACCCGGCGCGTGGCGTGTTCATCCTGGGCCTGCTCGGCCTGGTGATCGGCAGCAGCCTGCTGCTGTTCGCCATCCGCGCCCCCTCCCTCACCGCCGGCGGCATCTTCGCTCCCGTGTCCCGCGAGGGCGCACTGGTGCTGAACAACGTGCTGCTGTGCTCCATCGCCGCCGTGGTGCTGACCGGGACCATGTATCCGTTGTTCAGCGACCTCATCCTGCACGACAAGCTCAGCGTGGGTGCACCGTTCTTCAACGCGACGGTGTTCCCGCTCGCCGTGCCGGTGTTCCTGGCCATGGTGATCGGCCCGGTGCTGCCCTGGAAGCGGGCGGCGCTGGTCTCGGCGGTGAGCCGGCTGTGGTGGGCGGCGGTGCTGGCGGCGGCCGCGTTCCTCATCCTGTTCACCCGCCTGCCCGTCCTGCCGGCAGCAGCCTTCGCCGGCGCGGCCTGGATGATCGTGGGCGCCGGGGCGGAGATCGTCGAGCGCACCCGGCTGTTCCGCCTGCCGCTGGGCCAAAGCGTCGCCCGCCTGCGCAGCCTGCCGGTGGCCGCGTTCGGCGCGGCCATCGCCCATGCCGGCCTGGGCGTCATGGTGGCGGGCATCGCCGGCATGTCGCTGGCCAGCCAGAGCGTGGTGCTGGTGCATCCGGGCGAGACGGTGCAGGCTGCCGGGCTGACCTGGAAGCTCGACGGCCTGAGTGACGCCGAGGGCTCCAACTACAGCGCGCGCATCGCCAATTTGCGCGTGATCCGACCGGGCAAGCCGGACCTGCTGCTGCACCCCTCGCGCCGCACCTTCCCGGTGCAGGGCATGACCACCACCGAGGCCGCCATCCACAGCAACGGGTTCGCCGACATCTACGCCGTGATGGGCGAGGAGCGGGACGGCGCGGCGGTGATGCGGCTGCACTACAACCCGCTGGCGCCGTGGATTTGGTTTGGCGCGCTGATCATGGCGATCGGCGGCGGCTTGTCCTTGGCGGACCGGCGACTGCGCGTGGGTGCTCCGGCGCGCCGGGCCGCGGGGCTGGCGGTGCCGGCCGAATGACCCGGCGGCAAGCCATCCTGGCCGCCCCCCTGGGCGTGGCCGCCATCGCCGGCGCTGGATTCTGGGCCATGTTGCGTGGCATGCAGCAGGGCACGTTCGACCCGCGCGGCGTACCGAGCCCGATCACCGGCGAACACGTGCCGGCCTTCGACCTGCCGGCGCAAGCCCCGGGCCTGGGCTTCAGCAGCGCCGACCTGGCGTCGGGCAAGGCGGTGCTGCTCAACTTCTTCGCCTCCTGGTGCGTGCCCTGCGAGGAGGAGCATGCCGCCCTGCTCGCCCTGGCCGGCGCGGGCATGCCGATTTGGGGGATCGCCTACAAGGACCAGCCGGGCGCCGCCAGCCAGTTCATCCAGCGCCACGGCAACCCCTACCAGCGCATCGCGCGCGACGCGGCCGGGCGGGTGGCGATCGATTTCGGCCTCTCGGGCGTGCCGGAAAGCTTCCTGGTGGATGGCGCCGGGCTGGTGCGCTGGCATTGGGCGGGCCCGCTCGACGGCCCCACGATCGAAAGGGGATTGCGGCCGGCATGGCGCGCCTTGGCGTAGCCCTCGGCGGCGCGCTGTTGGCCGGCTCCCTGCTGGCTGGCTCGGCGCACGCGGTCAGTGACCCGGCGGAGATGCTGAAGGACCCGGCGCAAGAGCAGCGCGCCGAATCGGTCGGCCGGCAGCTCCGCTGCCTGGTGTGCCAGAACGAGAGCATCGAGGATTCCGGCGCCGACCTCGCGCGGGACTTGCGGGCGATCGTGCGGCAACGGGTCGCGGCCGGTGACAGCAACCGCCAGATCGTCGCCTGGATGGTCGCGCGCTACGGTGACTTCGTTCGGCTGCGGCCGCCGTTCAACGCGGTGACGGCGCTGCTCTGGCTGTCCCCGTTGCTCGCGGTGGGCGCCGGGTTGGGCTTCGCCCTGGCCAACCGGCCGCGCAAGCCCGCCCTCCCCGCCCCGCTCACCGAGGCCGAGCGGGCCCGCCTGGCCGACCTCACCCGCCCATGATCTGGCTGGCCGCCGCCCTGCTGGCGCTCTGCGCGCTGGCGCCCGCTGCTTGGGGGCTGCGACGGCATCTGGCGGTGCGCGGCCGCGTGCAGCCCACCTTGGCGCTGCACCGCGCCCAATTGACCGAGCTGGACCGCGACCGGGCCGAGGGCCGCATTTCCGCCGCCGACCACGCCACCGCCATGCTCGAGGTGCAACGCAGGCTGCTGGCCGCGTCCACCATGACCGACATGCAGGCCGCTCCGCCGCGCCGCTGGCCATTGCTGGCCGGGTTGGTGGCCGTTCCGGTGGCGGCACTCGGGCTCTACCTCATCGGCGGGCACCCCAACCTGCCGGCGCAGCCGCTCGCCTCCCGCATGAGCCAGGCGGACCGCGAAATGGCCGACACCAACGCCATGGTCGACCAGCTTCGCGCGGCGATCGCCACCGTCGACCCGCATTCCGACAAGGCCCGCGAGGGCGACCTGCTGCTCGGCAACATCGAAGCTAGCCGGGGCAACTTCGCCGGCGCCGCGGATGCCTGGCAGAAGGCGCTGGACGTTCGGTTCGAGCCGCTGCTGGCCGCGCGCGTGGCGGACGCGACCAGCCGCGCCGAGGGTCATCTCAGCCCGGCGTCGGCCGCGCTGTTCCGCCGCGCGCTGGCCGCGGCGCCGCCGGATGCGCCCTGGCGCGGCCAAGTGGAGCAAATGCTGGCCCAGGCCACGCCGCAATAGTTGCCGCCACCGGCCGCCATGCCCATTTGAGTGCCATGGAAGACGCACCCAAGCTACCCCAGCCCGCCCCGCCGCCGCCGCCCAAGCCCGAGAAGGAGATCGGCGGCCCCGCCGGCCCAGAACCCACCCGCTACGGCGACTGGGAACAAAAGGGCCGCTGCACCGACTTCTAGCGCCCCGCTTGCTGCGGCCGTCAGTAGAACAGCGGGATCACGAACGACTCGTAGACCTGCGCCAGTACGGCCTGCAGGATGTAGATTACGAACAGCAGCACGATCGGGCTGAGATCGATGCCGCCCAGGGTCGGGATCATGCGGCGGATACGGCGCAGCGCTGGTTCGGTGATGCGGTAGAGGAAGTCGGCGATGGTCCACACCAGCCGGTTGCGGGTATCGAGCACTCCGAAGGCGATGAGGTTGCTCATTACGGCGGCGAGGATGACTGCCCACCAATAGAGGTTCAGGACCTCTTGAAGCACCTGGTAGAGGGCGGCTGCGATGCGCAAATCGATGTTTCCTGGGAGCGGCGGCGGACCCTAGCCGCCCCTTGCCCAGGGGGCAACGGCAGCGGGCAAAGGCAGGGGGCAACGGGGAGGCTCGGCTTGGTTCGGCCTCGCTTGACTTGGCCCCGGGCTACTGACATTTCTCCGCGGCCAAGTCGGCGGGGCTGTAGCTCAGTTGGTAGAGCGCCTCGTTCGCAATGAGGAGGTCAGGGGTTCGATTCCCCTCAGCTCCACCACTCCCCGACCGTTTGGCCCGGCTCAGCCGGTTACCCGCTTCACCAGGGCCGACCAGCGGTGCCGTCGCAGCTCGTGGCGCGCCTGGCCGTCATTGGTCATGTAGTTCAACTGGATGGCGTGGCGCGGACCGACGAACTGGCGGTGGCCGTGCCAAGTGGTCGGGCCGTTGGGGAACACCAGCAGCGTGCCGTCGACCGGTGGGATTTCCACCGCGTAGTCCTCGATGTCGTCCGGGCCGCGCAGCAGGCGCAGGCAGCCCTCCTGCTTGGTCCAGGCCTCACCGGGCAGGTTGAGGTACAATAATACTGTCACGCGCTTGGCCGTCGAGTCGGTGTGGATGCGGCCGTCCTTCTCGCGGGTGCGTCCGCGCAGGGTGAGCATGACGGGCGCGTCCTGGAGGTCCAGCGCAAACTTGGCGGCAATCGCCTCGCGCATCGCCGGGCCCTGCATCTCGCGCACCAGCTCGGCGGCGGCCGGCCCCAGATGCAGCGCGCCGGGCGGGAAGGAGCCGCCGCTGGCCATGGCAGGCAGCCCGGCCAGCACGTCCCGCAACGCGTCCGGCGGCACGAACTGTGGCACCACGACGTGGCGAAACGGGTCGGTCGCGACCGGCGTGGCCGCGAGGCGGGGCAGGTCGAGCAGGGTGTCGGCAAGCGCGATGGCGTCCATGCCCCTTCCTAGGGCGGCGCCACGGTCAATTTCAAGCACGCGCCATGCGGATCAGACGTGCCGTTCGTGGCCTGGGCGCATCACGCGCACCGTGGAGAGGAGTTGGGCACAGTGCATCGTGCCGCTGCAGCAGTTCTCCGGCCGCACAACCATGGCGGCGAACTGGGTGGGGCCGCCGACGGTGCGGCAGCTCGAAGCGCCGGTGGCGGGAGCGAGGGCAAGTAGCGCGGCTGCGACCAGGGTGCCCGCGGGCAGGATCGCAAGTCGATGTTGGGTCATAGCAGGGCTCTTTCGCAGCAGGTGCGAGAAACAACTCATAAGCTCTTCATAAGGTTGAATGCCTCGCGATTCATTGAACTCTAACCATTGCCGGGCTATTCGCAGTCGCAGCATGGATAGCCCGTTCCCCACCCAGAATACCGCCGGGCCGCTCACGGCCTACCGCGCCAGGCTTGCCAGCGGCGAGCTCAGCACCGACCCGGCGCAGGCCGTGGCCGCCGAGCGGCTGCAGGATTTGTGGACCAAGCTGCGCGGCTACGACCCGCCATCGCAGCCGGAGCACGCCGGCTTCGTCGGCCGCCTGTTCCGTCGCCGCGCGGTGGACGAGGCGCCCGCCGGGCCGAACGGGCTCTATTTGGTGGGGGATGTCGGCCGCGGCAAATCCATGCTGATGGACCTGTTCTTCGAGCAGGCGCAGGTGGAGCGCAAGCAGCGCAGCCACTTCCACGCCTTCATGCAGGACGTGCACGCCCGCATCTTCGCCTGGCGCCGCGACAATCCCGGTGGCCACGACCCGGTGCCGCCGCTGGCCGACACCATCGCCCGCGGCGCCGCGCTGCTGTGCTTCGACGAGTTCCAGATCAACGATATCGTCGACGCCATGATCCTGGGCCGGCTGTTCGGCGCCCTGTTCGACCGCGGCGTGGTGGTGGTCGCCACCTCCAACACGGCGCCGGACGACCTGTTTCGCGGCAAGCCCGGGCGGGACGCGTTCCTGCCGTTCATCGCCCTGCTGAAGCAACGCCTGGACGTGCTGGTGCTGGACGGCGAGCGCGACTTCCGCCGCCACCGTCTGCGCGGGCTGCAGACGTGGCATGTGCCGATCAACGCGCGGGCGGACGCGGCGCTCGACCACACCTTCACCGAGCTCAGCGGTGGCAAGGCGGCCAAGCCGGAGCGGTTGACGGTGCTGGGGCGCAACGTGCGCGTGCCGCTGGCGGCCGAGGGCGTGGCCCGGTTCGACTTCGCCGCCCTGTGTGGCCAGCCGCTCGGCGCGGGGGACTACCTGGCGCTCGCCACGCACTACCAGGCGCTGGTGCTGGACGGCATTCCGCGGCTCGGCCCGGAGAACTACGACGAGGCGCGCCGCTTCATCACCCTGGTGGACGCGCTGTATGAACACCGGGTCAAGCTGGTGGCCTCGGCGGAGGCGGCGCCCGACCAGCTCTACCAGCGCGGCGAGGGCGCCAAGGCGTTCGAACGCACCGCCTCCCGCCTCGAGGAAATGCAGTCGGATGGCTGGCAGGGCATGCCGCATCTGACGTGAGGCAGGCTACCGAGGGGGGTTATGCCGCGGTGCAGCATGCCTTGCCCGCTTGGACCGGATGGGCTAGGCACAGATGCCTACCGGACGGCTGCCGCTCGGCGGGCAACATGCCTGCAGCGGAGGTTTGGCAATGGCTCGACACAAGATCGCCCTGATCGGCGCCGGCAATATCGGCGGCACGCTCGCCCATCTGGTCGGCCTCAAGGATCTGGGGGACGTCGTTCTATTCGACGTGTTTGGCGGCGTGGCGGCCGGCAAGGCGCTCGACATCATGCAGTCCGGCCCGGTCGACGGCTTCGACAGCCACATGACCGGCAGCAGCGACTACAGCAGCATCGCCGGGGCGGACGTGGTGATCGTCACCGCCGGGTTCCCGCGCCAGCCCGGCATGTCGCGCGACGACCTGGTGGCCAAGAACGCCGGGGTGATCGCAACCGTGGCCGAGGGCATCAAGACGCACTGCCCGGACGCGTTCGTGATCGTCATCACCAACCCGCTCGACGCCATGGTGTGGGTGATGCAGCAGAAATCCGGCCTGCCGCCGAACAAGGTGGTCGGCATGGCCGGCGTGCTGGACAGCTCGCGCTTCCGCCTGTTCCTGGCGCACGAGTTCAACGTGAGCGTGGAGGACGTGACCGCCTTCGTGCTCGGCGGCCACGGCGACACCATGGTGCCGCTGACGCGCTACTCCACCGTGGCCGGCATCCCGGTGCCCGACCTGGTGAAGATGGGCTGGACCACGCAGGACAAGATCGACGCCATCTGCGCCCGCACCGCCAACGGTGGCGGCGAGATCGTCAAGCTGCTGGAGCGGGGCAGCGCGTTCTACGCACCGGCCGCGTCGGCGATCGCGATGGCGGAAAGCTACCTCAAGGACAAGAAGCGCGTGCTGCCCTGCGCCGCGATGCTGACCGGCCAGTATGGCGTGAGCGACCTCTATGTCGGCGTGCCGGTGGTGATCGGCGCCGGCGGGGTGGAGCGCATCGTGGAGATCGCGCTGGACCCGACGGAGCAAGCCGCCTTCGAGAAGAGCTGCGCCTCGGTGCGCGACCTGCTGGACGCCTGCAAGAAACTGATCGGCTGATCCGATGAACATTCACGAATACCAGGGCAAGGAACTGCTGCGCGGCTACGGCGTGGCGGTGTTGGAGGGCCACGTCGCCTGGACGCCGGAGGAGGCGGAGGCTGCGGCGGCCAAGCTGCCGGGCCCCGTGTATGTGGTGAAGAGCCAGATCCATGCCGGCGGGCGCGGCGCGGGCAAGTTCGAGGGCGCGCCGGAGGGCAAGGGCGGCGTGCGCCTGGCGAAATCCCCCGCCGAAGTGCGCGAGGCGGCGGCGGCGATGCTCGGCCACACCCTGATCACCAAGCAGACCGGCCCCGCCGGGCGCAAGGTTCGGCGCGTCTACGTCGAGGCCGGCTGCGACATCAAGCGCGAGCTCTACCTTTCCCTGCTGGTGGACCGCGCCACCTCGCGCATCACCATCATGGCCTCCACCGAAGGCGGCATGGAGATCGAGGAGGTGGCGACGCACCACCCGGAGAAGATCCTGCGCGTGGCGGTCGACCCGGCGACCGGCCTGTCGGGCTTCCACAGCCGCCGCCTGGCGTTCTCGCTCGGGCTGGAAGGCAAGCAGATCGGCACCTTCGCCAAGTTCGTCGCCGCGATGTATGCCGCCTTCACCGCGCTCGATTGCGACACGGTGGAGATCAACCCGCTGGTGGTGACCGGCGCGGGCGACGTGGTGGCGCTCGACGCCAAGGTTGCGTTCGACGACAACGCGCTGTTTCGCCATCCGGAGCTGGAGAAGCTGCGCGACGAGGCGGAGGAGGACCCAAAGGAGCTCGAGGCCGCCAAGTACAGCCTCAACTACGTGGCGCTGGACGGCACCATCGGCTGCATGGTGAACGGCGCCGGCCTGGCGATGGCCACGATGGACATCATCAAGCTGTATGGCTCGGCACCGGCCAACTTCCTCGACGTGGGCGGCGGCGCCACCAAGGAGCGGGTGACGGCGGCGTTCAAGATCATCCTGTCCGACCCCAACGTGGAGGGCATCCTGGTCAACATCTTCGGCGGCATCATGCGTTGCGACGTGATCGCGGAGGGCGTGGTGGCGGCGGCGCGGGAGGTCTCGCTGAGCGTGCCGCTGGTGGTGCGGCTGGAAGGCACCAACGTGGCGCTGGGCAAGGAGATCATGGCCAAGTCCGGCCTGCCGATCATCTCCGCCGACAATCTGGCGGACGCCGCGGCCAAGGTGGTCAAGGCTGTGAAGGAGGCCGCATAATGGCCGTTCTGGTCGACGCCAACACGAAGGTCATCACCCAGGGCTTCACCGGCGCCCAAGGCACCTTCCACTCCGAACAGGCCATTGCCTACGGCACCAAGGTGGTCGGCGGCGTGACCCCCGGCAAGGGCGGCAGCCGCCACCTCGACCTGCCGGTGTTCGACACCGTGGCCGAGGCGGTGGAGACCACCGGGGCCACGGCGAGCGCCATCTACGTGCCGCCGCCATTCGCCGCGGACGCCATCCTCGAGGCCATCGACGCCGGCGTGCCGCTGATCGTCTGCATCACCGAGGGCATCCCGGTGCAGGACATGATCCGCGTCAAGCGCGCGCTGTCCGGCTCGGGCAGCCGGCTGATCGGGCCCAACTGCCCGGGCGTGATCACCCCCGAGGCCTGCAAGATCGGCATCATGCCAGGCCATATCCATCGCCGCGGCAAGGTCGGCATCGTCAGCCGCTCCGGCACCCTCACCTACGAGGCGGTGGCGCAGACCACGGCGGCGGGCCTAGGGCAGAGCTCCTGCGTGGGCATCGGCGGCGACCCGGTGAAGGGCACCGACTTCATCGAGGTGCTGGAGATGTTCCTCGCCGACCCGGAGACCGAGAGCATCATCATGATCGGCGAGATCGGCGGCGCCTCGGAAATCGACGCGGCCGAGTTCCTGGCGCGCGAGAAGAGCCACAAGAAGGTGGTGGGCTTCATCGCCGGGTCGACCGCCCCGCCGGGGCGCCGCATGGGCCACGCCGGCGCCGTGATCAGCGGCGGGCGGGACACGGCGGCGGCCAAGTTCGAGGCCATGCGCATCGCCGGCATCCATGTCGCCGAAAGCCCCTCGGCACTCGGCAGCACGATGGTGAAGGCGCTGAACGGGTAGCCAGCCGGGAGGGCCGGCGCTACGTCATGCGCCGCCCGCATCACTGATGGTATTTTGCTGCGGCAAGCAGTGGCCGTGCCCATCTTGCATGGTCTTGGGCTGAGAGAAGGGATTGGACGGAATGGCTGGCGTCGACATTCTTGCAACGGCGTTCAACGGTGCGAACGCCGCCTTCATCGCGGACTTGTATGCAAGGTGGGTCGAGCGCCCGGGCAGCGTGGACGAAAGCTTCGCCGAGCTGTTCGCCGCGCTGAACGACGAGGCCCGCTCGGTGCTGACCGACGCCACCGGCGCGTCCTGGGCGCCGCGGCGGTTCGACCTCGGGGAGCCAGAGCCAGCCAAGCCCGCCGCCAAGGCGCGTGACGGCAAGGCGGCCAAGCCCGAGGCCGCCCCCCCTGCCGCCGGAATGTCCGACGCGCAGGTTCGCGCCGCCACCCTGGACAGCCTGCGCGCCCTGATGATGATCCGCGTCTACCGCGTGCGCGGCCACCTCGAGGCGCAGCTCGACCCGCTGGGCATGACCAAGCCCAAGCCGCACCCCGAGCTCGACCCGGCGACCTACGGCTTCACCGGGGCCGACATGGACCGCCCGGTGTTCATCGACAACGTGCTCGGCCGCGAGGTCGCCACCCCGCGCGAGATCATCGCCACGCTGCGGCAGACCTATTGCGGGCCGATCGGCGTCGAGTACATGCACATCCAGGACCCGGTGCAGAAGAACTGGCTGCAGCGGCGCATCGAGGGCGCCAAGTGGTCCGACACGTTCGACGCCGCGGCCAAGAAGACCATCCTGCGCCAGCTCACCGAGGCGGAGGGGTTCGAGGCGTTCTGCCAGAAGAAGTTCGTCGGCACCAAGCGGTTCGGCCTCGAGGGCGGCGAGATCACCATCCCGGCGCTGCATGCCATGATCGAGACCGCCGCGCGCGCCGGCGTGAACGAGGTGGTGATCGGCATGCCGCATCGCGGCCGGCTCAACACGCTGGTGAACGTGGTGCGCAAGCCGTTCACCGCGTTGTTCAGCGAGTTCGGCGGCGCCAGCCCGAAGCCCGATGACGTGCAGGGCTCCGGCGACGTGAAATACCACCTCGGCACCAGCACCGACATCGAGGCCGGCGGCCACCCCGTCCACATCTCGCTGCAGCCCAACCCGTCCCACCTCGAGGCGGTCGACCCGGTGGTGGTGGGCAAGGTGCGCGCCCGGCAAGACACCGCGGGCGACACCGTGGGCCGTCATAGCGTGATGGGCATCGTCATGCACGGGGATGCGGCGTTCGCCGGCCAGGGCCTCGTGTATGAGACGCTGGCGATGAGCCAACTGATCGGCTATCGCACCGGCGGCACCATCCACCTGGTGGTGAACAACCAGATCGGCTTCACCACCGTCCCGGCGCATGCCTATTCCGGGCTCTATTGCACCGACGTCGCCAAGTCGATCCAGGCGCCGATCCTGCACGTGAACGGCGATAACCCGGAGGCGGTGATGTTCTGCTCCCGCCTGGCCGCCGAGTTCCGCCAGGAGTTTTCGACCGACTTCGTGCTGGACATCGTGTGCTACCGCCGCCACGGCCACAACGAGACCGACGAGCCGGCCTTCACCCAGCCGCTGATGTATCGCGCCATCCGCGAGCAAAAGACCACGCGCACGCTGTATGCCGAGGCGCTGGCCCGCGAGGGGTCGGTGTCGGCCGAGGAGGCGCAGGCGCTGTGGGACGGCTTCAACGCCGAGCTCGAGCAGAGCCTGAAGGCGGCGCAGAGCTACCGGCCGAACAAGGCGGACTGGCTTGAGGGCCAGTGGACCGGGTTCAAGCCCGCCGACAGCGAGGACGTGCGCGCCGAGGAGGCCACCGCGCTCAGCCCCGAGGCACTGCAAGATTTGGGCGTCGCCCTGTCGCACGTGCCGGACGGGTTCGACGCCAACCCCAAGATCGTGCGCCAGCTCGAAGCCAAGCGGATGATGTTCCAGAGCGGCGAGGGGGTGGATTGGGCCACCGGCGAGGCGATCGCGTTCGGCGGCTTGCTGCTGGATGGCCACCGCGTGCGGCTGTCCGGCGAGGACTGCCAGCGCGGCACGTTTAGCCAGCGCCACGCGGTGCTGATTGACCAGACCGACGCCCGCGAATACGTCCCGCTGAACAACATTCGCCCGGGCCAGGCCAAGATCGAGATTTTCAACTCGCTGCTGTCCGAGCAGGGGGTGCTGGGGTTCGAATACGGCTACTCGCTGGCCGACCCGACCACGCTGGTGCTGTGGGAGGCCCAGTTCGGGGACTTTGCCAACGGCGCCCAGGTGATCATCGACCAGTTCCTGGCCAGCGGCGAGACCAAGTGGCTGCGGATGTCCGGCCTCACCTTGCTGCTGCCGCATGGCTACGAGGGCCAGGGCCCGGAGCACTCCTCCGCCCGGCTGGAGCGCTACCTGCAGCTTTGCGCCGAGCTGAACATGACGGTGGCCAATCTCACCACGCCGGCCAACTACTTTCACGCGCTGCGCCGGCAGTTGAAGCGCAACTTCCGCAAGCCGCTGGTGCTGATGACGCCGAAGAGCCTGCTGCGGCACAAGCTGGCGGTGTCCCCGCTGGCCGATTTCGGCGGCGAGTCGCACTTCCTGCCGGTGATCGCCGAGATCGACCCGATCGGCCCGGCGGAGTCGGTGGAGCGCGTCGTGCTATGCACCGGCAAGGTTTACTACGACCTGCTGGCGGAGCGCCGGGCCAAGAGCGTGCAGGACGTGGCGATCGTCCGGCTGGAGCAGATCTACCCGTTCCCCGCCAAGCAGCTCACCGCGGTGCTGAACAGCTACCCTAACGCCGAGGTGGTGTGGTGCCAGGAGGAGCCGGAGAACATGGGCGCCTGGAGCTTCGTCGACCGCAAGATCGAGCGCACCCTGGGCGAGGCCGGGCATCGCTGCCGCCGTCCGAGCTATGTCGGGCGCGACGCCGCAGCCAGCCCGGCAACCGGGTTGGCCAAAGTCCACGCCGCGCAACAGGCCGACCTGGTCATGCGCGCACTCATGCTGCATTAGCCCAGAAGGATAGAGAGCCACGATGGCCGCCGACATCAAAGTGCCCACTCTGGGCGAGAGCGTCACCACAGCCACCGTCGCACGATGGCTCAAGAAGGTCGGCGACCGGGTTGCCGCCGACGAGGCGTTGGTGGAGCTCGAAACCGACAAGGTGACGGTGGAGGTGAACTCGCCCGCCGCCGGCACGCTGGGCACGCTGGCGGCCGACGAGGGCGCCGAGGTGGAAGTGGGCGCGCTGCTCGGCACCGTGGAGGAGGGCGAGGGCGCCACCGCTGCGGCCAAGCCAGCCGAAGCCCCCGCCGCCAAGGCTCCTTCACCCGGCCCGCAGCCACCCCGCGCCCCGAGCGGCCCGGTGGCCCGGCCGGCCACTCCGCCGTCGGACATCGCAGGCCATGCCCCGATGCCGTCGGCCGCCAAGCGCATGGCAGAGGCCGACATCAGCGCGGCGCAGGTGGGCGCCGGGTCGGGCAAGGACGGGCGGATCACCAAGGGTGACGTGCTGGCGTTCCTGAGCCGCCCCACTGCTCCCGCCGTCGCCGCCCCGCCGGCAGCGCGCGGCCCCGGCGCGGAAGCGGCCCGGGAAGAACGCGTGAAGATGACCCGGCTGCGGCGCACCATCGCCTCGCGGCTGAAGGAGGCGCAGAACAACGCCGCCATGCTGACCACCTTCAACGAGGTGGACATGTCGGCCGCGATGGCGCTGCGCACGGAATACCGCGACGCCTTCGAGAAAAAGCACAGCGGCACCCGGCTGGGCTTCATGGGCTTCTTCGTGCGCGCTTGCGTCGAGGCGCTGAAGGAGTTCCCGGCGGTGAACGCCGAGATTGACGGCGACGAGATCGTCTACAAGCATTACGTCCACATGGGCATCGCCGTGGGCGGGGCGAACGGCCTCGTGGTGCCGGTGGTGCGGGACGCCGACACCATGACCATCGCCCAGATCGAACGCAGCATCAGCGATTTCGGCCGCCGCGCCCGCGACGGCGCCATCAAGCTCGACGAGCTGAGCGGCGGCAGCTTCTCCATCACCAATGGCGGCGTGTATGGCTCGCTGATGAGCACGCCGATCCTGAACCCGCCGCAGTCGGCCATCCTGGGCATGCACAAGATCCAGGACCGCCCGGTGGCGCTGGCGGGCAAGGTCGAAATCCGCCCGATGATGTATCTGGCACTCAGCTACGACCACCGCATCGTCGACGGCAAGGAGGCGGTGAGCTTCCTGGTACGCGTGAAGGAAGGCGTGGAAGACCCGCGCCGGCTGCTGCTCGGCCTTTAACGCCCCACCAACCTCCCTCTCCCGGAGGCGGGAGAGGGCCGGGGAGGGCAGCAGGTCGCCTGCCCAAAGGCGGGCGCGCGTCGGCAAAGGTTCACGGCACTGTTCCATGTCGGGACGCAACCGCCTGTGCTAGCTCTGCTTCTACCGGCAGACACAAAGAGACCGACTTAGACCATGACCACAGCCGTGCTCGCCCCTCCGGCCGCCTTCACGCAAATCGTCCGATCCATGCTCGCCGGCCCACTCAGCCCCTCCGCCATCGACGACCTGCTGTTCCTCGAAGCATGGGAACGCGACCCGGCGCCAGGGCTCGGCGCCGTCCGCCGCGCCGGCCAAATCCGCCGCGCCAATCCCGCGGTCGCTGCCGCCATCCGCTCCGAAATCGCCGCGCGGTCGCACTACCGAGTACAATAGCCGTGCGGTGTCGCCCGCCCCTGCGTCGTATCTCGCCCGGTCGGGAACATTCCTGGCCGCCCGTCCGTTGGCGCACCAGAAATGGAGCGCAGCATGGCAAAAGTAGCGGTGATCACGGGGGCTGGCGCGGGTGTGGGCCGGGCCACCATGCAGGAGTTCGCGCGCCACGGATATGACGTGGCCCTGCTCTCGCGGGACCCGGCGCGCCTGGAGGCAGCCGCGGCAGAAGCGCGCGAATATGGCGTGCGCGCCCTCCCCATCCCGACCGACGTGGCCGACGCCAACGCGGTGGACGCGGCCGCCAGCCGCGCCGAGGAGGAGCTGGGGCCGATCGACGTCTGGGTGAACGTCGCCATGGCGACGGTGTTCGCCCCAGTCAGCGCGCTCACCCCGGAGGAGGTCGCCCGCGGCACCGCCGTCACGTATCTCGGGCAGGTGCATGGCATGATGAGTGCGCTCAAGCGAATGCGGACGCGCAACCGGGGCGCCATCGTGAACGTGGGCTCGGCGTTGGCCTACCGCTCGGTGCCGCTGCAGTCGGTCTATTGCGGCGCCAAGTTCGCCATCCGCGGCTTCACCGACTCGCTACGGTCGGAAATCCTGCATGACAAGCTCAACATCAGCCTCAGCATGGTGGACTTGCCGGCGGTGAACACGCCCCAGTTCGACTGGGCGCTGAACAAGACCGGGCACAAGGCCACCCCGGTACCGCCGATCTTCCAGCCTGAAATCCCGGCGCGGGCGATCTACTTTGCGGCCTGCCATCCGCGGCGGCAGACCTGGATTGGGTTCCCGACCGTCAAGGCGATCATGGCCAACCGCATCGCGCCGGGCCTGATCGACCGCTACTTGGCCAAGAGCGGCTACTCGGGCCAACTCAGCGACGAGACAATGCCAGCCGATGCGCCGAACAACCTGTTCCACCCCGTGCCCGGCGACTATGCCGCCCATGGCCGCTTCGACAGCAGCGCCCGCACCAGCAGTTGGGAGGTGTTCACCAGCCGGCACCGCACGGCCTTTTGGGCGACCGTGCTGCTCGGCGGCCTGTTTGGCCTCCACCAGATGGCCAAGCGGTTGGACATCTGATCAGGGTCGCGGCCTGGTCGATGGGAGCGGCCAGGCTCACGGCGCCCGGGCGACCGCTCCCAGCACGACCAGGCCGAACCCTGCGGCGACCAAGGTTACCACCAGCAACTCCAGCCGCACCCGGTCGCCGACCGCCTCCGCCTCCACCTGCATGGCCTGGTGCATCGCCGCGCGCGCCGCTGCCACCCGCTCCGGCAGCGGTCCAGTGCCGTCGATGACGGTCGGGGCGCTGTCATCGAGGCGGTCGCGCAGGCTTTCGAGCGCCGGCTTGGCCCCGCCGGTCGCCAATGCCGCGTCCAGCGTTGCGTCCCGCGCCACGGCCCGCTCGAGCGGGATGGGGGCGGCATAGCTGGCGAACAGGCCCATCAGCCCGACCACGCCGAACGTCGCCGCCAAAAACGCCATCCAGGTACCGGTGTTGCGCCGCATCATTGCCCATTCCAGTTGACAGTCGCATCGCGCGCCGTTATCGGCACGGCCTCTTTACCTGGTTGGGTTCTGGCTATGAAAATCCGCAACAGCCTCAAGTCGGCCAAGCTCCGCGACAAGAACTGCCGCGTCGTGCGCCGCCATGGCCGCGTCTACGTGATCAACAAGAAGAACCCGCGCATGAAGGCTCGGCAGGGCTAGCCTATCCGCGCCCGGTTTTCCAGGCCGGGTCGGGCTGCTTCGATCGAGGCTTGACCAAGCCCGCCAGGCGCCGCGATGATGCCGCGATGCCGCCACTTCCCACCCGCCGCAGGTCGCGCCTTGCTCCGCTTGCTGCGGGGGCGGCAGTGTGGGTGGCGAGCTGCCTTGCGGCGGGCGCGCAGCCTGCTGCCCCTTCCGCGCCCGCCCACTCTACGCCCGCGCAGACGCTGGACCGGTTGTTCGGGCTGCTCGAGGTCGCTCCCGACGAGCAGTCCGCCACGGCGGTCGAGGAGGCGATCCAGGGCCAATGGATCGCCGAGGCGACGCCCGCGACCAAGCTGCTGATGATGCATGGATTCAAGGAGTTGACCGACAACCACGCCGACGAGGCGCTGGAAGATTTCGACGCCAGCCTTGACCTGCAGCCAGACTTGTCGGAGGGTTGGCATGGCCGTGCTCTGGCTCGGGCCCGGCTGGGGGACACCGCTGGCGCGGAGCGCGACATCGAGGAAACCCTACGGCTCGAGCCACGCCAGTTCGCCGCCCTGGAAGACCTCTCGCGCATCGCCGAGGGCGCCGGCGACTGGAAAGGCGCGTTCTCCGCTTGGCAACAGGCACTGCTACTCGACCCGAAGGCTGCCGGTGGTGCCGATCGGTTGAAGGACCTACACCGCCGGGCATTCGGGGACGCGACGTAAGCCCTTCGCGCGTGCCCGTTTGAGGCCGGGCTACAGCCCGCTCTTCACATCCTGCGCGCCCTGCGTGACGGCATGTCCGGTAGCGGAAACGTCCTCGCCGACGCCTTTGGCGGTGTTGCAAGCACTGAGCAACAGCCCGATCGCAACCAACACGACGCCCGCGGTCGCGGCGGGCCAAAGGTGGCTGGTGGCTGTTTCAGATCGTGCACGCCGGTTCATACTCATACTATAGTCCTCCAAGATTACCAGGTGATGAACGCAGGAACATACCTGCAGTTGCAATGAACGCGAGCCGCTTACCCCCTATTAACATCTATCGCATACCCTTGTCCGTAGCGATGCAGGTGAGTTGGTATGTGGGGGCTGACGGTTTTTCGGCGCTTTGGGCTGTTGCTTGCCGCCTTCGCGGCAGTGCTGCTGGGCGTGACCGCCATGAACGTGGCGCTGACCCGGCAAGCCATCTATGGCGAACGCCGGGCCAAGGTGCAGAACCTGGTTCAGGCCGCGCAGGAACTGATCGGCACCTTCGATGCGAAGGGCCAGGAAGGCGAGTTCTCACCAGAGAAAGCCCATCAGCTCGCATTTGAGGCTCTGCAGGCAATGCGCTGGGGCAAGGGCGCCGACTACTTCGGCGTTTACGGCGCCGGGTCGGCCAATGCCGGCATCACCTACGTCCACGCCAAAGCCGCCTTCATAAACACTGCCCGCTGGAATTATCGGGACGGCCATGGCCAGCCTGTCGTGCAGAACATCGTCAACCTCGCGCGCAACGGTGGCGGCTTCCTGGAGTATCTTGAGCCCAGGCCGAGCGGCGGCGCAGAGGCGCCCAAGCTCGTCTATGTCGGCGCCTATGGCTCCGGCGAAGGCTCGCTTGCGATCCAAGCCGGCGTCTATACCGATGACATCGACGCCGAAGTGGTGCGCAAGGCGGCCTGGAGTGCCTGCGGCGGCATGGCCGGCATACTGATTGCGGCCATGGTCGCAATCGGCCTCGGGCGTGGGCTCACCCGGCCGCTGCGCATTGTCTGCTATGAACTCGATCGCCTCGCCCGCAGGGAGTTGGACGGAGAAATCCCGTTTACCGACCAGCGCAACGAAATCGGCCACATCGCCCGCAGCCTGGCACAGTTCAAGGAGCGGGTGGTCGAGGTGACGCGGCTGCGGACCGAGCAAGAGCGACTGAAACAGGAGGCGGATCAAGCCCGGCGCGCCGCGATGCACCGGGTCGCCAGCCAGTTCGAGATGCGCGTCGGCAGCGTGGTGGGCGCGGTCTCCCAAGCCGCCAGCGAAATGCAGGACTCGGCGCGGCTGATGAGCGAAACCGTCGCCGACACCACCCAACAAACCACTGTCGCCTCCGCCGCGGCAAACCAGGCCAGTTGCCATGTCGACGTGGTCGCCGTCGCGGCGGAGCAGCTCTCCTGCTCGGTGCAGGAAATCTCACGCCAGGTGCAGCGCTCCGCCGCCATCGCGCAAAACGCCGTCTCACGCGCAGACCGCACTCGCGCCACCGTCGGCACCCTGATCCAGTCGGCCGGCAAGATCCAAGCCGTGGTCTACATGATCAAGACCATTGCCGATCGAACCAACCTGCTGGCGCTCAACGCCACCATTGAGGCAGCCCGGGCGGGAGCCGCCGGCAAGGGGTTCGCCGTGGTGGCTGCCGAGGTGAAGTCGCTGGCGACCCAGACCGGGCGGGCCACCGAGGAGATCGTGGTCCAGGTGCAGGCCATTCAGCAGGCGACGGCCGAAACCGTCGACGCTATTTCCGCCATCGAGGAGACCGTCAGCGAGCTAAACCAGTCGGCCGAAGTGATCGCCGCGGCCATCGAGCAGCAAGGGGTCGCCACGCGCGAAATCGCGGCCAACGTCCGGGAGGCTGCGGCCGAGACCCGGGTCGCCACCGAAAACACCGCCAGCGTGATGCAAGGCGCCGGCAAGGTCGGCGTGTCGGCCCACGGCGTGTTGGAATCGGCGGCCGGGCTCGCCAATCAATCCAGCATCCTACGCCGCGAGGTGGACCATTTCCTCGCGGCAGTGCGCGAAGCTTGACCATAGCGCACCAGCGATCTCGTCAGCAGCTTGCTCGAGGCACGATCATCCTGGACGATAATGCTTCAAGGTCAGGCCGCCTGCTGCAGCGCCTCCCACACCCGCCGGGCCGAGGCAGGCATGTCCAACTTGGTGACGCCGCGCGGGCGCAGCGCGTCCAAGATCGCGTTCATCGCGGTGGGCAAAGAGCCGACCGTGCCCGCCTCCCCCACTCCCTTGGCCCCCAGCCGGTTGGTTGGGGACGGCACCAGCACCGCTTGGATCGTGACCCGGCGCACCAGGTCTGCATGCGGCATGACGTAGTCCATGAAGCTGCCGCTGAGCATCTGGCCGTCCTCGCCATACACGCAGAGTTCGCCGAATACCTGTCCCAGCCCCTGCAGCAAGCCGCCCCAAATCTGGCCTTCGAACAAGGTCTCGTTCACCACCACGCCGCAATCGTCGATCGAGACGTAGCGCACCAGTTCTGTCATCCCGGTGTCAGGGTCGACCTCGACCTCGGCCACATGCGCACCGGACGGAAACGCGCGCGGCGCCGGCAACTCGGCCAGGCTGTCCAACGCGCCGGGGAAACGCTGCGCCAAGCCCGATAGGGTAACGACGCGATCGGTCCCGGCGATGCGGTACTCGCCGCTGCCATAAACCAAGTCCGCCTCGGCAGCCTCGAGCGCCTCGGAGGCGAGTGCCATGCCTTTCTGCACCACCAGTTCCGCTGCCGCCACGCTGACCGAACCGACCGACATCGTGGTCCGGGAGCCAAACGCGCCAGCCCCCTTGAGCGCCGGGCCACCATGCCGGCCGGCGCGCAGGCTGACCCGCTCGGCGTCGATCTGCAGCACGTCGGCGACCATCTGCGGGAACACGGTCTCGTGGCCTTGCCCGTTGGACACCGCGACTTCGTGCAGCAAGATGCCGCCGTCAGGCTCGAAGGTGATGGCCACCTCGTCGGAGGGCGCGACGCCGCCGGCCGGCTCGATGAACACGGCGCAGCCAATGCCGCGCAACCGGCCGCGCCCGGCTGCCTCTGCCCGCCGGGCATCGAAGCCCTCCCAATCGGCCTCGGCCAAGGCCGCGTCGAGCAGGGCGTGGAAGTCGGCGCTGTCATAGGTCGTGGGAACGGGCGCAGTGGTGACCGGGTAGGGAAAGGCGTCGCGGGGGATGAAGTTCATCCGGCGCAGCGCGATACGGTCAATCCCGGTTTGGCGCGCTGCCTCATCGACCAGGCGCTCCACAATATACGCCGCGTCGGGACGGCCGGCCCCGCGATAGGCCGTGATGGGAACCGTGTTGGTCACCACCAGCCGGTTGCGGCCATAGACCGCGGGAATACGGTAGGCGCCGCTGCCCATCACCGAGGCGTTCAGCGTGTTGGTCATCGGCCCGGCGGCGGATGGGTGCGCGCCGATATCGCACAGCCAGTCATGGCGGATGGCGAGGAAATGGCCGTCGTGGTCGAGCGCCAGCTCCGCCGTCATCTGCAACGCGCGGCCGTGATAATCGCTCAGGAAGGTCTCGGAGCGGCTGGCCACCCACTTCACCGGCCGCCCGACCCGGCGTGCGGCCAGCGCCATCGCGGCGTATTCCGGGTAGGCGGCGCCGCGCACGCCGAAGCCGCCGCCCACGTCCCAAGCATGCACGCGCACCTGGTCGGGCGGCAGCCCGGTCAGCGCGGCCAGGCCGTCGCGCATCCCCGTCATGCCCTGGCTGGGGCTCCAGAGTTCGAGCGTGTCGCCGTCCCACCCCACCAGGGCGGCTTTCGGCTCCATCGGATTGGCCACCACACGCCCGCTCTGCTGCTCGAGCCGCACCACGTGGGCGGCCTGGGCGAAGGCCGCGTCGACCGCAGCGGCGTCCCCGTAGTCGAAGTCGAAGCAGATGTTGCCGGGCACGCTGTCGTGCAGCAGCGCGGCGCCAGGCGCGATCGCAGCGCGCACGTCGGCGATCGCGGGCAAGCTCTCATAGTCGACCACCACCAACTCGGCCGCATCCTGCGCGGCATGGGCGGTTTCGGCCACGATGAGGACGATGGGCTCGCCCACGTAGCGCACGCAATGCTGCGCCAGGGTGGGATACAACGGGGATTTCAGCGCCTCACCACGCCCTTTGTAGAACACGTGCGCCTGGCCGCGATTGTAGCCCGCCGCCACCATGTCGTCCGCCGTAAGCACCGCCAACACGCCGGGTGCGCTGGCCGCGGCCGCAACGTCGAGCGCGGCGATGCGGGCGTGGGCGCGGTCGGCCCGCAGGAAGGCGACATGAGCCTGGTTGGGGCAATCCCAGTCGGCGGTATAGCGCCCTGCCCCCGTCACCAGCCGAGCGTCCTCGCGGCGACCTTTGAAAGGCTGATCCATGATCCCGGCTCCCCTGCTGCGTCCATCACCACGGTCCGACGGTCGCGCCATGGCTACTATGTGGGCGGGGGACTGGGCTTGAACACCAGGCACCACGGCGGATGGCCAACCGGGGTTGAGGCGCTATGCGGAAGAGTTGGAGGCCTCGATAGTCAGCTCACGTCGCACGATCCACAAGTCCTCTATCAGCTACTCGCACTTGCTCCACCCACAGTTCACACAGCTCAAACATCCCGCCTCGCGCACCAGGCCGGGCTGGCTGCATTTGGGGCAGAGCGGTCCGAGTTGGGTTGCGAGCACGCCGGCGCCGGGCTTGGCTAGAGCGGGCGCCACGTCGCGGCTGAGGAAGCCGGTTTCCATCATGTGGCGCTCGATCAGGTCGCCGATCGCCGCCACCAGAGACGGCACGTAGCGGCCGCCCTGCCACTGGCCGCCACGCGGGTCGAACACCTGCTTCAGCTCCGCAGCCACGAACGCTACCTCGCCACCGCGGCGGAACACCGCGCTGATCATGCGAGTCAGCGCCACGACCCAGGCGTAGTGCTCGAGGTTCTTGGAATTGACGAAGATTTCGAACGGACGCAGCACGCCGTCCTGCTCCACGTCGTTGATGGTGACGTACATGGCGTGCTCGCTGTCCGGCCAGCGCAGCTTGTAGGTGGCGCCCGACAGCTTGTCCGAGCGCAGCATCAGCCCGTCCACTTGCGGCACCACCGCAGCCGGCAGCTCCGGCTGCACCGCCTCAACCGGCTTCACCTCCAGCACCGACCCGGTGATCGCGTTCGGGCGGTAGGTCGTGCAGCCCTTGCAGCCGCTCGCGTAGGCGTCGAGGTAGACCTGCTGGAACGCCTCGAAGCCGATGTCCTCCGGCACGTTCACGGTCTTGGAAATCGCGCTGTCGACATGGCGCTGCACGGCCGCCTGCATGCGGATATGCTCGCTCGGCGTCAGCTCCTGCGCGGTGACGAAGGCCGGCGGCAACGGCGCCTGCTCGCCGAACAGGCTGCGATAGCGCCGCAGCGCGTAGTCCGACACCTCCTCCTCCACCCGGCTGCCATCGGGCTGCAGCACCCGGCGCGTGTAGGCGAGCGCGAAGATCGGCTCCACGCCGGAGGAGACGTTGTCGGCCACCAGGGAGATGGTGCCGGTCGGCGCCACCGAGGTCAGCAGCGCGTTGCGGATACCGTGCTCTGCGATCTGCCCGCGCACGTCGGCGTCGAGTGCGCCGATGGTCTCCCCGGCCAGGTAGGCGTCGGCGTCATACAGCGGGAAGGCGCCCTTCTCCCGCGCCAGGTGCGCCGAGGTGATGTAGGCGGAGCGGTTGATCTGCCGCGCCCAATCGCCCGCCCGCTCCGCCGCCGCCGGGCTACCGTAGCGTAAGCCCACCATCGCCAACGCGTCGGCCAGCCCGGTGATGCCCAGCCCGATTCGGCGCTTGGCCACCGCCTCCTGCCGCTGCGCCTCGAGCGGGAAGCCCGACACGTCGATGGTGTTGTCCATCATGCGAATGGCGACGCCCACCAGTTCGGCCAGCTCGCTCGAGTCCAGCCGGGCAGCCGACGTGAACGGGTCCTGCACCAGCCGCGCCAGGTTGATCGAGCCGAGCAGGCAGGCGCCGTAGGGTGGCAGCGGCTGC
Organism: Acetobacteraceae bacterium; assembly: GCA_965199105.1. Classification (GTDB taxonomy): domain Bacteria; phylum Pseudomonadota; class Alphaproteobacteria; order Acetobacterales; family Acetobacteraceae; genus LMUY01. The sequence continues at coordinate 1,464,234 of CBDAQO010000002.1, read as the reverse complement.
TCGCCACAGGGGTTGGTGGCGTGGATCGTCTCGCAATAGGCGAGGTTGTTGCGCGCGTTGATGCGATCGATGAAGATCACGCCGGGTTCGGCGTAGTCGTAGGTGGCGCGGGTGATGCTGTCGAACAGCGCGCGCGCCCGCAGCACGGCGTAGGTGCGGCCGTTGAACACCAGCGGCCACTCGGCGTCGGCCGCCACCGCCGCCATGAACGGGTCGGTCGCCAGCACGGAGAGGTTGAAGTTGCGCAGCCGCCCGGGCTCGCGCTTGGCGGCGATGAAGGCCTCGATGTCGGGGTGGTCGCACCGCATCACCGCCATCATCGCGCCGCGGCGGGCGCCGGCGGACATGATGGTGCGGCACATCGCGTCCCACACATCCATAAAGGAGAGTGGGCCCGAGGCGTCGGCCCCCACCCCCTGCACCGGGGCGCCTTTCGGCCGCAAGGTGGAGAAGTCGTAGCCGATACCGCCACCCTGCTGCATGGTGAGTGCGGCTTCCCGCAGGTTGGCGAAGATGCTGCCGAGGTCGTCGCCGATCTCGCCCATAACGAAGCAGTTGAACAGCGTCACCCGACGGTCCGACCCAGCGCCGGACATGATGCGGCCCGCCGGCAGGAAGCGGAAATCTTCCAGCGCACGGTAGAACACCGGCTCCCACCGGTCCGGCTCGGCCTCGGCCGCGGCCAGCGCGCGCGCGACCCGGCGCCAGCTTGCCTCAATGGTTTGGTCGGCCGGCACGCCATTGGCCGATTTCAGGCGATACTTGGCATCCCAAATTTGCCGCGAGATCGGCGCGATGTGGTCGAGTGCGGAAGTTGGCGAATCGATATTCATGTCCATGGCGGCAGCCTAACGCCAAGCGGCAGCCGGAGGAAACGGACGTGTGGGAGGGGGCCGGTGGTAGCGGCGGACGGATTTGAACCGCCGACCAAGGGATTATGATTCCCCTGCTCTACCGCTGAGCTACGCCGCCCCGGAGTGCGGCGCTGTTACGCCGGAGCGCCCGGCCAAGTCAATATTCCCGGGTCGGCCGGGGTGGCGGGCGCCGCACCAACAGCCCGTAATGAGCTGCAAAGACTTCACAACCGCGCCATACCATTTGAGAAAGTGCTGCAAAATCAGTTGTGTAATCAATTGTAAGCTGGAGATGGACAATTTCCCATTTCAACTAAGCGAACTCCATCGCGTAGGTCGCGCGGCCACGCAACAGGAGTGCCTTACATGCGCCTACGGATTGCCCTCGCGGCAGCCACGATTATCGGTTTCCCCGTCCTTGCTTCCGCACAGCCGATCGACGGCCTTTATGTCGGTGCCGGCGCGCTGTGGAACTTCAAGCAGGACGAGCACGTGCAGGCGTCGCCGGGCACTGGCATTCAGAAGTCCGAGTTCCGCTTCAGTGCCGACGGCTATGGTGGCCTTGGCAGCATCGGCTACGGGCTCGGCAATGGCCTGCGCTTCGAGGTGGAGGGCAACTACGACCAGAGCCAGTTGCGTTCACGCGGTGGCGCCAACGCCCCAATCGGCGGCACCAGCACCCAGCAGGACTACGGCGCGTTCGGCAACGTGCTGTATGACGTGGACCTTCGTCCATTTGGTGTCCCCTACGTCACCCCGTATGTCGGTGTGGGCGCGGGTTACGAGTGGAGCCACCTGAACGGACTGGACGGCATCAACCTGCGGACCGGTGGCCAAAACCACATCGGCGGCACCAGCGGCAACTTCGCCTACCAAGGCATTGTCGGCGCCGCCTTCCCGATTGCGGCCATCCCCGGCTTCGCCTTCACGGCGGAATATCGCTTCGTGGGCGTGCTCGGCAATCAGACCTTCCGCGGTGAGTCGCTCACCCGGACCGGCACGGAAGGGCCCGGCAACGTCGACATCACCGAGAACCTGAACCACCAGGTGGTGCTCGGCGTGCGCTACGCCTTCAACACGCCCAAGCCGCCGCCGCCGCCAGCCCCGGTGCAAGCCGTGCCCGCCCCGGCACCGGCCCGCACCTACCTGGTGTTCTTCGATTGGGACCGTGCTGACCTGACCGACCGGGCGCGCCAGATCGTGTCCGAGGCGGCGCAGGCCAGCACGCACGTGCAGACCACGCGCATCGAGGTGCAGGGCAACGCGGACCGTTCGGGCACGCCGGCCTACAACCAGCGGCTCTCGCTGCGGCGGGCGCAAACCGTGGCGGCCGAGCTGGTGCGTGACGGGGTGCCGATGAACATCATCGCCATCCAGGCCTTTGGTGACACCCGGCCGCTGGTGCCGACCGCCGCGGGCGTGCGTGAGCCGCAGAACCGCCGGGTTGCGATCATCCTACAGTAGCCTCGCCGACACAGGCCCGTCCCGGCAACGAGACGGGCCTGCGACTTTCTCCGAATCTCGCCCTTGCGACAAACATCATATTTTGTGCTACGTCAAAGGCGAGGTGGGATCGTGACGCAGATGGAACAGCAGGCTTGTCTCGAGCAGATTGGGACGTTGTGCACAGCCACTTGGGCATTGCGGGACCGGCTGCTGGAGCAAGGGTCGATTACCCCGGAGGTCGTCCGCCTCGAGGAAGCCGCCCATCTGTTGGAGCGTTCGATTCGCCAACTCGCCACCGTGTTGCGCGCGAACGTGCCGCATGGATGTGGCCCAATCGGCAAACCCCACATCTCGATGTAATTGCTGGTCGGCGGGAAGGCCAATAACGCATACTATGGCGACCACCATTCGCGATCGTGACTGCGCCCACTCATTCGTCAAACGCCGCTTTTGCTCGGTATTCGGTCAGCTTGCTGGCGTTACTCGCTAACTCTGGCGCGACTGCCAAGAATTGTTAGTGAGCGTTTACTTACTATCCCTTACGTATGGAGCAGCTTTGCGCGTTTCGGCGCGCTGGGGAGCGGAACAGGGGGCCGATTGCAGCCATTGAACGCCGTCGCGGCGGGCACCACCGCCACGATCGTCACCGAGGCTGCTGCCGACCCGGTCCGGGCTACTCTGCTGCAAGGCTTGGCAATCGACTGCGCCAGCGATCGCCGGGCGCTGTATTGGCGCGCGGAGCCACTCGACGCGGCCCGGCCATGGTCGGACGTCACGTTGACCGACGGCGGCGTCGAACTGGGGTCTGCCACCCGGCTCAGCTTCGACACCTACCTCAATAGCTTCTTCGAGGCGCAGTGGCATCGCCTCACCGGGTTGCAGTCGGTGCTGCTGCAGGTCGAGGTGAAGGGCACCGGGTCGCTCCAGGTGTATCGCCGCGCGCTCGAGCAGCGCACCCTGGTGCATGAGCAGGCGGTCGGCCCCGGGGTCACCACCGTGTGCATCCCAATCAAGACGGTGAACTTCCGCCAGCAGGGCGTGCTGTCGGCCGAGTTGGTGAGCCATGGCGAGCGGCTCCGCGTGGCGGGCGGCGGCTGGTTCAGCGAGACCCTGGCGCAGGCCCGCGTCGGCCTGGCTGCCGTGATCTGCACGTTTCACCGGGAGGCGGCGCTCGCCCGCATGCTCGCCACCCTCGACTCCGACGCGGCCACGCTTGACCGGCTCACCCGCATCATCATCGTGAACCAGGGCCATCCCGGCCTGGCGCGCCGGCTGGACGCGGCTGGTCTCAGCGGCAGCGTCCATGGCAAGCTGCGCATGATCGAGCAGGGCAATTTCGGCGGCGCTGGCGGCTTCACTCGTGGCCTGCTGGCGGCGCTGGACGACGAGGCGGTTTCCCACGTCGTGTTGCTCGACGACGACATCGAGCTGGAGCCGAGCAGTCTGTTCCGCATCGCCTCGCTGTTCGCCTACGCCAAGCAGGACGCGGTGATCGGCGGCCAGATGCTGGACATGTTGCAGCCGACGCAGATGTACGAGGCCGGCGCGGTCGTCTCGGACCGGCATTGGGCGTTCCAGCCCCGGCACCACACCGCTGACATCGCCGACCCGGACTCGCTCGAGCCGCTGTCCCGGCCCGACCCCGTGCACTACAACGGCTGGTGGTGTTGCGCCTTCCCGCTCGCGGTGGTGCGCCGGCTCTGCCTGCCACTCCCCTGCTTCATCCGCGGCGACGACCTCGAATACGGCATGCGGCTCTACAACCAGGGCGTCCCCGCCGTCTCGATGCCCGGCGTGGCCGTCTGGCACGAGCCGTTTTACCTGAAATGGGGCGGCTGGCACCTCTATTACGAAACCCGCAACATGCTGGTGACCGCCGCGCTGCACATGCCGGTGGACCGCTGGCCCACGGTGCGGCGCATTGGGCGACTGACCGTGCTGCACCTGCTGACGTTCCGCTACTACGGCACCGCGCTGATCCTGACCGGCATCCGCGATTACCTCGCCGGGCCAGGCGTGCTGGACGGCGACCCGCTGGTGCGCCATCGTCAACTGCAGCAACTCAAGCTGCAATATCCGGTGCACACGGCGCCGCGTAGCACGGTGCTACAGCCGCAACGGCTGAAGCGCCGGCCGCCGAACAACGCCGCGTGCTTCGCGCTGCTGGGCTACCTGGCCTTGCGCAACGCTGTCGCCCGCGACCCGGCGACCGAGCCCCGCGTGCTTGCGGCCGCCCAGCTCGACTGGCTCAACATGCGCGGCATCGACAACTTGGCGGTGGAAACGTGGTGGGACGAGGAGATGCCGGTCTACACCCGCTCACGCGCCAGCCACCGCGTGCTGCTGGTCGAGGCAGTAAGGCTGCTGCTCCGGCTGTTCCGCGAGGGGCCGGCGCGCCGGTTGGAGTGGCGCGCCGCGTTTGGCCGGCTGACCGCAGACCATGCCTGGCGCAGCTACCTCGGCATGCCTGACCGCAAGCCCGACGCAGGCACGGAGAAACGCCAGGCGGCCTAACTCAGCCAGGCGCGGGTTAGCTCGACGCTGGCCTGACCCGGCCGGACTGCGCGACGCGGCGGGCGCGATCCTCCCGGGTTTGCAGCGAGGTGGCTGTGATCACGTCCATCGCGGTGACGCCGAGCACGGCCAGCAGCGCCAGCGCTGCGGCAGACCGGCGGCGATTACCGGGCCGCAGCAGCGCGCCAGTCAGCGCCAGGATGTCCAAGGCATCGCCCCCGGTGCGCACCCACATCGGCGCGGCCTTGCCAGGGTTGGTCAACACCATCGCGCCGGCCGCGATCTCGCGCGCGCCAAACGCCTGCACCACGCCGCGGGGTAGGGGCAGGCCTAAGTTGCGCCGCACGGCACCCCCGGCGATGATCTCGAGGCTGCCGAGGCCGAGGCTGAACCAGCCCAGGAATTTTGCCGCACCGATGTCGTTCATGTCACGCCCCTCCGATATGGAAGGCAAACCCGACGTTGCCGGGCAGGTTGCAGCGCGGCTGGAACTTCTACGGGAGCCGACCCGGCAGGCGCCGGCAGGTCATTTCAGCTCGAGGTTGAGCCGCCCATGCTCCAGCGCCTGGACGAAGTGCTCGTAGAGCTCGACGGCCGTGTATTCGTCGACCGCGATCAGCGACAGATGCACTGCCGTACCTTGCCGCGTTACGTTGATGCGGAAACCGCCGGCCCGGATCGCCGCATCTCCAACACCGGACGGCTTGGTATTGCTTCCGGCACCATCGATCGCAGCCATGGACACGCCCGTCCTCTTAAAGCTTGGTTACAGCGCCGGCTTCGTGGTGAACCGACCTTCAGCACGTCGAGCACCAAGATTAATCACGGAAATACCACGCTGACGTATGGAAAAGCGTTAATATTTCAATCTTGTAAAATTATTTGTATTCGCGCCTGCATCCATCGTGCCGTCATTGCTGCACCGCAGTGATAAATCTCTGGACGCATCCGCGCAACGCCCCCACCTGACGGTCGTCGCAGGAGTGTCGCATGGCTAGCTGGCAAGCCCACCTCACTAGTCTGCTGCTGAAGTATCGCGTTAAGCGGAGGTTACGCCACGCGGTGGATCTCGAGGCCGCACGGCTGATGATGTCGAGCATCAAGCCGCCCACACCGTCGGGCGTGACATTGACCGAAGCCGCAGTCGGCGGGGTGCGCGGCGAGTGGTTGCGCTCGGTGCGGGCCACGTCGCAGGGCACGCTGCTTTACCTGCACGGCGGCGGCTATTTCGCGTGTTCGCCCTCCACGCACCGGCCGATCACCGGTGGCTTCGCGCGGCGCGGCTTCCAGGTGTTTGCGCCCGACTACCGGCTGGCTCCGGAACATCCGTTTCCGGCCGCCGTGGAGGACGCGGTGGCAGCCTATCGCGGCTTGCTGGAGGGCGGCGTGCCTCCCAATCGGCTCACCGTCGCCGGGGATTCCGCGGGCGGCGGCCTGGCGCTGGCGCTGCTGATCTCGCTGCGCGACGCTGGCGTTCCGCTGCCGGCCGCGGCGGTGGCGTTCTCCCCCTGGACCGACCTGCTCGCCACCGGAGAGACCATCAAGACCAATTCCCGCCGCGACGCGATGTTCCACGGCGACGGCTTCGAGCGTGTCACCGTGCCCTACCTCGCCGGGCAGGACCCGCGCCACCCGCTGGCCTCGCCGCTCTACGCCGACCTGCAGGGCCTGCCGCCGCTGTTGCTCCACACCGGCAGCTACGAGGTGCTGCTGGACGACAGCACGCGGTTCGTGGCGCGCGCCAAGGACGCAGGGGTGGACGCCACGCTGCGGACCTGGCCGGTGGTGCCGCATGTCTGGCAATTGTTCCCCCTGCCGGAAGCCCGCGCCTCGATGGACGCCGCCGCCGAGTTCCTCCACGCCGCGCTGGCTGCGGACCGGATGCGGTTGAACCAACCCGAAGCCTGAGGCGGGCGCGCCTGCGCATTGGCAAGGCCCGGCCCGCGGCGCAGGATGGCGGCTGAATTGGAGGGCGCGACATGCAGAACACCGACCGCATCTGGACCCTGGTCGACGCCAAGTCGCCGGACTTCATCGCGCTGGCCGACCGGGTGTGGGGCATGCCCGAGACCTGCTACACCGAGCACCGGTCGGTCGCCGAGCATACCGCCGAACTGCAGCGCCAAGGCTTCACCATCACCGAACGCATCGCCGACATTCCCACCGCGGTGATGGGCGAGGCCGGCGCGGGTGGCCCGGTGATCGCCTTCCTCGGCGAATACGACGCGCTGCCAGGCTTGAGCCAGGAGGCCGGCGTGGCCGAGCACCGCCCCATCCCCGGCAACGGCAACGGCCATGGCTGCGGCCACAACCTGCTGGGCTCGGCCGCCATGCTCGCCGCCACCGCGCTGAAGCAGTGGCTGGCCGAGACCAACACGCCGGGTCGCGTGCGCTACTACGGCTGCCCGGCGGAAGAAGGCGGCGCGGCCAAGGCGTTTATGGTGCGCGAGGGCGCCTTCAGCGACGTGGACCTGGCTATCACCTGGCACCCGAACGCCTTCAACGAGGTGGCCGACGCTGCCTCCCTGGCCAACACGCGGGTGGATTTCGCCTTCCGCGGCCGCGCCTCGCACGCCGCCGCGGCGCCGCATCTGGGCCGCTCGGCGCTGGACGCGGTGGAGCTGATGAATGTCGGCGTGAACTACATGCGCGAGCACATGCCGTCCGATGCGCGCATCCACTACGCCATGATCGACGGCGGCGGCATTGCGCCCAACGTGGTGCAATCGCGCGCCCGGGTGCGCTACTCGGTGCGTGCGCCGGAGTTGCCCACCATGCAGGCGCTGCTGGAGCGGGTGAAGAACGTGGCGCGCGGCGCCGCCATGATGACGGAGACCGAGGTGGACATCCACGTGCTCTCCGCCGTCAGCAACCTGCTGGCCAACGAGCCGCTCGAACGCGCCATGCACGAGACTATGCTGCGGCTCGGCCCGCCGGCGTGGGACGAGACCGATCGCGCCTTCGCCCGCGACATCCAGGGCACGCTGGCGCCGGAGGATCTTGCCACCGCCTACCGCCGGGTCGGCGTGAAGCCCAAGCCGAACACGCCGCTGCACGACGAGATCGTCCCGCTCGACACCAAGCGCGTGCCGATGATCGGCTCGACCGACGTGGGCGACGTCTCCTGGGTGGTGCCGACGGTGCAGGCGCACGCCGCCACCTACGCCATCGGCACGCCGGGCCATTCCTGGCAGCTCACCGCGCAGGGCAAGAGCTCGGTGGCGCATAAGGGGCTGAACTTCGTGGCCAAGGTGATGGCCGCCACCGCGGTGAAGGCGATCGAGGACCCGGCGCTGGTGGCGCGCGCCAAGGCGGACCTGGCCGAGCGCACGCGGCAGACGCCCTATGTCAGCCCGCTGCCGGAGGGCGTGGCGCCGCCGCTGGCCGCCATGGCGCTGGCGGCGAGCTGATGCAGGTCTCGGTGGGCAGCGCGCCCATGGGCCTGGCGCTGGAGGCGCTGCTGTCCCGCGCCTCCACCGGCGAGCTGCAGGACCCGGCGCCCGACGGCCCGGCGCTGCAGCAAATTGTCGCCGCCGGGCTCTGCGCGCCCGACCATGGCAAGCTGCGGCCGTGGCGCTTCGTGCTGATCCGCGGCGCGGCGCGGGCACGCTTCGCCGACCTCGCCGTGGCCGCCCTGCACGCCCGCGAGCCGGACGCCTCCGAGGCCGACGCCGCCCGGATGCGCGGCAAGCTGCTCGCCCCGCCGCTGATCCTGGCCCTGGGGGTGCAGACCACGCCGTCCCCCAAGGTGCCCGAGATCGAGCAGGTGATGGCGGTGGCGGCGGCGGCGATGAACATGCTGAACGCCGCCCACGCGCTGGGCTACGCCGGTAAATGGATCACCGGGCCGAACACCTATGACCCGGCGGTCGCGCGCGCGCTCGGGGTGCCGCAGCTCGCCGGCTTCCTCTATCTCGGCACGCCGGCTGGCCCGCTGCCCACCCCCAGGCGCGCCGACCCGGATTCGGTCATGATGGAGTGGCAGCCGAGCTAACGCGGCGTGTAGCGCCAGACGCTGGCAGGCGGGAAGTTGAGCGGCGTCCAGGCCTCGCGCCGGGCCTGCAGGCCGTGCTTGCGCCAGGGCAACGGCGAGGTGACGCAGTAGCTATAGTGTAGGAAGCCCTTGCCGGGCGCGACCGCCTCGATGGCGCCGATGAAGCGGCGCTGATCGGCCAGCGGCAGTAGCACCAGCGGGATGCCGCAGATCACCGTGCCGACGCGGCCCTGGAACGCTTGCGGCAGCAACTCGGGCAGCCGCCTGGCATCGCCCGCGATGACGTTCGCGCCCGGCAGGATTTGGCGCAGGTGCTCCGCCATGAGCGGCACGATCTCCACCGTTACCATGCGCGACGCCGGCAGCCCGCTCGCAAGCACGGCGCGGCCGATTACGCCGGTGCCGGCGCCGAGCTCCAGCACCACCTCACCGTCTGCCAACCGTATCTGCCCGACTATCCGGCGGCAGAGCGAGGCCGACGAGGGCACGATGGAGCCCATCTGCAGTGGATTAGCCGCCCAACGCCGTAAAAACAACAGAGTACCGTTGGTATCCTTACTCGCCGGATCGGGGCGCAATGCTCTGGTTGAAGCGGCATTCTGCAACATTTGTTTCATCTTACTGTCACCTTGCCGATCGAGACTTGGAGTCGAGCGCCTGACGTAGCCCATGGCACGGGCCGATGAAAGATGCCGCCGCTTCCGAGCGCGAGGCGCAGGACGGGCAAACGCTCCGTGCGGACACGAAGCCTTAATACTAAGGTGTGAAAACAAGGCACCGAAGGAGTGTCGCGATTGCCGGAACACCGGGAGAACAGCATGCCGTTGCGGCGGGCGGACAATGGTGAGCGCTTCGTGGCGTTCGCCTTTGCCGCGGCCGACCTTGTGGCTGAGATCGACACCGCGGGCCTGTTGACATTCGCGGCCGGTGCCTTCCGCACGCGGTTTGGCCGCGCGTCCGAAGCATGGGTCGGATCGCATGTGCGGGATTTGGTGAGCCCGGCCGACCACGAGGCGCTCGACCTGGCCATGCTGATGCTGATGGAGCGGGGACGCTTGCTGCCGCTCACGGTGCGCCTGGCCAATGCAGGGCGGACGCAGATGGCGCTTGCCGGCATCAAGCGCAGCCCGGCGGACCAGTCGCACCGCTATTGCCTCACCTTCGCGCTGCTGCCGGCGCCGGTCGGCCGGGTCATGCAGGCGAACTGTGCCCATGGCGTGGCGCGCACCGCGGAGGCACGGCTGCGCCGCGGCACGGCGACCGACCTGGCGCTGGTTGAGGTCTCGGGGTCGAGTGCGGAGTTGGTGGGCAGCACGATCGAGGCTTTGGCGCCGGAAGCGTTGGCGAGCGAGCTCTCCCCCGGCCGCTACAGCCTGCTCGCCGGCCCCGGCAGCGGCACGATGCTCACCGCCATCGCTGGATCGTTGGAGTCCGCCCTGCTGGACCAGGGAGTCATCGCCAGCGTGTCCGCCCGCACCCTCAACCTGGTCGAAGAGGGCCTTTCCAGCAGCCAGGCCGCCCGCGCCCTGCGTCAGGCGCTTGACCTGTTTTCCCGCAGCGGCACCGCCGGCCTGGACGCTGCCGGCTTCACCTCCGGCCTCGCCAGCTACGTCAAGGACGCGATGCAGCATACCGGTGCGATGCGCGAGGCAATCCTTCGCCGCCGGTTCGATCTCATGTTCCAGCCGATCGTCGAGCTGGCGGACCGCCGGGTGCATCACTACGAGGCGCTGCTGCGGCCTCATCCCGTGCCGGGCTGCCCGGTGAACAACACGCAGGAATTCGTGGTGCTGGCCGAGACCATCGGCCTGGCGTTCGACCTGGATTTCGCCGTCGTGGGCATGGCCTGCGAGGCGGCGCTGCACGCCCCGGCGCCCATCGCGTTCAACGTCTCCGGCCAGTCCATGCAGGACGCCGATTTCCGGGACAAGCTGCTGGCGCGGCTGGTGCGCGACCCCGCCCGCAAGGCCGGCCGCCTCCTGGTGGAAATGACCGAGACGGCGCAGCTCGAGGATATCCCGGAGGCCGCCAAGACGGCGCAGATGCTACGCGACCTCGGCGTGCCGTTCTGCCTGGACGATTTCGGCGCCGGTAGTGCCGACATGCGGGTGCTGCGTGGCATGCCGGCCGACCTGGTCAAGCTCGACGGCTCCTACATCGCCGGGATTGACACCGAGGGGCGCGAGCGTGCCTTCATGGCCGGCATGATCGAGATCGCCCGCGCCGCCCGCGCCGAGGTGGTTGCCGAGTGGGTGGAGACCGAGCCGGAAGCGGTAGCCTTGGCCGCCATGGGGGCGCGCTTCGGCCAGGGCTGGCTGTTCGGCCGCGCGGCGCCGCTGCCCAGCCGGTGACGATGGGCCGGCAGAACGCTACTTGCCAGCCCCCGGCGGCACAAACGGCCGCCAGCAGCGCTCGAGCATCGCGGCCACCGCCATCGTGGTCGCATCGCCATAAAGCGGCCCGGCGATCTGCACGCCAAACGGCGCGTTGCCGGGCGCCAGGCCGAGCGGCGCCACGCTGGCCGGCAGATGGTAGCCGCAGGTGATGCCGGGCCAGAACAACAGGTCGTTGTAGTTCACCGCTTGCCCCGCGACCTGCAGCGTGCGGGTCCAAATCGGGCCGGTGCCGTGTGGCCAGGTGGGCGCGCCGATCACCGGGCAGAGCAGCACGTCCCAGTCCCGAAAGAACGCGCCCCACACCCGCCGCAGCCGCGCCCGCTGCTCGTTCAGCTCGAGCCAGGCGTGGTGCGGCAGATCGACCATGCGGGCCATGACGGCGTTGGCGGATTGGTCGTCCGCCGCGAACTTGCCCAGCCGCTCGCGCGTGCGCTGCCGCTCTTCCTCGCCGCCGCGCCCGCTTAGGGCCGTGGTCACCAACTTGAGGAACAGGTGGTAGGCGGTCACCGGGTCGAACGCTGGGCGGGCGGCACGGTCCACGGTGGCGCCCTCCGCCTGCAACCGGTCGGCCAAGGAGAGCAGCGCCTGCGTGATCACCGGGTCGGTGATCTGCCCCGGCTGCTCCGCCCAGACCGCAATGCGCAGGCCTTGCAGCCCGGCCGTGCGCGGCGGCGGCAGTGTGATTGCCAGCGCGCTTTCCGCCTCGTCGGGCCCGGCCAGCACCCCCATCGCGAGTTGCAAGTCGGCCGCGGAGCGCGCCAGCGGGCCGACCACGGAAATGTCGGTGCCGGCGGCGTTCTCGCTGAGCGTGTGGCCATAGGGCGGCAGCAGGCCATGGGTGGGCTTGTGGCCGAACACGCCGCAGGCATGCGCCGGCTGCCGGATCGACCCGGCGATGTCACTGCCGATCTCGAGCGCGGTCAGCCCCGCCGCAAGCGCCGCCGCGCTGCCGCCGGACGAGCCACCCGCTGACAACTCATGGTTCCACGGGTTGTTAGTGCGGCCGTAGACGTCGTTGAAGCTCTCCCATTCCGCCAGCATCAGTGGAACGTTGGTCTTGCCGAAGATCACCGCGCCGGCCGCCTGCAGCCGGTCCACCGCCAGCGCGTTGGTGGTAGCCACGTGGCCGTGATACGCCGGCGCGCCCCACGTGGATGGCAGCCCGGCGATGTTGAAGCTCTCCTTCGTCGTCATCGGCACGCCGTGCAGCGGCCCTTGCGGCAACGCGCTGTCGAGCGCCCTGGCCCGCGCCCGGGCCCGCTCGAAATCCCGCACCACAACGGCGTTGACCGGGCCGTCCAGCCGCTCCACCCGGTCGATGAAGTAATTCAGCACCTCGAGGCAGCCGAGTTGGCGCGAGCGGATGGCGGCGGCGAGGAAGCTGGCGGAGGCGAAAGCGGGCTCGACGTCCATCCTGGTCACCCCATTGTCGCGTTGGATGCGCCGCCATCGAGCAGCAGGTTCTGCCCGACGATGTAGCCGGCATTGGCGCTGCACAGGAACACGCAGGCGTCGCCGAACTCCACCGGGTCACCGATGCGGCCGGCGGGGTTGGACGCGGCGCGGGCGGCCAGCTCCAGTTCCGCCGTGCGGCCGCTCTTTTGCGCGTTCGCCGCCGTGTTGGTGCGTAGCCGGTCGGTGAGGAAGGGGCCCGGCAGCAGGTTGTTGATGGTGACGTTGTGGCGCGCCACCTGCCGCGCCAGCCCGGCGACGAAGCCGGTGAGCCCGGCCCGGGCGCCGTTGCTCAAACCGAGCTGCCCGATGGGCGACTTTACCGCGGCTGACGTTATATTGACGATACGGCCAAATCGTTGCGAAATCATGCCGTCGATGACCGCCTTGATCAGCGCAATCGGCGCCAGCATGTTGGCGTCCAGCGCGCGTATCCAGTCATCCCGCTCCCAATCGTGGAAGTCGCCCGGCGGCGGGCCGCCGGCGTTGGTGACCAGGATGTCTGGCCGCGGGCAGGCCGCCAGCGCCGTCCCGCGTCCGGCCTCGGTGGTGATGTCGCCGACGGCGGTTGTGACGTCGGCGCCGGTGAGGGCGCGGATTTCAGCCGCGGCGCGCTCCAGCTCCTCAGCCGTGCGGGCAGTGATCGTGACCGCGACGCCCTCGAGCGCCAGGGCGGTGGCACAAGCGCGGCCAAGCCCCTTGCTCGCGGCACAGACCAGTGCCGTCTTGCCACCCAGTCCCATGTCCATGCTACGCGCTCCTCGGCTTCTGCTTGCGGCACTTGTAGCGTGGCGAGTTGGGCCGGCACCATCTCCGGCGGCAATCGGGCATTGCGGCATCATGGACACCCTGGCGCAAGCGCGCTAGCTGGACGACGCCCAAATGCGTGAGCGGCCGCGCCAGTTCGACCACCGGCCCGCACCCCAGCCGCCAGCATCGCCCGAGGACCACGCCCAATGAGCGACCAGACGGAGGCGCCGCCAAGCATCTACAAGGAGGGCTACGACTCCTTCCTGCAGGGCTGGCCACGCGACAACTGCCCCTACCCACCGGATAGCGAGGAGCGCGAGGACTGGCTGCGCGGGTGGAACGACGCGGCGAACGGCCAGCCGGCGCCGAAATAGTACCGACGCGCGTGTTGCCATGGTGACCTACTTCACCGCCGACACCCATTTCGGCCATGGCGGCGCGCTCGGCCTCTACCGCCGCCCGTTTGCTTCCGTCGACGCGATGAATGCGGCCATGATGGCGGCCTGGCAGCAGCGCGTGCGCCCCGAGGACGACGTTTGGCACCTGGGTGACTTCGCGTTGGGGCGGCGGACCGATGCTGCCGGCCTGCTGGCCGCCCTGCCCGGGTCCAAACACCTGCTGCTCGGCAACAACGACCCGGCGACGACCGCCGCCCTGCCCGGCTGGGCCAGCGTGTCGAGCTATGCCGAGCTCGAGCTGGACGGGGTGCCGCTCGTGTTATGCCACTATGCGTTCCGCACCTGGCGCAATATCGGGCGGGGCGCCTGGAACCTGCACGGCCACAGCCACGGCCGCCTTGCACCGCTGCCACGCCAGGCGGATGTGGGGGTGGACCGGTGGGGGTTCCGCCCGGTGACGCTGGCGGAGATTACCGCCGGACGGGCGCGGCCTCGGTAGTGCCAAGCCGGGCCCGCAGCATGGCGCCAAAGGCCTCGTAGCAGCGCTGCATGGCGACTTGCTTGTAGGGGTAGAGCTCCGGCGGGTCCATGGCATGGATGATGGCGGCGACATCGGCCTCGAACACCAGCAACCGGCCGTCCGGCGCCTCGGCACAGTCGATGGAAAAGTAGTCGAGCCCGATGGAAGCCGCGACCGCCGCCAGCCCGACCTGGTGTCGTTGGGCAAAGCCGGTGTGGAACGTCTCCATGGCGCGCTGTTCGGCCGCGCGCTTGGCGACATTCCCGTCCATGCCCGCGTTCAGGTAATGCACCATCCAGTGCTCGGAGGCGGCCATGTGGCACAGGAAGGCGGCGCCATCCACGAACGCGATGCGGTATTTGGAATACCAGCCATCAGCGCCGCGATAGTCCACGAAGCGAGCGACGTAGAACGCGTCCCGCTCGGTTTGCTGCAGGAAGCCGGCCAGGTCCGCCGGGCTGTCCGCCTTCACCAGGCCGTGCCCGGCGTGGGAGCCGTGCGGACGCAGCAGCACCGGGTAGGCGCCGGGGATGCCGCGGCTGAGCTCGTGCCGCGAGGCGCTCCAGGTTGGCGCCGCGCAAACGCCGGGCAGGCCGGACAGGGTGCGAAACAGCCAGTCCCGCGACATCGGCAAGGTGAGCGCCGGGTCGTTAAGGATGGGGCCGGGCCAGGCTTGGTAAATGGGTGCCAGGGCGCGCAACACGTCCGGCGCGCTCTCGCTGGCGGCGACGATGGCCACGTCATGCGGGGGCAGGGACGCTGGCAATTGGCCGCCCTGCAGGTACGCCAGGCAGAGGGTGGCGCCGGCGGCAGGGGCCAGGAAGTCCAACGGGGCGTTGACCATCAGGTCCCCCGGGGCACACAGCGCCAGCAGCCGCAACGGGTGCGAGGGGCCGTGCACGCGGAAGCTGCCGCTGAGGGCCAGCGCCGCCGCCTGGAATTGCTCGGCTTGGTAGGGCGAGAAGTTGAGCGCGAACAGCCACGACCGGTCCATCAGCCAGCCGGCGCGAGCGAGCGGGCTCTCCGGCTCGGGGCCGAGCATGTCCAGCAGATCCCCAAAGCTATCGCCGGCATAGAGCATGCTGGCGAGCCGGGCCGTTCCATACACCACCGGGATGCCGCCCTCCGCGCACCCCCGCGCGCCACCCCGCCAATCCCCGTCCGGCACCTTGCTCGACCTCGCCACTGCTGCCGCCAGACTGCCACGCAGGAGTTACCAACAGGTTTAGAGACGCGCGGGGAGGTGTCGGCGTTGGTCTGGCTCGAACAGGAGAGACCAATGGCTGACGAAAAAGACGGCGCGAACACTCCCACGGTCAACCAGTTCCGGCGCGGGCTGGTGGCTGGCGGCGGGCTGGCGGCGGGGCTGGCGCTCACCGGCGCGGCGCGGGCGCAGACCGAGAAGACCACGCAAACCCAGGCGTTGCCGACCGAGCTCAACGGCCAACCAATGCCGGAGCCGCCCGCCAACGTGTCGGCCGGCCCGGTGCGCGCCGGCCGCGGCTCCACGCTCACCGGCAAGACCGCGCTCGTCACCGGCGCCGCGCGCGGGATCGGGCGTGCCATCGCGGTGGAGTTCGCCGCCAACGGTGCGGACGTCGCGGTGCTGGACATCGCCGGCCCGGTGAGCCCCGCCTCGAACGCCGAGCCGGCCACGCCCGACGAACTGGCCGACACGGTGAAGATGATCGAGGGCTATGGCCGCAAGGCGCTGTCCATCCGTGCCGACATCCGCGACATCGCCGCCCTGCGCGCCGCCGCCGACGAGATGGAGCGCGGGTTCGGCAAGATCGACATCGTGGTGGCCAACGCCGCCATCCAGCGCTGGATGCCGCTGCTGCAGATGCAGGACAGCGACTGGAACGACGTGATCGAGAACAACCTCAACGGCACGGCCAACACCATCCGCGCCTTCGCGCCGAAGATGGTGGCGCGCAAGCAGGGCCGCATCATCGTGCTGTCGTCGATGCAGGGGCTGCACGGGACCAAGGATGCGGCGAGCTACTCCGCGTCGAAATGGGGCATCATCGGGCTGATGAAGTCGGCCGCGCTCGAGCTGGGCCAATACGACATCACGGTGAACGCGCTGCTGCCGGGCTTGGTGGACACGCCGCTCACCCGTTACACCACGCGGCTGCGCGAGAGCATGGCCGAGACGGGGATAAAGCCGCCGGAGCAGCCCACCCCGCAACAGGCGTGGGACACGCGGGCGCCCACCGTGGCGCTGAAGGTCGGCTGGCTGCAGGCGGACGATATCTCGCCGATGGCCGTGTTCCTGGCGTCGGACGGGGCGGCCATGATCACCGGCGCCGAGTTCCAGGTGACGGCCGGGGACAGCGCCAAGAGCGTCTGACCGGCCGACCCCTCTCCCGGCCGACACGGGAGAGGGGCGGTGGCTCAAGCGGTTTGCGGCAGCTTGGCGATGATCTTGTCCAGCGTGAGCGGGTAGTCCCGGATACGCACGCCGGTCGCGTTGTAGATCGCGTTCGCCACGGCGGCCCCGGCGCCGCAGATGCCCAACTCGCCGACGCCCTTGCTCTTGAGCGGATTGGTCTTGTCGTCAACCTCCGCCAGGAACATGGCGTCGACCTCCGGCACGTCGGCATGCACGGGCACGTGGTATTCGGCCAAGTCGTGGTTGACGAAGTATCCGAAGCGATCGTCCATCACGAGGTTCTCTTCCAAGGCCGCGCCGACGCCGAAGATCATGCCGCCCAGCGCCTGCGAGCGGGCGGTCTTCTCGTTTAGGATGCGCCCGGCCGTGAACACGCCCAGCATGCGGCGCAACCGCGGCTCCCCCGTGTCGATGTTCACGGCGACTTCGGCGAAGTGCGCGCCGTAGGCTTGCTGCGAGAACTTCTTGGTCATAGAGCCGGGCTTGATGCCGCCCTCGGCCTCCATGCCGCTGGCGCCGACGAGGCTCTCCAACACCACCGACTTGCCACCGCCGGCGATCCGCCCGTCGGCGAAGCTGGCCTGCGCCGGGTCGATGCCGGCCGCCTGGGCGAGCTGTTGGCGCAAGGTCAGGCAGGCGTCGTACAGGGCAGACCCAGCGCTGTTGGCACCGAACGAGCCGCCTGAGCCGGACGCTTGCGGATAGCGGGTGTCGCCCATCTCGACATGCACGCGCTCTGGCGGCAGGCCGAGCATCTCGGCGGCAATCTGGGTCATGATGGTGTAGGTGCCGGTGCCGATGTCGGTCATCGCCATGCGCGCCGTGGCGTAGCCGTCGGGGTCGATCCGCACCGTCGCCTTGGACAGTTGCAGCGGGTTGTTGCGCGTGCCGGCGGCCATGCCGATGCCGACCAGCCAGCGGCCGTCACGCACCTGCGCGGGCTTCGGGTTGCGCTTGGCCCAGCCGAACTTCTCCGCTCCGGTGCGCATGCACTCCACCAGGTGGCGGCTGGAATAGGGGATGTTGTCGGTCGGGTCTTCGCTGGGCTCGTTGCGGATGCGCAGCTCGATCGGGTCGAGCTGCAGTTGCTCGGCCAACTCGTCCATCGCGCATTCCAGCGCCAGCAGGCCCACCGCCTCGCCCGGCGCGCGCATGGCGGACGCGACCGGCACGGCGAGCGGCACCAGGCGGTGGCGCGTCTCGCGGTTGGCGCCGGCGTAGAGCGTGCGCGTCTGGTTGGCGGCGCCCTCGTAATCCTCCTCGCTCGGGATGTTGCCCGACAGCACGTCGTGGCCGATGGCCTGGATGTGGCCTTGCTGGTCGGTGCCGATGCGCAGCCGCTGGATGGTGTCCGAGCGATGGGTGGTGACGTGGAATATCTGCTGGCGGGTGAGTGCGACCTTCACCGGCTGGTTCACCGCGCGGGCGCCGAGTGCGGCCAAGGTCGCGTCCGGGTTGACCCAGAGCTTGGAGCCGAAGCCGCCGCCGATGTAGCGGCTGACCAGGCGCACGTTCTCCGGCTGCATCTTGAGCGTCTTGGCCATCGCCAGCATGTTCTGGCTCAGGCGCTGGTTGGAGGTGAACAGCGTCAGGTTGTCGCCGTCCCACGCCGCGATGGTGGCGTGCGGCTCCATCATCGCGTGGCTCTGCAGCGGCGTGGTGTAGGTGACGTCGAGCTGCACCGGCGCGGCGGCGAAGGCGGCGTCGAAATCACCATTGCTGGTGTCGGCCGGGGTCTGCGGCGAGGCGGGCTTGCGGGCGGCGGCGATGTTGGAGGTGAGCGCGTGCTTGGCCGCGTCCTCCTCGTATTCGACGTGCAGGTGGTAGGCGCCGTCGCGCGCCTGCTCGAAGGTCTGCGCGATCACCAGGGCGATCGGCTGGCCATAATGCGCCACCTCCGCGCTGGTCAGCACGGGGCAGGCCTCGCGGTGGTTGCCGCCGCCCTGCGGCGGAGCATCGCGCCAGGTGAGCACCTTCACGATGCCGGGCATGCGCTCGGTCTCGCTGCTGTCGAGTGTGGTGATGCGGCCCTTGGCGATCGACGCCGTGGCGACGAAGCCATACAGCGCGTTGCTGACATCGGGCACTTCGAAGGCGTATTTCGCCGCTCCGGTCACCTTGAGCGGGCCGTCCACCCGGTCCATCGGCTTGCCGACGATGCCGGTCTTGTCCGTATCCAGCACGGTGGTGCCGATCGGTGCATTCATTTCGAACATAGGGCGCTCCTAATGCCGTATCGTCTGGTCATCACGTCTGGGACGCCGGGTCAGGCCTGGGTCGCTTCCGTCAGCACGGCGCGCAGCGTGCGGTGCGCGAGCGCGATCTTGAAGTCGTTGCTGCCGTAGCCTCGGGCGCCGGCGAACGCGCTCTGCGCCGCAGCGTCGAACGCGGCGGTGCCCACTTCGGCGTCGGCCAGCGCGGCCTCGGCATCGGTCACGCGCCAGGGCTTGTGCGCCAGCCCGCCGAACGCCAGCCGTGCGGAGCGGATGCGGCCGTGCGCGCTGTCCACGATGGCCGCGACCGAAACGAGGGCGAACGCGTAGGACGCACGGTCCCGCACCTTGCGATAGATCTGCACGCCGGCCGGCGGCGGTGGCAGCACCACGGTGGTGATGAGCTCGCCGGGTCGCAGGTTGGTCTCCATCTGCGGCGTGGTGCCGGGCAGGCGGTAGAACTCGGCCAGCGGGATGCTGCGCGCCTCGCCCTCGCCGTTCACGGTCTCGACGGTCGCGCCGAGCGCCATCATCGCCACCGCCATGTCCGACGGGTGGGTCGCGATGCACTGGTCGCTGGTGCCCAGCACGGCATGGATGCGGTTGAACCCGCCGATGGCCGCGCAGCCGGAGCCGGGCTCGCGCTTGTTGCAGGGCTTGGTGACGTCGTAGAAATAGTAGCAGCGGGTGCGCTGCAGCAGGTTGCCGGCCGTGGTGGCCTTGTTGCGCAACTGCCCGGTGGCGCCCGCGAGCAACGCCCGGCTGAGCACGCCATAGCGGGTGCGGATCAGCGGATGGGCCGCCAAGTCGCTGTTCGGTACCAGGGCGCCAACGCGGACGCCACCCTCCGGCGTGGCCACCACGTCGCGCAACGGCAGACGCGTCACGTCGATCACGTGGGTGGGGGTCATCACCTGCAGCTTCATCAGGTCGAGCAGGTTGGTGCCGCCACCGATGAAGCTGGCGCCCGGGGCCATCGCCGCCCGCGCGGCGCCTTGCGGCGTGGTGGCGCGCTCGTAGGTGAACGCTCTCATGCGGTCGCTCCTGCCACGTCGCGGATGGCGGCGAGGATGTTGGTGTAGGCCGAGCAGCGACAGATGTTGCCGCTCATGCGCTCGCGGATTTCGGTGTCGCTGAGCTCGGGGTGGCTGGCCAGGTCGACGGTGACCACGCTGGGCGCGCCCGCCTTGGCCTCGGCCAGCATGCCAACCGCGGAGCAGATTTGACCCGGCGTGCAGTAGCCGCACTGGTAGCCGTCATGGTGCACGAAGGCGGCCTGCATCGGGTGCATCGCGCCGACATGGCCCAGCCCCTCGATGGTGGTGATCTCGTCGCCCTCATGCATCACCGCGAGGGTGAGGCAGGAGTTGATGCGCCGCCCGTTGAGCAACACCGTGCAGGCGCCGCACTGCCCATGGTCGCAGCCCTTCTTGGACCCGGTGAGCATCAGGTGCTCGCGCAGGGTGTCCAGCAGGGTGGTGCGCGGGTCGAGCGTGAGTTGGTGGTCGGTGCCGTTGATGTGCAGCGTCACCGGCAGCAGGGCGGCGGGGGGCACCGTCGCGGGCGCCGCTGATTGCGCCGTCTGGGCGAAAGCGGTGGCGGGGGATGCGACGGCGGCGGCGGCGGCCACCGCGGTGCCGGCTTCGAGGACAGTGCGACGTGTCAGGCCGGGTTGCGACGTTTCCAAATGGGCGCCCTCATGGTTGGCTCATGATCACTGACCTACCAATTGGGGCGGCGGGCGGCGCGTTCCTTCGCTGTTACATCACGTTGCGCGGCGGGGCGGCGAACCGCTCGAGTGGCAGGCCGCTCCGTTCGACGTAATCGTTGGACGAAGCCAGCGCATCACGGCTTTCCTCGACCCATTGCATGCCGCCGCCGTCACCCCACGGCCGCGTCGGTCAGCGTGAAACATGCCGCGGTGTTGCCGTTCCACTCCTCCGCGCGCAACTGGCCGGCCAAGTGCAGCGGCGCTCCCGGGGTGGTGAGCGCCCGGCCCAATTCGGTGTCGGCAGTCCGAAACGCCATCACCTTGAGGCGGGGGCCGCCGCCCTCGCCCTCCACAAACAGGCGCAAGGTGGTGCCGTCGCGGCCAATGCGGTCGTGGCGGACCACGCGGGCGCGCGGAATGGCGAGCACGGGCTCCTCGTTGCCGTTGCCGAATGGGGCCAGACGGCCGACCGCGCCCGCAAGGTCGACGGTGGCGCCGGCCACGGTCACCATCGCCTCGATCGCCAGGTCCGGGCAGCGCGGCAGCAGGGCGGCGTGGGCCAGGCGGTCCTCCAGGAAGCTGTGGAACGCGGCCAGGCGGTCGGCCAGCAGGCTGAACCCGGCGGCCATGGCGTGGCCGCCGCCGGTGGCGAGCAGCCCCTCGCGCCGCGCCTCTCGTACCGCGGCGCCGAGGTCCACGCCCGCCACCGAGCGGCCGGAGCCCTTGATCACGCCCTCGTTCAGCGCGCCCGCCAACGCCGGGCGGTTCTGCCGCTGCTTGATGCGCCCGGCGACGATGCCGACCACGCCGGGATGCCAATCCGCGCCATGCACCAGCAACACGGCGCGGCCGGCGTCGGCCTGGGCGTGGGCGGCGCTGTGGGCGGCGTCCAGCATGGCGGCCTCCACGTCCTGGCGCTGGCCGTTAATCGCGTCCAGCCGGGTGGCGAGGGCGCGCGCTTCCACCGGGTCGGCAGTCAGCAGCAGGCGCAGGCCAAGGTCGGCCTCATCGATGCGGCCGGCGGCGTTGATGCGAGGGCCGAGTGCCCAGCCTAGCGTGGCGGCGGTGGGGTGGTCCCGCGCGGCGGCCACCTCGAGCAGGGCGGCGATGCCGGGCCGCGCCCGCCGGGCCATCACCTTCAGCCCCTGCGTCACGAAGGCGCGGTTCACCCCGGCCAGCGGCATCACGTCACACACGGTGGCCAGCGCCACCAGGTCCAGCATGTCGCGCAGGTCGGGCTCGGGGCGGGTGGCGAACCAGCCGGCCCGGCGCAGGCTGCGCACGGTGGCGACCGCGGCGAGGAAGGCCACGGCGGCGGCGCAGAGCCCGCGCAGGCCGGAGTGGTCGTCCAGCCGGGTCGGGTTCACGGTGGCCAGGATGGCGGGCGGCGGCCCCTCCACGGTGTGGTGGTCCAGCACCATCACGTCGGCCAGCCCGGCGAGGGCGGCGAGCGGGCCGGCAGCCGCGGTGCCGCAATCCACGCACACCACCAGGGTGGCGCCGCGCTGCGCCAGCGCCACCAGCGCGGGGGCGTTCGGGCCATAGCCCTCGGTGAGCCGGTCGGGCACGTGCGTCAGCACCGGGCAGCCGAAACCCTGCAGCAGGCTGGCGATGATGGCGGCCGAGCAGGCGCCGTCCACGTCGTAGTCGCCGAACACGGCCACGGTCTCGCCGGTTTGCACGGCGTGGGCGAGGCGGTCGGCCACCCGGTCCATGTCGGCCAGCACGGACGGGTTGGGCAGCAGCGCGCGCAAGCTGGGCTCGAGGAAGTCGTGCGCCGCTTCCGCTGCCACCCCGCGCGCCGCCAGCAGCCGCCCGACCACCTCCGGCACGCCTTCGCGCTGGGCGATGTGCAGGCCGAGCCGCTCCTCGCCGCCCCGCCAGGTCCAGCGCCGCCCGGTCAGGCTACGGGTGACGCCCAGGATGGGGGCAGGGGTGCGAATCGCGTTCATGGTGGGGCGGCGGGAGCTTGACCTCCGCCAGGCCCGCCAGCAAGCGTGATCCCCCGTGCCATAGGGCTGGGGCGGCGCTGCAACACGGCCGCGCGATAATGCGTCCCGACGCAACCGTGACAACAGCGACATTCACCCCAACTCGTTGGCGGTGGGGGAGCGCTGGGGAGACAGCGCTGGCGAGGCGGTTCAGGTTGGCGGATAAGGTCGCACGATGGGCTGCCGTGCCGAGGCATGGCAGGCCCTGGTCCTCACACTAACAATAGTGTGGGGTTTGCACGCAACGGAGGGTTTTGCGGTTTGACGAGGCAGGGTTTGCAACAACGGGTCGGCATCATAGGCGCCGGGCCGGGAGGTTTGGCCGCCGCCATGCTGATGGCCCAGGCCGGCGCCGACGTCACCGTGTTCGAGCGTCACGCCAAGGTGGGCGGTCGCTCCGCCACCTTGGAGGCGCCGAGCCCGGCGGGGCGGTTCCGCTTCGACACCGGGCCCACCTTCTTTCTCTATCCGCGGGTGCTGGCCGACATCTTCGCCGCCTGCGGACGACGGTTGGAGGACGAGGTCGAGCTGATCCGGCTGGATCCGCAGTATCACCTGATCTTCGAGGCCGGCGGGGAAATCCGCGCCACCAATGACCTCGACCGGCTCGCCATCGAGATCGGGCGCTTCGCCGAGGCGGACGCCGCCGCCCTGCCCCGCTTCATGGCCGACAACCGCGCCAAGCTGGCCGCCTTCAAGCCGATCCTGGAGTCGCCGTTCCACAGCGCGCTCGACCTGCTGCGCCCCGACATGCTGCGCTCGCTCAAGCTGATGCGGCCGCACCGCACCGTGGACAGCGACCTGGCCAGCTACTTCAGCGACGACCGCGTGCGCCTCGCCTTCTCGTTCCAGTCGAAATACCTCGGCATGTCGCCGTTCCGCTGCCCGAGCCTGTTCACCATCCTCTCGTTCATGGAATACGAGTTCGGCGTGTTCCATCCGCGCGGCGGTTGCGGCGCGGTGATGACGGCGATGGCGCGGGTGGCGCGGGACATGGGCGTGCGCTTCCGCATGGACGAGCCGGTGCGCGAGATCACCTTCAACGGGCGCAAGGCGAGCGGCGTTCGCACTGACGCCGGGCATACCGACGTGGACGCGCTGGTGATCAACGCGGACTTCGCGCAGGCCATGTCCACCCTGGTGCCGGACCGGCTGCGGCGGCGCTGGACCGACCGCAAGCTGGCCGGCAAGAAGTTCTCCTGCTCCACCTTCATGCTCTACCTCGGCATCAAGGGGGAGCTGCCCGACCTGGCGCACCACACCGTGTTCCTGGCCAAGGACTACCGGCGCAACATCGCCGAGATCGAAGCGGGCCTGGCGCCGCCGGAGGAGCCGTCGATCTACGTGCAGAACGCCTGCGTCACCGACCCGGCGCTCGCACCGGACGGCTGCTCCACCCTCTACGTGCTGGTGCCGGTCGGCAACCGGGTGGGCGAAGGGGTGGACTGGGCGGCCGAGAAGGCCCGTTACCGCAGCCTGGTGCTGAAGCGGCTGCAGGCGCTCGGCATTCCCGACATCGAGGAGCGCATCGTGTTCGAGCAGGTGCTCACCCCGAGCGACTGGGAGGCCGACCTGGACGTGTTCCGCGGCGCCACCTTCAACCTGGCGCACTCGCTGCGGCAGATGCTGCATTGGCGGCCACGCAACCGCTTCGAGGACCTCGACGGCGTCTATTTGGTCGGCGGCGGCACGCATCCTGGCAGCGGCCTGCCGGTAATTTTCGAAGGCGCCCGCATTACCAGCAAGCTCATGGTGGAAGATTTGGGCCTGCAGCCGCATTGGGGGCGCTCGCTGATGGCAGAACCTGGCTACGAGCCCGCGATCGTGGAGGCGGCATGAGCAGCATGGACCCGGTCGGCGTCGTCGGCGGCGGCCTGGGCGGCCTGGCGGCGGCCTGCGTGCTCGCGGCGCGTGGCCATCGGGTGATCCTGTTCGAGAAGAACGATTGGGTCGGCGGCAAGGCGGCGGTGCTGGAGGAGGGCGGCTACCGGTTCGACATGGGGCCGACCATCCTCACCGTGCCGGCCGTGCTGCGCCGCATCTTCGCCGAAGCCGGGCGCGACCTGGACGCCGCGATGGATCTGCGCCGACTCGACCCGCAGTGGCGCTGCTTCTTCGACGACGGCGCGGTGCTGGACCTGACCGGCGACACCAACGCCATGGCCGCCAACCTCGACGCGTTCAGCCCCGGCAACAGCGCCGGCTACCGTGACTTCCTGCGCATGAGCGACGGGCTGCACAACGTCAGCGAGCGGTTCTTCTTCTGGCGGTCGGTGGAGGACATCCGCGACACGCTCGACTTCAAGAAGAACATGGACCTGGCGACGCTGAAGGACGTGATGAGCCTGCGAATGGGCAGCAGCGTGGCACGGGAAATCCGCAAGAAGGTGCCGGACGCGCGGGTGGCGCAGATGCTGGACCATTTCGTGCAGTATGTCGGCTCCTCGCCGTACAACTCGCCCGCGGTGCTGTGCTCCATCGGCCACATGCAGACCGATGGCGGCATCTGGTATCCAATGGGCGGCACCCGCGCCGTTCCGGTGGCGCTGGCCAAGCTGGCGGAGGATCTGGGGGTGGAGATCCGCCTCTCGACCGGCATCCAACGCATCGTCTCCGACCGTGGGGCGGTGAGCGCGGTGGAGACCGAGGCGGGCGAGACGGTGCCGGTGTCGGCGCTGATCTCCAACATGGACGCGGTGCGAACCTACCGCGAGCTGGTGGGCGGCGAGCCGGCGCGCAGCTTCACCAAGCGGTGGAAGCGGGAGCCGGCGTGCTCCGGCGTGGTGCTGTATCTCGGCCTCGACCGCGGCTACGACCACCTGCTGCACCACAACTTCGTGTTCTCGCGGGACCCGGAAGAAGAGTTCGACTGGATCTACCACAAGGGCGAGCCGGCGCCGGACCCGACCTGCTACGTCGCCGCCACCGCCCGCACCGAACCCGGCGTGGCGCCCCCTGGCGGCGAGGCGCTCTACGTGCTGGTGCACACGCCCTACCTGCGCCCGCATCACGACTGGAGCGAGATGCTGCCGAAGTATCGCCGGGTCATCCTCGACAAGCTGGCCCGTTGCGCCGGCATGCCGGACCTGGAGAGCCGCATTGTGGTGGAGCGCACCCTCACCCCGGCCGACATCCACGAGCGCTACCGGGTGTTGAACGGGGCGATCTACGGGCTGGCGAGCCACGGCAAGTTCTTCGGCGCGTTCAAGCCGGGCAACCGCTCGCGCGACCTGGCGGGACTCTACCTCGCCGGTGGCGCGGCGCATCCGGGGCCGGGCATGCCGATGGTGCTGATGTCGGGCTGGATCGCGGCCGACAGCCTCGACCAGGACCGCGCCAGCAACGCCGCGCCGCTGCGAGCATGACGCGGTCGCCCCTCACCCGCCCCTCTCCCGCAAGGAGAGGGGTCTCTGCTGGCGGGTAGGCGGCGATGTCGGCCCGTATCTCACCCGAGCGCATCCTCGCTCGCCGCTCGCAGCGCCTGTTCCGGCTCTTTGCCCTCTATCTCCGCTGGTATGTCAGCCGGCACTTCCACGCCATGCGGCTGTCCCGCACCGGCCGGCCAGTGGTGGCGCCGGGCCGCGCGCTGATCGTCTACTCGAACCACCCGTCCTGGTGGGACCCGGCGATCTACATCCTGCTGTGCGACATGCTGTTCCGCGGCCGCGCCGGGTATGGGCCGATGGACTCGGCGGCGCTCGGCAAATACGGCGTGCTCGAGCGCATGGGCGTGTTCGGCGTGCCGCAGGACGACAAGCGCGGCGCTGGCATCTTCCTGCGCACGGCGCTGGCGGTGATGGAACAGCCTGGCACCATGCTGTGGATCACCGCCGAGGGCCAGTTTACCGACGCCCGGCTGCGGCCGATCCGGCTGCGCCCCGGCCTCGCCCACCTCGCCCGCCGCCAGCCGGGCGCCACCATCCTGCCACTCGCCATCGACTACACCTTCTGGAACGAGAGCCGCCCCGAAATCCTGCTGCGCTTCGGCGACCCGCTGGACACCAGCCTCGAGTGCGACGCGGCGGGATGGACGGTTCGGCTGGAGCAGCATCTGACCCAGACCATGGACGCGCTGGCTGCCGAAGCGACCAGCCGCAACCCCGCGCTGTTCACCCCGCTGCTGCGCGGCGGCGCCGGGGTCGGCGGGATTTATGACTCGTGGCGCTGGCTGCGCTCGGTCCGCAGCGGGCGCCGGTTCGACCCCAGCCATGAGGGCGAACCGTGACGGCGCTGCTCGGCCTGGTCGCGCTGGCCCTGGCGCTGCTGTCCGCCGTGCTGGCGGTGTCCAACCTCCGCCTCTACCGCACGCCGGCGCCGGCGACGCTGCCGCCGACCATTTCGGTGCTGATCCCGGCGCGCAACGAAGCCGCCAATATCGTCGCCGCGGCTGGCGCGGTGCTGGCCAGCCAGGGCGTGAGCCTCGAGCTGCTCGTGCTGGACGACAGCTCGACCGACGGCACGGCGGCGCTGCTGGCGGACATCGCCGATCCGCGCTTGCGCGTGCTGACCGGCAGCACCTTGCCGCCGGGTTGGTCGGGCAAGCAGCACGCGTGCGCGGCCTTGGCAGCGGCGGCACAGCACGAGCTCCTGGTGTTTGTGGACGCCGACGTGCGGCTGGCGCCCGACGCCCTGGTGCGCATGGCGGGCTACATGCAGCGCCACAAGGTCGGGCTGGCGAGCGGCTTCCCGCACCAGGTGGTGCGGACCTGGTCGGAACAGCTCGTGCTGCCGCTGATCCATTTCCTGCTGCTTGGCTACCTGCCGATGGGGCTGATGCAGCGCTTGCGGGTGGTGGGGCTGGGCGCAGGCTGCGGCCAGTTGTTCATCGCGCGCCGGGCGGCCTACCAAAAGGCGGGCGGGCATCGCGCCATCCGTGCCTCGCTGCACGACGGCCTCACCTTGCCGCGCGCGTTCCGCCGCGCTGGCGAAATGACCGGGCTGTTCGACGCCACCCATTTCGCGCAGTGCCGCATGTATGCCTCCGCGGCGCAGCTTTGGGAGGGCTTGGGCAAGAACGCCACCGAGGGCATGGCCAAACCCGGCGCCATCGTGGTGTGGACGGTGCTGCTGGCCGGCGGCCACGTGCTGCCGCTGCTGCTAGTGCTGGTGGCGCCGAGCACGGCTGCGGTGGCGGCGCTGGTGCTTTCGGTGGGAACCCGGCTGCTGCTGGCGGCCCGCTTCCGCCAGCCCGAGGCCAGCGCGCTGCTGCACCCGTTCGGCGTGCTGGCACTGCTGGTGGTGCAATGGGCGGCGCTGGTGCGCAGCCTGCGTGGCCGGCCCGCGACCTGGCGGGGCCGCGCATACCCCGCGCAATAGGCCTGGTGGCGGCAATCATGGTGCTCGCCGCCTCCCCTCTTGCCGCCGCCGAACCCGGCCGCTTGGAAGTGACCATCACCGGCGTGCGCTCGGGCGCCGGGCACGTGCTGGTGGCGGTGTGCGACCGGGCGAGCTTCCTACAGCCCACCTGCCGCTACCACGCCAGCGCGCCCGCCCAGCGCGGCGCCGTGACGGTGGTGCTGACCGGCCTGCCCGCCGGCACCTACGCCGCGCAGGCCTACCAGGACGAGAACGACAACAAGCAGATCGACCGCACCTTCTTCGGCCTGCCCGCCGAGGGCATCGGCTTTTCCAACGACGCGCCGATGCGGTTCGGGCCACCCAGCTTCGACGCTGCGGCGTTCACGGTCGGGGTGGCGGGCGGCCAGATCAGCTTCGGCTTGCGCTACTTCAACTAGGGCAGATCCCGATCAGGTCGAATGCCCTGATCGGGTGAAGATGCTCGCCAAAACAAAGAGCCAGAGTATTTGAAGTGAGCCAGCGCGAACGGAAAATGTTCCTAGAGCAGCATCCGAGCAATCGGAGTCGCTTTGCGATTCGAAGGCTCGGATAAAGCTGCTCTTTTCTCAGTCAAGCGGAGCATGATCGAAGAGATCATGCTCTAGCCTGGGTCGGCGGCGCGCCGCTCACTCGCCCCAGCCGCGGACGGCATGGCCGCCGAACACCATGCGGCGGATGGCGGGAGCGGCCAGGCCGTCGCTGAAGCCCGGCGCGGTTGCACTGGCGGCGTCCAGGCGACCCATTTGGGCGTCGGTCAAGCTGATCTCGAGCGCCGCCAGGTTGTCCTCGAGTTGGGCCAGCTTGCTGGCGCCGATGATGAGGGCGGTGATGCCGGGTCGGGCGAGGGCCCAGGCCAGGGCCACCTGCGCGGGGGAACGCGCGAGTTCGGCGGCGACGGCGCGGAGCTCGGCCAGGATGGCCCAGTTGCGGTCGGCGAACTTGCTGTCGCCGAACGGGTTGGCGCCGCTCAGCCGGCCGGTGCCGCCGGTGTCCTCGCGCTGGTATTTACCGGCCAGGAAGCCACCGGCGAGCGGACTCCACGCCATCACGGCCATACCAGCCTCGCGGGCGGCCGGAACGTGTTCCCGCTCGATGTCACGCGCGACCAGCGAGTATTCGACCTGGATGGCGACCGGGCCCGGCACGCGCCGCTCGCTGGCGATGGTGGCCGCTTTCATCGCCAGCCACGCCGGCATGTCGGACAGGGCATAGTAGCGGATCTTGCCGGCGCGGACCAGGTCGCCAAGCGTTTGCACGATCTCCTCGACCGGGGTCACGCCGTCCCAGATGTGCATCCAGTACAGGTCGACATAGTCGGTGCCCAGGCGCCGCAACGACGCGTCCAGCGCGCGATGGATGTTCTTGGCGCCCGCGCCCCCGGCATTCGGGTTGCCGGGTGCGCCGGACGAGGCCGACAGCGGGCTGGCCGACGCGTTGAAGGCGAACTTGGTCGCCAGCACCATCTGGTCGCGCGTGCCGGTCTGAGCGATGAAGTGACCGACCATCGCCTCGCTGGCGCCACCGGCGTAGATGTCCGCCGTGTCCAGGAAGTTGCCGCCGGCCGAGCGGTAGGCGTCGAAGATCGCTAGCGCCCCGGCTTCGTCCACGCCCCAACCCGGCGTGCCGAACGTCATGGTGCCGAGCGCCATTGGGCTCACGACCAGGCCGGACCGACCTAGGGTGCGATAATCGGTGAGGGACATTGCCAGCTTCTTCCATAGCGTTCGATACCGAACTCCTCGCAGCATTGCACGGCGTCGTCAATGGCTTTTATAATGCGCACTATGGAAGTCGCCGAACCATCCCCACGCCGCAGGACGGGCAGACCACTGTCGTTCGACCGCGACGCCGCGCTGCACCAGGCGATGCTGGCGTTCTGGCGCAATGGCTACGAGACCACCTCGGTCGCCGACCTGACGGCCGCGATGGGGATTACCCCGCCCAGCCTCTATGCCGCGTTCGGCGACAAGCGCCGGCTGTTCCTCGAAGCGATGCGCCGCTATGCCGGTGACCCGGCCGAACTGGACCGCAGCCTGGCGGGAGCACCCACCGCGCGCGATGCCGCCCGCGCGATGCTGGAAGCCGCCGCCACCGCTTTCACCGGCGAGGCGACACCCAAGGGCTGCCTGCTGGCGAGCGCCGCCGCCAGCGGCTCGCACGAGGCGGCGGATGTCCGCGCCGCGATCGCCGGCGTGCGGCAGGACGTCGCCCGCCGGCTGGTTGCTCGCATCGACCAGGACGTCGCGGCCGGCGCCCTGCCAGGCACCACCGACGCGGCTGGCCTGTCCGACCTGGTCATCGCGGTGGTGCAGGGCATGTCGGTATTGGCGCGCGACGGCGTGGCGCGGGAGCGGCTGCTGGCCCTGGCGGATCGATCTATGCTTGCCTGGCCAGGGGGAGGCGCGGGCTGAGAGGGAGAGGGCTTTTTCCGCCTGATCTATCAACATCGAACCGGCGGAGCGGCCGCACCCTCAGGCGAGCGAGGCGACCATGCCGTCGCGTTGCGGGTCGGCGCCGCCGTCTAGGGTGCCGTCGAACAGGGCGATGCCGTGCACCCCGGCGAAGGCATAGGACAGCGGGGAGCGGCGTACGGTGTAGCCCATCGCCTCCACTGCGCGCTGCACCTCGCGCGGGATGCGGTTGCTGATGTCGATCACGTCGCTGGTGGCGACGAAGCGGGGGGCGCTGACCGCCTCCTGCATGCCCATGCCCCACTCCAGCACGTTGAGCAGCACCTGCAGCACGGCCAGGGTGATCCAGGTGCCGCCGGGGGCGCCCAAGGTGAGCACCGGCTGGCCGTCCCGCGTCACGATGGAGGGGCACATGGAGGCGAACCGGCGCTTGCCCGGCGCGATCGACCCGGCGCGGCCCGGGCGGGGATCGAACACGCTCATGCAGCCGTTGAGGATGAAGCCGGTGCCGGGGGGGATCACGCCCGAGGGAATGCCCAGCGAGTGCGTCAGCGACACCACCAGGCCGTCGGCGTCGACGCAGGAGACGTGCGTGGTCTCCTTGGCGTCACCCGCGGGGGCTTGCAGCCGCGGCACCGACACCTTGTCGCCACGGCGGATACCGGCGGCGCAGGCCTCGGCGTAGTCGTCCGACAGCAGGCGGTCGAGCGGCGGCGGGACGAAGCGTGGATCGCTGATATGGGCGTCCTTGTCGCGGGTGGCGAGTTTCATCGTCTCGGCCACCACGCGGATATACTCGGGGGTGTTATGGCCCAGGGCGGCGAGGTCGAACCGCTCCAGGATGCGCAGCATCTCGGCCACCATGACGCCGCCGCCGGGCGGGCGGTTGGTGGCGAGCTGGTAGCCGCGATAGCCGACGCGGATCGGCTCCTGCTGCTCGGGCTCGAAGCCGGCCAGGTCGGCGGCGGAGAGCAGGCCGCCATGGTCCGCCATGTCCTCGGCGATGCGGCGGGCCAGGGCGCCGGTGTAGAGCGTGGCGGCACCCTCCTGCGCCACCGTGCGCAGGGTCGCCGCGAGGTCGGGGTTGCGGATTACCTGGCCGATCTTGGCGTAGCTGCCGTCCGGTTGCAGGTAGATGCGCCGGCCGTCCGCGCTCACGCCGAGCTTCTCGCCGTAGTTCATCCGGCCGTATTTGCGCTCGTCCTGGGTGAACACGGTGTAGTTGTGCGGGCGCACCAGCCAGCCAGACTCGGCCAGCGCGATGGCCGGGCCGAATAGGCTGGCCCAAGGGCTGCGGCCGAGCCGCGCGTGTGCCTGGGCCAGCACGGCCAGGATGCCGGGCACGGTGACCGCCGCGTGGCCGCACTCGTTGACGAAGTCGCGCAGGATGAAGCCGAACCCGTCCGGCGTCTCGCCCAGGATGCGGTCGGCCCACTGGGTGTCGGTGCAGGCCACCGGGCAGCCGCCTTGGCCGTCGAGCAGCAGCGTCT
Organism: Acetobacteraceae bacterium; assembly: GCA_965199105.1. Classification (GTDB taxonomy): domain Bacteria; phylum Pseudomonadota; class Alphaproteobacteria; order Acetobacterales; family Acetobacteraceae; genus LMUY01. The sequence continues at coordinate 1,432,362 of CBDAQO010000002.1, read as the reverse complement.
CGCCGGTGCGCGGGTCGAGCGCGTGGAGCACACCGTAGCCGCCCAGGCCGGACATCAGCGGGTCGACCACGCCTTGCACCAGCGCGGCGGCGATGGCGGCGTCCACCGCACTGCCGCCGGCGCGCAGGATGGTGCTGCCGGCCTCGGCCGCCTCGGGTTGCGCCGCGACCACCATCGCGCGCGCGGGCGGCAGCCGCCGCGGTGGCCGGGGCACGCTCACGTCACGCCCTCCGCGGCCAGGGTGGCGATTTCGTCCGCGCCGTAGCCCGCCTCCTGCAGCAGGCCGGGCGTGTGCTCGCCCAGCTCCGGGGCTGGCGAGTGGATGGCGCCGGGGGTGGCGGACAGCACGGGGGAGACGTGGTGCATGGGCAAGCTGCCAATCTGTGGGTCGGGGAAGCGGAGTAGGACGCCACGGTCGATGATATAAGGGTGCTCGGCAAGGTCCGCCGGGTCGAGCACTGGGCCGACGGTGACGTCGGCGGCGGCGAAATGCGCTAGCGCCTGGTCGCGGGTCATGCCGGCGATGAAGGCCGCCACGATCGGGTCGAGCAGGTCGTCATGCTGGACGCGGGCCTCGTTGGTGGCGAAGCGCGGGTCGTCGATCAGCTCGGGGCGGCCGATGGCGCGGAACAGCCGCTCCGCCACCGCCTGCATCGAGGCCGAAACGCAGACGAAGCGGCCATCGGCACAGGCATACACGTTGCGCGGGCAACTGAGTGTCGAGCGGCTGCCGGCCCGGCGCGGCACCTCGCCGGTGACGGCATGCTCGGCGGCGCTGGGGCCGAGCGCTGCGAACAGCGGGTCGAACAAGGTGAGGTCCACCACCTGGCCGGCGCCGCCGGGCTGCTCGGCATGGCGCAGCGCCATCAGCGTGGCGGCCGCGCCGGAGTAGCCCGCGACCATGTCGGCCAGGGCGAGCGGGGGCAGCACGGGCGGGCGGTCGGCGAAGCCGTTGGCGGCGGCGAACCCGGACATGCCCTCCACCAGCGAGCCGAAGCCGGGCTGGTCGCGCATCGGGCCGGTCTGGCCCCAGCCGGAGATGCGCACCACCACCAGGCGGGGGTTGGCGGCCATGAGCGCCTCCGGCCCCAGGCCCCAACGCTCGAGCGTGCCAGGGACGAAGCTTTCCACCAACACGTGCGCCGACCGCACCAGCCGCAGCAGCACGTCCCGCCCCTTGGGATGGCGCAGGTCGAGCGTGAGGCTCTTCTTGTTGCGGGCGTAGACCTTCCAGAACAGGCTGATGCTGCGCACCCGCCACTGGCGCAGGTCGTCGCCGACGCCGGGTCGCTCGACCTTGACCACCTCGGCGCCGAAATCGGCCAAGATGTGGGTCAGCATGTTGCCGGCCACCAGCCGCGACAGGTCCAGCACGCGGACCCCGGTCATCGGGCCGGCGGCGTTGCGGTGATAATCTGCCTCCCGCATGGAATTCCTCCATCGTTGGCAGCCACCCTCCCCTGCGCGCGGCGGACCGGCAAATACCGCTTGGTTATGACCAGCCATAGGACGTACTTATGGCCGGGTCATGACGCTGACCCAGTTGCGCTACTTCCTCGCCGCGATGCAGGCCGGCAGCATCTCGCGGGCGGCGCTGCAGGTGCGCGTGGCCCAGCCCGGGCTGTCGCAGCAGCTCGCGCTACTGGAGGCGGAGTTCGGCCAGGCGCTGTTCGTGCGCCATGCCCGCGGCGTCACGCCGACCGAAGCGGGGCGGCGGCTGGCGGAGCGGGCGCTCGAAATCCTGCGCCAGGTGGAGCTGACGCATGACGAGCTGGCGGTGGACGCCGCCTCCCCGGTGGGCGCGGTGGCGCTGGGCATGGCGACGGCGTTCAACATGGCGTTCTCGGTCGAGGTGCTGACCCGGGCGCAGCGGCGGTTCCCCCGCATTCGGCTCCATTTGGTGGAGAGCATGAGTGGCTTCCTGCGCGAATGGACCGAGCGCGGCCGCATCGATTTGTCCGTGATCTACGAGACGCCGCTAAACCCCAGCGTCCACACCGAGCGGCTCGGCATGGAGGAGCTGTTCGTGGTCGCGCCACCGGCGCTGGCCGCGCGGCTCGGCCCGGTGGTGCCGTTCGCCAGCCTGCCGGGCTTGGCGCTGGTGCTGCCCGGCCGCGCGCATGCCCTGCGCGTGTTGCTGGAGGGGCGGGCGGCGGACGCGGGGGTCGCGCTGTCGGTCGCGTTCGAGGTCGACTCCACCTACACCATCAAGGGCCTGGTGGCGGCGGGCATGGGCTGCAGCATCCTCTCCATGCACGCGGTTCGCGACGAGGTGGCGGCTGGCAGCCTGGCGGCGATCCCGATCGGCGCGCCGGGGATTGCGCGGTCGGTGCAACTGGCGACCGGGCAGCGGCGCCGGAGCGACCCGTCGGTGATGGCGGTGGCTGGGATCATCCGGGAGGTGATCGCGCCGAATCTGTAGCCGCATCGGTTTTTCTTATGGATTTGCCACCCGGGTCTCCGTAGCGTGATTGACACGCGATTGATGGAGCCGTGGGTGTTGCAAGGATTCGCGGTGAACACGGGCTACGAACGCGTCCGCCAAGCCGCCGACCCCCGCGCGGTGGCGCTGTTCGAGGACGCGCTGGTCTGGGACATGACGCTGCCGTGGGGCGCACCCTGGGCCAACTACGACACGGTGATGGCGCGGTTCGGCGGTGCCGGCATGGGCGCGATCACGCTCACGGTGCAGAACCTGCCCGGCGCCGACATCACCACCGCGGTCAGCTACGTGGCCAAGGTGCGCGCCGACATTGCCAAGCGCGCCGCCACCATGCGGGTGTGCACGACGGCCGCCGCCATCCGGCAGGCGCGCGCCGATGGCGTGCTGGCGCTGGTGCTGCAGCATCAGGACGGCACTCCGCTCGGCGGCATGGTCGAGATGGTCGAGGTGTACCACGCGCTGGGCGTGCGCTGCATGCTGCCGGTCTATAACGGCAAAAACGCGCTGGGCGACGGGTGCGCCGAACGCACCGACGAGGGGCTGACCCGGCTTGGCCAGCAGGTGATCGGCGAGATGCTGCGGCTCGGTATCATCGTGGACGCGACGCATGTCGGCGTGCGGTCCAGCCTCGACATGGCCGAATTGTGCGGCGCGGCCGGCAAGCCGATGCTGATCACGCACAGCAACATGCACGCGGTGTATCCGCACTACCGCAACGTCACCGACGAGCAGGTGCGGGCGGCGGCGGCCACGGGTGGCGTGGTCGGCATCAACGGCTTGGGCGAGTTCCTGCCCGACGCGCTGGCGGGCACCGAGGCGATGTTCCGCCACCTGGACCACCTGGTCGGGCTGGTCGGCGGGCGCCACGCCGGGTTCGGGCTGGACTTCCTGGCCGACGCGCCGCGGTTCTGGGCGTCGGTCCGCGCCGAGGCGTTCCGCTGGCCGCCCTTGCCGTTCGGCCGCGAGCGGGAGGAGACCGCGTTCGCCGGGCCGGAACAGGCGTTGGAGTTGTGCGACATGATGGTGCGCCACGGCTGGGACGACGCCACGGTGCGCGGCGTGCTTGGGGAAAACTTCCTGCGCGCCGCCGAAGCGAGCTGGGGCGGATGAGCCAGCCCAGCCAAGCCCGCGCGCTGACGCGGTCCGCCCTGGTGTGGGACAACACGCTGCCTTGGGGGCCGGCCTACGCCGATGCCGACACGCTGCCGCGTTTCCAGGCTGCGGGGGTGGACCTGGTCAGCCTCACCGTGATGGGGACCGAGGCGATGCTGGACGGCACCATCCGCCAGATCGCCCGCGTGCGCGCCGCCATCCGGGCGCAGCCGGATCGGTTTATGCTTTGCGCCACGGCGGCGGACGTGGTGGCGGCCAAGGCGGCGGGCAAGCTCGGCCTGGTGTTCAACCTCCAGGAAACCGACATGCTGGAGGGCAAGCTGCATCTCGTGCAGGCGTTCTACGACCTCGGCGTGCGCCATATGCTGCTGGCCTACAACGCGCGCAACCACGTGGGCGATGGCTGCGCCGAGCGCACCGATGGCGGGCTGTCGCGCTGGGGGCTCGAAGTGGTGGCGGAAATGAACCGCGTCGGCATGCTGGTGGACGGCACGCACACCGGCTACCGCACGACGATGGACGCGATGGCAGCCAGCACGGCGCCGTTCATCTTCTCCCACAGCAACGCCCACGCGGTGTTCGGCCACTACCGCAACATCCGCGACGACCAGATCACGGCCTGCGCGCGCACCGGCGGCGTGGTGGGGCTGAACGGGCTGGGCGAGTTCCTGGACGACGACGCGGCCTCCAGCGCGGCGATTTTCCGCCACCTGGACCACGTGGTGCAACTGGTGGGCGCGGAGCATGCGGGCTTAGGCCTGGACTACGTGCGTGACACCGCGCGGTTCTGGGGCTGGGTGCGCGACCATGATGCCATGTGGCCCCCCGGGCCGAACCGTCGCACCGGGTCGGCCTTCGCGCAGCCGGAACAGATCGAGGAGTTGACGGAGATGATGCTGAAAGCCGGCTATGGCGAGGCGGCGGTCCGCCAAATCCTGGGCGAGAACTGGTTGCGCGTGGCGCGGCAGGTTTGGCGGTGACGCGCTGGGCGCTGCTGGCAGCGCTGCTCGTTCCGGGTACCGCGATCGCGCAGGACGCCGACCACCTCACCGTCGGCGTGCGCGCGCCCATCGTGACGCTCGACCCGGCGTTGTCCGGGCTGGGGCCGATGCACGGCTACTACGCCAACATCTATGACAGCCTGGTCGGGCTCGACGCGCAGTCCCACCTGGTGCCGGAGATCGCGCTTAGTTGGCGGCTGGTCGACGACCTAACGTGGGAGTTCAAGCTGCGCCCCGGCGTGAAATGCCACGACGGCTCCACGCTGGACGCCGCCTCCGTCAAGTCGAGCCTGGACCGGCTGCCGACGGTGCCGAACAGCGACAACCTGACTGCCGGCAAGCTGCGCCCGGTGCGCGAGCTGCAGATCATCGACCCGCTGACCATCCGCATGGTGACCGCGCAGCCCTACCCCGCGCTGCTCGCCGCCCTGCCCGACTTTCACCTGGTGTGCGCGAGCGTGCCGGCGACGGCGACCACGGCGGAGTTCGATTCCGGCAAGGACGCGATCGGGTCCGGCCCGTACCGCAGCGTGCGCTGGCAGCGCGGCCAAGGCTGGGAGCTGGAGCGGTTCGACGGCTATTGGGGGCCCAAGCCGGCCTTCGCCCACGTCACCATGCGCGAAATCCCCAACGACGCGGCCCGGCTCGCGTCGCTGCAGGCGGGCGACGTCCAGCTTGCCGATTATATCCCGCCGCTGGACGTGAAGCGGTTGGCCGGCACCGAGGGGTTGGGCGTGTTCCAGACCCCGTCCAACCGCTCGGTGTTCCTGGGCTTCGACGAGCTGCGCGACCAGACCCCGTTCGCCACCGACAAATCGGGCGCCGTGCTGCCGCACAACCCGTTCCGCGACGAGCGGGTGCGGCACGCCTTTGCGCTGGCGATCTCGCAGGAGGTGATCGTGAAGCGGGTGATGGAGGGGCTGGCCGAGACCACCACCCAGGGCGTGCCGGTGCATATCGCGGGCTACGATGCGAGCCTGGCGCCGACCCCGTACCAGCCGGAGGCGGCAAAGCAGTTGCTGGCGCAGGCCGGCTATCCGGATGGCTTCAAGGTGACGCTGCATTGCCCGAACGACCGCTACGTGAACGACGCCGCGACGTGCCAGACGGTGGGCATCCTGCTGTCGCGCATTGGGGTGACGGTGGCGATCGACGCGCAGCCCTCTAGCGTCTACTTCCCGCGGCTGCAGCGGCTGGACTACTCGTTCTACTTGCTGGCCTGGGGCAGCAATGGCGGCGACGCCACCTCGTTCCTGCGCGACGTGATGGAGACGCGCGACGCCAAGCGGGGTGTCGGCTCGTGGAACATGGGCCAGTCGATGCCGGATTTGGACCGCGAGATCGACGCGGCGACGCTCATCATGGACGCGGCGGCGCGCGACAAGGCGATGGCCGCGGTGATGGGGGAGTTGATCCAGCAGCAGGTCTACATTCCGCTCGACACGCTGCTGGTGATCGCGGCCGCGCGCAAGCCGGTGACCTACGTGCCGCAGTCCAACGAGGAGCTGATCCTGGCGGCGGCCGGCCGGTCTTGAGCTGAGCCATGGGCGGACTGGTGCTGCGCCGGGCCGGGCAGGGCCTGCTGGTGGTCCTGGGGCTGTCGCTGATCGCCTTTATCGGGCTCTACGCGATCGGCGACCCGACGGCGATCCTGCTCGACCCGCAGTCGACGCCGGAGGACATCGCGCGCTTCCGCGCCGCGATGGGGCTCGACCAGCCGTTGTGGCGGCAATATTTGCTGTTCCTGTTCCACCTAGCGCAGGGCAGTTGGGGCACCTCGTTCGTCTACCACGAGAACGCCATGGACGTGATCCTGCAGCGCCTGCCCGCCACGCTGGAGCTGGCGGTGAGCGCGATGGTGCTGGCGGTGGTGATCGGCGTGCCGCTCGGGGTGCTGGCGGGGGCCACCGCGCCGTCGCGGCTGGACCGTGGGCTGATGACCGGGTCGATCTTCGGCTTCAGCCTGCCGACGTTCTGGATGGGGCTGGTGCTGATCGTGGTGTTCGCCGTGGACCTGGGATGGCTGCCGGCCTCGGGGCGGGGTGAAACGGTGCGGGTGCTGGGCGTCGGCCTCTCGGTGTTCACCGCCGACGGGTTGCGCCACATCCTGCTGCCGGCGCTAAACCTGTCGCTGTTCCCGATGGCGCTGCTGCTGCGGCTGGCGCGCTCGGGCGTGCGGGAGGCGATGGCGCAGGATTTCGTGCGTTATGCCCGCGCCAAGGGGCTGTCGCCGCGCCGCATCCTGTTCGTCCACGTGCTGAAGCGGGTGGCGATCCCGCTGGTCACGGTGTCGGGCCTGCAGCTCGGCAACCTGATCGCCTTTTCGGTGGTGACGGAGAGCGTGTTTGCCTGGCCCGGCACCGGCAAGCTGATCATCGACAGCATCAACCAGCTCGATCGCCCGGTGATCGTGGGCTACCTGATGATCGTGGCGATGCTGTTCGTGGCGATCAACCTCGCGGTGGATCTGGGCGCGGCGGCGCTCGACCCGCGGGCGCGGCTGCAGCAATGAGCGCGGCCACGCTCGGCCCGGCGTCCGGGTTGCTGCGCGCCTATGGGCGGGCGCCGGCGGCGGTGATGGCGGCTGCCATGCTGGCGGTGATCATCGCGGCGGCGGTGCTGGCCCCCCTCGTGGCGCCGCAGGACCCCTACAACCTGGCCTCGCTCAGCCTGCTGGACGGCCGGCTGCCGCCGCTGGCGCGCGGGGCGGACGGCACGCGCTACTGGCTCGGCACCGACGACCAGGCGCGGGACATGCTGTCGGCCATCCTCTACGGGCTGCGCACCAGCCTGCTGGTGGGGTTCGTCGCCACCGGCTTCGCCGCCATCACCGGCACCACGCTGGGCCTGGTCGCGGCCTGGACCGGCGGGCGGGTGAACGCGCTGATCATGCGCCTGGTGGACCTGCAGCTCAGCATTCCCTCCATCATGGTGGCGCTGGCGCTGCTGGCGGTGCTGGGGCGCGGGGTGGACAAGATCATCCTGGCGCTGGCCCTGGTGCAATGGGCGTATTTCGCCCGCATCGCCCGCAGCAGCGCGCTGGTGGAACGGCAGCGGGACTACGTCGCGGCGGCGCAATGCCTCGGCATCCCGGCGCGCCGCGTGCTGCTCGGCCACGTGCTGCCGAACGCGCTGCCGCCGCTCACGGTGGTGGCGGCTGTGGAGGTGGCCAACGCAATCGGGCTGGAGGCGACGCTGTCGTTCCTGGGGGTCGGGCTGCCGGTAACGCGGCCGTCGCTCGGCCTGCTGATCGCCAACGGGTTCCAGTTCCTGCTCAACGGGGAATACTGGATCAGCATCTTCCCCGGCGTGGCCCTGCTGGTGCTGGTGTTCGCCATCAACCTGGTCGGCGACCGGCTACGCGAAGTGCTCGACCCGCGCGGCAACCGATCGTGACGGTGCTCGAGGTGGCGGACCTGACGGTGCGCTTCCCGATCGCGGGCGGCGAGCGGCCGGCGGTGGACGCGGTGTCGTTCACGCTGGAGCGCGGGCGCACGCTGGGGCTGGTGGGGGAGAGCGGGTCCGGCAAGACCATGACCGGCTACGCGATCCTGAACCTAGTGCCGCCGCCGGGCCGGGTGACCAGCCGCCGCATCCGGCTCGGCGGGCAGGACTTGGCCGGCTTGCCCGAAGCGGCGATGCGCAAGCTGCGCGGCAACCGCATCGCGCTGGTAATGCAGGACCCGATGGCCTGCCTGAACGACGTGCTGCGCGTGGGCACGCAGATGAGCGAGGCGGTGCGGGCGCATCAGGCAGTGGGGGCGGCGCAGGCGCGGGCGATGGCGCGCGATGCGCTGGGCCGCATGGGCATCCCGCACCCGGAGGAGCGGCTGGACGCCTACCCGCACGAGTTTTCCGGCGGCATGCGCCAGCGCATTGCCATCGCGACGGCGTTGCTGAACCGCCCCGACGTGATCATCGCCGACGAGCCGACCACGGCGCTGGACGTGACGATCCAGGCGCAAATCCTGTCCGAGGTGCAGCGGATTTGCGCGGCTGACGGCATGGCGATGCTGTGGATCACGCATGACCTGTCGGTGGTGGCGGGGCTCGCGGACGCCATCGCGGTGATGTACGCCGGGCGCATCGTGGAGCGCGGTGGCTGCGACGAGGTGATTTCCGCGCCGCTGCATCCGTATACCGAGGGGCTGCTGGCGTCGGTTCCGGCGCGCAACCAGCCGGGCGAGCGGCTGCGGCAAATCCCGGGCGTGATGCCGGGGCTGGCCGGGCTGCCCGAGGGATGCACGTTCCGTCCGCGCTGCACCCGCGCCGATGCGGCCTGCGCCCAGGTGCCGGCGCTGCGGGAGCTGCGGCCCGGCCACGCCGCGCGCTGCTGCCACCCGCTGGCGACTGCGGCATGACTGCGCTGCTGGAGGCCAGCGGCCTGTCCCGCCGCTTCGTCGGGCCGCCACCCGGTTTGCTGGCCCGGCTGCGTCGCCGCCCCGCCGCGACCGTGCACGCGGTGGAGGCGGTGGACCTGGCGGTGAGCAAGAACGAGGCGCTCGGGCTGGTCGGCGAGAGCGGCTGCGGCAAGAGCACCCTTGGCCGCATGCTGGCAGGCATCCTGCCGCCGTCCGCGGGGCAGGTGAGCTGGAATGGCCAGCCGGTGGCTAGCTTGCGCGGGGCGGCGGCGCGGGCCTGGGTGCTGGGCGTGCAGATGGTGTTCCAGGACCCGCAAGCCTCGCTCAATCCGCGCCGCCGGGTGCTGGACCTGGTGGGCGAGGCGCCCTTGCTGCACGGCATGGCGCGGCGGGGGGAGCTGCGCGGCTACGTGGCCGGGCTGCTGGCCGAAGTGGGGCTGGAAGCGGCGGCGATGGATCGCCTGCCGCACGAGTTCAGCGGCGGGCAGCGCCAGCGCATCGGCATAGCCCGCGCGCTGGCCGTGCGCCCGTCCGCCCTGGTGTGCGACGAGGCGGTCAGCGCGCTCGATGTCTCGGTGCAGGCGCAGGTGATCAACCTGCTGGCGGATTTGCGGGCGCAGCGCGGGTTGGCGCTGCTGTTCATCGGGCACGACCTTTCGGTGGTGCGCCACCTCGCGGATCGGGTGGCGGTGATGTATCTCGGCCGCATCGTGGAGGAGGCGCCGGCCGCGCGGCTGTTCCAGGCGCCGGCGCACCCCTACACGCAGGCGTTGCTGGCGCAGATGCCGCGGCTGGAGCCTGGGCGCAAGCAGTTCACCGCCCTGCCCGGCGAGCTGCCGTCGCCGCTGCGGCCGCCCCCCGGCTGCGCGTTCCACCCGCGCTGCCCGCACAGTTTCGCGCGGTGCCGCAGCGAGCGCCCGACGCTGCAGGTGGTGGCGCCGGGCCAGCGCGCCGCCTGCCACCTCCACGATGCCGCATAAGGACCGGGCCCATGCCGCTCACCCGCCGCCATAGCCTTGCCGCCGCCGCTTTGGGCCTTGTTGGCCTGCGCGCCGCCGGGTCGCGCGCCGCCACGCGTGAGCCTGGCCACCTCACCATGGGGATTTCGGCCTGGCCGGCGACGCTGGCACCTTGGGCCAACGCCGGCACGGTGGCGCAGAACGTGAAGCTGCTGATCCATCGCGGCCTGCTCGGCTACGGGCCGGACGGGCAGATGCGCGGCGAACTGGCCGAGCAGTGGGAGCACGCGAGCGACGGCGCCTGGGTGTTTCACCTGCGTGATGCGGTGTTCCACAACGGCGCGCCCGTCACCGCCGACGACGTGCGCTACAGCATCGAGCAGGTCACCGGCGAGAAGAGCACGGCGTACCTGAAGGGCCAGATGGCGCGCATCAGCCACATCGACACGCCGGACGCGCGCACGGTACGGCTGACCACGGCGGAGCCCTCGGTCGTGCTGCCGGGCCTGTTTGCCAGCTACTTCGCGCCCATCGTGGCGGCGGGCTCGGTGGACCATGGCGGGCCGGGCATCGGCGCCGGGCCGTTCGCGCTGGTGGCGCAGGAACGCGGCGAATACGTCGACCTCAAGGCGTTCGACCACTTCTACCGCCCCGGCCTGCCCAAGCTGCGCACCGTTCGCCTGGTGGCCTATGCCGACGAGAACGCGCGGGTGGCGGCGCTGCAGGCGGGCGACGTGGACCTGATCGAATACGTACCCTGGTCGGCCATGGCCGAGATCGAGGCCAACCCGGCGTTGACGCTGCAGGCGGTGGAGGGGCCGTTCATGTACATGTACTTCAACGCCCGCTCCGGCCCGTTCAGCGACGTGCGGGTGCGGCAGGCGGTGGCGGTGGCGGTCCGGCGGGAGGAGATCGTGAAAGCCGCCTTCTTCGGCCGCGGCCGCCCGCTGGAGAGCCTGCCGTTCGACCCGCACGGCCCGTTCTTCGACCCGGCGCGCGCGCATGGCTGGGCTTACGACCCGGTTCGCGCCAAGGCGTTGCTGGCGGCGGCGGGGCTGGCGTCCGGCTTCACCTGCAACCTGCTGGCGACCTCCACCTACGGTATGATCCAGAGCACGGCCGAGGTAATCCAGAGCAACCTGGCCGACCTTGGCATCCAGGTGAACCTGGTGCTGCCGGATTGGGCGACCCGGATCGCGGTCGGCAACCGCGGGCAGTTCGACCTCGCGGTGAACGGCACCACCAACGAGAGCAACGACCCGGACGGGATGAGCAACCTGATCGAGACCGACCTGCCGAACAGCTACACGCGCTCGTTCGGCCTGTCGCTGCCGCAGCTCGACGCGCTGGTGGCGGAAGGCCGGCGGACGTTCGACCTGGACCGGCGCAAGGCCATCTACGCCGAGTTGGAACAGCTCGCCGTGGAGCAGGTGCCGATGGTGAGCCTGTGCTGGCGCGACCAGGGCTACGGCACGACCAAGCCGCTGGCCGGCTTCACCGACATGCCGGGCGCGCTCACGTTCTACTCTGCGATGACGCTCGAGACCGCCTCGTTCGGCTAGACCATGACCGGCTCAGATAGAGTCGCCGGTCATGGTCTAGCTGTTTGTTTTGGCGAGCATGTTACCGATCAAGTGACCTCACTTGATGCGGTCATGCTCTAAAGCAGTGTCACGCCGCGGCCTGGGAGGCGAGCGCTGCCCGGACGCGGCCGCCGGGCTGCGCGCCAGGCAGGGCGGCGGCGCGCAACGCGAGTGGCAACAGGGCGGTGAGGTCCACGCCGGTCGCCACGCCCATGCGGTGGAACATCCAGGCGGCGTCCTCGGTGGCGGTGTTGCCGGTGGCGCCCGGGGCGAACGGGCAGCCGCCCAACCCGGCGAACGCGGTGTCGAACCCGGTGATGCCGGCGCTCCAGGCGGCGGCGATGTTGGCCAGGCCGAGCCCGTAGGTGTCGTGGCCATGGAAGACGAACCGCGTGCCGCCGCTCGACCAGCGGGCCAGGCAGGTGGCGGCGAGGCGCGCCACATGGGCCGGGTCGGCGCGCCCGGTGGTGTCGCACAGGCCGACCTCCACGTCCGCCCGGTGCGCCAGCATGCGGCCGAGGCGGTCCAGCACGAAGGCTTCGGCCATGCGCCCGTCGAACGGGCAGTCGAACGCGGTGGCGACGTTCAGGCGCAGCCGCGTGCCGGCCGGCAGGGTGCGCACCACGTCGCCGTATTCGGTGATGGACGCCTCGGTGTCGCGGCGGACGTTGGAGCGGTTATGCGCGTCCGACGCGGAGATCACGTAGACGAGGTGGTTGGCGCCGGCCGCCAGCGCCAGCTCGACGCCGCGCGCGTTCGGCACCAGGACTTGCGGGTCCAAGCCTGGCAGGTCGGCGGTCTGGCGCAGCACGTCGCCGGTGTCGCGCAGTTGCGGCACCGCCTTGGGGTTCACGAACGATCCGACCTCGACCCGGCGCAACCCGGCCGCGTGGGCGCCGCGCACGAACGCCACCTTCTCGGCGGTTGGGACGAACGGGCCGATCGGTTGGAAGCCGTCGCGCGGGGCGACCTCGATCAAGCTGGCGGCCTGGGTCATGGCGCGTCCTCCCTGGTGCGCGGTGGGGGCTGCAGTGCGCCGGCCAACTCGGCGAGCACGCTGGCGGTATCCGCGCCGATGGCGGGGCCGGTGGACCGCGGCACCGGGGAGACGCCATCGATCCGCGGCACCACGCCCGGGTGCAGGATGGGCCCGAGCGTGGCGTCCTCCACCTGCTGCACCATCTGGCGGGCGCGGAACTGCGGATCGGCCGCGATGTCGGCCACGGTGAGCACCTTGGTGTGCGGAATGTCGGCCGCGGCGAGCGCCGCATCGAGCGCCGCCAGGTCCAGCGTGGCCGACCAGGCGCCGATCAGGCGATCCAGCGCCGCCGCGTTGGCGCAACGGGCCTGGTTGCCGCTGTAGTCGGGTTGGCTGGCTAGGCCGGGCTGGCCCATCAGCGCGGCGAGCTTGCGGAACAGCGGGTCCGAGTTGGCGGCGATCAGCATCCACACGCCGTCGCGCGAGCGGTAGGCGTTGCTGGGCGCGGCGGTGGAGATGGCGCCGCCGGCGGGCTGGCGCACGGTGCCGAGGGCGCCGTATTCCGGCAGCGCGCCCTCGAGCAGGCTGAACACCGCCTCGGACAGCGCGACGTCCACCTCGCCGCCGCGGCCGGTGCGCTCCCGCCGCAGCAGGGCGGCGACCACGCCAAAGGCGGCGTAGAGCCCGGCGAGCGAATCCCCGATGGACACGCCGACGCGCACCGGCGGCAGCCCCGAGGTGCCGGGCGGATGGTCGGTCAGGTGGCGCAGGCCGCCGATCGCCTCGCCGATGACGCCGAACGCGGCCTGGTCGCGGCCGGGCCCGTCCTGGCCGTAGCCGGAGATGCGGGCGATCACCAGGTCGGGGCGGGCGGCGCGCAGTTCGGGCTCGCCGAGCCCCATCTTGGCGAGCTGGCCGGGCCGAAAGTTCTCCACCAGCGCGTCGCATGACCGCACCAGCTCCAGCACGGTGCGCTTGGCCTCGGGCTGCCGCAGGTCCAGGCTGATGCAGCGCTTGTTGCGGGCGTGCACGCTCCACCATGGCGACGACCCTTGGTAGCGGGCGCCCCACTGGCGCACCGGGTCACCGGTCGGCGGCTCGACCTTGATCACCTCGGCGCCGAGGTCGGCGAGCAAGCGGGTGGCGAACGGCGCGGCCACGTAATGGCCCAGTTCGAGCACACGAACCCCGGCCAGCGGGGCGGAACTCGGCACGGCGTCGGTTGTGGGCATGGTGGCGGTCCTCCCGGTTGAGACCACAGATAGCAGGGATGACGGCGGGTGGACGCGGCCTGGCGGCTACTTGGACCGCATCACCTCGCCGGGCAGCGCGCGGGGGTCGCGTGGGTGCCAGGCACCGGCTTCCACCTGGGCGATGAACTCGGCCAACAGAGTGTTGAACAGGCCGGGCTCCTCCAGGTTCAGCGTATGGCCGGTCTTGGGCAACACCGCCAGGCCGCAGGCGGGGATGGTGCGCTTGAGGAATAGGCCGGGTTGCAGGCAATGGTCGTCCTCGTCGCCCACCATCACCAACGTGGGCACCGTCATGCGGGCGAGTTCGTGCTCCAGGTCCCACAGCGAGGGGCGCTGGGCCTGCACGCCGCGCATGGTGAACGCGGCGCCGGTGCTGGAGTGGGTGGCGAGGCGGTCGGCGAACTCGCGCCAGCCTCGCGGGTCCTTGGCTTGGAACTGCACGCGGCTGGCGCCCTGGGCGTAGATGGGGGCAAAGGCGGCGGCGCCGAGGCGCTCGAACCGGTCGGCCACCTCCAGCGAGACGCCGCGGAAATACGCCTCGAACTGCTTTTCCGCACCGTATCCGGCACCCGCGACGGTGAGGGAGAGGGCGCGGTCGGGGCGGGCCAGGCCGAAATGCAGCGTGGCGAAGCCGCCCATGGAGAGGCCGACGATGTGGGCCTGCGCAATGCCGAGCCCGTCCAGCACGGCGATGGCGTCGGCCACGGCGATGGCCTGCGAGTAGGACGCCGGGTCGGGCGGCACCTGCGACGGCGGGTACCCGCGGGCTGCGTAGGTGAGGCAGCGATGGCGGCGGCTGAAGTGGCGGAGCTGCGGCTCCCAACTCCCATGGTTGCCGCCGAACTCGTGGATGAACAGGATCGGCACCCCGGCACCGACCTCCTCGACATGGAGCCGAACGCCGTCCTTGGTGGTGATGTGCATCCTGGGCTCCTGAAGGCGTGCGTCAGATCACCGAGCCGCGGGCGGAGATGCCGCCGTCGATGGTGACGACGGTGCCGGTGATGTAGCCGGCGCGAGGCGAGGCGAGGAAGGCGGTGAGGTCGGCCACCTCCTCCGCCGTGGCGGGCCGCTTGCCGGGGTAGCGGTCGTGCAGCTCCTCCCATCGCGCCGCGTCGCCCAGCAGGTCCACCGCCTTGCGCTGCATGAGCTTGACCATGCGGGCGGTGGCGACCGGGCCGGGGTTGATGCCGACCACGCGCACGCCGTCGTCCAGGCTGGCGCCGCCGATGGCCTTGGTGAACGACATCAGCGCCGCATTCCCGGTCGACCCGGCGAAGTAGCTCGCGTCCCAGTTCTCGCCGGAGTTGCCGATGATGTTCACGATCACCCCGTCGCGGCCCTTCATGTGGCGGTAGCAGGCGCGGGTGAGGGTGATGTAGCCGAACACCTTGAGGTCGAAGCCGGCCCGCAGCGCCTCGTCGGACACCACGTCCAGCCGGCCGGCCGGGATGTCGCCGGCGTTGTTGACCAGGATGTCGGCGTCGCTGGCCGCCTCCGCCAGGGCCTCCATCGCGGCGGTGCTGGACAGGTCGGCCTGGTGCACCGTCACGCGCACCGCATGCGCCGCCTCGAGCTCGGCCTTGGCGCGGTGCATGGCGGGGCCGTTGCGGGCGGCGAGGTGGAGGTGGCAGCCCTCGGCCGCCAAGGTCCGGGCGCAGGCCAGGCCGATGCCTTGGGATGCGCCGGTGATGAGGGCCGTCTTGCCGCCGAGGCCGAGTTGCACGTGGACGTTCCTCCGTCAGGCGATGGTTAGGGCGGGCCTACGCGCGAGCGTCGGGGTCACGCCGGTCGCACGTTCCAGAACGTGGCAAAGCCTGGGTTCAGCCCGGTGATCATGTCGTGGCGATAGGCGGTCGGCTGCAGGAAGGCGCCGAGCGGGTAGTAGGGCACGTCCTGGAACGCCTGAAGCTGGATTTGGCGGCAGATGGCCTGTTGCGCCGCGAGGTCGGGGGCGGCCAGCCACTGGGTGCGCAGTTGCTCGATCGCGGGCGAGCTGGGCCAGCCGGGTGCGGCCGCCTCGCCATTGCCGCGCAGGGAGATGTGGACGGCGGGGTTGAGCCAGTCGAGCCCGACCCAGTTCGTGACGTAGGCGCTCCAGCCGCCTTGCGCCACCGGGTCCTTGCGCACCCGGCGGGACAGCATGGCGTTGAACTCGACTGAGTAGACCTGCACGTTCATGCCGCAGCGCTTGAGCATGTCGGCGGCGACCTCGCCGATGGCGGCCAGGGTGGGCGAGGTGGAGGGCACCATCAGCAGCACCGGCTCGCCCGCGTAGCCGGCTTGCTGCAGCGCTTGGCGGGCCTGCTCGGGGTCGCGCTTGGAGGTCAGCGCGGCGCAACCGGCGTTGGACGCCATGGGGGTGCCGGGGCCGAAGAAGCCGAGCGGATCGCGGATCAGCGCGGCATTGTCGCCGACCACGGCGGCCATGTAGGCGTCCTGGTCGATGGCGGCCCAGAGCGCGCGGCGGATGGCCGGGTTATCGAACGGCGGCTGCAGCTCGTTGAGGCGCATCATGTTGACGAAGCCGGTCGGGTCGTTCACCGCCACGGTGACGGCTTTGGCGGCGCGCAGCAGCGGCAACTGGTCGGCGTACGCGTATTCCTGCCAGGCTGCCTCGCCGCTGATGGTGGCGTTGGTGGTGGTCGCCGGGTCGGGAATGTAGGCCCATTCGACGCGGTCGAAATGCACCGGCTTCGGCCCGGCGGTCCATCCCGTCGGCGTGTCGCTTGGGCGCGGCTGGTAGGCCTCGAACTTGCGGTAGACGGTGAGCGAACCCGGCACGCGCTCGTCCGCGGCGAAGCGGAATGGGCCGCTGCCAACCATCTCGGTGATGGGCTTGAACGGGTCGGTGCTGGCCAGCCGCTCTGGCATCATCGCGCAGACCGGCACACCGGCCTTGCCCAGCGCCATGGATAGCAGCGGGAACGGCTGCTTCAGGCGGAAGCGGATGGTGCGGTCGTCGGGGGCGGCGAGCTCGTCGGTCGCGTCCATCAAGGTGGCGCCGAACGGGTCCCGCTTGGCCCAGCGATTGATGCTGGCGACGCAATCCCGCGCCAGCACCTTGCTGCCGTCGTGGAACGTCAACCCGTCGCGCAGGGTGAGCGTCCAGCGCTTGCCGTCGTCCTCGATGGTGTGGCCGGCGACCATTTGCGGCTGCGGCTGGAATTGCGAATCCATGCCGTAGAGCGTGTCGAACACCATGTAGCCGTGGTTGCGACTCATGTAGGCGGTGGTTGCCACCGGATCGAGCACCACGAGGTCCTGCTGCGGCGAGAAGCGCAGCGTGGTTTGCGTGGCGGCGCGGGCGATGGACGGTGCGGTGGCCAGGGCGGCCGTGGCGGCGAGCACGGCGCGGCGGGTGACGGTCGGCATGGGGGGAACCTCCGGACCCAGGGTTAGCAAGCGCCCTGCCACGCTCGGTGGCCCTCGGGTCTAGGCGCGCGCCGCGGCGAGCTGGCTGGCGACCTCTTGGGCGATGGTGCGCGCCTGCACGCGAATGTCCGGCACGGAGGTGCATTCCCAGAACACGCCGTGCACGATCGGGCCAAGCGCCCAGGCGCGGCCGGTGATGCCGCCGTCGGCGCCGAGCATCTGCAACCCCGGGCTGACATCGAGGCCCAGCGCCTGCTCGTCGGCGCGCGCCAGGCCCTGGTCGATGAGGTTGGCGACCAGACCGTCGGCCGCGCCCTTGCCGGTGCCGGTGGCGTAGATCACCCGCTGCACCTCGAGGGCTTGCGGCACCCGGGCGTGGCGGGCGCGCCAGGTGACGTGCGCGCGGTCCCCGTCGACCCGCACCGTGTGCAAGCGGCCGCGCTGGACGACGAGCGCACCAGCGTTGCGCAGATCGTCGCAGGCTTGCGCGGAACTGGGCGGCAGCCGGTGGCGGTGGCTGTCCCAAAACGGGCGCAGGTGACGCAGGAAACGGCTTTGCTCGGCGCGCGGCAGGGCTTGCCAGAGCGATGCGGTCACCGGCCGCAGGCTGTCGACCACGCAGCGCCAACCGACGCCCGCCGCCTCAGCCTGGCGGATTTCCTGGCGCAGGCGACACAGCAGCCGCAGCGCCGAGCCGCGTTCTGCCGCGGAGAACTGCGGGCAGGGCCAACCCTCGCCGGGCGCGGTCTGCGGCTGTGGCACCAGCCCGCGCCGGGAGATGGCGATGGCCGGCCCGGTGAACCCGGCCGCCCGCATGCCGAGCACGAGATCGACCATGGTGAGCCCGGTGCCGACCACCAGCACCGGCTCGTCGGGGCGAAGGCTGGCCGTGGCGGCGGGGGACCACGGGTTGTGGTAGACGACCGGGCCGCCGGGTTGGCGCGACGGCAGGTTGCCGACCGCGACCACGAGGCCCGCGACGGTGAAGGCATGGCCGCTGGCGCATCGCAGCCGCCACCCGTCCGGCACCTGGGTCGCCTCCACGACGTCCTGCGTGCCGAGCCGCAGCCGGCCGGCGGAGGCCCGCCGCTCCTGGTAGAGCAGCGCGCGCAGGTAGCGGCCGTAGAGCCGCCGGGTGGCGAACGTGCCGGCGTCGCTCACCGCGGCTTCGTGCGCCCAATGCGGCGCCTGCTCAGCCAGCCAGCGCGCGAAATGGTCCGGCTCGTCCGGCAGCGCGCTCATGTTGGTGGCGGGAACGTTGAGCAGATGCGGGGCACTCGACGCGGCGTAGGCGACGCCGCGGGCAAAGCGGCCGGTGCGCTCGATGAGGTAGATCACGTGGCCCGGCAGCGCGCGGCGCAGATGGATCGCCGCCATGGTGCCGGAGAAGCCGGCGCCGATGATGGCGATGGTCGGACGCGGCTGCGGCGGCGCGATGTCGCTTGCCGGGTCGCGCCCGAATTGCGCCCTCATCGCTGTTTCGCGTGCGCGCAGAGCGTTCCGCCTGGCAAAGCCTGTGTTCCTCCGCTCGAAGCGCCGACCCGCGCCGGGCTTGACGTGTGGCTACTGTCGCGAAGGGTATCGCACGGCAAAATGAACAAAGCGTGTTCAACGCGATGGGCCGGCCTCGCAACCTGGCGTCCGCTCACAGATCGAGCGCGAAATAGCGCGTATCGGGCACCGGGCTGGCGTAATACGCCGCGATCGGCCGGAATCCGAGCGACCCGTAGAGCGCCTGCGCGGCGGCCATCGAGGCGAGCGTGTCGAGCTGCAGGCGGGCGTAGCCGGCGCCTTTGGCGTGGGCGATGACGGCGGTGGCGAGACGGCGCCCGATTGCATGCCCGCGAGCGGCTGCGCACACGTAGAGGCGCTTGACCTCACCGACGCCCGGCGCGAGCGGCCGCAGCGCGACGCACCCGGCCGGCTCGCCCCGGTCATCCCGCGCGATCAGCAGGCACCCCGGCGGCGCAGCATACCGGCCGGGCAAGCTGGCCAGTTCGGCGGCGAAATCCTGGTAGCCCAGGTCAATCCCGAGGCTGGCGGCGTAGTCCTGGAACAGCGCCCGCACCGCCGCGATGTCACCATCTCCGCTGGCCGGCGCGACGGTGAAGCTGCGTTCGGTTGGTGGTTCGCCGGTCAAGGCCGGCGCTGGTTCGCGGCGCCGATGAGCTGGGCCAGGGTGCGCGCGAGCGCCGCCGCATCCACCAGCTTCTCCACCCGCGGCACGTTGGCATACGCGGTCGGGACCACGATGGCGCTGTAGCCGGTGGCGAACACGAACGGCACGCCACGCCCGATCAGTTCGTCGGCGACCGGATAGGCCGTTTCGGCGCCGAGATTGATGTCGAGCACCGCCGCGTGCAGCGTGGGTTCGGCCGCCATCAGCCCCAGCGCATCCGCCACCGACGCGGCCGGCCCGACGACTTGCACGCCATACCGCTCGAGCGCGTCGGCCAGGTTGATGGCGATCATGTACTCGTCCTCGACCACCAGGACGCGGCGGTCCTGCAGCTCGCCCGTTATCGCGTCAACCATTCTGCGGCTCCCGGCCCGGGCGCGCCGTGGGGCTGCTGATCCAGCAGCGCACGCCGTCGGGCCCGAACTCCAGCCGGGTCTTGGCCTTCAGCTGGTAGGGCAGCGCGCGCTCGATCAGCTCCGAGCCGTAGCCTCGGCGCGTGCGGCCCGCCGCCTCCATCGCCACGCCACGCTCCACCCAGTCCAGCGCGACCCGCTCCTCGCCATGGTCGTCATACAAAGCCCAGGTGATTGACAGCCGGCCGGACGCTTGCGACAGCGCGCCGTATTTCACGGCGTTGGTGACCAGCTCGTGCAGCGCCAAGGCCAGCGTTTGCGCCGAGGTGGCGGGCAGCGCCACCGGTGGGCCCTGGGTGGTGACCTTGTCCGTCGCGTCATCGACATGGGCTTCCAATTCGGAGCGCACCAGGGTGGCCAGGTCGATATCCTGGTGGTCGAACTCGGCGAGCAGGCCCTGCACCCGGCTGAGCGCCCGCAGCCGGCTTTCGAAGCGTGGGCTGAAATCCCCGATCGACTGGCTGTTGCGCTCGGTCTGGCGGGCGACCGCCTGCACCACGGCCAGCAGGTTGCGCGTCCTGTGCTGCAATTCGGCCAGCAACACCTGCTGGCGATCCTTCAAGGTGCGCAGGTCGTGGATGTCGGCCGAGGTGCCCACCCAGTCATCCGTCGTGCCGGTTGCCACGGTCCGCGCACGGGTTTGGTGCCACCGATAGACGCCGTCCGCGCTGCGCCGGATGCGATGTTCGGCATAGTATTCGCCGGTGGATTGCGCGTCCCGCCAGGCGTCGAGGGTGGCCTCGCGATCGTCGGCATGGATCGCGTCGAGCCAGCCGAACTGCACGCTGGCTTCGAGCGACAAGCCGGTGAACACCTCCCATTGCGGGCTGCCCCAAATCCGCCAGCCCGAGCCGCGCGAGCGGAACACGAGTTGCGGGATGTTGGTGGCGAGCAGGCGGAACCGTTCCTCGCTCTCGGCCAGCCGCGCCTCGGCCTCGTGCTGCGGCGTGCGGTCGCGCATGATCTTCAGGAAGCCCATGGCGGGGTCGTCGAGCGGCATCAGCAGGCCGGACCCCCAGAACCGCGACCCGTCCCGGCGCTGGTGCCACCGCTCGTCTTCGGAGCGGCCGAACGCGATCACGCCGCTCATCTCGTGGCCGGGTTCACCCGAATCGCGCTGCTCGGGTGTGAAGATCATGGCGACGTGTTGGCCGACCGCCTCGTCTTGGGACCAACCCAGCAGGTGTTGCGCGCCGTGGTTCCAGGCGGTGATGATGCCGTTTGGGTCCTGCGCGATGATCGCGTAGTCGGTCGCACTGTCGAGCACGTGCTTGAGAAGTTCGCTGTCGGTGGGGACGGTGGCGGGAGGGAACGGTTCCTGGTCGGTCATGCTTCACGTCGGGCGCTGGTGAATGGCACCAATGTAACCGGCGACCCGGTGGAGGGTTCCTGAGCAGCTTCGCCGGCGACGGCGGTGATTGGCGCCGCCCCGGCTACTCGCGGCCGATCATCTTGCTCAGCGCAAACATGATGGCGGCGCGCTCGGCCGGGTTCAGCGTGCCCATGGTCAACTCGCTGATCCGTTCGGCACGCGGGATCATGCGGTCGAGCAGCGCGGAGCCGGCGCCAGTCAGCGCCACGATCACCTTGCGCCGGTCATGCGGGTCGGACTGGAACGCGACCAGGCCGCGCCGCTTCAGGCGGTCGACGATGCCGCGGATCGTTGCCTGGTCGATCCCGGTGGCGGTCACGATCTCGGTCTGGTTGGAAGCGCCGCGGTCGCGCAGCGTGCACAGCGTGACGAATTGGGTGGAGGTGATCTGCGGCTCGCCCGAGGCGGCTTGGAAGATGGCGAGGTGCCGCTGGTAGGCCCGGCGCAGCAAATGCCCGATCTGCTCGGACACCTTGTAGCCATCCCCGTCGTTGGGACGGGCCTCGGCGGTGCGGGCCGCAGCGGACGTGGCGACATGCTGCGCGGCCGGTCGCGACAATGGCGCTGCCTCAGCCCGGCACGCTGTCGGACGGGCTGACCACCTTGCCCGCCAACACCACCGGCCGGTTGTCCAGCAGCACGTCGCATTTGCGCAGCGGGATGTCCATGTGGCACGGCGTCTTGCGGCTGCCGCCGACCTCGGTGTTGGGGCCGGTGGAAAACAGGAAGTTGCCGGCGAAGGCCCGCGCGTCCATGCACATGCCGTCGTTGCGGTCGTGCAGACCCATCGCGGTCCATTGCGCGCGCGGTTGCAGGCCCCAGCCAATGTGGGAGATGCCGTAGACTTCCGGATCGTTGAAGTAGGCCATGTAGTCGCGCAGGTACTCGGCGTCGAAGCCGCCATGGATCGCGGTCACGAACCCCTTGCGCACCTCGAGCGTGATCGGCTCGCGCACGTAGCTCTTGAACGGCAGCAGGATGTCGCCGGTGTCGATGACCAAGGTTCCCTCGGCGGTTTCCTCATTGGGCCAGGAGAACAGGAAGCCGCTCGGCCAATGGTCCCACCGCCCGGGCGCGTCGGCGAAACCGTATTCGGTGACGGCGGGGTATTGCCCGAGTGCGGCCGTGAAGTCGGTTCCCGCCGCCGACGTCACGCGGATGGACGTGGCGGCCTTGAGCGCCCGTTCGGCGGCGAGCACGCGGGTCTTGTCCTCCTGGCTCGGCAGCATGCGGGCCAACACCTCCGGCGGCTCCACCGCGAGCAGGATGCGCGTGCCGGTCTTGAGGATTTGCTCCTGTTCGGGCGAGTGCAGCAGCAGCATCGTGTCCACGATCAGGTCGGCGCATTCCAGCGCGCGCTGGGCAGCGGTGTTGCCGGTGAGCGCGGTGTCGCCGCAATAGCCCGTCATGTCGTTGCCCATCGCCTTGGGATGGTTGAACGCCGGCAGCTCCACCCCGAACACTTTGGCGCCGAGCCGGACCGAGGCCTCCATCGCCGCCTGCACGATGCGTGGGTTGCTGTAATGGCTCTTCAGCACGGCGACGCTCTGGGACGCGTCGACCTTGGAGTTCTGCAAGACGTGCTCGAACATCATGGTCAGTTCGACGTCGCTGACGGGCATGGCGCGCTCCTGCTGGTCACGGATCGATGTAGCGTAGACGCTTTTACCTGGATGGTGCGCAGAATCGGAGGCTGCCTCACAAAGACGCACTCTACGTGGTTCTGCCCACAAAGGCGGCTGTTTCTGCAGCGTGAATTTGGTCAGCTGCAATTTCGTGTTGCGTAAAGCCGCGTATACACTCTAATTCGCGGATCAGATCGCGAGGCGGACAGCCCCATGGACATGACATCGGACATCGCGATCATCGGCGCCGGGCTCGGCGGTGCCGCTGCCGCCGCGCTGCTGCAACAAGCCGGGTTCCGTGTCACCGTCTATGAGCAGGCCGACAGCTTCAGCCGACTCGGCGCCGGCATCCATGTCGGGCCGAACGTGATGAAGATCTTTCGCCAGCTCGGGCTCGAGGCGGCACTGCTGGAGATCAGCTCGCATCCGGACTTCTGGTGCAGCCGCGACGGGACGACCGGCGACTATCTCTCGCGCATCCCGCTCGGCGACTATGCGCTGGACACCTATGGCGCCGCCTACGTCACCGTCCATCGCGGCGACATGCACGCGCTGCAGCTCGGCGCGCTGCAACCCGGCACGGTGCGCTTCGGCAAGCGGCTGGAGGCAGTGGAGGAGCGTGATGGGGGCGTGATGCTGCGCTTCGGGGACGCGAGCGTTGCCACGGCGGCGATGGTGGTCGGCGCGGACGGGATCAACTCCCGCCTGCGCGAAATCCTGCTCGGTGCGGAGCGGCCGAACTACAGCGGCTGGGTCGGCCACCGCGCATTGATCCATGCCGACCGGTTGCGTGGACGCGGCTTCGAACTGCACGCCTTCGAAGACTGCGTGAAGTGGTGGTCAAAGGATCGCCACATCATGGTGTATTACACCACCGGGCGGCGGGACGAATACTACTACGTGACCGGCGTGCCGCAGGCCGAATGGGAGGGTGGTGACGCCGCCTTCGTCGCCAGCAGTCCGCAGGCGATGCATGCCGCCTTCGCCGACTACTGCCCGCTGGTGCAGGCGTTGATCGATGCGTCGGAAGAAGTCACCAAGTGGCCGCTGCTCAACCGCAACCCGCTCAAGCTGTGGAGCCGGGGGCGCATGGTGCTGCTGGGCGACGCGTGCCATCCGATGAAGCCGCACATGGCGCAAGGGGCGGCGATGGCCATCGAGGACGCGGCCATGTTGGCGCGCTGCCTGAAGGAAACCGGCCTGGCCGACTATGCCGCCGCCTTCGCCCTCTACGAAGCCAACCGCAAGGACCGCGCGACCCGCGTGCAAGAAGTGTCCAACGCCAACACCTGGCTGCGCACACAGGAGGACCCGGCCTGGGTGTTCGGCTACGACGTGCTCACCGCGCCGCTCGCCACGCCGGCGATGGCCTGATGTGGTGACCGACGGGGTGATTGGCGGCTTGCCGTTGCAGGTAAACGGGACCGTGCACCATCTGGCTTTGGCGCCCACCACGAAACTTCTGTACATTTTACGCAACGACCTCGGCTTGAACGGGCCAAAATTCGGCTGCGGCCTCGGCGAGTGCGGGGCCTGCGCGGTGCTGATCGACGGGCGCGCCGCGCGATCCTGCTGCGTCACGCTGGCGGTTGCGGCCGGGCGGCAGGTCACCACGCTCGAGGGGCTCGCCGAGGCAGGCCGCCCAGGCCGCGTGCAACAGGCGTTCATCGACGAGCAGGCCGCGCAATGCGGCTACTGCCTGAACGGTATGATCGTCGCGACCGAGGCCTTGCTGCGCCGCGTGCCGCACCCGACGGAGGCGCAAATCCGCCGCGAGCTGCAGCACCATCTGTGTCGTTGCGGCACCCACATCGAAATCCTGCGCGCGGTCCGCCGGGCGGCGGCATGACCAAGCGCGACCTGCTCGAGCACGCGGGCGTGTTGCTTGTCACCCGCCCGTTTGCGCCGCGCGGCGGGCTGGTGCCGATGCCGCCCGGCTCCAACCAGCCGCACGAGCCGGACATCCTGCTCGCCGTGTTTGCCGACGACCGCGTCGCCGGGTTTTGCGGCCATGTGGACCTCGGTACCGGCATCCGCACAGCGCTCACGCAAATCGTCGCGGAGGAGCTGGACGTACCGCTCGACCGGGTCGAGATGGTGTTAGGCCACACCGAAGTCACGCCCGACCAGGGGCCGACGATCGCGAGTGAGACCATCCAGGTCAGCGCCGTCGCGTTGCGGCAGGCCGCGGCCCAGGCGCGCGTGGCTTTGCTCGGCGCGGCGGCCAACGAACTCGAGGTTCCAGCGGTGACGCTTCGCGTCGTGGACGGTGTGGTGCACGGTGGCGAACGCCGGGTCAGCTATGGCGCGCTGATCGGCCGGCGCACCTGGCACGTGACGCTTTCAAGTGACGTGGCGATGAAGCCGCCGGGCGAGTATCGTCTCGTCGGCCAGCCCGTGCCGCGGGTGGACATTCCGGCCAAGGCGCTCGCCACCTTCACCTACGTGCATGACGTCCGGGTGCCCGGCATGCTGCATGGCCGGGTGGTGCGCCCGCCCTATCTGGGGCACGACAGCGGTGCGTTCGTCGGGCGCTGCCTGCAATCCGTCGACGCGGCCTCGGTGGACGACGTGCCCGGCTTGGTCGCGGTGGTCACCATCGGGGATTTCGTGGGTGTGGTGGCCGAGCGGGAGGAGCACGCCGACCAGGCCATGCGCCAACTCCGCGTGACGTGGCGACCGTTCGCACCTGGCGCGGACCTGACGGACGTGAGCGGGGCGCTGCGGCGGCAAGACTCGACCCGGCGAACCCTGCTCGAGCGCGGGGACGTCGACGCGGCGCTCGCCGGGGCCAAGACGGTGCTTCGCCGCAGCTACAATTGGCCGTATCAGATGCATGGCTCCATAGGCCCATCCTGTGCGGTGGCGGACCACGCGCCGGGTCGGTTGCAAGTATGGTCGGGCACGCAGAACCCGCATGTGCTGCGTGCCGATTTGTGCCGCTTGCTTAACATGGCCGAAACCGACGTGGATGTTGCTCGGCTCGAAGCGGCGGGCTGCTACGGCCGCAACTGCGCCGACGACGTGGCTGGGGATGCCGCCCTGCTGTCACGCGCGGTTGGCCGCCCGGTGCGCGTGCAACTGACGCGCGAGCAGGAGCACGCGTGGGAGCCGAAGGGCGCCGCGCAGGTGTCGGACGTCGCGGGCGGGATCGATGCGCGCGGCGACCCGGTGGCCTACGATTTCGTAACGCGATATCCATCCAACCTAGCCCCGATGCTGCCGCTGTTGCTGACCGGCGCCGTGCCACCGGTGGCGGACGTGGTGCCGATGGGCGACCGCACCGCCGTGCCGCCCTACGCCTATCCAGCCATGCGCGTGGCGGTGGAAGACATGGCGCCGCTGGTTCGTGCGTCCTGGTTCCGCGGCGTGTCGGCGCTGCCCAACAGCTTCGCCCACGAATGCTTCATCGACGAGCTCGCCACCGAAGCGGCGGTCGACCCGGTGGAGTATCGCCTGCGCTACCTGCCGGACGCACGAGCGGCCGACCTGGTGCGGTCGGTGGCGCAGCGTGTCGGCTGGGAGGCGCGCACCGGGCCGCGCCTGCGCACGGACGGGGACATCGCGCACGGGCAAGGATTTGCCTACGCCGTGTATGTGCATGGAGCATACCCCGGCGTTGCTGCGGCCTATGCTGCCTGGGCGGCCGACGTCGCGGTGAACCGCCGCACCGGCGAGGTGACCGTCACGCGGGTGACGGTCGGCCACGATGCCGGCTTGATGGTGAACCCGGCGGGCGTGCGCCACCAGGTGCACGGCAACGTGGTGCAGACCACCAGCCGCGCGCTGATGGAACAGGTCCAGTTCGATGAGCGCGCCCTGGTGACCAGCAAGGAGTGGGGCGCCTACCCGATAATAACCTTCCGTGACGTGCCTGAGGTGGACGTGCTGATGATGGCGCGCCCGGAGCAGCCGCCATTGGGTGTGGGTGAGTCGGCGTCTGTGCCCGGTGCGGCCGCGATCGCCAACGCGATCTTCGACGCGACCGGCGTGCGGTTCCGCAGCGCGCCGTTCACCAGGGACGTGATCCTCGCCGGCTTAGGAGCAGCCCAAGCCGCGCCACGCAAGCGCCGCCGCTGGGCCGGTGCGGCGGCCGTGCTCACCGCGGCGTTGGGCAGCTTTGCCGTGTGGCACGCGGCGCTGCCGAGGGCGACGCCGCCGGGCGCGGACGTGTTCAGCCCCGCCTTGATAGAACGAGGGCGCCTGCTCGCGGCGGCCGGGGACTGCGCGGTGTGCCATGGTGCGAACCTGGCCGGCGGGCGCGGGATCCACACGCCTTTTGGCACCGTGTATGCCACCAACATCACGCCGGACGAAGCCACCGGCATCGGCAACTACTCGTTCCCGGCGTTCCAGCGCGCCATGCGGAACGGCGTCGCGCGGGACGGCCGCAACCTCTATCCGGCGTTCCCCTACACCGCGTTTGCCCACATGACGGACGCGGACTTGTTGGCCGTGTATGCCTTCGTGATGGCGCAACCGCCGGTGCATGCGGCCGCGCCCGTTACGCGGCTGGCGTTCCCGTTCAACCTGCGGCCGCTGATGGCAGGCTGGAACCTGCTGTTTCACCGCCCGGCGCCACTCACGCCTGATCCGGCGCGCACGGCGCAGTGGAACCGTGGCGCCTACCTCGTGCAGGCGGTGGCGCATTGCGGCGCTTGCCACACGCCGCGCAACGCGCTCGGGGCGGAGCGGCGGGCTTCTGCCTTGGCCGGCGGCCTGGTGGACGGTTGGGATGCGCCACCGCTGACCGCAACGTCGGCCGCGCCGGTGGCATGGACGCAGCAGGCCGTCTACGACTACCTCCGCACCGGCCACTCGGAGGAGCACGGCGTGGCTGCCGGGCCGATGGCAGCCGTGGTCAGCCAATTGGCGGCCCTGCCCGACGCGGACATTGCAGCGATGGCGGAGTATATCGCGGGCGGGCGAACGGCAAGCTTAGGCCAAGCCAAAGCGCTCGCGGCCGCGTCGTGGCAGGATCTCGCGGCCGACGGCTCGGAAGGGGCACGCCTGTTCGCCGGCGCTTGCCAGTCGTGTCACCATGATGGCGGCGGGCCGCCGGTGCTGGGCGCCCACGTTACGCTGGCCCTCACCACCAGCCTGCACGCTGCCCGGCCGGACAACTTGCTGCGCGTGTTGCTGGGCGGCATCGAGCAGCCCGCGCGCCCGGAGCTTGGCAACATGCCTGCGTTCCGCGACAGCTTGAACGACCGGCAGATGGCGGAGTTGACCCGCTTTCTGCGCGCCCGGTTTGCGCCGAGCCAGCCGAAATGGGCCGACCTGGAACAGACCGTGTCCCGCTTGCGTGCGGTTGGAGACTGAGGAGCAGCCTATGCCACAGCGCCAGATGCACTTGGTCGCCTACTTGAAGACCGGCCCGACCGCGATGCACAACGGCGGCTGGCGCCACCCAGAGTCGACGCTGGACGACATCCTACACCCGGAGCGCTACCAGCACATCGCGCGCGTGTTGGAGGCAGCCAAGTTCGACGGCTGTTTCTTCGCCGA
Organism: Acetobacteraceae bacterium; assembly: GCA_965199105.1. Lineage (GTDB taxonomy): Bacteria > Pseudomonadota > Alphaproteobacteria > Acetobacterales > Acetobacteraceae > LMUY01. The sequence continues at coordinate 1,404,198 of CBDAQO010000002.1, read as the reverse complement.
CCTGTTCGGCTTATATGACCTGCATGGCGGCAGCTACGACGCCTACGTCCGCGGCGGTGGTCAGATCTCATTCCTCGACCCGACCGTCGTGCTGCCGGTGATGGCGGCGGTCACGCGCCATTTGGGGCTGGGCGCCACGCTGTCCACGTCGTTCCACACTCCCTACCACCTGGCGCGCTGGCTTGGCTCGCTGGACGCCATGAGCGGCGGGCGCGTGGCGTGGAACGTGGTGACCTCCGCCACCGACCTTGAAGCCCAGAACGCCGGCATGGACCAACTGCCGCCGCGCGAAGAGCGCTACGACCGGGCCGACGAGGTGCTCGAGGCGTGCTTCGCGCTTTGGAACAGTTGGGACGCAGACGCCTTCGTGAAGGACAAGGCCGCCGGCATCCTCGCTGACCCGGCGAAGGTGCATTACGCCAATTACCAGGGCCGCTGGATCAAGACGCGCGGGCCACTCTCCATCCCGCGCAGCCCGCAGGGCCGCCCGGTGATCATGCAAGCCGGCGGGTCCGACCGCGGGCGCGAGTTTGCCGCGCGTTGGGCGGAGGTGATCTTCACGGCGCAGCACGGGCGCGAGGACATGCTGGCGTTCTATGCCGACATCAAGCGCCGCATGGCGGAGGTCGACCGCGGGCCGTCGCAATGCGCCATCCTGCCGGCCATCAGCGTGGTGCTGGGCGAGACCGAAGGGATTGCGCGGGAACGGGCGGACTTCCTCAACGGCCTGATTGATCCCGAGCTCAACCGCGCCTCCACCTCGAGCAATTTGGGTGTGGACATGACGAAGGTGACCGACATGGCAGCGCTCGAGACGCTGCAGGGCAACCAGGGCATGAAAGGGTCAGAGGCGGTGATCCGGCAGACGATGAAAGCCGAGGGGATCAGCCTCACCCAGGCTGCGGCCAAGCGCGGTGAGGCGAGCTTGATTGTGGGCACCGCGAGCAGCGTGGCCGACCACCTGCAATCGTTGTTCGAGGACTATGCCTGCGACGGCTTCGTGCTCACGCCAACCATGTTTCCCGGCATGTTCGAACAGTTCTGCCGCAGCGTGGTGCCGGAGCTGCAAGGGCGTGGCTTGTTCCGCCGCGACTACTCGGGCCGCACCCTGCGCGAGAACCTGCAAGGGCCCTGCTGACCGCGCACTCCGCTTGCCTAGATGGGCTGCACGCTCGCTGCCATCCCGGCCAGCAAGATGCGCAAGAGGTTTCGCAACAGCGCCTCACGGTTCTCGTTGCAATGGTTGATCATCAGCTTGGGATGATGAAAGCCGGCGGTGGCTTCGAAGAGCATTGCGGCTTTCTTCCTCGGCGCTTGCCGGCCCAGTTCTCCGGCGGCATTCTGCGTCAGCGCCAGTAAATGGCGGTTCAGCGTGGCGATGTGCGCGGCGACGAAATGCTTGTTCGTTTCGGCTGCGGCATCGAAGGCTCGGTAGAGCTCCGGGTCGCGCAAAATCCGCTCCCGCTTGAGCCGGTAGAGCTGCAGGAACCAGGAATAGATCTTCTGCAACGGCGGTTGTTTTGACGCGCATACCACCTCGAGCGCGACGATCACTTCGTTGAGCCAGCGCTCCGTCACCGCGTCCAGCAGCGCGGCTCGGTCGGTGAAATGCGCATAGAGTGCCACGTGGCTGACGCCGAGTTCCTTGGCGACGGCGGCCAAACGCACGCGTTCATGCCCGTGCCGGCGCATGTGCGCCAGCGTTACGTCCATGGCTTTGGCCCGCACCGCGGGAGCGGTCATTCCACTGCGCGGCATGCTGGACCCCTGATTTCTTGACCTGGCGCCGATGACAGGTTACGAATTATGTTGGATGTAAGTTGTAGGAGTTGGAGGATGAGCGCCAGTCCCAGACGGCTTGGTTCACAGGGGCCGACCGTGTTTCCAGTTGCCCTGGGTTGCGCGGCCATGTCGGGCCTGATCGGGCAGACGACCGACGACGCGGAGAGCCTTGCGACCATCCAGGAGGCGATCGACCAAGGCGTCAGCGTTATCGACACGGGCGACTTCTATGGCGCCGGGCACAACGAGATATTGATCGGCAAGGCCATCCAGGGCCGGCGCGACAAGGTGGTGCTGTCGGTGAAGTTTGGTGCTCTGCGCGGCCCCAATGGTGCCTTCGTCGGCCTCGACTCGCGTCCGGCGGCGGTAAAGAACTTCGTGACGTATTCGATGGTGCGCTTGGGCGTCGATTACATCGACATTTACCGTCCTGCCCGGCTCGACCCAAACGTGCCGATCGAAGAGACCATCGGCGCGATCAGCGACCTCATCAAGGCAGGGTATATTCGAGCGATCGGCCTGTCTGAAATGGGGCCGGAGACGATCCGCCGGGCTCATGCGGTGCACCCGATTTGTGACCTGCAGATCGAGTATTCGCTCATGAGCCGGAGCCCGGAGCGGGAGATATTTCCGCTTCTCAAGCAGCTCGGTATCGGGGTGACGGCCTATGGCGTGCTCGCGCATGGATTGCTGAGCGGCAAGGCCCAACCGACGACCAAAGGCGACAACCGCGGCCATTTGCCTTGGTTCCGCCCGGGGAACTTCGAGCGCAACCAGACGCTGGTCGACGCGCTCGGCGTGATCGCGCAGGAGAAGGGTGTCAGCACGGCGCAACTTGCGACGGCGTGGGTCATGGCACAGGACGAGAGCATCGTTCCGGTCGTCGGTGCGCGCAGGCGGGCGCAAATAACCGAGTCGCTCGGGGCGGCCGAAATCGATTTGTCGGGCGATGACCTGGCGAGGATTGCCAGCGCGGTGCCAGCCGAAGCCGTGGCGGGCACCCGCTACGATGAGCACCTCATGAAGATGCTGGATAGCGAGAAGAGCGCTGCCGTGAGTTGATTCGCCCATCGCTACCGCACTACTTCGGTGTTGCGGGTAGCAGCGCCGAGATGTAGCCGCGCAGCCGCGATGCGTCGTACGAGTGCGAGGCGCTGGCGAGGACCAGCGAGGACAAGCGGCCCATGTAGTCCGCGTAGAGTGTCGCCGCTAACTTCGCGTCACGCGACGCGGCCGCCTGCGCGATCTGCCGGAAGTCTCGCCCGCCGCTATACCATGCACTTGGTACCTTGTGCGGCAGGTTGGCCCGGTAGCGCTGGATGTCGTCGTGAAGCTGAGACGCCAGGAGGGTCGTGCGCTCGCCCGCGTGCGCGACGATGGTGACGATGAACTGGCGGTAAGCCGTCTCCCACTGCTCGCCATCATCTTGGTTGAGCGCGCGCTCCATCGCCTCGACGTAGCTTTCGAGGCAGTGAGCGTCTTGTTCGGTCAGGAAGGGGACGCCAACCCGGATGGCCAACGTCACCACACTCAGGTGCAGGCTGAGAACCGCCTCAAGGTCCGACAGGTCGAAGGGCGCGACGTTGAAGCGGTGGTTGGCGTGGGCAACCACAAGTTGATCCTGCTGCAATCGCCGCAAAGCCTCTCGCACCGGACCGCGGCTGGTCCCGCTGGTTTTGGCAATCGAGAGTTGCGACAGCGGCGTGCCCGGTGCGAGTTCCCCGCTGAGTATGTTCGTCCGCAACTCGTCGTAGATGAGCGAAGCGGTGTTCCCAGGGCGCCGCTTTACGTTGCCTCCGTCCATGACTGATCGTTCGCCCGCTTGGTGCCCTTGCTGCCTTGCCGCGCGCAGCCCGGGCGTGTCAAGGTCGCCGCGCGGCGGAACGGCCCGCTTGCAGGCGGCTTCCCTGCGCCTGCCGGGTGGGGCGGGTCGCGGGTTCATCAGGCATCACGCCGGGTCAGCGGTGGTTATGCGTGCAATCGCATGCGGATGTGGTGTCTGTTCACCCAAGGTAGCGGCCGCAACGCCGGGTCAAGCGGTGGGCGGCGCGGCCTGGAGCCATTGCCGGATGTCGTCATACAATGCGTTCGCTCGGTCAGGCTGGTCGTCGCCGTAGAGGTCATCGGCGGCTATCTGGCCGCGTAGGCTGATGTGATAGGCCAGGCAGCGATAGGACTGGCGAAAGCGAGCAAACCGCTCGACGTCCACAGTGAGCACGGTGCCGGGAATGGCGGGCGCCAGCGTGTCGCGTTCGTAGACGGCGTTGAGGCTTAGGATTCGCCAACCTGCCGCGCGATGCTCGACGCGGTAGAGCAGCCGCGAATAGGAGATGAGGTCGGCCTCGACGCCCTCCACCGGAAACCGCACCTCGATGGCGGCAGGCAGTTCGACGAAACCTCGGGTGCCGTTCACATGTACCACGGGCGGGGACAGCCGGTGCAAAGGCCGCAACCCGCTCTCGCTCATGACGCGGGAGCGCGCCACGAAGTCGAGGCCGTTGCCATTGAACCAGCTTAGGCTGACCGACGAGTCTGGGTGGAAGCAGGCCGCCATCTGCTCCCACCAGCCGCGGTCGCGCCCTTGCCGCTCGTGCAGGACCAGTTGCGTAATGGTATCGATGTCGCTCATGGCGTCAGGCCTCCTCGAGCCAGCGTTGCTCGGCTGCACGCAGCGCCGTCACCGTCTCGGGGCGGTCGGCCCCGGGCAAGTCGTCACGAGGCGAGAGGCCGAGTTCGGTCAGCATGTAGGCTGTGTAGCGGTAGGATGGCCGGTAACTCGCGAGTCTCGCCTCATCCAGTTCGGGCGCCTGTCCCGGCTGGCACGAATACAGCAGGTCGCGCACGTAGATGCAGCGCAGGCCGGCGATCAACCAGCGTCCGTCAAGCGGGCGGGCACGCCACAACAGCGTAACGAAGCTGTCCCGGCTGACGTCGATACCACCTAGACGCATGAAGCTGCGCAACGAACACGGCGTTTCCGCAACCGCACGGTCCCCTCTCACGGCGACGACGGCGGGCGACATGATATGGAAGTTGATCGCGTCGCTGCTGGCGATCCGCTTGTCGGACTGGAACTTTGACTGTGCAACGAAATCCTCGCCGCTGCCTTGGAACCACGAGACGTCGACGCTCGACTCCGGATGGTAGTAACTTGCCATTTCCGCCCAGCAAGCATTGTCGCGCGCCAGGCGCTCGCGCAGGATGATATCCGCAACGGCAACCTTATCCAGCAGCGTCTGCTGTGCACCCGCCATCTGCGTCTCGTTGATGGTCATTTTGTATCCCCCCAGAACCGTCCGAACCAGCGCTTGCTTGGCCGCTATTCCATCGGTGTCCACGTGTAGCGGCCGTTGGTGCTACGAACCGCGCCGAGGTTGGGCCACGGGAAATGCGGCGAGAACCCATGCCAACCGGGGCGGCACAGCATCTCGAGCAACGTCGCGCGCGTCCTGACGCCAAGTTCGGGGTCGAGATCGATCGGGTGCAGTCGGTCAGGCATGCCAATCGACATTTCGACCGTGGTCATCGCGTCGGCGGTGTAGACCAGATGTTCGCCGCCGCTCGGAATGATGAAGCCGACTTGGCCAGGCGTATGGCCCGGCAGCAGCACGGTATCGATGCCGGGTAACGCCGGCTCACCCGCACGAAACGTCTCGACCGAGCGGCCGCCGAAACCGAGGAAGCGCTTGGCGGCGGCCATCATCTCCGCCTGGAACGGCGCCGGGGACGGTGACCAACTCAGGTCCAACCCCTCCTGGCTCCAGAACGCCAGTTCCTCCACGCCCACGCGGTAGGCCGCGTTGGGGAAGGTCGGGGTACCGTCGTCGTGATACAGACCGTCGGTGTGGTCCGGATGGATGTGGGAGACGAGGACGGTGCGGATCTCCGCGAGCGCGATGCCGGCGGCGGCGAGTGATGCCAGCAAGCGCCCGGCCGTCGCAAGCGGCTCGCCGGCGCGCTTGGGATTGGGGCCAAAGCCAGCGTCCATCAAGACATACCCGCTCGAGCCTGGCAGGCTGACCAGAAGGCAGGCCAGCGGACGCAGGATGGCATTGGACTCCCCCGACGTTCCCGGCGGGCGTGGCACGATCACGCCGCCGTCGCTCAGGCAAACGACCTGCACATCACCGACATGGAAATGCTGAAACCGCGCTGGCGTCGCAAACTCCGGCCCGTTCTGCATGTCGTTCATCTCAAGCGCCACTGCCGGTCACTGCGCGCACCACTGCCGAGTTGGCCGCGCGCGAAAGTGCAGTCAAACCGCTTGCCGGCGCAAACGGTCGAGCCAAAGGATGGCGAGTGCCCCCAGCGCCACGACGCAGCCCAACACGACGAAGATTTGGGCATAATCGAACCCGACGGTCAGCATGGCGCTGATGGCCAACGGCATGCTGACCTGGCCGAACCGGCCGGCGCCCATGGCGCTGCCCACGCCGGTCGACCGCATCGCCGTTGGATAAATCACGGCGGAAAAGGCGAGCAGCCCGGCCCCGCTAAAACCGCCGACGAACAGGCCCACGCAGGCCATGATCGAGGCCGTGGTCAACAGTGAGCCCGGCGCGTAGCCCATCAGCGCCGTGGCCAATCCGCCGAAGGCAAACGCTGCCACCAGCACCGTCTTGGTGCCGATCTTTTCGATCAGCAACCCGGCGACGCCAGAGCCGATCAGCCCGCCGAGACCGCTCACGCCAAGCGCGATGGCGGCGCGAGACAGCGGGATGCCGTGTTGACGCATGATCGTCGGCGCGAACGAGAACACTGCAACCAACGTTCCGAACGCAGCCCAGAACGCGAACCATAGCAACAGCGTCTTGCCGGTGTTGCCCTTCGCCAGCAATCCCTGAATGACGCTGCGGTCTGGCGCCGGGCCGTTGATGGCGGCGTTGCTCTTCAGGCTCAGGAACTGGATGGATTCCGGCAGCCAGATCAGCATGGCGCCAATGACGAGCAGCGGGACGACACCGCCGACCACGAAAATTGCCTGCCATCCCGACACCGACACCAGGTAGGCGCTGATGAAGGTGCCGATGACGGTGCCGAGCGGGAAAGCGGTCCAGATGAAGCTGGCCACCTTGGCGCGGTGTGCCGGTGGGGCGAACTCGGTGGCGAGTGCGATGAAGCAGGGCGTTGCGCCGCCAAGTCCGATGCCGGCGAGGAAGCGTATCGCGAGCAAGCCATTTAACGAGGATGCCAGCGCGGTCGCGAGGGTGAACAGCCCAAACAACAGCGTGGACACGATGAGCATGCGCTTGCGGCCGAACCGGTCGGCGAGCCGCCCGACGGTGATCGCTCCGAGCGTGGCACCAAGCAGGGCGGACGAGAACACGATGCCGAGTTGGGCTGGCAGAATGTGAAGCTGCGCCGTGATCAGGGGCGCTGCGACGCTGATCGACGTGCTGTCGAACCCATCGAGAAACGCGACTGCGGAGCAAATCACCGCCACTCGGACAAACAGGGCGTGTCCGAGATCCTGTGCAACCGTTGGCACTGCGGCGCCGGGCATCATGCCGAGCGATACCGGTGCCGCCGGCGCGGGTGCCGATTTCGGCGCTAATTGAGCCACGGCTTTGACCCCACATCGATCACGCGTTCGAGGTTCGTATTGCTGTCCAGCTTCAGCCATTTGTGCGCCGCACCCGTCGCCATGACCGGCTCGCCAGACACATCGCACGCGCCCACCGTGCTGGGTGAGCTCGCAGCATGGCAAAGCTGTTTCAGACCTCTCAGCACGTTACCAACCTCCCGTAGGACCAGCAACGCCGTTCCAAGTCAGCTTGACTGGCACCCTATCGCTTGAACCGATAGTGTCAACACTTCACGCGGGCTCGAGCCGTCGCGTGGGACCGATGAGGATGGTGTTATTGCCGCCTAGCGCGCCACGACTGGCGACACTTCCCTGGTCGCGAGTTGACGCACCTGATCGTTGCGTGGGATTGTCGAGGGGTTGCAATGCGCCATATCGGCCGCGAGCGATCGCAGACTGGGAGGCGCGGCCGAACCCGGTTGTAAAGCTTGGTCAGCGCCGGGTCAGCGATTGAAATGGCCGCTATCGGCCAACAAGTACAGAACTGCTGCGTGCATCTCGATGGAGCGTTCAATGAGCGAGTTCGACGTCGCTGTCATCGGCTATGGTCCTACGGGCATGACCCTGGCCGCGCTGTTGGGGCAGCAGGGGCACAACGTCGTCGTGCTCGAACGCTATAAGGGCCTCTACAACCTCCCGCGCGCCGCCTGCTTCGACGACGAGATCATGCGGACCTTTCAGAAGCTGGGGCTGGTCGACGAGATCGGCGCCGGCACCGTGCCGCAATACGACTATGACTGGGTCAACGCGGCGGGCGAAACCCTCGTCAAGCTTGAGTACGACCGCGTGGCGCCGGGCGGCTGGGCCGCGATGAACATGATGTTCCAGCCGCATATCGAGGCGGTGTTGGACCGGTTCGACAAGGCGCTGCCGACCGTTGAAATTCGCCAGGGCTTCACCGTTTCCGAACTCGAGCAGGACGACGACGCCGTCACCCTGCGCGGCACCAGCCCCGACGATAAACCGGCGACGGTGCGGGCGCGCTACGTTGTCGGCGCGGATGGCGGCAGTGGCTTTGTGCGGCGCATGATCAGCACCACCGCGCATGATTACGGCTTCCAGGAAAACTGGCTGGTGTGCGACTTCGAGTTGCACCGCGTCGTCCCGGGCTTGCCGATGTTCCGGCAGGTGTGCGACCCGGCGCAGCCCACCTCGATCGTCCGCATCGGGCCCGACCATCACCGCTTTTCCTTCATGCTCAACCCGGGCGAAACGCCCGAAACGGCCACCGCCCCGGCCAATGTGTGGGCGCGCGTCGGGCGCTACCTGACCGAGGCCGATGCGACGCTCATCCGCGCCGTGAACTACGTGTTTCGCTCGCGCATCGTGGACCGGTGGCGAGACGGGCGCGTGTTCCTCGCCGGGGACGCCGCGCACGAGATGCCGCCGTTTCTCGGCCAGGGCATGTGTTCGGGCATTCGCGATAGTCACAATCTCGCGTGGAAGCTCGACCTGGTGCTGACCGGGCGCTCCGATGCCGCATTGCTTGACACCTATCAGGCCGAGCGCGAGCCGCATGTCCGCTTCATCACCGAAAAGGCCATTGAGCTGGGGCGTATCCAAACCCTGCGTGACCCGGCGGAGGCCCACGCGCGAGACGAACGGCTGCTGTCGCAACGGCGCGCCAACCAGGCGCCGGCGAAGGTGCGCTTCCCCGGCTACAAGGACGGCCTGATCGCCAACACCGGCACGTTCTTTCCGCAAGGCCGGGTCCGCTCCGCCGCCGCGGAGGGGCTGTTTGATGACGTCGTTGGCTCCGGATGGTGCATCATCGCGTGCAGCACTGACATGCTCAACCACCTCACCGACGCAGACCGTGCGGCTTGGAACGCGCTCGGCGGCCGCATCGCCGTGATCGATCAGCAGGGCGGCGGCAGCGCGCTCGAGGATTTGGACGGCACCTACGCGGCATGGTTTGCGGCCAATGACTGTCGGGCCGTGATCGTGCGCCCGGACTGGTACTTGTTTGGGACTGCCGGCGATGGCGCGGAGCTGGCGGAGATGATCGGACGGCTCGATCGGTCGCTGCAGGATCGCGTCGCCATCGCCGCCTAGCGAGCTGTTGCGAATGCTGGGCGGCGATCAGGGCTTTGCCCCGAACCCCACCAGAGGATAATCATCCTCTGGACACCTGATTTCACAGGTGACGATAGAAGGTACGGGGGGCGGCATGGGCTTAGGCAGGACCAAAGCCGGTTGGCTGGCGGTGCTTGGATCGACCATCGCGCTCACCTTCAGCAATGGCCCGGTGTTGCTGTTCACGTTTGGCGTATTCCTACGGCCGGTGTCGGAGGAGTATGGCTGGCAGCGCGGCACCATGTCGCTGGCGGTCACGGCGGGGCTGGTGGTCAGCGGCCTGGTGACGCCGTTCGCGGGAATGCTGATCGACCGTTGGAACATCCAGCGGGTGACGCTCGGGTTCATCACGCTGTTTGCCGCCAGCTTCGCCCTCATTTCGCTGACGCCGCCGAGCGTGGCCGCCTTCATCGCGCTCTACGCCGTCGCGGGCATGTTCTCCTGCGGGCATGCGCCGCTGCCCTACGCCAAGGCGATCTCGGGCTGGTTCGAGGACAATCGCGGGCTGGGCCTCGGCATCGCCATGGCGGGCGTGGGCGTCGGCATCGCGGTCGTTCCGCAACTCGCGCAGGTGTTGCTGCGCAGCGTCGGCTGGCGCGAGGCCTATGCGTTGCTGGGCGCGGCGACTTGGCTGGTCGCCTTTCCAGCCGTGCTGTTCCTGGTGAAAGACCCGCAGGACCGCCGTGCCGATCGCTTGCTAAGCGCCAACGCAAAGCTGGGCGAAGCCGTCGTGTCGGTGACGCGGGAGCGGGATTTCTGGCTGATCGCCATCGCGGCGTCGCTCGTCGTCACCGCGGTCAACGGCGTGGTCGCGCATCTGATCGCGCTGGTGATGGACCATGGTGTGCCGGCTGAAACCGCGGCCCCGTTGCTCGCCGCGGTCGGGCTGGCGACGATTGCTGGGCGGCTGGTGTCGGGCTACCTGCTCGACCGCACGTTCGCGCCCTACCTGGCGGCCGCGATCTTCCTGGTGCCGCTGCTCGGCATCGCGCTGCTGCTGTCTGGCGTGACGGCGCCGGGTCTGCTCGACCTGGTGGCGATCTGCCTTGGCCTTGGTCTCGGCGCCGAGGTGGACATCATCGGCTTCCTGGTCGGGCGCTACTTCGGGTTGCGGCATTACGGCCAGGTCTACGGCTACATCTTCGCCGCCTTCACGGTCGCGTCCGGCGTTGGCCCGTTCCTGATGGGTTACAGCTACGACCAGACCGGCAGCTACGCGCCCTGCCTCATCGCGTTCTGCGCGGCATTGCTGGCCGCCAGCGTCCTGATCGCGCTGCTGGGTGCCTACCGCTTTCCGGCCCACAGCGTTGCGGCCGGCTTGATGGGTGATGGCGTGCAACCACCGCTAGACCAAGCCGCCGCGCAGCGCGCGGACGCTACCAGGGGCGAGCCATCTCGAGCGAGGTAACGAGGCCCTCATTGGCTTGCACGGCGCCATGCCACCCGTTCGTCGACAGTGAAAGCTGCAGCTCGTCGAGCAAGGCCGGCAGCTCTTCCATCGTCCGCACGGAACCAAACACGTAGTGGTCGGGGCGCAACAGGAACGCCTTGCGCCCCGTCTTGCGATACCAAAGGTCATAGTCGCCATCGATGTCGGCGTATTGCGCGCCGGCGCCGCGCGAGACATGGGCCACTTGGATGGCGAGTGCGGCGAACAGGCTGCGCTGCGCGTCGTTGAACAGGCTCTCCGGAACCGGGTGGCGCGAGATGATAGCCCAACCCGGCGTGAGAAACTGGTCCAGCCGGTCCACGCGCCGACTGAGTGCTGCGCGAGCCTGCAGCGACGGCCGCCCATCCGTGACGTGGGACAGCGGCGACCCGGACGGGCGCACGATGCCGTCACCCAAGCGCGGGAACCGCGGCGCTTCCGGGCCCTTACCGGAGCGAAGCATCTCGTCGCGCTGCCGGGCTTGCTCCGGGTCGGTCATCAGCACCATGTTGCCCACCGCGATCGACATGTCGATCACCGCGCGCACATGTGGCGCACGTTCCGTCTCGTAGGTGTCGAGCAAGCTCTCCTTGGCTTGACCGGCATGGAACGCAGCGAGCTTCCAGGCCAGGTTGAACGCATCCCGGATGCCCGAGCACAGGCCCTGCCCCATGAACGGCGGCATGGTGTGCGCCGCATCGCCGATCAGGAACACGCGGCCGACGCGCCATTTCTCCGCAAGGTAGCTTTCGAAGCGATAGACCGAATGGCGGATGATCTTGCCGTCGCCCGGGTAAATGCCCCAGGTGCTCAGCAACGACCAACAGGTTTCTTCCTTCTCGAAATACTCGCGGCTTTCACCCTTCACCGCCTGGAACTCGAAGCGCGACCAACGCGTGCCGCTCCAACGACCGGCAAGCTGCGGGCGGTTAATGTCCAGAACCTGGTACACTTCGGGAAGCTGCGGCAAGTCGCGGTCGGGATCATTGTGCTCGAAATCGATCACGAGCTGGTCGTTGGCCTCGAAGCCGAGATTGCGCCGCTCCGCCCCGATCGCACCGCGCACGAAGCTGTTGGCGCCGTCTGCGCCGATCACAAACGCGGCGTTGATCACGCTCGGCGCCGCGTCGGGCTCGTCGGTCAACTGCACACCGAGCCGAACGCCGTCCGCATCCTGCTCGACGCTCAATGCATTGATGCCCATGAAGATGCGCACGCCCAACGCCTTGGCACGCGCGTCGAACACCGCTTCGAACTCGGGCTGGTAAGTCAGGTAGCTTTCCTTCCAGCCACAACCGCCAACGCCAAGCTTGATTTCAGCCAGGATCTCCCGGTCGGCGTTGACCAAATCCCACTCGATCATGGGCCGGGCGATCAGCTCCACGTCCTCGGCAATACCAAGTTGTTGGAACGTGCGCATTGTCTCGCTATCGAAATGGCCTGCGCGCGGCAGCTTGTAGCGCTCCCGAAAGCGCTCGACCACCACCACCGACATGCCGCGTTGCGCGAGCAGGATTGCAGTGATCATGCCGACCGGCCCGTAGCCCACCACGGCCACATCGCACGACAGATCCGCCGGTAGCGGCTCGACGCTGCCGACAACTGGAACGAAATTCATGCGTGTCTATCCCTTGACATGCTAGATGAGCCTACGGATCGACGCGGCGCATCATTTCGGCTGGGTTGATCGAATGTCATCGCCGCCACGCACCGCGTCATGTCATGTGCAGCACGGGCTTGATTGCCTTGCCGCTTAGCGAGGCCTCGGCCGCTTCGTTGATTTGGTTGAAGGCGTAGTCGGTCACCAGCTTGTCGATCGGCAGGCGGCCGGCGCGATAGAGTGCGATGAGTTGCGGGATGAACACGCGGGGGATGGCGTCGCCCTGGTTGGTGCCGACGATCCGCAAGCCGCGCGCCACCAGGTCCACCACGTCCACGGCCACCGTGTCCCCGAAGTTCGGCACGCCGATCACCACGCAGGTGCCCGACGCGGCCAAGCCAGCGATGGCCGTGCGCAGGGCACCGAGATTGCCGCTGGTTTCGATCGCGCCATCCAGGCCGTTGCCGCCCGTCAAATGCTTGATCTGGCCAGCCGTGTCGCCGGCGCTCGCGTCGATCGTGTCGGTGGCGCCGAGTTCGCGGGCCAGCGCCAGGCGGCCAGGATGCACGTCGATGGCGATGACCTGTGCGGCGCCTGTCAGGCCCAGGCCCATGATCGCCGACAACCCCACCGCACCGGCCCCGGACACGGCGACCCGCGCGCCAGCCGCCGGCCGCAGCACGGCGGTGGCCGCGCTCACCCCGGTTTGCACGCCACAGCCGAGCGGCGCCAGGATGGAGGCCGGCAGGTCGTCGGCCACCTTCACCACCGCGCGGGCCGTGGTCACCACCAGTTGCGAGAATGAGGATTGCCCGAAGAAGTGGCCGTGCAGCGGCGCACCATCGCATTGCAGCGTGACCGAGCCGTCGGCCCGGCTGCCGCCGACCAGGTTCAGCCGCGGCCATTCGCGGCAATACACCGGCGCGGCGCGCAGGCAGGCGGGACAATGGCCGCACCAGCTAAAGCTGATCACGACGCGGTCGCCGGCCGCCACTTCGCTCACCGCCGCGCCCACCTCGATGATCCGCCCCACGCCCTCGTGGCCGAGCACGCCGGGCATCGGGAACGGCACGCTGCCGGATTGCGCCGACAGGTCGGCGTGGCACATGCCGCTGGCCTCCATCCGCACGATCACCTCGTCCGCGCGCGGGGCGGAGAGCTCGATGTCGCGAATGGCGAACCGCCCTTTGTGCTCGGAGACGACCGCCGCCTGCGTCGAGCGAAGCTTGGATGAAGCTGATGCCATGTCCGTGGTTCCCGCCTCAGTGGCCGCCGTCGTAGTTCTGCGTGATCTGCTTGTATTCAACGAAGTCCTCGAGCGAGGCGAGACCGCCGAGCCGCCCGAGGCCGCTCGACTTGAAGCCGCCCTCCTCGAACTCGACCGCCAGGTTCGCCCAACTATTGATCGAGATCAGACCGGCCTCCAGCCGCCGCGCCACCCGCATCGGCCGGTCGACGTCGCGGCTCCAGATGCAAGCGCTCAGGCCGTATTCACTGTCATTGGCCAGCGCCACCGCCTCGTCCTCGGTGTCGAACACCTGCAGCGTCTGCACCGGGCCGAAGGTCTCCTTCTGCACGATCGGCAGGCTGGAATCGCTGACTTCGAGCAACGTAGGATGATAGAACGCGCCGCCCTCCAGCGCGGGGATCGTCGTTGGGCCGCCGCGCACGATGGCCACCGCGCCGGCGTGGATCGCCTCTTGCACCGCGGCGTCGACCCGCGCCACCGACGCCTTGTCGATCAGCGGCCCCATGTCGCTGGCGGAATCGGTCGCTGGGCCGGGGCGCACCCGCTGCAGCCGCTCCGCCAACCCCGCGCGCAGCCGGTCGGCGATCCCGCGTTGCGCCAGGATGCGGCTGCCCGTCATGCAGAACTGGCCGGCAAACACGGTGCAGGATTTCTCGATGGTGGGCAGCACGGCGTTCAGGTCGGCATCGTCGAACACCAGGTGCGGCGTTTTGCCGCCGAGCTCGAGGCCGACGCGCTTGAGGTGCACCGCCGCAGCCTGCGCGATCGCCCGCCCGGTTGCCGTGCTGCCGGTGAAGCTGATCACGGGGACCAGCGGCGAGTCGACCAGCAGACGCGCGCCGTCCGCCCCCGTCTCGGTGAACACGTTGACGACGCCGCGCGGGATTTCGCGGATGCCGGCGATGATCTCGCTCAGCAACGCCGCACTTTGCGCCGCCTGGGACGGCATCTTCACCACCGCCGTGCAGCCCGCGGCCAGCGCCGGCGCCAGGGCACGGATGCAGAGATACGCCGGCGAGTTCCACGGGATGATCAACCCGGCGACGCCCACCGGCTGGCGGATCGACATCGATTGCAAGCCCGGCCGCGGATCGACCACGCGGCCGAACGTCTGCACCGCCAGGCCTGCGGCAAATCGCAAGCCGCGAACGATGAAGTTCGCCTCGAACCCGGCTTCGTAGCGCAGCTTGCCGTTTTCCAGGCACAACGTGTCGACGACGTCATCCATCCGCGCGGCGTACGCATCGGCCAGGTGGCTCAACGCGGCCGACCGCAGCATGGGGTCGAACGCCCACGCGCTGCGGCGGAATGCGGTCGAGGCGGCGTCGATCGCCGCCTGCGCCACTTCGGCACCGCCATCGTGGAACGTTCCGATCACGCCGCCGGTCGCCGGGTTGATGCTCTGCGTCTCCGCCCCGGTGCTGAGCCACTCGCCGCCAATCCAGTGCCTCGCCCTACGCTCCGTCATGGACTGTCTTCCCGTTTATAGAGTTGCGCCGGCGTGCCAGGTGGCACGCCGAACGTTGCTGTCGCGCAGCCGGATCGCTCTCCCGGCCGACCGCGTTCAGGCCAGCTTGAACAGCTTCTGCGCGTTGAGCCGGCCGATCTTCAGCCGGTCCGCTTCGCTGATGCTGGCCGTGTCGAACCAATCGCTGCCGTGATCGATGTTCTCGAACGGCCAATCCACCGAGAACAGGATACGGTCGGCGCCAACCTCGATTAGCGCATCGATCAGCGTTTGCGTGCGGAAGTTGCCGGAGGTGGTGAGATAGAAGTTCGCGCGGAAGTAGTCGGCAAACCGCTGCTTGGCCGGGTAGCTCGGCGGCACGTTCATCCAGGCGTTGCGGTTGTCGATGCGCCACATGCTGTAGGGCAGGCCCTCGGCCATGTGCCCCAGCACGATGGCAAGCCGCGGATGCACGTCGAACAGGCCCGACGCCATCAGGCGCAGCGCATGCACCGCGGTCTCTTGCCCGAACGCCCAGGTTGGCCCGAGCAGCCAGGGGTGGCCCTGATAGGTGCGGGTGTCGGCCGGCAGCGGGTTGCGCGGGTGCAGGTAGAACGGCACGTCGAGCGCCTCGACCGTGGCCCAGAACGGCCGGTATTGCGGCAGGTCGTAGTAGACCGGCCCGTCGACGCCCTCGACCTCGGAAAAGCCGTTCACGAGCGCGCCCTTGAAGCCCAACTGCTTGACGCAACGCTCGAGTTCGCGCGCGGCGAGCTCCGGGTCCTGCATCGGCAACGCCGCCAGGGCTTGGAACCGGTCCGGCCGCCGGGCCACCTGCTCGGCGAGGTAGTCGTTGGCGCGCTGCGACAAGCCCGCGGCCTTCGCCGGGTTCGGCACCGCCTGCACCGCCGGAGCGTTCAGCGACAGCAGCATCATTTCGATCCCGTGCGCGTCCATCTGCGCCACCCGGGTTTCGTGGATGTCGAGCAAACGGTGGCGTAGCTCGGGACCGACCACGTCAGCCATGAATGCGAGCGACTCGCCGACGGTTTCCTCCAAGGCGAAATGCTCTTCCAACACGATCTTGCCGTTCATGACTTCATTTCCTCGCATGTCTTTTCGTCGTGAGGCGCAGTCCCAACCTGGCCGGGTAACGCCGATCCTGGGTCCCCGCAGCCGACAGCGACCCGGCGCTCGCACCCGTCATGTGCGGTCGCCCCACTGGTTTCCGCCCAACACCAGGCCATCCAGCCATACACCACCGGCCGACCCGGCCTGAAGCAATAGGACGACCATTTTCCAACCCCAGGCGGGCGCTCGCGAAATATTGCCCCAGCCCGGAAGATGACGTCCCTGTCGGTTAACTGTCAACACTTTAGGGCAAGCGTTGAGCACCGGGCAAGACCAACACAGGCGCAACGAAAGCTCTGGCAGCATCGAGCAGCAATGGCATGACCCACCGCTTGAAAACCCACATGTGGAAGTGTTGACACATTTGGCGTCGGCATGCTCGGATGCAGATAACGATGTGGTGAACATCGACCGATAGGGGAGTTGATAACGTGAAAGCCAGCCGGCATTCCGCGTCCATAAACGACTGCAACGACGTCAAGCTGCGAAACGCTGGCAAGCTTCCGCACGAGCCTTGCAGGCAGACCATGGGAGCCAAACGCATCCTCGGCCATGGCGCGCTGGTGGCCTGCGTGCTCGCCTCTGTTCCGGCCTACGCGGCTGACCCGGCGGCCACCGTGCTCAGCCAAGCGCAACCGCTGACCGCCGTGCCTGCCAACGCCGGGCAGCCGGAGGCGAGTCCCAGCAACAGCAGCAATCCGCTTGGCGTGTCACCCAATCCCAACCAAAATACCACCGGAAGCTCCGCGCAAGAGACGGGTGGCCCCCCGACGCCGATCTCGCCCGTTCCCAGCGTGGGCCTGTTCCCTGGCGTCGGCGCCGAATTGCTTAACGACGGCTTCGACTTCCACGGCCTCTCGTTCGACCGGGCACAGACCAACACGTCGGCCGGCGCCCGCACCCACGAATTCGACAACCTGCTGGCGATCGCACCGGCCTTGGACGTGGACCTCGGCAAGGCCGGCAGCATTCCGGGCGGCAACATCCACATTTCGGTGACGTTCAACACCTTACGCGTTAACGAGCCCAACTTCGTCATCGACGGCGCGGGCGCGCTGGTCAGCAACCTGCAGGGAACACCGGCACTCTCCGGCCATTTCGCCTACCTGTCGGAGTTCACCTACGAACAGCGGTTGCTCAACGATCGGCTTTCGGTCGAGGCCGGTCAGACCAGCGTGTTCCGCTACTTCTTCCTGCCGAACTCGCTAGACCCGTTGACCGCCTATTCCACTGCCCTGGTGGTGGATAGCGACTTCCCAACCGTGCCATTCCCGACCTGGGGCGCCCGGGCCACCTACAAGCTCGACAAATTCTGGTACGTCCAAGCGGGCGGGTTCGAGGATAACTACCTGAACTCGACCGACTACGTGCTGGACTATGGCTCCAGCCACGCCGCAGGCGCGCAAATCCTGGCGGAGGCTGGCTACCGCAGTGAATTCAGCACCGCGTCGTATCCGGCCAACCTGGAAGTCGGCATGGAGTGGAACACGCGCACCGGGTATTTCAACTCGAAAGGCTCGCCAGCACCGGCTTCGATATTATCGACCGCGGCCGACTACCCCGGCGGTGGCGTGCTCTACATGCAAGGGCTGCAGACAATCTGGCGCGGCGCTGCCAGGCCGGGCGGGCCGCCCCCCAACATCAACATCTACGGCTCGGTGGATGTGTCCGTCGACAAGCCCCAGCCGATTGATCTCGACTCGATCGTCGGGATGAATTTCACCGGATTGATCCCCGGCCGGCCCGCGGACGCGTTCGGCATCCAAGCGCATTACCAGCGCCTGAGTGCCGTCGAGGCAGCGTTCGAGTCGGCAGAGCACAACCGGTTCGATGGCAAGGGACCGGGACAGAGCCGGGACGGCTTTGCGTTCGAGATCATCAGCAGCACGCAGATCACGCCCGCCATCTCCTTCCGCCCGTTGGTCGAGTATTTCGTGACCCCGGACAACCTCGGCGACCCGGCGCTTGGGCGGGCAAAAAGCGGCTTCGAGTTCGGCCTGTTCACCGTCGTGTCCCTGGGCCGGTTCTTTGGCACCAGCAGCAAGCCATTCTGACCATGCGACACCAGTCCACGAGGAAGTCTGCCACCGTGACAGGCTCGCCCGCGGGATCTGATTGCGGCTGGGGTGCCGCCGGGCGTAGGGTCGGGCGGCATGCGATGCCCGCCCTGCCGTCCTACGCCCGGGCCGGCGTTCAGGCCGGTGTGCGGGAGCCGATGTCCGCAGGCCGGGGCGACTTGGCCAGGCGGCTCCCTATATGACGAGATGTGCCCAACGCGGCGCGTAGGAGGAACGACATGACCCAAATTCGCAGCCTGCCCATCCGTCCTCGCCGCCCGGGCGAGCTGGGGGCCCACTCGGTCGATCACTTCAACTTCGCGGTGCCGGACCTGAAGCAGGCGCAAAGCTTCTACAGCAGCTTCGGCTTGGACGTGCGGGAGGAGGGCAACGATCTCGGCCTCTACACCTTCGGCAACGACCACCGCTGGGGCCGGGTGACCGAAGGGTCGGCCAAGAAGTTCACCTACATGTCTTTCGGCGTTTATCCCGAAGACCTCGACGGCATGCGCGCTCGGCTGAAGCAGAACGATGTGGCCCAGCTCGACCCACCCGCCGGCTTCGAGTCGAACGGCATCTGGTTTCGCGATCCGGAAGGCATCCTCATCGAAATGCGGGTGGCCGAGAAGAGCTCGCCGAACGAAAAGGCGGTGCAGCATAATCCGTCGTCACCACCCGGTGTCCAGGGATCGCATCCGCTGTCGAAGGCGCCGGTCGTGCGCCCGCGGCGGTTGGCGCATATCCTGCTGTTCAGCAGCGACGTGCTGCGCAGCATCCAGTTCTACAATCGCGTCCTCGGGCTTCGGCTGTCAGACCGCTCAGGCGATGGCATCGCGTTCATGCACGGCATCCATGGCAGCGACCATCATATGATTGCGCTTGCCAGGTCGGGCGGTCCCGGGTTGCACCATCTGAGCTGGGACGTCGGCAGCATCCACGAGGTTGGGCTCGGCGCGATGCAGATGGCCACCAAGGGCCACGTGGCAGGCTGGGGCATGGGGCGGCACGTGCTCGGCTCCAACTACTTCCACTACGTGCGTGATCCTTGGGGTAGCTTCAGCGAGTATTCTTCGGACATCGACTACATCCCGGTCGACTTCGACTGGGAGGCGACGGATCACCCAGGTGACGACGCCTTCTATGTTTGGGGGCCAACGCCGCCCGCCGATTTCGTCACCAACCATGAGATCGCTGGCTAAGGCCGCACATCAGGTCTGACCGGGAGAAACTCGCCGGCTTTGGTCCGAAACCGGCGACTTCCTGGTCGGGCCGTCCTGACCAAGTAGTGCGGTCAGGCGGCGCGTTGGTCTGAGGTGAGCACGAACCGCTCCGTCAGCCCTTCGAGTTCGGTGGTTTCCTGCGCCAGGTGATGAGTGGCTGCAGTGGATTGCTCGACCATCGCCGCATTTTGCTGGGTCATCTGGTCCATCTGGTTGATGGCCGCATTGACCTCGGCCAGAGCTCGGGATTGTTCCTCGGCACTCAGCGCGATCTGCCCGATGGCGACGTTCATCTCCCTGATCTGGCCCGAGATCTTCCCGAGCGATTGGCCGCTTTCTTTGACGAGGGAGACGCCACGGCCGACATGGCCGACGCTGCTGGAGACCAACGCCTTGATTTCCTTGGCTGCACCCGCGCTGCGTTGCGCGAGTGCGCGGACCTCACTCGCGACCACGGCGAAGCCGCGGCCCGAATCTCCCGCCCGTGCCGCCTCGACGCCTGCGTTCAGCGCCAGCAGGTTGGTTTGGAACGCTATCTCATCGATCACGCCGATGATGTTGCCGATTTCTCGGCTGGATTGCTCGATGGCGGTCATCGCGGCCATGGCGTCCCGCACCACGGCCTCGCTCTGCTCCGCGTTGCCCATCGCCGCGGTCGCCACGCTGCGGGCAGCGGTGGCACCATCGGCTGACTTGCTTACGGTCGCGGTGATCTGGTCGAGAGCGGCCGCGGTTTGCTCCAAGCTGGCCGCTTGCTGCTCGGTCCGGCGCGCCAGGTTGTCGGCCGCCTGGGTGATCTCGGAGGTGCCGGATCGCAGCGCGGCGGTATTGGCGGCGATGGTCCCGATGACGCTCTGCAACTCAAGCACGGTCGCGTTGAAGTTGGATCGCAAGCTCTCGTAGGCGGGGGCAAACTCGGTGGCGACCGTGCAGGTAAGGTCGCCTTGCGCCAGCTTGGTAAGACAATCGGCGATCACCGTTACGACGTGCTGCTGCTGCAATGCCAATCCCGCGCGTTCGGCGTCGGCGCGGGCTTTTTCCGCCTCCGTCGCTTCCCGCGCGTCCGCGGCCTCCTGGCGATGTTGCGCGGCATCCACCAACCGGTCACGCAGGACGTTCATGGTCTTGGCGAGGGCCCCTGCCTCGTCACGCCGGGTCGCGTCGGCTTGAACCGAGTTGAGGTTGCCGTCGCCGATCTGCCGCATCGCGTGCATGACCCGGCCAAGCGCACCATTGAACTCGCTCAGCGCCAGCCAGCTCAACAGGCTCGCGATCACCACGGTGATGGCCACGAAGGTGGACAGCCGAATCGCAAAACCCCACACCTGCGCCATCAGATCGTCCAGGTAAACACCGACGCTGACGATCACGTCCCACTGCGGGTAGTATCGGTTGTAGGCCAGTCTCGGCAACGGCTTCGCGCTGCCCGGGCGCGGCGCCGGCACGACGCTGAACGAGTCTCCCGGCTGTTTCGTCGCTGCCACGGTGCGCCGCAAGGCGGCGCCCAGCGCCGGAGGCAAGCTCTCGTTGGGTTTGTCCACCAAGGCTGCGGTCGGCACGACGAGAAAGCGTGCGTCCCCCGAGGTCAGAATAAACACGCCATCCTTGCCGTAGTGCAGCCGGGCCAACTCACGCCGGGCGGCGGTGAAGGCGTCCGTGTGGTTCATGGCGCCGGATCGCTCCGCCTCCAGGTACCGGTCCAGCGTGGCGCTGCCGACATCCACGATGGAGCGCAGTGTTTGCTTGCGCTGGGCAAGCAGATCGGAATGAAACTGCTGGACGGCGAAAACAGTGAACAGCGTTCCGGCTGCCAGGAACAAAACCGGCGCGATCAGGGCCTTGAGCCGAAGTGGAATCCGGTCGAACAGCAGCATCCTGAATGGCTCCCTGCGACCGCACAGCGGCCCGCCATCAGATAACCACGGCAATCCTAACATTTAACTAACGGCCGACGCCCACCCGGCACTGGGAGCCGAGGCAG
Organism: Acetobacteraceae bacterium; assembly: GCA_965199105.1. Classification (GTDB taxonomy): domain Bacteria; phylum Pseudomonadota; class Alphaproteobacteria; order Acetobacterales; family Acetobacteraceae; genus LMUY01. Next base: position 1,382,642 of record CBDAQO010000002.1, on the reverse strand, counting down.
GCGCTGCCGGGTCATCCCCGGCAGCGCCTTACCCTAGGGCGTGGCTTAGCGTGACGCCTGGTAAAGCTTGGTCGCGATCTCGAACATTTCCTGCGGCGCGTAATTCGGCGTGAAGGCGCCGTAATTACCGGGCATGTCCGGGATCTTGCCACCTTCCGGCAGGCCGTCCACAACCTCGAGCTCACCCGGCGGATCACCCGGCAGGGCGACCTCGCCATTGCCCCAAATCCCCGCCGACTCGGCGTAATCCTCCGGGCTAAACTTGTACAGCCGGCGATGCTTGCCCTCGTCGAGATATTTCTGGCACTCGGGCACCCGATCCAAATCGATATTCGGGGTCGGCAGCATCTTCTCCAACTCGACACCCGTGAGCTTCTTGATGGCAAGCGCATAGGCGTGCGCGTGCAGCGAGCCGCGAACCAGCAAATACGCGCAAACCTCGCGGCCAGTCGGCTCCTTCATCGTCTCGTAGACCCGTAGCTTATGGATCCGCGCGCCGCATTCCAGGTGGAAGTTGTGCAGCAGGTCGATGATCACATTGCCAGTCGTGGTCACCATGTCGGTGTTCCAGGACAAGCCGTTGCTGTTCACTGGGGTGGCCCCGCCGCCGTTGGACAGGAAGGCTGCGGGCAGCGCGATGTTCTCCATCGCGTTGAACGGGGCCTTGGAGATGTCGACGGCTTCGGTCGGATCGCCCATCCCGTTGTTCAACATGGCAACGCCCGTGCTGACCAGTTCGACGTGGCCCAGTTCCTCGGCGAAAATCGAGGAGACGAGGCTGTAGAACGGGCGCAACTTGGCTTTGTTGCGAAAGTTGAAGCTCTGGAACATGTAGTTCCCCAGCGTCGACATCTCGCCGTATTTACCGCCAAGCAACTCCTGGAGCGCAGCGGCGGCGTTCGGATTGGGCTTCTTGCAATCGGGCAACTCCGTCAGCAGACGGTCGATCCTCATGAACATGGCGACTTGCTCCAGAACCGCGGTGGCTACACGTCACCGGTGCAGGGACTACGAGCGCCGTCCACGCAAGTTGCGGTGGCGCAAACGCTCCCCGCATCGTGCTCGTTCCGGTATTCCAGTTGCACGCTGCATGCCAACAGCGCCCACCCGCAACAGGCTAGCGCGTGTGCGTCACTCGAGGCGAGCGAACGGGCTGCAAGAATCGACGAAGCCAGACTGGCCGCCGTCACAGTAATAGTCTGACCTCACATGGGCCGTGGCCCGGTTCTGCGCTTGGCCCGCAACTTGGTAAGGAGCATTCGCGCTCGGGGTCGAAGCATCGCTCAGACCGGCGCAGCCGCTCACTCCGACCATCGCGGCCAACGTCAGCGCGCGAACTGAGGCGCGGGTCGTCAGGTGTTTGAAGTGACTCATCATCACCCTCCTTAAGCGTTCACTGCCTTGCAGGTGGGCGCGGCGACGGCCCCGCACTAGGCGTGCAACCCTGGACACAGTGTTCCAGGTTTGAGACGTTGCCACCATGATGGAGCTGACCGATCTGCGCGCTTTCGTCCGGGTGGCCGAGCTGAACAGCATCTCCGCCTCGAGCCGCGCGATGGGCGCGCCTAAATCCACCATCAGCCGGGCGCTGGCGCGGCTAGAGGCGACCATGGGCAGCGCGCTGGTCGAACGCTCGACCCGGCGGTTACGGCTGACCGACGCCGGGCACCTGCTACTCCCGCATGCCCGCCGCATCGTCAGCGAGGTGGAGGAAGCGGAGGCGGCGTTGGGGCGCTTCGTCGGCACGCCGCAGGGAACGCTGCGGGTCAGCGTGCCCTACGCCTTCGCGCTGGGCGCCGTAACCGCGATGCTGCCCGAGTTCCTGGCGCGCTACCCCGGGGTGGATGTCGTGCTGCTGCAGGACGCCAACTGGACGGACGTGTCGGCAGCAGACGCCGACCTCATGATCCGCATCAGCCCGCTGCCCGACACCTCCATGGTGGCGCGCCGCTTGGGCACGGTGGAGCTATGGACCTGCGCCAGCCCCGGCTACCTGGCCGCGCGCGGTGCCCCGAAAAGCGTGGCCGACCTGGCCGAGCACGAGATCGTGGGCCTGGTCGGGCCGGAAGTGACATGGTCGTTCCGAAATGCCGCTGGGCGCATGGAGGGTGTGGTGCTGCATGCCCGGGTGGTGGTGCCGGACCCGGCGTTGGTGCAAAGCGCCCTCGTCTGCGGCGCCGGCATCGGCCAGTTGCCGGAATACATGGCCGTGGCGGCGATCAACCGGGGCGAACTGGCGCGCATCCTGGCCGACATCGGCCCCGCCATGACGGACGCGTTCGCGCTCTACCCAAGCCACAAGGGCCTGTCGATCAAGGCCCGCGTGTTCCTGGACGCACTAGTTGCCCATGTCGGCGCGCGGCGGAGGCAGGCCGTCAACCAGCTCTGATGCGGGGCGGTTGGTGGTGGAGGGGGTTGGATTCGAACCAACGTAGCCGTTACAGCAGCGGATTTACAGTCCGCCCCCTTTAGCCACTCGGGCACCCCTCCATCGCCGGCGGGACCTAGGGCGCGTCGCCGGGCTTGTCAACGCCAGCGCCGGCCATGGCGGCAGCCGCTGCGGGCCGCTATACCAGCGTGATGTCCTATCCTCCCCGCAAACCCGGTCCCGGTCCCGCCAGCCCGGGCGGTCGTGGCGGTCCGCGGCCACCTCATGGCGGTAGCAAAGCCCCGCCCGCCAGGCCACAGGCTCCCGGCAAGGGAGGCCCAGCTACGCAGCAGCCCCGCTCGCCAGGCAGCCGGCCGCTCAGCCTCGCGGCCAGGCCAGCCGCCCGTCCAGCCGAGCCGCGGGCACCAGTCGGGCCGCGGGCGCCGGTCGAGCCACGCCCGCTCGCCGAGCCACGCCCGCTCGCCGAGCCGCGCCCGCTCGCCGAGCCACGGGGGCAAGCCCGGCCGGAGGGGCGTGGCGGCCCCAGGGAGTCCCGCTCCGCGCCCCGCTCGCCCGAGACGCCGCGTGGCGCCGTTTGGCTCTATGGCCACCACGCCGTCGAGGCCGCGTTGGGTAACCCGGCCCGCCGGCTGCGACGCCTGCTGCTCACCGAAGAGGCCGAGCAAGCGCTGCTGGCCCGGCGCCCGCAGCCCTGGCCGCTCGCCCCCGAGCGCGCCGACCGGGCACGGATCGACCATCTGCTCGGGCGCGACGCCGTCCATGGCGGGGTGGCGCTGTTGGCCGACCCGCTGCCCACGCCCCAGTTGGCGGCGGCGCTGGAGCGGTCCGGCCCCATCCTGGTGCTCGACCAGGTGACCGACCCGCGCAATGTCGGCGCCGTGCTGCGGTCGGCCGCCGCCTTTGCCGCCGCCTGCGTCATCACCCAGGACCGCAACGCCCCGGAGGAGACCGGCGCGCTGGCCAAGGCGGCGTCGGGGGCGCTCGAAACCGTACCCTTGATCCGTGCGGTGAACCTGGCGCGCACGCTGGTGGCGTTGAAGGCCGCCGGGGTCTGGACGATCGGGTTGGACGCATCGGCCGCACCGCTGTCTGGCCCCGCCTTGGCCGAACGCCGGGTCGCGCTGGTGCTGGGCGCCGAGGGGCCGGGGATGCGACGGCTGGTGCGCGAGACGTGCGACGAGGTGGCCGGTTTGGCGATGCCGGGCCGCATGGAAAGCCTCAACGTGTCGGCGGCCGCCACCGTGGCGCTGTATGAACTGGCCCGGCGCGCCTGAAACCCGCGAAAAACCGTCGCTAGGGTGTCGACCTCGCAAGCACTGGTTAACCTTTTCGGCCTAGAAGCGGGCATGCTCGCGTGTGCGGTTCCGCGGCTTCACTGCAGCCAAAAGGCCGTCAGGATTAAGGCACAAATCATGCTCGCTTCTACGCTTAATGACTGGAATGTTCTCTCGGACGACCTGCAACTGTGGCTTTCACGCGAGGCGCTGCGCCAAGCCGCGGAAATCATCGCCGGCCAGGCCGAGCTGCTCGCCGGCGAAATGGAGACCGGGATGTTGAACGACCGCGGCGGCCCTGACGCGCTTCGGCTCCTGGCTGGTGTGGTTCGGGTGAACGGCCTGGATGCTTGGGGCCCAGTCGGCCACGCCTGACCAAGCGCCCTATCGGGAGGCGGGAGAAGCTGGGCTACAACACCTCTGGAACGGGGCTGACGCCGGCGGGCGGCGGGCGCTTCGGGGGCTGCTCCCGAAAGGCGTCAGCCATCTTTGGCGCCCAAAGCTTCACACCGCCCGTGATCCCCGCCGCGTTCGAGACGATGCGGATGTTACTCTGCAGCTCGAAGTCGATCAGCCGCGCATTGCCGCCGCCGATCAGCAAGGTGTCGAACATCACCAGGGTGTCAATGAAGCCGATTGCCTTGGCCAGGCGCTTGTTCCATTTCGCCCGCCCGATCTTCCGCAGCGCCGCGTTGCCTAGATAGAGGTCGTAGGTCTTGTCCTTGGTCACCGGGTGCTGGCCAACCTCCAGGTGTGGACCAAGCAGTCCGTCATGGAACAGCGCGAACCCAAATCCGGTGCCGAGCGTGATGACGCACTCGATCCCCTCGTCGCTGATCACCCCCAACCCCTGCACGCTAGCGTCGTTCAACACCCGGGTGGGGCGTTCGAGCCGCTGGGACAGCGTCGCCGCAAGCGGGAAGCTGTGCCAGACGTCGGTGCCAAGATTGGGCGCCGTCAGGACGTGCCCGTGTCGGACGACGCCGGGGAAGCCCACGGAGATGCGGTCGTAGCTTCCGAGCTTGCCGACCAGCTTGAGCAGTTCGGAGACGACGGCGTCCGGGTCGCTCGGCTTCGGGGTGTCGATGCGCTCAGGGCCCGAGACCAAGGTCCCGCCCGGATCGATGACCCCGGCCTTCAGCCCCGTGCCGCCGATGTCGATTGCCAATGTGAGCGGCGCGCGCTCCTCGACCGTATTGTCATAACCGGGACGGGCCGCGACAAGCTTGGCGGGGGTGGCTTTCGCCATACGGGGCGGCTCCTGCAATTCGCGTGCAGAAAGCCACCCCAGCGGCGTCGTGACAAGGCAGCCGACCGGGGGCGCACCCCGGTCGGCGCGATGTTAGCGGCGGGTCAGCATCGCGAGAACATAGCCGACTGCGCCGGCGACGAGCAGCGAGGTCAGCGGGCGCTCGGCCACCGTGTCCCCGATGTAGGCGCTCGCCTCGTCGAGTTGGTCGGCTAGGTTGCCGCCCGAACCATCGGTCACGCGGTCCTTGATCTTGCCGTAGGTGCGCTGAGCGGCCCCCGTCAATTGATCAATCGTGCCCGACGCCTGGGTCTTGGTGTCACCGGTGACATCCCCCAGCGTGCTCTTCACCTTGCCGCCGAACTCGGTGGCGGTGCCCTCCATGCGATTCTCGTCCACAGCTTGTTGCTCCTTCCGTGTGCGTCTAGGAACAAGCCGGGTTACGTCCGGTTCCATGTCCCGCAAAATAGCCGTGGCTTGCCGCACCGGCGCCGAAGCCTAATCTGTCAGCCACGAACGCGGAGTGCTTACGTGACAACCACCGACGCAGACAATTGCGCGGGGTCCGACCCTCGGACCGTCGAAATCCTCGACATCGTCGCAAAAGAGACGTCGATCCCGCGGGAACGCCTCACCTCAGAGACGAAGATTGCGTCGTTGGACATCGCGTCGCTGGACATGGTGCAGGCCATCTTCGCCCTGGAAAGCCGCTTCGACGTGGAAATCCCAGTCGCCAGCGATGGCGAAGGGGGTGAATTCGGAACCGTTGGTGACTTAGTGCAACACGTGCTCGCTGCCATCGACCACAAGGCGACCGCTTGACCGAGCGGAACCGGCGGCCTGCGCCGCGGCGGGTGGTGGTGACCGGCATGGGCGCGATCTGCGCCACCGGCCACAGCGTCTCCGCCTTCCTGGCCTCGGTGCAGGCCGGGCAATCCGGCATCCGGCCCATCGCCAACATCCCGGTGGAACGGCTCTCGATCCGGGTCGCCGCCGAAATTCAGGGCTTCGACCCGGCGTCGCACTTTCCAACCAAGCAACTGCCCCTGCTCGACCGCGTGGCGCAACTGGCCGTGGTCGCCGGGCGGGAGGCGATGGCGCAAGCCGGCTTGGTCCGCGGCGACATCCCAGACGCCGCGGTGATCCTGGGCGCCGGCATCGGCCTCGAGACGTTCGACAGCTCCTACGACCAGCTCTACGGCCGCAGCGCCCCCCGCGTGCACCCGTTCACCGTGCCCCGCATCATGCCCAACGGCGCCGCCAGCCACGTGTCGATGGCGTTCGCCACCCACGGCCCCTGTTTCGCCGTCGCCTCCGCCTGCGCCTCCGCCAACCACGCCATTGGCCAAGCCGCCCACATGATCCGCCACGGCGTGGTGGACGTGGCGGTCACAGGCGGCAGCGACGCCCCGATCACGGTTGGCTTCATGAAAGGCTGGGAGGCGCTGCGGGTGCTGGCGCCCGAAACCTGCCGCCCGTTCTCGCGGGACCGAGCCGGGCTGGTGATCGGCGAGGGCGCCGGCATCCTTGTACTGGAGAGCGAGGAGCGCGCGCTGGCCCGTGGCGCGGAACCACTGCTGGAGATCGCGGGCTTCGGCATGAGTTCGGACGGGGTGGACATCACCGCCCCCGACATCGCGGGCACCGCGCGCGCCATGACGGCCGCTCTGGCCGACGCCGAGTGTGAGCCCGCCGACGTGGACTACGTCAACGCGCACGGTACCGGCACCCGGCTGAACGACCGCACCGAGGTGGCTGCGCTGCGGCGGGTGTTCGGCCCGGCGCTGGCCAGTATCCCGGTGTCGTCCACCAAGTCCATGATCGGCCACTGCATGACCGCGGGCGGCGCGCTCGAACTGATCGCCACCAGCCTGGCGCTGCGCCACGGCATCCTGCCGCCCACCGCCGGGTTCACCGAGCCCGACCCCGAATGCGAGGTGGACTGCGTGCCGAACCAAGCCCGCGCCGCCGCCGCCCACGTGGCGATGTCGAACGGGTTCGCCTTTGGCGGGCTGAACGCGGTGTTGGTGGCGCGGCGCTGGCAACCCGGGAGCATGCACTCCGCGTGACCATCCCGCACATCAACCGCATCGGCTCGGCGGTGCCGCAGCACGACATCCACGCCCCGTTCGTCACCTTCGGCCGCAGCCTGCTGGCCGACGACCGCTCCCGCTTTGTGTTCGACCGCATGGCGGAACGCGCCGGCATCAGCCATCGCTTCTCGGTGTTTGCCGCTGGCGAGCCAGGGGCGGACCAGGTGGACGTGGACGGCTTCTTCAACCGCGGCCATTTCCCCAGCACCGCCGCCCGCATGGTCCGCTACGAGCGGCACGCGACCGAGCTGGCGCTCCAGGCCGTGGCCAACCTGGGCGGCAAGCTCGATGACGTGACCCACGTGGTGGTGGCATCCTGCACCGGTTTCACCGCGCCGGGCCTGGACCAACTGCTCGTCGAGCGCCTGGGCCTGGCGCAGGACGTGGAGCGGACGCTGGTGGGCTTCATGGGCTGCTACGGCGCCGTGCCTGCCTTGCGCGTGGCCTACCACGCCGTCCGGTCCGACCCGGCGGCCCGCGTGCTGGTGATCAACCTCGAGCTCTGCACGCTGCATTTGCAGGAAACGCCCGACCTTGAGACCGTGCTCTCCTTCCTGCTGTTCGGCGATGGCGCCAGCGCCGCCCTGATGTCTGCCGAACCGCACGGCATCGCCGTGTTGGACTTCCGCGCCACCACCCTGCCCGACTCGGCCGACCTCATCACCTGGCGCATCGGCGACCAAGGGTTCGACATGCGGCTGTCCGGCAAGGTTCCGGGCCGGATCGCGGCCGCCCTGCGCGGCGAGCTCGAGCGCAACGACCGCCAGGGCTTGCTGCGCGGCCAGCCGATGGGCGACGTGGACCTCTGGGCTGTCCACGCCGGCGGCCGCACCGTGCTGGACGCGGTGGAGCAGGCGCTGCGCCTCGGTGCCACCTCGCTCGACTGGTCGCGCGGCGTGCTGCGGGATTTCGGCAACATGTCCTCCGCCACCATTATGTTCGTGCTGCAGCGCATGCTGGCAGGGACGGCCGCCCCGCAGAACGGCTTCGCCATGGCGTTCGGCCCCGGCCTGTGCGCGGAGACCTTCCGGTTCCGCCGGGCATGACCGCCATTCCGGCCCTGCCGCGCCCCGACTTCACCCGGCGCAGCGACGCCGCCGAGCTGATGGACACCGAATGCGCCGACGAGGCCGAATACCAGGCCTGCCTGCGGGACCTCGCGCGCGTCAACATCGTCACCCTGGCGCACCGGCCCACACTGGCCTGGCTGGACCGCGCGACGCGACGCCGGCCCCGGGGCGAGCCGGTCTCGGTGTTCGACGTGGCCTATGGCGGCGGTGACATGCTGCGCGTCATCGCACGCTGGGCCCGGCGGCGCCGGCGGCCGGTAACACTCGGCGGGGTCGACCTGAACCCCAGCGCCGCCCAGACCGCCCGCGACGCCTCACCCGGGCTGGACCTACATCTGCAAACCGGCGACGTGCTGCAGACCACCCCCGACCCGGCGCCCGACTACATCACCAGCTCGCTGTTCACCCACCATCTGACCAACCCGCAAGTGGTGGAGTTCCTGCGCTGGATGGAGCGCCACGCCCGCCTCGGCTGGATCGTCAACGACGCGCACCGCCACAAGCTATCCTATCACGGCTTCCGCGCCATGGGGCTGATGGCGCGCTGGCACCCGATCGTGCGCCATGACGGCGCCGTGTCGATCACTCGCGCCTTCACCCGCGCCGACTGGCTGGGCCTGCTCGCCGAGGCGGGCGTTCCGGGCCGGGTGCGCTGGCGTTTCCCGTTCCGCTACTGCGTGGAGCGCCTGCGCTGATGCCAGTGGTGATCGCCGGGGGCGGCCCGGCCGGGGCGTCCGCCGCGTGCCTGCTCGCCAGCGCCGGCCGCCGCGTGGTGCTGCTGGAGCGGGACGCCGGGCCGCGCCACAAGATTTGCGGCGAGTTCATCAGCGGCGAGGCCGTGGCGGTGCTGCGCCGCCTCGGCGTCGACCCGGCGGAGCACGGCGCTGCGCCGATTGCTGCCGTCCGTCTAATCCACGGCCAGCGCATGGCCGAGAGCCGGCTGCCGTTCCTCGCCGCCGGCTGGTCGCGGTTCGCGCTGGACGAGCACCTACTCGCGCGCGCCAGCGCCGTCGGGGCCGAGCTGCACCGCGGCATCCGCGTGCGCACGGCGTCGGCCGCCACGGTGCAGACCGACCAGGGCGACGTTGCGGGTGGCGCCGTGCTGCTCGCCACCGGCAAGCACGATGTGCGCGGGCTTGCGCGCCGCCTCCGCCACCCGCCGGACGCCTTGATCGGCCTCAAGATCCACCTCCAGCTCGCCCCCGCGCAACGCGAGGCCGTGCGCGGCCATGTCGAGCTGGTGATGTTCGACGGCGGCTATGGCGGGTTGCAACTGATCGAGCGGGACGCGGCCAATTTGTGCGTGCTGATCGACCGCGCGCGCTACCCGGCCGGGGTGCCGAGCTGGTCCGGCATGATGACGCTGCTGGCGGAGGCCGCGCCGCACCTCGCGCGGCGGTTGGACGGCGCGGTGGCCTGTTTCGACCGCCCGCTGACTATCTCGCGCGTGCCCTACGGCTACGTGTATGACGCGCCAGAGGAATCCGGCCCGTTTCGATTGGGCGACCAGGCCGCCGTGATCCCGTCGTTCTGCGGCGACGGCATGGCCATCGCGCTGCACAGCGGCCGGCTCGCCGCCGAGGCGCTGCTGCAGGGCGCGGACGCCGCCGCCTATCACCGCCGGCTGCGCGCCGACGCGGTCCGGCCGGTGCGCCTGGCCTACGGGCTCTCCCGCCTGGGCACCGACCGCCGCTTGCGCGCCCTCATGGTCGAGGCGGCGCGGCTATGGCCCGGCTTGCTGCGGACCATCGCCCGCCGCACCCGCATTGCCGAGCCACCGGAGCGCGCGGGGTGAGGTCGACACGCCCTAGCGCGTGATCGGTTCAGGCCGAGCCGACCTGAGTCGTGAATCAGCTGCAGAAACAAAGGCTAGAGCATGACGGGTGAGCCAAAGCAAACCGGTCATGGTCTAGAACCGGTGATGGTCTAGTAGCGATACAGGTCGTGCTTGTACGGCCCTGACACCGCCGCTCCGATATACTCGGCCTGCTTGGGCGTGAGCCGGGTCAGCTCGGCGCCGACCTTGGCCAGATGCAGCGCCGCCACCTTCTCGTCCAACTGCTTCGGCAGCGTGTAGACCTGCCGCTCGTATTTGCCGGCCGGCGCCGTCCAGAGTTCGATTTGCGCCAGCACCTGGTTGGTGAAGCTCGCCGACATCACGAACGAGGGGTGTCCGGTGGCGTTGCCGAGGTTCACCAGGCGGCCCTCGCTCAGCACGATGAGGCGCTTGCCGTCGGGGAACACCACCTCGTCGACCTGCGGCTTCACGTTGTCCCAGGTGTAGTTGCGCAGCGCCTCGATCTGGATTTCGCTGTCGAAGTGCCCGATGTTGCACACGATCGCCCGGTGCTTCATCGCCCGCATGTGGTCGATGGTGATCACGTCGACATTGCCGGTGGCGGTGACGAAGATGTCTCCCCGCGGCGCCGCCCCGTCCATGGTGACGACCTCGTAACCTTCCATGGCGGCCTGCAATGCGCAGATCGGGTCCACCTCGGTCACCAGCACGCGGCAGCCGCCCTGGCGCAGGCTGGCGGCCGAGCCCTTGCCCACGTCACCAAAGCCGCACACCACGGCGACCTTGCCGGCCAGCATCACGTCGGTGCCACGGCGGATCGCGTCCACCAGGCTCTCCCGGCAGCCATAGAGGTTGTCGAACTTGGACTTGGTGACGCTGTCGTTCACGTTAATGGCCGGCACCAGCAGCGTGCCGTCCCGCGCCATGTCGCGCAGCCGGTGCACGCCGGTGGTGGTCTCCTCCGAGATGCCGCGCACGTCCCCGAGCATTGCGGGGTATTTCTGGTGCAGCAACTGGGTGAGGTCGCCACCGTCGTCCAGGATCATGTTGGGCGTCCACCCATCCGGACCGCGCACCGTCTGCTCGATGCACCACCAGAACGCTTCTTCGTCCATCCCCTTCCAGGCAAACACCGGCGTGCCCGCGGCCGCGACGGCTGCAGCCGCATGGTCCTGAGTGGAGAAGATGTTGCAGGACGACCAACGCACCGTGGCCCCGAGCGCCGTGAGCGTCTCGATCAGCACGGCGGTCTGGATGGTCATGTGCAGGCACCCGGCGATGCGAGCGCCCTTGAGCGGCTTGCTGGCACCGTATTCCTCGCGCAACGCCATCAGGCCGGGCATTTCGTCCTCAGCCATAGAAGTCTCTTTGCGGCCCCACTCGGCCAGCGCCATGTCGCGCACCTTGTAGTCGGTCGGCATCGAGATGTCGGGCATGTGGGGCGCTCCAGTTGGACCGCCGACCTCATATAAGGATATCTTGATGTTTGCAATTCTCTTGCGCGCGCACTGCTTTCCAACCCTTGCTGGCGATCAGCAGGCGCAAACGACCTGGCGAGGTCATGAGCGGTCTACCCGGGTACGAACTGAATGACGTATCTACGTCTGTATGGCATTCGATCACCAACCAGGACGTTTTGATGTCTGACCTTGCTCGCCACGAGACACCGTTTGGCTCCATGTTCCACAATGCCGACGATGAAGTCATCGGCAAGTCTCTGCAGATGTATGGTCAATGGGCGATGGACGAAATCGCGCTCCTCACCGACCTCATGCAGCGGCAAACCAGTGGCGATTTCATTGACCTGGGTGCCAATGTCGGATGTCACACCGTCGCGTTGGCCTCATTGTTTCCAGACCGGCAGGTCTTTGCCTTCGAAGCCAACCCGGCAAGTTTCCAGATCTTGGCCGCAAACGTAGCCATCAACAGCTTGAGCAATGCCAAGCTCTTCAACCTGCTGGTCGGCGAGAGTTCCGCGATGCGGAAGGTCATCATCACCTGGCCGGACCGTGGCCTTAACCTTGGCGCCGTCCGCTTCGAGGTTGTCGCCGCCACCCGCGAAGATGGTGTTCTCGCGTTGCAGGCCGCCGTCGACGACGTCTACCCACAATCCAGATCGGTCGCCGTCGTCAAAGCCGACCTGGAAGGGATGGAGTTACCCGCCCTGGTCGGATTGCGCGCCACGCTGGCACGTAACCGCGCGGCATTCTACTTCGAGAACGGGGCGCAACAGAACACCGGCCGCATTTTCGACGAATTGCGCAAGCTTGGCTACGAGACGTTCTGGCACATCAACCAGCCGTTCGACCCAGATAACTTCCTTGCCAACCCGGCCAACATCTATGGCAATCGGGTCGAGGTAGCGACCTTGTGTCTGCATTCCGACGACGCGGCGATCAAGGAGGTCCGTGACTACCTAGTTCCGACCAGCAAGCCCATGGGGGACGCTGGCTGGTATAGCTGCGTCGCATTCAACGCCGAACTGAAAGCGCGCGTGAAGGTCCGGCTGGCATCGAGGCGCGCCATCGCATCGGTCCGCAACTATCTTCTCGACGAATATTCACGCTCCCGGACGACCATTGGCTCTGGCGCGGCCGGTTCAGCCGCCATGCCCGAGCTCATGGGGTTTTCCGATGTGCGCCGGTCCGTCGCGCTCGACATTCCGGGCGACCGCCTCCGGTCCCTGCTCGTACCACTTTTGGAAAAGACGCCGCTGGATGAGGAAGCCTATCTGCGACGCTATCCGGACGTTGCTGCGGCAGTGGCTCAAGGACAGTTCTCGTCCGCGCACAACCACTATGTCGTCGCAGGCTACTTCGAAGGGCGGAGCGCCTGACGCAAAGCGGCGCGAGAGCAAAGGCTGCGACTGCCGACGCCAAGTGTGGTAACCATGAAGTGGTATTTTGCCGTGAGTGCCGCGTCTTTAATGCGGGGCGACCATGACTGGCCCGGCGTGTTGCGGGCGGCTGTCAACTCAGCCAACCGCAACACGACGTTGCAGCCCAACCTGCTCTTTGACGGCGAGCCGAGCGCGCTGACGCATGAACTCCAGGCCCGAGGCGTGCGCGTCATCCCACATCGCGTCAGTCTTTACCCGCAGCTTGCCGCCTATGCGGCGCAACACGGCAAGGACGCCATGTGGCTGCACATCGCGGCGGCGGCGTTCATGCGGTTCGACATTCCCAGCATCGAACAAGCCGACGACTTGGTGCTCTACACCGACATCGATGTCATGTTCCTGCGCCATCCAAACTTCTTCCGCACCACACCACCGTTGTTCTTCGGCGCCTCTAGCCAAACCACCGAGCGCTACGATGATATGAACTCGGGCGTCATGCTGATGAACGTGCCGGCCATGCGGGAGGACCACACCAGGCTGTGCGCCTTTGCCGCCAACAACCTCGATTTGGGCTTGGACCAGGAAGTCCTGCGCGTTTACCACAAAGGGCGTTACGATCTCATCGACCGGTCTTTGAACTGGAAGCCCTATTGGGGACGCAACCCGGACGCCCAGATCGTCCACTTCCACGGGCCAAAACCGGTGGCCGTCCGCAAGTTCCTGCAGCATGCAGGCGACAGTCAGCTACCGGCAGACTGGCAGACCCTGCTCAGCTATAATCCGGATGGCTACCGGCATTATCTCGACCTATGGGATCAGCTCGCCGACCCCGATCGGGTGATTTGCATCATTGACGTCGTGGACGCCCACTACATAGCCGGCTGGGCGGTCTACGAGCGGCGGTCGGACCGGCAGGTGGAGTTCACGGTATCCGTCGACGGCGCCGCAGACGGCACCCTGGTGTGCGACCAACACCGGCCTGACGTTGCGATGGCGGGGTTCGGCAGCGCCCGGGCGGGCTTCCGTTACACCCTGCCAGTGGCAGCGCTGGGCGCCCCACCGCGCCGGGTCGTGTTCACCGACAGCGAGGGGTTGGACGTTGCGCTATCGGTGAGCGGGCGACGCGTCGGTGACAACTCGGTCCTGGTGCCGTCGCCATCCTTGCCCGAACGCTAGATCGCCTGCTCGACCCACGCCCGCAACTGGCTCTTCGGCAGCGCGCCCACCTGGGTGTCGGCCGGCTTGCCGTCCTTGAATAGGATCAGGGTGGGGATGCCGCGGACCTGGTAGGTGGTGGGGGTCATCGGGTTCTCGTCGATGTTCACCTTGGCGATCTTGACCTGGCCCTTGAACTCGGCGGCGATCTCCTCGAGCGCCGGGCCGATTGCCTTGCAGGGGCCGCACCACTCGGCCCAGAAATCCACCACCACGGGGCCGGACGCCTCGAGCACGTCGGTTTGGAAGGTGGCGTCGCTGACGGCGATGGTGTTCTGGCTCATGGTGGTTCTCCGCTTACGAACAGGAAATGGGCTGGCCGGCGTGGGCAATCAAGCCGGGTGGCGCTGGGCGTCCAGCAGCGCTTCGGGCAGCGGCATCACGGTGGCGGTGCGGGTCCAGACCAGGCTGCAATGCACCGGGCGGCCGGGGCATAATTGCTGCAGCACCGCGCGGTAGGCGGCCATCTGGCGCAGGTAGAGCGGCGGCACCCGCTCCGGCGTGTCGGGGGCGTCGCGGTGGGTCTTGTAGTCGGCGAGGTGGACCGCGTCGGGCAGGATCGCCAGGCGGTCGACCTGGCCCGAGATCACGGCGTCCCCCACCAGCCCGGTCAGCGGCTGCTCGGCGCGACCGTGGGGGCCGAACAGCGGGCGCAGGGCCGGGTGGTCCAGGATCGCCATCACCTCGTCGGCCAGGCTAGCGGGCGCCCCGGCGGCGCGCACGTAGGCGGCCACCTGGGCGGCGCGGTCGGCAGCGGGCAGGTCAGGCGCGTGCTGCAGCAAGGTGTGCACCAGGTTGCCCCGCTGCAGCGCGCGCGGGCCGCCGGACAGCGGCGAGGCGGCTTGCGGCACCGGGCCGAGCGTGGCGTCGGCCGGGCGGCTGGGCGCCAGCGGGCGCGGGCGCGCGGGCTCGGCCGGCGGCGGATGCGCCACCCAGTCGGGCGGCAGGCCAGCCCAGTCGGGCAGCGGCGCCGGCGCGTCGGCAGGGCGCGCGTGGGCCAGCACGGGCGCGGCCGTCTGCGTCGACGTCACCACCAGGTTCCCGTCCTCACCGGTGGCGCCCAACCGCCGCATCCCGCGCTGCACCGCAGCATACCAGCTTTGGTCGTCGAGCGTGGCGCTGGTCTGCCAGCCACAGACCACCAGCCGGTCCGCCGCTCGGGTTAGCGCCACGTAGAGCAGGCGGTTGTACTCCTCGCGCCGCCGCTCCCGCTCGGCCTCGCGCAGGCGGCTGACCGCCCGGCAGCGCAGCGCCGCGTAGGGTGACCACAGCGGCACGTCGCCTTCGGCCCAAACCAGGCCACCGCCGTCGGGCGGCAGGGCGGTGGTGTCGGGCAGGATCACCACGGGGGCTTCCAGGCCCTTGGCGCCATGCACCGTCATGATGCGCACCGCGTGGCCGGCGGCTTCCGCCTCGCGCTTCACCTCGGCGCCGGATTGGCGCAGCCAGTGCAGGAAGCCCTGCAGCGAGGGCGGATGCGACCCGGCGAAGGACAGCGTCGCGCCCAGCAGCTCGTCGATCGGCTCGGCCGCCTCCGGGCCCAGGCGCCGCAACAGCCGGGCTCGTCCCCCGAGCGGGCCCAGCGCCTCCACCAGCAAAGCATGCGGCGAGGCGTAGTCCACCCGGGCCATCAGCGTCTGCAGGAACGTGGCCACGCGCTGCCACTCCGGCCGTTCCGTCGCCCGGGCGCGCAGGGCGTCCCACAGCGACCACTCGCGGCCGATCGCCAGCGCCATCAGGTCGTCGTCGCTGAGGCCGCCCAGCGGGCTGGTGAGCACGCAGGCCAGCGACAGGTCGTCCTCCGGCAGCAGCAGCGTGTCGCATAAGGCGAGCAGGTCCTGCACCGCGGGTTGGCCGGTGAGCACCAGGCGGTCCAGCCCGGCGACCGGCACGCCCAGCGCCTTCAGCCGCCGCATCACCGCGCGGGCGAAATCACCGCGGCGGCGCACCAGGATGAGGATGTCGCCCGCCGTGATGGCGCGGCCGGCGCTGGGCAGGGGCGTGCCGATCGTGTCGGCCACCCATTGCGCGAGCCGCTCGGCCAGGAGCTGCGAAGCGGTGGTGAGGCCATGGTTGCGGCGCGCGACGGCCCATGGCTCCGGCAGGTCCTCCTGCGGGCGCGGGGTAAGCGGCCACAGCTCCACCCGCCCGGCATGGCCCGCCCGGTGCGCCTGGTGGTTCAGCGCCTCGCCCGGCTGCAGCACGCCCGCTGCGGCCACCGGGTCGGCGAACACCGCGTCCACCAGGGCCAGCACGGGGGTGGTCGAACGAAACGACACGTCCAGCAGGGTGTTGCGGAAGCGACCGCCGGACGTCGCGACGCTGCTGCCCATGCGCCCGCGCCACTCGTCGAAGGCGGCGGGTTCGGCGCCCTGGAACGAATAGATGGACTGTTTGCGGTCCCCCACCGCGAACACGGTGCGCTTGCCGTCGCGGGCGGCCTCGCCGGCGAAGAACTCGGCGGTGAGCGCGCCGGCGATGGCCCATTGCTCGGGCGCGCTGTCCTGCACCTCGTCGAGCAACACGTGGTCGAGCCCGCCGTCGAGCTTGTAGAGCACCCAGGCGGCGCCGGGGTCGACCAGCAGGGCGCGGGTGCGGGTGATGAGGTCCTGGTAGTCCATCAGCCCGGCCAGGTCCTTGCGCCGCTCGAGCCGGGCGAACACGGGGGCGGCGAGGGTGAGCACGGCGTTGGTCGCTTGCGCCACGTGCAGCGCGCGGCGGGTGTCCTCGACGTCGGCGACGCGCTCGGCCTCGGCCGTGAGGCTGGCCACCAGGCCGGGCTCGGACATGGACCACTTGCCGCGGCAGATCACGCGTGGCTCGCCCTTGTCGGTCAGCAACAAGTCGACCCATTCGCCCCAATGCTCGCGCCGCGCGTCCGCCGGGTGGTCCAGCCAGGCGCGCAGGCGGCCGGCGGTGTGCTGCTCGCCGGGCGCGCCGCGGGTGAGCAGTTGCAGCACGGCCTCGGCAAACCCGGGCGCGGTTTCGCCCACCGCGGCGGCCAGCACCGCGGCGTCGTCGCCGGCAACGCCGAGCGCCCGCTGCAGCCGCAGCAGCCGCGCCGGGGCGGGCAGGCGCAGCATGGGCGCCAAACGCTGGCCATGGCGCTGCAGCTCGCCGAGCAGCTTGCCGAACTCGCCGTCCCGCACCAGGCCGGCGATGGTGTGCAGCGCCGCCGGGTCGGCCTCCGCCATGGCGGCCTCGCGGGCGGCCAGCAACTCGGCGTGGCCGTCCGCCTCCTCCATCAGGCGGAAATGCGGCGCCACCAGCGCCTCGAGCGGGAAGCGCCGCAGCAGGGACTGGCAGAACGCGTGGATGGTCTCGATCCGCATGCCGCCCGGCAGGTCCAGCACGTGGGCGAACAAGGCGCGCGCCCGCTGCACGACGTCGGCGGACGGCCGAATGCCGCGGTCTTTGAGCGCCTCGACCAGCGGCGCGTCATCCAGCGTCACCCACTCGCCCAGGATGCGCTGCAGCCGCAGGGCCATCTCGGCGGCGGCGGCCTTGGTGTAGGTGAGGCAGAGGATGCGCGCCGGGTCGGCCCCGCCCAGCATCAGCCGCACCAGCCGGTCGATCAGCAGCTTGGTCTTGCCCGACCCGGCGGACGCGGCGACGAAGGCCGAAACATCCGGGTCGGAGGCCTCGCGCTGCAGGGCGTTGGCGCGGGCGGAGGCTTGCTGCGGCAGGAGCAGCGGCGGGATGGCGTTCATTCGGGGTCCTCCGCCGCGGCCCATTCGCCCGCCCGGGCGAGCTGGGTGTAGTCCGAGAAGCGCGGTGCGCGGCCGGACGGCTGGGACAGATAGGGATGCGCCGGGTCGTCGAACGCGGCCACCAGCTCGGCCAGGCTGTCGCGCGCCAGGTCCACCGCGGCGGGCAGTTCGCCGGGCTTCTTCAGCACCTGCTGGACCTCGCCCGGGACATGGCCGCCGGTGAGGTGCCAGTAGGTCAGCTCGGCCACTGGCAGGGCGAAAGCCGCGCCGAACGCCCCGGCTTGCGCCATTGCAGCTTCCAGCGGCAGTTGCGGGGCCAGGCCGCTGCGCACGTCCTTGTTTGAAGGCGGCGTGCCGGTCTTGTAGTCGAGGATGGCCAGGGTGGCATCGGCGCGGCGCTCGATCCGGTCGGCGCGGCCCACCAGCAGGAAGGGCGGCTCGGTCGGCAGCAGCCACTCGCCGCTGGTTTCCGATACCATTTCGGCCAGTTTGGTCGACTGTCGCCGCCGCGCTTCCTCGGTTGCTACCCAGGCGGCGATGCGGTGCAGCCGCGGGCGCCACCAGGCCACCAAAGCGGGCCGCAACTCGGCGCCGGCCAGTGCCGCCTCCAACGCGTCCACCAGGCGGCGCTCGGCGTCGGCTGGGTAGCGCGTGCCCGCCGCGGTCAGGAAGGCATGCACGGCGTCATGCACCACGGAGCCGTAATCGGCCGCGTCCGCCGGCTCCTCGATCGGCCGCAGGGCGCGCAGCCGCAGGACATGGCGGGCGTAGATGGCATAGGGGTCGCGCAGCCAGGTCTCGATCTCGGTCACCCGCAGGCGGCGCGGGCGGTTGGCGGCGGGGGGGCACGGCGCGGGCGGTTGCAGCCGCGGCACCGGGCCGGCGGGGAGGTCGAGTGCGGCGGCCCAGGCGGCGGCCGGGTGTTCGGGCAAGTGCTCGCCGGCGCCGCGCAGCATCGCCTCCAGCCGCTGCAGCCATCGCGCCGGCACCGCGGGGGCGCCGTCCCGCCGCCGCGCGCAGGACAGCACCACGTCCGGCGCGGCGCAGGCGGTCATCACCCAGTCATGCGCCATCTGGCCAACCGCCTGCTCGGGCGACGGCAACCCGGCGGCGGCGCGCATCGGGCGGCTGAGCCACGGGCCGGGGTCGGACGCGGCGGGCCACACCCCTTCCACCAGGCCGCCGAGCACGATGAGGTCGGCCCGTTGCAGCCGCGCTTCCAGCAGGCCCCAGATGAAGATGCGGGGGTGCTCGGCGCCGGTGCGGCCGCGCATGGCCCGGCGGCTGCGCACCGCGATGCCGGCGAGCACCTCGTCCAGCAGCCCGGGCAGGATCGCCGGGTCCTGCGGCGGCAGCACGGCGAGGGCGGGGATTAGCTCGGCCATTTGCGCCGCCAGCGCCTGGCCGTCTTCGCCCGACCAGAGCCGCTCCGGCCCGCTGGCGTCGGGGGTGGCGCAGAGTGCCTCGGCGGCGGCGAGCAGGGCGGACAAGGCGGCGTCGGGCGCGGCGCGGTTGCTGGCGGCGAGGCCGAGCAACGGGGCGAGGCAGCGCTCGAGCGCCTCCAGCAGGCGCTGCGCGGACGGCGAGCGCGCGACCCCCTGCAGCCCAGGCAACCCCGGCTTGGGGGCGGGGCCGCGCAGGCCGTCCAGCTCCAGCCGCCGCGCCGCCGACCGGCACATCGCGGGCGGCATCCCGGCGGCGGCCAGCGGGTGCTTCAGCAGCGCCAGCAGCGGCACCGGGCGAAGCTGCTCCGCCACCGCCGCGGCGAGCAGGCGCAGGAACACCGCCGGCGGCGTATCGGCCAGCTTCTCACCGGCGCTGTCGTCGGCGATCACGCCGAACCGGCCCAGCTCGACCGCGACCCGGCCAGCGAGATCACGGTCCGGCGTGACCAGGGCGGCGCGCCGGTCCGGCACGTCCAGCGCGCGGCGCAGGATCAGCGCGATGGCGACCGCTTCCTCCTGCTGGTCGGCGGCGGCGAGGCGCGACAAGCCGGGCTGGCCCCCACCCGCCACCGCGGGCGAGGCGCGCCAGGCCTCGAGCGCCATCGCGGGCAGCAGCGCCCGATTGAGCAGCGCCACCCGCTCCGGCGGCGTGACCGATGGCGCCTCCCAGGCCGTCACGTCGCCGCGGCGGGCACCGAGCGCGGTCAGCAGGCGGCGCAGGCCGGCTTGCGGGTGGGAGTCTTCCAGCGCCTCCCAGGCCGCCTCGTCCAACGCGAGGTCGAGCCCGGGCAGTACCACGCGGCCGCCCGGCATGCGCGACACCACGCGCAGCAAGCGGGCCACGGCGGGTATGCCGCCGGTCGACCCGGCGGCCAGCGTGGGATACAGCGGCGGGTGGTCGGCCCAGGCGCGGGCTTGCGCGTCCAGCAGAGCCACCTGGCGCGCCGCCGGGTTCATCAGGCGGTTATCGGCGAGCCAGGCCGGCCAGGACGTGGTCACGATCTCCAGGAAACGCAGCGTGATGCCCCAGTGCTGGGCGTAGTCCTCCTGCGCCAGCCGGGGCAGCGCCGCCGCGAGGTCCACCTCCGCCCGCTCCGCCTCGTCCATCAGGGAGGCCAGTTCGGCGGCGAGCGGCCAGGCCCGGTCCGCGGTGGAGGGGGCGCCGAAGCGGCCGTTCAGCGCCATGATCAGCCGCGCCAGATGCGCCAGCCGCAGCGGCTCTGACACGGCGGGCGGCAGGTGCAGGCTGCCGGCCAGGGCGAGCGGCGCTTCGTCCAGCGCGCCCAGGGCGGTGATGCGGGGCAGCAGGCAGGGGCGGCCGGCGGTCTGCCCCAGGAACGCCTCGGTCAGCGAGCGGGCGGCGCGCCGGGTGGGCAGCAGGATCAACCCATTGGCGGCTGCCAGCGGGTCCTTGCCGGCACGCGCCAGCCAGTCGGCGGCGATCGTGTCCAGGAACGGCTGGTCCGGGCCAACCGTCGCCAGCTTCACCGCGTGCCGCCTGTCTCGCCTTGGTGCAGCGCGCCTTCAGCCATCGACAAATCCTCCGGGCGCGTCAGGTGGAACCACAAGCCATCGTGCACCACCGCGCGGAGTCGGCTAGCGGCGATGGCCCGGTCCCACACCGCGTTGGCGCTGAACGGCGGCTCGGGTGCGTCGGCGAACAGCGCGGGGGTGGCCACCTGCACGCCGGCGTAAACGTAGGGCAGCACCTCGCGCTCGCGCCGCCGCCGCAGCCTGCCCCAGGTGTCGAGCGCGAAGTCGCCGCGGCCCACGTCGCCATGCACCTGGTGGGTTCGGTGCAGCAGCAACACGCCGTCACTGGCCGCCGGGTCGAACGCTTCCGCCAGGCGGTCGAGCGTGGAGGACGGGCCGTCCAGCCAGAAACTGTCGCCGTTGACCACGTAGAACGGCGCCTGGGCCAGCATTCCGTCCGCCAGGGCCGCCGCCACCGCGCCCCCGGTGTCGAGCAGGGTGGCTTCCGGACGCAGCGCGATCTCCGGGCCGCCTGGGCGCGCATGGACGTGCTGGCGCACCAGGTCGGCGCGCCAATGGGTGTTGACCACCACGCGGGACACGCCGGCCGCGTCCAACCGGTCGAGCGCGTGGTCGAGCAGGGGGCGACCGCCGAGGGGCAGCAGCGGCTTGGCGGTGCGGTCGGTCAGCGGGCGCATCCGCGTGCCCAGGCCCGCCGCCAGCACCATGGCTTGCGCAATCATGCGAGCCGGTGGGTCCAGCCCGAGAGGGTGGCGACGCGGGCGTCCCCATCCGGCGCGAGGTCGATTGAGAGCGCGTCGTGCGGGCGCAGGATGTCGAGGCGGCTGGCCCATTCCACCACCACGACGCCCTGGCGCGCCTCGTCCCACCCCAACTCGATCACGCCGGCGGGGCCGTCCAGCCGCCACAGGTCGAAATGGTAGAGCGGCCCGGCGGCGGTGCCGTATTCCTGCACCAGCGTGTAGGACGGGCTCGGCACCTCGAGCGCCGGATCGGCCGCGGCGGCGCGGATGAGGGCGCGGGCCAGCACGGACTTGCCCGCCCCCAACGGCCCGTCCAGCAGCACGGCGTCGCCCGGGCGGATGGCGGCGGCGATGCGGGCGCCGAGCGCCTCGACTTCGTGGGGAGTAGGCAAACGGAGACGCAGGGTCGAGCCGGTGTCGCGCATAGCCTGTATGTAACCGGTGTTAACGGGGCCTGCCAGATCGTCATTGGCTCATCGGAGTGGAACTTGCACACGCGGCGCGCGGCGCTAGGTTCCGGCTATGACGCAAGCAATCGAAACGGACGTCGCCATCATCGGCGCCGGGCCGGCTGGGCTGTTCGCCGCCTTCGAATGCGGCATGCTGAAGTTGCGCTCGGTGCTGGTGGACGCGCTGGGCGACGTCGGGGGGCAGTGCTCGGCGCTGTATCCCGAGAAGCCGATCTACGACATCCCGGCGCACCCCGCGATCGCCGCCGGGCACCTGATCTCGCAGCTCGAGCAGCAGATCGCGCCGTTTGACGTGCCGCGCCTGCTGGGCCAGCGGGTGGAGGCGCTGACCGGCCACAGCGGCGCCTTCGTGTTGCGCACCGATGGCGGCGCCAGCGTGTCGTGCAAGGCGGTGCTGCTCGCGGCCGGCGCCGGGGCGTTCGGGCCCAACCGGCCGCCGCTGGAGGGCCTGGGGCTCTACGAGGCGACCGGCGCGGTGCAATACCTGGTGCGCCGGCGCGACGAGTTCGCCGGGCGCCGGGTGGTGATCGCGGGCGGCGGCGACAGCGCGGTGGACTGGGCGCTGTCGCTGAAGGACGTGGCCGAGCGGGTGTTCGTGGTGCATCGCCGGCCGAAGTTCCGCGCCGCGCCCGAGACCGCCGCGCAATTGGAGGCCGCCGCGACCCGGGGGGACATCGAAATGGTGATCCCCTACCAGTTGCACGCGCTGCACGGCGCCGCAGGGGCGCTCACCGGGGTCGAGGTGGCGCATATCGACGGCAGCACCCGCATCCTGGCGGCGGACCGGCTGCTGCCGTTCTTCGGCCTGTCGATGGATTTGGGCCCGATCGCCGGCTGGGGGCTCGACCTGGAGCGCCACCACGTCCAGGTCGCGCCCGCCACCTGCCAGACCAGCGTGCCCGGCGTGTTCGCTATCGGTGACGTGGTGACCTATCCGGGCAAGCTGAAACTGATCCTGCAGGGCTTCAGCGAGGCGGCCATGGCGGCGCACGCGATCCACCCGATCGTCCACCCTGGCGAGGCGCTGCACTTCGAGTACTCCACCAGCAAGGGCGTGCCAGGCTGAGGGGGATTGCGCGGGGTGCTGACATCGGGTCGGCCTGCGCCTATGTGGCGTAGAAGGAGACACCATGACGCGATTTGATGACGACGACGACCCCGATGCCCCCGAGACGCCGGGCCCCGACGTGCCGGAGCCGATGGGCCCCGACCCGAAGGAGCCGAGCGACAACCGGACGCTGAGCTCGCCCATCAACGAGCTGGAAGCCCGGCTGCTGCGCCAGCGCAAGGTGCTGGTGTTTGGCGCCATCAACGACAAGGTGGCCCGCGACGTGACCGGGCGGCTGCTCGCTTTGGCCAGCGAGGGCGCGGCGCCGATCGACGTCTACATCAACTCCCCCGGCGGCCACGTGGAGAGCGGCGACACCATTCACGACATGATCCGCTTTGTGGACGCCGAACTGCCGGTGCGCGTGATCGGCACCGGGTGGGTGGCGAGCGCGGGCGCGCTGATCTTCCTCGCCGGGCGGAAGGAGCGGCGCCTGTGCCTGCCCAACACGCGCTTCCTGCTCCACCAGCCGATGGGCGGCGTGCGCGGCCCGGCGACCGACATCGACATTGAGGCGCGCGAGATCATCAAGATGCGTGAGCGCATCAACCGCATGATCGCGCTCGAGACCGGTCAGAGCTACGACCGGGTGGTGACCGACACCGACCGCAACTACTGGATGAGCGCCGAGGAGGCGATCACCTACGGCCTGGTGGGTCGGGTGGTGCGCTCCGCCAGCGAGTTCTAGCCCTCCCTCCCTCGCCCGTGGCGCGGCGATTGCCGTCCGGCGCGGGCGATGGCAGCTTAGCGCCACGGGGTTGGGGAGAGCGGCGATGGCGGTGAACAAAGTCTACCAGAGCGCCCGGGACGCGTTGGCCAACGTGCTGAAGGACGGCATGACCATCATGTCCGGCGGCTTCGGCCTGTGCGGCATCCCCTCCGTGCTGATCGAGGCCATCCGCGACACCGGGGTGACCGGCCTAACGGTGATCTCCAACAATGCCGGCGTGGACGACGCCGGGTTGGGCCTGCTGCTGGTGACCCGGCAAATCCGCAAGATGATCAGCTCCTACGTCGGCGAGAACCAGACCTTCGCCAAGCAATACCTGGCCGGCGAACTGGAGATCGAGTTCAACCCGCAGGGCACGCTGGCCGAGCGCATCCGGGCGGGCGGCGCGGGCATCCCGGCGTTCTACACCGCCACCGGCGCCGGCACCGAGATCGGCCGCGGCAAGGATGTGCGCCAGTTCCACGGGCGGGACTACATCATGGAAACCGGGCTGTTCGCCGATGTCGCTATCATCCATGCCTGGAAGGCCGACCCGGAGGGCAACCTCGTCTACCGGATGACGGCGCGCAACTTCAACCCGATCATGGCGACCGCCGCCGCGGTGACGGTGGCGCAGGTGGAGGAGGTGGTCGAACTCGGTTCGCTCGACCCCGACCACATCATCACGCCGGGCATCTTCGTGCAGCGGCTGGTGCCGGTGCCTGGCTTGCACAAGCGCATCGAGCAGCGCACCACCCGCAAGCACGCCGCGTAACGGAAGGGGAGCATCATGGCCTGGACCCGCGACCAAATGGCTGCCCGTGCCGCCCAGGAGCTGGAGGACGGCTTCTACGTGAACCTCGGCATCGGCATCCCGACGCTGGTGGCCAACCATATCCCGCCCGACATCTCCATCCAGCTCCACAGCGAGAATGGCATGATGGGCATGGGCCCATTCCCGTACGAGGGCGAGGAAGACCCGGACCTGATCAACGCCGGCAAACAGACGGTGACCGCGCTGCCCTCCACCAGCTACTTCGACAGCGCGCAGAGCTTTGGCATGGTGCGCGGCGGCCACATCCAGCTTTCTATCCTGGGCGCGCTGCAGGTGGCGCAGAACGGGGACCTGGCGAACTGGATGATCCCGGGCAAGATGGTCAAGGGCATGGGCGGCGCGATGGACCTGGTGGCCGGCGTCAAGCGGGTCGTGGTGCTGATGGAGCACGCGGCGAAGGACGGCTCGCCCAAGATCCTCAAGCAATGCACCCTGCCGCTGACCGGCGCGGGCGTGGTAAACCTGATCGTGACCGACCTGGCCGTGTTCGACGTGGCGCGGCCTGGGCTGACCCTGGTCGACATGGCCCCGGGTGTCACGCTGGAGGAGCTGCGCGCCAAAACCGAGGCGCCGTTCGAGCTGCACCAGGACCTTGCGGCCTGAACAGCGGCTGCGCATGACGGGTTGATGTCGGCGGCGCGGCGGCGTATGGAGCCGCTCCGCCGGGTTTGTCAGCAGGCCTGCGTGCGGCGAGATGGGGCCATAGCTCAGTTGGTAGAGCGCCTGAATGGCATTCAGGAGGTCAGCGGTTCGACCCCGCTTGGCTCCACCACCCCTTTATCGTCAAAGCAAGTTGTTAGCTGTCGCATGGTGCCTTAGGTCCCGTCATCAGGTTTGCGCAGGACACCTATCGGACACCAGCATCGAGCGATCGTCGGCAACCAGGCGAGTTTTCCTTGACCCGGCGCTCGAACTCCGCAAGCCCTCCGAGCACGGTAAGAGTAAGGCGGCCGTGCGGAGTGGTGATGTCGGCCGATGGATCGCCTTGTGATCGGAAAGCCGCGTCAGGTTAGCGTCACGGCTCTCCGGGACCAAACACTTAGAGGGAACCGCCATTGGCGTCATACGACAGTCTTTCTCAGATCGATGTCCCAAGGTCCCGTCACGTCCCGCGCGAGCGTGTCCATGATCCTTAGCCGGCCCAGATCGGCATGCTGGCGTGCCAGCAGCTCAGCTCGTTCGGGATCACGGTCGCGCAGGGCGGCGACGATCTGCCGGTGATCCTTCAGCACGCGATCGTTGTGGACGCGATGGGCCTCGGCCGACACGAAGCATTCCGGGCTGTAGGCGAGATGCGCGATCCGCAGGCTGAGGGTCAGCACGTGCAGGAAATCCCGTTCGATGATCGCGTTGCCGCAGGCGGCCGCGATTAGGGCGTGGAAGCGCCAGTTGCTCTCGTTCATGGCGCCGGGGTCGCCCGCAACGGACGCGGCCTCAAAGGCGATCTGCTCGGCCTCGATCGCCGCCAGTTGCGCCTCCGTGCGCCGCAACGCCGCCCAACGGTGGGTGAGGCGCTGGAACAGGCCATAGGCCTCCACGTAGTCGCGGATTTGGTCCCATTCCATGCCCGCCACCGTGGCACCACGGTTCGGTAGCAGCACGACCAGCGACTCCGTGGCCAGGCGAACCACCGCCTCGTGCACCGGGGTGCGGGACAGGCCGAGTTGGGCGGCGATCGCCGCCTCATCCAGCGCGGCGCCCGGCTTGAGCACCAGCGAGACGATGTCGCGCCGCAGGATGGCATAAGCGTGCTCGACCCCCCTCCCCTTGCCCGGCCGTTCTTTGGGCTTGCGCAACCGACTCACCCCTGCATAATTCCTGCATAATCCGTGCATAATTCCATCGACGGCGCAGAATGCCACTGGATCGCTCCCAGGGCATCTCCCACCACCACGTATCGGAGTGCCCTGTTGATGTCACCGCCTGGTCCGCTCACGGCCGCCACCCTGGCGGCCCGCCTTGATCGCCTGCCCGCTTCGCGCTTCCACGCCGTCGTGCTGGTCGTCGCAGCCATATCGCTGTTCTTCGACACGCTCGATACCGTGGTCACCGGCTTCGCGTTTGCCGCCTTCCGGCAAGGCTGGGGCCTGGGCGGCTTCGCGCTGGGTATCACCTCCGCCATCGGCCTCGCGGGCTACCTGGTGGGCTCTCTCCTGGTCGGCTTCGCGGCCGACCGCTGGGGCCGCAAGGCAGTGATGATGAGCAGCCTGGTGCTCTACTCGCTGTTCTCCGCCGCCCGTGCCTTATCGCCGGGGATTGAGGTCTTCGCAGCGCTGAACTTCCTCACCTGGTTGTTCGTCGGCATGGAAAGCTGCGTGGTGCCGCCCTACCTCGCGGAGCTGTGGCCGTCGCGCCTGCGCGGCCGGTTCAACGGGCTGATGATGGGCTTCTTCGCCCTCGGCATCGCCTTGTCGCCCGTTTGGGCCCTCATCTTCCTGCCCACGGTCGGCTGGCGCTGGACCCTGGCGCTCACGGCCCCCTTCGCCCTGCTGATCGGCGCCATGCGCGGCCTGCTGCCGGAAAGCCCGCGCTGGCTGCTCAGCCAAGGACGCGCCGCAGAAGCAGAGGCCGTGGTCACCGTGATCGAGGCGCGGGTGGAACGTAGCACTGGGCCCCTGCCGCCCGTGCCGGCCGTCTCACCCGTCGCACCGAGCGCGCCCCTTCGACCCGGCGCGGTGCTCGGCGCCGACTTGCTGCCACTCACGCTCATGCTGTGGCTGGTGTGGTTCACCGAATATGGCGTGCTCTACACCTTCCAGTCCGTGCTGCCGACGCTGCTCGCGGCGGACGGCTTCTCCATCGTCCGCTCCACCCAGTTCTCCGTGGTCATCTTCTCCGGCTTCATTCCCGGCTACATGCTGTCGGGCGTGTTCCTGGACTGGTTCGACCGCAAGCACTGGCTGGTGCTGAGCTTCCTTGGCATAGGCGTCAGCGGCACCCTGTTCGGCTTCGCCAACACCCCGGCAGAGATCATGGCCTGCGCCTGGTTCACCGCCTTCTTCCTCGGTAACGGCTCCACCAGCATCTACACGCTGACGCCCGAGCTCTACCACACCGCCATCCGCACCACGGCCATGGGCTTCGCTTCCGCGGCCGGGCGTGCCGGTGGCATCCTGCTGCTACTGGCCTTCGGCGTGTTCTCCGTTCTGCAGGGGCGGCTGGCACTGTTCGTGGTCAGCGATGGCCTCCTGCTGCTCAGCACCGTCGCAGTCCTCGTCGTCGCCCCCCGCACGCGCGGCCGCACGCTGGAAGCGACCTCCGCCGCGACGACGGAGCCCGGACCCACTGCCGTGCTGTCGAGCCCGGCCCGATGAGGGCCGAGGTGGCCGGAGCCGGCTTCGCCGGCTTGGTGGCGGCAACGGCCCTGGCGCAGCGGGGCTGGACCGTCAGGGTGCATGACGCCGCGCCTGCCCCACGCAGCATCGGATCCGGCCTCTACGTGTTCGCCTTCGCGCAGGAGGCTCTGGCCCAGATCGGTGCCCTCGAAACGGTACGGCAGCACGCGGTGACGCCGCCGACCCGAACCATTTTCATCAACGGCGAGCGCAGCTCGGTGACGCAGCTGGAAGGCATCCTGACCACCACCCGCGCCCTGCTGCACGAGGCCCTGCTCGCCGCCGCCGCCGCCGCGGGCGTCGAGTTCGCCTGGGGAGAAGCAGCGTCCGGCGCCGAGGCAGACGGTGCGCTCCTGCTGCAAGGCGGCACGCGGTGCCCGGCGGACCTGGTGATTGCGGCGGACGGCGCCCGGTCCGTGGTGGCGCAGGCATCCGGGTTCGTCCTTCGGCGAGTCCGGCACACGGACGGCATCACCCGCGTGTTGCTCGACCGCATCGGAATGCGCGGCCCGGAATGGAATGGGGTGCTCGACCTTTACGACTACCGCCACCGCCCGTTGCGCGTGCTGTACACGCCCTGCGGCGCCGACGCGTTCTATCTCTGCCTGATGGCACCGCAGGGCGACGACGCGGCGGCGGCCGTGCCGGTCGACCAGGCGCTGTGGACCCGCAGCTTCCCGCTGCTCGCCCCCGCTTTCGGCCGCGTCGGCACGCTGGGGCGCCACGACCGCTACGGGACGACCAGGCTGGACCGCTGGTTCCGGGGCTCGATTGCCGTCGTCGGTGATGCCGCCCATGCCATGCCGTCCAGCCTGGGCCAGGGCGCGGGAGTGAGCATGATGAACGCGCTGGAACTGGCAAAAGCCGTGGCTTCCGACCCGGCCGGCGGCCTGCCGCGCTGGGAAGCCGCCATGCGGCCCGTGGTCGAGCGGTGGCAGGCCCAGGCGGAGCAGGTCGCAGACGAGCGCAACCTCGCTACGGCACAGCACCCGGGCCACGATCTCGCCGCCGAAGCCAAGACACCGCTGGAGGCTGTTTGACCATGACCGTGGTTCCCACCGATCCCTGGTATGGCCGGCTGCTCGGCGCGGTGCAGGCGCAGCAGGACGGGGTCGTCGACCGGGTCGGCCGACCCTGGGCCCAGCACTTCGAGCGGGTCGCCCTGCGCACGCTGTTCCGCAACCCGGCGGCGCCCCGGGCCCAGCTGGAAGCGGCGCTGCTGCACGACGCGTTCATGGACCGCGGTGGCGGCGAGGCCATGCTGGCGTCCCTAGGGGTCGGCGCCGAGGCCACGACGATGATCCGCGTCACGACCCCCCCGCCCGATGCCGACTATTACCGCAATTTCGAAGCAATCGGCCCCGCCGAATGTGCTCGCTACCTGGATTACGTCCGCACCCTGGTGGCGTCGGGGCACCGGCTGGCGATCGAAATGAAGCTCGCCGACATCTCCGACACCATCGATGCCTGCCGCACCGGGGCGACGCCGGTGTTGGTTGATCAGTTCCACAGTCGCTACGAGCCGAGCCGGCGTATTCTCGAGGGTGCGCTCACTTCATTGGTTTGACACCAGATGATTGCCCGTGGCGTCTGGGCCGCGACCGCGTACCAGCCACTGCACGCAATCCAGTGCCCTCGTGCTTCAGCCTTCACCTGCCGGCAGGGCACGTCGGCTCCTCTAGCAGGCTGCTGAAAAACTCCTCGCCGGTTGTCGTTGATTGTGATTCGCTGCGCTAGCAGCGGAGAACGACGATGCGGGGCGGCGACGAGCAGACTGGGGCCTTGTTCAGCTACGTGAGTTGCGAGGCTCGCGTGCCGCCCGACCATCCGTTGCGGCTGATCCGCGCCGTGGTGGACGAGGCTCTCGACGTGTTGTCGCCGGAGTTTGATCGGCTGTATGCGCGGGTAGGCCGCCCCGGCATTGCGCCCGAGAAGCTGTTGCGGGCGCTGCTGTTGCAGGCGTTCTATTCCATCCGGTCCGAGCGTCAATTGATGGAGCAACTGGACTATAACCTGCTGTTCCGCTGGTTCGTCGGGCTGTCGATGGATGCGCCGATGTGGGATGCAAGCACGTTCAGCAAGAACCGCGACCGCCTGCTGGACGGCGACGTGGCCCAACGCCTGCTTGCGGCCGTGGTCGCGCAGCCTCGGATCAAGGCGCTTATGTCGCACGAGCACTTCTCGGTCGACGGCACGCTCATCCAGGCCTGGGCCAGCCATAAGTCGTTCCAGCCGAAACCCGGCTCCAACGCCGAGCCGCCGCCCGGCGATGGCCCGGACGCGCCGCCATCGGGCCGCAACGCCGAGCGCAACTGGCGAGGCCAGAAGCGCAGCAACGAGACGCATGCCAGCATCACCGACCCCGATGCCCGGTTGGCGCGCAAGTCGGACGGACAGGCCAGCATCATGGCGTATGCGGGTCATGTGCTGATGGAGAACCGCAACGGGCTTGTCGCCCAGAGCTGCCTGACCCACGCGACCGGCACGGCCGAACGCGACGCGGCCCTTGCCTTAGTGGACAGGGTGGCGCCGGGCCGCCGGATCACGTTGGGCGCGGACAAGGGCTATGACGTTGCCGGCTTCATCGCCGCATTGCGGGCGCGCCGGGTCACGCCGCATGTCGCGGTCGATGGCCGGGTGTCGAAGCTGGGTGTCCGGCGCGGCTCGGGCGTGGATGGGCGCACGATGCGGCATGCGGGCTATGCCGCAAGCCAGCGGACGCGCAAGCGGATTGAAGAGGTGTTCGGCTGGATCAAAGGGGCGGCCGGATTACGACAGACCAAGCATCGCGGCCGCGAACGGGTCGGTTGGCAATTCGACCTCGCTGTCACTGCCTACAACCTGATCCGCCTGCCTAGGCTGCTGACGGGAAGGCCCGCGTGATCGGTGTTCGGCACCCGGCAAGCAGCGCCGAATGGCTCTGCACAACCAGAGCCCAGCGCAAAACGGCCACGGTAAAACATGAAAAAAGCCGGCCGGAGATGACCATCCTCCACCGTCAGCTTTGTTCAGCAGCCTGCTAGAGCAGCATCGAAGAGATCATGCTCTAGCGCCACGCCTGCAAACTGGGCAGCCTGTGGCAGGCCATGAAGAGCCTCAGAGGAAGCTGAGATGTCCACCACCCTGACCACCACGCCACGGCTCCGCCGTGTGCAGCGCGCTGCGCTTGCCCTGCTTGTGCTGAGCGGCGCCATCAACACAGTCGACCGAGCGGCGCTGGCCATCGCCAACCCGCTCGTGCGCCATGACCTGGACCTCTCGGTGGCCGACATGGGACTGCTGCTGTCGGCGTTCCTTTGGGCCTACGCCTTCGCGCAGCTACCTGTGGGGCCCTTGATCGACCGGCTAGGGCCGCGGCGGCTGCTGGCGGCGGGGCTCGCGATCTGGTCGACCGCTCAGGTGCTGTGCGGCGTGGTCGGCAGCGTCACCCAGTTCGCAGCGGCGCGCGTCTTGCTCGGGATCGGCGAGGCGCCGCAGTTCCCCACCGGCGGTCGCGTCGTGCGCGACTGGTTCAACGCACGCGACCGCGGCCGCGCATCCGGCATCTTCAACAGCGCTTCCACCCTCGGCACAGGCATTGCGGCGCCGCTGCTGACCACGCTGATGTTGCTCTATGGCTGGCGTTGGATGTTCATCATCATGGGCGGGCTGGGCATCAGCGCGGCCGTCATCTGGTATGTCCTGTATCGCGACCCGGCGCAGATGGCCCTGACGCCAGAGGAGAACCGCTACCGCACCGCCGGCGATGCGCCGGAGCCCGCTCACCCGGTTACGTTCGGCGAGTGGCGGCGGCTATTCCGCTGCCGCACGACCTGGGGCATGGTGCTGGGCTATTTCGGCGTGATCTACGTCAATTGGCTGTTCAACGCCTGGCTGCCCGGCTACCTCGAGATGGGCCGCCACATGAGCCTGCGTCACACCGGCTGGGTCGCGGCCATCCCCTACGTTTTCGCGGTGTTCGGCGGCGTGTCGGGCGGGTTCTTGATCGACTGGCTGATGGCGCGTGGCCTGTCCCGCATCGACAGCCGGAAGTTCCCGCTATGCCTGGCCATGCTGGGCGAGGCCGCATTCGTGGTGGTGACGGCGCTGATCGAGAGCAACACGGTGGCGGTCGCTTGCCTGTGCGGTGCCATGTTCTGCGGCACGGTCGCCACGACCAGCGCATGGGCGATGGTCAGCGTCGCGGCACCCGCCAATAGCACCGGCTCACTCGGCTCGCTGCAGAACTTCGGCGGTTACTTAGGCGGCGCACTGGCCCCGATCGTCACCGGCTTCATCGTGCAGAGCACCGGGTCTTTCGTGCCGGCCTTGATTGTGGGCGCCGTCATGTGCGTCTTCGCAGCGGTGAGCTACTTCGCAATACTGCGCCGGCCGATCACCCCAGAGGATTTACGGCCGCCACTGGATCGGCTGCACGGAGCGGGGTTCGGCCAACACGCCGGGTCAGGCCCGAAACTTGGGTGAACCGCGGCTGACCGGCGCAACCTGCGTGCGCGTCGGCGGTTCAGGCGTAGGTCGTGACACCGAGATGCTCACGCAGATGCCGCCCCGAGTATTCCTTGCGGAACAGGCCTCGCCGCTGCAGCTCCGGGACGACGAGGCGGGTGAAGTCCTCAACGCCGCCGGGAAAATGGGTCGGAACGGCGAGAAATCCATCGCAGGCGTCGGCCTCCAGCCACTCCTGCATGGTGTCCGCAATCGTGCTCGGGCTGCCTACCATCTTGAAGTAGCTGCCCTCGGCGAACGTGCGCGCGGTCTGCAGGATCGACAGCTTGCCGCGGCGTGCGACGTCCATGATGGCCTGTCGGTGCGACTTCCCGGCGTTGGTTTCCGGAAGATCAGGCATCGGCCCGTCAAGATCGTAGTCCCGGAAGTCGAGGCCGCCGGCGTGGGGCATCAGGTGACTGATGGCCAGTTCCTCGGGGATCAGGTCGCGCATCCGCTCACGATAGTCCTGTGCCTCACCGTCCGTCTGCCCAACGATTGGGATGATGCCGGGGAGGATCTTAATCTTGTCTGGGTCGCGGCCGAAACGGAGAGCGCGCTGGCGGATGTCGTTGCGGAATGCCCGGCTTCCGGCGACGTCCGTCTGCAGGGTGAACACGACATCGGCAGTTCGCGCGGCCAGCTCCCGCCCGGGCTCGGAGGACCCTGCCTGGAAGATCACCGGACGGACCTGCGGACTCCGGCCCATGGTCAATGGGCCGCGCACCTTGAAGAACTTTCCTTCATGGCTAAGGAAGCTCATCTTTTCGACGTCGAAATACTTCCCAGTCGCCTTGTCACGCGTCACAGCGCCCGGCGCCCAACTATCCCAAAGGCCGTTCACGACATCGATGAACTCGCTGGCCCGTTCGTAGCGCTCGGCATGGCCGACATGGGCGTCGAGGCCGAAGTTCTGCGCCTCGTTCTCGTTGAACGACGTCACGAGGTTCCAGCCAGCGCGTCCGTTGCTGATGAGATCGATCGATGCGAAGCGGCGGGCCACGTTGTATGGCTCGTTGAAGGTGGCCGTGGACGTCGCGGCGAGACCGAGATGCCGGGTCGTCATCGCCAGGGCTGGAAGCAGCATCATAGGGTCGAAATGGATGGCCCGGGGATGGGCGGCGCCGTAGGTATCGCCCCTCAGGATATCGTTGCTGCGCGGGATGGCGGCTTGGTCCTCGAAGAAGATCGCGTCCAGCTTGGCCGCTTCGGCGAGCTGTGCGGCGCGCACGTAGTGCTCGATCCCGACATCGAGTTCCGGCACTGCTTCCGGCAGGCGCCAGGCGCCGAGGTGATGGCCAGGAAAGAGGAATAAGGCGAGGCGGAGCATTCTGTTGGACAAAGGATCATCCCTCGATGCCCACACGCGCCCGTCCGGGTGCATGCGGCAGGTTGCATTGGCCGTCGGCAGCCTGTTCGATGTGGATCATTTAGCCAGGCCGCCGGAGTAGCGTTGCAGGAACTGCCGCGCCCGCTCGGTTCGTGGGGCGCCGAAGAACTGCTCCGGCGTTCCGGTCTCGACGACGCAGCCGGCATCCATGAACACGATCCGGTCCGCGACCTCGCGCGCAAACCCCATCTCGTGCGTGACCACCACCATGGTCATCCCATCGCGCGCCAGCTCCCGCATCACGACCAACACCTCGCCGACCAGCTCGGGGTCGAGCGCGCTGGTCGGCTCGTCGAACAGCAGCACGTCGGGCTTCATGGCCAGTGCCCGGGCGATGCCGACCCGCTGCTTCTGCCCGCCGGACAGCCTGGCGGGGAAGGCGTCGGCTTTGGCGGCGAGGCCGACCTTGGCCAGCAACGCCTGCGCCTCGGCCCGCACCTCCGCCGCGGGCCGACGCTGCACATGCAGCGGGGCTTCCATGACGTTGCTGAGCGCGGTGCGGTGCGGCCACAGCGCGAAGTGTTGGAACACCATGCCCATCCGGGTGCGCATTCGGGCGAGCTCGCGGTCCGACATGGCCACGTTGCCGCCTGGCCGGAAGCCGATGCGCTGCCCGCCGAGGAACACCTGGCCGCCATCGGGCACTTCCAGCCAGTTCATGCAGCGCAACAGGGTGGACTTGCCGGAGCCGGATGGCCCGAGGATACAGACCGTCTCACCAGCCAAAACGACGAGGTCGATCCCGCACAGCACCTGATGCGCGCCGAACGATTTCTGCAGCCCTACGATGCGCAGCACTGGTGACCCGGCCGCTACCTGGGCCGGCGTGCCGTCCCCGTCCAGGCCGTGATTATGCCCCTGGCTCGATGCCTCGGTCATCGTTCCGACCATTCCATCCCCGTCAACGCCGTTGCTCGGCGAACCGCACCCCGACCCGCACACCCGCTTCCACCACGGCGCACAGCAGCCAGTAGCAGAGCACGGCGGCGATGAACGAAGCGAACGGCACGTAGTAGTTCGCCTGGATCTCGTTGGCGGCGTAGGTCAGCTCCTGCACCGCGATGATCACGAGGAAGGCGCTGTCCTTGATGATCTGAATGAGTTGGTTGCCGAGGGTGGGTACGGCCTGCAGCACCACGGGCGGCAGGATGACCCGGGCGACCAAACGCCGCCCATGGAAGCCGAATGCCGCGCCGGCCTCGGCGTAATCCGCCGGCAAGCCCAAGAACGAGCCGCGCAGCAGTTCGGCGATATAGGCGGCGTTGTAGAGGGTAAGGGCGGTGATGCCGGCCACCACGTTGTCGAGGCGGATGCCCCAAGCTGGCAGGCCGTAGTAGATCAAGTAGCAGAACGGCATGAACGGGACGCAGCGCATGGCGTCCACCACGCCCGACAGCAGCCGCGACGCCCAGCGCCCGCCCGATAGCAGCGTGGCGGCGAACAGCGCGACGCCGAGCCCGCTGGCCAGGACCGCCGCCAGCACGACGATCTCCAACGTGGTCAGCAGCCCGGCCAGCATCTGGTCGCGCTGATCCCAGACAACAGCGAACTCGTGCCAGTTCATGCGTCGGCCAGCGCCTGCCGCCGCTCGAACCAGCGCTGCAGAAACAGGAGCGTCCCGATGATGACGCCGTAGAAGGCTATGGCACACAGGAAAGGCGGAATCGGCTCGTAGGTCTGCGCACCGATCCGGACTGCGGCGCGCGTTGTCTCCGTCAGGCCGATGACGGCCACGGCAGGGCTCACCTTGATGAGCAGCGTCGCCTCGTTCACCAAGGCCGGCGTCGCTCCTCGCACGATTTGCGGCAGCACGATGCGCCGGAATGCCCGCCAGCGCGTCATGCCGACCGAGGATGCCGCATCGAGCTGGTCCTTGGGGAAGGCGAGCAGCGACGCGCGCCAGATCTCGCAGTTGTAGGCGGCGGTGCCGAGCGCGAGCGTGCTGACCGCGGCCCAGAAGCGCGACAGCTCCAGCCCCGCGGTCGGCAGGGCGAAGTAGATCAGCAGCACCAGCGTGACCGAGGGGGTCGCCCGAAGCACGCTGACCAGCGTCGCGACGACGCCGTCCAGCATGGGCAGCCGCCGCCACCGCACGATCGCCAGCACCAGGCCGCATGGCATCCCTATGACGATGGCGGTGGCAGATATCGCGACGGTGACGCAAGCGCCTTGCAGCAGCGACCAGAACTCGGTCGGCCCCATGCTAGTGGTCCGATACTGACGAGCATGTCAGCGTGGCGGCCAAATCGGCCCACCAGATCACCGTAGCGTTGTGCCTCATGCCTAGTTTTTTCAATGCATCAGGGCACTAGAGCAGCATCCGAGCAATCGGAGTCGCTTCGCGATCCGAAGGCGCGGATAAAGCTGCTCTTTTCTCAGTCAAGCAGAGCATGATCGAAGAGATCATGCTCTAGGAGGTGGCAGACGGCTGCTCCGGCATATCCTTGAAGGACGTGTTGAACCACTTTTCCTGTAGCTGGAACATCGTCCCGTCCTTGCGTGCGCCCAGCAGGACCTCGTTGATTACGTCGCGCAACCCGGTGTTGCCCTTCTGCACCGCCCAGGCAATGTACGTCGGCTGGGACACGGCTTGGCCGAGCTCGAAAATCCCGGGTTTGGCGGCGACCACGGAGGCAAGGGTCAGCGAGGTGTTGACCACCGTGTCGAGCCGCCCATTGGCCAGGTCCTCGTAGGCTTCCGGATAACCCTGGTAGGTCACGACCCGGCCTAGCTTGCCGCCGGTCGGCTTCAGCATCGCCTCCAATTGCGGCAGCAGCTTCAGCATGGCACTGCCCGCTTCCACGCCGATCGACTTACCGTCCATGTCCTTGATGCCGGCAATGCGGCCATCACCCTTGCGCTTCATGTAGAAGTCGACGCTCTCGGCGACGGGCGAGCAGAAATCCAACGCCTTCATCCGCTCCTGCGTGACCAGGATCGCGGTGATCGCGATGTCGTACTTCCCGGTGGTGACGCCGGGCAGGATGCCGGTCCAGGGAATCACGTCCTGCTTGATCTTGAACGGCAGCTTGCTTTGCAGCAGGTCCAGCAAGTCCTGGTCGTAGCCGGTCGGCTTGCCGTCCTTGGTGAATTCGAACGGCTGGTAGTCGTCCTCGGTCGCCGCAGTCATCGTACCCCGCTTCTTGACGTCGTCGATCGAGGCGGCGCCGGCCACCCGAGGCGCGGCAAGCGCGAGGCTGCCGAGCAACGCGACACGGCGGGTGATAGGGGGCGAAATGATCATGCGCATGCTGGGGCTTCCTGGCTGGTTAGGGTGGAGAACGACGGTTGACGGAGCGGCGAGCCGGCGCCGCTTGTCACGAGGCGTGGCCCGCTACCAGGTGCTGGGCGGCTCGCACCAGGAGGCCGTCCGCGTGTCGTAGCCCGGCGGAGTCAGCCACTGCCTCATTGTTGTTGTAATTGGCGTCGCGCTCCGCCTGGCTCAACTGCGACCAGCAGTCCCGCGGGTCGGGCCGCGTCTCGTCCGGCGTCGGAATGGTGGCGAACATCGATCGCTCCTGCACGGCCAGACGGGTGCGAAGTGCACTGCGCATTCGATGCAGGACTCGTGCCAGGCTGGTGCCGGGTTTGCCGTATGGCGTGCTTCCCAGTATCGGGAGCACATGAGCGCAGACCGAGCGACCGGCACACTCCCATCCTGGCCGATGATGGAGCGACCTGGCTTCCTTATCCGCCGCCTGCACCAGATCCACGTGGCGCTGTTTAACGAGCATTGTGCCCAATTCGGCGTCACCCCGGTGCAGTACAGTGTCTTGACTGCGCTGGCGTCTCGGGGGTGGGCGGATCAAACCACCCTCGCGGCGGACGTACTGCTCGACCGCACCACGACCACCGGCGCGCTGACCCGGCTGGAAGCGGGAGGCCTCGTGAGACGGGTCGAGCCGCTGCGGGACCGGCGCGCGCGCGAATGGCGGTTGACGCCGCTCGGCACCAAAACGCTCGCCGGCATGGAGGAGGCAGCGCGGCGAGCCCACAGCGAGACGATCGCGGCCCTGAGCACGCCCGATCGGCAGGCGTTGCTGGAGTTGATGAGCAGGCTGGTGGCGGCCCACGGTGCCCGGGCGCTGAACACGAGTCCTTGAGAGGCGCTTCAGCTTGCTGCCTCGGCCCGCAGCTTGGTATAGGCAGCATACTTCGCTTTGCGCTGCCGTGTAGCATCGCGCTGGAGAACGAGCATGGACGCTGGACCCCAATTCGACACGCTGCTCCGCGGTGGCCGGGTGATCTGCCCGGCTTCCGGTATAAACGCCGTGATGGACGTGGCGGTGAAGGACGGGAAGATCGCTTCCGTGCAGCCAGACATCCTCCCGAGCAGCGCCAGGCAGGTGGTGGACGTTGCGGGCAAGCTGGTCCTGCCCGGCCTCATCGACACGCATGGGCACGTCTTCCAATACGTGACCGGCAGGTTCGGCATGAACCCCGATTTGGTCGGCGTGCAATCCGGGGTGACGACCCTCGTAGACCAGGGCGGTCCCTCCTGCATGACGCTGCCCG
The DNA here is from genome assembly GCA_965199105.1 of Acetobacteraceae bacterium. GTDB lineage: Bacteria > Pseudomonadota > Alphaproteobacteria > Acetobacterales > Acetobacteraceae > LMUY01. Next base: position 1,344,476 of record CBDAQO010000002.1, on the reverse strand, counting down.
CGTTTCGGCATTTCGTTGCTGAGACGGCGCAGTCGCGCTGCCTGGCTTTCCTGTCCACCTACCTCGTGGGCGGCTTGGAGGGGCATTTCTACCCCAACCTCTATAGCCCGGATCAGGTGGACATCGACGCGACAGTGCGATCAGCCATGGCGAATCGGGACCTGGTGCGCGGCATCAAGGCTCATGCCGAGATCGGCGGCTTCGCACGGTGGGGCATCCGCGTGATCGAGATGGCCGCCGAGATCGGCAAGCAGACCGGGCTGCCAGTCTACGTCCATTTCGGCCAACTCTGGGGCTTGCCGGAGAGCGGGACCAACGGCGAGGACGTGGACACGATCCTGGACCGCGTGATCCCGCTGCTCAAGGAGGGTGACATCCTGGCGCACCCGTTTACGCGCCATCCGGGCGGCTTCATCAACCCGGAAGGCGAGGTGCACCCGGTGATCCAGGCCGCGTTGGACCGCGGCCTGAAGATCGATGTCGGGCATGGCAGCCACTTCTCCTACCGGCTGGCCAAGCGGGCCATTGCGGGCGGGATCGTGCCCCACACGCTCGGCGCGGACATCCACGGCTACAATACGCATGTGCCCGCCCCCGCCGGCACGCCCGCCGAGCATGCCGACGATGAAAATCATCCCTTCGCGGGCCAGGCCAAGTTCAGCCTGGTGCAGGCGATGAGCTCGATGATGGCGCTCGGCCTATCGCTTGACCAGGTGGTCCCCATGGTCACCAGCAACCCGGCCAAGGCGCTCGGACTTGCAGACCGGATCGGCGCTCTCCGCCCTGGCATGGGGGCGGACGTCACCGTGCTCGGCGAGCTGAAGGGCCGCTTCGTTCTGCGCGATAACGAGCACACCGAGGTGGTGACAGACAGCCTGCTACAGCCCGCCTTCTGCCTGCGGGACGGGCAGCGGCACGACGCGGTCGCGTCCATCTTGCCCGAAGCGGTCGCCGCCTAACAAGCTCATCCCGCTCTCAGGCGTCGCCTTCGTGGCGCTGGAAGTTGGCCGCGATGGCCGCACCGGTGGCGATCCACAGGTCCGGGCACGACTGCGCATACTGCAGGAACTCGCGCAGCAGCCGCAGCCGCATTGGGCGCCCGCTGCATTGCGGGTGCAGCACCGTGGTCACCATGGCGCCCCAATCCCGCACCTCGTCCAGCTCGTCCTTCCAGAGCGATAGCACGTGCTCCTTGGGGAAGATCGGGCGCGGGCTGAAGCGGGCCGACAGGCCGTGCATCCAGTCGTCGTAGCTCGCCGTCACCGGCAGCTCGATGGTGCCGGGACTGCCATCGGCCAGGCGGTGGCGATACGGCCGCACGTCGTCGCGGAAGGAGGAGGTGTAGACGATGCCGCGCCGCACCAGGGCGACGCGCAGCGCCTCGCTGAACTCGCCGTAGGGCGCGCGGTAGCCGGTGGGCACCACGCCCAGGCGGCGCTGCAGCACCTCGAAGCCGCGCTCCAGCTCCTCCTCCATCCAGGGATCGCCGGGGTCGGGCAGCAGATGGTGGTAGCCGTGATGGCCGATCTCGTGGCCGGCGCGCAGGATGCTCTCCGCCATCGCCGGATGCGCCTCCACCGCCCAGCCGGTGATGAAGAAGGTCGCCTGCAAGCCCAATTGGTCCAGCAGCTCGAGCAGCTTGGGCGTGCCGACGCGCGCCTCGTAGCCGCCATAGCTCATGGTGACCAGGCGCTCGGCATGCCCGGCGTCCTTGCTGGTCCAGGCGGCCTCGGCGTCCACGTCGAAGGAGAGGAACATCGCCGCGCGATAGTCGCCGGGCCACGGATGGTGCGGCGCCGGCGCTGCGGTGTTGGCCGGGTGCAGCGGGATGCTGTCGAGCGCGGCTTGGTCCATGAGGGGGCTCCTAGTCGGGGTTGGGGTCAGCCGAGCACGGCCGAGAGGAAGGCGCGCGTGCGGTCGCCCCGGGGCGCGCCCAGCACCTGCTCCGGCGGCCCGGCTTCCACGATCGCGCCGGCGTCCATGTAGACGACACGGTCGGCCACCTCGCGCGCGAACGCCAGCTCGTGCGTGACCACGACCATCGTCATGCCGTCGCGGGCCAGCTCGCGCATCACCGCCAGCACCTCGCCCACCAGCTCCGGGTCGAGCGCGCTGGTCGGCTCGTCGAACAGCAGCAGCGCGGGGCGCATCGCCAGCGCCCGGGCGATCGCCACCCGCTGCTGCTGGCCGCCGGAGAGTTGCGACGGGTAGCTGCCCGCCTTGTCCGCCAGGCCGACCCGGCGCAGCAGCGCCATCGCCTCGGCCCGCACCTCGGCCGGGCGGCGGCGCTGCACCTGCACCGGGCCTTCCATCACGTTGTCCAGCGCGGTGCGGTGGGCGAACAGGTTGAAGCGCTGGAACACCATGCCGGTCTGCCGCCGTTGCCGCGCCACCTCGGCCTCGCCCAGCCGGTAGAGCTTGCCGCCCTGCTGCCGCAAGCCAAGCAGCTCGCCGTCCAGCCAGATGGCGCCCGCATCCAGTTGCGTCAGTTGGTTGATGCAGCGCAGCAGCGTGGTCTTGCCCGACCCCGACGCCCCGATCAGGCACAGCACCTCGCCGGCCGCGACGTCCAGGCACACATCGTTCAGGGCAAGCTGGGTCCCGAAGCGCTTGACGGCGTGGCGGATGGCGACCAGCGGGCGCGTCATCGGCCGGGCCGCGCGACGCCGCGAGAAAACCGCCGTTCCAGCAGCATCTGCAGCGGGGTGAGCACGGAGACAACCAGCAGGTACCACAGTCCGGCCACGATCAGCAGCTCGATTACGCGCGAGTTGGCATAGTAGATGGTCTCCGCCGCATGCAGCACCTCGGGATACTGGATCACGCTGGCCAGCGAGGTCGCCTTCACCAGGCTGATGAACTCGTTGCCGATCGGCGGCAGCACGACGCGCATGGCCTGGGGCAGGATGATGCGGCGCAGCGCCTGCAATCGCCGCATGCCGATCGCCTGCGCCGCCTCGTATTGCCCCGTGTCGACCGACAGCAACCCCGCGCGCACCACCTCGGACGTGTAGGCGCCCTGGTTGATGCCGAGCCCGAGCAGCGCCGAGACGAACGGCGTCATGACGTCGATGGCGCGCCCGCTCCACAGGCCCGGAATGCCGATGGTGGGGAACACCAGTGCCAGGTTGAACCACAGCAGCAGTTGCAGGATCAGCGGCGTGCCGCGGAACAGCCAGGTGTAGCCGGCGGCGACGCTGCGCAGCACCGGGTTGGCGGACACGCGCATGATGGCGGCCACCACGCCGAGCACGACGCCGAGCGCCATCGCCAACACCGCCATCACCACGGTGTCGGCGATGCCGGCCAGGATCACGGGGGCGGTGAAGAAGTGGCCGACATAGCGCCATTCGATCTGGCCATGGGCAAAGGCGCGGCCGATCGCCAGCAACACGAGCACGATCAGCCCGGCCGAGCACCAGCGGCCCCAATGTGCCTGCCGGGCCAGCCGCAGGCCGGCGAGGTCGGGGAACTCCGCCACCGCCGGGATGGCGGTCATCGCCGCGCCGGTTCTCAAGCAGCAGCGGTCACTGCGTTCCGGCACCCAGCAGTGGTCACTGCGTTCCGGCACCCAGCAGTGGTCACTGCGTTCCGGCACCCAGCAGCGGTCACTGCGTTCCGGCGTTCAGCAGCGGCTCCGTCACCGCGTTGCCGCCCAGGCCGTATTTGTCGAGGACCGCCTTGTAGGTGCCGTCGGCCAGCATCGCCGCGAGCGTCTGCTGCAACGCCTCGCGCAACGCGGCGTCTTCCTTGCGGACCATGATGCCCTGGTAGCTGATGGCGAACTTGTCGCCGACGATGCGGTACTTGCCCGGCTCCTGCTGTTGCGCATAGGGCAGGGTCTCGCTGCCTTGCACCGCGGCGTCGATGCGGCCCTGCTTGAGCTGGTTGCGCACGTCGATCGAGTTCTCGCCGGGCACGTAGACCACGGCGGGCTTGCCGGCCGCCTCGCAATGCGCCTGGCTCCACTGTGCGATCTGGTCTGGGTAGCTGGTGGACCGCGTGGTGCCCACTTTGCGGCCGCATAGATCGGCGTCGGTGTGCACCGGGCCGTCGGCCAGGACGAAGAACTGCGCGCCGGTGGTGAGGTAGTCGATGAAGTCCGCGGTCTGCCGGCGCGAGGCGCGGTCGGAAATGCCGCTGATGATGAAGTCGGCGCGCTGGGTCTGCAGCGCCGGGATCAGCTCGGCGAAGGCCACGTCGCTCCAGACGATCTTGACGCCGAGGCGCTGCGCCAGGGCCTGCGCCAGGTCGATGTCCAAGCCCTTGAGCTCGCCGGTTTCCGGGTCGTGGTACTCCATCGGCGCATAGGTGGCGTTGACGCTCAGGCGCAGCACGCCGGCGTTGCGCATGGCCTCGGGCAGCTCTGCGGCGCGGGCGGTGGTGCCGGCGAAGATGCCGATCAGGGCGGCGGCGACGCCGATATGGTTGAGCCTCGTCATTGCTGCCTCCCGATGGAACCACCGCCGCGTCTGGCAGGGCCCGCACACACACGAACCAAGCGTCCCGCGTCGCCGACGCGCGCGCAGCGGCCGCCACGGTTCCCATTCAAGTTCCACGCCAAACGGCGTCAGCGCGTTGCGAGCCCTCCTGGAGAGGATGGTTTTCGCGGCAAGCTGCTTTTTACGCCACGATAGTCACGCGATCGTGTGCAAAGCGGCGGATTTATGCTAGGGTGCAGCCTGCGTCGGGCTGGCTGGCACATTTTCGGGAAGCGACAGTGAAAATTTGGCGTGCGCGGATGACCGCGACCATGCTGCAGGTGGGCGTGGCCGTCGCCCTCGCGAGCGTGGCAGGCCTGATGCTCTACCAGGCCCGGGTGAGCGCCTGGAACGCGGCGGCGCAACAGGCGGTCAATATCGCTACCGCCCTGCAGCGAGATATCGAGAAGAACATCGAGGTCATCGACCGGACGCTGCAGAGCGCGGCCGACGGCACGCTGTTGCTGGAGCACACCCACGCTGCCCAATCCCTGCAGCATGCCATCCTGTTTGACGGCGCCGATCCCACCGCCGATGCGGGCGCCGTCTTGATCATCGACGAGCACGGGGCGGCGACCTTCGACTCCGTCTCCGCCGCGCCGCGCGAGCGCGACTTCTCGTCCCGGCCCTATTTCCAGTATCATAGTGCCCACCCGGACCGGGCACTCAGGTTGACGCTGCTGCCCAGCGCGCTGCTCACGGGCCAGCCGACCCTGCTGCTGACCCGGCGCATCGACCACGCCGACGGGTCGTTCGCCGGCGTCGCAGCCGAGAGCTTGCGGCTGTCGCTGTTCAAGAACCTGTTCGGCTCCCTGCATCTCGCGGCCCAGGATGACGTCGTCGTCACCACGGCCGACGGGCAGGACGTGTTCAGCCGGACCCGGGGCAAGCTGTCCTTCGCCAAGGACGTCAGCCACAGCCGCTTCTATAAAGCCTCGCAGGGTGCCGACGCCACCATCACGCAGGCCGTCTCGCCCGAGGACGGCGTGGCGCGGCTCTACGCGCAGCGCCGGCTCAAGAATGCACCACTCACCGTGTCGGTCGGCCTAGCGCTGGACGGTATCTATGCCTCCTGGCGCCACCAAGCGTGGATTGTCGGCGGGTTGTTGGCGTTGCTCCTGGTCGGCGCGGTCCTGCTCGCGCTGGGCTTGCGGCGCGAGTTGCAGCGGCGCGAGCGGGCAGAAGCGTCGCTCAAGGCCAGCGAGGCCACCTATCGCCTGCTCTCCGACCACGCCAGCGACATGATCTGCCGCATCGGCGCGGACGGACAGGCGCGCTACGTGTCCCCGGCCGCAGAGCGGCTCCTGGGGGTGCCGGCCGAGGCGCTGCTCGGCACCCTACGCTGGGATTACGCCTGGGCCGAGGACCGGCCCCATGTCGAGCAGGTGTTGGGGCAGCTCGCCATCGGCGCGGTGGACGTGGCCCAGGTGACCTTCCGCGCCCGCCGGTCCGACGGCGAGTGGCGCTGGATGGAGGTGGTCGGGCGCGCCTACCGCGACCCGGTCTCGCAGCAACCCGACGGCTACGTGTCCGCCTGGCGGGACGTGACCGACCGCATGCGGGCGGAAGCTCTGTTGAGCGACAGCGAGGCGCGTTACCGTCTGCTGGCGGACAACGCGATCGACCTGATCACCTGTATCGACCTGGACTTCCGGCGCACCTACGCCTCCCCGGCCAGCAAGGCGGTGCTCGGCTACGCGCCGGAGGAGATGCTGGGGTTGACGCCGTCGAGCGTGCTTCACCCCGACGATGCCGCGACGACCAACGAGCTGCTCCAGCGCCTCGCCGCCGGGGAGCTGGAAGGCGGCACGTTGACCAACCGGATCAGCCACAAGGACGGGCATTACGTCTGGGTCGAGGCCAACGTCTCCCTGCTGCGCGGCACCAGCGGCGAACCGCTCTCCATCATGTGCGTCATGCGCGACATCACGGTGCGCAAGGCGCAGGCGGACCAGCTCGTGGCGGTGAACCACAAGCTCGAGGACCTGACGCACGAGCTTGGCGAGGCGCGGGACGTGGCCGAGCAGGCCAGCCGTGCCAAATCCCGCTTCCTCGCCACGATGAGCCATGAACTGCGCACGCCGCTGAGTGGCGTGCTGGGCTATGCCGAGCTGCTCCATGCCGAGGGCGACCTCAGTGCGCGGCAGGTGGCCCGGGTGGAGGCGATGCTTTCGGCCGGGCGCCACCTGCTGGACATGGTGAACTCCGTGCTGGACCTGTCGGCGATCGAGAGTGGCCATATCGAGCTCAGGCTCGGGCCTGTCGAACTGTCCGACGTGCTCGACCAGAGCCTGCAGCTCGTGCGCCCGGCCGCGGAGCGCCAAGGGCTGATGGTGACGAGCGGCATCGATGCCAGCCTGCCCGGAACGATATTGGCCGATCCAGGCCGGATGCGGCAAATCCTGGTCAACCTGCTGGGCAATGCGGTGAAGTTCACCGCCAGCGGCCGGGTCGACCTGCGCGCGCTGCGCACCCGCGACGATCGGTTGCGCTTGGAAGTCGGCGACACCGGGCCCGGCGTTCCGGCCGCACTGCGAGACCGGCTGTTCCAGGATTTCGGCCGCCTGAGCACCGACGTGCCCGCGGAGGGCACCGGGCTTGGGCTGGCTTTGTCGAGCCGGCTGGCCGAAGCCATGGACGGGACGATGGGCTACGACCCCAACCCTGGCGGGGGCAGCCTGTTCTGGTGCGAGCTGCCCATCGTCGCCGCCAGCAGCACCGCCGAAGCGCACGTGCCCGACCCGGCGAGCCAAGCCGCCTCCCCTGCGCTCGAGCTGCTGATCGTCGACGACATGGCGGAAAACCGGGACATCGCGTCCTCCTTCCTCACCATGGCCGGGCATCGCACCACCTGCGCCAGCAGCGGCCAGGAGGCCGTCCGCCTTGCCGCGGCGACCGACTTCGATGTCGTGCTCATGGACGTGCGCATGCCTGGGATGGACGGGCTCGAGGCGACCCGGCAGATCCGCGCCCTGCCCGGCCCGCGCGGCTGCGTTCCCATCGTGGCGCTGACGGCGCAATCCTTCGCCGAGGACCTGCTGGAGTGCGAGCGCGCGGGCATGACCGACCGGCTGACCAAGCCGTTCAACCAGGCGACCCTGCTGGCCATGGTGAGCCGGGCGGCGGCAGCGGGCAGCCCCATCGCCGACCCGGCGCGCTCCCAACCCAGCCGCGCGCCCCTGTTCGGCGACGACCTTGCAATCATGCACCTGGCGACGTTCGAGCAGACCAAGCAGGTCCTGCCGCCCGCCAAATGCATCAAGCACGTGCAATCGCTCGCGGAACGGACCGACGCCTTGATCGCTGGGCTGGAAGCGACCGGGGCCGGCACCGCCGCGTTCGACGTCGCCGGGTCGCAGCAACTGGTGTTCGCCGCACATGCCCTGGCCGGCAGTGTCGGGATGTACGGGTTCCACCGTCTGTCGGCGGTATGCGGCCGGTTCGAGCACGAAGCGGCCGCCAACGTGGCCGCGCTGCCCGGCCTGGCGGCGAACCTCCTGCTCACGGCAAGGCTGTCGCTGCTGGCCATGCAGGACGTGCTGCCTGGCTTGCAGGAGGGTGCGCCCGGCATCCCCCGCAGCATGGCTGAGGCCGGGTTGGGCTCGTCGTAGGCGGGTCAGGCGCCGCCCAAGCCACGCCCTACCATCGTCCGCGGGTCGCACACCCGGTCGAACGTCGCGGCATCCACGTCGCCCGAGGCCAGCGCCGCCTCGCGCAGGGTGAGGCCCTCCGCTTCCGCCGCCTCCGCGATATGGGCCGCCTTCTGGTAGCCGATGACGGGCGATAGCGCCGTGACCAGCATCAGGCTGTTGCTCAGGTGGTCGGCGATCCGCGCCTCGTCGAGCTCGGTGCCCGCCACCGAGTAGACGCGGAACTTCTCGCAGCCATCGGCCAGGATGGTGGCCGAGTGCAGGAAGTTGTTGATGATGATCGGGCGCATGGCGTTGAGCTCGAAATTGCCCTGGCTGCCGGCGAACGCCACCGCGCTGTCGTCGGACATCACCTGGATGGCGATCATCACCATCGCCTCGCACTGGGTGGGATTGATCTTGCCCGGCATGATGGAGGAGCCGGGCTCGTTGGGCGGCAGCTTCAGTTCGCCCAGCCCGCAGCGGGGGCCGGAGGCGAGCCAGCGCATGTCGTTGGCGATCTTCATCACCGCGACGGCGAGGCCGCGCAGCGCCCCGTGCGCCCGCACCATGGCGTCCAGCGTGGCCTGCGCCATGAACTTGTTGGGCGCGGTGACGAACGGCTTGCCCGTCATCGCCGCGATCCGCTCGGCAACCGCCACGCTGAAGCCCTTCGGCGCGGTCAGCCCGGTGCCGACCGCGGTGCCGCCGACCGCGAGCTCGTACAGCCCGGTGCGGCTGTGCTCGATCTCGGCGATGCACGCGCGCAACTGGGCCGCGTAGCCCGACCATTCCTGCCCCACCGTAAGCGGCGTCGCATCCTGCAGGTGCGTCCGCCCGATCTTGGCCACGTCCATCCACTGCGCCGCCTTGGCCTCGATCGCTGCGGCCAATTGGTCGATTTGCGGCAGCAGCTTGGCGTCCAGCGCGTCCACCGCGGCGATGTGCATCGCAGCCGGGAAGGTGTCGTTGGACGATTGGCCCATGTTCACGTCGTCATTGGGCCCGACCGGGCGCTGCGTGCCCAGCGTACCGCCGAGCAACTGGATCGCGCGGTTGGACAGCACCTCGTTGATGTTCATGTTGGACTGCGTGCCCGACCCGGTCTGCCACACGAACAGCGGGAAGTGCTCGTCGAGCTTGCCGGCGATGGCCTCGTCGGCTGCCTGCACGATGGCGTCGGCCTTCCAGTCGGGCAGCCGGCCGCCAGCCTGGTTGACCAGGGCGCAGGCCTTCTTGACGATCCCGTAGGCGTGGTAGACCGCCTTCGGCATGCGGTCCTCGCCGATCGAGAAGTGCTCCAGCGAGCGGGCGGTCTGCGCGCCGTAATACATGCCGGCGGGCACCTGCATCGTGCCCATGGAGTCGAACTCGTCGCGGGTCCCGTGCGTGGGCAGGCCGATGGGAACGTCCGTCAGGGTCGGGTGCGGCGGTTGAGACATGGCGGCGTCCTTTGGCGAGAGGTCGGGCAGCACCGGGCGGCGCAGGGCGGCATGGTATGGCACAGGCTTTGCTTGCACTGCGCCTCAAGTTGCATCGTATCCGGGTCGCCAACACCAGTTGCCAACGTTTGCCGCCAGACGTTCGTTGCCACCGAACCCCTTTCGCAAGCAGGATCGTCACCGATGCCGAGCCGCCTGACCCGTTCCCGCGTCGCCATCCCGGCGCTTCCAGCCCTGCTCGTTGCCAGCCTGGTCGCGGCCAGCGTGCTTGCGGGCGCCGCCCACGCCGAGACCGCCGGGCCGGTGACCGACCCGATCGGCGTGGTCACCATCCCCAAGGGCCAGCCAATCCTGATCGGGGCGCTGCTGGTGCTGTCCGGCCCCGACTCCTCGCTCGGGATCGATGCCTCCCGCGGGGCCCAGATCGCCATGGCCGACGAGGGCAACACGCTGCTCGGCCACCCGATCCGCTACCAGCCCGAAGATGGCGGCTGCAGCGTCGAGGGCGGGCAGACCGCGGCGACCCGGCTGGCCGCCAACGCGCAGATCGTGGCCGTCGTCGGCTCCTCCTGCTCCTCGGAGGCGCGCGGCGGCGCACCCATCCTGTGGAATGCCGGCATGGTGCTGGCCGACCCGAGCGCCACTGCCCCCGCACTCACCGCGCCCGACCGGCCGGCCGGGCTGCAGGGCATCGTCCGCTTCGTCTACAACGACCGGGACGCGGGTGCGGCTGCAGCCAAATACGTCCTCAGCCTCGGCATGAAGGCCGACGCCACGCTGCACGACGGCAGCCTGTACGCGCAGCAGTTGACCGAGGTGTTCCAGAAGCAGCTCAAGGCCGATGGCGGCACCATCACCGCGGCCGAGGCAGTCTCGCCGGACGACACCGACCTGCGGCCCGTGCTGACCAGCATCGGCAATGGCGCCACCAAGCCGCAGGTGCTGTTCGCGCCCGACTTCAACAACGTCTCGGCCAACCTGGTGCGGCAGATCAAGGAAATCCCGACCCTGTCCAAGACCATCCTGCTGGGCACCGACTCCGTGCTGGCGCCGGCCTTCCTGGACGCCGCCGGAGACGCTGCCGTGGGCTACCGGCTGATCGGGATCAACAGCGACCCGACCCTGATGGGGCCGAAATACGGCGAGTTCGTGCAGAAGTACAAGGCGCGCTTCGGTGAGGACCCGATCGCCGGGTTCAACGCCAACGGCTACGATTGCGCGATGGCGATCATGGACGCGATCAAGGCGGTGGCCAAGACCGACGCCTCCGGCACCACCTATATCGGCCGCAAGGCGCTGCGCGACGCGCTGATGGCCACCAAGGACCTGCACGGCATGAGCGGCACGCTGACCTGCGACCAGTATGGCGATTGCGGCGCCTCCAACTTCGCCGTGTTTGAGTTCGTGAACGGCGACAGCAGCACGTTCAAGATCGGCACCAACCCGAAGAAGATCTATCCGTGATGGCGGAGTGCAGCGCCGGCCGTAGCGCCTGATGCCTGCCTGGGTCGTGGACTGGCTCCGCCGGGCAACCCCGGTGGACTGGTTCCTGCTCGCCCTGCGCCTGCTGGTCACCGGCCTGGTGCTGGGCGGCTTCCTCGCCGGGCTGCTGAACCCGCGCTACGGGCGCGCCGAATGGCTCAGCTTCGTCGCGTTCGGCCTCACCATGGGGGCGATCTACGCGCTGATCGCGCTCGGCTACACCATGGTTTACGGCATCCTGCGCATGGTCAACTTCGCCCATGGCGACGTGTTCATGTTTGGCGCCTATGCGTCCTGCTTCACGCTCATCGCCTGCAACCGCAACGGCTTGCTGCGGCCGCAACCGCTCCTGTGCTTCGGCCTGGCCCTGGTGGCGAGCATCGCCGTGTCGTGCGCCATCGCGGTGCTGGCGGAGCGCGTGGCGTATCGGCCGTTCCGCAGCGGCCGCGGCCTGGCGCCGCTGATCAGCACGCTCGGGCTCTCCTTCGCGCTGGAATACTCCGCCCGCGGCATGTTCGGGGCGCAGAACAAGGCCTTTCCGTCCATGAGCCTGGTCGATGGCCAGGTGGTGATCGCCGGGTTGTCATTGCCGCGCTCGCAGATCATCGTGGTGTTGGCCGCCCTGCTCGCGATGCTGGTGCTGACCCTCATCGTGATGCGCACCAAGGTCGGCACCGCGATGCGCGCGGTGGCGGAGGACCGGGACGCGGCGACCCTGATGGGCATCAACGTCGACCGCGTCATCGTGTTCACCTTTGCGCTGGGCGGCAGCATGGCGGGGATCGCTGGCTTGCTCTACGGGCTGGTGTTCAAGGAGGTGACGCCGTTCCTGGGCTTCTTCCTGGGTGTCAAGGGCTTCGGTGCGGCGGTGCTCGGCGGTATCGGCAACATCCCCGGCGCCATGCTGGGCGGCTTCGCGCTCGGCATGGTGGAGAGCACCGGCCCGGCGTTGTTCCTGGACGGGCTCGGCGTGGTGGCGCCCTACCAACTGCGGGACGCGATCGCCTACACGATGCTGGTGATGGTGCTGATCTTCCGGCCGCGCGGCCTGCTGGGCGAGCGCCTGTCCTCGGCGCGGGCGTGATGGCCAGCGGGGCGGTTGGCGCCATCCCCCTGGCAGACGCGCCGGCGCTGGCGTGGCGCCCGGCCCTGCCCGCCGTGCTGGGTGTCGCCGGAACCTGCGCGTTCGCCATTCTGGTCGGCCTGTTCGGCCAGTTCGCCACCAAGCCGCTGGTGGTTGGCGTGCTGGATACCGGGCATGTGCTACTGCTCGGGATTGCCGTGGCGGGCGGCGCCGTGCTGGCCCGCGCCCAGCCGCGCCCGGCCACGGCGGTGCTGGCGGCGGTGGTGGGCGCCGGGTCGGGCGTGCTGCTGGTGCTGCTGGTGAGCCTGGCCATGGCGGTGAACCTGCGCTGGATGTTCGTGTCGCTGACGCCGCTCACGCTGCGCGAAGTCGGGTTCGCCCTGCCGCCCCTGCAAGCGGCGGTGGCGCTGGCGGGTGCCGGTGCGGCGGCAAGCGTGCTCGGCGCGCTGGTGGTGGTGGCGCCGCCCCGCTTGCGCCAGGTGGTGCTCGGCGCCCTCGGTGGCGTGGTGGTGGTGGGCCTGCTGCGCGAGCTGATCCGCAGCTTGCTGAACGGCATGGGCGGCGTGGAGAGCTGGGGCTTCGACTATGACGGCTTGCTGCCCGGCGGTGCCGCCGCCGCGGCCGTGCTCGGCATCGCGGTCGCCACCCGGCCCGGCGCCGCCGCGTTCAGCCGCCTGCCAGGCCGGGCCAAGCTGGCGCTGCGCCTGCTCGGCTTGGCCGTGCTGCTGGCCCTGCCCGCGCTCACCAACGACTTCGTGGCCCAGGTCATGCTGCTGGTCTGCCTCTACACGCTGATGGGCCTGGGCCTGAACATCGAGCTGGGGCTGGCCGGGCTGGTCGATCTCGGCTTCGTCGCCTTCTTCGCCGTGGGCGCCTACACGGTCGCGCTGCTCACCGCCGACGCCGGGCATGGCGGCGTGCTCGGCTTCTTCGCCGCCCTGCCGTTCGCCATCCTGTTCGCCGCCCTGGCCGGCTTCCTGTTCGGCCTGCCGGTGCTGAAGGTGCGCGGCGACTACCTGGCCATTGCCACCCTCGGGCTCGGCGAGATCATCCGCGTGCTGGTGCTGTCGGACATGATGCGGCCACTGCTCGGCGGGGCGCAGGGCATCGTCAACATCCCCAAGCCGGCGCTGTTCGGCCTGGTGCTGAACTCCCCCACCCGGCTGTTCTACATGACGGCCTGCATCGCCGCCGCCGCCGGTTTCCTCGCGTGGCGCTTGCAGCACTCCGGGCTGGGACGCCGCTGGCTCGCGGTGCGGGAGGACGAGGACGTGGCGCAGGCGCTTGGCATCAACCTGGTGGGCGTGAAGCTGTCCGCCTACACCATGGGGGCCGCGTTCGCGGGGCTGGCGGGCGGCATCTTCGCCGGCATGCTCGGCTCGGTGTTCCCGCAGAGCTTCCAGCTCCTGGTCTCGGTGAACGTGCTGGCGATCCTGGTGGTGGGCGGCATCGGCAGCCTGCCCGGCGTGGTGATCGGGGCGGCGGCGCTGATCGGCGCCCCCGAAGTGCTGCGCGACCTGGGGGAATACCGCTACCTGATCTACGGCCTGGTGATCATCGCGGTGATGCGGCTGAAGCCCGACGGGCTGAGCCCGAAGACCATCTTGCGCCGCGAGGTCGCGTGAGCGACCTGCTCACCGTGCAGGGCCTGAGCAAGCGCTTCGGCGGGCTGCTGGCGATCGACAATGTCAGCCTGCAGGTGCCCAAGGGCGCCATCCACAGCATCATCGGCCCGAACGGCGCCGGGAAGACCACGCTGTTCAACTGCCTTACCTCGTTCGTGCAGCCGAGTGGCGGCGAGATCCATCTCGGCGGCGCCCGCATCGACGGGTTGCGGCCCGACCTGGTGGCGGCGCAAGGCGTGGCCCGCACCTACCAGAACATCCGCCTGTTCCCCGACCTCACCGCGATCGAGAACATCCTGGTGGGGGTGGACGCCAAGCGGCCGGAATCGCTGCTCGGCGCGCTGCTCGCCACCCCCGCCCACCGCCGCACGGTGCGGGAGGCGAACGCCCGCGCCAGCGAGTTGCTGCGCGCGGTGGGGCTGACCGGCCGCGGCGACCGGCTCGCCCGCCACCTGCCCTACGGCGACCAGCGCCGGCTCGAGATCGCCCGCGCCATGGCCATCGAGCCCATCCTGCTGCTGCTGGACGAGCCGGCCGCCGGCATGAACCCGGTGGAGAGCCACGCCATGCTCGAGCTGATCCGCTCGCTGCGCGACAGCCACGGCCTGACCATCCTGCTGATCGAGCACCAAATGCGCGTGGTGATGGGCATTTCCGAGCGCATCAGCGTGCTCGACCACGGCGCCTGCATCGCGGAGGGCACGCCGGCCGAAATCCGCGCCGACCCGGCGGTCATCACCGCCTATCTCGGCGCCCGTGCCGCCAAGCACGGCATCGACGCCGCAGCCACGCTGGCGTGAGCAGTCGCGCGTGACCAGCTTGGCGGCCGACAACCTGCACGTCGCCTACGGCAACATCCGCGCCCTGCGGGGCGTGTCGCTGTCGGTGCCGCAGGGCACCATCTGCGCCGTGGTGGGCGCGAACGGCGCCGGCAAGACGACCACGCTGAACGCCATCTGCGGCCTGCGCACCCTCACCGCCGGGCGCATCACGCTCGACGGCCGCGACGTCACCCGCGTTCCGCCGCACGACCTGGTGCCGCTCGGCCTGGTGCAGGTGCCGGAAGGGCGGCGCGTGTTCGGCCGCCTCAGCGTGCGCGAGAACCTCGGCATGGGCGCGTTCCGCCGCACCTGCTCGCGCGCCGACCTGGCCGCCGAGCTGGAGCGCGTGCTGCAGTTGTTTCCCCGCCTGCGCGAACGCCTGGGCCAGGTGGCCGGCACACTGTCGGGCGGCGAGCAACAGATGCTGGCGATGGGCCGCGCGCTGATGTCGGCCCCGCGTACCCTGTTGCTGGACGAGCCGAGCATGGGCCTGGCGCCGCAGATCGTGGACCAGATCTTCGACACCATCGTCGCGATCAACCGGACCGGCGTCACCGTGCTGCTGGTGGAGCAGAATGCGCTGATGGCGCTTGAGATCGCGCAGATAGCCTATGTGCTGCAATCGGGCGAGGTGGTGCTCGCCGGGCCAGGCCGCGAGCTGATGGACAGTGCGGCGGTTCGCGAGGCCTATCTGGGCTGACCCGGCGGCCTCAGCCGGTGAGGCCGCGCCAGTCCACCCCCGCCTCGAACGCGGCCGCCGCCTGGTAGAGCGTGGGCTCGGCGAACGGCTTGCCCACTAGCATCATGCCGACCGGCAGCCCGTCCACCAGGCCGCAGGGCAGGCTGATCGCCGGATGGTGGGTGCAGTCGAACGGCGCGGTGTTGGCCACCATTTCGAACGCCCGCTGCACCACTTCAGTGACCGAGGCGTCGGCGGCCGGCAGCGGCGTCGCGGTCATCGGCAGGGTCGGCATCAGCAGCAGGTCGTAGCGGCCGAGCGCGTCGTCGTACGCGCGACGCAGGCGGCGCACCAGGTTCTGCGCCTTGGCGTAGTAGCGGCCGCGATGGCGCGTCGTCATGTAGTGGCCGAGCAGCATGGTGTTCTTGAGCGAGTCCGACAACTCGTCCGCCCGGGCGCGCCAGGCCGAGTGCGCGTCGAGCAGGGAGAGCACGTACTGGCCCTGCCAATTGAAGCCGAAGCCGTTGCCATGCATCATCTGCACGGTGGCGCCCTCCGCCGCGATCGGCAGCCAGATGGCCGCACCCACGCGGTGCATCGGAATGCTGACCGGCGCCACCTCGGCGCCCAGGCCGCGCAGCCGGTCGGCCGCCTCGCGCACCACGGCGTCCGAATGCGGGCTCGATTGCAGGTGGGCGAAGCCTTCCTCCACCACGCCGATGCGCAAGCCGGCGGCACCCCTGCCCAACCAGTCGCCATAAGGCTGGGCCTGGCCACCATACTGCCGCGGGTCCAGCCCGTCGGGCCCGGCGATCACCTCGAGCAGTCGCGCGTTGTCGGCCACGGTCGCGGTGATCGGGCCGGTGTGGTCGAGCGTCGTCTCGATCGGCATGATGCCGGTGTACGGCACCAGCCCGTGGGTCGGCTTCATGCCCACCACGCCGCAGAACGCCGCCGGGATGCGGATCGAGCCGCCCTGGTCGCCGCCCAACGCCATGTCCACCTCGCCCGCCGCCACCAGGGCCGCGCTGCCGGAGGACGAGCCGCCGGCGGAGTAGCCGTGCCGGTGCGGGTTGTGCACCGGGCCGCTGGAACTGGTGTGGCTGCCGCCGGAAAAGCAGAACTGCTCGCACACGCTCTTGCCCGCGATGGTGCCGCCCGCGTCCAGGATACGCTCCACCACGGTTGCGTCCATGTCCGGCACGTAGCCCTCGAGCGTGGAGGAGCCGTTCATCATCGGCAGCCCAGCGACGCAGATATTGTCCTTCACCGCGACCGTCTTGCCCTGCAGCGCGCCCGCCGCCGCGCCGGTGATGCGGGACTGCACCGCCCAGGCGCCGTAGCGGTTGGCCTCGCCCTCGGGCCGGCGACCCGGCGTGCGCGGGTAACGCACCACGGGCAGCTCGTCGGTCATGCGGTCGACCAGGTTGTAGGCGGCGAAGCTGGGCAGCAGGCATTGCAACTGCTCGCCCAGCTCGGCGTCCCCCATGGTGAAGCCCAGCGCGGTCGCCACTTCGCGAAGCTGCGCCAGCGTCGGCGTCTTGACGGTCTGCGTGGTCATGTCGTCCGCTCCTCCCGCATGCCCGGCCGGCCGGCGTCACGCCATGCCGACGAACTCCTCCATCATCGCCCCATCATGCACGATGTCGGGCGGGACCTCGCGCGTCACCTCGCCTTTCTGCAGGATGAGGATGCGGTCCGACAGTTGCGAGATGAAGCTCAGGTTCTGCTCCACCAGCACGATCGTGACGCCGCTGCGGCGCCGCACTGCCTGCAGCGTGTCGACCATTTCCTCGATGATGGAGGGCTGGATGCCTTCGGTCGGCTCGTCGAGCAGGATCAGCTTGGGCGCCCCGCACAGGCAGCGCGCCAGGGCCAGCAACTGCTGCTCGCCGCCCGAGAGCGCGCCGCCGAGCCGGTCGAGCAGCCGGGTCAGCCGTGGGAAATCCTGCAGGATGGTGGTGATGGTCTGCTGCGGCTGGGCCTGGCGCAGGCAGCCCATGCGCAGGTTGTCGGCAACCGTGAGGGTGGCGAAGATTTCGCGGCCCTGCGGCACGTAGCCCACGCCTAAGCGGGAGCGCGCCGTGGGGCTCAGCCTGGTCACGTCCCGCCCGGCGAACGCGACGCTGCCCGCGGTCGCCGGCAGGTAGCCCATCAGCGTGCGCAGCAGCGTGGTTTTGCCCATGCCGTTATGGCCCAGGATGCCGACCACCTCGCCCTCCGCCGCCGCCAGCGTGACGCCGGCCAGGATCGGGATACGGCCATAGCCGGAGCGCAGGTCGCGCACCGCCAGCGCGCTCATGCCGCCTGCTTGCCCAGGTAGACGTCACGCACCCGCTGGTCGGCCAGCACGTGGTCGACATGGTCCTCGACCAGCACCGTGCCCTGGTTGAACACCGTGACCGTGTTGGCGATCATGCGGATGAACGGCATGTCGTGCTCGACCACCACGAGCGCCTGGGTGAGGTTGATCTCGCGGATCAGCTCGGCCGTCCGCACCACCTCGGCGTGGTTCATGCCGGCCGCCGGCTCGTCCAGCAGGATGAGTTGCGGCTGCTGCGCCAGCACCGTGGCGATCTCCACCCATTGGCGCTGCCCGTGCGCCAACTCGCCCACGATGCGCTGGGCGATGGCGTCGAGCTGCAACCGCGCCAGCGTCTGCTCCACGATGCGGCGCGCTTCACGGGCGGAGTGCAGCCTCGCTGCGCCGATGAACACGTTCTCCCGCACCGAGAGGCCGTTGAACACGTTCGGCACCTGCGTCTTGATGCCCACCCCCAACCGGGCGATCGCGTGCGGGTTGGCCCCGGTCACGTCCTGGCCGCGGAACCGGACGCTGCCTTGGGTGGGGCGAAGCTGGCCGGTCAGGATCTTGAAGAAGGTGCTCTTGCCGGCGCCGTTCGGGCCGATCAGGCAGCGCAATTCGCGCTCCTGCAGCGTGAGGCTCACGTCCGAGACGGCGGTGACGCCGCCGAAGCGCATCGTCACGCCGTCCGCCTCGAGCAGCGCCGCGCTCATCGCTGCACTTCGGCCACGGCGCCGGTGGGGCGCGCGCGCCGGGCCGGCAGCCAGCGCAACAGCAGCTTGTCGCGGATCACCGGCACCACGCCCTGCGGCACCAGCACGACGAAGGCCACCAGCACCACGCCCAGGCCGAGGTTGGAGTCCACCCGGCTCTGCGACCCGGCGAGGATTATGAGGTATTGGATCACCACCGCCCCCAGCATCGGGCCGATCAGCGTGCCCAGCCCGCCCACCAGCACGTAGATGATCACCTGGGCCGACATGGTGAGGCTGAACACGGTGGGGCTGATGAACGCGCCCCAGACCGTGAACAGGCACCCGGCCAAGCCGCCCACGCCCGCCGCGATCATGAAGGTGAACAGCTTATAGCGCCGCGGATCGTAGCCCAGCAGCATCGCCCGCGTCTCGTTCTCACGAATGGCGACCACGACGCGGCCGAACCGGCTGGCCAGGATCAGGCGCAGCAGCACGTAGGCCGCGATCAGCGAGCCCATCGCGGCGTACCAGGTCTGCACCGGGTCGAGCGGAGTGCCGGGGTCAAACGGCATGTTGAGCGGCGGCACGGCGGGGATGCCGTTGAAGCCGCCGAGCTCGGCGCTGCCGATGCGGTACTCGCTGCCGGAGGTGGAGTTCACCAGCTCGAACAGGATCACCGAGACGGTGAGCGTGATCACGCCGACATAGGCGTCGCTGATGCGGCCGTAGAACATGAAGTAGCCCAGCAGGGCGGCGAACAGCATCGGCACCACCACCGCGATCACCACCGGCAGCGTGCTGTCGCCGAAGTTGAGCGCGGCCACCGCGTAGGCGTAGCCGCCGAGGCCCAGGAACGCGGCCTGGCCGAACGACATGATGCCGCCGAAGCCCCACAGGAAGCCTTGGCTCAGCGCATACATCGCCATGGCGGCGAACACCGTCACCTGCACGATGCCGAACAGGTCGAACACCTGCGGCAGGCCGAACATCAGCACCAGCCCGGCGGCCACCACCGCGGCGGCACCGCGCCAGCCGCTCATAGGCTGCGCCTGAAGAAGCGGCCGGTGATGCCCTGCGGCAGGATGCGGATCATCAGGATGGCCGCGGCCAGCAGCGCCACGTCCCCGATCACCGGCGTGGTTTGGAACGACACCAGCTCGTTGATCAGCCCGAACAGCGACGAGGCCAGCCCGGTGCCGGTGATGATCGCCGGGCCGCCGCCGAGCACGGTGATAAATGCGCGGGCGATGTAGGCCGCACCCATGCCCGGCGATATGCCCGAGATCGGCGCCAGCACGCCGCCCGCCAAGCCGGCCAGCGCCGAGCCCAGCGCGAACGCCGCCATGTAGATCACCGGTGGGGACACGCCGAGCGCGCTGGCCATGTTCGGGTTCTGCATCGTCGCCCGCAGGATCAGCCCGAAGCGGGTGGCGCGCAGCAGGGCGAACATCCCGACCAGCCCCGCCAGCGCCGTCACCACGATCACCAGGCTGTAGAGGCTGGCCCCGTAGCGCCCGATGGAGAAGCCGCCTACCGGGGCCGACATGCCGCGCACCACGTTGCCGAAGATGGTCGTCATCAGCCCGATCAGCGCCAGGCTGACGCCCCAGGTGGCGAGCATGGTGTCGATGATGCGGCCGTAGAGGAAGCGGATCAGGCAGCGTTCCAGCACCAGCCCCACCAGGCCCACCACCAGCGGCGGCAGCACCAGCATGGCGAGCCAGACGTTCACCCCCGCCTCGTTCGCGGTCACCGCGGTGTAGGCGCCCAGCATCATGAACTCGCCGTGCGCCAGGTTGATGATCCGCATCATGCCGTAGATCACGCCCAGGCCGAGCGTGATCAGCACCAGCGTGGCCACTCCGGTGACGACGTTGAAGGCGAGCAGCCCGGCGAGGTCCATGCGGGGCGCCGGGTCAGATGGTGGGCACGAATTGCTTGTTGGTGGTGGGCGACTTGATCAGGTCGCAGGCGCCGCCCGTATCGCCGGGATATTGGTCGGGGTAGGTCGCCATGATCTCCCACACCTTGTCCTTGGGCTGCGCCAGGTAGGCGTTGCGGATGGTGTGGTGGGTCTTGGCGTCCATCACCACCTTGCCGGACGGCCCGTCGATGGTGATGCCGCTTTCCAGCGCCGCGATCACCTTGGCCTGCTCGACCGAGCCCGCCTTCTTGACGCCCTCCGCCCACAGCATGATGCCCTCGTAGGTCGCCGAGTCGAGCTCGCCCAAATCGGTGACGCCGGCGCCGAACTTGGCCTGCATGCCTTTCACGAAGGCCGTGCTCTGCGGCGTGGTGAGGCTGTTGTACCAGCCGTAGGAGGTGACGATGCCGTTGGTGGTGGACGGGTCCATCGCCGTCAGCTCGTCGCCAAGGCCGAACACGGTCGAGCCCATCGGGATCTTGGTCTTCATGCCCGCCGCGTCCCACTGGCGGTAGAAGCCCGAGTGGTTGGCGCCGACCAGGGCGGAGAGCACGAAATCGGGCTGCGCCTGCTGGATGCGGCTGATCGCGGAGGAGAAGTTGGTGACGTCGAGCGGGAAGAAGTCGGTCTGCAGCACGCTGCCGCCGCCATCGCGGGCGAACTTGGTCATCCACTTGGCGGTGATCTGGCCGTAGTTGTAGTCGGCGGCGACGATGTAGGCCTTCTTGCCCCAGGTCTTTAGCGCATAGCTCACCACGTGGTCCACCGTCTGCGCGGGCGTGGTGCCCGTGCAGAACACGTCGCGGTCGCACACGCCGCCTTCATACTGCGTGTTGTAGAAGTAGAGCGTCTTGTAGCGGTCGAGCGTGGGGCGGATCGCCTCGCGGGAGGCCGAGGTGATGCCGCCTTGGATCACGTCCACCCGGTCCTTCAGGATGAGTTGCTGGGCGAACTGCGAGTAGAGCTGCATGCTCGATTGCGTGTCGTAGTTGATGAGCTGGATTTGCCGCCCGAGCAGGCCACCGGCGTCGTTCAGCACGCCCACCGCGTATTGCGTGGTCTGGATCATGCGCGAGCCTTCCAGGCCGATCGCGCCCGAGCCGTCGAGCAGGCTGCCGAGCTTGATCGGTTCGGCGGCGCGGGCGGAGCGGATGAGGGCGGGCGCGGCGAGGGCGCCGGCCGAGAGCATGGTCACGAACTTG
This sequence comes from Acetobacteraceae bacterium, assembly GCA_965199105.1. GTDB lineage: Bacteria > Pseudomonadota > Alphaproteobacteria > Acetobacterales > Acetobacteraceae > LMUY01. The sequence goes on along the minus strand of CBDAQO010000002.1, from coordinate 1,323,107 downwards.
AGGGTGTCGCGCCGGGTCACACCGTTCAATGCCATCGTTCGCTCCAAATGCCTGTGGTGGGGGCGGAACCGGTTGGCTCGCCCGTCTTCGGTCGGTGCAGTGTGTGCAAGTTGGATGCCAGTCAGTCCGCGTGCAGCACCGGGGCGCGGCGGTGGTGCGTGGCGGCCTCGTAGTCGTAGGCCAGGGCGAGCAGCGCCGCCTCGCTCCACATCGGGCCCACGACCACCAGGCCGAACGGCGCCCCGGACTCGTGGTAGCCGGCCGGCACGGTCACCACCGGCAGGCCCGCGATGTTGATCTCGCTCACCGTGGTCTCCTGGATCGTCTCCGCGCCGTGCAGCAGGCCGAGCTCGGTGCGCATCTGCGGGAACACCAGCGCGTCCAGCCGGTGCGCCGCCATCACGGCGCCAAACACCTCGAGGTAGGCCTCGCGCGCGGCGATGAACTGCGACAGGTCGGGCGGTCGCGCCGGGTCGGCCAGGCAGGCGCCGAATTGCGGCAGCAACGGCATGAACGCCAGCACGCCGCCGGGTGCGAAGGCGTCCTGCGCGGCGGTGGCGGCGGCGAAGTCGGCAAAACTGCGCAATGCCGCGTCCGACCCGAGCCGTTGCAGGTATTGCTGCAGGTCGTATGGCACCGATTCGAGCCCGCGCGCGTCGAACGCCACGCTGGCCGACACCGGCTGCCGCAGCGCGGCGAAGCCCGACCCGGCGAACGGGTCCGCCACCAACTCCGCCCCGCGCGCGGCCAACTCGCCCTGGGCTCGCTGATAGAGTGCGGCGGTGGCGTCCGACAGCGCCTGGTCGCGCCAGCCCGGGCCGTAGAGGCCAATGCGGCGGCCTTGCAGCGCATCGGCGCGCAACCCGGCGGCGTAGCCCCCCTTCGGCCGGTGGCCCACGCCGGCAATGGTTTTCGGGTCCGCCGCGGTGTAGCCCGCCAGCGCATCCAGCGTCAGCGCCGCGTCCCGCACGCAGCGGGCGATCGGCCCCACCACGTCGCGGTTGGCCGACAGCGGCATTACGCCGGCGTTGGGCACCAGGCCGAAGCTGGGCTTGATACCGACCAGCGCCTGCGCCGAGGCCGGGTTCTGGATCGAGCCGCCGGTCTCCTCCGCCAGGCCCAGCACCGCCATGCTGGCAGCCACCGCGGTGGCCGTGCCGGCGCTGCTGCCGCCGGGCAGCCTGTCGCGCAGGGCGGCGTTGTAGGTGGGGCCCGCCCAGCTATCGTTGGCGTGGCTGCCGGTGTGGCTGAGCACGGGCACGTTGGTCTTGCCCAGGATCACCGCACCAGCCGCCCGCATGCGCGCCACCACGGGCGCGTCGGTGGCGGGCATCAGGTCGATCCCGCCCGTGCCGCTATAGAGCAGCGACCAGCCGGCGGTGGTGGGGAAGCCCACCATGTCCATCGGGTCCTTCACCACCACGGGCACGCCGGCGAGCGGGCCCAGCGCCTCTCCCGCAGCCCTCCGCCGATCGATCGCGCGGGCATCGTCGAGTGCGTCCGGATTGTGGAAGATGATGGCGTTGTAGGCCGGGTTGTGCGCCGCGATGCGGGCCTGGAACGCCAGCACCAGCGCCTCCGCGGTGAAATGCCCGGTGGCGAAGCCGTGCTCGATGTCGGCCACCGTCAGCTCGACGATTTCGGGCCCTGGAGCGGGGCCGGGCTGTGGCGGTGAGGGCATCGGCGGGGACCTCCGGCGGGTGGTGGCGCAGCCTGGACCAAACCACGCAGCCTGCAAAGACCCGCCGCGATGCCCGCCGCAATCATGCCTGGGCAAGCAAGCGCAGATCGTCGAGACTGTCCGCGATGATCGACCCGGCCCGCCTGCACGCCCTGATGGACGACTTCCTCCCCTTTGGCGGCACCCCGGATGGCGGCATGCACCGCCTGGCGTTGTCGCCCGCGGATGGCGCCGCGCGAGACCACCTGGCGGCCTGGCTGCGCGGCCACGGCCTGCGCGTGACGGTGGATGCGATCGGCAACATGTTCGGCCTGCTCGACTGGGCCGGGCCGGACGCGCCCGTGGTGATGGCCGGCTCGCATTTGGACAGCCAGCCGCAGGGGGGGCGCTTCGACGGCGCCTATGGCGTGCTGGCCGCCTGCGAGGCCGTGCTGGCGGTGCGGGCGCGGGCCGCCGCCGAGCGGGTGACGCCGCGGCGCAACCTCGCCGTCGTCAACTGGACCAGCGAGGAAGGCGCCCGTTTCCAGCCCAGCCTGCTCGGCAGCTCGGTGTTCGCCGGAACGCTGCCCGTGGCCGACGCGCTGGCCCGGGCCGATGGCGACGGCATCACCGCAGCGGCCGCGCTGGCCGACATCGGCTACGCCGGCAGCGGCCATGGCCCGCGCCCCGCCGCCTACGTGGAGCTGCACGTGGAGTGCGGCACGGTGCTCGAACGCGGCGGCCAGCGCTTCGGCGCCATCACGCGCCATTGGGGGGCGGTGAAGTACCGGCTGGCCATGCTCGGGCGGCAGGCCCACACCGGCCCCACCCCGATGGCGGACCGGCAGGACGCGCTGCTCGGCGCCGCCCACCTAATCGCAGCGCTCGGTGCCCTGCCCGCGGCCGCATCCGGCACGCTGCACAGCTCGGTCGGGCGCCTCGAGGTGCGGCCGAACTCGCCCAACGTCGTGCCCGGCGAGGCGGTGCTGTTCATCGAACTGCGCTCGCCCGAGCCGGCGGTGCTGGACTGGGCGGAGCGGCGCCTGCTGGCGGCGGCGGAGGCGGCGGCCGCCACGGCACGGGTGCGCCACGCGGTGCGCGCGGTCGACCGCCGCGCCGCCGGCCAGTTTGACCCGGCGTTGGTGGCGCTGGCGATCGACGAAGCGCGCGCCCTGGGCCACGACACCGCGCGGCTGGAGACCATCGCCGCGCACGACGCCATCAGCATGATCCCGCTCTGCCCATCCGTGGTGCTGTGCGTGCCGAGCGTCGGCGGTGTGTGCCACCACCCCTCCGAGTTCACCAGCCGGGACGACCTCGAGCTCGGCGCTACCGTGCTGGCGCGCGTGCTGTGGCAGCTATGCCGGCAAGCGTGACGGACGTCGCCGCCGTGGTTGCCGCTTCGCCCTGGGCCGAGCGGGGCGGGGTGCGCTGGCGGCCGGCGGTGGCCGCGGTGGCGTCGCCGATGTGCCAGGCGGTCGACTGGGCCAATTGGTGCCTCACCAGCGACACGCCGGCGGACGCGATGTTCCTCAAGCTGGCGCAACCCGACATGGCCGCCTTCATCGACGTCGAGGCCGCCCACGCCGGCGCCCTGGCCGGCATGCAAGCGGGCGTGGCGCCGGCGGTGCGGCTGTTCCTGCCCGCGCTCGGCGCCCTCGGCGTGGCCTGGCTGCTGCCGCCCTGGCGCGCGGCGCGGCTCGACGACCTGGTGCAGCCGGACGTGATGCGCGCGGCGCTGGCGGCCAAGCAGGCGCTGCGCCGCGGCCCGCCCTTGGCCCGGCAATGGGACGTGTTCGCCCGCGTCGCCGCCCATGCCCGCCTGGCTGCCGCCACCGCAACCCCGCTGCCCGCCGACATGCCGGCGCTGCTGGCCCAGGTCGCGGCCGCCGGCGCGGCACTCACCGCCGCCGGCTGCGACAGCGCGCCCTGCCACAATGATGGCCAGGCCTCCAACCTGATGCTGGGGCCGAACGGCGAGGTGTGGCTCGCCGACTTCGACTGCGCCGGCCAGGCCGACCCGCATTACGACATCGCCGTGCTGCTGAACGAGGCTTACATGGTGGAAGACGAGTGGCGCGCGGCACTCGAGATGGCCGAGGGGCGCTGCGACGAACGCGTGCTGAACCGCTGCCGCGCCTACGCCGTGGCCGACGACGTGATGGCGGGGCTGCAGGGGCTGATCCTGTCGGCGACCTCGCCGCGCCGCGACGTGGAGTTCCTCAAGCTTGGCGAGTGGCGCCTGCTGCGGGCCCGCATGGCGCTGCGCGAGCCCGGCCTGGCCGAGCGGCTGGGGCGGGTGTAGCCCGATGGACAGGCATTTGGGCGAGGCGGCCAGCGCGGCCGAGCAGGAACTGGAGCAGGCCATCCGCCGGGTGGCGCCCTGGGCTGGGCAGGCGCTGCGCTACCGGCCGGTGAGGGGCGGCATCAGCAACGCCAACTGGCGCGTCTGGGTCGGCGACGCGGCGCGGAGCTACTTCGTGAAGATGCCCGGCAAGGGCACCGAAATGTTCATCGACCGCGCCTGCGCCATGGAGGCCAGCCGCCGGGCCGCCGCGCTCGGGGCCGGGCCGCCGACCTATGGCTACCTCGCCGCCGACGGGATCGAGATCAGCGACTTCATTGAGGCCCGCCGCTCCTGCACCCACGCCGACTTCCGCGACCCGGCGCTGTGCCGCACTGCGCTCGACCTCTACCGCACCCTGCACGGCGGCGCGCGCCTGACGCTGACCAAAACCGTGTTCGACATGATCGACGAGCACGTGGACCAAGTCCGCACGCTGGGCGGTTGGGTGCCGCCGGATTTCGCCGAGCTGGACCGCCAATACCGCCGCGCCCGCGCAGCCCTCGAGGCGTCCGGGCTCGACCTGGTGGCCTGCTTCAACGACCCGATGGCCGGCAACTTCATGGTCGACGACGCCGGCAGCCTCATGCTGATCGACTACGAATATGCCTCCAACAACGACCGCTGCTACGACCTGGCGATCTGGTTCGGCGAGATGTTCTTCGACGAGGCCACCGAACTGGCGCTGATTGAGCACTATTTCGGCCGCGTCGACCCGGCCATCGTCGCGCGCATCATGCTGCACAAGGCGCTGGCCGACCTCAAATGGGCCACCTGGTCGATGGTGCAGCAGAAGGTCTCGGCGCTGGACTTCGACTTCTTCAAATATGGCGTGTGGAAGCACATGCGGGCGCGCTCCCTGCTACGCGACGCGCGTTGGGACGGCTGGCTGGGCGCGGCCTGAGCCGTGCCTCACTCCAAACCACGGCTGTGGCCGTGCTTGCACCTGAGGAGTTTCGCGTGATGTCGCAGGCACAGCCGGAGCGGCCGGACAGCTACAAGTGGGTGGCGCTGAGCAATACCACCATCGGCATGCTGGCGGCGGCGATGAACAGCTCCATCCTGCTGATCAGCCTGCCGGCGATCTTCCGCGGCATCGGCCTCAAGCCGCTCGAGCCGGGCAACATCAACTACCTGCTCTGGGCCATCATCGGCTACATGATCGCCACCGCGGTGTTGGTGGTGGCGTTCGGCCGGCTGGGAGACCAGTTCGGCCGCGCCCGGATGTACAACCTGGGCTTTGCGATCTTCACCGTCGCCTCCCTGGCGCTCGCCCTGCTGCCGGGCCGTGGCGACTTCGCCGCGCAATACCTGATCGCCGTGCGCATCATCCAGGGCGTGGGCGGCGCGCTGATCATGGCCAACTCGACCGCCATCCTGACCGACGCGTTCCCGGCCCATCAGCGCGGGCTGGCGCTCGGCATCAACGTGGTGGCGGCCATCGGCGGGCAGTTCCTGGGCCTGCTGATCGGCGGCCTGCTGGCCGACACCAACTGGCGCCTGGTGTTCTGGGTCAACGTGCCGATCGGGCTGCTCGGCACCGTCTGGGCCTACCTCAAACTGCGCGACACCCAGGCGCGGACCAGCCACACGATAGACTGGGCGGGCAACGCCACGTTCGGGCTCGGCCTGGTGCTGGTGCTGACCGCCATCACCTACGGCATCCAGCCCTATGGCACCCACACCATGTCGTGGCTGAGCCCGTTCGTGCTGGGGCTGTTCGCGCTGGGCGTCGCCTGCCTGGCCGGCTTCGTGCTGCTGGAGCGCGTGGCGGTGCGGCCGATGCTGGACTTCCGGCTGTTCCGCAGCGAGCCGTTCGCCTATGGCAACCTGGCCAATTTCAGCTCCGCCATCGCGCGCGGCGGGCTGCAGTTCATGCTCATCATCTGGCTGCAGGGCATCTGGCTGCCGCTGCACGGCTACTCGTTCGAGCAGACTCCGCTCTGGTCGGCCATCTTCATGCTGCCGCTCACCGTGGGCTTCCTGCTGGCCGGGCCGGTGGCGGGCGCGCTGGCGGACCGCTACGGCGGCGTCCGCTTCGCGGTGGGCGGCATGGTCCTGGGCGCCGGCAGCTTCGTGGCGCTGATGCTGCTGCCGGCCGACTTCGACTACGGCACGTTCGCGGCGCTGCTGTTCGCCAACGGGCTGGGCTCGGGCCTGTTCGTGGCGCCGAACAGCACGCAGATCATGAACGCGGTGCCGGCCAACGAGCGCGGCCAAGCCTCCGGCGTGCGCGCCATCGGCACCAATGCCGGGCAGGTGCTCTCCATCGGCGTGTTCTTCAGCCTGATGCTGGCGGGCTTGGCGGCGACCCTGCCGCAATCCATCGAGGCCGGCATGCTGGCGCAACACGTGTCCCCGGCGGTGGCGCGGCAGGTGGCCGCCACCCCGCCGGTCGCCAGCCTGTTCGCGGCCTTCCTGGGCTACAACCCGATGGGCCAGCTCATCCCGCCTGACGTGCTCGCCAGCCTGCCGCCTGCCAGCGCGGCCAACCTCACCGGGACGACGTTCTTCCCCGGCCTGATGTCGGCGCCGTTCAAGCATGGCCTGGTGCTGGCGTTCTCGTTCTCCGCGCTGCTCTACGTCGTGGCGGCGTTCGCCTCCTGGCGCGGGCGCGAGCGGGTGCTGCCGGCCAGGACGCGGCCTGCCGGCCGGAGTGCCGCCATCAGCCTCACGCCCAAGGATTAGCCGCACTCGCCATGCGCGTGGCCCTGTTCGTCCACTGCTTCTTCCCCGCCCATTTCTACGGCACGGAGACCTACACGCTGCACCTGGCGCGCGCCCTGCAGCGGCTGGGCCACGACGTGACGGTGGTGGCCGGCATCTTCCAGGGCGAACCTGGCGCCGCTGCCCTGGTCACCCGCTACGACTTCCAGGGCGTCCCCGTGGTGGCGCTCGACCGCAACCGCGAGCCGCATGTCCGCATCGCCGAGACCTATTGGCACGAGGCGATGCGCCCGCATTTGCGCCGGGTGCTGGCCGAGCTGCAGCCGGACGTCGTGCACGTCACCCACCTGGTGAACCACACCGCGGTGCTGCTGGAGGAGGCGCGGCAGGCCGGGGTTCCGCTGGTCGCCACCCTCACCGACTTCTTCGGCTTCTGCTACACCAACCGGCTCGAGGCGGCGGATGGCAGCCTGTGCGCCGGGCCCAATGCGCTGCGGTCGAACTGCATCGCCTGCCATCTACGGGCCATCAACGAGGGCGCCAACACCGGGCGGCGCCCGCGACTGGGCTACCGGATGGCCGGCCTGCACATGCGGATCGCGCACCGCCTGGGCTGGCCGCGCATCGCCGACAGCGGCTGGATCGTGCCCGACATCGCGCGCCGGCCGGCCGTCCTGCGCCGCGCCTACCGGGCGTATGACGCCATGATCGCCCCCACCGCCTTCCTGCGCGACGCCTACGCCGCCAACGGGTTCGATCGCGCGCGGCTGCATGTCAGCCATTTTGGCGTGGACCTCGACCGCGCCGCCAAGCCGCCCGCCGCGCCGGGCCGGCCTCTGGTTGTGGGCTATATCGGCCAGATTGCGCCGCACAAGGGGGTGGACCTGCTGGTCGCCGCCGTCGCCGGGTTGCCGCCGGGCCGGGTCGAGCTGCGCATCCACGGGCCGGAGCGGCAGGACCCGGCCTACATGGCCCGGCTGCGCGCCGCCGCCGCACCCGGCACCGCCTTCCTCGGCACCTTCCCGCCCGCGGAGATGGCCGCCATCCTGGCCGGGCTGGACCTGCTCGCCATCCCGTCGACCTGGTACGAGAACAGCCCGCTGGTGTTGCTGGACGCGCTGGCGTCGCACACCCCGGTGATCGTGGCCGACGTGCCGGGGCTGACCGAGTTCATTACCGAGGGGCGAGACGGATGGTCGTTCCAGCGCGGCAATGGTGCCGGCCTCGCCCGGCTGCTGGCCCGGCTGGCCGCCGACCCGGGCCAGGTCCGCCGGGCGAGCGCCACCACGCATTACGCGCGCGGCACGCAGGCGATGGGGGAGGACGTGGCCGCGCTGTATGAAGCCGTCCGCGCCCGCCGGCCGCCGCCCTGACGGCTTTACCGGCCGCGGCCGATGCGGGACAGTCCAACCCGCGCCCGCCGACGTCGCTGGGCACGGAGGAGCTTGACCCGGTGGCAGCCACGCACTCGCGCACCCGACCGGCCGGCCGCATGGGAGCCGGGTAGCACCATGCGGCTGTGGAAACCGGCGCCTCGCCCGGCCGACGCGCCCGTGGCACCCGTGGCACACCCATCCGAGCTGACCGAGCAGGCGGCCGCCCGCGGCCTGTCGGACGACGCCCGCCAGCGCATCCACGCGACCTCGCTGTTCGACGCCGCCGACTACGCCGCCCGCGCCGGGCTGCCCGCAGCGCATCCGGACCTGCTGGCGCATTACGTCGCGGTGGGTGAACCGGCGGGAGTGGCCCCGTCCAGCGGCTTCGACCCGGGCTACTACGCCGGGCAATACCCCGACATCGGGCCCTCCGGTGGCAGCCCGCTGGTGCATTACGTGCTGTATGGCGCGGCGGAGGGGCGGCAGGCGCTGCCCCGGCTGCAATCGCTCAGCCTGCCACCGGTCGATGCGGCGGGGCGCCCGGTGGTGCTGCTGGTGATGCACGAAGCCTCGCAGACCGGCGCCCCCATCCTGGGCTGGAATCTCGCCCGGCAACTGCAGGAGCGCGCTGCCGTCGTCGCCGTGCTGCTGAAGCCGGGCAAGCTGGCGGCGGCGTTCGGCGAGGTGTGCGCGGCCGTGGTGGGCCCGATCGGCCAAGAGGTGCACGAGGCGCACGAAATCCGCCTGATCGCCGCCGCTCTGGTGGCGCAATACCGGCCGGCCTACGCCATTCTGAACAGCGTGGAGGCGCGCTACATCGCGGAGGGGTTGCACGAAGCCGGGTTGCCGTTCCTGGCGCTGGTGCATGAGTTCGCCAGCTACGCCAAGCCGGCCGGCTCGCTCGGCTTCCTCTACCGCCATGCGCTGGCCACGGTGTTCCCGGCCGAAATGGTGCGCCAGTCCTCGCTGCGGGCCTACCCCACGCTGGCCGACCGCCCGACCTTGGTGTTGCCGCAGGGGCCGACCGCCGTCCCGCTTGCCGCCGCGGCCGACCAGGGCGGCGCCATCCGCGCGCAGTTGCGGCCCGCCGGCGCGCAAGACCGCTTCCTGGTGGTCGGGCTGGGGCCTGTGGCGTGGCGCAAGGGCGCCGACCTGTTCGCCGCCACCGCTGCCTCGCTGTTCCGCCGCTGGCCGGACGCGAAGGTCCGCTTCGTGTGGGTCGGCGCCAGCCCGGCGGGGGCCGAGCCGTCCGAGTGCGAGACGTATTTTGCCGAACAGCTCGAGCGCAACCATCTGGGGGACCGCTTTTCCGTGATGGCGGCGGTGGACCAAGTGGAGCCGGTCTACGCCGAGGCCGATCTGCTGCTGCTCTCCTCCCGGCTCGACCCGCTGCCCAACGTCGCCATCGACGCCGCCTTACGGGGCTTGCCGATGGTGTGTTTCGCCGAAGCCAGCGGCGTGGCCGACATGCTGCTCGCCGACCCGGCGACGCAAGGCTGGGTGGTCCCCTACCTCGACACCGGCGAGGCCGCCCGCGCCGTGCACGCGCTGTATGAGGACCGCGCCGCCACAGCCCGGGCCGCATCTGGGATGCAGGCGCGCGCCCGCAGCATTTTCGACCTGGACGGCTATGCCGCCCGACTGCACAAGCTCGGCCTGGAACCGACGGCGGCGCCGGATAAAGGGTAGAATAGCCAGGCAGATGACCCGAATGGCAGACCGATGGCGTGGGGTCCGTAGGCCGCTGCAGGGTCGAGTGCTCGAGCGATGAAGCTGCAGCCCGTCGCGGCACCCACTGCCGTGGCTTCCGCCGTGACGGGTCTTGCCCCCGCTGCCGCACCGCGCAGGCTCGCCCTGCTCTGGCTTTCCTTCGCCCTGTTCAGCCTCTGGATCAGGGCCGGCTTCCCCCTGGTCGCCCTCGGCGGGGCAGGAGCGGACGACGCGCTTTTCATCCGCCTGGCCGGGTCGCTCATCCGCGGCCAATGGCTCGGCCGCTACGATGATCTGACGCTGGCGAAAGGGATGTTATACCCGCTGTTCATCGCGGCCACCGCTTTCACCGCCATTCCGTTGAAGATCGCCGAGCACGCCGTCTACCTCGCCATCGCATGGGCGACCGCCTCCTATGTCGGCCGGCAAAGCCGCAGCCCATGGCTCGGCACAATCTTGTTCGTGGCCTTGGCGTTCAACCCGGTGTTTTGGGATCGCCAGCTTGCGCGCGTGATCCGTGAGGGGCTCTACGACAGCCTCTCACTGGCCGTCGTCGTGCTTGCGACCGGCGTCTGCTGCTCCCAAGCTCGGCTGGCACGCCGGGCTTTGCTCGGGGTGGCGCTTGGGCTGCTCGCCGGCGCGTTTTGGCTCACCCGAGAAGAGGGCGTCTGGCTGCTGCCAGCTCTGGCCAGCGTCGTTGTGGCCGCCATCGCTGCCGTCCTGAGCCGCGGGCTGGACTGGCGGGCGAGGTTACGACGCCTTGCCGACTGTGCAATCCCGCTGGCCGTCGCCGCTCTGCTGTTTGCCGGCGCGGTGGGCAGCGTCGCCTGGCTCAATGGGCGAAACTATGGCAACGCGGTCACCAACGAGTTCAAGTCACACGCCTTCCAACGTGCCTACGGCGCCCTCGCCGGCATCCGCCAGGATCATTGGCGCCGCTACGTCGTCTTCCCGCATGACGCCCGGTTGCGCGCCTACGCGGTGAGCCCGGCCGCGCGCGAGTTGGAGCCGTTTTTCGAGGGCCATGACGGCGAGAGCTGGCGCAGCATGAGTTGTGGCCAATTCGGGCTGGATCGCGCGGCCTGCCCGGACATCCTCGCCGGATGGTTCATGTGGGCGCTGCGCGACGCCGTCAGCAGTGCAGGCCATGCCAACTCCGCGCGCGACGCTCGACGCTTCTACCAGCGTTTGGCCGACGAGATCGATGCGGCCTGCGACGATGGCACCCTGCCCTGTGTGGCGGCACGTCGCGCCACGCTCGCGCCGCCGTTCCGGTGGCACTATTTGGCCGATGCGTGGCAGCGCGCTAGTACGGTGGCCGGCATCGTCTTCACACTTGGCGGCGGCAATTTGGAGACGCCCCGCAGCGAAGGCATGCAGCCCGAACTGGCTGCCTTCGCCGACATCGCCGGGCCGTTCGCCCCGCTCACCGGACCGGTCGAGCAACGCATCACCGGCTGGGTGGCGGCGGCCAGCGGCCTGCCCAGCCTGGCCGTGCAAGCCGGCCCGGGTGTCACCACGTCGGTAATGAACGTGCTGAGCGGGGCAGACGTCGAGGCCGTTTACCCAGGGCTGACGGCCATGCGGTTCGAACTTGTGTCCAGTTGCCACCCCGGCACGTGCTCGCTCGTGGTGTCGGCGCCGGGCGAGCTTCCGGTGGTGCTGCCTTGGGCCCAGCTCGCTCCCACTACCATGATCGCGAGCCCGACCGAGCGGATGTACCTCGAGAGCGTGGCGAACTTCGACGCCGCTGGCGTCACCAGCTTGCGCCGGCATCTCCAGCGGTCCTGCGCCGCGGCGATCTACCCGCTCTACCGCTACGCATTCCCCATCCTCTCGGCGTTGGGCGCCATCGGTTGGGCCTTTGCGGCGGCGCGCCGGGCGATCGCCTCGCTTCCCATCTTCACCCTTGCAGTGGCGAGCCTGATCGCTGTGGCGTGCCGCATCGCGTTGCTGTCCTACCTCGACGTGACCTCGATCCCTGCCGCCAACTCGCTTTATGCCTCGCCGGCTGCGCCATTCGTCATCGTGGCGGCGATTCTAGGGGTCCACACCGGGCTGACCGCGCTGAGGCGCAATCGCCGTACGGCGGCTGGCATCGGCTAAGTCGGGGCCTGATCGGCGTAGTATTGCGTTCCGTAGCTCGCCACACCCTGGTGCGACCGCTGTGCGCCCCGCCCCAGCTCGAACGGCAGTGCCGCCACTTCGGCCGGAGTGTAGTGCGTCACCACACTGGCGCGCGTTGCGCCGATGGAAATCGGCAGGCCGCCATGCACCAGGTCGGCGTGCCACAGCAGCACGTCGCCCTTACGTGCCATGAAGCTGGCGGGTTTGAAGCCCAGGTCGCAGCAGCGCCGTTCTAATTCTTCGCTGTATTCGAACATTTCGGCGAACACCGAATCGCGCCGCAGCTCGCGGCGGGCGTCCCATAGGGTCTTGTAGCGGTCGCCGTACAGGTGCTCGGGGATGCGGTGGCTGCCGGGGAAGTAGGTCAGCTCGCCGCCGCCCACGGTCACGTCCTCCAGCGCGATCCAGGAGGCCACGAATTGGGTCGGCAGGCTGAACGGGACGTAGAGCGAGTCCTGGTGGTAGCCCTGCGCCGAGCCGCGCAGGAAGGTGAGCGACTGGCTCGCCAGCACGCGGCGTTCGAACAGCAGCTCCAGCGCCTGGCGCACCGGGTCGGCGAAGATCAGTGCGCGGATCGCGGCCGACCACCAGTGCAGGTCGAGCGCCTTGGCCGGCGCCTGCTTCACCCGCGCGTCCCAGCGCACCGGGCCGTAGCCGCCGCCGAGCGCGGGGCACTCGAAGCGGAGCTGCGGGAAGCCGCCGTCATAGGCGCGGTGCAGGTCGGCCGCCGCGCGGTCCACCAACCGGCGCGGCAGGGCCTGCCGAAGGATCATGTAGCCGTTCTGCGTCCAGCCCAGCAGTTGCTCGGCCTGCGGCAGCGTCAGGCGGCCGAGCTGCCGCTTGCCCTCGATGAGGTCGGCCGCGTTGGCCTGGTCGAGCCAGAGGCCGCCGAAGCGGGAATGGGTCGCGGTCGGGTTGGCGGGCCGTAGCGCGAAGGAGTTGGGCAGGTAGCCGCGGAACTGGCCGAGCGTTTTGTAATGCTGGGCGGCATCCTGGCACCGGCCGGCCGCGAGGTCGGCGGTCGCGGCGGGGTAGACCTTCAGGTACCAGCCCGGGTTGACCACGCTGCCCTCGTCGTAGCCAGCCACCGGCAGCCGGGCCTCGTCCCGCCCGTGCAGGCACCAGTGCTGGTAGCCGTCGCGCAGCCCCCCGGTGGCCACGGCGTCCGCCACGTCGGGGTTGTGCGCCAGGTAGAATGCCTCGTCGAACGGCTGCCCGGTGGGCAGGATTGGCGCAGCGTCGGCCGCCGGCGTTGCCTCGAGGGTGTCAGCCAGCGCGCTGGACATCGTTTTTGCCCGGGGGTGATGGAGGCGATGGGGAGAGGCTGCAGCCGAAGCATGCAGACTATAGCGGTGCGCCACCCCGGACCGCCACCCGCCGCGCGCCCCGGCCGAGATCAACTTCTGTGACAATTGTCTGCACACCAGCGACGCTGCGGCCGGTTCCCAAACCCGACGCCGCCACGCTATGCAGGAGGCCACCATGAGCCAGCACCATCTGATCCTCGGCGGCTGCGGCTTCATCGGGCGCCACGTTGCGGTCAGCCTGGCGCGGCGTGGCCACCGGGTGACGCTGGCCGACCGGGTGCCCTGCGCCTACGACCTGCCGCCGGGCGTGGCGGACCGCGTCGGCTGGCAGTTCCTGGAGCTGGGCTCGGCCGACTGGGACGCGCTGGTGGCGGACGCCGACGTGGTGCACCACTACGCCTGGGGCTCCATCCCGGCGAGCGCCAACGCCAACCCGGGCGGCGACCTCATCACCAATGTCGGCGCCACCATCGCCCTGCTGGACGCGCTGCATCGCCGCGGCTCCGGCCGGGTGGTGTTCGCCTCCTCCGGCGGCACCGTCTACGGCAAGCTGCACCGGACGCCGGTGCTGGAAGACCACGCCGTGGCGCCGATCACCGCCTATGGCGCGGGCAAGGCGACGGCGGAGGTCTATCTCGGGCTCTACCGGGCCATGCACGGGCTGGATTGCCGCATCGCCCGCATCGCCAACCCCTACGGCGCCGGGCAGGACCTGTCGCGCGGCCTGGGGGCGGTCACCACCTTCCTGCACCATGCCCTAACCGGCCAGACCATCGCCATCTGGGGCACCGGCGAGGTGGTGCGCGACTACGTCCACATCGCCGACGTGGTGAATTGCCTGGTGACGCTGGCCACCGCGCCCGCCGGGGCCGAGTTCGTGTTCAACGTCGGCAGCGGCGTTGGCACCAGCCTCAACCGCATCGTGAGCGAGCTCGAGGCGCGCTTGGGCCGCCGATTGGACGTGGTGCGCAGCCAGACAAGGGCGTTCGACGTGCCGGTCAGCGTGCTGGCGATCGACCGCGCGCGCGACGTGCTCGGTTGGGCGCCGGCGCTGTCGTTCGCCGACGGCATCGCCCGCACGCTGGAGGACTTGCGCCGGGAGGTGCATTTCTCGACCCTGGATTAGCGCCTAGACCAAGACCGGCTCAGATAGAGTCGCCGGTCATGGTCTAGCTGTTTGGTTTGGCGAGCATGTTTACTGATCAAGTGACTTCACTTGATGCGGTCATGCTCTAGTCAGCGGGCAGAACCGTACCTGCGGGCCCTCCAGGTTGCTCAGGATCATGCTGCAGCCATCGCCCCGACGCAGCCCGTAGTAGGCCAGCGCGGCGTCGCTCCGGCCGGTCGGGTCGGCGATCTCGAGCCCCCAGAGCGGGCCGGCATGGGCGCGCACCGCGGCCTCCACCTGCCGGGCCAGGCCGGAGGTGTCGCCGGGTCGCAGAAGGTTGTTACTCACCCCGACGAAGCGGATGCGCGGGTCGGTGAAGGCTGCGATGTAGGACATCGGGTCGGCCGTCAGCAGCAGCACCATGCTGTCGGGCGGCATGGCCGGCACCACCACCGAGGCGGCCTGCCCGTTCGGCGCCGCCCGGTCCCAGTGCGGATAGCGGGTGAACGGCAGGGTGACGGCGCAGACCAAAGCGAGCCCGGCCAAGGGCAGCCAGCGGCGCGAGGGGCGCTGCAGCCAGGGCCGCATGGCGAGCAGCAGCAGGAAGCCGGACAGCAGCTCGAGCGGGGCGATGTAGCGGAAGATGGCGAACTCCCACTCCCACAGCGCGTAGCCCAGCGCCATGAACAGGGCGAACGCGACCCCGGCCCGCCCCGCAGCGCGCTCGCGCCGCCGCACCGCCCCGGCCAGCCAGCAGGCGAGCGCGGTCATGGCGAAGGCCAGCCGCGGATCGCGCATCACCAGCTCGGTCACGCGGCGGTTCTTCTCGAACCCCCAGTAGAACGGGAACAGCAGCCGGTTGGCCCAGCCATGCGGCCAGAACCGGCCATCCTCCCAGGCGATCGGCGGCACCAGCGGCGAGCGGAACACGTCGTTGTAGTAGGGGAAGATGGGGTTGCCGGTGCGGTGATAGACATAGAGCCACCAGGCGCCGCCGGTCAGCGCCGCGCCCGCAGCCACGCCCACGCCCAGCGCCGCCGAATGGCGGATGCGCGCGAGCGGGTCGCCGGGCAAGCAGAGCACAGCCATGGCCGATCCGGCGAGCGCGAACGGCACCAACGTGAGCTTCAGCCCCAGCGCCGCGCCGAACAGGGCGCCCGCAGCAAGGCAGGCCCAGCGCCACGGCCGCTCCTGCCGCAACGCGCGCAGCAGCAGCAGCAGGCCGGCGAGGATGCCGCAACCGGCCGGCATCTCGCTCATGGAGGTGCCGATGGTGGGCAGCCCGGCCGCGCCCGTGAGCCCCAGCAGCAGCGCCAGCAGCACGAGCGGCCAGCGCCGCGCGACCCCCTGGCCCGGCGGCAGCAGTTCCAGCCCGATGCGGAACGCCAGGATTGCGGCCAGCGCTTCCGGCAGGCTCAGGATGGCGTCCAGCAGGTTTGGGTGCCCATTCAGCCGCCAGCGCAGCCAATACGGCAGCAGGTCCAGCGTCGGCGGCAGGAAGCTCTGCATCTGCGCCGGCACCAGGTCCCGCCCGGGCGGCTTGTACAGCAGGGCAAAGGGGTTGTAGATGTGGTAGTTGCGCAAGTCCCAACTGGCGTCCGGCCCGAGATGGACCGCCAGCGCCATGATGCCGCAGAGCAGCAGGGCGGGCACGATCAGGGTCTCCGCCAGCGCATCCAGCGTGGGCGGCCGGGTGGTGGCGGTCATCGCTCGGGCAAGAGCGCGGCGGCCATCTGCTGGATGGCGTGGGCGAACCCGTCCTCGCCGTAGCGCCGCGCCGCCTCCACTGCCGCCGCGCTCATGGTGCGCGCCCGCGCCGGGTCGGTCAGCAGCGCGCGCGTCTGGTCGATCAGTTGCGGCACGTCCTGCACCAGGAAGCCGTCCTGACCCGGTGTGATGATCTCGGCCGGCCCGCCATGGCCGAACGCCACTGGCACGCAGCCCGCCGAGAGCGCCTCCACGATGGCGATGCCGAAATGCTCCGACCGTTCCGGCTCCTGCGCGAGGTCGGTCTGCATGCCGGTCAAGTGCCAGTAGACGCTGCTCTGGGCATAGAGTGCCGCCAGTTGGGCCGGGTCGGCGTTGGGGTGGATGAACACCGGCAACCCCTTGGCCGCGCGCACGATGGCGAGGTAGTACGCGCGATGCTCCGGCTCCGGCCGCAGCGAACCGGCCAAGTGCAGCTCCAGCCCCGGCACCGCGGCGGCGAGCGGGCGGAAGGCCTCCACCATCAGGTCCTGCCGCTTGCAGTGATGGCCGGCGAAGAAGCGCCCCACCGAGAGGATCGCTGGCTGCTTGGCGCCCGGCTGCAGCAGGTGCACGGGCGGGGTGATGATCTGCACCGGCGGCGCGGAGGGCAGGCCGAGTGCCGCGCGGGCGCGTTCGAAATGGTCGCGGGCATAGCGGGAATACACCACCACCTGGTCGACCTGCTCCCAGTTGGCGCGCCAGCCTGTGGCGTCCAGCTCGCGCATCGGGAACGGGAACTGGCAGACATAGACCTGGCGGCGGGCCAAGCCGGCGATGGGCGGCAGCACGGCGTTGCCGATCACGAACGCCAGGTCGAACTCGGGGCCGACGCGCGCCTCCTCGAGCGTTGCCAAGGCCACGGCCGACACGTCCAACTGGAGGTTCGCCGCGACGCGCTGCAGCCGCATCCTGCTGCAGCGGGCCTCGGTCACCAGGGTCACCTCGGCCCGGTCCGCCAGCGCCTGCGCGATGCTAAGCAGGTAGCGCTCGCCGCCGCCTGGGGTGAGGAAGAACGGCGTGTAGAGCGCCACACGCGGGCGGGGCGCCGATTGCGGAGCCGGCGGCGCGCTCGGCGGTGGCGCCAGCAGGTGCGGCTGGCCGCCGAGCAGGTAGTCGCCCCAGCGGGACACGAAGGTGGTGCGGTTGGTCTCGATGGCGTTCTCGAGTTGGAGGTTATGCCGCTGGTCGAGGCTGGTCGCGTTCTCGATGTGGGTGACCACCGAGGTGGGGCAGTAATAGGTCGCCTTGCCGATGGTGCGCAGCTTGAGGCACAGGTCGACGTCCTCGAAATAGGCCGGCTCCCAGCACAGGTCGAAGCCCTGCACGTCCAGGAAGTCCTGCCGGCGGAGCAGCATCGCGGCGGCGGAGACGTAATCCACCTGCCGCAGCGAGGCGTATAGCTCGGGCATCGCCGCACCGAACTTGCCGAGCTGGTGCGCCACCCCGTCCCAACTGACCAGGGCGCCGGCCTCCTGCAGGCGGCCGTCGGGGTAGACCAGGCGGCTGCCCACCGCGCCCACCTGGGGCAGGCGCTCGATGGTGTCGAGCAGCGGGGCGAGCCAGCCCTCGTGCACGAAGGCGTCGTTGTTGAGGAAGAACAGGTAGGCGCCGCGCGCCTGCTCGGCGGCGATGTTGTTGGCCTCGCCGAAGTAGCGGTTGCTGCCGAGCGGCAGGATGCGGGCTGGCAGGCCGCCCTGGGTCAGCAGGGCAAGCTCGTCCGCGCTGCTGCCGTTGTCCACGATGATGATCTCGAAGTGGTGCCCGGTGGTGTGGCGCAGCACGTAGCGCGCGCAAGCCAGCGTCATCGCGCTGCGGTTCCAGTTGAGGATGATAATCGACAGCTCGGGCGCCGCATCGTCGTACCAGGGTGAGGCCTCGGCGGCGACGGTGGCGAACGCGGCGGCATGCGGCGGGAAGGCCGGCCGCGGCGCTGGCGTGTCCACGAGGGGTTGCGCCGGCACCGGGGCGATGCCGCGCAGGCGCCGCAGCCGCATGCGGGCCGGCATCAGCACGCGATGCACCGGCGCTCGCCAGCCCACCGGGATGCGCCGCACCGTTCGCACCAGCAGGCGCGCGCATTGCCGCGCGAGCGTGCGGCCGAGCGCCCGCACTTGGAAGCCGATCGTGGCGCTGGCCCGAGCCCGCTCCGCCGCCTGCGCCAGCGCCTGCACCCGCCAGGCCTGCAGCGCGGTCAGCTCCTCGCGCAGGCGCATGTTCTCCTGGCGGATCGACTCCTCGGCCGCGCCCGTGGGCTCCCCAGCCGTGGAGCTCACTGCTGGTCCAGCCGGAAACTGACCAGGAAGAAGCCCAGCGGGCGGACGTCACCGTTGCCCATGACATCCTGCGGGCGCACCGGGTCGGCGATGGCGAGGCCGATGGCGATGGTGCCGCCGGCCGCTGTACCGGGCGGCAGCGTCGCCTGGTAGGTGTGGTCGGCGTCTAGGGCCACCTGCCAGGTCGCCACCTCGCGGCCATTGGCGCTCACCCGCACCTGCTGCGCCTGTCCGGCGGGGGCCAGGCCGTGCGCCACCATGGTCAGGCGCAGCGGGCCAGGCGCTGGCGCCACCGTGCCGAGCAGGCTGGCCTGGGTGCCGATGGTCCAGGCGCCGGCAGGGGCGGCGGCGGTCCAGCCCTGCCCGCGCACGGACGCACCCGCCGCATCCGCCAAGGTGAGCCTCTGCCCGGTGGGGAAGGCCGCGACGTCCACGCCGGGCAGGTCCGCCAACGCCGGGTCGTCGCTGCAGGCGATCAGGCCGGGCGGGAGGTGGTGGCATTGCCGCCGCCAGTCCGGCAGGTAGGCCACCAGGTTGGCGGGCGTGCCGGGCAGCAGCAGGCGCAGTTCGCCGGGCAGCAGCGTCCGGGTCACGTTCGCCGTCCCGCACCCCTTGCTGCCGGAGGTGCGCGCGACCGGGATGGTGTTGACCGGCAGCGCCCGCTCCGAAGCCAGCAGCAGCAGGTGCATGAACAGCGGGTCGGTCACCAGTTCGGGGTCGCAGGACGCGGTGGGCCACAGCGTCAGCGCCTGGTGCCGCGCCAGCAGCGGGCGGAACTGCGCCGGGTCGGCCGCCCAGGGCGAGGCCACCGCCATCTGCGCCGCGACCTGGCCGCGCAGGGACCCGGCGTCGGCGAACTGGATGGCGGCGAGCAGCGCGATGCTGGGGAAGGCCACGCGTGGGCTCAGCCAGCGGCACACCAGCAGGGTCGCGCCGAGCATCAGCACGTAGAGGTCGATCCAGACGAAGCGCCCGCTGGCGCGGAACTGCCGCAGCACGCGGGGCACGATCGGCAGGTGGAGCAGCAAATGGTGGCCGAGATAGACCTGGTCGGACACGGCGAACAGCAATGCGCCAGCCGCGACCAGCGCCAACCCGGCGTGTCGCCATAACGCCGCGCGCGCCGGGCTGCGGCCGAATTGGGCCAGCGCCAGGACGGCGAGCCCGGCCAGGCCCAGGCCCAGATAGCTGTAGCCCTCGGTTTGGCCGCCGGTCGCGTCCATGATCGGGAAGCCGGCGATCAGGGCAGAGCCGGATGGCGTGAACGGGGCGAGCAGGTTCAGCGAGTAGTAGCCGAAGCCGCTGGCGGTGTCGGCGCCCAGGTAGCCGCCCGCGACCATGCCGAGGCCCAGCAGCGCGACGCTGCCGGCAAGTTGCAGCGCCACGCGCCCCGCCGCCCGCAACTGGCCGCGCGCCAGCAGGGAGAGCGGCGCGGCGGCGAGCAGCCCGGCCACCATCGGCACGAAGTAGGGGTGCACGGTGAGGCCGGCCAGCAGCAGGCAGGGGCAGGCCAGCCACCACCGCCCCGCCGGGCGCCGCGCCAGGTTGAAGTATACGCCGAGGGCGAGCAGCAGCAGGAAGTGCGCGCACAGCGCGGCATGGCCGAAGCGGAAGATGAAGGCGGGCATGCTGATCGCGAACAGGGCGATGGCCAGGTTCGGCACCGGGCGGCGCTCGCCAGCACTGCGCAGGGCGAACACCGCCGCCACCGGCTGCAGCACGTAGCACAGCGCGACCCAGAGGTAGACCACGTGGGCGCCCCGCGGCAGCCAGCGGAACCATGGCTTGGTCAGCAGCGCCGCGAGCGGGATGCTGTCGGTGAGGGCCACGTTCACGCCACCCGGCGGTTCGATCAGGCGGGTGACGAACGGCGGCCAGCGCCAGGCGTCGGCCAGGAAGTAGCGCTGGCCGATGATGTGCTGCGCCGTATCGCCGCTGACCGGGTGGGTAAGGCTGAGCGTGCCGTCCAGCGCGGCCGCGGGGAAGATGCTGGCGGCCACCAGCAGGCCCACCAACCAGGCGCTCGCGTAGCTGAACCACGCGTCGCGCCAAGTCCATCCGACTACAGAACCACCTCGCGCCAACATTGTCGAGGAACGTGCAACCAATATAGACAATGTCCGGCTGTTGCCGGCCTCAGTGCGCGGCTGGGCCGGATTGCCAGTTTGAGTGGCTCATGTCAAAGAGTTGCGCCTTGAAGCTTTGGCTTGGTACCGGCTGCTTTGCGGCAGGCTGCAGACCCGGCCTCGGGCTGCCCCTCTCGATGCCGAGGTCTTCCGCCGTATGCCGTTTGAACCCCTTCCGCCGCGCCTGCTCGCCACCCTCGTGACCCTTCCGGAGCCGGTGGCCTACGGGCTGGAGCTGCTGCCATTCCTGCGCTGGCTGGCCGCCCACCTGGCGCCGCAGACCGCGGTGATGATCGAGGATGGCCGCCATCTCACCGCGCCGCTGCTCGCCGCCAGCCTGCCGCCGCGGTGCCGCTTCGTGCGGCTGCCCCACGCCGAGGCGGCCGACGCCCCGCCAGCGATAGACCTGCTGCACCTGGCGGCCGACCTGCCGGCGCCGGACCTGACCAGCCTGGTGGCCACCTTGCAGCCGCATTTGTCGGACCGTGGCGTGGTGGTGGCGACCGTGCCGGGCCACGCGGCGGCGCTCGCCCGCATCCCTGGCGCCATCGCGCTGCCGATCGGGGACGGGCTCTGCCTGCTGCCGCCACAAGGGGCGCCGCCGGTGCTGGCATGGCTGGCGGCGCTGGACCCGGCGGCGCGGGCCGAGTGGGCGGCGCTGTTCGACGGGCTGGGACGGCAGATCACCGTCGCGGCGGACCTGCAGCATCGCGCCGGGCAGCCGTTGGACAAAGCCAAGCTGCGCGCCACCCGCCGGCTGCACGACGAGCTCGCCGCCGCCGCCCGCACCGAGCAGGAGCTGCGCCAGGAGCTTGCCCGCGCCACGGCGGAGCGGCAGGCGATCGTGCGTTCCACCTCCTGGAAACTGACCGGGCCGCTGCGTGGCGCGATCCAGGCGCTGTCCGGCCGGCCCGGCGCCACGCCGCCGCCCGCCGCGCCAGCCACCGACCCGAAGACCGCGTTCAAGGCGGACGCGGCGCAGCGTCTGTGGGACTTCCTGGTCTCGGCCGACCGCCTCCGCCTGCCCGCCAGCGCCGAACCCGACGTGTCGATCCTGCTGGTGCTCTACAACCAAGCGGCGCTGACCCTGCTGTGCCTGCAATCCATCATCCAGACGGTGCCTGCCGGCATGACGGCCGAGGTCATCATCGTCGACAACGCCTCGAGCGACGAGACCGCGCGGCTGCTCGACCGGCTGGTGGGCGCGCGTATCCTGCGCAATGCCGAGAACCTGCACTTCCTGCACGCGGTGAACCAGGCCGCCGCCATGGCGCGCGGGCGGGACCTGCTGCTGCTGAACAACGACGCGCAATTGCAGCCCGGCGCGCTGCAGGCCGCCCAGCGCACGCTGCACGCGGCCGCGGACGTCGGCGCCGTGGGGGGCAAGATCATCTTGCTGGACGGCACCCTGCAGGAGGCCGGCAGCATCGTCTGGCAGGACGGCACGTGCCTGGGCTATGGCCGGGGCGAGGCGCCGTCCGCCCCGGCGTTCCAGTTCCGCCGCGACGTCGATTTCTGCTCCGGCGCGTTCCTGCTGGTCCGCGGCGAGCTGTTCCGCTCGTTGGGTGGCTTGGACACGCTGTTCGCGCCAGCCTACTACGAGGAGGCGGATTTCTGTATGCGCCTGCACGAGGCAGGCTGGCGCATCGTCTACGAACCGCAGGCCGAGCTGCGGCATTTCGAGTTCGGCAGCAGCGGGTCGGCGCAGGCGTTCGAGTTGCAGCGCCGCAACCACGTCCGGTTCGCCGACCGCCACGCGGACCGGCTGCAGCGCGGCCACCTGGCGCCGACCGCGCCGCCGTTGCTGGCCCGCATGCCCCGCGCGCAGCCCCGCCTGCTCTACATCGACGACCGGGTGCCCTACCCGGAACTGGGCTCGGGCTATCCCCGCGCC
This sequence comes from Acetobacteraceae bacterium, assembly GCA_965199105.1. GTDB lineage: Bacteria > Pseudomonadota > Alphaproteobacteria > Acetobacterales > Acetobacteraceae > LMUY01. The sequence continues at coordinate 1,300,766 of CBDAQO010000002.1, read as the reverse complement.
GCCCGCCTGCTGCGCGAGCTGGTGGCGGAGGGCTGGTTCGTGACGTTCTACCCGGTGTATTTCCCGGCGGACGATTGGGAGGCGGCCTACGAGGCGTTCCCGCGCGAGATCGAGTTCATGCTGGACGCCGGGCGCGAGGGCTTGGCCGCCTTCCTGCGCGAGCGTGACGGCTACTACGACACCATCCTGGTCAGCCGCCCGCACAACATGCGCGACTTCCTGGCGGCGCGCGGGAAGAGCCAAGCAAGCGTGCGGCTGATCTACGACGCCGAAGCCATGTTCGCCACGCGCGAGTTCCTCCGCCTGCAGCAGCACGGCACGCCGGCCAGCCTGGAGCTGCGCCGGGCCTTGCTCAAGGAGGAGATCGGCCTGACCGAGACGACCGCCATCGTGACCACGGTGAACGAGCAGGAGGCCGACATCTTTCGCGGCGGCGGCTGCAAGGACGTGCGGGTGCTGGGGCTCGGCGTCACCCCCTCGCCCATCGCCGCCGGCTTCGCGGGGCGGCGCGACATCCTCTTCGTCGGCTCGCTCGACGAGGACGAGGCGCCGAATGCCGACGCGGTGATCTGGTTTGCCGAGGAGATCATGCCGCTGCTGGACCGGCGGCTGGGCAACGGACCGCGCTTCCTGCTGGCCGGGCGCTGCGCGGCGCCCCGGGTGCGGGCCCTGGCCAGCGAGCGCGTCCAGGTGTTGGGCCTGGTGGACGACCTCACCCCGCTCTACGCCCGCGCCCGGCTGTTCGTCGCGCCGAACCGGTTTGCCGCCGGGCTGCCGCTGAAGGTGCAGGAGGCGGTCAGCCGCGGCCTTCCCGTGGTGGCGACCGAGTTGCTGGGGCGGCAGCTGGGCTGGACGAATGGCGCGGAACTGCTGCTGGCGGCGACCGCGGACGACTTTGCCGCCGCCTGCGCCCGCCTCTACCAGGACGCCGAGCTGTGGCACGCGCTGCGCCGCCGCGCGCTCGACCGGCTGACGGCGGAAACGCGGGCGGACGACTTCACGGCCACGCTGCGCGGCTTGCTGGCCGGCCCGAAGGATGCGGCGCGCGCGCCCGGCCTGCCAGGGTGAGGCGCCTGTTCGGGTGGGCCCGTGCCCCCATCGCCGGCGCGCTCCGCCTGGTTCCGGCCAATGACGTCGCGGGGGAGGGCGCGGGCCTACGCAGCACCGGCAGCGACCCCTACTTCCTGCTGCAGCCGGAGCGGGGCAGCCTGCCGCAGGGCCGGTGCGAGTTCGTGTTCGAGGCCTTGCCGGGCACCATTCCGCTGCAGCCGGTGCTCTACCTGGACACCGGCGCCGGCTTCAACGAGGCGCAAACCATCCGCCTGGCCGGCGGCGAGGCCGGCACCTACCGGCAGCTGGTGACCCTGTCGCCCGGCCTGGCGCGGCTGCGCTTCGACCCGGCGACGCTGTCTGGGCCAATGCCTTTGCAGCACGTCCGCCTGGTGCCGCGGCCAGCGCCCGCCGCAGCGAGCCCGCCCGCCGACGACTACGCGCGCTGGCTGCAGGACTATGCGACGCTGACCGACGCGGACCGGCATGATATCCGCCGCCACATCCGGAGTCTGGCGAGCAAGCCGCGCTTCGCGGTCTGGGTCGCGCCGGGGCCGGGCGCGTTCGGCCTCACCAGCGCCAGCCTGCACCAGCAGCTCTACCCGTTGTGGCGCGGCCGCCCGCCTGCCGGGCATAGCCTGCCGCGCAGGCGGCGCTGGCGGCCGGGCGCCCCGGGTGAGGTCGTGCTGCTGCTGCGATCCGGGGACGTGTTGGCGCCGCACGCGCTGTATTGCCTGGCGGTGGCGCTGGCGGCGCACCCCGCGGCGGCGGTGCTGACGCTGGACGAGGATCGGCTGGACCCGGGCACCGGCGCGCGCCACAGCCCGCGGTTGCGGGCGGCCTGGTCGCCCGAGCTGATGCGCGGCGGGGATGCACCCGGGCCGCTGCTGGTGCGGGCGGCGGCGCTTGCGGCGGTCGGCGGGCTGGGCGACGCGCCCGGGGCGGTGCATGACGCGCTGCTGCGGCTGGCGGCCAGTTTGCCGCGCGGTGCCATCCGGCATGTTCCGGGCGTGTTGGTGAGCCGTAGTGGCCCGCCCGAGGCTTCGCTGCCCGAGGTGCTGGAGGCCGACCTGCAGCGCCGGGCCATCGCCGGATGCGTGACCGGCGGGCGCGTGCTGCGGGTGCACTACCGCCTGCCCGACCCGGCGCCGCTGGTTTCCATCATCATTCCCACCCGCGACCGCGTGGCGCTGCTCCGGCGCACGGTGGACGGGGTGATGCAGCGCACCGACTACCCGCGATGGGAGCTGATCGTGGTCGACAACGGCAGCGAGGAGCCCGCCACGCTGGCGTATCTGGCTGAGTTGGCGGCCGATCCGCGGGTGCGCGTGCTGCCCGCGCCGGGTCCGTTCAACTACTCGCACGCCAACAACCTCGCGGTCGCGGCCGCACGGGGCGAGGTGGTCGCGCTGCTCAACAACGACATGGACGTGATCGAGCCCGGCTGGCTGCGCGAGATGGTCTCGCATGCAATCCGGCCCGAAGTGGGGGCGGTCGGTTGCAAGCTGCTCTACGCCGACGGGACGGTGCAGCATGCGGGGATCGTCACCGGCATGACCGGGCTGGCCGGCCATCCGTTCCGGCGGCAGCCTGGTGGCTCGGGCGGGTGCTGGGAGCTGCTAAACTGCGCGCGCAACGTCTCGGCCGTGACCGGGGCGTGCCTGGTCATGCGGCGGGCGCTGTATCAGGAAGTCGGCGGGCTGGACGCTGACGCGTTGGCGGTGTCGTACAGCGACGTAGATTTGGGCCTCAAGCTGGAGCAGGCCGGCTATTGGGTGGTCTGGACGCCCTTTGCCTGCCTGTATCACCTGGAATCGGCCACGCGCGGCGCCGATTCGCGGCCGGAGAACGCCGCTCGGGCGCAGGGCGAACACGATGCCCTGCTGCGGCGGTGGGGCGCCCGCTTGCTGCACGACCCGTATCACAGCCCATGTCTGGCCATCGACGACGAGGGCTACGGGTTGGCATGGCCGCCACGGCTGCCGGCGCCCTGGCGGGAGTGAACGCCTACGCGCCGCAACTTGGCTGCAGCGCGTTGGTTTCGAAGGTGAGGACGGCCCTGGTGTAGACCTCGAGCACCTCGCTAAACGGGGTTCCATCGGGCAGCGTCAGGAGGGCGCGGTGCCGCAGCAGCAGCGCGGGGAGTGCCAGGGGGCTGCTGCTGCCGCTGCGCGCATCGGAGTTGCCGGGCTGCCATAGCAGGTCGGCCGACAGGGTCGTCCGCCGGAAACCTAGCGATTGCACGATGCGGCCGAACGACATGTCGGTGGTTGCCAGCCGGTCGTTCATCTGCCGGGTCAGCCGGCTCGGGACATACCAGTTGTCGGCTTCCGACAGCACGCAGCCGGCGTGGCGCAGCCGCACCCGCCGGTGCCGGATCGGCTCTGCCGCGTCGGCGTCCAGGAATGCGGGTCGCAACGGCTCGTTTGGGGACGGCAGGTGTTGGACCGTGACCAACTCTGGCGCCGACCCCGCGTGCTGCGCACGAGCCTGGTTGCACCAGCGTTCCAGCGTGACGGTTGCGCTTGGCTGGCTGAGCAGGAGTTGGTTCAGCCGCTGCAGCCGGCGATAGGCGTCCTGTTCCGCCGACGAGGCTGCAATCGGAGCCAAGCCTGGCGGTGCGGCCGCGGTCATTGGCTGCCAATGCGCGATAGTTTGCCTCCACCACCATCATCGCCGGCCGTGACGGGCTCGCGCCCTCGCCGCGTCGTGGTGCTCAAGTGGGGCGCCTCGTGGCTGTTTGCAGGCTTCAAGCTGCTGTCGACAACTGTTCCAAGATGGTTTGCAGCCGTGCCCGGGCCGACCGTGCCAGAGGCGGTTGGAGCTGCACGACGTCGGCGTCACACACGGCCACGCAGATGGGGAGCCAATCCGCGATGCCCTCCACCTGCAGCGTGCCCGCCGTGCCGGCCTCCAGCGGGATTGCTGGCGAGAATTGCAGCAATACGCTGGAGCCAGACACCAGGCGTCCGACATGGTCGACGCCGCCGAGACGCAGCGTGGCTGGCCGGTCGACTGCGACGCTGTCGATCACCTCGCCGCGCTTGGCGCTTCCCACCACGTCGAGGAAGTCGGCCACCTCGGCGCCCAGCCGCGAGGCATCCTGCGCCAGGCTCAAGGCGGCCGAGGAGATTTCACCGTGGGCATGCGCGCTGGCAGCCACCGCCTGCAGCATCGTGCCGACGCCTTGGCGGACTTGGGTCGCGTTGCCCGACAGCTCCGCCATGGTGGCCGCCACGGTCTCCGCCGCGGCGTCCTGCACGGACACGGCATGGGCGATGGAGGAGATGAAGCTGTAGACGGCGCGCGCCGACAGGTCGATCGCTTCGATGCCCGTGCCCGTTGCGTCTGCGGTGGCGACGATGCGCGCGCTTCGCTCGCTGGCGGCCGTGGCGGCGGCGCCGATCTGGTTGGCGAGCCGCTTGACCTCGTTGGCCACCACGGAAAAGCCAAGGCCAGCCGGTCCGGCCCGGGCTGCCTCGATGGTGGCGTTCAGGGCCAGCATGCGGGTCTGGCCGGCAATGGCGCTGATCTCACCGACCATGCGCTCGATCTCGGTCGCGGCCTGCCGGGTTTCCTCGATCCGCGACCTGGCCGACGTGGTTTCGCTCAGTGCGGCCTCGGCCCGATGCTCGCTCTGCGCGGCCTCCCGGCCGATATCACGCATGGCCTCGCTCAGCGACCGCAGGGCGACCGAACTCGAGGCGATCGCCTCGACCGAGCGGGAGAGCTGATCCTCGGCGCCCCTGGCGTTGGTGATGATGGTCTCGGCGTTGAGCGACAGGGCAGTGGCGGTTTGCGCGACTGACGTGCCAGCCACGGCGACTTGCCGGAACACGCCGCCAATTGCCGCGCCGAATCCCTGCACCAGCATGTCCAGCCTGGCTTGTTGTTGCGAGCGGTCGGCGTAGTCACGGCTTTGCTGGTCCAGCAGGGTTTGGGCGCGCCCGACATGGGAGGCGATAGCGGCCTGCATCGTGGCAAGCGCGCGCAGCAGCCCTGCCGTCTCGCTGCGGCCGCGCAAGACAATGTGGTTGTCAAGTTGTCCGGCGGCGATCGCCTGCGCCAAGCGTGCGGCTTGCAGCACCGGCGGCACGATCGACTTGGCCGAGGCGAGCGTGATGAGCACTGCCAGCACAACCGCGGCACTGACCGCGATGGCGTTGCCGCGTTGGGCGTCGTGCAGCATCGCGCCGACATCCTGCCGGTAATGATGCGCGTCGCCCGCGAACAGCTCGACCGCATCGTCGAACTCGTCCCGGATGGCAAGAGCGGCTGCGTCATCACCCGGCGCTTGCTTGAGCGCATTCAGGTGCTGACCGAGGTCAGTGGCGGCTTGGCGCCCGCGCGAGGACATCGCCCGGTCTTCCGCGACCTGCAAGTCCTGCTGCATGTCCTCGATCGCGGCGGTGGTGATGGCGCCGCCGGCGGCAGTGGTCAGCAAGGTGTTCTGAGCCTGACGCAGATAGCTCATGGCCATGAACGCGTCATCGTAGAGCTTAAAACTAAGGACGCCGAGCCGTTCCTCTGCGTTGCGGCTGTAGAGGCCCAGCGCGATGGTGACCAAGGTGAGCGCCAGCGCCCCGACGAGGATTTTCAGCCGGATCGGCATGGCGATCAGGTGACCCGGGCCGGGCGATCGCCATGGGGCGAGGTCAGCATGGCCGTTTAGTTGACCGTGACCGTCAAGCGCATTCGCGGATGGATCTCGCAAATGACGTCGAATGTGCCGGCCTTCGGAAGGCCACCAAGGTGACCGACCCGGGTGGCTGACCTGGGCTCTCAAACTTGAAGCCGGGCGAGTCGATGGCGATCTGATGGTCGAACTGATCGTCATTGAGGAACTGCACGGTGTCACCGTGCGTGATCGTGATGGCCGACACGGAAAAGGCGCGCTTCACCTGGTGCACCACCGTCATTGGGCCGCCACGCGCTGCGACCGCCACGGTGAACCAGATGCAAGCGGCGGCGAGGCTGCCGAGCGTGAGGCGGTTCACCGGGTCACCACGTCACGCTGCATGGGTGCGAGCTTGGCAATCAGGCGGTTCTGAGTGTGGAAGCCGACGCCGACGGCGGTCATCGCGTCCTGCAGGTCTTCGGTCAGCGCGTTGAACTTGGCCTGGTCCAGGTCCAGCCCGCGATGCGCCGCGGCCATGCTGTGGCCGGTATAGGTGCACGGGCCGTCCGCGACGGTGCAGAATTGTTGAGCGAGGAAATGGCGTAGGCGATCCATGTTGCTGTCGGCAAAGGTGGACGCAATGCGCGGGTCTGCCAGCCAGCGCTGCACTGATTGCTCGACGATGGCGTGGATGCCCGGCTCGCCGCCGAGATCATCATAGAGCGTGGCCGCGTGGCTGCTGGCCATGGCGAGGCCGAGCCAACAGGCGGCGGCGAGAGCGAGCCTATGTTTTGCCATTTGGATGTTCCTAACCGGGGTTCGTCTAGAAGCCGACCTGGAGCGAGACGTAGGCGCCGTTCTGCCGGCCTTGCAGGGCGACGTCGCCGAGGTCGACATAGGCCAGCGTGGCGGAGACGTTCTTGGTGATGAAGTAGGCGCCGAATAGGTCGTAGGCTAACCCTTCGCGGGCGAAGCGCAGGTTGTCCGGCTTGGTGCGCAGCTCGGCGCCGAGCGCGATACGCCGGGTCAGCAAATAGGCGAGCGAGCCTTCGAACTCGGGGCTGTAGCCGGCGTCCGCGTTGCCGCCGAAGCCGAGCAGGCCGAGCTGGTTGGCCTTGGTCATCCGGACCGTCACGTCCGCCAGCAGGCTTTGGGCCAGGAAAAGCTTGGTCGCCGCCAAGTAGACATCCACGCCACGCGCGCCACGTGCCCCGATCGCGTCGAGCACCGCATGCGCATCATTGGACTTGAATTGGAGCCCGGCGGCGACTTGCGGCAGCCAGCTATCCTGGTCGTACACCGCGTCCCCCAGGAGGCGGAGCTTTGCGCCCACAACGTCTTCGTTGATGGTGAAGCCGCGGCCGATGCCCAGGCGGGCGCCCGCCTGCCGCGTGTCAAACCAGATGTGGGCGTATGACAACTCGACACGGTCGTACAGGCCCACGGCCGCGCCCGCGCTCTCGAGCGTGAACGCCGGCAACGCGATGGCGGTGTTGTGGATGTTGGCGCCGACCGCGTCGTTGGTGCCGTAGCCGGTGATGAGCGCCCACGGCACCAAGCCGCCGCCGCCCGCCCCCTCCACCTGCGTCACCCCGGAGGTTGCGAGCAGGCGGCCGCTCTCCAGCGATTGTGCATGCGCGGCGGCGCTGAGGCCCAGTGCCAGGGTGGCGACAACGAGGCGCGAAAGGAGCTGATTTCCCATGCGCAAAGTGTATTGGACAGAGGTAAATGGGCGCTTAACGATGCCCGCAGGATCGCGTGGTGGTGCGATTAATCGGGCTGGGCTGCTCCTGCGCCGATGAAGCGGCTGCCGCGGCCGGGTTGCGCGTTCAGCCGGCGGTTGGCTTCCACGAGGTAGGGGATCGCCACCCCGTTGGCCGCCGCGACCTGCGCGAAATCGCGGCGGAAGCCGACCATCACCGCCGCCAATTCAGCCCGGAACGCCGCCTCGTCGATGGTCTGCAGCACGCGGTCGAGCATGACGATGCGGCCGTCGACGATGGTGGTCTGCACGCCGCGCCCGGTCTCACTGTAGACGAGCTGCCGGGCCACGCTGTTGGCCGGCATGAACGCGACGTCGGTCAGGTCGACCAGGCAGAGGTCGGCGCGCAGGCCCGGCTGCACCGCGCCGACCACCCGCTCCAGCCCCAGCGCCCGCGCGCCGCCGGTGGTTGCGGCGGCGATGGCGTGCACGGCGTGCACCCCGGTGGGATTGGGGTCGGTCACGGCGGCCAGGGTGCAAAACAGCTTCATGGCCTGGAACATGTTCTGGCAGTCGCCGCAACTGCAGTTGTCGCAGCCAAGGCCGAGGTTCACGCCCGCCGCCTGCAGCTCGCGGACCGGGGCCACGCCGCTCTTGAGCTTGAGGTTGCTCATCGGGTTGTGCACCACGCTGGCGCCATGCTCGGCCAGCAGGGTGATCTCGTCGGGCGCCAGCCACACGCCGTGCGCCAGGGTGGTGCCGGGGCCGAGCAGGCCGAGGGAGGCCATGAAGCGCACCATCGAGCCGCCATGCGCGCCGTAGCTCGCGGCCGCCTTGGCGAGTTGGGCTGGGGTTTCCAGCACGTGGGTGGTGATGGGCAGGGCGTATTGCTGGGCCAGGCTGGCGATGCCCTCGAGCAGGGCTGGCGAGGAGCGCTGCGGCCCGGAGGGGCTGAGCGCCCAGTGCAGCCGCGGCGGCAGCGGATGCAGGCGCTTGATCTGGTGCTCAACGAAAGCGAGGTCGGCGTGGGGGTCGCGCGGGCTGCCTTCCACCAGAGCGCGGACGGCGGCGGGCATGTCCGCGGCCAGGAACGGCGCGATGTCGAGCGCTGCCACGTCACGCAAGGCGATCGAGAACACCACGCGGATGCCCACTTCGGCGAAGGCGGCCAGGGTGGCATCGAGCGTGGCCTCGTCCATCGGCACCAGGCTGTTCATGTCCTGCACGGTGGTGATGCCGAACTTCAGGCACTCGATGGCGCCGACGAGGGTGCGGGCGCGGATTTCGGCGGGGCTGCGGCGGCCGAAATAAGCGGGTTGGGAATGCAGCGCCCAGACATCGAACGGCATGTCCTCGAGCAGGCCCTTCATCAGGCCGTCGTAGGAGTGGAAATGCGCGTTGACGAAGCCGGGCATGACCAGGCGGTCGGTGGCGTCCAGCCGCGCGGCGCCGCCGGCCAGCCAGGCCGCGGTCTGGGCGTCGCCCGGGGGCAGCACGGCGGCGATGGTGGCGTCCTCCACCAGCACGTCGCGGTGGGCGGGGGCATGCACGTCGCCGGCCGCGTCCCACACCTGGCCGCCCTGGATGACCAGCCGGGTCATGCCGCGACCGCCGGGTCGAGGCCGGCCATGGCGCGGCCGATGGCGGCGCGGGATTGCGAGGTGGGCGCGGTCTCCAGCACCAGGCGGCCTTCGAACATCACGGCGATGCGGTCGGCAAGGGCGTAGATCTCATCCAGGTCCTCGCTGATCAGCAGCACGGCCGCGCCGGCGTTGCGGGCGGCCGTGATGGCGTCGTGGATGCGGGTGATGGCCGCGAAGTCCAGACCGAAGCACGGGTTGGTCGCCAGCAGCAACCCGCAGCCATGCCCGAGCTCGCGCGCCAGCACCAGGCGCTGCACGTTGCCGCCGGAGAGGGAGGCCACCGGCGCGCCCGGGCCGCTGGCGCGGATGTGCCAGGCGGCGATGGCGGTGCGGGCGGCGCGCAGCATGGCGGCGGGGGAGAGCAGGCCCGCGCGGGTGCGCATCGGGGCTTGGTCGTAGCGGCGCAAGGCGAGGTTTTCCGCGACGCTCATCTCCGCCACGCAGGCGTTGCGCAGCGGCTCCTCCGGCAGGCAGGCGACGCGCTGGCGGGCGAGCGTGCGGCGGTCCGGGTAGAATGGGGCGCCGTGCACGCGCACCTCGCCGGCGGCCATCGCGCGCTGCCCGGCGAGCGCCTCGGCCAGTTCGCGCTGGCCGTTGCCCGAGACGCCCGCGATGCCGACGATCTCGCCGCCCGCGACGGTGAGGTCCAGCCCGCGCACCGCCTCGAGCCCGGTGTCCCCCAGCACGCGCAGGCCGTGGGCTTGCAGGCGGTAGCGGCTGGGCGGCGGAGTGGCGCGGGGAACGGCGCGGGCGGTGGCGCGGTGGCCGACCATGTGCTCGGCCAGGTCGGCGGCGCCGAGCTCGGCGCCAGGGGCGGAGGCGACGACCCGGCCATGGCGCAGCACCGTCACGTCGTCGGCGAAGGCCATCACCTCGCGGAACTTGTGGGTGATCAGCAGCACAGTCATGTCGCCGGCGTGGGCCAGGCGGCGCAGCAGGCCGAGCACCTCGTCCGCCTCGCCGGGGGTCAGCACCGAGGTCGGCTCATCGAGCAGCAGCAGGCGGCGGCGCAGGTGGAGTTGCTTGATGATTTCGACCTTCTGCTTTTCCCCCGCGGACAGGCTGGCCACCGGGGCGTCCAGCGGCGTGCGGAACGGCATGGTGGCCAGCAGCCGCTCGATCTCGGCGCTGTGGGCGCGCCAATCGACCACGAAGGGGATGTCCGGCCGGGCCAGCATCAGGTTCTCGGCCACCGTCATGTCGGCCACCAGGGTGAAATGCTGGTAGACCATGCCGATGCCGGCCGCATGGGCGTCGCGCGGCGAGCGGCTGGCGTGCTCCCGCCCCGCGAGCAGGAAGCGACCGGCGTCGGCCTGGTAGGTGCCCATCAGGCACTTGGCGAGGGTGCTCTTGCCGGCGCCGTTCTCGCCTAGCAGGGCGTGGATGCGGCCGGGCTGGACGCGCAGCGACACGTCGTCCAGCGCCGTGGTCGCGCCGAAGCGCTTGGTGATGGCGACGGCTTCGAGCGAGGGGGCGATCATGCTGGCGTCAGGCAATCTTGAGCTCGTTGGGCGCACCCGCGGCGCGGCGGCCCGGGGCGCAGGTGACGGCCATGATCACCAGGGTCAGCACGAACGGCAGCGCGCTGACCAGGTAATAGGCTTGCGACTGGCCGATCGCCTGCAGCGCGGGGCCGATCGCCTCGGCGCCGCCGAACATCAGCGCGGCGAGCAGGCAGCGCAGCGGTTGCCAGCGAGCGAAGATGACCAGCGCCACGGCGATCAGGCCCTGCCCGTTGGACAGGCTCTCGGTCCAGCTCCCGGGGTAGTAGAGCGAGAGGAACGAGCCGCCCATGCCGGACAGCACGCCGCCCGACGCCGTGGCGATCAGGCGCACGCGGTCGACGTCAAAGCCGAGCGCGCGGGCGGCCTCCGCGTTGCTGCCCACGGTGCGCAGGATCAGCCCCCAGCGCGTGCGCGCGAACACCAGGTGCATGGCGACGGCGAGGGCGATGCCGAGCAGGAACAAGGCGTTGACGCGCAGGGCGGCGGCGACCGCCGGGTCGGTGGCCCACCAGCCGAGCGGGAGGGCGGGCAGCATCGGGGCGGCGGGCTGGATGAAGGGCTTGCCGAACAGGAAGGCGAGCCCGGTGCCAAACAGAATCAGCGCGATGCCCACCGCCACGTCGTTGACCCGGCGCAGTTGGCAGGCCAGCGCATGCAGCGCGCCCATTGCGGCCCCCGCCATTCCGGCCGCGAGCACGCCGGCCCAGGCGGAGCCGATTTCGTACGATCCGGCGTAGCCCACCATGGCGCCAAGCACGAGGATGCCCTCCTGGCCCAGGTTGGTGCGGCCGCTCTTCTCGGTCAGGCATTCGCCGAGGCTCACCAGCAGGTAGGGCGTGGAGCTGCGGATCGCCCCGCCCAGCACGGCGAGCGCCACGGTGGCGCCGGGCAAGGCCGTCACGGCCGCACCCGTCGGGCCGCCGCGACGCGCCAGGCGGCGAACGGCCCGCGGCCACGCAGCGTCTCGGCCATCAGCACGGTCAGGAAGATGGTGCCCTGCAGCACCAGCACGCTGGCATAGGGCAGGCCCAGGCGGCGCTGCACCAGCCCGCCGCTAGCGCCGATGCCGCCGAGCAGCAGCGACGTGGGCAGGATCAGCATCGGGTTATGCCGCGCAATGAAGCTGACCAGGATGCCCGAATAGCCGTAGCCGGCGATGAGCGAGCCGTTGGCCTTGCCGTCGATCGCGGCGGCGTCGATCATGCCGCCCAGGCCGGCGATGGCACCCGCGGCGCAGAACACGCCCACGGTGAGGCGCCCGGCGGAGATGCCGACCATGCGCGCCGCCCGGCCGTTGCCGCCCAGCACGCGCATAGCGAAACCCAGCGGCGTGCGGAACACCAGGCCGGCCCCCAGCAGACAGGCCACCACGCCGACGGCCAGCCCCCAATGCACCCGCGTGCCGGGGATGCTGCCGATCAGGCCTTGCAGCGGGATGGGGAAGGTGGAGGGGCGGTTGAGGTCGGCCGGGTCGCGGAACGGGCCTTCGACCAGTTGGTTGAACACGGCGATGGCGAGGTAGGTGAGCAGCAGGCTGCTGATGGTCTCGTTGACGCCGCGCCACACCCGCAGCAAGCCGGATAGCCCGACCCAGAGCGCCCCCGCCGCCATGCCGGCCAGCGCCATGATGCCGATCACGACTGCACCCGGCGCGGCGGGTGCCAGGTGGCTCGCCATGACCGCGGCCAGGCCGCCGAGCACGAAGGCGCCCTCGCCGCCGATGATGGCAAAACCCATCTGCGCCGGCAGCGCGAAGCAGAGCGCCGTCAGCAGCAGCGGCGCGGCGCGCACCAGGGTGTTCTGCCAGGAGAACCAGGTTTCGAAGCCGCCCAGCCACATCAGCGCGTAGAGCTGCAGCGGGTTGACGCCGAGGGCTGTCACCATGAGGCCGAACACGATGGCGGCGGCGGCGAGCGCGCCGAGCGGGATGGCGACGAACTCTGCCGCGGCGAGCGTGGCCGACCGGGTCAAGTGAGGGCGCCGTTCACTCCCTCGACCAGGTAGTTCATCGAGAGCAGCGACGGGTCGGTCACGTCCAGATGCTGGCCGGCGGCGAGCAGGACGCGGCCTTTGCTGTCCTTCAGCGGCCCGGTGAACACGAAGCGCTTGCCGCTCGCCAGTTCGGCTGCCGCGGTGGTGACCGCCGCGCGGACCTGCGGGGTGGCTGCCGAGCCGAACGGGCCCATCGCCACGTAGCCTTCCGGGAAGCCGCCGCGCAGCAGATGCGGCAGGTCCCGGCCGTCCATCACGTCGGCGATCATCTCGCCGTAGGGCTTCTTCCAGTTGTAGAGCGCGCCGGTGAGGTAGCCCTTCGGCGCCAGGCTGCTCTGGTCCACGTTCAGGCCGCAGGAGTGGATGCCGCGCTGGTCGGCCGTCTGCAGCACCACCTTGAGGTCGTCGATGTGGCAGGCGACGCCGTCCACGCCGTTGTCGGCCAGCGCGTTGGTCGCCTCCGCCTCCTTCGCCGGCACCGACCAGCCGCCGGTGACGATGAGCTGCACGGTTATCGCCGGATTGACCGAGCGGGCGCCGAGCGTGAAGGAGTTGAGGCTGCGGATGACGGCGGGGATGGGCTTGGCGGCGATGAAGCCGAGTTTGCCGGTCTTGCTGGCCATCGCGGCGGCCACGCCACAGCCGTAGAGCGCCTCGCTGATGTAGCCGAAGTAGCTGCCGGTGTTGGCCGGGTCCGTCGGCTTCCACAGCAGGCCCTGGTGGCGGAACTGCACCTTGGGATAGGTCGGCGCCACCTTCACCATGTGGTCGAAGTAGCCGAACGAGGTGAGGAACAGCAGTTGCGCGCCGTCGAAGTTGATCATGCTGGCCATGGTCTGCTCGACGGCCTCGGTCTCGGGCACGTTCTCCTCCTCGAGCACCTTGAGGCCGGGGGTGGATTTCAGCGCCTCGACCGCCTCGTGGTGGGCCTGGTTGAAGCCGAAATCGTTCTTCGGGCCGACATAGACCCAGCCGACGGTGAGCGGGGTGGCCGCGCGCGCCAGGCGGGGGCGGAGCAGGGTGGCGGCGGTGGTGGCGGCGCCGGCTTGCAAGAGGGCGCGCCGGTGGAATGGGGTGGGCGCGGCGGTGTCGGCGCTGTCCGGCATGGCTGGTGTCCCCGCGCCCGGGGTGGGCGGCCCAGCGGCCAAGCATCTCGCGTGCCAAACTGCTTTCCGCCTGGGCGCGCCGGGCGCTAGGCTGCTCCCATGATGTTTCTCGACCTCGGCCCGGACACTGGCGACGTATTGGCGATCAGCCAGCCGGCCCATGCCTGGGTCAGCGGCCAATTGCTGCGGCATTGGGCGACCGCGCTGGATGAGAGCCTGCTGTTCGCCACCGAGCAGCACGACCTCGCCTGGCTCGACTGGGAGCTGGCGCCCAGTTTCGACCCGGCGACGCAGCGGCCCGCGCTGTTTCGCGCTGTCGGCGCCGCCGTGCACGCCCCGCTCTGGGCCGCGGCGGTGGACCGGGCCTTGGCCGCCTGGGGGATGCATGTGGCGCTGCTGGTGTCGCGGCATGGCAGCGTGATCTACACCCGCTTCACCGACCGCCACCGCTTGTCGGACGCCGATGCCGACGCGGCGGGACGCTACCTGCGGGAGCAGGCGCTGCGGCAGCAAGCATGGGCGGGTGCGCTCGGGTTCGCCGAGGCCCAGCTCGAGCAGGAAAGCGGGTTGGTGGCCTTTGCCGACGCGCTGTCGCTGGCTTTGTGCGGCGCGTTGGCCGCCCCGCTCGAGCTGACCGGGCCGGCCGGACGCGGCTACCGGCTCGAGCGCGACACGGCCGGCTTGACCCTGGCGCCGTGGCCGTTTCGAAATCGGGCATTCGCCGCCACGGTGGAAGGGCGCGTCATCCCGGGCGGGCGGTTGGCCGATGCAGGCGCGATGCAGCACTGGCTCGGCGCGGCGGCGCACAGGCGGGTGGAGCTGCGGCTGCACGCTGGTTGACTGAAGCTGCCGCGACGCGTGGTCGCTTGGCGAGCAAACTATGGTCCGCTTTTTGCATGTTGAGGCGGGTTGGCGGCTGTCATCTCGCTGGGATCTTCTCAAAGCCAATGTCTGCTCGAACCGTCAAAAGCGTCTGCCCGTATTGCGGTGTCGGCTGCGGCATCGTGATGGAGGTCAGCGACGGCCGGGTCGTCAAGCTGAGCGGCGACAAGGACCATCCCAGCAACTTCGGCCGGCTTTGCACCAAAGGCAGCACCTGCGCGCAGGCAATTGCCGTCTCCGGGCGCATGGACCGTGCCTATCTGCGCCAACACGATGGCCACGGCCAGGACATGCGCGACCATGTGCCCGCCACCATGGACGCCGCCATCACCGAGGCGGCCCGGCGGCTCTCGGCCATCCGCGACGAGCATGGGGCGGACGCAATCGGGCTCTACGTGTCGGGCCAGTTGTCGATGGAGGCGCAATACCTCGCCAACAAGCTGGCCAAGGGGTTCCTGCGCACCCGCAACATGGAGAGCAACTCGCGGCTCTGCATGGCCAGCGCCGGCAGCGGCTACAAGCTGAGCTTCGGCTCGGACGGGCCGCCCGGATCCTATCAGGATTTCGACCGCGCCGACGTGTTCCTGGTGATCGGCGCCAACATGGCGGATTGCCACCCGATCCTGTTCCTGCGGATGCTGGACCGGGTGAAGGCCGGCGCCAAGCTGATCGTGGTCGACCCGCGGCGCACCGCCACGGCGGAGAAGGCGCATCTGTTCCTGCAGATCACCCCCGGCACCGACCTGGCGCTGCTCAACGGCCTGCTGCACCTGCTGCTGGTCAACGGCCAGACCGACCCGGGCTTCATCGCCGCCAACACCGAGGGGTGGGAGGCGATGCCGGACTTCCTGGCCGACTACGCGCCGGCGGCGGTCGCGCAAGCCACCGGGCTGGCCGAGGCGGACATCCGGCTGGCGGCGGAGTGGATCGGCGGGCCCGGCGAGGTGATGAGCTGCTGGACCATGGGGCTGAACCAGAGCACCCACGGCACCTGGAGCACCAACGCCGTCTGCAACCTGCATCTGGCGACCGGCAAGCTGTGCCGCCCGGGCAGCGGGCCGTTCTCGCTCACCGGGCAGCCGAACGCGATGGGCGGGCGCGAGATGGGCTACATGGGCCCCGGCCTGCCCGGGCAGCGCTCGCTGGAGATCGAGGCGGACCGCCACTTCATTGAAGCGCTGTGGCAGCTTCCCGAGCACAGCTTGCGCACCGACGGAGGCAATGGCGCGGTCTGGCTGTTCGACGAGATGCGGGCCGGGCGCGTCAAGGCGTGCTGGATCATCTGCACCAACCCGGTGGCCAGCATGCCCAACCGCGCCCGGGTGATCGAGGCGCTGCAGGCGGCGGAATTGGTCATCACCCAGGACGCCTACCTCGACACCGAGACCAACGTCTACGCCGACATCATGCTGCCGGGCGCGCTGTGGGCCGAGGCCGAGGGCGTGATGGTCAACTCGGAACGCAACCTCACCCTGATGGCCAAGGCGGTCGAGCCGCCGGGGGAAGCGCTGCCGGATTGGCAGATCATCGCCCGGGTGGCGTGCGAGATGGGGTATGCGGCGGGGTTCAGCTTCGGCTCCGCGGCCGAGGTGTTCGAGGAGTTGAAGCAGGCGGCCAACCCGCAGACCGGCTACGACCTGCGCGGCGCGAGCCACGACCGCCTGCGACGCCAGCCGCTGCAATGGCCGCTGGCGCCCGACGCTGCGTCCGACCGCAACCCGATCCGCTACCGGGCGGCGGGGGCGCCCTCAGCGGCTGCCACCGGGCTGACGTTCGCCACCGGCAGCGGGCGGGCACGGTTCTTCGCGCGGCCGCACCTGCCGCCGGCGGAGCTGCCCGATGCGGACTACCCGTTCGTGCTCAACACCGGGCGGCTGCAGCACCAGTGGCATACGCTGACCAAGACCGGGAAGGTTCCGACGCTCAACAAGCTGAACCCGGCGCCGTTCGTGGAGCTCCACCCGCAGGACGCGGCGCGGTTGGGGATTGAAGCGCGAGACCGGGTCGAGATCCGCTCACGCCGCGGCCGCGCCATCGTTCCGGCGGTGGTGACCGACCGGGTACAGCCGGGGCAGTGCTTCACGCCGTTTCATTGGAATGACGTTTTTGGCGAGGATCTGGCCATCAATGCGGTGACGAACGACGCCACGGACCCAATCTCCCTGCAGCCGGAGTTCAAGTTCTGCGCCGTGGCCCTGGCCCGGGCGGAGGTCGGGGCGACGGAAGCGGCGCCGGAACAGGCTGCCCAGCCGAACGCGCACGGCGATGGAGTGCAAGCCGACATGGGCCGCATCGAAGCGTTTGGAAAGCTGCTGGGGCTGGGCGCCACGCCGGCGTTCGTGCTGGGCCCGCAGGAGCAGGTTTATATGCAGGGCTACCTTGCCGGGCTGGCCGCCGACGCCGGTGCGCTGGGCGGCGTGCCGGTGCTGCCGCCGTCCGCTCCGGTGGACGGGACGGCCAGGCTGCTGCTGGACGGCATGTTGGCTGGGCTGTTCTCCCGCGCCGCCGCGCCCGGTGGAACTCTGGCGGTCGGGGTGGCGGCTGGGACCGGGGTGACCGTGCTATGGGCGTCCCAGATCGGCCGGGCCGAGGGGTTTGCGGCCGAGTGCGCGGCCACGCTCGAGGCGCAGGGGCACTCCGTGCGCGTGGCCGGAATGGACGCCGTGACCCCGGCGGCGCTGGCCGACATGCCGGTATTGCTGATGCTGGCCAGCACGTTCGGCGACGGTGACGCGCCGGACAACGCGGCGGCGCTGTGGAGCGCGCTGCAGGCCCCCTCCGCGCCACGGCTGGACGGCACCCGGTTCTCCGTGCTGGCGTTCGGCGATTCGAGCTACGACCAATTCTGCGGCTTCGGCCGCAAGCTGGACGCGCGGCTGGAACAACTGGGCGGGCAACGCCTGGCGCCCCGCGTCGACTGCGAGCCGGACTTTGAGGCCGCCGCCCATGGTTGGCTGGACGCCGTGCGCGCGGCGCTGGCGGACCCGGCGGCCGCGCCGGCGGAGAGCCGGGCCGCAGACCACCCGGCTGGCTACACCCGCAGTAGACCGTTGCGCACCCGGCTGATCGGCAATCGGCTGCTGAACGGCGAGGGCTCAGAGAAGGAGACCCGGCAGTTCGTGTTCGACCTGCAGGACACCGGGTTCACCTACGACGCCGGGGACGCGCTGGGCGTCTGGCCGCAAAACGACCCGGCGCTGGTCGCGGAGATGCTGGCGACGCTGGAACTGGACGCCGCGACCCCGGTCCACGTGGCGGGCCTGGGCTCGGTGGCGCTCGGCGAGGCGCTGACCAGCCAGTATGAGATCAGCAAGACCACGACGGACATGCTGGCCTTCGTGGCCGAACGCTCGGGCAGCGGCTTCCTGACCGACCTGCTGCTGGACGAACGCAGGACCCATCGCACCGACTGGCTTTGGGGCCGCCACTTCATCGACCTGCTGCACGGCTTTCCGATCCAGGCCAGCGCGGAGGAGTTGCTCGGCGTCCTCAAGCGCATGCAGCCGCGGCTCTACTCGATCTCGTCGAGCCCGCTGCTCTACCCGGCGCAGGTGCACCTGACGACGTCCGTCGTGCGTTTCGGCAAGGCGGGGTTGGAGCATGGCGGCGTCTGCTCGACCTTCCTGGCCGACCGGGCTGGCGGCGGCGACATCGGCATCTTCGTGCAGAAATCGGCCCATTTCCGCCCCCCTGCCGACCCGGCGCTGCCGATGATCATGGTCGGGCCCGGCACCGGCGTGGCCCCGTTCCGAGCCTTCCTGCAGGAGCGGCAGGCCACCGGGGCGCCGGGGCGCAACTGGCTGTTCTTCGGCGAGCAGCGCGAACGGACCGACTTCTACTACCGCGAGGAGCTGGAGACCCTGCAGGCGCAAGGCGTCCTGCACCGGCTCGACACGGCGTTCTCGCGCGACCAACCGGACAAGATCTACGTGCAGCACCGCATGCTCGAGCACGGCGCGCAGCTCTGGGCCTGGCTGCAGGACGGCGCCCGCTTCTACGTCTGCGGCGATGCGGCGCGCATGGCCAAGGACGTCGACGCGGCGCTGCGCCGGGTGGTAGAGACCCATGGCGGTATGGCGGCGGCAGACGCGGACGCCTACGTGGCCGCCATGACGCGGGAGAAGCGCTACCTGCGCGACGTTTACTGAGGCGGGCCGATCGTGAAGCGGGCCAGCCTACTGCGCCGGCGCCAGCGCGATCCCTTGCCGCAGCGCTTCCAGCAGGCTGCGCTCGTCGGCCCGGCCAGTGCCGGCGATGTCGAACGCGGTGCCATGGTCGACCGAGGTGCGGATCACCGGCAGGCCCACGGTGATGTTCACGCCGGCCTCCAGCCCCAGCACCTTCACCGGGCCGTGGCCTTGGTCGTGGTACATCGCGACCACCATGTCGAAATCGCCGCGGCCGGCGCGGAAGAACAGCGTGTCGGCGGGGAGCGGGCCCTCCACGTCCCAGCCGCGGGCGCGGCAGGCGTCGATGGCGGGGGTGATCTTCTCGGCTTCCTCGCCGTGGCCGAACAGGCCGTTCTCGCCGGCGTGCGGGTTGATGGCGCACACGCCGATCTTCTGGCGCGGCAGCCCGGCCTTCGCCAGCACACTGTGGCCGCGCGCGATGGTGCGCTCCACCAATCCGGGTTCGATCCTGCGGATCGCGTCCAGCAGGCCGGTGTGGGTGGTGACGTGGATCACCCGCAGGTTCGGCGCGGTGAGCATCATGGAGACTTCGGGCGTGTCGGTCAGCGCGGCCAGCATCTCGGTGTGGCCGGGGTAGTTGTGGCCGCCGGCGTGCAGCGCTTCCTTGTTGAGCGGCGCGGTGCAGATCGCCGCCACCTTGCCGGCCATGGCGAGTTCGGTGGCGACCTTGATGTACTGGTAGGCCGCGTCGCCCGCGGCCGGGGAGAGCCGGCCCCAGGGCAGGTCCGCCGGGATCAAATGCAGGTCCACGCAGTCGACCGTGCCGAATTCGTAGCGCGCCGCAGTGGCGTCCGGCAGCGCGCGCACCGCGAGGGGGCTGCCGACGATCTTGCCCGCGGCTTCCAGCCGGGCAGCGTCGCCGATCACCAGTGGGCGGCAGCGCTCGTAGAGGTCGGCATGCGCCAGGCTCTTCATGATGATCTCGGGGCCGACGCCGGCGGCGTCCCCCATGGTGATGGCGATGACGGGACGGCTCATTGCGGGGTCTCCGATAGGGATGCGGACGGGGTGCCAGCCCGGAGCACGGCGCGGCAGCGGATCAGCGTGTCGGGGTCGCCGAACGCGCCGGCCTTGGTGATGACTGGAAGCGGGCGCGCTCCCACGGCGGTCGCAAGCGGCACGCCGGGTTCGATTTCGCCCACCAGGCGCAGGCCACCGGCGCCAAACGCCTGCAGCACGGCGCGGGCGGTCTCACCACCGGTCGACACCAGCGCGCCGATCGTGCCGGCATGCGGCGCCACCAGCCGGGCGAGCGCGTGGCACAGGGCGAGCCCTTCCGAGAGCGCGATGGTCGCCTCGCCGCCGAGCAGGGCGACGACGTCGCGGCCTGACGCGAGGGCGGCGCCGAGGGCCGCGTCCTGCTCGGTCCAGCCCGGGTGGCGCGGGCCGGCGCGCAGCACGGCCGGCGCCACGGTGACGAGCGCGATGGGGGCATCGAGGGTGGAGTGCGCGGTGAGCCGGTCCACCTGCTCGCGGGAAACGCGGGCGAGGCTGCCGACCACGAACAGGATCGGGCCAGCGGCGGGGGGCACGCCAGGCCGCGGGGCTGCGCGGGTGAGGCCGGCGGCGGCTGGCAGGTGGCGCGCCAGCCCCGCGGACCCGGCCCAGATGGTGCCACGCCCGAGCGGCATGGCGGCGGTGGCGATCGCCTGCAGGTCGGCGTTGGTCGCCGCGTCGCACACCACGGCGTCGTGGCCGGCGGCGGCGGCGGCCAGGTCGGCTGCCAGCGCCGTGCCGCGGACGGCGTCCAGCGCGATATGGGCGGTGTGCAGCCCGGCCCGCTGCAGCATCTCGGGGATGTGGGCGCGGTGCAGCATGGCCTCGCGCTGCCAGATCTCGGTGTGCTGCAGCGGCGTGCCGTGCAGCAACTGCATGCCGCCCTCCGTGCTGCGGCCGGTGGCGGGGAAGGCTGGCGCCATGACGATGAACGCCGGGCCGGTTTCGCGGCGGGCCTGCAGCATGGCGGCGAGTTCGGGCCCGACATGGCCGCGCAACGTGGAGTCGAGCTTCTTGAACAGCAGCAGGCCGGGCGGGGCGTAACGCCGGGTCAGGCTGGCCGTCCGCGCCACGGCATCGGCCTGGCTGCCGCCGCGGGTGTCGGCGTCGATCGACAGCACCTCGGCCTCGACGCCATCCTGCTGGTCGCTCAGGATCACCAGCGTGTCGAGCCCGGCCTCGGCGCAGACGATGCCGCAATCGGCCGCACCGGACAGGTCGTCGGCGATGATGACCATCTCGAGCATGCTAGGCGGTGGCCGTGCGGGTGGCGACGCGCCCGGCCCACCACGCGGTCAGCACCGGCACCGACAGGCTGGTGACGATGACGCAGGCGGCCACCAGCACCGTGGCCTGCGCCGCGGCAGGGGCATAGACCGGGTTGGCGGCGGCGACCAAAGCCGGCACGGCGGCGGCATTGCCGGCGGTGGTGGCAGCGGCGATGCCCGCGGTGCCGTCGCCCCCCGACACGCGGTCCATGAACACCAGCAGGATGGCGGAGACGAACGTGACGGCGGCGCCCAGCGCCAGGCCGAGCAGTCCGGCGGCCCAAATCCGGTGCAGGTCCAGGCTGGTGCCGAGCGCGAAGGCGAAGAACGGGATCATCGTCGGCGCGGCACGGCCGAGGAAGTCCCGCATGTCGCGGTCGAGGTTGCCGATCAGGATGCCGACCGCCAGGGGCAGGATGCCGCCCACCAGCGTCTGCCAGGGGAACGACGACAGGCCGGCCACGCCCAAGGTCACCATGGTCAGGAACGGGCCGGATTCGAGCGTCATGACCGAGTAGGAGGCGGCCTGCTCCGGTTTGCCGTACTGGTTCATCAGCGCCATGTAGAGGCCGCCATTGGTGTCGTTCAGGGTCGCCACCACCGCCAGGGTGGACAGCCCGGCGAACCAGCCCGAGGTGATCGGCGCTTCGCCCAGGAAGTGGCCGAGGACGAGGCCGGCGACGATGCCCATGGCGATTTTGGTGCCGAGCAGGACGCCGCCGTGACGGGCGACGCGGGGCAGCGCGGTGATGGAAATGGTGGCGCCCATGCAGACGTAGAACACCGCCAGGATCGGCAGCGCGCCGGTGAACAGCGCGCCAGTGAACGAGCCGAAGAACGCGCCGACATGGGGCAGAAAGGTCACGAGGACTGCGCTGACCACCAGCGGCACGATCATCATGCCGCCGGGTATCCTGTCCAGCGCCCGCTTGATCCCGATCTGCATTCCGCCCCACCCGTTCGACCCGGCGTCAACGCGTCGTGCTCCGGCCCGATGCGGCGGTGTCGCGGGTTCGTGAAGGCGGGTTGCCGCCCGTGCCCGCGTGGCGGTCGGGCGGCGCATTGCGGCTTGTGCAACGCAGCGGCCTCGCGCCCTATGCGCGGCGTGATCGAACCGCAGGAGACCTGACCATGTTGACCCGCCGCACCCTGCTTGCCGCCTCGGGCGCAGCGCTGGCCACGCCGTCCATCGCGCGCGCAGCCGGCAGCAGCGTGATGAAGTTCATTCCGCAGTCCGACCTCACGGTGCTGGACCCGATCTGGACCACCGCCTACGTCACCCGCAACCATGGTTTGCTGGTGTTCGACACGCTGTATGGCATCGATTCGAGCTATGCAGCGCAGCCGCAGATGGTGGCCGGGCACGTGGTGGAGAACGACGGCAAGCAGTGGCGGCTGACCTTGCGGCCCGGCCTGAAGTTCCACGACAACAGCCCGGTGTTGGCGCGCGACTGCGTGGCCAGCATCCAGCGTTGGGCCAAGCGCGACTCGGTGGGGCAGACGCTGAGCGCCTACACCGACGAGCTTTCGGCGCCAGACGACAAGACAATCCTGTTCAAGCTGAAGCGGCCCTTCGCGCTGTTGCCGGACATGCTGGGCAAGGTCGGCAGCAGCATTTGCGCGATCATGCCGGAGCGCCTGGCCGCCACCGACCCGTTCACCCAGGTGCCGGAGATGGTCGGCAGCGGCCCGTTCCGCTTCGTGGCCAGCGAGCGGGTGGTGGGCAGCCTGGTGGTGTATGAGAAGTTCACCGACTACGTGCCGCGCGAGGGCGGGACGCCGCAATGGACCTCGGGGCCGAAGCGGGCGTTCCTCGACCGGGTGGAATGGCGCGTGATCCCCGACGAAGCCACCGCGGCCGCGGCGATGCAGCGCAAGGAGGTCGATTGGTGGGAGATGGCCTCCCCCGACATGCTGCCGCTGCTGAGCGGGATGACGACGCGGGTGGCCGACCCGACCGGCTTTATCGGCACGCTGCGGATGAACGAGCTGCAGCCGCCGTTCAACAACCCGGCGATCCGCCGCGTGCTGCTGCAGGTGGTGAACCAGGTCGACTACATGGAGGCGGTGACCGGGGACGACGCCAAACTGCGCCATACGCCGACCGGGATTTTCTGCCCCGGCCTGCCGATGGCCAGCGACGCCGGGCTCGACGTGTTCAACGGCAAGCGTGACTACGACGGCGCCAAGAAGGCGCTGCAGGAGGCGGGCTACAAGGGCGAGCGGGTTGTGCTGATGGGCGCCTCCGACCTGCAGAACCTGAAGGCGCTGGGCGACGTGTCGGCCGACATGCTGCATCGCGCCGGGTTCAACGTGGACTACCAGGTGATGGATTGGGGCACGGTGGTGCAGCGGCGCACCAAGAAGGACCCGGTGGAGCAAGGCGGCTGGAGCATCTTTGGCACGTTCTGGGCCGGGCTCGATCAGGCGACCCCCGCCAACAACGCCTTCCTGCGCGCCACCGGGGAGGCGGGCACGTTCGGCTGGCCCAAGAGCGACAAGCTCGAAGCGATGCGCCAGCAATGGCTCGACACGCCGGACGTGGCGGCGCAGCAGCCGCTTGCGGCGGACATCCAGAAGCAGGCGCTGATCGACCTGCCCTACGTCCCGCTGGGGCAGTATTTTGCCTACACGTCGTTTCAGAGCAACGTTTCCGGCGTGCTCACGGGCCCGCCGATGTTTTGGAACGTGAAGAAGGCCTAGCTGTAACGGTATGGCGGGGCGAACGGGTCCGGCGGGGTTGGCAGGCCGAGCTGGTCCCGCAGGGTGGGGCCGCGGTAGGCGGGTGGGCGCAGGCCGCGGCGGCGGAGTTCTGGCACCGCCAGGGTGACGAAATCCCGTAGGCTGCGCGGCTGCACCGGCATGGACAGCACGAAGCCGTCGCAGGCCTGGCTGCGATACCAGTGCTCCATCACGTCCACCACTTGGCTGGCGGTGCCGGTCACCGCGTTGCCGCCCATGGTGGGCAGGATGCGGGCGTAGGTCTGGCGCACAGTGAGGGCTTCGCGCGCGGCCATCTCGACCACGGAGCGGCCCATCGCGGTGCCGCCGAGCGCTTGGCCGGGGGCTTGCGGCAGCGGGCCGTCCAGGTCGGCGCCGGTGAGGTCCAGGCCGACTACCTTGGAAAGGTAGGTGACCGCGAGCGAGGGGGCGATCAGGGCTTGCAGTTCGTCGAATAGCTCCTGCGCCTCTGCCGCGGTGCGGCCGACGAACACGGCGAGGCTGGGCAGGATGCGCAGGGACGCCGGGTCGCGGCCATAGCGGGCCATGCGGCCCTTGATGTCGGCGTATTCGCGCTGCGCCTCGGCCAGGTCGGCGGCAGTGCCGAACAGCGCCTCGCCGCCATAGGCCGCCAAATCTTTGCCGAGGTCGCTCTGCCCGGCCATGAACACGACGGGCTGGCCCTGCGGCGAGCGGCCGACGTTCAGCGGGCCTTTCACGGCGAAGTGGGCGCCGCGGTGGTTGGTGAGGCGGACGCGCGCCGGGTCGAGGTATTGGCCGGTCGCCTTGTCCTGCAGGAAAGCGTCCGCGGCCCAACTGTCCCAGAGTGAGCGCACCACGTCGAGGCTTTCGCGGGCGCGGCCATAGCGGTCCTCGCGGCCGAAATGCTCCTCGCGGCCGAAGTTCTTGGCGTCCTCCACGTATTGCGTGGTGACCAGGTTCCAGGCCGCGCGGCCGCCGCTCAGATGGTCGAGCGAGGCGAACTTGCGGGCGATGCTCCAGGGCTCCTCGTAGCTGGTGGTGGCGGTGGCGACGAAGCCGAGATGGCGGGTGTGCTGCGACAGGGCGGCGAACAGCGTGACCGGCTCGAACACGGCGGGGCGGTCGGAGGGGCTGTTGGCGGCGAACAGGGTGGGCTTGTCCATCTGGCGCACGCCGTTGCCGTCGGCGAGGAACATCGCGTCGAGGCCGCCCTGCTCGGCCAGCTTGGCGATGGTGACCATGCAATCCAGCTGCATCGCGGTGCTGGGGAAGGCGTCGCGGTGGCGCCAGCCGGCGAGGTGGCCGCCGAGCACGCCGCCATTGGCCGCGAGGTTCATCATGACGCCACCGCTGCCCGCTGCGCGCTGTGCCATTGGCTCGGCGGGTCGGCCAGGCCGAGATGGCCGCGCAGGGTCGTGCTGGTGTATTCGCTGCGCACCAGCCCGCGGCGGCGCAGTTCGGGCACCACGTGGTCCACGAAGTCGCGCAGGCCGCGCGGCTGGGTGGGCGCCATGATGGTGAAGCCGTCGCAGGCGCCGCTGCGGAACCAGTCCTCCATCGCGTCGGCCACCTGGGTGGGGTCGCCCTTGAACACCGGGCCGCCAATGGCGGGCAGCACGCGCTGATAGGCCTGGCGGATGGTGAGTTGGTCGCGCCGGATCATGTCAAGGATGTAGCGGCGCAGGCTGCTGCCGCCGGCGGTCTCGGTGGGGATGTCGGCCGGCACGGGGCCGTCGAGGTCGAGGCCGCCGAGATCGTAGCTGATCTGCTTGGACAGATAGTGCACGCCGAGCGCGGGCGAGATCAGGCCCTGCAGCTCCTCGTAGAGACGCTCGGCGTCGGCGGCGGTGGGGCCGGTGAAGACGCTGACGCCGGGCAGGACCTTGAGCTGGTCCGGTGCGCGGCCCCACTTGGCCATGCGGCCCTTGATGTCGGCATAGGCGGCGATGCAGTCGGCCTTGGTGCTGCCGGCGCCGAACAGTGCGTCGGCATAGCGGGCGGCGAGCTCCATGCCGGGGGCGGATTGGCCGGCCATGAACACCACCGGGCGGCCCTGCGGCGTGGGCGGCAGGCTGAGCGGGCCCTGCACCTTGAAGTGGGCGCCCTGGTGGTCGATGCGGCGGACGCGCGCCGGGTCGAGGTATCGGCCGGCTGCCTTGTCCTGCGGGAAGGCGTCGGGCGCCCAACTGTCCCACAGCGCGGTCACGACCTGGTAGAACTCCTGCGCGCGGGCGTAGCGCTCCTCGCGGCCCACCTCGCTGCGGCTGAAGTTGAGCGCGTCGCCGGGGTTGGAGGCGGTGACCAGGTTCCAGCCGGCGCGGCCGCGGCTGATGTGGTCCATGGAGGCGAAGCGGCGGGCGACCATCCACGGCTCTTCGAAGGTGCTGGTGGCGGTGGCGACCAGGCCGATGCGGCTTGTGACCATGGCGGCGGCGGAAAGCAGGGTGGTGGGCTCGAACATGGCGGGGCGGGCGGAGGGGAAGTTGGCGGCGAACAGCTCCGGCCGCTCCATCTCGCGCACGCCGTTGCCGTCGGCCAGGAAGACGCAGTCGAGCATGCCGCGCTCGGCGATCTGCACCAGCTCGATGAAGGCGTCGAGGTTCATCACCGTGTCGGCGTAGGCGCTGGGATGGCGCCAGCCGCCGAGATGGCCGCCGACCATGGTGGGGATACAGGCCAAGTGCATCATGGTGGGTCCAACCAATGCGGCATCGCTCGCAGCGAGGCCAGGGGGATGTGGCAAGCCAGGCCGTGGCCGCCGCCTGCGTCCTGCCAGGGCGGCGCGGTGGTGTCACAGGCCGGGCCGATGTGGCGGGCGCAGCGGGCGGCGAACTTGCAGCCGGTGGCGGCGGGCGCAGGCCGGGAGACCACCGGCGGGGGTCGATGCGCCCGGCCGATCAGCGGCACTGAGGACAGCAGCAGCTCGGTGTAGGGGTGGTAGGGCGGGCGCAGCACGTCGGCGGTGGCGCCTTGTTCCAGCACCGACCCGGCGAACATCACCACCACCCGGTCGGCGATATGGGCGATGACGCCGATGTCGTGGCTGATGAACAGGAAGGCCACGCCTAAGTCTGCGCGCAGGTCGCTGAGCAGGTTCAGCACCGCCGCCTGCACCGAGACGTCCAGCGCGGAGACGGCTTCGTCGCACACCAGGAAGCCCGGGTTGGAGGCGAGGGCGCGGGCGATGCCGACGCGCTGCTTCTCGCCGCCGGAAAGCTGGTGCGGGAAGCGGTCGGCATAGCGGCGCGGCAGGCGGACGAGGTCGAGCAGGTGGCCGGTTTGCGGCGCCACGTCGGGGCCGCGCACGCCGAACCAGCGCAGGGCGCGGCCGAGGCTGGCGCCCACGGTTTGGCGGGGGTTGAGCGCCGTGTCCGGGTTCTGGAACACGATCTGCGCGCCGCGGCGGAACGCGGGGCCGGGCCGGGCCGCCACCGTTTGGCCGGCGAAGTGCAGGGTGCCGGATTGGGCCGGGATCAAGCGGAGCAGCAGGCGCCCGAGAGTGGACTTGCCGCAGCCGCTTTCGCCCACCAGGCCGACCACCTCGCCGGGCCGGATGGTGAGCGAGACGCCGTCGACCGCCTGCACGAAGCTGGCGCGGCCGAGGGCGCGGGCCAGCCAGCCGCCCTGGTGGAAGCGCACGGCGAGCCCCTCCGCTTGGAGGAGCGGGGCGGTGGCGGCGGGGCGGGGCATTGCGGCGGGTGCGGCTGCGGCGGGCCAGGGTTGCCCGAGGATGGCGTCGGCGCGGTGGCAGGCGGCGCGATGGTGGGAGAGGGACGGGGTGAGGGCGCTTTGGGCGTCATAAAAGGGAATGTTTGCCGCGCTCGCGCCCTCACCCCAACCCTCTCCCACCCGCGGGAGAGGGAGATGCAAAGCTTGCGGCTGGTTGCATCCGGCGGCGGTGAAGGGGCAGCGCGGGCGGAAGTTGCAGCCGGAGTCGGGCTGGGTCAGGTCCGGCAAGCCGCCGGGGATGGGGGCGAGGCGGCCGGCATGGGGGCGGTCGGGGCGGAGCAGGGCTGCCAGCAGGCCGCGCGTGTAGGGGTGGCGCGGGCGGCGCAGCACGTCGGCAGCGGCACCGGTTTCCACCACGCGCCCGGCGTAGAGCACGGCCACCTCGTCACATAGGCGGTCGGCGATGGCGAGATTGTGGCTCACCAACAGCATGGAGAGACGGCGGCGCGCCCGCAGTTGGTCCAGCAAAGCGAGGATTTGCGCCTCGATCGTCACGTCCAGCGCGGTGGTGGGTTCGTCGAGCAGCAGCAGGTCGGGCTCGATGGCGAGCGCCGCCGCGATCCCGACGCGCTGCTTCATGCCGCCGGAGAGCTGGTGGGCGTAGCTGCGCATCACGTGCCCGGGCCGCGGCAGCCCGGTTTCGGCCAGGAGCGCGGTGGCGCGGGCCCAGGCCTCGGGCTGCGGCAGGCCCAGATGCAGGCGCATCGGCTCGGTGAGCTGCATGCCCACCGTCAGGGCCGGGTTCAGCGCGGCCGCGGTGTCCTGGAACACCATGCCGATGCGCCGGCCACGCAGGCTGCCCGCTGCCTGGCGCAGGTCGTGGCCGGCGTAGTGCAGCGTGCCGCCGACCCGGGCCGCCGGGCCCAGCAGGCCGAGCAGGGCCAGCAGCACGGTGGACTTGCCGGAGCCGGACTCGCCCACCAGCCCCAGCACCCCGCCGGGTGGGAGAGTGAGGCCCACGCCGTCCAGCGCCTGCAGCCAGCCGGAGCGGGACGGGAAGGCCACCGACAGGCCGGCCACGGTCAGCCCGGCGGGCGCGGTGGTGATGGCGGGCGCCGGGTCGACCAGCGCGGCGTCAGCCATGCCGGCCACCCAGGCTCCAGCCACTTAGCTTGGGGTCGAGCCGTTCGCGCAGGCCTTCGCCGACCATGTTCACCGAGACCAGCAGCAGGCAGAGGCACAGGCCGGGTGCGAGGCAAATCCAGGGCGCTTCGGTGAGGAAGCCACGGCCATCGGCGATCATCAGGCCCCACTCGCTGGCTGGCGGCTGCGGCCCCAGGCCGAGGAAGGACAGCGCCGTGCCGAGCAGAATGGCGAAGGTGACGCGCAGCCCGCATTCTACGATGATCGGCGGCCATGCGTTGGGCAGGATCTCGTGCCACAGGATCGGCAGCGCCCCCTCCCCGCGCGCGCGGGCGACCTGGACGAAATCCTCCTCGAGCAGGCCGAGCGCCACCGCCCGGGTGAGCCGCACCAGGATGGGGACGTACACCAGGCCCACCGCGGCGATGGTTTTCAGCAGGCCCGGCGGGGTGACGGCCAGCACCAGCAGGCCGAGCAGGACGGGCGGTAGCGAGATCAGCAGGTCCATGGCGCGCATGATCACCTCCTGCACGGCGCCTTTGTAGAATGCGGCCGCCAGCCCGAGCGGGACGCCGAACACGACGCTGATCAGCATGGCGCCGAACCCGGTCGCCAGCGATAGGTAGCCGCCGGCCAGCACGCGGGAGAACACGTCGCGGCCGAACTCGTCGGTGCCAAACGGGTGCGGCAGCGAGGGCGGCTGCAGCCGGGCGCGCACGGCGAAGGCGGTGGGGTCATAGGGGGTGGCGAGCGTGCCGACCAGGCAGGCGGCGGCCACCACCAGCAGCAGGGCGCCGCCGAGCAGCAGCGGCGAGGGCGGGCGGAGGCGGGGCAGCGCCAGGGTTGTCACAACAGGGCCGTCATGCCGCCGCCCCGAGGCGGATGCGCGGGTTGACCGCCGCGTAGAGCAGCTCGGCGATGAGGTTGGTGAGGGCGTAGATCGCCGTCACCACCATCATGCCGGCTTGCAGCAGCGGCAGGTCGTGGTTCTCGATGGCGAACACCAGCATGCGGCCGAGGCCCGGATAGGCGAACACCGTCTCCGTCACCACGATGCCGCCGATGAGCAACCCGGCGTCGATCGCGAGCACGGTGATGGCCGGCAGCAGCGCGTTCGGCATCGCGTGCCGCCACAGCACGCGCGGCTCGCCCAGCCCGCGCGCCCGCGCCGCCAGCACGTAGCGGCTGCCCAGCACGTCCAGCATGGCGGAGCGGGTGAGCCGGGAGACATGCGCCAGCAGGCCGAGCGAGAGCACCAGCACCGGCAGCACCAGGTGCGCGGCCCAGTTCCAGACGCCGGCTTGGGCGATCGGGGCGTAGCCGGTGGCGGGCAGCCAGTGCAGCCAGGCGCCGAACACCAGCACGGCGACGATGCCCCAGAAGAAGTCCGGGATCGCGATCAGCACGAATTGCGCCAAGGTCAGCGCCGCGTCCGCCAGCGTGCCGCGATGGGTGGCGGCGTGCAGGCCGAGCGCGATGCCGCCGCCCGCCACCAGCGCGAAGGCGAGGCTGGCGAGCAGCGCCGAGCGGCCCAGCGCGTCGGCGATCAGCGGGCCGGCGGGGCGCGCCATCACCAGCGAGCTGCCGAAGTCGCCGTGCAGCATGGCCCAGAGCCAGCGCCAGTATTGCACCAGCAACGGGTCGTTCAGCCCCAGTTTGGCCTGCAGCGCGAGCACGGCGTCCTTGGTCGCGAAATCGCCCAGGATGGCGTAGGCCACATTGCCCGGGAGGATGTGCACGATGGCGAAGATCAGCACCGACATGCCGAACAGCACGCCGACCATGCCGAGCAGCCGGCGCAGGATGAACCCGGCCACGGCCGCCGGTTAGGCGATGGTGGCGTGGCGCAGGTCGATCCAGCGCATGGGATGGGTTTGCACGCCCGCCACGCCCTCGCGGTAGGCGCAGGCGAAGTTGACCGAGTAGGCGAAGAACGACGCCGGGTCGGCGACCAGGGCGGCCTGGAAGTCGAGGTAGTTCTGCTTCTGCACCGCCGGGTCGCCGCTCACCCGGGCGGCGTCGAGCGCACGGTCCACCGCCGGGTTGCTGTAGTGCCACAGCTCCTCGTTCCAGCTCGCCTTGCTGTGCAGGAACGGATAGGTGCTGGTGTCGACGGTGGGGCGGGCGAAAAAGCCGTCGACGTAGAGCGGCGCCTTGCCCGAGACTTCGGCGGCGAACGAGGAGTATGGCACCCGCTGCACCTGCAGGTCGAAGCCGCCGGGCTTGGCGAGCTGCTGCAGGGTGACGCCCAGGCGCTCGCGCACCGGGCGGCCGACGGGGACGATGATGGGCAGCTTGATGCCCGCGGGGAAGCCGGCTTGCGCCAGCAGCTTGCGCGCGGCCGCTGGGTCGGTCTTGGGCAGCGCGAGGTCATGGGCGTAGAACGGGTGCGTGGGCGGGATGGGGCTGATGGTCGGCACGCCCTGGCCGAACAGGGTGAGCTCCACCACGTCGGCCTTGTCGACCGCGAGGTGGAAGGCCTGCCGCACCGCCGGATTGTCGAACGGCGGGATCAGGTTGTTCAGCACCGCGCCGTCCCACGAGGCGGTGGGCACGCTTTCGGCCCGCACGCCGCCGCCCTGGACCTGCTTGACCTGGTCGAGCGGCAGGTCCCACACGATGTCGAGGTCGCCGGCTTGTAGGGCGGCGATCTTGACGGCCATTTCCGGGATGATGCGCAGCTCCACGCCGGCGAGCTTGGGCAGCCCGGCCTCGTAGTAGTCGTTGAAGCGGGTGAGCACGAGCCGGTCCCCGGGGGCGTAGCTGACGAACTTGAACGGGCCGGTGCCGACCGGATGGGTGGCGAGGTTGGCCGCCTGCGCCCGGGGCGTGATCTTCACCTGGCGGTCGGACAGGATGTCGGCGAACCCGCCGTAGGGGAATTTCAGGTCGAACACCACGGTCTGCGGGTCGGCCGCGGTGACCTTTTCCACCATCTCGTACTGGCTTTTCACCGGCGCGATGGTGGCCGGGTCGGCCATGCGGGTGAACAGCGCCACCACGTCGTCGGCGGTGAAGGGGCTGCCGTCGTGGAATTTCACGCCGGACCGCAGCTTGAAGGTCCAGCGCTTGGTGTCGTTGGTGAAGCTCCAGCTTTCGGCCAGGTCGGGCTCGATGGAGAGGTCGGCCCGCATCCGGGTCAGGCCGTTGAACAGCAGGTTGTCGTAGATGTACTCGTCGCCGATGGTGGTGCGCAGCGGGTCGAGCGTGGCCAGCGAGGTGCCGATGCCGATGCGCATGACCATGGCCGCGGCGTGGGCGGGGCGGATGATGGCGGCGGCGGCCAGGCTGGTGGCCACCAGGGTTCGGCGGGAGAGCGGCATGGCGGGCCTTTCGTTGCTGCGGTCAGCTCCGCCCTGGGAGCGCAGCAAGGAGCGTGCCATGGGTCAGGCGAGCAGGTTCTCGCGCAGGGTCTGCCCGGTGTACTCCCGCCGCAGCAGGCCGCGGCGTTGCAGCTCGGGCGTCACCATGCGGCCGAACTCCTCGAACGTGGTGGGGAACAGCGTCGGCGGCAGCACGAAGCCGTCACAGGCGCCGGCGGTGAACCAATCCTCCATTACGTCGGCGATCATGGCGGGCGTGCCGGCGAGCAGGCCGCGCGGCTTGCGGACGGCGGCGGCGAAGCTGATGCCTTGCGCGCGGGCCAACTGGCTCATGCGGTCGCGTGACCCGGCGATGCCCTGGTTACCGGCCTCCGCCTCCGCCTGTTCCGCCGTTTCCACCCGGCTGAGGTCGACGCCGAGCAGGCTGGAGGAGGACGCCATCACCAGCTCCGGATCGACCCGGCTGTCGAGGAAGTCGGCCTTTTCCTGCGCGATGGACTGGGTTTCGCCGATTACCACCGAAAGCGTGGGCAGGATTTTGCAATGCGCCGGATCGCGGCCGAACGCGCGCAGGCGGGCGTGCATGTCGGCCACGAAGGCGATGCCGTCGGCCTTGGTCGCCGGGGTGCAGAAGACCACGTCGGCCCAGCGCGCGGCACAGTCCCGCCCGCGCGGGGACGACCCGGCCTGCAGGATCACCGGACGGCCTTGCGGGCTGCGCGGGATGGAGAGCGGGCCGCGCACCTTCACGAACGGGCCGATGTGGTCGGCGTGGCGGATCTTGCCCGGGTCCATGAACAGGCCGGCGTCCCGGTCCATGACCACGGCGTCCGGCGCCCAGCAATCCCACAGCTTGCAGCAGGCCTCGAGCACGTCGTCGGCGCGGTCGTAGCGCTCGGATTTGGGCGGCACGCCGTCCATGCCGAAATTGCGCGCCTCGGTGTCGCTGGCCGAGGTGACGACGTTCCAGCCGGCCCGGCCGCGGCTGAGCAGGTCGAGCGAACCGAGCGAGCGGGCGATTTGGTAGGGCTGGTTGAAGGTGGTGGAGATGCTGGTGGCGAGGCCGAGATGGCGGGTGACGCGGGCCATCAGGGGCAGCACGGTCATCGGGTCGAGCAGGCTGGTCTGGCCGCCGCGGCCGATGTAGTCGGCGAAGCTGCCCTTGTAGATGTCGGGCAGGCCGAGCGTGTCGGCAAAGAAGGCGGCGTCGAACCGCGCGACTTCGAGGCAGCGGGCGATGTGCTCGTAGCGCTCGCCGTGCCAAATATCGTCCAGCGGGGCGCCGGGGTGGCGCCAACTGCCGGCGTAGCTCGCGGTGGGGCCGGTCCTGAGGTAGGCGACGAGGTGCATCTGGGTGGCGGGCATGGCCCGGCGGCGATGCAATCGGCGTGCCCGGTTCCCCGGCGCGCGCGCCCCCACCGGGTTCAGGTGATGTGGAGCGTGATCCCGCCCAAGCCGTCGACGCCGCCGGTGATGGTGTCGCCGCGCTGCAACGGGCCGACGCCCTCTGGCGTGCCGGTCATGATGAGGTCACCGGGCTGCAGCGTCATGGATTGGGACGCGATGCTGATGATGTCCGGCACGGGCCAGATCAGCTTGGCGATGTCGGAGTCCTGCTTCACCGTGCTGTTCACTGCCAGCCAAATGCGGCCGGCGGCGAGATGGCCAACCTCGGCAACGGGGTGCAGCGGAGCGATCGGGGCCGAGCGGTCGAAGCCTTTGCCCCAGTCCCACGGGCGGCCCTGCTCGCGGGCGGCGAGCTGCAGGTCCCGCCGGGTCAGGTCGATGCCGACGCCGTAGCCCCAGACGTGATCGAGCGCGGACTCCGGGGTGATGTTGGCGCCGGCGCGGCCGATGGCCACCACCAGTTCCATCTCGTAGTGCAGGTTGCTGGTTTGCGGCGGGTAGGGGATGGCGGCGCCGTCGTCCACCACGGCGTCGGCGGGCTTGAGGAAGAAGAACGGCGCTTCCCGGTCTGGGTCGCGGCCCATTTCGCGGGCGTGGGCGGCATAGTTGCGGCCGACGCAGAAGATGCGGCGCACCGGGAAGCGCTCGGTTGCGCCGGCGACGGCCACGCTTGCCGTGGGCGGGGTGGGGATGACGAACTCAGGCATTGCCACGGTCCTCGCGAAAGAGATGGAGCGCTTGTTGGATGGGGCGGTCGGAGAACGAGAACAGCACCGCGTCCTCCGCCGCCTGGTGCCGCACCTTATGCCAGGACGGCACCACGAACAGGTCTCGCTTGCCCCACTCGACCACGAAGTCCTCCTCGCCATTGCGGCGTGAGACGATGCTGCGGCCGCTGCCCTCGATGCAGGCGAACACGGTGGCGTCGGTCGCGCGGTAGGCGCTGGTGGCGAACGCCTTGGGCAGCAATTGCACGAAGGTGCCCATGGTGGCCATGGCGTGGTTGCCGGTGATGGGATTGGTGTAGCGCATCTTGAGCCCGTGGCAGGCGTCCCACTCGTCCAGCCGGCGCATGCGCTCTAGCGCCTCGCGGGTGCGGTCGTAGGGGTAGTTGAACACCGGGGAGGCGCCACCGGCGGCGGCGTGGTCCACCGGCAGCAGGTTGGCGCCGTAGCGGGCGTCGCTGTCGCCGACCGGGCGGGTGATGGGCTGCTCGTCCACGTCCAGGTGTTCGGCGAACGAGACGTCGAGGAAGGACACGACCGGGATGTCGAGGCCATCGAGCCAGAAGATGGGCGCCTCGCTCGGGTTGCCGTGGTCGTGCCAGGCCATCGGCGGGGTGATGATGAAGTCGCCCTCGTGCATGATGGTCTTTTCGCCATTGACGGCGGTGTAGGCGCCGCTGCCTTCGAGCACGAAGCGCAGGGCGGACTGGGTATGGCGGTGCGACGGGGCGACTTCGCCGGGCAGCACGAGTTGGACGCCCGCGTAGAGGTCAGTGGTGATGCGGGATTGACCGCGCAGGCCGGGGTTTTCCAGTACCAGGACGCGGCGCTCGGCTTCCTTGGCGGTGATCAGCGCGCCCGCTTCCAGCATGGCGCTGCGGATGGTGTCGAACCGCCATGAAGCCGGCTGGCAGGGGCTGCGCGGCTCGGGCGTCACCAGGTTGGCTAGCGAGGTCCATAGCGGGGTGAGGTTGTCCTTGCCAATGCGCTGGTAGAAAGCGAGCCGCTCGGGTGTGTCGGTCGCGTGTGCCTCGGCTGCTTGCGTGTCCATTGCGTTCCCCCGTTTTTGTTAGATTGACAGTATGCGTTCTTTCTCCTAGGGTCAAGTCCGATGGCGCAGTAGACGCCATGAGGGGCGTCCTAATGATCCTGCACGGCTATTTCCGCAGCGCCGCATCCTGGCGTGTCCGCATCGCGCTAGGCTTGAAGGGATTGGCGGCCGCTCACGTGGCGCACCATCTGCGCCGCGGCGAACAGCGGGCGGCGGACTACTTGGCGCTCCAGCCGCAAGGCCTGGTTCCCGCGCTCGTGACCGACGCGGGGGACGTGCTGATCCAGTCGCTGGCGATCATCGAGTGGCTCGACGAGACCTACGCCGCGCCGCCGCTGCTGCCCGGCGACGCTCTGGCCCGCGCCCGTGTCCGCGCATTCGCGCTCGTGCTCGCGGCGGACACGCACCCGGCGCAGAACCTCGGGAGGTTGAACGCGCTACGGGAGCGCGGCGTCGACGAGGCTGGGGTGGTGGCTTGGGCGGCGGCGGTGAACGCGGCCGGGCTGGCGGCTTGCGAGGCGCTGTTGGCCGATGTCGCCGGGCCGTTCTGCTTTGGCGCAGCACCGACGCTGGCCGACATATGCCTCGTGCCGCAGCTCGGCAATGCGCGCCGGTTCGGCGTTGCGGTGGAGCGCTTTCCGCGGCTGCTCGAGCGGGAAGCCGCCTGCCAAGCGGTGGCCGCGTTCGCCGCTGCGGTTCCGGAGCGCCAACCCGATGCGGAGTAGCGCGGTGGCCTCGCCGCGGCGTTTGCCACCGCGGTCCCGTCTGGTAGCAGGGTGGCATGACCGACATCACGTCCATGCCGGGTCACCTGATCCGGCGCGCCCATCAAGTCTCCACCGCGCTGTTCAGCGAAGAGTGTGCGGCGTTCGACCTTACGGCCGTCCAGTATGCGGCGCTCTCGACGATTGCGGCCAACCCTGGCGTGGACGCGACCCGGTTGTCGGCGCTGATCGCGTTCGACCGGTCCACGATCGGCGGGGTGCTGGAGCGGCTCGAGGCCAAGGGCTGGATCCAGCGCGACGCGAGCCCGCAGGATCGGCGGATCAAGCTGCTACGCATCACGCCGGCCGGCGCGGCGTTGCTGCGGCGGGTGGAGCCGGCGGTGCGGCGGGTGCAGGAGCGGTTGCTGGCCCCGCTGACGGCGCTCGACCGGGCCACGATGGTTCGCCTGCTGGGGGACCTTGCAGATATGCACAACGAGCTGATCCCGGCGCCATTGCGGGTGATCGCCCTGCCCTAATGCTGCGGCGTTGGCCTGGTCCGGCCGGCGATCGCAAACTTCAGCGCCAACAAAGCCCGCGGAGTGCCATGCCATGCCATTGACACAGGACTTGCCGTTCATCGTTGCCGGGGGCGGCATCGGTGGCCTCGCCGCCGCCCTGGCGTTGGCGCGCAGATGCGTGCCGGTCGTGGTGCTGGAAAAGGCGCCGGTGCTGGGCGAGATCGGCGCCGGCATCCAGCTTGGCCCGAACGCGTTCCATTGCTTCGACGAGCTTGGCATCGGCGATGCCGCGCGCGCCATGGCGGTGTTCATCGACAATCTGCGCCTGATGGACGCCGTCACGGCCGAAGAGATCACCCGCATCCCGCTCGATGCGCCGTTCCGGACGCGCTTTGGCAATCCCTATGCCGTGATCCATCGTGGCGACCTGCACGGCGTGTTCCTCAAGGCCTGCCGCGAGCACCGGCTGATCACGCTGCGGACCGGCTGCGGCGTGACCGGCTACGAGCAGGACGGCACGACCGTCGCTGCACAGTTGCAATCGGGCGAGCGGGTGCACGGCGCGGCGCTGATCGGGTCGGACGGTCTATGGTCCAACGTGCGCAAGCAGATGGTGGGGGATGGGGCGCCCCGCGTGTCCGGCCACACGACTTATCGCTCGGTGATTCCGACGGAGCTAATGCCGGAAGATTTGCGCTGGAATGCCGCGACGCTTTGGGCGGGTCCTAAGTGCCACATCGTGCATTACCCGCTATCGGACTGGAAGGTGTTCAACCTGGTGGTGACGTATCACAACCATGCGCCGGAGCCGGTGGCGGGCAAGCCGTGCTCCGAGGCGGAGGTGATGCAGGGGTTCGAGCACATCCATCCTCGGGCGCAGGAGATTATCCGGCACGGCAAGGATTGGAAATACTGGGTGTTGTGCGACCGTGACCCGGTGGAACAGTGGGTGGACGGGCGCGTGGCCCTGCTCGGCGACGCGGCGCACCCGACGCTGCAGTATTTCGCCCAGGGCGCCTGCATGGCGATGGAGGATGGCGTTGCGCTGGCGGAGGAAGTTGGCGACCACCCCGGCCAGCTCGACGCGGCGCTGGAGGCCTATCGCGCTCGCCGGGTGTTGCGCACCGCGCGGGTGCAACTGCAATCGCGCGCCATTGGCGAGCACATCTATCACGCGGCCGGCGCCCATGCGCAGCTTCGCAACGCCATCATGCGGGCAAAGACGCCGGCGCAATGGTACGACGATCTGGCTTGGCTCTACGGCGGTGAGCAGCAGGGCGAAGTCCACCGGTCGCGTATGGCCATCCAAGGAGTTGCCGCATGATCGACGCCGAGGATGCCGGGCATAGCCACCCGGTGGCGGTCGCGATTGCCGACCATGGTGAGCCCGGCCCGGCGCCCGACCCGGCGTTGATCGCCGAGCTCGTCACCGCCAACCACATCCTGTTCGACCAGGGCGTGGTGGACGGGTTCGGCCATGTGAGCGTGCGGCATGACAAGCGGCCGGACCGGTTTCTGCTGGCGCGCAACATGGCGCCCGGCTTCGTCAGCGCCGGCGACATCATCGAATACGACCTTGACGGCAACCCGGTGAACGCGAACGGCCGCAAATCCTACCTCGAGCGGTTCATCCATGGCGAGGTGTTCCGCCGCCGGGCCGACGTGATGGCGGTGGTGCACAGCCACTCGCACTCCATCGTGCCGCTGAGCGTGGTGAAGGGGGCGCGGCTCCGCGCGCTGTTCCACATGGCCGGGTTCATCGGGCAGGACGCGCCGGTGTTCGAAATCCGCGACGCGGGGGGCGACGG
Source organism: Acetobacteraceae bacterium (assembly GCA_965199105.1). GTDB lineage: Bacteria > Pseudomonadota > Alphaproteobacteria > Acetobacterales > Acetobacteraceae > LMUY01. The sequence continues at coordinate 1,262,760 of CBDAQO010000002.1, read as the reverse complement.
CACCGACCTGCTGATCAGCGACAATGCCTTAGGACGCGCCTTGGCGGAGCATTTCGACCGGGCGGACATCGTGCTGATGCGTGGGCATGGCTCCACCGTGGTGGCGAACTCGATCCCGCTCGCGGTGTATCGCGCGGTGTATGCGGAGTTGAACGCGCGCTACCAGTTGGAGGCGAACCAGCTCGGCGAGATCACCTACCTGACCGAGGCGGAAGGGCACGCTTGCGTCGAGCGGGTCGAGGGGCAGGTGCAGCGGCCGTGGGACCTCTGGAAGAGCCAGGCGGAGCAACGTCGCCGCGCCGGCTGATGCGCTGACGCGGCGGCGGCGGTCGCCTGCAACAACCCATGCGAGATGAACGACATGCGGGACGTCAACGTAACCAAGCTGATCGACGACCGCCCGATGGGTGGCCTGCAATGGCTGGTGTTCGTGCTGTGCGCCCTCGCCGCGCTGCTCGACGGCGCTGACAGCCAGTCGATCGGCGTCGCCGGCCCCCTGATCGCGGCGCAATACGGCATGGCGATGGGCGCGTTCACGCCGGCGTTTTCGGCCGGGCTGCTGGGCGCCACCATCGGCGCCTTGAGCTTCGGCGGGCTGGGAGACCGGTTCGGCCGCAAGCGCATGCTGGTGCTGGCGGTGCTGGTGCTGGCGGTTTTCACGCTGCTGACGGCGGCGGCGCAGGACTTCCCGCAATTGCTCGCCGTCCGCTTCATGGGCGGCCTCGGGCTAGGCGGTGCGACGCCGTGCTTCATCACGCTGTGTGCGGAATATGCGCCGCGCGGCCGCCGCGCCATGCTGGCCAGCGTGTTGTGGGCGGCGTATCCGCTGGGGGCTAGCCTTGGCGGCGTGCTCAATGCATTCGTGATCCCGGCCTTGGGCTGGCAGGCGGTGTTCTACGTAGGCGGCGGGCTGCCCCTGCTGGTTGCGCTGGCCATAGCGACGCTGCTGCCGGAGTCGCTCGGCTACCTGGTTGCGCGCGATGCGGCCTCGCCCCGCGCGGTGGCCATCGTGCGGCGGCTGGACCGGAGCCTGGCCGGCCCGGTGCGCCTGGTGGCCGACGCGGACCCGGTCAGGGTGACGCGTGCCGGCGTGTCCGCGCTGTTCGCGCGCGGCCAGGCGGCTGGCACCGTGCTGCTCTGGCTCGTCATGTTCATGGCGTTCGGCACCACGACGACCATCGTGCTGTTGAGCCCGACGCTATTCCGCTCCAGCGGCTTAACGCTTTCGACGGCGGCGCTGCTGGTCGGGCTGAACAACTTCGTGGGCGTGGCCGGCATGGCCAGCGCGGGTCGCCTGGTCGAGCGGTTCGGCGCCCTGGCGCTGGTGCCGGCGTTTACGCTGGGCGCGGTGACGCTGGCGTCGATGGGGCTGGTGGCGTCGTCGGCGGCGCTGTCGGCGGTCTGCATGGCGCTGCTGGGCGTGACGGTGCTGCTCGGCGCATCGGGCGGCATCGCGTTGGCGGCAACGTCGTACCCGACCGCCATCCGGTCCACCGGCGTGGGCTGGGCCATGGGGCTGGGCCGCTTCGGGCAGGTTTGTAGCCCGTTGCTCATCGGGGTGATGCTGCGCCAAGGGTGGGGAGCGCGGCAGGTGCTGGGCGCGATGGCCCTGATGCCGTTGCTGGCGGGCGTCTTTGTGTGGGTCCGCACGCGCCAGGCCCGCCAGGTTACAGTCGCGGCGGCCTTGTGAGCTGGGCGGGGCGTCGCAACGGAGGCTCGTCGTTGGTGTCCAGTTCTTGACGCAAGCGTCGAGCCGTGCTGTCGTGGCATGCTAGTCTCTATTGGGGTGACAGGAATGGCCCACATGGATAGCCAACCGGTCTTGCGAGGGGTTGACCACACAGCCCGCCCGACCTGGAAGTTGCGCGAGACGATCGCGTTCTACCGCGATACGCTGGGCCTGCCGCTGGTCCACGCGATTACCGCCAAGGGGTGGGGCCGCGAGAAGGAGCAGCACGCGGACTTCATCCACTTCTTCTTCGATGCGGGCAACGGCAGCACGATCGCCTTCTTCTACTACATCGGCACCGAACAGCCAGACGACATGCGGGTGCCGCGCGGCTACATGGCGATGGCGAACCACACCGCCTGGAGCGTTGCCTCCGAGGAGGAGTTGCTGGCGTGGCATGCGCGGCTCGAGGCCAAGGGCGTGCGGGTGAGCCAGTCGATCAAGCACGAAATCCTGGAGTCGATCTACTTCCGCGACCCGAACGGCTACCCGCTCGAGATCACGCGGTCGCTGCGGGACATGGAGGCGCTCGATGCGACGGATGCGGAGCTGACGATTGAGGCTGCGCTCAGCCTCGAGGAGTCGGGCCGCTGGAACGGGATCGAGAGCCTGTGGCGGACCAAGGCTGCCCTCGTCCGCCAGCACCAACATGACGTGCTGCAAGGGGCCGAGTGAGCGGGTTCTTCGTCCTGGACGTGCCGGAGTTCGAGCCGATCACCCGCGCGGCCGCACTGATTTCGGATTGCGTGGTCCATCCGGCGGTGGGGGGCTACCGCTTTGTGCAGTTCAGCGGCGCAATTGCGCTCCGGCGCGAGGACACTGGCTTGAACGAGGCGGTATGGTTCGGCTGCCTCACCGGCGGGCTCGACGGCAAAATCGACGTGTTCGACAAGGATGTCATTCGCCTGGTTGAGACGAACGAGCCGATCTGAGCTTGCGCCTGGGCTGGCCCGGCGCTTTTTCCGGCCTGATCGGATCGGCAGAAAGCCCTCGGTCCTTGTTTTGGCGAGCAGCTTTAGCCAACGGCTGGCCTCTCCTGGTCGGAGGATGCTCTAGGGTCGCGATCAGGTCGAGGTTCTCGCGGATGGCGCCAAGCAACGTGCCCAAGTCGTGCGCCTCGGCTGCGCGTTGCGCCCGCTGCACGCTCCCGAGTGCTAGGGCGGCGATCTGGTCGGCCACCTTGCGGCGGTCCATATCGCCCGCGGGCGAAAACCACCAGGCGGTCCAGTTGCACATGCCGAGGATGGCGAATGCCGCGACCCGCGGGTTGACCGGCCTGAACTCGCCGGCGGTGATGCCGTCCTGGACCAACTGCGCCATGCCGTCCAGCACCCGGCGCTTGGTTTGGCGGTGCGCGGCGGCGAGGTCTTCGGGCAACTCGTGCTCGTTGCGGTCGAGCAGCTTGAACAGGGTTTGCGGGTCGGTGACCCACAGCACCAGCCGCCGTGCCGCTTCGGTCAGGCGGGCGGAGTGGGTCGTGTTGGCGGCGTCGGCGACCTTGGCGAAGATCGCCTTGGTGCGTTCCGTGACACCGCGGACGAGTTCGACCAGCAGGGCCTCCTTGCTGGGAAAATAGTAGTACATCGACGTTCGGCTTAGGCCGATCTGCTTGGCGATGTCCTGCAGGCTGGTGGCGGCGAAGCCTTGAGCGGCGAACAGGATGGCAGCCGCATCGAGCACTTCGACCATCAGCACGTCCCGGCGCGGGCCGCTCCGCTCGCTTGCCGCCGGCCGGACACGCCGAACGTCCGCGCCCGGCCGGCGCTGTGGGCGCTCCGCCTTAGGTTTAACCGTCATCGTTCATCCAATTAGGGTTGATCGCAGGCAAAAGCGGCGGCGGCGGCGAAGGGTCAAGCGAAATGTTGACCGAGCCAGTCGCGAACCGCCTCGCCGGCCAGTTGGCGGCCGGAGGGCTCGCCCGGCGCCAATGCCTTGCCATGGTGGTCGCCACGGATGCGCAGCCGCTGTTTGTCGGCGAACGGGATGGCGGCATAGATCCGCGCGGCGTCGGCGGGGAAGACCACGCTGTCACCGGTGTATTCGATGAACAGGCCGGGCTGGCGGATGCTGGCGGCGGTGCGCTCGAGCATCGCGCGCGACGACACGCCCGACCAGGTCGAGAGCCAGGCTTCCGGGGTGCAGAAGCGTGCGAAGCCGACCACGCCGAAATTGGTGGTGAACGGGTCGCGGCTCCAAACCGAGCCGAGCGACCGGTCCGAGGGGTCGATCGACAGGTCCCAGCAGCGCAAATCGGCATCGGTGCGCCAGATGGTCATTGCCGGGGAATAGGCGCCGGCGACGCGGTCCTCGCGCGTTCCGGATGCCTTGGCGCGCTTGCGGGCGGCAAGCCTGGTGTGGATCAGGCGGTGCGCGGTGGCGTCCAGCCGGCGCACGCGATCGGTTTGGGCGGCGCGATAGCGGGTGATGAAGTCGGCAGCGTAGCGCGACCCGTCCGGGCCGTCGCGGAAGCCGTTGGCGCTGGCGAGGAAGTCCAGCTCGGGCACGGTCGCCAGCGGGTCGGCCTCATCGGCGACGGCGGGATCGATGCAGTTCTGCAGCACGACGCCTTGTCCGGGATGCGGAGCAATCAGGATCACGCCGTCAACCACCGGCATGTCGGCCGCCGCCAGGTCCACCGTGCGGCCGCCTGGCGTGCGAGCCAGCCGGTCTGCCGGTGCAAGCTGGGATTGCTCGTTGTAGAAGCCGTAGAGGCTAGCCCCGCCGGAGTTGCCGACCAGGATGATGCGCTTGAAGCCCTGCGCGCGCAGGAAGGCGATGCCGGCTGCGACGTCCAGGAGCGCCACCTCGTGTTCCAGCCGCAGGTCCGAGCCCACGGACCGCGACGTCTGGGTGAAGACGGAACGGCCGGAGACCAGGATTTCCGGGATCATGTAGTGGGTGGCCAGGAACTCACGCGGATGCATGATGCACAGCACGGTGTCGGAGCGGCCCTGGCGGTAGAGGAAGCCATTGACGGCCGCCCCGTCCTGGGTTTGCAGCGGGTGGACCGACACCTCGGTGCCGTCTGGAACGCCGGCCATCGTCCAGCCGGCGTTGCGGAACCCTGCTGTCGGCTGATCGGCCACCATGCTTCCCGTCGGGTTTGTTGATAGGCCCACGCTAATGGCGGGACAGAGCCGCTGCAAGGGTTGCGTCGGCTCTTCGACGGTCACGTTGAACCCGCGCTGGTTGTGCGGTAGTCGTCGCGAAACGTATTGGGCTGCCGCATGCCTGCCATCGACATCCATCACCATTTTGCGCCGGAAGGCACCGACAACGAGGGCCGGGCTTGGTCCTTGGGCTCGACGCTGGAGCAGATGGACCGCAACGGGCTCACCGCAGTGATGGGCAGCCTGCCGCCGGTCGACAATGCCGCGGCGGCGGACGCGCCGGCACGGGCCCGGCGATGGAACGAATGGGCGGCGCGGCTTTGCCAGCAGCATCCGGGCCGGCTTGGTTGGTTTGCCGCCTTGCCGCTGCGCGACCTGGATGCGGCGTTGGCCGAACTCGATTACGCCCATGGCGTGTTGCAGGCGGATGGCTTCGGGCTGCCCACGAACGATGGCGATGTCTGGCTGAGTGACGACCGGTTCGTGCCGCTGCTGGCCGAGCTGGACCGGCGCCGGGCGGTGGTGTTCCTGCACCCGTATTCGACGTCGGGCTGCCGGGCCGTTGGCCGCGCCTATGGCGGTGAGGCAATCTCGCCGCCTTGGTTGGAGTTCCCGACCAATACGTCCCGGCTCATGCTGGGGCTGCTGGTCAAGGGTGTGCCGCGCCGATTCCCTGCCATCCGGTTCATCGTTTGCCATGGCGGCGGGACGATGCTGCCCATGCTGGGGCGCATTGCCGGGTTCGACGGCTGGGACACGGTCGGGCCGAGCACGCTCGAGCGGGTGTTCCCGGACGGAATCCATGCCGAGTTTGCCAAGTTCTACTTCGACCTCGCGCAGGCCTATGCCCCGGAGCTGGTCGAGGCGTTGCGCCGCGTCGTGCCGGACGACCGCCTGCTGTTCGGCAGCGACTTCACGTATTTCCCGGTGGCGCATAGCCTGCAGCAACTTGCCGGCCTGGCGTTGCCCGAGGCGTTGCGGGCGGGCATTGCCGGCGCCAACGCGGCGAGGTTGTTCCCGCGCCTCAGCGCTGGTGCGTGAAGCGGGACGCGACTTAGGGCGGGGCTACGGTCAGGCCGTTTGCGGCGCGAGCAGGTTGTTCCGCTCGGCGAGGTCGGCGAAGGCCGGGTCAAGCCGCCGCAGACGCTCGTTGCTGATGCGGCCGGTGCGCATCATGAAGTCGTAGGCGAAAGCGATGGGATCGAGGTCCATGCGCTGGTCCACGGTTTCATACCAGAGGATGCTCCTCATCGCAGCCTCTTGGAACGAACCGGCGCCTTTGCGGCGGCCTTGCTCGAACGACTGGAAGATGGCCGCCACGTCGCCGTTACCGGCCTTGAGCGCCGCGGCCAGGGCGATGGCGTCCTGCATGCCCACTCGCGTGCCGGAGCCGATGGAGGGATGCACGGTCTTCAGCGCGTCCCCGATCAGAACGAGGTTGCGGTGGTGCCAATTGCGCGAGGTGACGAACTCGGGGTTGAACCAGAGCGAGCGGTTGGAGACCAGGCCGTAGCCGTCCAGGTCGTCCTGGAAGATCTGTTCGCACAACGCCCGGCTTTGAGCGTCGTCGGCCTGGTCGAGCCCGGCGGCCCGCCAGGTGTCCTCGTCGCACTCGATGACGAAGGTGCCGAGTTCGGGCGAGAAGCGGTAGCTGTGGGCGATGAAGGTGCCGAACCTGGTCGGCTTGAAGATCAGCCCGACGGCGTCGAGCCGTTTTGGCGTGGCATACCAGACCCACTTGTTGAGGCGTTTTTCCTTGGTCGCCTGGAAGTGCTCGTTGAGCGTGGTGCGCAACCAACTGTTCACGCCGTCGGCGCCGACCACGATGTCGTATTCGTCGAGGATGGACAGGCGGCGGACTGGCGCCTCGAAATGGAGCTGCACACCGGCTTCCGCGGCGTTTTGCTGCATCAATTGCAGCAGCTTGACGCGGGCGATGCCGAGAAAGCCGTTGCCGCGCAGATCGATCGCCTCGCCCTTGTGGACGAGAGTGATGCGGTCCTGGAACTCGGCATGTTCGGTGATGCGCTGGTGCAACGCCGGGTCGACGCCGTCGAGGATGTCGAGTGCCACGTCTGCCAGCACCACGCCGAAGCCATAGGTGGCGTTGGCCGGGTTCTGCTCGAACACATCGATGTGGAGCGCGGGGTCGGCCTCTTTCGCCAGCTTGGCAAACAGCAACCCCGCCGGCCCGCCTCCGGCCACGGCTATGCGCATGATAGGGATCTCCTGTCTGACCCGATGTTGGTCATTGATGTCGGGACGTTGACACGTTCGTCGAGACCGGCCAAGCTTTTTTCCGCTCGGGCCAAGCCTGCGGAATGCCGAAAACGGCAGCCAGGCTGGGGCCTGCCTGAGCCAGCGAGGGGGGGGTGGATGGTGTCAAGCGCGATCAGCCTGGATGACGTGATCGATGGCCAGCGGATGCGGCGCTCGACCATCGTGCTGCTTGCCGTCGCCACGCTGGCGATGATGAGTGACGGCTTCGATCTGTCCGCCATCGGCTATGTCGGCCCGGAGCTGGTGAAGGCCTGGCATATCGGGCGGGCCCAATTGGTGCCAGTCTTTTCGGCGGGGATCGTCGGCCTGCTGGTCGGGGCGCCGTTGCTGGGCTTCGTCGGTGACCGCCTGGGGCGCAAGACGGCGATCCTGATCGGGCTGAGCATCGTGGGTATGGTGACGCTGGCGACCATGGCAGCGACCTCGCTGACGCAGTTCACCGTGCTGCGCTTCATCACCGGCACGGGGCTGGGCGGCGTGATTCCAAACGTGATCGCCTTGGTGGCCGAGAACTCGCCCCGGCGGTCGCGTGGAATGTCGATCGTGATCGTGAACTTCGGCATACCGGCGGGGATCGCGCTCCCTGGCCTGGTCGCGGCCACGCTGGTGCCGCGGTTTGGCTGGCCGGCGCTGCTGCTGGTCGGCGGCCTGCTGCCGTTGCTGGTGGCCGCCATCGCGGCCGTGCTGCTGCCGGAGTCGCTGCGATACCTCGCGCAGCGTGGCGACCGGGACGCGCAGGTGCGGCGCCAGGTGGCAGCGATGCGCCCGGACCTGCCGATCGCCGCCGATGCCAGCTTCCGCGCGCCGGGCCAGGCGCGGCCGGTGGCGAGCGGGTCCCCGCGTGGCCTGTTCAGGGATGGACTGGCCGCGATCACGCCGCTGCTCTGGTTCGCGCTGGCCGCCAACCAGATGGTCAACTTCTTCGCGTTGAGCTGGCTGCCGACGCTGCTGCAATCGGCGGGCGCCAGCACGGCGCAGGCCGGGGTCAACGCGTCGCTGTTCTCTCTTGGCGGCCTGGCGGGCGGTGTCTGCCTCACCTTCATCGTCGACCGACTCGGGATCATCCCGATGGCGTTGCTGTTCCTCGTCGGCGTGCCGTTCGTGGCGGCGATCGGGATGCCGCATTTGGCGCCGGCCGCTTTCTCGGGCGTGATCGCCGGGGCGGGGTTCTGTGTGACGGGCATCAACTTCAGTATGTCGGCCACGCTCGGGATGATCTACCCCACGCCGGTGCGCTCGCTGGGCACGGGATGGGGGCAGTCCGTCGGGCGGGTCGGGTCGCTGGCGGCGCCGCTGGTCGGAGGCGTGCTGCTGGGGCTGCAACTGCCGCTGCAGGAGGTGCTGTTCGCACCGGCGCTCGCCCTGGCGCTCGGTGCGGTGGCGGCGATTGCGGCGGCCATCCTGTGCGTGCGCCGGTTCGGCTCGACCCGGCTGCGAGAGACGGCCGCGCCAGACCAAGCGGCGCCGCGGCCGTTGGCGACGCTGCGGCCCGGCGCGATCGGTTCTGAACGGGTGGATGCGGTATGACGCCAGAGCCACGCTTGGGCGCCGAGGGTGCCGGCATGGTGCCGCGCTATCCAATCCCCGGCGTCACCTATCGCACGGCGGACTTCGCGCGCCAGCAATGCGCGCTGGGCAACTGGCTCGACCTATCGGCTGGCGAGAGCTTGCGGCGCACGGCAGTGGCCATGCCGGACAAGCTGGCGGTGGTGGGGCCGGATGGCGAGGTGACGTTCGCCGGGTTAGACCGGATGACGGAGTCGGTCGCGGCGAGCCTGCTGGAGCTCGGCCTGCAGCCCGCCGACCGGGTGATGTTCCAGCTCGGGACGACGCTCGGCTTCTTCGTCGCGTTCTACGGCTGCATGAAGGCGGGGTTGGTGCCGGTTTGCACCCTGCCGCAATACCGTATGGCGGAGATGCGCCATTTTGCCGCCGCGACCGGGGCGAAGGCGCTGTTTTCGCAGGCCGAGGCCAACCCGCGGTTCGACCAGGTCGGCTTTGGCCTGGAGGTGGCCCGGGTTTGCCCGGCGCTGGAGCACGTGATTGCGGTCGGGGGCGAGCATGACGGCGCCTTGTCGCTGACCGGGATGGCAGCGGCGTTTGGCTTGGCCGAGGCGCGGGCGTGTGTCGCGGGCATTGCACCGAGCACGACGGACGTTGCCGTGTTCCAGCTCTCGGGCGGGTCGACCAGCCTGCCCAAGATCATCCCGCGCATGCATGGCGAATACCTGGGGGCCACGCTGCAACTCTCTGCCCGGTACGGCTTGACCGGTGACGATGTTTCGCTTTGGGGACTACCGCTGGTGCACAATGCCGGCACGCTGTTCGTGGTGCTGCCGGTCGGGCTGGAAGGGCGCACGCTGGTGCTGCAGCCGCGGCTCGACGCCGAGGAGATGCTGCAATTGGTGGCGCGGCACCGGGTCACGTTCAGCGGCAGCATCGGCCCGGTCGCGGCCAAGCTGCTCGAGATCAGCGACCTGTCACGCTTCGATCTGAGCTCGCTCAAGCAGTTCTTCTCGCTCACCCGCGCCGACGCGGTGGAGGCGCATGTGGGCAAGCCGGTGGGGCAGATGTTCGGCATGACGGAGGGGATGGTGTTTGCCGCCGCACCGACCACGTCCGCGGCGATCCGGCACCGCACCGTCGGCTACCCGGTGTCGCCCGGCGATGAGGTGCGGTTGCTGGTGCCGGGGGAGGATCGGGAGGTGGGCTTCGGCGAGATTGGCGAGCTTTGCTTCCGCGGGCCGAGCACATTGACGGGCTACTACAACGACCCGGCGGCCACGGCGGCTTGCTTCACCGCGGGTGGCTTCCTGCGGTCTGGCGACCTGATGCAGGCGCACCGGATCGACGGGATCGTGTGTTATTCGTTCGAAGGCCGGCTCAAGGACAACATCAATCGTGGCGGCGAAAAGATCGGTGCCGAGGAGGTGGAGGCCATCATCGCGCAACACCCCGCCGTTGCGGATTGCCGCGTGGTGGCGATGCCGGATCGGGTGTTTGGGGAGAAGGCCTGCGCCTTCCTGATCCTGCGCGAGGGCCGGGCCGGGCCGAGCGTGGCGGAGCTGGGCGCGTTCATGCTGCAGACAGGCATCGCCAAGTTCAAGCTGCCGGAGCGGGTCGAGGTGGTGGAGGCGTTTCCGGTGACCAAGGTGGGCAAGGTCGACAAGGCGCAGATGCGCGCGCTGATCGCCCGCATGGTGCAGGCCGAGCACGAGGCTGCCGCTACGCCGTGACGCGCCCTCAGTCCGCCGCCATCTCCACCGTGTCGACGTTGCCGGTGGCCTTGCTTTCGGCGCCCCATAGCTTGCGGGTGGACTGGAAACGGGAGACGAGGAAATCGCCGGACATGACTGGCGGGTAGAGCGCTGCGTCTTCGGCGACGCCGAGTTGCCGCGGGTCGACCACCGTGGTGAAGTTTGGATTGCAGAACAGCGGCATGGAGAAGCGATCGGCGTCCTTGGTGTGGATCACGCGGTGCACGGTGGCCTGGAAGCGCGCATTGGTCCAGCGCTTCATCAGCTCGCCGACATTGATCACGTAGCCGCCGGCGATCGGTGGCACCGCGATCCAGTCGCCCTCCTTATTCTGCACCTCGAGGCCGCCGAGATCGTCCTGCCACAACACGGTGATGATGCCGTGGTCGGTGTGTGCGCCCGAGGCCGTCTGTGATCCGCCGGCGTCCAGCGCCTTAGGGTAGGCATAATAGTGGTTGATCACCATGTCGGCCACCGGGCGGGTGAAATGGCGGCTGAAGAAATCCTCCGCCTGGCCGAGGTAGAGTGCGAAGCCCTCCAGCAGCTTCATGCCGACCTCGAAGCTGCCCTGGTAGTAGCGCGACAGGGCGGCCTCGAACCCGTCCAGCTCGGGCCATCTGTTGGGGGCGTAGAGCGGTGTTCCAGCCACCACTTCAGGGTCAGTGGGCTGCACGGGGAAGCCCAGGTCGAAACTGTCGCGGGCAAACACCAGCCCGCTGCTATGCACGGTGTCCCCCATCTCGCGGTAGCCGCGATTGTTGCGGTCCGACTTGACCTGCAGCTTTGTGGCTTGCGGCAGCGCGAAGAACTCCGCGGCCTTGGCGCAGGCAGCTTGCATCGTCTCGAGCGGGACGTGGTGCTGCACGGCATAGAAGAAGCCGATTTCATCGCAGGCGCGGCCGATCTCGCCGGCGACGGCAGCCCTGCTTGCGGGGTCGGCCGAATACAACCCGCTCACGTCGATCATCGGTATCGAGGACAGTGCCATGTTGCTCTCCGAGGCTTGTTGCAGTTACCGCTCTTGCACGTCACGCGCGCGCCAATCGAGGCGTTGGCCAATCCAGTGCACCACCGAGTAGATCACGAACGACAGGAACGTGGCGAGAAAAGCCACGGCGTAGACCTGGTCGCCGCGATAGGTCTGCATGGCGCGATTGATGATGTAGCCCAACCCGGTGGAGGAGATCATCCATTCTGCGCTGATGGCCACGATGATGGAGCCGCTTGCGGCGATCTCCTGCGCCGTCACGATGTAGGGCAGTGCGTAGGGCAGCCGCACCGAGACGAAGGTGCGTCCCCAGCCTGCGTTCAAGATCCGCATGCGGTCCAGCATTACCGGGTCGGCGGCGCGCAGACCCTCCATGGTGTTGACCAGAACGGGGAAGAACCCGGCGAGCGCGACCACGGTGACCTTTGAGCCGAGCGTGTCCCCAAAGGCCAGCATCAGCACGGTCACCAGCGCCACGTAGGGCATGTTGCGCAGGGTGACGGCGGCGGGCATCAGCATGGCGCGCGCGAACGGCAGGGCGTCGAACACCACGGCCAGGCCGATGCCGGCGAGGTTGGCGAACACCAGCCCCAACCCGGCCGCCTTGAGGGTGGCGAGCAGGTGGATGGTGATGAAGCTGTGGTCCTGGATCAGCGTCTGGAGCACCCGTTCGGGCCGCGGGATGACGAAGGCGGGCAGGCCGGAGAACGCGATGGCGGCATACCAGAGCGCCAGGATGGAGGCGATCGGCATCACCACGCGCCAGCTTCCCGCCAGCAGCCGCAGCGGCCAAAGCGGGCGGCGGATGGCGGCGGCGTTGCGCCCGCGCGGGGTGGCGAGGAGGGTGCCGTCCATCATGCGGCGAGCACGCGGCCGAACAGCAGGCTGCGCACATGGGCGGCGATGGCGACGAAGCGGGGGTCGCGGCGGAAAGCGGCGTCACGCGGGCGTGGGGCCGGCACTGCCACCACGTCCAGTACGCGGCCGGGGCTGGCGGAAAACACCACCAGGCGGTCGGCCAGCAGCACGGCTTCGTCGATGTTGTGAGTGACGAACAGGACCGTTTTTGGGCGCCGGGCCAGCAGCGCATCGAACCAGGCGCCCAGCTCCTCACGCTTCATCTCGTCCAGGGCGGAGAAGGGCTCGTCCATCAGCAGCACCGCCGGGTCGTGCGCGATGGCGCTGGCGATATTCACGCGCTGCAGCATGCCGCCCGAGAGCTGCGCGGGGCGTTTGGCCTCATGCCCGGCGAGGCCGAAATCGCCCAGCAGCGCGTCTGCCGGGAAGCCAGCTCGCCGGGCGATGCGCTGGGTGAGCCGCACGTCGTCGACCGCCCGCTTCCATGGCAGCACGGCGGGCCGTTGCGACACCAAGCCCAGCAGGCGTTTGCGCCGGGCCAACGCCGCCGGCTCGCCCGCGACGGTGATGTCTCCGGTGCTGGGCTGCTCCAGGTCGGCCACCATGCGCAACAGCGTGGTCTTGCCGCAGCCGGAGGGGCCGATGAGGGCGACGAACTCGCCGGCGGCAATGTCGAGGTCAAGCGAGCTCAGTGCCACGTGGTCGCCGAAACGGCGCGAGACGCCGCGGATTGCAATGGGGGCGCTCATCAGCCGGCGCTGAGGCTCGGCAGCAGAGCGTCGGTCATGACCTCGGCGGCGGGCACCTGTCGCGGCACCTGGCCGGCCTGATGGAAGAACTCGGCCATGCCGTCCCACTCCGTTGGCTCCATCCAGAGCGGGCCGTGCTTGGCGGTGGCGGCGCTGACGAACAGCGGGTTTTGCACTTTCCAGCGCCAGGCGAGCTTCTGAGCGGTCTCGATCTGGTTCGGGAATGCCGCCACCAGCTTGAGTGCCTGGTCCGGGTCGCTTTGAATGAAGGTGATGGCGCGGGCGACGGCGCGGAGGTAGCCGCGAACCATGGCGGGGTTTTGCTTGGCGGTTTGAGCGGTGCAGAAAATGACGTCCGCGTAGGAGGGCAAGCCCCAACGGTCGAAGCGCATCGCCTTCCAGGTCTTGCCGCGTAGCATGGGCAGCGCATCGGGTTTGGCGGTCTCCTGCTCGATTTGGTACGCCTGGTTCGTGACCCAGCCGCTGAAAAAGTCCACCTGGCCGACCAGCAGCGGATCGGGATTGGCCTGGACCGTTACCGACTTGATCTTACTGTCGTCGAGGCCGTTGATGCGGGCCATGGCGGTCAGGAAATAGCCTGCGTCGGCCTGCACGCCGACCGACTTGCCCAGCAGGTCCTTGGGGGTCGGGTCCGGGTCGCTGGGCAGGCCGAGGCTGAGATAGGCGGCGGGCGAGGTTTGATAGAGCGTGCCGACCGCGACCACGTCCACCGGGTCGCGCGCCGTGCGGGCGGCGAGCAGATGCAGGCCTGAGGTGGCGAGCCCGAACTGCGCCTGGCCCACCGCCACGATGGGCACCGGATTGCGGCCCGGGCCGCCGTCCATGATGCGGTGGGCGATGCCCTCGGCGTCGAAGAACCCCATCGCTTCGGCCACCATCAGCGGGGCGTACTCACCGTTGCGCAGCCATCCGAGCTGGGTGGCGACGTTGAGCTTGGCTCCCTGTGCGGCGGCAGGGCGGACCGAGGCGCGGGCCGCCAGCGCCGCTGAGCCAGTGACGAACGAACGGCGTCTCAGCATGGCCATGGCTTAGCTCCTGTCGTGGCACTGGACTGCTTAGACCGTGCCACCACCGGGTGGTGGCATTGCTTGCATAGACCGTGCCAGCACTGGTGGTGGCACTAAAGTGCATAGACCGTGCCAACACTGGGGTGGTGGCACTGGAGTGCATAGACCGTGCCAACACCGGGTGGTGCACCGATGTCGCCGTTCTACCCTGGGCTCGCCGTCCCGCTCCCGCAAGCTCGCGCCAACCGATGCCGGAGCGCACCTATAGGCGGCGCTGGCCGGCCCGCAGCAGCGCGAGCGGCAGCAGCAGGCCGACCAGCAGCGCGTTGGCCAGCGCGGCGGCCATGGGCCAATCGTGGTTCTCGAAGAACTCGTTCCAGAGCGCGCGGCCCACCGTCTGCGCCGCCGGGCCGCCGAGCAGTTCCGGGATGACGTACTCGCCCATCGCCGGCATGAACACCAGCGCCAGCCCGGCGCCGATGCCGGGCAGCGAGAGCGGCAGCGTGACCGAGGCGAACACGCGCAGCGGCCCGGCGCCGAGGTCGGCGGCAGCCTGCTCCAACGCCGGGTCGAGCTTGGACAGGCGAGCGTAGAGCGGCAGCACCATAAAGGGCAGGTAGCAGTAGACGATGCCGACATACATCGCGCCGCGGGTATAGAGCATGTGCAGCGGCGAGCGGATCAGGCCCAGGCCGAGCAGGGAGGCGTTGATCCAGCCGCCGTCGCCGAGCAGGCCGATCCAGGCCACGATGCGCAGCAGGAACCCGGTCCAGAACGGCAGCATTACCAGCAGCAGCAGAAGAGAACGCCACCGCTCCGGCGCGCGGGCGATGGCCAGCGCCATGGGGTAGCCGATCAGCAGGCAGAGCAGCGACGAGGCGGACGCGACCAGCAGGCTCTGCAGCGCGGCGTTCAGGTAGTAATCGTCCTGCACCAGGGTTTGGTAGTTGTCGCCGAGCAGGTGCAAATGCGGCCAACCGCCTTGCCAGGTGAGCAGCGGGTCGTACGGGGGGACGCTGGCGGCGGCTTGGGAGAAGGACAGGGCGATCACGATGATCGCTGGCAGGGCGATGAACAGCAACAGCCAAGCCCAGACCGGGCCGAGCACAAACCAGCTTCTCATGCCGGCAACAGGATGCAGGCTTCTGGCGACCAGGACACGTAAACCGGCTCACCCGGCGGGAGTGCGGTGGCGGCGCCGTCGGCCAGGGATTGGCTGACCAGCAGCAGCACCTCGCCGACACGCACCCGATGGTCCACCACGATGCCGCGGTAGGCGCTTTCCACCACCTGGCCGGCCACGGCGCCTGCAACCGGGCTGCGGGAGAGGCGCAGGCGTTCCGGGCGGAACGCGACGGAGAGCGCGCCGGTGAAGCCGGTGGTGTCCGCCGGCGTGGTCACGCCCAAGCTGGGCAGTTCGAGCGTGCCGGGGTGGCGGATTTGGGCGAGCAGGATGTTGGCCGCGCCCATGAAGGCGGCCACGCTGCGGCTGCGCGGGCGCTCGTAGATGTCGGTGGGGGTGCCGACTTGCGCCAGGCGGCCCCCCTCGAGCAGGCCGATGCGGGTGGCCATGGTGAGCGCCTCGTCCTGGTCGTGCGTGACCAGCACGAAGGTGGTGCCGAGTTCGCGCTGCACCCGGACGAGTTCGGCCCGGGTGGACTCGCGCAAGCCGCGGTCCAGGGCGGAAAGCGGCTCGTCCAGCAGCAGCAAATTGGGGCGTGGTGCAAGGCTACGGGCGAGTGCCACGCGCTGCCGCTGGCCGCCGGACAGGTCGTCGGGGCGACGGGCGGCGAAGCCCTCCATCCGCACCAGCGCCAACAACTCGGCCACCCGGGCGGCGACGGCGGCGCTCGCCATGCCCTGGCGGCGTAGGCCGAAGCCGATATTGGCCGCGACGGTCATGTGCGGGAACAGCGCGTAGGACTGAAACATGGTGTTCACGGGGCGGCGGTGCGGCGGCAGCGACGTGATGTTCCGCCCGCCCAAGGTGATGCGCCCGGCCGCCGGGGCGATGAAGCCGGCCAAGGTGCGCAGCAAGGTGGTCTTGCCCGAGCCGGAGCCGCCCAGCAGCACGAACAGTTCGCCGCGGCCGATCGCCAGGTCCAGCGCTTCGAGCGCGGTCCATTGGCCGTAGCGGACGGTGAGGCGCTCGATGACGAGGTGGGCTGCGGCGCTTCCGGGCGCCGGCGCCAATTGGGCGAGCGGCGCAGCGGCGTCGGGTTGGTCGGGCGCCTCATCCATCCTGCGCTCGGAGGGAGGGGGCTTTTGCGCCGCTATCGGGTTGGCCAATCCGTCACTGCCCGGCTTTGAACCGTTCCCACATCCGCGTCCGCGCCCGCACCGCCTGCTCGTTGACGGCAGCGACGGTGAAGGAGTTTTCCAGGGCGGCTGCGGTGGGATAGACGTTTGGGTCGTCGCGCACCGCTGGCGTGACCATCGGGCGGCTGGCGGGGACGGCGTTCGGATACTGCACCGTGTTGGTGATGCCGGCGATGATGGCGGGTTGCAGGACGAAGTTGATGAACTGCATGGCCAACTCGGGATGGGGCGCGTCCTTCGGCACGGCCATCATGTCGAACCAGAGCTGGGTGAACTCGCGCGGGGCGACGTAGGTGACCTTGTCGCGCTTGGCCTCGGCGGCGCGGCTGGCGGCCTGGATGACGTCACCCGAGTAGTCGAAGGCGAGGCAGGTTTCGCCGGCCGCCATCGCCTCGATCGCGCCGCCGCTGGCGAAGGTGCGGATGTAGGGGCGGATGGCCATCAGCGTGTGCTCGACGTCGGCCAGGTCGGCGGGCTTGGTGCTGGAGGGGTCGTGGCCGAGATAGCGCAACACAGTGGGAATGACGTCGGTCGCGCTGTCGAGCATGGTGATGCCGCAGGCGGCGAGCGCCTTGGCGTTGTCCGGCTTGAACAACAGGTCCCAGCTACCCAGCGGCGCATCTGGGTCGAGCGCCTTGATCTTGGACGGGATTTCGCCCAACCCGATGGTGCCCCACAGGTAGATCGCGCCATAGGTGTTGCCCGGGTCGGAGGTGGCGACGCGCTGGAGCAGCTTGGCGTCCTCCCCGGCCAAATTGGGGATTCTGGCCTTGTCGAGCGGCTGCAAGGCACCGGCCTTGATCAGGCGGGAAAAGGTGGGCTCGGCGGTTGGCACGATGATGTCGTAGCCGGAGTGGCCGGCCAGCATCTTGCCCTCGAGCGTCTCCAGGCTGTCGTAGACGTCGTAGTGGATGTCGACGCCAAACTGCTTCTTGAACGCGTCGAGCGCCGCCGGGTCGATGTAGTCGGTCCAGTTGTAGACGTTCAGCACCTTCTCCTGGGCGTGCAATCCGAGCGGCAGAAGCAGAGCGAGGAGGAGCAGGCGGAGGAACATGGCTTGTTGGCTCCAGCGGATGGCCGAGCCTAAATGGCTGCCGCGGCGTTGCAAAGTGGCGCTGCGGTGGCCATCGCCAGCACGTCGGCCGGGCTGTGGCCCGCCGCCCGCAGCGCTCGGATCGCCAGCGCACCATCGCGCTTGGCGAGGCGCTTGCCGGTGGCGTCGGCCAGCAGCTCGTGGTGCGCGTAGACGGGCTCGGGCCACCCCATGAGCGCCTGCAGCAAGCGTTGGATGGCGGCGGCGGGGCGCAGGTCTTCGCCGCGGGTGACGAGGGTGACGCCTTGCGCCGCGTCGTCGTGGGCTACCGCGAGGTGGTAGCTGGCGGGGGCGTCGCGCCGGCCGAGCACGACGTCGCCGAATGCCGCCGGGTCGCATGGGAGGCGGGGTTGGCCCGGCTCCGAGACGCTTAGCGGCCCGGCTGCGGCGCTGGCGCGGGTGGTGTCCAGCCGCCAAGCATGGGCCGACCCGGCGGCGATGCGGCGGTTCGCTTCGGCGAGCGGGAGGCTGCGACAGGTGCCGGGATAGACGACGCCCTCGGGGCCATGCGGCGCGCCCGCAGCCCGCAGGATGTCGGCGCGGCTGCAGAAGCAGGGGTAGAGCAGGCCGCGGGACCGTAGGGCTGCCAAGTCCGCAGCGTAGGCGGCGAAATGCTCGGATTGGACGTGCACTGGACCGTCCCAATACAGGCCGAGCCAGGCAAGGTCCTCGCAGATGGCGCTGGCGAACGCCGGTTGGCAGCGGGCGGTGTCGATGTCCTCGAGCCGGAGCAGGAAGCGGCCGCCGGCGTCGCGCGCCCGCCGCCACGCGAACAGCGCCGCATACACATGCCCAAGATGGAGCCAGCCGGTGGGGCTTGGAGCGAAGCGGGTGGTGGTGGACATGGGCGATGACACCACCATACTGGCGACAGCCGCAGGATGGGAGGGCGAATGACGGAACTCCACGCGTTCCGCTGGGGGCCAGCGACCGGCGGGGCGGCGCAGCATCTCGTGGTGATCTGCCATGGTGTGGGCGCGACGGGTGCCGACTTGATCGAGTTTGCGCCGCAACTGGGGGCTACCTTGCCGCATGTTGCGTTCGCCGCGCCGGATGCGCCCGCGGTCTATGATGGCGGCCCGCCCGGCCGGCAATGGTGGTCGATCGGCGACCGCGACCCGTCGCGCACCGCCATCGAGGCGGCGCACGCCCGGGCGGCATTAGACGGTTTCATCGACGCCGAGCTGGTTCGGCTGGGCCTTGCGCCGGACGCCTATGCCTTGCTGGGGTTTAGCCAGGGGGCGATGATGGTGCTGTTCGCTGGGTTGCGGCGGGCGGTGGCACCGCGGGCGATCCTGGCCTATTCCGGCGCGCTAATTGCGCCGGGCCGGCTCGCGGAGCGTTCCAACAGCGCGCCGGTGTTGCTGGTGCATGGCACGGCGGACGAGGTGGTGCCGGCGTTTCGCTCCGATGACGCAGCCGCGGCGCTGAAGCTAGCCGGCGTTCCGGTGGAGCTGATGTTTCTGCCCCGGGTCGGCCACACGGTGGATGCGGCCGGGATCGAGGCAGGGGCTGCGATGTTGCAGCGGGTGTTCGAACTGTGACGGCCAGATGAAAACCGGGGCTCTGCCTTGCAGCATGAGGGAGGCTCTGCGATAAACCGGGTGGATTTTTGCGGCGCAACCATCGGCGGACCGCGTCGCCACCGTGTTGGCGCATCGGGATCGTGCCGCGAGGGAGGGCGTGTTGCCTGACGGCGGAATGCACTATCCGGCGCTTGTGCTGAATGCGGATTTCCGCCCGCTCTCCTACTTTCCGCTTTCGGTTTGGGCGTGGCAGGACGCGGTGAAGGCTGTGTTCCTGGACCGCGTCTCCGTGCTGAACGAATACGAGGTGGCCGTGCGGTCGCCGTCGCAATCCATGCGACTGCCGAGCGTGATCGCGCTGAAGGAGTATATCCCGGCGGCGCGACGGCCGGCCTTTACGCGGTTCAACGTGTTCCTGCGGGATGCCTTCTCCTGCCAGTATTGCGCGGACCGGTTGCCGACGCATGACCTGACGTTCGACCACGTGGTGCCGCGCAGCCGAGGTGGGCGCACGACGTGGGAGAACGTCGTGACCGCCTGCGGGCATTGCAACCTGAGCAAAGGGTCTCGCCTGCCGCGCGAGTGCAACATGTTCCCGCGGGCGGTGCCGCGGCAGCCGTCGACCTGGGAGCTGCAGGAGAACGGCCGGTCGTTCCCGCCGAACTACCTGCATGAGAGCTGGCGGGACTACCTCTATTGGGACTCCGAACTACTCGACAGCTAGAGCATGACCGCATCAAGTGAAGTCACTTGATCGGTAAACATGCTCGCCAAAACAAAAAGCTAGACCATGACCGGCGACTCTATCTGAGCCGGTCTTGGTCTAGCGGCCGAGCCGTTCGGGCTTGGAGAGGGCGCTTACTTGGCGGCTTCGATTGCCTTCATGATCACCGCCTCGGCCGCCGCCTTGTCCGCCCAACCCGTGACCTTCACCCACTTGCCCGGCTCCAAATCCTTGTATCGGGTGAAGAAGTGCTCGATCTGCTGGCGGAGGATCTCCGGCAGGTCTGCCACGGCGTGGACATCCTTATAGTGCAGGCTGATCTTGTCGTGGGGCACGCAGATGATCTTTTCATCCTGCCCGCTCTCGTCCTCCATCTGCAGCATGCCGATCGGGCGCACCCGGATGACGGCGCCGGGCACGATGGCGGCGGGCGCCAGCACCAGGACATCCGCCGGGTCGCCGTCGTCGGCCAGGGTGCCGGGGATGAAGCCGTAGGCGGCGGGGTAGGCCATCGGGGTGAAGATGAACCGATCGACCACGACGGCGCCGCTGTCTTTGTCGACCTCGTATTTCACCTGCGAGCCCTGGGGGATTTCGATGACGACGTTGATGTCCGACGGCGGGGCCTTGCCGATGCTGATCTTGCTTACGTCCATGGGGAGGTTCCTCGTTCGTTCAACAGGTGCGGGTATGAAGCGGCGGCCGGACCCTAGCCATGCGCCCAATCCTTGCCAAGGCGGGGCCGGGCGAGGCAATGAGGGAGAGCGTGTGCGCCTGTAGCTCAGTTGGTTAGAGCGGGCCGCTCATAACGGCT
Source organism: Acetobacteraceae bacterium (assembly GCA_965199105.1). Lineage (GTDB taxonomy): Bacteria > Pseudomonadota > Alphaproteobacteria > Acetobacterales > Acetobacteraceae > LMUY01. The sequence continues at coordinate 1,242,285 of CBDAQO010000002.1, read as the reverse complement.
TGGTCGCAGGTTCGAGTCCTGCCGGGCGCATGCGCGATGCCCTGATCCGCAGCATTCGGGCGGGCTCGATTAACGAGTTGGTAACCCTTCCGCGGTAGCCTGCCGATGTCGTTGGTTGGGTGGCTCATGCCGGGTTTGTTGTGCTTGTTGCTGCGTTGCGCGCTGGGCTTGGCTGTGGCTTTGGTCACCGCTGTCGTGCCGGGCGCCCTGGCGAGCCGCGCGCAGACCCTGGGGGCGGCGAGCGCCACGCCGATGGTGTTCGCCCGCACGATTCGCAACGGCTTGGGAGTGTCTGGGCGCCCAGGTTTGGACGCTGACGTCGCCATGTATGCCGCGATGCTGGACCAGATCCATGTGCGGGATATCCGCTCGCCCATCGTGAGCGGGGGCATCAGCCAGGCGCGGCATTGGGAGGAGCTGCAACGCGTCATGCAGCGCGCCGGCGTGGCCGATCCGCACCCGCGGTTTACCGCTCTCGTCGGGGCCTACTTGAACGACCCGGCGACCACATGGGCGATCCAGCAAACCGCCTTGTTGGACGTTGCAGGGACCGGGTTGCTGTTTGCCATCGAGGGGCCGAACGAGGTCAACAACCCCCTGGTGGGCGGCGGCGCCCACCCGCCGGGCGAGCTGCGCGATGATACGCATGCCGCGGACTTCCCGCAGAATTACCTCGCTTGGGCCCGGGCGATCCACGACTTCAGGCAGGCTCATCCGGCACCACTTGGCGGCGTGATCCTTGTGGCACCCTCAATCGCGTCCGGGTTGCGTGCAGACTATGCCAGGTTGCCGGACGTGTCTGGTGCGGCGGACGTTGGCAACATCCATTTCTACGCCGGCGGCGGACGGCAGCCGGATTTCTCGACCCCGGTGAGCGCCGACGTGGGCTCATTCGACTCGATCTACGATTGGGCGCACCGCGCCGAAATCCCCCACGGCCGGGTTTGGCTGACCGAGAGTGGCGCCTCGACGTCCGGTAACTACGCCACCGATGGGCTGTCGCAGGCGAAGTACCTTGCCAACCAGATCATGGAGTATTTTGCCGCCGGTGGACCGCATATGTTCGTCTACAACCTCATCGACCCCAAGGAGCGCGCTGGGACGGTGGAAGACCATTTCGGGATGTTCCACGCAGATGGGTCGCCGAAGCCCGCGGCGCTGATGCTGGGCGCGCTGCAGGACTTGCTCTCGCTTGGCTCCTACAGCGACGCCCGGAACACGAAGGATGTGAGCTCGTTCAAGCCCGGATACGACGCAGGCGCCCTTACGCTGCACTCGGCGCCCGGCTTGGGCGGTACGTCGGCCCGGGCGTTGGTCATTGCGAAGTCTGACCGCAGCACGATCGTCGCGGTTTGGAACGAGGCGAGCGTTGATGATGGTCATGGGCACGACCTCGCCCCGGCCGCGCAGCTTGTGACGCTTGATTTCGGCGGCGGTGTCAGGTTCAGGGTGCATGATCTTTTCGAGTACCTCCACCCCGGCGCAAATGTCAGCGGTGGCGCGTTCGTCAGCGGGACATCGCTTGATCTGGAGCTGCGTGGCTACCCGTTACTGGTCGAACTCAGCCCACATGGCTAGGTCCCGCGAGCCGAGCTGTGGTGACCCAGATTGATCGCCTGGTTAAGGCAGCAGGTTTTATCGACCTTGTTCCCAACGATAGCGGTCGTGCGACGCGCCTCGGTGGCCGTCGCTGGCCGAGCTCCCGATCATGGTGGCGACGACCCTGCCTCCGTCTGGCGATGGCTCAGACCGAGGCCGGCGAGGCCTGATAGACCACCAAGGAGCACACGCGGCACGCTGCAATCCCCTCCTGCTGCCACCAGCGGCAGCCGGGTCGCAGTTCGCATGGCCCGATGTCCTCTGGGAGCGGCAGCGCCGCTTGGGCTGCGCGCTCGCGCAACTGACCGATCAACCCGCAGCCTGTGCCGCTCCATTGTGTGCAGCCGTGCTCGGCACATGGAGCGGAGAACCGGAACCGGGCCTCGAGTGGGGTCGACGCGCCTGCCGTCGTGATGAACTCCTGCGAAATGGGCAACGATGTCCGTAGTCGCCGGGTCCGTCCGTCTGGTCCGATCACGCCGATGAGCCGCGAGCCGAGCTCGCCCGGTGCGCTTGGGCAGAGACTCATTGGCCCTACCACGCCCGAGCTCCCGGTTGGAACTACGGTGCTGCCGCTTGCTGCAGGGTGGCTCGCGCGGCCGAAAGGTCGGTTTGGGCGGGCCGGCGTATCATGCCGTCGATGGTGGCGACGGAGGCCAAGGGTGCGGCGCCGGCTACAACCGGGTGAGCGGCGATCTGCTGCAGCACGGCGCCATGGATGGCCGCAGCCATGGCGTGATGCTGAGCTTCGGTGAGCGGATGATCGCCCAGGTCGACCACAAACTTAGCCATGCCCATTCACCCACGTTTCGGTTCGGCAGCAGAATGGCATTGGACTGTGGACCTGGCAACACTTGGCTGCCGCCAGCAAGCCCTATCGTCCCGCTGGCACTAGCGATTTCAGCATGCTTGCCAGACGCGCCGGGTCTGCGCCGATGGAAGTTGCGAGCTCGTCCGCTTGCCTGTGAATGTCCGATCTGCCGTTCGCCCGGTCCGTGCCGCCTAGATTTCCAAGCAGATGGAGGATCATGGCTTCGACCAGCCGGAACCCCTGAGCGCGTGCAAGAGCAAGGTCCTGCAGCAGCGTGCTGCGGCCCCACTCGATGGAGTGCCTGGTTCGGACCAAGCCGAGTGCGGGAGCACAGCAGATCCGCATCGCCGTGTAGCCGTGCCGTTCGGTTTGCGCCAAAGCCTCGGCAAGGAGCGTGTCGGCCTCGTCTAGCGCGCCGGTGGCGACGAGTGCCAACCCCAATACGGAGGCGATAATCGGGAGCAGGAGGGCGCTGCCGCTGGAACGAGCGGTGGCAAGCGCCTCGCGTAATCGTTTGGCGGCCGGCTCGGGGTGGCCGGCGACAAGGTGCAGCAGACCTTCGGCCTGGCCATGCTCGGCGATGTCGAACGGCCGCCCAATCCGCTGCACGATCCGAGCCGCCTCGTCGCCCACGGCACGGGCTTCGGCAAGGTTGCCCGCCATGGCATGGTTGCGCATCAGGCAGCTGAGATAGAGCACCGAGGCTGTGCCCGTGGTCCCGGCATTGGGCGCGAACGCTTGGTCGAGCGCTCGGCGGTAGCCGCCCGACAACACCTGTGTGGCTTTGCCCAATTCGCCGCGGAACCAGTGCACCTGCCCGAGCGCAAAACCTGCGCTGACCACCAGACCCGGCTCGGCGATGGCCGGCATGGCACTGTAGGCGGCCGTCCCGGCGACGAGTGCCTCCTCGAGTTCGCCCACCATGCTGAGGTTCAAGCAGCGGCTGACGTCGATGCGTGCGAGCCGCAATGCATCCCCGCCGCCCAGGCTTTCAAGCTGATGCGCCTCCGCGAGCACCGTGCGCAAGCGCCCTAGGTCGGACATGGCGGCCAGGGCCACGCGGAGTTCCATGCGCAGGTTGACGGCTTGGCGGATGGTTTTGGGTGCTTGCGGCAGATGACTCAGCGCGGCAAGCCCGGCTTCAAGGAAGCCCACCGCCTCCCGCCAGGCGCAGTTGCGGTTTGCCCGCTCGGCGGCCATCAACGAGTAGCTGGCCGCAGCATCCCAAATCTCGCCCGCAAGCGCGTGACTGGCCAGCCGTTCGACGCGCTGCTCGATGCCCTCGGAGTACATAGCCACGAGGGCGCGAAACACCTCGCCGTGAAGCTTGCGCCGCTGCCGCTTGAGCATGCTCTCGTAAGCAACGGCCAAAGTGAGGGCGTGCTTGAAGGTGTATTCACCGCCCTGCGCGAAGTTGGTTTCGTAGAGGAACTCTGCGGCTTGCAACTCGAACAGCTCGGCATCGAGCGCCGCCGTTGGCAGGCCGCTCAGCGTCGCAAGCAGGTCCCGCGAGACGGTCTTGCCGACCACGGAGGCGAGTTGCAGCAGACGGCGGCGCTCGGGCGGGAGGCGGTCGATGCGCGCCGCCAAAATGGCCTGCACCGACGCTGGGATTTGAATGTCGTTTGCGTCCTGGGTCGCGACGACCCGCACCCGCTCCGTGACGATCGAGCCACTCTCTTGCAGCGAGCGGCTGATTTCCTCGAGGAACAGCGGCGTTCCTTCGGCCTTCTCCAGAATTTTGGCCCGCAGCGCCGCCAAGTCGACGGAGGCACCCAGTAATTCCTGCAGCATGGCGTCCGCACTTGCCGGCTCGAGCGGCCCCAACTCGAGCTCCGTCGCATAGCTGCGCTTGCCCCAGGACGGCCGGCGCTCGGGGCGGGAGGTGAGCAGCAGCAGCAAGGGACATGCCCCCATGCTGGCCACAGCCGCGGCGAGCAGCTCCAAGCTTGGGGTGTCGACCCAGTGAAAATCCTCGATCACAACGACGGTTGGTTGGCGCTGGCTGCGCCGGAGCAAGACCCGGCACATCGCGGTGATCAGGCGGCTGCGGCGGATATCGGCCGCCAGCGCCTCCCAGGCCGGATCGAGGATCGGGAGGTTCAGCAGCCAGCGGAGTGGTGCCATATCAATGGCCAACTCGCCGGGCAGCGCTGCCGACATATGGTCCAGTTTGGCGGCGATGCCGGCCGCGTCGTCGGCTGGGGTGACGCCGGCTTGGGCTCTCAACAGGTCGGCTGCCAGGTAGAACGCGGCGCTCGAGGCCTGTTGCGTGGCGGAGGCCCGCAGCACAGTCCAACTCTCGGCGGGAAGCTTAGACACGAACTCGTGGACCAGGCGGGATTTGCCCAGCCCGGCATCGCCCACGAGGGTGAGCGCCTGGCCCAGTCCACGGGAGGCGCGGCGCAATGCGGCTTCCATCTGCATCAGTTCGGTGTCGCGGCCCACCAGCTTGGTCAACGTGTTGGTGCTCGCCCGAACGTCCCACGACGGCCGGTCAGTGATGCCGAGCAGCACAAAGGTGCGGATCGGCTCACTGATGCCTTTGACCTGGATGGCGGGCAATGCCCTCACATGAGCGACGCCGTGCGCCAGGCGTGCGGTTTGCTCGGTGATCAGCACGGAGCCGGGCTCTGCCGCCTGCTCGAGCCGGGCCGCGATGTGCACGGTCGGGCCGATGGCGTCGAAGTCGGTGGCGTCGGTCCCGAACGCCCGCACGACAACGCTGCCGCTGGCCAACCCGACGCGGACTGCGACGTCCGGCTTGGTGAGACGTCCGACAGCGTCGATGATGCCGCGGGCGGCCCGGCACGCCCGCACGGCATGATCTTCCGACGCGTTCGGCACACCGAACAGCGCCATGATGCCGTCGCCCTGCCGCTTGTTGACGACACCGCCCGCCTGCTGCACGGCGTTTGCCATCAGCGTGGTCACCGGCTCGAGCTGATGCAGCGCGGCTTCGGCGTCAAGCAGCTCGATCAGCTCGGTCGAACCGCGGATGTCGGCGAAGAGCACGGTGACTTGCTTGAGCTCGCCGTCGGCGGACGGGTTGAGCGGGTCAGCCACTGCGGGTTGCAACGCGAGGGTGGTGCCGCACTGGTGGCAGAACCGTGCGTCCGGACCATGCGAGGCGCCGCACGCGCTGCACTGCTTGCCGAAGGCAAGGCCGCATTCGCTGCAGAAGCGGCTCGTCGCCGGGCTGTCCGCCTCACACCGCGCGCATCTCAACCGGACTGTCCTCCAGCGAACCCCGCCTTTATGACAAGAGCCCAGGGCGGCTGCCCTGTCGATGCCCGCATGCGGTCTCTGCCCAAGTCACTGGGTCTGGATCGGGCACGCCAGGGCGCGCGCGACCGGCTCGGGCCAACGCAATGGACCGGCATCCGCGGCCAAGATCGCCTGCGGGAAGTCGAACGCGCCTGCCGGGTCGTATTTCGCCTTGACTGCTGCGAGAGCCGGGTAGGCGTCGCCCCAATAGTTTCGCCGGTAGTCAGGCGCGTCCGTTTCGGGGAAGTTTTGATAGATGTGGCCGGCCCAGAGCGGGGCGACCTGCACTTGCCAGGCCTTGCGAAACGCGTCCGCCGCTGCCTGGTCCTGCGGCGTGGGCCAGAACGTGTCCATGAACAGGTTGAAGTGGGCCTGGCGATGGACGAAGGCGCTCGCTTCGCGGGGGTATTGGTTGAGCGCCCCGCCATGCGCCTTGAGGAAGAGCTGGGTCCAGCGATTGGGGCTTTGGTCCATGAAACGCAGCAAAGCGCGCCACTCCTGCGCCGTGACGAGCCGCTCGATCAGGCGTGAGGTGCGATTGAACGGGGGCAGAGGGTCTGGCGAAAGCACGCGGGTCCAGTCGAACGCCTCCGTGGCACCGGGCAAGCTGAGCAGTGGTTGGATGGCGGCGCGGCGCTCTGCCTCGGAGCCGACTTGAATGGTCTCGATCACCAGCCAGGGGCTCTCGCTGGCCGGGTCGACCGTTTCGGCGATGAGCGCGGAGCTGTTCAAGGTGGCTGGCGCGGTGAGCATGAAGCCGGCCTGATAAGCCATCAGCGCGGCGATGCCTTGCTCTCGTTGGGCGTCGCCGGCGAGCGAGAAGGCAACGATCCCGGCCGAGAGTTGCGGCCGCGGCCGGAGCCGATAGGTGATGTCGAGCAACACGCCGAAATTGTTGCCCGTTCCGCCCCGCACTGCCCAGTAGAGGTCGTAGTTGGTGTGTTCGTCGGCGTGCACGACCCGGCCATCGGCCAGCATCACGCGAACGGCGATGACGTGGTCGGAGTTGAGGCCATCGGTCCGCGAGGTGGCGCCGAAGCCGCCACCCTGCATGTAGCCGCCGACGCAGACCTCCTCCCAATCCCCGGTCGGCAGATGCAGGCCGGCCTGGAGCAAGGCGGTGTTGAGGTCGCCCTGCTTGCAACCGCCGCCCACGGTGGCGGTCATGGCGGCCGGGTCGATGGCCAGCGTGTTCAAGCCGGTCACGTCGACGATCAAGCCGTCGCACCCGGAGTAGCCGGCGAAGGAATGGCCGCCGCCACGCACGCGGAAGGCAACGCGAGCATGCTGAGCCGCGGCCAGGCAGGCTTGCACGTCGCCGGCCGCGCGGCACATGGCAATGGCTTGCGGGTGATAGTCGAACCGGGTGTCAAAGACGTGGCGGGCGCGCTCGTAGGTGGCGTCGGCATTGGTGACCAGAGGCACTCCAGCTGAACGCAGCGCCGCGATGAGGCTTTGCGACGCTGGCGGGGACGTAGCCAGGCCCGGGGCGGGGGGCCGGAGCGGTGCGGCGGCGGGGCGGACTCGGCGGGAAAGCGTTACGGTGGCTGCGGACGTTTCGGCCATTACCCGGCCGCGGTTTCATAGGCGCCGGACGGTCCTATCGTGGCAATCGTGTGATGCATGGCCGTTCCAGTTCCGCCTGATCCTCGGAACGCTACTGGCACGGAAGTTCTCGATCAAGAACGACCTCGCGGCAGCAATGATCGGCTTGCCTTGTGGCGAGAGTCGCCCGGTGTGAGCGGTCCGCGGTCAGGCCGAATAACGATCCAGCCGGAACGGCTCGGCACGGGCCGAGCTGGCGGCAATCGCTTGGGAAGCGAGTAATTCGCCCACTGCGGCGGAGTGCTTGAAGCCATGCCCCGAGCAAGCCGAAGCCATCAGCACGCCGCTTCGACCGGGAAGCGCGTCGATGATGAAGCCGCGATCGGGTGTGACGGTGTAGAGGCAGGCGGCGGAGCGCTGGACGTCGGCCGTGACCCGGCGCAACCGGCCTGCGACGTGTTGCTGGAACACCTCCGCGGACTCGGCCGCCGGCACAGCGCGGTCGACGGTGTCCGGATCGACCGCTTCGGCATACTGTTCGGTGGCTACCTTGACGGAGCGCGTTCCTGGCAGCACGGGAAAACCGTAGAAGTAATCGGTCTCGGACGCCCCGTGCATCCAGATGAAGACCGGGAATCGACCAGGCGCATACTCTGCCGGGTCATGTACTGCAAACCAGTGCAGGGTCTGGCGGTAGACCGATGCCACCTCACGCAGGCGGCCGCCGGCCAGGTCCGGCAGCCACGGGCCGGCGGTGAGGATCACGCGCGCGGCGTGGAGGATGCGGCGGTCGGTGTGGACGGCCACGCCAGCACTCGTCTCGACCACGGACGTGACCCGCTCGCCGCCATAGACCTGGGCGCCAAGCCCGGTGGCGAGGCGTAGTTGCGTGGCGATGCAGCGTTCCGGGAAGACCAATCCGGCACTCGGCTCGAAACACGCTATTTCGTCACCCCGGAGCTCGAACTGGGGGAACCGGCTGGCGATGGCAGTTGCGTCCAACACCTCATGGGGGATGGCGTGTTGTGTCGCGACGGCGATGGTGCGCCGCACGAAATCGTCCTTACCGTGATGGCTGGCGCCGCCTTCGCGCGGACCCATTACCAAGCCACCGGTCTGGAGGAGCAGACTTTCGCCGCTGGCCGCTTCTAACTCACGCCAAATCTCGTGCGAGCGGCGGACCAGAGGCGCGTAGGCCGCGCCTTCCCCCACGGCCAGGCGGGTGATGCGGCTCTCGCCATGGCTGGAGCCCTGGTCGTGCGGTGGGTGGAAGCGGTCGATACCCACGGCGCGCGCGCCTGCCCCTGCCAAGCGGTGCAGTGCGGCGGACCCGACGGCGCCAAGCCCCACCACGACGACATCCGCCGTTTCAGCCATTGCGTTGACCCCTTCCCTCGGCTGCCATGACGTATAGGGTGCTGCAAAATACGCAACAGAGGAGACGTGGCTTGGCCGACGACCAATTGGACGGCATCGATCCCGCTGCCTACGCACCCTATGCCGACCCGCGCGACTACATCACGAGTTGGACCGATAAAATCTGGATCACGCGCGGCTTGGGCCATCTGCGGGAGCATTACGCGCCGGAGGTGAAGGTACATACCGCCTATGGCGAAACCTACGGCTTCGACCATGTCATGCTGAACTCCATCCAGCGGATGTCGGCGTTCCACAACCGCGGTGGCGGCCATGACGACGTGGTTTGGGAGCAGCGTGGCAAAGACGGCTTCATCAGCAGCCACCGCGTGCTGAACAACGCCGTACATAATGGCTACTGGACCTATGGTCCGCCCACGGGAAAGCAGTGGATCAACCGCGGCACGGCGCATTGCCTGGTGCGCGGCGGCAAGGTGGTCGAGGAATGGGTTATGCGGGACGAGTTTGCGGTCCTGCAGGATTTGGGGCTCGACCCGTTCGCGATCGCTGCGCAACTGGCGCGGTCGTCGCCTGTGCTGGGCCAATCGATGACGGCGCAGGCGGGCGGCGCTTTCGGCACTCGGTTTGCCGACCCGGTGCGCTGCGGGCTGTCAGGGGAGCGGCCGCACCGTCACGATGCCGAATGCCGCATGGTGGCGGAAATGTTCGACCGCGTTTGGAACGGCCGCTACATGGACGAAGTGCCACGCTACTGCGCCGACACGATCGCAGTGCAGTCGGTGCGGCTACGCCGGGCGATGGGGGTCTCGCACTATCAAAATGACCTCATTGACCTGCTCGCGGCCTTTCCCGACGGCACGCTGGAGGTGCGCGATTTCGCCGCGCACCGTTCCCCGGATTTGGGCTTGCGCGTGGCGGCGATCTGGCTGCTGCGCGGCAGCTACTGCGGCGTGCCGGCGTATGGTCCGGTGAACCGGGCGCCGGTGTCCATCCTGGGCTCATCGCATTTCGAGTTCCGCCGCGGCAAGATCGTGCGCGAGTGGCGCATGTTCGACGAAATCGCCATCCTCGCCCAGATCATCAGCGCAGGTGGTTGACCGCCCTCTTGCTTATGCATGGCTGCGCTGCGTAAGGTGAGGTGCATTCGAATGCATAGGAGGGGTGGGAGAATGAGCAGCCACGGCGACCACGCTCCATCCAGGACACAGCCGATCTTGGAGGCCCGCAGCCTCGTCAAGCGGTTCGGCCATGTCGAGGCCTTGCGGGGTGCGGACTTCGCTGCGTATGCGGGCGAGGTTACGGCGTTGATCGGCGACAATGGTGCCGGCAAGAGCACGCTCGTGAAGATCCTGTCTGGGGTGAACAAAGCCACCTCCGGCGAGATCATCGTGGCCGGCAAGGTGGTGGCATTCGGGTCGCCGGCTGAGGCGCATGCTGCCGGCATCGAGACCGTTTACCAGGACCTATCGGTCGCGCCGGATTTGAGCCCGGCCGCGAACATGTTCATGGGGCGGGAGAAACTCAGGCCGGGGTTACTGGGCAAACTTGGCTTTCTCGACAACACTGCGATGCGCCGGGAGAGCCTGGTCGCGTTCGGGCGGTTGAAGGTCGCGCTGAAGGACATGGATACTCCGATTGCCAGCCTTTCCGGCGGGCAGCGCCAGAGCGTGGCGATTTGTCGCTCCATCATGTGGGCGCGCAGCGTCGTGTTCATGGACGAGCCCACGGCCGCTTTGGGTGTGGTGCAAACCGGTCGCACGCTCGACCTGGTGCGGCGTATTCGTGATACCGGGGTGGCCGTGGTGTTGATCAGCCACAACATGCGTGACGTGCTGCAAGTTGCCGACAGCATCGAGGTGTTGCGGCTCGGCAAACGCATCACGCGCTTTCGTAACGACGGGCTCAGCGTGCAGGACCTAGTGGGCGCGATGACGGGCGCACTCGATGTGGAAGAGGGGTTGGCAGCATGACGCAGGACGTCATCGGGACAACGTCGGCACCCGATTTCGGGGTCGACAGCCCATTGCTTACGCCGCCCGGCGTCAGCAGAAGGCTCCGGGCGGCAGCCAACTCCTCGCCCACCTACATGCTGATCATCCTGATTGCGATGTTCCTGTTCTTTACGGTGATGCGGCCCAATACGTTCGCCAGCGTGTTCAATGTCCGCAACATATTTCTCGACGCCTCGACGCTGCTGGTCCTTTCGATCGGCATGACCTACGTGATGATCGCGGGCGGATTCGATCTATCGATTGGCTCTGTGCTAGTGTTCGCCGGCGTTTGCGCGGCCAAGGCGATGGAAGCTTTGGGCACGGACAATATTGGCACCGTTATAATCGGCACGCTGGTGGCGCTAGCAACGGGGGGCGCTTGGGGGCTGTTCAACGGGTTTTGCATCTCCCGCCTGCGCGTCTCGGCGCTGATTACCACGCTCGGCACGATGGGTTCGGCGCTTGGTCTGGCCTACCTGGTGACTGACGGCAACGACATCCGCACGGTGCCGGAAACGCTGACCAACATCGGGGTTGGTAGCCTGTTTGGCGTGCCGGTGCTCGTGATCATCAGCGCCGCATTCACAATCCTGGGCATGGTTTGGCTCCACATGACGCGGTATGGCCGGCATACATTCCTGGTTGGATCAAACCCCGAAGCGTCCCGGCGTGCGGGCATCAACGTCGGCAACCATCTGATGTCGCTCTACGTATTGAGCGGCGTGCTCGCCGGGGTGGCCGCGATGCTGTCGCTGGGGCGCTTTTCCACCACCACCTTAGAAGGCCATAGCACCGATCCGCTCGAAGCCATCACCGCCGTGGTGCTTGGCGGAACCAGCCTGTCCGGCGGGAGAGGCACCATCATTGGTACTGTAATCGGCGTGTTCATACCCGCCGTGCTCGCCAACGGTTTCATCATCATGGGCGTGCAGCCGTTCTGGCAGATGGTGGTGATCGGGTTCGTGGTGATCGCGGCCGTCTATGCCGACCAACTCAAGCGTCAGGGCCGCGACCGCGGCTAGTCAACCAAGGTATCATGCGATCATGCGACTTCACCTCACCAGCGCACTGTCGGTCTCATTGGTCGTGTTTGCCACGGCAGCCGCAGCGGCTCCTCACCGCATCACGTACGTGATGGGCCTAACGGGAAATCCGTTTTACACCACCGTCGGTTGCGGGGCCGTGGCGATGGCTAAGCAGCTCGGCGTGGCGCTCGACGTCCAGGGGCCGGCGCAATATCAGCCCGCGCTGCAGATGCGAGTGCTGGACGCGGTGATTGCGTCCAAGCCGGACGGGATCATGTTCGTATCCACCGACCCGGTGGCGTTGAACCCGACGTTGCTGGAAGCGAAGGCGGAGGGCATCAAGATCATTTCGATCGATGGTGACCTGAAGGACATGAACATCGCGCTGTCCAACGTGCAGTCCGACAACGTCGAGGGCGGAATGCAGGCGGCGCGCTCCCTGGCCGAGGCGATCGGTGACAAGGGGACGGTAATGGCGATGGAGAACTCTCCCGCGGCCGTGGTCTCGCAGCAGCGGCTGCAGGGCTTCGAGACCGAGATCAAGCAGCATCCTGGCATCACCTATCTTGGCGTGCAGTACAGCGCCAACCAGACGGCGAAGGCAGCCTCGATCGTGACCTCCACCGTCGCGGCTCATCCGGACTTGAGTGGTATCTTCACCATTACCACCAACAACACAGAGGGCGCGGCAACCGGTATCCGCGAGGCCGGTGGCATCGGCAAAATCAAGCTTGTCGGCTTCGATACGTCTGATCCGATCGTGCAGGACATCCGCAACGGGATCGTCACGGCGGACGTCGTGCAGTACCCCTATAAGGTCGGTCAGCTCGGGCTGCAGATGATGGTCGACGCCTTGGACGGCAAGCCGATTGAGCGTGAAGTGCATACGCCATTCGTGATCGCGACTAAGGAAAACATCGACACGCCGCAGGTGCAGCAGTTCATCTACAAGACGACGTGCAACTGAGTGCAGTGAGCCTTGCTGACCCGCGTCTAATGAACGCGGCGTCCACCACGGTGTTGATCGTGCCGTTGCTGCCCGGACTGGCGATGCGCCGGAGCAGGATGTCCACCGCGGTGCGCGCCATCATCACCGAGTCCTGGTGCATGGTGGTGAGATCGTAGCTTGGCCGCGCCGCCTCGGCCACGTCGTCGAACCCGATGACGGAGATGTCTTCGGGGACGGAGAGGTGCAGGTCAAAGCGACAGGCATCCATCACACCAAGCGCGATCTGGTCGTTGGCGCAGAACACGGCGCCGGGCCGTGCGGCGTTGGAAAGATAATCGAGCAGACCGCGGCGACCTCCGTCGTAGGAGTAGTCCGTCTCGATCACGGGCGTATTCGCAATGCCGAGCTCCGATAAGCGCCTTAGAAAGCCCGCGCGCCGGTTCCGGCTGACATGGGCGTTTCTTGGCCCGCAGATGCAGAGGAAGTCGCGATGGCCAGCCTGGTAGAGCGCTGTTGCCACGATCGACGCCGCTGCGGCGTGATTGGTGATGACGCTATCGACGGCAATACGCGGTGAATGGCGATTGAACAGCACCAGTGGGACGCCGCGTGCCTGGAGTTCGATCAATGTCGCGTCGACCAACGACACGCATGAAATCAGACCGTCCAGCGGGTACTCCAACGCCCCGCGAAGGTCCGCAATCGTTGTGGCGTCGTTTTGGGCGGTCACAAGCAGGAACTGCTTGCCGGCAGCCGCCAGAGTCTCGCCAATGGCGTGCATCACGTCGGGGTTGCTGCGCAGCGTGTAGTGCGTGGCCACGACCCCGACCAGGTTGGAACGCTGCGTGATCAGGCTGCGCGCCACGGCATTTGGCATGTAGCCGAGTCGCTCCGCAACGCTGGTTACGAGCGCGCGGGTGGCTGGCGAGATGTTGCTGCCGGGTTGAAAGCAGCGCGAGACCGTCGACTGGGCCACCCCTGCGACGCGGGCAATGTCGTAGGATGTGGCGCGACGAGCGGTCGTACGAGCAGACATTCGCCCCTCCCCTGCCGCGGCGTTGAGACCTTTCAGGCGGCGCGGGTTTGCACGCCATAGGGGAGCAGGTTAAGCGGCGCGATGTAGCCAGAATGGTCGAGGGCAAAGCCGGCACGGTGAGCGGCAGCGACGATCTCATCAGCCCAAACCGGATGTTTCTTGTGGTCGCCCGCGGTCAGCACCGCGATCTCGGCGGCTCCGTCTCCGACGCAGGCGATAGTGCGCCAGGAGTCCGCCGGCACCGAAAACACTTCCTGCGACTCCGTCCTCACCGCGGCCTCGCCGTCGAGAGTGATGGCGACCGCGCCAGAGAACACCAACAACACCTGCTTTTCCGTGAGCTTGTAAGCGCCGACACGCTGCCCAGGCTCAAGCTTGAGCCACTCGAGCGAGAAGCCGTGCGGGTTGCCGATGGGGGCGGCGTGTTCGAGGTCCTGGCTCATGCCGTGGCCGATCACCGGAGCAATCCACGCTTCATGGCCGGGCAGCACGCTGTCCAGCATGGCACGATTGGAGTAAGCCCGTTCGCTCCGCATCACCACGCGCTGTTGCATGGCCGTGACGTCGAAGCGACGCAGGCTGTGGACGGTCGCGTTATCGAGCGGCTCTACCAGCTCTTCAAACGCCGGCTTGGCAGCCCCCTGCTCCGTATCCACCAGCACGTTCTGCTTGGTTAGGTAAAGGCCATGCTCGGCCGCCGTACGCAGGATGGATGGGTGCCAGATGATCCCGCCGGTGTCATCGCCGCCCAGCGCGGTGAATATCCAGCCGGCGTCGTCCCCAACATTGCTGAAGCCGCGGAAGATGAAGGTCGGGATGCTGACGACGTCTCCAGCGCGGCCGATGATCTCGCCATCCTTGCCCTCGGCACCCCAGCGAAATAGCCACGTGCCGCTGAACACCATGAAGACTTCCGCGGTGTAATGGACGTGCAGGTTGTTGGTCGTGCCTGGGGGCATGGCAGCCACACCGAGGCTGAAGCCGTGCGGCTCGGTGATGTTCACCACCTGGTCAGACGATTGCGTCACACCGGAGCCGATCAGAGAGTAATTTTCCTTTTCGGTGGAACCCGGCATCTTGCAGTCGATGAAGGCGAGTTTGCACGCAACCATGTCGCTGCGGCGGATCAATCGGGTGCTTGCGTCCATCACAATCTCCATCATTGCCACTTGAGCGAAATAGCCACTCGACTTACCATGCATTCGAATGCACTGGAAGTCTGTTAGGGAGGCGACTGTTGCAGTCGAGCGCCTGAGCAGCGTGTCGAAAAGGTATCCCATGCAGCCCGTGACCGGCAGCTACAAGACCGTCCCCGATTTCATCTACGGCGTCACCCGCGAGATTTGGGAGGATCGCGGCATCGGCGGCAAGCTGCAGCAATACTATGGCGCGACCTGCCTGGTGCGTGCTGCCACCGGGCTGACCGCAGACAACACCGGCGTGACCGCGCAAACCCTGCAAACCCTGCATCAGTTTCCGGATCGGCAGCTTGTGGGTGAGGATGTGATTTGGGCCGGGTATGACGATGGCTCGTTTTTGTCGTCTCATCGCTTGGTCTCGGTGATGCGGCACACCGGCGATGGGAGTTACGGTGCGGCCACCAATCGGCTGGTCAAGTCGCGGATCATCGCTGATTGCTGGGTGGTGAACCAGGTGGTGACGGAGGAATGGCTGATCCGCGACCAGGCGGCGTTCGCCAACTGCCTCGGTATGCACCCCAAAGAGCTGGCGCGAAGCATGGTGGAGGAGGATTTCCGCCGAACCGGCACGGTCGCCTTCTACTTGCCCGAGCACGATAAGCCGGGCGTCTACAAGCCGGAACTGCAAGCCGGCGCCGAGGTGGAGCTGTACGTCGCTGGCTACAAGCGGCTGTGGCAGGAGAAGGAGGCGGCAGCGGTCAAGGACCTCTATTTCCACGGCGCCTGCTTGGAAGCGCCCGGCGGCGAAAGCTTCCACGGCCACATGGACATCGACCGTTTTTACCTCGGCTACCTGGCTGCGTTCCCCGATGCCGTGTTCCAAGTCGAGAGCGCCATCATCAATCGTGACCCGTCTCAAGCGGTGCGGGTCGCGCTACGTTGGTCATTGCGCGGCGTCCATTCTGGCTATGGACATTTTGGGCCGCCTTCGGGAGCGCCGGTCTACATCATGGGGTTGAGCCATGCGGAAGTGGTGGACGGCCGCGTGCTGCGGGAGTGGATCGCGATCGATGAAGTCGTCATCTGGAAGCAAATTCTGGCACATGCCGGGGGATAGTGCGCGGTGGCTTGCTGACCAGTCGGGGCGGTGCCACTCGCACGGGCGGTCACGTGTGGCCGGGGTTAGATCATCAGAAGCAGACCATCGCGGCACATTCGGCCAATTGTTCTGCAGCCCCCAGCACGTCTCCGGTCGACCCGCCCAGTTGACGGTGAGCCAGCCACGCCATCAGGCCGGCAGCGCACAGCGAGGCAAGCGCGGCGCTTGGGGCAACGACCGCAATCGGGCTCGCCAGCAGCAACCCGGCGGCAATCCGCCTCAGCCTTGTCTGCGACAGCGGCACGGCCAGGCCGTCGGCTCGGGCGGGGGGCAACCGCAGCAGCAGCAGCATGGCCGCGCGGGCCAATATCGCAGCGCTGCATAAAGCCAGACACGGGCGCGGCGTGGTGGCGACCACCACAGCGCGTAAAGCGACGCTGAGCAGGAGTGCCAGGGCACCAAAGCTGCCGATGCGGCTGTCACGCATGATCGCGAGCTTGGCCTCGCGCGTATGGCCACCGCCGAGGCCGTCGGCGGTATCGGCCAAACCATCTTCGTGCAGCCCACCCGTGCTCAGGATGGTAACCGCGAGCGCCAGGACCGCGCAGGTTGCGGCGTTCAACCCCGCGAAGCGGCCCAATAGGAGCGCCACGGCGCCGAGGCCGCCTACCACTGCGCCAACGAGCGGGTAGGCCCAAACACAGTCGCTGGCAGGCGGATGCGAAGAGGTCAGACGAGCAACGGGAAGCCGGGTCAGGAGCATGAAAGCGGCTACGAGTTCAGCCCAGCGGCGCTTCACTCGGCGCTGGCTACGGCCGCTTCGGCAAACGTGGCCATGCCGATGTGGCAGGCCAGCGCCGCGCGTACCAGGAGGATGGCCACCGCTGCACCGGACGCCTCGCCGAGGCGCATGTCGAGTTGGAGCAGCGGGTCCAGCCGGAGAAGCTCGAGCAGGCGGCGATGTCCGGCCTCGGCAGAAACGTGCGCGACGATGCAATGGTCGAGCGCGGTCGGCGCAATGCGAGCCAGTGGAGCAGCGGCGGCCGTGCTCACGAAGCCGTCGAGCAGGACCGGGATGCCTAGACGACGGGCAGCAGCCGTGGCTCCGAGGATGGCGGCCAGTTCGCGCCCGCCCAAGCAGCGCGCCAGGTTCAATGGGTCGGCTCCGGCATGGCGACCGGCGGCACGGTCGACCATAGCCTGCTTGCGAGCGACACCGGCGTCATCGAGCCCCGCGCCCCTCCCCGCCCACCCCGTGCCGCCGAACAACGCCGTGCAGAGGGCGGCAGCGGCAGCGGTGTTGCCAATGCCCATTTCGCCCAAGCAGAGCAGATCCGTGCCCGGCATCACCGCCGCCGATCCGGCGTCGATCGCGCTGGCGAACTCGCTCTTGGTCATGGCAGGGGCCAGCGTAATGTCGGCAGTCGGCGTTTCCAACGCGAGCGGAACCACCTGGAGGGTCGCTCCGGCGAGAGTGGCTAGTTGGTTGATCGCGGCGCCGCCCCGGGCGAAATTCGCGACCATCTGCCCGGTGACAGCTGCCGGGTAGGGTGAGACAGCCTGAGCCGTGACGCCATGGTTACCGGCGAACACCAGCACGCCAACCCGGTCGAGCCGTGGGGTCGCTCGGCCCTGCCACCGCGCCAACCAGGCCGCGAGGGCTTCCAAGCGGCCAAGGCTGCCAGGCGGCTTGGTCAAGGTCTGCTGTCGCGCAACAACTGCTTCCGCGGCTTCGGCATTGCCTTGCGGAAGCGCATTCAACAGTGCGTGAAGGTCATCCAGCGTCATGCTGTCTCGGCGGCGATGGCGTGGAAGAACGAGCCGGTAACAAGGCCGCGCCGGCCGCCCGCCGGGCCAAATGGGCTGCCGCTGGCATCGGTGACGTGGGCATAGGGGGCGTCATTGCCGGCACTCGTCAGCGTCGCATAGTGGAATTCATGGCCGCGAAGGATCGCACCGTCCGGCAGCGTCGCTCGGCGGTAGCCGAGGTGGAGTGAGCGGCGGGCGAAGCTGGTGGCATGGTCGAGCAAGCCTGCCATGGCGTGACAGGTGCCATCGGCGGCGGTGAGGCCGCGGCCGAGCACCATGTAGCCGCCGCACTCGCCATGCACCGGGCGGGACGCGGCGAACTGGCGCAGCCCGGTGTGGAATTTTGTGGCCGCGGCCAGCGCCGGCGCGTGGAGTTCGGGGTAGCCGCCGGGCAGCCAGCAACAGTCAGCCGATGGCGGGGGCGCATCGTCCGCAAGCGGAGAGAACGGCAGCAGGTCCGCACCCGCTGCGCGCCAGGCGGTGATCAAATGGGGGTAGAGGAAGGTGAAGGCGTCGTCCCTAGCCAGGGCGATGCGCTGGCCCGGCGGCAGGATCGGGACTTCAGGCTTAGCGAGTGGTGCTGGGTTTGCCCAAGATCCTGCGCTGGCGAGAAGCGGGGCGAGATCGATACAGCGTTCCACCATGTCGCCGAGAGCAGCCATGTGGGTCGCCAGCGCCGTATGCTCTTCAGCCTGGACGAGGCCAAGATGGCGTTCAGGCAGGGCCAACGTGGCGTCCCGCGGAACGGCGCCAAGCACAGGCAGCCGCATCAACGCTGCGGCCGCGCGCCGATGCTTCTCGCTGCCCACCCGATTCAGGATGACCGCGCCAACCCGCAACGCCGGGTCGAATTGTGCCATGCCGTAGGCGGTGGCGGCCGCCGTTTGCGCCTGGCCGGAGATGTCTAGGATCAGCAACACCGGGATGTCGAAACGGCGAGCGAGGTCAGCGGCGCTGCCGGTGCGGCCCACAGCGCCTGCCACGCCGTCAAACAGCCCCATGGCGCTTTCGATCAGTAGGATGTCCGCGTCTTTCCTGGCCTGGGCGAACAGGTCATCCAGCAAGCCCGGCGGCATGGCCCAACTGTCAAGATTGACGCTCGGGGCCCCTGAGGCGGCGGCCAGGAAGCCCGGATCGATGTAATCAGGGCCAGCCTTCGCGGTGCGCACCCTGAGGCCGCGGCGGCGCAAGGCAGCGATGAGGCCGAGGCTGACGGTGGTTTTCCCCGCGCCCGAACGTGGGGCGGCCACCAGCCAAACGGGCGGGCTCGTGGGATGCCCGAGGCTCATGAGCGGTAACGGCGCGGGTAATCGGGGCTGTAGAGCGCGCTCGGCAGGAAGTCGCCCGGCGCCAGCGCGCGACCGACCAGAAAGAGGGCGGTGCGCTCGACACCGGTCGCGTCCAGGGTGCCTAGGGTCGCCTGCAGCACTCGCTCGTCGGGCCAGGTGGCGCGAACCACCAGGGCACACGGACAGTCCGCACCGTAATGGGGCAGCAGAGTGGCGATGGCGCCGTCCAGCAAGGCGGCTGCAAGGTGGATGGCAAGGGTCGCCCCGGTGGCCGCGTAGGTGGCGAGCTGCTCCCCAGGTGGCATTGCCGTGGCGCGGCCGGATACGCGGGTGAGCACCACCGTTTGTGCCACGTTGGGGACGGTCAGTTCGCGGCCAAGGACGGCTGAAGCCGCCGCAAACGCCGGAACTCCAGGGGTGAGCGTGGCGGCTATGCCCAGTTGCTGGCAACGGCGGAGTTGCTCGGCAACAGCGCTGTAGAGCGATAGATCGCCGGAATGGAGCCGCGCCACGTCCTGCCCTTCGGCGGTGGCGGTGACGAACTCAGCGATGATTGCATCAAGATCGAGTGGGGCCGTGTCGACGAGGCGAGCGCCGGGCGAGCAATGCGACAGCAAGTCTGCCGGAACGAGCGACCCGGCGTAGAGGCAGACTGGGCTGGCGGCGAGAAGGCGGGCGCCGCGCACGGTAATGAGATCCGCCGCGCCAGGGCCGGCGCCAATGAAATGAACCGTCAAGACAACCTCGACTCGCTCAGGCCGGCGCCCTCGTGCGCAAGCGCGCAGGTGGCCCAGCGGAACACCGCGCGCGATCGTAGCAGTCGGCCGCCACCCGCCAGCGCGGCTGCTTCGGCGATGGAACCAAGGCCCACTGCTTGCCACGTCACCTGTGACTGACTCGGGCAAAGCGACTGCACCGCATCGAGAGCGGCTCTCGAGACGAACCGCAGTGGCAGGGCGAGCCGTTCGGCTGCTTCCAGCAAGCCGGCCTCATCACGCTTCCAATCGGGCGCTGCCAGGATCTCGGCACCACCAAGCGAGTGCAGCAGCGCCACGATGTCGGCCGCAGGGCACCGAGTGCGGCAGCCGATCCCAGCGATGATCACGGCTTGGTTGCCGACCATTGCGTCAGGGTCATTGCTGGGCGGAAGGCCTGCATCGGTCCCACCGCGCCAAGCCGCTCGAGCGACACCCGCAGCAAGCTGCCGCCGAAACGGGCCTGCGCAGCAGCGAGGGCGCGCTCGGTATTCAGGGTCACGCCATTGGCGACCAGGCGACCGCCTTGGTCGAGCGCCGTCCAAGCGGCCTCAACCATGCCATCCCGGTGAGCACCGCCACCCAGGAAGATCGCGTCCGGCGCCGGCAGACCGGCCAACGCGGCGGGCGCCTCGCCTTGGATCACGGTGAGGCCGACGGCACCGGTCGCCACGGCATTGCGACTAATACGGGCGGCACGATCCCCGTCTGCCTCGATGGCGACTGCGCGCATCGTAGGATGCCGCAGCATCCACTCGATTGCTATGGAGCCGGCACCGGCGCCGACATCCCACAGAAGCTCGCCGGGTCGGGGTGCCAGGCTTGAGAGGGTGATCGCACGGATTTCGCGGCGGGTGAGTTGGCCATCGTGCTCGAACACGGTGTCGGGCAAGCCGGCAGCAAGGTGGCGTGGCGTGGCCCCGCAAACGCGAACCGCAATGGTGTTCAAGGCCGCCACGCCGTCGAGGTCGAAGCCTGCAGCGGTCGTATGACGCAGGCGCTCTGCCGGACCACCCATCGCCTCGAGGACCACGAGGGCCGAAGCACCAAAGCCCTGCCGTGTGAGCAATGCCGCCAGCGCCGCCGGTGAGCCTGGGCCGGCGGACAGCACCAGCAGGCGCGCATCTTGAAACAGGAATGGAGTGACCACTTCCAGCGGGCGGCCGCAAACAGACAGCTCGGCAGTGCTTGCCGCCGACCAGCCAAGTCGCGCACGGGCAAGGGCGAAGGCGGATGGAGCCGGATGGCAAAGCATTTCGGAGACAGGAATATGGGCTTCAAGCGTGACACCGACCCCGAAACAAAATGGGTCTCCGGAAGCCAGTACGGCCACCGGCCGCCCGCGCCGCACAATGATAGTGGCGAAGGCGGCCTCGATCGGGGTTGGCCATGGCAAGCGCTCGCCGCGGATAGCTGCATCGGCCAGCCTGAGATGCCGAGCACCTCCGGCGACGAGTTCAGCCCGTTCGACCAGGGCCCGGGCAGCCGGAGGCAGCCAGCCGTCCTCGCCGATGCCGATTATCGCCAACCAGGGGGTCGTCATGCCAGGATTGCCTCATGCGCGTTCTGATCCTTGGAGGCACGACGGAGGCCGGCGCCATTGCCCATGCTTTGGCAGCGGATGCCCGGTTCCAGCCGGTACTGTCCTTGGCCGGACGCACCAAATCGCCACTGTTGCCGCCAATCCCATATCGTATCGGCGGATTCGGCGGTGCGCAGGGCCTGCGGGACTATCTTGCTGCCGAGCAGATCGGAGCCCTGATTGACGCGACGCACCCGTTTGCCAGCCGAATGAGGGCCAGTGCCGCAAGCGTCAGCATTCCCCGCGTCACATTGCTGCGTCCACCTTGGACGCGGGAGCCTGGTGACGAGTGGACGGAGGTCCCTGATTTGCCGGCTGCTGTCGCAGCGCTGGGCACTGTTCCGCGGCGGGTGTTCCTCACCGTGGGCCAAACCGCCATGCCGTTGTTCGGACCTCCGCATCAGTATCTCATACGAAGCGTCGACCCGGCGCCGCATGCCCCGGTAGGCGCAATCGTGATCACGGCGCGTGGACCCTTCACGGCAGACAGCGACCAGGCCTTGATCGCGGGGTTTGGGGCCGACGTTCTCGTAACCAAGAACTCCGGCGGCTCGGCCGTCGTGAGCAAGCTGGTGGCGGCTCGATCGCTTGGCTTGGAAGTCATCATGGTGGATCGCCCGCCGCCGCCACCACCGCCGCTTGTGGTGGATGCGGCTGGTGCGGTGGCTTGGCTGCATGCTCAAGCGGCGCTCCGGGGAGTGTAGAGCCAGGGGTCGGAGTCGGGCCGCGGGATAAGCCGGGTGGCGGGGGAGCCGACCACGACCAGCGTGCTCATGTCGGCCAGTCCCGCGTCCGCACGAGCGAGTGTGGTGATGGTGATCCGCTCGTGAGGCCGCGAAATTGCCGTGGCAAACGCCACTGGCGTCGTGCCCGGCAGCACGTTGTTCAGGGCGGCAAAGGCGGCGGAAAGCTGCCACGGCCGGGCGCGGGAATGCGGATTGTAGAGCGCGAGCACAAATCCGGCTGTCGCGGCGGCGCGGAGCCGGGCTAGCACGATTGGCCAAGGCTTGAGGTTATCGGAAAGCGACAAGGCACAGAAATCGTGTCCCAGCGGAGCCCCCAACCGGGCGGCAGCTGCCAGCAGGGCGGATATTCCCGGCACCACCTCGATTTGGAGGGCGGCATAGGCCGGCGTTTCCTCGACCGCCTCAAACACCGCCGCGGCCATGCCGAACACGCCGCTGTCGCCACCCGAAACGACGCCGACTTGGTGACCGGCCGCCGCCAAGCGCAGCGCGTGCCGCGCACGGGCAAGTTCTTCCCGATTGTCGCTGTCGTGACGTGCCTGGCCTGGTCGAACGAGGATGCGGGCAAGATAGGGGCCGTAGCCGACGAGGTCGGTAGCAGCGGCGAGGGCTTCGACGGCGCGGGGCGGAAGTAACCCCGGATCGCCCGGGCCCAGGCCAATGAGTGTCAGGCGGCCGCTCATCGTGAGGTATGCCGGCCTGGCAACAGGATCAGGGAGAAGTAGGGTGCTGGGCCATCGGGAAGTTCGCCGCGGGGAAACAACCGCTCTCGGGGCATCGTCGCGTGTTCGACATAGCGCGCTTGGCCTATCCTCCCCGTCTGCTGCAGCGCGTTGCGTATTTTGGGCATGTTGCTACCCACCTTCATAATGACGGCCGCTTCGGTCTGGCTCAGCCGCAAAGTGAGGTCGGATCCCTCCAAGGTGGCAGGAAGGATCGTCAGCACGTCATCACCCTGCGTCATTGGCTGGCAGGCGCGGGACCAAGCGCCAGCCATCCCAGTCACGCCAGGCACCACCTCGTGCGGATACGCGGGCGATAGACGGTCGAACAGATGCATGGCGGAGCCATAGAAGAAGGGATCGCCTTCGCAGAGCAGGGCGACCGAGATACCGCGTGCGAGCCGCTCCGCAACCGTACGAGTTGCGGCCTCGTAGAATGCAGCCATCTCGAGACCGTAACGAGGATCGGAAACGGGCAGTTCGGTGGTGAACGGGTAGTCAAAGCGCAGCGACTCGGCCCCAGGCCGAAGGTGAGCCGCCGCGGTCGCGTGGGCATGGCTCGGACGGCCGCGCTTGGCGAAGAAGGCGTGCGCGGGGGCGGTGCCAAGGATGCGGGCGGCCTTCAAGGTAAGCAGCTCTGGATCGCCCGGCCCGACGCCCACGCTGTAGAGCGTGCCGCTCACTCCTGATCGCTCGCAAGCGCGTTGATGGCTGCAGCAGCCATTGCACTGCCGCCGCGGCGGCCCGGAAGAACCAAGCACGGGACGCGGCCATCCTGCCAGACTGCTTCCTTGGACTCCGCCGCCCCGACAAAGCCCACCGGCATCCCGATGATGGCAGCCGGATGCGGGGCGCCGCCGTCAAGCCGCTCGAGCAGGCGAAACAACGCCGTCGGCGCATTGCCGATCGCCACCACGGCGCCGGCTAAAAGCTCGCCCCAGAGATCGACCGCCGCGGCTGAGCGGGTGGTGCCAAGAGCATCGGCAAGCGCGGAGGTTTCGGCATGACCGAGGGTACATACAACGTCATTGTTGGCAGGGAGCCGTGCCCGCGTGACGCCCTGGGCCACCATGCGGGTATCGCACAGTATTGGAGCCCCTTGCCTCAAGGCGGCTTTCGCGGCGGCAGTGAATCCGCTTGAGAAGCGGAGACACGGCGCCACCGCCACGTCGCCGGCGGCATGGACGATGCGCACCGCGACCTGAGCCTCATCCTGGGTTAAGCCGGACAAATCCGTCTCGGCGCGGATGATGGCGAACGACTGCGCGTAGATTGCAGCGCCATCGCGGATGTAGTCATAGGTCAAAGCCGGGCGGCCGCTTGCTCGACGGTCAGCCCAGTGAGTTCGGGCCGGTCGCACGCGCGGCCGTTGCGGACCAAATCGTACAAACC
Source organism: Acetobacteraceae bacterium (assembly GCA_965199105.1). Lineage (GTDB taxonomy): Bacteria > Pseudomonadota > Alphaproteobacteria > Acetobacterales > Acetobacteraceae > LMUY01. The sequence continues at coordinate 1,218,152 of CBDAQO010000002.1, read as the reverse complement.
GTCGCGGCCGACCAAGGTCGTGGCGGGCGATGGATGAGCGCAGCCCTTCGTGCAGCCAGAAATATGAAGCCGGGCGAAACCCAGGCGTTCAAGCCGGGCTGCGTCGTCTCGCGTGCGGGTCGTGGCACTGGCGCAAGCGGGCGAGCCAGAGCAGGCAATGATTGAGCTTGGCTCGCGGTTTAAGCCCGGCACCGCGACCGGAGAGAGGAAAGCGCGCCAAGGCGTGGTGCGGACTTCAGGCACCCGGCCGGCCAGCTCAACCAGTTCAGCCGCTGTGGTTTGGCCGAAGCGCAAGTAAACCAAGTGGCCGCCGTGGCTTGCGTTCCCCGGCGACACGTCCGTGGTATCTGCGGGAGAAAAGCCAAGCCTCACTACATCGCCCTCGACCGTCAGGCAGAATTTGGCCGGCAACCCGGCCGTGTTTGCCAGCAACGACTCCATTTCAGCGACGAGCGCGTCGTTGCAGGGCGGTATGGCAATGACGTTGCGCCGGGCCTCTCGCGCCGGGTCGGCGTCAGCAAGGCCCGCTTGCACCATGGCTTTGGCAAAGGCTGCCGGGTCACGTAGGCCACGAACCTGGATGTTGCCTCTTCCGGTCAGCTCCAGAGTCCCGTTACCATACGCTGCAGCAGCAGCGGCCAATGTGTGGAGCGAAGGCGGTGGCAAACGGCCACCGAACGGCTTCACGCGCGCGAGCAAACCATCCCCAGTCGGCATTGGGTTGTGCACAGTGGGGCACCAGCCGCGGATCATGCCGCCACCGCGTTTCGCCGCGGATGCCAGAGGCTCGCCGCATGCACCGCCGCAAAGCGGGCGGCCACCGCCGCATGCGCGTCAGGGTTTTCGGTACGGAGGAACGCGTCGACCTCGGGGCAGCGTACCAGTGCGTCGTGCAGAAGGTCGAACTGGCGATCAAACCGCTCCGGCAGTTGAGCAGCAAAGGCGGCCAAGGCATCCACCGCGCGCGCCATTTCAGCGCCTCCGCTCCAGCCATGCCGCATCATACCAGCAATCCAGGCCGGGTTGGCGGCGCGGCCCCGAACCACTCGCCGGACTTGTTGCGCCAAACTGCGCACTTGGCCGTCGTGGTGGTACAATGCCGGTCTTGTGCCGAGTGCGGCAGCGGCAGCGGCGAACCCGGCGAGGTGGGCGGCATACTCCGGCCCGTCCAGCACATCGGTTTCCGCGTGGTCTTGCACATGCAAGAACGCATCGGACCGGCGCACCCGCTCCGCCAAAGCTGCAGGATCGAGTGCGCCGTCGCCGGTTTGGCCGTAACCTGTGGCGGAGTTGGCGAGCCAATCGCCCTTGACACCATACTGGCCCGCCGCAGGACCGAACACGCGAACGCCGGGATAGCCGGCCAGTGGGTTCCAATCGGCGGCTTCGTCGCGTGCAGCCACGGCGGCAGCAGCGGCGGCAAACAGCGTCACCTGTGCCGCAAAGGCGTCGCGGAATAGGCCGGATATCCGCAGGGTGACGTCGATCCGCGGGCGATCAAGCTCGGCAAGCGGCGTCACGGTAAAGCCGTTCACGCGGCTCGATCCTTCATCCCAAAGCGGCCGCACGCCCAGCAGCAGGAGCGCCAGGCCAATGTCTTCTCCCCCGGTGCGCATGGCCGCGCTGCCCCAAACGTTCAGCATGATGCTGCGCGGCCACTCACCATGGTCTTGGCGATAGCGCGTCAGCAGCTCGTTGGCAGCCTGTTCGGCAAGCACCATTGCCGATCGCGTGGGCATCGAACGGGGATCGATCCCCGCCAGGTTCCGGCCGGTCGGCAACACGTCCATGCGTCCGGCCGAGGGAGCGCCGGCAGGACCAGGAGCCACGAACCCCCCGTCCAACGCCGTCAGCAACGCGGTGCGTTCGGCCTCAGCGCACGCAAAAGCTCCAGACGGGAGCAGTGCGAGGCGCGCCGGGTCAGGCTGCGCGCCGTAAACGTGCAGGCCATCGCGAATCTGCAGGTCCTTTACGTCGCAGAGATAGGCGTCGAGCCGCGCAAGAGCGTCATCGTCGGGCGTGTCCGGCTTTACGCCGCTCTCGTCCAGCAAGCCCGCGGTGGTGGCAGCCTCGAGGATCGCGCCTCGGAGCATGCCGGTGCGGCGGGTGTCCAGACCGTCGGCGGCGGCGTATTCATCGATCAAATGCTCTAGCGCCTCCGTATCGCCGTGCAGCCCAGCCGAGCGTAGCGGCGGCGTGAGGTGGCCAATGGTAACGGCGCCGAGCCGGCGCTTGGCGGCGGCAGCCTCCCCAGGATTGTTGACGATGAACGGGTAGATGACCGGCAGCCCGCCAAGCAGCGCGCGAGGCCAGCAATCCGCGGACAGGGCGGCAGCCTTCCCCGGTAGCCACTCGGTCGAGCCATGCGTGCCGAGATGGATCAGAGCCTCGCAGGTTTCACACAGCCATAAATAGAGAGCGATGTAGGCATGGCGCGGCGGCAGGTCGGGGCTGTGGTATAGGGCACGACGGTCGCCAGTATGGCCGCGGTCGGGCTGGATCAGCAGGCATAGGTGGCCAAGGCGGAGGTGACGGGCGGTGAAATAGCCTTGCGCCACTGCGGCGTCATCGCCGGGATGGCCCCAGGCCGCGTTTGCCGCTTGCTTGAGAGCGAGAGGAAGGGTGTCCGACAATCTCTCGTAGTCGGCCAAAGACAGGAAGGGCGTTGGCGGCGATAGGCACAGCGCGCGCGTCAGGCTGGCCGCAGTGGCTGGCGACGTCTTGTAGCCGGATTGAGCGAGAAGGTGAGTGATACGGGACAGGCTAGCAAACGTATCAAGCCCGACGGCGTGACCCTGGCGGCCAGCTTCGCCGGGATAGTCGCTGAGCATCACGGCCACCCGCCTGTCCGCCCGGCGCGTGGCGGCGAGCTTGGCCCATCCAGCAGCGCGGTCAGCAGCGAGCGCTATGCCGCCAGGTTCGGGGTGGTGAACGGTGCGGTCGGCTTGCTCCCGCTTAAAGGAGATGGCGCTGGTGAGAAGCCGGCCGTCCAGCTCGGGCAAGACCACCTGCATTGCGAGGTCGGCTGGGGCGAGGCCGCGTGATGAGGCCTGCCATGCCTCGCGAGACGTGCCGGCTAACACGAGTTGCAGGACTGGAACCCCAGCCGCGTCAAGAGGGGAGGCTGTCGTCGCGGTCGGTCCTGGCGAACGAGCTGAGAACCCGGTGGCATTCAGCACCACCCGCGGTTGCCAGGCAGCAAGCGTTCGCGACACCCAAGCGGCGGTCTCGGCTGCTTTAAGGCTGCCAACGAAGAGTGTTCCAACCGCCAGCCCTCGTGAGCGCAGGGCGTCGGAGAGGGCTTCCATCGGCGCGATATCGGCTGAAAGTAGGTGGGAACGATAGAACACCACCGCGGCGAGCGCACGATCGTCGAGATCGTCGAGATCGAGGCTGTGCACGCCATGCTGCGGCACGGTTGTGGCAAGCTCGCCTGTGTCAGGCGCCAGGCGGCCGAGAGCTGCCATAAGGGCCAGCGCACGCCGCATGTTGGCGCTGCCGCCATGGTGGAAGCAGTTCTCCAGCCGCGCGTAGGCGTCCGCGGCGATCGTCGACATCTCGGCAAGCGTCGCGTCAGGGCGGCCGTCTCCCGGCAGGAGCGCCAAGGGGATATCGTATCGCCGGCACAATGCGGCGACTTGCTCGGCGCCGTAACGCCAATAGTCCAAGCCGCCGAGCAATCGCACCACGACGCAACGGGCGTGCGCGATCGTGCTCTCGGTGTAGAGGTCCACCGAGAAGGGATGGCGCAGCTTGGCTAGCGATGCCAGGCGGAGCGACCATGGCGTGCTCGACTGCGCCGCTAACGCCCCTAAATCCGCGTCGGAGAACGACATCACCACGAGATCAGCCGGGCCATGGCCGAGGTCGACGACTTGGTCGTTTTCGTCTAACGCATGCGTTTCGCGGACCAGCAGGTGCATCAGGCCAACGCTTGTCGGATTGCGGCCTGGTCGATGCCGGCCTGACCGATCACCACCAGGTGGCCCCGCCGCAACTCGTCCGCCAGCCAATTGCGGTCGTAGTGCTGGCTCACTCTCTCGCCCACGCCCTGCACTGCCAGACGCATTGCGCGGCCTGTCACCGGCACAAAGCCCTTGATGCGCAAGATGTCGTGCGTCGCGACCGCCGCCTTGATGCGCGCTAGCAGCAGTTCGGGCGAGGCGACCTCGGCAACGGGGACGATGAAGCTGCTGAAATCATCGTGCTCATGCTCGCCGTCCACGGCGTCATGGCAGGACGGACGCGTTGCGAGGTCATCTTCTGCCGCCGCCCCCAGCCCGAGCAACACGGCCAAGTCGATCCGACCCTCCGTCGCGGTGATCAGGGCCGCTGGACGGGGCAGACTGACGGCCACCTCGGCGCGCAACGCCGCAAGCGCCGCTGGATCCAGCAGGTCGGCCTTGTTGAGCACCACGAGGTCAGCAGCGTTTATCTGGTCGCAATAGACCTCGGCGAGAGGGTTGTCGTGCTCGAGGCTGGGGTCGTCGGCACGCTGGGCAGCCAATGCGTCGAGGTCGTCGGCGAAACGCCCGGCCGCGACAGCCGGACCGTCTATAACGGCCACCACGCCATCTACAGTCACGCGGTTTCGTATGCCGGGCCAGCCAAAGGCCTTCAGCAACGGCTTGGGCAATGCCAGGCCAGAGGTTTCCACCAGGATGTGTTCGGGCGGGTGCGGGCGGTTGAGCAGCGCTTGCATCGCGGGCAAGAACTCGTCGGCCACTGTGCAGCAGAGGCACCCATTGGCGAGTTCCACGATGTCGACATCCTCGCAACCTGGTATGCCGCAGGAGCGCAGGATCTCGCCATCGATGCCGAGAGCGCCGAACTCGTTCACCAGCACAGCAATCCGGCGGCCCTGCGCGTGGGCGAGAATGTGCCGCACCAGGGTGGTTTTGCCCGCGCCGAGAAAGCCGGTGATAACCGTGCAGGGGATCTTGCTCATGCCGGTAGCCGGCCGACGACCATGCGGGCGAGCGACGCCGCGCGTTTGGATGGCAGCACCGTGCCGGTCGGGTGCGCTGCGTAGCACCTTGCGTAGTCAAGCAAATCTCCAGCGAGCTCAGGCGACAGCCGGCCGAGCAAGTAGCTCCATTTGCCCGGCATGGAAATCGCGGCTGCACAGCCAGCATGGCAAGCGGCGAGGCAAGCCACTTCGCGCAGCTCGACCGCACCGACCGCAGGGTGCGCAGCGACCGCGCTGTGCATGTCGCGACCCGGCGGCAACTCTCCGGCAGCAAGGTCCCGCCCAGCGCGGCAGGTTGTGCAAACATGCAGAACAGGTGTCATCGCGCAAGCGGGCTCCAGCCAACGTCAGCGGGCGCCCATCGCCCCCTGGTTGCCCAGCAGGGTCGGCCACAATCGGCCGCCGACCCCGGTGCACCCCGCCCAGCGTCGCAATGGTGGCGCTGGAACGCAGGATAGCGCTCCAACAATGGCAGGTCTCCTGGCTCACGGATCAAGCACGACACGGGCGACCTTCCCGGACCAATCAGCCCAGTGGCGTATGCCCGTGCCGCTCTCCGCTTACAGTTGCGGGGGCAGCCGCGGTGTTTCACCGCGTTCCCTTTTCAGCCTCCGGTTGGAAGCACCATCCCGATCCGTGTATGACCAGGCGCGTGGCAGGTCAAATAACCTTCGTGATGGGTGGAGCGCGGTCAGGCAAAAGCCGGCATGCGGAGGCTTTGGTGACGACACAGCCACCGCCTTGGCGATACGTCGCGACGGCGCAGGCCTGGGATGACGAGATGCGGACGCGGATCGCGGCCCACAGAGCGCAGCGCGTGCCGGGATGGCAAACCGAAGAAGCGCCGGAAGCCCTTGCGGCTGCCCTGGCCACCCCAATGCCGGTGCTGGTGGACTGCCTCACGCTGTGGGTCAGCAACTTGCTCTTAGCCGGGCGCGAGCCGGATTGGGCCAGTGTCGCCTTGGCGTTAAGCGCTCGCACCGCACCCACCGTGTTCGTGGCCAGCGAAGTCGGGCTGGGCATCGTGCCGGATAACGCACTCGCCCGCCGGTTTCGCGATGTTGCCGGCGTGCTGCACCAGGCGGTGGCAGCGCGGGCAGACCACGTCGTCTTCATGGTGGCCGGACTGCCGCTGGTGGTGAAATGAGCGAGGACGACAAGCGGCATCGCGATAAGATGGCCAATCGCAAGGCGCTGCAGGATGCGGAGGTGGCGAGCAAGACCATCACCGAAAAGGGCCTGCTGATGGTCCATACCGGGCCGGGCAAAGGCAAGACGACGGCCGCGTTCGGCCTAGCGCTCCGCATGCTCGGGCGCGGGCGCTCTGTCGGCGTGGTGCAATTCATCAAGGGAGCCTGGAGCACCGGCGAGCGAGCGGCGTTGGAACGGTTCGGTGCCATGGTCAACTGGCACACGATGGGCGAAGGCTTCACTTGGGAAACGCAAGACCGCGCGCGCGATGTGGCGGCCGCCGAACGGGCGTGGGCGCAAGCCTTGATACTGATGCAACGGCCGGGATTAGGCTTGCTGGTGCTGGACGAGCTCAATATCGCGCTGCGCTACGACTATCTGGACGAGACGGCCGTGCTGGCTGGACTGTCCGCGCGCCCGTCCACGCTGCACGTGGTAATCACCGGACGCAACGCACGCCCGGCCCTGCTTGATGCGGCCGATCTCGTGACGGAAATGGTGGCCGTCAAACATCATTTCGCCGCAGGGGTGAAGGCGCAAGAAGGCGTAGAGTTTTGACAGCGTCGCGTGCAATCCGCATCCGCCATCAAGGTGCTCTGCCATGAGCGGGATGACGGCTCGGGCGATCATGCTGCAGGGCACCGGGTCAAGTGTCGGCAAATCTTTGCTGGTCACCGGGCTGGCCAGAGCCTTGGTCAGGCGGGGCATAAAAGTGCGGCCGTTCAAGCCGCAGAATATGTCCAATAATGCGGCCGTGACCGTTGAAGGCGGGGAGATCGGGCGCGCCCAGGCTCTACAAGCCCGTGCCGCCGGCGTGTTGCCGTCGGTTCATATGAACCCGGTCTTGCTGAAGCCGCAAAGTGAGGTGGGCAGCCAAGTCGTCGTGCAAGGCAAGGTCGTCGGCACCGTCCGCGCGCGAGACTATCAGGCGATGAAGCCCAGCCTGCTGCCGGCTGTGATGGAAAGCTTCAGCCGTTTGCAGGCGGAAAGCGATATCGTGCTGGTGGAGGGGGCGGGAAGCGCCTCAGAGACCAATCTGCGCGCCGGCGACATCGCCAATATGGGGTTTGCGCGGGCTGCCGGCGTCCCCGTGGTCGTGGTTGGCGACATCGACCGTGGGGGGGTCATCGCCAGCTTGGTTGGCACGCACGCGGTGCTGGATACGGCCGACCGGGCGATGGTCGCAGGCTTCATCGTCAACCGCATGCGCGGCGACGTCGCGCTGTTCGCAGCGGGTATGCAGACGATTGCGGCTCAGACGGGTTGGGCACCGCTAGGCTTAGTGCCATTCTTTGCCGACGCGCATCAGCTTCCAGCCGAGGACGCAGCGGACCTCCATTTCGCTCGCCGACCCGGCGCGCCGGCCCGTATTGCCGTGCCCGTGCTTCCCTGGATCAGCAATTTCGACGACTTGGACCCACTCGCCAGCGAGCCTGAGATCGACATGGTGCTGGTTAGCCGCGGCAGCCCGTTGCCGGTCTGTGATCTCGTCATCCTGCCGGGATCTAAAGCCACGATTGCCGATTTGGCGGCCTTGCGGCTGGAAGGTTGGGACGCCGACTTGCGCACGCATCATAGACGAGGCGGTCATATCCTCGGGCTATGCGGCGGGTATCAAATGCTGGGCCGCAGCATCGCCGACCCCGACGGCGTGGAGGGATTGCCCGGGACGGTGGATGGACTCGGTTATCTGACCGTGGATACCAAGCTTGGCGGAATGAAACGGTTGGTGAAAGCACAGGGCGAATTAGACGGAGTACCCTTCACAGGCTTCGAAATGCACATTGGGCGGACCGACGTTCGAGGATTCCCACTGCTCGACTTGGACGACGGGCGCAGCGACGGTGCGCGTTCGGCTGACGGATTGGTGACAGGCTGCTATGTGCATGGTTTGTTCACCCATGATGCCCAGCGGGCGGCATGGCTTCGGAAACTCGGTGCCAACCCGGGCATACAATGCCACCACGGCCTGGTCGAAGCCACTCTTGATGGGCTCGCGGACCACGTCGAGCGCCATATCGACGTGGGTGCGTTGCTGCTGCTGGCGCGTTAGGCAAGACGCTGGCTGCCAGTTAGATTTCAACTCGATCAGTTATTCCGGCAAGCCGGCGTCGGCCCTGGCCCGCATCGCCATAGCCGCAAAATCAAGCTCAGCGCCGCCATTAGAGACCGAGGCAAGGAACCGATCTCGCAACAAGGATGCGATTGGAAGCGGAACCCCGAGCGCCTCACCCGCCGCGAGCAACAGGCCGTTGTCCTTCACGCCGATCTCCATTGGCCCACCAGGAGGCGAAAACGCGCGATCAACAATCAACTTGCCATAGTTCTTGTGTACTGGAGCATTACAGAAACTGTTGCTCATGACATCGAACAAAACCGCCGGAGGTATCCCTGCCTTCTCGCTCAAGGCAAACATCTCGGCGAACTGCTCGATTGTGGAAAAGATCATGAAGTTCATTGCGAGCTTGACGAGGTTCGACTGCCAGGGGGCGTCCCCCACCACAAACACATGCTGTCCTAGTTGCTCGAGTGCGGGCATGGCACGGCTGCGCGCTGCCTCCGGACCTGCCAGCATGACGTAGAGTTGGCCCGCTTCAATGGCAGGAGGGCGCCCAAGCACAGTGGATGCGAGGAAGGCTTGGCCGCGTTTGTCGTGGGCGGCTTCCAGCTCTTGCGACAACGCCACCGAGATGGTGCTGCAACAGGCGTGCACCGCTCCTCGACCGAGGCCGGCTGCAATCCCTTCCTCGCCCAACACCACTTGGCGGACGGCCGCGTCGTTGGCCACCATGCTGAACACCAGCTCAGCACCGTCGACGGCTTCCGCAGGGATATCGGCCTCGCGGGCGCCCCGTTCGACCAGCGCGTCCGCCTTTCCTGGCGAGCGGTTCCAAACAGCCACGTCATTCGCCGCTTGAAGAAGGCGCATGGCCATGCGGGAGCCCATCGGCCCCATACCAATCACGGCGATCCTCATTCGCGCATCCCCTCCATGGCATTAAAGCTACGGTCCACGGCTGGCGGTAGATCGATCCATGACAAGTGGCCGCCTTTACCCGCCCCAGTATCGAGGAACACTGCTCGACCTCCAGCGCTGCCGATGTGGACGTAGGGGCGCCCGTTCGTGCTGCGGCGATCGTGCCCGCAATAGACTGTCACTCCGGCTGGGATTCGATCAACCCAACGCAGCACCCGCTCAGGATAGCCATCGGGCTGGGTCCGTCCAGTGGTTTGACCAAATAATGCGCGGGAGAGCGCGGTATCGACCCGGCCGAGGCCAGGCGGGGGCGCATGGTCCAGCATTGCGGTGTGGAAGCCGCCATGCACGAACACACGGTCGCCATGCACAATCCAAGCTGGCGCGCGGCCAATCGCCTCCAAGGCGCGCTCGCGCAGACGCGGCGGCAATTGAGTTAGGGTCTCCTCGAGCGGCGGATCGATCCGAACCGGCAAGCCACCCAGAGCGCGGCCGAGTTTGCGATCGTGATTGCCAAGCAGGAAGATGCCCCTTCCCTCGTCAACCAGCCGAAGTGCCATATCGAGCGCGCCGGCGCTGTCAGGGCCGCTGTCCGTCAGGTCTCCGAGTTGAACGATGAACCGGTCAGTCTCTGTCGCAAAAGCGAAGGCGCGCGCATCGCCGTGGACGTCGCCGACCACGCGGATGAGCTGGCCCGGCGGGATCATTTACGCCGCCTCGCGCATCGCTTTAAAGGCTGCAAGTGCACGGTCCCGCCCTTCGCCCAATCCAACCAGCGGGCGCGGGTAGGTGCGGCCAATTTCGACATCTGCCGCTTGGAGCACCGCAGGCGGCGCGTCCCACGGAGCGTGGAGGAACTTGTCCGGGAGCTTGGCCAGTTCCGGCACCCAGCGTCGGACGTAAGCGCCGCCGGCATCGAATTTCTCGCCCTGGGTGACCGGATTGAACACCCGGAAGAAAGGCGAATTGTCGGTGCCGCAGCCCGCAACCCATTGCCACGACTGAGAATTCACCGCCAAGTCGCCATCCACCAGCGTGTCCCAAAACCATCGCTCGCCATCAACCCAAGACACCAGCAAATGCTTGATCAAGTAGGAGGCGGTGATCATACGAACGCGGTTGTGCATCCAGCCAACATGCCACAATTGGCGCATACCCGCGTCAACGATGGGGACGCCTGTCTGCCCGCGCTGCCAGGCCTGCAAGGCCTTTACGTCACGCCGCCACTGCAGGCGGGCGAACTCGGGGCGAAGCGGCGCCTCGGGCAAAGTCGGGTGATGCCAGAGTAGGTTGGCGCTGAACTCGTGCCAAAGCAGCTCGTCTAGGTATCGCTCAAGCCCGTCACCTTCGCCTGCCGCAAGCGCCCAATGCCAAAGCTGCGACGGAGAGAGCTCGCCCCAATGCGAATGCGGGGAGAGCATGGATGTGCGATCTTCACCAGGCGTGTTTCGACCCTGATGGTATCCGCTGAGGCTCTCCCGCATGAAGCGCTTGGCGCGAGCATGGGCGCCGGCCTCGCCGGGCTGCCAGGTATCACGAAAACCGGCCGCCCAGTCGGGTTTGGTTGGCAGCAGATCCCAGGTCTTGAGCGTATCAGACTTGGCAGCAACGCCATTGAGTTGCTTCGGGGCAGGCTCCGGCTTGGGTGGCAGACCCTTTGCGCGGGCAGCCCGCGCAAAGGGCGTGTAGACACCATAGGAACCACCAGTCTTGGTGCAGATCGTGCCAGGGTCGAAAAGTAAGCTGCTGCGATGCAGTTGGAGCTTGACACCCTCCGGCAGAGCGCTCGCTACATCCTTCTCCTGCGCTCGTGCCCAGGGTTCCACGGCGAGCCCGGCATGGATTGCGGTTGCCCCAACTGCCTCGGCGAGCTCCGGCAGGATGGACGCGGCCGCTCCCCGCCGCAGGACCAAGGGGGCGCCAAGCCGTTCGAGGTTCTGCGCCAGTGCCTCGAGGCTGCCATGCAACCACCAACGATGGGCCCCGCCCATCGCCCACTCGCCAGCCGCACCGTCGTCCAGGATGTAGATGGGCAGCACCGGGCCATTGCGCGCCGATGCGCGCAAGGCCGGGTTATCCGCCACCCGGAGATCCTGCCGATACCAGACCAGCGATATCGCGTGCGTTAACTTGCCTTCGGACGCTCCGCCTAGGCCACCCGTCTCATTATCCATGTCTCGTAATGTGATACGCCGAGGGCCGACCGGCAATGTCGGGCAGCACCTCAGTCGGCTGCTATCGCTGTGGATTGAGTAAGCGTGAACGCAAAGAGGCGCTCCCGACCAAGCAGAAATGCGCGGCCGCCACCGGGAAAGAGGCGAGCAATTGCTGGGTGGCGGATGTCGAGCCCGCCGGCGTAGGCGCCGAACGCCGGCAACATGAGGCGGTTCAAGCCCGCCACAAAGCAAGGCCGAGTGATGGTCTGCGCCCGAGTCGCGACGCTGGCTTTCGGGTGATGATGGCCACAAACCTCAGGCCCGCCACCATGGGCCTCGTGCCGGAACACGATACCGCCCCCCTCCCACCACTCCGCGGTCTGTCCGGGTAGGCCGTCGGGTGGCGCCGGGTCGTGATTGCCCAGCAGCCAGAGGAACTGGTGCGCCCTAGCCATCGAACCGAGCCGGGCGGCATCTTGCGGCAGCAGGCGGCGAGGCCCGCCAACGTCGTGGAAGCTGTCGCCCAGCGCGATGACCATGCGAGGGGCGTATCGGCGCAGCAACACGGCCAGACGGTCCAGCGTGGCGCGTGTATCCCAGGGCGGGACCAGATGACCGCGCACGGCACAGGCTGAGCCCTTCTCGAGATGGAGGTCGGCCACGGCAAGCAGTTGGCGCTCCGGCCACCAGAGCGCGCCCGCCGGGTCAAGCATCAGGCGGTGACCGGCAAGATGGATCGGAGCGGCTGCGGTCATGCGCGGCGGCGCGTCAGCTTCTTCTTGCCCTGCGCCTGGCCCTCTCCCGTAAACGACAGGGGCTCGGCCTGCGGCAGGTTACGCCCTTTGCGCTGCAGCACCGCCAGGTTGGCGCGATGCACCGGATGGACCCGCATGGGCGTCTCGGACGTCTCCTGCTCGCCAGTGGCCTCTGCCACGAGTGCCTCGGTTTCGGCCAGCAGGGCGTCCTCATCCTCATTGGTGCGCACAAACTCACGGCCGATGTCGAGCAACACTGGCACTGCGAGTGGCGACACTCGCGGCAGCCGTACGGTGCGGACATGGCCGGCCACCCGCGCCAGCATTTCGGCCAGGCGGCCTACGTCGGTCAGTCCACGGGCCGCGTCCGCCCGCGTGGCGCGCAGCAAGATGTGGTCGGGCTGGTGCCGGCGCAAAACGTCGTAGATCAAATCCGTGCTTACGGTCACCTGACGCCGAGTTCGGTCGGCACCGGGTTGGGAGCGGTCCACGAGCCCCGCAATCACCGCCACGTTGCGGAAGGTGCGCCGCAGCAGCGAGCTTTCCGCCATCCAGGTCTCGAGGTCATCGCCCAGCATGTCTTGGGCAAACAATTCGGCCACATCTCCTGGTTCGTTGGCTGACCAGACCGCGATGACGTAGTCAGTGGCGACAAAGCCGAGTGGTGCAGTGCCGGCTCGCTCCATGCGCCGGGTCAGCAACATGCCGAGGGTTTGATGGGCGTTGCGGCCCTCGAAGCAGTAGGCGACGGTGTACCAACGGCCGTTGCGGGGGAACACCTCGACCATCAACTCGTCCGGACCCGGCAAGCTAGACCGCTCCTGCTGCAGGGCGAGCCACTCGCGCACCGGGACAGGAAAAGCGGCCCAGGATGCCGGATCATGCAGCATGGCGCGGACGCGAGCAGCCAGGTTGGTGGTGAGGGGGTATTTGCCGCCAGCGTATGCGGGAACCATCGGCTCGCCACTGCCGCCCAAGGCGCACTCCACCGTCGTTTCGCGTATCCGCAAGTAGCGGAGCAAGCGGCCGGCAAACATGAACGTGTCACCCGGCGTCATCATGTTTACGAAGCTTTCCTCGATCTCGCCGAGGTTGCCGCCCTTTGCTCCCGCCAGCCGCACCTTCAGCACCGGCATTTCGACGATGGTGCCGATGTTCATGCGGGCTAGACGAGCAAGCCTATCAGAGCGGACATGCACTTGGCCGTCAGCATCACGGAACAGCTTGCGGTAGCGATCATAGGCGGCCAGCGCATAGCCACCATCCTCGACAAAGCGAAGCACGTCCTCGAACGTCGCACGGCCAAGTGCGGCATAGGGCGAGGCACGAGTGACTTCGGCGAACAGCGCGTCCGGATGGAACGGCCCGGCCGCGGCCATAAGCAGGATATGCTGCGCCAGCACATCAAGGCCGCCAGGGCGCGGCGGGTCGCCGTCGAGCTCTCCCGCGGCAACGCCCTGGATGGCCGCCTCGCATTCAAGCACTTCAAAGCGATTGGCCGGCACCAACACGGCGCGGCTAGACTGGTCCATGCGGTGATTCGAGCGGCCCACCCGTTGCAGCAGCCTGGACACTCCCTTGGGCGCGCCAACTTGGATGACCTGCTCAACACCGCCCCAATCGATGCCCAGGTCCAACGAGGAGGTTGCGACCACCGCACGCAGGTCTCCTCGCGCCATGGCGGCTTCGACCCGTCGGCGCTGCGCGATGTCAAGGCTGCCGTGGTGCAGGGCAATTGGCAGGGTGGCCTCGTTCAGCTTCCACAGCGCCTGGAACAGCAGCTCACCCTGCGCCCGGGTGTTGACGAACACGATGGTCATCTGCGCCGAGGCGATCCGCGCCAGGATGACCGCGGCAGAAGCGAGTCCCATTCGTCCCGACCACGGGACACGCTCCTCGCCCAGGCAGATGTCCAACTCCGGCGGCGCGCCTTCCTCAACCTCGATGCGCCGCACCGGGCCGCCGCACCCAACATAAGCCGCTATCGCATCCTTATAGGCCACAGTCGCGGACAGGCCGACCCGGCGCGCCGCCGGCGCCAGGGTCGCCAGCCGGGTCAGGCAAAGCGCCAATTGGTCGCCCCGCTTGGTGCCAGCCAAGGCATGCACCTCGTCCACTATCACAGCGCACAGCCCAGCGAAGAGCGCGGGTGCCGCCTCTTGGCTCAGCAGCAAGGCCAGGCTTTCGGGCGTGGTCAGAAGGATGTTCGGCGGACGTTCCTTTTGCCGTGCCCGCCGGGCCACAGGAGTGTCTCCACTGCGGGTCTCGACCGTGATGCGGAGACCCATCTGTTGGATCGGCAGGACAAGGTTGCGGGCGACGTCCGTGCCGAGCGCCTTAAGCGGCGAGACGTAGAGCGTGTGTATGCCGTCTTGCGGTGACGCGGCCAATTCGATGAGAGAAGGCAGAAAGCCTGCCAGCGTTTTGCCGCCGCCAGTCGGCGCGATGAGCAGCGCGGTCTGCCCGGCGGCCGCGGCTTCCACCATAGCCACCTGGTGGGGACGCGGCACCCAGCCCTGGGCGGCAAACCATGCGGCAAACTGTTCCGGAAGTGTTCCTTGCACTCGCGATACATAGGGCGAAATAACCGGGCGGGCTAGATGGCTGGTGGCGCCCGATGTCAGCGGCTACGTTGATAGGACCCTAGAGGAGTGCGGTGCATGATCCACGTAGTTGCTATGTTGACGACCCAGCCCGGGAAGCGCGGCGAGGTGCTGAAGGCATTTCGCGCCAACATGCCGGCCGTTCATGCCGAGGAGGGCTGCATCGAATACATCCCCGTCATCGACGCCGTGGACGGCGGCCCGATGCAGACCCAGCTGGGCGAGGACACCTTCATGGTGATCGAGAAGTGGGAGAGCCTGGAAGCACTTAAGGCCCATGCCGGATCGCCGCACATGGCGGCCTACGGCGATAAGACCCGAGCAATGCTGACAAGCCGTGTGGTGCACGTGCTGACCGAGGCTTTGTAGCACCCAAGAGGGCTGCCTTGCGCTGGCGCCTCTTGTCGCCGTCAGCTTGATGTGGGTTGGTTACTCGTTGGCCAACAGCGTTTGAGGTAACTAACGTTATGCAAAGCTTTCCTGTCACGCGGACCGCGCAACCTAAGTCCCGGACTGCCGACGAAGCACTGCGGTTCGGCGTTGAGTTTACCGATCACATGTTCATGATGAACTACGATCCCAGCGATGGCTGGCATAATGGGCGTATTGTGCCCTACGAACCGCTGGCGCTCGACCCGGCGTGTTGCGTGTTGCATTATGCGCAGGCGGTATTCGATGGCCTGAAGGCATTTCGCGGCGCTGATGGCCAAATCCGAATCTTCCGAGGCGATCAACATGCTGCCCGGCTGAACCGCTCTTGTGAGCTGCTGTGCATCCCGCCTCTCGACGCCAGGCTGGTTGAAGCGTCATTTCGCTCGCTTGTTGCCACCGATGCAACTTGGGCGCCGTCCAAACGGGGGACGTCGCTCTACATCCGTCCGACGGTCATCGCGACCGACACCTTTCTGGGCGTCCATCCCTCCACGACCTATCTCTATTATGTCATTTTGAGCCCGGTGGGTGCATACTACAAAGAGGGGCTCAACCCCGTGCGCATCCTAGCCACCGACCAGCACGTTCGAGCAGTTCCGGGTGGGCTTGGCGCGGCCAAAACGGCCGCCAACTATGCCGCCAGCCTCTATGCAGCTCAGGACGCAACACGCCGCGGTTACACGCAAGTGCTGTGGCTTGACGGCCGCGACCGAGAGTTTCTGGACGAGGTCGGCTCGATGAACATCATGTTGCGCATCGGAGACACCGTGGTCACCCCGCCGCTTTCCAGCGGCACGATCCTCGACGGCATCACGCGGCGGTCGGTGCTGCAGTTGCTGGCAGACTGGGGAATACCGGTTGAGGAGCGGCCTATATCAATCCATGAGATCCAGGACGCACATCAGCGGGGCAAACTTGCCGAAATGTGGGGGACCGGCACAGCCGTTGTCATCTCGCCCGTCGGCGAGCTGGGGTATGCGGGCTCCGACATGGTCATAAACGGCGGCGTCACGGGTGAGTTAACGCAGCGGCTATACGACGCGATTACGGCGATCCAGTATGGCCTCACAAATGATGCCCACGGATGGATGACCAACGTGAACGCGCGCGAACTCGAGGTGGCCTAAGCTTTCTCATCCTCCAAGCTTAACCGGCCGGCTATCCCGGCCGGTTAGCTCGTAATCAATCGGGCGCGGCCTTGTCTTGCGTCTTGGTAGTAAAGTCGGTGGCATTGTGACGTTCATGCAACTGACTGGATGACTCGCCTGAAATGCGATTGACCATGCGTCCCCGTTGAACCGCGGGGCGGAGTTCGATGTCCTTTGCCCAACGGCGTACGTTCGTATACTGTTCAGCTTTGAGGAAGACCGCGGACTCGCCGTAAAGACGTCCCTCAACCAAGGCACCATACCAGGGCCAAATGGCAATATCGGCGATCGTGTAGTTTGGTCCCGCCACAAACTCCATCTTTGCCAGACGGCGATCGAGCACGTCTAACTGGCGCTTGACCTCCATAGTAAACCGATCGATAGCATACTCGATTTTTACCGGGGCATAGGCATAAAAATGGCCGAATCCTCCACCGAGATAAGGTGCGCTGCCCATCTGCCAAAATAACCACGACAGGCACTCAGCCCGTGCTGCCATGTCAAGCGGGAGAAAGACACCGAATTTTTCAGCCAAGTATAGAAGGATGGCTCCAGACTCGAATACGCGTATCGGCGTTGGCCCGCTGCGGTCCAATAGCGCTGGTATCTTGGAATTAGGGTTAACTTCGACAAAACCGCTACCGAACTGTTCGCCCTCACCGATGCGGATCAACCAAGCATCGTACTCCGCTCCGCTAATGCCAAGCTCGAGCAACTCCTCCAGCATCACTGTCACTTTCACGCCATTCGGCGTGCCCTGCGAGTATAACTGCAAGGGCTGACGGCCGACTGGCAGCTGTTTCTCGTGGGTCGCTCCGGCCACTGGGCGGTTGGTCGACGCAAACCGGCCGCCGTTGCCGGGAACCCAACTCCAGATATGTGGCGGTGTATAAGCGGGATCGTTTGTCATGGATCTGTTCCAGCCTAACAACAGCGGTTAGATATGGTTACCTGCTTGCCGCGGAAAAGCTATATCCCGCCTGACGCTGGTAGATTCACACGCCTTGGTTGCAGATACGCGATCACTAACGTTCGGGCTCGCGCGTAACCTTCAGCCGCCGCAGTCTTTGACAATCTGCCTGACTAGTAGGTCGATACGCGCCTCCTGGCCCTCCGCTGGTATACGGCCGCCCCGACCAAGCACGGCCAAGCCGTGCAGGGCTGCCCAGGTGACCTCCGCCCGGATGTCAGGATGCGTGTCAAAAGGTTTGAGCGCACCGACAAACTCACCGAAGGCCGAGCGCAAAGCGGCCGGCGTCGCTTCGCTGCCAAATTCAACATCAATCGGCAGCACGAACATGGCCTGATAGAGCGAAGGTCGCTGAGCAGCAAACGTTAGGTAGGCACCGCAAACCGCTCGCAAGGACTGCGCCGGCTCATCAATGGCGGACCGCGCCTGGTGCAGTCGAGCGGCAAGCTCCGCAAAGCCTTCGATTGCGACGGCGCGCACGATCGCGGCCTTGCCATCGAAATGGCTGTAAAGCACTGGCTGGCTGTATTCTACGAGCTCGGCCAACCGGCGCGTTGTCACTGCCTCCCACCCTTCCGCCTCGGCGAGATCACGCGCTGCCGCAACGATCTGATCGTGGCGGCGGGCGCGCTCACGGCGGCGCCGATCTGAAACGGACATCATCGATCCTACTAACGCTTGCAATCCTGTCAACGCTAGCTATACCAGCGTCAGAAACTCTAGCGCTGCTAGGGACTTGGTATCGGACCGGTAAGCAATGCTCACCACCCTCGCCTCGATCGTCTCCGGCGTGATCGGCGTTGCCATCATCGCCATCGGCGCTCGTTTCGTCCTAGCCCCGCAGGCTGCCGCAATAGCATTCGGACTGCCGACCAACCCAGTGGGAGCACAGACCCAAATCGTTGGGGCTTACCCTTGGCTCTATACCAAGGGAGTGCGCGACATTGCCTCGGGCATCTTTATCTTCATCCTGCTGGCGAGCCGCTCGCCGCACCTCCTGGGCACGTTCATGGCCGCAGCCAGTCTGATCCCCCTCGGCGATGCAGCGATTGTTCTGCGCAGCGGCGGAACCCGCGCAGCGGCCTTTGGCATCCACGGTGCGACGGCAGTCATAGCCCTGGCGGCAAGCGCCGCGTTGCTCATGGCCTGAACCACGACTGATCCTCCACGACCATTTCACACGGACTCACTTCATGACTTTGTTCGGCATTTCCGTCGCCACCTTGCTGGCATGCCTACTCGCCCTCGCCTTCCTCGGCGCCGGCATCGTCAACGCATCCGGTTCCGCTGCCATCAGGAGCGACTTCGAGCGTTGGGGCTATCCACGCGGGTGGAACCTCGTAACGGGCGGCCTGGAAGTGCTGGTGGCCGGGCTCATTGCGATCCCGGCCGCGCGTGTCGGAGGCCTCATTTTGGGGGCGGCAATCTGCATCGTCGCCATCGTGACCGTGGTCCGGTTAAGCGACTACGGCCATCTCGCGCCCAGCATCGTCCTGACCGCACTGTCGGTCCTCAATGTCGCGCTGCTGGTGGGTTGAGCGCGAGAGAAAACTCAAGCTGACACTGAAGCTACCCTCATTCCGTGGCGTGCTGCGAGGTCCGGCAGCACGCCTGACCAATACTAAAGCGGGTGCCGGGCGCTAAAAGCGGGAGCATGACGCATCTACAACGGCGCGTTCAGTATTGAACTTCCGCGATATAAGCACTCGTTCTCAACGGCCAGATGGTGTTTAAAGCCCATTGGAAGTCCGAAGGGTTGGAGGCGGCCACTAAGCTTGCACTCCTGTATCCCCCCTGCCCCATCCTTGCGCCAAACGCCGTGCCGCGGGAAAGGCATTTCGACTATGGGGCCGCCCTCCTATCTCGCTCTTGGCCTAGCAATTTTGCTCCCGGCAGGCACGGCTTTGGCCCAGACGACAGCGAGCCAGGTCCCGGTCACTGGTGGCAAACTGATCTACTTGGAGCAGCAAGCGCACACCACCCTCTATCCGCCGGCTGGCGGCTTCTATCCCAACGGCGGCATCCTCAACCAAATCACCGACAAACTGACCTTCCAGGACCCGAAAACACTCGAAATCCAGCCCTGGATCGCAACGTCCTGGACGGTGAACGCCATAGATACGGAATACACGTTCAAGCTGCGACCCGGCGTCACGTTCTCCGATGGCAGCAAGCTGGACGCCGTCAACGTCCTCGCGGGTCCCCCAGCACCGCCATCCTCGACAACCTTTACCCGGTAAAGACGCCGCTTTTCGTGGCCGAGGTCGGGCGCGTCGATGTCGACGTGATCAAAAGCCAGTTCTACTATGCCAACCGGGATGCATTGCTGGAGAAGGGCGGGCTTAGAAGCAAGACGGACTTCACCGACCCGAAGCTCAACGCGTTGCTGGAGGCGACGGCATCGGAGACCGACCCGGCCAAGCGCAATGAACTCGCCGCTCCAGCCCAAGGCTACCTATTGGACATGGCGTAAGACATTCCGATCTTCGAAGATCGCAGGTCTTCGCGGGCGCGCCCTATGTGCACGGCACGGCCTTTGAGGCCGTCGGGCGGCCCAGCTTCTACTCCGTCTGGCTCGCGAAGCATTAGAGGATGGTCCACTACGTGGTCGGTCGGGTCGGCCAGGCGGTCCTGGTGCTATGGGCGGCGTTCACCGTCGCCTTCATCCTGCTGCAGGTCCCCAGCCAAAACGTTGGGATTGAGACGAACAGTGACGGCAGCGCCCGAAGCGCCGCGCGCAGATGCGGCATCGGCGTCAGCGAGGCGCCGAAGGCGACCGCACCGGCCAGCAACACCGCGCCGAGAAAGCCGAGGGCGGAGAGTTCGGCCGTGGTCGGCAGGTTGGTCTCGAGCTGCTGGCTGACTGGAACGCCGGCCTGCACGGAATAGCCTAGGTCGCCAGTGAGGAAGTTGGTGATCGCGTGCAGGTAGCGCACCGGGAGCGAGCTGTCAGCGCCGTAAGACGCACGGATCTCGGTGATCTGGGCCGCGCTGAGCCCCATGTCCGGGCTTTGGAACTTAATCAGGATTGCGTCCCCGGGTGATTAGTCCGGGGCTTGGGAGGCCTTTGTCCTTCCGACGATCACGCTCGCCGTGCCGATCTCCGCCCCGCTGGCGCAAATCCTCATCCGCAGCCTCGATGAAGCCCAACTGCAGAACTTCGTCGCCGTCGCCCGAGCCAAGGAGGCCAGCCGGGCCCGGGTGCTGTGGCACCACGTCGCCCGCAACGCGATCCTGCCAACGCTGGCCGTGGCGGGTATCCTGCTCGGCGAGCTACTTGCCGGGGCCGTAGTGACGGAGACCGTCTTTCAGCTGAACGGCCTCGGCGCGTTGACGCGGGACGCGGTGACCAGCCAGGATACGTCAGTGCTGCAGGCGATTGTGGTGCTGTCAGCGGCTGCCTTCGTCGCCATCAACCTGATCGTGGACCTGTTATACCCGGTGGTGGATCCGCGGCTACGACGGCGTCTGTCCCCGTGAGCGGTCGGCTCGCCAACCCGGCGGTGGCGCCGGGGGCTGCATCTTGCAACGCTGGCGGATCGGGCATGTCAACCCCGGTTTGATGCTGGCATGGCTGGTGATCGCGACCGTGTTGCTCTGGGCGTTGGCGCCGGGTTTGTTCACAAGCTACAGCGGAACGTCTGGCGTTGCAGGGCAGCAGCTACGACCACCGGAAGCGGGGCATTGCCTCGGCACCGACCAGCTCGGGCGGGACATGTTCGCCCCCATCGTCTATGGCGCACGCTACTCGCTCTCCGGCGCGGTCGTGGCTGTCGCCGTGGGGCTGGTGGTCGGCACATTTGGTGGCCTGATCGCCGGGTCGCCGGGCGGCCTGGCCGATGAACTGACGATGCGGTTGGCCGACGTCATGCTGTCCATCCCGGCACTGCTGGAGGCAGCGTTCGGCAGCGGCGGCAACTTCGCGGCCGTGCTATGGCGCCATGTCCCGCCCAACTCGCTCACGCCCGTAATTGCGATGGCGGCGCTGCAATTCGGGAGCGCATCCTGTCGACCTCGACGCTCGGCTTCCTCGGCTACGGCGCGCCGCCGCCCATTCCGGAATGGGGCTTGCTGATCGCCGACGGCCGCAACTACGTGTCGACCGCCTGGTGGCTGACGGCGTTTCCGGGCGCGGCCTTGATGCTGGTTGTGCTCTCGGCCAATCGCATCAGTCAGGCGATTGGACAGTCGCAATGATGGCGCAGATGGCACCATTGTTGCAGGTGACGGGCCTGTGGGTGTCCTACCGGCAAGGCGACCATTGGAGCCGGGTTGTGCATGACATGTCGTTCGCCATCGCGCCGGGCGAGGTGGTGGCACTGGTGCGGGAATCGGGCCCCGGCAAGACCACCACGGCGCAGGCGGTAATCGGGCTGCTGGCGGCGAACGGGGGGGGGGGGACGCGGGAGCGATCCGGCTGGCCGGCACCAATATCGCGCTATGGAGCCAGAAAGCGCCTACACCCGGCGCCTGCTCGCCGACGCCCCGGCGTTCCGCAGCGCACCGCACCGACCGGCCCGGAGCCGGAGGGAGGCACCAGCCATAGTGGTCCAGCATCTGGTGCATGACTTTCCGCTGATTGGAACGCGCGGCACGTACCGCACGGTCGACGACGTATCGTTCCAGGTCGAACGCGGCACGACGCATGCCATCGTCGGCGAATCAGGCAGCGGCAAGACCACAATCATCCGCAACATTGCGGGCTTCCAGATGCCCACTGGTGGCCGGGTCGTGGTGGCGGCCACCGATGTCGCCTCGCTGCGGGGCGCTGCACGGCGGGAGTTCCGGCGAGGCATCCAGTTGGTCTACCAGACCCCGTTCAGCTCGCTCGATCCCCGACAGAGCGTATTCCACATCATTGAGGAGCCGCTGCTGAACTTCACCGCAAGGCCACGTGGCGATCGTGCCCGGCGGGTGCAGGCTTTGGCCGAGCGGGTCGGCCTGGCGCCGGAGCTGCTGACGCGCCGCCCGCAGGCGCTGTCTGGCGGGCAGCGGCAGCGCGTGGCGATTGCCTAGGCTCTGGTTCTGGAGCCGCAAATCCTGGTGTTGGACGAGGCAGTCTCGGCGCTGGACATGACCGTGCAGGCGCAGATCCTAAGCCTGCTCCATGCGCTGCAGCGGGACCTTGGGCTGACCTACCTTTTCGTCTCGCACGACCTAGCGGTGGTGCGGCAGATCTCTGACACAGTCACGGTGCTGCACCGCGGGCGACAGGTGGATTACGGCCCGGTCGAGTCCGTGTTTGGGGCACTAAGCAGCGACCACACGCGGGACTTGATTGCGGCGATACCTGGCCGGCCGCTTGCACCGGGCGCGCACGGCATGATGTCTAACGCTTCAGCATCCATGGTGGTCCCATGACCCATTCCAAACGGTTAGGCTTCTTCAGCCGGTTGCTCGACCAAGCGGCCCCGGCCGAGCGCTATCGGCTGGCGACCGAGCAGATCCTGCATGCTGAGCGCTGCGGATTCGATGGGGTGTGGGTGGCGCAGCACCATTTCCTCGAAAGCGAAGGCGGCATGCCGGCGCCGTTCGTCTTTCTGTCGCACATTGCCGCCCGTACCCGGACGCTCCGCATCGGCACCGGCATTGTGACCCTGCCGCTCGACCATCCGGTGCGGGTGGCGGAGGATGCCGCCGTGTTGGACACGCTGGCGAACGGCCGGCTGGAGCTAGGGGTTGGTCCTGGCGGCACACCGTCCGCCTTCGCCTCGTTTGGGCAGGACAGCGCCCGGCGTGCCGAGATATTCGAGCGGCATCTAGCCGAGCTGAAGGCGGCCTGGCGGGGCGAAGCGCTCGGGCCCGGCGACAATCGGCTCTATCCGCCTCGTGCCGACTTAGCCGGGCGGGTTTGGCAGGCTACCTTCTCCGTGCAGGGCGGCCGGCGTGCAGGGCTTGCCGGCGACGGACTGCTGCTGTCCCGCACCCAACCGCGGCCGCCTGAAGCGCCGGAGCTGACACTGGCGGAGATTCAGAACCCGATCATCGATGCCTACCTGGAAGCGTTGCCAGAGGGCTGCCCACCGCGGATCCTTGGGTCGCGCAGCCTGTTCGTCGCTGATGACGGCGACGAGGCGCGACGGCTCGGCGGCCCTGGCCTGCGCCGGTTCGCCGAGCGGATGCGGGCAAGTGGCCGGGCTTTGGCCGACGAGTCGGTCGCGGGCTTGATGAAGCGCGCCGATTCGCATGTCGGCAGCCCCAACGAGGTGATCGCCTCGTTGCGCGCTGACACGACCCTGGAACGCGTGACCGACCTGGCCTTCCAGGTGCACTCCATGGACCCGCCACACCCTTACATCCTGCGGTCAATCGAGTTGACAGCGGCCCTCGTGGCGCCGGCGCTGGGCTGGTGGCGTGAAGCGCCAGCGACAATGCAGCTTGCAGCGACTGGCTGAGAGAATAGTCGGGGCCGCCTGGTGCGCTCCCTTGCCGGGTTCTCACGTTACGGCAGTCCGCGGGCGCGAGTTGCAGCCGACGCTGGAGCGGTCGGCTACTTGCTGCTGCTCTCGGCCCCAGGCTTTACTGTGGGTCGACGTCGTCGACGGTTTGGGCTGATGTGCCGGGCAACCGCCTACACAAACGGCGCAGGCCATGTCGCCAGCGTGTCCAGCAAGCTGCTGCTCACCAGTCCATTCGGTTGTGAGAACCAGGAGGGATTTTGATTGCTTGGGTGGACTCTTTGTGGGCTCATTGCCACATTTAAACATTACCCGAAGATAGTTATCCGGCTGCAACCAGCGTCGGCATTCTGAACCTTTCCGTCGCGTGGCCCAAGAGAAATCGCCTCGTGCGCCAGCGCCTGGCATGCGGCGTTGCTCTCCTCGACCATCGCCGCGTTTTGCTGCGTAATTTAATCCATTTGGTTCACCGCGCTATTCACCTGAGCGAGTCCATTCGCCTGCTCGTCTGCACTCGCCGCGAACTCCGTCATCGCACCAGTCACCCACGTGACCTTCTCCAAAATCTTGTGCAATGCCGTGCCGGTTTCCTCTACCAGGGTGACCCCGCGCTCAACATGCGACGTGCTCTTGCCAATCAGCATCGTGCCCATGTTGGTCTTAATCTGGCGATTGTCCAACCAGCGCATAGCTCTTCCTCTTCGCGGTAGGAGCATCCTGACTGCGTCGAGTGAGTCGCGCGTTAAGAGTGCCGGCGGGAGCAATGCAACACAACACTGCTTTGTGCGTTCGACGTACCTCCCGCCTAAGTCAGCCGTTCAGCATTGGTCAGAGCGACATTACCAGCAGAAGGGCCATTAGACGTTGAACATCCAGGCGCGGCGCGGCTTGGCAAGCAACGGCCGCAGCGCCGTGCCGAAGCCCGCCCAGACACAAATAGTGGGTGCGTTGACAAGGCTAAACAGGACCGCGAGGACCACCACGTTACGCCCGAAATCCTCCTGTGGCGCGTAAGCGCTCACGGCGCCCACAACCAGAATCCAGGCTTTCGGATTGACCCATTGAAAGGCAGCAGCCTGCCAGAACGTCAGTGGACGGTCCCGACCGGTCTTCTGATCCGTCATCGCTGCGGCGGTCGCGATTTTCCAGGCCAGCCAAAGCAGATAGGCCGCCCCAGCGTACCGCAGCACGATATACAGCATCGGCACGGCAGCAAACACCTGCGCCAGGCCAAGGCCGACCAGGAGCAGCATGATCATGCAACCAAGGCTTATGCCGGAAATGTGCGGCACTGTGCGCCGAAAGCCATAATTGACGCCAGACGCAAGCAGCATGGCGTTGTTCGGCCCTGGTGTGATGGAGCTGACGAACGCGAAGCCAGCAAAGGCGAGCAGAAGCCCCGGCGTCATATTCAAGCTTCTTCAAGCCACGCCTATTCAAGTCAAGTAGTAGCGTTATCGTGTTTTCTCACGATTTAGATACCCGGACCCGTGGGTTGCACAACACGCCAGGCTCAAACGAAGTGGGGGTTAACGGATGCAGTCGCCGAGCGATGCGGAGGTTTCGGCGGCGCGCCGTGCGGTCCAGGCCGCACCGGAGCGGGCGGCAAGCTGGTTCCGGCTGTGCAGCGTGCTGCTGCAGCGCGGTGAGGCGGAGGCGAACGACCTCGGCGCCAAGCTGCAGAATTTTCCGGATTACGCGCCAGGGTGGTGCGAGATTGGCGGTGTGCTGCTGCACAAGCGCCAAATGCAGGCGGCAAAGATCAGCTTCGAGCGCGCCATTGCGGCAGCGCCCGGCCTGGCCGCGGCCCATACCGGTCGCGGCCGCTGCCTGCGGGCCCTGGGAGATACCGCGGGCGCCACCGCTGCCTTCG
Source organism: Acetobacteraceae bacterium (assembly GCA_965199105.1). Taxonomy (GTDB): domain Bacteria; phylum Pseudomonadota; class Alphaproteobacteria; order Acetobacterales; family Acetobacteraceae; genus LMUY01. The sequence goes on along the minus strand of CBDAQO010000002.1, from coordinate 1,192,680 downwards.
GCACCTCCGTCTCGCTTGACCCGGCGCAGGTCGAGGCATGGTTCGGCCTCGGCAACCTGCATCAGGATCAACGGGACTATGATGCGGCCGCAGCCGCCTACCGGGCCGCGCTGCAAGCTCGGCCGGGCTTGCACGAAGCGGCGTTCAACCTCGGCGTCGTGCTCCTCGAATCGGGCCAACTGGCCCCAGCGCTGGCCGGGTTTTCGCTTGCCTGGCAAGCGCGGCCGGACTCGTTCGGGCGGATCGCGCAAGCGTTGGCGTCCAGCGCCACCGGGTGCATTTGGCTCGACCCCGACCGGTTGCGGCAGACCCTGCTGGAGACGGCGTCAGCGCTCGGCGCGGAAGGTCTTCCGGTAGTGGTTCGGGCCTGCGAGTAAAGCCGCCGCAGTGGTTGCGTAACGCGCCGAGTCCGCCTCCGAGAAGGTCTGGTAGCTGTAGTCGACCGGTGCGCGCGGGACGGGAAAGCATTGCGCCACCGGCGTGCCGCGCGGCAACACGCCTTCCCAGGCCGGGTTGGCCCAGACGGCGGGAAACAGGATGCCCACATTGTGAAACCGGTCGGAGTCGACCAGGCCCGAGAGCAGGCGGAATGGCAGGTCGGGCCGATTGACCGGATGCATGGCGAACAAGGACCAGCCGGGCTCCAGCTCGACGGTCCAGAAGCTGTTGAACTTGACTGCAACCTGGCCCGGCGTGTGGAACGGGGTGCCTTGCAGTTGCGCCGGCGCGTGGAAAGCCAGCGGCGCCCGCGGGTGGGCGGTGGCGGCGAGCGGGGGAACGGCCCATTGCCAGGACAGCCGCCCCGCCTCGACCTGCACGTCGCAGGGCAGCGGGATGGTGAAGCCGTGGCTCATCGCATCGATGAAGGGAGGGCAATGCTTGACGGTGCGCACGTCGCCGGCGTGCATGTCCGAGGCGGCGTGACGCGGCATCTGACGCAGCCAGTCCGGGAGCATGGCACGCGCCGGTTCGGGCCGCGGCAGCAAGCCCTGCAAGGCCGGATCGCAGCGAAACACGATCCGCATAACGTCTATGGCCGATGCGGCGCGAGCGCCTGCGCCATGGCAGACTGCCAGCCCGCATAGCGCCGCCCGCGTTCTTCCGCCGCCATTGTGGGATGGAAGCGGCGCTCGATCTTGCCCGCGGCGGCGTGGTGCGGCTCGGGGCATAGCCCGGCGTGCAACCCGGCAAGGTAGGCCGCACCTACGGCGGTGGTTTCCAGGCATGCAGGTCGCTGCACCTCGCGTCCCAACATGTCCGCCAGGAACTGCATCGTCCAGTCGCTCGCGGCCATGCCGCCGTCGACCCGCACCGCTTCCGTCTCGGCGCCGAAGTCGTCCATCATGGCGCCGAGCAGGTCGCGCGTTTGGAAGCCGATTGTCTCGAGCGTGGCGCGGGCGATCTCGCGCCGGCTGGTGCCGCGCGTGATGCCGGTGATGAGAGCACGCGCTTCGCTGGTCCAATAGGGCGCGCCTAACCCGGTGAAGGCGGGCACCAGGTAGACGGGCTGGTCGGGGTCAGCCTGCGCTGCCAACTCCCCGGTTTCGGCAGCGGTGTCGACGATGCCAAGGCCGTCGCGCAGCCATTGCACGCTGGCGCCGGCGGAAAAAATCGCCCCCTCCAGCGCGTAGTGACGCACGCCGCGCCGTTGCCAAGCGATGGTGGTAAGCAGGCCGGAGCGGGAGCGGACCGTGCGCTCGCCGGTATTGAGCAGGATGAACGCGCCGGTGCCATAGGTGGCCTTGACGGCGCCGGGCGAGAAGCAGCCCTGGCCGACCAGCGCCGCCTGCTGGTCGCCGGCCACGCCGTAGACCGGGACCGGGGCGCCGAACAGGCCCGGCGTGGTCACGCCGAACGCGCCCGAGCTGTCCCGAATCTCGGGCAGCATGGCGCGCGGAACCCCAAATAACGCCAGCAGCTCGTCGTCCCAGCCGCCCGTCGTGATGTCGCAAAGCAGCGTGCGCGACGCGTTGGTGGCGTCGGTGACGTGCACCTGCCCCTCGGTGAGCCGCCACAGCAGGTAGCTGTCGACGGTGCCAAAGGCCAGCCGTCCGGCCTGGGCTGCTGGCCGGGCGCCGTCCACGTGGTCCAGTATCCAGACGATCTTGGTGGCGGAAAAATACGGATCGAGCCGCAGTCCGGTCTTGGCTGTGACCAAGGGACCATGGCCCGCGCGCTCGAGCGCCGCGCAGGCGTCGGCGGTTCGGCGGTCCTGCCAGACGATGGCGTTGTATATGGGCCGGCCGGTCTGCCGGTCCCAGACGATGGTGGTTTCGCGTTGATTGGTGATGCCAAGGGCGGCGATCTGGCTCGCCTGCAGCCCGGCCTTCGCGAGCGCGTCGCGCGCGGTGCTGATCGCGGTGGACCAGAGGTCCTCCGGGTCGTGCTCGACCCAAGCGGGATGGGGATAGTGTTGGGCAAACTCCTGCTGCGCCCCCGCGATGGGGGTCAATCTCGGGTCGAACACGATCGACCGGGTCGACGTGGTCCCTTGATCCACCACAAGCAGGTATTTTGTCACGACCATCCCCGGGGCTGGAGCGGGGGGCTGGCGCTCGCCCCCCGTCCTTCGGTCCACCCTAACGCGGTATCAGCCTGACGATTCACGCTGAAGCCGCTCTTGGTCCTCATTCAGTCGCCCAGCCAAGCCGCTAGGCCTTTTTCGGCGACCAGCTCTTGAGCAGCTCGTCGTAGTCAATCGTTTGGCCCTGCGGCTTTTCGTCCTCCAGCCGGCGCTGCGGCGCAAGGTTGCCGTCTTTCTTCGCCTGATCATACCAGTATTCGGCGGTCTTGGGCTCGTTCATCACCGGGCCGAGGTCGCCCTGGACTCCGGAGCGCTGGATGCGCTCCATGATCGCGTCCTGGTCGCGCGCCAGGCCGTCCATCGCTTGCTGCGGCGTCACCTGGCCGGAGATCGCGTTGGAGACGTTCTGCCACCAGACCTGGGCCATCTTGCCGTAGTCGGGCACGTTCACGCCGGTCGGAGTCCACTCCTTGACCGCCGGCGACCGATAGAACTCAACCAGGCCGCCCAGTTGCGGAGCGATCTTGGTGGCCGCATCCGACATGATGTCGCTGGTGCGGATGATGTGGTACGACACCAGGAACTTCTTGAGCGTGGTGACTTTGGACGTGGTAAACTGGGCGTAGAGCCAGCCTGCCTTGACCCGCTCGAGCGGCGCGTATTTCAGCATCGTCCAGCAGCCGCAATCCTGATAGCCGAGCTTCATCCCCTCCTTCCAGTAGGGGCCGTGCGGAGATGGCGCCATCCGCCACTTCGGCGTGCCGTCCGAGTTCATCACGCTAAGCTTTGGGTCCGACAGGGCTGCGGTGAAGGCGCTGTACCAGAAGATCTGCTGGGCGATGTGGCCTTGGCCCGGCACCGGGCCAGCCTCCAGAAAGTCCATTCCGGCGGCCTCGGGCGGCGCGTATTTCTTGAGCCATTCCACGTATTTGCGGCAGGCATATTCGGCCGCCGGGCCGTTGGCGTCGCCGCCGCGGGTGATGGACGAGCCGCGCGGACGATCGGCGGTCATGCGGATGCCCCACTCGTCGTCCGGCCGGCCGTTCGGGAAGCCGCGGTCGCCAGCACCCGCCATCGACAGCCAGGCGTCGGTGAAGCGCCAGCCGAGCGACGGGTCCTTCTTGCCATAATCCATGTGGCCGTAGACGCGCTCGCCATCGATCGTCTTGACGGTGTTGGTGAAGAAGTCGGCGATGTCCTCGTAGGCCGACCAGTTCACCGGCACGCCGAGATCGTAGCCGAATTTCTGTTTGAACGCAGTCTTGAGTTCCGGGCGTTGGAACCAGTCATGCCGAAACCAATAGAGGTTGGCGAATTGCTGGTCCGGCAACTGGTAGAGCTTTCCGTCGGTGAAGGTGCCGAAGGAGAGGCCCATGAAGTCCGGCAGGTCGATGCGCGGGCTGGTGATGTCCTTGGCGTCGTTGGCCATGAAGTCGGTGAGCGAGCCGCCGACGATGTCATGGTAACGCGGGTGGGTGCCGATGAAGTCGGAGTCGTTCATCCAGAAATCATAGATCGGCCGGCCTGACTGCATCTCGACTTCGATCTTGTCGACCAGCATGCCCTCGTCCATCAGGTTGTGGTTGACCTTGATGCCAGTGATCTCGGCGAATGCCTGGGTGAGCGTCTTGGACTCGTATTCGTGCACCTTGAGGATTTCGGAGACCGTGTTTAGCTCCATGCCCTTGTACGGCTTGGCGGCGCTAATGAACCATTCGAGTTCCGCCATCTGCTCATCCTTGCTGAGCGTCGACGGTTGGAACTCCTGGTCGACCCATTTCTTGGCGGCATCGACCTGCTGCGCGTGCGACACCCCGCTGCGTATCAACACGCCGGCACCGACTGCGGCGGCACCCTTGATCACATCACGACGCTTCATTTGAACCCTCCTCCTTGTTGTTGTTGTCAGGCGTACCGAAACATCACTCCCCCAAACATGAACGACAGGGCGAGCGGGTACCACAGGTCATCGCCACCGAAGCGCATCCAGGCGATGAAGATGTAGGCGGAGCCTATTAGGGTGACGAAGAACCGGTCTCCGCGGGTGGTCGCAAAGCGCAGGATACCACGCCTCGGCGTCTCCGGTCGGTAAATGGCCAGCAGCGTCAGAAGTGTCAGGGCCGCCACAATGAAGCCGAAGAACAGGCCGGTCTCCCACGTCCAGGCCATCCAGGCGAGATTCTGCACCATCGTTATACCCGCCCCAGGGCGAAGCCCTTGGCGATGTTGTTGCGCACGAACCAGATGACGATGGCGCCCGGGATCATGGTCAGCACGCCGGCGGCCGCAAGCAAGCCCCAATCGGCGCCAGCGGCGGTGTAGGCTTGCGTCATCACCGCCACGAAAGGTTCCGCGTTGTTGGCCGTGAGGGTGCTGGCGAGCAGTTGCTCGACCCAGGAAAACATGAAGCAGAAGAAGGCGGCCACGCCGATGCCGTTGGCGATCAGGGGCAGGAAGATGCGGACGAAGAAGCGCGGGAACGAGTAGCCGTCTAGCGCGGCGGTCTCGTCGATCTCGCGCGGCACGCCCGAGATGAAGCCCTCGAGAATCCAGACCGCCAGCGGCACGTTGAACAGGCAGTGGGCGAGCGCCACCGCCCAGACCGTGTCGAACAAGCCGAGCGAAGAGTAGAGGTTGAAGAACGGCAGGGCGAACACCGCGGGCGGTGCCATTAGGTTCGACAGCAGCCAGAAGAACAGGTGCTTGTCGCCGATGAAGCGGTAGCGGTTGAACGCATAGGCGGCCGGCAACGCCAGGGTGACAGAGAGGACGGTGTTGATGGCGACGTAGCTGATCGAATTGAGGAAACCACGCGTCCAGACCGGGTCGTTGAAGATATGGGCGTAGTGCGACAGCGTCGGCTCGTGTGGCCAAAGGGTCAGGCCGCCGTTGATCTCGATGTTGCTCTTCAGGCTCATGGCAACCAACCAATAGACCGGCAGCATCAGCACCAAGAGGTAGGCCAGCATGCCGAGCGGCCGGGACAGACCACGCATCAGGCGGCTCCCTGCTGTTCGCTGTGGGTGGTGTAGGTGAAGAACACCCAGCAGACCGTAAGCGTGATCAGGTAGTAGGTAAGGGACATCGCGGCGGCGTTGCCGAGGTCGACCTGGCCCAGAGCCAGCTTGACCAGGTCCACCGAAAGGAAGCTGGTGGCCTCGCCCGGCCCGCCGCCGGTGACGATGAACGGCTCGGTGTAGATCAGGAAGCTCTGGATGAAGCGGAGCAGCATGGCGATGATCAACACCTTGCGTAGCTTCGGCAGCTCGATGTTGCGGAAGATCGCCCATCGGCTGGCGCCATCGATGCGGGCCGCCTGGTAGAACGCGTCCGGTATCGCTTTCAGGCCGGCGTAGCAGAGCAGCGCCACCATCGGCGTCCAGTGCCAGACGTCCATGATGACGATGGTGAACCAGGCCGATGTCGGGTCCTGCGTGTCGTTGTAGGCGAGGCCGAGGCGGTTCAGCGCGACGCCGAACAGGCCGATGTCCGGGCGGGCAAAGATAAGCCAGATCGTACCCACCACGTTCCACGGGATCAGCAGCGGCAAAGCGAGCACGACGAGCACCGCCCCCACCTGCCAGCCACGCTTGGGGATGCACAGGGACACGGCGATGCCGAGCGGGATTTCCAGCAGTAGCACGACGAAGGAAAATCCGAAGTTTCGCACCACCGCGCCGGCGAACCGGGCGCCGATGTCCGTGCTGGGGTCGAGCAGGTTTTGGAACCACTGGGCACCGTTCCAGAAGAAGTGGTTCTGCCCCATCGTGTCTTGCACGGAGTAATTCACCACGGTCATGACCGGGACCAGCGAGGTGAACAGCACCAGCACCAGCACCGGCAGGACGAAGAACCAGCCGTGGTTCTCAAAGCGGCGCGGTGTCATGCGCGGGCGCCTTCCACGCGGACGTCGTCAAGATAGACGTGGAGATGCGCGGGGCTGAGCACCACGGCGGCCCTGTCGTCGGCCAGGGTGACGCCGGGCGGCATCGTGGCGACAAGGTCTTGCTCGCCCAGGGAGACATGCGCCAGCCGCGAGCGGCCAAGGTCGTCGATGCGGCGGACCCGGACGGGCAGCCCGGCGGAGCGGTCCAGCACGGCGTAGTCGGGGCGGATGCCGACCTGCACCTTGGTGTGCGCGGGGATGTCGTAAACGGCACCGAGCGGCAGGGGATGGCCGCCGACGACCGCGCGCGCGCCTGCTACCGTCGCGTCCAGGAAGTTCATGCCCGGCGAGCCGATGAAGTAGCCGACGAAGCGGTGCGCCGGGCGCTCGAACAGCTCCGCCGGGGTGCCGACTTGCACCGCTTCGCCCTCGTTCATCACCACCACCTGGTCGGCGAAGGTCAACGCCTCAGTCTGGTCGTGGGTGACGTAGATCATCAGCATGTCGAGCGCTTTGTGGACCTTCTTCAGCTTTGACCGCAGGTCCCACTTCAACGCCGGGTCGATCACGGTGAGCGGCTCGTCGAACAGCACCGCGCGAACGTCGCGGCGGACCAGGCCGCGCCCCAGCGAGATCTTCTGCTTGGCGTCGGCGGTCAGTCCGCGGGCGCGGGTCTGCAGCACGGGGCCGAGGTCCAGCATGGCGGCGATCTCGGCCACACGGGCCTCGCGCTCGCGCTTCGGCATGCCACGGTTGCGCAGCGGAAAGTCGAGGTTTCCGGCGACCGTCATGGTGTCGTAGATTACCGGAAACTGGAACACCTGGGCGATGTTGCGCTGCTCCGTCGGCAGGCGCGTCACGTCCTGCCCGTCGAACAGCACCCGGCCGTGGGATGGAATGACCAGGCCGGAGATGATGTTGAGCAGCGTGGTCTTGCCACAGCCGGACGGGCCGAGCAGGGCATAGGCCTGGCCGTGCTCCCACAAATGATTCATCGGCTTGAGCGCATAGCGGGTGGGCTCACCGGGCGCCGAGGCGTAGGCGTGGGCCACGTCGTCGAGGGAGATCTGGGCCATCGGCGTCCTAAGCCAGAACCGCGTGGCGGGCTTGCGCCGAGGCGCCGGCGACGAGGCCGGACGGGGCGGCGAACACGAACACGCCCGCCGGGTCCACCGCCACCTCGGCCGCCATGCCCGGCGGCCAATCCTGCCCGCCCCGCTCGATGCAAACCCAGCGCGCAAAGCCGACATCGACGTGGACGAACCGCTCCGAGCCGGACATCTGCGTCGACAGCACCGTTCCGGGAAACCGCAGCCCGGCGCCGCCGTGCAGCGTTGCATGCTCCACACGAAAGGCCAGCCAGTAGTCTCCGTCGGCGAGCTGCAGGCCGAGCGAGCCGAGGCTGCGGCCGTCCGGGAGCACGGTTTGCGAGCCCCGCCGCGAGATCATCGCCTCGTTGAGCGGCGGGTCGGAGAACACGCGCGCCGCCTCGATGGTCTCTGGCGCGCGGTACACCCGGGCGGTCTGGCCGAACTGGGTCAGGTGGCCCTGCGACAACGTGGCGGTGGAGCCGCGCAGCAGCAGCGCCTCGGTGGGTTCCGTGGTGGCGTAAACGACGATGGCGCCGGTCTGCGCGAAGATGCGAGGCAGTTCCTCGCGCAAATCCTCCCGCAGCTTATAGTCGAGGTTGGCGAGCGGCTCGTCCAACAGCACGAGTTCGGCTTGCTTGACGAGCGCGCGGGCAATCGCCGTGCGCTGCTGCTGGCCGCCGGATAGCTGCACCGGCAAGCGGTCGAGCAGCGGCTCGAGCCGAAGCACGCGGGCCGCCTCGCGCACCCTGGCGTCGACGTCAGCGCGGCGGATGCGGGCCACGCGCAGCGGCGAGGCGATGTTCTCGTAGACGGTGAGCGAGGGATAGTTGACGAATTGCTGGTAGACCATCGCAACCGAGCGGCGGCGCACCGGCACGCCCGCGACGTCGCGCCCGTCCAGCACGATGCGCCCGCTGGTCGGGTGGTCAAGCCCGGCCATCATGCGCATGAGCGTGGTCTTGCCCGACAGCGTCGGGCCGAGCAGCACGTTCATGGTGCCGGCCTGCAATTCGAGCGAGACGTCAGCGATCACCCGCTCGGCGCCGACATCCAGGCCGACATGGTCGAGCACCAGGCTCATGCCGACACTTCCTGCCGCGTCATGCGTTGGACCGCGTCGTCGATGGCGGCGACCTGGTCGGGGGTCAGCCGCAGGCCGAGCTTGCTGCGGCGCCAAACCACGTCCTCGGCGCGGCGCACCCACTCGTTGGCGACGAGATAGCGCAGCTCGGCTTCGGTGAGGCCCGCGCCATAGTCGGCGCCGAGGTCGTCCAGGCTTGCGGCGTCGCCCAGGATCAGCGCCGCGCGGGTGCCGTAGGCGCGGACCAAGCGCCGGGCTAGCGGGTGCGGCAGGAACGGGTAGCGGGCAGCGAGGCGCGCCACCTCGGCGTCGTACCCCAGCATCGGGAAGTCGCCGCCGGGCAGCGGCCGTTTGCCGGTCCAGCCCGCGGGCAACCCAGCGACGGCCGGGAGGTGCGGCGACAGCCGTTCCAGCGCCGCTTCGGCCAACTTGCGGTAGGTCGTGATCTTGCCGCCGAACACCGTCAACAACGGTGCGGCGCCATCTTGCGCCTCGAGCGTCAGCACGTAGTCCCGCTTGGCCGCCTGCGCGGCGCCGCCGCCGGCATCGTGCAGCGAACGCACGCCGGAGTAGGTCCACACCACCATATCGGGCGTCACCGGCTTGCGCAGGTAATCGCTGGCCGAGCGGCACAGATAATCGACCTCTTCGGGCGAGGCGGCGACCTTGGCCGGGTCTCCCTTGTAGTCGAGGTCGGTGGTGCCGATGAGGGTGAAGTCGGTTTCGTAGGGGATGACGAAGAAGATGCGCTTGTCGGCGTTCTGAAAGATGTAGCACTGCGCATGGTCGTAGAGCCGGGGCACGACGACGTGGCTGCCTTGGACCAGGCGGACCGGCTCGCGCATGTTGTTGCGGATGACGTTCTCGCCGACCTCGCCCACCCAGGGGCCAGCCGCGTTCAGCAAGGCGCGCGCGCGAATGCGGCCGATGCCGCCGTCCTCACCCCGGGTGGTGACCTCCCACAAGTCGCCAACCCGCGTGGCGGACACGCAGGCGGTGCGTGGCGCGACGACGGCGCCGTGTTCCGCCGCCGACATCGCGTTCAGCACGACCAGGCGCGCGTCTTCCACCCAGCAGTCGGAGTATTCGAAGCCGCGGCGGAACTCGGGCTTAAGCGGCTCGCCGACCGGGTCGGTATCCAGCCGCACGGTGCGCGTTGGCGGCAGTTTCTTGCGGCCGCCAATGTGGTCGTAGATCAGCAGGCCCAGGCGCAGCAGCCAGGCCGGGCGCAGCTTGCGGTGATGCGGCAGCACGAAACGCAGCGGCCAAACGATATGCGGCGCGATCGCCCAGACCACCTCGCGCTCGGCCAGCGCTTCACGGACGAGGCGGAACTCGTAGAACTCCAGGTAGCGCAGGCCGCCATGGATGAGCTTGGTGGACGCGCTGGACGTGCCGGAGCCGAGGTCGCGCCGTTCGCACAGGTAGACGCTCCAGCCGCGCCCGGCCGCGTCGCGCGCGATGCCGCAGCCGTTCACGCCGCCGCCGATCACGGCCAAATCGAACACGTGCTGCTCGGCCTGCCCATCCACTCGCGCATCGCTCCCACGAACCGGCGCCTTCGATGGCGCCTTCATTTTCGGTTTTCAGCGAAACACGAATGAAAGGAACATTCAAGCGCTCATTCATCTCCCTCATTGTCGTCCTCGCCGGTTTCGATCACCTGGACGGCTTCGCGTCGGCATAGCTCCGCGATCTCGGCCGAGGGCAACCGGTCGGTCACGAAGACGTCAACCTGGGACAGGCTCGCAACCCGGACTGGGGCGCGGCGGGCGAACTTGCTTCGGTCGGCGACAAGGATCACCCGGCGTGCATTGCGCATGATTGCGCGAGAGACCTGCACCTCCCGCAAATCGTAGTCGAGCAGCGCGCCCGTCTCGTCGATGGCGGAGGTGCCGATGATGGCGCAGTCGACCCGGTAATGCCCAATCAGCTCCACCGCCATCGGCCCCACGATGCCGCCGTCGGTGTGGCGGATGGTTCCCCCGGCGATGACGACCTCGATCGTGCGGTTTTGGTACAGCTCCATCGCGACGTTGATGTTGTTGGTGACGACGAGGAGCCCGCTCCGGGCGGCCAGCGACCGCGCAACCTCCTCGGTGGTGGTCCCCAAATTGATGAACAGCGACGAGTCGTCCGTCACCAGCGCGGCGGCGGCCTGGCCGATCCGGCGCTTGGGCTCGCTGGCGACCAGTTTGCGCGCCTCGTAGGCCAGGTTCTCCAGCGAGGAGGCAATGATGGCGCCGCCATGGACACGCGTCAGGACGCGGCCTTCGCAGAGCTCGTTCAGGTCCCGCCGGATCGTCTGGGGCGTCACCGCGAAGCGCGCGGCGAGATCGTCCACCGACAGGCGGCCGAGTTCGCGCGCCAGGGCCACGATCTTCGCCTGCCTGCGGGCCGCGGTCCGCGACGATAGCTCCAGGCCGCTCACAGGCCCAGGTTGAAGGCGATGGAGATGCGCAGCCGGTCGCCGCGATAGGCGCGCACCTGGTGCTGCAGCCAGGACGGGAACAGCAGCAGCAAGCCGGGGTGCGGGCGGATCGTCTCGGCGCTGCCCGCGGCGGCATCGTCGAGCATCCGCAGCGCGGGGGCATACATGCCGGGAGCGGCACCGCGCGGGTCCAGCATCTCGAACTCGCCTCCAAGGGCGCTGTCGGACGCGCAGCCGCCGTCGTCCACATAGTAGGTCCCGGACCAGAACGAGCCAGGGTGGTAGTGGCAGATGTTGCCGTCGCCGGGCCCGTTCACGTTGGCCCAGGCCTGCAGCGCCCAGGCTGGCCTGAGCCGCTCGCCGGCCCGGTCGGTGGTGAGCTGGGTGGCGAGCTGCTGCACCATGGTCAGCAACTCGACAACCTTGGGTCCGCCCCAAGCCGCGATCTCGCGGTCCGAGTGCCAGCCGCCAGCGTTGGAGGCCTGCACCGACCCCGTCTGCGCGCGCCGCCGCAGGATCACCTCCCGCAGGGCGGCGTTCCGGTCCTCGGCCTCCGGCAGTTGCACGGCGGCAACCTGGGTCGCGAACAGGCCGCGGACCTTAATCTCGAGCTTCGCCATGGCTTTCCCGTGCGGGCACCGTAGTTCGCCGAGAGCTTAGGCTAGCTTGGCCGGCGTAGCCAAACAGCTCGCGGAAAGGCGGCGGCGGAAACGGGCATCTGGGCCAGGCGTAGTCCTCCAATTGATACCGCACTGCCCGTAGGAGGCCCGCATGAGCATGACCGTCAGTGAGTTCGTCTGGCACCGACTGGCCGCGTGGGGCATTAAGCGCGTGTTCGGCTACCCCGGCGATGGCGTCGGCGGGTTGGACGTGGCGCTCGAGCAGGCCCAGTCCACCGAGGGCATCGAATACGTGCAGGTCCGCCACGAGGAGATGGCGGCGTTCATGGCGTCTGCCCACGCCAAGTTCACCGGCGAGGTGGGCGTGTGCTACGCCACCTCGGGCCCTGGCGCGACACACCTGCTGACCGGGCTGTACGACGCCAAGATGGACCACATGCCGGTGGTGGCCATCGTCGGCCAGCAAGCGCGAACCGCCATCGGCGCCCACTACCAGCAGGAGATCGACCTGCAATCCGCCTTCAAGGACGTGGCCAGCGAGTTTGTCGTCACCGCGATGGTGCCCGAGCAGGTCCGCCACCTGATCGACCGCGCCGTGCGCATCGCCGCCAGCACGCGCAGCGTCACCTGCGTCATTATCCCCAACGACCTGCAACTCATGGCTTACGTCGATCCGCCGTTGGCCCACGGCACCACCCATACCGGCGTCGGCTACTCCACGCTGGCGAAAACGCCGGACGAGGCGGCGTTGCGCGAGGCCGCCGCGGTGCTGAATGCCGGCAAGAAGGTCGCCATGCTGGTCGGCGCCGGCGCGCTGAACGCGGCCGACGAGGTGACGGCGGTGGCCGAGCGCCTGCAGGCCGGGGTGGCCAAGGCGCTGCTGGGCAAGGCGGTGCTGCCGGACGACCTGCCATGGGTGACCGGTGGCATCGGCCTGCTCGGGACCGCGCCGTCATGGAACCTGATGCAGGATTGCGACACCCTGCTGGTCGTAGGTTCGTCCTTTCCCTACAGCGAGTTTCTGCCCAAGCCCGGCAGCGCCCGCGGAGTTCAGATCGACATGGATCCGACCCGGCTGTCGCTGCGCTACCCCATGGAGGTGAACATGGTGGGCGACAGCGCCGCCAGCCTACGCGCCCTGCTGCCGCTGCTAGATAAGAAGCAGCCCGGCGACTGGCGCGCGGCGATCGCCAAGGATGTCGGCAAGTGGTGGAGCAATCTCGAGCAGCGGGCCATGGTGCCGGCGCAACCGATCAACCCGCAGCGGGTGTTCTGGGAATGCTCCAAGCGGCTGCCGGAAAACACCATCATGACCGTTGACAGCGGAACGGTGGCGAACTGGTATGGCCGTGACATCAAGATGCGCGCCGGCATGATGGGCTCGCTGTCCGGCAGCCTGGCGTCTCTGGGCGCGGCGACACCGTACGCCGTGGCGGCCAAGTTCGCCTTTCCCGACCGCGTCGTGCTGGGCTTCATCGGCGACGGCGCGATGCAGATGAACGGCCTGAACGTGATGATCACCGTCGCCAAATACTGGCGCCGATGGGCCAACCCGAAGTTCATCATCATGGTGCTGAACAACCAGGACCTGAGCCAGGTGACGTGGGAGGAGCGGGTGCAGATGGGCGCTGGTAAGACCGAGTCGACGCAGGCAATCCCAGACTTCGCCTACCACTCCTATGCCGAGCTGCTCGGCCTGACAGGCATCGTGGTGCGCGACCCCGGGCAACTCGGCGCCGCCTGGGATGCAGCCTTCAACGCCGACCGACCGGTGATCATGAACGTCTATGCCGACCCGAACGTGCCGCCGCTGCCGCCGCACATTACCTTCAAGGACGCCAAGAACTTCTTGAGCATGCTCGGCAGAGAGCCGGAGCTCGGCAGCGTGCTGAAGAACAGCGTCAAGCAGGTGCTGGCCGACGTGCTGCCGAGAGGTCGGTGAGCCAGGCCCGGCCTGTCCGGTCTTGCGGCAGGGAGAGCCGACCCTGACCGGCGTGCTCGCGGACGATGCTTGGCTCGGCGCTGTCGTCAGGCGGCGTGGGCCAGTTCGTCGAGGCTCTCCCGCAAGGCGTCTTCCAGTATCGCCGCCGCGCGGTCGATCTCGTCATGCGACACCGTCAGCGGCGGTGCAATCCGCCACACCGAGCCGCGCTCCGGCCGGCGGCGGATGTTCATGCTTAGCCCCTTCTCGAAGCACTTGCGCGTCGTCAGCGCGCCAAGCTCGTGGTGCGGCGTGCGGGACTCGCGGTCCTTCACCAGTTCGACGCCCAGCAGCAGACCCTCGCCGCGCACGTCGCCGATAGCTTCGTAGCGCTGCTGCAAATCCAGCATCCGCCCTCGCAAATAGCTGCCGACCGTCCGCGCCCGCTCGACCAACTGCTCCTGCTTGAGAACGCGGAGGACGGCCAAGCCAACCTCACCCAGCAGCGGGTCGGAGACGTGGCTCGTGTAGTAGGTAAAGCCCTTGCGGTGGACGCTGTCCTCGATCTCCGGCGTGGTTATCGTGCCGGCCAGGGGCAGGCCGCCGCCCAGGGTCTTTGACACCGTCATGATGTCGGGGACGACGCCGAAGAACTCCGAGCCGGTGCGATGCCCGATGCGGCCGAACGCGGTCTGCGCCTCGTCAAAGATCAGCAGCATGCCGCGCTCGTCGGCTGCCCGGCGCAGCGCCTGCATGTAGGCCCGCGGCGGCACCAGCACGCCGCCGGCGCTGATGATGGGTTCGATAATGATTGCGGCAGGCTTCCCCGCCGACTGGATGTCAAACAGCTTCAGGCCAAGTTCGAGGCAGGCGAGCGCCGACTCCTCCTCGCTGTCGCCCTTGATGATGGGACGATAGGCGTTCGGCTCCGGCATCACGAACACGCCGGGCGTCGGCACGCCGTAGTGCCTGCGATCGCTGGCGAACGACACGCTGCCGGCCGCGCCGGTGACGCCGTGCCACGAGCCGCCGACAGCCAGCACCTCGTAGCCGCCCGTGTGCATCTTCGCGATGCGCAACGCGGCTTCGTTGCTCTCGGACCCAGTGTTGATGAACAGCGACTTGGTGAGGCCAGGCGGCATCCAGTCGCGGCCCACCTTCAGCGCAAGCTCGGCCACAACCTCGGGGATCATGCCGCTGAAGAAGTGGAACGCCTTGGTCCCGGCCCTGTTCACCGCCTCCACGATGGCCGGGTGGTTGTGCCCAATGGTCGCGCACATCTGGCCGGAGGTGAAATCCAGGATTTCGCGCCCGGTGTCGTCGTGCACGACCGTGCCCTTGGCGGACACGAACAGGTTTGGAAAGGTGTCACCACCATAGCGGACCATGTAATCCCGGGCGGCGTCGCGCAGCATGGTGTCCATCGAAGGCTCCTGTTTCAGGGTGGGGCGACTCGCTGCAGCTCGCTTCACAACGGGCGCGGGATGCCATGCGCTTGCTCGGTAAACCGCTTGAGGTAGTCTTCAAGGACGGCAAGGGCACCGAGCAGGTGCTTCTGCACATTCAACCCGGCTGCGGCCGGGTCACGCCGCGCCACCGCATCCAGGATCTCGTGGTGCTCCTTGATGCTTTGGGCGAGGCGGCCGGGAATGCCGTAGAGGATGCTGCCGGGGAAACTCAGCCAAACCTGGTCGATGAGGTCCAGCAGGATGGGGTTGTCCGCCGCCGCGTAGAGGCTCCGCCGGAACTCGATGTCGGCCCGTGCAGCTTCGGCCGGGTCGCCAGCCCGCTTGGCGGCCACCATCCGTTGCAACTGCGCCCGCATCGCGGCTAGGTCTCGCTCGAGCAGCTTGCCCGTCCCAAGCTGCGCCGCCTCCGTCTCCAGCAGGCAGCGCACGCGGTAGATGTTGCGTAACCGCGGCAGGTCTAACTCCGCCACGCGCACGCTATGGTGGCTCTCCTGCACCAGCACGCCGCGGGCGAGCAACTCTAGCACGGCCTCCCGAACCGGGGTCGATCCCAAGCCAAAATCCGTCATCAGTTGAGTTTGGCTGAGCTGTTGGCCCGGCACGTAGCGGCCGGACTGAATCGCATCGCGCAAGGTGCCGATGGCTAGCTCTCGCTTGGTGCGAAAGCCGCTAACAGCGGGGTGGATCGTAGCCGCGTTCAACATTTTGCAAAATGTATTGCTTTGCCATAGGAAGCGCAACGGCTTTGTCACCGCAAGGCTGCAGACGTCGAGTTCCAAACCTGAACGGGTCCGTGGCCGCGCAGCTCAATACCTGATCCAACAGCAGGAGGTCCGATAAACCTAGACCGAAATGCAGCTCAGTCTCTCCTACGCCTGCCTGATCGGCGCGGCGGCCGTCGTGCGCGCTTCGGCAAAGCCTAAGCTGGCGTGGGCGGCGCTTGGGTGGCGCACCTTGGACGCGCGTCCTTGTGTTCGCATTCTCCGGACCGCTTCCTCCCAGCTTGGGGGCGTGGCGTCATCCTGGGTCCAATGCACTACGCTCGCCTCGTCGCACCAATGCAGCAGCTTCGGCATGGCCTTCAGGTGCGCGCCGCCACCCATGTAGGCGCGCATGGCTGCTTGGTCCTGCCACAGCGTCATGGTCCAGAACGCCAACTTGCGGTCCGGTAGCAAGGAGCCGTCCAGAAACCCGCTCGCCCGCTTGCACTGGCGCAGCGAGGTAAACGCGTGCAGCGCAAAGCGCGGCATGAACCACACCGAGCGGATACGCAGCCGCGTGATGCTGACGAAGATCATGGTGTCATCTCCAGGTTAAGTGACAGTCAGAGGCCAACGGACGTGCGGTCAGCGAAGGATTAGGGGGCTGTCAGTAACCATCGAGACCTCCATGCGACCCTGCCGAGCTTGATGTTGACGCCGACAACATAACCAGCCCTGTTGACGCCGTCAACATCCAATCGCATCCTCACGCCATGAGCGATCGACGGACGGCCTATCACCATGGCAATGCCCGCGCCGCGCTGCTCGAAGGGGCCGCCTCCCTGCTGGAAGAAAGCGGCGCGGCAGGTTTGTCACTGCGCCAGTTGGCCGAGCGTGCCGGACTATCCAGGCAGGCGCCCTACAACCACTTCACCGACAAGGCAGCACTGCTCGCAGAACTGGTCCGCGACGGCTTCGAGCGCCTTGCCGCCGGAACCCGTGCCGCCGCAGCCTCGACCCCGATTCCATCCGAACGCCTGACCAGGGCCGCCGAGCGCTACATCGCCTTTGGACAGGAGCAGCCGGCACTGATGCGGCTGATGTTTGGCAAGGAGTTCGTCGACCTGTCGCAGCACCATGACGCCCAGGCCGCAGCATCCACCGGCCTCACCGCGCTATCAACCATCATCGCCGGCTTAGCTCCGGCTTCGGCGGTGCCAGACATCACCCTGGTCGCCTGGTCGCTCGTGCATGGCTACACCAGCCTTTGCATTGAAGCGGGGCTGGAGGGGCGGGACAAGCGGGCCGAGCGGGCGCGCCTGTTCGCGCGCACCATCGAGGCACTGGCCCGCAACTCAAGCAATCGCAACCCTCCCTGAACCAACCGTCCAGGCATTTGATGCGGCGCTCGGCCTCAATTGCTCGACCGCAACACAAGGCCGACGGCGGTGAAGCAACTCAATCGTCTGCGGGACTCATGCACGCTGCTACTCCCCGACTCCAGGTGACCATGGTGGCATGGATCATGCGTGAGCTCGCCGCAATATCCATGAGGGACGTGGTGAATGCTGACACGTCGAGCAGCCTTGAGTTCGGCTTCGGCCGCCCTGGCCCTGCCGTCGGTCCCCGTGGCCGCCGCAGGTGCTGCCCCGGAAAAGGTGCTCCGCGTTGCGATGACCGTTGCCGACATTCCCTTGACCACCGGGCAGCCGAGCCAGGGCGGCGAAGGCCAGCGCTTCATCGGCTACCAGGTGTATGACGCGCTGATCAACTGGGACCTGTCGAAGTCCGACGCGCTGGCGACGCTGCGGCCCGGCCTGGCGCTTTCCTGGTCATCGGACGAAAACACCCACAAAGTGTGGACGTTCCGCCTGCGGCCGGACGTGGTGTTCCACGATGGCTCCGCCTTCAACGCCGATGCCGTGGTGTTCAACCTCGACAAGCTCTCCAACAAGGCATCGCCCCAGTTCGACCCGGCGCAGGCGGCGCAGGGAGCGCCCTACGTGGCGCCCCTCGCCTCCTATCGCAAAATCGACGACCTCACGGTGGAGATCACGGCCAAGCGGGCCGACGCGGTCATCCCCTATCAGATCGCAAACATCTTCATGTCCAGCCCAGCGAATTGGGAAAAGCTCGGCCGCGATTGGAACAAGGTCGCCAGCCAACCCTCCGGCACGGGACCCTGGGTGCTCGAGAAGCTGGTACCGCGCAGCCGGGCTGAACTGGTGCGCAACACGAAATACTGGGACAAGGCACGCATTCCCGCCTCCGACCGGCAAGTGCTGCTGCCGGTCCCGGATGTCAACACGCGCGTGGCCGCGCTTCTGTCGGGCCAGGTCGACTGGATTGAAGCGCCGCCGCCGGACACGATCGACCGGTTGAAGGCGTCGGGCATGCAGGTCATCACCAACAAATACCCGCATATCTGGCCCTACATCCTGAATTTCGGCGAAGGCTCGCCGATGCGCGACATCCGGGTCCGCAAGGCGCTCAACCTCGCCATCGACCGGGACAGCCTGGTTGGCCTGTTAGGCGGCACGGCGCAACCGGCCAAGGGCATGGTGTATCCCGGCCATCCCTGGTTCGGCACGCCGAGCTTCGACATCACCTATGATCCCGACCAAGCCCGCAAGCTGCTCCTGGAGGCAGGCCATGGTCCCGCCAACCCGCTGCACCTGACGTTTGCGATCTCAACCGCCGGGTCGGGGCAGATGCAGCCCGAGCCGATGAACGACAGCATCCAGCAAAACTTTGCCGACGTGGGCGTGAAGCTCGATTTCCAGGTCATGGAATGGGAAACGCTGCGCGGCCGCCGGCGGTCGGGTGCCGCCGCGCCGGAGAACAAGGGCGTCGACGGGCTGAACAACAGTTGGGCCTTCTATGACCCGGATATCGGCCTGATCAACGTGGCCTGGAGCCAGATGGTGCCGCCCGCAGGTTATAACTGGGGCGCCTACACGGACCCGGTGGCCGACGAACTATGCCAGAAGGCCAAGCTCGCTTTCGAGCCTGCGGATCAGGACAGGATTTTGGCGCAGCTACACACCCACCTGGTCGACCAGGCCATGTGGATCTGGGTTGTCCATGACCTGAACCCGCGCGCCCTGGCCGGCAACGTGAAGGGCTATGTGGAGGCGCAGAGCTGGTTTCAGGATCTGACGCCTGTCCACACCGTCTAGCACGCAACGGCTTCGGGTCGAACCGATGAACGCCCGTTGACTCGAGGCAATTGCATCTCACCGCACGTCGCGATTTGCGACCCTGACGCAGCTCCGGCGATGGCCATCACGGGCGCCAGCGCGCAGGCCGTCAAAACCGATTGGCGGTGCCGTAAACCGGGCTTAGCGCCGGCCGCGTGCCCGGTTCGCGCGCCGGCCGGATCGCATCGGTGCGTTGGGAGGCTTCTGTCGCGGTGAGGGCCATCAGGTCCACCTCGCTCATGGCTTAACCCGCGCCGGCAATGGGACGCAGAACACGCCCGCCGGTTCATCGGCCTTGTCGGGCATGCGCCGGATGGAGACCCCGGTCGCGGCAACATGCGCCGAAAGCTCGCGGATGCGGGCAAGGGTCTCCGGGGTGGCGGCCGTCAGTCCATGGCGCTCGGCATAGGACAGCATCTCGTCGGGGGTCATGTCGGCCATCATGCGGTCTCCAGGCTGGGGCGGCGGTCGCGCCACGGGGTGGCACGCTCGAAGGCGTGGGCGACGCGCAGGACGGTCGCCTCGTCGAAGTAGCGAGCGCCGACCTGCAGGTTGGTGGGCAGCCCGGCCGGGTCGAAGCCGGAGCAGACGGACATGCCAGGTATGGCCGGACACGTTGAACGGGGTCGTCATCTTGTGCCGCGTAAAGTTGGTGACGGCGTCGGGATCCGCGAACGGCGGTGCGGTGTGCATCGCGCAGGGCATCAGCACGGCGTCGAAGCAGCGCATGACGGCGTCGGTGCCCAGGGCGAGGCTGCGACGCTCGCGCTGGGCGGCAAGGTAGTCGGCGGCGCGAACGGTGAAGCCGCTCATCATCTTGTCGCGGAGCGCCTGGCCCATGTCGGCGCCGCGTTCGGCGAAGTCCTGCTCGTGGATGGAGTAGCTTTCGGACCAGTTGATGACGGATGTGACGGCCTCGTATTGCGACAGCGGCGCCGGCAGGGTCGTCTCGATCACCGTGGCGCCTGCCTCCGCCAGCAACGTTGCGGCGGCTTCCAGGGCGGCGGCATTGGCCGCGTCGAGCACAGGGGCGCCGTAGCCGAACTGGCGCACAATGCCCAGGCGAAGGCCGCGCACCCCGGAGTCCAGGCCCGCGAGGTAGTCGGCCGGCGGCACGGAAGCGCTGGACGGGTCGGCCGCGTCGAAGCCTGCAATAGTGCGCAGGACGATGGCGGCGTCTTCCACGGTCCAGCACAGCGGCCCGGCCACGTCCAACGACCAGCAATTGGGCAGGATGCCGGCGCGGCTGACCAGGCCGAAAGTTGGCTTGATGCCTTGCAGCCCGCAGGCGGCGGCGGGTAGCCGAATGGAGCCGCCAGTGTCGGACCCCAGGGCGAACATCGCGGTGCCGGCCGCCACGCTGGCGCCGGCGCCGGTAGAGGAGCCACCGGTAAAATGGCCGGTATTCCAGGGGTTCCGCGCGACTGGGAACGGCAGGTCGTGGTGCACGGCGCCCGTGCCGGTACCGTATTCCCAGGTGTTGAGCTTGCCGAGCAGGATGGCGCCAGCCGCCTGGAGCTTGCGTACCGCCGTCGCCGTCCCAGTCGCCACGTGGTCCAGCCGCAGGCGGGACGCACCGGTGGTGGGCACGCCGGCGACGTCATAATTGTCCTTCACGCCGAACGGAATGCCGTGCAGGGGGCCGCGCCAGCTTCCTGCCGCGATTTCCGCCTCCGCTTGGCGGGCGGCGGCCCGGGCCTGGTCGGCCATGACCAGGATGTAGCTGTGGATGAGGTGGTCCACCTCGGCGATGCGGGCGAGGAACGCCTCAACGAGGTCCACCGGCGACAGGGTGCGGGCGGCAATCAGTCGTTGCGCGTCAGCAACGGAAAGGGAGTGCAGGGTCACCGGCGTCTCCGGGTGCAGGGGCCGGCTCCGGTCCGGTCCAGGTGCGCGATCAGAGGCTGTTCAGCCGAGGTAGCGTGGCGATGTGGTCAAGGCAGGTCTGCAGGTCGACTACGTCCGCGTAGCGCCGCCCCACGTCGCGCAGGTTGGCCAAGTGAGGCGCTTCCTCCACGTCGCCGACGCAGTCCTCGGGCACGATCACGCGGAAGCCGTAGCTAAACGCATCGATCACGCTGGCGCGGATGCAGCCGGAGGTCGTGCAGCCAGTGACGATGATCGTGTCGACCCCATGCCGGACAAAGGTGGGCGCGGCGGCGGTGTGGAAGAACAGCGAGGGCCCCGTCTTGCATAGCAGCACGTCATAGTCGGCGGCATAGATCCGCGGATCGAGTTCTGCCTGTTCCGACCCGTGGCGCAGGCCGTCCAGCACGGGCGGTATCTTCCAGTGCGGCGCGTCGGCCGCGCTGTGATATGCCGTGTAGCAACTAACGATCGGCAGCCGAGCCATCCGAGCGGCGTGCAGCAGGGTGGCGGTGTTGACAACCGCCCGCTCCGTCAAGGCAGCGCCGCCGAGCGGGAAGCGCGAGTCGGTGAAGGCGCGCTGGAAGTCGACCACGGCGATGCCGACCCGCTTTCCAAACCCGACGGAGGCGCCGCCATAGCCACGCTTGCTATACTCGTCCAACTGCCCGCCCTCCCGCTTGTCCAGAGATATTTGCAACCTTCATGCCGCGCGACGGCGTCTGGCTGGTCCGGCTCTTGCAAGGTTCGCCTGCCCAAGGAGACAGTTGATGGTTCCACACGGCACCGCCTCGCGGGCTGCCTGCGACACAATGCTCTCCCAAGCTCCCGACATTGGCGGGGCCGCGCAGCCGCTGCTGTTGGTGCGCGGGCTGACCAAGCGCTTTCCGCTGCGGAGCGGCCTGCTCGGTCGCAGCAACGGGGTGGTGCAGGCCGTTGACGACGTTTCGTTTGCCGTGCGCAAGGGCGAGACGCTCGGCCTGGTGGGGGAAAGTGGCTGTGGCAAGTCGACCACGTCCCGCCTGATCATGGCCTTGCTGAACCCCACGGCGGGTGAACTGGTGTTCGACGGGCAGCCCATCGGCCAGGGCGGGCTGTCCCTCAAAGAGTATCGGCGGCAGGTGCAGATGGTGTTCCAGGACTCCTACTCGTCCCTCAATCCGCGGCTGACGGTGCAGGACAGCATCGCCTTCCCGCCGCAGGTGCACGGAGTCGGCCGCCGGGTGGCGGTCAAGCGCGCGGACGAACTGCTCGAGGCGGTGGGGCTCAGCCCGGCGCAGTTCGCATCCCGCTACCCGCACGAACTGTCGGGTGGGCAGCGACAGCGGATCAACATCGCTCGGGCGCTGGCGCTCAACCCGCGGCTGCTGATCCTGGACGAGCCGGTGTCGGCGCTAGACAAGTCCGTTGAAGCGCAAGTGTTGAACCTGCTGCTGGACCTCAAGCAGCAGTTCGGGCTGACCTACCTGTTCATCAGCCACGACCTGAATGTGGTGCAATACGTGTCGGACCGGGTGATGGTGATGTATCTCGGCCGCATCGCGGAGATCGGGCCGGTCGACGCGATCTACCGGCAGCCGGCACATCCCTACACCGCGGCGCTGCTGGACAGCCGGCCGAGCATGGACCCGGCGAACCGCCGCACGGTGCCGCCGTTGCAGGGCGACCCGCCCAACCCGGTGAACCCGCCATCCGGCTGCCGCTTCCGCACCCGCTGCGTCCATGCGGAGCCAGTGTGCGGCGGAAAGCCGCCCCCCTTGGCGGAGGCGGGCGCGTCCCACCTATCGGCATGCCTCATGGTGGCCCCCGGCAGCGGCCACAGCCGGGCACCGTCCTGATGGCCGCCCTGGTGCACGTGCGCGACCTGGTCGTGCGGTTCGTGTCGCGCGACGCAACTGTGCAAGCGGTGAACGGCGTCAGCTTCGACCTAGCTCCGCGCGAAACCCTGTGCATCCTGGGCGAAAGCGGGTCGGGCAAGTCCGTGACGCTACGGTCGCTGATGCGGCTGAACCCGCCGGGCCGGACGCGGATGGCGGGCACCGTGCAGGTGGGCGGGCACGACATGATCGCGACGTCCGAACGCAGCCTGGCCGACATCCGCGGCAGCGTCGTGTCCATGATCTTCCAGGAGCCGATGACGGCGCTGGACCCGGTGTTCACCGTCGGCAGGCAAATCCGCGAGACCATCCTGCGGCATGAACAGATCGGCCGCGGCGACGCCGAACGCCGGGCGCTTGAACTGTTGGAGCTGGTGCAAATCCCGTCGGCGAAGCGGCGGTTGTCGGCTTACCCGCACGAGCTTTCCGGCGGGTTGCGGCAACGGGCGATGATAGCCATCGCGCTGTCGTGCCGGCCCAAGCTGCTGTTGGCAGACGAGCCCACGACGGCGCTGGACGCGACGGTGCAAATCCAAATCCTGCTGCTCTTGCGGCAGTTGCAGGCGGATATGGGCATGGGGGTGATCTTCGTGACGCATGATCTAGGCGTAGCGGGCGAGGTCGCGGACCGGGTGGCGGTGATGTATGCCGGGCGTTTTATCGAGGAGGGGCCGGTCGCGTCCCTTATGCGTGCCCCACTGCATCCCTATGCGCGGGGGTTGCTGGGCGCGACGGTGCATGCCGGGGTGCGCGGCACTCGGCTGACAACAATCCCCGGCGCGCCGCCCAACCTTGAGCACCTGCCCACCGGCTGCGCCTTCGCGCCGCGCTGCGCAGAAATGGAACCGGCGTGCCTGCGCGCCGTGCCAGCGCCGCGGCGGCCGGTGCCGGAGCGGGCGGCTCGTTGCATCCACGTGCCGGACCTGGTTGCCGCCGGCGAGCGGGACGCGGCATGATCTACTACCTGATGCGCCGGGTGCTGTATGCGGTGCCGATCGCGCTCGCAGTCAGCCTGGTGTGCTTCATGCTCGTACACATCGCGCCCGGTGACCCGATCAACGCCATCGTTCCCGCCGACGCGCCGCAGGCGGTGGTGGAGGCGGTAAAGCACGAATACGGCCTCGACCGACCCTTGCCGGTGCAGTTCGGGCTGTGGTTGCTGCACGTCGTGCAGGGCGATCTGGGTCGGTCCCTGGCAACGGGCCGGCCGGTGTGGTCGGACCTGGCGCCGGCAGTGCTGAACACGTTGCGGCTCGCCGTGACGGCGTCCTTCATCGGGTTCGCGGTGGGGCTGGCGCTGGGCGGGCTGGCGGGGGCGTTCCGCGGCACCTGGGTGGACCGAGCGGCCACAAGCTTCGCTGTCGCGGGCGTGTCGATCCCGCATTACTGGCTAGGCATGGTGATGGTGATCGTCTTCAGCGTGACCCTGGGCGTGCTGCCGGCGATGGGTGCCGGGCCCGGCGGCGACAGCGATTGGGCCTGGAATTGGGGCCATTTCAAATACCTGATCCTGCCAGCCGTGACGCTGAGCGTGATCCCGATGGGCATCATCACGCGGACGGTCCGGGGCTTGGTGGCGGAAACCCTGAACCAGGATTTTGTGAACACCTTGCGCGGCAAGGGGATGCTGCCGCGCAACATCTTCCTGCACGTGGTGAAGAACGCGGCACCCAACGCGCTGTCGGTCATGGGGCTGCAGCTAGGCTACCTGATGGGAGGGTCGATCCTCGTGGAAACCGTGTTCAGCTGGCCCGGCACGGGCTTCCTGCTCAACAGCGCCATCTTCCAACGGGATATTCCCGTGCTCCAGGGTACCATCCTGGTGCTGGCACTATTCTTCGTGGTCCTCAACCTCCTGGTGGACTTGATGCAGACGGCCATCGACCCGCGCATCAAGCGCGCATGAGGGGAGGCGTGACAAGCTTGGCGGGCGAGACGGTAACCGCTGCCCCCAAAGACCTTGCAGCCCCCTCGCAGCCAGCAACGCGAGTGCAGCGCGGCTACTGGGGCGGCGTGCTGCGGCGCCTGTCGCGGGACCCGGTAACGGGGGTATGCGCGACGGTTCTCGTGCTGATGCTGCTCGCCATTGTGCTGGCGCCGCTGCTCGCGCCGTATGACCCCTACCAGGTGAGCATGCTGCGCCGCCTGAAGCCGCCGGGCTATCTGGGGCACGCGCTCGGCACGGACGAACTCGGACGGGACATGCTGTCCCGCCTGCTGTATGGGGGTCGCCTGTCGTGGTTCATCGGGATCACGCCCGTACTGCTGTCCCTGGTGCTGGGCGGGGTGCTGGGCGTTGCGGCCGGGTATGCAGGCGGCTGGGTGAATATGGCGATCATGCGGACCACCGACGTATTTTACGCCTTTCCGTCTGTGCTGCTGGCGGTGGCGATCAGCGGAGCGCTCGGCGCCGGCATCTTCAACGCGATCCTGTCGTTGAGCCTCGTGTTCATCCCGCAGATCATTCGGGTGGCGGAGACGGTGACGACGTCCGTGCGCAACCTGGACTACGTGGAGTCTGCACGGGCGAGCGGCGCCGGGTCGTGGGTGATCGTGCGCGTGCATGTGCTGCCGAACGTTCTGGGACCGATCTTCGTCTACGCGACGAGCCTGATCAGCGTGTCTATGATCCTCGCCGCGGGGCTGTCGTTCCTAGGGCTCGGCACACGCCCGCCGGAAGCCGAATGGGGCCTGATGCTGAACACGCTGCGGACGGCGATCTACTCGCAGCCGATGCTGTCGGTACTGCCCGGGCTGTGCATCTTCACAACCAGCCTTTGTTTCAACATGGCCAGCGACGGGCTCCGCTCGGCGATGGACGTGCGAAGCTGACACCGACGGAGGTACCACCAATGACGACACGCCGCATCTTCATGGGGGCCGCCGCCGCGGCGGTGCTCGCTCCCTCGGCCGTGGGGTGGGACCTGGCCCGGGCGCAGGCTCCCGGCGGCACGCTGCGGGTGGGGATGACCGCATCGGCCGTGCCGCTGTCGAACGGCTGCCCCGACCAGGGCGCCGAAGGGCAGCGCTTCATGGGCATCACGCTGTATGACCAGCTCATCATGTGGAACCTTACCAAGGCGGACCAGCCTTCGGAGCTGATCCCCTGCCTTGCCACCTCCTGGCAGGCTGATCCTGGCAACCCCAAACGGTGGCAGTTCGTGATCCGCGAGGGGGTTAAGTTCCATGACGGCCACATCCTCACGCCGGCAGACCTGACGTTCTCGTTCGACCGAGCGTTCAAGAAGGACTCGCCGTCCTTTGACACAAGGGCGGCTGCCCAGGTGGGCCTTCGCATGCCCACCTTGGCGTCCTGGGGTTCGGACGGGCCGAACAACTTCTGGCTCGAGACAAGCATCGTGGACAGCACGGTGCCGTACGGCGTGGTCTGGGTCGGGATCACGCACCAGGGCGCGTGGGAAGCGGCGGGCAAGAACTGGGACACCTACCTACAGAAGGCAGTGGGAACCGGGCCGTGGAAGCTGGAAACGTTCAACCTGCGCGAGCGCTGCGTCATGGCGCGCAATGAGGAGTATTGGGACAAGACTCGGGTGCCGAAATGTGACCGGCTGATCCTGCTGCCGCTGCCGGAAGCGAACACACGGGTTGCGGCGCTGCGCGCAGGCCAAGTCGACTTCGTGGAAGCCCCGCCGCCGGACGCGGTGGATAGCCTGAAGGCGGCAGGCTTCAAGATCGTGACCAACACCTACCCGCACAACTGGACGTGGCACTTCTCGCGCGTCGACGGATCGCCCTGGAACGACATCCGGGTGCGCAAGGCGGCCAACCTCGGCATCGACCGCGCGGGACTGAAGGAGCTCCTGGCCGGGCTGATGCTGGAAGGCGCCGGCCTGGTGCCGCCGGGCAACCCCTGGCACGGCACGCCGAGCTTCAAGCTCGGGCTGGACGTGGATGCGGCGCGCAAGCTCATGGTGGAGGCGGGGTATGGCCCGAACAAGCGGTTACACACGAAGGTGGGGATATCAACGTCCGGCTCCGGCCAAATGCAGCCGCTGCCAATGAACGAGTTCCTCCAACAGAACCTAAAGGACATCTACCTGGACGTGGATTTCGAAGTCTACGATTGGAGCGCGCTCATCGACGTGTGGCATTCCGGCGCGAAGAGCCCGCTGGGTCGCGGGGTGACGGCCATCAACTTTAGCTACGGCTCGTTCGACCCATACAACGCGTTCATCCGGCTGCTGAAATCCTCGCTGGTGGCACCGGCCGGGGTAAACTGGGGTTATTTTAGCGACCCAAGCATGGATGCACAGTTCGCCAAGGTGTACGAAACGGATGACCCGGCGGCCCAAGATGCGTTGCTGCGACAAATTCACGAGTCCATCGTCGACCAGGCCTTGTTCCTGTTCGCGGCACACGACCTGAACCCGCGTGGGCTGAGCCCGAAGGTGCATGGCTTTGTCCAGGCACAGAACTGGTCACAGGACCTCACGCCCATCTCAATCGCCTGAGGCAGCAACGGAGATCACAAGCAAAGAACCGTCCTTGGTGCCGGACGCGTTCCAAGCTGTGTTTCGCCACGGAGCCGGGCTACCCCCATTGCTCCGTGGCAATACGTTGCGCGCGTTACGTGCCATGCGGTGAGCTGTGCGCGGTCCATCCGCCACCCAGCGCCTTGTAGAGCGTCACGTCGTTTTCCCGTGCCGCAAGCTCCAGGCTGACCAGGTCAAGCTGGGCGGCAAAGAGCGAGTTCTGCGCCACCAACACGTCCAGGTCCGTGTCGATCCCGGTGTCAAACCGCATCTTTGACAGCGTGTAGTAGCGCGTATCGGCGTCCACCAGTTTGCGCTCCGCGTCCACTTGCAGCGCATCGGTGGCGCGGGCGGCCAAGGCGTCGGCCACGTCGTGGAATGCCGATTGGATGGTCTTTTCATAGTTCGCCACTTCGACGCGGGTTTGCACCTTGGCATAATCCAAGTTTGCCTGGTTCTTGCCGAAGTCGAAGATCGGCACGCTGATCTGCGGCTCGAACAGCCAGGATGCCGTGCCGGCGCCAAACAGTTGGCCAAGCCCGCCGCTTTCGGTGCCGCCACTGCCGGTGAGCGTGACGGAGGGGAAGAACGCCGCCCGGGCCGCCCCGATGTTGGCGTTGGCGGCAAGCAGCGTGTGTTCGGCGGCGCGGATGTCGGGCCGGCGTTCAAGCAAGGCCGACGGCAGGCCAGGCGCCAAAGCGGGAAATGGCTGCACTGCGCCCATCCCGCTGGCAGCCACCATGCGCGCCATCAGCCCTGGCGGCAGCGGCGCGCCTGCAAGCAGCACGATCTCGTCAAGGTCCTGCGCGGCCTGCCGCGTATATTGCTGGACGCTCGCCTCGGCGGTGCGCAGCGTCGACTCCGCCGTTGCAACATCGAGCGCCGTGCCGCTGCCCCGCTGCAACGTCAGCTTCCGCAGCTCATAGGAACGGCCTTGCGCCACCGCCGTTTCCTGCGAGACGCGCAAGGCGTCGCGGTCACTCAGCCAGGTCAGGTACTCCGAGACGATTTGCGCCACCAGCGAAATTTGGGTGCTTTCGCGTGTTTCAGCCTGGCTGAAGAACTGTTCCTGCGCCTGTCGCGACAGGCTGCGCAAGCGGCCGAACACGTCGAGCTCGTAGGACGTGGCGCCGAGGCTGAGGCTGTAGGCGTTCAGATGCAGCGGTGCCGGTTCGCCCTCGGCTGCCCCCGGTTCACGCGCGAAATCACCCGCCGCCGCCGCCGCGACGGTCGGAAACAGGTTGGCATGCGCCAGTTGGAACTGCGCCTGCGCGGCGGCGACGTTGAGCAGCGCCACGCGCAGGTCACGGTTGTTGTCCAGGGAGAACGCCAGCAAGTCCTGCAACACGGGGTCGGTGAAGAAGTCGCGCCAGCCGAGGTCCCACGCTGGCACACCGACGGTTGCGACCGCCCGTGCCGGTGCTATCGCAGGGTAGTCCTGCGACACCGGCAGCGGCCCGCGGTGATAATCGGGGATCAGCGTGCAGCCGGTCACCATGGCAAGCAGGACCGGCGCGATGAGCAGTGCCTTCCTGATCATAGCGCAGCCCCCGACGGTACGGGGCTCACCGGGTCGTCACCGTGCACAGGCTTGGGCTGTACCTTAAACAACCGCAGCACGGTTACGAAGAGAACGGGAACGTAGAACACCGCGAGCACCGTCGCCGAGATCATGCCGCCGATCACCGCCGTTCCGATCGCGACCCGGCTGGCAGCGCCCGCACCGGAGGCGATCGCGAGCGGGAAGACGCCAAACACGAAGGCCAGTGACGTCATCAATATCGGCCGCAACCGTTCCCGCGCGGCATGCAGCGCGGCCTCCCGCAGGCTATGCCCCTGCTCGAAGTAATCCTTGGCAAACTCCACGATGAGGATCGCGTTCTTGATCGCAAGCCCCACCGTGGTGAGGAGCCCGACCTGGAAGTAGACGTCGTTGTCCAGCCCGCGCACGAGCGTCGCGGTAACGGCGCCGATGATCCCGAGCGGGACGACGAGCAGCACGGCGAGCGGGATCGCCCAGCTCTCATACAGCGCCGCCAGGCAGAACAGGATCACCAAAGCAGAGATTGCGTAGAGCGCCGTGGTTTGCGAACCCGCCTGCTGCTGCTCGTAGCTCAGCCCAGTCCACTCGTAGCCGACGCCTGGCGGCAGCTTGGCGGCATCTTGCGCCAGGATTTGCAGCGCCTCGCCCGTGCTCTGCCCCGGCGCCGGCGCACCAAGCAGCTCGAACGAGGTCGATCCGTTGTAGCTCTGCACGTTCTGCGGGCCGACCATCCATTGCCCGCTCAGCACCGCCGAGAACGGCACCATGTTGCCGCTGCCATTGCGCAAATACCATGCGGCCAGGTTGTCCGGCAGCATGCGTGACCCGGCGTCGCCCTGCACGTACACCTGCTTGACCCGGCCTTCGCGCAGAAATTGGTTCACGTAGACCGAGCCGAGCCCGCCCTCCACCAGCGTATTCAAATCCGCAATCGAGACGCCCAACGCGTTCGCCTTCTGGCGATCAATCACAAGCCGGTATTGCGGCGCATCCTCGATCCCGTTCGGGCGCACGGCGACCAAGCGCGGGTCGCGTCCCGCCATGCCCAGCATCTGGTTGCGGGCGGCGAGCAGCTTCTCATGGCCGAGATTGGCGCGGTCGACCAGTTCCATATCGAACCCGCTCGCATTGCCCAGCTCCGCCACGGCCGGCGGCTGCACCACCAGGACCATGGCCGCCCGCTCGGTGCCGAAATGGCCGGTCACGCGCTGGGCTACGGCGGCGCCCGATTGAGAGGCTAGCGGCCGCGCGCTCCAATCCTTTAGGCTGATGACGAAGAAGCCGGCGTTCTGCGATTGCCCGGCGAAGTTGAACCCGACCACCGACAACACGGATGCCACGTTGGCCTTCTCCGTGCTTAGGATGTAGTCCACCACGCGCGCGTTCACCGCCCCCGTCTGCTCGGCCGTGCTGCCCGGCGGCAACGAGACTTGCCCATAGAGGATGCCCTGGTCCTCATCCGGCAGGAACCCGCCCGGCAGTTGCAGGAACAGGAACGCCATGCCGCCGGCGATCACGCCGAACACCAGCAGCGACGGCAGCCAGCCGCCGATCATGCGGCCGACGCCACCCGCGTAGCGCGCATTGAGCCAGTCGAATCCGCGATTGAACCAGGCGAATAGGCGCCATGGCTTGGCGTTCGGATCCGGCGCCTTGAGCAAGGTCGCGCACAGCGCTGGCGTCAGGATCAACGCCACCAACACGGACAGGATCATCGCCGAGACGATGGTGACCGAGAATTGCCGGTAGATCACCCCGGTCGAGCCGCTAAGGAAAGCCATCGGCAGGAACACCGCCGACAGCACGAGCGCGATGCCGACCAGTGCGCCAGAAATCTGCTGCATGGATTTGCGCGTCGCTTCGCGCGGCGACAGGTGTTCCTCCGCCATCACGCGCTGCACGTTCTCCACCACGACGATGGCGTCATCCACCAGCAAGCCAACCGCCAGCACCATGGCCAGCATGGTGAGCGTGTTAATGGAGTAGCCAAGCACGGCGAGCACACCGAACGTGCCCAGCAGCACCACCGGCACGGCGATGGTCGGGATCAGCGTGGCGCGGACGTTCTGCAGGAAGAGATACATCACGAGCGCGACCAACAGGATGGCCTCGGCCAACGTCTTCACGACCTCCTGGATCGACAGGGTGATGAACGGTTCCGTGTCCAGTGGGTAGACGACCTTCAGCCCTGGCGGAAAGAACTGCTCCAGCCCCTTCAGCTCGGCGCGGACCGCGGTCTCGGTGGTGAGCTGGTTGGCGCCGGCCGCAAGCTTCAGCGCCAACCCGGCAGCCGGCTGGTTGTTGTATTGCGCGGCCGTGGAATAAACCTGCGCACCCAGTTCGACGCGCGCCACGTCGCGCAGCAGCACTTGCGAGCCGTTGGTGTTGACCTTCAGCAGGATGGACTCGAACTCCGCCGGCGTCTGGAAGCGCGTGGGTCCGATGATGGTCGCGTCCAGCCGCTGCTTGGCCACGCTCGGCAGGCCACCCAGTTCGCCCGAGGACACCTGGATGTTCTGCGCGGTGATCGCGGAGGTCACGTCGCCTACGGTCAGGCTGTATTTGTAGAGCGCGCCAGGGTCGAGCCAGATCCGCATCGCGTATTCCGACCCGAACAGCGTGTAGTCGCCCACCCCCGTCACGCGGCTCAGCGGATCCTGCACGTTGGAGGCCACGTAGTCGGTGATGTCCTGGGCGTTCATGCTGCCGTCGGTGGAGATGAAGCCCACGATCATCATGAAGTTCTTGACGCCCTTGGTGACGCGAATGCCTTGCTGGGTGACCTCGCTCGGCAACTGCGACTCGGCCAGCGACAGTTTATTCTGCACCTGCACCTGAGCGATGTCCGGGTTGGTGCCCTGCTTGAAAGTCAGGTCGATCTCCATCGAGCCGTCGGCTTGCGTGTTCGACGCGATGTATTCGAGGCCGTCCAGCCCCGACATCTGCTGCTCGATCGGCCGCACCACGGTATCGGCGACCGTTTGCGCCGATGCGCCCGGATAGGTGACGGTGATGGCGATTTGCGGCGGAGCGATCGCAGGATACTGCGACACGGGCAGTTGCATGATCTCGATGCCGCCGACGAGCATAAGGATCAGGCCGATGACCCAGGCGAAAACCGGGCGGTCGATGAAGAAGGCCGACATGGCGGCGTGCCCCTAATGGGTCTGGGTTGAGGTTGCATTGGGGTCGGTTTCGACTGGGCGCACGGCGTCGCCGGGCCGCAGCCGCTCGAGGCCGTCCACGATGACGCGGTCTCCAGCCGCAAGGCCGCCGGTGACCAACCATGTGTTGCCGACCGCCCGGCTGGTCTGAATGATTTTCAGCGCAGCCTTGCCGTCCGCGCCGGCGAGCAGCACGGTCGGGTCGCCGTGGGTGTTGCGCGACACACCCTGCTGCGGCACCAACATCGCGCTGGCGTCCGTGCCCTCCTGCAGTTGCGCCCTCACGTAGAGGCCGGGCAATAGCACATGGTCCGGGTTGGGAAAGATCGCCCGCAGCACCACCGTGCCGGTGCCCTGGTCGACATTGACCTCGGAGAACTGCAGCTTGCCTGGCACGCCGTAGGTCGAGCCGTCTTCCAGCACTAGGCTGACCGCGGCGCCATCCTGGCCCGAGCGTTGCAGCCGGCCGGCGGAGAGTTCACGGCGCAGCCGCAGCAGCGTGGAGGCAGGCTGCAGCATGTCGACGTAGATCGGGTCCATCTGCACGATGGTGGCCAGCGCGGCGGTCTGCCCCGAGGTGGCAAGGGAGCCGGGGGTGACCAGGGAGCGCCCGACCCGGCCCGTGATCGGCGCGAGGACCTTGGTGTAGGCCAGGTTGATCCGGGCCTGCTCGACGCTGGCCTGCGCCGTGCCGATATCCGCGGCGGCCTCGCCCGAACTGGCGGCGGCATCGTCGTAGTCCTGCTGGCTCACCGCCTGCGCGGCCGCCAACGGCTTATAGCGCGCGGCCTTGGCACGGGCGGTGCGTAAGGCGGCTTGGTCGTGCGCCAGCGTAGCGAGCGTGCTGTCGTATGTCGCCTGATAGGTCGCAGGGTCGATCTGGTAGAGCTGCTGGCCTTGCTGGACGTCGCTGCCCTCGGTGAACAGCCGCTTGGTGATGACGCCGTTCACCTGCGGCCGAACGTCGGCGTCCAGGAAGGCGGTGGTGCGGCCCGGCAGTTCCGTGGAAAGCACGACGGCTTGCGGCTTCAAGGTGACAACGCCCACCTCCCGCGGTGCCGGGGTCGCCGCTTCCGTGGAATGGGCTGGGCGGTCACAGCCGGTCAGCAGCAGCGCCAGGATAAGGGCGACCGGCAGCACAGCCCAGGACACCGTTGCGGCCAACCGCTGGCGTTTGATTGGTAGCCTTAGGCCTGACGATTGTCGACAGTCGTCAGGCTCACGGCAAATGAAGGTCATCGGAGAGCTCGCTGCAGGAGGTTGAGTTGTGCTTTGATTTGGCGTTCGTGTTGGACGGGGTCGTGCTTCAGGATCATAACTGGGCTGAGCGCGCTGATCATGCAGGCGAACAGCGCCGGCCCGACCTCCGCCGGGTCGCACTCGCCGAATTCCCCCGAAGCGACACCCGCACGGACCAACTCCTCCAGCCGCGCCCGTAAGAACCCATGGAACCGCTGGACGAACTGCCACTCGTTCTGCCGTTCCAACAACAGCAGGTGGTATAGGTCCTTCTCGTTGGCGAGGTGGGTGCGAACGTGGCGCGCGTTCTCGAGGAACATGTACGCGATCCCGTCCCAACTCCCTTTGATCCGCGCCAGGCCTCTCACAAAGGTATGCGTCAGGTCGGCAAGTTGAATTTCACCCACCGCCTCAATGATGTCATCGCGCGACCTGAAGAAGTTGTAGATGTTGGCCGGCGACATCCCCGCTGCCCGGGCAATATCGGCCACCGTCGTTTTCAACGGGCCATACCGGTCGAACAGCACGCTCGCGCAAGCGAGGATGCGCGCCCGGGTCTCCATCCTCAATCGCGAGTTTTCGATATTACTCATCTGACGATTATGGTCATCCGTCAGGCGTTTGGCAAGCGTGCGTCCGACCGGTCGGCCGGCGCTCCGATCGGCTATGATGCCATGTGCCAGCGACCGCCTTTCTAATGCGTAGATTTTAGCCCGCCGCCTCGCGGGTCAGCGCTGCCGTCATCTCCGTTCCGTAGCCTTGCGCCACCCGCACATCAACCAGCGCGGGCTGGCCGGCATGCACGGCCTCAATCGCTTGTGCCAGCACCGCGCGCAACCCGGCGGCGTCGTGCACTGGGCCCCAAGCCGCGCAGCCCTGCGCCCGGGCGATGGCGGCGATGTCCACGTCTGGGCTGCCGATATGCTGACCAATCCACTTGTTGGCCGGGTTGCGGCCGCGCATGTGGGCGACGCGCTCTTGATGGACTTCGTCGTTGAAGAAGCTCTGATTGTTGGCGACCACCGCCAGCAAAGGAATGCCGTAGCGCGCCGCCGTCCAGAACGCGGTGCAGCCCATGAGCGTATCCCCGTCCCCCAGCACCGCGATGGGGAGGCGGCCGGACCCGCGCAACGCCAGCGCTGCCCCCACCAGCATGCCGGGCCCCGACCCGATCCCGCCACCGCCGTCGTAGCCGAGCATGGCAAGCGGATCGTCCACGGTCCAGAACGCGCCGGACCAGGACAGCGGATAGCGCACCAGACATGTCGGATGACCTGCGACGGCCTCATGCAGCCCGGCGGCCAAGTCGGCCACCGCGAGGCGGCCGTCGGGGCGCGGCATCGGCGCGGCAGCCGGCGGCGACCCGGCCAGCCACGGGTCTGCGCGGCCGTCCCCAAGCGCTTCGAGCAGGGCCGTGACCGCGGCTTCCGGGGCGCAAAGCAGGGAGTGGTCGGCTGGCGGCAAGCCTTGATGGTCCATGCTCCAGCCATTGTGCAACAACTGGTCGAGCGACGCCTGGATCACGACCTTGTCGCGCGCGCCCGCGGCGGTCAGCGTTCCCGAGAGGTCGTTCCAGTCGAGGCTGAGCACCACGTCTGCTTGCTGTAACGCCGTGACGGCGCCTTTGCCGGGAAACATGCCCGCGTCGGCGGCGTGCAGCCGGTGCGCACTGGGGAAGCAAGCGGCGAGCTTGAGGTCGGTCAGCACGGCGGCACCCAGGCGTTCGGCGAGCCGGACCCGTTCGTCCCAACCCGCCTGGCTGCGGGTCACCCGCCCGGCCAAAATCAGCGGCCGGTGGGCGGCGCGCAACGCCTCGGCCGCCGCACGCAGCGACGCCGGGTCGGGTGCGGGCGGTGCGGGGGCGCGAAAGCGGGCGACATCTGGCAGGACCAAAGCGGGAGCCTCGCTTTCCTGCATGGCGGCGTCGAGGTTGACGTAGGTGGGGCCGCAAGGCTCGGTGGTGGCGAGCAAGTTGGCGCGCAATAGGGCTTCCACAGCCGCCGCCGGGCTAGCAGGCTGGTCGTCCCACTTGGTGTAATGCCGCACCAGCGCCCCCTGGTCGCGCGCGGTGTGGATCCAGTCGATCCAGGGCCGGCGCTTGGCGGCGTCCACCGGCCCGGTCGCGCCGATCACCAGCATCGGCACGCGGTCGCACCACGCGTTGTAGATCGCCATCGCGCCATGCATCAGCCCGACATTGCTGTGCAGCGCGGCCGCCATCGGCCGGCCGGTGACCTTGGCCCAGCCATGCGCGAGTGCCACGGCGTGCTCCTCGTGCAGGCAGAGTAGCATGCGCGGATCACGATTGCCCAAGTGGTTGACGAGGCTGTCATGCAGGCCACGGAAGCTCGCGCCCGGGTTGAGCGCGACATAGGGAATGCCGAGCGCGCGGATGACGTCAGCCACGGTGTCGCTGCCATAGCGAGCGTCGCTGGGAGGGCCCGCCTCGGGACGCTCGACGCCATCAGGATCGTTCTCGCGCCCAGCGCCTGGTGCATCCGCCATGGTTTCTCCCCGTTGTTGCGTTGAACGACGGCAGCGACGCCGCGCCCGATCCGAAACTTCCGCTCGACAAGCTAGAGCGACAAGCTAGAGCGCTCCGCTTTGCCCGGCCAGCTTGGACCTGCTGTCTGGTTGAGAAGACGCGGCATGGTCGCGCAAGCTCGGGCCCCGGCCGAAGATCGTCGGCATCGCGCGGCGGCGTGGTAATCCGGATCATGGCCGCAGCCTCGGTCCATGAACGCGTCATGCCGCAACCCAGCCTCCCTCCCTCGGGTGGCCACAGCCCATCGCTCACGTTATCGCGGTGGCTACCACCAACTCGCGGCAAAGCCCGCTCAGTTTGACCCGTCTGCGGGGACGACCATGAGCGTGGACGCCACGGGAAGATAGATCTGCCCCGTTGCGAAGTTCTCGGTCGCGGTGCGTGCGTTCTGCGGTGTGGCGACCGGCGGGAGGGCGTGATAGCTGTCCGGGCCGTCGACCACGATCACCGACATCGTCGTGTCCGCGTTGGCGCTGAAGATGCGCTTGCGTTGCGCGTCATAGATTACGGATTGGCCACCGGGCCCAATTGGTAGAGTCGTGACGACATGGCCCGTGTTCGTGTCCAGCACCACCAGCAAACCTTTCAGGCAGGACACGAACGCCCGGTTGTCGGCGACATTGGCGCCGTGGCTGCTCGTCACATAGCCACGATCGTTCGGCCCGATCGCCACGGCTCGCGCGGCATTCAGCCCGGTGATGCGGGCGATGTACAGCTTCTTGGTTGCCGCATCATAGGTGGCGAACTTGGTCTGCGCTGGTGCGCCAAGCGGCAGCGTCTCGGCCGCGCCAGCGACGCATGGGAGGAGCAGAAGGCAAGCAGCTATGGTTAGGATGCGCATAAGGGGCTCCAGCTAAAGCGTGGTCGAAACGGTGACGAAGAAGCTGCGATTGAACAGGCGCTGCGTAACGGCCGCCCTGCTGACGCGATCCTCCTATTGCGGCGCCTGTTGCAGCATCATCCGCGCGATGCCGGGTTGCAGCATGATCTTGGATACCTCTGCCTTCAGCACGGCCAATTTGCGGCGGCCGCGACGTCCTTCGAAGCGGCGTTGGCGGCAACACCCGGCTCGCGCTCGCTGCCGTGCGGCTTGGCATCGCACGGCAGAGCCTCGGCTCATCCGACCTGGCGATGGACACCTTTTACCGCGCCCTTGCGCTCGAGCCCAAGCACGTGGAGGCGGGCTATCGCGCTGGCGCCCTGCTGGAGACCCTCGGCCGCCGTGCCGCCGCCGTCGCCACGTTTCGCCACGCCGCCGCGGCCGCATCACAGAGCAATCTGGGCCGGCTCTGCGCCGCGCGCGCGCTCATGGCCGAAGACCAGGATGGCGCCGCCGAACGCCTGGCTCCGGAGCGGAACCAACGCATCATCAAGACGCCAAGCAAGTGGCAGGCGCGCCAGCCGATCACCCGGCCCATGGCGGCTCCTTGGCAACGCTTCGAGCCTTGGCTGGGCCCATTCGCGGCGCTCAAGTCGAGCTGACGCACCCTGCGCCGTCGAACTTGCCCTCCCAGATCGCTGCAGCCGCAACCAAGCCCTTGCTTGACATCGACCAGCGACTCAATTTGAGCCGGTCATGGCCTAGGAACGCTGGCGGGTGAACCAGATGATTGCGGCCCTGCTCGCTTCGCCCTGGAGCATTTGGGTTATCGCTGGGCTGGCGACCGCCGGCGCCATCACGCGCCCGTTCGGTTGGCCGGAGTTCGTCTGGGCCGTCGCCGGCGCGGCCCTTCTGGTGCTGCTCGGCCTGCTCTCGCCGGGGGAGGCCTGGTCCGGTGTGGCCAAGGGATCCGACGTCTACCTGTTCCTGGTCGGCATGATGCTGCTGTCCGAGCTCGCCCGGCAGGAAGGCCTGTTTGACTGGCTGGCAGCCCAGGCCGCCGCTCGGGCGAGGGGGTCGGCCGCGCGCCTGTTCAGCCTCGTATTCGCCGTGGGAACGGTCGTCACGGTGTTCCTGTCCAACGACGCGACCGCCGTGGTGCTGACCCCCGCCGTCGCCGCCGTGGTCAAGACGGCCAAGGCGAAGCAGCCGCTACCCTACCTGTTCACGTGCGCGTTCATCGCCAACGCGGCGAGCTTTGTGCTGCCGATCTCCAACCCGGCCAACCTGGTGATCTACGGCAGCCACATGCCGCCGCTACTCCAATGGCTGCCGCAATACGCGCTGCCATCGGTGCTCTCGATCTCCGCCACCTACGCCGTGCTGCGCTGGACGCAGCGCGCCGGGCTGCGCCAGCCGGTGTCGGCCGCCATCTCCACGCCTGCCCTCTCCGCCAGCGGGAGATTGGCAGCACTCGGCATCGCCGCCACCGCGCTGGTGCTGCTGGCCGCTTCGGCGCTCGACGTTCAGCTCGGTCTGCCAACCCTCCTTGCCGGGCTCGCCACCGCAATCGCCGTGCTACCGGGTTCGAAGACCGATGCCGGCGCGATTGCAAAATCCATCTCCTGGGGCGTGTTGCCGCTGGTTGGCGGCTTGTTCGTGTTGGTGCAGGCGTTGGAAAAAACTGGCGTCACCCAGGCCCTTGCGGACACGGTGCACAACGCCGTCCAGCACTCCGCGACCCTCACCGCCTGGGCCGCGGGTGTCGTGCTCGCGGTGGGTTGCAACCTGGTCAACAACCTACCCGCCGGTCTCGTCGCCGGGCGCGCTGTCGCGTTGGCGACGGTGCCCGCCCACGTGCGCAGCGCCGTGCTGATCGGTGTGGATCTCGGGCCGAACCTGTCGATCACGGGCTCGCTGGCGACGATCCTGTGGCTCACCGCGCTACGCCGCGAGGGTCTGCGCGTGAGCGCCTGGGCGTTCCTCAAGCTCGGCGCCCTGGTGATGCCGCCGGCGCTCGTGCTCGCGATCGCAGGTGCATTTGCTTTTCGCTAAACGACAAAGGACACGACGGACATGCCGACGATCAGCTCCGCTTGGCTCTACCCGCTTATCCTGATTGCGGGCGCGCTGCAGGCTTGGGGGCCGCCGATGAACGGCGCGCTGCGCAAGTCACTGGAGAACCCTTGGCTCGCGAGCATCATCTCCTTCCTGCCGATCGTGGCTCTGTTGCTGGTGCTGTGGATGTGCATGCCCACACCGTTGCCCACCGCAAGGGGCATCGCCGCGATGCCCTGGTGGGCGCCCCTGGGCGGCCTGCTCGGCGCGTTCGCGGTGATCATGGGGCTGCTGTTCGTCGACAAGATCGGCGCCGGGCCGTTTGCCGGGCTGACCATCACGGCCAACATCCTGATGTCGCTGCTGATCGACCAATTCGGTCTGTTCGGGATGCCGCAACACAGCCTAACTCCCTGGCGCATCCTGGGCGGCGCGCTCATGACGGCTGGCATCGTCCTGATCGCCGCGTTCTGATTGCGTCCGGTTGGGCGGAGAGCTAATGCAGCCATTCAGCCAAGCTCGCACCTGATCGCCGGCACATCGCTACGTGGCCCGGATCACACCCCGCAGGCGGCTTAGCTTGGCGAGTGTTGCAAGGGCCGCGGCTTTGTCGGCGGCGGCCAGGCCCAGGATCAAGGCCTCCAGGCACACCACGGTGGCGCCATGCAGCGCGACCCGTTCCGCCCGGCCGCGCCCGGCTGGCAGCACCACCGTTGCAACCTGCGCGAGCTTCTGCTCCAGGCTGTCGGTGACCAACACCAGCTCCATGCCGAGGCGCTGAGCCTCGGCGAACACCGCGACCACCTCGGGATAGGCGCGCCCATAAGCTAGGACGAGCATGGCGTCGTCAGGCCGGAGATCGAGCATCTGGTCGGCGAGCATGGCGCCCGTGGCGGTCAGCATGAGGGTCCGGCGCCCGGCACGCGCCAGCAGCATCCCGGCATAGTCGGCCAGGGCGGCCGACGGACCGATGCCGAACAGGGCGATCCGTTGCGCCGCATGCAAGGCGGCCACAGCGGCCACGATCTTGGCTCGGGTTGCCGGCTGGCGCAGCCGCTTCATCGCGTCCGCATGGGCGTGGAGCACCTCACTCACGGCGCGGCCGCTATCGTCGCCCACCTCGTGCAGCGTCTTGCGCATGGTCTCGGCCAAGGGCGAAGGCTGTTCGACGGCCGCCACCAGCGCCTGCTTCAGCTCTCCGAGGCCGGTGAAGCCGAGCGTTTGCGCCGTCCTGATCACGCTGGCATCGGAGGTGCCGATGCGCTCGGCAAGCTCGGTGGCCGAACTCGCGAGCACTGCTGCCCGGTGCGCGTTCATGTAGCTCGCCACCTTGCGGCAGACCGGCGACATCGATGTCATGCGCTCGCTGACCCGGGCGTCGAGGAAGTCGGGGGCATGATGGCTGGCCGGCATGGCGATTCCTTTGGTAGTATTCTCGATACCCTTTCCGCAGACCGTAGCATATGCTACATGCTTGGCGAGCAGTGAAGTGGGTGCGCGATGAGCGGTGTCGTCTGGGTCCATGCCGGACCATCGGTCCTGGCGGCCTTCCTCGCCTCGGCGGTCGAGTGCGTCGAGGCGATGACGGTAATCCTGGCTCTCGGTGCAGTGCGGGGCTGGCGCGACACCGTGCTCGGCGGCTTGGCGGCGATGGTGCTCCTGGCCGTCGCCGTGGCCGTGTTCGGACAGGCGTTGGCGACTGTCCCGCTTGACGTCTTCCAAGGCGTGGTCGGCGCCTTGCTGCTGCTGTTCGGGTTGCGCTGGCTGCACAAGGCGGTGTTGCGAGAGGCCGGCATCCTGCCGAAGCGCGACGAGGCGGCGATCTACCAACGCCAGCTCCAAACGGCCCAAGGCGCCAGCCTGGCCGGCGCGTGGGACGGGGTGGCGTTCGGCGGGTCGTTCCAGATCACCATGCTGGAAGGCTCCGAGGTGATCTTCATCGTCATCGCGATCGGCTCGACCAGCGCAACCATGCTGCCCGCGAGCCTGGGGGCGAGCCTCGCGGTGATGGTCGTCCTCGCCCTCGCGCTGGCATTGCGCCGCCCGCTCACCCGCGTTCCGGAGAACAGCCTGAAGTTTGCGGTCGGCGTGCTGCTTACGGCGCTGGGCTGTTTCTGGGTGGGCGAAAGCTTTGGCCTGGCTTGGCCCGGCGCCGACTGGTCGATCCTGGCGCTGCTGATAGGCTACCTGATTGTCGGATTGGTGACGGTCCGGGTGTGCCGGCGCCAGAGCAAGCGCTTCCGCGGGCCGGCATTCGTGGCCTCGCCATGAACGCGGCCAGGGCCGTGCTCCGCCGCGTCTTCGGCTTGTTCGTCGATGACAGCCGCTTCGCCGGGTCGATCATCCTGTGGCTGGCGCTGAGCTGGCCGCTGCTTGCCGCCTTGAGGTCGACACCTGATTTGGCCGGCTTCGTGCTTTTCGCGGGCTTCGCGCTGATCCTGATGGCCGCCGCCATCGGCCGCGCCCGCCGCGCCACCCCAGGCACAAGCGCATCCAAAATCGCCGGCTCAAGAGGCCCCGAGTGACGGCGCCCGCTTCGGCCCGCCGTCGCTGCGGCTGGGCCTGGTTGCCCGGCGCGGCCACAGGGGCGTCGGCGGGTTGAGCAAGGCGCTGGGCAGGGGAAGGACGGGCTGATGTCGGCCATCAAACCCGGGACGCACGCGGCCGAGGCCCGGCCCAGCGCCGGCTCCGACTTGCCCGGCGGCCAACACGTCGAGCCCCGCGCCGACAGCCTGCCCCGCGTGGCAGCCCAGGACGCACCGTCCGCCCAGTCCCGCCTGGTTGGCGTCACTCTGCTGGTCGGCATCGGCGCCGGCGTGGGCGGGATGCTGCTCGCCATGCTGCTCCATCTGTTGCAGCACCTCGCCTACGGCTACAGCCTGGGCGTCATCATCGGGCCGCAGAGTTTCCTCAGCGGCGTCACCGAAGCCGCGCCCTGGCGCCGGGTTGGCGCGCTGGCCGTGTGCGGGCTGGTGGCGGGGCTGGGATGGTGGGCGGTCTACGCCTGCGGCCGCCCACTCGTCAGCATTCGGCAGGCGGTGAAGTCGCACGACGCTGCCATGCCGCTGGCAACCGTTGGGCACGCCCTGTTGCAGATCATCACGGTGGGGCTGGGGTCGCCGCTCGGCCGCGAGGTCGCACCGCGCGAGATCGGCGCTTTGCTGGCAACTTGGCTGTCCCGTAGGGCCGGGCTGAACGCCGGC
The DNA here is from genome assembly GCA_965199105.1 of Acetobacteraceae bacterium. Classification (GTDB taxonomy): domain Bacteria; phylum Pseudomonadota; class Alphaproteobacteria; order Acetobacterales; family Acetobacteraceae; genus LMUY01. The sequence goes on along the minus strand of CBDAQO010000002.1, from coordinate 1,150,948 downwards.
GAAACGCGGATCATGATCGCCTGCGGGGCCGGCGCCGGGCTTGCGGCTGTCTACAACGTGCCGTTGGCCGGAGCCGTCTTCACGCTCGAGGTGCTGCTGCAAACGTTCAGCCTTCCCGCTGTGGCCCCCGCGATCGCCACCTCCGTCATCGCGGCGCTGGTCGCCTGGGCCGGTCTGGGCGACGAGTCGCAATACCGGCTGCCGCACCTGGATATCAGCGCCTCGCTGGTGTGCTGGTCGATCCTGGCGGGGCCCGCTTTCGGCTGGGCGGGCTGTTGGTACACCCGCCTGGCCACCGCAGCCCGCGCCCGGGCACCGCAGGATTGGCGCCTGGTCCCGTGGTGCCTGCTGGTGTTCAGCGCCATCGGCGTCGCCGCCATCTGGTATCCACACCTGCTCGGCAATGGCAAAGGCCCGATGCAGCTCGTGCTGGATGGCGACGTCGGCCTGCGCCTCGCCATCGTGCTGCTGGCGCTGAAGCTGGCCGCCACCACGGCAAGCCTGCGGGCCGGCGCGGAAGGCGGCATGCTGACGCCGGGGATGGCCGTGGGCGCGTTGTTCGCGACCGTGATCGGGATAGGCTGGAGCACGCTGTGGCCCGGGACGTCGCTCGGCGCCTTTGCGGTGGTCGGCGGCGCCGCGTTCCTCTCATCCTCCATGATGATGCCGCTCACCGCCGTCGCCCTAATCATGGAGTTTACCCGGATGGACCATGATTTCCTGATCCCCGTCCTGCTCGCCGTCGCTGGCGCCATGGCGGCCCGGCAATGGATGACCCGGCGGCCGTGACCACCGCCACGACGGGTGCGCCGGAGCGTCAGGGGGCCGGCGAGGTGTTCCGGGTCGCGTTGGGGCTTGGGCTGACCTCGTTCGGCGGCCCGATCGCCCATCTGGGGTATTTCGAGCGGGCCTACGTGCGCGAGCGTCAATGGCTGGCGGCGGACGAATACGCCGGCCTGGTCGCCCTGTGCCAGATGCTGCCCGGCCCGGCGAGCAGCCAGGTCGGCCTGCTGGTCGGGCTACGCCGGGCGGGTTGGGCCGGCGCGCTCGCCGCTTGGGCGGGGTTCACCCTCCCCTCCGCCCTGGTGCTGTTCGCGTTCGCACGCCTTGCGCCGAGGATGCAGGGGCCGGCTCTGGCGGCAGTGTTGCATGGATTGCAGCTCGTGGCGGTCGCGGTCGTGGCGCAGGCGGTGTGGAGCATGGCGCAAAAGCTATGCCCGGATCGGCGCCGGGCCGGTCTGGCGTTGGCTGCCGCGGCCCTCATGCTGGTGGCCGGCAGTGCGGGCGTGCAGGTTCTGGCGCTTGCGGCCGGAGCGATCGGGGGTGCGGTGTCATGCCGCGATCTGCCGGCACTCCCGGCGCTGCCGGCCATGCCCGTGAGCCTGCGAGCTGGCGGGATCGCACTGGCGCTGTTCCTAGCGCTGCTGATAGGCCTCCCGGTCGCCGGGCGCGCGGCGCCGCACTCCCTGGTTGCGCTGGCGGGAGTGTTCTACCAGGCGGGCGCGCTCGTGTTCGGCGGGGGTCACGTGGTGCTGCCGCTGCTGCGCGACGCGCTGGTGCCGCCTGGCTGGCTGACGGACGACGTGTTCCTAGCCGGTTACGGTGCCACCCAGGCGATGCCGGGACCGCTGTTCACCGTCTCGGCCTATCTGGGCGCAGTTGTCGCCCCGGCTGGCTTGGCCGCGCCTTGGTCGGCCGTGGCACTCGTGTCCATGTTCCTACCTGGCATCCTGGTGGCGCTGGCCGGGCTCCCGCTATGGGCCTGGCTTTCACGCCATCCGATGGCGAGGGCTGGCTTGGCGGGCGTCAACGCCACCGTCGTCGGAGTGCTGGGCGCAGCGCTCTACGACCCGGTCTGGACCAGCGCCGTCCACAGCGGCAGAGACGTGGCGATCGCCCTCGCCGGCTTCCTGCTGTTGGAACGCTGGCGCATCACGCCACTCGCGGTCGTCAGCTTTTGTGTGGCCGCGGCACTCCTCTCAGCATCTATAAAATAGTCACCATGGGAAGGTTCGTGCTGCACGACCTGCCGGCACACCGCTCTCGGAACGCGGGTTTACCGCCGGTTGGAAATGCCGTCTGCGCTGGCTGATGTAACACAATCGGCCACGAGCCGGATGGGTTCAGTCCAACGGTTGCGTTCAAGCATAGACAAGCACGTTGAACTCTGCGAGCTTGCCACCACGGGACGGGAGTGAAACCAATGACCACCGAGTTAATCGCCCTAGCGGCTGCGGCGATGGTTTGCGTGGTCGCTTCGGCATCGGCTCAGACCCCCAACCCGGCTGCGCCGCCGGGTCCGCCCAGCCCGGCTGCGATGCAGAAGCAGACGGAAATGCTGGTTGCCCAATGCCCGAAGCCGCCGGAGATTTCGGACGAAGAGGCGGACAAGCTGCCGATCCATGTGACACACTGGGGTTCGGCCGGGCCCCGGGTGTTGATCATCCATGGCGGCGTCCAGGGCGGTGCCGGCGGTGGCCCGGCGACGTTTGCCAAGCAGGAACCGCTCGGCGAGGAGAATTTCCGCGTCGAAGTGGTGGACCGGCCCGGGTTCGGCGGCAGCCCGACCCGCGGCTTGGACGACATGGAGCGCGATTCCGTATGGATCGCGAAGATGCTCGGCAGCGGCGCCAACCTGATCGGCCATTCGTGGGGTGGGGTAGAGGTGCTGCTCGCCGCTGCGCGCCGGCCCGAGGCGGTGCAGTCCCTCATCCTGATTGAGCCGGCGCTAACCGGGGTGCTGGCGGCTGACCCGGAGTTACGCGCGAACCCGGCGGTCCAGGCCGGCGGCGCCACCCGGGCGAAGATCCTGATGACGTCCAAGACGCCCGCCGATTACGGCCGCGGCTTCATCAATATGCTGGGCTCGGCCGCCGAGGGCAACGAAGCGGCCGCCCGGTTCGACGCGGACGAGGGGCTCGCCACCCGGAGCGGCTGCAATCTGCTCATGGGCCGGGTCGCCTCCCCCGAAGCAACGCAGCAGGCGATCAAGACGGTAGCGAATGCCGGCATCCCCGTGCTGGTTGTCACCGGCGGCTACAGCCCCGCGTTCGATGCAGCGGCCGACGTTCTGGCGCGGCTCACCCATGGCAAGCACATCGTGGTGCGCTCGCCGAACCATTTCGTCCAGTTCATGAACCCGGTCGATTTCAACAAGCAAGTGGGCGATTTCATGCGGGAGGCCGACGCGCGCCGCCCCGTCAGCAACTGAGCGCCGCTCCCGTCCACCAAGCGACCTAGATGCAACTCGACTCGCAAGCCGCGGAGCTGGTGCGCACCGATAATGCATGGGGGGTCGTCGCCGGGGCCACGATCGGCCTGATCCTGTCTCTCGGCACGCTCACCACCTATACGGTGGGCGTGTTCGTCCAGCCGCTCTCGGCCGAGTTCGGCTGGACCCGGACGCAACTGCTGCTGGGCATTGCAATTTCGCAATACGTGCTTGCGTTCTCCGCCCCCGTCTGGGGCTATCTGGTAGACCGCATCGGCCCGCGCCCCTCATTGCTGGCCTCTATCGCTTGTATGGCAGCCTGCCTCGCCTCCTTCGCGCTGCTTAAGCCGCCTCTGTGGCACTACTACCTGCTCTATGCCCTCGTGGCGGTGGCGGGCGGCGCGGCGTCGCCAATTGGCTACTGCGCCGTGGTCGCGCGCCGGTTCGACCGGACTCTGGGCTTGGCGCTGGGAACCTGCCTCATGGGCGTGGGGCTCGGCGCGGCCGCCCTGCCCATCACCGCGCAGACGCTCACCGCCGATTTCGGCTGGCGCGGCGCCTATGCCGTGCTGGGAGCCGCGACCTTCCTCATCACGGTCCCGGCCGCGCTCTACGCCACCCGCGGGCTCCCCGCCGGACGTGCCGTCCGGCAGGGGCCGTCCGTGCCCATCCGGCCGATGCTGCGGTCCCGCACCTTCATCCTGCTCTGCTGCAGCTTCTTTATCCTTGGGGCGGTGTCGATCGGCACGCTGGTCAACCTGGTGCCGGTGATGATCGGCCGCGGCATCGCTCCGTACATTGCCAGCGGGATTGCCAGCGTGACCGGCGTCACCGTGATCTTCGGCCGCGCCGGCATTGGTTGGTTCCTCGACCGCTTGCGGCCCGCTTTCGTGGTCGCCTGCGTGGCGTTGGTTGCAGCCGCCGCACTGCTGTTGCTGGCATTCGGGCAGGGGCTCACCGCGGCCTACGCGACCGCCATCCTGCTTGGCGCCGTGGTGGGCGCAGAGGTGGACTTCACCGCCTTCTTCGTGCGCCGGCATTTCGGTCAGGCCGCGTTCGGCCGCCTCTACGGCATCGCCTTCGCCGTGTTCATCTTCGGCAACGGCACCGGCCCGATCTTGGCGAGCGCCAGCTCCGACCGATTCGGCAGCTTCCAGGTCGGCGCGGTCCTGTTCGCAGCCGCGGTTCTGCTGGTCATCCCGCTAATGCTGGCCCTGCCGCCGCCAAGCGCCACGTTGCCGATCGAGACCCGCGTTTAGGCTGGACGGTTGTGTCGACTTATGTGACGAGTCCGTCGAAAGTCCGGCGCCAAGACCGGCGTGGGCAGGGCAGGAGAAAGCAGACGTGCAAGGCAAGATTGGTCTGGAGGAACACTTCTCTCTGGAGGAGACGCTTGGCGACTCCCTGAACCAGATGCCGCAGGTGATGTGGGCGGAACTCCGGAGCCGCCTGCTCGATGTCCAGGACAAGCGCTTGCGCCTGATGGATGCGAGCGGGATTGCCATGACAATCCTTTCGCTCAACGCACCGACCGTGCAGGCCATTTCCGACCCGGCCGAGGCGGTCGAGCTGTCCCGGCGGGCGAACGACTTCCTGGCCGAAGAGGTCGCCAAGCGGCCGGACCGGTTTCAGGGCTTGGCCGCCCTGCCAATGCAGGATCCAGACGGCGCGGCGCGCGAACTGGAGCGCTGCGTGCAGCAGCTTGGCTTCAAGGGCGCGCTGGTGAACGGCTTCTCCGAAATCGCTGGCACCAACGGCCCCGTGTATTACGACCTCCCGCAGTTCCGTCCGTTTTGGGCGGCGGCGGAAGCGGCGGACGTGCCGTTCTATCTCCACCCGCGCAACCCGCTGCCGGAAGACTCGCGCATCTATGCCGGCCATCCCTGGTTGATGGGCCCCACCTGGGCGTTTGGGCAGGAGACGGCAGTCCACGCGCTCCGCCTCATGGCGAGCGGCCTGTTCGACGTGCATCCGCGGCTGCAGATCATCCTCGGCCATATGGGCGAAGGCCTGCCCTACAGCATGTGGCGCATCGACCACCGCAACGCCTGGATGAAGCAGAAGCCGGCTTATCCGGCGCAGAAGCCTCTGGCCAACTATTTCCAGGCGAACTTCCACCTGACGACCTCCGGCAACTTCCGCACCCAGACCCTGATCGACGCGATCCTGGAGATTGGTGCGGACCGCATCATGTTCTCGACCGATTGGCCGTTCGAGAACATGGACCACGCGGCCGACTGGTTCGACGCCGCGAGCATCAGCGAAGCCGACCGGTTGAAGATCGGCCGGCTGAACGCGCGATCCCTCTTCAAGCTGGCAAAGGACTGATCGCATGGACGGCTATCAGCAGGACGCACAGCAGCGCCGGGTTCGGCATTGGATCGGCGGCGAGTGGATGGCGGCCGGCCCGGAGCGGGACAGCATCGATCCCGCAACGGGCGCGGTGATCGGCAGCTACCACGATGGCGGGGCGGAGATGGCACAGGCGGCGGTCGAGGCGGCGTCGCACGCGTTCAAGCACAGCGGCTGGGCGCTGGACCCGATGGCACGGTCCGCGGCGCTCAGCCATCTCGCCGACGCCTTCGCGGCTCGCCTGTCCGACGTGGCCGCCACGCTGTGCCGGGAGAACGGCAAGGTGCGCTACGAGGCCAATTTCGAAGCCAACTTCATCGTGCGCGGGCTGCGCTTCGCCGCCGGGCTCGCGGTGCACAACTTCGGCCGCGTGGTCGACAGCAAGCCGGGCCAGCAGGCGATCTCGCTTCGCCAGCCGGTGGGCGTGGCAGGGCTGATCATTCCTTGGAATTCGCCGGCCTACCTCACCATCCGCGCGCTCGCGCCGGCGCTGGCCGCCGGGTGCACGGCGGTGGTGAAGCTACCGGCCCAGGCGGCGCAAACGGCGGCGCTGCTGGCCGAGATTATCGGCGGCCTGGCCGAAATCCCCCGCGGCGTCGTCAACATCTTCGTCGAATCCGGCGCGGCCGGGGCGAAGCTGCTGGTCGACTCGCCGCTCGTTCCCACCATCAGCTTCACCGGCAGCACGCAGGTGGGCCGGCAGATCGCGCAGGCGGCCGCAGTCCACCTCAAGCGTGTCGGGCTCGAATTGGGCGGCAAGACGCCGCATTTGGTGTTCGACGACGCCGACCTGAGCGCCGTGCTGCCGGTGATGGAGAAATCCTGCACCGTGTTCGCCGGCCAATTCTGCATGACCGGCAGCCGCATCCTCGTCCAGCGCGGCATCGCCGAGCGGCTGAAGGCAGGGCTCGCGGCGCGGCTGGAGGCGGTGAAGGCCGGCCCCGCCAGCGACCCGGCGAGCGACATGGGCCCGCTGATCAGCAAGGAGTCGGTCGCGCGCGTCCACGCCATGGTCGAGGCCGCCATCGCCGCCGGCGCCACAGCCATCCTGCGCGGCGGCCCGGCCACCGACCCGGCGCTCGCCGGCGGCGCGTTCTATCGCCCGACCCTGCTGGAAGTGCCGCACTCCGATCTGCCGATCGTGCGGTCCGAGGTGTTCGGGCCGGTTCAGACGGTGCAGGTGTTCGACACTGAGGACGAAGCGGTGCAGCTCGCCAACGAGAGCGAATACGGGCTCAGCGCCTGCGTCTGGAGCCGTGACGTGGACCGGCCGATGCGCGTCGCACGGCGGCTCGAGGCCGGGCTGATTTCCATCAACAGTTGGGCCAACCTCGCCGTGGAAGCGGAGGAGGGCGGCTTCAAGTCCAGCGGGCTCGGCCGGCTTGGCGGCGTCGCAGCGCTGGAAGATTTCGTGGAATACAAGCAAATCACCCAGAACTACGATGGCGGCCATTGATGGACGAGCTTGAGGGGCTGGCGGAGCGCCAGCGCATCCGCGAACTGCTCGAGAACTGGGTGGTTTGGCGCGATGCGGGCCTTTGGGACCGGCTGGTCACACTTTGGCATCCGGATGGCCGCATGGTCGCGACCTGGACGGAGGGCACCGGCGCCGCCTTCGTCGAGACCAGCAAGGCGGCTTGGGCCAAGGGATTGAACGTGCTGCACCGGCTTGGCGGCATCTCGATCGAGCTCGCCGGCAGCCGCGCCGTGTCACAGGCCAAGATGACCATCACCCAGCGCGCCCCGGTCGAAGGCGTGCTATGCGACGTCACCTGCGCCGGCCGGTTCTACGACCTGCTGGAAAAACGGGACGGCGCCTGGGGCATCGTGCTGCGGCAATCGATCTACGAGAACGACCGCCTCGACCCGGTAGCACCCGGCGCCGTGCCGGTGCTAGACCCGGCGCTGCTCGAGTCGTTCCCCTCGGGCTATCGGCATTTGGCTTACCTGCAGAGCCGCATCGGCTTTCCCGTGAAGAAGACCATGGCCGGGCTGCGCGGGCCGGAGGTGGAGGCGTTGTACGCGCAGGGAGCAGCGTGGTTGGCCGGTATCGCCGGCTAGCTCCGCCCGGAGGATCACCGCCCGATCGGCCATCGCCTTCAGCTTCCCCCCACACGCCACCTCGCACGGCAGGTTGTCCGCGGCGCGAGCCTTGGGACCATGACCGGCTCAGATCAAGTCACCGGTCATGGTCTACCTCTTTGTTTGGCAAGCGTGGACCTAGGCGTCGAAGCATGGACGGGAGCGCACGACGTCGCCCCGACTCAACCTACCGCGAGGAAAGCCCCAGCAACTGCCCGAACGCGATCACTGCTGTAAAGCCAGCACCCCAGCCGTTGGCGGCTCTTTCTGTTGGCACATAGTATTCGTCGGGGTTGATGAACAGTTGCGCGTAGGGCCGCAGCGAGATCGAAGGCAGGAGCTGGATGTTGCCCGTTGCCTGGAAGGCATAGTTGTCGCGGGACTGAGACCGGCCAATTCCTTGCGTGATGTCCTGCTGCGCCGTCTCGAAGTTCGCCTCGAGCGCGCTCAAGCGCTGGTAGTGCACCTGCAACTCCAGCGCATCATTCGGCCGGGTCGGAATGAAGCCGGTGAAGTCGACGCCGGCGATCACGTCGCCATCGACTGGTTGCGGCTTGTCGACGGACAAAGCCAGCGAGCCATAGACGGCGATATTCTCGGGCTGGGCGCCGGGTGTTCCTTGGGCGGCACGCCAGAGGACCCGCTTGCCCTGGGCGAACAGGACGCCGCCGCCGCCGTAGTCAGCCGCGGTGAATTTCTCCGTGATGGTCCGGCCGCGCACCACCACCGTGACCGTCGCCGGCCTGGCAGTGCCCTTGAAGTTGCCGTAGCCGTCGCGCGTGTTCCATTCGAGGCCGGCCTCGAAGTTGGCCGGATAGGCCGCGGTGTTGAACTCGGTCCGGTAGCCCACCTCGCCGATGACTTGCGCTCCAGACGCGCCGTCCGTGTCGAGGTTCCACGGCCGGACGATTGAACGCCGCCAATAATCCTCGAAGGCGCCGGCCTGCAGATACAAGGCGGGCTCGACATAGTACTTCACCCGGCCGCCCCAGGTGGGATTGATGAACGGCACGATGTCACCATCGATCGACAGCGTGCTGGACACGTTGTTGAATGGGTCAAGGCTATTGTTGAGCAGAAAGTAACGGTAGAGATTCGTGCGCCCCGCCTCGATCGACAGGTCATCGCTGAACAGCCTCTGTTCGTAGGTCAGCTCCGAAATCTTGGTGTCGGACAGGGCGGGCGTGGTTTGGTAGCCGGTCAGGAAGCCGCCGGCGTCCGAGATGATTTGCGGGATGTTGCTCTTCAAGGCGATCTGGGAATAGCTGAAGTGAACGAACCCGCCCGGCAAGACTACCAGTTTCTGCAGGTTGAAGTCGGCGTTGAACTCGAACGCGCCGAGGTTGTAGGTCTGGCCCGGCACTGCCCCCGCCGTCGGGTTGGCGAAGAAGTGGTCGACGTAGAACGGGTGAAAATCGACCCCGTGATCAAGCAAGAATGTCCCCACGTCATAAAGCGGGCCTGACCGCGGCAACTCCGGAGCGTTGGCGCCGCTCAGGTTCTGCCCGCCAACCGTGTTGTTGCTCGGGTTGACCCGCAGACCGGAGGAACTACCGCCCGTCGCGTTGCTGTTGCTGGTCGGACCGGTCGTGCTGTTTTGGGCGAAATCGGCGCTGTCGTCGCCGGACAGGCGAACAACCGGATCTGCAATAGGGTTCTCGGCCGCAAGTAATGGCGTAGCAGACAGGGTTGCTAGCATAAGGGCGGACATGGTCGCGACCCGGGAGCGTTTCGTCATTCGGTCCATTCTCCTCGATGGCACTTCTCACGTTGCCGTGAGTTCGACCTACTATGCCGTTGGCGGCCGTGCAACGAAGATTTCGACGATTGCGCGAATAATTCGACGCGTGTGTCGTCGGGGTCTCGACGCCAGAGTCGACCTCTGAATGGCGCGTTTTGCGAGGTCTGGGCCCGGGGTTCGACAGTATTGTCGACATGCCGAGGTAGCTGCCTTGCGCGCGAAGTCACGTCGCCGGCTGCGGCACCACTGTCATAGCGCCAGCGTCGCGGCCCGATGTCGGTCAATGCCACGCCGCGTTGACGAGTTGATCGGCCGCATCGCCCTGCCGCTATCGATGCCACTCTGGTGAAACAACCACCGGACCGGCCAAGGCCGTCTACTCTTGCCGCGATACCACCGTGGGCGTGCTAGCGACGCTTCTCGACCACAGGCGCTACCAGCGGCTGCTTCGCTAAGTTCGCGATCAGGATTTTGGTCCCGGCAGCGATGGCCAACTCTATTGCAGCCCGTGCCGCCCGACCGTCGCGCTCCGTCAACGCCGTCAGGACAGCCACGTAGGTGTGCCGCTCGCCGTCGCCCCGCTCCTCCTGGGGATACAGGAAATTCAGCGAGGGGCCGATTTGAAGCCAGAGCCGTTCAATCATGTCCAATAGCACGGGCATGCGGGCGGCCTCGTAGAGCCCGAAGCGGAAAGCCCGGTTGGCAGCCAGCGCCCCCGCCACGTCCCGCTGCCGCTTGGCCGCTTGAAACCGAAGGTTGATGGCGCGCAACTCGGCCACTTCGCCCGGCGTGATGCGCGGCGCCGCTCGGGCTGCAGCCAACCCCTCAAGCGAGCGCCGGATGTCGGCAATCTCCTGGTAGCGTTCGGCGCTCAGCGATGGGACCTGAAACGACTGGGACTGGCCCTCCAGGATCCCGGCCGCCACCAGCTTCAGCAACGCCTCCCGGGCCGGGGTGGGGCTTGTGCCGAGTTGCGCCGCCAAGTCACGCGTCACCAGCCGCTCACCGGGCCGCAAGGTTCCATCCAGCAACGCCTGCTTGACCGAACGCTCGACATAGCCAGCCAGTCCGCCGCGTGGTGCCGGAGCAAAGTCGAGAGCCATGAACGTCCTAGCCGATCGGTTTGAGCCGTGACGGCGTGTTCTAAGTGGACGGCGCCGCGGGTGGCTGCTACTGCACGATATATCCTGCATCGGCAACACGGCTTTTGCGGCCGGGACGCTGCAAGGTTGCTGGAGTGTGCCAATGGCCCGCCCGTTTGCGCCGATTGCCCTGACCGCATTGCTTGTCGCCATGACCTGGCCAGTCCCTGCGGGCGCCAACGAACTGGATGTCGGGCGCGCCGCATCGGTCGGCGGTATGGATCCAGGCTTCCTCCGTGAACCCGCGACCGTGGTCGACAACATTTTCGACACCCTCGTCGCGCGGGATCCGGCGATGAAGCTGGTGCCCGGCCTCGCTTTGTCCTGGCGGGCAGTCGACGACACCACCTGGGAGTTCAAGCTGCGCCCGGGCGTGCTATTCCAGAACGGGGAAGCCTTCACGGCCGACGCTGTAAAATTCTCTCTGGAGCGCGTGCTCGACCCGGCGGCCAAGTCGCCGACCGTGTCCTACATCAAAACCATCGCAGGGGTGGACGTCATCGACCCGCTAACGGTCCATATTCGGACCAACGGTCCCGACCCGCTGCTGCCCACGCGCATGAGCCGCTATCCCAGCTACATCGTCCCACCGGCTTACGTGAAGCAGGTCGGCAACGAGCAGTTCGCCCGCAAGCCGGTCGGTACCGGCGCTTACCGCATGGCGGAGTTCGTGCCGGACGACCACGTCACCCTGCAAGCTAATCCCGGCTATTGGCGCGGTAAGCCGCCCATCGACACCGTTGTTTGGCGCGCCATCCCCGAGCCCACCGCCCGCGTGGCGGCTTTGCTGGCCGGCGAGGTCCAACTAATCGAGAACGTGCCGGCCGAGTTGGCGCCCTCGGTGGCGGCCGCCCCTGGGCTGGAGGTGCTGCAAGTCAAGCGGGGCGGCCTGGTGGTCTACATGGGGCTGAAATCGTCCGACAAGCCTTTGGATGACCACCGCGTGCGACAGGCGCTGTCGCTGGCCATCGACCGCAAGACCATCGTGACGGAGTTGCTGAAGGGGTTTGCAAGCCTGACCGGCACACAGGTCAGCCCGTTCGATTTCGGCTACAAGGACGAGCCGCTGCCCGCTTTCGATCCTGCCAAAGCCCGCGCCCTGCTGACCGAGGCGGGTTACCCGAATGGCTTCACCATCAGAATGCAGGCGCCGCGCCATTACATCAGCAGCGCGGAGGTGGGCCAGGTCGTTGCGCAGGAGTTTGCCGCCATCGGCGTGAAGACCGAGCTGGAGGCGCCCGAATGGTCGGTCTACAGCCAGCAGGTGCCAGCCGGAAAGCAGGCTCCCATCTACATGCTGGCCTGGGGATCGACGCAGACGCTGGACGCCGATGCGGCGATCTACCCGATCTTCCACAGCGGGGAGCCGTACTCCACCTTTTCCTCCCCAGAGATGGACAGGCTGTTGGACGCAACCCGCACGAGCATAGTACCGCAACAGCGAACCGACGCATTTGCCGCGGCGCAGGATTTAGCGGTGGCCGACACCCCCGTCCTGACGCTCTACCAAGAAGACGCGATCTACGGCAAGGCGAAGTCGCTGACCTTCACCGGCCGGCCCGACGCCCGCATTCCAGCGTTCGACATGCAGATCGCGAACTGACGCGGAGTGAGGTGGCCGCAGTTCAGCCGAAATCTGGCTGGCGTTGACCTTGCCCTCGGCGCCAGCTTGCTCCTGGCGATGGCAGCCGTCGCGATTGGAGGGAGTGCCATCTGGCCGGCGGACCCGCTTCACGGTTCGCTGCTCGCGACGATGAAGCCGCCCGCGTTCGTCCTAGGCGGCACGTTCTTCCCGCTTGGCAGCGACCAGCTCGGCCGTGACATGCTGGCGCGTATCATCGCCGGAACGCGCCTTTCGCTCGCAATCGTGCTGGCAGCGGGCGCGGTCGGTTCTGTCCTGGGCACCGCGCTGGGTCTATGTGCCGGCTACCTGGGCGGCGCTTGGGACAGCGTCATCATGCGCATGGTGGATGTGCAACTCGCTATACCGTTCATCCTGCTGATCCTGCTTGTCATGGCCATCATCGGGCCCGGCATCGTCAACTTGGTCGTCGTGCTTGGTGTGACAGGGTGGGCGGTCTACGCCCGCGCCGCCCGCGCCCGCACGCTGGAAGTCCGCGAGCTGGAGTATATCGAGGCCGCCCGGGCCATGGGTGGCAGCACGAGGCGCATCCTGGCCCGCCACATCCTGCCAAACATCCTGCCCTCGCAGATCGTGCTGCTCACTCTCGATTTGCCGCGTCTGGTGGTGCTGGAAGCATCGGTGGGTTTCCTTGGCCTGGGCGTACAACCACCCACGCCAACCCTCGGCAACTTGATCGGCGATGGCCGGTCCTTCCTGCTGGTCGCCAACTGGATGGTGATCTATCCCGGTGTCGCCATCTCGGCCCTCGTCATCGGCTTCAACCTGCTGGGCGATGGCCTGGTCCACCGCATGGACCGGCGGGCGCGATGACGAGGTTCCTGCTGCAACGGCTCGGCACTTCGTTAATCGTGCTGCTCGGCGTCTGCGCAGTGGTCTTCTTCGCCCTGTTCCTGACCGGCGACCCGGCTTCGCTCATGCTGCCACCCACCGCCAGCCGGCTCGACATCGCGCGCTATCGCCACGCCATGGGCTTCGACGACCCTGCCATCCTCCAGTTCCTCCGTTACGTCGGCCACGCTGCCATGGGGGATTTCGGACAATCCCTTCGGTTCGGTCGGCCCGTGCTGGGGTTGGTCGCTGAACGGTTGCCCGCAACAGCCCTGCTCGCCGTCACGGCGCTCGCCTGGAGCACCACGCTCGGCTTCGTCTTCGGCATCGTCGCGGCAGTCTCGGCGGGGACACCGCTCGACTTGTTTGTCAGGCTGCTGGCACTGGCCGGGCAGGCCATCCCAGTGTTCTGGCTGGGCCTTTTGCTCCTGCTGCTGGTGGCTCTCGACTGGCGGTTACTGCCGACCAGCGGCTACGGCACGTGGCAGCATTTGGTGCTCCCCGCCATCAGCCTCGGCGCATACTACATGAGCGCCGTAACCCGCCTGGTCCGCATCAGCCTGATCGAGGCGTTGCAGCAGGACTACGTTCGGACCGCGCGGGCGAAAGGCCTGCGCGAGTGGCGCGTGGTGCTACGGCATGCGCTGCGCAACGCCCTGATCCCCGTGGTCACCGTCCAGGCGATGCAGTTCGCGTCCTTGCTGGGCGGCGCCCTGGTGACGGAGATCATCTTCGCTTGGCCCGGCATCGGCCGGCTGGCGGTGCAGGCGATCCAGAACCGTGATTTCCCCTTGGTGCAAGCCATCGTGCTGCTTGCCGCCGTCGCGTTCGTGGCGGTCAACCTGCTCGTCGATCTCGCTTATGCCTGGCTGAACCCGCGGATACGGCTATGAAGCCGGGTTCCAGCCTGCGGGCGGCATGCTTGGCATTGTTGCAAGAATGGACCCGCATCCCATCGGTGACGGGGGATAGCGCCAATTTGTGCCGCATGGCCGCATCTCTCAAGGACGTCCTCACAAACCGGCTGGGCGCTAAAGTCTTGCCCGGGATGGCCGGCGACGCGCCCGTAGTGCATGCCCGCATCGACCGTCGCGCCGCGGCCACCCTGCTGCTCTACAACATGTATGACGTGATGCCCGCCACCGACGCAGGTTGGACAGTGCCGCCGTTCGAGGGCGGCGTCGCGGAGCTGCCAGGAGTAGGCCCCTGCTTCGTCGGGCGCGGTGCCGAAAACAACAAGGGTCCCCTGGCAGGCATGCTTGTCGCCCTGGCGGCCTTGCTGGACGCCGGGTCGCTGGATGCGAACGTCGAGATCGTCCTCGAGGGGCAGGAGGAAAGCGGCAGCCCCGCGCTGCGGTCGTTCCTCCTGGCGCAGGACACGCCGGTGCGGCGTTGCCAGGCAGCGCTATTTCCATCCTTCTGCGAGTATGGTGGCGGCCCACCCCGGGTCTATCTCGGGTCCAAAGGGATCGCGCATGGCCGCATCCGCGTCGAGGGGGGCTCGTGGGGGGGACCCGCCACTGCCGTCCATTCCAGCAACGCGCCCTGGATCGCCAATCCGGCTTGGGCGCTCATCGAGGCGCTCGCGCCACTGAACAGGGGCCAGCTTGGGCGCCAGCCCTTCCCCAACGGCCTGCGCCCGGTCCTGGCGCAGTTGGCGGCGTCGTTCGACCCGAGCCGTGAACTCGCCTTCCGCAGCGCATCCCGCTTCGCTGTGCCGGGCGACCCGGCGGCGTTGTTGGAAGCGGTTCTGACGACGACATCGCTGAACCTCTCCACCCTGGCGACCGAGCCGGCGGACGCGCGCGCGGTGATCCCGCACGCCGCGGAAGCGCGCTTCGACCTGCGCACGCCACCCGGACTCGACCCACGCGCCATCCTGGCCAGCCTCCCGGGCGACGCGGAAGTCCTGATCGACGACGCCTATCCCGGCCACCGCTTTCCGCTCACCGACCCCGCCCTGCAGGCCTTGGTGCAATGCTACTGGGACGCGGGCGCCCCGCCCCAAATCTGGCCATGGTCCATCGGCGCCATGCCCGCATACGCCTTTGAAACGGTCTCGCCCTGCCTGCTGCTCGGCGGGCTCGGGCGCGGCGGCAACGCTCACGGCGTGGACGAATTCGTCACCCTGGACGGGCTCGACCGCTTCCTCTCCTTCATGGTGGCCTGGCTGCCTGCCACCGCCTCCGCCGTCACCCTAGCCGGAGCACACCAATGACCCCCGACGACTTTGCCCGCGTTGATCTCGGCTTCTTTCCCACGCCCATCGAACCGATGGATCGGATTGGGCAGGAGTTGGGCATCCGGCTCCGCATCAAGCGCGACGACTATTCCGGCTTCGGCGGTGGCGGCAACAAGGTTCGCAAGCTGGAGTTCCTGATGGCCGATGCGCTGGCCCAAGGCGCTAGCGTGTTGATTACCACCGGCGGGCACCAATCCAACCACGCCCGCATGGTGGCGGCAGCCGCCTGCCGGTTCGGTATGACGGCGGCCCTGGTGCTGCGCGGTGACGCACCGGCCGAGTATCAGGGCAACCTGCTGCTAGACCGGCTGTTCAACGCCACCCTCGAGTTCTTGGATCCCACCGACTACTTCCACCAAATCGACGGCCGGATGGAGGCGCACGCCCAAGCCGCCCGCGACGCCGGCAAGGTGCCCTATGTGATCCCGCTCGGAGGGGCCAATCCGTTGGGCGCACTCGGCTACGTGCGCGCGGTCGAGGAGATGCAGGCGCAATTGGAGCGCAGCGGTGATCCACCACCGGACATCGTGGTGGCACCCGTCGGCTCCGGCGGCACACTGGCCGGCCTGCATGTCGGCATTCGGCGCATTTGGCCCACCACGCGCGTCGTGGGCATCAGCGTCAGCCGCGATAGCGCCTGGTTCCAGCAACGGGTCGCGGCGATGGCGACGGAATGTGCGGCTTTGCTCGGCTGGGACATGGCGTTCCGGCCTGAGGACATCTGGGTCGAGGACCGATACGTCGGTCCCGGCTACGGCCAACCAAGCCCGGGCGGTGTCGCCGCCATCCGGCGCGTCGCCGAGCAGGAGGGCGTGCTGCTGGATCCCGTCTACACCGGGAAAGCCATGGATGGCCTGTTCAGCCTGGTCGCCACGGGGGCGGTCCCGCCCGGCGCCGACATCATGTTCCTCCATTGCGGTGGCAGCCCGGCCCTCTATCCGTTCGCCCGGGCGCTAACGGCTGATTAGAGGTCCGGGCATTGCACGCGCTGCCGATCCGGTTCTTGGATGCCCGAGACGTACGGGCCGCAGGCGGCTTGGATGTCGTCGCAGCCATGGCCGATCTTCGTGCCGCCTTGGCGCTCTGGCGCGCCGGCGACGCAGACATGCCGCCGGAAGTGTCCGTTCCGCTCGGCCATGGCTCGCCGGCTCGCGCCTACGCACTGGCCGCACGCTTAGGAGGCGCCATCGGCCTTGCCGGGGTGAAATGGACGGCACACCGCCCGCAGCGGGAGGATGGCGCCCCGCCGATCGTGTCCGTCACGGTCGTCACGGACACCCTCACCGGCTTGCCCGTGGGCATCGTCGAGAGTGCGCAACTGACGGCGACCCGCACCGCGGCCGCGTCCGCCTTGGCCCTGCTCCACGGTGCGAGTGCTCCGGTTAGGAAGGTCACCATCCTTGGAGCAGGCGTCCAAGCGGCAGCCCACCTTCGCATGCTAGCCACGGTGTTCCCCGGGTTGCAGGAAGTGACGCTTTGGAATCGCTCGACCGGCCGGGCACAGGCCTTGATCGCCGACGTGCCCACGCCTTGGCCGTTGCTGCAGGTAACCACATTGCAGCAGGCCATTGCCGATGCCGACGCAGTGATCACGTGCACGGCCGCGAGCGAGCCGATCCTCGACAAGGGTGCAGCGCGACCGGGCCGAATGATCCTCCAGATCGGCTACCACGAAGCGACCTTCGACTTGATAGACGCCGCAGACACCGTTCTTGTTGATC
Organism: Acetobacteraceae bacterium; assembly: GCA_965199105.1. Taxonomy (GTDB): domain Bacteria; phylum Pseudomonadota; class Alphaproteobacteria; order Acetobacterales; family Acetobacteraceae; genus LMUY01. Next base: position 1,133,984 of record CBDAQO010000002.1, on the reverse strand, counting down.
TATGGGGAGAGTTTCGCTCGACCAGCGCGAAAAGTCTTTTTCAGATGCACCGAGCTGGCCGATTTGCGGCGCACCGGGTCGCGGCCGACCTTCCGGCAATAGTTTTGGACGGCTGGCGGCCCCAACCAGCTGCGCTCGTCTATTTCTCCAGCTTCGGCCTCAACCTATTCGATGTGGCCCTTGCAGGACGAGTGTTGCAATCCGCAGCGTCGCAAAGCATAGGGTCACTCCTGTGCTTAAATCCGGGCGTGGATGAAGCGTAGGTAGGCAGCCGACAGTCCTGGCATCGTAGCAAGTCGCGGCTTTCCCATACTTACCTCGGGGTAGGTTCTACCTGCTGCCCCAGCACCGATCCATATAGTCTCCGCACAGACACGACAGACACGGATCGGTTGTCGGCAACGGATTACGTCGAGTGAGCAGGGAGAAGAATATCGAAATCGCCAAAGCGCTGCTCGAAGGGATGGGAGCCAGTCGCGATCCTTCCGAGATCGCCGCGCTCTTTGCCGAAGACCTCGCGTTCGAGATCCAGGGTGATGCCGGGGTGCTGCCCTGGATCGGCCGCAGGTCCGGACGCAACGCAATGGCCGACTTCATCCGCGACCAGCGCGCCATGACGGAGCCGCTGGCCTTCGATGTCGAAGACGTGCTCGCCAGCGAGGAGCGCGCAGTGATCGTTGGGAGGCTACAGGCACGGATCAAAGCGACGGGCGATGCCTTGCTCCCGACCATGCTCCAAGGCCTCGCGATCGGCGAACTGCCCGACTTTATCGCATCGGACCACGTCGCAAGCGGTCGTCTGCAAGTGATCCTACCGCACTGGCGTATGGCTGAAGGCGGCGTCTACTTCGTGACGCCGACAGCCTGTGCGCGGGCGGCGAAGATCGACGCGCTCAGCGACCTCCTGAACGAACGCCTCTCTCATGCGCCATGGCTGACCAGCGGCTCCGGACCGCCATCGGCTCCAAAACGCCATCAGTCCACCGACTTGGCCATATAGACGCGATCGAACCCTTTCTCGCTGACCCGGCCGGTCTCGCGAAAGCCAAGACGTTCATAGAGCGCAATGTTCTCGACCATCAGCACATGCGTATACAGGCGGACCTGCTGACAGTTACGGCGACGAGCCTCGCTTTGCGTGAAGGCGATCAAACGCCGCCCAATGCCCTGCCCTTGGGCGGATGGAGCCACCGCGATGTTGTCGAGCAGCAGCGCGCCTTGCCCATCGTCTTCCAACACCACGAGTCCTGCGATCGCCCCGCCCGCCTCCAACACCCAAGCCTGCCCATCCTCGATACGCTTGGAGTAGTCATCCAGCATCGGTCCCGGGGACTTGCCCATTCGCTCGATGTAATGGCCGTAAGCCTCGATAACGATCCGCTGAAGCGAGTGGGCCTCCTCGGGACGGGCCGGACGAGGTTGGTTGGTTCCGGCGTCTGTCATCGGCGCGTATCCTACCACTGATCGGCTCGTGAGCGCATCAACACATCTCCTTCGCTTCAGAATACAGCGGCTGACTCCTCGACTGACCGCCTGATCCAAGCATACCACCCAGCGCCAATGCTGGCAGGACGACGTCAGGCGAGATGGGCAGCGTCTCCCAAATCCCACTCCCTCCACCGACCCGGCCTCTCCCGACCGCCAGAATGCGCTGGCATGCCTCCAAGTAGGTGCGTCCAGCCTCGGTGAGCGTAAGCTTGCGCGTCGAGCGGTGCAGCAGGCGCACGCCCAGCCGGCCTCGAGGGCACTGACGTGCTTGGTCACCATCGTTTGCGACAGGCCGAGGCCGCGACCGGCACCAGCCAGGCTGCCGGCCGCCACGACCCGAGTGAACACCTGCATACTCGTCACTTGAGGTGAGGCATTATGTCAGAAGTTCCGTTACGAGCTCAGATCGACCCAACTTCTCTTGGTTCGCGAGCGGTCAACGATTTGAACAGATCGACCACGCTACCGGGCGCGGCGTCGCCGAAGAACAGCGCGAGGTTCTGCGCCGAGTGGCTGGCAATCTTACGGCTTCGCGGGAACAGGTCGCGCTCATAGGCGGCAAGGGCGGCGTCAAGGTTGCCGGGACTGGCGATGATCGCTTGGGCAAGCTCCGCACCGTCAAGCATGGCAAGGTTGGCTCCCTCACCCGCAAATGGCGACATGAGATGCGCCGCGTCGCCCAGCAGGGTGATCCCGGCCGCCCGCGGCCACTCATGCCCGACCGGCAGTGCATGGATCGGCCGCAGCACCGGTTCGGCAACGCTGCTCGTGATCAGGTTGATAAGGTATGGAGCCCAGCCTTCGAACTGCTCCGCAAGGAGCGCTAGACCGCCCGACCTGTCGGCAAAGTCGAGTGACCTGACCCACTCCTCCGGCTTGTTCAGCGCGACGTAGCCCGCGACCGTCCCGTCCGCGTTGCGGTGCGCGATGATACCCTTGCCCGGTGCGACAGCCATCAGGGTGCCGCGGCCGAGCGCCGCCGTGCCAAGTTCGTGGCCCCCATCGTCGGCGGCGAGCGCGATCTCGATGAAGCTGGTGCCGGCATAGCGAGGCCGGGCGTTGGTCAAAAACGAGCGCACCTTCGACCAGGCACCATCCGCGCCAACAAGCAGATCGACGGTGACGGCAGAACCATTTGCGAAAGTGGCCTGGTACCGGTTCTGGCCTGCCGCAGCGACGGACATGACCTTGTGCCCCCACTTGATCGCGGCCACCGGGAGCGATGCGAGGAGCATGGTGCGAAGTTCGCCGCGATCCACCTCGGGGCGTTTGGAGAATGGACGGCTCGCTAGATCGAACAGGACTGCACCGTCCGAGCCGACGATCCGCTTGGCGTCTTCGCCGGGACGGACGAGGTGGAGGAAGGGTCCATGCAGGCCGGCGGCCTTGAGCGCGAGCTGACCGCTATGCTCGTGAATGTCGAGCAGGCCGCCTTGCTGCCTCGCCAAAGGCGAAGGCTCGGCCTCATAGATCGTCGCCGTGATGCCATGACGATGCAGAACACGAGCGAGTGTAAGGCCGCCCAGTCCCGCGCCGATGATACCGATGGACATTTGCATTGGTGCGCTCCAGCTACTCCGTCGGCGCCGAATGACGCCGATCTTCGGAGACGCTGGCCAACCTTGCTGCTGCTTGGTTGACGTGTATTTGGCAGCCTGAAGGATTGTTACGCCAGGTCAGGCTGCCGCTTTGCGCGACGGATTGAGTATTACCGCAAGGAGCAAGGCACGGCAAGGTTCTGAGGCTCGCAACGTAAGTCCAACTCGTCTCGGGGGCAGCCGTGCGCCGCCGTCCGGCTGAGATGCAGTTTCGTTTCGTTGCCAACGCCGTAGCGCTCCCGCCTGGCGTGTGGTGTCAGGATCGCCGACGTTGTCACGCCTTGGCGCGCTGCATCCCATCGATCAGCGCCGTCATGTTGGCGTATACGTCGTCAATCGTCAGCCATCCCTCCTGGTCGGCCTCCTCGAGCGAGGCGATGAAGGCAAACGGACGGCTTCCTGCCGCTTCAGCAAGTCAACGCCAGCGGCGACGACCTCGCTGACGTCACGGTCCTGCATCAGCTCGCCACCCGCATGTCCGGACCCTTGAGCCTAATCGACAAGGCTTGTCGGAGAATCGTCGGGATCATGCCGCCAGCCTGGATGAGCGAGACCTCGCGCGCGGTGTCCAGCAGCGCGGTTGCCGTGCCCGTCTCTGCGTGGCCGCCCGCGCGCCGCAGCGTCAACGCGACCGCGCACCGTGGTGTGAGGACTGCCAGGTGCGCCTCGATCTCGATCACGTCGCCGAACTCCAGGCCAAGCTCCTGCGGACGCCAGCCTGGCGGCAGTTCCAGGGGAAGGATACCCATGCACACGAGATTGGCGCGATGGATGCGTTCAAACGAATTTGCCAGCACGGCCCGGCAGCCCAGGAGCTGGGTTCCCTTGGCGGCCCAGTCACGCGACGAGCCGGTGCCATAGCGTTCGCCCGCCACCAGCACCGTGGGCAAGCTGGCGTGCTCGTAGCGTGCCGCAGCCTGCCATACGGGGAGCACGTCGCCCGACGGCGCAAACGCGGTCAGCCCGCCGGTGAGCCCGCCCGGCAAATGGTTGAGGACGGTGCGGTTGGTGAACAGCCCGCGCAGCATGACCTCCCAGTTGCCCCGGCGTGACGCATAGACGTTGAGGTCGCGGGGGTTCTCCCCGCGCTCCACCAGCCACCGTCCTGCGTCGCTTCCAGGCGGGATCGCTCCGGCAGGCGAGATATGGTCGGTGGTGATATCGTCGCCCAACACCAGCAGCGGATGGGTGCGCCACACGGCCGGGGCCGCATCGGGTGAGGCGAAGCGGACGAAAGGCGGCCGGCGCAGATAGGTGCTGGCGGAGTCCCATGGAAAGCGTGCGCTGCTGGGCGCAGCCAGGGCGCGCCACTCGGCCGACGCCTCCGCCTCATCATAGGCGTCCAGCACGCCGCGCAGGTCGGTCGCTGCTCTCAGGGCGGCCTCTACCTCCTCCATTTCAGGCCAAAGCTGGGCCAGGAATACGGGCGTGCCGTCCGCGGTCGTGGCGATGGGGTCGTGCGTGATGTCGAGCTGGGCGTGGCCGGCCAGCGCATAGGCCACCACGAGCGGCGGCGATGCCAGCAGGCCCTGGTCGAGCTGCGCGTGGACACGGCCGGGGAAATTGCGATTGCCGGACAGCACGGCGACCGGGGAGACGCCCGCGGCGATCGCATCCGCCATAATCGGCAGCAGCGGACCCGAGTTGCCGATGCAGGTCGCGCAGCCATACCCGGCGATGGCGAAACCCTGGTCCTCCAGGTCCTCCAGCAGCCCGGCGCGCTCCAGCCGGCGCCGCGCCGCCGGCGAGCCCGGCGTCAGCGAGGTCTTCACCCACGGGGCGGGGCGCAGTCCGAGCTGGCGAGCCTTGCGCGCGACCAACCCGGCCGCCACCAGCAGCCCAAGATCGGTCGTGTTGGTGCAAGAGGTCAGCGCCGCGATGGCGACCGCGTTTGGCGGGACGGTGACGTTGCCGACCTGGGCAGAGGCGCCGGGCGTCAGCGTGCCACCGACCTCCCCGGCATCCCGCCTGTCCTGCGGACGTCGCGGCCCGCTGATCGAGGGCCGCAGCGTTGCAAGGTCCAGGTCCAGCACGGCGGTGTAGCGAGGGGTCGCCGCCGGGTCGTGCCAGAGGCCGTTTACCCGCGCGTAGGCTTCCACCAGGGCGATGTCGGGTCCGGCCCGTCCGGTCGAGGTCAGGAAGGCCAGAGTCTGCTCGTCGATGGGGAAGCACCCGGTGGTCGCGCCGTACTCCGGCGCCATGTTCGCTACGGCCGAGCGCTGGCCCACCGTCAAGGCGCCGACGCCGGGCCCATAGAACTCCACGAACTCGCCGGACACGCCCATCTGGCGCAGGCGCTGCGTAACGGTCAGCGCCAGGTCCGTGGCGGTCGTGCCCCGCGGCAGCGTGCCGGACAGGCGCACGCCGAGGACTTCTGGCACGCGCAATGACACAGGCACGCCAAACATGACGCCCTCCGCCTCCAAGCCGCCGACGCCCCAGCCCAGCACGCCAAGCGCGTTTACCATCGGCGTGTGGCTGTCCGTGCCCACCAGCGTGTCCGGCACCGCCCATGCCTCATCGTCCCGCTGCGCCGTCGCAACGACGGTCGCGATCCGCTCCAGGTTGATCGTGTGCATGATGCCCGTGCCGGGTGGAAACACTCGGAAGCCGTGGACCGTCGCCGCGGCCCACTTCATGAAGCGGTAACGTTCACCGTTGCGCTCCATTTCGCGCGCCATGTTGAGCGCCAGGGCGTCGCGCGAGCCGGCAAAATCGACCGCGAGCGAGTGGTCAGTGGACGTCGCCACCGGCACGTCGGGGTTAAGCTGGGCCGGGTCGCCGCCCGCCTCCGCCAGGACGTCCCGCATCGCGGCGATGTCGGTCAGTGCCGGGCCGCAGGTGGTGTCGTGCATCAGGATGCGTCCTGGCGCAAAGGGAATTTCCGCCGTGCTGCGCCCGGTATCCAGCCACGCCAACAAGCTGTTGCGGCCGGCTTCGGCCACGGCTGCCTCCGGCTGGCGTAGCACGTTCTCGAGCAGCACGCGGTGACACCAGGGCATCCTCATCAAAGCGCGGTCGGCAGCGCTGTGGAGGTCGACGATGCGGCGGGTGCCAAACGGACCCGTGACCGTTGAGACCGGCACGGTATGGGGTCCGGTCATGGCGATCGGCCCTTGCTCAACACGACATTGGCGGACTGCAGGGGCTGTACCGCGTCGGTGCTGGAGGCGAGCTGCATCAGCGCCATCATGGCGAACGAACCGAACAGCAGCACAGCCAGGAACATTAGACCGCTCGTCGGGCTGCCAGTGGCATCCTTGACCAACCCGATCACGGTGGGGCCGACGAAGCCGCCGAGATTGCCGATGGAGTTGATCACCGCCACAGAAACGGCCGCGGTGGCCCGGGTCAGAAACAGCGTCGGCACAGCCCAGAACGGCGCCTTGAAGGCATAGAGCCCGGTGAGCGCGGCGGCGATGCATGCCATCGCCAAGATGGGCGTGCCGACAAGCCCAGCCCCCAGCATGGCCACGCCGGACAGCAGCAGCGGCCAGGCTGCGTGCAGCTTGCGCTCGCCGATCCGGTCCGACCGGCGGGACCAGGCCACCATGCCGACGGTGGCAATAGCATAAGGCAGCATCGCGATCAGCCCGACCTGCGTGTTGGTCAGTTGTCCGCTGAAGCCCTTGATGATTTGCGGCATCCAATAGCCGATGCCAAGGCTGCCGCATTGATAGACGAAGTAGATGGCCGACAGGTACAGCACCTTCGGGTTGCAGACGGCTTGCCAGATGCCGAGGTGCTGCACCGAGCCTGCCTGTGCCGCGCGCTCGCGCTCGAGCTCTGCGGTGAGCCAGGCCTTCTCGTCGGGCGCCAGCCAGCGCGCCTGGTCCGGCCGGTCGGTGAGCAGGAAGAAGCACGCGAGGCCGCCGATGACGGCCGGCGCGCCTTCCAGCAACAGCATCCAACGCCAGCCCGTCAGCCCGGCCACGTTGTCGAGGTTGTCCAATATCCATGTGCTGAGCGGTGCACCAAGCAGATACGACACCGGGATTGCCGCCGTGAACAGGGCGATCGTGGTGGCCTGCTCGCGCTTGCGGAACCAATAGGTCAGATAGATGATGATGCCCGGGAAGAACCCGGCCTCCGCAACGCCGAGCAGGAAGCGGAGCAAATAGAGCTGCTTGCTGCTCTGCACGAACGCCGTCAGGACGGACACGGCGCCCCAGGTCAGCAGGATGCGCGCGATCCAGATCCGCGGGCCGAAACGGTTCATCAGGACGTTGCTGGGCACCTCGAACAGGAAATAGCCAATGAAGAAGATGCCGGACGCGAAGCCGAAGGCCTCGCTGCTGAGAGCAAGTTCCCGGTTCATCTGAAGGGCCGCGTAACCGATGTTGGCCCGGTCCAGATAGGAAATGATATACAGGGCGAAGCAGAACGGGATGATGCGCCAGAAGACCTTGCGAAGGGTCCGTGCCTCGATCGACTGCCGGCCGCTGCGCGCGTCTTGACCCATCCTGACCTCCCATGTGCGCCGGCGGCGCCGTTAGCCGGATGACAGCCACGTCTCCGCGGATACCCGTTCGGGCTACCCAACCCGTATAGTCGTTTGCTACGACAAAATGCAATCTTGGTTATCCGAGAGCTGCGGTCTTGATATCCCTTGCTCCGTCGATGTGGTCTCGCAGGAAGGCCGCCGCTGCCGGCATGTCGCCCGTGTCCAGCAGGTCCAGGACCTGGAGGTGTTCCCGGCATTGGCGACCCAGGCGGCTTCGGTCGACCGTGATGCGGTACTCGATGAGACGGCGCACCCGGTTCACCCGGCGCAGCCCATCCAGGAAGAATGGATTGCCCGACCAGCCCACGAGCGTTTCGTGGAACCCGGCATTAATCTGGAACAGCTGCGCACGCGTCAGCCGCATGGCCGCGCCGTCGAGAAGTGCCAGTTGCTGCTGCCGGGCGGCGCGGGCCATCATCGGGTCCACGCGGAATGAAGGCTCCAGCACGGCCGCAGGTTCTAGCGCGGCCCGGAAGCGATAGCTCTGGTCGTACGCCTCGCGCGAGGTCAGCACGGGCAGGAAGGCCCAGCCATGTCCTGGCAGCCGCTCGGCCCACCCTTCCGCCGCGATGCGGTTCAGGATTTTCAGCACATGGCCGCGCGACAGCGCATAACGCCGCATCAACTCATTCTCGCTGACCCGCTCGGGCAAGGCGCCTGACAGTCGATCAGCTGCAACTGCCATGTAGGGCTCGTCCTCCTCGTCCGGTGCAAGCCCCAAAGCTGCGCCAGCCAGGTCATCTCCCCCCTTGACGAGGAAGAAGCCGCGGTTGGGTTCTGAACGGACGATCCCCAGTTCGGCCAGCGTTCGCAATGCGGCGCGGATCGGGGCTCGCGACACCCTGAACTGGTCCGCCAAAACCTGCTCGGGCATGTGCTGCCCGCTCGCCAGCGTGTTGACGCGGATATAATCGAGGATCAGCGCGGGCATTTGGGACTGAAGGTGGGCTGGCATCTGGCCTACTCGTGCAGCATGGAAAAGTTCAAGCTCGAACCGAACCGCCGCGCGACAAACGATGTGGAATAAATGATGATATTGCCTTATGGTTGCATGAAATACAATCCTTAGGCGCGGATACAGGCCCATGCGTTTGGATAAGGGAGGCAACCGATGCAGCTCCACGCAGAACCAGCAGAACGCTGGGTTTCGTCATCAACCTCTACACATTATGGCATGGCAGGGAGCGGCCGCGTGACGCGACGGCTGCTGCTGGGGGGCACGATAGCGGCTATGCAAAATAGACCGGCCGCAGCGGCCGTGCCCGTTGCCGACGGGCATCCCGCAGCCGAACCGAGCCCGGAGTCATACCTCGCCTATGTCGGCTGCCGCACCAGCCGCGAGCGGAACGCGCGGGGGGACGGCATCAACGTCTATAGCGTCGAGACGGCAACCGGGCGCTGGCGGCATGTGCAGTTGCTTCCAGGTCTGGTGAACCCTTCGTTCCTGGCACTCAGCAAAGACCAGCGGTTCCTCTACACCGTGCACGGCGACAGCAGCGAGGTCAGCTCCTTCACCATCGATGCCGCCACCGGCCAGATCACGCCGCTGAACCAACAGCCGACGAACGGGAAAAACCCGGTACACCTTTCCATCGACCCGAGTGGGAGGTTTATGGTGGTTTGCAATCACATCACCTCCACCCTCGCCGTGCTGACCATTGGTGAGGATGGAGCGCTCGGACCGGTCTGCGATCTATTCGAGCTCAAGGGAAAGATCGGCCCCCATCGCGTCGAGCAGCCCTTCTCCAAGCCGCACGAGGCGGTGTTCGCGCCGGATGGGCGCTTTATCATCGTGCCGGACAAAGGCTTGGATCAGGTGTTCACCTTCGCCTTGGATCCAGTCGGCAAGCTCGTTCCCGCACAGCCCGCCTCGGTGCAGGCGCGAGAGACATCAGGGCCGCGGCATGTGGCCTTCCGCCCCGATGGACGCTTTGCCTATGTGGTCAACGAGTTGGACTCCACCGTCACAACCTACCGTTACGACACAGCCAGTGGCGCGCTGGATCCAATGCAGATCATCCCAACGCTGCCGCAAACCTTCACTGGCGACAGTCGAGCATCCGAAATCGAGGCGTCAGCCGATGGAAGGTTCATCTACGCCTCAAACCGCGGCTACGACTCCGTGGCGATCTTTGCGACAGACCTGGCGACGGGGTGGCTCACGACTGTGAACATCATGCAAACGCGTGGTAAAACCCCTCGATTCTTCGCCCTCGCGCCGGATGGCCGCTTCGTGTTCGTGGCCCATGAGGAGAGTGACACGATCGCTGCATTCACCGTCGATCAAGCAACCGGCCGGACCACCGCGACCGACGATATCGTCAAGACAGGAAGCCCAGTCTGCATCGTGTTTCGTTGAGAACAACCCGCGCAACAGTCGCGTGCCCTCCGTCTCGTCATGATGGTGAGCAACGCCGCGGGTGTTTGGTCCCGGGATGAGGTGACGCGGATTTAGTTTGAAGCTTTCGGGCGTGATCGTCCAGGCGTGGCACACGGCTTCAAAGGGCGTTCTCCATCGGAAAGCTTTCAGGTGTTTTGCGAAAGGGCGGGCAGATCCACCTTGTCGGGCGGGCTGAACGCCGACATGCGGCGGCCTCGTGCCCACTGCGGAGAGAACCACAGAGCCGGCAGGACCATGGGACCCGTCGAAAAGGAGCTTGCATTCATACCCGCGATTAGACGACGGCATCTACCGACCCCCAGTTTCCACTCGGAGCCGAGCAGAACAGGCAGCGAACGCTTCCAGGCTTGTGGCATATCAGCTGGGTGCCTGACACTCGCCCCCCGACCATCCTTCCTACGCCGCCGGCCATGCTTTCGGCTCGGATGGTAAGGATTCGGTCCGCACGTTCACACAACCAAGGCAATGACTGGCGCTTGGCTGCGGCGGTGACGCCCTCGCCAGGCTCGACCAAGCGTTCGCTCAGCGCCATCCATGGCGACGGTATCCAGCGCTCGTCCTGACATACGCGGCCAACGGCTCGAACGGCCGGCCGGCTCCATGGTCGATCTCTGCCGGCGGCCTACGGGCCGCGGAGGAATTCCTTGAGATGGCCGTTGATCACGTCCGGCTTTTCCAGCGGCGCCATGTGCGACGCGTCGGGGATCACGTGCATCCGCGCGCCCACGATGTTCTCCTGCAGCACCCGCGCCGCCGCCGGAGGCGAGCTCGGGTCGTGCTCGCCGACCAGGATCAGCGTCGGGCAGGACACGCGGTGCAACTGCGCCACCAGGTCGAGGGCCGAGATCATGTCCCACATGGCCGCATGGACCAGCGGGTCGTCCGCCAGCAGCGTTTTCGTGACGCGGTCGATCAGGTCCGGGCGGCGCTCGACGGTTGCGGGCGTGAACCAGCGCTGGAGGGTGGAGGGCAGCACGGCCCGCATCCCACCCTCTCGTGCCATCTTGGCCCGGGCGCGCATGCCCGCTCGGCCCTCGTCGGCGAACGCCGCCGCCGTGTCGATCAGGGTAAGCGAGTGGACCAGGGCGGGCTGTGCCAGCGCGAGCGCCTGAGAGATCATCCCGCCCACCGAAAGCCCGACGAGGTGAGCGCCCTCGTCGCCGGTGGAGCGGACCACCCGCGCCAGAACCCCCGCAGCCTGGTCGAGCGTCCAGTCCGCCGGGCTGCCGGGGCTCGCTCCATGGCCCGGCAGGTCGAATGCGACCACGTCGTGGTCCTCGCACAGCGCCTCGATCTGTGCGCCCCAGTAAGTCAGGTCGAGGCCGACCGGATGCACGAGGACGACGGGTGTGCGGCCGCGGGGTCCGGTGCGGACGAGGTTGACGGAAAAGGTCGGGGTGGCTTGCAGGGCGGACATCAGTGCTCCTTGTCCCAGGCGCTGGGCGCCGGGTCGAGTTCGATCCCGAGGTTGGCGATGAAGCGGGCCACCGTCATGTAGTGACCGACCAAGATCAGGACGGTCGCGATCTCCCGCGGCGACAGCGCGGCGGCAACAGCGGCGAACGTCGCGTCCGAAACGCGGACATCGGCCACGCATTCATCGACGAAGGCCAGGATGGGCGTGAACGCACGGAGGGCGTCGGATCGGTCGCCGGCCTCGATCGCGGCGATCTCCGCCTCCGTCCAGCCAGCCTTGCGGGCTTCGCCAAAGTGCTGCATGCGCTCGAATGGGCTGTCGCTGAGCGCTGCGACGCGCAGGATGACGCCTTCACGCAGCTTCGGGTCAAGGCCCGACGTGCGCAGCGCATTCGCCGTCGCCGGCAGCGCGCCGGCCAGCCTCTGCTCCGCGAGCAGCAGGCCGCGTGTCAGGTTGGACGGGAACCGGTCGTACTGCGCCCGCTGCTCCAGCGTCATGTCCTCGGGGCGGACTAACGGCACTCGTGACATCCAAACCTCTCCAACCTCGCTCAGCATCCTGCCAGGCAGCAGACACATTGGAACGGCCGCGCGGCGGAGCCAATCACCGCCGCTTATGGTGATCATCCACGCAGCTCTATGGCCACCGCCTCTCACCTGCCGGGCGGTGCGTTCAAGCCAAACGAACGGGCGCGTCGTGCCGTTCACCACTCTCATGTTCGTGCTTTCGTTTCTGGACCGGGTCAACGTCGGCTTCGCCAAGCGAGGCCTGTTGGCCGTGCTGACCGACCCGAGGGTGCTGTATTGCTCGCTGGTCTTCTTCATCAGCCAGATCGGCCTTTACGGCGTGCTGTTCTATCTACCGGCGCAGGTCTCGCAGATTATGGGCCGCGGCATCGGCTTCGCGGTCGGCACCATGAGCGCCGTTCCCTGGATGTGCGCATTCATCGCCTGCGCGACCATTCCGCGCTGGTCCGACCGCAGCGGGGAGCGGCGGCTGATCGCGACGGCGTGCATTGCGCCGGGGGCCGGGCTGTATGACATCGGCGCCGTTACCGCACTCAACATCGTGCTGATCTACTGTTTTCCCCTGCTTGGCCTCGACGCCGGGAGCGGACGCCGGCCCGCGGCACTCCCGCCGGGCGATGCCGTCCTGCTGCGGTCGGTTCAGCTATAATCGGATGGTGGGTTCAGGGTCGCAACAAGCCTGCGATCCTGTCCCGCAGCCAGCGATGTCCCGGGTCGTCGCCGTTTCGCTGGTGCCAGTACAACGCGAACTCAGGGGACAGCAGCGGGAGCGGCACATCGTGCACTTCGAGAGGCAGGTGCCCAGCGGCATGGGTCGCCACGCGCTCCGGAACCGTGGCGACCAGGTCGGTGCGCGCGACCACGGACGCGACCGCGAGAAAACTCGGCTGCCAAAGCGATACTTTCCGGACAAGCCCGTGGGCGGCCAATGCCTCGTCGATCGCGGCGGCATACATTGTCCCGTCCCGCACCAGCGCCTGCACGTGCTGCATCTCGACGTAGCAATCAAGTGAAAGATCGCCGCGGGCCAGCGAGGGGTGGCCCCGGCGCGCGATGCAAACAAACCGTTCTCGGAACAACGTTGTCTTGATCAGCCCGTCCGGCGCGTCCGGAAGATAGCCGATCGCTAGGTCAAGCGTTCCGGATGCCATCGCCGTCTCGATGCTCTTGGGGTCAGGCCCCTTGAACACGACCTCGATCAGGGGGGCGTCCTGCGCCAACGCCGCCATCAGCGGCGGCAAAAGGACGAACTCCACGAAATCCGTGCCGATGAGCGTGAACGTGCGCCGGCTCGTCCGTGGATCGAACTCGGCCGGAACCGACGTGATCCGTTCGACGATCGCCATGAGTTGGCCGACCTGCCCCAGCAGCAGCTCCGCCCGCGGCGTCCGCGCCAGCCCGTGCGGGCTGCGGACCAGCAATTGGTCGCTGAACAGGATGCGGAGCCGGGCAAGGCATGCGCTCATTGCCGGCTGCGTGATGCCGAGCTTCTCGGCGGAGCGCGTGACGTGGCGCTCCGTCAGGAGCACTTCCAGCGACACGAGCAGGTTCAGGTCAAGGCCCCGGTAATCCATGGGATCGATGGTTAGCATAACTGGATGACGTCGCGGACAACCCGGGCGCCCGGACGCGCAAACCGGAGCCGCGTGCGTCGCAGCGTCACGGGCGCATCCCGACTGCGCGTGGGACGAGGACTGCCGGACTCACGAGAACGCGAAAGGCGGGACATGCGCCAGGGGAAAGCAGCATGAATGTTCCAGGCCTCGACCAGCACAACGGCTCGAGCACGAGGCAGATCTACGTCATAGCCGTGTCAGCCGCGGCTCAGATGATCGACTTCTTGGATAGGCTGCATCCCCGACCTGCAAGCGATCGACGAGGCGCATTTCGAGCAGACAATGCGGACGAACCTGCTCTCTGCCTTCCTGATCTCGCAAGCAGCGATCCCGCACATGGTCGCGCAGGGCGGTGGGCGGCTGATCTTCATGTCGTCGCTTGCCGCGCGCACCGGCGGCCTCGTGTCCGCGGCCTACGCCGCCTCGAAAGCCGGCGTGGAGCAACTGATGCACTACTATGCGACCTATCTCCTCCGCCACCGGATCACCGCCAACGCCATCGCCCCAGCCCTCATCGCCAGCGACCTCGTGGGCGAGATGGACCTGCCGCCGCCCGACAAGCTTCCTCTCGGCCGCCTCGGCCGTCCAGAAGAGCTTTGGCCGGCGGTTCGGATGCTTCTGGAGACCGAGTACATCACCGGGCAGACGATCCAGATCGACGCGGGCCGCTACATGACATGACGAGGATGATCACCTCCATCGAGGATCTCCGCCTCCTCGCCAAGCATCGGGTGCCGCGGATGTTCTACGACTACGCCGACTCTGGATCCTGGACCGAGGGCACCTATCGGGCGAATTCTGCCGACTTGGGAGGAAGGGCGACGCCCGCCGCCGCAACGGTGGATTTCGCCCGGCCGGGTGCGGAGGCGATGCGCCGGCACGCCGTTCCCCATGTCGTTGCGGCGACAACGCTGGGCCGCGACACACCTTGGCAAGAGAGGGCCGGCAACGCGACTGGCTCGATCCACATGGTCGATCTGTTGCGCAAGACGGGCGCTGCCGTTCGCGGGCTTGCGCTGCCGGCGTTCATGGACAATGCGCTGCGGCAAGCGGAGGCCATACGTCAGGGTAAGATGGTCGGCCCGATCTACCAGAATTCGGCATTCGTCTTTCCCGCTCGCCAACATCTCGCGGAACGAGGCGATGCGCCACATCGCATGGCGAGTTGCTGTTCTACCTGTGGCGGAGCAAACCGCGCGCAGATCGTGCTGCGACGCGGAGCCAAGCCAAACCAAGCGGGCGTGGGGTGCCTTGAGCAAACTCCGGATTTGTCCAGGCGGTCCCTGGAAACAACGGCGCGAGCGCCATCGCCACGAAGTAGTTCGCCGCAATCGCCGCCGCCAGCAAGAAGACGGGCAAGGTAAGCAAGGCTGCACCGAACAGGACGGCAAGGGACGACGCGCCGCTCAAGAGGCCCATCAGGGACCATGGCAACGATTCGCGTCAGAATGTCATACAGGACGGAGGAGCACCGGGCACTCTGGCCGCCGCTGTCTTCAAGCAGCTTCCTTCAGCACGTCTATGAACACTCGCAACCCGGGCGGTACGTGACGGCGGCCAGGGTAGTAGAGGAACAGGCCGGGGATCGGCGGGCACCAATCATCCAGCACGGTGACGAGCATTCCACGTTCGATGAAGGGCAGGGCTGACCGGTCTGCCACGTAGGCTATGCCAAGGCCCGCAGCAGCCGCTTCCAGCATCAGCTCGGGATGGTCCAGGGTCAGCGGACCGGGCACGTCCAGGGTCAACTCTTGGCCGTGCCGCTCGAACTCCCAGCGGTAAGGCTTGCCGCTCGGGAGGCGGACACGGATGCAGGCGTGGCGTTGCAGGTCATCGGGCGTTTGCGGCGCCTCATGCCTGGCCAGGTAATGGGGGGCCACCACGACCACGAAACGGACTTCGCCACCGAAGCGGACGGCGATCATGTCCTGTGGCACGGCCTCGCCCAGCCGCACTCCGGCATCAAACCCTTCGGCCACGATGTCCACAAGCCGGCCCTCGGTGACGAGGTCGAGCGCCATGTCAGGGCAGCGGCGAAGAAAAGTTGGGACTACCGAGCGTAAAAGGAGCCGGGCGGCAGGCTCCGAAGCGTTGATCCGCAACCGGCCAGCCGGGCGGCCGTGAAACGCCGTGACCCCGGCCAGCGCGCTGTCAAGGTCGTGCAAAATCGGGTTGAGGTGAGCGGCAAGCTGCTCGCCCGCTTGGGTGGGCGACACGCTGCGCGTGGTCCGGTGCAGCAGGCGAACACCGAGCCTGGCTTCCAGCGCCCGCATCATGTGGCTGAGCGTCGATGGCGACAGGCCGAGTTCGTCGGCAGCCTTGCGGAAGCTGCGGTGCGCGACAATGGCTGCGAAGGCTGTCAGGTCGCCGAGCCCGGGCTGGTCATTCATGGGTGATCTTCACTGAGGCATGCGGCATCACCTAGCTAATAGCAGGAATGAAACAAGCCATCTGGCTTCGTGTGGAACCGCGATCTTGCGGCGTCCCGCGGAGATGGCGTCACATGGCAAGGACGTGGTTGGTCACCGGTGCGTCGTCCGGCATCGGGCGGAGGCTCACCGAGAAGCTGTTGGCGCGTGGCGACCGGGTCGCGGCGACGCTGCGCAAGATGGGAGCCCTCGACGACCTTCGAGCGCAGCATGGCGATCGCCTGTGGGTGGCGCCGCTGGACGTGACCGACCTGACCCGCGTGCGGGCGGTTGTTGATCGCGCCTTCGCCGAGTTGGGCCGCATCGACGTGGTCGTGAGCAATGCCGGCTACGGCCTGTTCGGAGCCGCCGAGGAGGTCAGCAACGAGCAGATCCGCCACCAGATCGACACCAACCTCGTCGGATCGATTGCGGTGATCCGCGCGGCGCTGCCGCACCTGCGGGCGCAGGAGGGCGGCCGTGTGTTGCAGGTGTCATCCGAGGGGGGCCAGGTCGCCTACCCAAGCTTCAGCCTGTATCACGCCAGCAAGTGGGGCATCGAGGGCTTCGTGGAGGCGACCGCCCAGGAGGTCGCACCATTCGGCATTGAGTTCACCATCGTCGAACCGGGCCCGACCCGCACGGAATTCGGCGGCGCCCTGGTCAGTCCGCCCCCCATGGCTGCCTACGAGAACACGCCGGCGGGCCAGGTGCGCCGCGCCGTTGCCACTGGAGCGTTCGCGGTCAAGGGCGACGTCGGCAAGACGGCACAGGCGATGATCGACGCTGCCGGCATCAGCCCGGCTCCCCGACGGCTCATCTTGGGCAGCCAAGCCTACACCAACGTGCATGCAGCCCTGACCGGGCGTTTGGCGGCCTTGGAGGCCCAACAGGAGGTCGCGCGCTCGGTAGATGCTGAAGAGTGAATGTCCGTGGCGGCGGAAACAGCCCTGCTTGGGACAGGGGAGGACGGCACCGGCTTTCGCCGCGCTCACGCCCAAAGCCCTGTGTCAACCGCCTTGGACCGCAAAGGTCGTCCACACGTGGTATTAGTAGAACCCATCTGGTTCAAGAGCCGGACTCGCCTAACTCGTCCACCAGCACGCGGGTGTTCTCACTGTAGTCTATGGGCACCTCGATCAGATGTACGCCACGATCTGTGAACGCCGCGTCCAGGGTCGGCACCAGAGATTCGGTTGCGGTGACCCGGGTGCCCTTCGCGCCATAGCTCTCGGCGTAATGCACGAAATCCGGGTTGCCGAACGTCATGCCGAAATCATGGAAGCCATCCACCGCCTGCTTCCAGCGGATCATGCCGTAGGCCCCGTCGTTCAGCACCAGCACGACCAGGTTCAGGCGCAGGCGAACCGCCGTCTCCATCTCCTGGCTGTTCATCATGAACCCGCCGTCGCCGCATACGGCGAGCACCCGCCGGCCCGGATACAGCATGGCGGCCATCATGGCCGAAGGCAGTCCGGCGCCCATGGTGGCCAGGGCATTGTCCAGCAATAGGGTGTTGGCCACGTGGGTGCGGTAGTTGCGCGCGAACCAAATCTTGTACATCCCATTATCCAGGGCGACGATCCCGTCGTCCGGGATGACCCGCCGCACGTCACGCACCAGGCGCTGCGGTGTGGGCGGCCACCGGTCCTCCGTTGCGCGGTCGGCGACGCGGGCGAGGATGCCCTCACGCAGGCCGAGCAGGGCGCCGGCCCGGCTCAGCTTGCCCTCCAGGCGGTCCGCCAGCAGCTCCAGGCTAGGGCCGAGATCGCCGACCAGCTCGGCATGCGGGGCATACACCTCCTCCACATGAGCCGGGGTGTAGCCGACGTGGATCACTTGAGGGCCCCCCGGCCCCATCAGGAAGGGCGGCTTCTCCACCGTGTCATGGCCTATGGCGATAATCAGATCGGCCCGCTCGATCGCCTCGTGCACGTAGTCACACTCGCTCAGCGCCGCGGTGCCCATGTAAAGGTTGCTGCCGCCCGCGACGGCGCCCTTGCCCATTTGAGTGGTGAAGAAAGGGATCTGCGTGCGGCGGACGAAGCCGTCTATGCCGGACGTGGAGCGCGGCCGGCTTGCGGCGGCACCCAGCATGATCAGCGGACGTTGGGCGGCCAGGATCATCGCCGCCGCCCGGTCCAACGCGGGGGCGGAGGCCGACGGCAGTTCGACCGGATGCACCGGCACCATCGGCACGTCACCCACGAGTTCGGCCGCGATGTCCTCCGGCAATTCCAGCAGCACCGGGCCCGGCCGCTCCTCCATCGCGATCCGGAAGGCGTCGCGCACCAAGGTCGGGATCGATGCCGCGCTGACGATTTGGCGCGACATCTTGGTCAATGGCCGGAAGGCGCCGACGACATCGACGACCTGGAAGCGCGCCTGTCGGGAGGACAGGATTCCCTTCTGCCCGGTGATCATGATCATCGGCATCGCGCCCAGGTTGGCATAGGCGGCGCCCGTGGTCAGGTTGAGCGCGCCCGGGCCGAGGGTGGCGATGCACACGCCGGGCCGCCCGGTGAGCCGCCCGTGTGTGGCCGCCATGAACGCCGCGGCTTGCTCGTGCCGGGTCAGCACCAACTGGATGGAGCTGCCGCGCAGGCTCTCGACCACGTCGAGGTTCTCCTCGCCGGGCACGCCGAAGATGCGGTCGACACCTTCGTTCTCGAGAGCGGTTACGAGGAGGTCAGACCCCTTCGGCATCGGCGTTCTCCCGGTGAGGTCTGAGTGCTTCCATCCTGCTCTATCTGCCGGGTGGGAGGTTAGACGCAACGTCCATCCTCTCCGCCAGCCGGCGCAGGTCCGCGAGCGTGTCTTCGGGCAAGAGCAGACCATCCGCCCGGTTCCGCAAATCGTTGCGGGCCTCGATTTCGCCTGGGTAGACGACCTCCTCGAAACCCTCCGCCAGCGGCACCGCCTTCAGCTCGGCGATATATAGGTCCATGCGGGCGCCGAACTCGGCGAGGGGCTGCATTGCCGCGATGTCCAGGGCGATCATGAACTGTCCGGCGCCGCTGCGGTGCTCCATCTGGTAGGGGCCGCGGACGCCGGTGCCGAACGCGCTGCCGGTGAGTACGCCCGAGAGCATGTCCATCGTCACGGCGATGGCGTAGCCCTTGTGCTGGGCCATCGGCAGGATGATGCCGTCGATCGCCGCCGCCGGATCGGTGGTCGGGCGGCCGCCGGCGTCGATGGCCCAGCCTTCGGGGATAGGTTGGCCCTTCTGCCGGGCGAGGAAGATCTTGCCACGTGCGACCCCGGTGTTCGCGATGTCGAGGACCATCGGCGCATGTTTGCCGGCGGGGGCCGCCCAGGACCACGGATTGGTGCCTACAGTTTTCTTCCGGCCGCCCCACGGCGCCATCGCGGGGCTGGCGTTGGTGGACAGGAAGCCCACGCAACCCGAGCGCGCGGCCATAAGCGTGAAATACATCGCGGTGCCGAAGTGATTGGAGTTGCGAAGCGCCACGGCGCCGATGCCGTGTGCCTTGGCACGCCGGATCGCGTCCTGCATGGCCCGGGCGGTCAGCACCTGGCCCATGCCGTCGTTGCCGTCCAGCACGGCGAGCGCGCCGGCATCGACGACGAACGCCGGCTTGGCGATCGGATCGCACACGCCCGCCTGCAGCCGCGCCACATACCAGGACAGCCGCATGACGCCGTGCGATTGGTGGCCCCAGAGATCGGCCTGCACCAGGGTGTCGGCCGCCAGCCGCGCATCCTCGGCCGGCATCCCGGCCCGAACGTAGATGGCGGTTGCGAAATCCAGCAGGTGATCCGGCGAGATGCGGGGTGGGCCGGGTTCGGTCATCATGCGTTGCCTTTACGGACGACGGTGCGGAAGCCGATGGTCTGGCCCAGGAACCGCGCGGTGATCGCAGCGGTCGGGGCTGACAGGTTGAACGGCTTCGATGCGCTGCCGGTGGAGATCACGCTGTTCTTCGGCAGCATCATGCCGCGCTCGCGGGCCAGGGCGACCAGGTCGGCGAGCGCGGTTGCCGGGTCGGTGGTGTCGTCGCCGGTGGCGGCGCCTGCCCGCGTCTCGCCATCGGCCGAGACGGACAGGCTCGCCAGGAGTTCAGGGACGCTCCGGGGGTCGATGGCGGGGCCGAGCACGAGGGACTGGAAGCCACCGTTGTCGGCGGCGAAGCTCGGCCAGCCGACGGCCCTGCGGTCGACGAAGCGGGAGAGCACCAGCTCGAATGTCGCCCGGGTTTCGCCGACGGCTTCCAGCACGGGAAAGTCCGGTTCATCGGGCAGGATGTCGCGGGCGAGCATGTAGGCGATCTCGAACTCGACCGTCACCGGGGCGGCGTTCGGCAGCGGAACGGTGTCGCCAGGGTGGTGCAGGTTGGATCGTAACAGGCGGCCGGCGATCGAGCGGCCAACGCCCGACTGCCGCTTCAACGCAATGCTGCCCACGCCAAGCTTCCAGCCGAGGGTCTCATGCCCGAGTTCGTCCACCATGCGGTCCTGGACGTCGTAGCCTTCGCCGATGCTCGTGGGCCGTATTGTGGTGGGAAGTTCGGTCAGCAGTTCGCCGCTGCGCCAGGCTGAAGCCAGCAAAGCGGCGGCAGGGGCCGGGTCGAATGTCATGATACGGGACCGGTCAGGAAGTCGAAGTCGCAGCCCTCGGGCGCCTGGGTCACGGTGCGGCGATACAGCGCCTTGTAGCCGCGCGTCGGGGCGGGTGGGGGCGTGAACCCGGAGAGGCGCCGAGAAATCTCGGCCGGGTCCACCAACAGGTCGATGCGCTTCTCCGCCACCGACAGCCGGATGCGGTCGCCGCTGCGAACCGCGCCGAGCGGGCCGCCGGCCGCGGCTTCGGGCGCCACGTGGAGCACGATGGTGCCGAACGCGGTGCCGCTCATCCGCGCGTCCGAAATGCGCACCATGTCCTTCACGCCGGCCTGCGCCAGCTTCTTCGGAATCGGCAGGTAACCGGCTTCCGGCATGCCCGCCGCATGCGGCCCGGCGTTCTGCAGCACGAGCACGTCACCCGCCTGCACGTCGAGCGCCGGGTCGTCGATGCGGGCGGCAAGGTCCTCGAGGCTGGTGAACACGACGGCCCGGCCCTCCGTCTCGAACAGAGCGGGGGTGGCCGCCGCGCGCTTGAAAATCGCGCCGTCCGGGGCGAGGCTGCCGTGCAGGGCGATCAGGCCGCCGACCGGCGAGACCGGGTCGTCGAACGGGCGGATCACCGCGCGGTCCACCCATTCGAGCGGCTCCTCCAGCCGTTGCGCCAGCGTGCGTCCCTCCACGTCCATGGTGTCCAGATGCAGCAGCGGACGCAGCTCCCGCAGCACGGCGCCCATGCCGCCGGCGGCATGGAAATCCTCCATGTAGCCTTCCCCGACCGGCTTGAGGTCCACCAGCACCGGCGTCTCGTCGCTGATGGCGTTCATCCGCTCGGTCGTGATGCGGATGCCGAGCCGGCCGGCTATCGCAGTCAGGTGCACGACGGCGTTGGTCGAGCCGCCGATGGCCATCAGCACGCGGAACGCGTTCTCCACCGCGTGTTCGGTCATGACCTGCCGCGGGGTGATGCGGCTGGTCATGAGGCCGACGGCGGCGCGTCCCGTCTCCTCCGCCGCGACGAGGCGCGCCGCGTTCACGGCCGGGATCGCGGCGGTGCCGGGCAGCGACATTCCGAGCGTCTCGGCGATGCAGGCCATGGTGCTGGCCGTCCCCATTACGGCGCAGGTGCCGGCCGTTACCGACAGGCGGCCCTCGACGGCCTCGATCTCGTCGGAATCGATGCTGTTCGCCCGGTACTTGCCCCAGAAACTGCGGCAGTCGGTGCAGGCGCCGAGCCGCTGGCCGCGGTGCCGCCCGGTGCTCATCGGCCCGGTCACCAGCTGGATCGCCGGAACGCCGGCCGAGGCCGCGCCCATCAGCTGCGCCGGAACCGTCTTATCGCAGCCGCCGATCAGGACCACGGCGTCCATCGGCTGGGCGCCGATCATCTCCTCCGTGTCCATCGCCATCAGGTTGCGGTACATCATGCTGGTTGGGTTGAGGAACACCTCGCCCAGCGACACGGTCGGGAACGCCCGCGGCAGCGCGCCGGCCGCCAGCACGCCGCGCGATACCGCCTCCACGAGCTCGTCCATGCCGCGGTGGCAGTTGTTGAAGCCGGAGGGCGTCATGGCGATACCCACGATCGGCTTGTTCAGCATCTGCGTGGACAGGCCCATGGAGCGCGCGAACGACCGCCGCAGAAAGCGGGCGAAGTCTCGGTCGCCGTAATTGGTCAAGCCGCGGTCGAGACCGTGCACGTCGCTCATTGCGGGCGGCTCCTGTATTGGACGTCGAGCAGGTCCTCGAACACCTGGATCATAGCGCCCTTGTCCTGCTCCCCATGGCCGCGCAGCAGCGCCGCCTGGTAGGTCGCGGTGGCGGCGGCGAGCACTGGCATCGGGATGCACCGATCGGCCGACAGCCCGGCGCCGCTGACCAGGTCCTTGTAGGCATGGCTCATCGGATAGCCGTCCGAGAAATGCCCGCGCAAGATACGCGGAATGAAGAACTCGGAGGCATAGCTGCGGCCGGTGCCGCTGTTGACCACTTCGCCCACCAGGTCGGGGTCGAGCCCCATCTTCGCCGCCATCGGCAGCACCTCCGCCAGGGCGGCAGCGTTGATGTCGAACAGCAGCTGGTTGACGAGCTTGGTGAGCTGCCCGCTTCCGGTCGGCCCCATGAACAGGATCGTGCTGCCGATATGCCGGAGTAGCGGCAGGACGCGGTCATACGTCGTCCGCTCCCCGCCGCACATCACGGTCAGGGTGGCATCAGCCGCCCGCGCCGCCATGCCGGAGATCGGCGCGTCCATGAAGGCGACCCCGGCGGACGCGGCTTGCCGGCCGAGCTCCACCGTGGCGGCGTAGGTGATGGTGCTGAGGTCCACGATCGTCTGGCTCGGGCCGAGCCGTCGCAACAGGCCATCCTCGCCGCAGAGCACTTTCTGCACGATGTCGGCATTGGGCAGGCAGAGGAACACGATGTCCGCGTCCGCCAGGTCTCCCGGCACCGTCGTCCCCTTGGCGCCTTGCTCGCGGAATTCGTCCAGCGCGTGCTCCGTCCGGTCGCTCACCGTCAGGTCCGCGCCGCCACGCAGGAGGTTTAGGGCGATAGGCCGGCCCATTTGGCCGAGCCCGATGAAACCGAGCTTCATCCCTGGCCTCCCTGCTGTCGGGTCGAGAAGATGATGCAGACGGGGCTGCCGGTGCGGACCACCTGGCCGGTCGGCGTCAAGGCGCCGGTGTCCGCGTCCACCCGGAAGGCCACGATCGTGTCGCCGTTCTCGTTAGCGGCGTGCAGCAAGGCGCCGGCGGGGTCGATTGCGAAGAAGCGTGGCCCCTTGCCACCGCTCGGAGTCCAGCCGGACGGGGTCAGGCGTCCGGTCGCGGCGTCGACGGCGAAGCGGCCGATGCTGTCGTGGCCGCGATTGGACACGAACACGAAGCGGCCGGACGGGGCAATGGCGATTTCGGCCGCGGTGTTGGCGCCGATATAGGTGTCGGGGATGGACGGCACGATCTGGTGCGGCGTCAGCGCCCCCGTCTGCGCGTCGTAGCGGTAGGCCTCGACGGCCGAGCCCAGCTCGTTGGCGACGAACGCGTAGGGCGCCGTGGGGTGGAACGCGACGTGGCGCGGACCGGCGCCGGGCGGGACAGTGACGAAGCCCGGATCGGCAGCGGCCAGCACTCCCTGTGCCGGGTCGAAGCTGAACGTGAAGACGCGATCCAGGCCCTTGTCGGGAACGACAAGGAAGCGCCCATGCGGGTCATAGGCGACCTGGTGCGGGTGGGAGGCGGTTTGGTCCACCTTGTTGGGCCCGGGTTCGCCCGGGAGCGCCAGGAGTTGCTGGACCGGACCGAGCGATCCGTCCTCCCGGCGCGGCAGCACGGCGAGCGTCCCCGTCGCGTAGTTCGCCACGATCATGAACCGGTTGGTGGGATCGGCGGTGAGGTGGACCGGGTTGCGGCCGCCGGTGTCCTGACGGCCGATCTTGGTGAGCTCCCCCGACCGCGGATCGACGCGGAAGGCGCTGATCTCGGACAAGTCGCCGTGCACGGCATACAGGAAGCGCTCCGTGCGATCGAAGGCGAGGAAGGACGGGTTCGCCGTCCCCCGCACGAGTTGGACGGGATCCCACGCGCCCGATATTGGGTTCATCTTGTAAACCTGGATGCCCTCGCCCCGCGCGCCCCGTTCCCGGGTTGTGCGGCAGCCCACGTACGCGAATGGTGGCATATCACCCCTGTCCTCGCTGGACATTGCCTGGCCACGTGCCACTGCGGCGGTCGCGACGATGGCGACGCCCAGCATGGCGCGGCGGCGGATTGGATTGGTGGGCGGCATCTACGTCCGGACCGCGACGGGGAGGCCGGCTCGGGCGCCAATGGGCTTGCGCGTGAGCGTCAGCGTCGACCCGGCGCCGATCACCAGCAGAACGCCCGCGGTCACGAACGCGGCGTCGAAGCTGCCAGTCGCCGCGATCACGTATCCGGTCACGATTGGCGCCATGAGGCCGAACAGGTTGCCCCCGCCGACCACGAACGCCATCGCGACGCCCACGTCCTTCGGGTTGGGCAGGAGATCGTTCAGCAGGGCGAAGTTGAGCGACGTGGTGGCGGCGATGCCGGTCAGCGAGAGCGCGATAAGCGTCAGCGTCATCCCCAATCCGTTCACCCAAGGGGCAAACAGGATGACGGCGGCCAGCATCATCGACAGTGCGATCATCCGCCGGCGCTTGCCGCCGCCCACGTCGCCTTGCAGCAAGCGGTCACTGGTCAGGCCGATAAGGATGCATAGGACGACGGCGACCGCGTAGGGGATGGCTGCGAACAGCCCGGTCTTCGCCAGCGAAAGGCCCTTGGTGCTCTGCAGATAGCTCGGCAGCCAGGTCAGGAACAAGTATTGCGAATAGACATTGCAGCCCTGGGTCAGCGCCAAGCCCCAGAGAGCGGGGCCGCTCCGCAGCAGCGTGAGCAGGCCGGTCTTCGGGTCCGCCCCGCCGAGGGTCGCGTTGCGGGCGTCGCGCTCGGCGAGGATCTTGTCGCGCTCGGTCGCTCCGAGCCAGCGCGCCCGTTCCGGCGGCGCGAACCAGATAAGCCATGCAGCCAGCCAGGCCAGGCCGATGCTGCCTGCGAGAATGAACAGCGCGCGCCAGCCGAACGCGCCGATGACCGGCCCGGCGACCAGGGCGCACAGGGCCGGGCCGGCGTAGGAGCCACCGTTGAAGATCGCGTTGAGCATGCCGCGTTCGCCGGCCGGGATCCATTCGCGGATGACGCGGGCGCCCGCCGGGTTGCTCGACGCCTCGCCGCCGCCCATCACGAGCCGGGTTGCCAGGAGGGAGGGAAGGCTCCAGGCCAGCCCGGTCGCAATCGTCGCCAAAGACCAGATGCCGATGCCGCCCGCGGCCACCCGCTTGGCACCAAACCGGTCCACCAGCATCCCCATCGGCAGGAGGCAGAGCGTGTAGGTCCACAGGAAGGAGGAGAACAGATACCCCATCGTTATGGGGGACAAATGGTATTCCTTCGCCAAAGGGCCGGCGGCAAAGGACAGCACCACACGGTCGATGTAGTTGACGAGCGCTAGCGCAAATAGGAACAGCGCAACCCAGCCCCTCCGGTATGTCATCGTGTCCATGCCCTTCCGCCCATCGTCAGCGCAATGGTGGAATTGGTCTTAGTTGGGTCGCGGGCTGCTAGCTAAGTCGTACTCGGTATCGCACGATGCGTTTCATGCATCGTTGCCCCATAGGTCAGGTCGGCTTCTGCAGGAACTTCGGCAGCATCGCTTCCGTGAACACGCGCAGGGCCGGATTGTCGTGGGTCTTGCGCCAGACCATCGTCAACTCGCTGTAGACCGGCGGCGCGAGCGTGATCTTCTGCAGCGTCACGCCGCCGAAGCCCATGATCCCGGCCGTCGCCGGAACCAGGGCGACGCCGATGCCCGCCCCGACCAGGGCCAGCATGGTGTGGATCTCCCGGGCATACTGCACGAAGTTCGGGCTCACCCCCGCGGCGCGGAAGATCGAGGAGGCGAGGTCATGATGGTAGCGGCTCTCGACCGGGGCGTACATCACCAGGTCCTGCCGATCGAGATCCTGGACGGTAAGCGCCCGCCCGCCCGCGAGCAGCCGCCCGGACGGCACGGCCACCACGAACGGATCATGGCTGACCGTGACGGCCTCCAGCCCGCGCCGGTCGATCGGCATGCGCAGGATGCCGGCATCGATCCGCCCGGTCGCCAGCGCCTCGGCCTGGTCGGCCGTCACCATTTCCTTGAGGACGAGCTGCACCTGCGGAATTTCGGCCGCCATGAACGCGACGAGACGCGGCAGCAGGCTGTAGCTGGTGGCCGGGATGAACCCGAGCGTTATGGCGCCGCCCTCTCCCTGGGCAATGCGCCGCGCTGTGACCATCGCCTCCTCGGACGCCCGCAGGATCGCCCGGGCATCGATGAGGAAGGCCTTGCCTGCCGCCGTCAGCCGCACGAAGCGGCTGGACCGCTCCACCAACGGCGTTCCAACTCCATGTTCGAGTTGCTGGATTTGCCGGCTGAGCGGTGGCTGGGTCATGTTGAGGCGCACGGCCGCGCGGCCAAAATGCAGTTCCTCCGCCAAGGCCACAAAGCAGCGCAGCTGGGTCAACTCGAACATCTATGCACAATCCGTATCGACGGCCTACTTCGACCGTCGCTGATCGAAGCCGCCAGGTCCAGTCACCTCGACATCGGTGCTCACAGCGGCCAGTTCCGACGCGTTGCCGAGATCGCGACGGTGCTCAAAGATGCGTCGTCGACGCGATCCATTGTGGTTCTCCTAACGCCGTTGCAGCTTAAGGCTTTCCTTCTGCTGCGTTGTCGATCCATTGGTAGAGGATGTCCTCGGCTCCAGGGTTCCCCATGTGGCCCCGATTGCCCCTGAGAATGAGGTCCTTCTTGTCGCCTCGGGTCCCAACGATGAGGCTGTCCTCGATCGGGAAGATCGAATCCTCCATGCCGTTGATGACGAGCAGCTTGCAGCTCGGATGATCCAGCACGCCGGACGCGAGCAGGCTGAACTTGCCAGCGTCCGCCGCATAGGCGGCAACCGGATCAGGACCGCGGTAGCCGAATTTATACGCCAGCGCTGGGGCCAGGGCGAACGGGTATTCCATCTGGTCCTGGGCGCCGATCCACGCGGGATCGAACATATGGTGACAGCCGCCGCCCTGCGCCACGGCCGCAAATAGGCGGCTGGCATGGGTGTGCGCGACCCGCATCGCATAGTATCCGCCGGTGCTGATCCCGCGCACCACGATCTTGGTCGGGTCGAAGCCATACGTGCGGCCGGTGGCGGCAACCCAATCGAGGACGCTGCTCATGAGGCGGTCGGGAGACGCCGGGTCGTTCGGCGCAGCCGGGCAATCGCCAGTCCCCGGTATCTCGAAGCTCAGCGTGGCAAAGCCACGGTCGACATGGGCCTGGGTCCGCGGGGTATGGTCCGTCCGGTATGCATCAAGGCCGCAGACGAACAGCAGCACGGGCCAGCCGTCCTTTGGCCGCTCGCCTACTGGCAGGCGCAGATACGCCTGGATCGGCGCGTCGCTGTCACCGGCGGACTGGTCTGCGTGCACGAATGGCAATTCGACCGGCACGCTTGGCGGAGTGAGATATTGCCCGCCCTTGGCATAGGCGGCTTTGCCTCGCTCCCATGCCTCGTGGCTCAACGGCGAGCGGTTTATCGGGAAACGCGCGATGCGGTAGACCGCCGCAGCACGCAGGTAAAGGTCACGCGCGTTCGCGGCATCCCCCTGCTTCTCGGCCTGTGCCGCCATGCTCGCCAGGCGTTCGCCCACGGGAAGGAACGGTTTGGCGTACTCGTCCGGCTGGTAGAGGATATCCCGCTGGTCGCTTGATCGGGCGACGAGGTCACCAAAGATCGGGTCGAAGTCCTCGACGTTTGCGTCCGTGAAGGGGTAGATGCCGTGCGCGCATGGCATCCGCCACTTCTTGCTCCACAGCGCAGAGACAGAGTCATGGTGCGGGAAGTAGGGAAATCCGTCCCGGATCGTCTCCGCGGTGGATTGAACATGATAGGCCGGTGCAGCGATTGATGTGTTCGATGTCATAGCGGCTGTTCCTTTCGTATGAGCCTCGCGATGCGCTCGTTCCTCAGCATCGACCACGGTCGCTGGGTCGTCCGCGCGGCCCATCGGCGCCGTGTCGATTGCGGTGCTCCCTCAACCAGGTTGTTGGGCGGCCAATTCCGCAAAGTAAGCCCGCAGCGTCCTTGGTTCGCGGCCCAGGATGGTGCGCAGCGTGAGCGCGTTGCCTCGGAGGTCGTGGCGGTCGTAGTGGTCGAACATGGGTCGCCGCGGCTGCACCTCCGGCCCCATCGCGTCAGGGTCAATGCGGTGTGCACGGATATCGCGGCCGAGCACCTCGGCGATCAACGCCGCGGCCTCGCGCCGGTCAAGCGCGCCCTCCGCACACAACTCGAACGTGCCGTAGAGCAACGTGTCTGTCGTCAGGGCAATCGCGGCAACCTCTGCCACGTCCCGGTAATCCACCCGGGAAAAGCGCGTCGCATCCGACCACGGCTCGGCGAGCATGCCGCTTTGCACGACGCGCTGCCAGCCTGCCGCATAGTTTTGGAAGAACAGGGCCGGATGCAGGAACGTATAGTCCATGCCTGAGTCCAGCACAGCCTGCTCGACCGGGCCCTTGGCAGCGTGGTTGGGCAACTCGGTGAGGACTGGATGGATCACCGAGGAAAACACGAAGCGGCGCACCCCGGCCGCCATCGCCGCTTCTACCATGGCGAGGCCAACCTCCGCCTCGTCGGACAGGAAGGCCGGCGCGATATAGAACACCCGCTCGACGCCAAGCAGGGCCGCATTGAGGCTCGCGCGATCACGCAGGTCGCCGACTACGACCTCTGCCGCGCCGAGATCGCGCGCCACGCTGATCTGCTCGGCTTTCGACACCAAGCCGCGGACGTGCGCACCGCGTTTGACGAGTTCCGGGACGATCAGGCCGGCGAATTTGCCGGCGGCGCCGACGGCGAGGATGGCGGGGCTTGGACCGGACATGGCGGTGTCCTTTCAACAGTTGCCGTTGCGATGTGATGCGGCGAACCACTCGGATAAACGCAGCGTTTCGACGTTCACTCATAAGCGGAGCTTGCGAATGGACCGGATCGCCGCGATGCAGAGCTTCGTGCGCACGATCGAGAAAGGCAGCTTCGCCGCCGCCGCTTCCGGCAGCGGCCTGTCCGCGACTATGGTCGGCAACCACGTGCGTTTCCTGGAAGCCCGGCTCGGCACCGCCTTGCTCAACCGCACGACCCGGCGCCAAGGCCTGACCGAGCTTGGCCGCGCCTATTACGAGCGCTGCCGCCGCATCCTGGCCGAGATCGAGGCGGCTGACACGCTCGCCGACGAGGCGCAAGCGCTCCCGCGGGGGTTGCTCCGCGTGACCGCGCCCGTGGCCCTCGGCGCTACCTTCCTGCCCGGTCTGGTCGTGGAATACATGCGGCTGCATCCGCAGGTTCAGGTCGAGCTGATGCTGCAGGACCGCCGGGCCGACTTGCTCGAGGATGAGATGGATGTCGCAATAAGGGCTGGCGCACTACCGGACTCGAGCCTGGTCTCCCGTGCCCTGGCGCCTTTGCAACTCGTGGTATGCGCCGCCCCCGACTACCTTTCGGCGCAGGGAACTCCCGAGACGCCAAACGACCTTGCCGCACACGAGTGCCTGGACTTCAACCACGCATCCGAGCCGGGCCTGTGGCGGTTCGGCGGGCCGGCAGGAGAGGTCGCCGTCAGCGTGAACGGCAGGCTGTCCGTCAATAACGTGGTGGCGCTTCGCCTAGCCGCACTGGACGGGGCAGGGATCATCCGGCAACCAGACGTCATGTTGGCCAGCGACCTCGCCGCGGGACGGCTCGTCCGCGTCCTGGCGGATTACGCAGCGCCGAGCCTGCCGCTGTGCCTGCTCACCCTGCCGCAACAGCGCCCGACCCCGAAGCTGCGCAGCTTCGTGGCGTTCATCACTGAGCGGGTCGGTATAGCAGCCAACCGCTTGCAGCAATCTCGCTCACGGGCCGATCAGTTGCGGGACACGGGCCGGTGACAGACCCCGGAACCAACCAACCCCGTCCTGCCCGTCCCAAGGAGGCCCACTCCGTGCGGCGGATCGAGAACGAGGCTTACGGCCGGTACATCGCGCTCTACAATCGTCTCGGCTTTCGCGAGACAGGCCGGGTCAGCGAGAAAGGGTTCGATCGCGTCTAGGGGGTCCGGTAGCAGCGGACCCGAAAGTTCGATTCAGACGATCGAAGCCATAGGGGCACCAATTTCGACGTGGTCGGATCGTTAGCTACCGCCGAGTTCCGTAGGCCCGGCAGTCGCGTGAGGTCGGCAGGCTACCGCTACACTTGACACCAAGCGGACTTAGATGGCGCTGGCCTAATCGGTCAATCTTGCGCTGTGGGACGCACGACAATGCTGCCGATTTCGACATCGGCAGGCTGCTCGATGGCAAACGCCACCACGCGTGCGATGGCGTCGGGTGCGATTGCAAAGGCTTTCTTTCGGGATTCAATCGCCGCCCGCACAGCCGGATCGCCGATCGAGCCAGCAAAGTCGGTGTCAACGAAGCCCGGCGAAACCTCGGTCACCCGAAGATGTGGCCCCGCTTCCTGGCGAAGCGCCTCGGTGGCGGTCCGCAGGGCATTCTTGGTGGCGGCGTACACTCCCATGGTCGGCAGTATTTTGATTCCAGCCGTCGAGAGAATGTTGACGATGTGGCCAGCCTGCTGCCGGT
Organism: Acetobacteraceae bacterium; assembly: GCA_965199105.1. Classification (GTDB taxonomy): domain Bacteria; phylum Pseudomonadota; class Alphaproteobacteria; order Acetobacterales; family Acetobacteraceae; genus LMUY01. The sequence goes on along the minus strand of CBDAQO010000002.1, from coordinate 1,103,196 downwards.
GAAACACTGGCAGCGCCGCGGCGATGCCGTAGAGCGTTCCCTTGATGTTGACGTCGATCATCGCGTCCCACTCGTCGACCCGCAGTGCGTCGAACCGCGAGATCGGCCCGATGCCGGCATTGTTGACCAGCACATCGAGCCGGCCGAACCGGTCGCAAGCCAACTGCATCAGCGCTTCAAGATCCACCCGGCTGGTAACGTCCGTGCTGCGGTAAGCAGCCTCCCCGCCGTTCGCCTCAACTTGATGCATCACCGCCTCGATCTCCGGCTCGCTGCGTGCCGCCAGCACCACCTTCGCGCCGCGAGAGGCGAGATGGAGAGCGGTGGCACGGCCAATGCCCCGGCCAGCCCCGGTGATCGCAACAACTTTGTCTGCCACGTTGTCCATTGCCCGTCTCCCTAATGGTTTAGGAGGTGGGCAGGATCACCTGGACGGTCCATGCTCGACTGACCATGAGTTTGTCGCAATCCGCCAAGAATACCGTTGACCCGCTCTCCGATGTGCTGGCTGCCCTGGGTGCCCAAGGCGTGCGCGGCACTCGCCTGGAGGCGTCAGGCGACTGGGCGCTGTCGTTCCAAGGCCAGGGACGCCTAAAGTTCGTCGCCGTGGTGCAGGGACGGTGCTGGCTGCTGCTGCCGGATCGGCCGCCGGAAACGCTGGCGCAAGGCAACGTGTTTCTGCTGAGCAACACGCGCTTCACGGTGGCCAGCGACCCGACAATCACCCCAGTAGACGGCATGCCCTTCTTCGACGGGCTGGGCCAGGACCTCGTCCGGCTGGGCCAACGCGCGGACACTGTCATGATTGGCGGGGGCAGCAGGTTCGCGGGGGGTCGAGCCGGCTTTATCCTGGAAGCGCTGCCTGCGTTTCTCCGCATCGACCAGTCCTCACCACGGGCCGGCGCCGTGTCCCGCATCCTGGCGTCGCTGGAGGCGGAGGTGGGCGACGCTTACCTGGGCGGCTCGCTCGTCACGCAGCGCCTGGCCGAAATTCTGATGATTGAAGCCATTAGGGCCTACGCCGACGCCAGCAGCATGCATCGCGTGAGCTGGATCGCAGCACTTGCCGACGCAAAGATCGGCGCCGCATTGCGGCTGATGCACGCCGACGTTGCCCGACCCTGGACGGCGGCGGCGCTCGCGGCGGAGGTCGGAATGTCCCGCTCTGCCTTCACACAACGCTTCTCCGCCCGGGTTGGTAAGCCCCCGCTCGATTACCTGATCGGCTGGCGTATGACATTGGCGCAAAGCAGGTTGAACAGCAGAACAGCCTCGATCGCGAGCGTGGCGGCCGAGGTTGGCTACAGCTCGCAAAGCGCGTTTGCGCAGGCCTTCAAGCGCTCATTCGGTGTCACCCCGCGATCGATCCTAGCAGGCAAGCTCAATCCTGAAGGCACGACAGACTTCATCCCACGTAGTTGAGTGAGAGTCTGCAATCCACACAACGCAGTGATAGAGTGCAGAAAACAAGCCTTTGATGCAGGGCTAGAACGCCTATCGTCATGAATGGCGGATCAGGCGCTTTGGCCTGCACAAACTCATGCACCTATCTCCAGCCTGCAAACCGTGGTTCGCTAGGTTTCTGCATGGGCGGGAGTAGGGCGGTGCTGGTCGGCTACATGCGCGTGTCCGCTGCTACCGGACCCCCGTCTATATGGTCAAGTCTGTGGACTGACCGGCCAGTCAGGGTTGATGTGGCTTCCCAGCCGGCGGCTCAGGAAACAGCCGGAGGCTGGTGCGTCCTGGCGACCAGCCGCACCTGGGCCGGCGTCATGCCGAAGCTGCTGCGGAAGGCGGCGCCAAATGCCGCCTGCCCTGCGAAGCCTGCCAGCGTCGCGGCAGGGACCAACGTGGCTCCGGTGGCCAGGGCGCCCGTCGCTTCGGCCATTCGCGCCTGCTGTCGCCATTGGCGGAAGCTGAGGCCTGTTTTGGCTCGGAACAGCCGCGGTAGCGTCCGGCTGGACGCGCCGCCAAGTCGGCCAGCTTCTCCAAGCGCCGCGGGTCGGCCGGGTTGGCCCGCAGGGCCGCGACTGCGCGCAGCAGGCGCGGGTTGCGCGGCGTCGGCAGCCCGAGCGGCAGGGCGGTGGCTCGGGCGATCTCTATCGCGACATCACGGCGCGCGACGAAACTGGCGAGTGGCACCACCATCCCAATTACGACAATGTCATGTATTTGATCTCCGGCCGCTGCCGCATCGACAGCGGGCCGGATCAGCACCTCGCCAGGCTTCGGCGCCGGCACGGGGCGGCTTTCGATCCTGAGCACCTCCGGTCCACCCGCCTCATGAACGACGACGGCCTTCATGACTGCCATGGATGCGCTCTCATGCTGGTGTTCACGGCTGATCCCAGTGCCGCGACAGAAACTCGGCCGCATCGTCCAGGGCACGGCGGGCGCTCGGCAGGACCTGCACCGCACGTTGGAACACGTGATGAAGCCCCTCGTAGACATCGAGGCGAACGTGGCCGCCTTTTGCAGCTGCTCCCAAAGCATAGCGACGCGCGTCGTCCAGCAGCAACTCGTCCTGACCGACCTGGATGAAAATCGGCGGCGGGTCATCCGGAATACCGTAAAGCGGCGAAGCCCGCGGGTCTTTTGCGTCTTTACCGCCGAGGTATGCCGCTGCCAAGCCAGCAACAGCCTGCGGCTGAAACACGGGGTCGTTCGTGCCGGGATCGCTGAACGAACCGCCGGTCAGGGCTAGATCCGTCCAAGGCGAGAAGACGGCGACTGCGGTGATGGGCCGCTTGTCCAACGCTGCCTTACCCAAGAGGGCGAGTGCCAGGCCGCCTCCTGCAGAGTCGCCAGCCAGCGCGACTTGCGGCGCGCCTTGGTTTCCAACCCAGCGAAAGGCCGCGAGCGCTGCATCATACGCAGCCGGAAACGGTTTTTCGGGTGCAAGAGGATAATCCGGGATGAACACCGGGCTTTCAGTGCGGGCAGCCAATTGGCTAGCCAACCCGCGGTAGGCCGCAGCCGTGCCGACGCTGTAGCCGCCACCGTGCAAGAATAGGATCGCCCGGTCATGGCGTGTGTCTTTGGAGCGCACCCACCATCCCTGCGCTTCGCTCTCGCTGACGGCCTCAAGCGCCATGTCCTCCGCGATAGGAGTCTGCGCGACCATGGCGTCGTAGACCTCCCGGCGCGAGCCGGTGGCTTCGCTCGCCTGTCGGCGGCTCTCAGCGAGGAAGATTTGCTCCGCCCGCCGTTCCGGCTCGGACAAGGGCTGCCAGTTCTCGGCGAATGCAACGTGAGTTGCTGGCTTCATGGGCGTTCTTGTCCTCGGGTCACGGCTTCGACAAACATCATGTCTCTATGATAGCAAGATAAACAGGCCGGGACAGGGAAGGGAGAAGGCCATACGAGCTACTGATGCCGCTCGCTGCCAAACGTTTTCAATGGCTCCGACGCGCCCATGATTGGATAGGTCCGTCCTGTCAGCCAAACGACCGAGGCTGTTGAAAAACTCGCTTGCGGGCGGGTTTGGCGCGTGATTCGGTTTGGTTATGACTGGACCGGAGATCACGACGATGATGGGCAAGCTGTTGGGGCAAGAGCCGCTGTTCTTCGGTTTCCGGCTTGAGGACCACGTGCCCGCCAATCACCTGCTCCGCCGCGTCGACGCGGTGCTCGACTTCGGCTTCGTCCGGCGGGCTCTCGCACCATACTACAGCTCCACCGGACGGCCGTCGGTCGATCCCGAGCTGATGATGCGCATGCTGCTCATCGGCTATCTGCATGGCATCCGCTCCGAACGGCGGCTTTGCGATGAGGTCCACCTCAACCTCGCCTACCGCTGGTTCTGCCGCCTGGGGCTGGACGGTTGCGTGCCCGACCACTCGACGTTTTCCAAAAACCGCCATGGGCGCTTCCGCGACGGCGACCTGCATCGCCTGCTGTTCGAGGAGGTCGTGCGCGCTTGTGCCAAGGCCGGGCTGACACCCGGCCGCGACACTGCGATCGACGCGAGCACGATCGAGGCCGACGCCGGCAGCGAGCGCAAGTTCACCGGCGCGGCGGATGCTGACGCCTGGGACGAGCAGGAGCGCCAGGCCCGGCCTGTGCGCGAGTATCTCGCGGCCCTCGATGCCGCCCTGCCAGCCGCTCCGGACGAGCGCGAGCCAGCGCCGCCCAAATACACGTCGCCCATTGATCCGCAGGCCGCCTGGTCGATCAAGCATGGCCCGGGGCAGTTCAGCTACGCCACGAACTACCTGATCGACAGCGAAACAAGCGTCATCCTGGACGTCGAGGCTACGCCCGCGCGCCTAGGCGCCGAGGTGGCGGCAACGCGAACGTTGATCAGCCGCGCCGCGGACCGGTTTGGTTTCCACCCCGAACGCCTCGCCGCCGACAAAGCGTATGGCAGCGCAGGCCTGCTGCGTTGGCTGTTCGAACGCGGCATCGAGCCGCATGTGCCGTTGCTCGACCGCACGGCGCTGACGCAGGGAAAGCTCCCCCGCTCGGCCTTCACCTATGACGAGATCGCAGACGCCTATACCTGCCCCGAGGGGCATCAACTCCGCCACCGCGGCTACGAGCGTCGAACCCGCACGCATCGCTACAGCGGGTCGCCCAACACCTGCGGCGCCTGCCCGCGAAAGCGGGAGTGTACCGACGCGCCCACGAGGCGCGTGCTGAGAATGGCTGACGAGGCTGTGCGCGATCGGGTCCGCGATCTTGAAGGCACGCCCGCTTTTGCCCGCTCCCGTCGCCTCCGAAAGCGGGTCGAGCGTCTCTTCGGCCAACTCAAGCGCAACATGGGGCTGCGACGGCTCAAACTGCGCGGGCTACGCGGTGCCGCCGAGGAGTTCACGATGGCCGCCGCCGCCCAGAACCTAATCCTGCTCACCAGAAAGCCCACGCCCGCCTGAACGGGAGGGCAGCTTGCGCCCTGAGCCACCCCCGCATCGGCTGCTGACTACAGACGTTCCGGCCGGAAAGCCGACTTCTTCAACAGCCTCGACCGTTGAGCGGTCAGACGTCATTTGTCCGGAAACGGTGAAGGCAAATGAGAAAACGGACGGCTTGATTGCCGTACGGGTAGGCGGACAGAGCATCATGCCGCGCCCGGCCAAAATGCTCGATCAAGTAGCAGCTGATGATGACTGTTGGGTTAGGGCCTGTAGTGACGGCTTGGGCAGCCGGATCCCTACCCTCACGAGCCCGTGGCATTCAGGAGCCGCTGATCAGCCATGGCGCATGAGACAGGCGGTCGATCAGGAGGTCGCTGAGCGCGTCGATCTTCGCCGCCCGCGCACGGGCTGTCGGTGTTACGAAGTAGACGCCGCCTTCAGCCATGCGCCAGCGCGGTAGAATGACTTCCAGACGACCGGCCGCGACGTGCTCCGATGCGATGAAGTCGGGTAATTCGCCGATCGCGAGACCTTGGAGCATGGTCGGGAGCAAGGCATCGACGCTGGTTGCGCGCAGTGGCCCGACGGGCGTGAAGACCACATCGTGGCCTTCGTCGTCCGCGAAACGCCAGGCGTCACCCCGGTCGCGCAGGGCGTATCCCAGACATGAATGGGCGGCGAGATCGTCCGGATGCTGGGGAAGACCGTGACGAGCTATGTAGCTCGGCGCTGCCAGGATGTAACGTCGGACGGTCGCAATCTTTCTCGCGACCAGCGAGGAGTCCGCCAACACCGCGATCCGCACCGCCGCATCGAAGCCGTTCCCGATCAGGTCAATTTTGTCGTCGGTCAGGTGAAGGTCGACTGACACGTTCGGGTAGGCGCGGAAGAAATCCGGCAGGATGGGTGCGATCCAACGCACCCCGAACGACATCGGAACGGCGAGCCGAACAACGCCACGCGGTTGACTGGAGGTTTCTCGAGCCAGGTTCTCGGCCTCCTCGGCGTCCGTGTAGAGCCGCGCAGCCCGGTCGGCGAGGTTCCGCCCCAGCTCCGTCAGCGCGAGCCGGCGCGACGTCCGATTGATGAGACGACCGCCCAGGCGATCTTCCAGCCGTGCCACGCTGCGCGACACGGTTGCGACCGACAAGCCCATGACCCGCGCCGCGGCGGCGAAGGACCGCTCCTCCGCCACCTTCGCAAACATGGCAAGACCTTCGAAGTCAGGCAGCTTGGACACGTCATTCCTGCAAAGATGGATTGCTATCTTTTCTATTCCGAGCTGTCCATCCGCGCCACATGTTTCCTCTGTCAGTATGGGAAACCGGTGTCATGAACAATCAGACCGCCTCGATCGCTGCCTTCGGCCGCCTCCTCATGGGTGCCGTCTTCGCCTTCAGCGGGCTCGGCAAGATCATGGCGCCGACCATGACGCAGGGTTACATCGCGTCCGTTGGGCTCCCATTGCCGCTTGCCGCCTACTTGGTTGCGATCCTGATTGAGCTCGGCGGCGGCCTGCTTCTCATCGCGGGTTTTCAGACCAGGATCGTGGCGATCGCCCTGGCTGTCTTCACCCTTGCGACGGCGGTGTTCTTCCACAACAACTTCGCCGACCAGAACCAGATGATCAACTTTCTCAAGAACATCTTCATGATTGGCGGCTTGCTTCAAGTGGTCGCATTCGGAGCTGGCGCCTACAGCCTCGACGCGCGGCGCTTCCACTCGGCGGTTGCGACATAAGTTCGGCAGCAGACGCCATGGTCAGGTTCGCAACGAGCCTGACCATGAGACCCGGTGGCGACACGCAACCAAGGACATCGCATCATGCTTGAACACAGGTCAGCGGCCGACATCGCTGGCGTCCAGGCCGGTTGGCTGAACGCCAAGCACCATTTTGCGCTCGGCTCCTACGGCAACCCGGCCCATCAGCCAGTCGGCGACCTGTATGTCTGGAACGACGACTCGATCGCGCCGCACGCGGGCTTTCCGCTCCATGCGCACGCCAACGTCGAGATCATCACCTACGTGCGCGAGGGTGCGATCACGCACCAGGACGACCTCGGCAACCAGGGCGTCACCCGAGCCGGCGACGTGCAGGTGATGAGCGCCGGCACGGGCATTCGTCACGCCGAGCACAACGACCAGGACGTGACCACGCGTATCTTTCAGATATGGCTGCATCCCAGGCAGCGCGGCGGTGTCCCGCAATGGGGCGCCAAGCCCTTCCCCAAGGCAGACCGCTCGGGCCGGCTCGTGCTGCTTGCCAGCGGGAGCGGCGGCCCGGAGGCCCTGCCGGTCGGCGCCGACGCCGAAATCTACGGGGCATTGCTGGGTACCGGCGAGACGATCTCCTACACGTTCGACGATGGTTACGGCGGCTACCTGGTTCCCGCCGCTGGCGCGGTCGTCGTCCGTGGCATCCGCGTCGGGACAGGCGAGGGTTTGGCGATCCGGGATGAACCCACCGTGACGATCCAAGCCGCGTCCGACGCCGAACTGGTGTTTGTGGTCACGCGCAGGTCCACAGTCTAGGCTCGAGCGATGATCGAGATCGGCATCGACAGCTTCGCGGCTTTATTCCCCGACATCGCGGCGGGACAGCCGCTCACCGCGGCCGACCGGGTGGCCAATCTACTAGAGGAGGTCGAGGCGGGCGACCACGCCGGCTTGGACGTGTTCGGAATCGGCGAGCACCATAGGGCCGAGTTCCTGGACTCGGCACCAGCCATCCTGCTCGCCGCGGCGGCCGCGCGGACAAAAACCATCCGCCTCACGAGCGCCGTCACGGTGCTCAGCGCCGCCGACCCGGTCCGCGTCTTCCAGGAGTTCGCGACCCTGGACCTGGTCGCTGCTGGGCGGGCGGAGATCGTCGTCGGCCGGGGATCGTTCGGGGAGGCTTATCCGCTATTCGGGCTGGAACGGGACGACTACGACGCGCTGTTCGCCGAGAAGCTCGGGCTGCTGCTGAAAATCCGCGATGACACCCATGTCACATGGACCGGGCGCTATCGTCCGCCGCTGACCGGCCAGGGGGTGTATCCCCGGCCTCAGCAGGCGCGGCTGCCGATCTGGGTGGGCGTCGGGGGCACGCCCGCGTCCTTCGCCCGAGCCGGCACGCTTGGCCTACCGCTGATGGTGGCCATCATCGGCGGCGAGTTCCGCCGGTTTCGTCCGCTCGTCGAGCTATACCGCCAAGCGGGGCAGCGCGCCGGCCATGCGCCGGAAGCCCTGCGCGTGGGCGTGCACGCTTTCGGATTCGTCAGCCAGACATCGGCGCGGGCCCGCGACGCCTTTTTCCCAGGCTGGGCGCACATGTTCACCACGATTGGGCGCGAGCGGGGTTGGGCGCCTGCCACGCGGCAGCAGTTCGATGCGTTGTGTGGCCCCGCTGGCGCCTACCTGATCGGCGATCCTGAGACGGTCGCCGACAAAGTCCTTGCCGCGAGCGAGGCGTTGGGCGGCATCTCGCGCCTGACGTTCCAGATGAGTTCGGCGTTGTCGGATCACGCCGCCATGTTGAGTTCGATCGAACTGCTCGGTACGAAGGTGGCGCCGGTCGTCCGCGCTGCATCCGCCCGGCTGACGAACACCAGCCGAAACCTGGAGGTAGGTCGTGGGTGAACTGATCGGCGGCGAATGGCGCGTCAACGGCATCGAGACGGTGACCGCCAGTGGCCGGCTCGAGAGGCCGCCGTCGGTGTTCCGCGACTGGGTGACGGCGGACGGGTCTGCTCCGCCGGGTCGAAGGGCGTTTGCGGCTGAACGCGACCGCTACCAACTGTACGTGTCGTTGGCCTGCCCCTGGGCGCATAGGGCGTTGATCCTGCGCAGCCTGAAAGGGCTTGAAGAGGTCATCGGTTTGTCCGTCGTGCACTGGCTGATGGGCGAGGAGGGTTGGACGTTCGAGCCAGGGCCGGGCGTCGTGCCCGACACGGTCAACCGCCAATATACGCTGCACGGGCTGTACACGCAGGCCGACCCGGCCTGCACCTCGCGCGTGACGGTGCCGGTGCTCTGGGACAAGGAGCAGAGCACGATCGTCTCCAACGAGTCGTCGGAGATCATTCGGATGCTCAACTCGGCGTTCGATCACCTCGGCGCTCGCCCCGGGGACTACTACCCGGCGGAGTATCGGCAGGAGATCGACGCGGTCAACGACCGGATCTACCGTGATCTCAATAACGGCGTCTACCGGGCCGGCTTCGCCACGGACCAATCAGCTTACGAGGACGCTTTCGCTGGCGTGTTCGATACGCTCGATTGGCTGGAGGCCCGGCTCTCGCATCAGCGTTTTCTGGTCGGTCCTACGCTGACCGAGGCCGACATCCGGCTATTCACCACGCTGGTGCGCTTCGACGCCGTCTACCACGGGCACTTCAAGTGCAATCGGCAGACGCTGATCGAATTTCCAAAGCTTTGGAATCATACGCGCAGCCTCTTCCAGCACCCAGACATCCGGCCGACGGTCGATTTCAATCACATCAAGAAGCATTACTACATGAGCCATCCGTGGCTTAACCCGACGCGCATCGTGCCATCGGGGCCGTTGCGCGATTTCGACGCAGTCATGCTTTGAGCGGCCCGAGCATGCCGGGCATTTGCGAGCGTTGCGCACCACTTCGGGACGGCTCTGTTGCAAGGCGTGGTCGGAGACGCGCGAAGGCGGCTGGTGATGAATTAGGGGCGGCACTGATATCAGCGTTGGTGACCCAGGATTGTAGGCAATGGAGTACGTCGCGATGAGCAGGGAACGGAATATCGAGATTGCCAAAACGCTGCTGGAGGGGATGGGAACCCGCCGCGATCCCTACGAGATCGCCGCATTCTTTGCTGAAGACCTCGTGTTCGAGATCCAAGGTGATGCCGGGGTACTGCCCTGGGTCGGCCGGAAAACCGGACGCAATGCAATGGCCGACTTCATACGCGATCAGCGCGCCATGACGGAGCCGCTGGCATTCGACGTCGAAGACGTGCTCGCCAGCGAGGAGCGCGCAGTGATCGTTGGAAAGTTACAGGCACGGATCAAAGCGACGGGCAAGATTACCGCGACGCAGTTTGCGCTGGTGCTGACGACTGCGGACGACATTGTGACGCGCTTCCAGATGCTGGAGGACAGCTACGACGTGTCCCGAGCTGCACGTGTCTGACAAGGCGCCGCGAGCCAACTATCGCCGAACCCATAGCGTTGCCCGTCCGTCCTGGTCGGCGTGCGGCTTTCCCGTTTGTCCATCCTCTTTGGGAGAGCCAGGAGAACCCTCGGAGGGGCGGCGAAAGTCTGCGTTGGATGAGGAAAGCTAGACGTTCGGTCAGCCATTCATCGGAGGAGAACAGCATGCCAGTGTTCCACGCCCACGTTCCGGCTGGACAATTGACCGGGAGCGAGAAGCGGGGGCTGGCCGACGGCCTGAACCTCGCGCTTCACGAGGCCCTGGGCACGCCGATGGAAGACAGGTTCATCGTCATCAGCGAGCATGGCGAGGACGAGCTCTTCCTCCACCCGAACTTCCCAGACCTCCAACGGTCCGCCCGCGCGGTCGTCATCACGGTGACGCTCGGGGCCGGACGGACGGTGGAGAAGAAAAGGCGGTTGGCCGAGCTCGTGACGCGCTACGCCGTTGAGAAGGCGGGGCTGAGCCAGGATGATGTCTGCTTCATGATGTACGACGTTCCCCTGGAAAGCATGAGCTTCGGCAGAGGCAAGCTGCTGTCCGACATCAATGTTCCGATGCCCTGGGTGGAGCAGCCCGGCGCCCTCGCAAAAGGGTGAGGCGTTAGGGCCGGCCGTGCGGTTGCGGACGGTAAATCCGGAGCCGTCCACGATCTCCGCGCCATCTACAGCGGTTTCTGCCCCGACAGCGGCGATGCTGTCACCTTCAACCAGCACGGAACCACAACAGAAATCACCCAGTGCATCGTCCATCGTCACGACGATGGCGTTATGGATCAACACGCGCACAGCCATTCGGCACTCCCTTTTATGAACGCATCGAGACGGCAGGGGCGGGTCCACATCTAGCGCCGACTCGGTGGCGCTTAGCGCCAGCGTGCGCCCCGCCGCCGATCGGCAACGAAGCCGGTGGACCACGTAGTACGCCAAAGAGCTCTGTATACGAGTATGCTCGCGCAGGTAGATCTAAGATCAGGCCGAGCATCGGTCGGAGCGGCAGTACGATGGGAAGAAAGAACCAGCGGTTAAAGTCTGTTCGAGCATGTCAACTATGCAATCTGAACCGTAGATTCGATGTTCCTAACTGGCCCACAGGACTGCATCCCATGAGCCTCATGTCGCGTTCGATCTCAAGTCTCATCAGATCCAGCGCTCGTTCAACGCCGGCCTGGCCGGCGGCTGCGAGTGGAAACAGGTAAGAGCGCCCGACGCCGATCGCCTTTGCACCCAACGATAACGCCTTGAGCACGTGCGTGCCCCGCTGCACCCCGCCATCCATAATGACGTCGATCTGATCCCCCACAGCGTGGACGATTTCCGTAAGCTGGTCGAAGGCTGAGCGTGATCCGTCGAGCTGTCGTCCGCCATGATTGGACAGCACAACGCCTGTGCACCCAATCTCTACCGCCTGCCTGGCATCGCTGGACATTATGCCTTTCAGGCAAAACTGGTCGTCCCAATCCCGCAGCATTTCGTTGATGTCGTTCCACGACATCGCCGGGTTGAGCATCTCGGTGAAGTAGCGGCTAATCGAAAGGGTACCCCCGCCCATGTCGACGTGGTTGTCGAGTTGCGGCAGCGTGAAGGGCTTACGGGAGAAGTAATTGATCGCCCAGGTGGGCTTCATGGCAAATTGCATCATCGCGGCTAAGTTCAGCCGGAACGGTATGGAAAAGCCGGTGCGTTTGTCGCGTTCCCGGTTGCCTCCAGTGATGCTGTCGACCGTGAGCATCATGATTTCAATGCCGCCGTGTGAAATCGCGGCGAATAGTGACCCCCTGAGGGGTGTTTATCGCGTTCAAAGCTGACCCCTCTGACGCTGTGTGAGTTTCTTCCAGCCGCTGGCGGCTGGGAGGGATTTTGGGGGATGATTGGCGTGGATCTGATCGGTGATATCCGGCGGGCGTATTTGGAGCAGAAGCGGCCGATCAAGGAGATCGTTCGGACGCTGTCGGTGTCGCGGACGACGGTGCGCCGGGTCATTCGCAGCCAGAGGACGGTGTTCAAGTATGAGCGTGGGATCTCCGGACGGCGCTTCAAAGGGCTCCCGTCATTGCACGTAGCGACCGGCCAGATCACTGGCGCCACCCTGGTTATGCTGCCGATCGCAGCGATCACAGAAAGGTTCCGGACGCTCCCAGCGCCGACGGCCAGGGCCTGGGGTGCGTTCGCCGGCATTGCGCTGCTCTGCACGGTTCTCGCCTACATTCTCTACTTTCGCATTCTGGCCAAGGCCGGCGCCACGAACCTTCTGCTGGTGACGTTCCTGCTGCCGATCACCGCCGGCGAGGCGCCGCATGTGCTGGACGGCCTGCTTTATCATCAGTCAAACCTCCCCATCGAGGAGCATGCTGTGGATACGGGGGGAGGGTGAGCGACCACTGCTTCGGTCTGTTCCCGTTCTTCGGCTAGCGTTTTGCCCCGCGAATCCGCGACCTGAAGGACAGGCGCCTGCACCTGCCGCCCGGCACGAATGTCGACCCGTTGCTAACCCACTGGACGGACGCCAAGAACCCTGTAGACGTCGAGCACGCCGCCGCGCACTGGGACGAACTGTTGCGTGTGTGAACCTCGATCCGGGCGGGAACGGTGACCGCGCTGGCTATGCTCAAGAAGCTGTCCGCCTACCCGCGGCAGAACGGACTGGCGGTGGCGATGCGAGAGCTTGGGCGGCTCGATCGCAGCTTATACATGCTCCGTTGGCTGCTGGACCTCGACCTTCGACGGCGCGCGCAAGCTGGACTGAACAAGGGCGCGCCCCCGGTGGGCGAACTGCGCCCGCTCGGGACCCGTAAGTCGCTGCTGGCGACCTGACCGCCAACGCGTCACATTTGCTCCCGCCAAGCGTACGCAGCGGTCACTTTCTTGCAGTGACCACATCATGGGAGAAGTCTGTTGCCCTGAACTATTATTAAATATAAGAAACGTGATTTCGTTGCAGGCTGGAATAGTATCTGCCTGTCCAAAATCTCCGCTGTTGTCAAATTCTTTGTCAGATAAGAGGTGGCACGATGGCCTTGTTTACGACGGGCCTTCCAGAGCAATCTGCATTTTCCGCGGCCAACCGGCGGGGGCTTCTCAAGCTATCTTTGTGCGGTGGCCTTGCCGCCCTCACGACAGCAGACGTTGCGAAGGCCGATGAGCCTGCCAACACGCAGGTGCAGGTACGTCCAACCGTGCCCGACCCAGTGATGCCCATTGTGGATGCGCGCTTCCCAGCCGAAATGGCTCCGGGCGTATTCATCCTGCCCGATAAGCGGATTTCGCTCGTGCCGAATATCGGCATTATCGTTGGCCGAGATTTGGTGCTCGTGGTCGATTGCGGTCTTGGACCTGAAAGCGGGGAGAGTGTGATCAAGCTCGCCCGCCAGCTCGCACCGGGCAGAGGTATTGTGCTGACGGTGACGCATGCCCACCCGGAGCACGGCTTCGGCGCCCAAGCGTTCAAGCCGGATGCACGCATCTACTACAACGCCGCGCAGCGCGACTATTTCGCGCGATCCAGTGCGACGCTGCTGAACGGTTTCCGTACCGGGCTGCCTGCGGCCCAGAAGCATCTCCTCGATGGCGTCGTTTTCACCCCGCCCGATCAAACCTACGACGGCAACAGCGCAACGCTTGACTTGGGCGGGCGGAGCGTCGAGTTCCGCACCTGGGGTACCGCGCACAGCCCGGGTGACCAGATCATACACCTGCCAGAGGAGCGGATCGTTTTTATCGGGGACCTGATCGAGGAGCGCATGTTCCCGATCGTGCCGCTCTACCCGCCGATGATCCTTGCGAACGACATCGATGTCGCGCGCTGGGAAGTGGCTCTGAACGACGTGCTGGCGCTCCAGCCGCACCTGATCGTGCCGGGCCACGGCAACCTCGGCGGGCCGGAGATCGCAACGGACCTTCTGGACTTCTTCAAGGAGGCTCGGCCCGTTTTCAGGACCATCGATGTGCCAGGCGTCGACCTTGACCAGCGCATACGGGCCAAATACCCGACATGGGAGCACAGTGAGCGCATCGAGCCGGCACGGCAGTATTTCGCGCAGCTCCCCACTTAATGCCTGGACGGGTAGGCCCGGCACGCGTCGGCCGGCATCCAGCTTGGCAGCGTGCGGCCGGCGAGCAGAACGCGCCCTGCAATGCGTCCCTCATGCCCGAGGGATACTATTTCGGGCCAGGTTCGTAAAGCTCAGTCATGCAACCATAGTGCGGCTACATACTCAGGGAACGTTCATGAGATTTCGTCTGGCACTCGGTGTTCTCGGACTTCTCGGCGCTAGCGTTGCCGTGCAGGCGCAAAGCCTGGATGACCTCAAAGCCCGCGAGATCATCGGACAGTTTTACGGTCTCCTCACCATCGCAACGCGCGGCGACGTATCGGCGACGGAGCAACGTGTTCTCACGCCGGACTACCAATCGTGTTCAGGCAACCTGCCTACCGAGTGCCGGGATCGTGAGACGATGATCAAGGCATTTGAAGGTTTTGCCAAATCCACTCCAGACATGCGGTTCGACATCAAGGATGTTCTCGTGTCGGGAGACCGCGTCGTAGTGCGCGGGGAACTCACGGGAACGCCAGCGGGCGATCTCTTTGGCGTGCCACATACGGGTAAGAGCTTCCGGATAATGACGATTGATATCCAGACGCTCCGTGACGGCAGGATCGCAAAGAGCTTTCACAGTGAAAACTGGCTAAGCGCGCTCGGGCAATTACGAGCCGAATAAGCCCTGGTAGAAACCTCAGCACGCCGGAAGAATTGCGGTCTTATCGACCGCACATGTGCCACGTCATGGTCCATGCTATCAGGCAAGCAGTAATCCTGTTGCACCGGTCCATTCGCGTTCACCTTGTTGGTCGCCGGGAAACCGGGCCATGCGACAGGCACCTGCAGGTTAGCGGATACGGGCTGGAACGACATTTAGTCACGATCCCACCGTCATGGATGCTGCTGCAGACGCCACGTGTCTTGAGCGTCTGGCCCACGTCCCCATGCGGCAGGCCGGTGCACCGCCATCGCCGGGTTTAAACGATCGCTGCTGCTATCCGCTGACCCTAGCAAGGCGCCAAACACCCGGGGCACGGTGCCGACAGCCTTGCCAAGGGCGTCCAGTGCGGTGATCGTGGCCTGCCAAGCTGCCGGGGCACTCCGGGCGCGTCGCGAAGTCGTCTTGGCCAGTTCCACCAGGCGGCTTTCCGGCAGCTTGGTCACGCGCGCAATGGACGGCAGATCCATCACCGCAGGCGCCGCGCCGGGCAGACCAAACAGGATGTCGGTGGCGAGCGCCATCCTGCGCGGCGACCAGGACGGGCGCGCCGCCCAGCGTGGCCCGGCCGATCACCACGCCGTCGTCAAAAGCGCGTGGCAGGTCGAAGATGCCGAAATGCGGGCTCTCAATCCGCTGCTCAGGGCCGAGAAATTCATGGAAGCTGTCCGTGTCCACCAGGCCCGCGAGCCGTTGCCGGGCCGTGGCCTGCAGCCAACTGCCGGTATCGTGCGATGCGATGTCCTGCATCATTCCCGATCCATCAGGGCACAGCCTTACCAATGCGATCCTGGCATGTCCGCTATCAGGGCCGCCGGACCCCGAAAGCCTTAAAGCTCACGTTTTTGCCCTCGTACGCCCAGCGGTTGCGCCTCACCTATACGCTGCCATCCGCCTGCCGCACCATCATCACCAGTTCGGCCCCGAGGCTGGCAGTGATGCAGTCGCCCGGCTGCGCCACTTGGCTGTAATGCCCGACATAGACCCAGGTGCGCGCCCAAAGCTGGTCCATCTCAAGCTGGAACAGCTCGGGCCCGGTTCAAACGCCCCGATGCATCCGGTCGGGCTGCACCAGCCCGACCACCGGGTCCGGGTCGCTGTGGTCGCGCCGGCCATCTGCGCGTCCCAAATAACCGGCGCTGATTGAACCGCCTTACTTGAACCATGAAGTATTTTCATCGGAAGCATGATAGGCGTCGCTTGAGCCAAAACGGAGCCAGCGCAATGAACCAGGTGTCACGCCCGCCCGTCACGGCCGCCGGGCATCGCTGGACAGATGAGGGATGGAGGCCTCGGTTACAGCTCGCCGACTACTATCACGCCGCCGCTTCCTGCCGGCTGATCCAGGCCGACGGGGTCGCCGGCAAGGTGTTCGACGCGACCGTCCGCCGCATGCAGGCCGCGCAGCGCTAGCAATGCCAGCCCAAAACGCTGACTACATCGTGGTCGGCAGCGGCATCAACGGCCTGGTCTGCGCCGCCATGCTCGGCCAGCAGAGCCGCAGCGTGCTGCTGCTGGAGCGTAACGACCGCATCGGCGGCTGCATCCGCACCGAGGCCGTCACCCTGCCCGGCTTCGTGCACGACGTGATGGCCACCACCTTCCTGTTGTTTGTCACCTCCCCCGCCTATGCGCAATTGGGCCCCGAGCTACAACGCCACGGCCTAGCCTTCGCCGAAACCGACCTGCCGACAGGCGTGTTGCGCCCGGACGGCCAGCACCTCGTGCTCACCCGCTCGCGCCCTGCCAACCTCGCGGCGCTCGATGCGGCCGCACCGGGCGACGGCGCCGCGTTCGACCGTGAAATGGCCCTGTTCGGCCAAAACGCCTCCCTGGTGTTCGCCCTGCTCGGCGGCCAGCTCTGGTCCCGCGCCACCCTGCGCATCCTCGCGGCCGAAACCTGGCGCCGCGGCCCCCGCGCCATGGCGGGCGTGCTCGGCGAGGCGCTGGCCTCCGCACGCGCCCACCTCGAAGGCCGTTACCAGGCCAGCCTGGTGCGCGACTTGTTCGCCCCCTGGGTGCTGCACACGGGATTGGGGCCGGAAAGCGCGTTTTCCGGCGAGATGCTGAAGGTGATCGGCTTCGCGCTGGAAGCCGCTGGAGCCCCCATCGTCAAAGGCGGCGCGCAAACCCTGTTGGACGCCTTCACCGGCCTCATCACCGATCGCGGCGGCCGCATTGAGACCGGCACCGACGTCACCGCCATCCGGCGCAACGCCAAGGGCCACGCCACCGGCATCATCCTCGCCGACGGCACCGAGCGCGCGTCCCGGCGCGGCGTCATCTGCTCGATGGCGCCCGACCAGCTCTATGGCCGCCTGCTCTCCAATATGCCGTTGCCGGCGGACATCACCGAAGGGCTCAGCCGCTACCGCTACGGCAAGGGCAACATGCAGATCCACTACGCCCTGGCCCACCCGCCACGCTGGCATGCCGAGGCACTGGGCCGCGTCGCCCTGTTGCACCTGACGCCGGGGCTGGACGGCGTGTCCAAGGCCGCCAACGAGGCCGAGCGCGGCATGCTGCCCAGCGAGCCGACCATCTGCGTCGGCCAACCCACCGCGCTCGACCCCTCTCGCGCCCCGCCGGGCCAGGCAGTGCTGTGGTTGCAGCTCCCCGAAGCGCCCCGGCAGATCAAGGGCGACGCCGCCGGCCAAATTCCAGTCCCCGCCGGCGGTCGCTGGACCGAGGCGGTCCGCGAGGCCTACGCCGACCGGGTCGAGGCCACCCTCGCAAACCACATCGACGATTTCCGCGGCAGCATCCTCGCCCGCCGCGCCTACTCCCCAGCCGACTTGGAAGCATTGAACGTGAACCTGGTGGGCGGCGACCCCTATGGCGGCTATTGCGGCGTCGACCAATTCTTCCTATGGCGCCCATTCAAGAGCACGGTGAACCACCGCACCCCAGTGCCCCGCCTCTACCACATCGGCGCCGCCACCCACCCCGGCCCCGGCCTCGCGGGCGGCTCCGGCTACCTATTGGCGAAATCGCTGCGGTAATCAGGAGCCGCTCCCCCCGATCCACACCAAAGGGATTAGGCCCAGCCTATCACCCCCGTCCTACCCCAGCGCACTCCGCATCGTCCGGATCGCCCCCTCCAGGGAAACCCGCGCTTCCTCCGCCAGCGCCGCCTCCTTCAGCCGCCGCAGCCAAACCGCACTCTCCAGCCGGCCGGCCAAATACGGCACCTCCGCCAGCACGCGGTCGAACTTCGACAGCCCGCGGGCATGCGTGTCCGAGTAGCCCTTCACCAGCCGCCGGCACGCCAGCGCCTCCACCGCAAGGCCGTAGTCCTGCGGCGCGGTCGCGGTCACCACGCCAAGCCAGTGCGCGATATGCTCGCCCTCGCGCTGGTGCCGCAGCGAGCCGCGGCGCAGCCCTTTCGCACCAGCCACCAGGTACAGCGCCACGAACCACAGCAGCGTCCCCGTGCGCACCCGCCGTCCCCGGTTCACCCCCCGGTCCAGCCAGCGCACCAGACCTGGCCGCGCCTCAACCGCACGCGCAAGGCGATAAGGCAGGCAGCCCAACACCTCCTCCATGCGCGGGTGCATGAACTCCGTCGTGTAGACGATCTGACCCGGCGCCGCGCCCACCTCCCGCCGCACGCGGTCGAACCGGCCGGTGCGCGTCTTGAGGTCCGCCACGCGGATCACGTCGTCATACCCCATCGCGCCCGCGAGATACTTGGCCGCTTGCTTCGTCAGGGCAAAGCCATGCGCCTCGCCGCCGCACTGCCGGTCCAGCGCCGCAATCAGGTCCAATTGGTCCAAATAGGCCTCGGCGTAGCGCAAATCCTGGTAATCAGCCAGGCGCCCGGCGCCCAAACCGGCCATCTCCTGCGCCGGCGATGGCAGCGTGCGCGCAATCCGGTCTTGCAGGGCCGCCGGGGCAGGGCCGGTTTGCTGAGCCGCCGGCACGGGCGCGGCCAAGCTCGCTGCAGGCCCCTGCCGCGTCCGATCGAACCCGGCGGCAAACCCGCGCAAACTCGGCTCCGCCCCCTTGCCGCCGGCGCGGATCGCCGCCTCATATGCCGCCCGCGGAAACGGCAGCACCTCGGCCGCAGCCAACGCCCCGAATAGGGTTGCGGATATCACCGTGCCGGCTTGCTCGGCTAACCCCTGCATGTCGAACGCAATCGCCCGCTTGGCCGCCACCCCCGCCGCATCCGCCACCGCCGCCGGGTCAGCGATCCCGTTGCCGGGCCGCTCCTTCTCCTGCACGGCAAAGGCGCGGTGCGTCGACGCGATCACCACCGTCCGGTCCGGCGTGACGAAGCCGCGCATGATCGAGCGCCCCGCCTCCATCCACTCCGCCGCCAGCACCACGTCCACGTCGCCCGGCGCCGGCATCAGCGCAAACACCGGCCGCTTGCCCGCCCGCTCCGGCAGCATCTCGATGTAGTAGATCGTGGCCCCCGTCCGCTGCGCCACGCCGGGCACCGAGGTGGATTGCGCGGCCCAGCCCTGCGCCTCCGCCAGCGCCACGATCCAGTCCGCGAGCACGCCGCCGCCCTGCCCGCCCATGGCAAGGATCGCCAGGCTGACCGGCCGGTCAGTGGACAGCCGCGCCGGCGGCTGCGCCTGCGTCAGGCTCAAACCGGGACTGCGACCCGGCGCCCGTCGCGCCGCCGCTGCAGCCAAAGGATCACGGTGCCGCGCAGTCGGGCCAGTGCACGGTCCAGCCGGGTCGGGTTGGAGATGATGTCCGCCCGGTAGAACGACGGGCATAGCACCGCCGCCTCCGCCACCTCGCCGCAATTGCCGCAGCCGACGCAGCTCTGGTCGATCGCCGCCACCGGGTCGTCCCGCAGCGGATCCGTCGTCGGCTTCACCGACAGCGACGGGCAGCCGGACAGGCGAATGCAGGCATGGTCCCCCGTGCAAATGTCCTCGTCCACCCCGTAGCGCTCGCGCACCACGCGGTGGCCGTCGCGGATGGCCTGGCTGATCAGCGGGCGCACCCGGCGCTGCTTGTTCAACATGCACTCGGAGGCAGCGACGATGATCTTCGGCCCGCGGTCGGACGAGGTCAGCGCCTCCCGCAGAGTGTCGCGCATCTTGCCCACGCTATAGGTGTGGTCGATCTGGCGCACCCAAGTGGCACCGATGCCGCGTACCGCTTTCACGATGGAGTTGTTGGTCAGCCGCCGTGTGTTGGGCGCGCGCGAGGACAGGATATCCTGCCCGCCGGTGGCCGCGGAGTAGAAGTTATCCACCACCAGGATCACGCCGTCCTGCTTGTTGAACACGGCGTTGCCGACGCTGCTGGTCAGCCCGTTATGCCAGAACCCGCCATCGCCCATCACCGAGATAGGCCGCTTGTTCGCCGGCACGTTGAACGCCGAAGCTGAGGCTGGCCCTAAGCCGTAGCCCATGGTGGTGGCACCGATATTGAACGGCGGCAGGATGGAGAACAAGTGGCAGCCAATGTCGGCCGACACGTGGTGCGGCCCCAGTTCCTGCTCCACCAGCTTCATCGCAGCAAAGATCGGCCGCTCCGGGCAGCCGATGCAGAACCCGGCCGGCCGCGGCGGCACCACGCTGGCAAGCCGCTGCACCGCCGGGTCCGCCAGCACCGCGGACGCACTCGGCACCGGCGGCCGGTTGCCCAATAGGGCGGGCTGATACGCCTCGAAGAACGCCTGTAACCCTTTCAGCAGCACCGGCGCCGTGTACTCGCCACCAAGCGGCAGCACGTCCTTCCCGCTCACCCGCGTATTGAGGTCCCGCCGGCGCAGCAGGGTTTGCAGCGACTGCTCGATATACTCCGGCTGCCCTTCCTCCACCATCAGCACGGCCCGCTTGCTGGCACAGAATGCCACCACCTCGTCGTCGATCATCGGGTAGGTGACGTTCATCACGTAGATTGGCACTGCCGACTCGCCGTAGATATCCGCCAGCCCAAGATACTGCAGCGCCCGCATCAGGCTGTTGTACATCCCGCCTTGCACGATGATGCCCATTTCGCCATCCGCCGGACCGAAATGCTCGTTCAGCTTGTGCGCGCGGATGAACTCGACCGCGGCCGGCCAGCGCAACTCCAGCTTCTCCTTCTCATGCACGTAGGCCGCCGGCGGCAGCACGATGCGGTTCACGTCCCGCCGCGGATTTTCCACCGCCTCACGCAGGGTGAACGCCGGCCGCTGGTTGTCCTTAGCCACGAACTGCCCATGCACGTGGCAGGTGCGGATGCGCACTTCCAGCATCACCGGGGTGTTGGACGCTTCGGACAGCGCAAACCCGTCCTCGACCGCCTTCACCACGCATTCCAGGTTTGGCCGCGGATCCAGCAGCCATATCTGGGACTTCATGGCGTAGGCGTGGCTACGCTCCTGCATGATGGAGGAGCCCTCGCCGTAATCCTCCCCGATCACCACCAGTGCGCCGCCCACCACCCCGCCCGAAGCCAGGTTCGACAGCGCGTCCGACGCGACGTTGGTCCCGGCGGTAGACTTCCACGTCACCGCGCCGCGCACCGGATACATCACCGAGGCCGACAGCATCGCAGCCGCCGACGCCTCCGATGCCGAGGACTCGAAATGCACGCCCAAATCGTCCAGCACGTCCCGCGCGTCGGCCAGCACGTCCATCAAATGCGAGATCGGCGAACCCTGGTAGCCGCCAACATAGCTCACGCCGGACTGGAGCAGCGCCTTGGTGATGGCGAGAATGCCTTCGCCGCGGAACACCTCGCCCGCACCCAGCCGCAAATCCTGCACTTCGCGGGCGAACGAGCGCTCAGCCATGCCTACCTCCTAAACAGCATGGGACCCGTCCAGGGCGGCCGGTGCCTCGCAAAGATGCTGCGGCCAGCAAAAGATCGAAGCCCTCGATTGTCAATAAAGCACCTTTATCACTGGCTCAGCGGCGGCGCGAACGGCAGCCCCAAGGCCTTGTTGAACTGCACCGATATTTGCAGGCCAAGCCCGAACGACACGTGATCGGACGGGTCGGGCTTGGCTAGGAATTCCTGGTCCGGATCGATGATGATGTCGGCGAATGGCTTCAGCGCGATCCCCGGTGCCAGCTCCACAGTATATTGCAACTCGAAGCCTTCTTCGCTGCGAGAGAAATTGCCTTGCTGACCACTGGCGCGCAGGTTGTCGTCCAGCGCATCCGTCGCGCGCTGGTCGAACAGAGAAACGATCCCCAGAAGCCCGGCCTCATCATGCGGCCGCGATGCAAACGGCGCCTGTTTCAGCAACCCGTAGGTAAAATACGTGTTGATCAGCGCATGGCCGGATGTATTGGCGTACACGCCGCCAAACACCGACAACCCTTCCTGGCTGCTCGCGTTCGGCTTCCACACCGTCTGATTGAACTCCGCATACACCTCGGTATGGGACCCGTCGGACGCCGGCGTGCCGCCTGCCGTGGCAAGCGGCTGGCCATGCGTGTTGTAGCGATAATCGGTGAAGTTGTGGCTGTCATAGTAAAAGCCGAGCGCGTAGTGCCGCGGATACGGGTCAGACATGTAGGTGGTGGTATAGCCAAGCTCCGCCGGCAAGAACAGGCCGTCAGCATGGGTCAGCGACCAGCCCCCATTGAACGGAAAGCCGGAATGCGTTTCTTCGTAGTTGTCGTCATCGTAAAGCCCTGTACGGAAGTAGATTGCCTTGGTCGGCCGCAGCGTCACCTGCCCGCCCCACGTGGCAAACGGCCAGAACGCCTGGTCCGCGTTGAACGACCAGCCGCCCGGGTTGCCGCAGACGAACGACTCGAACTGGCAGTCCGTCGCCAGGTTGGTGTAGTAGAAGGTCGAGCTCAATCGCCCGGCACGGATCTCGACCCGGTCGTTCAGGAAGCCCTGCTCGTAGGTGAACTCCGCCAGCCGCGTCTCATTGGACGGCCCGGCGCCGTTGAGGAACCCCACCGCGCTGCCGTTGAACGGGTTGAGACCCGACGCCAACCCGCCGAACCGCGAGTCCATCAAGTAATGGATCCGCGCATCCGGAATACCCAGGATCTGTTGCAGGTCGAGGTCGATCCCGTAAGCCACGTCGTTGCCGTAGGCGGCACCTCGCTGGTAGCCGCCGGACAACCCGCTCACCAAGTTGCCGACATAGCCCCCGCTCAGGTAAACGCCATGGCTTGCAAGCTGCTGCCCCAGCGGGGCGCCAAGGCTTTCGAGCGAGAACAGATCGCCTGTGAACGGCACCGCGGGCGTCGGGTTGGCGGGGCTGGCCGGCGTGGTGGGCGGCTGCGGATTGATGTCGGAAGGCCGCGTCGTGTCCGGCTGCGCGCCTGCCGGGTGCGCCGCCAAGAGTGCGCAGCACAGGGTGCAAGCCAGTAGAGCCTTCGCTTGCGCGGTCATGTCGCAATGGTTCCTTGCGTCAGTTGTCTTAGTCCTAAAGTAACTATCTTAGGAATAAACTGTCCTAGGCAAGCCTAATATGCGTCGCTTGCCGACAATCTGGCGGCCTCATCCGTAAAGCGCCTAAGAAGCGGTCACTTCGCAGCGATAGCTGCCGGTTTTGCTATCGCCTGCGCTCAAGCGCCGGCCAGCATCTTGGCCAAGATGAAGCCGGAGCCCGCGCCCACCCCGGCGCCGGGCCAAGTCGATGCCCCCACAAGGTACAGCCTGCGCACCGGCGTCTGGTAACGCGACCAACCGAACACCGGCCGCAAAATGAAGTTTTGATCCAGGTGATGGCTGCCGGACAGACTGTCGCCGCCGACCAGGTTGGGGTTCTCCCGCTCAAGATCCGCCGGCGACGTCACCGTGCGGGCCAGCACCAACCCGGCGAACCCCGGTGCATACCGCGCAATCAGCGCCTGCACCCGGTCGGCATACTGCTCCTTCACCGCGCCCCACTCGGTGCCGGCAATCTGCCCGGCCGCGTCGCCGAGGATGCGCGCCGGCAATACGCGGACCTGCACCCACAAGATATGCCGTCCCTCCGGCGCGCGCGCCGGGTCCAGCGCGGTCGGCTGCCCCACCACCAGCAATGGTTCGTCCGGCAGCAGGCCGGCTTTCGCCTGGTCATAAACCCGCGTCATGGCGGCGAGGTCCGGCGCCAGGTGCACGTAGGCAAACCGCTGCAGCGCGCTGCCGGCGGCCCAGTCGGGAAGCCCGCTCAGCGCATAATGGACCATCATGGTGCCCGGCCCCGGCCGGAACCCCTCCAGCTTGGCCTGGGCCGCAGCCTGATCGCCTTGCACCAGCGCCCCAAACACGCGCTTCGGATGCACGTTGGCAATCACCGCCCGCCGCGCCACCGCCGTCCGGCCGTCGGCCAGCCGGATGCCGCTGGCCCGGCCGCGGGAATGCTGGATTTCGCTCACTTCCGCAGCCAGGTGCAGCTCGCCGCCATGCTCCGCCAGGCACCCGGCCAGCGCCTTCACCACCGTATCCGCACCACCCTGTCCGATCACCATGCCGAACGCCTGGTTGGCCATCGATTCGAGGTAAGGGAATAGAGCCCCGCCGGCCGCATCGGGCGGGAAGTCCAGGTGCAGGCCCCACACCGCCATCATCGCCTTCAGCTTGGCGCTCTCGAAGTGCCGGTCGAGGAAGTCCCGCGGCGACGACAGCAGCAGGCGGGCGAGCTCGCTCAACCCAGCCGCGCCTTTCGCCCGGTAGGCGCGCCACACCGCGCGCATTGCCGTGCGCGACGGCAGCGCAGCCGCCAGGATGGCGAACACGTGCGGCGCATCCAATGCGAACGCCACCGCCATGGCGCGCCACGCCTCGGCATCACGCGGCGAAACGGCGGCGATGCGTGCGGCCGTCTCCGCCATGTCGGCGCTGACGCCCAGCCAAGTGCCATCGGGAAAAGCGGTGGCGAACGTGTCGCGGGCGGGCACGAATGCCAGCCCGTTGCGCAACAGTGCCACCTTGTGCGCGGCGAAAAACGGCGACCCGGCGAACAGGCTGAGGTTCATCGCGTAAAGGTCGTGGCGGAAGCCCGGAAGCGTCACCTCCGCGGTCTTGATCGCGCCGCCAGCCTCGCTTGCCCGTTCGAACACACCGACTTTCCAGCCTTTGCTCGCCAGGTGCACGCCCGCCGCAAGGCCATTGTGCCCGGCGCCGATAATGACCGCGTCATAGACCATCCGCTGTTTTCTTCCGGCGACAGGCGCTCAGCCAAGATGAAATACTAGGGTGCAAACTCCGCTTGGCATAGCCGCTAAATCGCTTTAGGCTTAAACTGTTGCGTGCACTCGCCACGGCTGCGTCGGCAATGAAGCCCTAACACAATGGAGCCAGGGATGATCAGCGTTTCACGCCGGCAAACGATGGCCTTAGGCGCCAGTGCCGTCATCACCAGCCTGCTCAACGGGCGAACCCCGGTCCGCGCCGGCGAAAACGGCACGCTCACCATCGCCTTCAACGTGGCACTGCCCTCGTTCGACCCCACCACCGGGCCCTCGGCGGTGAACCCCACCATCCAGGCCATCTACCGCTCGATCTTCGACCAGTACGTCGGCCAAAAGGGCGACCTCTCGTTCGAGCCCGGCCTGCTCACCGCATGGGGATGGAACCCGGACCGCACCAAGGTCTGGATCGACGTGCGCCCGAATGCCACCTGGCATGACGGCACGCCCTTCACACCGGAGGACGTCGTGTGGTCGCTCACCCGCGCCGCCGACCCGAAAAGCGGTAACCCAATCCAGTTTCTCTGGGCCAAAATCGCCAACTATAAAGTCGATGGCAACCGCATCACCGCCGACGTGGTTTCGTACGATCCCACTCTGTTCAAATGGATGGCCTTCCTCACCGGCTACGTCCTGCCCAAAGCCTATTACGAAAAGGTCGGCGCCGACGGCTTCGAGAAAAGGCCCATCGGCACCGGCCCCTACATGGTGGACGCCTACGAAGGCAGCGCCTATCTCCGCCTCACCGCCAACCCGCATTACTGGGGCGGCAAGCCCGCCTTCAACACCGTTGTATTCAAGTTCGTCACCGACGCCACTAGCCGGGTCGCCGAGATCGAGAGCGGCTCGTCCGACGTGACGCTTGAAATCCCCTACGAAGACTACGACCGCCTCAAGGCCAAGCGCGGCCTCACCGGCATGGCCACGCCCGTCTCCGACATCGGCATGATCTTCATCTCCAACAACAATGCTATCATGTTGGACAAGAACGTTCGCCTCGCCGCTATCTACGCCATCGACAAGGCCGCCATCGTCAAACGTCTGCTGCGCGGCTATGGCGTCCCCATCGCGACCCTGGAGGCACCGGAATACGAGGCCTTCGACCCTTCTATCGAAGTCCCCTACGACCCGGCGAAAGCCGTATCCCTGCTGAAGGCCAGCGGCTACTCGCCGGAAAAGCCGGTCAGCTTCACCATCCAGACCACGCGCGGCTTCAAGCCCAAAGACTACGAGATGATCCAGGCCATTACCGGCATGTGGCGCAAGGTCGGCATCCAGGCCAACATCGAGGTCTACGAGATCGCCAAGCACTACGAATTGCGCGCCGCCCACAAGCTGGCCCCGATGGCGTTCTACAATTGGGGCGACGCCATCGCGGACCCGTCCACCTCCACCGGCTTCGCCATGTTCGGCCCCTCGCCGCACTCCGCCTGGAAATCCGCTGCGCTGGACGCCGAGATCGCGCCGCTCTGGGGTGAACCAGATGACGCCAAGCGCATCGCCGGCTGGAAAGCTGTGGACGCCACCATCGCCGCCGAAGGCCTCGTCCTGCCGCTGCTGCAATACGTGCAGCCCGTCCTGTTCAAGTCCCCGCTGGCGATGACGCCCAACATGTCGGGCGCGCTGCAACCCACCATGATCACCAAGACACAGGCCTAAGCCCTATCGCCGGGTCCATGGCCGCCCTTAACCGCGCCGGCATGGTCGCCGTAACGCTGCTCGGCGTCGCGGTCACCGTGTTCCTCCTGCTGCGCCTCGCCCCCGGCGACCCGGTGGCGATGATGATCGGCCCCGGCGCCACCCCGCACGACATCGCCGCCCTGCGCACTCGCTACGGCCTGAACGGGCCGCTGCCCTTGCAATTCGCGCTCTGGCTCCGCGCCCTTCTCGGCGGCGACGCCGGCACCTCCATCTCGTTCCACCGCCCCGTCACCGCCCTGATCGCCAGCCGCCTCCCCGCCACCTTGGAACTGGCAGCCTGCGCTCTCACGGTGGCGCTGCTGCTGGGCACGGCGCTCGCCGTGGCCGGAACCCTTGCGCGCCGCCTGGGCGAAACCGCCGTGGACGGTCTCACCGGCTTGCTGCTCGCCGTTCCGGACTTCGTCTGGTCCCTGGCTCTGGTGCTGCTGCTCGGCGTAGCCCTGCCCGTGCTGCCGCTCTCCGGCCGCATCGACCCGAGCCTAGACGTCACGTTCCACACGCCGTTCTACCTTGCCGAAAGCCTGCTCACCGGGCGGTGGGGCGTAGCGGCCAACCTCGCCGCCCACCTCGTCATGCCCGCGGTCGCACTCGCCTTGCCGCTTGCCGCTATTGTCGCGCGCGTGCTGAAAGGCGCTCTCGCCGAGGCGATGCTGCAGGACTACGTGCTGCTCGGCCGCGTCAAGGGCATGTCCGAACTGCGCCTGGTGCTGCGGGAAGCGCTGCGCAATGCCATCGGCCCCACGCTGGCCCTCACCGGCGTGCAATTCACCTTCCTGCTTGGCGGCACCGTGATCGTGGAGCGCATCTTCGCCTACCCGGGCGCCGGCAACATGGCCATCGAGGCCGTGATCAACCGCGATTTCCCCCTCATCCAAGGCCTTGTGCTCACCTTTGGCCTACTCTTCGTGCTCACCAACCTGGCGGTGGACGCGGCCGTCGCAGCGCTCAACCCGCGCCTGCGCCATGGCTGACACCACCCTTTCCGCGCCCGTCCCGCCGCGCCGCCTCGCGCTGCCGGCCATGCTGCGCGAGCCGCGGCTGCTGATCGGCGGCGCCGTTCTGCTGCTGCTTGTTGTGCTGGCGCTCGCCGCCCCTCTAGTCGCCCCGCACGACCCCTTGGCGCAGGATCTGATGTCCGCCACCCTGCCGCCCTTGGGCTTCGCCGGTGCCGACCCGGCGCATTGGTTCGGCACCGACGACCTTGGCCGCGACGTGCTCTCCCGCCTGATCTACGGCGCTCGCGTGGCCTTGCTCGTCTCCGTCTCCGCCGCCGCTGCCGCCGCCCTCGTCGGCACGACGCTGGGCCTGCTCGCCGGGTTCTTCGGCGGCGCCGTGGACGCGCTGGTCTGCCGCCTGGTCGAAATCTGGATGGCCTTCCCCGCCGTGCTGCTCGCCATCCTGGTCGTGGCCATCCTCGGCCCCGGCGTCTCCTCCGTCATCATCGCCATCGCCATCATCGACTGGACGCGCTTCGCCCGCACCGTGCGTGCCGACACCATGGCGCAAGCCCGCACCGACTACGTGACCGCCGCCCGCACCCTGGGCTTCGGCCGCTGGGCCATCCTGTTCCGCGAGATCCTGCCCAACATCGTGCCAGGCCTGGTGGCGCTGGTGGCGCTCGAAATGGGCATCGCCATCGTCGTGGAGGCCATCCTCTCCTTCGTCGGCCTCTCCGTCTCCTCTGACACGCCCACCTGGGGTGGCATGATCGCCTCAGGCCGTCAGATTATCTACCAAGCCTGGTGGGTGTTCGCCGCCCCGCTCGCTGCGGTTTTCCTCAGCGTGCTGGCGCTCAACCAAGTCGGCGATGGCCTGCGCCGCGCAACCGATCCGGTGCTGCGGCGATGACCCAGCCCCTGCTCACCGTCAAGGCGCTCTCTGCCGTCTCCGTGCGCGAGGCCGGCGCGCCCATCCTGCGCGGCGTGTCGCTGCGCGTGGCGCCGGGGGAGGTACACGGCGTGGTGGGGGAAAGCGGCGCCGGCAAGTCCACCGTCGCGCGCGCCATCCTAGGCATCCTGCCCCGCACCGTGCGCATCACCGCCGGCCGCATCGAACTCTCCGGCACCGAGCTGCTCACGCTCAGCCCCGGCCGCCGCCGCCGCCTGCTCGGCGCCCACGTGGCGCTCATCCCGCAAGACCCGCTCACCGCGCTCAACCCGGGCCGCCGGGTCGGCGCGCAACTCACCGACGGCTTGCGCATGTGGAAGGGCTGCTCGCCGCGTGAGGCAAAGCGCCGCGCCCTCGCCCTGCTGGAGGAAGTGCAGATGCACGAGCCCGAACGGGTGATGCGCTGCTTCCCCCACCAGCTTTCTGGCGGCATGCGCCAGCGCGTGCTGATTGCCGCCGCGTTCGCGCTCGAGCCCCAATTGGTTGTGGCCGACGAGCCGACCACGGCGCTGGACGTGACCGTGCAAAGGCAGATCCTAAGGCTGATCCGCCAGATGCAAGCGCGCCACGGCACCGGCGCCATCTTCATCACGCACGACCTGGGTGTGGTGGCGCAAATCTGTGACCAGGTGACCCTGCTCTACGCCGGCCGCGTGATGGAGCAGGGGCCGACGGCCGGCATGCTGCTGCACCCGGCGCACCCCTACACAAGAGCCTTGCTCCATGCCACGCCCCGCTATGACCGGCCGCAGGACACGCTGCGCCCCGTGCCCGAAAGCGTGATCGCCGCCTGCCGCCTGGAAGCCGCGCGCTATGACCCGGCCTGACCCGGCCCTGCTCCAGGTCCACGACCTGGTGGTGGGCTATGGCAGCCTGCCGGTGCTGAAGCGCGTCTCACTGCAGCTCGCGGCCGGCGAAGTGCTCGGCATCGTAGGCGAGTCAGGCTCCGGGAAAACCACACTCGGCCGCGCCCTGCTCCGCCTCGCCCCCGCGCTCTCCGGCTCTATCGTGTTCGACGGCACCGACATCACGCATCTGAGCGAACGGCAAATGCGCCCCCTGCGCCGCCGCATGCAAATGATCTTCCAGGACCCGATGGCCTCGCTCAACCCACGCCATACTATTGGCCGTATCCTAACCGCACCCCTGCTGCTGCATCACCCCGGCCTGGCCCGGCCCGATGCCACAAAGCGCGCCGCCGCCATGATTGACCGGGTGGGCCTGCCACTCGTCACCTTGCAGCGCTTCCCGCACGAACTATCCGGGGGCCAAAGGCAGCGCGTGGGCATCGCCCGCGCCACCCTGCTGCGGCCGGATTTCGTCTTGGCCGACGAGATCGTCTCTGGCCTTGATGTCTCCACCCAGGCGCAGGTGCTGCAATTGCTTGCCGAACTGGGCCGCGAGATGGGCCTGGCCATGGCCTTCATCAGCCACGACCTCTCGGTGGTGCGCGCCATCTGCCATCGCGTGCTGGTGCTGCGCCGCGGCGAAGTGGTCGAGGAGGGGGGCTGCGAAAGCCTGTTCACCAACCCGCAATCCCCCTACACGCGCAACCTGATCGATGCCATCCCGCTGCCGGTGCCAGACCCGCATTGGCTGGCCGCCGAGCCTACCGGGCTTGAATTTGGCAGCAGCCTCGGCCACTAAACGCGGCCGGGCCGCTCCGCTTGCCGGCCCGACACCCTCCTAGGACATCCCCTAGGACACCCGAGGACACCCAATGGCACCCGACGGCAGTCCTGCCACGCCAGTCGACCGAGAGGCGATGCTGGCGAAGGCGGACAAGCTCCAGCTTCGCGTCTGGCTTCGCCTGCTCACCTGCACCCAGTTGATCGAGCGCCGCGTCCGGGCCCAGCTCCGCATCGACTTCGAGACCACCCTGCCGCGCTTCGACGTGCTGTCCCAGCTCCACTCCGCCAACAACGCGCTCACCATGGGCGAGCTCTCCACCCGCCTGATGGTCACCAGCGGCAACGTGACCGGCCTGGTCACCTCCATGGAGAAAGACGGCCTGGTGACCCGCGTTCCCCACGCCGCCGACCGGCGCAGCACCGTCATCCGCATGACCCGCGCCGGCGAGCGCCTGTTCGCCGAGATGATCCCGGTGCATCACGGCTGGATCGACGGCATAATGGGTGGCCTGTCGCGGTCTGACATGCGCCAATTGCTCGAACTGCTCGCCAAGCTGAAGGGCTCGGTGCGCCGCGCCGAGCAGCGCTTCGTCGAACCACCGGACGCGGCCGGCTAGCGCCTCCGCGGCATGGGCCCGCCGCAAGAAGATACTTCACAGCTAAAGCATTTCGGTCCAGACTGCCGCGCAGGAGAATGCCAGTGCCGTCAGACCTGCTTTCCTTGCTCGCCGCCGCTCTCGCCTCCGGGCAAGTCCGCGTGGTCGATCTCAGCCAACCGCTTTCGCCGGACACGCCGGTTATCGGCCTGCCGCCGCCCTTCGCGCAATCGTCCCCATTCAGCATCCGCCGCATCTCGAACTACGACGAGGCCGGCCCGGGCTGGTATTGGAACGACATCAGCCTGGGCGAGCACACCGGCACGCATTTCGACGCGCCGGTGCACTGGGTGAGCGGCCGCGCCCTGCCCGACAACGCCACCGACACCATTCCGCCCGCCCGCCTGGTGGCCCCCGCCTGCGTGGCCGACGTGGAGGCCGAGAGCGCCACCGACCCGGGCTTCCTCCTCACCCGCGCCACCCTCGAACAATGGGAAACGCAGCACGGGCGCATCGCCGCCGGGTCGTGGCTGCTGCTGCGCAGCGGCTGGTCGCGCCGCACCGGCGAGGCCTTCCTCAATATCGGCCCCACCGGCCCGCTCACCCCTGGGCCGGACGCCGACTGCGTGAAGTTCCTGGTCGAAGAGCGCGACGTGATCGGCTTCGGCACCGAATGCGTCGGCACCGACGCCGGCCAGGCTTTCGGCTTCGAGCCTCCGTTCCCCTGCCACACCTTCATGCACGGCGCCGGCAAGTTCGGCCTCGCCAGCCTGGCCAACCTGGACCAATTGCCGCCGACCGGCGCCTTGATCGTCACGCCGCCGCTGAAGATTGAGGGCGGTTCCGGCAGCCCCTGCCGCGTGCTGGCGCTGGTGCCTGCTTAACGCTCAGCCATTAGGATCAGCCTATGCGCATCGCCTGCATCGGCGGCGGCCCCGCCGGCCTCTACTTCGCCATACTGATGAAGCTGCAGGACCCGGCGCACGACATCACCGTCATCGAACGCAACCGCCCCTACGACACCTTCGGCTGGGGCGTGGTGTTCTCCGACGAGACCCTGCGCAACCTCAAGGGCGGCGATCCGGTGAGCGAGGGCAGCATCAGCGCCGGCTTCGCCCATTGGGACGACATCGAGATCCACTTCAAGGGCCACGTGGTGCGCTCCGGCGGCCACGGCTTCTGCGGCATCGAGCGCAAGGCGCTGCTCAACATCCTGCAGACCCGCGCCGAAGCCCTGGGCGTCCGCCTCGTGTTCGAGCAGGAGGTCACCGATCCGGCCGCCTATGCCGGCGCCGACCTAGTGGTCGCCAGCGATGGCATCAACAGCCGCATCCGCACCCTGCACGCCGAGCATTTTCAACCCAGCATTGAGCTGCGCCGCAACAAGTTCGTCTGGCTCGGCACCCACAAGCTGTTCGACGCCTTCACCTTCATCTTCGTCGAAACCGAATGGGGCTGGTTCCAAGCCCACGCCTATCGGTTCAATGGCAGCACCTCCACCTTCATCGTCGAAACCCGGGAAGAAACCTGGCGCGCCGCCGGCCTCGCCGAAGCCGACACCGCCGCCACCATTGCCTTCTGCGAGCGCCTGTTCCAGCCCTGGCTTGACGCCAACCCGCTGCTCTCCAACGCCCGCCACCTCACCGGGTCGCCCTGGATCAGCTTCCCCACCGTCACCAACCAGCACTGGACCCACGGCAACATCGTGCTGATGGGGGACGCCGCGCACTCCGCCCACTTCTCCATCGGCTCCGGCACCAAGCTCGCCTTGGAGGACGCCATCGCCCTCGCCCGCGTGCTGCGCAGCGGCACCGACCTGCCGGCCGCGCTGGCCGCCTACGAAGCCGAACGCCGCATCGACGTGCTACGCATCCAGTCCGCCGCGCGCAACTCCACCGAGTGGTTCGAGAACGTGCCGCGCTACGCCGCGCTGCAGCCGCCGCAATTCGCCTACAGCCTGCTCACCCGCAGCCAGCGCATCGGCCACGAAAACCTGCGCCTGCGCGACGAGAGCTACCTCACCGGCGTCGAGCGCTGGCTTGCGGAACAAGCGACCGGCCGCGCGGTGAACAGCAACGTGCCGCCCATGTTCCTGCCGTTCCGCCTGCGCGACATGGTCTTGGCCAACCGCGTCGTGGTCTCCCCTATGGCAACCTACAGTGCCAAGGACGGCCTCCCCAACGACTTCCACCTGGTCCATCTCGGCGGCCGCGCCCTGGGCGGCGCCGGGTTGGTGTTCACCGAGATGACCTGCGTCACCCCCGAGGGCCGCATCACCCCCGGCTGCCCCGGCCTGTGGTCGGAAGCGCAGATGGAGGCCTGGCGCCGCGTGGTGGCGTTCGTGCACGCGCAAAGCGGCGCCGCCATCTGCCTCCAATTGGGCCACGCCGGGCCGAAAGGCTCCACCAAGCTCGGCTGGGACGGCATGGACGAAGCGCTCGCGGACGGGAACTGGCCGCTGCTCGCCCCCTCCGCCGTGGCCTGGAGCGACGCGCATCAAACGCCGCGCGCGATGACCCGGGCCGATATGGACGCCGTGCGCGACGCCTTCATGCAGGCCACACACTATGCCGCCCAAGCCGGCTTCGACATGCTGGAGCTGCATGCCGCGCACGGCTACCTGCTGTCGGCCTTCATCTCGCCGCTCACCAACCACCGCGCCGACGAATGGGGCGGCAGCCTGGACAACCGGCTGCGCTTCCCGCTCGAAGTGTTCGCCGCCATGCGCGCCGCCTGGCCTGCCGCCAAGCCTATGAGCGTGCGCATCTCCGCCACCGATTGGGTGGAAGGCGGCATCACCGGTGACGACGCGGTGTTGGTCGCCCGCGCCTTCCGCGCCGCCGGCGCCGACCTGCTGGACGTTTCGGCCGGGCAAACCTCCACCCAGGCCAAACCAGTCTATGGCCGCATGTTCCAAACCCCGTTCAGCGACCGCATCCGCAACGAGGCCGGCGTGCCCACCATGGCGGTCGGCAACATCACCGAACCGGACCAGTGCAACGCCATCATCGCCTCTGGCCGCGCCGACCTCTGCGCCCTGGCCCGGCCTCACCTATCCGACCCGCACTTCACCCTGCAATCTGCCGCCCGTTTAGGCTACTCCGAACAGGCTTGGCCTAAGCCATATCTCGCCGGCAAGGCGCAATTGGAACGCCTGGTACAGCGTGGCGCTTGAAGGCCGCCGCGCGCTCGTCACCGGCGGCGCCAAAGGCATCGGCCGCGCCATCGCCGACCGCCTCGCCGCGTCCGGCGCCACCGTCGCCATCATCGGGCGGGACCCGGCGGCCCTCGCCGCCTCCGGCCACCCCTATGCCGTGGCCGACGTCACCGACGCCGCCACGTTCTGCGCCGCCATCGAACGCCTCGGCCCGTTCGATATCCTGGTCAACAACGCCGGCGCGGCAGTGGCGGCGCCGTTCAAGCATCACACCCGCGCCGACTGGGACAGCATGCTCGCGGTCAACCTCACTGCCTGCTTCACCGCCATTCAAGCCGTGTTGCCGCGCCTCCTGGAACAGAATTGGGGCCGGGTGATATCCATCGCCAGCACCGCCGGGCTGAAAGGCTACCCCTACACCGCCGCCTATTGCGCCGCCAAGCACGGCCTGGTGGGCCTCACCCGCGCCCTCGCTGTGGAAACCGCCTGCAGCGCCGTCACCGTCAACGCCGTCTGCCCCGGCTTCACCGATACCGAAATGGTGAACCGCGCCGCCGCGGTGATCAGCGACAAGACCGGTCGATCCGCCGCCGACGCCCGCGCCGCCCTGGCCCGCACCACCCCCCAGAACCGCTTGATCCAACCCGGCGAGGTGGCCGCCGCCGTGCTCTACCTGTGCAGCGAGGACGCCGCCGGTCTCACCGGTCAATGCCTGGCGGTCGCGGGCGGGGAGGTGATGTGACGCAGCGACGACGCCTCCGCACCGGCCGCATTACCCTCTTTGGCACCCCGGAACAGCGGAACGCCGCGGGCGTGGAGCGGGCCAGGTGGTGGAGGCGCTCTAGCGCGAAATCCACGCCTTTCGCATTCATGAGGGAGCCAGCGAAGTGCAGAAGATGATCATCGGCCGCGACCTGCTGCGGGCGGAGTAGCACCCTTGCGCACCCTGCAGCCGCCCGGCTGGCCGGCACCGAAAGGCTACTCCAACGGCGTGGTCGCAGCCGGGGAAAGCGTTTTTGTCAGCGGCCAGATCGGCTGGGACGCGACCGGCCGTTTCGCCGAGGGCCTCGCCGCGCAGGTGGGGCAGGCGCTACAGAACGTGACCGAGGTACTGGCGGTGGCAGGCCTGCCGCCCGCCGCCATCATGCGGTTGACCTGGTTCGTAGTCGACCTCGACGCCTATCGGGACCAGCAGACCGAAATTGGCCGCGCTTACCGCGCGGTGCTCGGCAAGCATTTTCCCGCCATGTCGGTCGTGGGCGTCACCCGCCTGGTGGAACCGCAGGCGCTGGTGGAAATCGAAGCCACCGCCATTCGCATAGAGGATGGGGCTTCCATCGGCCGGTAGTATCCCGCGGCCGGACGGCAGGTCGGCGTCGGCCCTTGTACCGGTAGAGTTCGCGCTTATACCGCTTCGCGCGCGTCGATGGCACCGTCCAGCCACCTGTCGCCTATGCAATCGGCCGCCTCCGCTTCTCGGCGGAAGGTGGCGTGGGCTTCGGCCCGTAGGTGGGTCAGCACGGCGTGCTGGCGCAGGTTCGCGGCTTGCGGCGCCAAGCGCGGTTGCTGGCCAGGCAGGAGAGGCGTTGCGCTTATGCGTCCATTTTCGCTGGTCCGGTGTTTGATGTCGGGACGGGTTGCCGCCTGGCACGCGGAGCATCCGCACGACCGCGAGTTGGACAGCAGCTGCATTGTCTGCGGTTCCGATCTCGAAGGTGTCCTGGACCCGATGACCGGGTTGGCGGTGGCGCACCACATGCTCCAGGCGGCGGGTGACGACGCGGCACTCCTGTCGCAGACGATCGGGCAGTGGAGCGAGACGACCCGTGGTGCACTCGCGCGCGACCTGCCCGCCCGTTGAGGGTCTCGCTCACCGAAACGCTGCCCGACCATCCCGGCGACCCTCGTGCGTGAGTCGCTCTGCACCGAGTTGTTTCAGGCGGCCCCGTTCGGCGGCGTCCTCGCGTCGCTCAAGCAGGCGACACTCGCCGCGTGCGACGCCGAACTGCTGTCATGGCGTCCGCTTGCGCCTTCAACATAGTCGCCTGGATTGCAGCGTCCGGGCCGGTCAGTGCAGCCGTCCGACGGGTTGCAGAGGGCGGAAGACATGTCGACACCCTGGCGAGACACATTTCCCTCCGCCCGTTCCTCGGGCGTCTGGTGCCTACCCAGGCATTGCCGCAGCCCTGGAATGACCCAAAGACGACACCAAAAAGCAAGTCAAGAACGCCAGAGGCATGGTGACCAAAGTGGGCGGGTCCAGGGTCACCATGGGGCTTGCAAAGCCCAGCACCTTCACCCACACCGACGGGCCAAGGATTGTCAGCACCAACGCCGATACGAGACCGATACAGCCTCCGCTTATCGCTCCGAGCGTGGTGAGGCCCCGCCAGTAAAGCGAAAGCAGCAGCACAGGGAACGTGGACGACGCAGCGATCGCAAAGGCGAGGCTAATCATGTAGGCCACGTTCTGCGTCCGGAAGGCGATGCCAAGGCTGATCGCGAGCACCCCCAGCCCGAGTGTGGCGGCCCTGGAAACCCGAAGCTCCTGCGCATCGGTCAACGTCCCCCTGCGGAACACCCGAGCATAGAGGTCGTGGCTGACTGCCGACGCCCCTGCCAGAGTGAGACCGGCAACGACTGCCAAGATGGTGGCGAAGGCCACGGCAGACACGATGCCGAGCATGGCATCCCCGCCGAGCAGCCGCGCAAGGTGGATCGCGGCCATGTTGGGACCACCCAGCACCTGACCGTTGCCACCAACGGCGGAGGGCTGGCCTGACAGGATCACGATGGCGCCAAAACCCAGAATCGCGATGCAGGCATAGAAGCTGCTGATGAAACCCGTGGCCCAGAACACGGATGTGCGGGCGGCTCGGGCATCGGGCACGGTGAAGAAGCGCATCAGGATGTGTGGCAGACCGCAAGTACCGAACATCAGCGCGAGGCCGAGAGACATCGCGGAAAATGGACTCGCCGAGGCCACACGCGGCGCCAGGATCGCGGCACTTCGACCTGGCAGGCCAGCTGCCTCGACCAGCAATGAGGGAAAGCTGAAGCCCGAGCGGCTGAGGATCAGGACGGCCAGGGTTGCGCCGATACATAGCATCAGGATCGCCTTCACGATCTGCACCCATGTCGTTGCGGCCATACCGCCGAACAGCACGTAGCAAACCATCAGCACGCCGACCACTGACACGGCTATAGTATAATCCAGCGAGAACAGGAGCTGGATGAGTTGTCCTGCGCCGACCATCTGCGCGACGAGATAGAATGAGACCACGACCAGGGAGGCGACCGCGCCAAAGATACGCATTGGCCCCTCGTCCAGGCGTAGGCAGGTCACATCGGTGAACGTGTAGCGCCCAAGGCGGCGCAGGCGCTCAGCAAGCAGGAACACCACCACGGGCATGCTCGTCGAGTAGCCCACCGCGTAGGCGAAGCCGTCGAATCCGGACGCAAACACCAGGCCGGTCAAGCCGAGGAAGGCACCGGCCGACAACGTATCCCCGGCCAGAGCCAAGCCGTTCTGGAAGCCGGTGATCCGTGCCCCGGCGGCATAGAAGTCGCTGGTGCTATGGGTGCGCCGGGCCGCCCACCAGGTGATCGCGAGCGTGGAAGCTACGATGACGCAGAAGCAGGCGATCGCGACGGGCGTCATCGTGCTGTCTCGAACCGTACGGCCGCTGTAACGTAGTCGGCCTGGGCCTCACGTAGGTTCGCCCTGATGACGTAAACGCCGGTCAGTACAACGCCTAGAACCATCACCGCGAACCCATATGCGAAGGCCAACGTGAGCCCCGCCCCGATCCAGATGGGACGGGCTAGCACCTCGGGGGAAAACGCGCCCAATAACACGAAGCCCGCGTAGAAAGCGGCCAGCGCTGCCGTGAAGGCAAAGCCTGTCTGGCCATCGCTGGAACTAGCATGGGAAGCGCTCTTATCTATCGTAACCATCGTCGCACCTTTCAGAAGAATGGTGACGTGGCCTTTCATCCCGTCGCGCGGCGTTATCCGCCGTCGCATTGAGGCCGCGGTGGTCGCCGCAGCCCCAGATCGTCGCGCTAGAGCTCTCCGGTCAGGAACTGAGCGCGTCCGTTTCCGAACGACCAGTCCTCATCGCCGACCGTGACCATGGTGACCACCACGTCCGAGGGTGCGATGCCGCAGCTGTCCTGGAACTCCCGGCACAGGACCTCGTAGAAGGCCTGCTTCATATCTTGACCACGCGGGCGGGTGACGACCTGCACCACTATCTGGTCCGCCGTGCGAACCATCCCGAGGCCGGTGTCCTCAATGATCATTTCGTGCGCGGGATGCTGGTGCACAATCTGATAACGGTCGGTCTGGGGAACGCGGAATGCGCTCACCATGGCTCGATGGGCGGCGTCGAGGATGGTCCGCAGCGCCGCGGGGGCGCGGCCCTCGACGACGTCGAAGCGCAAGAGAGGCATTCTAGATCCCTCGCTGGTGAGTGATGCAGGATGAGATCGCCTCGATCCGCCGCTGAGCCTCATACGCGATGCGCTCCACGAGCTCCGCTGCGGGTGGCAGGTCGTGGATGAGGCCTATTGCCTCGCCGACCGTCACGTTGGCAGTGTCGTAGTCACCGGTGGCATGTGCAGCTTCGAAAGCCGCCAGCCGATCCGGCTGCTCAAGTGCGAGCTGCTCCTCCCGGCCTTGCCAAGTCTCGATGAACCCGTTGCGCATCAGCCGCGCGTCGTAGCCGGTAGGCCAGTTCTTCTGCCGCACGATATCATAGACCCGGGTGCGAACCGTCTCGTCACCATTCGCATTAAGGATCTTCTGCTTCGCAGCGGGATGGATCACTGCCTCCTGGGTTGCCCAGAACCGGCTGCCCATCAGCACGCCGTCGGCCCCAAGCGCGAGGGCCGCCGCGAGCCCTCGCCCATCTGCGATGCCCCCCGCCGCCACCAGCAGCGTATTGGGTGACCGACGGGCGAGCAGGTCGGCCACGGCCGGGAGGAACGCCATCGTGGAGCGCGCACGCTGTCCATGGCCGCCAGCTTCGGTACCCTGGGCCACGATGACGGCGGCACCGGCAGCCAGCGCACGCTCGGCATGCTCCAGGTTGTGCACTTGTGAGATCAGCGGCACGCCGGTCGCGTGAATGCGGGAGGCGAAGGGGCCAGGATCGGCAAATGACAGCATCATCGCCGCGGGCTGTCGTTGTAGCGCAAGGTCAAGCAGTGCGGGATCCTGCGCCATGGACCAGGTAATGAAGCCGCATCCGACGCGCTGGTTACCAGCAAGAGCGAATTCCGCTTCCAAGCGGTCCCGGTTGCCGTAGCCGCCGCCAATCATGCCGAGACCACCGCCAGCCGTGACGGCCGCTGCCAGTGCTCCGCCCGACGCCGGGTCCATCGGCGCCAGGATGATGGGGTGGCGGATGCCGAACAGCCGGGTCAGGCGGGTCTCGAGAGCCAAGGGCAGTTTCCTTCCGTTCCAGGTCGTGACGACGGCCTGCCACGGCCGAACTTGTTGCAGGTGCCATGCGGAATGAAAGACGTTTGTTCAGATGGGAGGCATCATGTTATGAAATGACTATGAACAGCCTCGATCTTTCTTTCTTCCTTGCCGCTGCTCAGGCCTCCTCCCTCGGAGCGGCGGCAAAGGCGCTAAACACCGTGCAGTCGAACGTAACCGGTCGTATCCAAAGACTTGAGGCTGACCTTGGTGCGGATCTATTCCGCCGCCATGCCCGCGGCGTGGTGCTGACTGAGGCGGGGGAGCGGCTCTTGCCTTTCGCAATCGAGATGGCTCGGCTGCTTGATGAGGGCCGCCAGGCGGTCGCGTCGCATGGCCGGCCTCATGGCCCTCTGAAGATTGGGGCTATGGAGACGACGGCCGCGTTACGACTCGGCGACGTCATCTCCCGTTTCACGAGCGACTTCCCCGAAGTGCGGCTGACGCTGAGGACCGGCTCCACTGCCACGCTGATTGATCTCGTGCTGCAGAACGAGATCGAGGCTGCTCTCGTGTGCGGTCCTATCGTCCATCCGGAGCTCATCGCAAGCCACGTATTTTCGGAGAAGCTCGTGCTCCTATCTGGTGGCGCGCACGGGGGCGGGGAAAGCCTTGGGCACGGACACAGCCTGCGCATTTTTGTCCTAAGTCGGGGGTGCTCTTATCGACAGCACCTGGAAGCGTTGCTGCTTCGCCGAGGTATCACGGCCGTGGACGTATCGGAATACGGGACGGTCGACGCGGTGCTCGGATGCGTGTCCGCCGGCATGGGTGTGACTCTGCTTCCGGAAGCGTTGGTTTCGCTCTACGCGCACCGATACCGGCTGCGTGTAGACCACCTGGCGGAGCGGGAAGCGCTCGTCGACACAGTCCTAGTGCGCCGCCATCGTACCGCGGTCTCGAACGGCATGCAGCGCTTTACCGCTCTTCTGCCAAGTCCTGGCCCGCGCGTGGCCGCGGAGTAGCCGGCCGCTGTCCGCGGACCGTCACCTGCAAGCAGACTGCCTCAAAGGCTGTTCCGGGTTGAGGGCGGTCGGAACGTGTTGTCCACGTTCTCCGTTGGCAATCTCCCCTAGCGTGCGGTTTTTAGCAGATGGTGAGGTGATCCCGTGTACGGCGGCAGCGTGGCAGCAACCGGACGAAACATTTCCGCCGTATATCATGGGCCGGCAAGGGCGCTACCACCGGGCTTGACCCACCGGTTGATCGGACCTCTTCATGCCTTTTTCGAGTCGGGGGTGCGGTGCACGTGATTGGCAGGTTCTGTATTCGAACAGCGGTCATAGCGATGGTCGCCGCCGAGGCTGGTGCCACAGCCGCGTGCGCGGATTGGCTGAACTTCCTAACGAGCCGGGCGGCGATCCCCTGGAGCAAGTCGCTCCGCAGGTGGCCGTGGTCTCGTTACGCGAGACACGGACCTACTTCGTCCGGGGCGACGGAACGACAGGCTGCCCATCCGATGCCGCCGCCTGCCGCGCCCGCGCCTACGTCGTCCCGCACGACACTGTGCTTGTGGTGAGGACCAAGGGCCCTTACGCCTGCGCGTTGCTGACCAGCCCGAGGGGTACGACGACAGAGAACTGGCTTCCGGCCTCGGCCTTGACGGCGGTGCCTCAGAAGCCGCCCGCGCTTCGCGGTTGGATAGGCGAGTGGCGGACGGGGGACCAGCACATTGCGATCTCGATGGCGCCCCCGGGGGCGGGGCCCGGACGTCGGTTGCGCCGCACGCCGCGGTGATGAACGATGGAACCAGCGCGCAAGTTGTGCCGGGCTTCGTTTGCTTCTCCTCCGGGAAGGCCTGACAAGACGGCATCATGCGGCGGTTGGAGGCCGAGATCATCCCTTGAGCAAGACGTAGCCATGCGCGTCCGCGCTGTAGGCGTATCGATGTTGCTCCCAGCCCGTCGCGACCAGAGGCTGCCCGTCGTGGTGCGTGTTCAGGTCCACGTCGACCACCACCTCCGGCCACACCTGCGTTACTGGGCCGTCGAACAACAGGCTGCCCTGCACCATGTCGCACCCGTCAGGCTCGTCCTTATTGACAGGCACGCCGTTGCGGCCGGACAACGTGTCGTCGATCGCGGCGGGAACGCTGCCGGCGAGCGTCCAGCCTCCGGCATCGCGGCGCAGGAGCTGGTAGCTGTGGACCCGCTTCCCGGGCTGCGTCGCGACCGTCGGTACGGCGAACACCTGCGTGCCGTCAGGCTGCGCCTGCGCAGGCGCGTAGGTCTTGGTCTCCACCCGCAGCCCGGCGGGGTCCAACTGGCCGATCAGGCCGGAATGGCCGGCCATCTGCCCAGGCCACGCCGCGGCGCACGAACTCCGCTTCCATGAGCGGGAGCGTGTACGGGCGTCCTGCCCTGCGCCCGGCAGGGCCACTACGAAACCTACATATTGGTCCTCGTCGCCGATGCGGATTGCCCGGCCCGACCAAAGCGCACGGTGCGCCCGTCCGCCATCACGCAGGGGCGGGAGCCGGGCGATGCGCAGAAGAGGGCCTCGACAGCGGAAGGGTTCGGCGCCGATGCGTGCCCCGGCGCGGCCACGACTGGCGAGACGGCGCACAGCACTGCCAAGACGGCCGCGCGGCGCCCCACCCGCCCCGAAAAGCTGTGGCCCGTCATCACGGGCGCTACCGACACATCCACAGCCCGAGGTGGTGGATGAGCTGCAAATCGCCGGCCTTGCCGCGCCCAAGGTAAACCTTCACCTCGTCGCCTGGCTGCAGCGTGAGCCGAAACCTGTCCGTGCCGCCGAGCCAGCCCTTCGGCACGGCGACGTTGCGCTCGGCGGTGAGGCTTACCTGCTTGTCGCCCGGCGCTAGCTGGGCTTTCTCGACCGTTTCCACTTGTATGGTGATGGTCCAGGTGCCTCTCACCAGCTTCTGGCCCCGGGCAGGGTAGGACGTGTCATCCTTCTCCGAATTGCCGGTCACGAACTCGGTCGCGATCAGTTCGGCGCCGGACTGCATGTCGGCGTCGCTCAGCGGCTGCACCTCGGTCCGCGCCGTCGCGCCGAGGCATAAGGCCGCCAGCAGTATTAGGACCACACGCGCGCGGCCGGCACGTGGGATGCGGGACAGGCTGGGGGAAAGACGACGCCTGGTGACGGCGGCCTGTGTTGTGGTGATGAACGCG
Organism: Acetobacteraceae bacterium; assembly: GCA_965199105.1. Classification (GTDB taxonomy): domain Bacteria; phylum Pseudomonadota; class Alphaproteobacteria; order Acetobacterales; family Acetobacteraceae; genus LMUY01. Next base: position 1,060,716 of record CBDAQO010000002.1, on the reverse strand, counting down.
GCGATCCCAACCCCGGAGCGCGCCACGCGTGAAGGCGTCATGCCGCTGGTTGAACGGTTCCAGGCACTGCCGGAGGGCTGGGCATCACCGTGCGAAGCCGAGCAGCGCCGTTTCGTCCTCTGCCGAAAGGGTGCGTAGCTGCGGCGAACCCGCGCTTGGCCCCTCGATAAGGACCGACCGGCCAATCCGCGTCCGGGGCCGACGGCCACAGGCTGAGGACGACCGTCGGCGGCTGCGAGGCCGCTTGCAGGATTATCCATGCACCACAGCCATCAAGAACAACATAAACCGCGGCGGCGAGAAGATCGGCGCCGAGGAGGTCGAGGGCCTCACCGCCCGGCATCCTGACGTCGCGGATTGCCGGGTCGTCGCCATGCCGGACAGGATGTTCGGCGAGAAGGCATGCGCCTTTCTGGTCATGCGCGACGCGCTGGACGTCAGGTCGCTGGGCGAGTTCCTGCAGCAACAGGGCATCGCCAAGTCCAAGTTGCCCGAGCGGGTCGAGGGCTTCCCGTTGACCCGAGTGGGCAAGGCCCGGATGCGCGCCACCATCGCCGAGATGTTGGCGGCCGAAGAAGCGCAGGCGCAGTGGCACGCCCAGCCCCGCGCCCGCAAGGGAACAGCCGCCCCCTGCACCTTGGTTGATGACTGGCTGACATGCGACACGATCGCGCGCAGGCCGGAGACCATTATGCGCGTGTTGCCGGATGACGGTTCGTTTCGCGCGAGCGGCATAGCCTCGGTCTCCGCTGCGACGGAACGGAGTAGGCGGGGCTCAACGGACTGGTGCAACCATAGACAAGTCCGTCAAACTCTGCGAGTTCTCGCCCCGTAAAGAGGGAGTGGAACCATGACCGGCGGCTTGCTTGTCATGGTGCAGAACCAGGGCGAGTATCTCCACTATCTCCCGGTCGCCCCCGGCCTGCCTGAGGAGGTGCTGCTGCAGCCGCTTTATTGCGGCGCACTGGCCGACGAAGCAATCCGTATCGCGAGGAAGATCCACTTCGTTGACCTTAACGATCGTCACTTCTACTTCGAGCGGTCTGCCTGATGCAACTGCATGACAATCTCCTGAACCGCGGAATGGCAGCAGGAAACTGGTCACCGGACCTCGTGCTCGCGCTCAATGAAAGATGAGCTTGGCGGAGAGAGCGACGAAGATGAGCGCGGAGACGACGTTGATCTTGGCCTCACGCGAAGGGGACCGGCGCAGCCAAGCGCCGACGGGACCGGCGAGGAAGGCGATCACCGCAAAACAGGCCAGGGAGCAGATCATGAAGACGCTCCCCAGCATGAGCATCTGCACTGCTACATGCCCGCGCTCCGGGTGAGCGAACTGAGGCAGAAAGGCCAAGAAGAAGATTGCTACCTTGGGGTTGGAGACGTTCATCAGGATGGCGCGCCGATAAATCGCGCCGAGCGCGGCCGGCGCCCCACTCTTGTTTACACGCGCAGCATTGCGGTTAGAGAACGCCCTCCAGGCGAGGTACAGCAGGTAGGCGGCGCCAATGTAGCGCAAGGTGGCAAAGGCGGCCGGGGAGGCCCGCACCAAGGCGGCGACGCCGAGCGTGACCGCAGAAATATGGAAGACCAGACCGCTGCAAAGCCCAAATGTCGCCACCAAGCCGGCGCGGCGCCCGCGCAACATGCCTTCTGTGAGCACGAAGAGCAGGTCGGGTCCCGGAACGAACGCGAGGAGGACGACAGGGCCGCTAAAGGCGAGAAGTTCGATTGGCGTAAGTAGCACGAGGAGCTCCGAGCGGGACACCGTCGGAGGGTTATGCGGCACGGCGCCTGCGATTTGCGCGCAGGATTCTGTCCGTCCTGTATGTTCATGCAATAGTTCCGCATGATATAGCGAGAGAGTGCAGAATCCTGACGGGGAAGGTATGGACGCCTACGATAAGCGCATTTTGAGATCGATCCAGGAGGCGGCCGACCGTACGCAAGCCGAGTTGGCCGAGCGGGTCCATTTGTCTCCTAGCCAATGTGCTCGCCGTCTCGAACGGCTGCGCGCGGCTGGTTATATCGAGCGAACCGTCGCCCTATTGAACCGCGAGCGTCTGGGTTTGGACGTGCTCGCGCACGTACTGATCAGCTTGCAAGCGCATGAGAGTGCTCAGAACGACGCATTCCGCCGCTTTATCGACGACGCACCCGAGGTGCTTGAATGTTATATGCAGAGCGGTGACGTTGACGTGCTGATGAAGGTGGCAGTGCGCGACCTGGAAGCACTCGCCGCATTTATTGACCGCATTATTAAGATAAGTGGAGGCCTAGCCGGTCTGCGCTCTTACATTGTGCTGCGGCCTCTCAAGACCGGCAACCGCTACCTGATCGGGTGAGTAGCTGCGCTTGTCACAACAATCGGCTTACGGCCAGCTCTGGGCACCAGGAGCAGCATCTAGAGCATGACCTCTTCGATCATGCTCTGCTTGATTGCCGACACCGGCTACGGCTCGGCCGAGAACCTCGCCTGGCTGGTCGATGAGTAGAAGATCGAGCCGCACATCCCGGTGTTCGACAAGTCCACCCGCAGCGACGGGACCTTCTCGCGCGCCGACTTCACCTACGATGCGGAGGCCGACCGCTATGGCTGTCCAGACGGCAAGCCGCTGCACAGGCGACGGCGCAAGCTCAGCACCCGCTGGGCCGACATGCCGGTGAAGACGATCAACTACCGCGCCTCCAAGAAAGACTGCGGCGTATGCCCGCTGAAACAGCCGTGCTGCCCCAACGAGCCGATGCGCAGGGTCACTCACTCCATCCATGAAGCCGCCCGGGACAAGGCCCGCGCCATCGCCAAGACCAACGCCTACATCGCCTCACGCCGCCAGCGAAAGAAGTGAGCTGCTGCCGGTTTGGTGGACATGCGTATTCCGACGATGCCGCCCGGGTATTCCAACCCTCATCCGCGCATCGTTCTAATCTGATGGCGCCCACCATTCCGATCTGATCGCGCCCGGGTGGTGTCGTCTCGCAGGTCCGTTTTGGTCATGTCATGGTGGCGCAGTCAGGGTCAAGCAACGGCTCGCTGCTTGCGCAGACTTTCCCCTTACAGCTCGATGCGGTGGGCGTTGTGGATGAACCGGTCCAGAATGGCGTCGGCCAGCGTCGGGTTGCCGACGATGTCGTGCCAGCGATCGACCGGCACCTGGCTGGTGATGATCAGCGACCCGGCATTGTAGCGGTCCTCGACGATCTCCAGCAGGTCGCGCTGCTGTTCGGCGATCAGCGGCTCCGGCCCCCAATCGTCCAGGATCAGCAGATCCACCCGGGCGAACTGCTTCAGCAGCCGGGCATACCGGCCATCGCCGCGGGCGGAGTTGCTCAAGGTTCCGGCCGCGTAGCGGTTGGAATAGCAACGGAGGGCAGGGCGAGTGCGGCAAACAGCCGCGGCACCCGCTGGTAGAACACCGACAGGTTCTCCCGGCACGCCTTATGGCCGAGCGCACAGGCCAGCCACGACTTGCCGACGCCGGACGGCCCGGTCAGCAGGCAATGCTGCCGTTGACGGATCCAGTCACAGCTCGTCAGCTTCATGAACATCGCCCGGTCCAAGCCGCGAGGCGCGCGGTAGTCGACGTCCTCGACGGCAGCCAGGTGGCGCAGCTTGGCTGCCTTGGCCCGGCTCTCGAACCGCTTCTGCTGACGCAGCGTGCTCTCGCGCTCGAGAAGGATGCCGAGCCACTCCGCGTGCCCAAGGGCCGCGGCCTCCGGATTGTCCGCCAAATCGCGAAAGCCCTTGGCCATGCCGTGCAGGGCAAGGTCGGCCAGCAAGTCGAGTGTGGGATGGGTGAGCAATGTCAGTCTCCTAATGGTAGTAGCCAGAACCGCGGATGTTGTCGTGCAGCAGCGGCGCACCCTCCGCAGGCGCAGTGGGCGACGACGTTCGGTCGAGCCGATGCTTGAGGATCGAAGCGACCGAGCCGTAGGACAGCGCGCCGATCTCGACTGCGCGGGTGCTGGCCGCTTCCACGCGGGCGGCATCCAGGCCGCGGAACAGTCGCAGGATCCCAAGGCAGGTATGAAAGCCCTGCTCGGGATGCGGACGCCGAGCTATCATGGCGATGATCAGCGCCTCCGTGGCAGGCCCAATGCTGCGGGCGTCGCTTTGCAGGCGCTCCGGCGTCCACTCGGCGTAGCGCCGGTGAGCGCTGGGCATATGCTCGGTCTGAGTGCCGTGACGCGGGCCGCCATAGCGCCGTGCATGCGCGGCGACGCGCTTGCCGCGGTGGAACACCTCGATCGTGCGCTGTGTCGCCCGGGTGTCGACCTGCTCGCGGATCAAGGCGTGCGACACCGAGTAGAAGAAACCCTGCACCTCGTCATGCGCAGCCTGCTTCGCACGACGTGGTAGTCGATGCCGACACGGGCGAGGTGCCACTCGGCATACTCGAAGTCGTCCTGCGGCAGCGCTCGCATCACCGGTTGCTCGATCACCTAGAACAGTTGGCGGCGGCTCATGCCGAGGCGGCGCATCTCCCGGCTGTTCATCCGCTCCACCGCGATGGCAATGGCGGCGTTGCACTCGGCCAGGGAGAAGAACGTCACGTTGCGCAGGCGGCCGACGATGTAGGACTGGGCGAACCGCACCCCGGCCTCTACCGCCGCCTGTCGCGCGGGCGCCGGGGCCGGGCGGGCAGGATGCCGACGCCGTAGTGCGACGCCATCGCGCCGTAGCTGCGGTTCACCTCCGGGTCGTAGAACGACGCCTTGTGGATGGCGCTCTTGAGGTTGTTAGGCACCAGCAGCCGCGGAACCACGCCCCAGAACCGGAACATGCGCACGTGCGCGCCGATCCAGTCCGGCAACGTCTGCGTTCAGGTGGCTTCAGCGTAGGTCAGGCTTGACGCCCCGAGCACGGCAACGAAGATCTCCGCCGTGCTTACGACGCCTGTAACTGGGTCGGTGATCGGCACCAGCTTGCCGGAGTAATCGACGAACGCCTTGTGCCCGGCCTCGTGCTGCTGGCGCATGGTGGGCGACAGCCGCCGCTCGAACTTGCGGAATAGTTGGCAGAACCGGCTGTAGGCATAGCCCTCCGGGTGAACCGCCCAGTACTCCTCCCAGGGCTCTGTTGCAAAGTTCTGGGAGGCGGGTGCAGTGGCGGCTTGTTCAGCTACTGGGCCGATCAGATCGCCTCGGGTTCGAGCCGGCCTCCGAGCCGTTGCAACATTTCGGCCAGGGCGGACGCATCCAACCCGAAGGCGCGCTCGACGATGCGGGCCTCGCCGTGGCTGTCGCCTGTGACGTTGAAGGCTGACGCCTGCCCCTTGCGCAACGCGCGCATGACCTCGAAGCCCTTGATGGTGGCGTAAGCCGTCTTCAGGCTCTTGAAGCCCCGGACTGGCCGGATCAGCTGCTTCAGCTTGCCGTGGTCAGCCTCGATCACGTTGTTCAGGTATTTGGCCTGCCGATGAACGGTGTGCTTGGGGCACTTGCCCTCCTTCTTCAGCTCGGCCAGCGCGGCGGCGTAGGTGGGCGCCTTGTCCGTGTTGATGACGTCCGGCTGCTCCCAGCCCTCCAGCCCACGCAACGCCTTGCCCAGGAAGCGCTTGGCCGCCGCCGTGTTGCGCGTAGGCGAAAGATAGAAATCGATCGTGTTCCCGTGCTTGTCGACGGCCCGATACAGGTAGGCCCACTCGCCCCGCACCTTCACGTAGGTCTCGTCCACGCGCCAGCTGGTCGAGCGCGGCACCCGCCATTGCCAGCGCAGGCGCTTCTCCATCTCGGGCGCATACCGCTGCACCCAGCGATAGATGGTGCTGTGGTCAACCAAGACGCCCCGCTCGCCCATCATCTGTTCCAGATCGCGGTAGCTCACGCCATAGCGGCAATACCAGCGTACCGCCCAGAGCACGATTTCGCCCTCGAAGTGACGCCCCTTGAAGTCCGACACGGCCCCGCTCCCCCGGCTCGTGCCCATCAGGCCGGGCTGCGCAAAAGTTTGCAACAGAGCCGTGTGAAATGCACTCGACGGCCTAGGGGGCCGGAACTAACGGAAATGCCTCCTGGTATGCATAAGGGATGTCGGAAAACCACCCTCCGAGTTTTCCGCACACTCCATCGATCCGACACCGTTTTCCGGCTATGCTGTAGCGGTGTTATGAACGTCAATTCGGCTTCGATCCGGAGTGCGCGGAAAAGACTTGTTTTCCGGCAATAGGTGAATGGCTCGTCGGGGATTTACGGAGCGCTCCCAACCAAATCGGCCTGCCGCTCAGGGAGGTGTTCGGTAGCGCTTCGCGAGTTGAGAAGCCTGTGCACCAAAGGCGGCGAGATCGGCTTGGAACACCGCGTCAAGCAGGTCGGACCTCTCGACCCCGGGAGCACAGACGACCTCGCCGAGGGCAAGCCCTTGCATGCTGGCAGTCACGACGTCTTCCGCCGACATGCGAGGGATCGCGCTGAGGTCCATTCCCTGGCGTTCATGGAATTCCGTCGCGACGATCCCCGGGCAGAGCGCTTGTATCAGCAAGCCGTGCGGTTTCAGCTCCTCGTGCAGCGCCTGGGAGAGTGCCACGATATGGGCCAACGTTCCGACGTATACGGCACGGCCAGACGCCTTCCCCAAGGGCGCCGGACCGCCGAAGGCCAGCATGCCCGACACGTTGATGATAGTACCGCCGCCTCTCGCCACCATGCCAGGCGCCGCGGCGCGCGCCAGCATTGTGGGGGCGATGACTTTCACGTGCAGCAGCTCGCTCGCCTTGCTGGCTGGCAGCTTGGTGAAGGGCATGTAGTGCGCCACGCCGGCGTTGTTGACGAGCATGGTGAGCGCCTCGCGCTCGCACACTCCGGCGACCGCCTCCACGCCGGCGTCGGTGCCGAGGTCGGCGACGAGGGGACGAACCTCGACGCCGGGAAGGGCCGCGACGAGGTCTTCGAGCCGGTCGCGGCGACGGCCTACGACCACAAGGTTATAGCCCTCGCCGCCGAGCCGCCGGGCAAAAGCCTGGCCGATGCCGGAAGACGCCCCGGTGACAAGCGCCAGCCGCGCGCGACCATCAGGGCTGCGGGCCGATATGCCAGCCGGTTGGGTTTGTTCTGACATGGTCTAGACCTCTCGGCTCTGTTGCTGCTGGTGACTCAATTGCATGCCGTGCCCGGTCAGCCGGCGCCGAGCGCGATGACACTGCGGGCGGAATCGATGATCGTTGTTGCTGCTGGACGGGGCTCCCAAGCGAGCACCGCCTTCGCCTTGGCCGCGGTGAAGACGTGTTTCCGACCCAAGAGGGGCACGACAAACCGCATCGGACGCTGGAATAGCGCGACGATCCGCAGCATGAGGTCCGGCATTGGCCGTGTCGGGACTTTCTTGGCACTGGTGCCGAGGTCTGACCGCAGGACGTGGGCCACGTCGGCCATCCACATCCAATCGCTTGCGGCGATGAACCGCTCCCCTGCAGCTTGCGGAGCGGTCATGGCACGGATGTGCAGGTCCACGACGTCACGAACATCGACGATGCAGAAGCCCAGGCGGGGGTATCGGGGCAGGCTTCCGTTCAGCATCCGCTGGGCTAGCTGGGCTGAATGAAGGTTGTCCGCGCCGAGGACCGGCCCAGTCACGGCGCTTGGCAGGATCGTGGTCAGAGTCGTCGGCCCGGATTGGCGTGCCATGAAGTCCCAGGCGGCCCGTTCCGCGAGCATCTTCGCCAGACGGTAAGGTCCAAGCTTGACGTCGTCCGTATCGGTCCATTGAGTTCATCACTGACGCCGTCGGGACTATCCATCGAAGGGCGGCACGCCTCGATCGCCGAGGTCAGCACGACGCGTCGAACCTTGGCGCGGCAGGCGGCGCCAAGGACGCGCACTGCGCCGTCCCGCGTCGGGACGATGAGTTCGTCAGGATCGCGCGGCGCATCGACGCCAACCGGCGCCGCGATATGGAGCACATAGTCGCAGCCCGCAACGGCTTCGTCCCATCCCGCGTCGCTTGTGAGGTCGGCCTTGAAAAAAGCCAGACGTTTGCCGGGATCGACCACCGTGGCGATCTTTGCGCGGACCTGCTGCTGCTTGTTCAGGCTGCGCATTGTGGTCCGCACGGCATAGCCACGCTTCAGCAGCTCGACGATCGCCCAGCCCCCGATGAAGCCGGTTCCGCCCGTCACCAATACGGTTTCCGTCATCGCCCGCCCTTCATGCCTGTCTGTTTAGTCAGTCGTTTTGTGGTCCGGAACTCAGGCGATGATTCGCCAGAGGGCCTCGAACCCGGAGCGTCCGTGTTCGTCCGCGTTCGCCGGATCGCGGATGATGAAATCGACCGTGGCGTCCGCCAGCGCGCTCATCAGGGCGACGACGAACGCCAAGGGCACGTCACGCATCGGGCCGTTCTCATGGCTCTGCTTCACCAGCCGGGCTATGCCTGCCATGGCCTGGCTTGCGGCCCGGCGACTGGTCGGCGTGATCTCGTCCGCCACATCGAGCTGCGCGAGCGTCCGGCGCTTGTCCGGACAGGACGTTGCCCAGCGCAGCCACCCGGACCACAGATGAGACATCTGATCGCGCGCGCCGCTTTCGGCCGGCAGCTCCGCAAGAGCCGCGACAGCCATCTCGGCCTTGAGGTCCATGTAGAGCTGGTTGAGCAAGTCGTCCTTGGTCTCGAAGTAGGTGAAAAGCGAGCCGTTGGAGACGCCCGCCTCCTTGGCGATCATCGCCGTTGGCGCGCTGAGCCCTTGGGACGCGATCACGCGAACCGCGGCCGACATGAGCGCGGCTCGCTTGTCACCGCTCCTTGCTCGGGCCACTCGGTTGCGTCCTGCTCACGCGGCAAAGAATATAGAGGAGCGTCTAGTCAGTCAATAATAACATCAAGGGACTCGTGAATGGAAGGATTCGCTTTTCGTGGCCGTGCAAGCTGTCCCTGCGCTTACATAGCTTTTCCGTTCCGCTGCTTCTGTGATGGGCCCTTGGTCGTCAAGCTCAGAGTGCATCCACTCGCCGGTTTCGTGCTTCTGCCCGTGATCGGCGCGAGGCCGTCACATGATGCTTCATGAGGGAGCCGGCGGAGCAATCTACCCAGCGTAGTCTCGGCATCGCCCCGGCCGCTGCAACGGAACCTGCCTTACCGTCTCCGCGTCCCGGCGAAGGGACCTCGTGGGAGCTGAGCCGCCTGGCCCCGCCCCGAACTTTATGGCTCCTTCTGGCTAGCCTGCCGCGGCCGCCGGGTCCTTGCCCCAGGCGAACTCGGTCCCGTCCGCCCACATGCGGTGCAGCACGGTTGCCAGCTTACGTGCCAACGCCACCTTCGCCCTCCGCATGCCCCGCCGCTTGGCGACGTCCAGCGCCCAACGCTTGAGCGTGCTGAACCTATGTGCCCGCGTCAGCAGCGCGTTGGCCGCGTCGTGCAGCGCAATGCGCACGGAGGCATCTCCGACGCGGGTAATTCCGCCGGTGACGTCCGTCTCGCCGGATTGGTATCGCGTCGGCGTCAGGCCAAAGAAGGCGCCGACCGACTTGGATTTCGCGAACCGCCCAGGGTCGTCCACCCCCGCCCGGTAGGTCAGCGACACCAACGCACCCACCCCCGGCACCGTCATCAGCCGGCGGCAGACCTGGTCCTCCTTGACGATCATCAGCACCTCGCGGTGCAGCTTGGCGAACTCGCGCCACATCGCCTCGCGTGCCGCCAGCAACGGCTCGACGATCTTTTCCAGCATCACGTGCCCGGCCGCGACCTCCCGTATGCGCGCTGGCAGCTTGCCCCGGCTCACATCGCCGACCTTCAGGCCGAAGCCGCGCAACAGTCCGCGCACGGTCTGCTCGAGGTCAATGACCTTGATCTGCAGCTGCTTGCGCGCGCCGAACAGCGCCCGGATCTCCTGCGAGGGGACCGACTTGCGATAGACCGGCCGATACCACCCCATGCGGAGCAGCTGGGCGATGCCGCGAGCGTCGCGCCGGTCGGTCGTGACCGCCATTGCCGACAGCGCCGCCTTAACGTGCCGCGTCTCCAGCAGCACCGGCCCGAACCCTGCCTCGTGCAGCCCGTCGTAGAGCCACAAGGATGGCGAAAGCGCCTCGATAATTCGGCAGTCGGCAACGGTCCCGTGACCGCATTGACCAATTATCTGGCGTAGCTTGTGGCCCAGTGCTGTCAAGTCGGCGACTTTGCGTTCGACTGCCGCCAGGTGTCCGCGCGCGATCAGATCAACCTCCTCGCACGGCTGGTCCTGTTGATCCGACAGGCGTAGCAACTCACGCACTTGGTCTAGCGAAAAGCCAAGGTCGCGGGCGCGACGCACGAAGCTCAACCGCTCCAGGTGCTCATGGCCATAGGTTCGGTAATTCCCGCCTGTTCGGGCTGGCGCCGCCAGCAAGCCGATGCGCTCGTACCAGCGCACTGTCTCCACTTTCGTGCAGGTCGCGCGCGCCAGCTCTCCGATGCCGAACGTGTCACTCGCCATGGCTTGACCCTGTATGGGCTACAGGGTGCATGTGGTCGGTCACGCCGAAGCTGTCGAGGTGACCCGCCATGCCCTGCTGCAAAGAATCGACCTGTGCCAGTAACGCCAAGCAGGCGCTGGACAGCCCGCGCTGGCGCCGCGCGCTGTGGATCGCCCTGGCCGTCAATACCGGGTTCTTCGCCGCTGAAATCGTCGCGGGCGCGGCGGCCGGCTCGGCCGCGCTGCAAGCCGATGCGCTGGACTTCTTGGGCGACGCTGCAAACTACGCCATCAGCCTCGGCGTGGTGGGCCTGGCGGTCGTCTGGCGCTCGCGCGCGGCCCTGCTCAAGGGCTGAACACTGATCGTCCTGGCGCTGTCGGTGCTCGGCAGCACGGCCTGGCACGCCTGGTTCGGCACCCTGCCCCGGGCGGAAGTCATGGGCGTGGTCGGCACGGCCGCCCTGCTGGCCAATGGCGGCGTGGCCCTTATGCTTTACCGGTTCCGCACCGGGGACGCGAACATGCGCTCGGTCTGGGTGTGTTCACGTAACGACGCCATCGGCAACTTCGCCGTCATGCTCGCTGCGGCCGGCGTTTTTGGCACCGGGACCGGCTAGCCGGATATGATCGTGGCAGCGATCATGGGCAGTTTGGGGCTTTCGGGCGGCCTGAGCATCGTGCGGCAGGCGCGGGGCGAGCTGCGCCGGCGCGGGCTTGCGTCCCCCGTTGCGGCCGGAGCGGCATCGTGAGCGGACACGACCACAACGGCCATGACCACCATGACCATGACGGGCACGATCACGGGCACACGCATGGTCCAGGCGGCCACCATCACCACGAACCGCCGGCCGGGTTCGACGGCGCGTTTGCGCTAGGAGCGGCGCTTAATGCCGGCTCCGTCGTGGCGGAGGTCGTGTTCGGCATAGCAGCGCACTCCGTCGCCCTGCTCGCAGACGCAGCGCACAATCTCGGCGACGTTCTCGGGCTGCTGCTGGCCTGGGGCGCCGTCTGGCTCGGACGTCGCCGCCCCACGCGCACGCGCACCTACGGCTATGGCCGCAGCTCGATCCTCGCCTCGTTGACCAATGCCGTCGTGCTGCTGGTCGGTGTGGGCGCCATCGCCGTCGAGGCCGTGCAGCGCCTTGCCTCCGGCGTGCCCGCGGGTGCAGTCGGCGGCAGGACCGTTATGGCCGTGGCCGCTGCCGGCATCGTGGTCAACGGGGTCACGGCATGGCTGTTTGCACGCGGTCGCAAAGGCGACCTGAACGTGCGCGGTGCCTTCCTGCACATGGCGGCCGACGCCGGCGTGTCTGCTGGCGTGGTCGTCGCCGGCTTCGTCATCCTGCTCACCGGCTGGGCGTGGCTCGATCCCGTGGTTAGCCTGGGCATTGCCGCCCTGATCCTGGTTTCTACCTGGGGCCTGCTGCGAGACAGCGTTAACCTGGCACTGGATAAGGTGCCGGAAGGCGTAAACGCCGAGAACGTCCGGATCTACCTCGCCGCCTTGCCAGGGGTAACGGAGGTGCATGACCTGCACATTTGGGGCCTGTCCACGACTGAAACGGCCTTGACGGCGCACCTGGTCCGTCCTGGCTTGGGCACCGACGACGCCCTGCTGCGCCGCGCCTGCGATGAGCTACGTGACCGTTTTGGTGTGGGCCATGCCACGTTCCAGGTGGAAGATGGCGATCCGGCCCAGCCCTGTGCGCTGGCCCCGGAGCACGTCATCTGACTGCGGTTTTGCGGCTTGGCCGATCAGAGGGCAACCGGCAGGGATGAAGGCGAGGTCTGGACCTCGACGGTGACGTGCGACAGGCCAGGGAAACGCCCGAGCAGCCGGTGATAAAACTCCTGTCCGTGCGTCTCCTGCATGGTTGCTATCGAGACGATCGCTCCGAGATGCCCCGGTCCGAGACGCCAAAGATGCAGGTCGGCCAGCCTGTCGCCTTCCGCCTCGATCGCCTGACGCACGCCGTCCGCCATGCGCCGGTCTGGCACCATGTCGAGTAGGATGGCGCCCGTGTCTCGAATCAGGCCATAGGACCAGCTCGCGATCACGCAGGCGCCGACGATGCCGGCCAATGGGTCCATCCAAAGCCAGCCAAAGGCGCGGGCCAGCAGCAGCCCGATGATGACCAGCACGGACACGGCGGCATCGGCGACGACGTGAACCACGGCCGCCCGCATGTTGTTGTCCCTGTGCGCGGCCCCCTGCCCCGCATGGCCGTGCTCATGCTCCCCGAAGGTCACGGAGTATTCGCTCCCGGCCATGCGCACGTGAGCCGAGAACTGGTGTGGTTCGGGGATCGGCTCGACACTCTCCAGCCATCCGCCGCGGTCTTGCATGGCGAAGACCTGGCGCGTGCCGTCCGGCCGCACCGTCTCAATCGTCGCCGCAGCGCCAATGCTGCGGCCCAGCTGCGGATGCAACCGGAACACGGGCGGCACGCCATCCTCGAACACGCTTAGCGTCAAGGTGCCCTCCGATGTCGCGATGCTATGGTCCTCGCCATGCCCGGCGTGATCGTGCCCGTGGTGGTGGTCATGACTGTGACCGTGATGGTGGCCACCCCCGCTGAGGAGAGGGCATAGCATCGGTTGTCATGCAGACAACGCTAAGGGTGAACGGGCCAGGAACGGTGATCATGCCGCCATCCTGTCCCGCCCGAGATTGAGCGGCCGGCGATGCCCGGCGGTTGCGGCGGCCCGGTCCCACAGGAAATCGCCGGAGAAGCCGATGTGTTCCCAGGTGAGCGGCGACGTGTGGGCGAGCAGGGCGTCCAGGATGGGTTTGCCCTGGTCGCGCAGATGTTGCACGGCGTCGGCCAGGTAGGTCGAGTTCCAATAGACGATTGCCGCGATCACCAGGTTTAGCCCTGATGCCCTGAACTGCTGTGCCTCCTGTCCGCGGTCGGCAATGCGGCCCTGCTTGAACGTGCAGATGACCTGGGCCAGCGCGTGGCGCTGCTCGCTCTTGTTCAGTCCGGCTTGGCAGCGCTGGCGCAGTTTGGGCGACTCAAGCCAGTCCAGCATGAACAATGTGCGCTCAACGCGCCCCAGCTCCTGCAGCGCCAGGTCGAGCTGGTTCTGGCGCTGGTATGCGGCCAAGCGCCTCAACATGGCCGAGGGCAGCACGGTGCCGGCCTGCAAGGAGGCAACCAGGCGCAGGATTTCGCCCCAATGTTCGCGGATGACGTCGGCCTTGACCCGCCGGCCTATCAGGCTGTCCAGGTCCTTGTAAGCCGTGGCTGGCTCGATGGTGGCGAGCTTGCGGTCGGGCAGGTCGCGTAGCCGCGGACAGAACCGGAAACCCAGCATGGCGCATAGAATGAACACGTGGTCCGAGGCGCCGCCAGTATCGGTGTAGTGCGTCCCGATCCGCAAGGCGGTCCCATGATGCAACAACCCGTCCAGCACGTAGGGCGCCTCGTGGCTGGTGGCCGACATGACGCGCACGCTGTACGGCCCGTGCTGGTCGGAGACATGCGTGTAGAAGCCCAGGCCGGGATCGTGGCCGTAGCGGGCGTTGACCTCTCCGGCAGCGTCGCCGCGCTTGGCCGAGCGGAAGAATTGCCGGTCGGAGGATGACGTGGTGCCGTCGCCCCAGGTGGATGCGATAGGCAGAGCGTGATGGGCGCCGATGATCTTGGCCAGCGCCGCCTTGTAGGTTTCCGGGCGTATGTAGGCGTCCGCGGTCCAGATCAGCTTGTCGCGGGTGACACCATGGCTGGCGGCGGCCATGCGGCCCAGGCCGAGGTTGGTGGCGTCGGCGAGAATGGCGGCGAGTAGGGCGTTCTCGTCGTCGCAGCGCTCGCCGGTGCGCAGGTTGGTGAAGGCGGACGCGAAACCCGTCATGCGGTTCACCTCGTACAGCAGTTCCGTGATGCGCGCCGGCGGCATCATGGCTTCAATCCCGTCCGCAAAGGCGCGAGTTTCCGGCGTGGCCGTCGTCTTGACCGGAGCGACGTGCAAGCGGCCGTCGCGTAGCTCCACCCCCTCCAACTCGCCTCGCAGCAGCCGGCGAGAAAAGCGTTTCAAGCGCCGGTCGAGTTCGCCGGCACGGCCGGCGAGCCACTCGTCAGCGGTTGCGGGCAGCTTCAGCCCTACCATGACGGCGGGAACGGCATCCGGCGGCAGCAGGTAACTGTCGAAGCGGCGATAGCTGGCCGAGCGTTCGACCCAGACATCGCCGGAGCGCAGCTTGTCGCGCAGCGTCGCCAGAACGGCCGTCTCATATAAGCGCCGGTTAGGGCCGCCCTCCTCCATCACCAGGCGGCGGCTGGTCTCCGTCATGCCGTAGCAGATCGTGATCTGGCTCATGTTCATCCGCTCCACGACCCGCCGCATGATCTCGAGCGGGCAGGCTGTGCCCGCCATGATCCCGGTGCGCAGCGTGCTGAGGTCGAAGCGCGCAAACTCTGGGTGGTCCAGCATGGCAATAAACATGGTGGGCACGGCATAGAGCGCGGTGCAGCCCTCCGCCTGCACCGTCTCCAACGTTGCGACCGGGTCGAAGCCCTCGCCGGGATACACCATGGCGGCGCCATGGGTCACCGCCGCGAGGTTGCCCATCACCATGCCGAAGCAGTGATAGAGCGGCACCGGGATGCAAATCCGGTCCGTCTCGGACAACCGCAGCGCGCGGCCGACAAAATAGCCGTTGTTGAGGATGTTGTGATGCGTCAGCGCCACCCCTTTGGGCGAACCGGTGGTGCCGCTGGTGAACTGGATGTTCACCGCGTCGTCGAACTGAAGCTGGCCGGAAAGCTCGCGCAACTCGGCACGCTCGGCCTCGCCGCCCCGTGCCGCGAGCTCGTCGAAGGCGATTGTTCCCGGTGCTGCCGGCCCGCCAATCTGGACCACGATGCGCAGTTGCGGCAGCCGCGCCGCGCTGAGTTGGCCCGGCGCCGAGGCGGCGAGTTCAGGCGCAAGCGTGTTGACCATCAAGGTGTAGTCGCTGGTCTTGAACGTCGGCACCATCACCAGCGCCGCGCAGCCGACCTTGTTGAGGGCATATTCCAATTCGGAGAGCCGATAGGCCGGGTTGATGGTCACCAGGATCAGGCCCGCCTTGGCGGCGGCGAATTGCGTCAGCGCCCATTCGGCCCGGTTGAGCGACCAGATGCCGACCCGCTCGCCGCGCCGGAGGCCGAGTGCGAGCAGGCCGGCCGCAATGGCATCCGCGCGGTCCCGCAGTTCGCGCCAGGTCCACCGGATGCGCTGAGCGGGTGCGACCAGGGCGACGTGATCCGGCCATGTCGTCGCGGCGCGTTCCAAGGCCTGGCCGATGGTGTGGCCGAGCAGCGGCTCGTCGGCCGCACCGTGAGCATAACTCGCTGCCAAGTCGGTCATCCTACCCTCCTTGCCACGGCATCGTGCTCGTTTCAGGCGGTTTCGTTGAACAGCTCGCGGCCGATCAGCATCCGACGGATTTCGCTGGTCCCCGCCCCGATCTCATAGAGCTTGGCATCGCGCAGCAGGCGCCCGGTCGGGTAGTCGTTGATGTAGCCGTTGCCGCCGAGGGCCTGGATCGCTTCCAGCGCCATCCAGGTGGCTTTTTCGGCCGCGAAAAGAATTGCGCCCGCGGCGTCCTTGCGCGTCGCCTGGCCACGGTCGCAGGCCTTGGCGACCGCATAAACGTAGGCACGGGCAGCGTTCATCATCGTGTACATGTCGGCGATCTTGCCCTGCATGAGCTGGAACTCGCCGATCGCCTGGCCGAACTGCTTGCGCTCGTGGATGTAAGGCAGCACGACGTCCATACACGCCTGCATGATGCCGATGGGGCCAGCCGCCAGCACCGCGCGCTCGTAATCCAGCCCGCTCATCAGCACGTTCACGCCGCGGCCGAGCGACCCCAGCACGTTCTCCTCCGGCACCTCGCAGTCCTGGAACACCAGCTCGCAGGTGTTGCTGCCGCGCATGCCGAGCTTGTCGAGCTTTTGCGCGGTGCTGAAACCCTTGAACCCGCGCTCGATCAGAAAGGCGGTGATGCCGCGCGCGCCGGCCGCCGCGTCGGTTTTCGCGTAGACGACCAGCGTGTCGGCGTTCGGGCCGTTGGTGATCCACATCTTGCTGCCATTCAGCACCCAATGGTCACCGCGCCGTTCCGCCCGCGTCCGCATGCCGACGACGTCGGACCCGGCGCCAGGCTCGCTCATCGCCAGCGCGCCCACGTGCTCGCCGCTGATCAGCCTGGGCAGGTAGCGGGCCTTTTGCTCGTCATTGCCATTGCGGGCGATCTGGTTGACGCAAAGGTTGGAGTGCGCGCCATAGGACAACCCGACCGACGCGGAGGCGCGGCTGATCTCCTCCATCGCGACGCAATGGTCGAGGTAGCCCATGCCGGCGCCGCCGTATTGCTCGGGCGCGGTGATGCCGAGCACGCCGAGGTCGCCGAACTTGCGCCACAGGTCGGACGGGAAATCGTTGTCGCGGTCGATGGCGGCGGCGCGGGGGGCGATCTCGTCGGAGGCGAAGATGGCCACCTGGTCGCGCAGCGCGTCGGCGGTCTCGCCAAGGTCGAAGTCGAAGCCTCGTAGACTGTTGAACATCGAGGGTTTCCTTCCGGACCCATAGTTAACCGGCCTACGACCCCCAAGGATAGGGCTGCTTTCAAGCACCACTATTCGGACCCCAACCGAAGCGGTTAGGCTAGGGGCCGGACAGATGTTAGCGGAGGCAGGGCAATGTCTGAAATCGCCGTCGGTCAGCCGCCCGCCGTGCCGCTGGGCCGGCTGCCGGTTTTGCTGGCCTTGTTCGGTGCCATCGGGCCCGTCTCGACCGACATGTACCTGCCGGCGTTCCCCGCGATGCGCGCCGAGTTGCACGGCGGCAACTCGGCCGCACCGCTCACGCTCGCCGCCTGGTTCCTCGGTATCGCCTTCGGTCAGCTTCTCCTTGGCCCGCTGTCGGACCGAACCGGCCGCCGGCTGCCGCTGCTGATCGGAACCGGGCTCTACATCGTAAGCTGCGCCGGCTGCGCGCTCTGCGGATCGATGACCGCGTTGATCCTGTGGCGTCTGCTGGCCGCGTTCGGCGGCGCCGCCAGCCTGGTCGTGCCACGCGCAATCATCGGCGACGTTGCCGTGAGCGAGCAGGAGGCCGCCCACTACGTGTCCCGCGTGCAGGTGATCATGAGCGTCGCCCCGATGCTCACCCCCACGCTTGGCGGCCTGCTTGTGGAGGCGGGCAGTTGGCGGTGGATTTTCTGGGCCTCCGCCGTCTTCGGCCTGGTTTGCCTGCTGTTCATTCACGTGAGCTTGCCAGAGACGCACCCTCCCGCCACACGCTTACCATTGCCCACCCGTGCCCTCGTCGCCCGCTACCTCCGCATCGTCACCGACCGGGCCTTTCTCACTCACGCGCTGACGGGCAGTTTGGCCACCTTCGGCCTGTTCGCCTTCCTGGGCGGCGCCCCGGCGGTGTTCCTGCGTCATTTCGGCATGTCGCCCACCGTGTTCGGCCTGACCTTCATCGCCAATGGTGCCGCCTACGCCCTCGGCACGCGGCTGAACGTGGCGCTGGTGAACCGGCTCGGCCGCCCCCGTGTCCTGACCGCGGTCATTGCCCTGTTGGCGGCCACGTCGGCGGCGATGGTGGTCTGCGCCGGGTCCGGCCTGGGCCAGGTCTGGGGCATCGAAATCCCGTTCGTTGTGGCGATGCTGCTGCTGGGCTGCGTGCTGCCCGATTGCGGCATCGGCGCGATCGCTCCGCATGTTCAGGATGCCGGGATCGCGTCGGCGCTGTATGGCACGTCGGTGTTCGCCATCGGCGCCATCGGCACCATCGCGGTGGGCGTCATCGGCGGCCCGGACCCGGTGCCGTTGGCATGCCTGCTGTTGTTCGGCGCCCTGCTCGCCATCCTGACCGCTGCCATGCGGCCGTTGCAGATCGTGGACTTAAACTGACTGCTCGGCGTTAAGCTGCTCGTCAAACCTGAACGGGAACGGAGACACAGCATGACCGAAGCAGCCATTATCCCAGGCGCCGAGCCCTTCCTGTTCGAGGGCGGCGAGACCGGCGTGCTGCTGTCACACGGCTTCACCGGCACCACGCAGAGCATGCGCCCGCTCGGTGAGGCGTTGGCCGCTGCTGGTTTCACCGTGTCCGGTCCCCGCCTGCCGGGCCATGGCACCTCGCCGCAGGACATGGCGCGTACCGGCGCGCGCGACTGGGTGGGCGCGATCGACGAGGCGCTCGCTGCGCTGCAGGAGCGGTGCTCCGCCGTATTCATGGCCGGCTTGTCGATGGGCGGCACGCTGACGCTGCTGAGTGCCGCGCGCCACGTCGGCGTCATACGCGGCGCCGTTCCGATCAACGCCGTGGTGCAGGCCGACTCGCCCGATCTCGCGGCATTGGCATTCGGCACCGATCCGACGGGTAGTTTCCCGGGCATCGGGTCGGACGTCAAGGACCCGTCGCAGCGCGAACTCGCCTATCCGGTCGTGCCGTTCCCCTGCGTCGCCGAGCTCTACGGCCTGATGAGCGTCACCCGCGACTTGCTGCCGCGCATCACCTGCCCAGTGCTGGTGATCCAATCCCGCGAGGACCACGTGGTCAAGCCAAGCAACGCCAGGTTGATCGCGTCCGCACTCGGCTCCGGCCGGGTGGAGTTGTTGTGGCTCGAGAACTCCTATCATGTGGCAACCCTGGACCATGATGCGGGGCTGATCGCCGAGCGGACGATCGGCTTCGTGCGTTCGGTGCTGCGAGGCTGAACGTTCGGCGGTGTGCTTGACGGGCCGAGCAGGCTTGGCCTAGGTCGGACGGAATGGCACGGCCGCACCATGCGGCCAACAAGGAAGAACCGCCTCATGGGGAAATACACCGGGCTCGCGGCAATCGCCGGGCTTGCCGCTGGTTTGATCGCTGGCGGCGCGCGAGCGCAATCCGCCGATACCGTCACCATCGGCGCCATCCTGCCGCTCTCGGGCCTGTTCTCCACGCTCGGCCCGCCCGAGCGGGATGCAATGCAGATGTCGACCGAGGCGATCAACAACGCTGGCGGCTTCCAGGTCGGGGGGAAGACATACAAGATTGCGGTCAAGGTGCTGGATGACGAGTCCACCCCCGCCAGCGTCGGCATATCCGCCTATCGGCAGTTGGTTGAGGTCGATCACGTCCCGGTGCTGATCCTGGCCGACAACACCCGCATCTATGGCGCGCAGTTCCGCCGTGCGCCGCTCCCCGTGCTGAACATCCTGGACAGCACCTATCCGAGCATCTTGGACGTTGACAAGCACGTCTTCCTGCTCCGGTCCGACACCCCGGCGTATGTGCCCGGCGGCGTTTGGTACCTGAAGACGGTGCTGCACAAGCAACGGATCGCGTTCATCGGCTCCGAGGCGGACCCTTATTCCACCGGCCTTGAGACATGGATGAAGAAGGCTGCCCAGGAATACGGCGTGGAGGTCGTATCAGACGTGAACTATCCGCCGAACACCACCAACTTCGCGCCGTTCATCCAGTCGGCGATGGCAGCCAAGCCGGACGCGATCTATCTCGGCGGCGTCACGCAGGAAGTGCTGCCGGTTGCCAAGCAACTCTTTCAGGCAGGGGTTCGCGGTATCCCGGTGATCCATAATGCCGGCGCCACGCCGACGCAGGCGGAGCAGATCATCGGCGACCCGCTGTATATCGACGTGATGAAGGATAGCTACGACTTCGCCGGGTCGATCCCGCAGACCTCGACCGACCCGGCGACGCAGGCGTTCTTCAAAGCGTTCCTCGCCCGCTTCAAGGAGTATCCCGACGACCTGACCATGTGGGCCTATGACGCGCCGCTGGTGCTTATTGCCGCCATGCAGAAGGCGGGCAGCGTGACCGACCGCGACAAGATCTACCAGGCAATGCTGACCATGCCGCTGCCGGACCACACCATCAGCGGCTGGATCGCCACCGGGGACGGCAAGCTGTTCCATGATCGCGATGCACAAACTTTGGCCGAGGGCGTGCGGTGGTGCCCCGAGCAGAAGACGATCGGCGCGGCGCTGCTGTATTTCATGGAGGGGCTGAAGGTCACGCGTGAGCAGGTCGTCGCGGACGGTTGCACGGGGCCGTAGCAATTGCTCGCTCAGACGGTTGCCAACGGGGTCGTCCTGGGCTCGTTGTTTGCCATGCTCGGGACGGGGCTGACGCTGGTGTTCGGCGTGATGGACGTGCCGAACTTTGCCCAAGCTGGCATCATCACCCTGGCTTCATACGTCATGCTCTGGTTGCAGCAGAGCTTAGGATTGCCCTTTTTTCTTGCCGTCGCGCTGGGCGTGCTGTTCGCCGGGGTGCTGTCGGTGCTGACCGAACGGCTGGGCTACCGCTTCGTCCGCACGCGTCCGCTCGCAGCGCCTGCGGTCGCACTGGGGCTGCTGCTGGTGCTGGACAATACCGCGCTGGCGATTTGGGGCGGCGACCACGTGTCGCTTTCGCCACCCTATGCAGCCGCGCTGGTACGGTTCGGCGGCATCGAAGTCCCGGCGGTTTCGGTGGCCCTGGTGCTGACTGCGGCGGTGTCGCTGCTGGCGCTGCAGCTATTCCTGCATCGCACCCCGATGGGCCGGGCAATCCGCGCCGTGTCGCAGAACAGCGAGGCGGCGGCAATCCTCGGCATCCGGCCGCAGACCCAGTACATGGCGGCGTTCTTCGTCTCCGGGCTGCTGGCCGGGCTGGCGGCGTTCGCCTATGCCCCGACCTATGCGGTGTTCCCCTACATGGCGGACGCCGTGCTGCTCAACGCCTTCGTCGTGGTGATCCTGGGCGGGCTCGGCAATGTGTGGGGCGCGGTGGCAGGGGGGCTGCTGCTCGGCATCGTCGAGACGCTCGGTGCGGTCTATGTCTCGGCAGCGTATCAAACGCTGTTCGGTTTCGCGGTGTTGCTGCTGATGCTGGTGTTCCGCCCATCCGGCCTGTTCAGCCCGGGCATCCGCCGTGTCGCCTGACGCGGCGGTGGTAGCGCCGGTCGCCGCGCGGCGGAACGGCGCGCTGCGGGTCGCCGTGCGCGATTACGGCGGCATCGCGCTGCTCGGCGTCGCGGGATGGCTGTTGCTGACGCAAACCAACTCGTTCTACTCGAGCGTGTTCGCCACGATCCTGATTTGGACCGTTGCCACCAGCGGGCTGAACGTCATCGCCGGGCTCGGGGGTTATCCGAGCCTGGTGCAGGGCGCGTTCTACGGGCTGGGCGCGTATGGCTCGGCGCTGGTGTTGAACGCCGGGCTGACGCCGTGGCTGGCGCTGCCGGCCGCCATCGCGGTTGCCAGTGCGTGCGGGCTATTGATCGGGGTGATCTTCTCGCGCACCCGGGGCCAATATTTCGCCATCGGCACGCTGTTCTTCGGCGTGGTGGTGGCGCTGCTGCTGAACAACTGGGCCTCGCTGACGGGCGGCCCGCTCGGCATCACCGTGCCGTTCGTGTTCGACGGTAACGACCCGCTCAACATTGCCATTCCCGCCTGCGCGGCGCTGGCGATGGCCCTGGTGCGCTGCATCAGCGTGCGCCGGCTCGGCCAGCGGCTGCTGACGGTGCGGGAGGACGAAGACCTGGCCGAGCATGTCGGCGTTCCGACCGGGCGGGCCAAGCTGGGAGGCTTCGTGCTGTCGGCGGCGATCGGCGGCGTGGCCGGCTGCCTGATCGCGCAGTACAACAGCACCTTGTCGCCCGACATGTTCGACTACAGCGTAGGCTTCGTCATGTTCGTGGCGCTGAGCGTGGGCGGTGCTGGGCGGGTGCTGGGTCCGTTGCTGGGCAGCGCCTTCATCGTGGGGGTGCCGGCCATGCTCAACCTGCCCTCCGGCATCGGCCTGTTGCTGGTGGGGCTGGTGTTTATGGTTGTGGTCATCCTGCTGCCGGGCGGGCTGATGAGCGCGGTGGACGCCGTGCTCGCGGCGCGCCTGCTATCTCGTCGGGCAGCGCCATGACCGCCCTGCTCGAAGTCGAGGGTTTGAGTCGTTCGTTCGGCGGCGTGCGCGCGGTCGATGACTTGGCGCTGTCGGTTGCCGCCGAAACCATCTGCGGCATCATCGGGCCGAACGGTTCGGGCAAGACCACCTTCCTGGGCCTGCTCAGCGGCACGTACCGGCCGAGCAGCGGCAGCATCCGGCTCAACGGCCAGCCGATCGGCGGCTTGGCGGCACACCGCACGGTCGCAGCGGGAGTGGCGCGCACGTTCCAGACGACGCGCCTGTTTGCGCGCTGGACGCTGGCGGCCAACCTTGCCGTCGCCGCGGCCACCCGGCCCGGCGTGAACCCGGCGGCGCTGCTGGAGTTGGTCGGCCTCGGCGGCTGCGAGACGGCGCTGTGTGGCTCGCTGTCCAATGCGGAGCAGCGGCTGGCCATGATCGCGGTTGCGCTGGCCACGCGCCCGTCGCTGCTGATGTTGGACGAGCCGGCAGTGGGCATGTCCCCGTCGGAGGGCGGTGCGTTGGCACGGGTGATCCGGCGGGTGCGCGACGAACTTGGGGTAACGGTGTTGATCGTCGAGCACAACATGCACCTGATGATGGGGCTGGCCGACCGCATCATGGTGATGAACGCCGGGCGCAAGCTGACCGAGGGCTCGCCGGACGAGGTGCGCCGCAACCCCGACGTGATCGCCTGCTACCTTGGCAGTTGACGCCTTGCTGCAGCAGGCGGGACCGAAGGAGGCGGGGCTGGAAGTAGCGGGCCTCGCGGTGACGTTCGGCGCGGCCCCCGCGCTGCGCGGGGTGTCGCTGCTGGTGGCAGCGGGCGAGGCGGTTTCGGTGCTTGGGGCGAACGGCGCCGGCAAGACCACGCTGCTGCGCGCGCTGATGCGTCGCGTGCCGGCCACGGCCACCACGCTGCGAGTTGGCGGCGCCGACCTGCGGGGCGCAACCACGGAGCAGGTGGTGCGGCACGGCGTGGCGCTCTGCCCGGAAGGGCGGCAGTTGTTTCCGGCCATGACGGTGGAGGACAACCTGCTGCTCGGTGCCTATGGCATGCCCGCGCGGGAAGCCCGGCGCCGGCTGAACGCGGTGCTGGAGCAGGTGCCGTGGCTGCGGGCGCGGCGGCGGCAGATGGCCGGCGGTTTCAGCGGCGGCGAGCAGCAGATGGTGGCAATCTGCCGCTCCCTGATGGCCGCGCCCCGGCTGCTGCTGCTGGACGAGCCCTCGAGCGGCCTCTCCCCGGTGGCAATCGCCCAGGTGCGCGACATGCTGCTGGCGGTGCGCGAGCAGGGCATGACGCTGCTGCTGGTGGAGCAGAATGTGAAGCTTGCCACCGACCTGACCACGCGCTGCTACTTGCTCAACCGGGGCGTGATCGACTCTGAAGGTGCCACCGCCGATTTGGTGGAGGATCCTGGCCTGACCGACGCCTATCTCGGGGCCGAACATTAGCTCGGGCGTTGTCACTGCTTCAGCCTCAGCCTGCGGCACATGGTGATGGTGCTTGAGATGGGTTTTGCCGGCATGAGGGCTATCCACGACTGCCCGGCCGCCGACGTCAAGACCAAGGCGCACGCCGCCACGGTGACGGTGCTCAAGCCGTTCACCAGCCGCTTCCACTCTGTCACCGAGAGCGGCTTGTTCTACCGCGATACCTGCTACCTCGCGGCCCATGCGCTGCGCCTGCACGGCACGGTGCCCCAACATCGACCGTGCCCTGGCCTGGCTCGACCGCAAGACCGGCGAGAACGAGGCGGGTTACGTCACGTATGACGGCACGGCCGAAAGGGACCAGCCGGTGAACCAGAGGTGGCGGGATTCCGGAACGGGGGCGTTGCGCCCCGACGGCAGCTATCCCAAGCCGCCGCTCGCCCTGGTGGAGGTGCAGGGTTACGCCTACCAGGCACGCATGCTGATGGCGTCGCTGCTGCGCCGGGCAGGTGAGGAGAAGCACGCTGCCGCCCTGGTGGCGGCCGCGGCCGGGCTGCGCACAGGCTTCCTGGTTGAGCAGCCGCTGCAGCGCACGTCAGCCAGGTGGGTGACGGTTTAGCCCGGCGAGCGCTGCCCGGTGGACGGCTTCCATCCACAGGCGACGGCGCTCGGCCGGCAATCGCGCGAATCCGGCGTGGGAGTAACCGGCCGGAAAATCCGCCGCCAGCAATGCCTCAATGCGCTCTGTGGCCATGGCGGGGCAGTCCAAGGTCGGGCTGGCGGCAAGCGCGCGCAGGGCTGGAGCCGACAGCGGCAGCATGACACCCTGCAACGCGAAAGAACCCACCTGCGCGTCGTCGGACGCGATGCCGAGCAGATCGGCCAGCAGCTTGCGGGCAGCCAAAGCCGCCGCCGCAGCGGTCGTGCTGGCCTCCGGCGCGCCAACGACGACGTGGCTATCCTGCCCAGGATCGGCCACGAACTCGACTGTCCAGCCGACCTCGACCGCGCGGACGATCAGGGCGCAGGCTCCCCCGGCTCGGAGGCGATGGGCGGCCGCGCGCTCGTTTGCGGTAGGGCACGCGGTCGCGCCGGGACGGGTGGCCATGTCCGCTTGCGCCAGCGGCAGCAACCGGGCCAGCAGCGCGGCGCCGGCCTGCAGCGCTGCCTCGTCGTAGGGCATGGTCAGGCGTTCGGCATCGGCTGTGGCGCCGAACCCGCCGCGTCGAGGAACGGCGCAATGGCAGCGCGGTCCGGCACGGCGTCGAGCGCGCCGGTCGCGAACGCGCTGGTCACGACCGCGCCGGAGCCGAAGCGCCTCTGGAGCGCTAGGCAAACGCAGCCTTGCGGTTGACGAACGCCGTCGTGACGCGGCCAGCATCCGCGTAGACAGGACCCCGGTACACCGTGGCGATGACCGGCCGAAAGACATTCCAGCGGTACAGCGCCGGCCCAAACGGGCAGCACCCGATGTGACCGTTGCCCCCGACGCACTCCGTCATCGACCGGGTGGCGATCAAACATCAACCCCCCTGACGATCGGTCGCGTGACCAGATTTCCGTGGTCGAGCACACGGCATCGACAGCTCCAATAAAGGACTGCTCGGGCGGACATGCTGCCGCGATCGTAATCCTAGCGCTGTAACGCTAGAATGTATACAAAATCGTGTCGATAAGGATGATAGAACAATTGCAATCTATTTGTTGTCTAACTATCGTTGCTACTCAGATGGTCGCATGATGAGCCGATCTGCTGATACGCCGCCTCATTGGCGGTTCGGCGTCCTGTTTTCGCGATCGGGAGTCACCGCGTCGGTCGAAACAACGCAACTAAATGCAACGATCTTGGCAATCGAGACGATCAACGCGGCCGGCGGCATCCGAGGTCGCCCGATCGAACTCGTAATCTACGATCCCAAATCTGAGCCCAAGGCGTTTGCCGCCCTCGCCGAACGTCTGCTGTCGCACGATCGCGTTCGCCTCATCTTCGGCTGCTACATGTCAAGCACCCGCAAGGCGGTTCTGCCGATCGTCGAAGCGTACCGGGGAATGCTGCTCTATCCCACGCTATACGAGGGCTTTGAATACTCACCGAGCTGCATCTACACCGGCGCGGCACCGAACCAAAACTCCCTGCCGCTCGCGCACTACTTGTTCGAACATTACGGCAAGCGTCTGCTTTTCGTGGGCTCCAACTACGTCTATCCCTACGAGTCCAACCGCATCATGGCCGATTTCGCAAACCAGGCTGGCGGCCGGGTGCTGGATGAGTTCTACGTGCCGCTGACAGCCGATGCCAAAGCCTTCGAGCGCGTGATCTGGGAGATCGAACGCAAGCGTCCCGACGTGATCTTCTCCACAGTCGTCGGCCGTTCGACGGCGATCTTCTACGAGGCATACCGCGCGGCCGGGTTCAACCCCGACAAGATGCCGATCGCCAGCCTGACAACCAGCGAAGCCGAGGTGGCGGAGATGCTGCCGCAGGCGGCGGCTGGCCATATCACCGCAGCACCCTTCTTCAGCGTGCTTCCGACAGACGCCGCCAGAAGTTTCGTGAATGCCTTCCGCCACCGCTTTGGCGCCGGGTCCATCGTCACCGCCGCCGCCGAGGCCGCGTATTTCCAGGTTCATCTGGTCGCAGCCGCCATCGAGCAGACGGGTATGGACGCACCTGAGAAGGTACGCGCAGCGTTGGGAACGCTCGAGTTCGATGCGCCGCAAGGCCGCGTTCGGGTGGATGGCAGCAACAACCATACCGCACTCTGGCCGCGCGTCGCCAAGCTGAACCGCAAGGGCCAATTCAATATCGTGTGGGACCCGGGCGTGCGCGTCGAGCCGGACCCCTACAGCATCGATCAGCGGCTCGACTCCTGGTCCAAGCAGCCCCGGGCCGGCCGCGTGACGTTGCCGATCAGGGTTTAGCAAACCGGGAGGAGACCGCTTCGGGAATGGCGATCGAGATTCTCCGTGACCTGCGCGGCCTGCGCGTCGGCGTGCTGCATCCACCCGACGCCGAGTGTGACGCTCTGGTCGAGCATCTCAGGCGTATCGGCTGCATCACGACCGCCACATGGCCTTTGCCCAAGGAGCTGCCCGACACCTCCGACCTGCTTGTTCTTGCCGTGGAGCATGACAGCGGCGAGCTGCTGCGCCGCCTGTTCGGGCGGCATGACCGGTCGCAACCGACGGTGATTGGGATCGTGGGCTACGAGAACCCGTCCACGCTGCAGCTCGTGTTGGAGATCGGCGCTCACGCGGTGATCGAGCGGCCAATCCGCCCGTTCGGACTGCTCACCCAATTGGCCATCGCGCGCAGCCTGTGGCTCCGGCAGCAGGACGAGAGCCAGCGGCTGCAGAAGCTGACCCGCAAACTCTCGGGCTTGCGCTACCTCCACCGCGCCCAGCTTATCCTGATGGCCGACCAGCATCTGACCGAGCAAGCGGCGTATCAGACCATCCGGCGTCAGGCGATGGCCCGGCGTATCCCAATGGAGGACGCGGCTGCGGCCTTGATCCACGCGCACCAGGCGCTCCAGAACACCTGACCGGGTCAGGTGCGCCGCTGATTAGCTCAGTTCATTAGCTCGGTCCTGGGCGCTCCATCGTGACGAGCTGGTCCAGCACATCGCCCAGCGCGGCTGGATCGGTGACCGGCGCCAGGCAGGTTGTTCCGGCGCAGACATAGGCCGCCGCCCGGCCATCCATCATGCGCTTGCCATGCGCGGGGTGCCCGTCGGGAACAGCGACGCTCGGCCCGGCCATCACCAGCAGCCGGTCGGGAACGAAGCGCCGGCCAACGGCGCGGCGAAACGCGGCGGCTTGGGGTCCATCCGGGTCGGCGGCGATGACGACCTGCACCAGCCGGTCCAGGTCGGCATTGTTCAGCGCGGTGGCGGCAGCGACACTTGCCCGCGTCAACCGGTCGCCAAAGCGTTCTATGATCCGTTCGGCCCGGCGCCGGTACGACCCGGCGCCGGTCAAAGCCGCAAGCTTCGTCAGCACGCCCAGCATCGTGCCATTGCCGGAAGGCGCCACCGTTTCATCGATCAGGTTCTGACGCGCCAGAACCGGGCCGGCCTCGGCCTCTGTCCCGTAGTATCCGCCGCCATCGCCGTCCCAGAACAGCCGGTCGAGGCGGTCCACCCAGGCACGCGCGCGGTCATCGCCAGCACCGGTCGCTTCGTGCAACGCCAGGGCAGCCTGTGCCATGCACGCGTAATCCTCCAGGAAGCCCGCCGGCCCCGATTGCCCCGCAAACATGGAGTGGCGCAGGCTGTCGCCATCGCCCATTGCGGTGGCGACGGCATCGAAGGCCGTGCGGGCGGCGGCAATCCAGTCCGCACGGTCGAACGCCAGGCCCGCCTCCGCCAGGGCAGTGATCGCGAGGCCGTTCCAATCCGCCAGCACCTTGTCGTCGCGGAACGGCACGGGCTGTCCCGCAGTCCGGGCCTGATGCAACCGGTCGAGCAGGTCGCGCGCAATGGGGGCGTCGGCGCTCTCGTGCCGGTAGATCACGGCGCGGCCGGCGAACGGACCCTCGGTCGACAGCCCATAGGCGGCGGCAAAGCGCCCAAACTCGGCGCCAAGCACCTGCTCGGCCTCGCCCGGCCCCCAGGTGTAGCACGCGCCCTCGGCGCCGCCCTCCGCTTCCGCCGACAGGCTGGTTGCAAACGCGCCCCCTGCAAGCCGCATCTCGCGGAGCAGCCATGCCACCGTCTCTGCGACCTGGGCGGCGAAGCCGTCAGCGCCGGTCACCTGCCATGCCTTGACCAGCAGGCTGATCATGAGTGCGTTGTCACACAGCAATTTCTCGAAATGCGGCACGCGCCAGCGGTCGTCCACCGCATAGCGATGAAACCCGCCAGCCAAATGGTCGTACACACCCCCGCGGCAGATCGCCTGCAGCGACCCTATCACCGCCTCCCGCAGGCCAGGCTCGCCGGTCCGCACCGCCGCACGCAGCACCAGTTCATGGCCGCCGGAATGCAGGAACTTCGGCGGGTAAATGCCGAACCCGCCGTACAGCCCGTCCACCGAACGGGCCAATTCGTGCGCCACACGATCGAGGAGGGCGCGGCTGACCACCGTGGTTCCCTTCCCCCGGGATGACGCCGCCACGGCCGCAAACGCCGCCCGCCCGCGCTTTCCCGCGTCTACCGGCTCAGCCACGTATCGCTCGGATGCCTGCTCCAGTACGTCTTTGAAGGCGGGCAGCCCGTACGCCGGCTCCGGCGGGAAGTAGCCGCCACCCCAATACGGTTCGCCGGCGGGCGTCAGGAAAGCGGTGAGGGGCCAGCCGGCGGGGCGGCCAAGCTGCGCGAGGGCGCCGAGGAACAGCCGGTCGAGATCAGGGCGCTCCTCGCGGTCGACTTTGATGCTGACGAACAGGGCGTTCATGACCGCGGCGGTGGCTGGGTCGGCGAAACTTTCCCGGGCCATGACGTGGCACCAATGGCATGCCGCGTAACCGATCGACAGGAGGATCGGGCGATTCAACCGCTGCGCCAGCGCGAACGCTGCGGCATCCCAGGGCTGCCAGGCAACGGGGTTGCCCGCATGCGCGCGAAGGTAGGGGCTCAGCGCCGCCGCAAGCCGGTTTTCGACCAGTGGCGTCGGGCTCACCCGTGCAGGGTGGCGGGATCGATGTTGACCACCAGCCGTTCCACGCGCCGCCCGCCGATGATGTGGTGCCGCATGATTTCCTCCACGTCGGCCTGGGTCTGGTACTTGTACCAGACACACTCCGGGTAGATCACCATCACCGGGCCATGTTCGCACACGTTCATGCAGCCCGCATGATTGATTCGGATCCGGCGAACACCGAGCGTCATGCCGAGGCGGCACATGTAGTCACACAACGCCTTGCTGCCCTTGCTGGCGCAGCAACCGCGCCGGTGCGTCGCTGGCCGCTGGTTGGTGCAGCAGAACACATGGACCCGGTAGAGCGGATCCGAGGCAATGCCGGCGGCCGGCTCCGAGACCCCGTCCACCGGCACCTGCCTTAGACCATCGCGGCGGTGGCGAGCAGGCTCGTCGCAGCACTGGCACCGTGGTCGAAGATGCTCGCCTCGACGTTGAGCGCCGTCACCACGCCGTCCTCCACAACCATCGAGTAGCGTTGCGACCGCATGCCGCAGCCGAACTGACCAAGGTCAAGGTCCAGCCCGATGCTGGTGGTGAACGCGGCATCGGTATCACACAGCATCAGCACCTTGCCCTCGGCACCGTGCTGATTGCCCCATGCGCCCATCACGAACGGGTCGTTGACCGAGATGCAGGCGATCGCGGCAGTACCTTCCGCCTTCAGCTTCTCGGCTTCGGCGATGAAGCCCGGCAGGTGCGAGGTTGAGCAGACGGGAGTATAAGCCCCAGGCAGGCCGAACAGGATGACCTTCTTGCCTGCCACGATGTCGCTGAGAGCGACTTCATGAATGCCTTCGGGCGTCATCTGCTTCAGCGTTGCGTCCGGCAGTTTCTCTCCAATCTCGATGGCCATAGTCATCTCCTTGATGCGGTGGATGGGGTGGGTTCACTTGAACACGCAGCTACTCAGGCCAGCGGCGAACTCCTCCCGGGCAATGTTTTTCCCGATGACGACGAATTGCGTCATCTTTGGCTCGCCGGCTTCCCACAAGCGGTCGCGGCGAAGCGTTGTCAGCATGCGCACGCTCTGGAACACCAACCGCTCCTCGAACCCATGGGCGTAGAAGATGCCCTTGGTCCGATAGAGGTCCTCTCCACGGTCCTGCGCCACGCCGTTCATCCAGAGCATCAGGCGATTGATGTCGATCGGCCGGTCCTCCTCCAGCACGAACGAGCCGATGGCGGGATCATGCTCGTGCTCGTGATCGCCGAGGAATTCAGGATCCACCTCGAGCTTCTGCACCAGGTCGAAGGCGCCGACGCCGATGATCTCAGCAAGGTCGATCTCGGCATTGGCGGTATGGTAGATCTTCGCCATCGGGTTCAGCGTGCGGACCCGGCGTTCGACCGCCGCCATCTGCTCGGAGGAGACGAGGTCCATTTTGTTGATGAGCACAACGTCGCTGAACGCGACTTGCTCGACCGCCTCGTTGCTCTGCGTGAGATTGCGCTCGAGGTTGACCGCATCGACCACTGTCACGAACGCATCGAGCCGGATGCCGGCTTTGACCTCGTCCGCCGCGAAGAAAGTAGAGGCGACCGGTGCTGGATCGGCCAACCCCGTCGTCTCGATCAGGATGCCGTCGAGCTGACCGGCGCGCTCCTGCAGCCGGCCGAGCGTCTCGATGAGATCGCCGCGCACTGTACAGCAAAGGCAGCCGTTGTTGAACTCGACCAACTGGGCGTCCTGGTCATGGATGACCAGTTGGCCATCGATACTGATCTCGCCGAATTCGTTGACGATCACCGCCAGCTTGCGGCCGTGCTGCTCCCGCAGGATGCGATTGATCAGCGTGGTCTTGCCTGAACCGAGGAAACCGGTGACGACGGTGGCAGGTATCCTCCGGTCCACGCTCTCACTGGCCAGGTTGGAATCGGGCATGGCACTGCATCCTTCATGGTCACCAGGGTAGCATGGCATCAGGGTAGCAGGGGATGCCGGACTGGCGTCCGGCACCCCCGTGCTGGATAGGCCTGTCCTATTCGGACATCACGTAGGCAGTCTCCTTGGTCGGCGCCATGCCGCCCGGCGTCGCGACCACGGTCTTGGTCATGGCGGCGATACCCTGCTCCATGATGACCTTTCGGTTGGGCGGCGGCAGCTTATCGCCGCGCAGTTCGTCGTAGGGAACCACGACCCAGCAGGCGCAGCCCCAGATGCACTCGCCAGCCATGCCTTCGAAGCGGATGGCCGGTTCGGACAGCATCGGCCCGATGTCGATCAACCAGGCGTGCTCGTTCAGCTTGTCTTCCCACGACAGCTTGTCGTAGTTCTTCTGGCTTTCCCAGAACGCGACCAGGTCGGTCTTCGCCACGCCAGGCAGGATGACGTTGGCGTAGGACGTCAGCGCGTCGAAGAACTCGTGGTTGAAGACTTGCAGCGCCGAGTCCGAATCGAGCATGTAGTTCGTCTTCATCATCTTGGTGAAGGCGACGTTCATGTCGCTGTGGCCCATCGTGCGGGAGCCATAGATGAACACCTCGGCGTAGTCGGTCTTGAAGCCATCCTTCAGGCCGCTGTATTTCGGCGTGAAATCGATCCACTGCGTGATCACCGAATCCCACTTGGACGGCGCCTCGCCGGGCAGAACCTGCACGCCCGGATGGGTCAGCTTGGCGACATCGAACAGCGTCCAGTTGCGTGACTTGGCACTGACCGTCTCGTGGGGAGCGCCGGTCAAACCGGAGGGGCGCAGCGCACGGAACAGGTCGCGGCCGTTGTCGACCACCACGAAGCGCATGAAGCTGTCGGCGACGAAGCGGTTGGTCACCATTTCCTTGAAGTTCTGCCGGATCTTGGCTTCACCCGTCGTCGTGTAGGCAGTCAGGCGCTGCCAGCTCTGTTCGGGGTTGACGACGAAGAAGCCGCCAGTGAACGGGCTGCGATACAGGTCGCCCCAGACCGCGGTGACACCGGCGTTCTTGTCGTCGTCCAGCATACAGTCCAGATCGTTCAGCGTCGTGTAGAGCGTCGGGCTGTCGCGATAGGTGTCGGGATCGCCCGAGTGCGGCAATTGTCCTACGCCGATCACCGGAATGCGGCGGCCGAGCTTCACGTTGGAAAGGTGGCGTGCGAGGTCGACCACCATGCCGCTGCCAGTGCCGCCCGCCAGGCTGAAGCAAACCGTCACCATCGACGGCAGGCCGGCGGTGTCGATCATTTCGACGAACTTGCGCAACGCTACGTCCAACGGGCGGTCGCCGGCGTAGTAGGCGTTGGCGTAGATACCCTTCGCCACCGCGCGCGGGAAATGCTCTCCTGCCTGCGGCATCGCGTATTTCTTCGGCACGTAGGACTCGAAGTTTGGGTTCCAGTAGTAGCGCGGATACTCGACCTTCAGAAACTCACGCGTGCGGTTCATTCCCTCGAAGAACTCTTCCTTGGAGGGCACGGGGAGGGCGATGGCCTGGAACAGGAAGCGCTCGGTTGGGATCCCACGCGACTCCAGCCGCTTCTTGAACGCCGCGGCATAGTCCATGGCGATGCCCATGTCCTGATCGCCGATATCGACCACCATGGCGGCGAAGGTCGCACGGGGGTCGGCCAAATGGTCCTCTATCTCGCCCGTGCGCAACAGGGCCTCCACATAGGCGGCGCCGGTCCGGCCTATGCCGATGACGTGCATGCAGTGGGGTGACTGCACGCCTGTCGCACTATGATACATCGATGCAGACATCGCGTTCTCCGTTGTTGTTAGTCGTTGCAGGCGGGCGACGTCGCCGCCGCCATGTTTGCCAGCCCCGCCGATAGGTCCGGGGCGGCATTCATCGGGAAAGCCTCAGCAGCGGATCGAGAAGGTTTCGGTCTGGTCGAGAATGCCGAGGTCGCGGAGGATATGGGCCACCGACGTGGCGCGTTGGTTGGCCACGTAGAGCATGTAGTCCTCGACGAATAAGCCGGGATCGGTCGAGATCAGGCCTTCGTCGATCAACTTCACGCCTTTCTCGAGGTTGGCCCGGTCCAGTGTCGCGCTCCAAATCGGCGATTCGATGTAGATCGCGGTCTCGTCTGCATGCGACACCTGGAGGAACTTGCCCCCAGTCACCGTCGGGACTTTCGCGCCGTTTTCGTACTTGCTGACGACGGTCTGCCAATCAAGCGGCATGACACCCTCCATCGATCGTGGTTGGGTCCATCGTCACATCACCGCACGAAGCTGTTGCACGCCCGGCAAGGCTTGCGGCGGCGGTTGCGGCGGCTCCTCCCCCATAAGATCCAGCAAACCCACCGCGATCCAGCTATCGCCGCCCCAGAGACTGGCGCCCGCCATGCCCTCCAGCCGGGTCGATGGCTCGCTCAGCAGCACGCCCTGGTCCAGCAGCAACGCATGGTCCAGCAGCTTGTCATCCATGGTCTCGCGCCGGTACGCCGTTCGCCAGTCACCGAACCCGCGGAGGTTGGTTTTGGCGCTGCAAGGCAGGATGAGCTGCATGGAACCGGGCCGTCCTCCGCCCACCACCGAAGCCGGCGCGTCAGGGGAGAACGCTTGTTCGATGGCGCGCGCGGTCTCGGCCACGCCGGCATCGTCCACGTTGGACGTGCGCAGCTCGATGAACTCCGGCACATAGCCCGGCAACAGACCTAATTTCTCCGGCAAGTCCTCCCCGGCCGAAATGCCTCCCGCGACATCGACGTAACCGAGCGTGTGGATCCAGCGCGGGCCCCAGGGCGTCCGCGCGGCGGAGTGCTGGGTGGACGGAGCGGCCACCCAGTTCAGCAGCCGCAGCAACTCCCAAACCGACTTGCCGCCCTGCGCCGTCAAAAGCGACGCGATCTCCTGATTGCCGCGGCGCTGCGTGGCCGCCAAGTCGTGGGTCGCCTCCCAGGCCTGATCCTGCGGCACCATGATGAACCCGGCGGTGAACGGGTTGCGGAACAGCTCGCCGCACGCCACCACCACGCCGCGGTTCTTTTCCTCGTCGCCCATGGTGTCGAGTTCGTTCAGCAAGGCGAACATCGGCCCGCCGGTGTGCTCGCGCAAATCCCCATCACACGGTGCAATCCCGATTCCGGCCACTAACACGCGGCGGCCGAAGATGCGGTTGGATAGATGCCTGGCGAGGTCCGGGGCGATTCCGCTGCCGGTTCCGCCGCCCAGCCCGAAGACAATGGCCACCATGGCCTGGCCGGACACCGCGTCGACGCTCGCTGCAAATCGGCGCAGCGCCTTTTCCATCGCGCGGGGCTTGGCATAGTACGAGGCGCCATACACCGCTTTCGCCACCGCCCGCCGGTAATGCCCCCCGGCCGCCGGCAGTTCGAAGCTATTCGGTAGCCAGGGCCGGTAGGCCGAATTTAAATGATAGCTGGGGTATTCAAGTTTCAGGTATTCGGGGTAGTCGCCCAGCGTTGCGAGCAGTGCCTCGCGCGACGGAACATCGAGGCTCGCGAACGTGACCTCTGCCCGCTCTGGCAGCAGCCCGGCGGCAAGACTGCGGAGATCGGCAAGGTCATCATCTCCAATGTCGACAACGAGCGCGCAAAGCTTGGGAGCCCCAGGCTCGAGCGAGCGGAGCGTTTCCGCAACCACGCCGGCGCCGGCCTTGCCGATGCCGACGACATGAGTGGACATCGCCAGCGCCTCGCCGCCGGAAATGCGGTGCACGCCGCGCTTGAGGGCATCGAGTTTACGACGCTTTAGTCTGTCCTCCATGGAAACGCTCATGCCAATGGCTGGCCCTTCTCGTTGAAAATGGACGACATCGCTTCGACGCTCGCAACGCAGCGAAAGCCGCAGTGAACGTGACGAGCAGACAACGTCTTTGCTAATGCTGGAGGCCACAGGGCTGCCGGACCAGCATCATTGATGGTCCAACACTTGGCCGATGAACGTTAATCCAGCGGGAATACATTTGTTGGGCGCAGGCGAACAAGTCAAGAGCTTTTTTCATAGCTGCCCTGCATCGCGCTCACGTGAGCGCGATGCAGCCCGACTTCGGTCCGGCCTAAGGCGTCGCGCTGCAGGTCCCGCCCGGCAGCGCTTGGAAGTGATCACGAGACAAGAACAGCCCTTGTATCGCACGCAGGACAGAGACTAGCTTTCGGCATGGCTGGCACGTTCACCGGGCCGCCGCTGCCACGCACCAACGCCGCTGCGTGGCCGGTTCGCCTAGCACGCCGTGTGGTGCCGCACGGTCTTTCTCCCGTACCGTGCGGGGCCGCACGGCCTTTCTCCTGTACTGTTCATCTGTTCATCTGCTCATCTGCGCCGAAAGGGCCGGTTATCCATGTCGTTGTCCCGCCGTGTCGTATTGCAAACAGCAGCAGCCGGGATGGCCGCTCCGATGTTCTTCCATCGCTCCGCCGCTGCGGCCGAGGCCATCAAGGTCGGCGTGCTGTTCTCGCAAAGCGGCGGATTGTCGATCATCGAGAAGTCGTTGGCCGACGCCACGCTGATGGCCATTTCCGAGATCAACGCCAGTGGCGGCGTGCTGGGCCAGCAGATCCAGCCGATCGTCGAGGATGGTGCATCCGATCCCAAAACGTTCAATGAGAAAGCGTCCAAGCTCGTCATCCAAGACCATGTCCCGTCGGTGTTTGGCTGCTACACCTCCGCCAGCCGCAAAGCCGTGTTGCCAGTGTTCGAGCGGCGGCAGAACCTACTATTGTATCCGACTTACTACGAAGGCTTCGAATGCTCGAAGAACGTCGCCTACACCGGAGCCGTCCCGAACCAGCAACTGTCCAATTTCATCCCTTGGATCATCAAGACGCTCGGAAAGAAGAAATTCTTCATCGTCGGATCCAACTACATCTATCCGCGCGAGATGGCGAAGGCCTCCAAGATACTGATCGAGCAGAATGGAGGTTCTTGGATTGCCGACGAGTATCTCGAACTCGGGGACTCGGAGTGGGGGTCCATGGTCAACAAGATCAAGGCATCCGGCTGCGACGTCGTGCTATCGAACGTGGTGGGCGATTCGGTAATCGCGTTCTATCGCGAATACAAGAACCAGGGCCTCACGCATGATAAGCTGCCGATCTGTGCGACCGTCACGTCGGAGATCGAAATTGCGGCAATGGGCCCGGAATACGCCGTCGGCAGCTACACGTCGTTCCCGTATTTCATGGCAATCGACACCGATATCAACAAGCAGTTCGTCGAGCGCTACCGCAAGTTCGTGAAGAACCCCAAAGCGGTCACCCACCACGCGCTGGAATCGTCCTACTTCCAAGTCTTTCTGTGGAAGCAAGCGGTTGAGAAGGCGAAAGAGCCGTCAGCGCTGCCGATCCGCAACGCGCTTCCCGGCCAGGAATACGCAGCACCCGGCGGCAACGTGAAGATCGAGCCGGCAAACCTGCACACCTGGCTCACGCCGCGGATCGCCGAGTGGCAGTCCGACGGGCAGGGCAAGATCGTCGACGCCTATCCAGCCCCGATCATGCCGCTCCCCTACGTGGCCTATGGTGAAACCCCAACCAACCTCTTCTGCACCGGCAGGGGACTCGACACGAGCAAGCTCAAGCGTTGACCGACCCGGGGGGCCAGCCATGAGTCCGCCGTGGTAGAGGTCGTCTTCATCGGCCTGAGCCTCGCCTCGGTGCTGCTGCTGGTCGCGCTGGGCCTGGCCGTCACCTACGGCACCATGGGCGTGATCAACATGGCGCATGGCGAGATGGTCATGCTGGGCGCCTATGCCACCGTCTTCACCGAGTACTACCTGCACCTGTCGATCATCGCCGCGATCCCGCTGGCCTTCGCCTTTACCGGGCTGGTCGGTTTCGCCATCGAGCGGATCGTGGTGCGGCGACTCTACGGCCGACTGCTCGACACGCTGCTGGCGACCTGGGGGGTCGCGATCCTGATCCAGCAAGCGGTGCGGCTGGAACTCGGGGTTTCGTTCTTCGGCCTCCACATCCCCGGCCTCGGCCCGGGTCTGCAGAACGTCACCGTGCCCCGTGCCCTCACTGGCGCACTCACCATTCTTGGGGTGGAGATCAACGCCTACCGCCTGTTCATCATCGGCGTCACGGTGGTGCTGGCGGCGCTGACATGGCTGCTGATGTTTCGCACCAGCGTCGGCATGCAGGTGCGCGCGATCACCCGCAACCCCGCCATGGCCGCCGCCTGCGGCATCGACATCGACCGCGTCAACGCCTTGACCTTCGCCTATGGCTCCGCGCTGGCGGGCGTGGCCGGGGTGATGATGTCGGGATTTAAGACAGTATTCCCCGACATGGGCACGCCGATGGTGGTCGACGGCTTCCTGGTGGTGGTCGTCGGCGGCATCGGCAGCCTGCTGGGTTCCGTGTTGTCGGCGACGTTGCTCGGACAGATCGATGGCGTGTCCGCATACCTCACCAACGACGTCCTGGCCCGGGCGGTGGTGTTTGGCTTCGTCATCCTGGTCCTGATCGCCAGGCCGCAGGGATTGTTCGCGTTGAAAGGCGGACGGTCGTGACCGCACGCAAGCGGCTGGATCTGCTCGCCTACGCGGTGTTCATCGCCCTGATCATGACCGCGCCGCTCGGGCTCGACGAGTTCTGGCTGAACCGGATCGCGAAGTTCCTGGTGTTCGGCTTGCTTGGCGTCGCGGTCGCGCTCAGTTGGGGCTTTGCTGGCATCCTAAACCTCGGCCAAGGCCTGTTCTTCGGCTTGGGCGCCTACATGACGGCAATGTCGATGAAGCTGGCGGCGCCCACCAGCCTGCAGCAGGGTTCGGCGACCCCCGTGCCGGATTTCATGCTGTGGAACGCCGAGCCCGGCGCCCCCACCGAGCTGTGCTGCATCAATCGCGGGTCGTTCCTTTGGCTGCCGTTCCAAAATCAATGGGTCGGCGCCGCCATGTCGCTGGTGTTGCCCACGTTGGTCGCGGTGGCGATCGGTTGGGTCATGTTCCGCAAACGCGTGTCCGGCGTGTTCGTCTCCATCATCATGCTCGCCTTCATGCTTCTGGTGCGCCTGCTGATCGTCGACGCGCAGCCGCTGACCAACGGCTTCAACGGGCTCACCGATTTGGCGGACCTCGTGGTCGGCGGCGTGGACCTCGATCCATACGGCGTGACCACCTACTACGTCGTCGCCGGAGCGTTGGCCCTGGTGTTGATCTTGGCCCGCTTGCTGGTGGCCACCCGGGCAGGGCTCATCCTGCAGGCGATACGCGACGATCAAACCCGGGTCCGCACCCTGGGGTTCGACGTGCCGGCTTACCAGGTGTTCTTCTTTGCCGTATCGGCCGCTATCTCCGGCTTGGCAGGATTGCTCTACGTCGTCGTCGCACAGTTCGCGTCGCCCACCTTCATGGACCTGTCGTTCTCCATCACCATGGTCGTGTGGGCGGCCGTCGGTGGACGGGCCTCGTTGCTCGGGGCTTGCATCGGCGCCATCCTCATCAACGTCATCGAAGCCAAGGTCAGCGAGACGGAGCAGTTGGTGCAGGCCTGGCGGGCCGTGATCGGCCTGATCTTCGTGCTCGCCGTACTCTACTTGCCACGCGGCCTGTCGGGCTTCGCCGGCGATGGCGCCGACTGGCTGCTGTCCCGGACCGGCCGAGCGTCACGCCGCACCACGGCGGCGACGGTCGCGGCAGAGGGCGAGTCGGCATGAGGGCAGCTCTCACGCTGGAGGGGCTCGGCGTGAGCTTCGCCGGCTTCAAGGCGGTCAGCGGCGTGAACCTGACGATCGCCGAGGGCGAACTGCGGGTGCTGTTGGGCGCCAACGGCGCCGGCAAGACCACGCTGATGGACCTGATCTCCGGCAAGACGCGGAGCACCGAGGGCACGGTGCATCTCTATGATACAGACATCACCAACTGGCACGAGCTGGCAGTGGCAAGGGCCGGCATCGGCCGCAAGTTCCAAATCCCGAGCGTGTTCCGCGAGCTGTCGGTGCGCCGCAACCTTGAGGTGGCGAGCTGCCGCAGCCCTGGCGTGTTCGCCAATCTCGGCTTCGGCCTGCGCCAGGCGGCCCGTCAGCGGCTGGACGGCGTGCTGGAGCAGGTCGGGCTCGCCGACTGTGCCGACCGGCTGGCCGGCATTCTCAGCCACGGGCAGACGCAGTGGCTGGAGTTGGGGCTGCTGATGGTGCAGGACCCTAAGCTGCTGCTGCTTGACGAACCGACTGCCGGCATGACAGCGGCGGAGACCGAGCGCACCGCGGAAATCATCAAGGGCCTGCGTGGATCGCATACCGTCGTCGTGGTGGAGCACGACATGGCGTTCGTACGCGACATCGCCGAGACGATCACGGTGCTGCATTTGGGCCAAGTGCTCGCCGAGGGTGACATGCTGACCGTCGAACGCGACCCGGCCGTGCGCGACGCTTATCTCGGCGCCCGCGGGCTGGCATGAACGTCAGCTTCACCGCAGTCGATGCGTTCTATCACCGCAGCCAAATCCTGCACGACGTTTCGCTGGACCTCCCGGCGGGCAAGCTGACCGCGATCTTGGGCCGCAACGGCGTCGGCAAGACAACCCTGCTCAAGACCTTGATGGGCATGCTGGACCGCATGACCGGATCGATCCGCTTGGGCTCGCAGGAAATCGGCCGCCAGAAGACGTTTCAGCGCGCCCGGGCGGGGATCGCCTATGTTCCCCAGGGCCGCCAGATCATCCCTGACTTCACCGTGCGGGAAAACATCGTCATGGGCGCTTTCGCCCGCCCCGGCGGCGGGCGGGTGGTCCCGGATCTTGTCGCCGAGCTGTTCCCATACCTGGTGGCCAACCTCGACCGGCCCGGCGGCGTGCTCTCGGGCGGCCAGCAGCAGCAGCTCGCCATCGCGCGCGCGCTCGCCGCCGGGCCGAAAGTGCTGCTGCTGGACGAGCCGAGCGAGGGTATCCAGCCCAGCGTGGTGGACGATATCGAGCGCACCATCGTCCGCCTCAACCGCGATCATGCCATGACGGTTCTGTTGGTCGAACAGAACGTCGCCTTTGTCCGCCGTGCCGGCCACGCCTTTGCCATGATGGAGAAAGGGCGGGTGGTCGCGCGCGGCGGTATC
This sequence comes from Acetobacteraceae bacterium, assembly GCA_965199105.1. Classification (GTDB taxonomy): domain Bacteria; phylum Pseudomonadota; class Alphaproteobacteria; order Acetobacterales; family Acetobacteraceae; genus LMUY01. Next base: position 1,020,415 of record CBDAQO010000002.1, on the reverse strand, counting down.
GACGCGCTCACTGACCAGTTGGTGCATCGGCACATGGCGCTGTGAGCCGTGCCTGGCCCGCGCGCATCCGCCGCAGGCATCCTAAGGAAGGAACAAACAATGCTGCATGGTGACATATCGAGTAGCAAGGACACGGTCGGCGTTGCCGTCGTGAACTATAAGATGCCCCGCTTGCACACGAAGGCCGAGGTGCTGGCCAACGCGCAGAAAATCGCCGACATGGTGACCGGCATGAAGTCCGGCCTGCCAGGCATGGACCTCGTGGTGTTCCCGGAATATTCCACTCACGGCATCATGTACGACAGTGCGGAGATGTACGAGACCGCATCCACCGTGCCCGGCGACGAGACCGAGATCTTCGCCGAGGCTTGCCGCAAGGCCAAGGTATGGGGAGTGTTTTCGCTCACCGGCGAACGGCACGAGGAGCATCCGCACAAGGCGCCCTACAACACGCTGATCCTGATGAACGACAAGGGCGAGATCGTCCAGAAATACCGCAAGATCATGCCATGGGTTCCGATCGAAGGCTGGTACCCTGGCAATTGCACCTACGTCTCCGATGGGCCGAAGGGGCTGAAGGTCAGCCTGATCATCTGTGACGATGGCAACTATCCCGAGATCTGGCGGGACTGCGCCATGCGCGGCGCCGAGCTGATCGTGCGCTGCCAGGGCTACATGTACCCGGCCAAGGAGCAGCAGATCATCATGGCCAAAGCGATGGCATGGGCGAACAACGTCTACGTCGCGGTCGCCAACGCCGCGGGGTTCGACGGCGTCTACTCTTACTTCGGCCACTCGTCGGTCATCGGCTTCGACGGGCGTACCCTCGGCGAGTGCGGCACGGAAGAGTATGGCATCCAGTACGCGGCGCTCTCAACCTCGCTGATCCGCGACGCGCGGCGCACGATGCAGTCGGAGAACCATTTGTTCAAGCTGCTGCATCGCGGCTACACCGGCATGATCAACTCCGGTGACGGCGACAAGGGCGAGGCGGACTGCCCGTATGACTTCTACAAGAAGTGGATCGCCGATCCTGAGGCGACGCGCGAGATGGTCGAGGCGCTGACCCGAACCAGCGTCGGCACGGAGGAGTGCCCGATCGAAGGCATTCCGGCCGCGACCCACCGGTAACGTATACGGGGCGGGCGTTGCTCGGGAGCAGCAACGCCCGCCTTTACCGCTGCGCCAGCCTGAAATACACGCCAGCCAATTTCGCCGGCAGCTCCTCAAGCCGCTTGACCGCCATCGTGTTGTAGCGGCCGAAAATCGCCGTGCCGGAGCCAGCCTCCGCCGGGTCCATGACGATGCCGAACACGTCGATGCCACGCAGCCGCAGCCCGAGCACGGCCCGGCGCGCGTCTTCCACCAACTCCGCCGGCTGCGCCACGTCGATGTCGGACGGTTCGCCGTCCGTCAGCACCAAGACCATCTTGCGGGTGGTGCGCAGCGGCGCCAGTTCGGTGCCACAATGGCGCAGCGCCGCCCCCAGCCGGGTCGATAGCCCCGCCGACAGCCCGGCGATGCGGGCGTGCACGGCCGGACCCAGCGCCTCGTTGAAATCCTTCAGCCGCATGAGCCGCACGTCCTCGCGGCCGCACGATGCGAACGCCCGCAGGGCATAGCTGTCGCCCCGCGCCTCCAGTGCCTCCGCCAATGCGGTAACCGCGATGCGCTCGGCCTCCAGCACGGACAACCCGGCGGCAGCGATCGCGCCGGTCGATTGCGACACATCCAGAACGACCAGCGTTGCGAGGTCGCGCCCGCGGGCCCGCCGGTCGCGATAGATCCGTGGATCGACGGTCCGGCCGGTGCGCCAAGCGGCGGCGGCTTCGATCGCGGCGTCGAGGTCAAGCGCCTCCCCGTCCTCCCGCCGCGTTTGGCGCACCGTCCGCCCGACCGCGGCGCCGTGCACCGTGCGCGCGAGCGCCGAGCGCAGTTGGGCCTCGCCGGCCCAGTCGGATAGGCGGGGGGCCAGCGCCGGCTCCGTGTCCCACAGCGTGGTCCAATCCGGCCGCTCGACCCGCGCCGTGGCGTCCCATTCCGGATACTGCGCCAGCACCGTGCGGCGGTGGTCCGTGCTGACGGCGCGGGCGCGGGGAGCATTGGCGCCCCCGCCGGGCCGCTTCTCCCCCCCTTGCGCGCCATCGGTGCTGCGGGCCGCGTCCACCATCAGGCTCATGGCGTCGTCGGGCGTGTCGGGCAGATCCCATAGGTGGCTGTTGTCGTCGCGATAGGCCGGTTCGACGGCGTAGGTCTTGGCGTTGAACTGCACCCGCATCTGGCCGAGATCATTGCCAAGCAGGCCGCCGAGGGCGCGGCTGATCGCCGGATCGTCCAACCGGCCGGCGGCTTCGGCGAACAAAGCCCGTCCCCGTTGCACGAAACCGTCGGGGTCATGGGCGTCCGGATCCAACAGCGCGCGCGCCAGGCGTGCCAGCAAGGCCACGACGGTGAAGGCGCCGCCCGGCCGTGCCACGTGGAAACCGGCCCACAGCGCACGCAAACCGGGGTAGCGGCGGATGGCGAGCGCCTCCACCCGCGCGTCCTCCACCAGGCCGATCAGGGCGAGTTGCAACGGTTTCAGCGTCAGTATTGGTTGCCGCGCGCCGGGCACCAGCAGATGGGCGTGGGCGTGCGCCACCGCAGCCCGGTACAGGTCGCGCGTGCGGCCGGCAGGCACACCGGGAAATACCGGCGGCAGGAGCACCGTGCCGGACGCGATGGTGGTCCGGCGCGGCAGGCCATCCGTGCCGCCCGGCCCGGCGCGCAGCCGCGGCTCGCCGCCCCACAGCCCGGCGACGTAGGCAGCCAGCATGCGCTCGCTCTCGGCAAACCCGGCCGTGCCGGGGCGGCGTTGCAGCAGCGCTTTCGCTAGCGGGTCCTGCAGCGCGAAGAACGCGGCCTGCCGCCGCTTGTCGCGAACCGTCGCTTTCAGCCCGGCGGCGACGAAGTCCACGAAGGCGGTCGCCTCGCCGCCGGCCAGCAACGCACCGGCATGGCCCACCAGCGGCTGCACCTGTGAAGGCGCCTCGTGCGCCAACCGGCTCAAGCCGCCCCACCACCTGGCCAGTTCCACCGGGTCCGCCCGTAGGAGCCGTGCCGCCTCGGCCTGGACCCCCAGGCAGGCGAGCGCCGCACGGGCGCCGGCAAAACGGCAGATCTCGGCGGCCGCACGCCCGGCAGCCAAAACGGGGCTCAGGTCGATCCCGCGCGCCGACGCCAGCTGCCAGAACGCCAGAATGCAGGCCGGCCCGGCATTGACGTGGAGCAGCCTCAGCGTCGCAGCGGCCCACGCCTCCTGCGAGGCCGTGGCCGCCGCCTGAATACGCGGCCACACCTGCGCGAAGGGCGCGCGGAGCACCGGGCGATCGTGCACCAGGCGCAGCACGGCGTCGAGATCGGACGCGCGGAGCGGGGCGGCGCGGGACCGGAGCGCCGCATCCCCGCTCATGCCGAGCAGGCCGCGACGATCGCCTCGAGCGCCTCCCGCATGTCGTCGTCATCCGTCAGCGGCAGGATCACGCTGGCCCGCAACGCTTCGGCGGCAGGGATGCCGGCGGCGATCAGCCGGGCGGCGTGGACCAGCATCCGCGTCGACGCGCCTTCGCTGAGGCCGCGGCCGCGCAGGTTGCGCGTGCGTGCGGCGACATCAACCAGCCGCAACGCCGCGTCCTGGTGAATGTCGGCCTCGCGCGCAACGATGGCGGCTTCGGCAGCGGCGTCCGGATAGGTGAAACCGATGGCGACAAAGCGCTGCTTCGTCGACTCCTTCAAGTCTTTCACCGCGCTCTGGTAGCCGGGGTTATAGGAGACCACGAGCAGGAAGTCGGGATGCGCCGGCACCAGCTCGCCCTTGCGGTCCAGCGGCAGCACGCGCCGGTTGTCCGCGAGCGGATGGATCACGACGGTGGTGTCCTGCCGGGCTTCCACGACCTCGTCCAGGTAGCAGATGGCGCCGTAACGAACCGCGACCGTCAGCGGCCCATCCTGCCAGACAGTGCCCTCCGCGGTCAGCAGGTAGCGGCCAGCGAGATCGGCGGCCGTCATGTCCTCGTGGCAGGCGACCGTGATCAGCGGACGCCCGAGATGGGCCGCCATGTGCTCGACAAACCGCGTCTTGCCACAGCCGGTGGGCCCCTTCAGCATCAGCGGCAACCGGCTGGCAGCCGCCGCCTCGAACACGGCTGTTTCGTTGCTGGTCGGATGATAGAATGGCGTCCCCACCATCCTGAATGGCGTCAGATCCATGCACTGCGCACCTTGCTGGGAAGAAACCAGACCCGCCGAACGCGACGCCATTGGCGCGTTGCCACCGGCCTGAGCCGGCACGAGTTGGGTGATTTCGACTGCAGGAGCTTAGGGAGCCGCTATCCGGGCTGTCAAACAGAAAGCCCGTGCCGGAACGTGCTACCCGGCGGCGGCCGATACCGCTACGCTCGCTTTGGCGGCCACGGCTGCGACCGGCCGCCCGCTCATCGTGTCAGGACGTGCGACCGTGCCCTACGCCATCAATCTCACGCTCGACCCAGAAGCCGCCATGCAGATCGAGCGGGTGTATGCCAGCCTGGCCAGCCTGAACATCCGCGACGAGGATCTCGTGACGCAGTACGGACCCTGCATGACGAGCCTGGTCGTGTCGGACGCCATCCACGCCGACGACCTGGATGAAATCGTGAAGCGCACCATCCCCGCGGCGCTGCCGATTGCGTTCACCGAGCCGTGCCTGATCCACGGTCTGCCGCCAACCCTATGCTTGCGCATCGCGCCCACGGACAGCCTGCTGGCGATGCACAACGCGATCTACCGCGCTCTTCCCGAACAGGCGGTGCACCTGCACTACCGCCCGGCATACTGGCAGCCGCACCTCAAGCTCGCCAACGTGCGTGCCGAGCACCTGGCCGCCGCCGCGCTGGTGACGTCGCTGGCCGAGCGTTGGGCGCCCATGACCGCGACCTTGGAAGCGCTCGAAGTCGTGCAATACCCCCCCGTCGAAACGATCCTTCAGGTGCGGCTGCGCCGCTCGGCCTTAACCGCTCGGCCATTTGCCGGCGAGGCGCCTCAGATCATTTCATGAAGCATTGACGTTCGCCCGACCCGGACTTTAACGTGTGAAAAGGCCGTGATAGGCGCTCCGCGTCCGCTGCAATGGCGCGGCTGACGCCTCCGTTGCGGTCCTTCTCCTGGCAGCCGCCGTGCTCTCGGAGGTTGACCGGTGCCAGCCATCCGCGGTGCTGCAAACGAAAGGAGCACATGACCATGAACCGCACGTCCGTCGCTCGCCGCCAAGTGCTCGGAATGTTGGCAGCCGCGTCCATGCCGTTGCTTCCCGGCAGCGCCGCGGCGCAGGACCGTGTGCTTCGGGTGGTGTCGCCGTGGGCGTTCGATTCGTTCGATCCGCTGGAGACCGGCTACGTCCTCGCCCGCCTTGGTATCGGCGAGACCCTGGTCGCCGTGCAGCCGGACGGCAAACTGGTGGGCGGTCTCGCAGAAAGCTGGGCGGTCGACGCCGACAAGCTCACCTGGCGGTTCCGTCTGCGGCCGGCACGATTCCATGACGGCACGCCCGTGCTCGCGCCGCACGTCGCCACTACGCTCGACAAGGTGCGAGGCCAAGCCGAGAGCCTCTCCGCAATCCCGATCGCGGAGTTGCGGGCCGAGGATGATCATACCGTGCTGATCCGCACCAAAAGCCCGTTCGCACCGCTGCCGGGCTATCTGACGGACTATGCCGGCGTGATCCTGGCGCCGGCAGCCTATGACGCGGGCGGGCAGGCGCAGCGGGCGATCGCCACTGGCCCATACCGAGTCACGGCCTTGCACGGCACCCAGGAGATCGAGGCAGCCGCGTTTCCGGATTACTGGGGCGCGCAGCCAGTCATCCCGCGCCTGCGCTACACGGCAGTCAGCCTCGGCGACACCCGCGCCAGCATGGCCGAGGCCGGGGAGGCCGACCTGGTGTTCACCCTGCTCCCGCAATCGGTCGACCGCATCGTGGCGGGCGGCCGCGCGCGCGTGGTCAATGCCACCATTCCCCGCGCCCGTATCATGGTGCTCAACCTGCGGCTGCCGCAATTCGCCGACGTGCAGGTACGCCGGGCGCTGTCGCTCGGCATCGACCGCGACGGCATCGCGTCCGCGATCCTGAAGCACAAGCCGAGTGCGGCGACGCAGTTGCTCCCGCCCGTGCTGGCCGGCTGGTATGACCCGGCGCTGCCGCCGCTGCGCTACGACCCCGCCGAAGCGAAGCGCCTGCTGGCCAGCGCCGGTTGGGTTCCCGGGGCCGACGGCGTGCTGACAAAAGGCGGCCAGCGTCTGGCGGCGGTGGTGCTGGTCCCGTCCAACCGGCCGGAGTTGCCGGTGATGGCGCAGGCGATTCAGGCCGGCTATCAGGATTTGGGAGTGGCACTCGATATCCGGCCTGGTCCGTCCGGTGCGCTGCCGGGCGCCATCCGCGACGGCACGCTGCAGGCGGGGCTGATCGCGCGCACCTACGTCAACGTCCCGGACCCGATCGGCACAATCCTCCCCGACTTCACCTCCGCCAAACCGGTCTGGGCGTCCCCCGGGTTTCAGGACGAAACGCTCGACAGCCTCGTGGGGGATTACCTAGGCAGCTTTGATCCGGCGGCGCTGCCAGCATTGCGGCGGCAAATTGTCACCATCCTGCAGGACCAACTGCCGGTGATCACCATCTCCTGGTTCGAAAGCAACGCCGCCGTGTCGACAGCCGTCGACCCGGCCAGCGTCGTGCTGGACCCCTACGAGCAAAGCTACGGCGTGCAGCGCATCCGGTGGGCCGCATAGCCCGCACCCTCTCGGCCCGGCTCCTGCAGGCCGTCCTGGTCAGCCTGGGTGTGGCGACGCTCTGCTTCGCCGCCATGCACTTGTTGCCGGGTGACCTGGCCATGCAGGTGGCGGCCGCACGCTACGGCGATGGCCGCTTCGGCACCGCCGCGGTGGAGGCCGTGCGGCACTCTGCCGGGCTCGACCAACCTTTGGCGGTGCAATACTGGGATTGGCTGCGGGCGCTTGCCAGCTTGGATGCCGGCCGCTCGCTGGTGACGGGCCGGCCTGCGTCGGAGGAACTGGCCGACCGGATCGGCGTCACCCTGACGGTCGGCGGGTGGGCGCTGCTGCTGGCAATCGTGGCTGCGCTGCCGCTGGGTGCGGCCGCCGGGCGGCGACCCGGCGGCTTGATCGACCAATGCGTCTCTGCTGGATCGGCGCTGCTGGCATCGGCGCCGTCCTTCGTCGTCGGCGCGCTCCTGGTGGCCTGGCTGTCCGTGCATCTGGGCTGGTTCCCGGTGGCCGGCAGCGACACGCCTCGCCACCTGGTGCTACCCGTGCTGGCCTTGGCGCTGGCCTTGGTTCCCGGATTGGCGCAGGTGATGCGGCACGGCGCCGCGGAGGCGAGCGGCAGCTACTACGTGGCGTTTGCCCGGATGCGCGGCGTCTCGCCGTGGCAGGTTGCGCTGCGGGTCGCCGCCCGCCCGGCGCTGCTGCCGGTGGCAGCCTATTTGCCCGTGCTGGCGGTGCAGGCCATGGAAGGCTTCGTCGCCATCGAACTGGTGTTCAACCTGGACGGCATCGGCCGGCTGCTGGTGCGCTCGGTGCTGGCGCGCGATATCCCACTGGTCGCTGCCACCGGCATCCTGTTCGCCTTGCTGCTCTCGGTGCTGAATTTGGCTGGCGACGCGATGCTGCACTGGTTGGACCCGCGTGCCGCGCCCGTTCCGGCATGAGCCATGATCGTGGGCAGCGCCATGACGGCTTGCCTTGGCTGGGGTTGGCCCTCGCAGCTTTCCTGCTCGCAGCGGCCTTGTTCGGCCCGGCCTTGCTCACCGCCAACCCGCTGCGGGCCGACCTGTCGGCGCCGTTGCTGCCGCCCGGCGCGCGCTTCGTGCTCGGGTCGGACGATCTCGGCCGCAGCGTGCTGGCCCGTGTCGTCGTGGGCGCGCGCCTGTCGCTCGGCGTGGCAACCGTCGCGGCCGGAGCGACCGCCGCCTTGGGCTGCCTGCTCGGCCTATTTGCCGCCCAGGCGCGCGGTCCACTCCGCCGCTGCTTGCTCGCGCTGACCGACCTGGTGTTCGCCTGTCCCGGGCTGCTGTTCGTCGTGCTGCTGGCCGGCCTGTTCAATGGTGGCCCTTGGATGGTGCTCGTCGGGCTGGTGCTGACCCGGTGGCCGGCCTTCGCACGGCTGTGCTTCCCGCTCGGCTGCACCGCGCTGGCGGCGCCCGACGCCGAAACCAGCCGCCTGCTGGGCTTCGGCCCGACCTATCTGGTGCTGCGGCACGCCTGGCCTGCGGTACGCCGGCCCGTGGCATCCCTGGCGGCGCTGCAACTGGGCACCACCGTCCTGACCGTGTCATCGCTCGGGTTCCTCGGTGTCGGGCTGCACCCGCCGCAGCCGGAATGGGGCGCCATGGTCACTGAAGCCTTGCCCTACCTACGGGACGCGCCACACGTGATGTTGGCTCCGGCCTGCGCGATTTTCCTGGCGACCTTGGCCGCCACGCTGATTGGCGAGGGCCTCGCATCCCGCCCCGAACCCGCCGGCGGCGGGCTGCTGGACATGGCATGACCCACGCCCTGCACATGACGGGCCTGACGATCCGCCACAGCGGCGTCACGGTGCTGCGCGACATCGACCTGCATGTGCGGCAGGGCGAGAGCCTGTGCCTGATCGGCGCGTCCGGCAGTGGCAAGAGCCTGATCGCCGCGGCCATCATGGGCATGCTGCCGTCCTGCATGGCAGCGACCGGATCGATTGGCCTCGGCGGGCATGTCGTCCCGGCCGGCGACCGGTCCGGCTTGCGGGCGCAATGGAGCCGGGCGACTTGCCTGCTGCCGCAGGAGCCGGGCGCGGCCCTCGCCCCGCTGCTGCCGGCTGCGGCGCAACTGCGCCTGCCGGCGGCCGGACGGGCCGGGCTCGGCCGCGCGGCCGCCGGAGCTTGGCTGGCGCGCTTCGGGCTCGACCAGGAGGCGGGGCGCAAATTGCCCTCCGCCCTCTCCGGCGGCATGGCCCAGCGCCTGCTGGCCTCGCTGGCGATGCAAAGCCCGGCACGGCTGATCGTCGCGGACGAGCCCACCAAAGGGCTGGACCCGGAACGCCGCGCCGAGCTGGTGACGCTCCTGGCGGCGTTGCGCGACGCCGGGCGGGCGCTGCTGGTGGTCACCCACGATCTTGCGGTGGCGAGGGGATTGGGTGGCCATATCGCGGTCCTTGAGCAGGGCACCATCGCCGAGACCGGCGTCACGGCCGCGCTGCTGGACAACCCGCGCTCCACCTTTGCGCGCGCCTGCCTGACGGCCGACCCGGCCGGTTGGGCGATACGGCAGGGCCGACCCACTGGATCCCCGGTTGCGGCGGGTGAGGACGTCGTGCTCGCCCGTGGCCGCCGCCGCCTTCTCGGGCCGCTGGACATCGAGCTACAGGGTGGCGCCGTTACCGCGCTCTCGGGCCCTAGCGGCGCGGGCAAGAGCACGCTTGGCGACACGCTGCTGGGCCTGATCCCGGCCGCGTCGGGCCAAATCACCTGGCTGGGCCGCCCCGCCGACCGCAGCGCAATGCGCCGACTGCGGCCGCGCTTCCAGAAACTGCATCAGGATCCGTCCCAAGTGTTCCCGGCCGGCCGGCCGTTGCGCGACAGCCTCGCCGACCTGCGCCACTTGCCGGGCGGAACGGACGCGATGCGCGCCATGCCCGGGCTGCTGGAACGGCTCGGCCTATCAGCGTCCACCCTGGCCCGGCGCCCCCACGAAGTCAGTGGCGGCGAGGCGCAGCGCCTGGCCCTGGCCCGCGTCGTCGCCAGGCGGCCCGCGCTGCTGGTGGCCGACGAACCGTCATCCCGTTTGGACCTGCCGACCCAGGCCGAGGTGCTGCGGTTGCTCCGCGAGCTGGTGGACGAGGACGGGCTCGCTGTCCTGTTGATCACCCACGACCAGGCGGTAGCCCGTGCCCACGCCGACACCACAATCTGGCTGAATTCGGCCTGACGAACACAGGCCCCGCTGCTGCGGGACGCGGTGGCTCGGAGCGTAGCGGTAGGGACGGGTTGTTCGCGTGCAGCCAGTCTAGCGACCGGACCAAAGCCGGCCTAGCGTTCTTGGCATGATGAACTCGCCTGTGCGAGCAGGGACCGGGGGGATGTCACGAATGAGCCAGATGATGCCGGATGCGCAAACAATCCCCCCGGACACCGGCTTGACCGCCTTCTATCGCGAAATGACGCTGCAGGAGCGCAGAACCTTCTGGGCCTGCTTCTCGGGCTGGGTGCTCGACGGCATGGACTTCATGATCTACCCGCTGGTGATCGGCTCGATCATCGCATTGTGGCAGGTGGACCGTGGCACCGCCGGGCTGGCCGTCACGGCCACTCTGCTGTTTTCGGCGATCGGCGGTTGGCTGGCGGGCTACCTCGCCGACCGCATCGGGCGGGTGCGGACGCTCCAGTTCACCATCCTCTGGTTCGCCACTTTCTCCCTCATCTGCGCCTTCACGCAGAGCTTCGGACAGCTCATGGTCTGCCGCGCCCTGTTGGGCCTTGGTTTCGGTGGGGAATGGGCTGCCGGCGCGGTGCTGATCGGCGAAGCCATCCGGCCGCAGTTCCGCGGCCGCGCCGTGGGCTCGGTGCAGTCTGGCTGGGCCCTGGGCTGGGGTGGCGCGGTGCTGATGCAGGCCGCGCTGTTCACCATCGTGCCGCCCGAAGCCGCGTGGCGCTGGATGTTTGCCATCGGCGCCCTGCCCGCCCTGCTGATCTTCTTCCTGCGCCGCCATGTGGAGGAGCCGGCTGTCGCGGCCGACACCCGTGCCCGCATCGCCGCCACCGGCGACCGGCTGAGCCTTTGGGAAATCTTCGCCCCCGGCATGCGCCGCACCACGCTGCTGGCAGCATTGCTCGGCACCGGCGCGCAGGGCGGCTACTACGCCATCAGCACCTGGGTCCCGACCTTCCTGCGCGGGGAGCGCGGGCTGACGGTGATCGGCTCGTCGGGCTACCTCGCCGTGCTCATCACGGGCAGCTTCGCGGGTTACCTGCTCGGTGCCTGGTTGGCCGACCGGATCGGGCGTCGGCCCTTGTTCATCCTTTCGGCGCTCGCAGCCATCGTGCTGGTCCTGCTCTACACCACGCTGCCCTTCTCCAACACCGTGATGCTGTGGCTCGGCTTTCCGCTCGGGGTCGCGTCTTCCGCCTACTTCTCCGGCATGGGCGCCTTTTTCACCGAGCTGTTCCCGACCCGGCTGCGCGGCTCCGGCCAGGGCTTCGCCTACAACTTCGGCCGCGGCATCGGGGCGCTGTTCCCAACGCTGGTCGGCTACCTGTCCGGCACCGTGGCGCTGTCCACCGCCATCGCCATCTTCGCGGTGATCGCCTACGGGCTGTTGCTGCTGGCGGCCCTGCTGCTGCCGGAAACGCGCGGGAAGGTGCTGCGGGCCGATGACTGAGGACCTGTCTTCCTCCAACGGGCGGCCGCCCGCCTGTCCCGGTCCAGACCCGGCGCCACGCGGTCCCACCCGGTTCCGCGTGCCGCCGGGCGCGGTCGACACCCACGCCCATGTCATCGGTCTGCCGTCCACCTATCCGTTCGTCGAGGCACGCTCCTACACGCCGCCGGCCGCGACGCCCGAGGCCTACCTGGCCATGCTGGACGCGACCGGAATGACCCATGGCGTGCTGGTACAGGTGAGCGTGCACGGCACGGACAACCACCTGATGCTTGACACCTTGCACGCGACCGGCGGACGGCTGCGCGGCATCGGCGTGGTGCCGCCGGATCTGCCGTTTGGGGAAGCGGACGCGATGAGGCGCGCCGGGGTCGTTGGGCTGCGCCTCAACGTGCTGTATGGCGGCGGCCTCGGCTTCGACGCGCTCGACGCAACGGAGGCGTTGTGCCTCGAGATGGGTTGGCACCTGCAGTTCCTGCTCGACGTTCGCACCCTGCCCGGCGCGCTGGCCACCCGCCTTTCGCGGCTGCGCGTGCCATTCGTCGTGGACCACATGGGACATTTCCCGGCCGACCCGGCGGAACTCGGCTTCCAGGTCCTCCTGTCGCTTGTGCGCGACGGCGCCTGGGTCAAACTGTCCGGCGCCTACCGGCTGGCGCCGGAACCGTGGCAGGCCACGGTCCCGCTTGCCCAGGCGCTTTACGCGGCAGCGCCTGACCGTTGCGTCTGGGGCTCCGACTGGCCCCACGTTTCCCAGTGGGACAGGATGATGAACGTAGGCGAACTGCTGGATCTGCTCGCAGACTGGGTGCCGGCTCCGGCAGCACGCAACCGCATCCTGGTGGAGAACGCACACCGGCTTTACGGATTCGCGAATGCATCGGCCTGCGACGGGCCGTGAGCGGGCCGGCCGCTACGGCGGCGTAGAGTAGGACGAGCCGACCTGTCGCTGCTCGGTGCCCATCGGCATCTCTCAACCCGAGCCGGGTGCTCAAATGACTCTCTGCAGCGCGTTGCCGTCTGCACGATGCGCTTTTATGACGGCCTGACCGACGCGATGTTCCACCTCATCTGGCAGAACGCCTCCGGCAGCGCTGCCGTGTTGATCCACATGACGGAGGTGCTGATCTCCGTCGCCGGCTGCGAGCGCGATCCTGCCCGACTAGCGGTGCTGCAACGGCATGCCGACCTGGTCGGTGGCGACGCGGGGCGCGACATCAGCACGCCGAGCGACCTCGAAGAGCTCGAACACCTTCATGAGCGGTTCACAGCCGTCCGGCACCAGGGCGTGCTGGTTGGCCTCGCAAGCTGACATGACTACGCGTTCCCGCATGGCGGCAGAAAACAGGATAGCCGATGCATTTCCTCGGAGTTGATTGGGTCGGCGTCAACGGAGAGAACGGGCGCAAGCTGCTGCTCACCATCATCTTCATCGCGGTCGTGCTGGCGGTAAGCTGGAGTCTGCGCTGGGTTGCCGGGCTGCTGGTCGGCCGCTCGCAGTCTGCGGCGGTGCAGACAAGGTTCTGGACCCGCCAGGGCATCAGCCTGCTGACGGCCATTGTCCTGATCCGCGGGTTCCTGTCGGTCTGGTTCAGCGACCCGACCCGCCTCGCCACGGCCTTCGGCCTAGTCTCGGCCGGTCTGGCCTTCGCATTGCAGCAGGTCGTCACCTCCATCGCCGGCTACTTCGTCATCCTGCGCGGCAACACCTTCACCGTCGGCGACCGCATCTCGATGGGCGGCGTGCGCGGCGACGTGATGCGGCTGGGCTTCATCCAGTCCACCATCATGGCAATGGGCCAACCGCCCGGCGTGCAGGGGCCGAGCCGGCCATGTGGGTAGATGGCAACTGACGGTCCGTTTCGTTATCGGCCGACCGTATTCGCTGCGCCAAGGATGCCACGAGCCGCTATATCATTGCCGAACTGGATAAAGCCAGCATCGGCATCGCGTCGGCCAGGCACAAGGTCGTCAGGTTTCCTGCCACCGCAATTCAGCCGCCACAAACGACCCTCGGGTCCGGGCTTTCCTCTTGATCGCCTCCTTAACCGACCCGGCATGAACAATCACCCATGTCAGAGGTTGGTTCGCAACTATGAGGAAGCCGCTTCCTTAACAATCACGGGATCGTGACGCGGCTTGCGCTGGGTCTGTGACCCTCGCCTCAGCGGAAGGATATGACCATGCCGAAGATAGTCGTCGTGACGGGAGCGAGTGCCGGTGTCGGGCGGGCCACCGTCGAGGAGTTCGCCAGGCAAGGCTACGATGTGGCCTTGCTGGCCCGTGATCCCGACCGGCTGCAACGGGCCGCCGACGAGGTGCGGGCCGCGCACGGCGTGCGCACGCTTGCCCTCCCGACCGATGTTGCCGATGCCGACGCCGTGGAGGCGGCCGCGACGAAAGCCGAGAATGAACTCGGCCCCATCGACGTCTGGGTCAACGTGGCGATGGCGACGGTATTTGCCCCTGTTTCCAAGCTGACGGCGCAAGAAGTCGAGCGCGGTACAAGGGTGACCTATCTGGGTCAGGTACACGGCATGATGGCGGCCCTGTCGCGCATGCGCGCGCGCAATAGCGGCACGATCGTCAACGTCGGGTCAGCCCTGGCCTACCGGTCGGTGCCGCTGCAGTCGGTCTATTGCGGCGCCAAGGCGGCCATACGCGGCTTCACCGATTCACTCCGGTCGGAGATCATCCACGACAAGCTCGCCGTCCACCTGACGACGGTCGACCTGCCCGCAGTCAACACACCCCAGTTCGACTGGGCGATGAACAAGATGGGTATGAAGGCCAAGCCGGTGGCGCCGATCTTCGAGCCGGAAGTTCCCGCGCGCGCGATCTTTTTCGCGGCCACGCATAAGCGCCGCGAGGTCTGGGTCGGCTTCCCCACTGTCAAAGCTATTCTCGCCAACCGCATTGCGCCGGGCTGGATCGACAAGTACCTCGCAAGCGCCGGCTACAAGGGGCAGCTCAGCGACGAGGCGCTCCCGGCGAACGCTCCCGCCAATCTGTTCGATCCGGTGCCCGGCGACTACGGCGCCCATGGACGGTTCGACAGCCAGTCGCGGCTGGGAAGCTGGGAGATGTTCACCGACCGGCATCGCATGGCGTTCTGGACCGCGGCCGGCTTGGGCCTGGTCACCGGCGTTCACCTGCTCGCCAAGAAGCTCAAGATCTAGGCGAGGGAAGCAGCCGTGAGCAGCCCGATCGAGGACTATGCCCTGTTGGGCGACGGCCAGACCGCTGCCTTGTTGAACCGCGACGGCTCGATCGACTGGCTGTGCTGGCCGCGGTTCGACGACGACGCTTGCTTCGCGGCCCTGCTCGGCAAGGGTGAGAACGGGCATTGGACGATCGCCCCCGCCGAGCCTGTAACGCAGCGCCGACGCCGCTATCAGGCAAATACGCTGATCATGGAGACGGAGCTGGAGACGGCGAGCGGTGCCGTCCGCGTCGTCGACTTCATGCCGATGCGCAAAGGAGCCTCCGCCCTAATTCGCATCGTCGTCGGCGTGCGCGGCACGGTGCGCATGCGCTGCCAGGTGCGGCTGCGATTCGACTACGGCGCGCTGCCGCCCTGGTCGGCATGCCATGGCGACGACATGGTCGCCAAGGTCGGGCCGGACCTGGTGATCCTCCGTGCGCCGGTGCAGCTCGACGTCAACGCGCACGTCACCTCGGCCGAGTTCGATGTGTCGGCTGGCAACCAGTGCGCCTTCACGCTGCAGTATGGGGCGTCACACGAGAGCCCACCGGAGCGGATTGATCCGCAGGCGGCCCTGGCGCAGACGCAGGGGTTTTGGCGCGATTGGATCGGCCGGTTCGATGACGCCAAGACGGACTGGCCGGACGCGGTCCGCCGCTCGCTCATCACGTTGAAGGCGCTGATCCACGCGCCGACCGGCGGGCTCGTCGCTGCCCCCACCACCTCCTTGCCCGAGGCGCCCGGCGGCAAGATGAATTGGGACTATCGCTATTGCTGGTTGCGGGACGCAAGCTTCACGCTCTGCGCGCTGTTGAATGCCGGCTTCCATACGGAGGCGACCGCGTGGCGCGATTGGCTTTTGCGCGCCATCGCCGGGTCGCCGGAGCGGCTGCGAATCATGTATCGCGTGGACGGCTCGCGGCACCTGTCGGAGTGGATGATCGAGGCACTGCCGGGCTACCGCTATTCTCGCCCAGTGCGGATCGGCAACGCCGCGTCCACCCAGCATCAGATCGATGTGTTCGGGGAAGTGCTGGACGCGCTTGACATGGCCCGGCGTGGCGGCATCGCGACGACCACGCAGGAGACCGTCGCCGAGTGCAAGATCGTCGAGCATCTTGAACAGGTTTGGCACACCGAAGGCTCCGGCGTCTGGGAGTCGCGCTCCGAGTTACGGCAGTACACCTATTCGAAGGTGATGGCGTGGGTCGGGGTGGATCGGTTTCTTCGCCACCAGGGAGGTGTCGGGACTGCGGATGCGGCCATGATCGAGCGGCTCAAGGCACTACGGCAGACCATCCATGACGAGGTCTGCCGCGAGGGCTGGAACGAGGGCCTGGGCACGTTCGTCCAGCACTATGGCGGGCAGGCGATCGACGCCAGCCTGCTGCTGCTGCCGCTGGTCGGCTTCCTCCCGGCCGACGATCCCCGCATGGCGGCGACGATCGAGACGATCCAGCGCGAACTGTCCGAGGGCGGCCTGATCCGCCGCAACAAGGCGACCACGGAGCCGCCGAACGAAGGCGCCTTCCTGGCGTGTTCGTGCTGGATGGCGGATTGCCTGAACCTGCAGGGCCGCAAGGACGAGGCGCGCGCCCAGTTCGAGCGCGTGCTGGCCGTCGCCAACGATCTTGGCTTGCTGGCCGAGGAGTACAACGTCCCGGGCAAGCATCTGGCAGGCAACTTCCCGCAGGCTTTGACCCACTTGGCAGTCGTCAACACCGCCCTTGGCCTGTGCGGCCCGACGCTGCAACGCGGCGGCGGCTGAGCCGCAACCGCTCCGGACGGAGCCAAACCGCACGGTGTTCCTCAGCACCAGGCCGCTAGCGACTGGGACACCATGATGCCGAGGGTCAGGGCGAAGACGAGCACGAACGGCACCCAGCGGAGCGGAGTATCCGCTTCGGTGAAGCCGACGGCATGAAGCGGACATCATCTCGGCCAACCTGAACCCGTTGCCCGCCGACCCGACTGCGAGGAGGCAAGCAAGTCGGTGATCAACTGTGTGAGTTGAACCGCGTGGTCGAAACCCGGAACGGTGAAACTCCCATTGACGATGTCGTCGCGCAGGTTCGCATACACGCCCGCCACATTGGCTGCCGCAGCCGGCATGGCGGCGAGCTCGCCTTCTTCGACTTGCTCCAGCCCGCCGTTCAGCGACAGGGTGAGGCGTCCCGACTGCGCTCCGCGGGGTGCGCCGCCATCCAGCCGCAATGCACCTTTTGCCCCCACGACGTCCAGGACGAACGGGGTTTCAGGTGGACGGCCGCCCGCGACCTCGGCCGACAGCGTGCCGCCCGCGGCTAGCCGTCCCTGCACCAGCAGGTGATCGAAGGTGGTGCGCGACCGCCGCTTGCCGTCGGCGTCGATCTCGGAATACCGCGCCGTCGCCAGCGCGCTCGCCTCGGCAACGCCGCCGGCCAAGGCCACGGCCAGATCGACCGTATGGGCACCCTGGATGGTGACGAGATTGGCGAAGCTTTCTGGGTCTTCCAGGTAGACGAACGGCGCCGGGACGTCCGGACCGAAGCCGGCGGTGGCCGAATAGAGGCTCATGCCCAATACGCGTCCGATCGCGCCGGACGCGATCAGGGTCCGCGCCCGCCGCACGGCCGGGCTGCCGCGGAGCTGGAGGCCGACTGCGGCGTGGATGCCGGCTGCACGGGCCGCCGACGCCATTTCCGCCGCCTCCGCCACGCTGCGGCCCAGCGGCCACTCGCTGTAGACATGCAGGCCGGCGTCGATGGCGGCGAGCACAAGCTCCCGGTGGTCCGGAACCTGGGTCGCGACCGTGACCAGGTCGATGCCCCCAGCCCGGATCAGCTCCATGCCACTGCCATACGCGGCTGAAACGCCGAAAGCCTTGCCGGCGGCGGCGGCGGTCTTGCGGCTGTTCGTGGCCACCGCGGCGAGTTCAAGTCCTGGGAGGCCTTGCACGGCGGGCACATGCCCGTCACGCCCCCAGCCGCCCTCGGCGCTCGCGCCGATGATCCCCACCCGAAGCACTTCCATTACGGTATCTCCTCTTGCGTTACGGCCATCCGGTAGGACGGCCGCAGATCGATCGGTGGCGTGGTCGCGGTCCGATGGACGATCGGCTCCGCGCCGCCATTGGTCAGCCCGTGCGACCCGCCGGTCCTTTGCTAGTTCCAGACAGCCGCATTGTTCGGATCGGTCATGGGTCGGGAGCCGCCGGCATTGTTGACCAGCACGTCGACCGGCCCGGTCCGCAGCAGCCCGGCGGCAAGCCGCTCGGGGGCACCCTGTTGTATCAAGTCGGCCGCCAGCAGGATCGGCTCGGGCCCGCCTGTCACCTCGGCGCGGTGATGGCGTCCGGGCATCGTGTCGTTCATGGCCTTATCTCCTGCAGGGGGGAGTGCCGCCTTCGCGGGACGGCGCCTGCTACCGTGCCCTGCAGTTGGGTGATTGCGAGGTCGGATGACACGCGGCTAAGCTCCTCATCGCCGTGTTGAGGGCAGTCTCATCGATGCCGCTACCGGGCTTGCCTGCATTGGAGGTGTTTGTCGCCGTCGCGCGACATGGCAGCTTCCGCAAGGCGGCCAGCGAACGGGGGGTCAGCACGTCGGCGCTGAGCCACGTGATCCGTGGGCTCGAGGAGAGCCTGGGTGTCCGGCTATTCCACCGGACCAATCGCAGCATCCGCCTCACGCAGGCGGGAGAGCACCTGCTTGACCGGCTTGGTCCCGCCCTTGGCGATCTGACTGCTGCCATCGAGCAGGTCGTCACGTTCCGGAGCCGGCCAGCAGGAACGCTTCGGCTCAATGTACCTCGCAACGCGGCCGAGATGGTCGTCAAACCGATGATGGGCCGCTTCCTGCGCGCCTATCCGGACATCCGGCTGGAGGTCGTCACCCAGGATGGCTTTGTCGACATCGTCGCCCAGGGGTTCGATGCCGGCATCCGCGCAGGCCATGACCTCGGCCAGGACATGATCTCGGTCCCGCTCGGCCCGGCCCTCCGCTTCGCCGTCGTGGGATCACCGGCCTATTTTGCCTGCCGCGAGCGGCCTGCCGTCCCACAGGACCTCCATGCGCACGCCTGCGTGGCGCGGCGCTATCCGAATGGCGGCTTTTACAAATGGGCGTTCGCCCGGGGCGACGAGGTCGTGAATTTGGTTATCCGCGGTCAACTCGTCGTCGATGACCGCTCGTTGATTGTCGCGGCAGCGCTCGAGGGCGTTGGGCTGGCCCACATCCACGAGGTGTTCGTGCAAGACCATGTCGCGCGCGGCGATCTGGTCCGCGTGCTTGAGGATTGGTGCCCGGCATTGCCCGAGTTTTGCCTGTACTATCCCGGCCGGCGGCAGGTGCCCGCGCCCCTGCGCGCGTTCATCGATATGGTCGCCGAGAAACATGGTCCTGCACAAAGCTGCACTCAGCCATCGAAGTGCCGGCGCTGACCAACCGCCGCCGCCATGCGCAGGCAATGCTGAATGCTCGACGGCGAGGGCATGATGGAATGGCTGTGTTGCTGGCCCGCGAGTTCGGGATAAAGGCCGGCGTGATGGAGGCGAACCGCGTCGCTCGGGGGGTGCAGCACCCGCAATGGCGGCTGTACCAGCCAGAGCCTGCATGCCAGCCTGCCGCAATGACGACTCAGGTCTGCTGCGGGTTCTCCGGAGGTAAGGCACGCTGGAAGATGCGGTCGGGTGACATCGGTGTGCTGCGAACCCGTAGCCCAGTCGCATCTGCCAGCGCGTTGGCCAAGGCGGGGGCCACGGGATTGAACGGCGACTCGCTCATCGACTTCGCACCGAGCGGACCGAACCGGTCGTGTGCGTTCGCAAAGATCACCTGCGTCGGCGGTACATCGGCGAGTGCCGGGATGCGGTAGTTGCGGAGGGTGGGATTGACGACGCAGCCGCCCTCTAGCCGCAAATCCTCCCAGAGTGCCGCCCCGAGCGCCTGGGCAACACCGCCCTCCACTTGGCCGCGGCATTGCGCCGGGTTGATGACGAAACCGGCATCGGCCGCGTGCACGCTTTTCAAGATGCGGATCACGCCTGTGCCCGGCTCCACCGCCACGCGGAAGCCGTGCACGTTGAACGCCAGCGACCGCGGTGATCCCACGACGCGGTGCGACGCCATCGTTCCCGTGCCATGCCGCAACTGCTCTGCCAGCTTGCCGGCTGCCCCGGCAACCGCCGCCCCGGCGACCACGGTTCCCGTGCTGCCATAAGCGCCGGTGTCATGGTCCAGGAGTGCGGTGTCGGATGCGCGGATGCGGATCGCGCCCGGGTCCACGCCCAACGCGGCTGCGGCCAACTGGGCGTGCACGGTGGTGCTGCCGTTGCCGAACTCCGCCGTGCCGGTCGTCAGGGTGAAGCAGCCATCCCCGTCGGCGCAGATCTCCGCCTCCGCGAAATGGCCGCGCGGCGGGATGGTGTTGATCATGGCCAGCGCCGTGCCTTGCCCGACACGCCACCCGGGCGGCGCCGGAGTCTGGTCTGCTGCCAACGCCTGTTCGACGGCGTCCAGGCATTGCGGCAGGCCGTAGCTGCCGAACTCGACGTCCTCGCCAGGCAGTGGGTCGCCGGGCCGGGACATGTTCAGGCGGCGTAGGGTGAACGGGTCCATTCGCAGCGCGCGGGCCAACTCATCCATTGCGCTTTCCACGGCGAACACCGTCTGGCTCAGCCCATAGCCGCGGAATGCGCCGGCCGGGATCGTGGTGGTGTGGACCGCCCGGGCGTCCACCCGCTTGTTGGGGCAGCGATACACCGCCAGGCTCTCGTCGCAGCCGTGATGCAGCACGCCCGCGGCGTGGTTCGCGTAGGCGCCGGTGTCGGACAGCACGTCGATTGCCATGGCGGTCAGGGTGCCGTCGGCCCCCGCGCCGAGCCGCACGCGCACCCGCATGGCATGGCGGGTAGTGGTTGCCGCGAACTGTTCCTGCCGGGTCAGCTCCAGCTTCACGGGGCACCCGGTGCGCAGCACGGCAAGCGCCACGATGTCCTCGACCAGCATCTCCTGCTTGCCACCGAAGCCGCCGCCAACCCGTTCGCACATGACACGCACACCCTCACGCGGCAGGCCGAATAGGGTCGCCAAGGCGTCGCGGGTCAGGAACGGCACCTGCGTGCTGGTGCGCAGGGTCAACACGCCCTCCTCCATCCAACCGATCGCGCCATGGGTTTCCAGGTGGGCGTGCTGCACACGCTGGCTGCGGTAAGTCGCTTCGTGGACGGCGGCGGCGGCGGCGAACCCGGCCGTGACGTCCCCCGTTTCGGCGTGGACCTCCGCCGCCACGTTGCTCGAGCCGGCGTGGATCGGCGCCAGGTCCGCGGCGGCCTCCGGGTCCAGCACCGGCGCCAGCAACTCGTAGTGGACGACGACACGGGCGCAGGCCGCTTCGGCGGCGGCCTCGGTCTGCGCCACCACCGCGGCGACACGCTGGCCGACGAAGCGCAGCACGGGGTCGAGCACCAGCATGTCCGCCGGGTCATCGGCCACGATCTCGTGTCGCCCAGTGGAGAAGCGCTGCTGTGGCGAGTCGTGATGGGTCAGCACGGCCACCACACCGGGCATGCAGGCGGCCGCGGTGATGTCGATCGACCGGATCCGGGCGTGCGGGTGGGGCGAGCGCAGCAGCTTCATGTGCAGCATCCCTTGGGGCGCCACATCCATGGTGAACCGGGCCGCTCCGGTGACCAGGGCCGAGCCGGCCGGCGCTGGGGCATTGCCGCCCGGAGCGCCGTGCAGCACGAGGGGCCGCCCGGCGATCGCATCGGCGATGGCGCGGTAGCCGGTGCAGCGGCATAGATTGCCCTTGAGCGCACTGGGCAGGTCGGCCAGTTGGCTGGCATCGAGCGCCGCCGCCGTCATCACCAGCCCGGCTGTGCAGAACCCGCACTGAAAGCCCTGCGCGTCCAGGAAACGCTGCTGCATCGGGTGCAGAGCATCGCCCGCGAGCCCTTCGATCGTGGTCACGCGGCGGCCCTGGGCGCGGTGGGCGGGCAGCAGGCAGCTATGCACGGCCTTGCCGTCCAGGTGCACCGTGCAGGCGCCGCAATCCCCGGCGTCGCAGCCCTTCTTGACGCCGAAGCAGCCGAGCTCGCGCAGGAAGGTGCGCAGGCACTGGCCGGGACGGGGCTGTTCGGCCCGGGGCGTGCCGTTCAGGATCATGGCGCGAGGTTCCGCCGGATATCTTCCGCGAGCATCCGCGCCGTCTGCCGGCGCCAGGCAGGCGCGCCGTGCACATCATCAAGCAGATTGGGGTCGATCGTATCCATACCGGCCGCCAGCTCCGTGCGGCTCGGCGCGGTGGCGAAATCCAGCCGCATTGGCCGCGTCGTGGCCGCCGTTACGGTCAGGCGGAAATCCGTGCCGTCGGTAGTGCCGATCAACAGCGCGGCCGAGCGTCCCAGTGGGTTGAGCGAGATCCGCCGCAATACGGCCCGGCGTTGCAAGGCGGCGGCTCCCAGGTCGATCGCACGCAGGATCTCGCCGGGGCAGAGCACGGTCTGCTGCGGCCCGGTGACGAAATCCGCAGCCTCCACCACGCGCTCGCTGCCGTCCGGGGACCAGATCGTGCAGCGTCCTTCCAACGCCACGGCCAGCGCGGTCATCGGCCCCGCCGGCAGCCCCAGGCACAGATTGCCGCCGACAGTGGCCATCTCCCAGATTTTGAACGAGCCGAGCAGCGCCTCGCAGCACGGCCGCACCACGCTCGCCGCCTGCCACGACAGGGACGCCGCCGCCAATTGGGCCACCGTGCAGGTGGCGGCGATGTGGAGCCCCTGCTTCGACACGCGCAGCGCCTCCCAACCCAACGCGTCCAGATCGACCAGGCGCTGCACGCCGGGCTGGGGTTCGGAAAACAGCCACGTGCCGCCGGCCAGCACCGCGTCGCCTTGTTGCAGCGTGCCCAGGCCGGCGCGCGACTTGGGGCGCAGCATGGCGGTGACGCCCGTCAGGTCCAAAGCTTCATCACCGCGCGACGGTGCAGTCAATCTGCCCGTGCGGCTCGTCGGTGGCGGTGAACACCTGGTTGGCATTGTCGAGCCCAAAGCCCTCCAGCTTGACAGGAATGTAGTGCTTGTTGGGGCACGCCATCGCCACGTCCGCGATCTCCGGAACGGCGTCCAGCGCGGCGCTCCCCATGCGGAACAGGGTGTGCTGCACGCTCGGGCTATACTCGCCCGCGAAGCGAGCCAGCATGGCACCCAGCACCGCCGCATTCGCCCGCTCGTAGCTGGCCGGCGCGGCGGACCATTCCCATGATGCGGTCATCGCCGTGGCCATGATGCGGTCGGTGGTTTCCGGCAAAGTGGTGACCTCGTCCATGTGGTAGCCGACCCAGCCGGACTGGGTCGACTTCATGAAGGTGAAACCCTCGATGCCGGACCGGATCATAGGCGCACCATCCCGGGTGAGGCGGAGCTGCACCGTGGGGCGGCCATTGCCGTCCAGCGTGAAGGCGTGGTCGTGGCCGCCCAGCCGCTGCCAGCACGTTTCCTGCGTATGGACCGCTGCCGCCGCGACCTGGCCGTAACGCTCCAGGAAGCGGGCGGCGAGGGCGGCGGCGAAC
This sequence comes from Acetobacteraceae bacterium, assembly GCA_965199105.1. Classification (GTDB taxonomy): domain Bacteria; phylum Pseudomonadota; class Alphaproteobacteria; order Acetobacterales; family Acetobacteraceae; genus LMUY01. The sequence continues at coordinate 997,214 of CBDAQO010000002.1, read as the reverse complement.
GGTTCGGTTTCCGCCGCAAGCTGCTCGCGCGCCATGATGTTGACGATGTTCTTGATCGTATCGGTCGCGACCACGGCGCCGTTGTCGCTCGAGGTGAACGACGCGTCGAACGCGCCCTCCAGCATGACGGCCACGGTCAGTTCCCGCACGGCATGCCGGGGCTGCGTCCGGTCCACCCGCATGATGCGGACGGCTCCCTTGCCATAGGTGCTGCTAGCGAGGCGCATTGTTCCTCCCCCCTTTAAACCAGGCAGATCAGTCCGGACAACACGGCGAACACCAGCACGGCAACACGCAGCCGGGCGCCGGTAAAGCGGCCACGCAGCCATCGGCTGGCCCATGCCCCCACGGCGAGGACGGGTAGCAGCAGAGCGGCCGTGACCACCTGCTCGCGGAGCAAGCGACCCACCCCGAGCAGCAGCAACAGCGACACGATCTCGCCGACGAGGAAGCAGGTGGCCAGGGTGGACCGCAGCACGGGGGCGGACTGGTGCTGATACAGCAGCGCCATCGGGGGCCCACCGATCCCGGTCGCAGTTTCCGTCACGCCCGTGACGAGTCCTGCGACCAGGAAGGCTGGCGGCTGCAGCACGAAGCCGCCGCTCAGCAGCGACCCGGCCGCCGTCAGCAGCGTCGCCACGCCAACGAACAGCCGCAGCGTGGTGGCCGACAACAGCGCCAGGATGCCGACGCCCGCGAGCGCACCGGCACACCGGCCCAGGGTGATCCAGCTCGTGCCCCGGCGGTCCAATGCAGCGCGCTCGCGCCACTCCTTGCGGAACGGCATGGGTGCGTCCGCCGGCACCTCGCGCTTACCAGACTGGTTGAGGCCTGCCAGCAATTTGAGCGCCCCTAACATGGGATCGCCGGCGCGTGTGGACCGGAACTGCAGCGCCTCGATCAGAGCGGGTGCGAACTTTCGCAGGGTTCTCCAGCGGTCAGCGGCACGCACCAGTGGATCCTCTCCGGCGAGGCTTGCCAGCTCCTGCACTTCCTCGCGCACCCGCAGCAACTTGGGCCAGCCTACGGCGTCGTCCACGGCCTCAAATGCATCGGCTTCGCCCTCGTGCGCCGCAGCAAGTGCCTCGATGGTGCCGTGGAACATCCGCATGAGACGGCCAACGTTGCTGGCACTGGCGGCGTACCGGCGCCTGGCTGCGTTGCGCGCCTTGGCGAACAGGCCGCCAATCAATTTGTCTGCCATATCCAGGATCGCATCCGTAACCCTCGTTTCGAGGTCAAGCACCGTTGCGACCAAGATCGCGCGCCGCCGGTGCTCGGCGTAGCGTCCGAGTTGGTGGGCGTCGGAGGCATGGCCCTCGCGCACGAACTGCTGCAGCCGGTCCTCATGGATGCGGGCAGCGTTCTCGACCGGCACGCAGATGCCCCGGATCATACACAGGCGGTCCAGCAACTCGCTGACATGGTCAGCTTTCGGTGCGATGGGCATGGCCTTGAGCCAGGCAAACGGCGTCATGCCGACCGAGGGGTCAATGACGAGTAGCCCATCCAGCTTGGTCAGGTGTTCGGCGGAAAGCCCAGCTACCAGGGCATCGGCCGCCCGCTTGCGGGCGCGCGCCCGGCCGGCGATGGCGACGCGCTCGATCACAGCCGCGCCGGGCAAGATGATGCCGGCAGTCCGGAGGGCCGCTATGACCGCTGCGGCGATAGGCTGGCCGCGGTCGGTCGCGCGGGCTGCCTCTGCCGCCACTTCGATGACCGACGGCAGATCGGCCATGGTTGGCGTACGCAGGCCCAAGGTGGCGGCAAGCTGGCGCGCATGGTCCGTCATGGTTTGCGGTCGGCAGGCGTACTCGGCGAACACGGCGGCGGGGACATCAAGTTGGCCCGCCATCCACGTCACGAGGGTATCGGCAGGCTGGTCGAGGTAGGCGAGTGCCGTGCCCGGATGGCGCAGCAGGGCAAGCTGGACGGCGCAGCCGAGACGATTGGCGTCGCTGCGCCGCTCAGCCACCAGGTTTCGATCCAACCGGGACAGGGTGAACAGCCGCGCGAGCGAGTCGGCGTCGGGCGGGATGCCCAAGAGCGCCTGGCGTTCCTCGTCGGTCAGCAATTGTCGGCGTGCCAAGGTGTTTCTCCGTCCTACAAAGGTGCATGTTGATCATGGACGGCTCGGCATTGGGAGACGTAGTCTGTGGACGGGCGGGCGCCCACCGGCACCGCCTTGCAGCAGCCGTCCAGGGAACGACCGAGGCTGTTGAAGAAGTCGGCTTTCCGGCCGGAACCTCTGTAGTCAGCAGCCGATGCGGGGGTGGCCCCGGGCGCAAGCTGCCCTCCCGTTCAGGCGGGCGCTGGCTTCCTGGTGAGCAGGATTAGGTTCTGGGCGGCGGCGGCCATCGTGAACTCCTCGGCGGCACCGCGTAGCCCGCGCAGTTTGAGCCGTCGCAGCCCCATGTTGCGCTTGAGCTGGCCGAAGAGACGCTCGACCCGCTTTCGGAGGCGACGGGAGCGGGCAAAAGCGGGCGTGCGTTCGAGATCGCGGACCCGATCGCGCACAGCCTCGTCAGCCATTCTCAGCACGCGCCTCGTGGGCGCGTCGGTACACTCCCGCTTTCGCGGGCAGGTGCCGCAGGTGTTGGGCGACCCGCTGTACCGATGCGTGCGGGTTCGACGCTCGTAGCCGCGGTGGCGGAGTTGGTGCCCCTCGGGGCAGGTATAGGCGTCTGCGGTCTCGTCATAGGTGAAGGCCGAGCGGGGGAGCTTTCCCTGCGTCAGCGCCGTGCGGTCGAGCAACGGCACATGCGGCTCGATGCCGCGTTCGAACAGCCAACGCAGCAGGCCTGCGCTGCCATACGCTTTGTCGGCGGCGAGGCGTTCGGGGGAAAACCAAACCGGTCCGCGGCGCGGCTGATCAACGTTCGCGTTGCCGCCACCTCGGCGCCCAGGCGCGCGGGCGTAGCCTCGACGTCCAGGATGACGCTTGTTTGGCTGTCGATCAGGTAGTTCGTGGCGTAGCTGAACTGCCCCGGGCCATGCTTGATCGACCAGGCGGCCTGCGGATCGATGGGCGACGTGTATTTGGGCGGCGCTGGCTCGCGCTCGTCCGGAGCGGCTGGCAGGGCGGCATCGAGGGCCGCGAGATACTCGCGCACAGGCCGGGCCTGGCGCTCCTGCTCGTCCCAGGCGTCAGCATCCGCCGCGCCGGTGAACTTGCGCTCGCTGCCGGCGTCGGCCTCGATCGTGCTCGCGTCGATCGCAGTGTCGCGGCCGGGTGTCAGCCCGGCCTTGGCACAAGCGCGCACGACCTCCTCGAACAGCAGGCGATGCAGGTCGCCGTCGCGGAAGCGCCCATGGCGGTTTTTGGAAAACGTCGAGTGGTCGGGCACGCAACCGTCCAGCCCCAGGCGGCAGAACCAGCGGTAGGCGAGGTTGAGGTGGACCTCATCGCAAAGCCGCCGTTCGGAGCGGATGCCATGCAGATAGCCGATGAGCAGCATGCGCATCATCAGCTCGGGATCGACCGACGGCCGTCCGGTGGAGCTGTAGTATGGTGCGAGAGCCCGCCGGACGAAGCCGAAGTCGAGCACCGCGTCGACGCGGCGGAGCAGGTGATTGGCGGGCACGTGGTCCTCAAGCCGGAAACCGAAGAACAGCGGCTCTTGCCCCAACAGCTTGCCCATCATCGTCGTGATCTCCGGTCCAGTCATAACCAAACCGAATCACGCGCCAAACCCGCCCGCAAGCGAGTTTTTCAACAGCCTCGACCGTTTGGGAGACGCGATGACCGGCATTCTGGGCTACGCCCGGGTGTCGACCGGCGACCAAGACGTCGCGGGCCAGACCATGCGTCTGACCCAGACCGGCGCGATCAAGGTGTTCACCGATGTGCGCTCCGGCCGCAGCATGGGTCGGCGCGGGCTTCAGGAGCTGCTTGCCTATGCTCGCAAAGGCGACACGCTGGCCGTCGTGCGTCTGGACCGGCTGGGAAGATCACTGGGCGAGCTACTGACGACGGTGACGATGCTGAAGCAGCGCGGCATCGCGCTGCTCAGCCTGGAGGAGAAGATCGATACCTCATCAGCTGCCGGCGAGCTCGTTTTCCATGTGTTCGGCGCCATCGCGCACTTCGAGCGCCGGCTCATCGCCGAGCGGACGAAGGACGGTATCGCGGCCGCTCGTGCGAGAGGAAAGCGGCCAGGCCGCCAACCACTGGACACAGATCGTGTTGCCGCGGCTCTGAAGCTGGTGGTGGCAGGACTGTCGCCAACCCAAGCAGCCCAACAGCTTGGGCTAGGACGCTCGACGGTCTATCGCGAACTCAACCGAGCCTCCCTTCAACGCTCCCCGTAATGATCGATCCGTGATCCGATGAGTGACCTGATACACCCTGCCCGGCAGATGCCCTTCACTGCCCTAATGGCCGGTCTGGAGCGGGCCCGAGGGCTTGGCTTCGTGCATCGTCGTGCCAATGCCGCAGCCGGACTGCAGCTGTTCGTCTACACGCCACGCTGCGTCTACGACGACGGCTGGGATGAGTTCACCGTCATGGCCCGCGGTCTCATTCTTGATGAAGCAGCCGGTCAGGTGGTCGCAACGCCGTTTCCTAAGTTCTTCAACGTCGGCGAACGGCGGGGCGACGTGCCCGATCTGCCGTTCGAGGCTTTCGAGAAGCTCGATGGCAGCCTCATCATTGCCTTCCATCATGCAGGAAGCTGGCGCGCCGCCACGAAGGGAGCGTTTGATTCCGAGCAGGCGGTCTGGGCGCAGACCAGGTTCAACGCCGCGGATCTATCCCCGCTCACACCCGGCACGACCTACCTGTTCGAGGCGGTCTACCCCGAGAACCGAATCGTCGTTCGCTACGAAGAGCGCGCCTTAGTCATGCTGGCGGCATATCATGGCAATGGGCGGGAACTGACCTACGACGAGGTGCTAGCAACATGCCAGGCGCTTGACTGGCGCGCAGCCCGGCGCCACGAGTTTGCCAGCATCGTCGATATGGTGCGCCATGCAGCGACGCTCCCCCGCGACGACGAAGGCTTCGTGATCCGGTTCAGCACTGGCTTGCGCCTGAAGCTCAAAGGAGCGGAATACCGCCGCATCCATGCTCTGATCTCACGCTGCACCCCCCTGGCGATGTGGGAAGCAATGGTGGCCGGTGACGACCTGGGTGCGATCCGTCGCGACCTGCCGGAGGAGTTCTGGACAGATTTCGACGACATTGTCCGGCTGCTGACGGCGAGCATCGCCGCCACCGAGGCGAGAGTGGCAGAGGTGGCCGCTTCGATAGCGCATCTATCCGACAAGGAATTGGGGCTGTCGCTCAACTCTCTACCTGCCGACGCAAGGCCCTATCTGTTCGGCTTCCGAAAATCGGGGGCCATCGCCGGCAAGTCTCGGGATAGCCTCATGCGGTCAATTCGTCCGACCGGCAATGTGCTCGCGGGCTATGTGCCATCTTACGCAATGGGACGTGTGCTTGAGGACGCCACATCCTGAATCCAGGATCGTCACAGAGCCGACGTTCACGGGCCGTTCACCCTTAGCGTTGTCTGCATGACAGCCGACGCTACGCCCTCGAACAGGCAATCGCCAGGTCGCCGTCCGGTCTTGGTGATCCGCTGCATGACCGTCTCGCGCGTCTGCTCCGTAATTTCGAACTGCACGGGCCGGCCGGTCTTCTTCTGGATGATAGTCGTGCGGGGCCGGACGCGACCGCTCAGCAACACGTCGTCCACTCGCAGGGCCACCAGGTCGCAACCCCGCAGCTTGCTGTCGATGGCAAGGTTGAACATGGCGAGGTCGCGCAGCCGTTCCTCAATTTGCAAGCGGATACGGATGGCCCAGACCTCCCGCAGCTTCAGCGGCGGCTTCTGGCCGATCAGCTTGCCGAGGTTCCATGGCCTGAAAGGCTCGGGGCTGGCCGTCTCCGGTGTAAGCGCTACAAGAGATGTCATGTGTGTTGCTCCCGGCTCGCCTCCGGCACCCGGAGAGGGTGGGAGTGCTGCCAGGGGCAGGACAGCCAGCGGAGTCGGTCTGACCGAAGGAAGCACGACATTTCGTGCCGCCAGGGTTGCATGCTTACGCCACGGAGGTTCCCGATGGGCGCGATTTAGCTATTCGGCTGCTGCCTTACGCGGTCGGCCGCCCTTGCGTCCGTTCTCGCGCACGGCCGTGGCCTTGGCTGCGCTCCTGGCTCGGCCGCCTTTCGCCCCCATGCGGGCGGCCATCCACCGCTCCGATCCCAGAACCCGCTCAAGTAAGGCCGGCACGTAAAGGTCGGCGTCCAGCGCAGGAACGTGGATGCCCAGTCCACATGCATCCACCTCAATGATGGCCAGGTCCGCCGCCGTGGCGTGCTCAAGCCCCTCGGCTAGGGCGGGCGGGAAGCCGATCTCCACCCCGCCAGCGAGACGCACGATGAGGCGTCCCCGCCCGGCATCGTAGTGCGCGCTCTCGGCTAGGGGGCCGCGGAGCCGGGCTTCGCCGCGCGCCTGAGCTTCCTGGAACTGTTCGGGAGTCATGTCAGCCATGGAACCTCTTCCACTCGGCCAGCGGTGCGTCCTGATGGGACGCGAGTTGGCGCAGCACCTCGTTGGCGGTCCGTTCGTCAGCACGGATGGCCTCGCGGACATGCATGCCGATCAGGTTGACCACTACCACTCAGCCTGGCCCAAGCACGTGCACATGGGCCGGGGCGTGGTCGTTGGGGTAGATCACCACGCGCCAGCCATCGATGCGCAGAACCGTTGGCATGAACACACGCTAGCAGAAACCTAAGCGGTTTGGAAGCTGAACGCTTCGTCTTACGCGGTAGAGCCGCAGCATTTGTGAAGCTCCGGCTAGCGCCGGGCCGGGTGGCGAGCAGACCACCACGCCGTCAGCCTCGCATCCCTAAACCCGCCCTGTCGCCGTCCAACGTGCCACGCTAGGTTTGCCGTTCAGCTGCGCTTGCTGGGCGGCCCGATCCCAGTCGTAGGTTATTGCGCGTAGCTCGATCGACCACGCCCCGCCGGGCTTGCGTGTAGCTACCGCGTAGCGGGCGTGCGGCGCTCCACTCTCAATCGCATGCGGGACGGGACTTTCGTCTGTGTAGGCGGGCATGCCGATGCTACCGGGGTTCACCACCGTCACGTCGCCGACCTGGACCACTCGGGGCATGTGCGTGTGGCCGCATAAGACAAGGCGCGCGGCGCCAATGCCAGCCAGCCGCGGCCGGATCGCATCATCAGGGGCGAGAACGGCCCGCCCACTCGATACGTCATTGAGCAGGTAATCGAGGTCGCCGCCGACGGGGCTGCCGTGGCAGGCAAACACCTCGCCGTTCGCAAGCCGTAGCGTTACAGGCAGACGTCCGATCCAGGCCATGTGCGCCGCCGAGAGGCGGGGACGCGCGAACGCGACCGAACCGCTAATGTCATCGCCCTCTAGCAGGTTGCGTTCGTGGTTGCCGGCCAGGGTCGGGCATCCTAACGTGATCTGCACATCCGCACTGCCCGCCGGATCGAAGGGACCGGTGGCCAAATCGCCCAGGTTGACGACGAGGTCAGGCGCCTGCGCATGCACGTCAGCCAGCACGGCTTCCAGGGCGAGCAGGTTACCATGGGCATCGGCGAGAACGGCGACGCGCATCAGCATGGCCTCCATCAGGGACAGAGCACGGTCATACCTGGGGCGCGCCGGGGAGGACTACCGCTGCCAGGGGTGGAAAGCGGCTGTAGTTCTCGTTATATGAGGGCAGCAACTACGTTGGCGAACGTGGCCGCCATGTCTTATCCCGCGCCCGTGGCGGCCTATGCTCCGATCCGGCCTACACTCAGGCGCACGACAGCGGAGGCGATTGCCTTCCTCCGGCCGAACTCCGCCCTCGTCGTCCCTCCCACTCTGCCGCGCGTCGAAGGGCGACCGGTCTTGTTACTGCCCGTGATCGGCCGTGGAGATGTCCACGCGGCACCGATGCGCTCAGCGCTTGATCAACTCGGCTACCGCGCCTTCGGCTGGGAATTCGGCACCAATGTCGGCCCGACCCCGCAGGTCCTGGACGGCATCGAACGCCGATTGTTGGAGCTATACGCGAGGCATGGACCGTTGGACGTCGCAGGATTTAGCCTGGGCGGCGTGTTCGCCCGCCTGCTGGCGCATCTTCACCCCGACAAGGTGCGGCAGGTCGCAACCGTCTGTAGCCCGTTCCGGGAAGCCGTGGACAGCGCGTTCCTGCCACTTCGCCCGTTACTGCGCGCTTGGCGCACGCCGAACCTGCTGGAGATCGCGGCAAAGGCGGCGCAGCCTTTGCCGGTACCGGGCACCTTCGTGTTCAGCCGAAATGACGGCATTGTCGCCTGGAGAAGCTGCATTGAGCCCTCGCAGCCTAAGGACTGTTTCGAGATCCCCGGCCTGCACGTCACGATCACCCGGGACCCCGATGTCCTAGCCATCTTGGCACTTCGGTTCGCGCGAGATTTGGCCGAATAGACACGGCAGATCCGGTCGGTCAAGGCCTCACGACTGAGGGAGCGAAGGACCGCTATTGGCCTACGCCGGCAGGACTGTGACGGTCACGGGGATGATTGGCGGAAGTGGGGCTGGCACCCCGATCCTGACCGCCACGTCCATCGCACCCTGACTCACGGGTGCACCACGCACTGCGGCAGACGTGGGATCGGACGATCTCGCCGGCCGTGCAACAGCTTCCATCGGCGTCCCACACCCTCGTCTTTGTCCCAAGTTGCCATGGCGGCAACCTCGGCTGCTCCTCCGCTCGGCCTGTCAAGGCGAGCCGCAGACGCATCCTCGTCCTTTTCACAGGCGAACCCGCAGCATCGGACGCGAGCCTGTCTGACGGCTATGCTGCAGCGACACCACTGGCCAACAGCAAGTTCTACATCCACCACGGCTGAGAAGGTCGTTGCCAAAGCTCACCGTTCGGGAGAGAAGCGAGCCGGACCGTAGTGGTGGACACGGGACAGGCGTCCAGATCGCGGGCCCTCTCTCGCCGACAACCCAGACGCCAGCAACCAGCAACAGCGAGGCAAGATTGTTAAAGATAGTACTCACACCTTGCGCCTTGGTTCTGGCCCTGGCCTGGCTGTCGTCCTGTAACCTGCCAGTCACGCAGCCCCAGCAAGGCGTTGCGTTGGACTGCCGCCACTTTTACCGGAACACAGCTGGTGTCTGGCAGGCGGACGGGAACGCAACGGTCGTCGTCAACGGACGGCGATGGTTCCTTGGAGTACAGCAGTTCACCCCGGCTGGTCCCGTCGTCGGCGGCCAGGGCGGCGAACTGCTGTACGACGACATCCAGCGCCAGTGCGGGGGCGACCTGCCGGTCGCTGCCCTCACCCTTGTCCCCGCACAGAGCCCGCAGGCGATCCCTTTCCAGTTCACGGCTGCCTGCACCACGGCAACGGGCCAGACGTCTTGCAAGGACGTCAAGTCCGCGGTTCCACCGGCTGGCTACTACGTCGGCCTGATCGACCCGGCCGACCGCATGTCCGGCAATGGACGCTACACGTGCGCTGCCGACTACTCCAGGATGCTTAAGGTTCCCCGGTCCATTTCGAACGATGGCAAGGTCGCGAGGACGTTCATCATGACGGCGATCGCCGAGGCGCCTACCGGCTCGACGCACGTGCCGCCCTACTCCGTTTCCTGTCCGGTAAGAGGCCAGTTCGAGCGACTGCCCTGATCCGCCTGCGCATCACCCGACGCGTGACGCCGGGAACGGCGTGGCCCGTCGCCCGGCCGACTGGGCTCACGAAGCTCAACCGCGTAAGAGCTGCGCTTGACTGTCTGCAACCAGGCTCGAGGAGGTAAGGTCCAGGTGGGTCGGCGACGTCACCAGCCTGTTGCGGGCCTGTCTCCCTGGTGACCCGGCTGCCGCCGGAGATGGAAGAGCCGCTCGCGAAGCGGGGGCGCCGTTCTGGAGCGCCATGCGGTGCGTATCCTCGCCTCCCTCGTGCAAAATCAGCGCGGAAGAGTCCAAGACGAGCAACTCAACCGGCGTGGGATCGTCGATTGGCGCTTGTATTGATTGCGACGCATGCAGCAGCTGTTCAGGCAGTGCAGTTCACTGCGCACTATACGGAGCTCTCTTCTGTGCTGGTGGCTAGGTGCTCAAGGCGCTAGCTGGATCGATCTGACGTTCACGTAGTGAGCGGTCGCCGCCTCAGTGCCAACCTGCGTCTGCTCGATGGTGCCGGTGACCGAAACGCGCTTCCCGACCCATGGCTTCGCGTCGAAGATCTTCCCATGGTCGATCGAGAACAGCTCCAGCTCCCGTACGTCGTCGGCATCATCGAAGTCGAATTTCTGCCCGCCAGTCACACAAACGGGCTGGTTGAGCACCAACCGCGCATACTGGAATTTCGGGTCGGTCCTCGGATTCTCGCCAAAGCCGGGCGGACCATAACCGGTGGCCATGCCGACGGTGCCGACCACGGTCGCGACAGCCGGGTCGTAGGAAAGGCAGCGGCTGCCTGGTTTCACCGTTGGAGGTGCTGCAGCCGACGCGAACGGCGGCGGTAGGCCGGTGAGCTTTTCGCTCGTGATACACTTCTGAACCGCGTCGACGGCCGGCGAAGTGCCGCGCAGGTCAAACGTCCATGATGGTTCGCTTGTGCCGGGAAACTCGATGATTGCGCTCTGGCCGGCGCTGAAGCCATGAACCCAACTGCGCACGTCGTCGGGCGGCATGAGGAAGAGCGTTGACGCATTCTCGCCCTTCAAGCCGGTGAGAGGCACATCTGGCGCTCCCGCAAAGTGGAAGATCGCTCGCACCTGCTTGCCCGTTGCCAACGTCCAGCCTTGCCGGTCGAGTTGCACGCGGATCGAGCCCGGGTTGCCGCCGTATACCAAGAAATTCAGGCGTCCCTGCCCCACCATCCCCATCAGGGTGCAAACCGGGTTGCTGCCGCCGATCGTTGATACCGTCCAAGGGGAGTTCGGGATCACGGTCGACGTCACCTGCGCACGGGCACACGTCATGCCCAGCACGGAGAGCGATGCGGCGAGAACGGCGGCTTTCATGTTGAGATCCTGGCCAAGCGAAGCCTGAGCAAACAGTCGCAAACCGGAAACCTAATGCTGTGACCGTACGAACCTGACATGAACACCTCCGATGATGCCGCTGTGAAAGCGTATGTTTCAGACTTCCTGGACCACCGCCCTTCGTAGTCCTTCAAATGGACTTGGTCGGCAGCATGATGGCACACCTTCTAGGAAATCATGGGCGACTTCCGCGGCTCTGCGCCTGCGGCTCCCGACGTCCACCCACGTATCCGCGGAGCGACGCGACCGCCGCAGGACGCGCCACCACAAGCGACGGCAGGGCGAAGCAGCTGCGACCTGCCTGGTGCGGCTATTCTGGGCCAGCGACACCATCGCCGCTCAGCAGACGACGCGATATTCGGCGGTGTGCACCGCGTAGCTCGTCCCGTCCTGGGGCTTGGTCAGGAGGTCGTCCACGAGGGCCGTCAGATGGGGGCCGTCGAGGACGCGCGGCTCCTCCTCGTCTTCACGTGCCCAGCTTGGGCCGAAAGGGGTTTGCGCCCAGAGCGCGAAGAGGCGGTAGAAGCCCGGCGGGCCCTGCACGTCGAAGGAGGTCTGTGCAGCGCCATCCGCGGGCAGGTGGACGACGCCGCCGGCGACGTCCTGCGAAGGGCGGAACAGCGAGGGCACCAGGCAGGTCGTCTCGCCGCAGGGCGCGTGCTGGTTGATGACGACCAGGTAGCCCCGTCCCGGCGTGTCGACTCTCATCCTCGCCCGCGTGCCAACGGATAGGACGACCCTGCGGTCTCTGACCGGGTCGGGCGCGGCCCCAAGGCCGGCCCGCGGGGCACCCACCCTGGCGATGTGCACGCCTCGCGCGGTGCAGAACGGATCACTCAGCAGACGCTGCAGCGCGAGCGGACCCTCGCCCGCTCCGTAGGTGCCGACCCGGCCCTCGCGCATCTCCTCCACGAACTCGTCGAATGGCTTCATGAACACCTCCCAACTGAACCTCGGCGCCAGCCCGAAGTGCATGACCAGGCGGCCGAGTTCGCCGGGGCTGACGGAGATGCGCCCGCCCTTCTTGCGCGCCCAGTAGCTCGGTGAAATGCCGAGGGCGTGCGCGATCGACGCATCGCGAAAACGCCCCTTCTCGAAGGCGAAGCCGAGGATGCCCTCCAGGAACTCGATTTTCCTGTCGAGGTCCTTCAGGTCCTTGGGGTCCGTCGCCTGCACGGTCATCCCTGCGCCTCCCATGTTGGTGCCCTGCCTGCCAAGTGTGACAGGCAGACGGGACGCTCGTCCCGCCCGCTCGTTCAGCTTAGTGCGCTCACTTCGGGCGGTAGACGGCGATGCCGGTGTTCACCGACCCATCGCCCTGCACGGTACCCATGCTGACGAAGCCGCCGTCCTTCTTGACGACGACCGTCTCGCCGGGCTTACCGGCCTGCCCCGAGAGCGTGGTCGCGGTGGTGGTCATGGTCCTTCTCCTCCGTATGGGCCGCCAGGGGCGGCTTGGTCCACCGGCAGGTAGCGCCGGTTCACGCATCAGAAACCGACGTGGGTGCACCGTCGATTCCATTTCCTGTCCATGTCTTGTTCAGGAAGGGTCCCCAAACAGGGCGTAGCCTGCCCAGAAGAACGGGTGCGCCGCCCGGGGGAGGGAGGCAGCACCGAGGCCACCGCGGCGCTGGCCGGCCAAACGGGCCTTGCCGAGAAGTTCGAGCTGCGCGGCGCGCAGCGCCTCCGCGAGCGACGTCTGGCTGCCCAACGCGAAGGCCGCCGCGTAAAAGTGCCCGACCAACTCGGCCGAGGCCGCGTCGTCCACAGGCCACAGGGTGGCGAGCACGCTGCGCGCGCCGAGGCAGCCGAACATTCCGGCGAGGCTGCTGAGCCCCTGCTCGTCGGCCACGTCGAGCCCGGTGTCGCACGCCGACAGGACCAGCAGCTCGAGACGAGACAGGTCGACGCCGGACGCGCGGAACTCGTCGAGCAGCATTGTCGCGCCGTTCCCGAGCGCAAGGCGCGAGAGCCCGGCGCGGGCCTGCTCCACGGCGAAGTGGCTCGCCACATGCACCAGGGCGTCTTCCACCTGCAAGGCCGCGAGGAGTGCCTCGCGCGTAAACTTTGTGCCAAGCAGCACCCGACCGCCGACCTTGCCCATGCTGTCTTTGACCTCCTGGCGCGCGTGAGCAAGTTCGCGGTGGCCGAAGCCTGTGGCACGCCACGTTTCACGCCGGGAGCGCGCGCCGCGGTGCGCGACGGCAGTGGGCATGCTCACGGCGTGTCGCTCGACCACGTATCGCACGCCGTCGTGCAGCGCCGCGAATGGCACGTAGCGCACCACCCCGTCGGGAACGATGCGCAGCTCGCGCGCATCAGTCAGCAACGAGGCTGCGGGCGCAAGCAGGTGGCCATGGAGGCGGGACAGCGTCTCGCTCACCCGCGCGTCGCGCCTGAGCATCCCGTCCCTCAGCGCCGTGCACAAAGACCCCAACTCCTCGGGCGACGTTGCGAGATCGAAGCGGTGGAATTGCCCCTCGGCCCGGACTAGGAGGCGGTAGCCAGCCTCGTGCCGCAGGTAGCGCAGCACCGCCACGCCAAACTCATCCGGCCCTAGGTCCTCCTGCCCGGCATCCTGCACCGTGTTACCCGCCGCGCGCCGCGTCCCGCGATCCGGGGGCGCCCAGGCTTCGGCGACAACCTCGTCGAGCCAGGCGGCCATCACTGCCTTGCTCCACGCCGGAGGTGCGCCTGGGGTATGTGGGTCTGCCTCTCCGCCCTTGACGCCTATAGCGCGCTCGAAACGGCGGGCAAGCGACTCCTCCGAGGTGCTGAAGCCGAGCGTCGAAGGTGCCAATCGCTCCCTTCGTTCGCGCCGGACGAGGTCGAACAGCTCGTCGGCGAGCCCCATCTGGTGTACCTGCCACGCCTCGAGCACCCGTTCCTCCCTCTCGAGCCAATCCGCGAGCGTGCGAAAGGCCTGCGAGCGTTCCCGCCGGTAGCCCCGTCCCGAGCCGCCGGCCTCCGTGTGGGCGGCACTGAGGCGGCACACGTCCGCCATCGCGAGCTTGCCGAGCAGCACCGCCGCCTGCCGCCGCCCGTCGGCGGCCTGCAGCCGCGCGAGCAGCAGCAGCACTCGCCAGCGCAGCTCGGGCCTGCTCATCACCGCCGTGTCGAGCAGGCTCGCTCGCGCCCGCTCGTGCGCCTCGTCCCGGTGCGACAGCTCGAAGGCGAGCATGCCGAGGCTGGCCTTCGCTGCGGCGACGTGCGGGTTCCCCGGGTCGGCCTGTTCTGGCGCCGCTAGGCAGGCGTCGAGCGCTGTCGAGGTCTCGGCGTAGGCCGCCGCCCAGCCCCTGCCCCGGGCAAGGTCCGCCGCACAGAGCCGTAGGGCGAGCACCGTCGGGGAGCTCTGGCCGATCGTGCGCGCGGCGAGGTCGGCCGCCTCCCGGTAGGTCCGTTCCGCCTCGCCCGCCGCGCCGCGCGACTGCGCCAGGTCCGCGCGGACGCTCAGCAGCAGCACGCCGCTCGGGCCTTCTGCGCCCCGGAGCAGGCGCTCTGCCAGGCCGAGCAGGCGTGATGCCGCGACGTGGTCGCCCAGGGAGGCGTGGAAAGTCGCCGCGTTGAGCGGCACTCGTGCGAGCGCCTCGCGGTCGCCCGCCGATTGCCTGCCCATCCGCCTGACCTGCCGCACGGCCTCCCCGTAGTGCGCCCGCGCGGCGCCCATCTCGCCCAAATGCTCGCGCAGGATCGCCAGACTGCCGAGCACCCGCAGCCTCGTCAGGCCCTCCGCGTCCCGCAGCAGCGTCTCATATTGCCGCGCCGCCCACCGGTGGCGGCCCATGTCGCTGAAGGCGTTGGCGAGGCTGAAGCGGGCGAGCGCCCGTTCGGCGGGTGACGCCGGCAGGCGCAGGGCCTCCAGAAGACTGCATGCCGCACGGCGCGGCTGGTCCAGCGCGGACTGGGTGAGGCCCAGGTTGCGCCACGCGAGCGCGAGCACATCCCCTTCCGCGCTGCCATGCTTCTCCATCAGGTGGATGGCTGCCTTGAAGGCGTGTGCGGCCTCGGCGAAGCGTGCCTCGCCATGCTCCAGGACACCAAGGGCGTTCAATGCCACGGCGAGGTCGGGCTCGCGGCCCTGTGGGACATCGAGTACCGCGACGGCCTCGTAAAGCAGGCGCCGCGCAGCCGCGGCCCGCCCCGACGCCGTGTAGACTACGGCGAGCTTGACCTTGAGCGTGGCGGCCCTGGTATGGTCGCACAGGGGAGGGCGGCCCGCCGCCAGGATCGCCAGGCGCAAGCCCCGCATCGTTCCCCTCACGTCGCCCTGTCCGTAGCAGGCGACGGCAGCGAGGACGAGGTCGCGCACGGGGTCGGTTGCCGTGTCGCCTTGGTCCATCGAGCCGCCCTGCCGACTGTGTCAGATGCGGCGAAGCTTGATCCCGACAGTGGGCGCCAGCAAGCCCGGCCGACGCAGGTGCGTGGCTATAAGTGTACAGGAACGGTGATTTCTGTCCTCCCGGGCATGGTTCATCACAAGGACGTCGGACGCTCTCGCCGACGCCCTCGAAGCCAGGACCCAGGAGGTTCCCATGTCAGACAACAGCAACACGCAACTGCCGCCCGCCACGGCACCGGTGCAGACGGAGGGGACGGCGCTCGGCGTGGTCTCCATCATCCTCGGCGCGGGCGGAACCGTGCCGGTCGTCGGCATCCTTTTCGCCATCCTCGGCATCGTCGTCGGCAAGATGGCGAAAGACCGCGGCACGCGGACCGGCAACTCCGTCGGCGCAACCCTGGGCATTATCGGGATGGTGGTCTCGGCGATCACCTTGGTCATCGCGGCGTTCATGCTGTTCCTGATGGGCGGCTTGGTCAGCACGCTATTCGGCGTCAGTCACGCCCTTGGTCCTCAGGGCTTCATGTGAGGGCTGCTCCAGGTCGTGAGACAATTGACCTGTTCGATTTCATAACGCATCAACCACGAAACGATGAAAGGCCCTTGAATGCTAGGTCCAGCAGTGATGTCGACGCGCAGCTACGCCGCTGCGTCCTTTGCTTCCTTGCTTTTGCTGGTGGCACCCGAACTGTGCGCCGCAGCGAGTTTGCAGAACAGCGATGTTGTCGGACTTAAACTCGGCATGTCTCCTCAACAAGTCGCGGCAGTAGCTTCCAAAGAGCTCTTGGGCTACGATATTGACGAATATGCTGTTTCACTCGGCAGCAGCAAGCTAATTTTCCGTCAGGCGTTTACGCGGAAAAGCGCCGGAGGAACTGACAATGTGATCGTATTCTATTCTGGAGATCCTGACCATTCCGCTGTAACGTCGCTGATACACCGAGTATCTAACCCCCGACGGTCAACATCCCATCTCTAACGAAGGGCGACCTCTTACCTTTGCCACCCTGCAGGCCGCGCTCAAAGCGAAGTATCAGATCAGTCAGGAGGGATCGGAGGTGTTCTCAGCCCCGGCTTCGGGCTGGGCCGATTGGCTGCGACTGCTCGAACTCGACGAAACCAATGGTGCGGTGACGTCGAAGCCGATTGTGTACGCAGCCGTCAGGCCCAAGGACGCGGAAATGCAACTATCCGAAAAGGTTGTTGCCTTCTACAGCTCGGTTCCACAAATCGCCAGCGCGGGCGTCGTACAGCGACCGCCAGGATCAACGGATACCACCTATGGAGAAGCCGAGTTCAAGGATCTCGAGAGTGAGCTTTCCAAGACGGCTGATATCGATGTCCGCTTGGTGACTGAAGCGCAGCTCTTCACGAGAAATCAGCCAAACAGTCCTGAGGCAGCAAGTGAACTCAGCTACTACTCGGTTTCCATAAACTCATTTCGGTTATATCACCAGCTAAGCCTAGACAGGGTTCGCTTTATACACCAATTCATCACGGCACCGGTTCAGCCGAAACTTTGAATGATCTGCCCCCTAGGAGTGAGCCGTCGGTGATGAGAGACCGGCGGGAACTACGGAGGGGACTGGGATGGCGAAGCAGCACAAGCCGGAGGAGGTTGTGGCCAAGCTCCGGCAGGTCGAGGTGTTGGTAGGCCAGGGCAAGACGGTGGCCGAGGTGCGCGGGCGATCGGGGTGACGGAGGCGACGTATTACCGCTGGCGTGTTACCGCTGGCGTGTTACCGCTGGCGTGCGGAGTATGGCGGGTTGAAGCTGGACCAGGTGCGTCGTCTGAAGCAGCTGGAGCAGGAGAACTTGCGGTTGTGTCGGACTTAACGCTGGAGAAGCTGATCCTCAAGGAAGCCGCGTCGGGAAACTACTGAGCGCTGCGCGTCGTCGGGCTGCCGTGGACCATGTCACGGCGGGACTTGGCGTGTCCGAGCGCACGGCGTGCCGTGTACTCCGCCAGCACCGGTCGACGCAGCGTAAGCCGCGCCGCACGGCCGATGACGAGGCAGCGCTGACCCATACTGTTGTGGATCTCGCCACGCAGTATGGCCGGTATGGCTATCGGCGCATCACCGCCCTGCTGCGGGCGGAAGGCTGGCACACGAACCAAAAGCGAGTGGAGCGGATCTGGCGTGCCGAGGAGCTCAAAGTGCCCGCCCGCCAGCCGAAACGTGGGCAGTTGTGGCTGAACGACGGGTCGTGCGTGCGGCTGCGGCCGGAGCGGCCGAACCACGTGTGGGCATACGACTTCGTGGAGGACCGCACCCGGGAAGGGCGCAAGTTCCGCATGCTGAACGTCGTGGATGAGTTCACCCGTGAGTGCCTAGCTATCCGGGTCGGGCGCAAGCTGAAGGCGGTCGACGTGCTGGCCGACCTGTTCGTCGCCCGGGGCACGCCTGGGTTCATCCGTTCGGATAACGGCGGCGAGTTCACGGCCAAGGCGGTGAAGGGCTGGGTCACCAGCGTAAGTGCCAGCACGGCTTACATCGAGCCGGGCAGCCCGTGGGAGAACGGCTATGTGGAAAGCTTCAACGGCAAGCTGCGCGACGAGCTGCTCAACGGGGAGGTGTTCAACAGCCTGGCCGAAGCCCGTGTGCTAATCGAGCAATGGCGGGTGCACTACAACACGGTCCGGCCGCACTCGGCCCTTGGCTACCGCCCGCCCGCGCCAGGGGTGGTGCTCACAGCGCTGCCCATGTTGCCCGGCATCCCAGGGCCAACAGGATCAGCTCTACCCAGGCCAGCCATGCACTGACATTTCGCCCGGATCACCTCGTGGGGGCTGGTCATTGCCGAGTTCGCACTGATTTCACTCGCCGCAAACGATAAGCCTGGTTTGGCGACGATCCAAAACCTGGCTGCCGTCCGCGTGTCCATCGACTCGCGGCATGTTACTTTGGATCATGCCCGCGCGACCGGACTCGTCCCGGGCCGCGATCAGCATGGTGGCGACGGCATTTCGCGACCAGCGCGTAGACACCGGTGCGGCCGTTGGCGGCGATGGGCTTCATCTCTCCGGTGAAGGATACAGAGCCATCGCCATACTGGCGGGGCTGAGACCCCAGGGCCGGTAGAAACCAGGCGGTGCATTTCGTGTGCTGGACGTTTGCCAAGATGGTACAGTCGCTGGACTATTCGATGATCGTGCAAATATCGTTGGACTTGCGTGCTTCACCCTGATATTTCGACCATCGTTGAAGCATGGTTGGAATACTTCCGATGGACTCCGCAACGGTCGTCACGGCGCTTGGCGCGCTTGCCCAGGATACTCGCCTGCGTGCCTTCCGCGTGCTGGTCCAACAGGGACCGGACGGCCTGCCCGCCGGCCAGCTTGCCGCAGCACTCGGCGTCCCACCCTCCTCGTTGACGTTCCACCTGCAACAGCTCCTGCACGCGGGCCTGGTCACCCAGCGCCGTGCCAGCCGCAACCTGATCTATGCCGCCGATGTCGCCGCCATGAATGGCCTCGTCGGCTTCCTGACCGAGAACTGCTGCGGACAGGCAAACGATGGTCCCATGTGCGTCCCGGCCGCAGCCGGGGCCGCGCCCATCGCCTGCAAACCTGCCGCTGCGTGACGGGAGACGCCCATGCACCGCCCGCCCTACGAAGTCCTGTTCCTCTGCACCGGCAACTCCGCCCGCTCCATCCTGGCCGAACGCCTGTTGGAGCATCACGGCGGGGACCGCTTTCGCGGCCACAGCGCCGGGTCCTTCCCGCGCGGTGCCGTCCACCCCCCTCGCTCTCGCCCTGCTGAAAGAAGCCGGCTTGCCCACAGCGGCGCTACTCAGCAAGCCTTGGGACGAGTTTGCCGCCTCGGGGGCGCCGGCCTTGGATTTCGTGTTCACCGCCTGCGACCAGGCCGCGGGCGAGGCGTGCCCGGCGTGGCCCGGCCAGCCGATCACCGCACATTGGGGTTTGCCCGATCCCGCGGCCGAACAGGGCACCGACGCGCAGCGGATGCTTGCTTTCCGCATGGTGTTCCAGGCCCTGCAGCGTCGTATCCGCCTGTTCACGTCACTGCCGATGGAGGGGTTGGACCGCATGGCCCTGACGCGCCGGGTGCAGGAAATCGGCCGTGTACGGCCCGACACCGCAGTGGGGATCGCGTCGTGACCGTCACCATCTGGCACAACCCGGCTTGCGGCACATCCCGCAACACCCTGGGCCTAATCCGCAACAGCGGCGAGGAGCCGCGCGTCGTGGAGTACCTACAGACCCCTCCAACCCGTGAGGAATTGCCCGTAGCGATCCGCGCCGCGGGCCTGACAGTGCGCGCGGCGCTGCGCCGCAAGGGCACGCCCTATGACGAGCTGGGCCTAGACGACCCGGCGCTCTCCGACGACCAGCTCCTCGACGCCATGCTGGCACATCCCATCCTCATCAATCGCCCCTTCGTGTTCACCGACAAGGGCGTGCGCCTGTGCCGGCCCTCTGAGCTAGTGCTGGACCTCCTGCCCCCACAACGCGGTGCCTTCGCCAAGGAGGACGGCGAACAGGTGGTGGATGCCGCCGGCCAGCGCGTGGCGGGAGCATCGGCATGAGCGCCATGGGACAGGCCGCCGTCGCTGCCGCGCGGTCACGGCCGGGCATGGGCACCTTCGAGCGGTTCCTGACGGTGTGGGTGCTGCTGTGCATCGTCGCCGGCATCCTCTTGGGTCAGCTCATGCCCGGCGTGTTCCACGCCATCGGCGCGGCCACGGTCGCGCAGGTCAACCTGCCGGTTGCCGCGCTGATTTGGCTGATGATCGTGCCTATGCTGCTCAAGATAGACCTGGGCAGCCTGCGCCAGGTCGGCGGACACTGGCGCGGCATCCTCGCCACCGTGGGCGTGAACTGGCTGGTCAAGCCGTTCAGCATGGCCCTGCTGGGCTGGCTGTTCATCGGCTGGCTGTTCCGGCCCTGGCTGCCGGCCGGGCAGGTGGACAGCTACATCGCCGGCCTGATCCTGCTCGCCGCCGCGCCCTGCACGGCCATGGTATTCGTGTGGTCCAACCTGCTGGACGGCGAGCCTAACTTCACCCTGAGCCAGGTCGCGCTCAACGACCTCATCATGGTGGTCGCCTTCGCGCCCATCGTCGGCCTACTGCTCGGCTTGTCCTCCATCACTGTGCCCTGGGACACGCTGCTGCTGTCCGTCGTGCTCTACATCGTCGTGCCGGTGATCGTGGCCCAAGCCTGGCGCGCGGCCCTGCTGCGCTCCGGCGGGCCGCCGGCCCTTGCTCGTACCCTGTCGATGTTGGGGCCGGTGTCGCTGTGCGCCCTGTTGCTGACGCTGGTGCTGCTGTTTGGGCTTCAAGGCGAGCAGATCTTGCGCCAGCCCACCGTGATCCTGCTGCTGGCAGTACCCATCCTTATCCAGGTCTATTTCAACGCCGGCCTGGCATACTGGCTGAACCGCCGGCTGGGATCGGACTGGTGCGTGGCCGGCCCTTCAGCGTTGATCGGCGCGAGCAACTTCTTCGAGCTAGCCGTGGCCGCAGCCATCGCCCTGTTCGGCTTCCAGTCCGGGGCGGCGCTGGCCACCGTGGTCGGCGTGCTGGTGGAGGTGCCCGTCATGCTCTCGGTCGTCCACATCGTCCGCCGCAGCCGGGGATGGTACGAGGCCGGTGCAATCCGGCACGCGGCACCCGGCTCGTAGGGCGAACGGGATGGATGCACGTCCCGTGGCAGGCGATGCCCTGCCGGCGCTTCGGCGCGATCTGCTGGCGCCGCCGGACCTGGCCCGGCTGGAACCCGCCACGCGGGCGACCACCCCCCGCGTATCCTGCTGTTGTATGGCAGCCTGCGGGAACGGTCCTTCTCGCGCCTGCTGACGGAAGAAGCCGCCCGACTCCTGCAAGTGCTTGGCGCCGAGCCGCGCATCTTCGACCCGCTCGACCTGCCGATGGCGAACAGCACCAGCCCCGACCATCCCAAGGTGAAGGAACTGCGCGCCCTGTCACTGTGGAGCGAGGGCCAGGTCTGGTGCAGCCCGGAGGTCCACGGCGCGGTGACGGGCGTGTTCAAGAACCAGATTGACTGGCTGCCGCTGGAGATCGGCGCGGTGCGGCCGACGCAGGGGCGGACGCTGGCCGTCATGCAGGTGTCGGGCGGCTCGCAATCCTTCAACGCCGTGAACACGCTGCGCCTGCTCGGGCGATGGATGCGGATGTTCACCATCCCGAACCAGTCCAGCGTGCCCAAGGCTTACGAGCAATTCGACGAGGCCGGGCGGATGCGGCCGGGACCGCTATACGACCGCGTGGTGGACGTGTTGGAGGAGCTCGTGCGCTTCACCTGGCTGTTGCGCGACCGGGCGGACACCATGGTGGACCGATACAGCGAGCGCGCGGCCCGCATCGAGCTGCCGGCCGCGCTGTGACAGCGCTGACCGGGCACCGGGGCATCGTCGTCTCGGCACTCGGCATCGCGCAGACCCTGGCCTGGGGGTCCACCTACTACCTGCCGGCAGTGTTTGCCGATCCGGTGTGCGCCAGCCTGCACCTGTCGCGCACCTGGTTCTTCGGCGCCTTCTCGGCGGCCCTGCTGCTTTCAGGCCTGCTCGGTCCGCTGGCCGGGCGGGTGATCGACCGCCGCGGCGGGCGGGACGTGCTGGCCGCGACGAACCTCGTGTTCGCCGCTGGCCTGGCGCTCGTTTCAATGGCCTCCGGTCCCGTGACCTTGGCGGTGGCCTGGCTGGTGATGGGCGTCGGCATGGGGTTCGGCCTGTATGAAGCGGCATTCGCCACCGTGGCCGGCTTGTATGGCCGTGACGCACGCAGCGCGATTACCGGCATCACGTTGTTTGCCGGCTTCGCCAGCACGGTCGGCTGGCCGGCCAGCGCCTTGTTCATCGACGCCTTCGGCTGGCGCGGTGCCTGCCTGGCATGGGCGGCACTGCACCTACTGCTGGGCCTGCCGTTGAACCGCCTGCTGGTGCCCAAGGCACCGCCGCCAGTGCCGGTTGCAGCACCGGAGCAGCCGGTGCCGGCCGGGCTGCCATGGACCATGGTCGTCCTTGCCTGCGTGTTCGGGGCAACCTGGTTCGTTTCCACTGCCCTTGCGGCCCACCTGCCGCGTCTGCTGGAAGCCTTGGGCACCACGTCCGCGGCTGCCATCACGGCGGGAGCGCTGGTGGGCCCGGCGCAGGTCGCAGCCCGTATTGTGGAGTTCACGCTGCTGCGCCGGGCCTCGCCCATGATCTCCGCGCGCCTTGCGACTGGCCTGCATCCGCTCGGCGCCGTCCTGCTGGCCGTGGTAGGGGCACCCGCCGCCATCCCGTTTGTGCTGCTGCACGGCGGCGGCAACGGGATGCTGACCATCGCACGGGGCACGCTGCCGCTCGCCCTGTTCGGCCCGGCCGGCTACGGCCTGCGGACCGGCCTTCTCGCCGCGCCAGCTCGCATCCTTCAAGGTGGGGCGCCGCTGCTGTTCGGCCTGGTGCTGGATCGGGGCGGGCCGCTTGCGGCATTGCTGCTATCCGGCACGTTGACCGGCCTGTCCTTCCTGGCGCTGCTGCTTCTCAGGGCACCAGTGCCGCCCGGCACTGCAAAGCTGGCCCTTGCATAGCTTTTCCGTCGGCTGCACCTGTCCGGCAAACCAACCCAACCTTTGGCGGACACCCGGCAGGTCCGCTCTCAACCCATCTTAGGCACTCCTGAGAGGAATGATCGACCTCCGAAGCGGTCATAGCTTGGCGGGGCTTGATGGCGGCTTGGAGTGCGCCCCTGCGGGTGGACAGAATCAAGCCGCTGTTTTGACCGTCTGCCGGGCGTGTTGGTCTTCGAACTGCACGGGGCTGAGATAACCCAACGCCGAATGTAGCCGTCTTGAGTTGGAGACGTCGTCGATGAAGCGGGGAAGGTCGGCAGTGACGTCCTCGAACGTCTCGTAGGCTGCCAAGTGGACGGCTTCGACCTTCAGCGTCTTCATGAAACTCTCCGCCTTGGCGTTATCGTACGGATTGCCCCGGCTCATCGAGCCGGTCAGGCCGTGGGCCGCCAGTAACTCGCGATAGGCTTCGGACGCGTATTGCGATCCACGATCGGAATGGTGAATGCAGCCCTTTGGTGGAGCCCGGTTCCGGATCGCCGCCTTCAACGCCGCGACGGCAATACGAGCATCCATGGAGCGGCTGATCGCGTAGCCGACGACCTTGCGCGACCAGGCATCCAGGATGGCAGCCAGGTAGACGAACCCGCCAGGGATCGCGACGTAGGTGAGGTCCGCCACCCAGAGCTGGTTAGGGCGATCGGGAACGACATCCTTGGCGATGTCGGGATAGATCGGCCCGGCATGGTCGCTGTCGGTCGTCACAACGTAGCGCCGTCGCTGTTTTGGCTGCAGAGCATGCTTCAAAGCCCCCTTTAGCAGCTCGATTCCAATGCCTGGCGACCGACCAAGCGCTCGAGGGCTGCGATCTTGGTTTCGCATTCCTGCATCAGGTCGGCCGCCTGCACGTCATCATCCAAGGCACCAGCCTCAAACTTGCCGACCCAGATCCGGATCAGCTGCCGCGAGATGTCGTGCTGCTTGGAGAGCGCGTGCAGCGTCTCGCCTGCGATAAATTCCTCAGCAACCTGCCGCTTGAGCGCGACGCTATGGGACCGGTGCTTCGTCATGACTTCCATTCTCCGGAAGCCCAGCAGAGGGGGTCAATTCAAATCGCCCAACCTGTCCACCCGCAGGGGCGCACTCCATCAGGGGTTCACTATTCGCCGCGATTTCACACGCATCTGCTTGATGACGCGCTGCAGACGCGGTGCCGACAGGCTTTGCGGCGGGTTCGGCGGTGCAGGAGCGAGATTGGAGTGGAAGCGCAGCAGATGGACGCCAAGGGCTAGCGTCAGGCTCTGCACCATGAGCGCTGTGCCAGTTCCCGGCCGCTCCGCCTCCACCAGTAACAGCCGCACCAGCCGCTCGGCGGTCTCGTCCGGCGCGCCCAGGCGTGGGACGAGTTTCACTCGGTCCGCATCCGCGGCATAAATCTCCTGGGCAAGACCATGGATGAATTCCGGTTCGAAATAGAGGAGGGCTACGTCCGGCCGACCATCAGGACACGGCGGATCGGCTGGCCTGCCGGTGTGAGCGTGACCTGTCCAGGACCCGTCCAACGCCGCTCGATCCTGCCTCGCCGAGCCTCCTCGACCAGAACTGGCCCGGCCAGGTGAGCCACCAGGAGGGCCTCACGCAAGCCTGGAACATCGATGGTGCTTGGCGGATGATGATAGCGTTGCAGCACCATGCCTTGCCGTTCCGCCGCCGGGCTGGTCAGAACGGGCCTACTCAGAAGCTGTTCGGCGACGTCTTCAGGTCTGAGGAGATCAAACCTCCCAGGTGGATCGCTACGATCGTCCATCATTGTTCCTCCGACCGAAGCTGACAGGTGAGGTGAGCAGGCTCCAAGGCCGTCACGGAGCGTTTCCGGACCCGCTGGAAACCTTGGGAGAGACTTGGTCAAGGTTCTGTCACATCGTAAGCGTCAGTGAGTTGTCAGTCGATTGGGACCGCCGCCTTGTTCAGCGATGCGTTGATGTCGTCCGCCCAGAGGCGTCGCTCCAGTTCGCAGGCGAGTTCGATTGTGTAGCCGTTCGGATCGGTGACCTGGGCGCTGTAGATCGTCCCCCGCATGACCTTGTTCTTCAGCTCGACGCCCGTGCTTTCGAGATACGCGACCTGCTTGCGCCAGGCTGCAGGGTCGGCGTAGCCGATCGCGATGTGGTTAATCTGCTTGGCCGCCGGCTCACTGTCCGTGCGGGGCCGGTGTACTAGCGCTATGTTGTGGTGGAACAACTCGCCGTCTCGCTCCCCGCTATAGAAGCGCGTTCCCGGGAGCGCGCGCCCATCGGGAGCGGAGCGTGGCGTCGTGCCAACGTGCTTGAAGCCCAGGCGCCCGGCCCAGAACTCGTGCGAGCGGTCTATGTCGTCCACGTACAGGACCAGGTGGTCCACCCCGCACGGGGTCTGGCGTTCTTCGTTCATCAGCTCTCTCCTTCGGTTTCGTTGATTCGGCGAACCAAGTCATTGAGTTGGGCGACCAGCCTGCCGACTGCGTCCCTGCCCGACCTGCGGAGGCAGGAGCGGATGGCAGTCTTCACGTCGGAGACCGCCGCCCGGACCTCGTCGGGAATGACGACGTCCTGGTCTGTTTGCGCCTCCTGCATCTTTCCGAGTAGGCGCTCGAGCGTCGGTGCGTAGGCGGTTAGATACGCCGTGCCTGAAGCCGTCACCCTGTAGGTGTTCCGGGAACCGTCCGACCCTTCGAGCGCGACGTGACCGAGGTCCTGCAACAGGGTCAGCGTCGGATAAACAACCCCAGGGCTTGGCGTGTAGCGGCCGCCGGTTCTTGTCCCCACAGCCCGGATGACGTCGTAGCCTGATCCTGGCTCTTCCGAGAGGAGGTGGAGCATGACGACCCTGAGCTCGCCTTGCCCAAAGAAGCGTTCTCGGCCGCCCCCGAGCTCGGCGTGCTCGTGGCGGCCGTGCTGGTGCCCATGGGAGCCATTCCTCCCGCGGCGCCCGGATCGTGGCATCTTAGATACAGCTACATCTGTGCATTAGATATATCTAAATAAGCTGGCGGTCGGAGTCAAGCTGCTTCTGGCGACGGAGCCGCCGCCACACTTGCCCCGAATGGCGTCCAGACCCATGCCGCTCCAGGCATCGGCGCGCTGTTCCTGACAGCGCTGACACCGGTGTCGGGGTCATGTACGCCATCGCATGTGCCGGGCTTTGGTTCGCAAGCGGGAGAGCCGGCTGATGCTGGAGCGCTGCTGTGAACCTCGCGCGACCATGAGTAACGGCAGCACCACCGCACAACATCCTGGTTTGCGGGACGGTAAGCGAAGCAAGCTGGACGTCGTCTCGGAGGAGACAAACTCACCCCAGCTTCTTGTCTAGCATCGCATGCATGACTGCATCGAGATACAGCGAGGCGTGCCGGGCTGATGTCTCACAAAGGCGCCAATACCAATCTTCCAGGAGAACAAAGGCCCAAAGCGGTTGCTGAGGGTGTCCTGAACCTCGGAGCCGATTTCACCCTGGCGTACTTAACGCCGTCAGGGCCCCTGCATCTCGCCTGGAGCAGCGTCGAACCGCTGGCGGGCATCGCGGATGGCGGGATAGCTATCCTCGGCCCACCGGACCAGGGCAGCCAGCGGGCTCAGCACGGAAAGGCCGAGCGGTGATAGGCTATATTGAACCTTGGGCGGCTTGGTCGGGAACACCTGCCGGTCCGCCAGCCCATCGCGCTCCAATTCGCGCAGAGTCTGGGTCAGCATGCGCTTGGAGATATCCGGGATCGCGCGGTGCAGCTCGCTGAAGCGCCGCGGGCGCGACGCGAGGGCGACCAATGCCAGCAGGGTCCACTTGTCGCCGATACGGTCGAGCACGTTGCGCACCGGACAGGCTGCCGCGTTGAAGCCCACGTCCTGCCAGACGTCGAAGACCGAACCAAGGGTCGGCCCGTTTTCCGTCGGATAGGGCACTTTCAGGTCACCTGGGGCGGAAATCATGCCTCCTTACATCGCGCGACAACGGTCATTAATCAATACCTCGTCTCTGAAGAGATCCAAGGAGCATGCCATGTCCATATCAACCTCGCCTCGCCTCCTCGTCACCGGCGCCACCGGCCAGCTTGGCGGTCTCGTTATCGAAGCGTTGCTCAAGACCACCCAAGCTGCCGAGATCGCCGGCACGGTTCGCAACGGCGAGGAAGGCCCTCAAGCAAAAGCGGTGCGCCTGAGGGAACAGGGCGTCCAGACACGCAGCGCCGACTACAACGATCCCGCTTCGCTGAGCTCAGCGTTCGCCGGTATCGAACGGCTGCTGTTCATCTCCTCCAGCGCCATGGAGGGCCGAGTGTCGCAACACCGCAACGTCATCGAGGCGGCCAGGACGGCCGGTGTGTCGCTGATCGCCTACACCAGCGTCCTGCACGCCGACCGCTCGCCGCTCGGCTTGGCGGAGGATCACCGCCAGACCGAGGCCTTGCTGGCCCGGTCGGGCGTTCCGTTCGTGCTGATCCGCAACGGCTGGTATACCGAGAATTACATGGCCAGCGTCCCGGCAGCTCTGGCGCATGATGCGCTGCTAGGGGCGGCGGGAGAGGGGCGCATCGCTTCGGCCGCCCGGGCTGACTACGCCTACGCGGCCGCCGCCGTGCTGGCCTCTGCCGAGGACCAGGCCGGCCGGACCTACGAGCTCGCCGGCGACACAGCCTACACCTTGACCGAGCTGGCCGCGGAGGTGTCGCGGCAGACGGGTCGGGAAATCGCCTATCATGACATGCCGGAAACCGACTTCAAGGCCACGCTTCTGGGCGCCGGGCTGCCGCCCGGCTTGGCGTCCCTGCTCTCAGACAGCGACGCGGGCGCGGCTCAAGGTGCCCTGTTCGACGACAGCCATGATCTCAGCCGTCTGATCGGACGCCCTACCACTCCCCTGGCCGAAAGCGTCCGCAAGGCGCTCCAGGCAGCCTGATGCAAGCCTGATTCTCCGCGAGGGCGGCACATGGCCGCCCTTGCTCCAGACGCACAAGACACGGAGCTTTCTGATGGCAACGCCCATCCTGCATTATGTCTACGACCCGCTCTGCGGCTGGTGCTATGCGGCCGAACCGCTGGTGGAGGCAGCCGCGGATGGCGGCATCCCGGTTGTGTTGCATGGCGGTGGGCTGTGGGATCAGCCTATCCATGCGCCGGACGCCAAGCGCCGCATGATGCGGTCTACAGACGATCGCATCGCCAAACTCACCGGCCAAATCTTCGGGTCTGCCTATCTAGACGGCCTACTCGTCGACCCAGTCACCATCTGGCACTCACGGCCTACGATCGCGGCCGTCCTTGCGGCGGATCAGCTTCAGAGTGGGCAGGGCCTGGCGTTGATGTCCGCCATCCAGCGGGCGCACTACATTGACGGACGCCGGGTCGTTCAGGATCAGGTTCTGACTGACATTGCGGGTTCAATCGGCCTTGATGCCGTTTCGTTCGCTGCCGCGTTGCAGGATGTGGCCGTCGATCAACATGTCCAGGAAACGCGCAGGCTCATGCACGAGTACGATCTTCATGGCTTTCCAGCGTTCCTAATGCAGGACGCCGAGACCTACGTGCGGTTGCCGCACGAGCGGCTATACGGTCAGCCTGCTGCTTTTCTGGCAACATTGAGGGCGGGGCACGTCGCATGAAACGGCGCGGTTTTTTTGCGGGACTGGGTGGTGCCGGCAGCGTCCTTGCAGTGCCCGCTTCGGCGCAAGACAGTGATAGCATCCGAATGGTCGAGCGTTTTGCGGCCGCCTTGTCGGCCCACGACTTGGCAGCCTTCGCCGCCCTCTTCGCCGCGGACTACATCAACCACCAAGTCAGCGCCGCCGCCCCGTCTCCGGCTGGCATCAGCGCGAAGCAGGCAACCGTCGACTTTTTCGCCAGCCGCCTGCGCGCCATGCCTGATCTACTCGTGACAATCGAGACCGTGCTGGCAGCTCCCGGTCGCGCCGCCGCCAGCTTCGTCTACACCGGCACACAGACCCGTCCCTATCTCGGCGTTCCGGCAACGGGGCGCGAACTGCGCTTCACCTCGTGCGATATCTTTACCGTCAAAGGTGGGCTGTTCAGTGAGCACTGGGGCATGGGCGACATTGCCGGCGTACAGGCCCAGCTCAAACACGCGTAGGCCGCATTATTTTGGTGAAAACTTAGTGCCGAAGGTTGACTTGTTATGATGGCGATCAGGTCCAAGTCGGTCGAAACTGAGCATCGAGTTGCCTTGGCGGGGTGCGGCCTCCGCGAAGGACGGACAATCTGCAAAGTCTCAATGCCGAGCGTGGTTGGCATCACCTGCGGGTAGGTACGCGAGGCGGCGTATTTGCCCTGGCGGGTAGGGATGTCCATGAAGTTGATCCCGGACCAGGCAAGCCGGATCAGCACGTCGCCGGGCCCTGGCGTGGGCACTGGCAGGTCTCGGCAAACCAGGACGTCAGGGCCACCGTAACGGTCGATCTGGATCGCTTTCAACAAACTCCATCCCGCTGTCGGCGCCCAGCCAAGCACCGCACATGCGTCGAGGCAAGCCTGCGTTTCACCTGCTACACTCATGCAACGGGGAGATTGGCCGATAGCGAAATGGCAACTTCCGGGCGTCATGGAATGAAGGGCGGACGTTCCGCCCGACTGGCGCGCTGGCTGTTCCCGACCGCAAAGCTGTCGGTAGCAGTCTGATGGCAGCTATCCGAAAGCGGCCATTGATCGATCATTAGGTCGCGTGGACAAAGCCGATCCACTGTTTGATCGTGGCCAGCTTGGCGAAGCCGAGGAAGCTGCTTGCGGTATGATCGTATCGAGTGGCCACGCGCCTGCTGTTCTTGAGCCGATTGAAGAAGCGCTCGATCTTGTTTCGGGTCGCATACAAGGCGCGGTTGACCGTGTGCTGGATGTGCCGGTTCTTTTTGGTGGGGATTTCGGGTGTGCCGCCCCGGGCGCGGACTTCGTCTCGGATGGCGTCGCTGTCGTATCCCTTGTCGGCCAGCATGACCTCTGGGTCGGCATCATGCTCGGCCATGAGGTCGTTGAAAGCCGTGCTGTCGTGGGCCTCGCCGGGCGTCAGGATGAGCGCGATTGGAAGACCCTCAGCGTTGGTCCGGGCATGGATTTTGGTCGAGAAGCCACCGCGCGAGCGGCCAAGAGCCTGATTTTGAGTCCCCCCCTTGCGCCGGCGGCACAGTGGTGTGCCCGGATGACTGTGCTGTCGACCATCTGCACGGCATTGCTGCCGCCGCCCTCGGCGAGGGCCTCGAGCATCAGGTCCCAAAGTCCGGCAGCGGTCCAGCGACGGTATTGCCGGTGCACCGAGTTCCAGTTGCCGAGTTCCTCCGGCAGATCGCGCCAAGGCGCGCCGGTACGGGCAATCCAGAACACCGCGTTCAGCGTGCGGCGGTGGTCGGCAGGCGGACGCCCCCGCAGGGCACCCCGCTCGATCACAAACGGCTCGAAGAACGCCCACTCATCGTCACTCAGAAGCCCTCGGACCAAGGCTGATCTCCACCATGAAGATCAGCTTCGAATCACATCACTCCGTGTCGGGGGAATCCCTCTCGCGCACTTTGTCCACGCGCCCTAGGCGAGTTGCGAGCATTGGGCGAGTTGCGAGGTTCCCGCCTTCTCATGCCGAACCCGTTATTTTGATAAGATTGATTTAGAAACAGGTTTTGGGAATACAGGCGTCTCGGCAGGCGCCTTACTGCGGCACCAAGTCCAGCTCTCCCTTGATGCTCGTTTCGGGAGACTCGGATCGGCCGCTTTGACCCATCTCGAACCTTCAGCGGGTTCTTTCATTCATGGAGGCGGACAGTCGGTGACAGCAGCGAACCGGGGCCGGCTACTCCGCGGCCGCGCGCGGGCCAGGACTTGGCAGAAGGGCGGTAAAGCGCTGCATGCCGTTCGAGACCGCGGAACGATGGCGGCGCACTAGGACTGTGTCGACGAGCGCTTCCCGCTCCGCCAGGTGGTCTACACGCAGCCGGTATCGGTGCGCGTAGAGCGAAACCAACGCTTCCGGAAGCAGAGTCACACCCATGCCGGCGGACACGCATCCGAGCACCGCGTCGACCGTCCCGTATTCCGATACGTCCACGGCCGTGATACCTCGGCGAAGCAGCAACGCTTCCAGGTGCTGTCGATAAGAGCACCCCCGACTTAGGACAAAAATGCGCAGGCTGTGTCCGTGCCCAAGGCTTTCCCCGCCCCCGTGCGCGCCACCAGATAGGAGCACGAGCTTCTCCGAAAATACGTGGCTTGCGATGAGCTCCGGATGGACGATAGGACCGCACACGAGAGCAGCCTCGATCTCGTTCTGCAGCACGAGATCAATCAGCGTGGCAGTGGAGCCGGTCCTCAGCGTCAGCCGCACTTCGGGGAAGTCGCTCGTGAAACGGGAGATGACGTCGCCGAGTCGTAACGCGGCCGTCGTCTCCATAGCCCCAATCTTCAGAGGGCCATGAGGCCGGCCATGCGACGCGACCGCCTGGCGGCCCTCATCAAGCAGCCGAGCCATCTCGATTGCGAAAGGCAAGAGCCGCTCCCCCGCCTCAGTCAGCACCACGCCGCGGGCATGGCGGCGGAATAGATCCGCACCAAGGTCAGCCTCAAGTCTTTGGATACGACCGGTTACGTTCGACTGCACGGTGTTTAGCGCCTTTGCCGCCGCTCCGAGGGAGGAGGCCTGAGCAGCGGCAAGGAAGAAAGAAAGATCGAGGCTGTTCATAGTCATTTCATAACATGATGCCTCCCATCTGAACAAACGTCTTTCATTCCGCATGGCACCTGCAACAAGTTCGGCCGTGGCAGGCCGTCGTCACGACCTGGAACGGAAGGAAACTGCCCTTGGCTCTCGAGACCCGCCTGACCCGGCTGTTCGGCATCCGCCACCCCATCATCCTGGCGCCGATGGACCCGGCGTCGGGCGGAGCACTGGCAGCGGCCGTCACGGCTGGCGGTGGTCTCGGCATGATTGGCGGCGGCTACGGCAACCGGGACCGCTTGGAAGCGGAATTCGCTCTTGCTGGTAACCAGCGCGTCGGATGCGGCTTCATTACCTGGTCCATGGCGCAGGATCCCGCACTGCTTGACCTTGCGCTACAACGACAGCCCGCGGCGATGATGCTGTCATTTGCCGATCCTGGCCCCTTCGCCTCCCGCATTCACGCGACCGGCGTGCCGCTGATCTCACAAGTGCACAACCTGGAGCATGCCGAGCGTGCGCTGGCTGCCGGTGCCGCCGTCATCGTGGCCCAGGGTACCGAAGCTGGCGGCCATGGACAGCGTGCGCGCTCCACGATGGCGTTCCTCCCGGCCGTGGCCGACCTGCTCGCCCGTCGGTCACCCAATACGCTGCTGGTGGCGGCGGGGGGCATCGCAGATGGGCGAGGGCTCGCGGCGGCCCTCGCGCTTGGGGCCGACGGCGTGCTGATGGGCAGCCGGTTCTGGGCAACCCAGGAGGCAGTGATCCATCCCGCTGCGAAGCAGAAGATCCTTAATGCGAATGGTGACGAGACGGTTCGCACCCGGGTCTATGATATCGTGCGGCAGAAGAACTGGCCTACCGGCTACGACGCGCGGCTGATGCGCAACGGGTTCATCGAGACTTGGCAAGGCCGGGAGGAGCAGCTCGCACTTGAGCAGCCGGATCGGCTGGCGGCTTTCGAAGCTGCACATGCCACCGGTGACTACGACACTGCCAACGTGACGGTCGGCGAGGCAATAGGCCTCATCCACGACCTGCCACCCGCAGCGGAGCTCGTGGAGCGCATCGCGTATGAGGCTCAGCGGCGGATCGAGGCGATCTCATCCTGCATCACTCACCAGCGAGGGATCTAGAATGCCTCTCTTGCGCTTCGACGTCGTCGAGGGCCGCGCCCCCGCGGCGCTGCGGACCATCCTCGACGCCGCCCATCGAGCCATGGTGAGCGCATTCCGCGTTCCCCAGACCGACCGTTATCAGATTGTGCACCAGCATCCCGCGCACGAAATGATCATTGAGGACACCGGCCTCGGGATGGTTCGCACGGCGGACCAGATAGTGGTGCAGGTCGTCACCCGCCCGCGTGGTCAAGATATGAAGCAGGCCTTCTACGAGGTCCTGTGCCGGGAGTTCCAGGACAGCTGCGGCATCGCACCCTCGGACGTGGTGGTCACCATGGTCACGGTCGGCGATGAGGACTGGTCGTTCGGAAACGGACGCGCTCAGTTCCTGACCGGAGAGCTCTAGCGCGACGATCTGGGGCTGCGGCGACCACCGCGGCCTCAATGCGACGGCGGATAACGCCGCGCGACGGGATGAAAGGCCACGTCACCATTCTTCTGAAAGGTGCGACGATGGTTACGATAGATAAGAGCGCTTCCCATGCTAGTTCCAGCGATGGCCAGACAGGCTTTGCCTTCACGGCAGCGCTGGCCGCTTTCTACGCGGGCTTCGTGTTATTGGGCGCGTTTTCCCCCGAGGTGCTAGCCCGTCCCATCTGGATTGGGGCGGGGCTCACGTTGGCCTTCGCATATGGGTTCGCGGTGATGGTTCTAGGCGTTGTGCTGACCGGCGTTTACGTCATCAGGGCGAGCCTACGTGAGGCCCAGGCCGACTACGTTACAGCGGCCGTACTGTTCGAGACAGCACGATGACGCCCGTCGCGATCGCCTGCTTCTGCGTCATCGTAGCTTCCACGCTCGCGATCACCTGGTGGGCGGCCCGGCGCACCCACAGCACCAGCGACTTCTATGCCGCCGGGGCACGGATCACCGGCTTCCAGAACGGCCTGGCTCTGGCCGGGGATACGTTGTCGGCCGGTGCCTTCCTCGGCTTGACCGGCCTGGTGTTTGCGTCCGGATTCGACGGCTTCGCCTACGCGGTGGGCTACTCAACGAGCATGCCCGTGGTGGTGTTCCTGCTTGCCGAGCGCCTGCGCCGCCTTGGGCGCTACACGTTCACCGATGTGACCTGCCTACGCCTGGACGAGGGGCCAATGCGTATCTTTGGCGCGGTCGCCTCCCTGGTCGTGGTCTCATTCTATCTCGTCGCGCAGATGGTCGGCGCAGGACAACTCATCCAGCTCCTGTTCTCGCTGGATTATACTATAGCCGTGTCAGTGGTCGGCGTGCTGATGGTTTGCTACGTGCTGTTCGGCGGTATGGCCGCAACGACATGGGTGCAGATCGTGAAGGCGATCCTGATGCTATGTATCGGCGCAATCCTGGCCGTCCTGATCCTCAGCCGCTCGGGCTTCAGCTTTCCCTCATTGCTGGTCGAGGCAGCTGGCCTGCCAGGTCGAAGTGCCGCGATCCTGGCGCCGCGTGTGGCCTCGGCGAGTCCATTTTCCGCGATGTCTCTCGGCCTCGCGCTGATGTTCGGTACTTGCGGTCTGCCACACATCCTGATGCGCTTCTTCACCGTGCCCGATGCCCGAGCCGCCCGCACATCCGTCTTCTGGGCCACGGGTTTCATCAGCAGCTTCTATGCCTGCATCGCGATCCTGGGTTTTGGCGCCATCGTGATCCTGTCAGGCCAGCCCTCCGCCGTTGGTGGCAACGGTCAGGTGCTGGGTGGTCCCAACATGGCCGCGATCCACCTTGCGCGGCTGCTCGGCGGGGATGCCATGCTCGGCATCGTGTCTGCCGTGGCCTTCGCCACCATCTTGGCAGTCGTTGCCGGTCTCACTCTGGCAGGGGCGTCGGCAGTCAGCCACGACCTCTATGCTCGGGTGTTCCGCAGGGGGACGTCGACCGACGCGCAGGAGCTTCGGGTTTCCAGGGCCGCCACAATCGGGCTGGGGGTGCTCGCGATCGCCCTTGGCATCGCGTTCCGGACGCAGAACGTGGCCTACATGATTAGCCTCGCCTTTGCGATCGCTGCGTCGTCCACGTTCCCTGTGCTGCTGCTTTCGCTTTACTGGCGGGGCCTCACCACGCTCGGAGCGATAAGCGGAGGCTGTATCGGTCTCGTATCGGCGTTGGTGCTGACAATCCTTGGCCCGTCGGTGTGGGTGAAGGTGCTGGGCTTTGCAAGCCCCATGGTGACCCTGGACCCGCCCACCTTAGTCACCATGCCTCTGGCGTTCTTGACTTGCTTTTTGGTGTCGTCTTTGGGTCGTTCCAGGGCTGCGGCAGTGCCTGGGTAGGCACCAGACGCCCGAGGAACGGGCGGAGGGAAATGTGTTTCGCCAAGGTGTCGGCACGTCTCCGCGCCCTCTCCAACCCGTTGGCCGGCTGCACTGACCGGCCCGGACGTTGCAATTCAGGCGACTATGTTGAAGGCGGAGCTGGCGTGAACTCCGCGCCAGAAGACTAGGAATGACTGGGCGATGTCTAACAGGGACTTACGGAAGGCGTGTATGAGTTCTAGATTGAGGCTAAAGCATTGTCTGCTTCTGCGAATTACGTCCGCAAAGCGGACCGTCAGCTTTCCACCGATTGTGTTGAAGAAGGCCGCGGAGGTTCGCGAACCTGCAATGATCACGATACCATAACGGATAAGCTACTGATAAAATTTATGAGATCGTTTCAAGCTTGGCGCAAGGAACTGGCAATTCAGCAGTTCCGGCCTTTTTCAACACAATCCACCAATCTCGGTCATCTGGTTAGCCAGGTGTCGCGTTGTATGAAAATCCCGGACTGGCCTTTGGTGTTGGTTCAAAGCCTTAGCAGGACGGAAATGCGGGACTGGCTGCACGATAATCCGGACGGGCGAATGGCTGATTGCACTAAGCGCGGGACTGCGAATCGTGCAAGGTTGGAGGCGCATTCCCTGCCTGTTACAAGCTTAATCGTGCTGCCACACGCGCGATCTTCACTGTTCTGGGCAAAGTCGATGTAGACGTCGATCCTAGAATTGCTGCAAATTCGGGATCGAGCCGTCGGCTACTTCGGATTTAAGTGCAGTCAAAACGGCTCAATGCGACGAATCCGGGAATTTCGCGCAACGCGACAGCTGGGTTCACAGGTATAAGGTTCGTGACTACGTTGCTGGAAATAATAATAACAACATATGCATTTGTAGTGACCGATGGAGTTCTAAACCCGATTGCACTTGTCCCGACCGATTATAGCTGTGAGCTAATTCTCTCACCATCCACATTAAATGCAAGAAAAAGTTGATTTCCTATCACCCTGGACCCGTCAGGTCGTATCAGGGTCGCACTCGGGTCGGACAGCGCTGTCTGAGAGGACCAGGGCGCCAAGCAGCGCGCGGGCGGCGCGCAAGCCGGCCGCGCCGCCACCCACCGATCCGGCGGCGGCTTCGAGGGCGCGGCGGATGACCAAGGTCTCCTTATGTCCATCCACGTCGTGCTTGCCGCCGCACATCGCAACGGGGATCCCCGCAACATCGCCTGGCAATCTCAGGAGCCTCTGCCAGTGGTGCCACATGCTGCACGACCGCCCGCCCCACCTCGCCCGCGACGCTGCATCATCCCCAGGCGGTGGCTTGCGCTCGGTGAGCTCTTCCTCGGGACCGACGACTCCTCACATTGCGTGATCGCCGGCATGTCCGGCCGTCATTGGCCGAGCGCCCGAGGCATGGTTTGGTGAGGCAACGAAGCAGCAGCGTGGATCGATGACCCAGAATGAGCCCGTCGATGGCGTCGTCGACCACCAGGCGCCACCGCAGACCGCCCCTGACGAGGCGTCGCGGCCCGCTCCACCAAGGACGCGCCTCACCGCCCGGTTCCAGCCGGCCCTTAACGCGGCGCTGTGGCAGAACCACGTACCCGTGCTTTCCGAACTGGCAATCGCCAACGTAGGCGAGGAGCCGCTGGGCGACATCGAGATCGAGCTCGGGTGTCGGCCGCCGGTGCTGCGCGCGCGGACGTGGCAAGGGGCAGGTCTCGCGCCCGGTCAGATACTCACCTTCGACGACCTGGACATCCCCGTCGATGGCCCGTTCCTGTCGGGCCTCTCGGAGGCGACCCGCGGCACGGTGTCGCTCGTCGCACGCAGCGGGGGCGAGATCGTCGGCGAGTTCACGCAGGACATCCGCATCCTCGCCTTCAACGAGTGGGGCGGCACGGCGGGCATCCCCGACATCCTCGCCGCCTTCGTCCAGCCGAACGACCCGGCGGTCGCCCGCATCATCCACGCCGCCTCGGACCTCCTGCGGGCAAGCGGCAAGCCAGACTCGTTCGAGGGCTACCAGGGCAGCAGCAAGACCCGCGTCTGGGAACAGGCGCAGGCGATCTGGAACGCGGTCTGCCGGATGGACCTGCGCTACATGAACCCGCCGCCGTCCTTCGTCGGCGGCGGCCAGCGCATCCGCACCGCGCGCCAGATCGGCGAGGAGCGGCTGGCGACCTGCCTCGACCTGGCCGTGCTGTTCTGCTCCTGCCTGGAGGCGGCCGGGCTTCGCCCGCTGATCGTGCTGCAGCGAGAGCACGCATTCGCCGGCGTCTGGCTGTCGAAGGGCGACTTCGGCACCTCCACCGTGGACGATGCGCCGGGGTTGCGGACCCGGCTCAAGCTCGACGACCTCAAGCTGTTCGAGACGACCGGCACGGCCCATGCCCGCAAGCCCAGCTTCCAGCAGGCGACGGTCGCCGGGGCGGCCCATGTCGAGCCGGAAAAGGACGCCGAGTTCGAGGGGCTGATCGACATCCATCGTGCCCGCCAGCGGCGCATCCTGCCTCTGGCGAGCGCCTCGACCGGCTACGCCTTCCAGGCCGCCACGGATGCGGCCGAACTCCTGCTGCCAGCCATCGAGGACGCGCCCCCGCTGCGCGACGACGTGCCGACGGCCGACGAACCGCCGCTCGCGAGCGCCGAGGACCGGCTCGACCGCTGGCGCAAGCGGCTGCTGGATCTCTCCGGCCGCAACCGGTTGTTGAATCTGCCAGCGTCCGGGCGCCAGGTGCTCTGGGTGGATTGCCCGGATGCGGCCAAGCTGGAGGACTGGCTGGCGGAGATGCGCGGCAAGGCCCGCGCCGCGCCGCTGAAGTTCCGCCCTTGGCCCGACCTGATGGGCGATGCCGACCCGCGCAGCGCGGCGCTGCACCGCAACCGGCTGCAGGAGGATGCCACCCTCGCCTTCGCGCGGGAGGCCATGGCCAAAGGCGAACTGGTGGTGGGACGGGACGAAGCGTCCCTGCAGGCCTCGTTGACCGAGATCTACCGCAAGTCGCGCGCCGACCAGCAGGAAGGCGGGTCGAACACGTTGTTCCTGACGATCGGGACGTTGCTGTGGCGCAGGGAGGACCGCGAGACGCCATACCGAGCGCCGCTGATCCTGGTGCCGGTCGTGCTGGAGCGTCCGAGCGTGCGCTCGGGGTTCGTGCTGCGGGTGCACGATGATGAGACTCGGCTGAACTCGACGCTGCTCGAGATGCTGCGCCAGGAGTTCGCCCTCCAGTTCCCGACGCTGGAAGCCGAACGGCCGCCGGAGGACGAGGCCGGGTTCGATGTGCCCGCCATCATGGACACCTTCCGGTCCAAGCTGCGCGACGTCCGGGGCTGGGAGGTTCGGGATGAGGTGGCGCTGACCACCCTGTCGTTCACCAAGTTCCTGATGTGGAAGGACCTGGCGGACCGGGCGGAGGCGCTGCGCGGCAACGTCGTCTCGCGCCGGCTGATGGATGGGCCGTCACCCGAGGTCGACACAGCGTCAGGGACTGGCGGCGAGCGCCATCCGATCGGCAGCATGCTGGACGATGAGCTGGCCGCGGCGGACCTGTACTGCCCATTGGAGGGCGACTCCTCGCAGTTGCGGGCGGTGGCGCGGGCGGCCGCCGGCGAGAGCTTCGTGCTGATCGGGCCACCCGGCACGGGCAAGAGCCAGACCATCGCCAATATCGTCGCCAACACGCTGGCCCAGGGGCGGACAGTCCTGTTCGTGGCGGAGAAACGGGCGGCGCTGGAGGTCGTGCAGCGGCGGCTCAAGAGCGTCGGCATGGCGGACTTCTGCCTGGACCTGTTCTCCAGCAAGGTCAGCAAGACCGCCGTGCTCGGACAGCTGGAGCGCGCCCAATCCGTGTCCGAGGCGGAGGACGGACGGGACTGGGCCGCCGCGAAGGCGGACCTCGCGAGCCTTCGCGAGGAGCTGAACGGCTACGTGCGCGAGCTGCACAGGCCGGGGCGCAACGGATGGACGCCGTTCCGCGCGATCGGCGCCGTGCTGCGGGCGGCCGATGGCGGCGTCCCCGAGATCGCACTGGCATGGCCCCACTCCGACGTCCACGATGCAGGGGAGGCTGTTGAAAAACTCGCTTGCGGGCGGGTTTGGCGCGTGATTCGGTTTGGTTATGACTGGACCGGAGATCACGACGATGATGGGCAAGCTGTTGGGGCAAGAGCCGCTGTTCTTCGGTTTCCGGCTTGAGGACCACGTGCCCGCCAATCACCTGCTCCGCCGCGTCGACGCGGTGCTCGACTTCGGCTTCGTCCGGCGGGCTCTCGCACCATACTACAGCTCCACCGGACGGCCGTCGGTCGATCCCGAGCTGATGATGCGCATGCTGCTCATCGGCTATCTGCATGGCATCCGCTCCGAACGGCGGCTTTGCGATGAGGTCCACCTCAACCTCGCCTACCGCTGGTTCTGCCGCCTGGGGCTGGACGGTTGCGTGCCCGACCACTCGACGTTTTCCAAAAACCGCCATGGGCGCTTCCGCGACGGCGACCTGCATCGCCTGCTGTTCGAGGAGGTCGTGCGCGCTTGTGCCAAGGCCGGGCTGACAC
This sequence comes from Acetobacteraceae bacterium, assembly GCA_965199105.1. Classification (GTDB taxonomy): domain Bacteria; phylum Pseudomonadota; class Alphaproteobacteria; order Acetobacterales; family Acetobacteraceae; genus LMUY01. The sequence continues at coordinate 957,679 of CBDAQO010000002.1, read as the reverse complement.
CCGGCCGCGACACTGCGATCGACGCGAGCACGATCGAGGCCGACGCCGGCAGCGAGCGCAAGTTCACCGGCGCGGCGGATGCTGACGCCTGGGACGAGCAGGAGCGCCAGGCCCGGCCTGTGCGCGAGTATCTCGCGGCCCTCGATGCCGCCCTGCCAGCCGCTCCGGACGAGCGCGAGCCAGCGCCGCCCAAATACACGTCGCCCATTGATCCGCAGGCCGCCTGGTCGATCAAGCATGGCCCGGGGCAGTTCAGCTACGCCACGAACTACCTGATCGACAGCGAAACAAGCGTCATCCTGGACGTCGAGGCTACGCCCGCGCGCCTAGGCGCCGAGGTGGCGGCAACGCGAACGTTGATCAGCCGCGCCGCGGACCGGTTTGGTTTCCACCCCGAACGCCTCGCCGCCGACAAAGCGTATGGCAGCGCAGGCCTGCTGCGTTGGCTGTTCGAACGCGGCATCGAGCCGCATGTGCCGTTGCTCGACCGCACGGCGCTGACGCAGGGAAAGCTCCCCCGCTCGGCCTTCACCTATGACGAGATCGCAGACGCCTATACCTGCCCCGAGGGGCATCAACTCCGCCACCGCGGCTACGAGCGTCGAACCCGCACGCATCGCTACAGCGGGTCGCCCAACACCTGCGGCGCCTGCCCGCGAAAGCGGGAGTGTACCGACGCGCCCACGAGGCGCGTGCTGAGAATGGCTGACGAGGCTGTGCGCGATCGGGTCCGCGATCTTGAAGGCACGCCCGCTTTTGCCCGCTCCCGTCGCCTCCGAAAGCGGGTCGAGCGTCTCTTCGGCCAACTCAAGCGCAACATGGGGCTGCGACGGCTCAAACTGCGCGGGCTACGCGGTGCCGCCGAGGAGTTCACGATGGCCGCCGCCGCCCAGAACCTAATCCTGCTCACCAGAAAGCCCACGCCCGCCTGAACGGGAGGGCAGCTTGCGCCCTGAGCCACCCCCGCATCGGCTGCTGACTACAGACGTTCCGGCCGGAAAGCCGACTTCTTCAACAGCCTCAGGGGACTGGCGGCGGCTGGTCGAAGCCGTCGAGGAGGCGAGGGAGGTGCTGCGCCGGGCCGGCGACGCCGTGCGCGGGCCGACACTGGCGGGCATCGAGCAGGCGGAGTGGTCGCCCGTTTGGCAGACCCGCCTGCTGGAAGCGGCGCGGCACGCGGCCATGCGGCTGGACGAGTTGGAACATGCGGTCGGCGCGGCCTGCCGGACGCTCAAGCTCGGCGACTACATCAGGTCGCGGCCGGCCCTGCAGCGATTGGTGTCGCTGGCGGGCCTGTTGACCGACCCGATCGGCCCGGAGGCGGCATGGGCGCTGTCCGAGGACGCCGCGGACCTGCACGAGGCGGTCCAGGCAGTGGCCACCCAGGCAAGCCGGCATCGCGAGATACGCCAGGCGCTCACGGGATCATGGCGACCCGGCGTATACGCCCTGCCTCTGGCGGCGCTGCGGTCCGACTGGCGCGCGGCCGGCGAGAAGTGGGCGCTGCCGCGGAGCATGGCGCAACGGGCGGTGCGCAAGCGGCTCGCGTCCGAGGCGGACGGCCCGGTGCCCGAGGATTGCGGTCCCGACCTTGATCGCCTGCTGGAGATCCAGGCGATCGACGCCTCCGTCGCGGCCACCCCGCACACGGCGGCGCTGGGCCGGGCCTGGCGCGGGATCGATACGGACTTCATGCGGATGCAGACAGCCCAGGAGTGGGGCCGGCGCGTGCGGTCGGCAACGGCTTCGTGCACGCAGGACGCGGCGGACTTGGCCGCGCTGCGGGCCCTCATCCGTCAGTTGGTCGGCGAGGCGGCCGACCTCCTGGCGCCGTCCGGCTCGGCCGGGGCCGCCCTGGCTGCTCTGACGGATTCCTGGGCGGCAGCGGAGGCGGCGCTACAGACCGTGGCGGCGCTTGCTGGCAGCCCGGTCGCGCGCCTTGTGCCCGAGGACCGGACGGACTGGCTGGGCGCGGTGTCGCAGCACCTGACCGGGTGGTCCTCCGCCGCCCGGTCAATCCAGGAGTGGTGCGCCTGGCGCGGGGTGTCGCAGTCGGCCGAGGCGCAAGGCTTGGGGCCGGTGATCCGTGCCATGGAGGACGGCATCGTCGGGCCGGGCGATGCGGTTCACGCCCTGGAGGCGAACTATGCCCGGTGGTGGATCGACCTCGCCGTCGATGCGGCGCCCAGGTTGCGCGGCTTCGTCGCGGCCCGGCACGAGACGCGGATCGAGCGCTTCCGCCTCCTGGACGCGCGCATGCTGGAGCTGTCCAGCCGTGTCGCCCGTGCCCGCATCGCCGCGGGCATCCCGAACGCCGTGCAGCGCCACGCGGACCCCGAATACGCGGTGCTCACTCGCGAGCTCGCCAAACGCCAGCGCCACTTGCCGGTTCGCCAGTTGGCCTCGCGCATGCCGAAGGCGCTGCGCCGGCTGACGCCCTGCCTGATGATGAGCCCACTCTCCGTGGCGCAGTACCTGCCGGCTGACGCGGAGCCGTTCGACCTCGTGATCTTCGACGAGGCCTCGCAGATCACGACCTGGGACGCTATCGGGGCGGTCGGGCGCGGGCGCCAGGTTATCGTGGTGGGTGACCCGCGGCAGCTGCCGCCGACCAGCTTCTTCGAACGGCGCAGCGGAGAGGAGGATGGCGCAGCGGTGGAGGTGGAGACGCACGACCTGGACTCCATCCTCGACGAGTGCCTAGGCGCCGGCATCCAGAACGTCGAACTGACCTGGCACTACCGCAGCCGGCACGAGAGCCTGATCGCATTCTCGAACCAGGTCTATTACGGCGGCCGCCTAGTCACCTTCCCCTCCCCTGTCACGCGAGACGACGCGGTGTCGTTCCGCTACGTGGCAGACGGCGTCTATGCCCGGGGTGGCGCGCGCACCAACGAGCGCGAGGCCAGGGCCGTGGTCGCCGAGGCACTGGCCATCCTGCGCGCACCCGAAGCCCGGTCGCTGGGCATCGTCACGTTCAACGCTGAGCAGCAGGGATTGATCGAGGACCTGCTCGATAGGGCGCGGCGGGACGATCCGGCACTCGAGCGGCACTTCGCAGACGAGGCGGCCGAGCCCGTGCTGGTGAAGAACCTCGAAGGCATCCAGGGCGAGGAGCGCGACGTCATGCTGTTCTCGCTCACCTACGGCCCGGATGCGACGGGGCGCATCGCGCTGAATTTCGGACCCCTCAACCTGTCGGGCGGCGAGCGCCGGTTGAACGTCGCCGTGACCCGGGCGCGCGAGCGACTCGTGGTGTTCGGCAGCGTACGGGCGGAGCAGTTGGACCTGTCACGGACCGGTGCCGTCGGGGTTCGCCACCTCAAGCAGTTCCTGTCCTTCGCCGAGCATGGGGCGCGGTCGTTCGCCACCTCCGATCGGGGTTCAGTGGGTGATTTCGAGAGCCCGTTTGAGGCCGAGGTGGCGGAACGGCTGCGGCGGCTGGGATGGACGGCGCACCCGCAGGTCGGCGTATCTGGCTTCCGAGTCGACCTCGGGATCGTCGATCCGGATGCGCCCGGCAGCTACCTTGCCGGCGTGGAGTGCGACGGCGCCACCTACCACCGGGCCGCCACGGCGCGGGACCGTGACCGGTTGCGGCAGCATGTGCTTGAGGCCCTGGGCTGGCGCATCCTGCGGATCTGGTCGACCGACTGGTGGACCAACGCCGCACGGGAAGCGGACAGGCTGCACGGACAGCTCGGCGAGGCGCTGGAGACGGCACGCGCCGAGCGGGCCGCAAGGTCCGAGGCGCCACGCGTACCGCCTGACACGGGCGACCTGCCGGTTGATGGAACCGAGGCGCCGGGCGACGGCGGGACGGTGTTGCCGCCCCAGGAAGCCGATACCATGTCCCGCGACGTAGCAGGCTCGGCCCCAGAACCGGCGCTGTTTTACGATCCGGCCTACCGGGATCGCCTGGGCGCGATCATCGCAGGACTGTTGCGGGAGCAGGGGCCGTCGCGCGAGGACCGGTTGGTCCAGGCCGTTGCACGCCTGCACGGCTTCGGCCGGGCTGGCCGCGAGATTAGGGATCGTGTGATGGCGAGCTTGCCGCCCGCCGCCGCCGTTACGACGGAGGACATCGGCCGCTTCGTCTGGCCATTGGGCGTCGATCCCGCTTGCTGGGATGCGTTCCGCGCCCCCGCCACCGGCCGGACCGCCGATCCTGCGGAGATGCCGATGGCCGAATTGATCGCGCTGGCCAGGCTCCACATGACACCCGGCATGACGGAGGAGGCCACCTTGACGGCGATGCGGGACGCTTGCGGCCTGCAGCGGTTGCGTGAGACGGCGCGGAACCGCTGCCTGACGGCACTTTCGGCCGCAAGGACCTGATCGGGGTCACGCCATAGAACGTGGCGTGATCGTCGGCGGGACCGTTTAGCCTGCTGGACGCGGTAGCACAGGGCTGCCGGGTAGGCGGAGGCGGTCATGGTGCAGGAACAATTCGTCGGGTTTGACGTGTCGCAGTCCGAAACGGCGATATGCGTGGTGGATGGTGTCGGTAAGGTGGTGTGGCAGGGCAAGTGCGCCTCCACCCCAGAGGCGATGGCCGTAGCGGTCCGGCGCCACGCTTCGCATGCAACGAGGATCGCGCTCGAGACTGGTCCAATGTCCGCCTGGCACTACCGTAGCTTGACCGCTCTTGGTCTGCCGGTCGTCTGCGTCGATGCCCGCCACGCCAAGGCAGCATTGGCGATGCAGCTGAACAAGACCGACACCAACGACGCAGTCGGCCTGGCGCAGATCGTGCGCACGGGCTGTTATCGTGAGGTGGCGGTCAAAAGCGAGCACAGCCATCGTATTCGCGGGCTGCTAGCAGCTCGGGCCAAGCTGGTCGGCATGCGCAAGGACGTTGCCAACCAGCTCCGCGGCCTGCTGAAGGTCTTCGGTCACGTGATCGGGGCGTTCAGCGGGGAGAAGTTCGTCGCCCGTGCGCGTGAGCTCGCCGCTGGCGACACCACGCGGGCTGCGGGTTGCGGCGTCGGGACCAGCGCCAAGTGAGGGGTTCCGGTAGCAACCGCGGAGACTGTCATGGCCCTGTGTCCGTCAACGGTTCAATTAGCGGAGGGGACAAACCGATCTCCAGTTCCTGGTCGTTTGTCTATTGAGGGTTCGGTCAGATCGCCTGCTTCATAGCGGCCGTGGCCAAGTCGCCTGTATTCGGAGTTCCCCGTGGCTCAATCAACAGAAGCGCCGTTTCCTCCTCGGCCACCGGACAATGCTCCACACCGCGCGGGACCACGTGCAGTTCGCCGGGCCCGAGATGAACATCGCCGTCCCGCAGTCGGATCGTCAGCCGGCCCGACAGCACCAGGAACAGATCATCCGTGTCCGGGTGCGCATGCCACACGAACTCGCCCTTGACCTTCACCACCATGACGTCGTGCCCGTTGAACAGGGCGACGATCTTGGGCGACCAATGCTCGGAGAAGCACGACAGCTTCTCGGCCAGATTGACGCTCATGCTTTACCTTTCCATTGTCCGGATGCTTCGATTGACCGGAGAGGCGTTACGATGGCCCGAAATGGTGCGAGCTGCCACCAAGGTGCACCCGTCCAGCAAGACCCGGACATCGTCAGGAGAATACGACCGCTATGACCCTGACCGTCGGTCATCAGCCCGCGAGGTCAAAAAGCTAGGTAGATCGTCTGAAACTCGGTCCCAGCGAACTTTCTCTTGTAACCATACATGGTGGGTTGGCATGAGAGAGCTTGGGTCATCAAGGCTGCAGATCATGATGTCGATACGATTAGGAGCCTTTGCGGTTTGATAGGTCAACGGCGAGCCGCACCTGGCGCAAAAGGCCCGCGTGACATCAGGCGAGGATTTGAATTCGGCCAGTTGGCCTTCCGTGACGGTGAAGCGATCGACAGGGAACACGGCGAATGGCAGCGTCGGTGCCGATCCCGCGCGGCGACAGGTCGTACAATGGCAGATACCGGCGGCTTCAGGCTCACCCTCGACGCCATACCGCACGGCGCCGCACAAGCACCCACCCTTTCTCACCGTCGCTATTGTCAAATTGCCACCTCTGGCTGGAACCGCTTGACGTAGAAAATCCGGTCATGGCCGGGCGGGTATTCGGTGATACGGCCACATCCGACAAAGCCCAACTTGGGATAGAAGCCGGGTGCCTGGAACGTCCAGGTGTCGAGCCACATCCCCAACAGTCCGCGCCGCTTCGCCTCGGCCTCCGCCAACGCCATGACCTCCCTGGCGAGGCCGGCTTCTCTTGCGGGACCAAGGGCGAGGAGCTTGACGAAGCGGAAGCCGTAACCCGCACGACCCCACAAGCCACCTACATTGTCGCCGCTCACATCACTGACAGTCACGGCCAGCAAGCCCCAATGGCGGGACCTCCGGCACTCTCGTCATGAGCATCAAGCGGAGCGGGTATCTTGGTTCGAAGCGCTGAATTGGGATCAGCTTCGAGGCGAACACACCATTGATCGTACTCCATCACTGCATTTCGTTGTTCATTGATCAAGCATCGGCAGAAGAGAGAGGATCAGCAGCAAGGCCATGGTTACGTTGAACGTCCGGGCCCGGCCCGGATGAACCAGCAGGGGCCGCACTGCCGTCCCAAATCCGGCCCAGATACAGATGGTGGGCGCGTTGACCAAGCCGAGCAGCAACGCCAGCACAGCGACATTCCGCCCGAAGCCATCACGCGGTGCATAGGTGCTCACAGCGCCCACCACCAAGATCCATGCTTTCGGGTTGACCCACTGGAATGCCGCGGCCTGCCAAAACGTCATGGGCCGGCTTGCAGCTTTTTGGTCTGTTATCGGCCCTGCGGTGGCGATTTTCCAAGCCAACCAGAGAAGGTAAGCCGCGCCCGCGTAGCGCAGGATGAGATAGAGTTGCGGGACGGCGGCGAATACCCGTCCCAGTCCAAGGCCGACCAGGATCAGCATGGCGACGCAACCCAGGCTGATGCCGGCGATATGGGGCACGGTGCGGCGGAACCCGTAATTCACCCCGGATGCCAGCAACATCGCATTGTTCGGTCCGGGTGTGACGGAACTGACGAACGCAAATCCCGCAAATGCGAGGAGCAGTTCCGCTGTCACGATGGCCTCCCATCACGCCGTTGCGTTACAAGGATGGCTAGGATAGCGTTACTATGATCTGACATGAAAACAGATAGCAGCACGGCCCGTGTAACACAACATCTGCGGAGTCTCGCCCAGGCGCAGCCACCGGGCTCCCGCCTGCCATCCGTCCGGGCAGTGATGACCGAGCTGCACGTCAGCCCCGTCACCGTGCAGCAAGCATTGGACAACCTGACGCATGAGGGCGTGGTGGAGGCGCGACCCGGGCAGGGCACCTTCGTCGCCGAGAGGCCCAGCTTGCTTGAGCAATCGTCCGACATGGCCTGGCAAAGCCTGGCCCTTGGCCCCGCCCGGGCGACCGCGGGCGGGTTGGAGAGCCTGTGCCTTGTCCCATCAACCGGCCAGACAAGGGCGTTGAATGCTGGATACCTTCCGGCGGAGCTGCAGCCGACCGCCCTGCTTGCCGCATCGTCCGGCCGCGCATTGCGCCGGCCGGGCGTGTGGGGCCGCATGTCGGCCGAAGGCTTGCCGGCCCTACGAGCCTGGTTCGCGGCAGCAACGTCGGGTGCATTCCAGCCGCACGAGGTGACAATCTGCCCCGGCACCCAGGCAGCAAACGCTGCCGCATTCCGCGCTTTGGCGGCCCCTGGCGACCCGATCCTTGTGGAAAGCCCAACGTATGTCGGCGCTCTCGCCGCAGCGCAGGCCGCAGGCCTTCGCATCGTGCCGGTGCCCACCGACCAGCGCGGCGTGCGGCCCGATCACTTGGCCGACGCCTTCCATCGCACAGGGGCAAAGCTATTCTATTGCCAGCCGAGCTATGCCAATCCTACAGGGGCGGTGCTGGCTCCCGAGCGGCGCGCCGGCGTCATCGCCGCCACGGCAGCGGCGGGCGCATTCTTGATTGAGGATGATTGGGCCCGGGATTTCGCCCTAGAGGGCAACGCGCCGCCGCCGCTCGCACCGGAGGACCATGACGGGCACGTCGTCTACGTGCGGTCCTTGACGAAGTGCGCCGCACCCGGCCTGCGCGTTGGCGCGATCTGCGCCCGGGGTGCTGCACTCGAACGGCTGCGAGCGGCGAGGCTGGTTGACGATTTCTTCGTGCCGGGCATTTTGCAAGAAACCGCGTTGCAGCTCGTATCCGCGCCGGGCTGGCCACGCCATCTCCGTTCCCTCTGCGCTGCACTGCGGACACGCCGCGATGCTATGGCGGCTGCCTTGCGTACCCACTTAGGTCCGAACTGCTTACCATCCCTCCCCGCAGGCGGACTGCATCTTTGGTGCGCGTTGCCCGACGACGTATCCGACATCGCGGTGGAGCAGCGTGCTTCCGCATGCGGTATTCTCGTCAGTGCCGGCCGGCACTGGTATCCGGCAGAACCCGCCGGCTCATTCCTGCGGCTAAGTTTTGCCGCCGCTCAGCCTGGGTGGGTTGATGAATGCATCAGGGAGCTAGCCGGCATCGTTCGGGGCTCGAGGAGCAATGGCACGGAAGACCTTCGTTAGGGATCGGGACCCGCTACAATAACGGATCAGCTATGTCAGATGCTTGTCGCTGGCGAGAGCAATCCACCATATCAACGCCGCAATCAGCGACATGCCAGCGGCAGTCCACAAAGCGGCCAGGAAGCCCAATACGAACGTCTCCCGCCCAGCAACCAGGGCACCGAAGATCGCGACGCCCAACGCGGCTCCGGTCTGGCGAGCGGCGTTCATCACTCCGGCCGCAATACCTGCCTGACCCTTTTCCACCGTACCCATCATCGCGGCCGTGGCAGCGGGAGTAACAAAGCCGGCGGCAGCGCCGATCAGCGGCATGGCCAGAGCAGCAGGCCAGAGGACTTCATTCAGGACAGCCGCAAGCAGCCCCAGGAAGCCCATTGCATAGACAATGAACGCGGTGCTGACGCTCACGCGAGGTCCGTATGCCCGGACGAGGCGGCCCGAAACCAGGCTACCCACCGCCACCAGAGCGGTTAGCGGCAGGAAAGCGAAACCGGCCTGCAAAGGTGCGAAGCCCCGGATGCGTTGCAGATACAGGCTCAGCACGAAGACAACGCCGTAGAAGGTGAATGCTGACACCATCGACACCAGTGTCGAACCCGAGAAGACCTGACCTCGAAAGAAGGTTAACGGAAGCATCGGCTGCGTTTGGCGTGCTTCGAGCCAAAGGAAGACGGCCCAGGCGACGCCGCTTGCGGCAAGACTCGTGATGATGACGGGCGACCCCCAGCCGAGTGCCGGTCCCTCGATCAGGGCCATGACCGGCAGGCCAAGTGCAATGATCGCCGCTGCTTGTCCCATGAGATCCAGGTGCCGGCCCTGCAACAAAGGCGTCTCCGTCCCGATCCGCGCCGTCAGCCACAGCCCCACCAAGCCGACCGGCAGGTTGACGAGGAAGATGCCGCGCCAGCCGAGCAGGTGGATGAGCACGCCCCCTGCCAACGGACCCGCTGCCATCGCAACGCCGCCGAAGCCAGCCCATAGGCCGATTGCGCCGGTCCGCTGCACCGGATCGGGGTAGGCGTGGTTGATGAGGCTCAGCGAGCACGGCACCAGCATGGCAGCCCCTGCCCCTTGCACGAGGCGGGCAGTTGTCAAAACCGGCAAGCTGGTTGCAACTCCACAGAGTGCCGAGGCAAGGGTGAAGACGGCCAGGCCCGCAACGTAGACGCGGCGTGCACCCAGCCGGTCGCCCAGGGCGCCCCCGGTCAGCAAGAGGCTGGCAAAGGCAAGCGTGTAGGCGTTCACCACCCATTGTAGGCCCGCAATCCCAGTTGTGAACGCGTCCGCAATCCGTTCCAGGGCGACGTTGACGATAGAGGTGTCGAGGATCACGACGACGTAGCTGATAACGGTCGCTGCCAAGACGCGGCGCTGCAAAGTCGCATCTGACACGAGGTGCCCCTTCACGCGAATTCCACCTCCGCCTCAATCTCGACAGGGGCGTTGAACGGCAAAGCAGCGACGCCGATGGCGACCCGCGCGTGATCGCCGACCTCCGGCCCGAACGCCTCTGCGATCACCGACGATGCTCCGTTCATCAGCACGGGAAAGGTGGTGAAGCCCGGTGCGGCGCAGACCATGCCATAGACCCGCAACCACGCCCCGATCCGGTCGAGATCACCCAGCTTGTGCTTGAGGCTGGCCAGGATGGCGAGCAGCACCGCCCGAGCCGCTTGCTGGCCTTGCTCGGCTGAAAGCTCGGCGCCCACGCGCCCAAATGGCCCGGCCACGGCGCCTTCGGCGTCGAGCGGCACATGCCCCGACACCAGGACCCGCCTGCCCCGTACCAGCACCAGGCTGGCCGAGATCGTGATGCCGGTTTGCAGGACCCAAGGCTTGGGCAGCACGACACCCATCTCGGACAGGCGTTGCTCGACGTTCGGCATGGCCGTGGTTTCCCCATAGGTAGGCGAGCGCACCGTAGCCGATGGACGGCAGCGAACGTTTCAGGCAATCCTGAACTATGGAGGGCGAACCCAGCATCGCGACCGTAGCCGCGCTGATCGGAGACACCGGTCGCGCGGCCATGCTGACGGCTCTCGTGGGCGGCCGTGCGCTGCCCGCGGGCGAGCTGGCCGCCGCCGCCGGCATGTCGCCGCCGGCTGCGAGCGCGCATTTGGCCAAGCTGACTGATGGCGGCTTGCTGACCGTCGAACGCGAGGGTCGCCATCGCTACTACCGGCTGGCTGGGCCAGGAGTTGCCGTCATCTTGGAAAGTCTCGCGTCCCATGCCGGACAGCTAACCTGGCCAGGAGCGGCGCGGACGCCCAAGGCTCGCGCCCTTCGTAGTGCCCGCACCTGCTACGACCACCTTGCCGGCGAGCTAGGCGTTGCGGTCGCGACGGCCTTGGAAGGCCGCGGGCTACTCGCTCCGGCAGACGGCAAGCAGCTGGACGTGACTCCGGCGGGGGTAAAGTGGTTTGCGGCTGTGCTCCGAATTGACACGACCGCACTCCGGCCGGGACGGCACGGCATCGCCTGCCGCTGCCTGGACTGGACGGAGCGCCGGCATCACCTAGCGGGACCACTCGGCACGCAGTTGCTGCGGCGCTGCTATGATCTTGGATGGCTGACCAAAACACCCGGTACCCGTGCCGTGCAGCTCAGCCCGTCCGGTCGTGACAGCCTGCGACAGCAACTCGGGATTCGTGTTTCTGCATCATGAGACATGGGCGGCAAGGGTGTCCGCCAATGGGTCGAGGCTCAGGCCAAGACGATCCAGGGTAGATCGGTGTCACCGGTCGCCTGACCGGCGGCCGTCAGCGTCGCGTGCGCCTGGCCGCGATGGTGCGTCTGGTGATTGAACAGATGCATGACCAGCAGCGTGCGGGGCTTGGCCGGCACCCCGGGGAAGCGGTCCGCCAACCGGCTGCCGGCGATGCCCTCGACCGCGGCGTAGACCAGCTCGAAGTATGGGTGGCTCGCAACTAGTCGCATCGCCTCGCCGCCGCCGAACCGCTGATCCCGACAATGACGATGCGGATGCTCATGGTGGGTCTGCTGTTACTCTTGGCTCTGAGCCGCTGCTTGGAGCGAACGCAGAACCTGCATAGCCCTGTTTGCCATGGCGACGGGCACAAAGACATTATCGTAGTGGTAGGCGGAAACCATGTTGCACGGTATGTTTTCACCGGCAAGCGCCGCCGAGACGTCAGCGGTGAGACCCACACCATCCAGAGCTGAGAAGACTTCGAGTACAATCCGTCTCATGGGCAGGGTGATGTCGAAACCGAGTGAAGCGGCGACCTCCACCTCCAAGATCATTGCGGTGCCTTCGTCCTCTCGGAACCAACTCAAAGCGGCAGATCGCGCTTGTTCAGCCAAAGCAACGTCGCTCGTGCTGCAAAAAACAAAGCTTTCTTGCTTCAGGACTGGCGTCATCCCCTCCAACATCGCGCGAGTGCCTTTAACAGTCTCCATTCTGTTTTCTCGTTCTATGATTATAGCTGAGCAGGGTCAGTGATCTGGCTGCCATTCTAAGTAACGTAGTGCGGCCTCGCCGTCCGCGAGCCAAGGCGCGTCGTGCGAAGTCCACAGGTGCACAGCCGGCCGCATGCCCGGATCATCGTCCAGCGTCGCCACCCGCAGAATGATGTGCGGCTGGGCCGGGCGCTCGGCCAGGAGGTGAGTTCCACAGTTTGAGCAGAAGCGGCGCAGCTTGCCTGGCGAAGACTGATAGGCGGAAAGCTTCTCGACGCCAGCCGTCCAGCGGAAGTGTCCGCGCATGACGCCCGCCGTGGAGGCATAAGCCGCAGCGTGTGCCTTGCGGCAGGTCACGCAATGGCAATGCCCAATCGGCATGTCGAGCTGGTCCACCTCGTAACGCACAGCCCCGCACAGGCAACTCCCTTGCAGGGTCATGCCGGCCGCCGTCCTTGTGGGCTGGCCGGGTGAAGCGGCTTGCTCATGTAGACCGTCACACCCCCTTTGAACGGTTCCTCCCGGTCCACCTGATAGCCGAGCCGGCCATAGAGCTGGACGTTCCCAGCGAACAGCGGGTTCGTGTAGAGGCACATGGCCGAGAGGCCGAGAGACGCCGCGATCGCCTCGGCATGGGCCAGAAGCCGGCGGCCGTGCCCTTGCCTTTGGAAAGCAGGATGCACCGCCAGGTTCTCGATCAGCAGGTGGGCGGCTTCCGGCACCAACTCGATCAGGGCTGCCAAGCGCCCATCCACATGCAGCAGCTCGATCCGGTGGCCCCTTACCCTCGCGTCGTAGTCCACGGTCATCGGCGTCGGCTCACGGCCGATGACGGGAACCCACTTCGCATAGGCGGCGCGCGTCAGCTCACGGACAGCAAGGGTGTCACACGGCAGAGCGCGCCGGATTTGCGTGGCAGAGTGGAGCCGCAGCGGTCCCAATTTGAACCAGGCTTTTGCGATCCTGCCGTGCTCGACTTCATAGATCGCAACGACATCCACCTCGCCGGGGCCGTCCGGGAACGTGCGCGTGACCGTCTCCTGATCGATTACCACGTTGGCGACGGCGATCCGTTTGACGAGCATGCCGTGCAGGTTCGGCTCCTTGAACCGTTCGACGTGGCGCTCACGGATTTCCGCCGCTCCGCTGGCGAGCAGGCGTGAGGGAAACTCGTAGTATTGGCAGTCGTCGGCCCACCACTGCATGAAGGTGTCGATGTCGCGCGCGTTGTAGGCTTCAAGCTGCCTCTGTACGGGAAGCTCGGTCTCGGCGTCGTTGCTGCTGGCACTCATATCCTGCGGCTCCAAATGCAAAAAGCCCCCGCGACGTGTGTCGTGGAGGCTGAGGCATGTCCTCGAAGGAGGCTTGACTTAGGTGATGGGCTGGCCCGTCACCGGCCGAAGCCGAACGTCGTTGGACACGAAAAACCCACCGCGGTTTTCGCGGCGTCGGCGTCGGTCAGCAACGTGCTGGGTCAGAGACATGCGAATACAGCTTCGGACATTGAACCATCAGCCGTCAAGGACCAGCATTGGCAAATGTAGCATTCCGTCAAATGACGGACAGACTGTCCGAGTGCAACAGGTTGGGCGGTTGCAGGTTGTCCCTCCATGACAGCCGTACGCTCACCGCTCGATCCCGCCCATGTGACCACTCTCACCTTCGACTGCTATGGCACGCTGATCGACTGGGAGGCGGGCGCGGTAGAGGCGCTGCGGCCCCTGCTCGCCCGGCATGCGGTTATTCTGTCCGACGACGAGATCGTCACGGCATTCCAGGACATTGAGGCGCCGCTATGCGAGTCGCCATACAAAACCTACCGCGCGGTGCTCGCCGGCGTGGTTGAGGGATTCGGACGCCGGTTTGGCTTCCCGGTCGGGCCGGCGGAGCGGGATGTACTGGCGGCGTCCGTCCCATCTTGGCAGCCTTTCCCTGACACGGTGAACGCACTACGGGCCCTCGCTGAGCGCTACCAACTCGCCGTCATCTCCAACATCGACAATGACTTGTTCGCGGCGACTACGCCGCAGCTTGGCACCTCCTTCGGTCTTGTGGTCACGGCCGAGGAGGCGCGGTGCTACAAGCCCGACCCGGCCATCTTTGAACTGGCACTCCGCCACCTCGCGGTGGAGCCGCGCTGCGTTGTCCACGTCGCTGAAGGCATCACCGAAGTCCCACCGGCGCGGAGCCTCGGTTGCGCGACTGTTTGGGTCCGGCGGCACGGACGGTCCGCCCGGTTGTTGACCAAGGCGCCGGACCTGGAGGTGCCAGACCTGCAATCCTTACTGCCTTACCTGGGCATCGACGGCTCACTACGCCTGAGCTGAAGATCGTCCCGCATCAAAATTGGGGCTGGGCCGATACAACCCTGGCGGGGTGTTCTCACATTCCATCAGACGGTGGGCTGGGCTTGTCAGGCGGCTCCGCTCCGCGCCGGGCGGCCAGCCCGCGGTCGTGCGGGAGGGCCGACTAAGGCACCCGCTACAGCGTAGGTGATGCGTCCGGTGTATCCGACGTTTGACAACGTGGTACAGTCTGGGCACTGCCTCGCTGGTGTTGTTCCGCTTGCTCGTGCATTTGGCAACGAACGACCACATGGCGGAGCCTGGGCTTGTGAACACGACCTATATAGGGACGATCCCGAACGCGGCCTCTGGCAAGCCGGGTATGCCGCAGCTCCTCGGCCTCGGGCTGCTCGCGGCAGCGCTCTTTTCCGTCACATTCGTTCTCAACCGCTCCATGAGCCTGTCCGGCGGCCATTGGGCCTGGAGTGCAGCTCTCCGCTACATCGACATGGCCTGGCTGATGGCAGCGTGGCTCGCTGCCAGGCATGGTGTAGCCTACCTGGTGACCGTCATACGCCTGTTCTGGCAGCAACTTTGGTTTTGGTTGGTAGCGGGCGGAATCGGCTTTGGGGTGTTCTACTCCGGAATTTGCTATGCTGCCGACAACGCGCCTGGCTGGATCGTCGCGGCGACCTGGCAGACCACCCTTCTCGCCACCCCCATTGTCCTGCGAGGTTTCGGTGTATCCGTACCCATGCGCGGGATCATGTTTTCTGCCGTGATCTTCGTAGGCATTGCCATCCTGAACGGACAACGGATTGCAGAAGGCGTGACCGTGGCACAGGTCACAAAAGGCGTGCTGCCTGTGATAGCGGCGGCGTTCGCCTATCCCATAGGGAACCAGTTGTTAAACCGGGCGAAGCACGGCAGTGGCAGTGGAGCCGCTATCTTGGCAAATCCTGCCGCCGCCGTCTTGCTGCTCACACTTGGGGCGCTTCCCTTCTTTGCTGCTCTCCTGCTCGTCGTGTCGCCTCCACCGCCAGGTGCGGGCCAGCTCGCCAGTACCGCCGTGATTGCGGTCGTCGCTGGGGGGCTTGCCACAACGCTCTTCCTGCACGCTCGCAACCTCTCGAACGATCCATGGCGGATTGCGGCCGTTGACGCGACGCAAGCCGGTGAGGTGGCTTTCGCGCTAACCGGGGAAGTTCTGTTCCTGGGCGCTGCTTCGCCCAGCCTGATCGGCTGGCTAGGCCTCCCCCGCCATGACATGGCACATCAAGGTCGAGGCGACCCCGTCTTCCTGGGTGTCAGTGCCAGCATGGGTTAGAGTAGCCTGGCGGAAGCCGTCCTTTGCGAGCACAGGAGAAAGTTTGCAATGATCCTGCAACCAGGAGATGGATGCTCAATCGTCGCCCCCGCTGCCCAGCTCCGAGGTGCCGATCTTGGTCTCCTGGATGAGGCCGTGACCTTGCTCAAGTCTTGGGACCTGCATGTCACGGTGCGTGTCGAGCATTCGCACCACTTTTACCTCGCGGGATCAGATGCAGCGCGGGCGTCGCATTTCGCCGCGGCTCTCGCCGATCCGGACACCAAGGCAATCTTCTGCACACGCGGCGGCTACGGCAGCGCTCGCCTTCTTCCCTATCTTGATCCGAGCCTGCTGCCAGAACCCAAGATGCTTGTGGGCTACAGTGACGTCACAGCGCTCCATTTAGCTGCTGCGCGTCTTTGGCCACGGGTGCATCTGGTACACGGTCCCAACCTTGTAACCCGTGAGCTTCTTGGATCCGGACCCACCCATGAACGCAATCGTCAGTCCCTGCACCAAGCATTGTTCGATCCTAATTACGCTGTGGACGAAGAGGTCGAGTTCCTCATCCCAGGACAGGCGAGAGGTCACCTGATCGGCGGCTGCCTGTCGCTGATGGTGTCCATGCTCGGCACCAGCTTCGCGCCGGTAACAGACGGCGCGGTTCTGTTTCTTGAAGACGTGGGCGAGGCACCATACCGTGTGGATCGCATGCTCACTCAGCTCCGTGCCGCAGGCGTATTCGATACGATCGAGGGCGTGGTATTCGGTACCATGCGGAACTGCAAGGATGCCTGCAACGATGTGCGCGATGTGATCCGTGACGTGCTCTCGGGCGCATCGTTTCCGGTCGCGTTCGGGCTTGAGAGCGGTCATAGCGAGACAAACCTTTCGTTGCGGCTTGGCGCAAACGCGCAGCTCGATGATGCGCGGGGACGGTTCTATCTCTCCTGATTTGCCAGATTACAAAGAGCATGATGGTTGGCTGTGACTGTCCGTAAAACGACCGAGGCTGTTGAAGAAGTCGGCTTTCCGGCCGGAACGTCTGTAGTCAGCAGCCGATGCGGGGGTGGCTCAGGGCGCAAGCTGCCCTCCCGTTCAGGCGGGCGTGGGCTTTCTGGTGAGCAGGATTAGGTTCTGGGCGGCGGCGGCCATCGTGAACTCCTCGGCGGCACCGCGTAGCCCGCGCAGTTTGAGCCGTCGCAGCCCCATGTTGCGCTTGAGTTGGCCGAAGAGACGCTCGACCCGCTTTCGGAGGCGACGGGAGCGGGCAAAAGCGGGCGTGCCTTCAAGATCGCGGACCCGATCGCGCACAGCCTCGTCAGCCATTCTCAGCACGCGCCTCGTGGGCGCGTCGGTACACTCCCGCTTTCGCGGGCAGGCGCCGCAGGTGTTGGGCGACCCGCTGTAGCGATGCGTGCGGGTTCGACGCTCGTAGCCGCGGTGGCGGAGTTGATGCCCCTCGGGGCAGGTATAGGCGTCTGCGATCTCGTCATAGGTGAAGGCCGAGCGGGGGAGCTTTCCCTGCGTCAGCGCCGTGCGGTCGAGCAACGGCACATGCGGCTCGATGCCGCGTTCGAACAGCCAACGCAGCAGGCCTGCGCTGCCATACGCTTTGTCGGCGGCGAGGCGTTCGGGGTGGAAACCAAACCGGTCCGCGGCGCGGCTGATCAACGTTCGCGTTGCCGCCACCTCGGCGCCTAGGCGCGCGGGCGTAGCCTCGACGTCCAGGATGACGCTTGTTTCGCTGTCGATCAGGTAGTTCGTGGCGTAGCTGAACTGCCCCGGGCCATGCTTGATCGACCAGGCGGCCTGCGGATCAATGGGCGACGTGTATTTGGGCGGCGCTGGCTCGCGCTCGTCCGGAGCGGCTGGCAGGGCGGCATCGAGGGCCGCGAGATACTCGCGCACAGGCCGGGCCTGGCGCTCCTGCTCGTCCCAGGCGTCAGCATCCGCCGCGCCGGTGAACTTGCGCTCGCTGCCGGCGTCGGCCTCGATCGTGCTCGCGTCGATCGCAGTGTCGCGGCCGGGTGTCAGCCCGGCCTTGGCACAAGCGCGCACGACCTCCTCGAACAGCAGGCGATGCAGGTCGCCGTCGCGGAAGCGCCCATGGCGGTTTTTGGAAAACGTCGAGTGGTCGGGCACGCAACCGTCCAGCCCCAGGCGGCAGAACCAGCGGTAGGCGAGGTTGAGGTGGACCTCATCGCAAAGCCGCCGTTCGGAGCGGATGCCATGCAGATAGCCGATGAGCAGCATGCGCATCATCAGCTCGGGATCGACCGACGGCCGTCCGGTGGAGCTGTAGTATGGTGCGAGAGCCCGCCGGACGAAGCCGAAGTCGAGCACCGCGTCGACGCGGCGGAGCAGGTGATTGGCGGGCACGTGGTCCTCAAGCCGGAAACCGAAGAACAGCGGCTCTTGCCCCAACAGCTTGCCCATCATCGTCGTGATCTCCGGTCCAGTCATAACCAAACCGAATCACGCGCCAAACCCGCCCGCAAGCGAGTTTTTCAACAGCCTCGACCCTTGGCGAACAGGGGGCCGCTCGTTGCCTGTTTTGGCTGCTACGGCCAAAACGCACTTTTGCGGTGCTGCAAAGTGCATAAATTTTATCCCAGCGGTTCGGTGTAGGAGATCAGGCGCCACCAGTGTGGTGGGGTCGGAGTTTAAGGTCGGACGGGAGGCAGAATGATTACGCCGGACTACGTGCGGTGCATGGCCGCTTACAATGCAGAGATGAACCGTCGCCTTTACACGGCCGCTGGCCGCCTATCGGACGATGAACGCCGACGCGACCGCGGCGCCTTCTTCGGCTCGATCCACCGCACGTTCAACCACCTTCTCTGGGGCGACCAGATGTGGCTGTCGCGCTTTGGCGCCGGGTCGAAGCCGCCGGTTCCCGGGGCAGAGAGCACGACGATGGTGGCCGATTTCGGCGACCTTACGCAGCGCCGGGTCGAGATGGATGCGAGGCTTGCAAGCTGGGCACATGGCGTGTCGGAAGCCTGGCTCCAGGACGACCTCACGTGGCTTAGCGGCATTTCAAACCGCGAGACGACCAAGCCCCGCACGCTGCTGGTCATGCATCTGTTCAATCACCAAACGCACCATCGCGGCCAGGCGCACGCGATGCTGACAGCCGCCGGTCAGACGACCGGCGACACCGATCTACCCTGGATTGTTTAGGGCCTGACTTCAACTCCTCACCCTGTTCCCGTTGACGCATGTTGGTTGCGACACGTATGTAAGTTTCGTGCTCATGCTGTTCATCACAAAGCGCACCTCCAAGACGACCGCCTCGGCGGGGCGTCGTTCGGTGCGTGCGCGGTGACTGCCGCAGCATAACCCCGAAGGCCCCGCCGGATTGCAGACGGGGCCGCCGGATGCACCCGCCCCGCTCCTTCCGGCCCAACACACGGAAGATTGCCATGCCGGACACCAACCAGCCCATCCCCCTGCCTTCCCGCACCGCCGGGGCCGCCGCGCCTGTTGTGGCCATCGTCGGCGCGACTGGGGCCGTGGGCATCGAGTTGCTGCGCTGCCTCCATGCACGCGGTTTCCCGCTCCGCGCGCTGCGGCTGCTGGCGTCGCCGCGCTCTGCCGGGCGCACCCTGGCCTTCCAGGGGCGGGAAATCCCGGTCGAACCATTGACCGAGGACAGCTTCGCGGGCGTGGACCTGGCCCTGTTCTCCGCAGGCAGCGACGTGTCCAAGCGGTATGCATCCATTGCTGTGCGGGCTGGAGCCGTGGTGGTGGACAACTCGTCCGCTTTCCGCATGGACCCAGAGGTGCCGCTGGTGGTGCCGGAGGTGAACGCGGGGGCGTTGGCGGGGCACCGGGGCATCGTCGCCAACCCGAACTGCGTGGCTGCCATCGCCGTGGTTGCACTCGCTCCCCTGCACCGCACTCACTCAATCCGCCGGCTACACGTGGCCACCTACCAGGCGGCGTCCGGCGCCGGAGCGGCGGCAATGGAGGAGCTGCGCCTGTCCACGGCCGCCTTCCTCGCCGGTGAGGCATTCACGCCCACCGTGCTGCCGCACCCATATGCCTTCAACTTGTTCAGTCACAACGCCGACGTGGATCCAGAAACGGGCTACAACGGGGAAGAGCTTAAGGTCATCGCCGAGATAAGGCGCATTTTGGACGTGCCCCCACTCCCCATCGGCATCACCTGCATCCGCGTTCCCGTGCTGCGCGCGCATGCCATGGCGGTCACGGTAGAGTTCGACGAGGAAGTGACGCCTGACGGGGCCCGTGCCTTGCTGGCAGCGGCACCGGGACTGCGCGTGGTGGACGACCGGGCTGCCAACTGCTTCCCCATGCCGTCTGACGCCTCGGGACAGGACGACGTGCTGGTGGGGCGCATCCGGCGCGATCTGGGGGACCCGTCCGGCCGCTCGCTGGCCTTGTTCGTGGCCGGAGACCAGTTGCTAAAAGGCGCGGCGCTTAACGCGGTGCAGATCGCGGAAAGACTGCTCGGACTCTGATGTGACGCCCATAAGCGTGTAGGTCTGTTAAACGAAGGTCAGGCAAATAATCGGCTATGATGGTCCCCCTTCGACTAACCGGACATAAAAGGACGGGGCTCTCGCTCAAAGGCATGGTGTCTACGATGGCCGGATCACCAGTTCAGAGACTGAAATGTTGAATGAAAGGAGTCGGTCCGATGGAGCGCCCGAGGTTCTGTGCCGCAGTGCCGAACCAAGGGATGAGGCACAGATGGCATCTCTGTTCAGGGAACTGCAGGAGTTTCACCATCAGCCGTTGCAGGAGGCCAGCATGGTGCTGCAGCAGATACAGGAACGTCCATCGAATTTCGAGATTTTCGTTGCCGAGGTTGAGGGCCGTGTCTCTGGCTTTGCACTCGTTAGTACCTATCCGGGCCCAGGCATCGCTCCGGGCTTTTACCTCAAAGAGTTGTTCGTTACGACTTCTGCTCGGAAACTGGGGATTGGCAGAGTCATGATGAGATATATAGCAAACACGGCTCTCGAGCGTGGTTTTAGCCGGGTCGACTGGGTGACGACCAAGGACAATGCTGCCGCCCGGTCCTTCTACGACCGGCTTGGTGCGGTCATGAACGCCGAGAAGATATTCTATCGGTTAGACGGAGCGGCGCTCGGAGAACTGAGTCGTCCCTTTCCTGCACACTCAGGAGATTGACGGAGCAGAATATTTGCCCGGCCACTGGCATGCAGCTGCTACCCACCAACTGCGGCCGTAGCCCGGCATCAAAATTCACCAATCCTACGGTATCCAAGGCCGTCTGTGGCTGTCCTTAAACGAGCCCTGGCGCACAACTAGACACCATCTCTCCCCACCTTTCCATAATGTCGGGCGACTGCGCGGTGCAGCCTGGCCTCGGTCATGAAACCGCTCCGAGCCGCGATTTCGCCCATGCGTAGTCCAGTGGTTTGAAGCAGCGCGCGCGCCATCTCCGCCCGGACGCGCTCAACCGCCTGTGCCGGCGTGGTCCGGGTCGCGGCCTTAAAGCGGCGGTGGAAATTCCGTGGACTCTGCCCTACGGCGGCGGCCATCGCCTCCACCGACCAGTCGCGGGCGGGATGGGCTGCGACGGCCAGCAACAGCCCTTCGAACGGTGCCGCATCCTTGCTCTGCAAGGCCAGCGTTTCACTGAACTGCTTTTGGCCGCCTGACCGCCGCATCAGTACTACGAGCCGCCGAGCCACCCGGGATGCGAGGGCGGCACCATGATCGCGTTCAATCAGCGCGAGTGTCAGGTCAATGCCGGCAGTGACGCCCGCTGTGGTCCAGTACTTTCCATCCTCGATGAAGATGGGGTCTGCATCAACGACGACGCGGGGATAGTCCGAGGCTAGGAGGTCGCAGGATCGCCAGTGCGTCACAGCCCGGCGGCCATCCAGCAAGCCTGCGGCCGCTATCAGAAAGGCTCCCGTACAGACGGAGCAGACACGGCCGGAGCGCCCGGCTATCTCAACCATGACCGTCAGCCAGGCCGGATTTCTTCTGATGGCGTGTACGCCGGGACCGCCCGGCACGACCAGGGTGTCCACATCGGAAGGCGGGCAAGGTTCCACGGTAATCCCGAAGCCTCATGCCGTCCTCTCCAACAGGTTGTCGTTGCGCGTCAGTCTTCGACGATGGCGCTCGCTTCGACTTCGACCCGCGCCATAGGTGGCGTGAGGGCGGCGACCTGCACGAGCGTGCTGGCTGGCCGGACCTGGCCAAACGTCTCGGCATGGGCACGGGCAACGAGCGGGGCATCGTCCATGTCCACGACGTACACGACGGTGCGGACAACGTGGCACAGGGCCGCACCGGCTTGGGCGAGCGCCTCTTCCACGATCAACAGGACCGCCTTGGCTTGCTCATAAGCGTCCCCGATGAGGTGGGGTGGCCTGGCGGTCGTACCGGAGACGAACACTTGGTTGCCGACCCTGACGGCGCGCGAGTAGCCGTATTCATCCTCGTAGGCATAGCCGGATGCGATGTTCTGTCTGGGCATAGCCATCCGATACCAGCGAGGAGCCACCGCGTCAGCGGGTTCTGAGCCTGTAGCGTAGTGGAGTGGTGCAGACGCAACATGCGTTGCTGTGCAACGCGGCTTGAAGGTAGTCAGCATACCGGGCTAGCTTCCTGGCACGCCATGGCCATGGCCATAGCCTTTGCCCATGCCCGTTATCTGTCCCGCGCTTCCGGCGGCAACGCCGTGCGCTCGGCGTCCTACAACGCCCGCGAGGCGATTACGGCCGAGCGCACCGGCGAGCTGTTCCACTTCCGCCACCGCGATGCGCCCGAACACTACGAGGTGCTGTTGCCGGAGGCGCCGACGCCCGGTTCTCCGACTGCGCAGTGTTGTGGAACGCGGCGGAGGCGGCGGAGCGCCGCAAGGACGCCCGGGTCGCCCGCAAGATCGTGCTGGCGCTGCCGGCCGAGCGGGTGCTCTCGACTGAAGACCGGATCGAAACTTCGTGTCCAAGGGCCTCGCCGTGCAACTCGACGTGCACGCGCCGCACAAGGAACGCGGGGAAGGGAGGGCGCCTGCGCCGAGGGCACCGGCAGCGACCACACCAACTGGCACCCCCACCTGCTGATCGCCACGCGGCGGATCGAGGGTGACCATCTCGCCGCCAAGAAGGCACGCGACTTTGACCCCGAAGTGCGCCGCGCCGGTCCTCGCACCCTGGTGACGGATGCCGAGGCCTGGGGCGAGACATGGCGGGCGCACCAGGACCGCTACTTTCACAAGCACGGCATCGCGTTGCGCGTGGACGCCACGGCGGCGCACCCCCGCGAGCACATCGGCCGTGGCTGGCGCGCGGCACCACCAGGGCGTGGAAAGCCCGATACCAAAATTCGGCACTTGCCACGCGCACCTTGCGCGAGGACCAGCGCGCGGCGTTCGAGCATGCAGTCGGTGCGGGCGGGTTGAAGTTGATCAGGGCCGGGCCGGCACGGGCAAAAGCTACACGCTGGCGACGGTGCGCGAGGCGCACGAGGCGGCGGGTTACCGTATCGTGGGATTGGCCCCCTACCAACGGCGTGGCGCAGGACCTGAAAGCGGACGGGTTCCGCGAGGCGGGCACGGTCCATGCCGCCCGTTTTGCGCTGACGAACGGCCGCACGAGCTGGAACCGGCGCACAGTCGTGGTGGTGGACGAAGCGGCGATGCTGGACAGCCGCGTGACCGGTGAGTTGCTGACTGAGGCGAAGTCGGCCGGCGCCAAGGTCATCCTCGCCGGCGACGATCGCCAGCTCGCCAGCATTGAGCGGGGCGGGCTGCTTACCGAGCTGCGCAAGGCGCACGGGGCGGCCGAGACTACCAAGGTGACGCGCCAAAAGGTGGACTGGCAGCGGCAGGCAGCGCGCGACCTGGCAGAGGGCCGTTTTGACAGCGCCGTGCATTGCGAGGCGGCGTTCGCGGTCCGCGGCAGGGTGCAGTTCGCCGGGCTGCCTCAGGGCAATCAAAGTGCGGTGTGCAGCGAACGGCCCTGCCCCGGGGGCGGCCCGCGCCGCAGACACGGGCCGTGGAGTAGGCGCCTTTTTCCTCCTTATCAACATCGGGCCGCGAAGAGATCCTGTTGCACCTGCCGGACGAAAAATCGTGGACCTTGAAAGCCTGCCCGCCGAGCCGCCTCAGAAACCCTAGGAGCCGCCGAGCTGTGCTAGGTCGATTTCCGGGCCGACGCAGCCGTCGAGAAGGGCTAGCACCCTATCAAGCAAGGCAATCAGTCAACACGTCCGACCTTGCTAGAATGAACACACACATCTAGCGTGTGCGGATGGCGAGCAAACGAGACGGGCAATACTCCGAGTTAGCAAGGCAGTTAACTGCGGCCAGGGCGGCCTCGCGGCTCAAGCAGTCGGAGCTTGCTGCCGTATTGGGGCTTAAGCAGCAGACGGTTAGCCGCTGGGAGGCAGGGACGCATCGGCCGTCGATCGCGCAATTAGCGGGACTGGCGGATGCCATCCGCATGGATGCCGAGGCGCTGAGCAAACTTGCCGGCTACGCCGTCGACGCCCCAGGGGATGGGCTTCCGCTGCTTCCCTTGGACGCGCTCCGCCCGGCGGTCTTCGAGCAGTTCACAGCGGACCTCGTGGAGGCGCTACATCCGGAGGCAGAGGTCCGCCAGCAGGGCACGTCGGGGCACGAGCAGGAAGGCGCCGACGTGGTCGCCAGGTTCGAGGACGGTACTTCCTGGACGTTCCAGTGCAAGAGGGTCCAGCGATTCGGGCCGCGCGACGTGCTGGAGGCGATTCATTGCCACGCTCGGGAGGCGCGACGCGCCTTCCTAGTGCTCAGCCGCATCGCTAGCCCGGCCGCGGCCGACGAGGTGGCCAAGCACCCGGGCTGGACCCTTTGGGACAGGCAAGACATCAGCCGAAAGGTTAGGAAGCTCGCCCCAGACTGCCAGCGGCGATTGGTCCGCCGGTACTTTCCGAACCAAGCGGTCGCGTTCCTCGGGCACGGCGGCCCGGGGCCGTGGCTCACCGCGGACGAGTACTTCGCGCCGTTCCGGGGACCGAGGGCGGCGATCAGCCACGACTGGCCGCTTGCGGGCCGCGACGCAGACGTCGAGCGGCTCGTCTCGCAGCTACGTGTGGACGGCTGCCCAGCCGCCCTGCTCGTAGGGCCAGGCGGGATAGGCAAGACAAGGATTTTGAAGGAGGCAGCGCTCCGGCTGGCCGGGTCGCGCTCCTTTTCTGCCGTCCGATTCGTTTCCTCGTCGGGCGAGCCCGGCCGGCCCGACCTCGAAGAGCTCGGCGCCGGCCGCAAGTTGCTGGTCGTGGACGACGCGCACGACCGCGACGGGCTCGGGGTGGTCTACGAGTTCGCCGCCGACCCCCAAAACTTCGCGACCCTTCTGCTCGCGACCCGCCCGTATGCCGAGCAGAGGATCAGGAACGAGCTCTGCAGGTCCGGCATCGTAGAACCCTTCCGCATGAGGTTGAATCCGCCCCGGCGGGACGCCTTGGCTTTGCTCGCCGCGGGGGTACTCGAGGCGTTCGGGGCGCCCCGCGATGCGGCCGACGCGATCGCCGGGGCTTCGGACAGCCCGCTCGTTGCGGTCATGGCGGCCCGCGTCCTCGCGACCGTGCCAAAGCCGCTGGAGCTTGCTCCCGGCGACGAAAGCTTCAGGCAGGTCATCCTTTCTAGGTTCTCGGACGCGATCGCCGGGCGCCTCGGCTCGCCTGCCGAGGAGCCGCTGCTCCAAGCCGCGCTGGGCGTGCTCGCCCTTGTGCAGCCGTTCGACGTCGACGACCCGCAGCTGCCATCAATGGTCGGCGCCCTCCACGCCGCGACCCCCGCCGAGGTGGCGCGCGGGCTCAAGCTCCTGGCGGACGGCGGGGTGATTTACAGGCGCGGGCGGCTTTGGCGGCTCATGCCGGACTTGCTCGGCGACTTCGTCGTCGAGCGCGGCTTCCTCGGCGCGGACGGAAAGCTGACGCGCGCGGCGCTCGACCTGGTCCGTCTTGCCGGTCCAGGGAAGCTAGGCGAGGTGCTGGTGAACCTCGGGCGGCTGGATTGGCGGCTTAGCGGGGGCGACCCCTCGCGGAGCGACCTGCTCGCCCCGGTGTGGGCGGCCCTCAGCGAGCCCGGACGCGACACCTGGGTGGACGCAAGGGCGGTAGCGTTAGTCGCAATCTACCAGCCTGCGCAGGCGCTCCGCTTCGTGCAGGCACGGCTCGACGCCGGGCAGGAGCCGGACGGCTTGGTCGAGATCGTGAAGCGCGTCGCCTACGACCCGGCGCACCAGGCGGAAACGCTCCGGCTGCTCTGGCTCCTCGGCCGGGACGACGAGCGACCCGACGGGGGCCCGGGTCGGCCGTTGCAGGCGCTCAAGGATCTCGCGGGCTACAGCGAGCACAAGCCGGTTAGCTTCGTAGAAGACGTCGCTGACTTCCTCGTAGGGCTGCTCAATGAACCTGGGGCTTGGTCCCGGCGCCACGATCCGCTGGAAGCGCTCGAGCCGCTCCTTGCGGTCGAACTGACCAGCGTGCGCTGGAGGGGGCGGTCGGCAGCTTGGGACCTGCGGCTCGTGAATCACGGCGCGGTCGCGCGCCTGCGACGGCGCGTCGTCGGCCTGGTCTCGCAGCTGCTGGAGCACGACGATCCGAAGGTGGCGTTCCGGGCGGCGACGTTCCTCCAGAACGCGCTTAGGTTCCCGGCGGACGCGCCTGCCGAGCTGTCGGCGCAATACGAGGCCGAGTTCCTAGGCACCGTCTCGAAGGCAGCTGCCGCGGCGGAACGTGGCAGGCTGGCGGGCACTACCCTCATAGGGCTCGCGAGTGCGCTGTCGTGGCATGCGCATTACGGATCCGGTCCGGTGACCGAAGCGGCGAGAAGAGTCCTCTCGGCCTTCCCAGGCGATCTCTCGTTCAGGTTGGCCGCGGCCCTGGCGGACGGGTCGGAGCGGAAGTACTTGGGACAGGCCGCTTACGAGGTTTGGCCGGACGACCAGGACTGGATCGGGTCTCTCGTCGCGGAGCTCGTATCGGCCTTCCCGAGGGCCGAAGAGCTCTGCGCCGAGATCGACTCCCGCCTCGCCGAGCTGGAGCGTGCCGGAATCCGGGCTGCCAACGGGTTCGATCTCCTCCGCCGTTTGGTGGACGAAAACCTGGACGCAGCCCGCGCGGTCGCGGCCGAGGCCCTTGGCGACGCGCGTTCCCGGCTGCTGCCGTTCCTAGGGCTTGCGATCGGAGCGCTCCTCGACCGAGTGCCCTGCGAAGGGCGGCCGCTCGCCGCACGGGCGTTGTCGTCGACGGAGCCGGCTATCCGCGGTGCCGTAGCGGAAGCGCTCGGCCGGTTGCGGCGCGAGCAGTCCGGCGAGGATGCCGATCTCCTCCAGGCGGCGCTCGCATCGGACGATGCTACCGT
Source organism: Acetobacteraceae bacterium (assembly GCA_965199105.1). Taxonomy (GTDB): domain Bacteria; phylum Pseudomonadota; class Alphaproteobacteria; order Acetobacterales; family Acetobacteraceae; genus LMUY01. The sequence continues at coordinate 930,729 of CBDAQO010000002.1, read as the reverse complement.
TGCCCATGCCGCGCTCTGGTCCCTGAACTCGTGGCGGCTTGAGCCGCGCGAGATCGTCCGCATGGCCCTTGAGGTCCGTATCGACATCCATCCGGGTCTGGTCGAGAGGGTGGCGGACCTCCTATCCGGGCGGCGGCGCGTCGCGGAGTGCCTGGACGACGAGGCCGTGCAAGCCCTCCTGGGCCGCATGGCAACACTGACCCGGATAGGCGGCCACGGGGGCACCAAGCTGTTGCGGCAGCTGGCGCAGAGCCATCCGGAGCGGCTCAGCGCCTTCCTGTTCGGGATGGCTGACAAGGCCCTGGACGCCGACCGCTACGACGCCATGCCGTTCCATGGCGGCCCCGGCGGGGGAAGCTGCCTCGGGCTGGACGCGTCGCCCGGCGCTTCGGCGCTGCTGCGTCTCGGGTGGGACTGGCTAAGGCTGCGCGGGGCGGGCCCGGGCGGCGCGCGCCGGCTGGCACCGAGGCTGTTCGCCTCGCTGTTCGACGTGAACAGCCCTGCCACGGTCGGCTTCCTCCAGGACCTGTTGGACGGGGCCGGCTCCACGGATCTGGAGTGGATGGGATGCCTGGCCCGCTTGTCGCGCCACCGTTTCCCGTTCGAGCACAGGGCGTTCGTCGAGCACTACCTCGAGCGCTGCAAGCAGGTGGACCGGGCGCTCGTGAAGCGCGGCGTCGACCAGATAGCTACGGCGGCGATGACCGGCAGCTGGTCGGGAATGGCAGGCGAACCGACCCCTCGCGACATCGAGGCGCGCGACGACGCGGCGGCCGTGCTCGCGGCCACCTCGCGGCTCTCCCCATCTTACCGACTGTACCAACTGATCCTCGAGAGCGCCGAGGCGAACATCAAGAGGTCGCGGCAAGACGGGGCGGCGATGGACGCCGAGGAGTGACGGCCTCCGACGACACGGAAAGGCAGAGGCGGGAGAGGCTAGCCTTCGACGCCGCTGCCTATCGGCGCGAGCGATGGTTCGCGCTCAGGCTCGTAGCCGGATATGCATCGATCTTGCTCCTGGCCGCCACCGCGGCCGTCAGCAGCTACGTAATCCTATGCCCGGAGCGCTTGTCGACGGCGACGACCGCGGTCGCGGCGACGGCGCTCCTGGTCGACACGCTCGCCTTGGCTAGCGGCGCATTGCGCTACGTGTTGCGGGCGCCGGACGCGGACGGCACGCCGCGCCTCGGCCCGCCCGCCCGCCGACGCAGCATGATGCCGGGTGACCGGACGCAAGGGACTCAGCCTTCCCGAGCGCCCGGCACGGCCCGGATGCGGGAAGGCGCCCGTCCTAGGACGGACGGGGCGGTCCGGATAGGCTCGCGTGCCTCCGTGGCCGCCCGGAGGCGGTCTTCGCGTCCAGCCGCCTCGGAGGGAACGGGCGGGGCGGCGTTCGCACGGCGCAACTCGGGGAAGGAATTATGAACGGCGACCCCGGGGACGGGCCCGGCCCCAGAAACCTTGTCGTCTGCTGCGACGGCACCGCGAACGAGTTCCGGAAGGACAACACGAACGTGGTCCGGCTATCGCGTTGTATGAAAATCCCGGACTGGCCTTTGGTGTTGGTTCAAAGCCTTAGCAGGACGGAACTGCGGGACTGGCTGCACGATAATCCGGACGGGCGAATGGCTGATTGCACTAAACGCGGCACTGCGAATCGTGCAAGACTGGAGGCGCATTCCCTGCCTGTTACAAGCTTAATCGTGCTGCCACACGCGCGATCTTCACTGTTCTGGGCAAAGTCGATGTAGGCGTCGATCCCAGAATTGCTGCAAATTCGGGATCGAGCCGTCGGCTACTTCGGATCTAAGTGCAGTCAAAACGGCTCAATGCGACGAATCCGCGAATTTCGCGCAACGCGACACCCAGCGCGCCCGGTAGAACCAGGCATAGGCCTGGTCCTCGGACATGCGTAGCACGCGCTCCAACGGCATATCCCGGGCGGCTGCGGTTTCGAGCCAGTGCTGGGCCATGGCTCAGCACCCCAGACCAGCTGACTGCTGTAGCGCGTACTTCCCAGCCTCGGGCCCTGTTCAGGACGCGATGGACTCCGGTCAGAATGTTGGACCCGGAGCAGGACGGTTTGGCGAACTGGATACCCATGACGACCCTCGACACACAGCCACGACAGCGCTCAGACAGCCCCGGAGGGCTGCGGGCGTCAGATCGAGCGGTGGCTGGTCCGGGTCGTGATAGGACGAGTATATACCAGGTCGGAGCATTTGTCGATCATCTTCAAATGAGTGTCCGGGCACTGGTGTTCTGTATTGGCCAGGGTGTTGAATAACTGAAGCGATCTTCGTAGGGGAGACAACGCTCAGTTTGCGGTGAGGTGAGTGCGAATGGAAGACAACCTGGAACTTGATGAGCGCGGCTATTTCTGGTGGAGCAACATGGATATCCCAGAGGGAAACTTTGCTCCCGCAGGGGGTGCCTTTGGCCGCCTGACAATCAGCTATGTCGGCGAAGCCCGCCTCGATCTAGATACTGAACTTCCGTCGGACAAAGGGCCGTTTGCCGCACTCGCGGGCCATGGGCGGGCAACTAATCGCCTCATAGCGGGCATACTCAAAGAGCGAACTGAACACCTTCTTCTTGGAGATGTCTGGGCAGATGGTCCTACTAAGTTCGCCAGCAACGGTTTATCTTATCAGGGCTATTCAGCCGGTAAGTGTTTAATCGGGTCCAAGCCTTTTGGAACGCGTTCGGAGTTTCCCGTATTCAACGAGCTTCGCATTCCGCTGACCGGTTATGAGCAATGGCTCGCCTTACGGGGCTTCAGGTTTGATCGTCAAGAAGACGCGCTTACGTTGCGACACCTGGTTCGAGCTGACAGAACGTATGAAGAAGCTGGATGCAGAATACAGATGGTTTTCGACGCGAGAGCCGAGAGCGGAGAATTCTACAACGATCCGGTAACGCTGAGGGAAATTGCGCTCTGTGTATTGTCCACTACCATCCCAAAAGGCCTTGTTGAGCTGGACGATACCTTCAGGATGTTTGAGGAGCTGATGCTCCTTTTAACAGATGTTGAGCGAAGTCTAGAGTTCCCCTATGTGGGAGGAGGAGACGAAGGGACATACAGGTTCTATTTCAGAAGGGTAAAAAAAACGACTAGAAAGGTTAGATTCGGCGATTGCTGGTTTACATACCCGGTGGTTGAGAACTCATTTGGAGAAATAGTTGGCGCTTATATAAATAGGCGTAATGCAGTTGGATCGGGGTTCTACATGTATTTGGGAAACCGCCGAGGAATGGAACTTTACACTGAGCAAAAATTCACAAGCCTTGTGGTAGGATTGGAAGCACTTCACCGAAGCCTATTCCCGGTGACCGAAGACCTGGAACGTAAAAGAAGGGTCCAGTCGATTCTCTCTCAGATAGCCGATCAAAACGATAAAAACTGGGTTAGGGAGTGCTTGAATAGAGCTTCTGGACCGAGTTTCAGAGACAGGATATGGGAGATCCTGAAGACGGGTCCGGCCGTTCTGGATGACGAGAAGCTCAAAAAGCTGGTGCAGATGTGTGTCAAGCTTCGACACGCCATGGCTCATACTGGAGCGGCATCCGGTGTAGATGAATATTCGACTAGCATTAGGACCGTTTCTGACTTAAGTGAAGTGATATCTGTATTGTATCACGCAAGGATATTGCAGGAGATCGGCATCCCAAAGGACTGCATCCGGAATGCCATTATGAAGTCTCCTGTTTCGATGCGATTAAATTTTTTCCTGGTGCGCTGCGGATTGTTGGATCCCGAATCTAACATGAACCATGGCTAACCTGATTTTCTTTTGCCCTACAACGGAGATCAGTTCAGTGTAGTTAACCTAAGAGCTGAAAAATGGCTTTGGGTAAAGCGATATACTCTGAGAATGCTAACAGACAATTGGAGTGAAAGCCGGTGCTTTGGAAGTTTGTCGGTTCGAATTTCTCAGTGCTTGCTGCGGTTCACGTCATGGACGATGACAGGTTCGATCCCGCGACGGCTATAGAACAGGCTTACAGCCAAGCCAACCGGGTCGTCTTTGAGTCGGACCTTAATGCAGTTCCGGATCCGGCGCTGCTGACGTTACCTGATGGAGACCGCCTTGAACGACTTATTCCCGAGCCGTCCTGGTCGATGATGCAACAGGCGTGGGTCGAAGCAGGACTGCCACCCGACAATCTCGCTCGGCTGCAGCCGTGGGTGGCTGCCATCACTTTCCAGATGGCCTATAGCGGTAGACTTAGTATCACCGCGGCAGCAGGCGTCGATCGCCACTTCTGGAATCGGTGTACGGCGGACAGGAAGGCCAGAGGCACCCTCGAAACACAAGCTGATGCACTCCGGACCTTCAGCGCCATTCCACTCGACGAGCAACTCCGGATGCTCTCGCTCTTTGCCGACGCCCGCCATACCTCACATGAGATCGCTTCGATGGTAAGAGCCTGGCGAGAGAATGACGAGGCGATCTTCCAGGCCATCATGCAACAGCGCCTGACGATGTGCCCCGTTGGCTTCAGCGCTTTGCTGGGGGGGCGCAACCGGGCCTGGTTACCGGAGCTGCTGAGGATGGCAGGTGACGGCGTGCCGACCTTGGCCGTCGTCGGTGCTCTGCACTGCTTCGGCCCAGACGGCCTGCCCGCACTGCTAACGCGTGCTGGACTCGCAGCCGTTCCCGTCGGCGCAACTCTTTGCTGACGTCTCGCCCCATGTTCCTGGACGTCCTGGATCCAACCTAAACCGTCGGACATGCTGACGTCAGACCGGGCAGGGACTCTCCTGGCGGCTAGGGACACTTCTCGGCTTCGCTAGGATGAGTGCTGAAATCTCATATCCAGGAATGCAGTAGCTCACCAGGAATGCGAACTAAGTCTCTCAACTCAAACAGCAAAATGGCATCCCGGTGGACGCTGCGTCATGATACCGCACATCTTTGGGCCGGGAACGGACCGTCGGGTACGGAGAGGGCGGAAGCGAGAAGCGGACACTAGCTGCGTTCACCCTCCGGCTGCTTTCGACCGAAGTCGGTAGAGCAAGCGGGCTGTCAGCATCGCCCCCATGCTAGAAGCGCTCACGGCCATCGACCAAGCGAGGCGGCCGGAAGACGGCCGGTATATGACGGGGGAGACTGTGGGAGCGGCTAAGTTGCCCTGAGAAAGTAATTCGTCGGCGACGCGGTCGTCTTGATACCAGCCATGGCGCCGCCGTAAACCGGCCGCTGATGCGAGCCGACCCCCTGGTTGTCGGCCACCAACGGCGACGCAGGATCGGGGATGTCGATCACTAGGTATATGTGGTGGATGCCCTCGTTGAAGCCCTGCGCGTCGTAAGCAAAGACGCCGATGTCGCCGATCTGGAGTGCGGCGAGATCGTTGATCCGAGCCCAGCCTCGCGTACTCTCAAGGGTGGCCGAAAGGTCGACTACAGCGTCTTTCACGCCAACATCGATGCCTGACTGATCTAGCAGGAAGCTCAGCGTGGCGGCACAGGTGTTGGTCTGCTTCTTTGGGTCTCCCCATACGAAGTTGCCGGCGAAGCGCTTCGCCTTTTCGAGCATTGCCGGGTCCGATCCGTTGACAACCAAGGTGGCGACCTTTGCTGCGTCCATAGCTTCACCCTTCCTTTGGTGTATCGCACCGCGGCTAAAAGCAGACCCGACCATTGTTTGATGTCACCCGAAACGTCTCGGACTTGGCGGCTGAGCCAGCGCCGCAATAGATATCCACATGCTGGCCATTTATGCGACTGCCGGTATCATCCGCGATGAACTGCTGAGTGTTCCATGGCGCGGGCGCATTGGGGATTGTGACAGCCGTCCCTAGTGGAATGACCGCAGGGTCTACTGCCAAGCTTCCCTGGCCCAGAGATCCTCCACGCGCGTTCAAAGGCGCGTCCTCTTTAGTCCAACGCCCGCCGCTCCAGCCAAGAAACCACCCGTAGCGGGTCATGGCCCAGCCTTCCATCTTTGCCGCGCGAAGAAAGTCCTCCGGGAACGTGTCGGTCTTCCAGCCCGTTACGTCCGCGGACTTTCCTTCACCGTGAAACTGATCTTCCGAAGGCAGATAGTAGCCGGTGATGCTCCAACCATCAGTGCAACTCATGATCGGCACTACTCCATTGTTGGAGAGATTGAGAAGTAACAAACAAGGAACAGTTTTTTCAAAGCAGGAGATTGTAGAATACGCCGTCGACGTCGCCGGGGCGGTCTCCCCCAATCCCACGCAGGCCTTGTCAGACGGACGATTTGTTACGCTACAAGCCTCCATGTCAACCGTTTGGACTGACAAAAGCAACATCAGGGTAAAGTAGCCCGTTCCTCAGCACGCGACGTGCTCCCCCGTTGAAGGTCGTCGAAAGGCCTACCGGCTTTCTCGGCCAGTCTGGCCACGAACGGGATGTCCGGTATCCCGCTCCGGCGTCGTGGGGCGCCACTTCCGGAATCTTGCCGGTGTTTATGATCGCATAGACGGTCTGCTCGCATCCGCGACCCCAGTCGTAGCTAGACTCCGGGTCGCGCGTCATCATCATCCACTGCTTCGCACCCGGCCAGTCGGCGGTGCGTTAACAGTGACTTTTAATGCCTGCCTTTAACGGTTGGCGAGTTCATCGAGCGTGTAACATTTGCGCCGCGCCACAGTAGTCGAACTTGGCGCGCTGACCCTGTGTTGCGATACCCGAGCACGAAAACGCTTCGGCCGTACTGAAAACAAAGGCGTTTGACTTTGAGATGCTCGGGATCGGCTTCCGCAAGCATACGCTTCCTTTTGGTGCTCCCGGCAATCGGCAGCGTCAGGATGGCCGTCATCCGTTACGTAACTGGTATGGTTGCTGTCGCTGCACGGCTAAAGGACGGGCGGGTTCAGTCTAGACTTCCCCGCTGATGTTACGCTGGATGTCCGCTATCAGGAAGATCGGATAGACGTTACGAACGTCCGACATGAGCGCAAAGCGGTCATGAACTCCTCGCAGGAAACAGCCTCGTTCAGGCCGCCGAAGGACTCGCAAGCGCGATCACCGGCGTGACGGTCACCTGCTCGAATGTCGTGCCCTTGCTCAAGTCCAGCTCGGCTAAGCGGGCCAGCTCAAGGGCAGCGACAAACGTGCTGCTGACAGCTGAGCGCGCGACGAGGTCGCGGTCCGGCAAACTCTCGATGAGTTTCGGCAGGAAGCTCTTCAGCGGCGTCGCCTCCGTTACCTCGGCCAACTGCTGTCGCATGCGCGCGAGGGCGTCCGGGATGCGGAACAGCGCCGGGATCACCGGCCGGTAGACGCCCACGACCGCGGTCTGCAGCTCCTGCTCCTCGCGCTCAAGGACAGCCAGGCAGGCCTCCATCAGCCGCATGTAGAACGCCACGCGCGGGTCACGCTCGCGCCGTGGCGCCGTGAAGACGTCCCGCCCAAGTTGGGGCCGCGCCTCCAGCCAACCGGCGGCGGCTCGCACGAACTGCAGGTTCTGCAGCCGGGAAAGCTCACGTCTGGCTTCGGCCTGCGCCGCACCCGCCATCTCGGGCGTGCTCGGCAGCAGCAGCCTGGATCGCAGCAGAACGAGGCGCGTCGCCAGCACGAGCCAGTCTGCCCGCCGCTCCAGCCGCACGTGGCGTTCGTAGCGGACCATGGCGGCGAGGAACTGATCGGTCATGTCGACGACCGAGAGCCGGCTCAGGTCGATCCGCTCGCGCTCGGCCAAGTCGAGCAGGAGGTCCAGCGACCCGTCGAAGCCGTCGAGGTGCAGCTCGGGCGTGCCGGGAACCCGGGGCGGACTGTCCCAATCGTCCCAGAGGGCGTCCGGCGGCGGGTCGGCCAGCGGCGCTTTGCGCTAATCAGCCATCGCTGTAGGAGGGCCGCACGGTGAGCACGAGCTTGGACCAGTCCCGCCGAAGCCGCAGGATCGCCTGCCACGATGTCCAGTCGGCCGACCGGAACTCATAGACGATCTCCGCCTTGCGGCGGAGCCGGCGGTCGCTGCCCTCCTCGCGGATACGAACGGTGCGAAGCCGGGTGGTGCCCCAATGCGCCCGCAGCCAGTCCTGAGCGTGCAGGTCGTCTTCGCCCAGCTGCAGGATGCCGTCCGGGATCGGCACCAGCCGGTGCAGGTCAAAGGGGCAGAGACCAGGCTCGCGCCAGCGCGCCAGTAGCCGGTCGTGCCGGGCGGCGATCACCTCGCGGAGCTGCCGCGCCAGCATCCGCGCCTCAGGGCCCGCCGACGCCATCGGTGCGAACAGGCGCGCCTCCTCCTGGTCGAGATCGAGGTGCCAGGGCACGCCGCCGGTGCCGTGCGCGACCGCTCGGAAGCGCGCCACCTCGCCGGCAGGTCCGCTCACCGTCAGCAGGTTCAACAGCCAATCGGTGCCCGCCGGTACGTCGCGATGGGCACCCGCGGCTTGGCGGGAAGCCCCCTGCCCTTCCCGGTCGCTGTCCGTCTAGCGCGCCGGCTTGGCCATCATGTTCAGAGGTCGAGCAGGCGGGCCGGGTTGTCCCCGGTGATGCGCGCCCGCTTGCGGTAGCCGCGCATCGTCGACAGGTCGCCGTGCCGCGTGTGCGCCGCCACCTGCTCGTCGGGTGCGCCGGCGAGGTATGCTTCGGTGATCAAGCCCGCGCGCAAGCCGTGCGGCGAAAGGCGCTCGCTCGCGTGCACCGTCAGCTTGGCAAGCTTGGCCCGGCTTAGCAGAATGTGGCGCACGCCGGCCCCGGTCAGTCGCTCCTCCAGGGTCCCGTGCGCCGTGACGCTGCGGAACACCGCCCCGCGCCGGATCTTGGCGCGTCGCAACCAAGCCTCCAGCGCGCGCACCGGGCAGGTGTCGCTGACAGCTTTGTCGGCGCCGCGCATGCGCGGCAGCGTGACGGCAGCCCCCTTTCCGGCCTGGTCGCTTTTGCTGCGGGGAAGGTGGACCACCACGCAATCCGCCTCGAAGCGGAGGTGGTGCACGTCGATGGCCACCAGCTCCGAGCGGCGAAAGGCGCCGGCGAAGCCGACGAGGAACAACGCGCGGTCCCGCAGCCCGGCGAGGTCCTGGGCGCAGCCGGCAATCAGGCGCTTGACCTCGACCGAGGTCAGCGCCGCCGACGGCCGGACCGGCTTGCCGTGGGCCCGGCCGATGCCGGCCAGGGTTTCCCGGATTGCTCGGTAGGCGCCCGACCAGATCAGACCGCGCCGTCGATGGTGGTAGGCGATGGCGGCCAGGCGTCCACGCAAGGCGCTCTTGCCGATCGTCCCGGCAAGGCTGGCAATGTAGGCGGCGACCAGCACCGGGTGGGTCGGCAGAGCATTGGCATCGGCCCCCTGCTCCCGGCACCAGGTGGCGAAGACGTCCCAGTCCCGGATGTAAGCCGCGCGCGTCGAGGGCGCGATCGTGTCGGCGGCGTAGTCTGCCGCGGCGGAGACGGCCTCTCCGAGCTTGCCCTCTAGCAGGCCGCGAAGCTCATCCGACATCGGATGCGAGCGCGCCAGCCGCGACACAACAGCCAAAGCCCGGCCGGCATCGGGTGAGACTGCCGGTGGCGACGTCGCTGGCACGCCGGGCGCTGGCGGTAAAAGCTCACCAGGGCTGTCGGGAACGGTCGGGTCAGACACGGGCTGCCTCTATTGCCAACCGTCCAAAAACCTTTCCGGTCGCCATTTCCTGCCCTATGATCCGGATATGGACAGCGTGACCCTTCCTCCGGACCTGGAGCAATTTGCGGCTGAGGCGGTCGCTACAGGACGGTTCCGGGACGTGAATGAGGTCGTAGCAGCCGGGATCGGCTTGCTGCGCCGACAGGATGCTGCGCGAGCCGAGCTGCTCGCCTCGGTCATTGCGGCCGAGCAAGAAGGCGACCGGCTCGGCTATCTGCCGCTCGAGGCTGTCGAGCGGGAGATGGAAGACTTGATCACCCGCGCGGCTCGCCGGAGCGCTTGACCCCGGATTTCTTTGGGCCAGTTGCGCGCGAAGACTTGGCCCAGGCACTCGCGTGGATCGCGCGCGACAACGAGGTCGCAGCCCGGGCCATGCTGCAGACGACATTACAGAGCGCGCGTCGCATCGTTGAACGTCCGATGCTGGGCCGAGTCCGACCCGAGCTGTTGCCTCCGCCCTATCGGTTCTGGCGCGTTGCCGCCTTCCCATACCTGATGGTCTACAACGCCGAACGCCAGCCGCCGGTCGTGCTGCGCGTGTTGCACATGGCGCGCGACCTGGCACCGCTACTGACGGGTATCCCTGACCAGGAGGACGCCTCGGCAGACTAGCCTTTGCGCCAGTCACGCATCCGGCCGGGAAGTTGGCTGACAACGCCTCCGCAGCAAAGGCGCCGCGGAAGCGTAAGGCACTGAAGAAGTTCGCCTCTTCGTCAGATTTTGTGCCCTGCTCCGCCTCCACACTGCCCATTTCAGACCCTCGTCATTACCCAAAATACCCTACGCAAGCCGTCTGAATTGTGGCAACTGCCTATTTGCTCCTACGAGCTTACGAAAAGGGGGGTTTTGGTAAGTCGTTTTTCTGATTCCGCGGGCCTTTACTTGTCTTTGATTGGCCTACGATACCCTTCCTGATGGTGCGACATGCTCAACCGTCCGTCGCTTGAGCGCTTAGTCGGTTTGCAGCGTGTATTGGCCGGAACCGGACCGTCCGCTCTGAAGAAGGCCGGTGCAGGAAGCAGACACGCCGCCGCCATCCTAGGAGGGCGCGAGCTGGATCGTGACGCAACCGGGCGTGCGCAAAGTCAGTCGCCCGTCCTCGACATGGCCCGGCGTCCGCATAAGGGAACGATGACGTCTTGTGGTGACAGCTTGTCTCTTCGCTGCACGATCTAATGGGACAGCAACAGCGCTCCCGTTTTGGTTGTTTCATCGACAGCGACAAACTGAAAGACGCCTCGCCGATCGAGGACGCCCTCGATCAGTGGGACTGGCCGTTCCCTCAAAGTCAGGAGCGGCAGAACCAGCCAGCTGTCGAAGCTGTTGAGGTTGCCGATCACGGCCGACATGACGACGAGTTACGATTCGTAGCGGGAGGCGCTCACAACATGCTTGTCCGGCGCGTCGAATGGGCCAAGTAAGATCGCGAGATATTCGGCCACGACGCCCAACTCTTTGCTTTCTTTGCCAGCCAGAGTCCGGGGGAACATTTCCACGCCATGGCTATTATGCCTCGAACTGTGATCAGATCGTGAGCGCGACCTTGGCGGCCGCGGCACGCCGGACGAACATATAGGCGGCGGCCTCGACGTGGAGAAAGTACCGCAGCCGGACGATCAGCAGCGCTGAAAAATCGATGTCCCGCTCGCCGTTGACCAGGCTCTGCATCGAGATGACGTCCTCGTGGCTCGGCCGGACCGGAAAGCTGGGGTGGGAGTGCCACTCGCCTAGATAGTTGAAGCGTTTGAAGTCAGAGCCGGTCTTTCGAAAGAAGCTGTCGAGCGCTTGCGCATGATGGTCGGGACTGCGGACGAAATGAGCGGCTGTCCCGGTTGTGTCGTCGACCGAGAAGTCGATGATGCGGAAATGATCGGCTGCGACTTGCTCCCCCATGAGGATGCCGCCGATCTCGCGCTGACCGGCCCCTCGCAGGCATTTACGAAGCCGTGCCCGCTGGTCATTCGGCAGGCTGATCGTGACCATCGAACGCCGAGGGCAAGAGTTCGCGCAAGAGCGCAAGGCTCTCTGCGACAGAAGCGGGGTCCTGTTCGGCCTTCCAGGGGGCCGAGCCGGCGAGTTCGATAGGCCATGTCTCGAAGGGCTGGGAGAAAATCCAGGCCTGGCGCAAGCCGATCGCATAGGCGGGTGCCGGAAACGCACTGTCGTCCTGTTGGGTGAGCACGTCGGTCGCAAGACGGGCTAGGTGACCCGCGATTATGGAAACTTCCGCATCGTCCGCCACGAGCGGTCCGCCACTCCCGGCTGCCGCTTTATAGGGGGCCGCCAGGCCGGCGAGCGGGGCGGGGACGCCATGCGCATTGCACCAGGCGTTGATCTGGTTGCGGGCGGCCTGGGGCTCCGGCTCATGGCCTGATCGAACGCGCGCCGCGAGGCCGCCGATACCCCCGGCAAACACCTCGCCCCAGACGAGTGGCTTGAGGCTTTCCTTCGCGACCGCGGCGCAGAAGTTGAAGCAATGCGCGTCGGCGGTGGCGTCGATGATGAGGTCGCAGGCACGCAACGCCGACATCACCGAGTCCGTGGAATCGGCGCTTTCCTGGCCACCCAGCGCGACACGCCGCACCGTGACGTCGATCGTGCCGGCAATCTCGATGAGGCGGCTGCGGACCGCGTCGGCCTTGTGCACGCCGGCCGCGGCGGCACCGAGTTCGTTGCGCACCAGGTTCTCGGCGAAGAAGACGTCATCGTCGACCAGCGTGAACGTCCGCAGGCCGGCGCGCGCCAGCATCGCGGCGAGCTTGGAGCCAAGCGAGCCGCATCCAACGATGCCGACGCTTTTCCCGGCGAGGACAGCGTAGTCGTCCGGGAGCCGGCTGCCGGTGGCGACCTTCAGGAGTCGCGAGCGACCGAAGACGCGCTTCTGGCCGGCGTCATAGGCATAGAAATGCGCGATCCCGGTCGCGGACGCCAACACCAGGTCCATTTCTCCGCTGGTGGCGAGCGCAGCCTCGCGAAGCGCTTCGAGACCAAGCGCACCGAGCAGGTCGGCGATACCGGCCTGCGTGGCCGCGGGCATCGCCGTCCCTTCCGGCAGCCGAATCGCCTGACCGCCCTTCGTCGTCTCTCGAATCCCGGCAGGCCAGGCGCGGCCATTGGTGATTCCGTCGATCTCGGCGATCGTTACCGTGAAGGTTTCTGCGTAGTATTTCTCCGCAATGCCGATCTCGACCGACTGACCGGGTGCGATCGCCTTCAGGCGCTCTTCCATTTGCCGCGTCAGTAGGAACCGGAAATAGGAGCCGCGCACGCTTTGGCCGAGCGAAACGGCGTGCGCCGAGGGCAGTTCGGGACCATCGACATCGCGTTCACCGGCGATCAGACGATGCGCGCTCTCGATCATCATCGCCCCGGTGATCGACGACTCCCAATTGTCGGCGCGATACTCCAGGCAGAGATTTCCGCCGGCTCCATATTGGTGGTTCGAAAGGCGACTGCCGTCTCTGGGAAGCACGATGGGTGGGGAATTGGGGTGGAATTCCGCATAGGTCATCGTCAGCGGAACGCCGTCGCCGTCATGCTCGATCTCGAAGTCGACCGCGAGCGCAGCGCCGTTCGAGAGATGCCAGCGCACGCCCTTGAGCCAGGCGACGCGCTCCGCGAGGTCAGCGACGCCCTGACGTTCGGATCGCGCGCGTGTCGGATTTTCGAGCCACCAGATCATTCCGCGCCGCCGAACCCCTGCGGCTTGGTCGGGACCCGGCTCCTGTCCGGAAAGGAAAGACCTCCGGCTACGGGCGCCACCGAGGCGGTTTTGAGCAGCGGGGATCGCGTCGGCGGCGAACGGCGGCGGGCCGCGCGCTCGGCCAGCGATCCGCCGACGCCGCGTCCGACCGTCTCGGTGATCACTCTCCTATCGCTCGATCGCGCGGCCTCGGCGAATTCCGTCCTGGCCTTTTGGAGCCACTCGTAGAACGCGGTCGCCCGCTCGGGATGCTCGGCCCATTTGTCGGCGAAGTTTTCGAGCGGGTCGGTCGGATTCGAGATCCAGTAGCGGTTGTCGTGCCACAGGATATGCTGGTCCATGTCCGCGAGAATCACCGCGAGCGCTTCGCCGATCGTCTCTTCGCCCTTATAGGCGTGGGCCGCGAGGGTGGTGATGATGACCGAGATGGGCCGTTCGTCGCCGCGATGCTCGAAGGTATGGTCGCGGTGACGCTTCAGGATCATGATAGCGGCCTGGAGCGGCGTTCGGACCTTGTAGTCCGGGATATCCTCGACGCTCGCCCTCATGCTCTCCGCGAGCACGCGCTTGCGCCGTTCGAGCGCGACCGCCATCCGGCTCTTGAACCACTCGCAGTAGCCCTTGGGGTTCGAACGCGGCCAATCGTCGGTAACGGTGGTGTAGGTCGACCCCTCCTTGTCGGTGATGGCGATGGCGGTGAGCGTCCAACGGGCGTCATAGCCGCGGGCTTCCAGGAGGAGGCGGGCGGCTTGCCCGTTCGGAAGCGCGGGCACGATATCCATATGGAATTGGGCGCCATCGGCATAGTCGAGCACCCAGCAACGGCGACCCTCGCGAAGCGGCTTGTTCATGTTTTGCGCGCGCCGATAGGCCTCGATCTCGGCGCCCAGCAGCGCCTTAAGTTGCTGTTGCGTCAGCGAGGTCTTGCCCAGCTTCTGCAGCTCGCAGACGGAATCGATGTCGTATTCCTCGGCCTCGTTCAATGGCCGGATCGTCGTGCCGAGGCGAAAAGACCCCTGGACGTAGACCTTGGGTCCGTACTGTCGGACGGTCGAGGCGTCGCGGTGCAGCCAGTCGCCCAGTGACTTGTAGCTCCGGTCGGCCTGCTCATACCGGCTTGGCGGCACGCTCAGTTCTTCGGCAAGATCCTCGAGGAATTCTTCGCTCTCGCGGGTGCGCGTCTGCTTTTCCACCATAGGCCTCCAAGGTGAAGCCCACGGACCGCGTGCGGATAGTCGAACTGCGCGGTTGAGCTTTGAGGATAAAACGTGAACGTTATAGCGAATCGGGGCTAAACATCATCATGGCAAAGACGCAAATCCCACAGAGAATTCAGCTCGCCCTCTGGACCAAGTCTGCCGGGCGCTGCGAATACCGCGGGTGCAACGTGGAACTCGTTGGCGACCTGATCGCCGGCCGCGAGGACGGGAAGTTCGGCTTCATCGCGCACATTGTCGCCGACAGTGCCGACGGCCCACGCGGCGATTCGGTTCGCTCGCCCGCGCTCGCCAAGGACCTGAGCAATCTCATGCTGCTCTGTGCGAAGCACCATAAGGGCGTAGACGTCGATTTTCTCGCGGATCATCCCGAGGCCGTCCTGCTTGAGATGAAGGCGGAGCACGAGGACCGGGTCGCCATCGGGACGGGAATGGCGCAGGAGCGCGCTGCGCACGTCCTCCGGTTCGCAGCGGATATCGGACAGCGGGATGCCCTGGTCTCGACGCGAGCGATCTTCATGGCGATGCCGCCAGACAGGCACCCTGCCGAGGGCCGAACGATCGATATCGAGTTGGTTGGATGTGACTATGCCGATCATGAAGCAAATTACTGGTCCGTCCAGCAGGAGAATCTGCGCCGCGTGTTCGCGCGCAAGGTAAAGGAGCGCATCGAGCAAAAGGAGATTAAGCAGCTCAGTGTGTTCGCGTTGGCGCCGCAGCCGCTGCTGATCGAGCTTGGGCATCTGCTGGGGGATATCGTCCCGGTCACGGTTCATCAACGATATCGCGAGCCCCCGACATGGCGCTGGCAAGCTGACCAGCCCGCGATCACCTTTCAGGTCGGCGCCTATTCCGGGTCACCGAAGGTCGCGGTCGCGCTGAAACTCGCGCTGAGCGCAACCGTTGCGGATGAACGGATTCGCGCGGTGCTGGGCGAGGATGTCGCTATCTGGTCGCTGACCGCGGAAAATCCGCACAACGACATCATGCGCCGCCCGGACGACCTAGTCGAGTTCAAGCGCCAGCTTCGGCGTCTCCTCGATCGGATCAAGGCCTTTCACGGCGAGGTTGCGGTCATCAACGTGTTTCCCGCCCTGCCGAATTCAGCGGCGGTCGAGGTCGGGCGCGTGCGGATGCCAAAGGCCGATTTGCCAATGCAGATCTATGACCAAAATCGGACCGCCGGCGGCTTCATTCCGACCTTGAAAATCACGAGCTGACGGCGACGTGGTGATCCGGTGCTGGAGGCAGCGCCGGCCGGCGGACGGGGGCCGCACGGCGTAAGGTGTCCTCCTCGGGCACAACAAACGCTCACGTATTTTATTTGTTCCTGTTGGCTAACCCGAGAGTCAAGCGACCGATTCACACCCCCCTTGAAAGAGCCGGCCACTGGCCGTACATCTACGGGCGGAGGTTACCATGCCGAACGCAGCATCTAAGGCGACTGGCACGCGCACGCGAGCGGAGCGTCTGGAGACGCGCGTCACCGCCGACCAAAAGAACCTGATAGAGCGGGCCGCTGCCTTGCAAGGGCGGAGCGTGACCGATTTCGTGTTGACCAGCGTCCAGGACGCGGCGCGGCGGGCTATTGAGGAGCATAGCCAGCTCTCGCTTTCTGTCCGCGACAGCGAGGCCTTCGTGGATGCTTTAATCAATCCGCAGCCGGTCAATGACCGCCTGCAGGATACTGTACGCCGCTATCGCGAGCGCACCGGCGTCTAAGGCGTGTCGGCAGGGAGCGATGAGAAGCTGCGCGTCGAGGCGCTGACCTCCGACCATGATCGATCTAGATTCGAGAGTGGCGCCGATGACCTTGATCGATATTTTCGGACCCAAGCCGGACAAGACGCCCGAAAAAACATGGCTGCGCCTTTTGTCCTGCTCCTGCCGGATGGGACTGTCGCCGGCTACTACACGCTGTCATCAACTGGTGTGCATCTTGGCGAGCTTCCAGCAGAAACCACGCGGAAGCTGCCGCGCTACCCTCTCGTGCCGGCGACACTGCTTGGAAGGCTCGCCGTCGATCAACGCCAACAGGGCAAGGGATATGGCCGGTTCTTGCTAGCGGATGCGCTCCACCGCGCCGCACGGAGTGAAGTTGCGTCGTTCGCTGTAATCGTCGATGCGAAAGATGAGGGCGCTCGTCGCTTCTATGAGCGAGAGAGTTTCCTCGCATTGCCCGATCAGCCCATGAAGCTATTTCGGCCGATGACTGACATCCGGCGGCTCTTCTGGTGATGCGCGACCTGACCGAGGAATGCCTTCGCATCCTGAACCAGGGCTTATTCGAGATCATCGATCCCGGCCCCCTCCATCAGCCGATCCGTAGCTTTTCGATCCGCCGGGACGAAAAGCTGCGCCTCGTGTTGGAGACTGAGGCCGCCCCCGATGCTACGTCGGCAGCGATCGATCAGCCGCCAGGCACGATTCGCTTGACAAACGAGCGGGCGCTCCTCCGCAGCGTGGGCGGTCTCGAAGGGGAATTCTTCGGGCTGGTGCCCTACAGCCAGCACCGCCAGACCCTAGGCGTGACTGAGCAGCCCCTCAAGGAGCTGGCCCAGGTCCATATCGCCAAGACCAACAACCCTTCCGGGGTGCCTGCGGCATACGTCATCGACTGGCTCGAAAACCTGCCCAGGAGCCCATACACCTGGCCCGCTGCCTCCGACGTGGTCACCAGGACCATCATAACTCGTAGAATTTCGCTCAGCGACGGCATCACCATCGCGAACGATACCGACCGGTCCAGCACCTCGTGGAACTCCGCCAAGGTGACGGTCGATGGCGCAACCTTCTACGTTTGTGCGCTCGACAGAGAAGACCGTCCCGGCGCGATCAAGCCAGGGTGCATCGTGTACGACGGCGCCCCCGATGACGAGTTCCGAAAGAAGGTCCGCACAGGCCTTTCCTTCGCGATGGGCGTGTACTTGGTCGATCTTGGGACAACCCACTACGACGCCGAATGGAACGTGGTGTCCACACTAGCGCGGAGCGCCTACAGCCTTCGCCGCCATGCCTTCGACATTGAAACGCTCCAGCTCGCGCCGCTCGGCGACCGCTTCCTAAATGAGCTCGGCGCCTCGCAGTTGACACGGGCGATCCAGGCATTCGTGACAGCGTTCGACCCCCTGGACCTTGCGAACCTGCACTGGGCCTTCTGGCATGCCTGCGCCGCCACCCCGCACATCGCGCCCGCGCACTTCGGCGCGGCGATCGAGGGCCTGCAGAGCGCCTACACCAAAGCCAACCCTGGAAAGGTGCGAGAGGGCTGGGCCACCCGAGACGAATGGAAGATGCTCAAGACTGCGCTCAGCGACGCCATCGACTGCGCCGACGTCTCCGTTGAGGCGAAGGCGGCCTTGAAGAACAAGCTGCCCACCTTCAATGGCGTCGATCAGCGTCAGCGCCTGAAGGACATCATGGCCGTCCTGAACCTCGAGCTGGGCGAAGACGAGGACGCCGCTTGGCGCCGGCGGAACAAGGCCGCCCATCTCTCAGGGTCAGGAGGTGGCGGCGATCCGCGACATGAAGCTGTTGAGAGGGTTGTTCCAGCGCCTATTGCTGCGGATCACCAATGCGGCGGATAAGTACATCGACTACGCTTCGCCAAACCACGAGTACCGGCCTTTGCGCCAAGCGCCGCCGACGATCGTCTAGGCGTCGGTGAATACGCTGTTGAAGCCGATGTCCGCCACCCGCTGGGTCAGGGAGTTGTCGTCGAGCGCGCGGTGGAAGTAGGTGCTTTCCTTCCCAGACTCTGTCAGGGCTTAAGAAGCGGCTTGGGACCGACAAAAGCGCCCTTGTTCCATGACACCCCTAGCCAATCGCTCGGGGACACAGGCTTCGGAGTCACAGGCGGCATGACGATCTCCTAAACCGCGGGAGGGCGGCAGGAGATTATGACGAGATCGGCCTTTGCAGCTCAACCCTGCCGTGGCAGTTGGCAGAAGTTACGTCCGCTTTCGGGAAGCTGTCCCAAGCGCCTGAACGTCCGGGATTAGGCGCAAAGCCGACATCGCCAGGCGAAAGCAGCTGACCCAATTACTAAGTTGGCGGCCACCTGCATCGCTAGATCCTTTGGCGTCGGTAAGCAAGCAGGCATGCGCGCGCTCGCCGCGTCGCTACCGCTCTGAAAGGTTCTCCTCCAGCGCATCCCGGGCCGCGACCGCTTCTTCGTCCAACGGCTCAGAATCCTGCACGGCAATACCGGGCGGCACTGCGTCACCCGGATCGATGCCCTTGCGCCGCCCGGGTGGCCGGCCGCGCCGGACGATCTTCGCTTCGGCGACAGGAGGCGCGGACGGAGCTGTCGGCTGGGCGGCCTCGGCCTGAAGTTGGGCCACCTGCTCTTCCAGTTCGGCAATGCGACGTGCGGCGGCCTTGGCAGCGCGGTTCGCCTCGCGGCTCTTCGCTTTCAGCGCGGCATTGGCGGTCTCAAGTTTCTCGATCTGCGCTCGCAACTCGCCCTTGCTCGGCGGCGGCACCCGGGTCGGGGCAGCGGCCGGGACCGCGCCGGCTGCCGGCTTCCTTCGGGCAGCGGTGACCTTCGAGGCGGCTTGCGCAGCGACAGGTCGGCCGAGTTTGGTCTTGGCGGGCGGCGTTGCGGTCGGCGCCGGGTCCGGGGCAGCGGTCCGGCGCTTCGCGCGAGCCGGCGTCGTGGCCGCTGCGGTCGGTTTCGCCGGCGTCGTCTTGGTGGATCGCGCCATTCTCATCTCCTCTGAAAGTCGGAACACACGGCCAGCTTCGCTGTCTGACGAAGCGGCCCGGCGCCGGTCAAGGCTAGCACGCCGACCGTCAGCATTTCAGGGATTCAAAGCCAAGCCCGAAGGACTCAGACTCCAGCTTCCCCTGGAAGGCCGTGCTGTTCCTTGTTCTCACCTCATCGCCGTTTGCGCACGCACCAGGCTCAGACCGCCGCGATCGTGCACGCCATCGCCAGCGGACAAGCAGACGAGATCACCGACATCCTGGCCGCGGTCACACCCGGTGGCGGCAAGTCGCTGCTGCCGGTGATCGCAGCGGCGGCCTTGCTGGCGGCTGACATCATCGACCGCGTCTGCTGGGTGGTGCCGCGCGACAGCCTGCGCCTGCAGGCCGAAGAAGCCTTTGCCGACCCGGCGTGGCGCCACACGTTCAACCACGCCGTCAGTGTCCGGGCGGCGGACAACAGCCCCGACCCATGCCGCGGCCTGCAGGGCTACGTCACCACCTACCAGTCGGTGGCCGCCGCACCCGACCTGCATTTGGCCGAGTTCCGCCGCCACCGCACCCTGCTGGTGCTGGACGAGGTGCACCACCTGCCCGCGCTGTCCGACATGGCGCCCGACCCGATCGCCGACCCGGCGAACACCGACGCCGCCCTGGGCTGGAGCCGGGCTCTGCTGCCGCTGCTGGAGTGCGCCCGCTTGCGCCTGCTGCTGTCCGGCACCCTGCAACGCGCCGACGGCCGCAGCATCCTGTGGCTGCCCTACCGCACCGGCCCGCGCGCCAAGACGCGGGAGGTCGACCTAGCCGCACCAGGCTGGGCGGTGGTGGGCTACTCCCGCGCGCAGGCCCTGGCCGAGCGGGCCGTGCTGCCGGTGCTGTTCGGCGCCGTGGACGGCGAGGCGAGCTGGCTGGACGAGAACCGCACGCCGGTTGGTCCGCACCGGCTGTTCTCGCCCTGGCCGACCGAGACTACCCGCCCGGCCCTGTTCACCGCCCTGCGCACCGGCTTCGCCGAGCATCTGCTACGCGAAGCGTTCACCGCCATCCGCACACTCCGGGCAGACCGGCGCCGGGGGCGCGACTTGGCCGCCGGCCAAGATGCACGCGGGCTGGGCAAGCTGCTCGTGGTTGCCCCGGACCAGGCGACCGCCCGCCGCTACATCGACATCCTCCAGGCATGGGTTCCGGCCGCGCAGGCCGGCACGGTGCAGTTGGCGACCTGCGAGGAGCGCGACGCGCACGCGACGTTGGCACGGTTCCGGCTGACAGCCGAGCCGAGCGTGCTCGTCACCGTGGCCATGGCCTATGAGGGGCTGGACGCCCCCGAGGTGGCGGTGGTGGCGGCGCTGACCCACATCCGCTCGCGCGCTTGGCTGGAGCAGATGATCGCGCGCGCCACCCGTGTGGATCCGCACGGCGGCTCGTATGCGGCGCAGCGCGCCCTGGTGTTCCATCCGGACGACCCACTGTTTGCCCGCTTTCGGCACAGCATCGAGACCGAGCAGGGCACGGTGGCCAAGCGGGTGAAGGCGCGAGCAAAATCCGCCCTGCCCGGCTGGCTGCTGGACGAACTCGCCGCGGCCGAACGCGAGGACGGGATCGTGCCGCTGGAGAGCAACGCGCTCGGGCTGCGCTACGGCCTGCTGCGGCCCGGCCCCGACTTCGTGCTGCACCGCCCCGAGCAGGAGGCGGCACAGACCGAGATGCTCGACCCGCCTTCCGTGCTCGAGCGCCGCCTGCGCCAGCGCATCGGCGAGATGGTGGCGCAGCAGGCCGTCGAGGACGAGGGCGCGGTGCAAGCGCCGCGCGGTGACGGGCTGTATCACCGCTACAACGCCATCCTGAAGCGCCGCACCGGCAACAAGCCGCGCGCGGAGATGAGCCTGGCCGAACTGGAAGCGGCGGTGAGTTGGCTGGAGCGCAACCGCCTGGCGGATCATGCCGACGCGCTGGAGGGCGACCCGCGCTACGGCTGGACGCTGCGGCAGCGCCGGGAGTGGACGCCGCCGGTCGGCCGCACCGACGGCAAACCACGGGGTGCACCGAAGCAGGCGGCGCGATCGACACGTCCCACCAGCTAGACGCCCAGTCGACAGCCGCTGGCCAGCCAGCCTCCCGTTGCAGAGCATTGGCTCGCAGAGGCTCAATGCGACAGGACACGTGCGTCCGAGCCGGCGTCGGACGTTTTCGCCATGTGCCTGGAGCGGCTAGGCTAAGCCCGTGGATGACCGCGCTCTTTCTCCCGCCAAAGCCGTCCAGCTACGCTTGGACGGCTTCGAGGGCCCGCTCGATCTGCTGCTCGAACTGGCGCGGCGGCAGCGGGTGGACCTTGCCCGCATCCCGATCACCATGCTGGTCGACCAATACCTGGACGCCGTCACCAGCGCGGACCGCACCGACCTGATCCAGGCGGCCGACTGGCTGGTCATGGCCGCTTGACTCACTTGGCTCAAATCCCGGCTGCTCGTGCCGGCCGACCCCGAGGCCGCTCAGCAGGCCGAGCAGGCCCAGCAGGTCCTGACCCGGCGCCTGGTGGAGCTGGAGCGCGTGCGGGCGGCTGCGGACTGGCTGAGCGGCCAGCCGCAGCTCGGCTGGGACATGTTCGAGCGCGGCTACACCGAACAGCCCGACGCCGCTGGTCCGGCTGCCACCTTCATGATGCTGATGGAGGCCTGCCTTGGTGCGTTCCGCCTGGCCAACGCGCGTCCTGCCGAACTGTATCGGCGGCGCCGGGTCCTCGAGTGGACGCCCAGCCAGGCGATCCTTCGCATGGACGCCATCCTCCGCGAGCACCCCGCCGGCGGCGACCTGCTCGACTTCGTGCCGACCATGCCGGCCGGGTTGGCCGAACGGGATGCAAGCCTGCGTGGCGCCATCGCGAGCACGCTGATCGCCGGCCTCGAACTCACGCGCGAAGGTCAGGCCCACCTGCATCAGGACGCTGCATTCGGGCCAATCCGGGTCGAGGCTGTTCAACACATCCAGCCCCCGCCCGTCGTGGAGCTGCCCGAGTAGCCCGGACGGGCCGGCGCATTTTGGCGCTGGGAGGCACGGATCGTCGCGCTCCCGATTGACCAAGGCCCACTGACTTGAAAGGGCGCAGGACAACGAATATCAAACTTTGATATAGAAGGGTTTATGGGAACGAATGTCAGTTTGACCCCGGAGCTGGAGCGTTTTGCCCAGGGCTGCGTCAGCAGCGGGCGCTTCAACAACGTCAGCGAGGTCGTACGGTCGGCGCTCCGGCTGCTGCAGGAGACCGAAGAGCGCCGGGCAAGCTTCGTCACATCCCTGGAGCAAGCTGTGGACGAAGGGCGACGGGAAGGGTTTTCGGCGGCAGAGGATGTCGAGCATGAGGTTCGCGCAGCGATTGCGGCTGTGCGCGCCCGGAAAAGATGACGGCTGACCTTTTCACGCCCAGAGCGCTCCGTGAGTTACGCGCGGCGGCCGAGTGGATCGCCGAAGACAATCCAGACGCTGCCGACAACCTGCTCTCGGTCGCGCTCGATGCCGCCAAGCAACTGACCAGAAAGCCAAGCCTCGGCAGGGTTGAACTGCGACTGGCCCGGCCCGATACAGGTTTTGGTCTCTCCGCGGGTATCCCTACCTTCTGGTGATTGACGCCGAGAACACGCCGCCCGTCGTCGCCCGCTTCGTGCATCAGGCCCGCGATCTGCCTGTCGTCTTGGATGATCTGTAAGACTGCACAAGCGGACCGCTCATCTGTCGTAAGACAGAGCACCACAGAAGGCCGGCACCAAACAGTCGCGTGCCAACACGGCGGTCGAAGAGGGTGCGGGTGCAATTCCAGACCGACAAGACTATTCTGCGACGGCGCGCACTCTGACCTGGACGCTGACCCTAGGCCAGCGGGAGCGGATCGCAGTCACGGCATGCCAGGGTGCCCAATCCGCCGACCAAAACCGGTAGCAAACAGCGGCATGCCCATCCGGCGGTTTGACATCATGATCGGCTTCGATTTCCTCGACGCCTCGAAGCGCCTTTTGCACTGGCAGCCCTGCCCCGTTCCAGCCAAAAGACACTCATTCAGAGCCTCTGTGAACACCCCACGCGCGGCCTTCGAATTGTGGCAACTGCCCGTTTGCTCCCACGAGCTTACGAAAAGGGGGGTTTTGGATAGCAGAACCGCAGAACGGGCGCGTTCGACGAGGTCCCTGAGGTTCCCTCGAAAGGCGCGCTTCCTGCTGAGTCTCTAGTTTTCTCAGAGACTTAGGTTCGGCAAATTGAGTTGTCGATCGTAAGGTTGTTGGCGTAGAAAACCGCATTCAGGCGTTCTTGGACAGCCGGAGGAAGCGTTTTGGACAGCCAGATCGACGCCAGTAGTGACCCGGAGGGCGGCGTTTCCGAGCTCCTGCCGCTGTCGCGCGCCCTGGTGACGGCGCCGGTCGGCGCGGCACCCGAGCATGTGCGCGCCTGGTTCGACAGCGCGGTCGAGGCCAGCGATCCGGTCATCGACGGAACGCTCGCGAGCGACCGCGACGCCGCCGACACGTATCGCCGTATGGCTAAAGCCGACAACACCCGCCGCGCCTACCGCGCCGCGGTCCGGGCCTGGTGTGCCTGGTGCGCCCGGCATAACCTCCCTCTCCTGCCCGCCTCCGGCCAGGATGTCGCCGCCTTCCTCGCCGGCGAAGGCCGGGGTCCGGTAGCAACGGTGCCGAAAGTGCATTTCAGCCGACTGGCGATGTATGGCCGCCACTTCCGGTCACCTTTGGGGATGCGGGATTACGGGCGCACGCGTGGCGCCCGAACCAGTCGCTCAGCGGCCTTTAGACCAGGCGATCGCGTCGGCACCGGCGGGCAGGATCATCGGGCAGTCGGGGTCGGTTGCTGCGCGGAAAACCGCCTCGGCGACGTCCTGCGCCGTCGTCACTTCTCCGCTTGCGGCATGCTGCTGCATCGCAGCCATCGTTTGTTGAACAAAGCTGGCGTAGGCGTTGGGGAAGCCGCCGTTCGCCGCGATCTGTGCCCGCGCGGTGCTGCCGAAGCTGGTTGTAGGCGCCGCGCCGGGCACGACCACCCGCGCGCAGATGCCAAACTCCGCGAACTCCAATGCAGCAGACTCAGTCAACGCGTTCACCGCCGCTTTGCTGGCGCGGTAAATCGACAGGAGCGGCAGCGGCTTGATGGTCGTGCTGGAGCTGACGTTGACGATCACGCCCGCCCGTCGATCGCGCATGCCGGGCAGCACCGCCTGCATCATCGCGACCGTCGAGAAGGTGTTGGTCTCGAAAATCCGGCGCACCGTCTCCATCGAGGTGCCTTCCACGGCGTTGAGCCAGCCGATGCCGGCATTGTTGACCAGCACGTCGATCGCGCCCGCCTCGGCTACCGCGGCCGCAATGCTATCCGCATTGGTCACGTCGAGCGGCAGCACGCGCAGCCCGTCTGACGCTGGCAGCGTGCTTGCCGAGGGATTGCGCATCGTCGCCACGACGTTCCAGCCCTGCTCCAGAAAATAGGCGGCAGTCTCACGGCCGAAACCGGTCGAGCAGCCGGTGATGAGGACAGTACTCATGAGGATCAGCTCCGGGTGGTGATGCCAAAGAGATAGGCCGCCATCGTCGGACGTGGTACGGTCGAAAGTCCAAGAGTCATTCGAGATAGTCCGACGTTGAACGATCCACTGGCCCAAGTCATTGGTCTGCTCCAGCCCAGCGCCTCCTTCTCCAAGGTTGTCACCGCAACCGGCCGCTGGGCCGTCCGCCCGCCCGGAACAGGACCCTTCTATAGTGCGATGCTCGAGGGCGACTGCGAGCTGTCGATCACTGGGCGCGTGCCGGTCAGGCTGGGCAGGGGCGATTTCATGCTGATCCCCGCTGCCCAAGATTTCAAAGTGACCAGCCTGGTACCACCGTCGGGTGGGCGTGTGACCGAACCCGTCGAGATCCGCCCGGGCGTTTTCCACCTCGGAGAGCCGGGCGCACCCGACACGCGTATGCTGGTCGGGCACTATGCATTCGGGTCGAACGACGCGGCGCTGCTCGTCTCACTGCTGCCCGAACTCGTGGTTGTGCGCAGCGAGCAGCGGCTGACGACGCTGGTCGAACTGCTGAGCGAGGAAGCCCGCGCCGACCGACCCGGCCGCAATGTAGTGCTCGCCCGCCTTCTGGAAGTGCTGCTGATCGAGGCGTTTCGCGTAACGACGGGGCCGACAGCCGCGCCTGGGCTGCTGCGTGGATTTGCCGACGAGAGGCTCGCGGTGGCGCTGCGCCGGATGCACGGCGAGCCGACCCGTCCCTGGACGGTTGGCGAACTAGCGAGGGAGGCTGCCCTGTCGCGTTCCACCTTCTTCGACCGCTTCCGCCGCGAGGTCGGCGTTCCCCCAATGGAGTATCTTTCTGGCTGGCGCATGGCGATCGCCAAGGGTCTGTTGCGTGGCGAAGGTGTCAGCGTGGGCGAGGTCGCGCAACGTGTTGGCTACAGCTCGTCGAGCACGTTCAGCGTCGCGTTCGCGCGCCAGGTCGGGGCTTCGCCGACGACGTATGCCCGCGGACATACGCCCACCATCGTGGTGTAGTTGTAGCGAACCGCAATCATCGGCGCCTGGGATCGCAATCATCGGCGGGCCGTGCCCGAGATCATTGCAACGGGTTTGAGGGCTCGAACCCACGATCACTGCACGTGGGCGCATGAAGGCTGCAACTGGGATCGCAATCATCGAGGTCCTGCGCACGCTGATTGCACGGCAGGGCGGGCGGGTGCCGGCCATGGTGGGCCAGGAAACGACCGGTTCCGAGCCGCCGTCACACGGGCGGCCCGGTCGCGAGCATCTGCTCCTTCAGCTCGCGGGAGCGTTCGGCGCCAAGGATCTGCCTGAACAGACCGGAACTAACGAAGACGTGCGTTGGTACGCATAAGCAGACAAACAGTGAACGCCGTGGCTGTGTGGGAGACCCGAGTTGGTGGGACCAGCCATGTCATTCTGACTTGGTTTTCTGGCCCAGGGTCAGGGACGTTGAAACGGTGCACAGGCACGTGGGAGCATACGTGGAATGAAGTAGGGTTTGTCATGACCTCCAACCAGAGTTGGATTTACCAGGGACGGCAGGAGCACGGCTGGTTTGGTGATGGCACGTCGCCAGAGGACGATGAGCCGTCTTCTCAAGCAAACGGCCTTTTCAAGCCCGCCAACGCCGGTCAGCGTGCGGACTACGTTGCTGGGAGCATCATCATGCATGTCTCCAGGAACGATCGCAATCGCTGGAACTCTGCAGTCACGGACGCTGCCCGAGCGAACCTGAAGACCGCCGTCGCCGCCTGGTATGGCGCATCAGGGCTAAGCCGAAACGCGTTCCGGGCGCAGTTCCTTGATCCTTACACGAGCGACGAAACGGTCGACCAGCTACGAAGCGCTGCAAAGGGCATTGTAGAGGGTCGTACATACGATGACCTGGCTAAGGCAGGAAAGAAGGAAAGAACCTCGCTTCGGCGGCTCAGAACGTGGGTTCTTACAAGTGGCCGCGGTTCATAAGCGATGCCAGCCGACAGGCTGTTGCAGCTGTTTCAAAGGGTGATGTGCCCGGTGTGGTTAAGGCCAGCGCCATAGATGCTCCTGCTACGGGCTTTTTCCTTGTTTTTCTCGGCCTTCTTGCACTCATCTTTGGATGGCCTGGGTTGAAGACATCGAAACAACGCCGACGCCCGCTCGTCCGCCATCCCCAACGATAATGCAGCAAGAAGGGCCACAAGAGGAACAATCAAGCGGCCGCCCGCCTGATCTGGCAAAACCGGGTGAGGCAATACTTCCCGATGATCGGCGTAAGTATATCCTTGACGGTAACGGACGCGGCGGCGGCGGTCATGGGTCGGGTCGAGGCACACCTGAAAAGAGCGAGTTTCCACCTGATTGGTCAGACGATAAGACGGCAGAAGCCATTGAAAGCGTCGCCAATGACCCAGCCTCGGTTCGCGAGCCCACCAAAGGCGACAGGACGTCCGTGAGGGGTGTACGGGACGGCGTCGAAATCGAGGTGATCATAGGCCGTGATGGAAAGACAATCGTGACAGCATATCCTACGAACGTCACGCCGGACAGTAAGTGATAGATATGTTTGACAACACAGCTGCCAAGTCGGACCTTATGAAGCTCTATCAAGAGGCATCTCTTGTTGAAGGGAAACCTGACAGGCAGACAGAACAATACATTAGAGTGGGAGAATTTAACCTTGCCCTGGATGGGATCGCTCATGCATATTTGTCTAAGGGCGCTCGCATGTCGGATAGTCTCTTTCAAATCTTTGAACGACTTGCTATTGCTATGAGGTTGGATGGTGATGACGAGTATCAAGGTGTTGCCAGATTAAGGAAGGCCCAAACCGACTCTTTATAATTAACGAAGGAGCTGTTTATTGAGGCTATCGATTAGGGTGTGGACTCATTGCAGCCAATCCATGACCGTGACGGCAAGGCAGACACCGGCGAGGAAGTTGCCAGCCATCCGGTAACAAGCGGGAACACGGTTCAACTCAAAGCTCGTATGGGGGGCAACGTGTTCTACTTCGAAAATCTTCAGGATTGGGATCCGCCATCACTGCCGTTACCCAAGCTTACCCTGGTGATCGGTCTTGCGGCGATCCCGTCCAACCTGCATCCACTAATCAACGCCCTGCAGGTTACGCGTTATATTCACTCCTTCATCTCACGTTCTGTGACACGGCTCGATGAGCACGGAAACACGACAAGCCAGCTTTGCACGGAGACGCCATCTCTGGAGAACGGGAGGGTTCTGATCACTGACCGTCCTGACGGAACCCAGGGAATGGAGGTGACCTTCACCCTGCGCCCTGGCTTGCGGTGGGGCGATGGTTCGCCGCTTACCACTCGTGACATCGTCTTCAGCGCCCGGGTGGAAAGGCTCTTCCACATAATCCCTCACCTTGCGGAGGTCGTCGCCGTAGACGAGCGAACCTACAAGATGATTCTGGATGCTCCCCAATGGGACTTCGACCGGCTCGGGCGCGCGCCGATCACCTCCAGTATTGAAGAACCCATTCTAGATTCTGTCACCGACCCGTTAGATTACGTCGTAAAATCCTCCTACAATCGTGCACCTGAAACACCGGGTCTTTGGAACGGTCCGTATCTCCCCACCCGAGTCAAACTGAACGACACTATTTCTTTAACTCTCAATCCGTTCTGGGATGACGAGACGCCTGGTTTTGAGCAAGCGACCTTGCGGCAGGTCGCGGACACGTCCTCGCTCCAGAGCGATCTTGTGACGGGCGAAATCGACATGGCCTATGGCCTGACGTCAGATCAGGCGATCGATCTTCGGACGCGGTATGCCGCTGCCTTCGATGTCGATCTGCAGGTGGGCTTCCGCACCGTCTCTCTTTACCTTCAAACGCAGCAGCCTCCTTTCGACGACAAGCGGGTTCGTCAAGCCATAATGCTCGGCATAGACCGTGAAGCTATTGTTGCCGGCCTGTTTAATGGGTTGCTTCCAGTCGCCACATCTTACCTTCCGCCGGATGATCCGAATTACAACCGTGAGTTGGCTCCATGGCCGTATGACCCTGGCCGTGCTCGTGCGCTCCTTCTTGCGGCGGGGTACACGCCGGGGCCTGACGGCATCATGCGGCACTCCACGGGAGAAAGGCTGACGACCGAGTTCATCGCGTCCGCGGGCAATCATAGCCGAGAGTTGCTCATCGAGGTGATCCGCGGACAACTGCGCTTGGTGGGTGTCGATGTCAGAACCGAAACCCGGCCCCTGGCGACCGTTTCGGGGGAGTTGCTTGCCAAGCGCGAGTTCACCGGAATGGTGCTGAACGGATGGAGTGACGTGTCAGGGCGACTTTTATACGAGACGTTCTCCAGCGAAGGCATCCCGAGCGAACGCAACGGCTACGATGGTTACAACTACACTGGGTATCGGAACCCATTTGTCGACGCATCCTTGGTGAAGGCGTTGATCGAGCCTGACCCTGAGTTGAGAGGATCAATCCTCAAGAGCCTGCAATCGATCATCATGGACGATCTGCCAATCATTCCGCTTTACCACGGGTCGGACGTGTTGTGCTCGCCGAAATGGATGACTGGACTGATACCGGCGCGATCGACCTCATACTCCTCCTCATGGGCCGAGTTCTGGAAGCCGCTCAATTGACCCCTGTCAAAGGATCATCATGGCCGATCTTGGTTACTGCTGCTTGGGTTTCCAATATTCGATCCACAGCGTCGACTGGTAGACCGAGCGCGGCGGGGTGAAGCCCGTCATCCATGTCGGCGAGATGTAGATGAAAGCTTCTTGGTAGAGCGGGATCTGCGGCAGGTCGTCCATGACGATCTCCTGCATCTCGTTCCACATTGCCTGGCGTTTCGCAGGGTTGACGCTCTTCTAAAGGACGGTCTTGCCGAACTCATACCGGCGGATCCGAAGCGTGTAAGGGGGAGGGCACCAGGTGCCTTCGTGTCCCACTCGATCACCATGCCCTGGAACAGCCGCTTGCGCATGGTGGTGCCGTCCAGCACCCGGAACAGCTCCGCTTTCGCCACCACCTCGATGCCGATCTGCTTCAGCTGGGACTGGATCACCTGCTGCACCAGCCTAGCCGTGGCGGCTCCTGCGCCAACGATCAGGTCGAGCGACAAGCGGGTACCGTCCGCTCGCTGCATGACCCCGTCGGGGCCCGCGGCCCAGCCCGCCCCAGCGAGGGTCGCCCGGGCCCGGGCCGGTCGTATGGCCAAGGCTTGAGACCCTTGTCGTAATTGGCCAGAACTAACGAATTGGCTCCGCTATACGCATAAGAAGACATAGCAAGAACGCTTGCCTCCTCGGGCGGAGATGCATGACGCTGCAGCGTCCGTGCAATCCGACAGGGTTTTGCGCTACGCTCAACCTTTTTTGGGAGGTTCAAACCACACGATGTCGGGGATGCTTGGTGAGTGCCCCAGTTGCATCCACTCGCGCCGAATGCGATGCATGACAGCGGTCCGTTCTTGGTCAGGCCACGGCCGGTAACCGCCCGCGTGGTAGGGCGAGTCGCCGGCGAGCATTCCTTTAGCCAGCAGGCCCTCGGCAACCCGCAGCGCCTGTTCTCGAGAGACGTCGGCATTGTCGATCAGATCCTCCACGGCTTGGGCGATGGCGAATAGACCGACAATGTCTTCGTGTGACTCGGTGTAAAAGTCGCACACTAGGGTCTGCATTTCCTTGTCGCTCAGGGTTCTCGCGGGGTCCTCCCAGGAAACTTCAGCTCGCGTATGCCCAGGCCGGGAATTTTAACATCGAGGGTCGGGGGTCCGCTTTTTGATATCGGGCGCATTCCAATAATGCTTCCGTCCGGCAGTCTTACCACCTGCCCCACATGCCCGGACGGGGTTATGTCCTGCCCATCCTTGCCCTTAGTCAGTCGGTCGAATTGTTCGCGCGCCTCCTGCTCACCGCCTGTTAGGCCCAGTGACCGCGAAGCTGTGCAATTTGGCCATCTGGCATCAATTATTGAAACTGAGCCGGTCAACCGCGAGCACCAGGGTTCGTCGTAAAATGGTGGCGACGCACTCCACGCGGTGATCTGCGGTGAATTGTAATCTGTGCACCGCGCTCTCGTAGAAGACGGCGAAGCCTCGAGGCATTTCGGGCACCCCAGACGCCGATGTATTCGGTCTCGGTGGGGTCTCGGTAAAGCGCGTAGCCAAAGAAGGGTGACGCTCAACAGTTCTGTGCTGAGTAGCCCCTCAAGTTGCTTCCGTGCCCCAATGCACACGACCGAATCGCAGTTGCGAGCGAACGCGCCGCTTCTAAATGTATATACGTCGAGGGGCATTCTTTCCGCGCTTGGCGCGACTTCCGCAATCACCGCCATAGCCCTTCGAAGCGCCGGCCTGCAGTGCGGGTGTAATGGACGGTGTGCCGGGGATCGCGATGACCCAGGTAGTCCTGGATCAGTCGCAGGTCGTGGCCCTTGTCGGCCAGCGCAAAGCCGCAGGAGTGCCGCAGCGTGTGCGGATGCACGCCGGGTAGGCCGGCGCGCTCGGCCGCCACGCCGATCAGATAGTTCACTGCCTGGCGGGTGAGCGGCTGGCTGCGTTCGGAGATGAACAGCCATGGCAACGCATCCGTGCGAGCAGCAAGGTGGCGCTTGATGGCACGCAACTCGTCGCCGGCGATCGGCTGCTCCACGGAAAGGCCGCCCTTGAGGCGCCGGACCCATAGCCGGGCGCGGTCGAGGTCCAACTCGTCACGGCGCAGGCCGATTGCCTCGCTGATCCGCAGCCCGTGGCGGTACATCATGAGTAGCAACAGGGTATCGCGCACGCCGTGTCGCCCGGCTTTGGCGGCATCCAGCAGCTTGGCCACCTCGCCCGGGGATAGGTAATCCTTGGCGCGTTCGTGCTGGTCGGCGGCGTCGGCCGAGGTGTCTGGGCTACTCTTTACTTTTTGCCCTTTGGTCAGGGTCGCCGGCACGCCCGCAATCCCTTGTTGATCCGGCCTACAGCCTACTACACTTTTTACAAAATGCCCTTCTGTAAAAAGTCCACCTTGTTCAGGCCGCCTCCCTCCAATCGAGGTCGAGCCGGGCCTCCATGTCCAAGTCGAAGGTGCCATACGGGCTGACGTGGCTCCAGACCAGCGGCGTGAGGCCGCGTATGTCGGCTGACGTCATGCGCGCCATCCAGCCAGGTTCGGCCAGCACCTGCTGCAGCATGAGCGTGTTCACGTAGACCAGGCACGATTGGAGCAGGTGCAGCGCGTGGACGGACACTTCCTGATCGTCCAGCCGGTTGCTGGCCACCTCGCCACTCTTGCCGAAGAAGATAAAGCCGTTGGCCGAGTTCCAGGTTTCGACCACGTTCAGCCCCTCGTGGACCTCGCGCCGCAGCGTATCGTCGCCGAGATAGCGGCACAGGAACACGGTCTTGACCGCTTTGCCCAGCTCGGCCAGCGCCTTGTAGGTCGGGTGCTGGACGTTGCTGCGGGTGAACCGGCGCAGGATCGCCTCCGGATCGGCGGTGCGCTCCGCCATAGCCGTCGTGTAGCGCACGAACTCGTCGTACTGCTGCTCGACCAGCGCCCAGTCGATCTGCCGCGCCAGGATGCAGGCCAGGTTGGGATAGGCCGTGACGCCCCCGGCCTCGGGCAGGTAGAGCCGCTGACCAGAGATGGCCTTCAGGCGCGGCAGGAGCTGGAAGCCCAGCAGCTTGGTAAACGCGAGGCGACCTCGCTCTGGCCGTGGCTGTCCACGTACTGGCGTTCCACCTCCATCTCAGTGTCGTGGCGCAGCACGCCCTCGGTCATGGCGGCGACCTCGGACGAGGAGCAGCGCCGCAGGCGCGAGTGGATGCACACCGATCCTCGCTCGACGTGCCAATAGATCATCACTCCGCGCCCGCCATAGCGGACGTGCCACTCCGTCATCAGGTTCTGGTCGAAGGCGCCCAAGTGCTTGCTGTCCGACGCGCAAGCCGTCGTGCCCTCGCCCCAAATCCTGGGGTCGCGCACGGCCAAGGTGGCGTTGGCCACGCGCCTGGCTGCGTCGCGCACTGCCTCGGCATCTATGTAGCGGCGGTGGGTGTGCAGCAGCTCCTTGTAGCTGTAGCCATTCCGGCCGCCGGCGAGCCGCTTCAGCCCGGCGTTGGTCCCCAGGCCATACAGGCACAGCAGCAGCCGGCGCCGCACCTCGTCGCGGTCGGTCGCCTCGCGGGACGCCGCGGTGGCGAAGGCATCCGTGAAGCCAACCCGAAGGTCCGCCTCCTTGAACACGTCCAGCAGGCCCGTTCCCGACCAGCGCCGGCCAAGCTCAACCTTGATGGCGCCCAAGCCCAAAGGCTCCGGCTGCGGTTCCAGCGGGGTGACGATGATCGGGTGCCGCCGCCGTGGGTCCAGCCGCACGCCCGGGTTGCGCGGCATCCCGCGGTCGAGCTGCGCCAGCGCTTCCATCATCTCGGCGCGCAGCGCGTCAGTGAACGCCCGCGCCTCCGTGGGCAGGCCAAGGCGCTCGTAGCAGGCGGCCCGGCGCTCGGCGAAGTCGGCCGGCAGGTCCGCGTCGGGGTTGCGGAACCGGCCCGCGCCGACCACCCACACTTCCTTGCAGCGCAGCCGCTCGCGAAGGGTCTGGAGAACGCAAATCTCGTCGTTGATGCGGTTCACCCGCTGCCCGCCGCCAGGCGCGTCCTCCAGCACGATGTCGCGCCACTTGGGGCGTATGACGCCCTCGATGGTCACCTCGTCCGCCTTGAACAACTGCCGTCCCTCGCCCTCCGCCCGCCGGATCGCGTCCAGGGCGTCGAGCAAGGGCCGGTGCGTGCCGTTGTTGGAGCGGAACTCCAGTGCCGCCAGCAGCTTCGGCATCATCCGGCGGTAGTAGGACCCGTACGAGGCGCGCACCGCGGTGTGGACGCGCCGGCTCTGCGGCATGCCGAGTGCCCCGGGCCTCGCGGACCAGCGCGTCAAACGTTTGCTCGCCGATAACGGGGAAGATTACTTCGCGTACGACACCCTCGGGACTGCCCGACGCCGCCTCGACCACGCGGAACAGGATGCCGGCCTTGCCGCGCACCTCGCGGGCCTCCTCGACCAGCTCGTCCACGACGCGGCGCTCGGCTTTGACGGTGATGCGGTGCGTCACCTGGATCAGCAGCTCGACCAGGCCGTCCACCACCTCGGCCTGGCGCGGGGCGCACCAGAAGGCCAGCAGAGGCAGGCGGATGCGCTCGGGGTGACGGCGCAGCTCCCAGGCGCCCTCGACGGCCGCGCGTCGGCGGAACCGCTTGGCCTGGTCCGAGTGCAGGCCGCGTAGCAGGTCCGAAGGCAGCGCCAGCGCGCGGAGCCGTTCAAGCTTGGCGATCTCGGCCAGCAGGCTCTCCAAGCCGACCCGGCCGGGGTCGGCGGCCAGGCGGGCGTAGGCGGTGCCGTCGCCGTCGTCGGCCAGCAGGGCGCCGAGCCGGTCGCGCATCCCGGCGTCCAGCCGGTCGGCCACCCGTTGCAGCGCCGCGTCGTCGTGCGCGGCCTGGGCGGAACGCAGGATGCGGCCCATGCGGTAGGCGCCCGGGCGCGTGACGCGGCTGCGGGCAAACCAGGCGCTCAACTCCGCGTCCAGGACCGGCGGTGCGAACTCGCGCGGCAGCGCGTCGTCGGCTAGCCAGCAGCGGAACCGGGCCTCGGCCGCCTCGTCAAACGCCGCGACCGCAAGGTGGTCGATGATGGCCACTCGGTGCCGGCGCCCGCTGCGGCCCGCCCAAGCGTAGCCGTCCAGCGCATCGGCACCTACGCCGATCTGCGCGGCGAGGTGGGCGACCACCGCCGGCGCCACGTCCGCCTCTTCGTCAGGAAAGCGACCGTGCTGGCGCCAGAACGCGAGCTGGACCGCGAAGCCGAGCTTGCCGGCATCAACCCGCCCGGCCAGCAGCGCCAAGTCCTCCGGCAGCAGCGACCAGCGCTCGCCCAACTCGTCCGCCGACCACAGCTGCTGCATCTGCCGGACCTCGTGCTCGCGCTCAATGAAAGATGAGCTTGGCGGAGAGAGCGACGAAGATGAGCGCGGAGACGACGTTGATCTTGGCCTCACGCGAAGGGGACCGGCGCAGCCAAGCGCCGACGGGACCGGCGAGGAAGGCGATCACCGCAAAACAGGCCAGGGAGCAGATCATGAAGACGCTCCCCAGCATGAGCATCTGCACTGCTACATGCCCGCGCTCCGGGTGAGCGAACTGAGGCAGAAAGGCCAAGAAGAAGATTGCTACCTTGGGGTTGGAGACGTTCATCAGGATGGCGCGCCGATAAATCGCGCCGAGCGCGGCCGGCGCCCCACTCTTGTTTACACGCGCAGCATTGCGGTTAGAGAACGCCCTCCAGGCGAGGTACAGCAGGTAGGCGGCGCCAATGTAGCGCAAGGTGGCAAAGGCGGCCGGGGAGGCCCGCACCAAGGCGGCGACGCCGAGCGTGACCGCAGAAATATGGAAGACCAGACCGCTGCAAAGCCCAAATGTCGCCACCAAGCCGGCGCGGCGCCCGCGCAACATGCCTTCTGTGAGCACGAATAGCAGGTCGGGTCCCGGAACGAACGCGAGGAGGACGACAGGGCCGCTAAAGGCGAGAAGTTCGATTGGCGTAAGTAGCACGAGGAGCTCCGAGCGGGACACCGTCGGAGGGTTATGCGGCACGGCGCCTGCGATTTGCGCGCAGGATTCTGTCCGTCCTGTATGTTCATGCAATAGTTCCGCATGATATAGTGAGAGACTGCAGAATCCTGACGGGGAAGGTATGGACGCCTACGATAAGCGCATTCTGAGATCGATCCAGGAGGCGGCCGACCGTACGCAAGCCGAGTTGGCCGAGCGGGTCCATTTGTCTCCTAGCCAATGTGCTCGCCGTCTCGAACGGCTGCGCGCGGCTGGTTATATCGAGCGAACCGTCGCCCTATTGAACCGCGAGCGTCTGGGTTTGGACGTGCTCGCGCACGTACTGATCAGCTTGCAAGCGCATGAGAGTGCTCAGAACGACGCATTCCGCCGCTTTATCGACGACGCACCCGAGGTGCTTGAATGTTATATGCAGAGCGGTGACGTTGACGTGCTGATGAAGGTGGCAGTGCGCGACCTGGAAGCACTCGCCGCATTTATTGACCGCATTATTAAGATAAGTGGAGGCCTAGCCGGTCTGCGCTCTTACATTGTGCTGCGGCCTCTCAAGACCGGCAACCGCTACCTCATCGGGTGAGTGGCTGCGCTTGTCACAACAATCGGCTTACCGCCAGCTCTGGGCACCAGGAGCAGCATCTAGGTGTCGTTGCTACGGAGGTTGTCCCTCCGGGGCTGAAGGAGGAGGCTGTGGTTGCGAGGCCAACACCCCCACTCCAGGAGCCCCGGATGGACATCCATAAGAATGCCCGAACCACGCCGTATAGTCGATTGCTGATGGTGCAGCGCCTGAACGCAGGTTGGTCGGTCGCAGCAGTCGCCACGGCGTTCGGCGTCTGCCGCAAGACGGTGCGCACGTGGCGCGGACGGCATCTGGCCGAGGGGGTGGACGGCCTGGCGGATCGCACATCGCGGCCGCATCACAGCCCAACCCGCCTGGCGCAGCAGGACGAAGATGACATCGAGACGCTGCGCCACCAGCGCCTGTCTGGCCCAGCCATCGCGCGCCGTCTGCGCCGCCCCATCTCAACCGTGGGCCAGGTCTTGCGCCGACGGGGTCTCGGCCGCCTCTCAACCATCGATCCCCGGCCGCCCATCGTGCGCTACGAACGCGCGCAGCCGGGCGAGCTGATCCACATCGACATCAAGAAGCTCGGCCGCATCGACGGGATCGGACACCGCATCACCGGAGATCGCACCGGACAAAGCAACCGGCGAGCAGCAGGGCGAGGGCTCGGATGGGAATATCTCCACGTCGCTATCGATGACCGCTCGCGCCTAGCCTACACCCAAATGCTGCTCAGCGAACGCAAGGAGGACGCCACAGCCTTCCTGGAAAGCAGCCTTGCCTTCTTCAAGCAACACGGCGTCACCGTGCAGCGCGTGATGACCGACA
The DNA here is from genome assembly GCA_965199105.1 of Acetobacteraceae bacterium. Classification (GTDB taxonomy): domain Bacteria; phylum Pseudomonadota; class Alphaproteobacteria; order Acetobacterales; family Acetobacteraceae; genus LMUY01. Next base: position 894,003 of record CBDAQO010000002.1, on the reverse strand, counting down.
ACGGATCAGCCTACAAAAGCTTCCTGTGGGCCGAAACCTGCCACCGTCACGACGTCGCGCATAAGCGCACCCGGCCCTATACGCCCAAAACCAACGGAAAAGCAGAACGCTTCATCCAAAGCAGCATACGCGAATGGGCCTACGCAAAGCCCTTCGCCACATCAGCCCAGCGGCAAGCCGCCATGCACCCCTGGCTGCACGACTACAATACCGCCCGACCACACTCAGCCCTCGGCGGAAAACCACCCGTCAGCCAATTGAACAGGGACAACCTCCTTGGCAGCGACAGGCGGCATTGCCGAGGACGTGAGCCCGGAGGACGAGCGTCAGATCTATGTCGTCAGCGTAAACGCCGCCGAGGCGCGCCGCCTGGTGGCCCTCGTCCGGAGTGGCGGGTATCGCGCCCGGATTTTTGAAAGTGCCTCCGCGTTCCTTGACATCGCCCCCGTGCTCGCGCCGGGATGCGTGCTCGTCGACGCCCGCGGTTCCAGACTGAAAAATCTCTCGATCGCGCGCGAGCTGAAGGCCCGGTCGATCGTTCTGCCTACGACTGTACTCGATGGGCCGTCTGCCGATATCGCTTCCGCGGTCGCCGCGATGAAGGCCGGCGCCATCGACTATTTGACCGTGACGGAGGACGAGGTGCTCCGCAGCATGCTCGCCAACGCCATAGCCGAATGCCACGGTTCGACCCGGCCAGCGACACACGACGAGAAGACCGCCTCGCGGGTGGCCCGGCTAACGCCGCGAGAGCGTGAAGTGCTGATTCTTTTGGTCGAGGGCGGCACCAACAAGACGATTGGGCAGAAGCTTGGGATCAGCCCTCGCACTGTGGAGCTGCACCGCGCGCAAGTCATGCCCCGCCTCGACGCAAGCAGCCTCACAGAACTCCTGCAAATCGCCCTGGCCGCGGGTCTCGCGCCGCACAGCTAGACATACCGGGCTGATACCAGCGGCAGCGAAGCTTCGGGCTAATGCGTCAGACGCTGTTGCCGCGGGTATTGGATAGCGTCGCTGGCCGACCTGCGGACCTGGCGACGGATCGGGCCAGCCCAAGCGCGCTGCGGGAGATCCGTTCAGGGTCGAACATGGCGGACGTCACGAACCTGCCCTGCGCGACACCCGCTAGCCTGGCGTACAGCTCGGCATAGTTCGCCGCCATCCGGCTGCTTGTGAAGCGGCGTTCAAAGGCGCTTCGTACGGCGGCCCGTGACAGGCTCGGCAGTTTGTCCACCGCCGCGACCGCTTCGGCCTCGTTGCTGACGATGAAGCCTGACACGCCGGGCTCGATCACCTCCGGGACCGAGCCGCACGAACGCAATCACCGGCGTGCCGCAGGATGCGGCCTCGATCATCACCATGCCGAACGGCTCGGGCCACGCGATCGGGAACAGCAGGGCTTCCGCGCCGCCAAGGAACTCCGCCTTCTGCGCTTCGCCAATTTCGCCAACAAACTCAACGCCCGGATGGCCGAGCAAGGGTCGTATCGTGTCCCGGCAATACCCGGCATCGGCAGCGTCGGGTATGTCCTTAGGGGTTGTCGGAACGCCGCAGGCAAGGCTGTGCAGTTGCCTGCATCAATCCGCGATCTACTGACCATTCCGATTCAGCGAGCGCACGATTTCCGCTGAATGACAGTAATCATGTGTTTGGCGTTTCCTGCTGGCATAGCCAGTCAATAGCCGGCAAGGCCGGCTTGTTTTGAGCGAAAACCCTGTCGGATTGATGTAGTTTGCGGAAACGTAGGTTTTGAGGTTTTCCGCGCATGTTGGTCGCCTACATACGCGTTTCGTCTGACGACGGCCTGCAAACCAAGGGACAATAACGCGACGCACTGCTCGCGGACGGCGCGATGACCGCCGCCTCTGCGAGGTGAGCAGCTGTCGTGCTGCCCAGCTCCCGCGTTCCGGGTCAGGCCGAACGGGGCGCTCCCAATTCTGCGGCCCGCCGAACCTCTAGGGCTGGCAATCTGACGTCAGCTTCCGACCGCCTACCTCTCAGTAGCGGACAGTCTGCTAGCGGCCCAATCCCGAACCACCTGATTGCGTGCAGTGGGTGGATAGCGGATGCCAGCCCTGTAGAGAGCGGGCGCGGGTTTACGCGGATGATTTACGACATAGACGAGCCAGGCAGGTTATAGCTGACATCCCGGTCCCTCAGGCTTCCAGCTGCTCGCTGGTGCAAGCGTCCAGCAGCGACCTGTTCCTGAAACGCGGGGCCAATGTCCCGGCGCCCAAGCGTTGATTTGCATCTCTGGACCCTTGAAGCAGCTCTGCTAGAGCGCAACGGATATCAGGCGGTCCCGCAGGCGCGGAACGACGAAATCGACAAAGGCGCGCAGCTTGAGCGGCAGGCGGTTTTGCTTGTCGTAGGCCAGATGCACCGGACGGGGGGTAGGCTCGTAGGCTTCGAGTACCGATCGCAGACGACCACCGCGCACATGGTCGGCGACCTGGTAGGACACAACCCTAATCACCCCTGCGCCTGCCACGCCCGCATCGATTGCGGCGTCGATGGTGCTGACGCTGAGACGCGAGCTGAAGGTCACGGCGAGCTCGTTCCCCTCCGACCGGTAGCGCCAGGTGGTGGGGGACGACACGCTTCCGAACGAGATGACGTCGTGGCCGGCGAGATCCTGCGGGACGGCCGGTACCGCGCGCGACGCCAGGTATGCCGGGCTTGCGCACGTGACCCGGCGCACGGCGCCCAGCCGGGTCGCGATCAGGCCGCTGTCCGGCAGGTCGCCGATTCGCAGGGCGACGTCGACGTGGTCGTCGAGGAAGTGGGTCACGCGGTCGGTCAGCATCAGCTCGATGGAGACGTGGGGGAACGCCGCCAGGAAGGCGGTGACGACGGGCAAAACGTGCAACCGGCCGAACATCGTTGGGGCGGTGACGACAAGGTCGCCCTTGGGCTGGGTATATTCGCCGGTCGCGGCGCGCTCGGCCTCGTTCAGCTGCTCCAAGATGGCCTTGGCTGACTTGATGTAGGTTCGGCCAGCGGGCGTCAGCTCCAGCCCTCTGGACGAGCGGATCAGCAGGGCCGCCTTCAGGTGGCTTTCGAGCTCGGACACCTTCCGGCTCACGGTGGCGAGCGGCTGGCCCAGCTTGCGGCTGGCCTTGGACAGGCTGCCGCACTCCACCGCGGTGAGCATCACCTGCATCGCGTCCAGACGGTCCATGAGCCTGCCAGATTGTGGAATGTCACCCATCCTAGTCGCGGGGCAAGCACCCTTCCACTGGCTGGAAGGGTGCTTCCCGGACGCGACCGCTGCCCGGCTGGCCTGGAAAAGCCGACATCACTCACGTCCTGCAACGCGGTCGAGGCCGCAAGATCCTAGGAACCGCGTGATGACCGTCCGCTTCGAAACTGTCGACGTCGACGGCCTGAAGGTGTTCTACCGATCTGCCGGCGACCCGAGCGCGCCGACCGTGCTGCTGCTGCACGGCTTTCCCAGCGCCAGCCACATGTTCCGCGACCTGATCCCGGAGCTGGCCGGCACCTACCACGTCGTTGCCCCGGACCTGCCCGGCTTCGGCCTGACGGAGCAGCCCGCCCGTGACGCCTTCGCCTACACCTTCAACAATATTACCAAGGTGATCAGCCGCTTTACAGAAGTGCTCGGTCTGAAGCGGTTTGCGATCTACGTCTTTGACTACGGCGCCCCGGTCGGGTTCCGCCTGGCGCTGGCCCATCCTGACCGCATCAGTGCAATCATCTCCCAGAACGGCAACACCTACTTGGAAGGCGTGTCCGAGGCCTTCGCTCCCGTCCAAGCCTACTGGAACGAGCCGAGCCAAGCCAACCGCGACGCCCTGCGCGGCTTCCTGGCCCCGCAGACCACCCTCTACCAATACACCCACGGCGTGAGCGATCCGGCGCTGGTCTCGCCCGACGGCCGCAACCTCGACGACTTCTACCTGGCGCGCCCAGGCAACGACGAGATCCAACTGGACCTGCTCGGCGACTATAAAACCAACGTGGCCCTCTACGGCGACATCCAGGCCTATCTGCGTGACAAGCGCCCGCCAGTGCTGGCCATCTGGGGCAAGAACGATCCCTTCTTCGTCCCGCCGGGTGCCGAGGCCTTCAAGCGAGACGTCCCGGACGCCGAGGTCCGCTTCGTCGACAGCGGCCACTTCGCCTTGGAGACACACACCCGGGAGATTGGCGCGGCCATGCGCGACTTCCTCGGCAAGCACCTGCGCTGACCCCGACTGAGGTCGCGTGCCCCTCGGGGCTCCGGCCCCCACCTGCTCTCCGAGGCCGCCGAGCGCGGACCTCCTCTCACCGAGGCTGACCATGACCGCCACCCCGACAGAAATCATTCGCGACTTTTACGACAAGCTTGCCACGGGCGACGCCCCTGGCGCCCTTGGTCTGATGGCCCCCGATATCCAGTGGACCACCATGTGGCACTACAAGGTCGAGGGCCGCGGCCCCAGTGCTGTCGCCGGGGGGCTGTTCAAGCCCTTAATGGCCGAGTGGACCAGCTTCTCGCTCGTGCCCACCGAGTTCATCGCCGAGGGTTGGACCGTGGTGTCGCTCGGCGACTTCAATGGCGTCCACGGCGCCACCGGCAAGATCTGCGAGGCGCGCTACGCCCATGCCTGGACCGTCAGCAACGGCAGGATCACTACCTTCCGCCAGTACATCGACACGCTGGCCATCGCACAGGCTCGCGTCTGATGGACCGCGTGGCCATCGTCACCGGCGCGAGCCGCGGCATCGGGCGCGCGACGGCCATCCGCCTGGCCCGCGACTTCCACGCCGTGGCGCTGGTGGCGCGGACACAGGAAACCCTGGCCGGGACGGCGGATGCGGTCAGGGCGGCGGGAGCGGAACCGCTCCTCTTCGCTCGGGATCTGCCCGGTTCGGTTATGACCGACCGTCGCAAAACGATGCTGCAGGGCTATGCCGACACGCATGGCCTCCCGCTCGACACCGCCATCGACCGGTTCGCGGCCGAGGTCGGCATCGCCCGCTATGGGCAGCCGGAGGACATCGCCAACGCCTTTGCTTTCCTGTTCGCCCCTGGCAGCCACTGGATCACCGGCACGGCGCTCCGCGTCGACGGCGGCGAGACCAAGGTGCTCTGACCAATGAGAAGCTTGGTAGGAATGCGGACCCGAGTATCCGGAGAACATCCATGACCCGTCCCCTTCTTCCACCCTTCACCGAGGAGACCGCGACCCAGAAGGTGCGCGCCGCGGAAGACGCCTGGAACACGCGTGACCCGGCGCGGGTGGTCCTGGCCTACACGCCCGACAGCGCCTGGCGCAACCGGGTCGAGTTCCCGAACGGCCGCAAGGAGATTGAGGCCTTCCTTGCCCGCAAGTGGGCCCGGGAACTGGACTACCGTCTGGTCAAGGAGCTCTGGACCTTCGCCAGGGACCGCATCGCGGTGCGGTTCGCCTACGAATACCGCGACGATAGCGGACACTGGTTCCGCGCCTATGGCAACGAGAACTGGCGCTTCGACACCGACGGCCTCATGGCCGCGCGGTTCGCCAGCATCAACGAGCATGCCATCGCCGAAACCGAACGGCTGCTCCGCTGGCCGCTGGGCCGCCGCCCGGACGATCACCCGAGTCTTAGCGATCTCGGCCTCTAACAGCCGACACCGCACGCGCGTCTGAACTTGTTGGCAGGAGCAGGACAATGATCCCTCGTACGATCGGGGCCGCGATCCTCGGCGCGGCGCTTGCAGGCTCTGGGGCGGCGGCGGCACCTATCGCCTCGACCACCGCGACGACCACGTACCACCGCACGCAGGTCGATGGCGTCAGCGTCTTCTACCGGGAGGCGGGCCCCAGGGACGCTTCCACCATCGTGCTGCTGCAGGGTTTTCCTTCGTCGTCGCGAGGCTATGGGACTCTGATTCCCATTTTGGCGACACGCTACCATGTCGTCGCACCAGACTTCCCGGGCTTCGGACAGAGCGAGGCGCCGTCGCCGGCGGCCTACAGCTACACCTTCGACCATCTCGCCGACACGATCGGCACCCTGCTCGAGCAGCTCAAGGTCAGCCGCTACACGCTCTACCTGTTCGACTACGGGGCACCGGTCGGCTACCGCATCATCCTGGCCCACCCAGAGCGGCTGCAGGCGCTGATCGTCCAGAACGGCAACGTCTACAAGGAGGGGCTCGGACCGAAATGGGCGCAAATCGCGCAGTTCTGGGCCGATCCGAAGGCGCATTCGGAGGTCGTCGACTCTTTCATGTCCTATGAGGCCACGAAGCAGCGCCACTTGGCTGGCACCTCCCATCCGGACGCCTACGACCCGGATAACTGGAACGACGAGTTCGCCCAGCTCTCGCGGCCCGGCCAGCGCGAGATCCAGGCGGCCCTGCTCTACGATTACCGCACGAACGTCGCCTCCTACCCCGTCTGGCAGGCGTGGTTGAGGGAACACAAGCCGCCAACGCTGATCGCCTGGGGCGCCAACGATCCGTCCTTCATCGCCGCGGGTGCGACCGCCTATCGCGTCGACCTGCCGGATGCGGAGATCCACCTGCTGGACGCCGGCCACTTCGCGCTGGAGGAGAAAAACGACGAGATCGCCCGCCTCATTCTCGATTTCATGGCCAGGCAGAAGGCCAGCTCGCCATGACCGACGCCTTGCCCGCCGCCGTGATCCGATCGGTGCAGGTCGGCCGCGTGGCGCCTCTGGGACCGAATGGCATCCCGAGCGGCTTCCGCAAGAACGCGGCAACTGGCCCCGTCGCGGTCGGGCATCTCGGCCTGGAAGGGGATGCGCAGGCCGACCTCACCGTCCACGGCGGGCCCGACAAGGCCGTCTACGTTTATCCGCATGCCCATTATGCCTGGTGGCGCGACGCACTGCCCGAGCATGAGGCGCTGCTCCGGGCTGGCGGTTTTGGCGAGAACCTGACTGTGTCAGATCTGAACGAGGACACGACCTGCATCGGCGACGTGCTCGACATCGGTTCGGCTCGGCTGCAGGTGACGCAGTTCCGCCAGCCCTGCTTCAAGCTGGCGCTGTTCTTCGGCGACCGGCGGCTGCCGCAAGCCATGGTGCGGTCGGGCCGGTCCGGCTGGTACCTGCGGGTGGTGCAAGAGGGCGCCATCGGCCACGGCGATGCCGTCCTGCTTGCGGCACGCCCGAACCCGGCTTGGTCGGTCAGGCGGCTCGCCCACAGCTTCCTGCATCGTGCGGCGACGCCGGGCGAGCTTGCCGAGCTGTCGGGCATGGAAGGCCTTGCGGAAGGCTGGCGCCATGCTGCTTCGGAGGCGGTGACCGGCTCTGGCCAGCCAACGAGCCAGCGGCCTCTATCCCAACCTGCCTGAGGAAAGAACCATGTCTGGAAGAGTCGTCTTGCTGCCCGGTCCGGCCCACCCCATCACGACGGAGGCGAACCCGAGGCGCGTGGTGGTACGCGCCGGTGGCCGGGTAATCGCGGACTCCACCCGGAGCCTAACGCTTCGGGAAGCGTCGTACCCCGCCGTCCACTACATCCCGCGCGCCGACGTCGACATGGCCGCGCTCACGCGCAGCACGCAGGCGAGCTACTGTCCCTACAAGGGCGAGGCCACCTACTTCAGCGTCGAGGGGAGCGACGGGCGTAGTGCCGACGTGGCCTGGAGCTACGAGGATACGTTTCCCTCCATGGCAGGGATCAGGGGCCACCTCGCCTTCTACCAGGACCGCTTGGACAGCATCACCGAGCAGCCAGCCGACCCCGCCGCGGTGTGCCCGGCAAAGAGGCGGGCCGGCCAGGGTTTTGGACCTTCGGAGGAGGTGAATGGGTAGACCACCTGTCGTCACGGGTGAGGAGCACGTGGAGTCTCCAAGTCGGTGGTATGCACGGCTGTCCCGGCCCAAGGTGGAGGGAGAGCTGACCGGGGCCATCCTGCGATGCTTCGACGGGACCGACCCGACGATCGTCCAGCCGGCGTTGGACGAGAACATCGTCGCCATCCACCTGGGTGGGGCCAAGCGCGTCAACCGATGGCAGGGGCGCACGCACCGGACCTGGAAGGTGCCCAGCCACTCCATCACGCTCATGCCGGCGTACCGTGCCAACCGGTGGCATACGGAGGGCGTCATCGCCTTCGCACACCTCACGCTCAGCGCCAGCCTCCTGGCCCGCCTGGCGCGGGAAGAATTCGACCGCGACCCCGGCGAGATCGCGCTGCTGGACGAGGTCGGCATCGTCGATCCCCTGCTTTCGGAGCTCATGCTCGCTCTGGGCCGGGAGGTTGCCGAGCCAGGGTTGCGCCGGCTCTACCGCGACAGCCTGCTCGCGACGCTGGGCATCACTGTGCTGCGGCGGTACTCGACCCTGGTTCGGGGCTGCCAGCCTGTCCAGACGGGCAGTGCGGTCAGGGGCGGACTTTCAGGGTGGCAGTTGCGGCGCGTCCTCGACCACATGGTTGCCCACCTGCTGAGTGACGTCAGCCTGAACGAGCTGGTGCACATCACGGGGTTGAGCCGTGCCCAGTTCTTTCGAGCGTTCCGGGTGTCAACCGGCCAGACTCCGGCACGCCGGATGCTGCAGCTTCGAATGCAGCACGCTGCCAACCTGCTGGAGCAGGGACAAACGATCAATGACGTTGCCGGCCTCCTCGGCTACAGCAACGGCAGCCATTTTGCCGCGGCCTTCCGGAGGTACAACGGCGCGCCCCCTTCCGAGTGGCGGCGCTTCCGCAAGGCAGTGGGCACGGACGAACTTCCGTGATCGGGCCGTGGCGTTGCGCGAAGGACAAGTGCCGGCGTAACGCCCGGGCGGGCTGGCGGAGCGACGAACCCGAATGGCAGGGGAAATCTCATCCCACCTCGTGTGTCGCACAAAATGCTCCAGGAAGGATGAAGGCTGTGACGTTTCGTGCTGTGGATCGGCCATGACAACGCGCGACGCCCCCGTGAGTGGTCCACGAGCCCGCAGTCATGCCGCGGCGGGACGACGCCTGCACCCTTGGCCGGTGCGGACCATGCATTGGATCAATGCGGTTGCCATGCTGGTGATGATCACCTCCGGCTGGGGCATCTACGACGATGACGTGATCATCCGCGGGCTGCATTTCGGCAAGGCGGTGCGCCTCGGCGACTGGGCAGCCTGGAGCCTCAACTGGCACTTCGCCGGCATGTGGTTCCTGGGCCTGAACGGCCTCGGCTACCTCGTCTACGGCTTCGTGACCGGGCGTTTGCGGGAACGGCTGCTGCCGATCCGGCTGCGCGACGTGGTGCGTACGGTCGTGGACACACTGCACCTGAAGATCGCGCACGAGGACCTGACGGTGTACAATGCCGTGCAGAAGCTGCTCTACATCTTCGCCCTCGTGGCCGGCGTGTCTCAGGTCGTCACCGGCTTAGCTATTTGGAAGCCGGTGCAGTTCTCCGGGCTTGTGTCGCTGCTGGGTGGCTTCCAGGCGGCCCGCGTCATCCACTTCGCCGGCATGGCGGGTCTGGTGGGCTTTCTGCTCGTGCACGTTCTGCTGGCGCTGCTGGTGCCGCAAACGCTGTGGGCCATGCTGACCGGCGGCCCGCGCCTGTCGCCCGGGCGGGTCGGGAAGCCGCAGGAATGAGGTCGCTCCATCGCCCGGCCGCTGCGCCGGATCCCGCCATCCTGGACGACCACCGGCCGCTGATCCGGACGCTAGAGCGTCGCGGCCTGATCCGTGGCGGCCTGTCGCTCGGCGCGCTGACCATGCTGACCGGCTGCGACGTGAAGCGGCCGGAAGCGATCGAAAAGGCGCTGCTGGCCATCTCGAGCCTGAACGACGGCGTGCAGGCGCTCCTGTTCGACCCCAACCACTTAGCGCCGACCTATCCGGCATCGATGATCCTGCGGCCGCCCAAGTTCAACGCCTACTACGACGTGATGGACGTCAAGCCGGTGGACGGAGCGAGCTGGAAGCTGGAGCTGTCCGGCCTCGTCGCCGACAAGCGGCCGTGGACGCTGCCGGACCTACAGGCCATGCCGCAGCGCTCAATGGTGATCAAGCATGTCTGCGTGGAGGGCTGGGACTACATTGGCGGCTGGACGGGCGTGCCGCTCCGCACCTTCCTGGAACGCGCCGGCGCCGACCTGCGGGCAAAGTATGTGGCCTTCCAGACGGCGGACGACTACCCCAGCAGCATCGACATGGCGACCGCTCTGCACCCGCAGACGCTGCTGGCGCTGCAATACGGTGGAGACGCTCTGGCCGACCCGTTCGGCTTCCCTGTGCGCCTGCGCATGTCGACCAAGCTGGGCTACAAGAACCCGAAATGGGTCACCGCGATCGAGGTGACCAACACCTATCCCGGCGGCTACTGGGAAAAGCTGGGCTTCCCATGGTTCGCTGGCATATGAGCTCGCCCGTTAGTGCCGGGACGGTGCCTCATCATCCCGTAGGAGGGAGGGGTGGCTACCGCCCGGCTGCCGCGGCCGTCCTTCTCCTGCTTGCGACAGGCACGGTGTCCGCACAAAGCCCGACCCCGGGCGGCGCGCCTCCACCCCCTGGCATGAGTATGGCCACATCGGCGGCGATGCGTTTCCCCCAGCCTGTTCGGGTCGGCGACCTGCTGCAGCGCGACGTGATCCAGCCGGTCGAGAGCCAGAACTTCCTGGGCACGGTGCAGCAGATCGTCCGCAACCCCGACGGGACCCTCGCGGCGGTCATCGACCTGGGCGGCTTTCTGGGGTTCGGGTCGCGGCCGGTGTCCGTGCCCGTCGATGCCCTGGTTCTGCTGGGCCAAGTGGTCGAAGTCGACGCGTTCACCCCGGCTCAGCTCAGTCAGCTGCCGCCCTTCTCGCCCGGGACCGCCGTGCCGCTCCATCCCGACGCGGTCATCAAGGTCGGCTTGGCCAAACCCTCTCACTAGGTCCAACTTCAGCGCGGCGGCTTCGACTTACTGATCCGCCGAGCTGACTTTCGCCTGCTTGGGGCTGGGTCAGGCGGTCCCAATCCTTCCACGCCACGCAAGAGTGCCTCCCAACTTTGGGAGTTACGTCCTTCGCGCTGGAAGGGAATAAACATAGGAACCGGGTCTGCCACTTATAGCCGGCTCACACCCGAACATAGGACGGCTGCGATGCGACCACCCGTTGAGATCGTGAAAGAGCTATACGCGAAACTGACCGCCGGTGATGCGGGAAGGAACGGCCCGCCGAGTTGCTGTCCGCTTTTGCCGGAGCATGCCTATATCGCCACCCGGGATGTCGCTACGTCCATGCTTGCAGAGGATCGCATCTTCCATCCAGAACGACCTCCTGCAGGTCGCTGGCGTCGACTTCCTCGTGCTTGAGCGTCTTCATGAAGCTCTCGGCCATCGCGTTATCGTAGGGACAGCCGGCCCGGCTCATGCTGGGCTGGATCCCGGCCGCTTCAAGGCGGGCAATGTAGTCACCGCAAGCGTATTGAATTCCACGGTCCGAGTGATGAACCAGGCTGGCTAGGCTTCGGTGATTGGGGTGGCAACGTCTGCAGTAGCGGCCGACGGGCATTACCGATCGTCATGCGGTAACACGAGGCAGTTGGCATCCCACAACCTAAGCAAAGTCGACACGGCCGCGTCGATGGCCGCTCCTGTCACGCCATCGCGGCTCTGGACGGACATGCCGACCAGCAACGCGTCCGCCAACATCGCGAGACCCTCGACGTCGATGCCCGGATGCAGCTCGCCCGACTTGATCGCCTGGGCGACCCGCCTTCGGATCCCGTCGCGGGTGCGCCCGCGTTCCATTGCCACCAGGGCCTGCAGGTGGGCATTTTCCGGCGACATGTTGGCGGCGGACAGCACCACCATGCACCCGCCCGGCAGGTCCGCCTCCGTCTGCATCCGGGCGGAACGGCGAAGCACCGCTTCCAGCGCCTCACGAGGCCGCAGCGCGTCGTCGTGTAAGGGGGCTGTGACCCGCCCATGCGTGCCGAGGTACTGCTCCAACGCTTCCCGGAACAGCCTCTCCTTGGAGCCAAATGCCCCGTAGAAGCTGGCCGCCGACAGCCCGCCCATCGCCTTCTTGAGCTGGTCTAGCGAAGTCGACTCGTAGCCCTGACGCCAGAACAGCCGCATGGCGGCGCCAAGCGCGTGGTCTCGGTCGAACTCCCGGGGCCGTCCGGTGCGGGGCATCTCCATTCTCCATAGTCTTTCAGACCAAAGACTCTGAAAGTCGTTGACACAGGTTTAATACCTTCCCATCTGAGATCGGTCGGTCCGTAAGTTAGGGTGCCGACCCGATTGAGCAGGCAAGGAGAAGCAGCCGATGGCGAGTGCGGCGACAGACGTTGTTCGCAAGCTCCTGGATGATCCCACCAACCCGGCCATGGTGCGCCAGCTGATCGCGCCGAATGCAACCTACGTGTCACTCAACTTCGACAACCCCGAGTTGCAGCGGATCATGCCCTGGGCCGGCACCCGCACCGGCCCGGACGCGGTGCTGGACACCTACACGAGGGTGAACCGGTTTTGGCACAGCGAGGCGTTCACGATTGACGAATTGTTCGGCGACGGGGGCAGCGTGGCTGTGTTCGGCCACTTCACCTACCGCTCCGTCACCCTGGGCAAGGCAGTCACCTCGCCCTTCGCAATCCTGGCCAAGGTGCAGGAAGGCCAGGTCACCTTTATGCAGTTCATGGAGGACACGTTCGCCACCGCGGCTACCTTCCGCACCGGCGGCATCGCGACCTACCGGAGCGACCCGGACGGCGGCGAGGTGGCGCTATGAACGTGACCGGCCCTCTCTCGCCGCTCGACGTGGTCCGGCGGTTCCATGCCGCCGAGGACGTCTACATGAACGCTGGCGGTGCCGATGGCGGTGGCAGCTTCGCCGACCTTGCTGCCACCCTCGATCCCGCCGTCGTGCTGCACCAGTCACCCGACCTGCCTTGGGGCGGCGAGTTCCAGGGCCACGCCGGCTACGAGAACTGGGCGCGGCAGATGAGCCGGGCGTTCGATCAGCTCGCGGTCAAAGACGCACGCAGCTTTGCCGAAGACGACACTGTGGTCATCACCTGCCGCCTCGTTACCCGCGCGCGCGACACGGGTGAGACGCTCGACCTGCCGATGACGCAAGTGGTGCGCGTGCACGACGGCCGTATTGTGGACTTCCGCCCGTTCTATTGGAATGTGCCCGCCTACCGCAACGCCGTCAGGAGCGCGCCATGAGCCGGCCCAAGGCGGTCGAGGGGCTGGTGGCCGCCGTCGCCCGCATTCTAAACCGGCACGGCAAGGGTGGCGTCCACGCACGCGACGTGATCGCGGTCTTCGACCGCCACGAGCACGCGCTGGAGGAGGAGCGTCCGCACCGCAACTTTCGGACCGTGGCCGGCGAGGCGCTGCGGCGGGCCATGGCGGAGTTGGGCCTGGACTGCGACGAGCAGGACGTTGAGTGCCGGAGGAGGCGCCCGAGGCACTCAATGCGCTCGTAATGGAATTTCTAACACGCGAGTAACCCAACGGCCATCGCGCTACATCAAGCGCGCGGCGCCGATAATAGAACGGAGGCAGACAATGAAAGTGGGCTTTATCGGATTGGGTCGGATGGGAAGCGCCATGGCGCGCAACATTGCCAGGGCGGGCCATCAGGTCGTCGCATGGAACCGCTCGGCCGATGCCACCAAGGGCGGGATTGAGGGCGTGGAGCGGGCCGCCTCGCCGGGTGACGCCTTCCAGGCTAACGTCGTGTTCACGATGCTGTCCGACGATGCTGCGATCCGCGACGTGCTGCTGACGCCGGGCGTGTTGAAGCAGGTGCGGCCCGGTGTCGTCCACGTGGTGACGGCGACGATCTCGGTCGATTTCGCCGACGAGCTGCGCGCCGAGCACGAGGCAGCCTGTGTCGGTTACGTCTCGGCGCCTGTGTTTGGCCGTCCCGACGTGGCGGAAGCCGGGCAACTCAACATCATGGCGGCGGGAAAGCCGAACGCTGTCGAGACCGTGCGCCCGCTGCTGGACGTACTCGCCAAGAAGGTCTGGGTGATGGGCGAGGACCCAAAGCAGGCGAACGTAGCCAAAATCGCCGGCAACATGATGATCACGATGGCGATCGAGGCGATGGCGGAAGCCGTCGTCCTGACCGGCAACAACGGCGTGGCGCCCGAGGCCTTCTTCGAGCTGATCCTCGGCACGCTGTTTGCCGGCCGTTCCTACGAGACCTACAGCGCGAAGATCACGAAGGGGGACTACGAGCCCGGTTTCTTGATGCGTCTCGGCCTCAAGGACCTGCGGCTGGCGACGGCGGCCGCCGAGAAGGCCGGCAAGCAGCTACCAATGCTGGATGCGGTGCGCACCCGCATGGGCGAGGCCGTCGATGCCGGCATGGGCGAGAAGGATTGGTCAGCAATGGCCGACTACACGCTGCATCACGGAGCCTGACGGGGACAACCCTATATGTGACATATCCCGGCGACGCTGGCACGCGGTTCGACCGCGACGACTACGTCAGCACATATCTGCCGCTGGTAATGGAGGCCTAGGGCGGTTACGGCCTCGAAAGCGCCGCCGCCTTTTTTCCGACCAGTGACGGCGCGGGCACGATTGCGATCTGCATCTGTCGCTTCCGGGATGACGTAGCCCTGCGCGCCGCACCCCGGCCTAGAGCATGATCTCTCCAATCATGCTCTACTCGACTGAGAAACGAGCAGCTTTATCCGAGCCCTCGGATCGCGAAGCAACTCCGATTGCTCGGATGCTGCTCTAGATGGAGGAATCCAGGCCAGCTCCGTCGAGGCCGCCATCCAGCGCAGCTGCCGCGGCATGGGCCTCGCCGCCCGCGCCTGTGCCCCGCTCCGCCATCCCAGCAGCGCCCGCTACCTCGGGCCAAACACCACCCCGTCCCACTCGCCCGACACCGGCTAAGACGTACGTTGTGCTTCATTGCACCTCAGGCCGGTCCGCACGGCGGCAGGATGTGCGACCCAGGCTGAGGCCGTGGCGCTGACCAGCGCGAGCGACAGCACGGCTGCAAAGATCTGGAACCAGGCCGGCATCATCAGGTCGCCGGTGCGGGCGATCAGCCACGTGACCGTGGTGGGTGCGAGGCCGCCGAACAACGTGACCGCAAGGTTGTAAGAAAGCGCGACGCCTGTCGTTCGCGCGCGTGTCGGAAACAGCGTTGCCAGCATGCCCGGGTGCGGGCCAGACATCAGCGCCAAGAACGCGGTGGCGGCGATCTGCGCTGTAAACAGGCGTCCGATGCTAGGCGCCGCGACGACATACGCATAAATCGGGTAGGCACATAGCGCGAACGCTGTCACGACAATAAAGAACTGGCGGTAGGCGCCAATCCGGTCGGCGAGCCAGCCGGCCAACGGGTAGGCGAAGATGATCAACAGGCCGCACAGCGAACTGCCCTCCAGCGCCGCGGAAAGCGGCAGATGCAGTTCACGCGTGACGTAAGTGGGCGTGTAGCTATGCCAGAGATAGTTCAGTGCCGTCCCTACCGCGATCACCCCAAATGCGCACACCACCGCGGGCCAGCGCGCGGCAACATCGCGCACCACATCCGCGGCGTGCAGGGGCTTTCCTGCCACGGCAGCAAGGAAGTCCGGGCTTTCCGAACAGCGGCGGCGGATATGGAAACCAATCGGCCCGATCAGCGACCCGGCGAGGAACGGGATGCGCCAGCCCCATTCGGACAAGGCCGCCGGGCTCATCAGTTCCGTCAGCAACAGGCCGAACAGCGACGCGGTGAGCAACGCGACGCCTTGCGACGCCATTTGGAAGCTGCCGTAGAGCATGCGGCGGCCAGGCGGCGCGATCTCGACCAGCATCGCCGCCGCGCTGGCGAACTCGCCACCGACCGAGAGTCCCTGGATGATGCGGGCGAACACGATGAGCGCGGGTGCAGCGAGGCCGATCGTGGCATAGCCGGGCGTGATGCCGACGATAAGTGTGCCAGCCGCCATCATGAGGATCAGCAACGAGAGCGCCTTCTGCCGCCCTGCCCGGTCCGCGTAAAGGCCGAGCAGGATGCCGCCGAACGGCCGCACGACGAAGCCGACAGCGAAGGTGGCGAAGGTCTCCAGCAGGGAGGCGGTGGCCGTTTTCGCCGGAAAGAAGTGCTGGGCGAGATAAGTCGCGAAAAAGGCGTAGACCAAAAAGTCGAACCACTCCAGCCCGTTGCCGATGACCGATGCGATGACGGTGCGGCGCCGCGCCTCCGGAGTGAGCTGCTGCATAGCGGATGTGTCCTCCGGCACTTTGTTCTCAGGATCGGCCAAAGAGCGCGTCCAATCCCGCGGCCGAGCCGAACATCGCCGCCGCGTCGTGCCCCACGCCTGGCACGACGGTCAGCCGTACGGTGCAATTGGGGGCGCGTCGACCGAGATGCTGGGCGTAGTGCAGGCCACGTTGAAGCCGGTTGGCGCCCTGGGCTTGCGCCGCGCACGTCCTATCGAGCGACGGTTGTGTCGTTTCGGTGTCATCGCCGCCAAGCAGGTAGGTGATGTGCCGGCGCAGGTAAGCGGCCTCCAGTTCGGCCGGGGTGCGGTCGCCAGCGTAATCTGGCAGGCGCTGCATGCCGTATTTCCAATGGTCGTACCCAGGGCAGCCTTCGGTGGCGACTGGGCGCTCGCCGCTGAAGTAGACGTAGGAGGACGGGTTCGCCACGACGAGGCGCAGGGCGACGCCGCACCTCGCCAAACTATCGGGCATCCGGCCCAACAAACCGTAGCGTTGCGCGACCTGGCCCCCCGCGGAATGACCCGCGATAACGATGCGGCGCAGACCCGGCATGGACTGGGCGAGATCACTCAGCAACGCGTCGATCGCAGCGTAGGAACTGATGGGCGCCGGCTCCAGCGCCGCCTCCCCGGCCATCCAGCCGTCGAAGCTCCAGCGCAGCGTGTCGCCTGGCAGGCGGTGGTGCGCCACGTCGACAGGGGCTAGGAATTGGGGCACCGCCAACAGGCAGCCGGCAGCCGCCTCACCCGCGATGCGGCGAGCCGCTTCGGCCGCCGCGAGATAGGTGTCCGCGTCCCGCCGTCGCCCGTGCAGCATGATCACCGCGGTATGGAACACCGGGTCGGCCATTCCTCCGGGAGGGCTGATCGCGAGCGGCAATGTGCCACCGGCGGTCGCCACTCGCTCGGCCGCCACGAAGCTGACGGATCGACGATAATCAGCCACCCCCTCGACCGCAGAGACGTCGCGGTAGGACATCAGAACGGCCAGGAGCCGCCACGCGAACCGGGCAGTCTGCATTGTTCCAGATAAGGTTGCCAGCAGGGCAAGGCAGGCCGCGAGGTGACGGCGCCACCAGCGACCAAGGTCTCCTCCGCAGCGACAGCGAGCTCAAGGGCAGCGAGCGGCGCAATACCGAGCGCCTTGGACGCAGACGTCGGGTAGCCACGTTCGAATGGGTTGTACTCAGCGATAAGGAGCGTCGGGTTAAGGCCGGTGATCTGGCCAAACAAGACATAGGCGTTCAGCAGGTCGCCATAGACGCTCGGATGATAGCCGATGGGCGTGGTGCAACAGGCGAGCAGCGCGTTGCTATCCCATAGATCGAGCTGCAGCGGCGTTTCGCGGTCGAGGTAAGGGTCGCGCTGAGCAATGCCAAAATCGATCGCGGTCACCCAGGCGTCACCGTCGAGCGAGACATCCACTTGGCTGCCGGATGGATTTGCCGTGGCGTAGGCGCTCGCCGCGGCCACGTAAGCACTGTGCAGGTCCGCGGCCATCGACGCCATGGGGTTAGGATCGCCCACGTAAGGCGCGTAGGCCGGGTTGCCACCCTCCTGGGCGGCAGTGCTGGAGCCAAAGATCGGCAAGTTGGGATTGTTGCTGGTGTAGCCGTAGGCGGCGAGCGGCGGAGTCTCAGCGAGCGTGATCTGGGCCAACGGCGCACCGGCCGCTTTGTCGGCAGCATCGACCGCGTCGATAAGCTGGGTCACACCGAATTGGAAGCGCGACGGGCTGCCGCGCGTAGATACCAACTTGCCGTTGACTGTGATGGACGTGGGGAGCGGCTCGAAGGTCTGGTCCTGCAACACCACGTGCTGCCAGTTGGCGCTGGCAATCAGCGGCAACGCGCCGGCCTCGCTACCAGTATTGCCCGCGTAGCCGGCTAGAGTGGCGCTGCTGACCGCGATCAGCGAGACCTTGTAGTCGAGGCCCGCCTCCCGGGTGAACTGCAGGAAAATCCCCGCCACACCGCCGAACGGCCCCACTTCAGTATAGCGCGCGGTGGGAGTCGCCTGAAGATAACCAAGCTGGTCGAGCACACTCGCCCCCGGCGTATCCGCGCTGGTCGGTTCGACCAAGGCGACCCCTTCGACACCGGTGCAGGGCAGCGACGGGCACAACAGATCATGCACTGTGCTGCTGCCCAGCGCGCTGCCGGGGCCTGCGTGGTAGTTGAGCGCGGGCGGGTAACGGCCATGCGTTATGCTGTTGCCGACGAACAGAACGCTGACCGGGTCGGCCAGCGCTGCGACCGGCAACAAGGCGATACTAGCGGCGACCGTGAGCCGGGATAGGCCGAAAACCATGGGCGTTGCCTCGTTCTCTTACTTTGGGCTTCATGAAGGCGGTCGACGACGCCGTGGTCAAATATATTGAAAGACCTACGGCCATATATAAATGATGAAAGATGGACCTTCGGCACTTCCGCTACTTCGTGGCTGTGGCGGAAGAGGGGCATCTCACCCGGGCAGCAGCGCGATTGCACATCCAGCAGCCGCCATTGAGCATGCAAATACGCGCCTTGGAGACGGAGTTGGGCGCCACACTGTTCAAACGGTCCTCACGCGGCATGGAGCTGACGCAAGCTGGGGCGGCGTTCTTGTCGGATGTGCGTGCGATCCTCGCGGCCGTCGATCAGGCGGCGCGGCGAGCACGGGACGTGTCCCGCGGTCTGCAGGGCCGGCTTGCGCTGGGCTTCACCACGTCGGCAATCCTGCATCCGATCGTGCCACAGATCGTTCGCACGTTTCGGGCCACCTATCCTGGCGTGGAACTCGAGTTGCACGAGGACAACGCCGCCGCACTGACCGAGAAGCTCGTCACCCGCAAGCTGGCTGCCGCTATCCTGCGTAGCCCCGTCAGCCGCCCGGCGGAGTTGGCTTTTGAGGAGTTGCTGCGGGAGGAGATGCTGGTGGTGCTGCCAATGGACCACCCGCTTGGCCGCAAGACCCGGCCGCTCCGGTTGCGTGAGCTAGATGGCGAGCCGCTCATCCTGGTGCGCCAATCGGGTGCGCCAGGCCTATACAGCGATGTGCTGGCCGCCTGCCGGGCCGCCGGGTTCAGCCCAAAGATCGCGGCCGAGGTGCCCCACATGCTGACCAATGTGAACCTGGTGGCGGCAGGAGCCGGCATCTCGCTGGTGCCGGAATCGGTCAGCAAAATCTATGCACAACACGTGCGCTACTGCCGCCTCGTGGGGCGTCCCGCCTTGGTAGCGCCGCTCACGCTCGCCTACGTCGTCGGCGAGCCGGATCCCAGCTTGGCCAACCTGCGGGGAATCGTTGCTATAGTTGGCCGCCCGCCAGCGCCATCACCTCGGACGCGTTGCCCTTGATCAGCGCGGGCCCGGTAGCGGCCAGTTCTTCTGCCAGCGCCAGCCGCACTGTGATGACCCCGGCGGCGACCGGGTCCAGCACCCGGGGTGCGTAATCCGACGCAAACCAGCCGGTGATTCCGACGGAAGCCAGCCAGTGATTCCGATGCATCCCAGCCACCCCTGAGGGGGCGGGCGGCGGCGCGGTTCGCGAGCAGTCATCCACCGACGGCACGGTGGCTCTCCAGTGATCGGGGAGCGCCATGCCAGGCCAGAGACTGCCAATGCGTCAGGTTCGAGAAGTCCTCCGCCTCAAACACGTCTGCGGCCATAGCGGGCACCAGATCGCGGCCATGGTCGGCGTCAGCCGCTACACGGTCGCCGAGTGTCTGCGCCGTGCTGCCGTGGTCGGCATCGCCTGCCCGGTGCCGGCGGCGCTGGACGACGTGGCGCTGGAGCGCAAGCTGTTCACGCCGCCCTTCACGCCGGCGGAGGCGCCGCGACCGCAACCCGACTGGCCGCGCATCCACGCCGAGTTGCGCAAGCCTGGTGTCACCCTGTTGCTGCTGTGGGAGGAGTATCGGGCCGGGCAGCCGGATGGGTATGGCTACCGCCGGTTCTGCGACCTGCATGCGGCCTGGCGCGGCCGTCTGTCGCCGACCATGCGGCAGACTCACCCGGCCGGTGAGCGGATGTTCGTCGACTATGCCGGGCAGACGGCGGAGGTGATCGACGGCGCCACCGGCGAGGTCAGGCGGGCGCAGGTGTTCGTGGCGGTGCTCGGGGCATCCAACTACACCTATGCCGAGGCGCGGTGGACGCAGTCGCTGCCGGATTGGATCGGCTGCCACGTTGGTGCGTTCGCCAGCTTCGGCGGGGTGGCGCGGCAGATCGTCTGCGACAACCTCAAGGCCGGCGTCACCGCGTCCAGCCGCTACGAGCCAGGGATCAGCCGGACCTACCAGGACATGGCGACCCACTATGGCACGGCGATCCTGCCAGTCCGGGTGCGCAAACCGCGCGACAAGGCCAAGGTCGAGGTCGCCGTCCAGGTCGTGCAGCGCTGGATCCTGGCCCGGCTGCGCCATCGCCGGTTCTTCTCCCTGGCGGAGCTGAACGGCGCGATCCGCGAGCTGACCACGGACCTGAACAACCGGCCGATGCGCCATCTCGGCACCACTCGCCGCGCCCTGTTCGAGGCCATTGAGTGCGGCGCCCTGCTGGGCATGCCCGCCGAGCCGTATGCCTACGCGGAGTGGCGGCGGTGCCGGGCGGGGTTGGACTACCACGTCGAGGTCTACGGCCACTTCTACTCGGTGCCGTATCGCCTGGTGCGCGAGGTGATCGAGGCCCGCATCACCGACCAGACCATCGAGCTGTATCACCAGAACAACCGCGTCGCCTGCTACGTCCGCGATCCGCGGCAGCACCGGCACACCACGATCGCCGACCACATGCCGAGCGCGCACCGCTGTCATGCCGAGTGGACGCCGACCCGGCTGCTGCGCGAGGCGGAGGCGATCGAGCCGTCCACCATCGCGCTGGTGGAGCGCATCCTGGCCGCCAAGCCACATCCCGAGCAGGGCTTCCGCGCCTGCCTCGGCATCCTGCGCCTGGTGCGAGGCTACGGCCCTGAGCGGCTGGAGGCGGCCTGCCAGCGCGGCATGGATATCGGTGCGCGGACCTGCGGCTCGGTGCAATCCATCCTGCGCAACGCCTGGACCGCGCCTACCGCCCCGAGCCCGTGCCCGACGAGCTGCCCGTCCAGCACGAGAACATCCGCGGCAGCGGCTACTATCATTGAGGAGCATTCCATGTTGACGCATCCCACCACGGACCGCCTACGCGAGCTCGGCCTCGCCGGCATGGCTAGGGCGCTCGAGGAGCAGCGACGGCATCCCGACGCCGCCGATCTCGGCTTCGAGGACCGCCTGGCCATGCTGGTCGAGCGTGAGGCGCTGGAGCGCGACACCAAGCGGCTGGCTACCCGGCTCCGGTTCGCCAGCCTACGCCAGCAGGCAACGCCAGAGGATGTCGACCATCGTGCCCCCTCCGCCGCCATCCCAGCGGCGAAGCCGCTGGGGAGCCTGGGCGGCTCCGCCCGGGGTCTCGATCGCGGCCTGTTCTAAAAGCTGACAGGCGGCGAGTGGATCGAACGCCATCAGGATTTGCTCGTCACCGGGCCGACCGGCACCGGCAAGACCTGGTTGTCCTGCGCCCTGGGACACCGAGCCTGCCGCGACAACCGCTCCGTGCTGTATCAGCGGGTGCCGCGACTGCTGGAAGGGCTCCGCATCCCCTCCGTTGCTATTCCAGCCGCTGCGCGGCCGGAACCTTGAGCAACTCCGCCCGCGGTGATGGACGCTATGCCCGCATGCTGAAAAGCCTGGGCAATCATCGGAATGCGCATGAACGAGAGCGCGTTGGGGCCGAGATCACTACGTCCATTGAAAGGTTATGCAGCGACTGCTCCAACCCTTGACAGGCTCCCGCAAGCGGCCCCAGCCCGCCAGTCTTGGGCAGGGTGCCTACGGGAAGCACGCTCTCCAGGAGTAGCTATAGCTTGCAATGCTCCTGAAAATGGGTCAGCGATGCCGGACTAAAACCATCAGCCGGCCTTAGAGATAAGCAATGTTGCCGACCGTCATAGGAGTCGCGCAAAATCAAACCGAAGAACGAGCTAGACCGCTGTCGCGTCTATACGAGTTGGACGGGCTGAGAGGTTGGGCCGCACTTTGTGTTGTAGCATTTCATATGCTTTGGGAAACCTTTGGTTCTATACATCCTATAATACGAAACGTTTTCACTGCTGTTATCTTGGACAGCAGTGTTGCAGTATCTGTTTTCTTCGTTCTTTCTGGCGAAGCTCTGAGCTCAGCCTTTTTTGGAGGCGGTAAAAAGAATGCTACAATGAAGTTGGCTATAAAAAGATATCCCAGGCTTGTTATTCCAATTCTGGCCACTTCAATCATAATATACATAATAGTTCACGTCGGTGCAAATCCTAATCACTCCGCAGCGGTAATTGTCAAACGGGAAGATTGGCTTGGGATAGCGCCGCCCAAAGACCTAAGCCTGTCAGCCGTCCTTACATACTCTCTTCTTTCGGTTTTTTTGAGCGAGTTCCCTTCTGGAGTCATAGATATCTTCTTGTGGACAATGCGTATGGAGTTATTTGGCTCGCTTATTGTTTTCTTTATTCTTTCAATATGGCAGTTCCTCCCGCGGCCTCGATTTCTGCTCTATGTATTGTACATTGCTCTAGCTGTCGCACCATCTGCCACAGCGGGTCAACTCTCCTGCTTTCTTGCAGGAATGCTGTTTGCCGACTTGCGCCGACAAGGAGTTTTTGAACGCGTTCAAGCTCGCATTGGAGACAAAGTCCTTTGGTGCTCCATTGTAACACTTGCCATACTGGATGGCATAGTATTCTCAAGACATATCCATGTTAGTAGCGCATATTTCGCCTCGGTTTTTCTTCTACTCGTATTTTGTAGCCGAAGTGCAACCAGCATGTTCTCTTCATCGTTTTCCCGATGGCTTGGTAGTATTTCGTTTCCGCTTTATCTGATGCAGTTTCCCGTGCTTATATCATTTACTTCTTGGGCGATAGTTTTTACTTCCAAGAGACATCAGATGGGGCTAACTACCTGTTTGTTAATTGCCTTCTCATCAATCGGCGTAAGCCTGATTGCAGCAAGGGGATTTAGGCCAGTTGAGTCATTTACAAAATGGGCTTGTAATAAACTGGCCGTCTGGGCGATGCCCTACCTCGGAAATGACTTACCTACACCATAGTGTCATGTGGCTACCAAGATAATTACATTGAAGCTTCTCTTCTAATTAACCCTGTCGATAGGCGCTAGTTGCGTCGACGGTCAATACCGTTGACGTCACCTTTGAGTTTTGGCATCTGCCTGTCCTGGTCCACGTGGCAGTCGGCTGAGCTCTGTTGCAAACCTTGTTGCGGGCGTCGGTATGGGGGCGGCGATGGTGGGAAGCGGCCGGGGCATGTCGGACTTCGAAGGGCGTTAGTTCGAGGGTGAGATCGTGCTCTGGGCGGTCCGTTGGCATTGCCGTTACGGGGTTAGCTACCGCGACCTCGAGCAAATGCTGGGCGAGCGCGGCATCTCGGTCGACCATTCGACGATTTACAACTGGGTTCAGAGGTATGCACCCGAGATCGAGAAGCGGCTGCACTGGCAATGGTGCGGGCCGTGTTCGACGAGTTGGCGCGTCGGTGAGACGTACTTGAAGGTCCGGGGCCAGTGCTATGTCGCTGCGCCACCGGTCGGCCGGAGTCACGACGGAGGTTGTCGCGTTGTATGAAAATCCCGGAATGGCCTTTGGTATTGTTTCAGAGCCTCAGCAGGACGGAAATACGGAACTGGCTGCACGATAATCCGGACGATCGAATGGCTGACTGCACTCAACGCGGGATTGCGGAATCGTGCAAGGTATCGGCACAGCATCGAGACCGAGCAGGGCACGGTCGCCAAGCGGGTGAAGGCGCGAGCAAAATCCACCCTGCCCGGCTGGCTGCTGGACGAGCTCGCCGCAGCCGAACGCGAGGACGGCATCGTGCCGCTGGAGAGCAACGCGCTCGGGCTGCGCTACGGCCTGCTGCGGCCCGGCCCCGACTTCGTGCTGCACCGCCCCGAGCAGGAGGCGAGCCAGGCCGAGCTGCTCGACCCGCCTTCCGTGCTGGAGCGCCGCCTGCGCCAGCGCATCGGCGAGATGGTGGCGCAGCAGGCCGTCGAGGACGAGGGCGCGGTGCAGGCGCCGCGCGGTGACGGGCTGTATCACCGCTACAACGCCATCCTGAAGCGCCGCACCGGCAACAAGCCGCGCGCGGAGATGAACCTGGCCGAACTGGAAGCGGCGGTGAGTTGGCTGGAGCGCAACCGCCTGGCGGATCATGCCGACGCCCTGGAGGGCGACCCACGCCCAGGGCTGCGTCAGCAGCGGGCGCTTCAACAACGTCAGCGAGGTCGTACGGTCGGCGCTCCGGCTGCTGCAGGAGACGGAAGAGCGCCGGGCAAGCTTCGTCACATCCCTGGAGCAAGCTGTGGACGAAGGGCGACGGGAAGGGTTTTCGTCTGCAGAGGACGTCGAGCATGAGGTTCGAGCAGCAATTGCGGCTGTGCGCGCCCGGAAAAGATGACGGCTGACCTTTTCACGCCCAGAGCGCTGCGTGAGTTACGCGCGGCGGCCGAATGGATCGCCGAAGACAATCCAGACGCTGCCGACAACCTGCTCTCGGTCGCGCTCGATGCCGCCAAGCGACTGACCACAAAGCCGAGCCTCGGCAGGGTTGAAATGCGACTGGCCCGGCCCGATACAGGTTTTGGTCTCTCCGCGGGTATCGGGGGTCCGGTAGCAACCAAACCAAAATGCAGTTCGGCCCAGTAAAGACACGCAGTTGGCTGGCCGGTGGCGCCCGGCCGCCGTTTCCGACCCGCGTGGGCGGCCCGGCGTGTGCTTCGGCAAGCCTGTGCGCGCCCGCTTACCCGGCGTGAGCCGCGGCGAGGGCTCTGATCCGTCCCGCGTCGTCGGATGAGACGGGCGTGTACCTGTTGGTGGAGGGACGATGCCGTTCGCCGATGCCAACCCGAGACCATGCGCGCTCGCCTTCGATCCGGGCCCGCACACCCTCACTCGGCTCGGCGAAACCGCGTCGCAAACAAGGCGGCAAACAGGCCACCGCAGAGCGAGAGGTGCTCCAACGAGACCTGCAGGTCGAGCGTGCGTCGGGCGGCCGGCATCGACCAGAACGGGTGGGCGACGGGAATGGTGAGCAGGAGAAAGCCGATGAGCATCACGACACCGACCCATAACGCGCAGTCGAGGATGACGAGCGCTGACCCGACCAGAAGAGTCGCCGCAACGGCGACGGCGTAGAGCCACGCCGGGTGCAGCCCGTTGCTCGTCATTTCGGCGACGGCATCGGGAAACCCGACAACGTCATGAAGCGCAGACACCCAAAAAACGATTGTCAGCAAGATACGGCATGAAAGCCACGACGAAGATCGGTCGAGAATGGAGATTATGAGGAACGGCAAGAGATGTCTCCCAGACAGGGAGCCCGTCTAGGCCAAACCTGTCTCCAGCGCAGCCGGCATCGGAGCACGATCTTGCGGTCGTTGATGAAAAACCGAGAAGACCAAGTGATCTTGCCGACGCTCCCGCCCTCACGGGAGGACGTGTTCCCGAAGCTGAGCGGGAGTCACCCCGTTCTGCCGATACATGTGTCGGGCCAGGTGGCTCGCGTGGGTGAAACCGGAGAGCCGCGCCACGTCGGAGATGTGTAGCGTCCGGGATGCCAGCAATTCCACCGCACGCTGAAGGCGCCTGCGAACGACGAACCGGTGAGGTGAGACGCCCGTGGTGCGGGCAAACTCGCGGGCGAAATGGAAGCGGCTCATGCCTGCGAGATCAGCCAGGTCGTCCAACCGGAGCGGTCGTGCCATCTCCCGGTCGATGCCTTCGAGAACACGGCGCAACCGGTGGAGGGGGATGCCGCCGCGCCCTGCGTGGGACTCCGGGCAGGAGTCCGATCTCCCCGCGAGATGACGGCGAACCAGATGCTCCAAAAGAGCATCGATCGCCGTCACACTCGCTTCCTGTGCCATGACCTGACACATCAGTCGTGCCAGGCGATCATCGGAACCATTTAGGCTGGGAACAATGTCGATCTGATTCAGACGAAGACCGAGCTCGCCGCCAGCCCTCTCCACCTCACACCAGGGGATACTAAGGAAGAGGGCACGACATCTACCGGTGATGGAGAAATCAAACCGCGAGCCCGGGGGCATCACTGTAATCGTCCCAACCTCTGGCGCGTCGGTCCGCCGCTCGCCATTTAGGCTCCCGACCACGCGATGCGATCCGCTGAGGTTCAGCACGAGACCCACTGCGTCGGCATGATTGATCGATACGGCGGTGTTCCCGTGACTGACGCGCAGCGCTTGGGTCGTCGTACCGCATCTCACAATGGCGTCGGCTCCGAGCGGCGCGTCCAACAGATCTGTCACGGTGTCCTTTCAGGCCCAGCCTCGGCGCCCGCATGGTGCGCTCCGGCCACGTTCCGGGGAAACAGATGTGGGCACGATCTCGGGCGATCGCCAACGTCAAGTCCCGGCGCGCGGCTAGCGCTCGCGAGAACAGCAAGGCCGTGCTCTCGCGCACGGTGTAGACTCCTCGTCCGGTGTTTATCTGAGGACCGAACGGCTCCAACTTGGCGCCGCACCTCGAATTGGAGCACACGGCATGCCCGGCATACGCAACAGCATGGCCGCCAGGGCCTACCTGGCCCGGCCCGATGACGTTCCCGCTTTCTGGCAGCTCGGCAACCTGTGGCGGGTGATGGCCTCGGGCGTGCAGACCGGCAACAGCTTCTGCCTGCTCGACCAGCTCGTCACGCCGAAGGGCGGCGGTCCCTGCACCCATGCCCACCCGGCCGACGAGGGGCTGTACGTCGTCAGCGGCCATTGCACCTTCCAGGCCGGCGGGCGGGTGATTTCGGCCGGGCAGGGTGAACTCGTGGTCGTGCCCCGATTCGCCCAGCACTCCTTCGTGGTCGATGCCCCCGGCACCCAGCTGCTCAACTTCTACCTGCCGTCTGGCTTCGAGCTCTTCGTAATGGGCTTCGCGCATCCCGCAGAGCGCAACGAGCTGCCGCCGCCCGGCGTCCCGATGGCGCCGCGCCGCCTGATCGAGCAACTGTCGCGCGACTACGGGCAGATTCCCGTCCTTGGGCTGCCGGGGGCCGATCCGCCGGGCCCGGATAACATGACGACCGAGCCCATCCCGGGCGCCGCAACCGCGCCCTTCAGCCGCCACGCCGGCACGGCGCCCGCCCATTGGGCGCCCGACGGGCTCTGGACAGTGCTGGCCGACGGCGCCGCGACCGACGGTAGCTACAGCCTGTTCGAGCGCGTGATGCGGCGCGGGCCCGGTGCGGCGCCCCACGTCCATGTCGATACTGACGAAGTCCTCTACGTACTCGACGGCGAACTGGAGGTCCTGCTCGGCGACCGCGTCGAGCGGGCGGAAAAGGGTGACCTGGTCTTCGTCCCGCGCGGCGACGTGCACGGGTTCGCCGTGCGCAGCGCCACCGCCCGGTTCCTCGACCTATACACCCCGTCCGGGTATGAACGGGTCCTAGCCGAGTTCGCAGCGCCCGCGGCGGCGCGTGAATTACCGCCCTTCGGATGGACGCCCCTGGAGGTGCCGGCCGATCGCCGCGACCGGCTGTTCGCGGACCTTGGCCTACGCTTGGTCGCCGTTGCTGACCCATTAGGCCAATGAATTCACGGTAGGCCCGGGGTCGATGGCTGCATTCGGCGGAGATCAAGGAGCGCCACGGCTACTGCGAGTTCACCGACCCCTTCGTCCGTTTCCGGTTGACCCGCTGGCGCTACGCGCTCTGCTGGACGGGTACGGACCGGCCCAGCATGCTGTTCGACCGCGACCGTCTGGCTAGTAACGGAGAAGGTGCTGCTCCCCGGCGCGTACGCTCTTGAGCGCCTGGTGTCCATGTCCGCTGCTCTCAGCGTGTCAGGAGCGTTCTCAGGATTTCGGCGATCTTGTTGGGCGCCTCAATAGGCGGCAGGTGGCCACATCCAGGGATGACGTCCAGCGTCGCACCCGCGATGCCGGCGTGGAGCTCCTGGGCGCGCGCAACCGGTGTAATCCTGTCCTGCTCGCCAACGATCACCGCGGTTGGAATCGCCACCATGGGCAGGATATTGCGAAGATCTTTGCGCCTTAAGACTGCGGAGTTCTGACGGACATAGGTCGCCGCGCCTACTCGGATGCTCATCTCAAGCAGCTCGGCGCGAACCATTGAGAGGGCCGATGCGCTCACAAGCGACCCCAGACTCCGCTCCGCGACGCGGCCAAAATCCCGGCTTGAACTAACCACGGCGTTGGCGAATAGACGGTAGGCCTTACGCCCCAAAGTGTCAGGACGAGCACTCGTGTCCAACAGCGCCAGATGGGTGACGCGATCAGGAGCCGACCGGATGATCTCCAAGGCTACCATGCCGCCCATCGAAACGCCGGCGAGGGCGAAACGCGACGGCGCGGCGACGAGGATGCGGGCGGCCATCGCGGTCAACGTGGCGTCCTGCAGCGTGTCCCCGATGGTGCATCGCGCGTCGAGGCGCAGCTCCGCCGCTGTTCTGGCCCAAACCGCACCGTCGCTGCCCAGTCCGGGCACGAGCACGAGATCCCGCATTGACCCAACCTCCTGGCCCCGTTCTACACCTTCAACCATGGTTCAAGGTCAAGCGAGGGTCTGATGAGGATCGGTGCATTCTCCAGACTTGCCGGGGTGAGCGCGTCGAAGGTGCGGTTCTATGAGACGCGTGGTCTGCTGCCACGCCCTGAGCGGTCCGCCAACGGCTACCGCAGCTACAGCGCCAGTGATCTGCAGACGATACGCTTCGTGGACGCCGCGGTCCGAATGGGGTTCTCGCTGTCAGAGGTCGCCCTCTTCATGTCGCGTCCAGCCTCGGAACGGCATGTTAAGGCGGGCGTCGTCCCCGCCCTCCGCGCAAAGCTCGCCGAAGCTGATGGATTGATGGCCCGACTGGCTGAACGGCGACGACTCGTTGTCGACATGCTGTCTGAATTGGAAAGTAAGTAGCTCGCCGGCATGACTGCCTCTCGCACGCGAGCCTCTGTCGCTTTGATGTTCAAACGCTCAATCTGGAGGGCCATCGCCCGGCGGCAGCCTGTTCCGGGGAAGCGCTGCGCGAAGGCGTAAAGCAGCTGGAAGCGCCACCCTCCAGTTCGGCCAGCGTGAAGAGTAGTGGCCAGCCCAGGGAGGTCATCCAGCATGACCTACGCCTCGTCCTCGATGCAGCCCGCCTCGGGGGCTCTGTTGCAATCTTCTGCCGCGATTGCGCGGGGGCGGCGATCTGCGGGTCGGTTGGTTTATCAGGCTGCTTCAAGCTCGAGGCGCTCGTCAGGAAGCTGGACTGTGGAACAGCGTGGAAGTTTGACCCCCTACGCGGGGTAATCGGCGTCCAAAACTGACCCCCCTTGATCTGTGAAGATGCCACCCATTCCGTTGGGTGGTGGGGGAGATGCTGGTTGTGGATACGATTGCCCGGATCAGGCGGGCGCACTTTGTCGACGGCAAGTCGATCAAGCAGATTACCCGGGAGTTCGACCTGGCCCGCAACACGGTGCGGCGGGTGCTGCGCTCGGGTGAGACGGCGTTCTCGTATGAGCGCGCGGTGCAGCCACGACCCAAGCTTGGTGGTTGGACGGAGACACTTGATCGGCGGCTTGCCGCCAATGACCGCCTGTCCAGCCGGGAACGGCTGGATCTGGTGCGCATTTACGAGGACCTCCGAGCTGAGGGCTTCGATGGCGGTTACGACACCGTCCGCCGTTATGCCCAGACCCGGCAGCGCAAGCGCGGTACTGGCTCATCCGATGCCTATGTTCCTCTGAGCTACGCGCCGGGCAAGGCCTACCAGTTCGATTGGTCGACCGAGGTCGTGGTCCTACACGGCACGACCACCATTGTGCAGGTCGCCCAGGTTCGGCTGTGCCATAGCCGAATGCCGTTCGTGCGTGCCTATCCGCGGCAGACGCAGGAGATGGTGTTCGACGCGCACGACAAAGCCTTCTCGTTTTACAAAGGTGCCTGTCAGCGCGGCATCTACGACAACATGCGTACGGCTGTGGACGCGCTGCTGATCGGCCGTGAGCGACGGTTCAACCGACGATTCGCCCAGATGTGCAGCCACTACCTGGTCGAGCCTACGGCCTGCACTCCGGCATCGGGGTGGGAGAAGGGCCAGGTCGAGAATCAGGTCGGCGTCGTGCGAGGCCGGTTCTTCAAGCCGCGGCTGAAGTTCGCGAGCTTTGTCGACATGAACAGCTGGCTGCTGGAGCAGTGCGTGCAGTATGCGCGCGTTCATCCACATCCCGAGCGGCGCGACTGCTTATACCAAGTCTCTGAGTGCGTGACTCTGGGGCTTGCCCGACGCGGTTCGGTTCTGATTCGAGGTGGTGAACGACGAGGTTCACCATGGCACTTCCCCTTCGGACGGATTTTGATGCTGCGGGTCTTCGGCTGGCGGCCCGACGAGCGATGGACGCTGGGCAAGCACGGCGGCTGTTGGCATTGGCCGCCATCTACGATGGGGCGAGCCGTACGGAGGCGGCCAGGATTGGCGGCGTCACGTTGCAAATCGTCCGGGACTGGGTGATCAAACTCAATGCCCGCGGCCCGGAGGGGCTCATCGACGGCAAGGCGCCGGGTCAACCGTCTCTGCTGAACACGGCCCACCGTGCGGCGTTGGTGGCGATCATCGAAAGCGGCCCGACCCCCGGCCGTCCATGGGGTGGTGCGCTGGCGGATCGTCGACCTGTGCCAGTGGGTATGGGAGGAGTTCCGGATCAGCATCGCCAAGCAGACCATGAGCCGCGAGCTGCGTGCACTGGGCTATCGCAAGCTGTCGGCCCGCCCGCGCCACCATGCTCAGGCCGAAGGGGCCATTGAGCGCTTTAAAAAAGCTTCCCAGCCGTGCTGGACGAGGTCGCGCGCGATCAGGGTATCGATGTCACCGACATAGAGGTCTGGTTTGGCGACGAGGCCCGCATCGGCCAGAAGAACAAGATAACCCGGCGTTGGGCCAGGCGAGGCACGCGCCCCTCGGCACCGCAGGACCAGCGCACGGCGTCCACCTACATCTTCGGTGCCATCTGCCCCGAAACCGGCACCGCCGCCGGTCTCGTCCTGCCCTGGTGCAACACCGAGGCAATGGGCCTGCACCTGGCGGAAATCGGCGCCAGGGTCACACCGGGCAAGCACTGCGTGCTGCTGGTCGATCAGGCCGGGTGGCACACGTCCGACCGCCTCGCCATACCGCTCAACATCACCATCGTGCCGCTGCCCGCCAAGTGCCCCGAATTGAACCCGGTCGAGAACGTCTGGCAGTTCATGCGCGACAACTGGCTGTCCAACCGCGTGTTCCCCTCCTACGACGCCATCGTCGACCACTGCTGCTACGCCTGGAACCAACTGGTCGACCAGCCTTGGCGTGTCATGTCCATCGGACTACGCGATTGGGCAATGGGTCACATTCAGTGAGTCTTGGTATTACTTGCGTGAACGCTTGCGGTCGCTGCAGCAACGTTACGAGGTCGTTGGGGACGTGCGTGGCCTCGGGCTGTTGACCGGCGTCGAACTCGTGACCGACCGTGTCTCCCGCACGCCGGCACACGAACTTGGAGCGATCACGACCCGCAAGTGCCTGGAGGGCGGGCTGAGCATGAATATCCGCCGCCGTTCGGAGCGCGGCTCGGTGTGGCGGATCGCGCCGCCGCTGACAGTCTCTGCATCCGAGATCGATCGGGCGGCCGAGATCCTCGAGGCGTCGTTGCGCGAAGGTCTGGACGAGTGGACGCGCCTGCACTGACGAGCGCTCACGCCCGCTCAAACGGGAGACCGGCGATGCGCTTGATGTCTGCCCGCACGTTCATGTTCTGGGAGCTGGTCTGAGCTCCGGCGGATTTCAGGCTCGTGGTGGGTCGCTCTGCGGTGTTCGGCGACGTTGTATGCCAACACGGAAGTGGGCGCGTGCGCCTTGAGGCTGTCCGGGAGGGAAGCGGGAACACCGAGACCAAACACCCGGTAAAAGCTGCGCCGGGAGTGTTTAGGATGTGGCTACTTTACGACAGAGGATTGCAATGCAGCAAAGCGGGCGAGGTAGGCAACCGGGCACCCTTGCGCTTTCGTGATGATTCTCCGAGATAGCAGCATCACCTTGCAGGAACTTTGCTGATGCGACGCCTTGCCCTGCTTGCCACCACAGCCACACTCGGCCTGTCGTTTTCAGCGATGGCTCAGCCCGTCACCGGGGTCTATATCGGCGCCGGAGCGGGCGGTAACTTCTTGCAATCGGAGACGGTCACCGAAGCCTTCTCGCAACGCGCCTACAGCGTCCCAGTGGGAGGCGGGCGCTCGATCACGGAGCCTGGTGAAAACGGCTCATCACGCAGCAACTACAACTTCGACGCCGGCGGCGTGGCGGTCGGCAGCGTCGGCTACGGGCTTGGTAACGGCCTGCGGCTCGAGGTGGAGGGCGACGACCGCTACAACCAGCGGTCGGCCGCGACGCACCTCAACCAGCAAACCTTCGGGCCGATGGTGAACGTGTTGTACGACATCGGCGTCGGCTCTCCGGACATCTTCCCATACGTGGGGGCAGGGGCGGGCTACCAGTGGCAGGATCGCGATGTCCACGATGGCCGAACGAATTCCGCGGCTTACCAGGCGATCGCCGGCGTCGCTTTTCCAATTGCCTTCGTGCCGCATCTCTCTCTTACGGTCGAGTACCGGTTTCTTGGCCTGGCCAACACCGGGCGCACGGACATTTTCCCGTCGGGCGTCGCCTCCATCCCCGCCATCAACGAGAAGATCTCCTACAGTTCCAACTTCAACCACAGCATCCTGCTCGGCTTGCGCTATGCCTTGTTTCAGCCGGCGCCCCGACCCGTCTCCGTGGTGCCGAATCCTGCAGCGCCTGCGCCGGCCGCCGCACGGACCTATCTGGTATTCTTCGATTGGGATCGAAGCGACCTGACCGACCGCGCGCGGCAAATCGTCGCCGAGGCGGCGCAGGCACGCACCCGCGTTCAGACGACGCGGATTGAGGTGCAGGGCAATGCGGACCGTTCTGGCAGCCCCGCCTACAACCAGACGTTGTCGCTTCGCCGGGCCGAAACGGTGGCGGCCGAATTGGTGCGCGATGGTGTTGCCAAGACGGCGATCGACATTCAGGCGTTTGGCGACACGCGCCCATTGGTTCCCACCGCACCCGGCGTTCGGGAGCCGCAGAACCGCAGGGTTGCGATCATCCTGCGCTGATCGCGGCGAAATGGCGTCAGCGCGGGCTGCGAGGCCGCGCTGGCTCGTGGCGTGATTGTCGAGCTTGACGTGATTGCCAAGCGGTCGAGTGCTCCGGTCATGATTGATTTGGTTGCGGGGACAGGAAACCACCGACAGTTGACTCTGCCGCCGGTCACATGTTGACCCGGCATCGCGACCGACCTACCCCGACCAGGCCAACAATCTTGTTCCCGAGCGCCCGAACCAGCTCTGGGTGGCGGATATCACCTATGTCGCCACCCCGGGCGGTTTCGGTATCCGGATGCGATAAAAATGGTCCACGACGCTGAGGGTTAATCGCCCTGCCAACCGCAAAATAGAAGCCGCTTCAATCAACTTGTCGAGCTCCGCTGAAAGGTCTGCGCGTGACCATTAGATCACAGCGGCCCGTGCACGACGAGATCGACGCTCCGGTCGCCAAGGTCAACGATAACCAGTACGTGCGCCAGGCGACCGCAAGCGTCCGGTCTATACCGCGGAGTTTGCTATGGTGCGAGGCAAGCTCTGTGCGCCGTTCAGATGAGGGAGATTTACGCCGATTCCCGCGCCGGGCTGCCCGAGGCGACTTGGGAGCCGCTTGAGGCCCATGCCGCGGCCGTGGCGAAGCTGGCGGCCCGGAAAGCGGCCGCTCGGGTGAGAGCGCGTCGGCGAGCTGCTCGGCCAGTTGCACGATTTGGGCAAGGTATCCGCCGCCTTCCAGGCCTACATCCGCGCGCCAGGCACAAGCCCGCGCTGCGACCACTCTACAGCGGGCGCGCACCAGGCAGTGGAGTGCTTCGGCGGCATCTCCCCCGCCCTTGCCCGCGCCCTGGCCTACGCGATTGCCGGGCACCATGCCGGCCTCGCCGATGCCGGGCGGCTCGACGGGCGGCTTAATCAGTTGCGAACGACCATCCCGGACTATGCCGGCTGGGAAGCTCACGCCGGGCCGTTGCCGGATGCATCGGCGCTCCGCCCGGACCAGCTCACCGCGCGGAGCCGCCATCGCTGGTTCGAGGCCGCGTTCCTGACCCGCATGGTGTTCTCCTCCCTGGTGGACGCCGACTTCAATGCCACAGAATGCTTCTACGCGAAGGCCGAAGGCGCAGCCGTGGAGCGCGGCAGCACGCTCGGCCCGGCGGAGCTGCTCCTTTGGCTTCGGCGTTTCACCTCCGGGGGAGCGGTGGAGGACACGCCGCTGAACGCGCTGCGCTCCGCCATCCACGACCACGCCGTGGCCAAGGCGGCGATGCCCCCCGGGCTCTTCACGCTCACCGTGCCGACCGGCGGCGGAAAGACGCTCACCTCGCTCCGGTTCGCACTGGAACACGCGGCCTGGCACGAGTTGCGGCGAGTGATCTACGTGGTCTCGTTCACCTCCATCATCGAGCAGACCGCTGACGTGTTCCGCCAGGCGCTCGGCCCTGAAGGCGTGCTGGAGCATCACGCGAGCTTCGACTGGGAGGATGCCGGGCGAGCTTGGCAGGAGGAATGCGGCAACCGGGAGCGGATGCGGCGTGCGGCGGAGAACTGGGACGCGCCGGTGGTGGTCACCACCTCCGTGCAGTTCTTCGAGAGCCTCTACGCCAGCCGCACCTCCCGCTGCCGCAAGCTGCAAACCTGACACGCGCCGTGATCGTGCTGGACGAGGCGCAAAGCCTGCCGTTACGCCTTCTGTCCCCCTGCCTCGCGCCGCTAGACGATTTGGGGCGCAACTACGGCTTCAGCACGGTGCTGTGCACGGCGACGCAGCCAGCGGTCCGCCGAACGGAGGACGGGCTGGCCGCCGGGCTCGACCTTCCACCGGGCCGGGAGTTGGCGCCGGACTCGCCGGCGCTGTTCACCCGGCTGCGGCGGCAACGGTGGAATGGCTCTCCGAGCCAGTGGAGGACGGGGCGATCGTGGCGCGCTTCTCGGCGCAGCGGCAGATGTTCTGCATCGTCAATAGCCGCCGCCATGCCTTTGACCTCTTCGGCCACATCCGAGGCATGGAGGGCGCGACGCACCTCTGCACCTACATGTGCCCGCGCCACCGCAGCCTGAAGCTTGCCGAGATCAAGCTGCGGCTCAAGGAGGGGCTGCCCGTCCGGTTGGTCGCGACCTCGTTGGTGGAGGCCGGGGTGGACTGCTCCTTTCCTGAGGTGTGGCGGGCGGAGACCGGGCTGGACTCGGTGGCGCAGGCGGCGGGGCGGTGCAACCGTTAGGGCGAGCTGCACCCGGCGCTGGGCCGCGTGGTGGTGTTCCGACCTGCCGCCGCGAAACCACCTGCGGAGCTTGTGCTGCCTGCGCAATGCGCCACCGCGATCGCCTCGCAGTTCGAGGACCCGCTGCTACCCGGGGCAATACGGGCCTACTTCCGCAAGCTGTATGCCACTCGTGGCGACACGTTCTTCGACTCGGCGACGCTTGAGGGGGTGCGCTTTCCGACCCTCGGGCGCATCGCGGCGGCCGGGCGGGAAGGGCGCTTCGACTTCGACAGCATCGCCCGCGCCTTCCGGATGATCGATAACGACGAGCCGGCGGTCATCGCGCCTCTGGTGCGGGGCCAGAGGATGGGGAAGCCCAGGCGCGTCTGGGGGGATGGCCGCCGCTGGTCCATCCCGTGAACGCCTTCGAGCGCTGCAGCGCTACGCGGTGCCCGTGCTGCTGGACGTATACCGGACCTGGCGGGCTACCGATGTGCTGCGCGCCGTGCATCCGACACTCGGCGAGGCGTTGCTGCGGTTCGAGGACGACGCGCTATACGATGCCACTACCGGGCTGCGCGTGTTTGATCCAACGCGGCGGGAAAGCGCTAGCAACGTGTTTTGAAAGGCTTCCTCGCGACTCCTGACGCCGGCACACGATACAATAATGTCCTTCGTTCAATCTAAATCATATCGCTGGAATGAGCATACTCGACAAATCTGGGAGCTGCCGGTCAGGATGGCGCATGCATGGAGGTCTGGATGCGAAAAGTCTGGCGATTTCGGCTTTGAATTCGGGCCTGCCGTTCAGGCCTGGAGGTTGTTCTCGAATTGGAGCCTCCAACAGGTCGGGACTGATGACGCGGTGGATCGAAATGTTAAGCCTAAGTCAGTCGCTCGCAGGGCGAGGGGGTGTCTGCCTGATTTAGCAGATACCCCTGTTGCGCAATCAAACCTTTAAGCTAGGTTCGGATGTTAATCCTGGAGTTAACCGTGGCCTATGGAGTCCGCCTGCACGTCTGGGGCGAGCGTGCCTGTCTCACCCGCCCCGAAATGAAGGCGCAGCGCGTGTCCTACGACGTGCCGCCGCCTTCCGCCGACCGCGGCATCCTCGAAGCGGTGCACTGGAAGCCTGCGATCGTTTGGGTGGTGGACCGCATCCATGTGCTCCAGCCCATTCGCTTCCAATCCTTTCGCCGCAACGAGGTGGGCGTCAGGGCCAGCGCCGCGCTCGCCAAACGCGCCATGGCAAGCGGCGACCTGGCCGGGAGGCGAACAAAGGGGTGCGGCCCCGCGGCCTGCGCCACGCCATTATCGACCGGAGGGTGGGCCAGAATTCATCAGCACAGATGGGCCGAAATTCGGTTCTCCCGCACTTTGCGTGCTGTTTGGCTAAGCGGCGTAGAGGACACGAGCACGGCGGAGTGGGAACCCGGCACGGCCATACATGGTGCGCTTGAACATCTTCAGCCGGTTGATCTGGCCCTCGACTGGGCTTGTGGTCCACGGCAAGTCGAGCGCGGCTTGGACGGCGGCGATGTCCCAACGCAGGCCCGCAGCGAAGTCTTTCAGCGGCGTTGCGACCGCCGCGTCAAGGATGGCCATGAGGCTTTCTGACGTCTTGCGGCGGAGCAGCGCGTTTAGCTGCTTTGCTATTGTGATCGCGGCCGACACGTGCGGGACTTGATCCAACAGCGTGGCGACAAGGTCGCGTTCAGCCTTTGGCAGGACATCATGATCGGTCATCAGTAGTCGGGCCAGTCGGCAGTTGGCTGGGAGTTGGCCGGTCACACTGGTCGGTTTCCCATCCGTTCGCGGCTCCGCTTTGCGCCGGCCCTCTGCCCACTTCCGGACGATCCCGGGCCGCCCCGAGAACCCGAGCGCCATCAACTCGCGCCATAACAGGGCGGCGTTGCGGCAACCTTCGGCCCAACGCTTGGCCAAGTAGGCCTCATGCTGGGTCAGGATGCTGCCCTGCGGCGGTTTGCGCCACAGGGGCGCCTTGCCAGCTCGGAGCCAGCCGCGCGCCGTCTTGCGTTCCGAACCGAGCGAGGCGGCGATCGCCGAAATAGAGGCTCCGGCCGCCCGTTGCCGCGCGGCTTCCTGGTAGCGATCGTGGCGTCTGGCATGCGCGTCTTGCCTGCGGCGTTGCGCTTTCGTCACTGTGGGAATGGCGGGTTCCGAGCACGCCCCCTCGGCTGACGGCGTTAAGATTAGATGCTCCATCTGCTTGGCAGCATGGCGGAGATCGCCATGGTGCCGGTCGACGATGGCTCGGACGGCATCGCCAAGATTGCGCAGCAGGTGCCAGCGGTCGGATACTCGAACCGCCTCTGGGGCGCCCTGGCGGCTCCCATCGGCGTAGGCACCCGCGCGGTCGCGGGCAACGATCTCGATCCCAGGATGCTGACGAAGCCACGCTGCGAGTGTCTCGGCCTGGCGATCCGGTAGCAAATCCACAACCTGGTTGCGCTCGAGGTCGACAAGGATGGTACCGTAGCGATGTCCTCTTCTCCAAGCCCAGTCGTCAACACCAAAAACCTTCGGCGTCGGCGGCGGTGTCTCCGCCACCACAGGTTTGGCTGCCATGCGCAGCAGCGTGTCCGGGCTGGTTGGAATGGCAAGCCGTTCTGTCAGCCTTGAAGCGGCCTCACCACCGAGAGCAAATGCGACGTGACGCTGCAGATCACCGAGCCGGGCCGTTCGGCGCGCCGACGCTGGAGCGACTAAACCCAGCCGTTCAGCAAAGGTCCTTCGAGCACATGCAGAGTTCAAGCATCGGAACCGCCGCGTCGTGACCCGGATCGTGGTCAGCCGCCCTTGCCACGGCAGATCGCTTAATACGCGGGGATAGTGGCTATGCAGACGTCGGGACGGCAGGCTGCATCCCGGACAGTCTACAACGCTCCGGGCCAGGCCAGCGTCGATGGTGACATGGCCAGCGGTCGGCACGATGCGGCTGATGTCGAGCGTGGCGGGTACGATGCACAGGAGGGAAGACGACACGGGCAGACCACCATGGACGTGAATCCGCCCTCTCCTCGATCTACCGCCAAAGTACAAGGCCAAACAGCACGCAAAGTGCGGGAGAACCCGAAATTCAGTGTGATTGCCACCGCGCCTGCGGGGAACACATTTGCAACGTTACAGAGGTCTAGCGGGTCTCGGGTTCATCCCCGCGCCTGCGGGGAACACGTGCTGAACAAGATTTGCCGGTCTTCAATCGGCGGTTCATCCCCGCACCTGCGGGGAACACGGTGCCCGCCACGTTGTCGTAAACCTCGGGCGCGGTTCATCCCCGCGCCTGCGGGGAACACGGCCGCAAGCCATCCCCCCTGGATTTCCACGTCGGTTCATCCCCGCGCCTGCGGGGAACACCGAGGTTCGAACGGTAGGTGGGACCTATCAAGCGGTTCATCCCCGCGCCTGCGGGGAACACTCATCTGACCGTGGACGAGGACGCGCTGGCCGCGGTTCATCCCCGCGCCTGCGGGGAACACATGAGCGTGAAATGCCTAATCCCTAGGCCGTCCGGTTCATCCCCGCGCCTGCGGAGAACACTTTCGCCCAACAAGCGCCATTCGCCGAACATGCGGTTCATCCCCGCGCCTGCGGGGAACACCGAGCCCGTCCACGGCTCGGACCAACCTGGGCCGGTTCATCCCAGCGCCTGCGGGGAACACGTGTTCCCGATCAAAGGCTGCTCATAAGGGTTCGGTTCATCCCCGCGCCTGCGGGGAACACGCTGTTTGCCCATTTGGGAATGGACGATATGCCGGTTCATCCCCGCGCCTGCGGGGAACACATCGCCACCACGATGCGGGCCAGGTCGGGAAGCGGTTCATCCCCGCGCCTGCGGGGAACACGTTGTCGCCGCCCGTGATAATCGCCTTTTGCACGGTTCATCCCCGCGCCTGCGGGGAACACCCGGCTCCCCGCCTTAGCACATAGGAGACACCCGGTTCATCCCCGCGCCTGCGGGGAACACGAAGACATCGGACCGGATAGCTGGTCGATCAGCGGTTCATCCCCGCGCCTGCGGGGAACACTCCCATCGGTCGGTCGTGGAGATCGAGCCGTCCGGTTCATCCCCGCGCCTGCGGGGAACACGCGTTGCGTTTCGTGCTGCTCGCGGCGCTGTGCGGTTCATCCCCGCGCCTGCGGGGAACACCGTGGTGCGGTTTCGTCGTCGCAGTATCAGGACGGTTCATCCCCGCGCCTGCGGGGAACACTCCAAGATGCGGCTGTGTGCCTGGACCTTGCCCGGTTCATCCCCGCGCCTGCGGGGAACACTACTTCAGCGTCTCGGCCGGCCAGGTGTATGACGGTTCATCCCCGCGCCTGCGGGGAACACGAAACCTCGGTCACGATGACGACCAGAGCCGTCGGTTCATCCCCGCGCCTGCGGGGAACACTGGTGCAGCCTCCTAGGCGGTAGCAAGCCAGCCGGTTCATCCCCGCGCCTGCGGGGAACACTCTTCCTAGAAGTGCCTGATCTTCTTTCCTATTTCCCGAGTCAAAGAACCCACGGATTGCGCCCCGCTTATCGGCCTCGGCGGCGAGCGGGCTGCGCCATCGGGCCGAGGTCGCGCGGCAACGCTGCTTCGGGACCGAACTGAACAAGACGCAGGCCGTCCAAGTCAACCGGCACCCGGCGGTTCAGGCCGCAGGTATCAAAGGCGAATCCGGCGTCCTCGGAAGCCGCCCACGCAATTACCGCATTGCCATCCTCGATATAGGCCAGCACGTGGCCCCAGATCATCTCGCGCACCCTGCGGCCATAGCTTCCGACGTAAACGCCGGCCCGCACCTCCACCAGCCACACCGCCAGCCGGCCGCGCAGCCGGGGTGGCGCGGCTTCAACCACGATGACCATCATCGCCAATACCCTCCCGATCTTCGAACGCGATCGGCATCGCCTCCGGCGAAGCTTCGGGCCGCGCGATGCCGCCCGCCGCAAGCACGTCCTCGATCGCCGGGATCAATTTACTTAGCAGATCCGTCCGGCGGAATGCGTCGCGACAGCGGCGGCGAGTTTCGCCCACCGGGTCGGTCACCGGGTGACCATCGAGGGGGCGCCCCGCTTCGGCGGCGGCCGCCACGCGGAACGCTTCCGGAACGACTGTTTCGAACTTGAACAGGTCGGCAATGTCATAGACGAAGCTTTGCGGCTTGCCCGTGTGCAGAAAGCCAAGCGCTGGGGCATAGCCAGCGGCCAGCACGGCTGCCTCGGTCAGCCCGTAAAGCGCCGAGGTGGCGGCGGATAGGCAGCGATTGACCGTGTTCGCCGTGCCCCAATCATGCGGATCGTAGGATCGGCCGCCCCAAGTCACGCCATGCCGGGTCGCCAAGGCTCTGTAGAGCTCCCGGACCCGCGCGCCCTCGATGCCGCGAAGCTGATCGACCGACCGCCGGGCCGGTGCGTCCTCGCCGAAGCGGACGGCATACATGCGGCGCACCACGCGCAGCCGCAGATCGTCATCCAATGCGAGGCGAGCCTGATACAGCAACCGGTCCGCCCGCGCGCCGCCCGGTTGCCCCGCCGCATAGAGCCGCACGCCGGCTTCCCCCACCCAGATCAGCAGTGTTCCGGCGCACGCGGCCAGCGCCACCGCCATGTGCGACACGCGCGTGCCCGGCTCCAGCATCAGGCAGGCGATGCCGCCCACCGGGATCTGGATGCACACGCCATTCTCGTCCACCAACACGAATGCGCCGTCCAGCACGTCCAACCGGCCCTTTTCGAGGAACACGATGGACGCTCGGTCCTTCAGCGGAATAGGCCGCAGCGGTGGTAGGCCCGGCATCGGCTGGGTCATGTCGCCCGGGACGGTAGGCGCCGGATCAGCATCAGGCCGTAGCCGTAGGCGCGCGCGCGGCCGAACCCGGCGGCAAGTGCCGAGGTGAAACGCGCCGGGTCCTGCACGGTCAGGGCGCCAGTGAGCTCCAGAACGCCGAAGATGGCCGAGCTGGCGCCATCGCGCCGGACGGGGACGCGGTCGTAACCGTCGACGCCCACCCCGGGCTCGGGGGCGAAGCCGTGCGCTAGGCCCTGGCGGCCGAGCCAGGCTCGCCCCGCCTGAACCACCGCCTCAAGCCGCGTGTCGGCCCTCGTGTCGCGCGGTAGGGCGTGCAGCGCGTCCATCACCACGTCGTGCCGCTTGCTGCGCCGCCCTGGCCCGGCCCGGTCGACTGCGGCATTGGCGCGCAGGGTGAAGCCGAGCCGCTCGCCAGCCGCCAGCATAGGCTCGAACGGCTTGGACTCTACCTCGAACAGGTCCAACGCCGCTGGCGGCCGGGCAGAAAGCGTCAGAAACCGGCCGGGCGCCTCCTCGCGCCACAAGAAGTCCCGCCGCCGCGCCGGGCCGTCGGCGAACAGCGCCCACACCAGGTGGTGACCCGATGCGGCGCTGGATTGCCCGCGCGGCATCAGCAGGGAGGCCAGCGCCGCCACCGCCGCGTCCTGCCGCAGCCGCACGCGGGAGAGCCACAGGGTTGGTGTCGCCGACGGCGTCATCGTAAACGGGCGGGCAGCACCGCCTCGCGCCGCACGTCGAACTGCCACAGCCGGCGGGAGCGAGGCTGGTCCCGCCGCATCTCCACCCGCAGCGGCGTGTCGTCCGGTCCGAGGTCGGCGGCGTCTAGCATGATGATCGGCTCGGGCGCCGGCTGCCCGGCGCTCTCTGGCAGCAAACGGGTGCGCAACCCGGCTTCCGGCCCGCTAGCATGCCGCCCCAACAACGCGGCAGGCGCGTCGTCGGCAGTCGCGATCTGCGGGGCGAGGGGAAGGCCAAGCGGGCAGCTCTTGCGACCGAGATACGGCACGAACGCGGGGTGTCGCATCGCGGACGCAATCGCCTCGAGCGGCCAGCGCGGCTGCCCATCGCGCAGCCAAAGTGCCGCAAGGTGCCACGCGCCGGTGCGATAATCCCGGCGGGTCAGGATCGTGTTTAACTCCCGCTTGGGCACACCCAGCTCCGCCGCCCGCGTCCGGAAGCGGCGGTTGCGTTGGGCCGACGGCACCTGCGCCGTGTGGTAGTCGGCCAGCAGCAGGCCAGGCCGTTCGCAGAGCAGCGCCAGGCCGTACTCCCCCGCCAGGGCAGCCTGCCCGGCCTCGTCCGCGCGCTCTATCCCGAGGCAGGCGCCGACCAGGCCCAACACGGCGGATCGGCCGGGCCGGTCCCAGCCTTGCCGCCGTTCGCCCACGGCCAGGCTGCCGAATGAGGCCAACGGGGCCACCAGCGCGAAAGTGAGGAAATCCGCCACCCCCGTCAGCCCTGGGCGAAGGCGAGCAAGCCCGGCAAGTCGCCCTCACCCCCGACCTGCATGGTATAACTGAACTGGCCGGAGGCGCCGTAGGTTCGGTTGAGGGCAGCGCGATAGTTGTCCAGCTCTTTGATCGAGTCCCGCAGCAGGTTGGTGCCGCCCACCGGGTTGGCGAAGGCGCCGGCCAGCGTGCGGGGTTGCACGTCGCCACGCTCGGCGAGCACGTAATGGGCGAGGCCATGGGCGGCAAAACTGTTTTGCTTGCCGCGCGGCGCGACGGTGGCCGCCGCCTCCACCAACGCGCCAATCGTCGTGGCAGCCAGCACCGCGGCGTCCTCGTCACCGCCGAGGTTGCGCACCAGTAGGGCACAGTCCACGCACACATAGAGGTAGAACACGCCGGAGCCGAACGCCGCCTCGCCCAGGAACCCGGCGCCTGCATCCTCCTCCCGCGTTTTGAGGTCATCCACCGCCGTGTAGTAGTCATCCTCAATCGTCACCTTGTGGGTGGTGATGGCGTGGGCAACCTGGGCGGCGGCCTCACGGTTGTAGCCGGGGTCGCTGGCCAGCATGCGGCCGAACAGGGCGATGTCGGCGGCGGTGTCCGCCTGGCGCAGCAAGCCTGCAGTCTTGATGTCCACCACCTCTCCAGCGGCGACCCGCTCGGCCACGGCCAGCGCCGCCGCCTGCTCCTCCGGCGACAGGAAGGCGAGTTGCTCGATGCGCGCGGGATTGGCGTCCTTGGCGTCCTTCAGCTTGCCGAACACCTCGGCAATGCTGCGTGCCACCGCCTGCGCCTTTTCTGGCGCCAGGCCACGCCCCGCCAAGTGGCGCTGCACCTCCTCGCCAAACCGCTGAGTGCGGGCGCCCATATGCCCGGCCAGCGCCTCCGCGAACACCGGGCTGCAACGCCAGGCCCGCTTGAGCGCCTGGGACGACAAACGCAGCCGGGTCGCGCCACCCACCACCGCGGTCTTCGGCCGGCCGGTGTCGTCGCGGTTGAGGTTGGCGGGCGGAAAGAATGTCAGCAAATGGAGTTGCAGGAAGCGGCTCACGGGGTGGCATCCTTCGCGGGTTCGGCGGGTGACGGTGGCGGCATGGCGTTCCAGTAATCGAGCACCCAGCGGCGGCGGCGCTCGTCGTTCCAAAACAACAGCGCGCGCGCGAGGTCCTGAACCGGCAAGCTGGCGCCGGCGAGCGCGGCGAGGCGGCGGAAGGCCGTGAGGCGCTCATCCCAGCCGACGGTTTCCATCAGGCGGCGGAAGCGCAATGGCTTCAACAGGGCGGTCTCCGGCGTTTCCAGGCTGGAGGGGCCGACATGGCGGGCCACGCTGACGCCGGATACGTCCGCCCGCACATGGGCGAGCACGGCGGCAGTGAGGGCGGCCTTCGGCAGGTCCCCCGGGCCGGTGCCGCGCAGCCGACGGAACAGCAATATGGTGGCCGTTTCCTGCATCGCCTCGGCCACGGTGGCGCAGCGGCGAAGGCGGGCAAACGCAACCCGATCCCCGGGGCGCTGGTTTGCCGGGTCCGGGCGGATTTCGTCCCACCAGGCAAATACGGCAGGGGCGGCATCCGTCGGGTGCATCATGGGGCGCGCGCTTTCCGGGCTGGCTTGGTCTTGGCAGGCTTTGTCTCAGCGGGAGGCAAGGACAGCTTGACGAACAGGTCGGCCCCGTCCGCGCTGTAGCCGGTAAGCGCAAAAGCCAGGTTGCGCCGGGCCCGTAGCAGGCGCCGGATTGCCTCGTCCGACTTCGGCAGGGTGCCGCCATCCGCATCCAGTGGCGCCGTCACGTCGAACAAGGCCAGGGCGGTCGTGCGCAGCCGCCGCAGCCACGCGGCGCGCTCCGGGCCCAGGGGGTCGGCATCCGTCCGGCGGGCTTCGCGGGCCAGCGCGTCGTGGAAGGCCGGCTCGGTCTGCTCCCACACTTGCTCGCGCACTGCGGACAGTAGCTCCCAGTCGAGCTTCACCGTGGCCCCAGGCCCGAACAGCGCGTCCCGCACGGCCCGGCGCAGCGAATTGGCCACCTGGTCGGCGGCCTTG
The DNA here is from genome assembly GCA_965199105.1 of Acetobacteraceae bacterium. Lineage (GTDB taxonomy): Bacteria > Pseudomonadota > Alphaproteobacteria > Acetobacterales > Acetobacteraceae > LMUY01. The sequence goes on along the minus strand of CBDAQO010000002.1, from coordinate 849,163 downwards.
ATCAGGGCACGGGCCAACTCATCCACCCGCAGCCGAGTCTTCGCATCGGGAATGGCGGGCAGCGGCATCTCGCTTTCGACGAAGCCGCGGGCTTTCATGTTGTCCATGTCGAACCCGGCGGCGAGAAAGCGGTCTTCCCGGCCATGAGCAGGGTCATCGCCGCGGGTGTCGAGGTCCCGGCCGCTTCGCCAGGTGCCGATGGTTCCAGCGGTCACCCGCAGGCCCTCAACGTCAGAAACCACCAAACCCAGCCAGTGACGGTAGCCAATGCCGCCGGGTTGGGGATGCAGGGCAAGGAGCTCGCTGTTCGGCTTGAGGCGGTAATGCGGCGTCAGCGCGTGCGCGCCGCCCCATTTTTCGTAGTTGGCGCCATGCGGTCGCTGCCGCCAGCCGGTGATCTGCATGCTGTCGGGCTGTCCGGTCAGGCCGCAGGGTTGGGCTGGATCGCAGGGTTGGATGTTTAACCGGATGCGGCGCGGCATGCCCCACCAGGCAAGCAGTGGGTGCGCAGTGTCCGGCGTGACGATGCGCCCGGTGCTGGACCCGATGGTCGGGGCCAGCCAAGGGAAGACGCGCGGCAAATCCGCCGGTTCAGGCGGCTTGCCCTGCGGCACGTTGGCCCAAATTGTGTGGAACAGCGTCTGACGGGCGCCCGGCAGCACGAGCGTGGTCAGCGGGCCGCCGCCGCGCAGCCCCGTGCGGTTGCCAGCCCCTCCAGCGGGAGCCCAGGCTTGAAAGGTGTAGAGCGCGATCCCGGCGGCGGGGCGGCCGAGCGTGGCCACTTGGTTGCGATGGACCAGCAGGTCGGTGTTGCGCCCGGTCGTACTGGCGCCGGGCGCTTCGATCAGGAGGCGTTCGATCGGTTCGGTGGGCGAAACGAGGTCTTCGAAATCCTGCATGAACCGCGGGCCAGGCCCATCGAGGTCGAAAGCATGCGTGTAAGGCGCAAACGCGGCTTCGAGAACGGCGGGTTCAGGCGGTGCGTCCCAACCATCCAGCCAGTCTCGCTCTCGGGCGGGCGGACAGGTCGTCGCCAGCAAGCCGACCAGGAACTCCAAGGTGGCCACCTGGAAGTCGGCACGGGGCCAATCCAGGGCGAGGATGGGGTCGGTGTCGATAAACTCGGTAAGCTGCCACGGCGCGACAACGTCAGAGCCAGACTGCCGCCGCACTGGGAGCCATGGCGTGGTTAGGAGATTGAAGACTGATCCCACCGAGTCGGTCTTTACCATGGCGCAACGGTATCAACATCATTTAGCGGCCGTCAATCTCCTAAAACCTCTATCTGACAACTTACCTCTATCCCCGCGCTGCAGGGAACGTGGCTGGCCGCTTGCCCAACCTCTCTCGGACAACGGATCATCCCGCTAGTCTGCTGTCCAACAACAGTCCAAGACGCGGGTCATACACCACGGTGGCAGCCTCCCCCTGCCCCGTTTCGACATGCAGGGTATAGTGCTCGCCCTCCCGCGTCATCACCGCCAACAGTATATTCGGGCTTTCCCGCTCCCAGCGACCCCATGTCGCCCGCGCAGCTTCCGTCGCTTCCGCCAGGCCGTACGGCACCGGGCACGCGGCAACCCGGTCCTCCGCAACACTCACCTCCGACAGCGACCAGGCCCGCCGCACATCCGCATCGTTCGCATAGGGCACCACAGCGCCGTCGCACACCACGGCCAGGCGCAGCACAACCTGTGGCCGGTCCTCCAGCCGGGTGGGCGTGCGCGTGTCCGGCTCCCACAGCCCAGTGCCGCGGGCGTAGCCTTCATCGAGCTTCAGTACGTTCATGCGGGCCATTCCACGATCGGACCAGTCCTTGCCCTCCTGCTTTCCCGCCTGCGCGGCAAGGCCGGGCGGGATCGCGCCCTCTGCCGTGTCGTCCGCCACCGTCTCGATCAAACGCCGCACATCACCCGGCGTGCTGATGCCGCCAGACGCGAACACGGCCCGCGCGCTGCGCCACAGCAGCGCCGGGTCCCGATACACCGCGGCAGTACCTGGCAGCAGGTCCCGGATCCAGCCCAAGCCGGGATCGTCGATCGGCTCCGGCGAGACCACAAGCAGTTCGGGTCCGGACATCGATCGAGCCCCCCTTTCATGCCGCCACAACCGGCCGGCACGCTGGATCAGCAGGTCCACCGGCGCGACATCGGTGCACAGCAAATCGAAATCCAAGTCGAGCGACTGCTCGATCACCTGCGTGGCGATCAGCACGCCTTGCCGGTCTGCCCCGGCGCTCCGCCGGCCAAAGCGGCGCAGCACCTCCGCCTCCACCGTCAGCCGGTCCGTCATGGCGAAGCGGGCGTGGAACAGCAGCGGCTCCAGCCCGGCCGCGCGCACGCTGGCGGCGGCGGCGATCGCATCGTCCACCGTGTTGCGCACCCAGGCGACGGCCGCCCCCGCCTGCGCCGCGTCCAGAATACGGGCCAAGGCTGCGTCCGCGCTAGGCACCCGGGTGACGGCCACACGCCGGGCCAAGCCGTCGCGGACTGCACATGGCGTCTCCACGACAGATGCGGCCGAGGCCAGCGTTGCGAGCGGATAAGCGTCCGCCACCAAGACCGCCTTGCCTTCCCCCAGCCCGTCGCGAAAGGCGTTGACCAGCATCGCCCGATCCACCTGTGTGAGTGTAGCGGACAGCAGGATCACCGAGCCGCCGAGCGCCGCATGAAAGCGCAGCAGCTCCACCAATTCGCGTTGCATGTAGGGGTCGAACGCGTGCACCTCGTCCACCACCAGCACCTTACCCTTCAGCCCCTGCTGCCGCAGCACGGCGTGGCGCACTGGCAGCACCGCTAGGATCGCCTGGTCGATCGTGCCCACGCCGAACTCGGCCAGCAGCGCCCGGCGCCGATCCTCGAACAGCCAGGACGCGCAATGGATTTCCGACGGCGTATCAGCCGGATAAGCCGTGTCCCGATCCGGCACAGCGGTGCCCTGCATGACCGCCCCGAACCGCGGGTCCAGCCCGGCACGGCCATGCGCCAGCACCAGCGATGGGTGGCTATCGGACTGGAATAGCGCGCGATAGGCATCGGCCATGCGGCCGAACATCGCGTTCGCGGTGGCCATAGTCGGCAACGCCATGAACACGCCTCGGGCCTGCCCCGAGGCCAACAGCCGGTGCGTGAGCGTGACGGCCGCCTCCGTTTTGCCGCTGCCCGTCACGTCCTCGACCACGGCCAGCACCGGTCCTGGAGGCAGCGGAACTTCCGTCGCCCACCGTTGAACGGGGGACGGTATGGTGATGGTGGGGAACAGCACCTGCACCCCTCTGAAGACCGAGGGCACGGCGACTACCATGCCGGACGCGGCCAGCGCGGCGGAGGCTTGGGGCAGCGCGTGGTTCCAGAAATAGCCGGCAGGATCCTCCGCCTGCTCTGCCGTCGCGTACGGGAACCAGCTTTGCCGCGAACCGATCCAGTCCGCCAGCGTCACCACACCCGCCAAATCCCACCCGAGCTGCGCCGCAGAGTTGGGCACGGGGAGCGGTTCGGGACGGAACAGGTCCAGCATGGCTTGGATGAACGCGGCGGCTGCGGCTTTGCACGCGTCACACAGCCCGTCTGACCCGCTTTCGACGGGCGTGACCGGACTGCCGTGATGACCCGCCAGCGCTTGGAACAGATGGGCGCGTTCGGAACGGATCCATCCGTTCGAGCCTGACCTTTGTCGAGGTGGCAACACGGCATCCAGCGATGTCGGCAGTTCTTTGTGCAGGAGATTAAACCCTATGGCATCGTGCCGCGGGCCGGCCAGGTCTGCCGGTCGCAACGGCCCGAGCACCCGCTCCGGCCAATGCCGCGCGTCCTTGGCTTGGAACGGCCGGGACAGCTTGCCGATGTCGTGCAGCGCGACCAGAAAACCCAGCGTCTGCCGCGCCATGGTATGCCGCAACGGGTGCGGTAGCAGAACGGCGGTGGCTGCGACGTCCAGAGCATGGGCCACAAACGGATGCTTGGCCCGATCGTTCTCACCTTCCGGCCGAGCTTTGGCCCAGAACTCGGTCCATAAAGGCAATTCAGCTCCAATTACCTGCCTTGCGGGCTAGGCTTACACCAACGCCGAGCGGGATAGGAGCAATCGTCCGATATGCGTTGCTGATTCAGTGTGTGGCTCGGCAGGGTCGAGGCATTCCCAATTGACGGCGGAGTCACGCTGATAGGTCTTTGATAAGCTGCAATCGAGGACTGAGACTCCGAGTCGATTTAGGATCCCGAACGACGCCGATCGCTAGCCATCGCGTTGGCGGCAGTCAGAGGCATTCCGAGTAGCACTAAGTATGGTTCACAGCAGCCTGCGTCAGCGTCATCTCAGAGCAAGCCTTCGTCGTGACGCTCTTCCGCGAAGTGGAGTTTTCCTCGTTCCAGCGCTCGTTGAAAGTTGATGCCGTGGACTGCAGACCAATGCATTGCATCGGCGAGCAGGTCGGTGAGGAAGTCCAGCCGATCGAAGCCAGAAGCTTTCTCATAGAGGTCGGCCAGGGTTTGGACACGTTCAGCGTGGTCAGCAACTTTCAGCATGATTGATCCTCCATCATGGGGTGATGATCCATGGTGACCGGCCGCGCCCATCAAAGTCACGAAGATCGTTGGAGGAAGTTGTTGATGAGGCAATCCGGCAGCTATTTGGTTGACACGCGGTCCCGAACTCCCCTCCCCGAGCGCATGTCCCATCAGTCAAGAAATTGTTGCGCAGCTCCAAACAAGTGTTTCACCCACCCGGCTGGATTGTATTTCGTCACCCTGAAAATGTGTTACGCGGCACTCGAGTAACGGGGGCACGAGATCAAACGCTCTGTTCGCGGCTTTGCAAGCAGATGCTTGGAAACGACCGAGGGTGTTCAGCGGGACAGGTTCAGCCGTGTAGGTCATGGTTGATGGCAGCGTCGGGCGGCCCGGCTCAGTCCCGTCCGGACCGGCGGATGTTGGCGTATGCTTCATATTGGTCGGCGAAAAAGTGCTTGAGGCCATCGATGTCGTTGCGGGCGGGGCAGCTCAGGCCCAGGTGGCGGGCCCACTTGCGGGCCGAGAGCCAGAGCAGGTCGGCCAAATGGTCCCGCGATGATGATCGGTGCCGGATGAGCAGATCGTGGGCGACCTGGCCTTCCTCGTCGAGGTCGGCCTCGGTAATCCGTTCTTCAAGAACGTATGCAGTCCCACTGGTGGTTTGGGCGCTGGTTTGGCCTTTTGCCATCGAGACGATTGGGGTGGAGAGCAGCCAAGACAGGCCGCCGGTGCCGGTGTGCCGGGTCGCGTAGCCAAAGAGGTGCTGGTTGCCGTCGATCTCGACCACAAGCCATTGGCTTAGCTCTGCCGAACGCCTCCTTTCGGTCGGCCCACGCGGGGATCGAGCCCGCACCGCCGCTCATGGCTGTTCTCCGACCGGCGTCGCCCTGCTCGGGGCGGAGTCGGCAAGTGGGGCCGCCTGGCCTGTCCGCTGTGCCGCGATAATGGCCGCCGCCTCTGTTCCGTCCAGCGCGTGATAGATCATAAGGGCCGTGGCAAGTGCGTCGACGGCAGCCCGACGCGAGGTCAGCAAGTCCAGCCCTTGGCCATACGCCTCGGCAAGCGTCTCACGTACCCGCCGGGCCAACATGGCGTCGGCGGCGAGCATCTTCGGCAGGGAGTTCAGCTCTGGCATGCCCAACCAGGCCAGGCCGAGCGACTCGTCGCAGCCCATGGCCGCGGCAGCGATGGTGGCAAGCAGCGTAGCCTGCGCCAGATCGCTGTCGCCATCGCCGCACGATGGCTTGCCAAACACCAACTGCTCCGCGGCGCGGCCGCCAAGCTGGACCATGAGCAGCCTCTGGACGTCACTGGTCGAGCGCGGACTGCCCTGAAGCACCGCGAAACCCGACGCCGTTCCATGGGCGCCCAACACCAAGCCTTTCAGCGCGCCCGGCCGCAACGCGACCGCCATGATCAGCGGAACGGCCCAGGTCGGCACCGACCGTGTTCCGGCGCCCCACTAAGCCCATCCCGGGAACGTGTGTTCCGGCGGGTTAACTATCGTTGGTTGCGGGGACAGGATTTGAACCTGTGACCTTCAGGTTATGAGCCTGACGAGCTACCGGGCTGCTCCACCCCGCGCCATGGGTGTATGTGTGTGTTTGGAAGACCTGGCGGCGACCGACTTTCCCGCGTCTTGAGACGCAGTATCATAGGCGCTGGGGGTTTTCACGGCCGAGTTCGGGATGGGATCGGGTGTAGGCTCCCCGCCATGGCCACCAGGTCGTCCAAACCCGGTTGGTTTGGACGAGAATGGTTCTGGTGCGGTGATGTGTGTGTGTGTGTGTGACGACGGAAGACTGGCATGTGTTGGGAGAGCCGATCGGGCGATTAGGACCAGTTAGCTGCACGCCTCGCGGCGCTTTCACATCTGGCCTATCGACGTGGTGGTCTTCCACGGCCCTCTGGGAGACCTGGTTTTGAGGTGGGTTTCCCGCTTAGATGCTTTCAGCGGTTATCCCGTCCGCACATAGCTACCCGGCCGTGCCGCTGGCGCGACAACCGGTGCACCAGAGGTGCGTCCATCCCGGTCCTCTCGTACTAGGGACAGATCCTCTCAAGTCTCCTTCACCCACGGCAGATAGGGACCGAACTGTCTCACGACGTTCTAAACCCAGCTCACGTACCACTTTAATCGGCGAACAGCCGAACCCTTGGGACCTGCTCCAGCCCCAGGATGTGATGAGCCGACATCGAGGTGCCAAACCTCCCCGTCGATGTGGACTCTTGGGGGAGATCAGCCTGTTATCCCTAGAGTACCTTTTATCCGTTGAGCGATGGCCCTTCCACGCGGGACCACCGGATCACTATGGCCGACTTTCGTCTCTGCTCGAACTGTCGCTCTCGCAGTCAGGCGGGCTTATGCCATTGCACTCAGCAGCCGATGTCCGACCGGCCTGAGCCCACCATCGCGCGCCTCCGTTACACTTTGGGAGGCGACCGCCCCAGTCAAACTGCCCGCCATGCAGGGTCCCGGTCCGGGCTGACCGGACGCGGTTAGACATCAGAAGAGATCAGGGCGGTATTTCAAGGGTGGCTCCACACAAGCTAGCGCCCATGCTTCAATGCCTCCCGCCTATCCTACACAGCTCTCCCCTGAGGCCACTGCAAAGTTGCAGTAAAGGTTCATAGGGTCTTTCCGTCTGACCGCGGGTACCCCGCATCTTCACGGGGAATTCAATTTCGCTGAGCCCATGCCGGAGACAGTGGGGAAGTCGTTACGCCATTCGTGCAGGTCGGAACTTACCCGACAAGGAATTTCGCTACCTTAGGACCGTTATAGTTACGGCCGCCGTTTACCGGGGCTTCAATTCAGTGCTTGCACACCTCCTCTTAACCTTCCGGCACCGGGCAGGCGTCAGACCGTATACGTCGTCTCTCGACTTCGCACAGTCCTGTGTTTTTACTAAACAGTCGCTACCCCCTGCTTTGTGCCACCCATCCCTGGTTGCCCAAGAATGGGTCTCGCTTATCCCGAAGTTACGCGAGCAATTTGCCTAGTTCCTTCGGCATGGTTCTCCCAAGCGCCTTGGTATGCTCTACCAGTCCACCTGTGTCGGTTTCGGGTACGGTCTATACGCTGGAGCTATTTCCCGGTGTGATCCAAAAGCCAGAACAATCCAATAAGCCCTGACAACATCTCTCACACGTCACTTCCAGCAGGCCCAGTAATATTCAACTGGTTCCCATCAACTACGGCTTTCGCCCTCGCCTTAGGGGCCGGCTCACCCTGCGCGGATTACCCTTGCGCAGGAACCCTTGGACTTTCGGCGACAGTGTTTCTCACACTGTTTGTCGCTACTCATGTCAGCATTCGCACTTCGGATACCTCCAGGCGGGGTCACCCCTCACCCTTCACAGGCTTACCGAACGCTCCGCTACCGAGAAGTCGCTAGGCGTTAGTCATTAGTCGTTAGAGGTTTTAGGTGTTTGTACAGGCCACCCAGCATGCGACCGATCTCGGCATACTCTTGCTGCCAGGCTTGCGCCTGGGCGGCATCAAGATAGGCAAGATCAATGGCGTATTGGAGCCATAACTTGGTTTCCTCAAGCGAGCCAAGCGCCATAACAACATAGCGCCGGAACTCCAGATCGGAGGCCAACTGCCGGCCCGAGCCCTCCGCAAGGAGCGCACAAACCGACTTCGAACTCCGCCGCACCTGGTCGGCCAGGCCGCCATACTGCTCGCTCTTCGGAAACGCCTGACTAGCCCGATGCACCTCTAGCGATACTTGTTACGCCCGACGAAACACGTCCAGCTCCCAAACATCCCGAGACATCGAACCACCTATTGCTCTAACGACTAAAGACTAACGACTAACGACTAATCCCACAGCTTCGGTACGTGGCTTGAGCCCCGTTACATCTTCGGCGCAAGGTTTCTATTAGACCAGTGAGCTATTACGCTTTCTTTAAAGGATGGCTGCTTCTAAGCCAACCTCCTGGTTGTTTTGGAATCCTCACATCCTTTCCCACTTAGCCACGATTTGGGGACCTTAGCTGGTGGTCTGGGCTGTTTCCCTCTCGACGATGGACCTTAGCACCCACCGTCTGTCTGCCGCGCTATACTTACGGGTATTCGGAGTTTGGTTAGGTTTGGTAATCCTTTGGGGACCCCTAGCCCATCCAGTGCTCTACCCCCCGCAGTAAACACACGACGATCTACCTCAATAGATTTCGCGGAGAACCAGCTATCTCCGAGTTTGATTGGCCTTTCACCCCTAGCCACAGCTCATCCCCGACTTTTTCAACAGGCGTGGGTCCGGCCCTCCAGTGCGTGTTACCGCACCTTCAGCCTGGCCATGGCTAGATCACTCGGTTTCGGGTCTTCTGCCGGCAACTCAGCGCCCTATTCAGACTCGCTTTCGCTACGCCTACACCTAACGGCTTAAGCTCGCTGCCAACAGAAACTCGCTGACCCATTATACAAAAGGTACGCCGTCACGGAACAATCCGCTCCGACTGCTTGTAGGCATCCGGTTTCAGGTCTCTTTCACTCCCCTCTCGGGGTGCTTTTCACCTTTCCCTCACGGTACTTGTCCACTATCGGTCACCAGGGAGTATTTAGGCTTGGAGGGTGGTCCCCCCACGTTCAGACAGGGTTTCACGTGCCCCGCCCTACTCAAGGATGCATAGGTATTTACGTCTACGGG